>CAWFAF010000075.1:0-9964 GCA_963813575.1 uncultured Planctomycetaceae bacterium
CATCGAGCGCCATTCCCCGCGCCACCGCGCCAGATGCCGTCATTGATGCCTTCATACCAGCCGGCAGCCCAAGAACCGCCAGAGTTGAACGTCGCCCGGCACCCTCCCCCTGCTCCACGAACGCCTTCACCCGCTCCGCAGTGCTGCCGTAGGCGTTGCTGGCCAGCAGCTCGGCGGCGAGCCGGGCGCGCCGATTCTCATCCTCGGCCGCCAGCACGTCGGTCCAGTCCATGCCCGCCGCCTTCAGTTCCTTCGCCCGCACGTAATGCCGCATCGACGGCTCGCGGACCCGGTGCAGATTGGCGGCAAACCAGTCATAAATCTCCCGGTCGTCGAACCACTTCCCCGCCTGCGCGTGCACCTCGGCCGCGCCGGGCTGGAACAGGAGCACATGCCCCCGGTCCTGCAGCGCCGCCACGTTCTTGTTCAGCGTCCTCCAGTCGTTGGAGATGATCACGACCCGGCTCTTGGTGGTGAACTCCCGCGGGATTCCCTGCCGCTCCAGACTCCTGGCGTCGGAGTGCCAGGCCACGGTCTTCTCCTCCTCGGTCTGGCAGAGACACTTCAATAACCGCACCCCACTCCGATCGGCATAGAGGGCATCGACGTCGTCGATGACAACGAACTGGTCACGGTGCCGGTAGAGCTTCGCGTACATGCCAAAGGGGGTGGCGTTGCCCTCGATCCAGCAGGCCTTGCCGTCCAGCACGGCCCGCACCGAGCGGCTCTTGGCCAGGCCCCCGGCGCCGACCAGGATCAGGAGATGAAAATGCCCCTGCGCAAACGCCCCCAGATACTCCTCCAGCCGCTGGTAGGTCGTCAGGTGCAGCACCTTGTGCGGCTGATCCCGGCGGCGTTTTTTCCTCACGGGCATGGCGTCACTCCGGCGGTGGTCCGAGCGCCCGGGAGGGGCTGAATTCGTGCCCTCCAAGGCGGCCCTGTTTTGATTTAGACTCTTAGACTTACCGCACGGGAGCCCTTATTTCCAGTGCTTTTCCAGCTGCACGACATGCGTCCAGATTTTCATAGCGAATTCTGGACTTTAGACTGATTTTCCCGCCAGCCGCTTGCCGTAAGTCCTTGAGCGGAAACGCCTTAACTCCTTATCTAGGCGAGACTGTCTTGACGTAAACGTCGTCCCGTCAGTATGGAACATAATCTGCTTTATGTCCTCAGGTTTTATCCAGTAAGATAGGAAAGATGGACTGTCATCTTCTTCGCTAATTTGCACCCTAATCTCCATCGCTATTTTGCACTGTCACATCCACTCATGCGGCCCCAATGACCAGGCTCTCCCGGGCCGCTTCGACGACCGCGACCGTGACCTCATCAGCCTCGTTGACCTCGAGAACCCTGGCGATCTGGGTCAGGAGACGGGCGAGGAGGCGGAAGTTGCCGCCCGTGATCCGGAGAACGCTGGCGACGGCTTGCTCGTCGGCGATCCCTTCCTCGGGAAGGTCGGTACCGGGGGGGCTCCATTGCCGCTGCAAGAGCCCACGGACCTCCTGGGCGGCCAGAGGGCGGAACTGGTGTACGAAGCCGACCCTGGAATAGAGCTGGGGGTAGCGGGCGAGGCGCTTTTCGAGACCGGGCATGCCGATGAGCACGAGGCCGATGTCGCCGACATCGAAGACGGCGCGGAGCTGCTCCAGGGTGGCGATCTTCAGACGGTCCGTCTCGTCGACGAGGACGAGCCGGGTCGGGTCCGGCCGCGCTTCAAAGAGCGGCCGGAACTCCTCATGGATCTGTTCCAGCGCTTCGGTCCTCCGCAGGTCCGCGCCGTTGCTGGTCCGGTACCAGGAACCTGCTCGCAGAGGGGAGTCGGCCTCCTGCCTCTCGCGCTCGTAGACCGCGGCGACGCGTGCTTCCCGTTCTCGGTAGAGGTCATCGAGGACCAGGTCGTGGAGCGTCTTGCGCAGTGCGTGCAGGTCGTTTCGGAGCTGGTTCGGGGTGTTCACGACGGGGACCGTGTAGAAGAGGACATCGGCGGGCAATACGTCCTGCTGGTTGACGGGGGCGGTGTGCTTGGCTCGAGGTGTAGGGCTCGATCTTATCCCAGTGGGCGTAGTACCTGGCGGAGAGGGTCTTCCCGACCCCCGGTGGTCCGTAGCAGAGGCCGATGTACCTGTACTTCTTGCACGCGTCGCAGAACTCGTGGAAGAGCCGATGCTCCTTGGTTTCGACGAATGCCGTGCTCATTCATTGAAGTATCGCTTCAGCTTGGGGGTTTCGTCGTGCGGCTCGGGTCGGGGGGCGGCGTGTTCGTCCTCCGGGACGCTCCATCGCTTCGCGTCGAGGAGGGAATCGACGGTGCGGCGACGCTCCTCGATGGTCTGGCGCAGCGCACGACGGCGGTCGTTCCTGGCCTGGACGATCTCGCGGAGGGCCACGGTCTGGCCCGCCAGTTCCTGACAGATGGCCCGGCAGACGAACCGGTCGTGATGGAACACCCGGACCTCGGCGACGTCCCTCGGGTCGTAGCGCAGGAGCACCTGTTCGCCGACGAACGCGGCGAGCGTGGGGTCGATGTAGCGCATCCCGAGGAACCGGATGCCGTCGGAATGGACCTTGCGCGTGGTGGGGACGGTGAGCAGCAGCAGGTCGAGTTGCTCCAGGGAGGCGGGCATCTGCGGCAGAAAGCCGCCTTTCTCCCAGCGGGCCTGGGGAGGCTCCTTGGTCGTGCTGTGCGGTGCGAGGTGGTACTCGTGCACGAGGAACGTCTCCAACTCCTTCGCGAGCTGCTCGAGGGTCAGCTTGGTGCCGCGAGCCACGCCGGCGCCGGGTGAGAAACCGGGCAGGCGGGGGAGCAGCACCTGGGTGACCGTCTCGAAGAACCGCTCGAGCTTGCCCCGGCCCGCGGGGCTTCGCGACGGTCGAGAAGATCAGGCGGATCTTGAGGTCGGCGGCCACCTCCTCGATGTGGCGCGAGGTGAAATCGCTCCCGTGGTCGGTGTAGAGCACTTCGGGGATCCCGCAGACGTGCCACGCCGGTACGGCCTTTCGCCAGATGGCCTGCCGCAGTGCGAGTGACGTCTGGATCGCCGAGGGGGCGTGGAAGGACAGGAAGTACCCGGCCACGGCGCGGCTGTAGTCGTCGAGGATGATCGGTCAGCCAGGGCTTGCGCGGGTTCCCCTTCTCATCCTTGACGAGGATGTCGAGTTCGCTGTGGTCGGCCTGCCAGATGGCGTTGGGCGCTTCGGCCTCGCGGCGGTGGACGAGGTCGAAGGACGTCGCAGTAGGCCTTGGTGCCCTCATGGGCCAGGGTCACGAGCGACGGGTCGATCTTGCGGACGACGGCGTAGACGAGGCTGTAGCTCGGCGGCTTCTCGCCGCGGTCCCTGGCGACCGTTGCGACCTGACGCTGGATCGCCGCGGCGGACAGGGGTGGCTTTTGCAGGGCCAGCCCCTCGATCAGCTGCAGGAGGTCGGGCGCGATCTTCGGCCGGTCCTTGTCGCGGCGCGGTTTCCTGGCCAACCCCGCGAGGCCCTCTTGCCGGTATCGGCGGACCCAATAGCGCGCGGTGCGGAGGGAGACGCCCGCGACCCCTGCCACCTCGGCCAGAGTGGCCTCGTTTTCGAGGTAGGGGCGCAGGAGGTGAAAGCGTTCCAGCGCGCGGGCCCGCTCTTCCTCGCTCAAGTTCGTGAGTGGGGTGGCGGATGGCTGGGTGCTATCGTGGTGCTCGGTCATGTGCTGACCAGGAGAGTTCCCGGTCCAATTTCATGCGATGATATCATATGGTGCAAATTATCGCCAAAGATATGGTGCAATTGATCGCTGGAGCAGACAAGATGGACCCCGCTCCCGACGCATCGGTCTCCTGAGAGCTTCCTCGACCGCCATATCGGCAGAATTTCTGCCTTGGTCTTTATCACCATGTCTGAACCCCCCGCCGAGACCGTCGCTAACCTCCCGGCCGTCCAGCTACCGGGGCCCGAGCCAGGTCCTCCCCGCCTGCCGCTGGTGCCTGAGCGGAGCGACTTCCTTGATGGGATGCACCGGCCGCGAAAAGGTCGAGGCGTTCCTCGCCCGGGCCCTGGAAGCCACCGGGCAGACCCCGACAACGGCCGGGGCTCTGGTGCCCTGGATCTGCGATGCCCTCTTGTCGAACCACTCGGTGAAGGCTTACGGCCGCGACCTGATGGACTTCCTCCGGCACATGCAGGCCCAGGGGTCACGCCGCTTGACGTCACCGCGGACCACGTGAAGTTCTACAAGAGAGCCCTACTGGAGGCCGGGAGGACCTCAGCCACGGTGGCAAGACGGCTCTCCGTGCTACGGGGCACCTACAAGCAGCTCGCAGCCAAGGGGCTCATCTCCTGGGAGACCGCCCAGGATATCGGAGCGGTCAAGGCCCCCGGCGTCCAGAAGAACTCAACGCCGTCTCTGACCCAAAGGCAGGCGATCGCCATGCTGGAGGCGATCCCCAGTGACACCCTGCAAGGGATTCGGGATCTGGCCCTGATGAGGTCTTCTTCATCACGGGATGCCGGGTCTCCGCGGTGACCAGTGCCTGCGTGGCCACCTGGAGACCGATGGGGTCGAGCACTTCCTTCACGTCACCGAGAAGCGAAACAAGAAGCGGCGGAAGATCCTGCTCGATGCGGCACGGCCGGTCCTGGCCTACGTCTCACGGGCGGGCATCGGGGAGGATAAGGAGGGGCCGCTGTTCCGGCCGATGAGCCCGGACGGGGCCGGGCTAGTCCGGCGGCACCTGGACCGCAAGACCCCGTGGCGGCTAGTGAAAAAATACTGCCAGGCGGCCGGGATTGACCCTGAGCGGTTGGGGGGCCGAGGGAATCGGCATCCACTCGCTTCGCAAGACGGCGATCAACGACGCGATCCGGAACGGGGCGACCATGCACGAGGTCAGAGAGTTTGCTGGGCACGCCGATATCCGCACGACCGAGGTCTACTTCGTGCGGAAGGAGGAGGACGCCGAGGTCGCGGCGCGGCGAATCCAGATTCGCATCACGGGACGAAAGGGCGAGTGACCCCGTGGTATTCCCCCGGGCAGTACCAGGGACCAGAGCCGGTTTTTGCCAGGAGCACGACCGAAGTATGCTGGAGATGTAAGGTCTCGCCCGGAGGATCACTATGAACGTCTACATCTCTGAAGAATCACGCCGCTTCATCGCTGCCGAGGTCGCGAGCGGACGCTATGCTTCCGAGGACGCCGTCATCGAAGCCGCATTGCAACGCATCCGCGAGCAAGAGCAACCGCCCACGTCCGGCCGCACGCTCGACAACGATCCTCTCTGGGGGATGTTCCGCGACGAGCCCGAGCTGATCGACCAGATCGTTCAAGACGCGATGCGCGATCGTCAGACCATCCCCTTCGCGCCGACAGTCATGAATAAAGCCTTGCTCGACACGGACATCTTCTCCGAATTCCTCAAGGGGCATGACCAAACGGTTGGGCAGAACGCTGCTGCCATATCGTCAGACCATCGGCCCCCTTACTATCTCGGTCGTCACGGTGATGGAGATCACCAAGGGGCTACACAAGATGCACCGGGAGCCGGTGATCCAGGCTCTTCTGGCTCGGCTTGCCGTCGAAAGGTTCTCGAATTCGACATCGCCTCGGCCGAACAGGCCGGTCGTATTCACGCGGACCTGGAGCGCACGGGCCAGCCTATAGGGTGGGCTGATACTGTCATCGCGGCCATGCCTGCTGTACGGTCTGGAGCTTGTCACCGGCAATACCGGCCCATTATCAAAGGATTCAGCAAATCGGCCTGCCTCTCGTTCTGATCAATTGGCGTGTCTGAATCGGTCGTGTCAATTCTTCAGACGGTCGCGGCGCGGTCGTTCCGGATCCCGCCACGGGACTCAAGATCGACTGAAACCCAGCGGAGGCCGACCCCGATACATCCCTGCCGGACGGGCTGGAGGTTAATGGAGAGAATGGATACGATAAGATGTGTACGCACACCACGCCGAAATCCGGCGACCGGCCTCCGTTGACTTCCCGAGGGGAGCGTCCATGACCGATGGCGAGCTGCGGATCATCGCATTCCTCATGACCTCCGACGCGACCCGGCCCGCCGATCTCCCCGACTGGCTGCTCGCCCTCCTCGAAGGGGACCGCCAGGAGGAGCTGAGCCACGAGCTGATCACCGCCGCCTCGCTCATGTACGTCCGTCGCCTGCACCCGGGGATCGGCTTCGACGCCGCCCGGGCCCTGATCGCCGAATACGCGGCCGACCCGGCGCGACTCGAAGACCTCTCCGGCCGGATCACGGCGTTCCGGCTGTCCTGCTGCTTCGAGCGGCTGAAGCGTGCGGGGCGGTTCGAGGACGTCCTCATCGACGACCCGTTCGACTCCGAGGGCATCGTGGCGGTGAAGCTGACCGAGGCGGAATGGCGGTCCGTCAACCTGGCGTCAGCTCCTCGGGACTCTTCGCACGGGCCACACGACTTCAGCCTGAATTAGCCAGGGTTACCGGCTCACGACCCGAGCCCCCATTTCCAGCAAGGACTTGCCGTGATTCGCCTCACGACCTCGATCCTGCTTCTCGGCGTGGTCGCGACCGTCTGCAGCAAGGCCCCGGCGGCGGAGCCCAAGGTCGCGGAGGTCGCGGAGACCAGATACCTGACCTTTCAGCTCATGACCGGCCTCCCCGGGTATGCGGGCCCTCCGCCGATGCCCGGCCATTTCGCGCTCAGCAAGGCGCAACTGGAGGCGTTCGTCCGCGAGGTGGTCAAGGCGATCGGAGCCACGGGAGACGCGCGGCACAAGTTGGGTTTCGCCGTGGGGCCCCTCTGTTTCGACATGTCCGATCAGGAGACGCGCCAGTTCATCCGCGATTCCTTCGCGGTCGCCCGGGAAAACGACGTGGCCGTCGCCTTTCACATCGACGATTCGATGTGTTGGGGGCAGCGCAAGGATCTGCTGTCCAATCCCGACAACATCGAGACCGCGGACTGGAAGCAACAGCCGAGCACCGGCCGGCGCGCGGATTGGGGTCCCAAACCCACCAGGTTTCCGCCCCAGATGTGTTTCAACAGCCCCGCCATCGTGGCCGCCGTGAAGGACCGCGCGGGGCTGATCGGCGCGGAGATCAAGCAGGAGCTGGCGGCGCTGAAACCGCAGGGGAAGGAGCACCTGTTCGCGGGCGTGATCGCCGGATGGGAGACGCAGATCGGCCGCGATTTTGAGACGGGCCGCCCCCTGGGTTACCGGGCGCTCCGCCATCGCGGATTCAGCGAAAGCCATCCGCCCAGGGATCCGGACCTCGAACGGGTCCAGGTCGTCAAGGAGTTCATGGAACTGTGGGCCGATTCGCTCCATGCGGGCGGGGTCCCCCGTCAGCGGATCTTCTGTCACATCGCGTTCACCGACCAGGGGCTCCGCAAGGCGGACGCCAAGGAATCCTATGCGGTGAAGGTCAACTTCGCCCTGCCCGAGGTGGCCTTCAGCCCCGCGTATCGTCCGGGATTCTCCACCTACCCCGAGGGGGCGACCTTCAAGGAGATCTACGCGCGTCCTGGCGAAGCACGGTTCTCCCGGCTGGATTTCCGCCGAGGGCGTCAACGTGTCCCCGACGAGCATGCCCGGCGAGCCCACGATGGAGACCTATCTGGGGCGGATGTTCAACCACGGCGCGGTGCATGGTGAACGTGTTCTCCTGGGGCATCGGCGGCGAGGCGATGCGCGACAACTTCTTCCGCCGGGCCACCGAGAATCCCGAGGCGCTGGCCGCCTACGCCAAGTTCCTGCGGCACGCGACCCTGGTCGAGACCGCTCCGACCGGCTTCTCCAGCGAAGCGTTCCAGGACAAGATGCACCGCATTCAGAAGGAGCTCCCGGGCTGGGTGCAAAAATCGGGAAAGCAGGCGCAGGCGATGCCTCTGGTCCAGAAACTCCAGGCGTTCATCAAGGACAGGAAATGGCAGGAAGCGGACAAGGTGGCCGATGAGCTGCTGGCGCTGATGAAGGGCGAGAGGCCGGGCGAGGCGAAGCCGTAGGTGTTATCTGCAGAGCTATTTGGCGCGGTCCTGCACCGCTATTTGGCCGCTTTTCTGCAATGCTATTTGTTATTATCACACGATTGATTCATTATTGATCTCATCGTAAACCATGATGGCGGTTCTACATTGCGGCACGAGTGGCCTGGCCGACGATCAGCGCCTCTTGGTGCTCGATCGATCTCAGATCCTCCTCCCATACCTGAAAGAGGGATGTGACCCTGGCCCACATTGCTCAGGGACATAAACCGATCCCGTGCCTACTTCACCGCCAGGCTGCCGTTTACCGCGGACTTGGGATGAGAGGGTGCTGCCACAAGCTGGCCCAAACCCAACATCCGTGCCACCAGCCGCAAAGTGAGGGCGGCACATTTCGTAGTTGGGGCGAAGGGCGAAAAGAAGGAGGCCGAATCGGTGGTCCAGGAACGAACCACGACCTTGAATCAGGGACAATTTCGTAGCGCCGGACCGAAAGGCGAAATCCTTGACCATGGGATTGATAGTCTCATTTCGCCTCGATGTCCCAGATTTACGGTCGCGGGCTTGCTACTTTGCGGCTGGTGGCACGGATGTTGGGTTTGGGCCGGTTAGGAACTTCAAGTGGGGGGCGGCTCGTCCGATAGGCTCCGGAGCATCGACGTGAGTTCCTGCCGACGCGGCTCAAGAGTCGAGCGGACAGCCTTCTGGTTGATCCAGTAGATCCAGGTGTAGACGCCCCCAACGACGACGGTTACGAAGGACGTCGCGATGGCTGCCTCCCAAACGTTCCCCCTCGACAGTCGCCAGAAGGTGTGGGCGAAGAACGCCAGCATCGGGACGGCCAGGGGCAGAAGGTACCACCAGTGCACGTTCCGGAGCAGCCAGATCTGGTGTTCGACCTCGGCCAGGGAGCTTTCCACCCCCCGGACCAGCGGGTCGCCCGGCAGAGCCCGCCGCCGCCTCTGACGCATTCGGTCGGCCGTCATGAACGCGGCGATCCACACGATCCCCGGCATCACCAGGTACCACGTCCACGGCAGGCCGATCCCGACCCCCATGCCGACCCACACGGGCAGGAGAAGCAGGCTGACGCCCACCTCCCGGACGTCCCGCCAGAAGATCATGGCCGCGAACTGCTGTTGGCCCCGACGGAACTCCTGGACGAGTTGGTCGGTATCGACCGCCGGCTGGGACTGCGACTGCCAGGCTTCTTGAAGCGGGTCAGGGGTCATGCGGCTCCTCCTTCATCAGTTCGCCCAGGGCTTTTTTCGCCCGGTTCAGCTTCACGCCCACGTTGCCCTCGGAGATGCCCAGCACCTCGGCCATCTGGCGGTAGCTCAGGCCGTCCAGATGGAGCAGGACCAATGCGGCCTCGGTCCCGGGCAGCCGGCGGATCGCGGCGTAGAGCCGCTCGACGAGGTCGCGGTGGCGCGCCTCCCGGGCGATGTCCCCGGATGCCGGCAGGTTTTCGCCGTTGAGGAGGGGTCGTTGCCGGGTGTGCCGGCGGCGTTCCTTGCGGTGCCAGGCGAGCGCGGTGTTCAGGGCCACCCGGTAGCACCAGGTAGTGGCGCTGGCCTGGCCCTGGAACTGCGGCAGCGACCGCCAGACCTGGAGCAGGATTTCCTGGGCCAGGTCCTGGCTGTCCTCGGCCGTGAGCGTGTAGGCGCGGGCCACCTTCAGGACGGTCCCGCGGTGCTCGACGAGCCAGTCTTTGAACAGCGTCTCGGCGTTTTCGTTGGGCACTTCGGCTCTCCCGCTCTCCCGTCAGAAGAGTTGGTAGCTCAAGGCCCCGATTTATTACACGCTTTTCACCCGGCTGTTCTGGCCGGGGTTTTTATTCGGGCGATCCCGCGTCTTCCATAAGCCAACGTGTCGAGGTGCAGCAATTATCAGCGAGCGGAATCGCCTCCCGTTCGAATCCGCGGGGGAAGCCGAGAAGGCGGGATACCGGCGGGCGAGGGATTGCTGGTGGCCCCGACGACCCCACGGTCTAGACCCCGACGACCCCAATTGGA
>CAWFAF010000076.1:0-73375 GCA_963813575.1 uncultured Planctomycetaceae bacterium
CATATAGGCCGCTTATCAGACATTGGGGAGTCGAGTTCACACGGGCGTTAACCGTCCGACGGCCGCTGTCGAGCGACCAACCAATACCAACCACTGACGAGCGTGCCCACGAGCCAACCGATGGTTCAAACGGCCAACACATCATGCCAATCCGGGTCCTTCCACCGTTGACTCGCTACGCATACCATGTGTGCGATGGCCGGCCCAACCAGAAAGACGAGGATGATATATGCCGATGTCCCCGTAGAGGTAGATCAGCGTGGCGTTAATCGTGAATATGGTGCGCGTCTGGACCTGCAGAATTCGGGACTTGATCTCCTTCAGCAGATGTGCGTAGTCTGCAGGCGCAGGCGAACGGGCCTTGTTCATGTCTGCTTCCCCGGCTCTGACGGTTCGTTGCTGAAAGGACTGAGTCCCTTCGCCATCCTCGTGTAACAGGATCGCGCCGAGTGCCCAACCCGAGCCCTTCGTCGATGCCTCTCGGCGGGGGCCGAGCCGAACACGATCCGTTGCGCGGCTACTCCACCGTCTGACGGGCGGCTTCCCCGGCCTCGAGCAGCCAATCCTCTCGGCCGAGTCCCTTGGACACGATCAGGACGATGACACCGGCGAGCAGCCAGGCGGCGACGATCGCGGGGGCGTATGCCAGTGGTGCGGGCGGGAGCGGGATGATCGACTTGTAGGCGACCCAGAGGACCGCGAGTGTCGAGATCAGCGGGAAGAGCGCGTGCAGGATCCACCGGAACTCCGCCCCGTGCCTCCGATAATGGAGGAACACTCCGAGGTTTCCGGCGCCGTAGATGAGAGCCAGGGCAAGGGTCAAGACCGTTCCCATCAGGTAGAACACCTGGTCCGGGCCGATCCAGTAACCGAGCCCCAGCCCACCCACGAGGGTCACGACCGTCTGGAAGGTCACTGCGTTGACCGGCGTCTTGTGCCGGGGATGGATTGCCGCCAGCGATTTCGGCAGGGCCCCGGATCTCGCCATCGCGTACCACATCCGGGTCGTGACCAGTGCGCTGGCGATGGAGACCGCAATCATCGAGTTGAGCAGGGCGAACAACATGACAACCCAAGTGGCTCCCCAGAATCGCCGTGCCAGGACGAAGGGGGGCAACTCCTTGGACGCGACCAGGGCCCCGAGGTTGTCCGTCCCCCAGCCGATCAGGATTCCCCACGAGGTGAAGACCAGATACGCCCCCATGATCACGACCGTGGTCACGATCGCTCGCGGCACCAGGAGGCGGGGGTTCTCGCTCTCCTCGGCCAGCGGGACGACCCCCTCCCAGCCGGTCAAGGCGAATAGCGAAAAGATGATCCCCAGGTAGAGTCCGTTGCCGCTCGGCGCGCTCGCCGGACTGAACGAGGCGAGGCTGACGCCTCCCGGCCCAGGAGCGACCAGGCCCCAACCGGCGAGCAAGACGACGATGCCCATTTCCAGAGAGCCGAGGGTCATCAGCACCGCGGCCGAGACCTCGATCCTGCGGTAGGTCGCCCACCACGTGAATGACGCCCCGAGGACGAGGAACAGCCACCACGGGAACGAAACCCCATACTCGGCCTTCAGTGCCGACTCGAGCACCCAGCCCATCATCGCCAGGCTGAACGCGGGGGTTGTCGGAGAGTAGAGGAAGTACAGCCAGGCGGTCAGGAAACCGGCGCGGCGGCCCACGGTCCGGCTCACATAGGTGTAGTAACCCCCGGCGGACGGCATCGGCCTGGCGAGTTGCGAGAGCCCGAGGCCGAGCATCAGCACGATCAGGAGGGCGATGAGGTAGGCCAGGGGAGCGGCCAGCCCGGCATGGGATGCGATGAACGGCAGGGTGAGCAGGACGGCCGTCGCGGGCGCCGTATGGGCGATGCCCTGCATCACGATCTCGGGGAACTTGAGGGCGCCGAGGTGGAGACCGGCCTGGAGGGCTGTGGTTGTCGTTGCCGGCCCGGTCGCTTCGGGTTTGGACTCAGGGATAGTGGGGTCCATGGGATGGCCGCCGGGACAAGGATTTCGTGCTCGGATGCCTGTGAGAGCATGGGACCGGATTGGCCGGCGTTTGCTACGGATGTTCGCTGCTGGATGACGGGAGAGGAGTCCACGGGGTCTCCCGCGTGATCCCGGCTGGGAGGGTCCGCCTCGTGAGTCGGGACGTGATCCTAGCGGCGATTTCGATCCGATGTCAAGTCTCCGATTTGATGACCGCCTGTGGTCCTCTGATCCGACGACAGGATGCATTCTTCCTCCGGTGAGCCCTTTTTCAACTCGCGGCCGAGGGGCGGATGCCCGAGTCGCGGAGATCCCGGAGCACTGGTATTCAGGGGGGATGGATCGATTCGATTTGTCTCTTGCGGTTGCAGGCTCTAAACTCCGATTCAGCGGCCGAAGGGCCTCGATCACGGCGGAAGGATGGTGGGCCGATCGTTCGGGCTCGGACAGTTCGGTGGCCGAGGCCACGCTTCCCCCGCCAGGACTTCAGATAAATTACAATGTCCGCGTTTGTCGATGTGAAGGACACGCCGCGGCGCGAGACCGCTCCCGAGATTCAGGAGGTTGCCCATGTTGCTCGAAGGAAAGCTCGCGCTCGTCACGGGCGCGGCACAAGGCATCGGCAAGGGAATCGCCACAGCTCTTGCCTCGGAAGGGGCTGGTGTCGTCCTCACGGACATCCAGGAGCAGAAGGTGGGCGAAACCGCCGCGGAGATCCACCAGAAGACGGGTGGGACGACACGGTCCTACCGGTTGGATGTGGCGAACGCGGCGGAGATACGCGCCGTCGTCGCGGCCATCGAGAAGGAGTTCGGGCGGATCGACGTCCTGGTGAATAATGCCGGCGTCCAAGAATGGGCGCCGTTCCTCGACACGAGCGAGGAGATGTGGGACCGGCACCAGGCAGTCAATGTCAAGGGGACGTTCCAGCTCTCGCAGGCCGTGGCCCGGATCATGGTGCGGCAAGGCGGCGGGAAGATCATCAACATTGCCTCGGATTCCGGGGTGGCGGCAACCCCGGAGGGTGCGGCCGCTTATTGCGCGTCCAAGTCGGCGATCATCGGGTTGACCCGGGTCATCGCCAAGGAGCTCGGGCGACATGGGGTCTATTGCAACGCGATCTGCCCCGGCCCATCAATACCCCCATGACCGAACGATTCCTCAGGGTGACCCGGCAGAAGGAGAACAGCCTGGAGGCCTGGGCCGAGCTGGCGGCCTTGAAGAGGGTCGGGGAGCCGGAGGATGTGGGCCGCGTCGCCCTGTTCCTGGCCTGCCACCTGTCCGACTTCCTCACCGGCGAGCACCTGCTCGTCACCGGCGGTGACATCATGAGCCAGTGACCGGCGTCACGGTGGGGCCGGAGTCCGGCATCCCCGATCGATCCTCACGCAGACGATTTCTCGGTCAAAGCGGCTCAGAAGATCGCGATCGGGTTGAAGAGCGACCCTGTGCCACCGGGCAAGCGGAGCGGACACGCGACGACCATGAACACCCATCGCTTCTCCTGGTCGCAGACCGTGACCAGCTCCTCGAACTGGAGGCTGTCCGCGCAGACCATCCCCATGGCCACGATCTGGAGGATGTGGATGGGATACGCGATCCCCTCGACCCGAGACGGGACGGTCTCCCCGTCGCCATCGGGGAGGAAGACCGCCACCTTGCGTTCATGGAGCGTCTGCAGCGCCGAGACGTGAAGGCCCGCTTTCCCTTCTCCGTCATAACCGTTGTTCCAGGGTCCCAATTCCAGACGCCGCCGGTGATGGCCGGTGCGGAAGAGGAGGATATCCCCCTCGCCCAGCGTCACGCCCTGGGCCTTCTCGGCGGCCTCGAGCTCTTGAGGCGTCACGGCCTCTCTCGGCTCCAGCCAGGGGACCCCGCGCAGGCGTGGGATGTCCAGGAGCACGCCGCGGCCCACGATTCCGTGTGCGAAGGCGGTGATGTCCTGCAACTTCGCCCCCCGTCCGGTCACACTCGAAACCGGCTTGCCATTGTAAAGCGTCCCCCGATAACTGACGTGGCAGAGCGCATCGACGTGAGTGAAGCTGTCGCCGTGGAACTCGCTGGCGAGGAAGTCGGTGGCGAATCGCGGGGGGCCCTCGGGCAGGTCCGACTCATGCCGGTGAATCATGTAATGGAGCGCACGGCCGCGGATTGTCGGGGCCTGCAACCGAGTTGATCGGCAGCGATAGGGAGACGCTGCGTCCGGTGTGGACCAGCCCGGCCGCCGTCTTGATGTGCTCCGGCGTGATGTAATTGAGCGTGCCGCGCTCGTCGTCCTCGCCCCAGCGGCCCCAATTGGAGAGTCTCCGGAAGAGCTGCTCGAATTCCTGTGCGGAAACCGGCTCGGGCAATGTCAGCGTCTTCATCGGGTTGCTCCGGCAAGAACACCCACGTGCCCTGGTCCCCGCGGGATCACGGGCCAGACCGCCGTCACGACGCCGCCCTCCACGACATGATACGCGTCGTACAGGTTGACCGTAGTCGGGGCGTATCCCGGCACCAGCTCGACGGTCCCGCCGAGCTCGAGCCGGCAGCGTTCGTCAACATCGAAGAGGGCGTGCTCCTCGGCGAAGTAGCGGGCTTGGTAGAAGGGATAAGGGACCATGGTCGGGAGGATGAAGTCGATGCCGATCGACTTGCGGCCGGAGTCCAGCACGATCGTGCGACCGTGCCGGCTGACCACCGTGCCGAGCACGGTCAGGCGCAGGGAGAAGCCGGGCACGAGGTTCCCGTGGAACAGATCCATGAAGACATAGGAACCGGCTTGAATCTCGGTGACGCGGGGATCGGCGCCGGTGATGTCGTAGGTCCCGGTGCCGCCCATGGAGACGACCTCGCTGGGGAAGCCCGCACGGCCGAAGGCTGTCCACGACGGCGTCCAAGTCGTCCATCGCCTGCCGGGCCTTGGCGATCCGGACGCCCCGGTCCGGTTCCAGCATGCAATGTCCTTCATAACCCTGCACGCCGCGGAAGCGCAGGCCGGGGAGCCGGGTCAGGTGCTGCGCCAGCGCCACGGCCTCCGCCGCCGAGCGCACGCCGCCTCGGCCCATGCCCACGTCCACCTCGATCAGGACCTCGAGCCGGCTCCCGACGTCCCGGACTGCGCGGTCGAGCTCGTCGCAGTTGCGCGGATCATCCACCGCCACGGTCAAGCGGCCCTGCCGGCTGGCCAGGGCCAGGGCTCGGATCTTGTCGCTGCCGCCGACTTGGTTGGCGATCAAGACGTCCTCGATGCCGGCACGGCTCATGACGATCGCCTCCCAGACCGTGGCCGTGCAGACGCCGATGGCGCCGGCCTCGACCTGCATGAAGTGCGAGCTCGGCACATTTATGAACCTTGATGTGAGGGCGAAGCCCCGCATGGAGCCCCGCCATCTTCTCGGCCATGAATCGGAGGTTGCGCCGGGCCAGGTCCAGGTCCAGGATCAGGGCCGGCGTGGCCAGGTCGCCTCGGGGCCGCCCGAGGCCGGGCGAATACGCCTTCTGGACAAGCTCGTGCCACTCTCGAATCATCGCGACAGTCTCCGGTTGACCCGTCCGATCGTTCGGCTCCGGGAGCAAGCCACCCCTGCGAGCCGTCGGGAACGAGGGAAAACTCGGGGAATGGAGTCACGGAGGATCCTGCTTGTTGATGAGGGGGGCGCTGTGCTATCGACGAGGGCATCTCGCGGTCATGTCACGCTGGTTCTCGGCCCTGCTGGAATCCTTCGAAAGCTCCGTCGGCCCTGGTCCTTGTCGTCGCTCGGCGATCCCTTGTCGCCGCCGAGCGGTCAATCCTCCGGGCATCGACCGGGGCATCGAGCATGACAGCTTTCAGTTCCGGATCGCACGGAACATTGAGCATATCAGGTCCGCCTTCCCGTTGCATTGACTCGGAGTGTCGCCTGGCGATCTCTTGACAGGTCGACGACCCACTTAATCAAGAACAAATCCACCGCCTCTGGCGGTGAGACTCCTACAGGCTCTGCCGTTTCCGGCGTGCCTCTGCTTCACCGAGTCCTCTGGCAACCGGAAGGGAGCGTTGTTCGGTCGAAGCTGCAGGGTTCGTGGCGATCTCGTGAACGCTATCGGGTCGGATGAGGACGAGATCCGGCGGTGCATCCAGTCAGCAAGGCAATCTCCAGCGGGACCAGGACCAAGTGAGCGGAACTTCGACCAACGGCCCCTTCAAGGGGCCTTCCTCATACCACCGGCTCTGCCGGTGGTTCTGATTCCTTGTATGATGAATCCGAGATGGCTCGAGCGAGAGATCCGAGCCTGGTTGCACTGCGGTGGGGAGTCTTCCTGAGTGAAGGGATAACCATGGTCAACTACATCTCTGCCTTGGTTTTCGTGATTCTGCTGCTGGTGGGTGGGGCGGTTGTCGCCCCGCTGACGACGGTCAACCTCGTTCTCGCCGTGGTCGTCGGGATCGTCTGGCTGGTCGTCGACGTGATCACCTCCTCGGCCATTCAGCTCGCCGCGCAGTGGCAAAGAGCGGTTGTCTTCCGGCTGGGCAAGTTCAGGGACATCAGGGGGCCGGGCCTGTTCTACATCATCCCGGTGATCGAACAGGTCCGGATGATCGACACGCGGATCCTGGCGGTCCACATCCCCAAGCAGCAGGTGATCACCCGCGACAATGTGCCGGTGACGATCGACGCCGCCCTTTTCTTCCGGGTGGTGAACCCCGCCGACGCGATCATCATGGTGCAGGACTACCGCAACATCATCCTCCAGTTCGCCCAGACCTCTCTCCGCGACGTCATCGGCCAGGGGTCCCTGGACCAGCTCTTGACCGAACGGGAGCAGATCGCCAAGGCGATCGAGGCCCATGTCGAGCATGACACCAAGGGGTGGGGGCTGGAAGTCACGGGCCTGCGGATCCAGGACGTCGACATGCCCGAGGAGCTGAAGAAGATGATGTCACGGCAGGCCTCGGCCGAGCGCGAGAAGCGCGCGACGATCACCAAGGCCGAGGGCGACAAGGAGGCGTCGGTCAACCTTGCCGCCGCCGCCCGGACGATGGCCGAAAGTCCCGGGGCCATGCAGTTGCGCACCCTCCAAACCATCGACGGCCTGGGACCAACGGCCTCCAACACCGTGGTGATTGCCGTGCCCGTCGAGCTGATGGGCGTCTTCGCCAGGCTCGATCGCAGCGGCAGCATCGGCCGCACGAGCGTTGCCGGGCCGGGACCAGACGCCTGACCTGAAAAGATGGACTATCGCTGGCCGCGGCCGAGATCGAGGTCCTGCGCCAATAAATCGAAAAGAATTCACTTGCTATTCCCTTCTCGCGCCGGACAATGAGAGTAGTCACGGAGCCTGTGTCAACTCACGGTGGCTCCGATGGAAGCTTGAACGAATTTGTCGGATGACTAGATGAAGGGCAACCCGGCTGTGCCGGGGGGCCCGTCGACGAGTAGGCCGACGTGGTCGAATACCTTCGGGGTGTTCCACCACGTCGGCCTTTTTCTGCTCGCGGTGACACCGGGCGGTCTCTGTCACCAAGGTCGGAACCGGGGCTACCGCCCCAGCGGCGGCCTAGGGCTACCGGTGGTGATCGCCCTGGGACTCTTGGTCGTGGGCTACATCCCCCGTGGTTTCTGATGCGGGGTGGATCAACCTCGGCCTCGCCGCTTCCAAATCGATCCCGAGCCGGTGACTCGTACAGCCCACGCTCCCTCCCGCGTGGGAGGTGGGACGATCTTAATCCGATCGGAGAACTCTTTCGCCATGGGAGTTACGTCATGACGTGGTATCAGATGGCACGCGACTGGACGGAGTTCGAGGTCATGGTGAAGGAGAAGTGGTGCAAGCTGACTGACGAGGACCTGACGACCTTCGGCGGGAATAGTGACCAGCTCTCCGGTCTGCTCCAGCACCGGTACGGCTACGCAAGAGACCAGGCCGAAAGAGAAATCAACGAGTTCTCGAACGAGCCGAAGCGATAAGCTCGCCACGGATGCCGCGACGAGCCGGAGGGAGTGACCCTCGATTCCGCCAACTCCGTCATCATGCACGGGGGACACAGGGACGAAACTCACCCTCGAGGCTACGGACGACGCCTCGCGGGGTGACTCCAAGGCCAAGGTGACGAGGCACTCGACCGAAGGTGACGACGCCACGAACGAGTTCAACATCACTCTGGTCAAGCGGTCACTGGGAGGGGAGCGACAGGGACGAGTTGACCACCCTAGCCGAGCAGATCTCGAGGGCAGTAGAACCCAAACGTCGCACCAATACATTAACACTCGGTGCCCGCCATGTGGATCATCCAGGCTTCATACCGCTAGGGTCCTTCACGACGATCGGAGTCTTTGCTGTTCAGAACCTGGATGTTATCACGGTCCACTTCTTGAGGTGGGGGCTTCTTTGAGAGGTCGCACGCAAGTCATCCGGACGATGTACGGGTCTGGTACTTCTCGGCGCTGGCCCGAGTCTTCACCACCAACGATCGGGCGCGGCCAGACTGAACGGCTCGTGAAGAAGAGGATCGCGTGCGAACAGGCCGACACTCCCGTTAACCCCCGGCTCGACATCGCCTTCACATCCATGACCGCGGCCACCGGCAAGGAATGGCTGGCCGCCTATCGCAGGAGCATCAAGAGATGACGACCGATTGGCGGGAGCGATTGCGGGAGAAGATCGCGGCCAACCCCTTGGCCTCGTCAGGTCCACCGATCGAGGTCTCGGGGGCCGTCGAGCCGCTCGACGACGCGGCCACCCTTCGCGCCGGGGCGATGGAGCTCAAGTACAACTCGGTGGAGTTTCTCGGCCTCTCGCCGCGCCATCTGCAACTACTCAGCTTCGGGATCGCTCCCATCCCGGGCGGACAGGTCGAGCTGTCGCTCAGATTCCGCTATTTCCGGTCAGGCTCAAGTGGTGCCGGAGCGAAGCTGATCGACGAGATGTCGGAAGCGGACTTTAACGGCTTGCCCTGATCGCGGGCCTTTCGTCAAGCCGGCCCAAACCTAGCCTATGTTTGGGGTTCGTCGACGTAAGTCCTTGGCAGGTAAGGGGCGATTTTTCGGATTGTCACTACATCACGGTTTTTTCGCCGGCGGGGGGTGCCGGCGGGTTCAGTTCGGTCAGCTTCAAAGCCTTTAGCACCCGTCGTGCGTCTGGGACAGCCTCCGCTGACACCGCGACGCTCCGCCTGACCCTCCAGCCGCAACGTCACCAGGCGCAGCGTGCTCAGCGCCTCCATCGCCCGTTCCGCCGAGAAGTCGATCCCTGCCTCCTCGAGCCGGCGGCACAGGAGCCGCTGGACCAGCAGCGCCAATGCAGCTACGAAGATATGTGCCTTCACTCGCTGCTCGATCTGATGATAGATCGGCCGCATCGCCAGTACGTCCTTGAGCTGGCGGAACCCCTGCTCGACATCACTCAGGTCCTTGTAGATCGCTACCACCTCGAGCACACTCAGCTCCGACTCACCGGTGGCGATCACATATTTCCCTTCGATCCCCTTCTCGCTTTCCAGGCCTTTCGCATTCTCGAAGTACCGGAAGCTCCCCTGGTGGATGTCCCACGAGTAATAGCGGTAGCCATGGTTCCGCTGCAGCAGTCGCTCCGCCGCGGCACCAATCTTCTCGGGCTGCTTCAATTTCCCGCCGCCACGCGCTGCTCGAGCTTCTCCAACGCCTGGCGCGTCCGCTCCATCGACTTCTGACGCATGGCCTGCTCGTAGTCGCGGCGCTCGTCGGAATCGACGATGATCACCCGCATGCCCGCGACTCCCGACGGGACTTCCTGCGCTCGCGTGCGTGGCGGATTGGTCTTCTCCCGCGCCGTGATCCCCACCGGGCAGTTGATCCACTTGGTCTCGTCGATTGCCTTCAGCCACCGGTCCAGCTTCTTGTTCCGCCGCCGCTTCAAGCCTACCAGATAGCCATGGCCGCCCTCGGTAATCGCTTCAATATTATCACTGGTGACCATACCTCGATCACCGACGAAGACCAGGCGTTTGAACCCGAAATCGCCGGTGCAGGTCGTCGATAGCCTTGCCGACGGTGGTGTGGTCCACCTCGTTGCCGGCCCAGACGTGGTGCGCGATCGGCCAGCCCGAGACCATCACCACGGCGACGATGACCTGGACGTTGTGCGGCTTGCCGTCGCGGCTATGGCCGTGCTTGGCGAACCCGACCGGCCCGGCACCCTCGAAGTAGGTGCTGGTGATGTCATAGAGCACCAACTCCGGCTTGAAGCTGAACAGATCCCGAAGCCGATGATAGAGGGCCACCTCGATCTTCTCCTTGGCGGCGATGAGTTGATCGAGGGTGCGGTACCAGGCCTCAAGTTGTCGGAAGTGGACCCGAACCCGTTTGTGCCGGTGCCAGTGGGGCACGAATCGCCGGCCCCGGCGATCGCAGAGGAAGTCGGTCTCCAGCCAGCCGGCCAGACCGTGTTCGCTGGCGGGCCGGATGAGGCGATTGGCGATCAGGACGAATGCCCGATCGGCGAACGGCACATCCTTCGCCTTGCCGAGTTCCGCGTCGAGGATGGTCCAAAGCCCGAGTTGGTCGAACAAGGCGCGGAGGGCGAGGACCGGCCCCCAGGTCGAGGCATCGAGGATATCGAGATCTTCGTCTCCAGGTGTCTCGGCGTCGACCTCATGGCCGAGCAGGCGTTTCAGCTTGGGGAAGATCTCCGCGAGCAGGTCTTTGCGGCCCAGATCGGCGACGGTGCGTTGCTTGACCTTGCCGTTGTCGCGATAGGCTTCGACGACGCGGACGTACTCGTTAACCGCGCCGCTGGAGGACCGGACTTTGACGGTTCTGAGGTACATGTCGTGAAGTATCACGACGCAGGATGCCGGAATCAAGGCGAAAATCTGGGCGAATCACCAAAAAATCGGGTCCGATATTGTCACTACACTTTTCAGAAAGAACGACGTGTGCGTGCCCGCCAAACCCTGGAAAACAGACGAAATCCACGCGACGGCAGGCGCGCGGACGCCGATTTCACCCCAAACATAGGCTAGCGGAACGACCACCGGCTGGAAGCCGGTGGGTTCGACAGTCGGCTGAAAGCCCGACTACTCACGGGCCATCCCCGCCAGGTCGCCGCGATCGTCAAGGAGACCGAGGGCCTGCTCGCCAAGCTCCAAGCCCTCCGCCTTTAACGGCGCGGGCTGGAAGCCGGAGGCGAACTGACGCCCTCCCCGCCGTGGGCACCGAATGGGGGGGTGGCCGGGGGTACCTTCCTCCCGACCGGCTTGGAGGACCCGTCCGACCCGATGGCCTCAGGAGGGCCTGGGGCTCCGGCTCCCCGGAGCGGCGACGCCATCTTTCGAGGGCGCGGACCCTTTGAGCAGGTCGCGGACTTCGCCGTCGCTGGTCGGCGCAAGTCCTCGTACCAATGGCCCACCGCATGGAACGGCTCCGGAGTCCAGGCGCAGAGGATCTCATCGACCTCGGCACAGAGTACGGCGCAGGCCTCGGAGGTGGCCACCGGCACGGCCACCATGATCCGGGCGGGCTGGGCGCGGCGGAGGACGGCCAGGGCCGCGTGCAGGCTGGCGCCGGTGGCCACCCCGTCATCGATCAGGATCACGATCCGGCCGCGCACGGACCGGGCCTCGCTGGCCCCGATAGGGCGCGCCGCCGCTGGAGCTCCGTCCGCTCGGCGACCGTGACCGCCGCGATGACACGGGGCGGGATGCCCAAGCGTTGCACCAGATCCTCATTGAGGACGCGGACGCCGCCGGTGGCCAGGGCGCCGAAAGCCACCTCCTGGCGGCCCGGCACCCCGAGCTTGGGCACCAGTAAGACATCCAGGGGGGCGTCAGAGGGCCCGTGCACCTCGTAGGCCACCGGCACGCCCCGCGCGGCAAAGCCAGGACCAGGACGTCGGGCCGGCCGGCGTAACCGGCCAGGGCCCGGGCCAACTGGCGGCCGGCATCGCGGCGGTGCCGGAAGGGGGGTCGCGGGGAGTTCGAGCGAGCCATGAGGCGTCTTCAAACGCGGTCCGGGCGGGGACCGGTGCCAGAGCCGCAGAGGAATGGGTCGGACGTCAATCCACCGGATGCCCCCGGTGGTCGGCCCGCCCCGTCGGCACCGCGGGGCGTTCCGCGGACCCGGGTGAAGCGCGACCCGGCGAGGCCCCGGACGCCTGCGGAGGGGGCTTCCCCGACGGGTTGGCTCCCGGCGTGGAGCAGGCCGTGGCGGTCGACCAGCCAGAGCCGTCCAGCGCCTCGCGCTCGGGAGAGCCCGTCGGCGATCATGGCCGTCGCATCTGGTCGGCGATCCCCGTGCCCGCCGAGCCCGCCCCGAGGATCGCCACGCGCTGATCGGCCAGCCGGGTGCCCGGTCACGTCCCGGCCGCGAGCACCGCCGCCAGGGCGACGGCGGCGGTCCCCTGGATGTCGTCGTTGAACGTGCAGAGCCGGTCGCGGTAGCGGTCGAGCAGGCGGCGGGCGTTCGGCAGGGCGAAGTCCTCCCACTGGAGCAGGACGCCGGGCAGCACGCGGTCGACGGCCGCGACGAACTGCTCGACGAACTCGTCGTAGGCCTCGCCGCGCATCCGCGCGTGGCGCCAGCCGAGGTAGAGCGGATCGGCCAGCCGCTCGGCGTTGTCGGTCCCGGCGTCGAGGAAGATCGGCAGCGTCCGCGCGGGGTGAATCCCGCCGCAGAGCGTGTAGAGCGAGAGCTTGCCGACCGGGATCCCCATGCCGCCGACCCCCAGGTCGCCCAGCCCGAGGATCCGCTCGCCGTCGGTGACGACGATCACGTCGACGTCGCGGAACGGCCGGTTGTTAGGATCGCGTCGATCTCGGCCGCGGTGCTCGTACGCGACGAACAGCCCGCGGGGACGGCGGTAGATCCGGCTGAAGTGCTCGCAGGCGTCGCCGACGACCGGGGTGTAGATCAGCGGCATCATCTCGGCGATGTGGTCGCCCATCAGCCGGTAGAAGAGGACCTCGTTGCGGTCCTGGAGGTCGCGGAGGTAGATATGCTGCTGCAAGGCTCGTCCGCTTCTCCTGGAAGTCGCGATAGCGTCGCTCGAGCTGCTCCTCGATCGAGCCGACGTGCGGGCGGCAGCAGGCCGTGCAGGCCGAACTCGGCACGCTCGTCCTCGGGGAAGGCGCGTCCCCTTGTTGAACATCGGACAGTCCAGCAGCGGGAACCCGCCAGGGACACCTCGAGGACTCTCTTCCCCGGTCGCATCCGTCGACGACGGTCATCGAAGTCCAGCACAGCGCACCTCCACCCGCGTCACGCCGCTCGATTGCCGGAGATCCTGGATCTCATCAGTGTGCACGCACGGTCCCTGCCGCTACCGGGCGTCCACGAGGCGGCGGCGGGATCGATCCCCCTCCACGCCCTGCTGGGGCGTCCGATACGTAGTCCTCGTTGTCAGACCCACGGCCCCCGATGCCCGCCCGGCCGGCGAATCCCCGGTAGCGGCCTGCGTATGCTGGTCGGGGTAGCCTGCAGAGTGCCAAAGAGCGACTCTCCCGCACTTCCGATGAAGATAGTTCTTCTGCGGCGCAGAAAGACCGTGAATCTCATGGAAAACGGGAGCCGCAGTGCCCGGTTGCAGCCCTGGATCATCGAGAGTGCGGGAGAGCCGTAGCTCTGAAAGCAACAACCAACGCGTTCCGGCTTAACTGGATGCCATTCCGGGAGAGCCCTCTTAAGTTTGAACGTAACACCTGACAGCTTCGCCAGGATCAGGCCAAGTGGACCTGATCGACCCGATGAGCTACGTCGTGAATTCCCGTGCCAGCGTGGTCCTGGTGGCGCGCTGAGTGGGTTACCCCGTTTCCGGAAGGAAAGAGGGCAAGTTCACACCGGCGAACGGCTGAAAGCGGCCGCGCACCTGGGTTAGGTGGGTCTCCACGTTGACCGCCCCCCAGCCATAGAGCGTCTCGACCATCTGCCGGCGGTCCATGGGAAGCACCACCAGCGCCGATTTGCCCCGGAAGCGATCCAGCTCCCTGAGCAACAACGCGAGCATCTCCGTCTCGCTCCGCGCGAACGCCGGTCCGATCATGTTCAAGGCCGGATGCCTGATCGATGCAGCGAAACCACTGATCCCTCTTCCGGCGTCGTCGATCACCGAGGCGTGCAGACACCCGACCGGATTCTCGATGCAAAAGCGGTAGTCGCCTTCGCGGCAGAGCCCGCTGATCTCCCATTCCAGCGCCTTGAGGCTGGCCACGTCATCAGAGCAAGCATCCCGGACGCGCTCGCAGAGGGGGCTGGACTGCCCCAGACCGACCGCCGGCACGCGGATCACCATGTCCTGATGCACCACCCTGGGCACGAATCCCGCTCTGTTGTAGAGCGAAAACGAGTTCATGTTGCAGGCACTGCCCACGAGTCGCAGTGCCTGGTATCCGTTGCTTTCTGTGAAGTCGATGATGTGCTTGACGAGTTGCGTCCCCACCCCCTGCCCAAAGTAGTCGGGATCGACCGCCATGATGCCCAGGCTGACATGATGTTCTCTGGGGTGGTAGAAGCAGGCCCCCATTATGGCCCCCGACTCTGGATGAACGGCGACCACACAGTGTCCCGGGCTGATCCGCCGGTAGATTTCCCAGAAGATCGCCAGTTCCCCCTCCTCGCATTTGAAGTAATCCGCGCCCCATCCGTGGTTCCAGTACCACATGTTGAACGACCTTTTCAACATACGCGAATAGGCGGGAACATCCTCCTCGCCCATGGATCGGAGGAGGCATTCAAGCCTCTTGCCTGGTGGGGACATGATCGGGACCTCCGCCCTGAAATGTACGGCTGGCCTCGTCTCTTGGGGACGGGCCTGACCTGTAGCTGATGTTCAACGCTGATACCGTGTCGCCCTTTGATGCGAACTTGTTGTGCCCCCCAATCCCCCAATCCCCTGGCTGTAATCCCGGACGGTCCGGTCACTGGGAAACCGGCCCATCCGAGCCCTGGTAAGGATTGCCTTGCCGTCCAGGCTTCGGCATTGGGATCGGCCGCGCTGACTCGCTCATGGCATGCTACATAGGAGGCAAAGTCGGCGAAGAGGACATAAGGATCTCCCTGGAAGAGCAAGGATTCGAGCAGCGGTTTGAAGAGATCCACCTGTTCACGAGCGAAATGGCCGCTCTGGATCAAAGCGCGAGCGCGCTGCAGTTCGGGTTGGCTTCGGTACTAGCCCCAGGGATTGTACCCCTTCTGCCGCAACTCCTCGATCTGGGCGAGCGTATGCCCGAAGACAATGGCTGTCCGACCAGGAATTGAGATTGTCGCATTTTCCCGGTTTGCTCTTGTGTACAAAGGATCCATTGTGGCCGTTGGAGGGAGGGCCAGCCAACAGGCGCAATTCCTGGCGAAGCCACCACTTGTGCGTGCCCGAAGTGCTCTCCTGTCTAGGTCGGAACTGTCAACGTCTGTCACAGGCCAATGCGACCGTCCCGGAAAGTCGGCACCCCGTTTGTCCTGGTCGCCCTCCATGAGGAAGGAGAGTCTGTCGCCCCAACTGCCAGTTTGCTACCCTGATAGGTGGTGGAGTCGCTCGTGAGGGGCGACGAGATCCGGCTATGGTCGCCCCGCGGTGCGTGTCGGCGCTCCAGCGGGGCTTTTTTCATGCCCCACGAGCCCCAAGCCCAGCGGACCCGTCAATCGACCGCAGTCATCGGCTCCAGCCGCGAGACGGTAGCGATCCCATGAGGAAACACGAACACCACCTGACAAGTCACCCGCGGCAGATCCGACAGCGGACCGCGGGCCTGGTGCGCGCCAACGAGGCCTTGGCGGCGGAGACCCGCGAGCGTCGGCGGGTCGATCGGGCCCGCCGGGCCCTCAGCCACTGCAACCAGGCCCTGATCCGTGCCCACGACGAGCCCCAATTCCTCCGGGAGCTCTGCCGCGTCATCGTCGAGGTCGCCGGCTATCGCCTCTGCTGGGTCGGCTACGCCGAGCAGGACGAGGCCAAGACGGTGCGCCCCGTCGCCCATGCCGGCTATGAGGAGGGCTATCTCGAGACGGTCCGCGTGACCTGGGCCGACACGGAACGCGGCCGCGGCCCGACGGGCAGGGCCGTCCGGACCCGCGCCCCGGCGGTCTTCCGGGATGTGACCCGCGATCCCGATTTCGCCCCCTGGCGCGCGGAGGCCCTCCGCCGCGGCTACGCCTCCGTCATCGGCATTCCCCTCTTGTCCGGCCCTGAGGTCCTGGGGGCCCTGACCATCTACGCCGCGGAGCCCGAGGCCTTCGATGAGGATGAGGCGCAGCTCCTGCGGGAGCTGGCCGACGACCTGAGCTACGGCATCGTCGCCTTGCGCACGCGGGCCCGCGCCAGCGGGCGGAGGAGTCCCTGAAGCAGGCCTGTGCCTACAACCGCCGCCTGATCGAGGCCAGTCTGGACCCGCTCGTCACCATCGGCCCGGATGGCCGGATCACCGATGTCAACGGTGCTACAGAGGCCGCGACCGGGTTCCCCCGGGCGGAGCTGGTCGGCACGGATTTCGCGGATTACTTCACCGAGCCCGAGCGCGCACGGGCGGGCTACCAGCAAGTCTTCAGTGAAGGCTCGGTACGGGATTATCCCCTGGAGCTCCGGCACCGGGACGGCCACGTGACCTCGGTCCTGTATCACGCCGCGGTTTACCGAGATGAGGTCGGCAAGGTCGTCGGCGTGTTCGCCGCGGCGCGCGACATCACGGAGCTCAAGCGCGTCGAGGCAGCCCTGAGGCGAAGCGAAGACACGCTCAACCGTGCACAGGCGGTGGCCCACATCGGGAGCTGGTCCCTCGACATCCCAGGCGATGAACTCCTCTGGTCCGACGAGCTGCATCGGGTGTTCCACGTGCCCCTGGGGTCGCCGTTGACCTACGAGACGTTCCTGGCAATCGTCCATCCCGACGATCGCGACCGTGTGGACCGGGCTTGGAAGGCGGCGCTGCGGGGGGCCCCCTACGACATCGAGCACCGCATCCTCGCCGACGGGGAGACAAGATGGATCCGGGAGCGGGCGCGGATCGAGCTCGATGCCGACGGCCACGCGGTGCGAGGGATCGGCATCGCGCATGACATCACCGAGCGCCAGCGGGCGGAGGAGGCCCTGAGGCGGGCGTACGATGAGCTCGAACACCGGGTCGAGCAGCGCACCACCGAGCTGTCCCAAGCGAATACCCTCCTGAAGCGGGAGGTCGCCGATCGCGTGCGGGCCGAAGAGGCGCTGCGGACCTCGGAGCGGCTGTACCGCCAGCTCACGGAAGGGACCCTCGAGGCGATCGTCGTGGCCGACGAGCGGGGCCGGATCAAGTTGTTCAACCCCGCCGCCCAGCGGGCATTTGGCTATGAGGAGCGCGAGATCCTCGGCCAACCACTGACCCTCCTGATGCCGCCGGAAGACCGGGAGGCCCACGAGCAGGCGCTGCGGCGCTACGTGGAGATCCGGGAGGCTCACTGCGTCGGTTGCACGACCGAGCGGCAGGGCCGGCGGAAGGGGGGCGAGAATTTTCCCCTGGAGCTCGCGCTCTCGGCGATCGAGTTGCCGGAGGGGATCATCTTCCTCGGCGCGATCCACGACCTGACCGAGCGCCGGCGGATGCAGGCGATGATCGTCCAGGCGGAGAAGCTGGCGTCGCTGGGCCTGCTCTCCGCCGGGGTGGCCCACGAGATCAACAACCCCCTGGCCTACATCGCCAACAACCTGGCCCTGCTCGAGCGCGATATCAGCGGCCTGTCGGAAGTGCTGGAGGCCTACGCGGAGGCCCACCCGGCGCTGGCGGTGGCCCGCCCCGAGCTTGCCGGGCGGATTGACCAGATCAGCGAGGCGATCGACCTACCCTACATCCGGGCGAACCTGGGGCGGTTGCTCAGCAGCACCCGGCAGGGGGTCAAGCGCATCTCCGGCATCGTGGGGAACCTGCGCGGGTTTGCCCGGCTCGATCAGGCCGCCGTCGATCGGGTGGACCTGCATCAGGCGATCGCCGGCAGCCTGGAGCTGATCCGGGGCGAGCTGGAGCGGCGGCACATCACGGTCGAGCAGCATGAGGGTGGGCTGCTCCCGGTCGTCTGCGCCCGGCGCAGATCAACCAGGTGGTCCTGAATCTCCTGGTCAACGCCATGCAGGCGATCGAGGCGACGGGCCGGGGCGGCGGGCAGATCGAGATCGATACTCGGGCGCAGGGCGACGAGATGATCCTGGAGGTGGCGGACGACGGCTGCGGCATCCCGGCGGCGATCCTGCCGCGGATCTTCGACCCGTTCTTCACGACCAAGCCGGTCGGCCAGGGGACGGGCCTGGGGTTGGCGGTCAGCCAGGGCATCGTCGCCGACCATGGCGGGCGTGTCGAGGTCGAGAGCACTCCTGGCCGGGGGAGCCGCTTCCGGGTGATCCTGCCGGTCGGGGGGAAAGGACAGGGCCGTAAGCAGGCCGACCGAGCCGTTCTCACTGGTGATGGACGACGATCCGGAGATCGGCAACCGGTCTCCGGCCGCGCTAGCGGCATCCTTGAACCAAACGGTTGCGGCGGACCACTATGCGGCCGCTGAACCTGGTGGGTAGATAACTCAAGGAGTTTCATTCTCTGAGAAGATGACCGCGTCCTGCGGTGCAGAAGACACATCGATCCGGGTGGCATCTTGACTCGCATAGAGGGCGCTCTGGACCGTCCTAGCGACGCACCCGACGAACCTGGCTGCGCTGCCCGGGGCGTTCACGGCCTCTTAGCCGGAACGCCGCATGCCAGAGAACCGATCAACACGCTTCACTGGTCGCACATCGAGTCTGAAAGGCACGAGAGAGCCTTGAAGCAAGTTGTAGACCGTAACCAACACCCCAGGGTGATGACCGATACTCTTGGACCACGACGGCTCGTTGTGTTATGACCACGCCATGAGAGCGTTCATCTGCGAAGTTGATGAGACCGGTCTCCGCCGGCTCCTTCCCGAAGACGTCCTCGCGGGCGACGGGGCGCGTTGGTACACTCGACACCAGTTCGAGAGACCGATGACCGTGGCCTGGACTCTGCTCGACGTCGGCGATGCTGAATCCATCCGCTCCGAGGTCGCGGCCGGTCACCACAATGCTGCCTGCGGGCTGCTCCTGAATCGGGCCATCGAGCTGCTTCCCATCGCTGCGGCCATGCCCGAGGCAACACTCCCGGCGTGCTAGACCCACCTTCCGTGGGAGCGCGGCTGTGAAGACGTTCGTCACCTTCGTGGTTATCGGCTCCGTCTTCGCGACCGTCGAGGAGTTCCTGACTATCGTTGTGCTCAGACGTGACGTTCCCAGCTACCTCTTCACCCTCCTCGTCCTCTTCCCCACGTACCTGAGCTTCGTCTACTTCTCAAGCCGGATCATCGACCGGCTCATCCCCCGTGAACCGGCTCGCAACCTCGCCCATCTCCTGATCTACGGCTTTCTTGGCCTGTTCCTGGAGTGGTCACTCATGGGGCTCTCGCCATGGAGCAATCCAGCGGCGAACCCGCTCCTCATGCTCTCCTTCCAGGCGGGGATGTTCGCCTTCTGGGCAACCGTCGCAACCGCCCCCCGAGTGTTCCTCGACCGTCGAGAGCAGGGCCGCCACGCCCGACGATGGATCGTGCGGTTCTTCGTCCCCTACTTCGCGCTCGTCTACAGCGTTGGCCTTTCGGTCCCGGAGAGTCTGCGGTTCGCGACTATCATCCCGCTCATCATCGTCGGATACTCGGTCGTGACGGGGCTCCTGTTCAAGTGGGTCGTTGACCTGTCGCGAAATCCCCAGGCGAAACCGGGTGTCAACGCAGCAAAGAAACGGACGTGATATACTCACCGTTCCGTGCGATCCGAAACTAAACCAGTCATCCTCGATGCCTCAGTCGATTCCCAAAGGACCGGGCCGCGAGAGCATCTTCAATTTAAGCCACGGCGTTCACATGCCTGACAACATCAGACAGCTTCGATGCGAACACGTCTCGGCTACGGAAGCCGGGGACGGTTTCCAAGTGCTGTTCGCAAAATCCCCGGACAGCGATGAGGGGTATTTACTTGTCCAAAGGCACTTCGAGTTTCCCGACGAGGGAAGTGCTACATCGAAACTGACGACCGGGAGTTCTGCGGTCACTTCCGGATACGACACGCGCACCTGTCCAGGAATCAGTTCGAGATTGCCTTTGACAGGAGACCCGTGAAAGGGATTGCGGTGGTGTTCGCGCCACGGATTCGGTTTACGCCGAGGTTAGCCGTGTACTCCGGATCATGATTCCCGAGACTGACATCTCATAGCTGAATGGCTTATTCCCGTGCGGACAGGGCAAGGCGTTGAAACGTCCGATCAGCCCTCTCCATACCCTGCAAAGAGATTCAAGGCCGGTGGGCAACTGTTGCATTGATCTCTACTGACAGAGAATCGCGATATAGTACGGAACAGCCGTTCTACTCTCCTCAATCTGCTCTATCCCCACTCCGGATCCGCCAGGCGGCGGGTTTCTTATGCAACAGCTTGTCGCACAAGTTCCCTCTGCCACCTCAATCGTCAGATTTGGTCGGCCATCGTTGCGAGCAGGGAACCTGTCTTCACCAAACCCTTGGCCTTTATGGAGGCGATGTAGTCGGCCGCCGACATGGGCGGCTTCTTGTACCGTTGCCGCATCGCCCTGATTACCTCGCACGCGAGATCCCCGCCGACACTGATCAAGGAGGCGAGGAACTCATCCGGATGTTGTGCTTCTAGACCCAGAGGGGAGAGCACGCCAGCGGGGAAATCGGCGAGATTGAAGGTCACGATCACATCGACACCGCCAGCGAGCGCGGCGGCGACAACATGACGGTCATCGGGGTCAGGAAGCACGATCGATTCGATGAGATGTTCGTAGCCAGTGATGAGGCAGTCTTCGACGCTTTGATTCACCAGATCGAGCGTATGCAGCACCTGGGGGCGACGGCCAGGGTTCTTCAGTAGGAGCTTTTCGACCCACTCTTGGTTGATTCGCTCGGTCCACCGCCCATGAAAAAGCCCAGCTCCCGCGAGACTGAGCAATAGGTCGCGCAGGGTCTGGGGGTAGAGGACGCAGGCATCCAAGAGAGCGGAGTACGTCGCCACGCTCAGTCATCCGAGTTGAGTTCTTGCCCCACGTTGGCAAGTTCAGCAAGCACTGCCTCGCGGCGCTGGTCGGCTTTGCGCTTGTAGTCGAGCACGTCCTTGAGGGCAACACGCCGGTGAGAGCCGCTCTTGTGATGCGGGATCTCGCCCTGGTCGAGCAGCCTGATGAGATAAGGCCGTGAGACGTTGAGCAGGTCAGCGGCTTGCTGCGTTGTGAGTTCGGCCTGAACGGCCACGGCCGTAACGGAATTGCCGCGCGCGATCTCGGTCAGAATGGTCCCCAGGAGCTGCACTGCACCTGCAGGCAGCACGAGCTCCGCCTCCGGGCCCTTCTGGCCCTTCACCTGGAGGGTGAGCTTGTGGGGCTGCCGTACATGACGATTCAAACGACGGATCGACTCGGCGGCCAGCGCCTTGTCGTCGTCGGAAGGGGTAAACGATGCGAATCGGTCGAGATGGGTTGCCATAGGGGACCTGCCAACAGTTTTGAGTCTCAACCCAATGCTACCCTTTATTCGAACTAAACGCAACGGCCAATCGCAATAATCGAAGCGCGCTTCTGGCTGCGGACTCAGTGACTCTACTCCCCTGCCGAGTCCGACATGATGCCAGACTACCCCTTGTCTAGCGATCCTTCGGCAAGAGCAGCGGGCTGAGACTAGCCCGTTCAGGCCACCTTCAGCGATACGGGCACAAAGCAAACGAGGCTGGCCCGTGACGGTGGTAGAGAGGATGGTTGGACCAGTCGGTCACGTGGGGCGTGGGTTATCCTGGACGTTTGAGGGACGTTCCAGCACAGAGCCAACAACGGGAGGACTGGTCCATGACTCATTCTATCAAGAAAAGGTTCGTAGGTCTGGATGTTCACAAGAACTCCATCGTCATCGCCGTTGCGGACGAGGGGCGGGAGTCGGCACGGGTGGTCGCGGAGATTCCTCACGAGTGGAAGGCCTTGAGAAAGGAGCTGGATAAGTTGGGGCCTCGTTCGTCAGTTTGCTGTTGCTACGAAGCTGGGCCCACGGGGTACGGCCTGGCCAGAACCGTGATCGCCGCGGGTTGGGCGTGCGACGTGATCGCGCCGTCCTTGATTCCCAAGAAAAGCGGCCAGCGGATCAAGACCGATCGCCGCGACGCCATGAAGCTGGCGCAGCATCACCGCGCCGGGGAGTTGGTCGCGGTATTCATCCCCGACGAGCAGACCGAGGCGATCCGTGACCTGGAGCGGGCCCGCGGAGCAGCCAAGAAATCCGAGCGAGTGGTCCGGCAGCAACTGAGCAAGTTCCTGCTCCGCCACGGCAAACGCTACCCACGCAGGACCACCTGGAACAGTACTCACCTGGCGTGGATCGCCAAGCAACCCTTCGACCGACCGGCTCAGCAGTACGTCTTGGCCGACGGCCTGGCAGCCGTCGAGGCATCCACCCTTCGGGTCAGCCAATTGACTGAGCGGCTGCGGGAACTGGTCCTGAACTGGCACCAGGCGTCGCTGGTCAAGGCACTACAGGCCATGCGTGGTGTGGAACTGGTAACGGCCGTGACGCTGGTGGCGGAGGTGGGGGACTTCCGACGGTTCGCGACGGCGACTGACTTCATGGGCTACGTCGGCTTGATTCCCTCGGAGCAAACGTCCGGCGACCATCGCCGGCAGGGTCCGATCACGAAGACCGGCAACACTCACCTCCGCCGCGTGCTGATCGAGGCGGCATGGCATTACCAACGGCAGCCTCGGATGAGCAGGGCGATCCGGGAGCGGAACGTGGGGGTGGCGCCAGGTGTCTGTGCGATCGCGTGGAAGGCACAAAAGCGGCTACATCAGCGGCTGCATCGGCTGATCTGCCGGGGAAAGAACTCCTGCGAGGCGGTGACGGCAGTGGCGCGTGAACTGGCGGGATTCGTATGGGCGATTGCCCGGGAGGAAAAGCTACTGGCAAGTTGACATTGTTCAGTCATACGCTAATATCTAGATTACTCGTGCGATTCAGTGGGGCGGTGGCCCCAGGGAGGACAAAGGAAAGAACAAGTCCGTTTTTGATAATCTAATGATATCGTAATATGCAAGGAGATGGCCAAGAGGACCGGTCGCGTCGGCAGTACGGTTGGGGGGAATCCTCGACCCACCCTTGGGCAGGCCGCACGGAAGTGACCGACGCCCGTATGTAGAGCGAGGAAGCCCCTGGCGAATCGACCTCATGCGGACCTGACACGCGTATATCAGACTGATCGACCGTCGTAACGAAGACCGACGCGATCGGTCCACTTGGCCCTCTCCGGGAGGAAGCATACCGAGGAAATCAAAGACACGACAGACACAGCATGGTATAGCCGGTGCCAAGGCCAGCGCCGGCGACGGTCCTGGGATGAGAACGATCGTTGACATTCCCATCCCAGGACCGGGGGATAAAAAAACCGCTGGCCAGGGCTTGACGGGTCCAACCATATCAGGGTGGGCGGTCAGCGCGAGTGGTGTCGTATGATAAAGGTTGTGACGCTTGATCATACTCGACTCCCGTTTCCGCCGCCCCCCTCCGAACCGGACTTGATACTTTCATCGCACACGGCTCTCCAGTAGGCGATTTCGACTTCCCGCCGCTTCTCTTCCTGGTCCGCTTGTCGTTCCGGCCGTCGGTTCGTCCCTGGCGGGGAGGACCCATTCCCCGGTGGGGGTGAGCTTCCCTTCGGCGATCAGGGCCTTGAGCCGGTTGGTCAGCGTCCCGTTATGGATGGCGACGTGGCAGTGGTGGCAGACGACGAGCGTCTTCCGCCTGCGGGCGGCCATGATCTGTTTCCAGACCGGGGGCGTCCGTCGTCCTGGGACTTTGAGGTCTTTGAGTTTCCTCATGTGGTGAACGTTGATCCGGTCGTCCGATCCGCAGACCTCACAGAAGTTCGCGAGGAGTCGAGCGATCAGCTCGTTCCTCCCGCCCGTGTGATGTTGTTGCATCGGGCCGTCCTGGATCGGGGCGAAGTGGTCGCTCTTGAGCGACACTTCGCCGAACAGTGCCGTGTACTCCCGGCCTGTCTTCGGGTCGGTCTTGACCATCTTGAGGACCCGCTTGGCGACGAACTTGCCTCGAATGGAATCCCACACGAAGTGGGATGCGGCGTATTTCGACCGCATCGAGTTGGCCGTCGTCTTGTGGATCCTCGCCAGCGTCCTGAGCAATGACCAGTACATCGCCCAGTGCAGGTGGCCGAACCAGCCCAGGTTCGAGGCGCGTTTGTAGTACTGCACGTATCCCCTGTACACGGAGCCATAAGCCGCGATGACCGTAAAGTCGTCGTCGAACCTGTGGCTCGTCTTTGGCCTTGGGTCGCCCCTTGACCTTGTACAGGCCGCTGAGGTTCACCACCACCTTGGCGGGGATCATCAACTTGATGCCGCCGCGATTCGACCGTGTCGGCTGAGACCGAGTCGGAGTCGCGTTTGGCGAAAGTCGTGACCTCGTAGCCGAGGAACCTCGCCTTTTCAGTGGCGGGGGTGATCAGGGTTTTCTCCGGGGACAGTTCGAGCTTGAGGTGATCGCGCAGGAAGTCCCCGATACGGCCCTTGATCGTCTCGGCTTCGCCCTCCGGCCCGTGGAAGCCGAGGATGAAGTCGTCGGCATAGCGCACGTACTTGAGCCGGCGGTAGCCTGGGTCGTAGGCCACCTGTGTGGCCATCTCCGGACAGGGTCTGGCCCAGCTCCCGGTAGGTCGCCATGTCTCCTTTCTCTTTGGCGAGGCTCCGTCTCTTGCAGAGGCGCACGTACTCCGGGTTGAGTCGCTTCTTCCTGCCCCTCGTGTAGGCCGGGGAGATCGTCGTTTCGACGTGCTGGTCGAGTCTGTCCAGGTAGATATTGGCGAGCAGGGGGCTGACGATCCCGCCTTGCGGCGTGCCGCTCAGCGTGGGCTTGGACGTCCCACTGTTCGAGGTATCCGGCCTTGAGCATGTTCTCGATCAGCCTGAGGAAGCGGTTGTCGTGGATCTTCTCGCGGAGGATCGACAGCAGGACCGGATGGTCGATGTTGTCGAAGCATCCTTTGATATCACCCTCGATGAACCACTTCGTGCCCTTCCAGGCTGGGAGATGTCCTGCAAGGCAGTGTCACATCCCAGCCCGGGTCGAAAGCCGTGGGAGTGGTCGCTGAACTGCGGCTCGTAGTACGCCTCCAGGATGGAGCGCATCACTTCTTGCAGCAGCTTATCGCGCCACGTGGGGATGCCGAGCGGCCTCATCTTCCCATTGGACTTGGGGATGAGGATGCGTCGGACAGGGGTCCATCGGTAGCGTTCATGGCGAATCTCTTCGATGAGCGCCTCGATCTTCTCCAGGGACATCCCGTCCACGGTGTCGTCCGTGACCCCCTTGGTGAGGGCTCCGGCGTTTCGTGAGATCCGACCGTAAGCCCTCAGGTAGAGGTCCGGGTTGAAGAGCCGTCGATAGACGTCCTCCAGGTGAAGTCCGTTCCTGCCTCTTTCTTGAATGATGGCCAGCGTCGTTTCGGCGTCTCGCATGTCGCGAACCTCCCGAGCCGACCATCCGCCTACCTGGCCCGCTTCGCCATGTGGACGGCTTTCCCGCCCTCGGACTACTACCGGGCCTCCGTCGCCATGAGGCCGACCCCGGCGGGGCTCGAACCTGTTAGGCGATCTCGCCTTCCACATCATGCAACGTATCGAGACCGGTTTAGGTCGCCAACTCATCCCTTGAACCGGGTTCATCTCCCCGATCGCTGTACCGGGCGGTCTTGCCGACCGTCAGACGCTTGGGGTCGGCACCCGATACACGCCGCCTGAGAACCAACGTAGCGGCGGGACCATTTATCATCCGCTCAGGATTTGGCTTCAAGCAGTGTAGCCTTGACCATGCCGGTCGGGGCTCGCCACGCGGTCGCCTGGTTGATTCCAGCTTCCCGTGACTTTTGACTTGGGCCGGCTGCTTCCTCCCTTCGGCCTTTCGGCCTCAGGTTTGCCGGTCGCCCCGGACACATCGACCGAGTGACTCCTCCCGCTGAGCGGGTGATTGCATGATATGTAAAACGACGCACCGTCCGATAATGCCGCCTTTATGTTCGATTCACTTTTTGACTTCTTTCCTGATGCCATCGAATGGAAGTCCAGTGGCTTCTATCCGGACTTCTTTTTTTTCAGGAGGGCTGGCCTTGGCTTTTAAGTTGCGAACTAGCTCCTGGAAGCCAGGTGAGCTTCGCACCGGGTCGAGCCGCTTTTCATTAAGGAGCCGGCTTGGGTCATCAAGGCCAGAGGACACGGCCTCTTTTAGGGCATCGAGACAGAGCTGAACGTAGAGGTCTTTTCGAGCTTGGTTATCCGCGAAGCGAAGCGAGTCAGCCCAGACGCAGGCAGCGGTGAAAATCAGGCTTGGGTCTCCCTTCCAAAATTGCCTCGTGCGGGTAGCAAGGTTGTCGGCTTCCTTGATTCGGCCGGATTGACGCAATTCGTCTTCCAGCCCGAGGGACAATGTTAGGAACTCGGTCTTTAGACTCTTCTCGTCGCCGAAGTGAACATCGAGCTTGTATTCAATCGCCCGGGCCATACTTGCATGGGCCTGGCTTAGAAGAGGGAGAATTGTCGATCGGGATTTCTTCTGTTTATCGTAGCAAGCTGCGAGATTATTACAGGCGATTGCATGATAGTAATCGAGCGTTCCGTCCCTTGGATAGAGAAACAAAATCCTGTCGCAGATTTCCTGATTTCTCTTGGAGAGACGCTCTAACTCACTCCAATCAAGAGGGTCTTGGAGCCGCGCCATCTTGGCCATTAGATTTCCGTTTGCGACTGCCAGGTCACGGCTAAGATTATGCATTTGTCTGGGAGAGCTGCTTTGAGCAACCCTGGCCTCCAGCTGCTTGCAGCAGTCCCTCGACGCTTCCAATGCTTCGGCTGCTTTGTTCTCTCGTTCCAAGCACAAGCTTAAGTCCTGATAGGTGGAGGGAATTTCACTCGTGTTGGCCAAGGGATTGGCGTCGACTGCTTGCCAGAGAATTTCCAGGGCAGCTCTTCCATGCTGGACTCCCTCCGTGTTCCGGTTTACATCCCGCAGATGCGCACAAAAACCGGTGAATATGAGCATCCAGATCCGGACTCTTGTCTTTGCAAGGACCTAGAACCTCTGAGGCTTTCTCCGCCAGGGAGATGACCTCCTGAGGTTGGTTTTTCGATGAATTTCCTGCGTCGACCGCCTGGTTGTAAAAGAGCATTGCAAGGTTTTGACGAGCAAATTCACTTGCCGGGTCCTCACGCAGGAGCTCAGTGAACAAGGTGATAGCGCGGTCGACCACTTGGGCCTGCTCGGCACCGCTTGGCAAGTCGAGTGAGAGCTTCTGCAAGGCAAAGGCTAAATCACCTCGTGCCTCATTACCGCCTTGCGCAGGGAGTCTCTCCAAGAGGGCAATTCCGATTCTTGCAGCCTCGACTGCTTTCTCCGGATGTCCGAGTTGGTGCTCGATGTCGCACATCAGGATGTAGGATTTTGCAAGTTCTCTTTCGAGACGTGGCGTCGTGCCGAGTTCTTTGGCCAGGTCCTGGAGCTGGTTTAGTGCCTTTTCCTGAAGGGATCTACGAAATGGCTTGAGGTCTTCTGCATCACGCATCTCCGGGGTAGTTGCCTCCCGAAGCGCTTCGTCTACGACCTTAAAGACTCTGGTAAGGCTCGTCTCAGCCCGATTTCTTTGTGTACGCGTGCGGATCCAAAGAAAAGACGTTGCAAGTAAGCCACAGACTAGGGCCGTCGCCAGTGCTCCCGAGAGAGCAGCAACAACTGGATTTCGCCTTCCCCAGCGATAGAGTCGCTCCGGGATGCTGACTGGCCTTGCGGAAATGGGCTTGCCATCTAGAAAGCGCCGAAGGTCCTCAGCCAAGGCTCTGGCACTTGGATAACGCCGATGGGGGTCTTTCTCCAGGCATTTGAGGCAAATCGTGCTGATGTCACGGGCAAGACTAGGCTGCAAACGCCTGGGTGGAATTGGTTCCTGATGAAGGACCTGCTGAATGGTTTCCCAGGGAGTGGGTGCCCGAAACGGGGGCCGACCCGTGACCGCTTCGTAGAGGATTGCCCCGAGAGCGTAAACATCCGCCGTTGGGCCGACCTTGGAACGGTCACCTGCGGCTTGTTCCGGCGCCATGTAACTGGGCGTTCCCAGAATTGTCCCTGTCGCCGTGCGATGTGAATCCTCCGTGGAAGTCTTTGAGAGACCAAAGTCAGTTATCTTCGCTATGCCCTCTGCTGTGAGCAGCACATTGGAGGGCTTTAGGTCCCGATGGACAATTCCGACCTGGTGGACCTGCTCCAAGGTCCGGGCGAGAGTCTCGATTAGAGCCGCAGCCACTTCAGGGGCGAAGGGTGCCTGGGCTAGTTTCTGAGCAAGGCTTCCACCTTCTAGAAGCTCCATCGAGAAAAACGGCTTGCCCAGGTGCTCGCCAAAATCGAAGACCTGAACGATGTGAGGATGGGCTAGACGTGCCAGAACCCTTGCCTCGTTGGCAAATCGCTCGCGATCCGTCTCCGAGGCGAAGTCGTCGTGCAAGATGACTTTGACCGCGACTAGTCGCTGGAGACTTATCTGCCAGGCTTTGTAGACGACCCCCCAGCCGCCCCTGCCCAGCTCTTCACGCAGCTCATAGGCACTAACGGTTGTGCCGGTCAGATTGGGTGGCTGCGTGACGTGGGAAGTTATGTCCTCGGGGATGTCAGGGAGAAATCCTCTTGCTTGGGCCAGGTCGTCATGGGCCACAAGTGCCTTTACTTCGGCGAGAAGCTCTTCGTCCCCGCCACAGGCTTGATCTAAGAAACCGAGCCGTTCTGCGGGGTCGACTTGGAGTGCCTGGCTGAAAAGCTCTTGGACCTGCTGCCAGCGTTCTGAATCCATGGCGACTTCTATCCAGCAAGTTGACGGCTGAGGTAGGCCCGGGCTAGGCGAAAATCGCGCTCTACCGTGGACTCGGCAATGCTGAGCTGCTTTGCAACCTCGCTGTTACTTAGACAACTGAAGATTTTCAGGTCCACGATCATTCTCTGCCGGGCACTCCGCTCTTCGAGGCCGTCTAACGCCTCGGCGATGGCGACCAAGTCAAGCTCACTGAGGCTCCACCTAGTCGTGACGCGATCGAGGACTTCATCAAGCGGCACCCTGTGCTGTGCCGGGCCACCTCGCTTTATTGCGGCACGCTGCCGGGCATAGTCGGTCAAAACCTGGCGCATTGCCCGATGAACCGAAGCGAAGAGATAGCACCGGTCCGGTGCCTTCTCCAGGACGTTACTCCCAAGCAATCGCTGAAGGGCTTCATGGAGTAACGCCGTGGCTTGGAGGGTGTGCCCTGGGGGCTCGCGGTGAAGCAAGGTGGCCGCCATCTTTCGTAACTCGTCATAGAGTTGCGAAAGTAGCTCGTTCCGGGCCGTGGGGTCGTTGGCTCGGATTCTCGCTAACAGCGCGGTGACGTCAGGTCCGGCATCGGGGTCCATTTCAGGCGGGTTTTCAAAAAAAGAGTCGGGGCGATCAAGCCCTATTTTCGCAGGAGCCTTTTGAGGGAACAAGCAAGCGGCGGCGTTTGCGACCAAGGACTCGGTTCCTCCCTCAATCCCTGCGGAATCGAGGTGCCCGATGAGACCCCGCTTCATACGTACCTTTCTTCACCGCCCCTTCGACGGACAGGTGCTCGACACGGACAGGCTCCCGCTAAGCGAAGACTCAGCTCTTTGGAAGCTGGCTAAAGGACATAGTCGAGTTTGCCCTCGCTTCCACGCCAAACCCGCTTGCGAATACGCGGCGGGTGCGCATTACGTCTCGGTGCCTCGAAGAAGAGCGGCACCTGATCGTTCCGCAATCCATGCGAGGCACAGACTTCGATTTCGATTTAATTGAGTTCTCGAGGGCCGACGATTGCACGCGGCTTATCCTTAGCTTCGTCGGCAATCCTGCCAGTGACGGCGAAGTGCCGGGGCTGGTCGTTCATGTTGAAACTGAGGAAGGAACACCAGGAAACCCTCAGGACCTGCCCCTGCCAGCGCGCGTGATCCTTGTGTTCCGAGGACAGCCGTTCCAGGGCTCCTGTGTTGACTCCGTGAATGTCACTCTTCAGAGCCTGCCGTGCGCCCGGGCCGTCGGTGCCAGGCTGCTTAAGCAGTTCGGCAGACCCCCGCAACCTGACGCCGTGGCTCAGTTTCACTGCCCCAGGATCCTCAAAGTCCGGGCCACCCGAAAGCCAGTCTCGTGTTGTGCGGAGCCGGCTTTGCTCCAACTCCGGTGCGCGGACGAGATGCCGCTTGCGGGAAAGTGGAACCACCCCCCTCGGAGGATTCGGTTCCCATCAGGCCGAAGCGGCTCGGCATTCTCCACGTCGACTCGGGTTCCCTCGCAGGCTCCGGCACAGTAAGGCCGCGCGGGGTCCATGCACCATTCGTGGGCGTTACCCAGCATGTCGAAAAGCCCAAGGTCGTTGGGTTTGAGCTGACCAACCGGGTGCGCCCGGTTCTGCGCGTTACCCAGGATGCACCATGCATAGCTTGGTAATAAAGCATCCGTGCCCTGGGACCCGCGCCCGTAGAACCGTGGTGTGGTCGATCCCGCCCGGCAGGCAAACTCCCATTCTGCCTCGGTGGGTAGCCGGTAGCCGGTTCTGTGCAGGTAATCCGCGGCACAAACCAGGCTCCCGTCCTTGCTCTCCTCGAAACACCACTGCAGTCTTTGGCATTCCAGCTCGCTCACTAAGCCAATTGCAGTAGCGAGCCGCCTGGTAGAAGTCTACCGCTAATGCCGGAGCATTCGGCTCTCTGCTAAATGCTGTTGAGACCGCTTTTGCCTTCGAGCGACCACGTGACTGCATATCCTCGCGGAAGCGCCGCAGGGCAGTGCTTGTCACCTCTGTCGTCGCAATCGCGAAGTCCCGGTCGATTCTCACCGGGTGGGGCAACTGAAATCCTTCGTCGATCATGTCCCAATCCGTGTCGCCCATGAGGAAGTTGACCGGGCCTCGGATGATCGCCAACGTCTGGCCCTCTTCATTCACATACCAGCCGCGACGGTCTTCTGAAGGATGGAAGACCGCGGGGGAGTCGGGCTTCTACCTTGAGGAGCTCGCTCTCAAGGTCCCAACGCCGAAGGAGCCACTCGGCGGCCGAGCGGAGTCCCGGATCGGGGTCGCTTCGAACCAGAGAGAGCAGCCGCTTGACGAATGCCTCGTTCCCCGCAAGGCGTCCGTAGCCTCCCAGTGCAAGCAGTATGGCCCGCCGCGCCGACACGTCTTCCTCCAATGCGAAGCGATCGACCAGGGATTCTGCGGGTACACCTAGCTTCGGCAGCAACTCAATAAGCCACGATCGCTCCGTCGGGTCAGGCCGATGCTGGAGCATGTCCCACATCGGCTCTGCTTCCCCGAGGTGAAAGAGCGCTACCGCCGCTTTAACGCGGTGAAGAGCGGGATAGAGGTTGTGCTGATCCGGAATGATCCGCCTCCACACCGACGCCGTGGCGAATTCCCCGCCCGTCGTTACCTTCACGCTGACTGAGCTTGGCAGGTATCCTCGCCCAGCAAGTTCGCGGGCCTTCTCACGGTGAGTCCCAGGAGGCAGGCCTAGCAGGGTCGTCGAAGCAAAGGAGTTCGGCTGTGACCAAGTTGCGAGGTACGAGACATCACCTCCCTTTCGAGGAGCGACGTCAAGGCAAATGTCATCCTCTGAGAGTCCGTGCCCCAGACGCTCTCTAAAAGCCTGCTCGGACCCAAGCGAGAAGCTAAACCGCTGCTCAGGACCGGCTTCTGCGCGGACTTGCGACACTTCGATTCGATCATCAGGAAGGCTAAGAAACTGGGTGATCCGGCCTGACCACTGGGAGCGATCACGAGTTTGTTCCGCGCTTCTGGCATCGTCTAAGCTCAGTCCTGCCGCGAGCGGCCCTCTTGATACTGGTTCCCAGTCAAGGGCCATATCGCGATAGACACGCACATGCCGTTGCCGCGCCAGTTGGAACGAACCGTTGGGTTGGAACCAGAGAGCCGCGTAGAGCGGCTGCAGTGAGTCGCCTTCCCGGTAGAGCGCCACATCACATGCGCTTAGTCCATCCTTCTGGAACTCTTGATCACGCTTGAGCACTTCCGCTTTGCCCATACCGCTTACAGCCCGCCAGTCGGCTCCGTCTCGTATCCAGATGGCCGCGACAAGGGGCTCCCCCCGTACGGCATGAAACGGCCGAAAACAAAGCGGCCGAAAGCCGCTGGGCCGAAGCGTCTCCGAGACCTTGAGAAAGGTCGAAAGCGGCATCGTCTGACACCAGAGGAAGAGCCGGTTTGAGAACCCCTGAGCCTCTTCCAGCGCTGCGCAATACCTCGGTATCGGGTTCCGCCCAGGTCGGATCGATGAAGGGCTTCGGTTCAAGCGAGGCTTGCTCTGTAAGCACCTCGTTGAGTGCTCGTCTTGAGCCATCCGAATCCTTGCGTAAGAGTGCAAGAAACCTGGGAAACTCGCTCTCCGGGGCTTCCGTGATGGCCCAGGCAAGCACATCGCTCCGGTCAGAGGCATACTCAAGGAGCAGTTCCCCCGCAGTCTCTCGGATTGACTGGCCGAGGTATGGATTTAACTGGATGAACCGAAGCGGCTCGAGCAGCTCCATTCGCATGGGATAAAGCAGCCAGCGCAAGGTATCTGGCCCTTCTGTCCCAGCAGATAGTGGTCGGACCAGCTTCTCTGCAAGTTCGAATCGAAACGCCTCATCTGAGGCAAGCTCGTGCGCGATGGCCTCTGCCTTTAGCGGGTCGAGCCGGGCCAGCGCAAGCGCAAGATTGCGCCTTGCCTTGGCGTTTTTCGTATACGAGAGCCTTGTAGTTAGTGTGTCCGCAGCCCTTCTTGCCCGTGGCATCATGGTGCTTGTCAAGAACGGGACTTGTTCAACGCCGGACTGTTCCAGTCGGCTTACGCTCGCATCGATCACGCCTTGCTCCAGCTCAAGCTGATGCCAGGCATAGAACCCCGCAAGCAGGCCAAGGAACGCCAATGTGGCCCCGACCGCCGCAAGGACCCGGTGTCGCCGTGCCCAGCGTGCCGCCTTCTCCGGGAATGGCTCCGGGTAGGCGGAGACTGGTTCTCGATCAAGCCAGTTCTCCAGGTCTTGAGCCAAGTCTTGCGGCGTCTTATACCGCTCTTGGGGGTGGACTGCCATGGCCTTGCGGCAGATCGCATCAAGCGCACGCGGGATACGCCAGTGAAGCGAACGGGGAGTAGGCGCACTTCCCTTGAGGACTTCCTCCCGAATCTCCGGCGCTGGCTGCTGCGGGTCATACGGCGGAGAGCCCGTGATCAGGTGATAGAGGGTTGCTCCCAGGCTGTAAATGTCGCTCAACTGCCCGGTGCTTGTGGTCTCACCCCGCACTTGCTCGGGGCTTGCATAGACGAGGGTACCCACCTCCCCACCCGCAGAGGTTGCCTCTCCCCGCTCCAGGGCAAGAGCCGCCATCATCGGTCCCAAGTTCCCTGGGCTGGGACCCGCGTCGCCGGTCTGGGGCTTCGCCAGGCCCCAGTCGATGACCAGGGTCTCACCGTAATCCCCAAGCAGGATGTTCTCCGGCTTTAGGTCGCGATGCACCACGCCAACGCTGTGAGCGTAAGCCACTGTCTCGCAGACGACCAGGAACCGCCTGAGCAAGCGCTGAAGCTCAACCCGACGCCCGCGACCCGCTGGGCTCCAGACTTTCGCAGCGTGAAGTATTCCGATCGCCTCCTTGAGGCTTGTACCACGGACAAGCTTGGTTACGTAGTATGGCTCGCCCGTCGAGCGATGGCCTGCCGCATATACCGGAACTACTCCAGGGTGTTCAAGCCGACTCGTAAGCTTGGCTTCGAACTCAAACCGCTTACGTAGGTTGGGATCATGTGCCCGAGAGGGCTGAATCTCCTTGAGAGCGACCTTGCGTCCGAGCCGATCATCAAAGGCGATGTAGATGACGCCTAGCCCACCGTGTTTGTGAAGCCCAAGTACCCGAAAGCTCGCACTGTCTTCGTAGGGCCCAAGCCATGGAAGAGACGGATTTGCCTCATCTCCAAGCTCTGTAGAGGCCCCTAACGCTTCCGCTGTGTTTTGCTCCTGAGAAGCAAAGGCGCCAAGGACAGCTTCTTTCCACTCGGGGAACCGACTCAAATAAGTCTGACGCTTGAAGGCTTCGCCAGTCGCACTCCAAGCAAGTTCGATCAGGATCAGCTCGCGCAGCAAGCCTGCCCGCTCGGACTCCGGGACGAGCTCTAGGTAGTCCTCGATCCGTGGGCGTTCCCCGACTCGCCATTCGGCTTCGAAGCGATCGCAGAGCCGTCTCGTTCCAAGGCTCGGCCCAAGTCCGAGTCCGAGCCGTGCTCGGCGTTCATTGAAGCATCGTCTTAAAGAGGCACGAATCACGTTGACCTTACGCTTGACCGAGGACAGGGAACAACAAGCCGCTCGGCGATCTCAGTCTCCAAGTAGCCTTGAAACCTCCAGAGGGCCACGACCCGAAGTGACTCGTTCTCCAGTCCCTCGAAGAACTCCTTGATGGCCGAGCCTCCCCAAAGACCATGGCCTCAGAAGAGCTTGGATCGAGGCCACAAGATCCATGGGCAGCCTGAACCGGAGCCACTCCTGCACCCCGCTTGAGCCGCTTATTATGCCGAACATGCACTTGCACCTTACGTTCGACTACGGCGACGAGCAAGGCCCAGAAGTCGTCGTGGTGCTTGAACTTCTCGAAACTGCCGTGGCTCAGTCCGTGCAAAGACGGAATGAAAGGCGCTCAGCGCCACGTCTTCCGGGTCGGCACCATATCTGCGGTTCTCCAGCCTGTGCCTGGCCACGCCGACTAACTTCCCGAAGTACTGATTCCAGAGGTTGGTTGCCGAGTCCTGGTCTCCTGAGCGGGCATAGTCCACCCAGCGTGAGACTTCACCAGCAGAAAGAGTTGGCATAAGAACCCCATCCCCTAGCAGGGTTGGGACCGGTCTGCCCTGTGGCATAAACCTCTGCTTTTCGCGCCTGACCGGTTCCAAGAGGCAAAACGGTGGGCTTGGTGGGCACGGCTGCGTGCTCTCTGCATTATCCAGCGTTTCGAGCAGCCGAAGCAATAATCAACAGAGGAATCCTCCAGAAAAAGACAATCGCTCTGGAACTGGTCTCTAAGTCCCTATCGGAGCCGAGAGATATGGGACGCAACGGAAGCGTCGAAGAAAAATTCCGGCAGCATGATGAGCCCTGAACGGCGAAACGGTCATTTACCTCTGGGAGGAACCTCCGTCGGAAATCCGCCGGACTCGCCAGACTCGATGACGAGCGACCTGATGACCGGCTCGGTGCCGCTGCCTTGATCACGGCCAAGAAAGAGAAACTTCAAGAAAAAAGTGTCAAGGCAACGAACCCCGCTTTCCGCAGGAACCTTCAGGGACCAAACACACAGTGCCTCGGTGGAGAATCAAGACCGGGTTTTCCCCTCTGAACTCCCGACCGTGAAAAGCGTCTGCAGCCCTGTTTGCGCTTTGGAGCCAATCAGGAATCGGTTAGCACGCCGTGATGTGCCAGTGACAGCAGGACGTTAACTGGATCGGTGCCCTTGCTCTAGGAATCCTGCTCATGAACCTTCGACTACACCCCTTGAAACTCGATCCCAGCCGCGACTCAGGCGCGGCACCCTATCGCAAGCCTTGCTCGCGAAGAACGCGGCGCCGGTCCTGGTGTCCCAACTTGGACTGCCTGGAGGACCGGACTCTGCTCTCGGCGACACTCATCAAAGACGTCAACTCGGTGGACGCCTATCCGTCGAACCTCATGGCGGCGGGAACGAACCTGTTCTATAACGTCGCGGACATCGATGGAGTTCACGACGATTTCATGGTGACCACGAGCGGAGGCGCGACCACCAAGCTCAGCAGCGATGTCTCGTTTCCGGGCTGGGCTGCGGCGGTCGGCAACTCGGTCTTATTCACTACCTATGACCCAGCCGGCAACACGCAGGGCCTCTGGACCAGCGACGGCACCGTGGCCGGCACCAAGACAGTGGCTTTTTCAGACCCCGCCCAAACCCAGTCGACTGAAGTCGAGAATCTGGTCTCCACGGGCGATACGTTCTACTTCCTCTCGACCGTCCCCTACTACGGTATGGATGGAAACACATACGGTCCTGATCTCTGGAAACTCGGGCCCCAGGACGCAGCCCCTGTACTGGTCGCCGCAAACTTGAGCTCGCCGAATAACCGGGGCACGTTTCCAAGCACCGCAACGGAGCTGATGCCTGTTGGCGAAACGGTTTACTTCCTGCTTGATGGTTCTCTGTGGAGCAGCGACGGCACGACTAGTGGAACCAAAGCATACACCTACTCCGACACCCTGGGATCAACTCAGTATGTGACCAATGTTGAGAGCCTCTTCAGCGACAATGGTGTCCTTTCTTATGAGTCCACGACCCCGACTCAACAAGGCTATGTCTACACCCTGAACCTCCTCTCCAGCTCGGGCGCGCCCTTAACAGTCTACACCTCGGATAACTCCGACAGCCGCATCATCGAGAGTGTTGCGGTCGGCCCAATCTTGTACTTCACCGTGGCCGATTCCTTGGCAGGCGATACCAGGCTCATGAAGAGCGACGGCACAGCTGACAACGCCTCCTTGGTGTACGAGTTTCCGTCAGGCAGCGGTAGTTCGTCGCCGTGGAATCTGATAAACGTTGGAGGCACGCTGTTCTTCACGACAACCGGCCCGCAGGGACGCGACCAGATCTGGAAATCGGACGGAACTCGGCAAGGGACGGTGATGGTGAGGGACCTTGCCGTGAACCTGTGGATCGGCTCCGGCTATCTCACCAGCCAGGTGCCGGCGCTGGCCACGCTCGGGGGGATCCTCTACTTTACCGATTCCGACGCTACCCACGGCGCCGAGCTGTGGAAGACGGATGGTAGTTCTGGCGGAACTCAACTAGTCAAGGACATCGACCCCGGTACTGCCGGCTCGGCTGCCCATGACTTCGCCGTCGTCGGCAGCAGCCTCTTCTTCGTTGCCCACGACGGCTCGACCCCGCTGGTCAACCAACTCTGGAAGACCAACGGGGCGGGTTCGGGCACAGTGCTTGTCCAGTCATTCGCTCTCGGCAAGACCCAGGACGTCAACGCCGATGGCTCTTACTTCAGCGGCCTCTACGCGGCGAACCCCTCTGATCCCTATCTGGTCTTCACCGGCGAGGACGGTCTTTCGGGCTCTTCGATCTGGCGAACGGATGGGACCGGGGCGGGGACGATTTCAATCAGCAGCCTGGAACCCTGGACCTACCTCTCCTTTCAAGGCTCGGTCTTCTTCACCGCGTTCTCATCGCAGGTTGGTTTTGCCCTGTACAAGACCGATGGGACCGCGAGTGGGACAGTTGTGGTTAAGAACCTCACGGTCCCGGCCGCCGGGAATTCGGCGTGGGTAGGCGATCTCGTCTCGGCCGATGGTCGGTTCTTCTTCTCTTTCAACCCTGGTGTGGAAGAGCTTTGGGTCAGTGACGGAACCGAAGCCGGGACCGTGAAGGTCAGCTCGCTCTCATCGGTGAATGTCTACCTCGCCTCCGCCCTGGGGTCGTCCATTCTCTTCCGGGCAAGCGACGACGCTAGTGGGGATGAACCGTGGATCAGCGATGGCACAGCGAGCGGCACTCACATGCTCGCCGATATTGCCGCGGGTTCGCAGTCGTCCGACCCCCTCGACTTCACGCCATTCGGGACCAGGGCGCTCTTCTTCGCGAGCTCTGCGTCAAACACACTCGGCCTCTATGAAACGGATGGTACGGCGAGCGGAACGAGGCTCGTTACCTCGAGTTCCAAGTATCTATCGAACCTGACGGTCGTGGGAACGACAGCCTATTTCACACTTGACAACCAGCTATGGGAGACGGATGGCACGAGCTCCGGAACGGTCCAGAATCTCGCCTTCCGGGGTGTCGTTCCAGTCGTTTTCCCACTTTGACGCGCTGGGAAACGACTTGATCTTCTGGGCCGACGATGGCAGCCACGGCCTCGAGCCCTGGATCAGCAACGGCACAGCGAGCGGAACAGCCATGCTGAAGGACATCAAGTCGGGGTCGGGAAGCGGCGTCTCGGAGGGGCCGTGGTATCTGGAGCAGCCTCTGGTCAGTAATGCAATCCTCTATTTCGTGGCTGACGACGGCACGGACGGGTCGGAACTCTGGCGGACCGATGGCACTGCAGGCGCACCAAGCTGGTCGCCGACATCAATCCCGGCCCAGGTTCTTCCAACCCGACTCCGCTGCTTGTTCATCATGATCAGCTCTACGTGCTTGCGAATGACGGCACCCACGGCGCAGAGCTTTTTACGATACCAGTCAGTGCGCCTACGATCACGCTCACCTCGGGCGGCGGGCAGTCCATCGAGATTGGCTCGGCCTTTTCCAGGGCCCTCGTGGTTACTGTTACCGATTCAGGCGGCACGCCCTTGAGCGGCGTCCCCGTGACCTTTGGAGTTCCTGCCACTGGGCCGACCGCCACGCTTACTGGACATGGTACGGCGATCACGGATACCAGTGGCAAGGCGACCATTATGGCCACCGCCAACGCTCTGGCCGGCTCCTATACTGTGACAGCCACCGTGGCGGGAGGTCAGTCGCCGGTCACCTTCCATCTCACCAACACCCGCGGACAGGCCAGCTTGAGCTTTAACCGCGGCAGCCTGGACCGGACATACGACGGCACGAACAAAGCCGTGACCCTGGCCACCAGTCCGGCCGGACTTGCCGGCGTGACAATCACCTACAACGGCTCGACAACTCCGCCCACGGGCGCCGGCATCTGCACCGTCGCAGCCTCGCTCACAAACCCCAACTATCAGGCAACGCCGGTCACGGCGACCCTCACTATTTCCAAGGCCCAGCCGTCCTTCTCAGGGCTCGCCGACCAGACGATCGTGCTCGGCGCAAACCAGACCACAGTTTCAGGCAAACTGGCCTCGGGTGCGCTCGTCCCGACCGGAAGTGTGACTGTCACAATTAACGGCGTTACCCAGTCCGCGACCGTTGACGGCAGAGGCCAGTTCCAGGTCGCGCTGAGCACCGCCACGCTCGCACTGGGTACCTACGCCGTCCGTTACAACTACCCCGGCACCACAAACTTCAACCCCGCTGCTGGGACCAGTGCGCTGATCGTCCGTTACGGCATCAGCACGCAGCTCAAGTCGAGCAAAAGCACGATCAATCTGGTCCTGAGAGTCATCAATGCAAGTGGCAAGAGTCTTGGTTCGACCAAGACTGCGGTCTCGGCTCTGGGCGTGGTCGATGCGTCGGGCCACTCCGCCAAGCTAAAGCCTTCCGTGACCAACAAGAAGTTCACCTACAACTCGCGGGCGAGGACCTACACCCTGACGCTCAAAACGAAGGGTCTGGCCAAGGGAGGCTACACCCTTAACTACAGGGTCGGTAAAGACACGAGTTCCTACGCGACGACGTTCCTGGTTCGGCCCTGACCTGTGCGTCGTAGCTGTCCAGCACAAGCGCATAGTTCAGCATCCAGGAGGCCAACGTCAAGGCCTTGTCAGCTCATGGGAGTTAGGTCACACCCATGCCGTGAGGCGAAGCACAACAACGTGACGATTCCTGCCGTCGCCAGATCCCAATGTACGTTCAGGGAATGCTCCCCCTGAAATCTACCGTATGCACGACTCTCGATGACGAGCAGTCCAATGGCCACCCCAGCACGCGATGCCGCTTTCCGCTTGTACCGGCCCGTTCTCGCCCAGCAGCCGCGAGAGCTTTTCGTCCTCCCTGGACCCGCCAAACTCGAAGTCCGAGGAATCCTCCCATGACACTACTCCATCGTTTCCATCAGCGGATAGGCAATCGCCGTTTGAGCGAGCAGTGCGCACGGCCAGGTCATGGCCCGACCCGCCACAAGTCGATGGCGAGGAAGCTGACACTCGAGGCGCTGGAGCCGCGGCAATTGCTGTCGCTGGTTTCCTGGGACGGCGGGGGAGGGGACCTGCAATGGACAAACCGACTTAACTGGGTTGGGGACCAGGTTCCGGGCACCAGTGACGACGCGACGATTGGCGACCTGACCGGAAGTCAGACGATTAGCCTCGGTGGTACTCAAGCCGTCCGTAGCGTCACCTGTGCCGAGGGGCTGAACATCACTGGATCGCTCACTGTAACAACGGGGGCATCCACCATCTCCGGGCCCTTCACCGCCAGTCCCGGCTCCTCGGTCACGGTCCAGGGAGTCTCTACCAGCCTCACGGCGACGGGGACGACGGTTGTGGATGCCTCCAGTCTCATCGCCAGCGCCGGTGGGAACCTGGCGTTACCGAACGTCACGAGTCTCCAGATGCCGGCGGACTCGAGTTATCAGTTGCTCCAAGCCAGCGGCTTTGGGAGTGTGCTTGACCTGCACAAGATCACGAGCATCACGCACAGGAACAGCTCCCAATCGGAATACGAGATCAAGGCCCTGGCCGGCGGTCATGTCGACCTCTCGGGCCTCGTCCAGGTCAACGATCCGGCACCCAACGCGGCAGTGGGTGTCTCCACGCTGGTCACGGCGGACGGGACGGGCAGTCTGGTCGATTTCTCGACGCTGGTCAGCTTCCAGGACATCAGCAACGTTGACTACGGCTACACCGGGTATTCCACACTCACCGCCAAGAACGGCGGCACGATCCAGATGCCGCTGGTCACCTCCCTCAATGCGACCTCGATCACTCTCGACGGCACCGGGACGCTGCCCACCGATCAGTTGACAGCCTTCACCAACGGCATCCTTACTGTTTCGGGCGCTGGGCACGCCTTCCCCAAGTTGACCAATGCCAATCACACCCAAGTGACTGTCAACGGCGTCGCCACATCGTTTCCGGCGCTCACGAATTTGTCTTACGCCAACCTCACACTCAACAGCGGAGCCACTGCGTCGCTGCCGTCGGTGAGCAACATCGATGGCGCCAGCCTCTCCATCAACGGCGGCGTGACGCTGACGCTGCCATCGGTCAGTTCGATGACCATGCCGGCCGACGCTAGCTACTCGCTTCTTCAAGCCAGCGGCTTTGGGAGTGTGCTTGACCTGCACAAGATCACGAGCATCACGCACAGGAACAGCTCCCAATCGGAATACGAGATCAAGGCCCTGGCCGGCGGTCATGTCGACCTCTCGGGCCTCGTCCAGGTCAACGATCCGGCACCCAACGCGGCAGTGGGTGTCTCCACGCTGGTCACGGCGGACGGGACGGGCAGTCTGGTCGATTTCTCGACGCTGGTCAGCTTCCAGGACATCAGCAACGTTGACTACGGCTACACCGGGTATTCCACACTCACCGCCAAGAACGGCGGCACGATCCAGATGCCGCTGGTCACCTCCCTCAATGCGACCTCGATCACTCTCGACGGCACCGGGACGCTTCCCACCGATCAGTTGACAGCCTTCACCAACGGCAGCCTTACTGTCTCGGGCGCCGGGCTCACCTTCCCTAAGTTGACCAATGCCAATCACACCCAGGTCACTGTCAGCGGCGTCGCCACATCGTTTCCGACTCTCACGAATTTGTCTTACGCCAACCTCACGCTCAACAGCGGGGCCACTGCGTCGCTGCCGTCGGTGAGCAACATTGACGGCGCCAGCCTCTCCATCAACGGCGGCGTGACGCTGACGCTGCCATCGGTCAGTTCGATGACCATGCCGGCCGACGCTAGCTACTCGCTTCTTCAAGCCAGCGGCTTTGGGAGTGTGCTTGACCTGCACAAGATCACGAGCATCACGCACAGGAACAGCTCCCAATCGGAATACGAGATCAAGGCCCTGGCTGGCGGTCATGTCGACCTCTCGGGCCTGGTTGCAGTCAACGATCCGGCACCCAACGCGACAGTGGGTGTCTCCACGCTGGTCACGGCGGACGGGACGGGCAGTCTGGTCGATTTCTCGACGCTGGTCAGCTTCCAGGACATCAGCAACGTTGACTACGGCTACACCGGGTATTCCACACTCACCGCCAAGAACGGCGGCACGATCCAGATGCCGCTGGTCACCTCCCTCAATGCGACCTCGATCACTCTCGACGGCACCGGGACGCTTCCCACCGATCAGTTGACAGCCTTCACCAACGGCAGCCTTACTGTCTCGGGCGCCGGGCTCACCTTCCCTAAGTTGACCAATGCCAATCACACCCAGGTCACTGTCAGCGGCGTCGCCACATCGTTTCCGACTCTCACGAATTTGTCTTACGCCAACCTCACGCTCAACAGCGGGGCCACTGCGTCGCTGCCGTCGGTGAGCAACATTGACGGCGCCAGCCTCTCCATCAACGGCGGCGTGACGCTGACGCTGCCATCGGTCAGTTCGATGACCATGCCGGCCGACGCTAGCTACTCGCTTCTTCAAGCCAGCGGCTTTGGGAGTGTGCTTGACCTGCACAAGATCACGAGCATCACGCACAGGAACAGCTCCCAATCGGAATACGAGATCAAGGCCCTGGCTGGCGGTCATGTCGACCTCTCGGGCCTGGTTGCAGTCAACGATCCGGCACCCAACGCGACAGTGGGTGTCTCCACGCTGGTCACGGCGGACGGGACGGGCAGTCTGGTCGATTTCTCGACGCTGGTCAGCTTCCAGGACATCAGCAACGTTGACTACGGCTACACCGGGTATTCCACACTCACCGCCAAGAACGGCGGCACGATCCAGATGCCGCTGGTCACCTCCCTCAATGCGACCTCGATCACTCTCGACGGCACCGGGACGCTTCCCACCGATCAGTTGACAGCCTTCACCAACGGCAGCCTTACTGTCTCGGGCGCCGGGCTCACCTTCCCTAAGTTGACCAATGCCAATCACACCCAGGTCACTGTCAGCGGCGTCGCCACATCGTTTCCGACTCTCACGAATTTGTCTTACGCCAACCTCACGCTCAACAGCGGGGCCACTGCGTCGCTGCCGTCGGTGAGCAACATTGACGGCGCCAGCCTCTCCATCAACGGCGGCGTGACGCTGACGCTGCCATCGGTCAGTTCGATGACCATGCCGGCCGACGCTAGCTACTCGCTTCTTCAAGCCAGCGGCTTTGGGAGTGTGCTTGACCTGCACAAGATCACGAGCATCACGCACAGGAACAGCTCCCAATCGGAATACGAGATCAAGGCCCTGGCTGGCGGTCATGTCGACCTCTCGGGCCTGGTTGCAGTCAACGATCCGGCACCCAACGCGACAGTGGGTGTCTCCACGCTGGTCACGGCGGACGGGACGGGCAGTCTGGTCGATTTCTCGACGCTGGTCAGCTTCCAGGACATCAGCAACGTTGACTACGGCTACACCGGGTATTCCACACTCACCGCCAAGAACGGCGGCACGATCGCCCTTGGCTCAACCACAAACGTCTCCAACACGAACATCACCATCGAACCCACGAGCAAGCTCCTCGTCGGCACCCTCGACCTCGGCGCTGGCTTGATCCTCTCCGGCCATGGGGAGGTTGACGGCAGCCTGATCAACCGGGGCACCGTGACAGTCGATGATGCCTCACCGGGATTGATCGTGCGCGGAGATTACACGCAGACGGTGTCCGGCACACTGAACATGAACGTCGACGGCGCGGTCGCGGTCGGCAACTATTCGGTGCTTCAGGTCACCGGGGCGGCTAACCTCGCCGGCACTCTGGCGATCCAGCGGGCGAGTGGATACACGCCGGATGTCGAGAGCGACTACGCCGTCATCGCGGCGGGACAGGTGACTGGCACGTTCAGCACCGTGACGGGGGGCGACGTCGCTGGTGGCACGCCGATCGCCCCGGTTTACAGCCAGCAGGTTGTGGTGCTCTCTCGCGGATTCGATCGGACCGAGATCGGCGGCGCTGACTACGTGAACAGCGCGGCCGGCACCAGGGTGTTTCTGGACGTCACCCAGGTGACGGGCGGACCGATCGAGTTCCGGCTCTATGACCCCGACGGTCAACTCGTGACGGTGACAAACGCCACCCCCACCGCCCCGAGCATGGGGGACATCGGACCCTTCACGCTGGCCGAGGCCGGCACGTACCACGTCAAGTTCTTTGCCCGGCCTGGGGACAGCCCTACCTACACCTGGCAGATCGCTCCGGCGCCGCTCGAGACGTTCTCCCTGGCCCTGAACCGGGCCATGACCGGCACGATCGCCGCTACGGGTGAGACCCACGCCTGGCTGTTCGATGCGGGGGCCGGTGCACAGGTTTCCCTGGCGGTGAAGACCATCATCGGCACGGGGCAAACGCTGGCGTTCACGCTCGTGGCTCCGGATGGCCGGATCGTCGCCCGCAACGTCGGCGACGCCGATCACCTCGATACGGCCGGCTTCGCGACGATGACCCTGGTCCAGAAGGGAACGTATCGCCTGGTTGTCGAGGGGCAAGGCGATGACACGGCATCTTACCAGTTCGTGCTGACCGGGCCCGACAGCCCGCGAATTCAGGCGAGTGCCGCCAAGGGATCGACTACGGGCATTCTCGACTCCGCCTGGTTCTACTTCAGCCAGCCCATGGACACCAGCACGTCCAACTTCAACCTGGCCACCGACATTCTCGACTTCCGCGGCAGCGCCGGCACCGTGACCGCCACGGGGGCGTCGTGGGCCGATTCCCAGACCCTGGTCATCACCTTCCCGGCCCAGCCCGCCGACCAGCCGCTCTTCATGCTGCTGAGCCCCGAGATTCTGACGGCCGGCGGCATCCCGCTGGACCAGAACGGCAACGGCGTGGCCGGCGAGATTCCTGGGGACGAATACACGGCCGACCTGGTCTCCGACGTGATCGGCCCGCGCGTCTTCCTGACCGATCCCGCCGCCCGGGTCTCCAGCTCGTTTGACCACCTGACTTTCCACTTCAGCGAATCCATCGACCCGCGAACGGTCAGCATCAACGACATCACCTCGTTCAAGAACCCCAGCGGCGCGAGCTTGCTGGGGCAGATCACCAACGTTCTGGCGGGCGACGATTTCCTCACGGTCTTCTTCAATGCCCAGACGGCCAGCGGCACCTACACCATGACCCTGGCCCCGGTCATCGCCGACGTGGCTGGCAACCTGATGGACCAGAACCGGGATGGCAAGCAAGGACAAACCGACGACGCCTACACGGCCTCGATCGCGTTGACCTCGGCCGACCTCGTGGCCGTCTCGGTGGCGAACCCCGTGAACGCCACCTACGGCGACACGCTGCACCTGTCGTGGACCGTCCGCAATGATGGCACCGACCCCGCGCAGGGAGTCTGGTGGGACTATGTTTATCTCTCGACCGATGACAAGTGGGACCTGAACGACACGCTCATCGGCAAGGTCTTCTACGACAGCTCCACCCGAGGCGCGGTCGCGGCCAAGGGCGGCACGTACACCGGCACGCTCGACACCGCCATGCCCGGCGTGCTTCCCGGCAGCTATCGCCTGATCGTGCGGACCGATCTGCTCCAGGGCCTCGCCGAGGCCAGCTACGCCAACAATACCGCCGTCTCCACGGGTTCGGCCAGCTTCGATCTCCCCACCCTGACCGGCGACCAGACATTGACGGCCAGCGTGAACTACCGGCAGGCGCTCTACTACAAGGTGGTCGTGACGCCGGACCAGGCGGGCAGCGCCCTGGTCTTCCGCTTCGGCACGAACAACCTGAACGTGGCGAACGAGCTCTACGTCCGTTACGGAGATCTCCCGTCGCGCCAGACCTATGACATCCGCTCGGACCAGGGCCTGACGGCCAACCAGTGGTTAGCCGTCTATGGGGCGAAGGCCGGCACCTACTACGTCCTGGCCGCCGCTACCCCCGACCAGTTGACAACCGGCCTCCTGGGCACGGCCACCGTCCACCTCGACATCCTCGCGTCGGGCGAGTTCTCCGTCCTCGACACCACCTTCGGCCAGGGCGGCACCGCCGGCAACCGCACCATCGCCATCCACGGCATCAACTTCGACCGTACCATGACCGTGAGCCTGGCCAGCGGGGGGACCACGGCGGCCACGGCGACCTCGTATTATCGCGGCGATCAGACACTCCTCTACGCCACGTTCGACCTGACTACGGTCGCGCCGGGGACGTATGACGTGGTGCTTCAGGAGTCGACGGGGTCCGCGGTGAAGGTGGCATCTGGGATCGAGGTTGTCTCTGTAACCACCAGTCCCAAGCTCGACATCTCGATCACGGCCCCGCCGGCATTTCGCAGGGTCTTTCACGCCGCCCTGGGTTCACTTCCCCGTAACGATCACGTGGCGCAACAACGGCCTCAATGACTTGCCGACACAGATTCTTGAATTCGTAAGCACGGAACCCTTCGGCGAGAATCTCGACGATGTCATGGCAGGAAACGGAGTTTATAACGCTACGTTCTTCGCCCGGTCGATGGGTAATTCCATTCCAGGGATCCTCCTGCCCGGTGAGGAAGGGACGATCACATATCACGTCGTCCCACGCCCCCAACAGGCCGTAGATGGTAACGAACATATCCTCTACTCTGCACAGCCTTTCTACGATGACGTGGCCGGCCCGTTCGACTGGGACGGAGAGAAGCCCGCTCTTCTCCTTGCCTACCCAGGGTCCGAGGCAGAGTTCAACGCGGTTTTCGAGGAATTCAAGACGACGGTCGGCGGGACGAACGCCGACTACATGCGAGTTCTTTCGGAGGGGGCCCAACTCCTGCCGCAAGTCGAGGGGAACGCCTGGAATGCGGCGGCAGCCATGGTGCAGGCGGAGTTCAGCCAGTTCGCAGCCAGTGTGACCACATCGATTTCGGGAATCGTCCAGGATCCCTCCTTCGACGCACCGTTTGAAGAACTTACCGTCACAGCGGTGAACAAGGCAACCTTTGAGACGCGAGTCACACAGATTTGGCACGACGGCCGGTTTGTCTTCCCGAGTCTCACCGCCGGTCAGTATGAGTTGACGATCTCCGGGGGCGCACTATCGAACGTCCCCCATTTCACGGCGGCCGTGGCCGATGGCAAGCAAACGACGGTCGACCTATCGCTCTTCCCATCGGGGCAGATCCAAGGGACCGTCACCACCAACGGAGCCGCGGTGTTGCAGGGGGCACAAGTACGGCTCTCCTCGACTACGCTCGACGTCTCCTACACCGCAGAGACGCAGGCAGACGGCACCTTCGCAATCTCGGGCGTCTATCCCGGAACCTACAACCTCGACGTCAGCCTCGCATCTTACGTAGGCTACAGTCAGACCGTCGTGGTCAACATGGGTGAGGCACTCGATGAGAACATCGCCTTGGTACGAGGAGCGACTCTGTCTGGAGTGGTGACCGAGAAGGACACGGGCAACGGCATCTCCGGCGCCCGCGTCTGGGCGATTGACTCCGATACCCAGGAGATCCTCGTTGCCTCGACGGATGACGAGGGCAAGTATGTGTTGCCCGGACTGGCGATCGGCCACTGGCAAGTTCATGCCGCCCAGGACGACTACGTCGACTCGGTGTCCCAGCTCCTATCGATACCCGACACCCAGACTGTCCCGGCGGACTTTGCCATGAGCAAGGGAGCCTCAATCTCCGGGACGATCACCGACGAGACCAATGCTCCCCTCCCGAATTGCAGCGTTGTTCTCACGTCCGACCAATTCTCTCGCCTGGCGTTCACCGACAATCTCGGGAACTACTCGATCACGGGCATACCGACCGGGGACTTCCAGATATCGCTTACCTTGAAGGGATATGCCTCCTCCACCACGAGCGTCCTGGACATCGGCTCCCAGGAGCACCGAATCGATGTCGACTTCGTTCTGTCGGTCGGGCACGCGATCTCGGGCACCGTCACCGATACCGCAGGAAGACCGATCGCCGGTGCGTCCGTGATCCTCCGGAATCACTCTGACGGAATCACGACCTGGATGACAACCGACGACCAGGGTCGGTTTTCATCACAACACGTCCCTGCTGCTGCATACACTTGTGAAATTCAGCACGACGGCTTCGTGACCACGTTGCAGTCGGTCGACCTGACGTCGACCGACGTCCAGAATATCCCGATCACACTGCTCCAGAGCGCCACCATCACGGGCGTGGTCGACGGGTCGGATGGTGTACCGATCACCTCGAACGTCGTTCTCGTGGTCACTGACGTCGACGGAAACACCATGGGTGGTGCTCTGGTACAGGATGACGGCACCTACACCGTGGCAGGTTTGCCAGTCGGTACGTTCTATCTGTCGGCCTTTTCAGACAAACAACTCTTCGACGCGATCAAGGTGACACTCACCGAAGGAGAACTCTCGAGACATGATTTCGCCGCGATTCCAGGCTCAGTTCATGGCATTGTGACCGACGCTGCCAACAAGCCGATCGCCGGGGCGACAGTGACGCTCATGTCGACGGATCCGGTCACCGGCAAGGTCCGGGTGATCGCAGTCCTGACAGATGATGCCGGTAGTTACACGCTCGCGGCCTGTCCCGGTGGGGGATTCACCATCGATGTGGACAAGGATGGGTACGTCAGCGTGGAGCGGAGCGTTCAAGGTGTGAGAGGTGATTCCGTCATCCTTAATTTCACACTCATCTCGACACAACAAGGTGCAATGACGCTCAACTCCTTCGACATAGGTACTGCTCTCACCCCAAGACCAAATAGTGGGTCTTCAAACTGGGATAAGAGGCACGACGAACAAACAGCATACAAGAATTCAATAGACGCCAAGATGAACGCAGCCAAAGATGTCTACAACCAATACGCGGGCAAGCCCTGGACGTTCCCCGATGAGGTTCCACCGGCACCAACCTTCCCCCCCGATTTCTGCAATAATCAGGACCTTGTCCAGGAATACAATAAGCTCGTTCACCATGAGAACTTTCTGTCAGCGCAGCGAGCGATCCTGATGGGAGCATAAAGTGCTTACGGATTCACGTGACTGGGGCAAAGGAGAGTTTGTTATTGACTTCGCGATTGCGGACGGTGCTTTGAATCTGGGTAGTGGCCATCTCATTGAGGAGGCAGGTCTTATTAATGAACTTGCGGCGTTGGGCCTTGAACTATTAGAGGGTGGCGCTGGGTGGGTTTCCCCTCTTATCGGTATGCTCTTGCACTTATTTGGAGTAACAGATGGGGATTTGGCCGTGGCGAATAAAGGAGCGATGCACATGGAGGCAGATGCCGCGTTTGTCAAAGATGTGTGGGAACTTGGTGAAGGCCAGATACTCGCTTACAACAGTCAACTCCCGGCACTCAAGAAGGAAATCGAAGCCTATGAAAAGCACCTCGCGGAATTCAAAGGCAAGCCGATGCCATCCGCTGCCGATGCGAGTCTTGTTACGTGTGTCGGTGAATCGGCATCGAAGCAGGTGATTCCCGTGGAGAGCCTGGCGGGATTCAGCTACTCGATTCTCATCATTGCATCGGATGCGGGCATTTCTCTGGACGATACCGGAAAGGCGACATTGTCGGGGAGCAAATGTGGCAATTATACGCTTAGATACATCCTGAAGGTTAACTGTGGTAATTCAATATTGCCGATTCCCTCGTTGTCCTATGGCGTCATTACAGGGACGGTCAAACCCGAGACGGTTTGCAAGACTCCCCCGGATGTACCCTGCCCGGAACAGCTCAAGATCATCCACGACGCGCTCACAGGGTGTGATAGGTATGGGGTCGACGCGACGATTCAATGCGGCGCTACGAATCCCAACAACCTCGAGGGACCGTGGGGGTTCGGCGATGCGCACGTCGTGGCGTCCGGGACACCGCTCGACTATGTGGTCGAGTTCGAGAACGACCCTGAAAAGGCCAGCGCACCAGCAGCGGTCGTCAAGGTCGTCGAGACTCTCGATTCGGATCTCGACTGGCAGTCGTTCCGGCTCGGAACGATCAGCTTCGGAGATATCACAATCGACATTGGAGGCAATGGGTCTTTCGAAACCCGTCTGGATCTGCGCGGCCGGTTCGGTATCTACCTGGATGTCTCAGCGGGCATTGACCTCGCCACCGGTCTCGTCACCTGGGAACTGAAGTCGATCGATCCCGAGACCGGCGATGTGCCTTTCAGCCCATTGCTGGGATTCTTGCCCCCGAATCTGAACGGCTCCGAGGGTCAGGGTTTCCTCTCGTACAGTATCAAGCCGAAATCCACGGCGACGACGGGGACACGCATCGACGCCCAGGCCACCATCGTGTTCGACCAGAATGAGCCGATCGATACGCCGGCGATCTTCAATACGATTGATGCGGGGGGGCCGACGAGCACGGTCGCCTCGCTGCCGGAGACGTCTTACCCAGGCTTCATGGTGAGCTGGGCAGGCGAGGATGACGCGGGAGGGTCGGGGGTCGATCAGTACAGCATCATGGTCTCCGTCGACGGTGGGCCGTTCACGACCTGGCTCTCGGCAACGAGCCTCACCGAGGCGGTTTACGATCAGGCAGAGGCGGGGCACACCTACGCGTTCTTCAGCCGGGCTGTGGACCTGGTCGGCAACGTCGAAGAGACCGAGCCGCACGCCGAGGCCCAGACGAGCGTGATCGAACCGAAGACGGTCAGCGTCAGCGAGGTCAGCGTCACCGGAGACCCGGCAACCGTACTGGTGGTGCAGTTCGAGGATGACCTTCATATCCAGTCGATGATCGACTCGGGCACGATCACCTCGGCCGTGACTCTCTCGAGCACGATCGGCGGACCGATCGCACTGACAGCCAGCGAGTTTGCCTACGATGCCACCGCACATCGCTTGACGGTCACACTCGACAAGGCACTCCGCCCGGCACCTATGAGCTGCGGCTGGACGGCTCCGCCTTCCATGGCGCAGGAGGATGCGGTGCTGCGAGGCGGAGCCTCGGGTCTGGTCTTCCAGGTTGAGGCGTTCGATGCTGCCCAGAACGTTCAAACCGCGAGCGAGAACCTGACCGTGAACGCCGCGGCCGTACCCTCGCTGGTGGACTGGAATAGCGACGGCAAGCTCGATCTGATTGTCGGCGAGAAGACCGTCGACAGCCTGGGCAAGATCCGGATCTACCTGAATGAAGGGACCAGCGAGAGCCCGGTCTACGACACGTTCAGCTACGTCCAGACGCCTGACGGCGACCTGACGGTGCCGGGCTCCGGTTGCCTGGGCGTTTTCCCGCGGCTCTTCGACTGGAACGGCGACGGCGAGAACGACCTGGTGCTGGGTCTGGCCGACGGCACAGTTCAGGTCTGGACCAACGTCAACACGTCGGCCAACCCGATCTTCGCCCTGCCGGTCAACCTGAGCTTCGGCCCCGCCGCGGCCAAGACGGACATCAACGTCGCGGCACGCGCGACACCAGTGATCGTCGACTGGAACGACGACGGCCGGCCCGACCTGCTGGTGGGAGGGCTGGATGGGCGGGTCCGGCTGTATCTGAACACAGCCACGGGGGCCGAGCCCAGCTTTGCCGCCGAACAGTTCGTTCAGGATGGTGCCCATGATCTCACGGTCGCCAGCGGCCGGGCGAGCGCGGCCGTCGCCGACCTGGATGGCGACGGCCGCAAGGATCTGGTGCTGGGTGATACCGATGGAGAGCTGTTCTTCTTCCGCAATGTCGGCACCGACGCTGCACCACGTTCAACGGCTCGACCTCGCTTCTGGCCGGCGGTCTGCCCGTGCACATCTCCGGCTCGCCGCGCACGCGGCCGTTCGTGGGCGACTTCAACGACGACGGTGCCCGACCTGCTTGTGGGTACGCTCGACGGCCAGGTGCGGCTGTACGTGGGACACACCACGGCACCTTCCACCGGCTCGGTTACCGGCGCTGCCGGCGCGTCCTACACCTATACATTCCAGGTGAGCGGTCCGCTGACAGCCGCCGATGACCAGTACACCACCAGCACGGACACGCCGCTGTCGGTAGGCGTCCTACTGGGCGTGCGCGGCAACGACGGCGTAGGGATGGACCCGTCGGCCTCGGCGGTTCTGGTCGGCTCCGGCCCGGCGCATGGCCGGGTGGTCCTGAACCCGGATGGCTCGTTCACGTACACTCCCGCCACCGGCTTCTCCGGCTCCGACAGCTTTGAATACGCCCTGACCCGGGGGCGGAGCAATCGAACACCGCGACGGTCGGCATCGTCGTGCTCCAGAGCAGCGTCACCACCCCGGTCCTCACGCTGACCGCATCGTCTCAAAGCTCGACGTACGGCCAGGCGCTCACGTTCACGATCTCGGTCACCGCCGGATCACCGGGGACGGGCACTCCGACGGGGGTTGTCCAGTTCCTCGACGGTTCGACGGTGCTGGACACGCAGTTGCTTGACAAGAGTGGTCTTTCCGTCAGCAGGCCGGTCACATCGCTGGGTGCCAGCGTCCACGCGATCACGGCGGTCTATCTGGGTGATGCGCGGTTCACTGGCCTGACTTCCCAGGCAACCGCCGTGAATGTGGCCAGGGCCATGTTGAGTGTCGCGGCTGGAGACCTGACCAAGGTCTACGGCCTGGCCAATCCCATCCCGAGCTGGTCGTTCACGGGGTTTGTCAATGGGGACCAGCCCTCGACGAGCGGGATCGTGGGAAGTCCCAGCGTGACCATGCCCTTCGCGACTAGCCATGTCGGCGCCTACCCGATCGTCATCGGCCCCGGCACGCTGAGCGCGGCGAATTATGACTTCCCGGCCGATCGCATGAGGAATGGGACGCTGTCGGTGACTCCCGCTCCGTTGACGATCACCGCGAACAACCAGTCGATGGTACAGGGCGGGACCGTCCCGCAGCTCACGGTTCTCTACGACGGCTTCGTGAACGGCGACAGTGCTTCCAGCCTCAACGCCGCGGTCCAGCTCGGCACTCCTGCAACATCGTCGAGTCCGTCGGGAGAGTACCCGATCACTCCCAGCAGAGCCGGCTCGACCGACTACACCATCACCTACCATTCGGGGATACTCACGGTGACGCCGGCTTCGTCCTCGCCTTCGTCGTATTCGGGATACGGGCTCGGTCGCGATGGGTTCGTGACGGTGCTCTTCCGCGAGGTTCTTGGTCGCGATCCCCGTTTTGACGAGCTGACCACCTGGTCGCGTAGGCTGGCGCAGGGAACCAATCCGTCCCGTGTGGCAACCTCGCTCTGGAGTTCGCCCGAGCATCGCCGGCTTGTGAAGCAGAAGGGCGATCCCAAGATCCCCCTCCGTCGGGCCTACAACGACGCGATGGCCGCCGGGCGGAAGGCGGTGCGGGTCGGCAACGTGGTGCCCGCCGGGCCCATGGTTCACAGGAGCATCCGGACACGAAAGTGACGCGAGGGTGTCAGGCTTTCTGGACTGGCTTGGGGTTGCGACAGGCTGGACTGCTGTACCAGTCCCCCTGTGATGGAGAGAATAGAACGAACAGAAGTCATCCGTGAGGGTTGATCTTCAATCTCCTCATCGTGGAGGAGCCTACGATGCGAAAACAGGATTTGGTTTGGAGATCTCGTGCTCGTCAGGCAATGCATAGCCTCTCTCTCCCACCCGGATTGACGAGAGTCTCTCGAGCTTGGGGGCCGCGTCGGGACAGGAGGCGGTTCGATCCAGCCACGACCTTCGCCTTGGAGGCCAGCCTGGAAGGGAGAGAGCTTCTCAGTCTCCGGGGCTCACCCCGGAGGGTGTCGAGGACGTCTGGCTCATCAGCCGGATGAGGGTCAATCCCCAGTTGCTGGTGGGCTACGGCAGCCTCAGTCGGTCATCGACGAGTTTCCCAACCCCGGGACGCCCCTCCTGCCAGGGCTCCAGCTCGATACATTCGGTGGCTCAGTGCTCGGGGGAGGCATGTATGCCTACACAAGCGCCTGGTCCAACGGGCTCGAGGCTGGGAATCCGCCGACCCTGAAGCATGGTGAGTTCTGGAAGGGAATTGATTCGTACGGTTTCGCTCTGAGCAAGCAGCAGGGAGGCGCGGAAATCGGCTTTCAGGGGGGGAAGCCGTGGGATAACGCCGAGAGACAGCCGTGGCAACCCGGGATGAGCGAGGGTGGCTCCGCTCCCCACATGAGGTCCGCCATGAATCCGGCGTTCCACGTGGCCGGCGCGGGCATCTCCGACGCGAACCCCTCCTACGTGAACGGCGGCCACAATTTTCAGTTCTGCGACCTGATCAATTACGAGGGCTGGCACCAGGGGGTGGCTCTCTACGTCTGGTCCGACGTCAACGGTGATGGCTTGGCAACACCGATGAGGGGGTGGACAACGCCGTCGTCACGATCGACGGCGTGGACTTTCACCTCGCCGACCTGGGCGTCGGCGCACGTCCACTTGTTCCGGGCATCCACACCGTGAGGTACGGCGACCAGTTCGGCGAAATTAGCATCGATGCGGAGCACCCCCGACAGATCGATGTGGTTTTCAAGGAAGACGGGAGTACTGAAATCCTGCTCGACTTCCAGCCAACCACCCTTGACTGGACCCCAACGGACTGCCCGTCGCGGCACAATCACCGCGACTGGTGAGGTGTGGAAGACCAGCGTCATCGACGTCCTCCCCCGGTGTAGCGACCCGGACGGCGACCCGATCGAGCTCGTGCACGTCGATGCACTTAATGGCGGCGGGAGTTATGACATCCAGGACGGCAAGCTGGTGATCACTCCCGCGTGCCGGGCGACTTCGTGGTGTCTCTATCGAATCCAGGACAGACCCGCGAGGGATTCGTCCGGACGGCCACCGGCACGGTGACGCTTCACGTCCCTCGGACCACAAATCAGGCGCCAGTGACGATTCCCATGTCGCTGGAATGCCTGGCCGGGCTGCCCGTCGCCGTCACGGTCCTGGCCCAGGACCCCGAAGGAGATCCGTTCCGAGTCGTGTCCGCAGAAGCAGTGAATGGTTCAGAGCCGCTCTCCTGGTCCGGCATGACGATCACCGTGACCCCTCATCTCGCTGGAACCATGCTTGTGAGCTACACGGTGGAGGGTTCTGCTCCGTCGGGTCTGACAGCACTTCGGTCAACCGGTGTGATCGTATTTAATGTTGTGAAGGTCAACCTGTTATATCCGGTTCCGATCGACGTCACCCGGCCATCGAGCCGCGCGGATGCGAGCAGGCTCAATCTCAATTTCGTTGACCTTAGCGAGATCGCGTCGGTCCAAGTATCTCGCTCACCCTGGTCACGAAGGTCCGCCGTGGCCGGAGGTTCGTGGAGAGACACACGCCTCTGCAGATTCGTGCCGTCCGGATCACCAACGATCGCATGGTGCGGGTGCAGCTCAAGAACCCGATCTACAGGGAGGCCCGGGTTCTGTCCCGGGAGGACTATCTTCAAGACCAACTCCGGCGAATCGGTCAACCTGGTGACGGATCTCATCATACCCGCTCGGCGCGGAAATGATGGAACCACACCGCGCGGGCCGCCGTGTGCGTATTCTGGGTCCGCCCCGGTAAGTCGACGTCATGAGAGTTGCTTGCATCCGGCCCTACACCTCCCTCGGAGCCGACTTTCGGCAGCTGATCCGGAGCCACGAGTTCGCGCCCGGCAACCATCGGGCCACCCAGAACCGGTAGAGGTCTCCGGAGGGTTACCGTGAGTTTCCGGCAGTCGATGATCAACTGGAGACCAGCGAGCCGCAGTGCTCGCACGCCCAGCAAGGGCAGCCGGGATGCCGCGGTCATCCTCGGGGATAGACAGCAATCCCCTCATCAAGCTCCAGGCAGAACGGCGATCGGCCTGTTGCCACTTCGCGTTTTCCCGGAATATTTTGGTGCAGCCAGGCATCGACGTCGAGCAAGGCAGGTGGTCGCTCCCAATCCGGATTTCACCGAGCTTGGTCAGCAGCCGAGGGTCGAGACCAGCCCACTCGGCCAACTGCTGCTCCTGGATCGAGAAGTTGTGGGTGTGGCCCGTATCGAGGATGGCCGGGAACCGCAACGGGTCGGGAGCGAGACTGTCTGCCCCCCCGACAAGACTCATCCAGACAATGATCTGATCCGCCTTGACGGGGACTTCCTGCCCCCCGACGATCACGCTGGTTCGGGTTTTGAAGAAAGGGAGCTTGTGAACGATGAAGGGCACGCAGATCGTCCTGCCGGATCAAGATCTCAAACGTCGCGGAACTCGTTCCAGTCGAACTCGTCGGGGTCTTCGGATTCGATGAGCCGCACCATGAACTCATCGCGAGGCAAGCCTTGGCGAACGCACTTCTGGAAGAGCTGCCGCTTGGAGGAACCCACCGCCATGCGCCGGTCGCCGTGATAGGCGACCCAACGGTGCGGATGCTCCTCCAGCAGTTGAGGAGATCTGACGGAACGCGGCCTGAGCCCGACGGATCATCGGAGGGATTTCCCGATCGAGCAGAGACGGGATTTCCACCTCGGCAACGGGTGATTCGCCCTGAACCGATTGGCCCTGATCCACTGAAGAGTGGGAGGACATGATCAATCCCATCCGCGATGACTGCTAGAGACGCGACTTCAGACCTGATTATCGGTCCTCTGCCGACCGGCAACAAGCCAAAGCACCCCCGTCGATTCAGGGAGCCGCCGGGATTGCTGTAGGTGCTCGTTCTTGACAAGTCACGGAATGGGTTTCTCGCAACTTCCATTCTCGCCTTTGAGCAGCCGGCGGTAGTTGAAGAACGTCGCCCGGCACCCTCCCCCTTGCTCCACGAACGCCTTCACTCGCGCCGCAGTGCTCTCGTAGGCAGTGCTGGCCAGCAGCTCGGCCGCGAGCCTGGCCCGCGGGTTCTCCTCTTCGGCCGCCAGGACCTCGGTCCAGTCCATGCCGGCTGCCTTCAGCTCCTTGGCCCGTACGTAATGCCGTAGCGACGGCTCACGGACCCGGTGCAGGTTGGCGGCAAACCACTCATAAATCTCCTCGTCGTCGAACCACTTCCCCGCCTGCGCGTGGACCTCGGCCGCACTCGGCTGAAACAGCAGCACATGCCCCCGGTCCTGGAGTGCCGCCACGTTCTTGTTCAGCGTCTTCCAGTCGTTGGAGATGATGACGACCCGACTCTTGGTGGTGAACTCCCGCGGGATACCTTGCCGCTCCAGGCTCCTGGCGTCCGTGTGCCAGGCGACAGATTTTTCCTCCTCGGTCTGGCACAGGCACTTGAGCAACCGCACCCCGCTTCTGTCGGCATAGAGGGCATCGACATCGTCAATGACGATGAACTGATCCCGGTGCCTGTAGAGCTTGGCGTACATGCCGAAGGGCGTGGCGTTGCCCTCGATCCAGCAGGCCTTGCCGTCGAGCACCGCCCGCACCGAGCGGCTCTTGGCCAGGCCCCCGGCGCCGACCAGGATCAGCAGGTGGAAATGCCCCTGGGCGAACGCTCGAGGTACTCCTCCAACCGCTGGTAGGTGGTCAGATGCAGGACCTTGTGCGGCTGTTCCCTGCGGCGTTTCCTCTTTAGCTGGCATGGCGTCTCTCCGGCGGTTCTCAAGTGCTTCGCAGAGCCTGATTTCAGGCACTCCAAGGCGACCCTGCTTTGATTTAGACTCTTAGACTTACCCCACTAGAACCGCAATTACTAGCCCCTTTTCTGACGCACCTGTCGTGAGTCCATGATTTTCTCTATAATTCTAGACTTTAGACTGATTCTCCGCCATGCTCTGCATGCCGTAAGCTCCTTGATGTACATTCGACTTAACTCCCTGATATTCACGGATCTTCTTGACTGCGACCCGCCTCTCTGGTATGGAACATAATCTGCTTTATGTTCCTGAGCTTTCATCCGGTAAGCTAGGAAGAATGGACTCCATGCTCTCCAACCCATTGATATGACAAATAATTCCGCAAACGATGCCCACGCTCCCGGCCTTGCCCAACGCGTGCCGCTCGTGCCCGAGCGGAGCGATTTTCTGGACGGGGATGCTCCAGCCGCAGACAAGGTCGAAGCCTTCCTGGCTAATGCTCTGGCGGCCACCGGCGGCGACGCCCCGACCACGGCCGGGGCCCTGGTCCCCTGGATCTGCGATGCGCTCTCTCGAACCACTCGGTCAAGGCCTACGGCCGCGACTTGATGGATTCCTCGGCAGATGCAGGCTCAGGGAGTGACGCCGCTGGAGGTCACGGCCGACCACGTCAAATTCTACAAGCGAGCGTTACTTGAGGCAGGAAGGACCTCGGCTACGGTCGCCAGACGGCTCTCGGTGATCCGCGGCACCTACAAGCAGCTGGCGGCCAAGGGACTCATCTCCTGGGAGACGGCCCAGGACATCGGCGCGGTCAAGGCTCCCGGCGTGCAGAAGAACTCGACACCCTACCTCACCCAGAAGCAGGCAGTGGCCATGCTGGAGGCAATTCCTTCTGACACCCTGCAGGGCATCCGCGACCTCGCCTTGATGAGCGTCTTTTTCATCACCGGCTGCCGGGTCTCGGCGGTAACCAGCGCCTGCGTGGGGCACCTTGAGACTGATGGCGTCGAGCACTTCCTCCACGTTACGGAGAAGCGTGCCAAGAAGCGGCGGAAGATCCTCTTAGATGCCGCACGTCCTGTCCTTCAGTACGTCGAGCGAGCCGGCATCGGCGAGGATAAGGAAGGCCCCCTGTTCCGGCCCATGACGCCGGACGGGAGTCGCTTCGTGCGGCGGCACCTGGACCGCAAGACCCCCTGGCGACTGGTGAAGAAGTACTGCGAGGCGGCCGGAATTGACCCCAAGCGGCTGGGAGGGCGAGGGATCGGGATTCACTCGCTTAGGAAAACGGCTATTAACGACGCCATCAGGAACGGGGCCACGATGCACGAGGTGCGGGAGTTTGCCGGCCATGCTGATATCCGGACCACCGAGGTCTACTTCGTGCGCAAGGAGGAAGACGCGGAAGTGGCGGCGCGGCGGATCCAGATTCGCGTGATGGGACGCAAGAGCGAGTGAAGCTCTATCGCCTGGCCTGACAACATTGAACCCGTTATGACGAGGATCAACCGGAGCATACACGCCGTGCTCACGATTGAGCCCTATCCTGACTTTGAAGCCCACGTCCTCGATGATGGCCACCACTTCTACGTTGGACAGCTCCCCGATGAACTGCTTCCGGACGCGGTTGGTTTTGAGTCGCTCTGGGGCCTTCATCCCGATGACTACCATGTCATCCAGATGCATGGGCGGCCGATCAAGACCCCCCGCTGGCAGCAAGCGTATGGAGCCGATTACCACTACACGGGCCGGACCAACTCGGCACTACCGGTTCCGCCCATCTTGGAGCCGCTTCGCGCTTGGGCTCATAGCGCGATCGACCGGCGGTTGAATGGCCTTCTTCTCAACTGGTACGACGGCGCTCTTGGTCATTACATAGGGCCGCACAACGATAGCACCATGAACATGGTACCTGGGGCCCCAATCGTCACCGTTTCCCTCGGCGAACAGCGGACCTTTCGGCTGACTCATCCCAAGCGGAAGCTCAACCGGGACTTTTTGGCCCAAGCCGGCACCGTTTTCATAATGCCCTATGACACGAACAACGCCTGGAAGCATGCAGTCCCCAGGCAGGCTCAGTACCGTGGTCGACGGATCTCGATCACACTTCGAGCATTCCAGCAATGAGGGTTGTTGATCGCCTCCTCACTTCGGCAAACTGCTGAACCGATTGGACCAACATGAACTCAGACGAGATGAGTTTTGCCAGAGATTGAACCCAGACACCCCTTGTCGCACTTTGAGCCGATCAGGCAAAGAAGCTCTTTTTGCCAAATCCTTGCCCCTTGAGGTATCCTGAATCGTGGGACCCCATGGGGTCCGATTTCCCCCGGAGACCTGATCAATGAACGTTTCCCTGACCGATGAGCTCAAGGACTTCGTCCAAAAGAAAGTGCTCAGCGGTGCGTTCCCATCCGAGGAGGCTGTCCTCCAGGAAGCTGTGCGCCGCTTGCGCCGAGGATACCACCCCGGATGACCTCATCGATTGGGAAGCCATTGAATCTTGCTCTCGCGAGGTCGAAGGCAAAGACGTCCCCTCGATCGAAGAGGTTCGCCAGAGGCTCTCAAAGATCCCTGGCTCAATGGCCCAGGCCGTAATCGAAGAGCGAGAAGAGCGATTCTAGATGCCGCGTTACTTCTTCGATACGAGCGCCTTGGTCAAGCACTACCACACCGAACCTGGCTCACCCAAGGTTGATTCGATCCTCGGTGAATCCGGTTCGGAGTATCTCATTGCGCGCTTGACGCTTGCCGAGTCACCCTCGGTTTTCGCGAAGAAGGTGAGGACAGGAGAGATCGCCGCCGTTGACTTTGATCGGCTCCGTCTGCGGTTCTTCGCCGATGTCAGACTCCGTGCTTTTACCCCGATTCGCGTCTTGAATGCTCACTTCGAGTCCGCCGGTGACCTCATCACCCGGCACGGGAAGACCCGACAGATTCACACCCTTGACGCTCTTCAGCTTGCGGTCGCTCTCTCGATACACGAACCGGGCCCCATTGATCAGTTCATCTGCGCTGACCAGAGGCTCTGTGACATCGCCTTGCTCGAGGGCCTTACCGTTATCAATCCTGAGCAGCCTTGAGACTCACCTGGCAAACCATGCTCTTCCCTTTGGAAGTCAAGCCGCGATTGAGCAGGAGGTAAGTCGTGCCAGGATTGACAGCAGATCCCAAGGGTCTCCCTTTCCAGACTCTCGATCTCCCCGAAGCCGAGGTGGTCCTCTACCCGGCTTTCTTCTCTGCCCCGGAAGCTGACCGGCTGCTAAAGGAACTGCGAGAGACGACTGAATGGCGCCAGGACACGATGCCAATCTTCGGGAAGCAGGTTCCCCTGCCCCGTCTGACTGCTTGGTACGGGGATCCGGGCTGCAGCTATGTCTACTCCGGCATCGAGAACGAGCCGCTTCCGTGGACTGCGGCTCTCCTCGAGGTCAAGAATGCTGTGGAGGCCCCGTCTGGCGTTGTCTTTAACGGCGTGCTGCTCAATCGCTACCGATGCGGCCAGGACAGTATGGGCTGGCATTCCGACAACGAACCTGAGTTCGGCGAACAGCCTGTCATTGCCTCGGCGAGCTTCGGGGGTACTCGCACCTTTCAAATGAAGCACAAGAAGCGGAAAGAGCTGAAGGCCAGCCTGGATCTGACCCACGGAAGCTTACTTATCATGCGCGGCGGAACGCAGGCCAATTGGCTGCACCAGATCCCAAAGACGGCGAAGCCAGTTGCCGAGCGGCTCAATCTGACGTTCCGCCGGATTGTCACGTAAGCCCACTTCTCTGTCAGCCTAGCTCCGCCATGACATCGGCGAATTCCACATTGTCATACTCATCAATCACTGCGACGGCCGACCCGGTGACGACCTCGCCTGTTGGCCGGTTCGCTTCGTCCGTGCCTTCCATCACAAAGGTGAAATCAGCCCTGATTGGGTCTCCGGTCTGAGAGTCTTTGACGGTGAACGACTTCATGAACCAGGAATATGTGTCGAGTGACTCTTGAAGCTTGCTTACGGATTCCTCGTCAGCCACGTCCGTCCAGCCGCTTTGAAGAAACTCCGCAATCTGGTCATGCCGTTCATCTTCGTCATCCGAGATGTAATCTTGAAGGGGCATCAGTCGCTCTCTTGTTCGACGCCTCGCAGCACCAACCCAGCCTCGACGCTAAAGAACGGGGGGTGCGGTAATATCGCTCTCTTGATTATAGAACCGGCCTAGGCGACCCAGAAGGCCGCATTCAAAAGGAGTACGAGCGGAAATAGTGAATCAACCTCTGGGACCAGTTATCACCGCCGGGCAGCAGGGTCTTTCGCCACAGGGACAAAGGCTCTCCTTCCTGGGGAACCCACCTTCATGCTAGACTTGGAAGAGATTTAGGAGCATCGAGTCATGGAAATCTCTCACGCCTCACCGACCGGGCCCGGGGAGTCGAACACGCTCTCCGAGGCTCGAATTGTGAGCACACCCGGCACGTGCGGCGGGAAGCCTCGTATCGACGGCCACCGTATCAAGGTCGAGCACATCGCGGTCTGCTACGAGCGGATGGGTATGAGTCCCGATGAAATCGTGACCAGCCTCCCGACGATTACGCTTGCCCAGGTGCATGCGGCTCTCGCCTACTACTACGACCACAAGCAGGAAATCGACTCAAGCCTTGAGGAAGGGGAGCGGTTCGTCGAGGAGCTTAAGGCCAAGTCCCCACCGTCAAAGCTCCAGAAACTCCTTGAGGCTAGGAAGGCCAATGGCTCGGACGATACGTTTCCACCTGGATGAGTGTTGCGACCCTGCCATTGCCCTGGGCCTTCGCCGCCGCAACATAGAAGTCACCACTTCGCAGGACGCCGGACTCCTCGAAGCCGAGGATGAAGAGCAAGCCGCCTATGGCTTCGCTGAGCACCGGGTGATAATCACTCACGATGCCGATTTCCTCCGCCTCCAAGCTGCCGGCGTCCCGCATGCGGGTATCGTCTTCCGTGCTAAGGATACGCTCGGTCTTGGTGAACTTATCAAGCGGCTTGTTCTCATCTGGGAAATCTATGAACCTGAGGAAATGGCGAGCCGGATTGAATACCTTTAGGTGTCCTTGCCGTTTTGAGTCTTGACAAGACGGCTTAGCGTACAATTCTGTCCGTTCCGAGGAGTGATTCCTATAAGACGGATGACTTCAGATGCCTCTCAGTAAGAAATCCCTCACTGAGTTCCGCGAGCTCCTCACCTCCTGGACACTCAGGCAAATAGATGACCTCTTCCAGAGTGAGGATATCCCACTCAGTGAGAACTACGACCCAAAGACCAGCGGTCAGCGTCGCACTCGAATCGAGCAGTACCTTCACTCGCCTGACCTCGCGAACCAAGGTGATGTCGCCAAGGTTTTAAGAGCCATCGAATATGCACTTGTGCAGTTGAGTATTCAGAACGGTCGGCGTCCGCTCGATATTCCTTTCCTCGAATGGCTCAGGCGAGACGGGGTCGAGTTCCATAACGGCAGGCTTGTCCCGCTGGACGCCATGAGTGCAGCACACGCTGCCGCCTTGCCACTCGCTCCAATCCCCACACCGGAAGTTCCTCCAGCCGTGAATCCGGCAGCCCTCGACTCCTCATGCCCGCCAACGGCGTTCGTGTCTTACTCCTGGCCACGAGGCTTGGGTAATGGAGTTTGCGACCCGTCTCAGACAAGAAGGTGTTGATGCGCAACTCGACCGCTGGGAACTTAACTTTGGTGCCGACGTTCCTCACTTCATGGAGACCGCAGTTCACACCAATGACTTCGTTCTCATCGTCCTCACGCCCAACCACCGCAGCAAATCCGATAACCGCCAAGGTGGCGTCGGTTACGAAGGGCACATCATGACCGGTGATCTCTTTGCCGGAGCTATACCTACCAAGTTCATCCCCGTGCTTCGGGAAGGTTCGTGGGATGAGTCTTCCCCCTCATGGCTTAAGGGGAAGTTAGGCGTTGACCTTCGCCAAGGACATGTCGGTTTCGAGGAGCGGTTTCACGACCTGACCGCAACGCTTCACGGTATCAAGAAGAAAGCTCCACCCCTCGGGCAGCTATCCCAGCCTCATGGGCCTATCCTCAAGGGCGAAGCTAACCGTATGCCACCTTCCAGCCTTCATTGTTACAGCCGATCACAGCGACCCGAAGCTCTCTTGCGAGCGTGGCCAGCATGGGCTGAAAGTCGAGCGGCCCAACCAGTGCTTGACCGGAGCGAAACTCCCTTCGCACCCCGAAGACGAGGTTATGGTAGTGAAGCTCAGGACTGCCGTCTGTCCGAGCGGCGTGAAGAACACTCACTAATGTCATCTGGTCGTCAAAGGTACCGGCGAAGAGCCTGTCTATGTGTCGCAGGTTCTCATCGAAAAACTGACTCGGGCAATGTGTCAGATTCGAGGCGACAACACTCAAGTCCCCCCGGAACGTAATCGGGATATCGATGAGGCCCACATCGACTGTCGTGTCATCCCAGACGAGGGACGGCATCTCAATCGTTTCTTTCGCGTGGGTATGCCGCACCTCGTCCATCGCGGCGAATATCTTCTCGACCCATTCTCGGCTTCCTTCGCCTGCCTCGGACCTAGGAAAAAGGACAATGGGTGTGCAGCCCGTGCGGTGATCTCCTTCGTTCTCAATCTCCCAGCGGAAGTATGAGCGAGCGACCGAGACCGGCACGACGTGAACCCAGTCTGATTCGACCTGTATGGTTTGAGCTTTGGCGTTCCTGGCCCTCCTCTTCAACTTCTTTACCATCTGAAATCCCCTTTAAGAACCTCTAGCCTTGGGCAGGGTCGCAGTGGCCCCTAAAAGACCATCGCGGGTGTTGAAGGCAAGTTCTTTCCTTATCTCAGCGTCTACCGGTTCTCGGTCGCTGAAGTAATCGGCCAAGGCCCGGTAAATGTCGGCTAGGTTTACGACCGCCGGGTATCGGTCCCTGATTTGCTGAGGATCAAGACGGCAGTAGGCATGAAGGTAGGCAATGTTCTTTATGCTAAGTTGCGAACCTACCGGGAAGGTAGGGAGCGAGAAGTGAGTCTCAAATTCTTCTCTCCTTCTTCCGTACCCGCGGCGGTTTGATTGCTTCTCGTCTGTCATGGCAAGAGAGCTTGCCCCGAAAATATACCGACAGACAATCGCCGAAGAAGGGACCGGCCTTCCCTTACATGAGCGTCGTTACATTTCAGCCGCGAGCCTGGCCACAGTTTGCTCGCTGACCGCAGGCTCGGCATTGAGCCGCAACCGGCCGCACCGGAATCTCTTTCTGAATATTCCGCCGGTGCTCTCTAATTTTGTCCGCGATTAACAGAACTGTGAGCCCGTAGCTCGTCAGTGAACGGTACTTCGACACGCCTACCGCCCTGGATGACGACCACGCCATAGGGAGGCTTTACACTAAATCTCTCCTCGATCAGCAGGCAGTAACCGGCAACTTGCAAGCGGTGGCTCTGGTAAACCCGTTTTGCCGTGGGTTTCCATTCTTCCGGGATGTAATTTCCGCCCTGTCTTACAATCCGGTCCGGTCTGCTCAGAATTTTCAACGCCTCAGAGTAGAGCACCAGGTCATCTAGGAAGATGGTTGTCCCGGACCCGAGCCCTCGTCTTTTCCGGATTTTCAGAGCCCAGAAAAGGAGCAGCAATCCGAAAATCAGGAGCCCCGAGCCAAGAAATAGCAGTCGCTCAGTCATCGGCGTACCACCAGGAGATAGAACCCAAGCACGACCAGGCCGACAGCGAGCAACACAAAGCCCAAACGCAGAGCACTTTGAGGCCGCCACTCGGCTGCTGCGCTGTTCTCGTGAATTCTTTCCCCACAAGCAAGCAGACGCTCGTTATTGGGTCGAAGGCCGAGGCCGGAAGCGAGTCGCCAAGCCTCGGGGCAGAACCCGTACGAACTAATTTCCAACGCAGTGACTATGTCCGGGTCTTGGTATTTTCGCATGAATGTCCAGGCTGCCCCGATAATTCACCTCTGAGAAATAAAACAATTACGCTGCGTTGACTTGTTACCTAGCATTGGATGAGACCTAAGAGCCTTTGCCCTCTTTCGTCACTGGCCCAGACATGGTACTCGATCTTCCTTCAAGTTATTTGAAGTTTCCAGAAAAGGGGGGATAATCCCTTGCTCTCTGTTTCTTCCTTGAAGACCGGCCAGCACAACTACTACGTGGAGCTTGTACGGTTAAATTACTACACAGACGGTGGGGAACCCCCCGGCCTCTGGGCTGGGTCGGCTGCCAAGGAATTCGGCCTGGAGCCTGGCTCGAAAGTCGATGCCCTTCACCTTGAAAGACTGTGTGGTGGCTTTGACCCGCATACCGGCAAGGCGCTTGTCCAAAATGCCGGCAAGATGCTGGGCGACTGCCGGGCGCCTAGAAAGCCAGGCGATGACTGCACGCTGTCGATGCCCAAGGGGGCGTCAATAATCTGGGCCTGCGGCAGTAATGAGTTAAGGACCGCCATCGACGAAATGGCCCTCCAAGCCGCTAAACGGGTTATCGCCTTCCTTGAGGACCACTGCGGCTTCTGCCGCGTCGGGAAGGGTGGCCAGGCCCACGAGCGCGGCACCGATGCTCTTCGCGATCTTTCCCCAGTCAACCTCTCGAGAATCCGATCCGCAGCACCACTTGCATATGCTCTTAATCAACATAACCCGCAAGGCCGACGGCCATGCGCGGGCGCTGGATTCCACCCACGTCTGCCACTACAAGATGGCAACTGGTGCCCTGTACCGGGCGGCCCTGGCCGAAGGGTTTCAGAAACTGGGCTTTGAAATTGAGAGGTCTGATAAGGGTGGGCACGTTTTTTTCGACATAAAAGGAGTGCCTGAGGAATTGAAGGAATTATTCAGCAAGCGCCGCGCCAGATGGAGGCTTTGGCCGAACGGAAATACGGCAGTAGCAAGGAAGCCCATGGGCAGGACATGGCGAAAATCAACAAGGAGACCAGAAAGGCAAAGCTTGAGCGACCCGGGCCTGAGCTTTTTGAGACATGGCAAGCCATTGCCTCTGAGTATGGAATTACAGCTGATCTGATTGAAAAGATGCGGCAACCCGTCGAAGCCTTCTCTCTCTCTCAGCGGGAGGACCGTAAAACCGAAGTCTTCCACGATGCCGTCTCACGGCTTGAAGCAAGTCATGCCCATTGGGACAGAGCTGATTTAACGATGGCCGTCTGTCAGGAGGCCCAAGGGCGAGTCGGCGACCGTGAGGCACTGGAAATCATCGAGCGAAAGCTTGCCGGAAAAGAGCTCCTGCAATTGGGTGGGCTGGTCACCAAGGAGAAAAGCGAGGCTCAGAAGCAGTATGCGGAACGAATCGAGGAGAGGTTCACCACTCCGGCTAACTGGGCAGCCGAGGACGCTCTTCTGGAAGCCGCAGATGAACTCAAACGGCGAAAGACCCCGCTTCACAGCCGCCACATTGAGGAGGCAATAGCAAGGCGCCCAACCATCAAGGAGGAGCAGGAAAAGGCGGTCCGCTACCTTTGTGACGGGCCCGATATCCGCGCCATGACTGGGAACGCTGGAACAGGCAAGAGTTTCACAATGCGAGCTGTCAATGAAGCATTTGGAGCCCTTGGGGCGGGGAGGCAGGTCATAGGATGTGCCCTCTCAGGCGACGCCGCGGAGCAGTTGGAAAAGGAGAGTGGTATTCGATCGGACAATCTGAAACGAACCCTCTACCGCTTAGACAAGGGATACCTCCACCTTCAGAAGGGCTCAGTCATCGTGTGTGATGAGGCCGGAACCGTGGGAACTCTCATGATGACAAGACTCCTCCAGCACGCGGTGAGGGCCGAAGCCAAAGTCCTGCTTTGTGGCGATGCCAAGCAGCTTCAAGCCATAGAGGCAGGCGGGCCGTTCAAATCGATTTGCACCCGGATTGGCGATGTGCTGCTCAAGAAGAATTTCCGCCAGGTCGAGGAGTGGCGCAGGGACGCTGTCGAGCATGCGGCCTATGGCCGCGCCAGAGAGCGCTTGGCCTATTTCTCAAGAGAGGCGACCTCCATGTCTTGCCGACCAAGACTGAGGTCATTGACCGAATGGTCGAGCGGTGGATCGTCCTGGGAGGTGCCAAGACCCCAGAAGCAGTCCTCTGTGTGGCAAACTTAAATGCTGACCTTCGGGTGATAAATCGAAAATGCCAAGCGGTGCGCATCGAGGCTGGCGAGGTTGACCCCTCAAAAACCATTTTCGCAAACCAGGAGCTTTTTCACGTAGGTGATAAGCTTCAGTTCACGAAGCTCGACCGGAAAAAGGGCATCCAGAATTCAAATACCGGGAAAATCACGGACATCGACGAGGAACAAGGTCGTCTCACGGTGAGGCTCGACAAGGACGGGCGCGAGGTAACTGTTACCACGCGGGAATTTGGAGAGCATATTCGATTGGCGTATGGGTCAACCACTTTCAAGAGCCAGGGAAAAACGACCGAACATGCGATTATTTTGTTGGGTGGCCCCATGACCGATCGGCACGGCGTATACGTCCAAGCCTCGAGGGCAAAATTCCGGACTGAGCTATTTGTCGATTCCGACCGGGCAGGTCCCGAGCTGCGGGATATTGTGAAGGTGGCAAGCCTTGACCGGACCAAAGACCTAGCGCATGACGTGGCCGAGGCGAATCGAATGCGGCAAGAGCAGACGGAGCTTCAGCAGCGACAACGGCAGAGGGGGATTTCCCTGGGGCTTTAATACCCTACTCAGAATGCATCAGGGCAAGCGACATTGCTTGCCCTACCCTTCCCCACACACACCCACCTCTCCTAATCTCTTCATCCTGGAGCCAAGGAGAGGCCTTCCTTCGCGGTCTTTTCCACCAGGCTTTCTCTTTGACCTTTTCTTCGTCCGCGTTTCCTTATCTTAAACCTTTCGTCTCTCACCTGAAGCCTCAAAGGCTTTTTACAGGGCACTTGCTGCCAGCCCTTGACCAGCACCCGCCACGAGCCGCGGTTCTTTTTCTTGAACACCATTTCCTTTCTTGCGGCGTCAGCCGTCCCTGCCACGGATCCCTCCTATACCGGCATCCTCTTCCACTGCCCTTTTTCCCCGGCGTCATCCACGGTCTCTCTCTGCTTGGCCCCTCTCACACCTGCATCATTTTCCAGCGACCTCTCTACCTCCTGCATCGCCTCGTCACCAGCATTGTACCATTGCCCTCTACTTGCGACCCCCAGAACCCACCACACCTGTCCACCTGCTGTGAGTGCCTTTCATATCAATGAGTTACGGAGCCCGGTTTTTGACCCAAATTGACCGATAAGAACGCCTTATTTCCGGCGATATTTAGATAACTATCAAACTGTGTTCCTTTTTTCCTGGCTATTTTCCAGGGTTTATTCGGGGGCTGTCAGGGTGAATATCCAGCGGATTTCCCCGCGTTTTGGGCTAACCCCGTTTTGGCGTCTCCCCTACGGGGCCGGGTGCTTCGTCCGCTTGCTGGACGCTTGGCCCTTTGGGCTGGCTTTTGCAGGCCACGGACGTTGCCCTCGGACGCGAAGAGCAGCGCCGGGCAAGAGTCACACCACCCTGGAGTACCGGGGCGTCATGCCCCTTGCTCTGTCCATCACCTCAAGAACGAATGAGGTGGTTGCCTTCCAGGCGACCAAGTTTTCCGGCGGCTCAGACGCCGGGAATTGTGAGGGCTCCGGAATCTGCGAACCACCGGCATGGAGCATGGAGCTCAGGGAGCAGCGGCTATGGCCTACCTCCTGCCTTTAGCCCCATCATCCATCGCCCCGCAGCTAATGAGGGCGATGGATGACGAGGCCGCCGGCAGGGAGAAGACAGCATAAGGTATTATTTATGCGATGGATTTATAGCCTGCGCCGTTGCTTGTGTGAGTCGAGCTGGGTCAGATCCGCAGCATACAGATGTCGCGGTCCGACCCGGTATGAGCACTGAGAGCCGTATTAATGCTTACCACCTCGGACCCCAACTTTTCTGCGAGGACTCGGACCAGCTCGATATCCTTAGTCAGTTGTCTTTATCATGAACGACCGGTGCCAGGTTTTAACCTTGAGGATTATCTCTAAGAGGACCCACCTAGTGAACGCACGGCACCGATAACGCAGGGAGGATTTTACATCCTACCTATCCTCTTCCCTCACAGTTGAAGATGGCCGCTAACGTATCTCTTTCGCCATTTCTAGAAAGAGCTACACCGGCCTCCGTATGTTTGAAATACCCTGCAAAATCCAACCGATAGCGGGGGGAGGAATTACCGATATTCCGGGGAGGAGCGACCGATAGCGGGGGGAGGAATTACCGATATTCCGGGGAGGAGCGACCGATAGCGGGGGGAGGAATTACCGATATTCCGGGGAGGAGCGACCGATAGCGGGGGAGAGGAATTACCGATATCGAGGGGAGGATTCTCCGATATTCGGGGGAGGAAAATCGCCCTAAGTGCTTTCCGGGCTTGCGTTTTCTGAGTGCTAACTATATAACCTCTTAACCTTGTCTACTAGCAACAACAAGCAGGTGGAGTGTTGTTGCTCTTTTTTGGGCTAGCATGATGCACGTAAGAGCAGAAGCGGAAGAGGCCCGGCCGGTCCCTAGACTGGTGAGAGAGGAGAAGCTGCTCGGCAAGGATGAAATGAACCTTGCTGAGTTCCCAATCACGCTCCTCACGGACCGGAAAGATGTGAACATGATCGTCCGTGAAGTTCCGACGCGGGATGAAGCGACCGGGCTGGAAATTCTCCGTAAGGTTACGGTAACAGGGTCTGAGCAAGAAGGTTTGCCCACCGCTCAGGATAATCTGGTACTGCTGGGGTTACTTTATCTGACGAAGCGAGCAAACAACCTACGAGAGCGGCGAGTTTGGTTCACACGGTCGGAGCTTCTTACAATCCTCGGATGGCCGGACTCAGGGGCCTCTTACAGCAGGATTGAGCTTTCCCTAAAGCGTTGGGCAAAGGTCTTTGTGCTCTACGAGAATGCCTGGTGGGAAAAACCCAAACAGACTTATTCAACCAAGGGCTTTGGAATCATTGATGACTTTGAGTTAAACGAGGGAGGGTCAAAGCAACTCTTCTTTTTCGCTCGAATTTTGCGTGGAACGAAGTCTTCTTCTCCAGTTTGGAGGCGGGGTTCGTACGGACACTCGATTTAAAAATTCTGCTTCGGCTCCGTTACGCGACCTCTCAACAGATGTACCGAACCTCGGGAAGCACTTCTATCACTCCCCTGCCCTGACGCTGGACCTTCAGACGTTTGCGTGTGAACACGTGGGACTGGATCGTGGGTACAAAGACAATGGCAAACTCAGGGAGAAACTCCAGCCGCGTAAAGGAGCTGGAGGAGATCGGGTTTCTTGAGCCGATGACTCGGGAGAAGAGATACAAGAAAATCAGGGCCGGGAAGTGGACCATCACGTTGCAGCGCCGTGCTGATCTGGCTCTTGAAGTCGAAGAGAACGATACGGGTGCAGGGCTTGCCGGACCGGAGCTAACCAAGCATGAGCAGGAACTTGCCGGCCGAGGTGTCACTCCAGCTACGGCAGCAGAGCTTGTGCTCAGTTACTCCGCTGAGCGGATCCAGTCCAAGATTGAAATCTTCGACTGGCTTATGAGCAAGAAGGACAAGCGTGTTAATAAATCCAGGCGGCTACTTGGTGGAAGCCATCCGGAAGGATTATGCCGCACCACGCGGCTTCGTCTCCAAGGCCGAGCAGGAACAGCGTATTGCCGCTCAGGAAGAGCAACGTCGAAAAGTCGAGGACGCAAAACGAAGAGCCGAGGTAGAACAACAGGCAAAGTTTAATGCTGATCAGGCGAGGATCGAGGCTCACTGGGATTCACTCTCGAAAGAGGAGCAGGAGGAACTTACCAGAGAGGCTATGAATCATCCTGACCTTCAATTCTTCGTAAAACAGTATAGGCATGCGGGCAAGGACAAAAAACTCGCTGACCGCTACTTGAAGATGACTCTTGATAGCTACATCCTGAAGAAGCTCGACGGCACCTTGGAGCCTCGGCAAAGGGTTGCTCTGTAAGCACTTGGCGAAGAAATGCACCGTGCAACTGATGGGTACGGAGACTCCCACACGTCAGTCTACAGCAGTCTCAGGAGCAGCTGATACCTCACCGTTTGATCGCTCAGATCGAACCTGTACCACATACTTCCGAAGGTGAGTCCGGATGAGGTGATCTACGATCTCACTGCGATCCAGTCCTTCCATAGTCGCCGTGACCCCCAGGCGACGCGAGGCATCAAGCGACAGGTAGAGTCCTACCTTGATCGGCCGGTCGACTTGTCGCTTTGTCGGCTTTGAGACTGAGCGACGACGAGACTTCGAGTTTTGCTCCTCGGTCGACATGTCCCTCTCTCCCGGTGTGGACTGATTTCTAAGCTCACACTGTTCATCTCTTCGGCTAGTCCCCCTCCTGCCCTACAGCTCAGCTTGGACGAGGCTCTAAGAATAGCCCTAACTTATTGAAAAATAACGGCTAATCGTCCGATTGCACGGTGCAAACGAAATTTCAAACGCTTTTATGAGAAACAATTGCATCCTCTGTTCTTTTTCCACCACGATAAACTCATGTCATGAGTTCCCTGCTCTCGTGCCGATTGTTTATGGGCAGACGCAACCTCGTGTGCTAAAGCAAGAATCAGTCGAAAGTGCACGGTGCAAACAGCTCTGGTGACAGCCGAGGAAAGAGACCTGCCATCCTCGAGAGATGCGGTGAATTAAGTTTGTAATCGGTTGGGGCAAACCGGAGATATCCCCGCGGTAAACAGTCACCCAAAACTCCTACGAGGTAACCATGGACGGAAACTCGCTCGTGATATCATTTCTCAATCGCAAGGGGGGTGTTGGGAAGACGTCCAGCGTGTTTCATCTCACAGGGCATTTCGCCCAAACCGGTTCTACAGTCTTAGTCTGTGATTTAGACCCCCAAAGCTCGCTCAGCCAGGGCTTCTTCGGTCCCTCCTATGTCGAATCGCTGCCAAAGAAAAATACCGTGGCTGCTCTCTTCGACGATGCCTACGACCCGCAGATTGAAGAGGTTGTTCACAATACACCGTTTGAGAACCTATGGATTATTCCCGCAACGAACGACCTGACGGACCATAACACTCCGCGGCCCGAGGAGGCCAAGAATCAGTATGCGCTCCGAGATATCCTTGGCGAGGCTCGAAGCCATGCCCAGGTGACCCTCGTAGACTGTCCACCAAACCTTCAGCTCTGTTCGTGGGCAGCACTTTTGGCAAGTGATTTTGTGGTTGTTCCAGTCATTCCAGAGGACTTTTCATCGCAAGGGCTTATCTACGTGCAGCAGGCAATCGATGCTGCCATGACAAACGGCAACCCACGGCTTAGGCTCCTTGGCTATATGCTCACGATGTATAACCGCCAGCTTGGCATTCATAAGGCCTACGAGAAGCTGCTTCGTGAACAGTATGGAGAGCTGGTCTTCGAGACGGTGTTTCCGCTTGCTACGGCGTTCAAGGAGGCAGTAAGTAGACGGCATCCCATCACAATCGATAAGCCCAAGTCGGCCGCAGCCGACGCAGTAAGGGCCTTGGCCGATGAGATCGCGCACCGGGCTCCCACCTTTGCCGCAAGGCTGAGTTCTACTACGCGGGGAACCGTTACGTGCCTGGAGTCATCGAGCCCCAGGACCCATAATTGAAACACAAAGCGGGGAGGCTGCCTGACGATGGGAAAGACTGACGCACTCTTGAAAGAGGTGGGCTCGAACTTGTCTGAGTCCATAGGAGTTCGCTCCGGCCCCATGCAGCCATTCTTGGCGTCGCCCCAGGCGGAAATTGGCAAGGCATCGCCCAAAGACGGCTATACCCGTGACCGGGCAGCGGGCGAGATGCTCTTAACAAATATCGTTCCGGATCCGACCAGCCTCGCAAGGAGTTTGACGCGGAGTCAATCGAGCGGTTAAGCGAGAGCATCAAAGCGAGGGGACTTCTCCAACCGCTTCGGTGCGCTGGAATTCAGAACTTGGCAAGCACGTCATTCTGGTCGGAGAGCGTCGTTATCGAGCAGCCCAGCTTGCAGGGCTCAATTCGGTGCCGTGCATCTTCGTCGAGAGTGAGCTTACAGAGGCTGAAATCCTCGAAGAGCAGCTTGTGGAGAACCTGCTCCGCGAGGACCTAAACGCAATTGAACAAGCTCACAGCTTCAGGCGCTACATGCAGCTTGTGGGGTGTCACGCAAAGGACCTTGC
>CAWFAF010000077.1:0-398839 GCA_963813575.1 uncultured Planctomycetaceae bacterium
TGGTGCCAGTTCATTTTACGGCATGATTGGTGATGGTTCATTTTACGACCCAAAAGAGAAGTGGCACCAATTTCCTCCCGTGAGGCCGAGCCGATAGGGCAAGAGTCGCTATTCCTTCTTGGTTGGTGGCTTGGCGGTGTCTGGGGCCGTCTCGGTTGCTGACTTCTTAGTGGCTGGGGCCGCCTCGGCTGCTGACTTCTTGGTGTCTGGGGCCGTCTCGGTTAGTGACTTCTTGGTGTCCGCGGCCGTCGTGGTTGGTGACTTCCTGGTCTCTGGGGCCGTCCTGGTCGGCGACTTCGTGATGTCTGGGGCCGTCTTGAGCGTGCCCTCTGGGACCGGGGGCCGGGCGTTCGGCTCCTCAACGTATTTCGCACCCTGCGTCTCGAAATGGTGCAGGTGGGGAGTCGCCTCCTTCGTGTAGAAAGCCGTAAGCGTCTGGGGCCTGAGCAGCGCTCGCCAGGTGTATGTTTTCTTCGTGAACGTACGGCCGTTGTCTTCGACCTCGATTCCTGGTCCGTCGGGCGATTTACCGAGCAAGGTTTCGGCTTCCTGAACGTCCATGAGGCCCTTTTCCTCGTCCTGTGTCCTGGCCTCGAGAGCCTTCACCGCTCCGTTGTAGCCGAAATGCGGCGGAATACTCGAGCCAGGCGACGGCGGCGAGCGCAAGCAACACAACGAGGCCGATGATGTTTCGTGCGGGCGATACACCTTTTTTCGCGGTGCCCGTCGTTGCCGAGCCGGGGGAACTGGGAACGGACATGACGATTCCCTTTCGATCGCTTGTAACAGGAAATGACCTGGCTGCGACGCAGTGAGCCGGTCTGTCGAAGATTGACCAGCACCGAAAGGACCGTCCCTTCAAACTTCCGCGATGCGCCCCTCGCCTCGGTCCCGGTTCCTCACGGCACTCGTCCGGCCCACCAGTAAACCAGTTCCGAGGGCCGACCGCAATTCACTGCCGCGGATCAAGAGGAACTTCGAGCCGTGTGCGCGACCGCGAGCCGTTAGTCTAGCAGCCGACTCCACTTACAAGAAATGAGAAGTTTCTCGTTTTCATGTCGATTCGGGTGATTGTCGTTCGACAAAGGTGTGGCGTGAGAAATCGGTCTCAACCAACGTATGAGCGCGATCGCTTTTTGAGGAGGAACGAAAATGGTGCGACGATTCGTATTGTGCGGGCTGCTGCTGACCCTTTCGCAGGCAAGCTTCGGCGGCGACAAGCCCGGGGTCAAACTGCCGCCGCCACCCACCAACGCGGGCCTGGAGAAGATGAAAAAGCTCGCGGGAACATGGCTGGCCGCCGATAAAGACGGAAAGCCGACAGACCAGATCGTGTCGATCATCAAGGTGACCGCGGGCGGCAGCGCGGTTCACGAGACGCTCTTCCCTGGCCAGCCCCAGGAAATGGTCTCGATCTACACGGTTAACGGGCCGGACTTGATCATGACGCATTACTGCGTGCTGGGCAACCAGCCATGCATGAAGGCCGACCGGAAGTCGCCGTCAAACCAGATCGTCTTCCAATTCACCGGCGGCGGCAACCTCGACCCGAATAAGGACAAACACATGCACGAAGCGACCCTCACCTTCGTCGACGACGACCACATCGAGGTGAAGGGCACCGGCTGGGAAAACGGTGCGCCCGCGAAGGAGATGTGCTGTGGGATGAAGCTCGTTCGGAAGAAATAGGAAGAACGAGAGAGTTTGCGGCACGCTGTTCTTCGAGCCGCTCGGCGTCGGGCACACCGGCTCCGAGCGGCTCGGCGGCGCTGCATCCAACGCTCACTATTTGGTCTGCAATGGCACAATCGAAAAACATCACGATTCACGTTCCGCGTGAGCTGCGCGCCTACTGCAAGGGCGACGCTGAGCTCTTGCTCTGGGCCCCAAGCGTGCGCGCTGTGCTCGATGAACTGGAGCGGCGACATCCCTCCTTGTACCGTGGCATCTGCGACGATACGGGCGCGGTGAGGCGACACGTGAACTTGTTCGTGAACAAGGATCACATGCGCGATCGGGACGGGCTCGATACCGCGCTGGTGCCAGGAGACGAGATCATGATTCTTCCCGCGGTTTCAGGTGGTTGATCGTCGGAGAAGCGGACGGGTTCCTTACCAACGCGCGTGGCGTCCGTCACGACGATTCTGCAAGTCCACTCAGGGGTCCCAACATGCCAGAACGAGTCATTCTCACCATTGGTACCAAAAAGGGCCTGTTCGTCGCGCAGGCGACGAAAACCCGTCGCAGCTTCGCCCTGAATGGGCCGGTCGGACCAGGCGTGGCCGTGTACGCCACCCTGATCGACACGCGCGGAACGCCGCGCCTCTACGCCTCGAGCTGTAATCCTTTCTTCGGCATGAAGGTCCTGCGTTCGACCGATCTCGGCAAGAAGTTCAAGGAGACGAAATCGGCTCCCACCTTCCCGAAGGATGACGGTGGCGCTAGCCAACATCTGGTCGCTCGAACCGGGGTATGACAAAAAAGACCTCTTCTGCGGCGTGGAACCGGCATCGCTCTTCCGCTCCAGTGACGGCGGAGACTCGTGGGAGATGGTTTCAGGCATCAGCAACCATGAGCATGCTCGAAAGTGGCAGCCGGGGAACGGAGGGCTCTGCATGCACACGATCCTGCGCGACGGGAATCGCCTCCATCTCGGCATCTCCACGGGCGGCCACTACCTGAGCGAGGATGGCGGCCAAACGTTCACGGCGGCGAATCAGGGCGTCGGCGCCGGGTTCACGCCCGATCCCTATCCGGAGTTCGGTCAATGCGTGCACAAGATCGCCGGCCACCCGGCCGCGCCCGGACGGCTCTACATGCAGAACCACGGGGGCTGGGCCGATTGGAGCGGGCCTGGGGGGCCGCGGCCCGACATCGGCGTGCTGCGCAGCGACGACCACGGCAAAACGTGGCGATCGATCGCCAAGGGGCTGCCATCCGATTTTGGCTTCCCGATCGTGGTGCACCCGCACGACCCCGACACGGTGTACGTCATGCCGCTCGAGGGGATGACGCGCACTTGCCCGGGCGGCGCTCCCGCGGTCTGGCGCAGTGAGAACGGCGGCGGCTCGTGGAAGCGGCTCGCACGAGGAATGGCGAAGAAGGATAGTTACTTCACGGTCCTGCGTGACGCGATGGACATCGACGACCTTCGCTCGCCCGCGCTCTACTTCGGCACCACAACCGGTCAGCTCTGGATCGGTCGTGAAGGCGGCGAGGAATGGAGCTGCCTCTTCGACTCGTTGCCGCCGATCTACTGCGTGAAGGTCGCGGTGGTGTGAGACCGCTGACAGAGTGGCCGGCTCGCCGCCTCGGCGATGGTGGCCTCGGTCGGAAGCGTCTGGTTCGACGAGAGGTCATAGGTTTCGTGGGGGCAGAACCGTCACGGCCAGACGTAGGTTCCCACGGCCCCGGCAGGCAGGGTCGAAGTCACCAGATTGTCTCCGTCTCGAATGCTGAAGGTCTGCGCCGAGCGGCCGTCATTGAGCACGATCAGCACCTTCCGCTCCTCGGGGGTCTTGAAGGCAACGTTCGGAAGGGGGTGTAGCTCATTGGTCGCGATACGCACGGACCCGGGCCGGACGAACTTGGAGGCGTGCGCGACGATGTAATAGGCGGGATTGCGCGTGACCGTGTCGCCGTCGATCGTGACCGCGCCAGGCAACTTGAACAGCCTCCCGGTGTGTGGGGCTGATACTTCGGATCGGCCGCCAGGTTCCATTCGAGCACCGTGCGGCTCCAGTTGCGGGTGGCGCCGATCGTCAGCTCGCGGGTATGCCAGGCGAGGTCGCCTCTCAGATTGCCGGGCGCCCCGATCCACTGCTCGGTGAAGTAGAGGTTCTTTTCGGGATGGGCCTCGTGGACGGCGGACATCGCGTCGATCTTCCCGGCGTAGAGATGAAACGCGGTGCCATCCACGTATTTCCTCGCCTCGGCATCATTGAGGATGGAGATCGGATAATCCGGCCGATCACAGTTGTGGTCGTAGATGATGATCCTGGTGTCGAGCCCGGCCTGCTTGAACGCGGGGCCAAGGTGGTTCTTGATGAACTCGGCCTGTTCTCGGGCCTGCATCAGAAGACTCGGGTTGTTTCCCGGGTGCAGGGGTTCGTTCTGGACGGTGATGGCATCGATGCGGATTCCTTCCGCCTTCATGCCCTGGATATACTTCACAAAGTACTTCGCGTACGCTCCGTACAACTCGGGTCTCAGGCTGCCGCCAACCGAATCATGATTGCTTTTCATCCAGGCTGGCGGCGACCACGGCGAGCCCATGATCTTGATGTCTGGGGCAATCTTCAGAATCTCTTTCAACACCGGGATCACGTCCGCGCGATCGGGTGCCAGGCTGAACCTGCTCAACTCTGGATCGACTTCTCCGGGCGGAAGATCATCGTAGGAAAAAACACGCTGGTTGAGATCGGAGGCCCCGATCGAGACCCGCAGGTAGCTGACGCCGAGGCTCGTGCCATCGGCAGCGAACAGCTCCTTCAGCAAGGCGCCGCGACTGGTGGCGTCCATGCGGACGATGTGGCTGGCACTGCCGCCGGTCAGGGCATATCCAAATCCGTCGATGGTCTGATAAGTCTTTTGCCGATCGATTTTGATCGTCGGGTTCTGGTTCCCGGCACCGCTGAAGACCAGGCCGGTCTTCTGTTTCTCGAACCGCGCCGACCCGCCCGGGTCCGTGAGCCACAACTCAACCTGGGCGTGAGCATTCGATTCCAGGAGGAATGGTATGCCGAGCAGGATAAAGAATACCAGCGCGCGTTGGCGTACGGCTTTCGCGAGTCCATCGGGGCGCTGAATGCCGCGAACGCGGTAGTACGTCTGACGGCGAACCACGTCCGGAACATGATGCTCGTCCTCAAGTGATGAGGCCGATCAGACTGAAGCGCGCGACTCATCCCGCGGTGAGCTCGGGCACCACGAACGGCTTGCGGTAGTCACGCCGCGACAGCTCATTGGCGGCGTCGGCGAAGTCGCCGACGAAGCGGCCCTGCTTCGCGTCGAGGCTCACCCAGGGGCCGAGCGTGGCCGGGGTGGCGTCGAGGTCCACGCCGTTCCCGCGCAGATACTCGCGGCAGCGCTCGAAGGCATCGGCCATCTCGGCGTTGCCCGTGATCGCGGCTCGGATGGCCTCGGGGGATGATTGTTTCCCGAGCCGGTGAGACACGTTCGCCATGTGGCAGCAGGCCGTCGAGCGATGTCCCTCGAGCGCCTCGGCCGCCAGGTCACTGGCCTTCCGACTGCGGACACCGGCGAGGAAGGCGGAGAGGTGGGCCAGTTCCAGCGCCTTGGGGCTGTCGCCCTTCCCGAGGTCCTGGACCTTCTTCCCCTGACGATCGAAGATCGCCCCGCCGGAGGCGTCGCCCGCGAAGTAGCCCCCTTCGCAGTCGATCACGACGCCCTTGTTCTGACCCCGGAACTTCCCCATCGAGGCCGCGCCCTTGCCGGCGCTCACGTTGCGGACCTCGCAAATGAGCGGGGCCGGCTGGAAATCCAGCAGCGCGATGTGGGTGTTGGCCGTCTCGCCGCAGTCGTGGAAACCGAATCGGCCGCCGATGCTCATGGCGCGCGGGGGCGTCCGGTCCTGTCCCAGGGCCCAGCGGCAGACATCGATGACGTGGATGCCGTTGTTCCCCATCTCGCCGTTGCCCGTGTCCCAGAACCAGTGCCACTCGTAGTGCAACTGCTTGCGCATCAGCGGCTTCTTGGGGGCCGGGCCGCACCAGAGGTCGTAATTCACGGTGCGCGGCGGCGGCGTGGGCGCGTCGACCGACCCGATGCCGTCGCGGGCCCGGTACACCAGCGCGTGGGCGAAGCGGATGGCCCCGAGCTCGCCGCCGCGCAGGCGGTCGAACACCCGGCGGAGGAACGCGCTCGACCGGTTCTGGGTGCCGACCTGGACCATGCGGCCGTACTTGCGGGCCGCCGCCACCATCTGCTGCCCTTCCCACAGGTCGTACGAGAACGGCTTCTCGACGTAGACGTCCTTGCCCGCCTGGCAGGCCCAGACCGTCGCCAGGGCATGCCAGTGGTTCGGCAGGGCGATGACCACCGCGTCGACGCCCTTGTCGTCGAAGACTTCGCGGGGGTCGTGATACGCGGCGACCTTCCCCCCGTGGTCACGGGCCGCCTCGACTTCGCGATCGAGGTGCGCCTGGTCGGCGTCGCAGAGCGCGACGATCTTGACGCCGGGGATCTCGCGGAGCCGGCCGATGAGCTGGTGGCCACGCCCGCCCACACCCCCGACGGCCGTGGTCGACCCCAGCCCGATGACCGCGACATTCACCGCGTCGTTGGGGCCGCCCGACCGGGGCCCGGCGCCGAGCATCAGCCGCGGCATCCCCAGCGCCAGACCGGCCGTCATTGAACCTCTCAGAAAGCTCCGGCGTGGGATCGGTTTCATATCGCTGCTCACCATGGACCTGGGGTGCTTCGGTGTGAACGGACGCTCCCGGGGCTGAGAGCCAACGGATCCTGACGTGGCCGTAGCCCGTCGCCCCGTATCTCAGAGCCTAGCCGGTGCGCCGCGGTTCGTCGACCCACCACCCGAAGCCACCCGTGTGGTACTCTGCCGGACGCCGTTCAAAAGCTGGACAACAGCCTGCAATTCATGATCCATTCAGCCACCTTGTGAGCAAGGCAATCGTCGAGGTAACCGCGACGCCGGCTCGCTTCCACATCGGCCCTGGTCTCGAGGTAGTGCAAGCATTGCGGGTCGTACTTGAGGCCTTCCGCACGCAACTGGGATAGGCGGCGACGACGACTGTCCCGAACAGATGGATCCACGGGAACGTAGCAGGCGGGCACCTCGATCACGATCTTCCCCGGCCGTCCACGGCGATCCACGTTGCGCCAGGTGCCGATCTCGAACGGCCGCTCGAACCGTGGCCCGATCGTTCCCACCTCATACTCGTGCACAGGCTTGCGCGGGTCGATCCCCAGCATTGGCTGGGTATCCTCCGAGTTGTGGAACTCGAAGACAAGCGCGCCGGGATAACGCCGTTCGAGGACCTCGTCAAGGGTATCCAGATCGACGTCGAGACGTCCTTGTCCCGACGGCATCGAGTAGTTTGTGATGGCGATCGCGGGATGGTCGAAGAGCGCGATCAGGGTATAGGGGTACGGGACCTGGAAGAGCGCAACTTGTCCACCTCGTTCGCTCACCTTCTGGAAAACGGCGCGCGCCATGAACGGAGCACACGTTTCATTGGGGTGCAGCCCACTGACCAAAAGGATTTCGATTTGCGGCGGCACCGCTCTACTCCCGAAGAGTGAACCACAGGGGACACAGAGACCACGGAGAAAATACATAAACACGTTATTAATTTACTTATATAACTACTTTATCTTCTCGCTTTCTCCGTGATCTCTGTGATCTCCGTGGTTCATCTCCCCGTTCTCACAAAGTGCAACTACGGCTTGGATGCCACCAGTTTGGAGACAGGCTTCCGCCGGGTCTGACCCTCGTGCCGAGTCGCGGCGTGCACTCCCGGCCGCCACCGCGTGCCCCAGTAATGAAGGAGCATCGGCAAGAATGCCAGGATGGATCCGCCCAGACCGCAGGCGAGCAGGGCGTATTCGCGCCTGGTCAGTTGCTCGAAAGCGGTCTTGCGGGGGATGACGGTCAACTGGGAGAGAAGCTCCGAGCTCAGGTGTTTCTGGTTGCCGTCGTGGTACGTTCCATTCAATCGGACGGCGATCTGGCGAAGCGTGCTGGCGTCCTGGCGAGACATCCGGCCGTCGATGAACGAGCCGCTGCGAGGATCGCCCACGCCGACCACCAGCACGTCAGCGATCGAAGCCGGCAACTTGGGCATGCCGGTCGCGGGCACGGTGTCGCCGTCGGAAAGAAGCAGGAGCAAGGTGCTCTTGGGCTGCCAGGGATGAGCGATCTTGGCCGCCTCAATCAGACCCGAGAACAGGTCGGTCTTGCCCGAGGGAAAGGCGTAATGCATGGGCAGGTCGCCGAAGATGTTGCGCACCACTTCAAGGTCCTTGGTGTCGACCACGACGGGCTTGGCCCCGTTGTAGCAGGCCACGACGGAGATCAGGTAGATCTCGACCGGAACCCGCTTGAAGAACGACTCCATGACGTCGGCCCCGCGCTTGATACGGCTCTGGTCGGCGTTGGGCCCGGCGTCCTTGAGCCGCATGCTGGGCGAGACATCGAGCACGATCAAGACGTGCCGGCGCTCGTTGTCGGGGATCGTTTCGGCCACGTGCACCTTGGGAGGAATCACCAGCAGCGTCAAGAGTCCCCAGCAAAGCGCGGCGATCGCCGCCACGCGCAGCGCGGGGGCAAACCGTGCCCAGGGCGCCGGTCGCAAGTCGGGGCCGAAGGCGAGGCGGGCCAGGCGGCGTGAACGGCGCGCGTGCAAGAGCTCGGCCATGGCCGCCATGATCGCCGCGGCCGCCGTTGCCAGCTCAACGATCGTGACCATCACCATGGCGTGTACCTGAGGCCAAACAAAGTCAGACCGGTCAGGCCCAGGACCGACAAGCCGGCGTAGCAGACCGGTGCGAAGTCGTCGAGCAATTCGGCGCGGTTTTCTCGAGCTTGGTCGCCTTCATGGCGTCGATTCGCTTGAAGACAGCCTGGAGCGCCTGAGGATCATCCACGGGGAAAACCTCGCCGCCGGTCAGGCCCGTGATCGTGACGATCTCTGGCGGTGGGTCGCTCGAATTGATGTGGATCGCGAACACTGTGATGCCGCTTCGCTTGAGCGTCTGGGCGATCGACTCATCGTTGCCATTCGAGAGGTCGAAGCTGTCTCCGTCGGAGACCAGGATGATCATCCGGTCGCCCTCCTCACGGCTCGTCAAGATCTCCTTGCAGGCCAGCAATGCCTTGCCGATCATCGTGCCGGCCATCCAGTTGGGCACGTTCTCAGGCTTCATGAACGGCGGTGCGCAGCGGATGGCCGAGGGGTCGCCCGTCAGGGGCACCCAGTGCAGCACGTTATCGCCGAAGAAGGTCAGGCCGAAGGCGTCTCCCTGCCGGATCTTCAAGAACTCATCGATGGCCTTCATCGAGGCATCATACCGGTTGCCCTCGCCCAGGGGCGCGGTCATGCTGTAGGACACATCAACGCAGAACTCGATGTTCGTGAGGACTCTGCGTGTCTTGGGGCGCTGAGCTGTTGCGGGCCCGCTAGCAGCAAGATCACGACGGCGAGAATGACGGCCGGCAGCGACTCTGCCAGCTTGAGCGCGGCCGCCCAGCCCCGGCCCGAGCGCTGGGCGCCATGGTCAAACGGCAGTGCCACGCGCCCGCCCGAGCGCTTCCAGACCCAGGCCAGCAGCAAGAGCGGGACCACGAGCAAGGCCAGCACGAAAGGATAAGCAAAGCTCACGCGAGATGCTCCGGCAACTGTGTCAAGGAAGGCCTTACGGGTTCAGGGGCAGGCTCTTCGTCAGGGTTCTCGGGCTTCAATTCCTGATAAGGACGCAAGAGCGCGGCAATCTCGGCGGCCTCAGCTTTAGCGCCTGGCTTGTGCAACCACTCTTCGAGATTGCGCAACAAGGCGCCGGCCTCCCCGTGCTTGCGCATCGCGCGGATGGCCTCGGCGGGACTGACGTGCTCGAGCTTCAGCCGCTTGCGCCAGTAACCAATCAAGAGCCGCTCGAGCTCCGCATGCTGCCCCTCGCTGAGTGTGCCGGCAAGCGCCGCGTCGACCAGGGGGCGGAGGCGATCGGCCAGGGTGACAGGGCGGCTGGCTTCGGCCTCGGCCTGGCTCTTCTTGTTGCGGCCCAGCAGCAGGATCGCCGCCAGTCCAGCGCACCAGAGCGAGCCGGCAAAGGCCAGCAGCAGCCGATAGCCGCCCAGCGACGGAGAACGCGCCAGGGCCAGCGCATTGGGCTCGATCTGTCCGGGCGGCAGAACCGGATCGACCCTGACCGGAATCGCGGGCAGGTCGCCCAGGGCGGCTCCATCCTTCCTCCGCAGGAAGTTTTTCAGGTCGTAGTTGCCGGGCTCGAGCGCGTAATAGACCAGGTCATAGCGAAACGCCGTGCCGTGCGGGTAGACGGCCGTGATACGAACCACGACCGGCGCCCGGCGGTCTTCCAGCGGCTTGACCTCGAGCTCGGGCCCCGGCAGCACCAGTTGCTCAATCTTCGCCGGCATGCCCACGGTGGAGGTGGATCGGGGCGGCGGAGAATCGGCCTGGGCCGGGCGCACTGCGAACAAGGCCAGTCCAAGGATCGACAGAAGCCAGCAAGGGCGCCTATAGCGGTTTTCGCTCGGGTTGCGTGCGCGCGAAGGCCTCTGCCAACGAACACCCCCCTTCGCAATGGGGACAGCCAAGGCCGGTGATCGTGCCTCGTCCACCCCCCCTACCCCCCCTTTGCAAGGGGGGGAAAATCGGGTCGCTCGCCATTCTCTTTCCCCCCCTTGCGAAGGGGGGGTCAGGGGGGGTGGGCAGGGCGCGCGACCGTTCGCTCTCGCCGCCGTTGCGAAAGGCGGTGTGGCGGGGTGTCGTCAATGCGTCTGAAAACCGCGTTACTCTCGCCAGGAAGCCTGCTCATGCCTATCGTGCTCCCCGACCCAGCAAGTCGCGCTGCTTGAAGAATTGCCGCACCCGCAAGACGAACGGCTTCTCGGTGTCGATCAGCAGGTGGTCGATGCCATTTTTCTTGAGCGAATCGGTGATTTGCTCCTGGTCGAGCCAGCGGCTCCGACTGCGTACGACGAAGGGCGACCCGGTCTCGGCCTCACGGGCTCTCACAAAGCCGACGCCGTGAAGCCGCTCTTCCGCCGGGTCTCGCAACTGGAGGACGACCGCGTCATGCTCTTGCGCCAGCCGGCGGAGCGAAGGGATAGCGCGGGGGTCGTGCAAATCGGAGAGCACGATCACCAGCACGCGATGGCTCAGGCTAGGGATCAATTCCGCGAGGCGGGCGCCCAGCGAGGTCGGCTCGTCGTAGCGGTAAGTGCGCAGCTTGTGCAGCCACTGCAAGACCTGGTCTTTCGACAGGCTGGGCCGCACGTGCAGGCTCTGGCCGCCGATTCCGAGCAGCCCCACAGGGCTGATCCGCTCCTGGCAGGCCAGGGCCAGGCCACCGGCAAGGAACACAGCGATCTCGTACTTGCTTTTATGATGAGAGCTGATGGTCATCGACGCCGACGTGTCGATGAGGAGATAAACGGGCATTCGCTTGGGGGCCTCGTATTCCTTGACGTGTACCCTCCGCGTCCGCGCCGTCACCTTCCAGTCGATGAGCTTGATGGGGTCTCCATACTGGTAGGGCCGAGACTGCACGTATTCGACCCCCGCACCCAGAAACGGTGAACGGTCAGTGCCGTAGCTCAGGCTATCGGCCAGCCGCTTCACCGCCAGGTAGAACTGGCGCGAATCCAGGATGTCGTGAGTTTCGATTCGGCCTTGCAATGCGAGAATCTCCGGGAATGAAGGCGGCGACAAACGTCATGATCAAGGTGCTGGAATATCGAGCTCTCTACAGATCTTGCGGGCAAGGAATTCGTTGATCTCCCGGTGTCGCGGTACGGCGGAAACCTGGTTGTTGGCCGGGTTGACGAAGATGCTGTGATTGCCGCCTTCGCGATGAAGCACGCATCCGTGTGAAAGCAGGTGACGCACCAAGTCGTGTCGTTTCATGAGGCCGCAAGAACAAACGGTTCGCGCTTGACCTCTCGACCCGCGATCGACCGCTCGGCCAGCTCTCGGTTCGTCTCCAAAACCAGGGCAACCGCTTCTCGAAGGTTCGCTCGTGCTTCTTCCAGCGTCGCCCCCTGAGTATTCGCGCCTGGAAGTTCTTCAACGAAGCCGATGTAACCCTCCGGAACTTCGATGTAGACCGCGGTGAATTGCATGGCTGTTCCCTTCCTTTCGGTTGCTCGCCTGGCCGCTGCTCTCAGCGGGCGCGGCCGTTGGTGATGATCGGGCGCGGCGATTGCGTGGCGCCGAAGGGGCCGAGGATCTCCTTGAGAACGTCGGGGCCGGACCGGCCATCGGCGAGTGCCTCGTAGCTCAGGCGGGTCCGGTGCAGGATCACGTCCTCGGCCAGGGCGAAGAGGTCTTCCGGGATCACGTAGTGGCGGCCGTGGATCAGCGCCCGGGCTCGCGAGCCCTTGACGAGCGCGATCCCGGCTCGAGGGCTGGCCCCTAGCTCGATGGCCGGGTGGATTCTCGTTCGCTTGACGATCTCGACCACGTGGTCGGTGAAGGTCTCGCTCACATGCACCTCGTGCACCGCTTCCATGGCGCGGACGAGATCCTCGGTGGTCGCCACCGGCCCCCCCTCCAGCACATCGAACTCGGTTCGAGCCACCGCGCCGCGGTCTTCGCGCCGAACTCCGAGCGCGGCGTTGCGCTTGAGGATGTCTTTCTCTTCCTCGGTCGTGGGATAGCCAAGTCGGTGGCAGAGCATGAACCGGTCAAGCTGGGCCTCGGGCAGCTCGAACGTGCCGCTCTGCTCGATCGGGTTTTGAGTGGCGATCACCAGGAACGGAGCGGGGAGCTTGAAGGTCTCGTTGCCGATCGTCACCTTCCGTTCCTGCATGGCTTCCAGCAGTGCGCTTTGCACCTTCGGCGCGGCGCGGTTGATCTCGTCGGCCAGCAGCAGGTTCGTAAAAATTGGCCCCTTGTGGATCCGGAAGTCGTTGGTCCGCTGGTCGAGGATCTCCGAGCCCAGGATGTCGGAAGGAAGCAGGTCGACGGTGAACTGGATGCGGGCGAACTGGAGGTCAATCGTCTTGGACAGCACCGAGACGAGCAGGGTCTTGGCCAGGCCCGGCACGCCCTGCAAGAGCAGGTGGCCGCCAGTGAAAAGCGCGATCAGGAGCCGCTCGACCACTACATCCTGGCCGACCACCACGGTGCCGACCTGCTGCCGCACCGAGCGGATGAACTCCATGGTCTCGTCGGGGATCTGGCCCGAGCCGGACAGGCCGGCCGCCGGAAGTGAAGCAATGCTCATGACTGCGGAATCTCACGAAAGGCAAGTGATGACTGGTCAAAACGCATCGTTGGCGATCACCTCGCCACCAGCCCGGGTGATCAAGGCCTTGAACATAATCACACTGATCGAATCCTTGATGAACCTGACCGAGCCATCAGCGAACCCGCAGTTGAACCCACCCGGATGCGGCGAGCCTGCGCCGAAGAGTGAGGGCGCGGCCTGCGGGTCGAACGGCAGGTCGTCGGGCTTGGTCCAGGGAAAGGCGTCCTTTGATTCGGTGACGGCGATGGTATTTGATGTGCCATCGGTCACGTCAACGAGCGTGATGCTCCTGTTGTCGTCGAAGATCGCAAGGGGTCCTGTGAAGCCTCGATACGTCGTGGTAAAAGGCTCGGCCTTGGTGCGATCCGGGCACAGGAAGACCTGCGGCATCTCCTTGAGTAACGGCTTGTTGGTCGGGCTGTCCCAGGGCTCGTCGAGCTTGAACTTGTTGAACAGATCCCCTTGCTCGAGATACGGCAGGATGGCCACTCGCCAGCTCAACAGCGGCTTGCCGTCCTTGTCGGTGTAATCCTTGGGAAAAGCGTTGTTGGCCGAAATGTGATTGTGGAACGCCAGGAGGATCTGTTTGAGATTGTTGGTGCACTGGGCGCGGCGGGCCGCCTCGCGGGCGGCTTGCACGGCCGGCAAAAGCAGTGCGACCAGAACACCCGCACTGGTCGGCGAGGTGATGCTGGGAAGCGCCTCGCGCTGGAGAAGATGAATCCCCTTCGCATCAACGCTGATCGCCGTCGAACGCGGGGAAGAGCAGGGGTCTGAGCTGCTCGGCCGTGGGCAGCTTGTTGGCGTCGAGGTTCACCGTCATGTCCGGGCCTGGTCGTCCGCCTCTGGCCTGGGCCATCCGGGAAGCCTGCTGCACCTGGGAATTGTAGGCTTGGGCGATCGCGGGCAAGTTGTCGATCAAGACCGGAAGGGTGTCGCGTGGGTCGGCGACGTTCAGGAGCACCATGTTGCCAGGCAGGCGCTGGGCCATGGGCACGAAGGCGCCAGTGGAGGACCAGCGGCGATCGCTCGGTGCACCGGTCAGGGTCAGAGCCTTTTCGGCGGCGGCCGACGTGCCGCTCACGATCAGTTGCTCCTTGTCCAGAGCGATGGTGGGAGACAGAAGCGCCGCCACTGCCTCGGGGACAGAGCCCGGCGGGAACTCGAGCACATACTCGTTGTGCGGCCCGTTTTTCTTGTGGAACTGGGGCGGGTCGTCCTGACGATGGGGCGGTTCCGCGAGCACCTTGTTAATCGCCTTGATCAGTTGATCGAACCGCAGCTCAAGCCCGCGTGGTCGCGAACCTGGATCGAGATCGTCATGCCCGTGTAAGGCGTGACCAGGGCCGCCAGCGGGTTGCCGGCCGGTGGTGCGGCCGTGGGCTGAGCGTAGATGGCGACCTTGGGCCCCAGCGGGCGGAGGACGTCTTCAAGCAGATTGAGTCCTAGCTGCTGGCGAAAGGCGTTGTCGAGCGCATCAACCGGGCTCTGGGTGTTGGCGTCAGTCGGTCGAACGAGCGCGGCGAACTGCTCATAGGTCTTTGCAAGATCGATCGAGAGGACGGCGAAGGCATGCTGCCCGGCGGGAATGGCGGGAAGCGACTTCAGGTTGAACGTCGGCTGATCAAACAGGGCAAGGGCTCCCCGGCGCGGCGCGGGGGCAATGCACCTGACCACGGTCATCAGGGCGTCGCCCTGAAAGCCCCATTGTAATTCAATGTGTTTGATGCCGTCGAAGCCTTCCCGCGTGGCTTCAGGAGGCAAGGCGGGCAGGGCCGCGAAGTCAAGGAAGGCATAGGACGCCAGCTCGAGGTCCGGCTCCGCCTTCATCACCTGGGAGCGGAGAGGATGATTCACCGCGCTGGGAGCCTTGCCCTCAATCACGGCCAGCACGGCCTCAACGCCAATCTTGCCGGTCATGAGCAGATCTTCCTGCTCGAGCCACCACACTCCGTTCGCACCAAGAGGATGAATCGTGCGTCCGGACACCTGACGATCGTCCTGGTTGACGGCGGGACCGAAACCTCCGGAAGCCGCGATGAGCTGCATGAAGCGCAGGAACTCGGGGCGATTCCCTTTTCGCAACACGAGGAGCAAGTTCGTCTTGTCTGGACCTTTGCCGAAGGCTCCGACCGCCAGCCCCTCTTGCACGCCATGCCGGAGCAAGGCGAGGTAATCAGCGGCCGGAACCTGCCGGCCGGGCGGGGCCTGTTGCTGAGCCTTGTTGATCATCTGAGTCGCCAGATCTTCCAGCAGCGCTCCCAGAGGCGTGTCCTTGAGCAGCTTCGAGATGGCCGCCTTGCGGGCCCCCTCGGCATGGGCGCTGAGACCTTCGAATTCCCAGTAGAACGCGAGTTCGCCGCCGGGAATGTACCGGGCCAGCGGTGGGGCAGGCGAAGGCGCCACGGCCTGGCCGTGGGCTCGCTCTAACGTCAGCAGCGAAACCACGGCCGCCCCGATCAGTGCCAGCCGCACGATCCAGGCGCTCAAGCCTGCGGCGGTAACGGCCATACCACTCATGAAGCGCCCCATGGGATATCCTCTCGACAAAGCCGGAATCGGCGTGGGATTCGTCAGAAGCCTCTGTCATCGCAAGGCACTTACCGAGGATAACCTCTGACGTGCGTCAGGGAAACGAAAAAATTAGGAAACAGGCGGCCACCGGTCCGGCCGGTAAGTCCATGGCCTCTTTGATCCCAATACCGCGGATATAGTAGCAACAGTCTGCACCTCATCCATTTCTGGCTCCCTCTCCCCTGCGGGAGAGCAAGCCGATGCTGAAGTCGTTGGAGCGGCTCCACGAGGTCGGCACCGAACGTGACCGAGCCGGTAATCGGAAACTGTTCTACGACCAATACGTTACGCTCCTGTTGATGTACTTCTTCAATCCCGCCCTGGACAGCCTGCGCAGCTTGCAGCAGACCACCGGGTGGGAAAAGACACGTCAAAAGTTGGGCATCGAGTCCACCTCGCTGGGCTCGCTGTCCGAGGCCGCGCGGGTCTTCGATGCCGACTTGCTCAGGCCGATCGTGCAAGAATTGGCGGTCCAGGCCGCTCCCTTGCACACCGGGAGCGAGGCGGAGGCGCTGAAGGGACTCACGGCGGTCGATGGCTCGGTGTTCACGGCGATGTCGCGGATGGCCTGGGCGTTGTGGACCGACGAGGACCATCGAGGTGTCAAGCTGCACCTGCACTTCGACGTCCTGAAGGCCGTCCCACTCGACGCGACCGTGACCCCGGCGGCTTGCTCCGAGACGGCCGCGCTTGAGGCGGCGTTGCAGGCGGCCCGGCTTTACGTCGTGAACAGAGGATATGTCGATTACGAACTGTTCGCGCGGATCCTTGCGGCCGGCTCGTCGCTGATCGGCCGGGTTAAGGACAACATCGCCTACGTCGTCAACCACGAGCACCCGTTGGACGACGCCGCACGGGCTGCCGGGGTCGTTCGTGACCTGGTCCTGTCCCGGTTGGGGACATCGCATCACAAGGATCATTTGAAGCGGCCGATGCGACTGGTGATTGTGCGGATCGTCAACCGCGAAGGCAAGGCTACGGAGTTGTGGCTGATCACCGACCGGCTCGACCTCGACGCCGATCTGGTGGCCTTGGCCTACCGCTACCGTTGGACGGTGGAGCTGTTTTTCCGCTGGCTCAAATGCATTCTCGGGCGCATCACCTGATCGCGCACAACAGGAACGGCGTGACACTGCAGATGTATGCCGCGCTGATCGTCAGCCTGCTGATCGCGCTTCGGACGGGCCTGAAGCCGACGAAACGAACGTTCGAGGTCATCCAGTTCTACCTCTTGGGCTGGGTCAGTGACGAGGAGTTCGACGCTCACCTGGCCGCACAGCGCACGGCGCAAAAAACCCCCGACTAAACTCCCCGCCCGCGGTTTGAATCTCGCGGCCGCGGCGTTCGCTGCTGCGCCCAACAAATCCTGATCTTCCCCAAATCGGCGTTGCATCGACTGACCAGACTCCGCTGCGGACATTTCTCTTCGGCTTGGAATCACCCGATCCCGCGAAAATGCCCCCAGGAAAAACTCGTGCCGAACAGTATTGGAGAGGGCTGGGGAGAGGGGGGCGGGGCACGACCGAACGCCTCGTTTGCGGGGAAGACCAGGCATCATCACCCCTCTCCCCGACCCTCTCCCGCAAGGGGAGAGGGCGAAATCAAAATCCATCGCCCATTGGGTTACGGCTATGTAGCGGTATTGACTTGAGTCCTACGCATCGACAACGTTGATTCCAAATGTTCACGAGGCCCGGCTTTCGACGCTGAGGCCTGGTACTGCCGACAGGTCGGTGTCGATCGTCACGATGGAAATAATGCCTCGATCCGCCTGGCTCGTTCATCGAACGTGGCCATTTCATAGGCCTTGTTTGCTTCCCTGGCTGCTCGCCAGGCAACCTCTTCCTCGGGAGTCATCTCGAGCGGCGGAATTGCGTCGAACGCGGCGATCCACCGAGCGATCGACTCGGGATTGTCGCCTTGCTCGTCTTCGGCAAGTCCCAGCGTCGGGACCGCGGTCTCGCGTATCACCACGACACGGCAGCCTTCCGGCCAGTCGGCCTGTTCGTTGAGAATGATCCGACCTTCCTTCAAGATGCCTGTCAGCGTCGTTGCACTGTCGAAAATGCTCATTTGACCCTCCCGCGATCCGAGGTCCATATCTCCAAGCGTAGCGTATTCGTCACGGACGAGACAGGGATCTTGTCCAGCGAACGGGTCGGGACATTCGCCGCCTCGGAGTTGGACGCCACGGGCTTTCCCGATGAGCGCCGCTCAAACCAACGGAGCTCACTTCCGCGACACCGGCAAGATCACCCGGAAGCAGGTGCCCTGGCCGGGGGTGCTTTCGACTTCCATGCGTCCGGCGTGGTCCTGGACGATGCCGTGGGTGATGCTCAGACCCAGGCCGGTGCCGTCGCCGACGGATTTGGTCGTGAAGAAAGGATCGAAGATCTGGGGCAGGACCTCGGGAGGGATGCCGCAGCCATTGTCGGCGATCTCGATGATGACGTCGGTTCCGGCGCAGCGGGTCTCGATAGCGATCTGGCCGTCCTCGCGGTGGGTGACCTCGATCGCCTGCATGGCGTTGACCAGCAGGTTCAAGAAAACCTGGTTGACCTGTACGGGCGACGCCGACACCGGCGGAAGCTCACCCTTCCGTTCCACCACGGCGATGTGTCGGCGCTGCAAGCGGCCGCGAATCATTTCGAGGGCCGTGCTCATCGCCTCGTGAACGTCGACATGATCGACCGCGGGCCGATCGAGCCGGGCAAAGCCTCGGAGGTTGTGCACGATCTCGGCCACGCGCTTCACTCCCTGGCGCGTGCTCGCCAGGATCTTGTCGAGGTTTTCCTGAATATAGGGCAAGTCGCAGGCTTCGCACTGCCGATGGATCTCGGCGAGGGTTTCTGGGCAGGCGCCTGCGAGAGAATTCTTCGTGCCTTCATAGAGCTTGATCAGGCACAAGAGAGAGTGGACGTCGCGCTCGAGTACGGCCAGGTTGTTGGCGACGTAAGCCAGGGGGTTGTTGATCTCATGGGCGACCCCCGCGCTCAGCATGCCCAGGGAGGCGAGCTTCTCTGACTGGACCATCCGCGAGTGCATCTGATGGCGCTCGATGAACTGGCCGATCTGGCTGCCCACGCTGGTCATCATCTCCAGCAGCGCGACATCCTGCTGGCGAGGCTCTCGACTGAAAAACTCGAGCACGCCCAGGCATTCACCCCGAACCAGGATTGGCGCTGCGAAGCCGGAGTGCAGACCCTCCTGGCCAGCTTCGATCGCCCTCGGGAAACTGGAATCGGCCGCCAGATCGAAGACCCAGGCAGCCTTACGCGTCGCCCAGACACGGCCGGGAAGACCGACCCCGGAGGCAAATGTGATCGTCCGCGTCGATTCCTCGAAGCGGGGGAAAGCGACCTCGGCGCCGTGCCATTGGGTCACGCAGCGGAGCTGGCGGTTTCCCTGGTCGATCCTCCAGATCGAGCCGAAGTCCCAATCGAGGTGGTCACCGATGATCTCGAGGATCCGGGGATTCGCCTCGTTGAGTGAATCAACTTCGGCCAGAACACGGGTCGTGGCGTACTGGGCCGCTTGCCGCCGCTCATTGTTCTTGCGCCTGGTGAGATCGTGAAAGACCACCAAGCCGCCCTGGACCTCCCCCTGGTCATCCCGCAGCGGGCGGGCGTTGATCAGCATCCACGACCCCTGCTGCAAGCTGGGATGGGCGACGAAGACCTCCACTTGATCCAGTGATTCGCCGCGGATGGCTCGAAAGAGTGGGAGTTCCTCCGCGGCATATCGCGTGGCCCGGTCGGGATGGTAAACCGCGTGCAAAGGGTTCCAGGGCTGCAATCGCGCATCGGCCGGCGCCCGGCCGAGAATCTGCTCGGCGGCCGGGTTGAACACCAGCAGGCGAGCCTCGCGGTCAACGACGACCACACCCTCTCTCATGCAGTCGAGAACCGACTGCAAGATCCGGGTCTTCTGCCGCACCGCCGCTTCCGATTTCATCGAGCTCGCAGGCGTGCTGCTCGAGGCTGCGCGTGAGCCGGTGGATTTCCTCAACTTGTTTCAGCCCGTCGAGCGCGCGGGCAGTGTGGCTGGCCAGGGTTTCCAGGGGACGAAGATCGACGCGTGCTGGATCGAGGATCTCGGGAGTGGCCACCTGAAGCGTGCCCAGCACCTCATCGCCAACTAATGGCATGATGATCTGACCATGAATTTTCGACAGGAAAACGGCGCCCTGATCGCATCGGGCGTCGAACGCTGAGTCGGCGATGACCTCCGTCCGGCCCTGACGCGTCACCACGGCCAGGATGTCGTCGCCCGCCAGAGGTCGAATCGTCAGGTCGACGACCTCGGCCATGGTTCCCGCTCCGCGCACGGCGCGAATCACGCCGGCCTCGCGATCGACCAGCGAGATCATCGCCACGTCGTAACCGAGCTGGTGACAAAACCGCAGTACCGTGTCGAACGTGCGATGAATGTTCTCGGGCTCGAGCCGTGACGTGAAGATGCGGAAGAAGGCATCGAGCAGGTCTCGCGTGGCTTCCAGGTCTCGCGTCCGCTCGGCGATCCGGTTCTCCAGGTCGGCGTGCGAGCGGGCCAGTTGCTCGGTCATCCGCGTGAACGCCTGGCCCAGCACGCCGATCTCGTCATGGGACGTGATGTCGATGCGCGCGTCGAGGTTGCCCCTGGCGATCGCGTCTGCCGTGGCGGCCAGGCGACGGATCGGCCGCGTATTTTGCCGGGCGATCAGGTACGACGCGCCCAGGCCAGCGACCAGGATCAGGCCGCCGATCGCCAGCAGCAGCCCGCGCAGGCGATTGACGGGGGCGTAAGCCTCCTGAACGTCCATCTGCGCGGACAGGCCCCAGCCGGCGTAGCCCACCGGCCGGTAGGCGGCCAGGATCTCGCGTCCCCTCCGGTCGACGGCACGCATGAAACCCTTATCGCCGGTTAAAGCCCGGTTCATGGCCGGCGTTCGGCTCGAGGGGAATTCCAGATTCGCGGGATCGAGGCGGGGCGGAAACACGAACCGGGTCTGGTTGTTGACGCGGGCTCCGACCACGACCTCGCCGGTCTCGCCCAGCCACTGGGGGTCTGCCAGGTCGGTCATGATGTGCCCGAGATCGATCAGCAGCATGAGCCGGCCCAGCCGTTGTCCCGACCTGGCGCGGGCCTCCGTCGCGAACAGGGCGGCGTGCGCGTCTCCGACCCTGCTGGGCAGCTCGACCATCGAGGAGTCCGCGGCCAGGGGGGTCCGCGGCCCCTGGGGCACGGCGAACCTCTCTACCAGTGACGCCTCTCCACTCGAGGCCACGACCTTCCCGGCATCGGTCTCGATCCAGATGGCCATGAACTCGGTCCAGCCGATGCGCAGCGTCGTCAAAGATCCTGGCAGCCCCGGCCCCGAACGCCTCGGGCGTGATCACCCCCCGGGCATGTCGATCGAGCAGGTCTCGGAACCGTGTTCGGTTGGCGATCAGGCGCACCCGTTCGTCGAGGTGGGCCAGTCTCGATCGCAGGAGGCCCTGCCGGTCCTCGGCGGCGGCCGAAAGACGTGCGTCGATCTGATCGCTCAGCATCTGGCTGGTGTACAGGTAGCCGACCGTGATCAGCGTGCCGGCGGTGAGCGAGACCAGGATGCCCACGAAGAGCGTCAACTTGAGCACGATCGAGCGCCGGGGAATCGAAGCGGGTTCCGCGCTCTGCGTCGTCGAATTGACGTTTCCTGGCTTATCCATGATGAGTGGGGTGATTCCCGGGTCTCGGGCAAGCGTCGTTCTTGCGTCGGTCAGCGGCCGGCGACGGTCGGAAACTCGGTGATCCGCAGATCGGTGCATCCGTACGGAATCAGCGTCAGTTCTTCGAAGGGCGCGTCGCTAGTCACCGGGCTTCTCGGTGGCGGAGCGGCCGCGCCCTTCTCGATGGTCCATCCGGGCAAGCGCCTGCCTTTCACCCGAGCGACCACCGGCGCCCCCTCGACCGAAAACGGAGACGAGCCGACGGGCCTCTCTTCAAAGGTCACCGATCGGGCCGGATGCGTCGCGGTCAATCTCAAGGGCATAATTCCAGGGTGTCGTCGGATAGACTTCCCAGTCGGCGAACTGCGGATTGTCTTTTACTTTTTTCCACTCGGCGCCGATGTTGAGGGCATAGACCAGGGGACCGCGCTCGATGGCGACGGAGTCATTGAATCCGTGGTAGAGGCGAACGGGCATCGAAAAGCGGAGATAAATGGTCTGGGTTCCTTTCCACTTGGCGGGGAAGGTGAAGTAACCACTCTCCGACCCGGACGACATGTCGATCTCGAAGCCGTCTCCCTGAACCTGGAACTTAGTCGCCAAGAGGCTGACGTCCGTTCCTCTCATCACCGGACCCCTGGCCCAGCCTGGGATACGAAGGTGCAGCGGCATCGTCATCTCTTGCGGAACGATCACCTTGATCACGATCTCGTCGCGAAAAGGGTACTCAGTTTTCACCTCCACCTTGACCGGCTTGCCCTGGACCTTGGTCTCGACCACGCAAGGCGCGTAGGCAACCGCCGCCAGACCGCCATCCGATGTCGCCATCCAGAGATGAGACACAAATTTCGGCCAGCCCTGATGCAAGTTCGCCGTGCAGCAGCCGAAGTTGGGCTCCAGGCCATACAGGTTCGAGTCGGCATTGTTGTTCACATAAACGTGGTCACCCGCCTTCGAGCAGATCACCTGGTTGCACTGCTGGTCATACTGATGCGCCGTCATATCCTTCTTGAACGTGGCGGGCAGAGCGTTATAGGCGAGCTTCTCGAGCCGATCGCCCAGCCGGGCGTCACCCACGATGGCCGAGAGGAGCTCGAGCGAATACATCGCCTCGACGACGGTGCAGAGCTCGGTCCCCTGCGAGGGGCTGCGCCCGGCCAGGTGCTCGTCGCAGGTGAAGATTCCCGTGGCCTGGCCGTGATACTTGTCCAGCAGGTCGAGCATCGAGAAGATCGCCGTCTTGTCACTGGTTTCACCGGTCAAGAGGTAGCGCATCCCGCCATACTTGAGGGCCATGCCCGTGTTCACGCCGTGAGTGTCGAGCTCGAACTTGCCCTGGGTCTTGCCGGTGAACTTGAAGTCGCTGAACTGGGCCTTCCAGTCATGGCTCTGGGCGAATGCCTTGCGGGCAAGGTCCAGGAGCCATTTTTCGCCGGTGCGGGCGTGCAGCCAGTAGAGGCTGACGGCGAAATCAGCGGCCCGCAGCTTGGCCCAGCTATAAAGAGGCGTTTGACCCGTGACCTGATCGATCTTGCGAGCACACCTCAGCAGCGCGGGTATGATGCGCGGGTCGCCAGTGGCTTCCTGGTATTGCGTGAACGCCTTGAACAAGGGGAAGAGCGGCCAGGGATCATACGCCTTGTGTCCGGCCGTGTCGCCAATCGGCCCCAGCCATCCATCGGGGTATTGATGCTCCAAGATATAGTCGACAAACCCCTTGACCTTGGCCTTGAGCACGGGATCGTCAAGCAGGTAGGCCAGTGGAACCATGCCGTCGAGCCAGTAAGGCACGCGCTCCCAGCCCTCGGCCTTGCCCCCGCCAGGCGCTGTTCTTGATATCGGGCCAGAACTCGTCCAGATGCCCGCTCAGTCCGCTGGCCTGGAGTTCGAGCTGCTTGCGCAGCCAGCCCGAAGGTTTGACGCTGCCCAGGGGAAGTGGTTGAAAAGCGGCCGCGTGAAGGGCCGGTGCCCCGGCATCAGGCGCTTCATTGGCCCGAGCCGGAAGTGGCAAGAGCCCCGTGCACGCAACTGTGACGGCCATCAATGACCAATGCCTACACGTCATGGCGTGGATTCCCGGTTGCCGTATCAATCGTGGAGCGAGTTGTCTCGTGACTCGTATTCTAGACCGGACAAGGAATCCACGCCAGGACGGGGAGAGAGGGTTTCCCATCTCAAGTCGCCAAGGGCCATCGAATCGATCAGGGTCTCGGGGCTCACGGATTGATGTCCGAATTGCGCAGGATGGAGGCGATCTTGCCCGAGTAAATCTGGGCATAGATCTTGACCACGGCGGTGCCTTGCTCGATTGCGCCGCGCAGCTTCTTGGAACCAGGGTAATAGTGGATATCGATCACACCCTGGGCGTAGCCCTCGACGTAGGTCGCCGGAGCTGGAGTTGACGTCCAGCGTCAAGCTGGTGATTCGATCGGGCCGGCCTCGACCGTCGACGTTTGCAACGGGAGCGGCCAGATCGAAGCCCGAGCGCTGTATTGGAATTTAGATTTCGATCGAAGATGACCGCGGCGCCGGTGGTCTGTAGCGTGGGATCGGTGGGAATGGCCAGCCTTAGCTGGATGTCGCTGTGAAGCATCGTGTTGGCGGTACCCGCGCCCCTGATCGAGACCAGCATCGACTGACTGCTGAACGCGCCGGGAGTGATGATGTAAGGCCCCCTGTAAACGGCCGTGAACAACTGCCGTTTTACCTCGCCGGGGGTTGCGGTGCCCGTGGGCTGGAGCAAAAGGTTGTAGCCCGGGTTGGCGGGTGAAAGGAAACCCTGGTTTTGGTCCAAGGCGATCGAAGAGGCGGAGGGAACGAACCCCCGCCGACGGCCGCTGCTAGCACTGGCAGTAACTGGCGTCATGCTCGATCCCGCCTGGACCTGTGTGGCGTTCGGAGTTTTAGCCAGGGCCGGCACGAGACTTGGGCTAGCAGAGCACGGACTTTGGGCGAGTTGATCGCGGCGTTGTGGTTGCCGGCCATGATGTTGGTCACCAGCGAGAGCAGCTCGCGGCGCTCGACCAGCTCGACGGCCGGTTTCCAGATGCGGGAGATCCGCCGTTCCATCGACTCGACTCCTCCCTGAGCTCAGGGCGATTCCAGTCCGCGATCAACGATCCGCTCGCGATTCCCTGGTATCCAAGGAAATCGGCCGAGTCGGGGGGCTTGCCTTTGATGAGATCGTGATCGAGCGGGTTTTTTGGCCATCACGGCAAGACGCGCCGGCCCACTGCGGTATTGATTCCCAGCATGCTGCGACGGTGGCGGATGGCGGTGTCGAGAAACTGTTTGACGACCTGGTTAAATTCGAGCTGGGCGGTGATGAAGTCGCCGACGCTTTTCTCTCCTGAGCGATAGAGCTTGTAAGCTTCGTCACGCACCTGGCTGGCTTCCGGAATCACCTCCTTACTGAGGCGCATCGACCTCGCGCCGCGTGACCTCATACTCCTGCACCGCTTTCTCGACATCGATCAGAGCTTGCCTCTCGACGTCGGCGAGCTGGGTCTGCGTCTGGCCTACGTTGAGTACCGCGCACTGAATGCCTCCCTGGTTGCGATTGTAGATCGGCAAGGGGACCGTCACGCCCAGGGCATAGGAAACCGCGCTTTTCAGTCCGTACGGCGAATTATCCTGGTAGGTATAAGGCTGAAAGAGCAAGAAGACATCACTGAACCGATTGGCCCGGGCCAGCCGCACATCCGCTTCGGCTCGCGTCACTCCCAGTCGGTACGCGGCAATGTCAGGGCGTGAATCCAAAGCAAGCTTTTGCAGCGCGTCGATCTGGGGGGGCGGGGCAGCGGTGTCCCTGATCGACCCGCGCAACTCGAGGGCTTCGATTTCCTGCTGCGTAAGATTCATGAGCGAGCCCAGATCGAGCCTGGCCTTGCGGTAGGCCGCTTCAGCGTCGATCTGGCCGAGTGTGGCCCTTCGAACCTGAATCCTCACGCGGTTGAGGTCGCCGAGAGACACGCTCTTTCCCCTGTAGAGCTGCTCGGTCGTGGTAGCCAGGCTCTCCAGTGCCTTGGCGCTCTGGCGCGCGTACCGAAGCGTCTGTCGCGCCGCCAGAGCACCCAGGACGTAAGCGTCATAGATGTCGTCGATTCGCTGCCGCACCGCCTCCTGATACTGAGCCTCGAGAACCTTCTCGGCGCGCTGGGCGACATAAGTTCGAGCCTGGCGTTTGTGCATGATGTCGAGCAGGAAGGTGATGTTCGTGTCATACTGGCTCGGGCCGCCGGGAACCGATCGGCTGAAATGGTAGCCAGGATACGCCAGAAGCTGGCCATCCTGATAGAAAACCGGGTTGGCCCGCAGGCTGGCCTGAAGGATATCAGCGCGGGCTTGAGGGATCTCATAGTACTTGGAGCGGAGGTCGAGACTGCGCTCAAGTGTGATGTCGATGGCTTCATCGAGAGTAAGGCCGTTCTCGGGTCCATCGTCCTCGGCCCCGGCCGGAATTTCGAGTGTCCCATAGAGCTCCCCGGTGGAAGGCGTGATGGGTTCGGGCTGCGGCGCCGTGATCGCGGCCTGGAGTGCGGTCGGGCCTATCGTCGTGGAAGGACTCGTGACCGAGGTCGGAATGCCCTTGGGAGTGGTCGGTCCCGGGCGTCCCCCAAGGAGTCCGCCGGTTCCGGGCAGATTGCTGAAGACTGCTCCCCCTGCGCCGGGCGATGGCCCCAGCAGCGACGTGGAACCTCCGCTCGGCGTGAAGACCGGCTCGTCGCCTCCCTGGGTTTGTCCCACGACGCGCCCGCCGACAAGAACCATCACGGCAACGGCCAGCAGAACGTCCTGTCTGGGAAGAGTCAAGAAACCCTTCATGAGTGTAAGGGGTCCTTCCGTCCTGGATCGTCTCGGCCCCCGCGCCGCGGCCCAAGCCGGCGCGGGATCACTTCTTGCCGGATCCGATTCCACCGTTTCTTCCGGTGTAATCATGACGACCGACAATACCGCTTTCACCATTCATCGGCTAACGGGAGACGATGAACTGAAGACGTATCGCTCCAAGGGTGCACGGATATCCTATCGCCAGTTGACGATAGGAATTGGTGCAAGACGGTGGCCGGAAATGGTTATTTCGCGATGTCGGGGTCAGTGGGCCGAGATCGTGACCGGCCTGTCGGGCTTGCCAAACGCCTCGTCGTCCATCGGGCGATCCGTAGGCGACTCACCCTCGGTCGTGAGCCGATCCTCGTACATCTGTTCCAGGATCAAGCTGCTGTTGGTAACAACGACGTCGTTTGCGCTCAGACCAAGGTGCTCTCGGGACGGTTCGGCCACGATGACCCAGTCGCTGGTCTCTTTGCTGACGAAGATATGGCGACGCTGGAAGCGACCTTCCGAGCCCAGGACTTTGAGGAAAACAAAGTCGAGCCGGTCGACCGAGACCATCGCGCCGCGAGGTATGATCGTGCGGCCTGGCTTGGGGGGAATCTCCAGCAGCACCCGCACGAACATGCCTGCCTTGAATTTCTTCTCAGGGTTCTGGATCGTTGCGCGGAACTTGGCCGACCGTGTTTCGGGATCGATCGCCTTGTCGATGTACTCGACCTTCTCGTCGATTGTCCGATCAGAGTACGGAAAGACGACGCGAATCGTCTGACCGACTTCGACCTTGTCGGCATCGAACTCGCTGACGCTGCCTCGCACCCAAAGGTGATCAAGAGGCGCAATTTGCATCAATTCATTAGTTGAATCATAGTAATTGCCCTGAACGACCGTCCGTTTGATCACGATTCCGTCAGAACGCGACCGAAGAATCATCTTGGCTTTCTGCACTCCGTCCTCGTTCTTTGCGTCCTCGATCTCCTTATCCGTCAGGCCGTAGACCAGAAGCTTATCCTTGGCGAGCTTGACCGACAGCCGGCTCTTGGCCTCGTCGTTCTCGATCTCGATCTGTTCTTTGGGTGGAATGGCCGCGACTTTCGTCAGCTCGGACTTGTACGCCAGAACCTTCTTGTCGCGCGTCCACTGGCTCTGAGCGGTCTCATAGTTGCTCTTGGCCTCAGCCAGCTCGGAGCTAAACACCTCGAGCAGAGGGTCGCCTTTCTTGACCACGGAGCCCAGTTGAGCCAGCACCTTGTCGACCCGGCAGCCAAACTGAGAGCGGACGGTCGTCAGGGTGTCTGGATCATAGTCGGTCACGCCGGTGAGCCGCAGGATGATCGGCTCGGTTTGCGGCTTCACGGGAGCCGTCTTGAGACCGATCGCCTCCATCTGGGCCGTGGTGAGCGTGAGCAGGTTCAGCGGTGTGTTGCTTGCCTCCGCCTTTGAAGATTGGAGCCACTCTTTGCTCGGTCGCGTCTCCTCGGCGAGGAGCACCGAGCTGGACAGCCGGTTCCAGACGCCCACGACTCGTCCCCAGCTTCGGTGGTCTACGGCCAGCCAGCCGGAAATTCCCGCCATAATGGCGAACGACAAAACAACCTTCCATCCCCGGTTCATGATCGGTCTCCTCCAAGGTCGACAGCGTCGGGACGATCGACCTCACTCGTCGCGGGGCCAGTACCTGGGCCGGTGGGGCGCTCGATGGCCGGTTGTCTGGGCTTCCTGGTTTCGAAGTACTGGTCGGTGTAGTGAGAACCTTCGATCAGTTCGGCGGCGCACTCACTTGAGCCCTCTGGAGCGGGGAGGAAGCTGTAGAGGACGGGCATCAGGTACCGCGTCAGGAACAAGGTGACGAGCATTCCACCGACCACGACGATCGCCAGTGGTTTCTGCGCTTGCGAACCGATCGAGTTGGCCAGAGCGGCGGGCAGCAAACCGAGGGCCGCCGTCAGCGAGGTCATGACGACGGGACGCACACGCAGCTCCGCGCCACGCATCACGGCCTCGCGCACGGGCAGACCGGCCAACCGCATCTGATTGAAGTACGAGATGAGCAAGACTCCGTCCTGAACGGCAACCCCGAAGATCGAGATGAAGCCAACCGCCGCGGAGATCGAGAACGGGGTTCCGGTCAGCTTGAGCGACCAGACGCCCCCCATCGTGGCGGCGACAACATTGGCCATCACCAGGAGGGCGTCCTTGAGCGACTGGAACGCCACGTAGAGCAAGATCATGATCAGGCCGATCGAAAGAGGTACGATCCACATCAGCCTGGCGTTGGCCTGCTCCATCTGGGCGAATTCGCCGGACCAGACGACCTCGTATCCGCGCGAAAGCTGGGCACCATACTTGGGGTCTTCCACCTTTCGCTGCGCCTCGGCAATGGTTGACGCCAGGTCGCGGCCGTGGACACTGAACTTGATCGGAATGTAACGACGATTGTTCTCACGGTAGATGTAGGCCGCCCCCGGCTTGTGAGGATCAATCTTGACAAGCTGTCCCAGCGGAATGCGTGCTCCTGGCTTGCCGTCCTGACCTGGCGTATCAACCGGAATCCGGCCGATGACCTCGGGATCATCGCGCTGGTCTTTGGGCAGGCGTAATACGATATCGAACCGCTTCTCTCCTTCAACCATCTGGGTGAAGGCCCTGTCCCCCACGGCGACCTGTACCACGGCCTCCACGTCCGATACGTTGATGCCATAACGGGCACACTCGTGGCGGTCGATCTGGATCTCCAGATTGGGCTGGCCAATGATGTGAAACAACCCCGCGTTCTGAACCCCGCGAACACCGTTAAGGATATTGACGACTCGCTGTCCTTGTTTTTCCAGTTCGTTCAGGTCGTTGCCGAAGAGCTTGATCGAGTTGGCCCCCTTGACACCGGAGAGCGCCTCTTCAACATTGTCGCGAATCAACTGCGAGAAGTTGAAATTGATGGAGGGAAAAGCTTCAAACTTCTTGGACAGCTCGTCCTGGATTTCTTCTCGCGTGATAGCGCGATCCCAGATCTTGTGGTCGAAGAGCGTGATAGGCTTCCTCCGCCACTGCTCCATCGGGATCAGCGGGGCATTGAACTCAAGGTTGAAATAGCTGGTCACGTCAGTGCCGTCGTCAGGCCGGCCCACGTGAGACATCACGGCCCGGATCTCAGGGATCGAGGCGATCACTGCTCGCAGCCGCGGGGCCATCCGCGCCGCTTCTTGCAGAGTCACGGTCCGTGGCATAAGCGCACGAATCCAGAGGTTGCCTTCCTCCAGCGGAGGCATGAACTCGCCTCCCAAACGGGGAACCAGGCTGATCGTGAAAGCCAGCAACCCTCCCATGACCACGAGTACCAAATAGCGATAGCGAAGCACACGATCGAGCATTCGGAGATAGCGCACCTTCATCATGCGGTCAACGATCGTGTCTTTCTCTTCCTGCTTATTGTGAAAGAAGAAAGAACAGAGTACCGGCGTCAGCGTGACGGCCAGGATGAGTGCCGCCGAAGATCGCGAACGCATAGGTATTGGCCATCGGGCCGAACAGGGCTCCTTCCGGACCGGTCATCGAAAACAGCGGGATGAACGCGCAGACGATGATCAGGGTCGAGAAGAAGAGAGCCCGCTCGATCTCATGCGACGCGTCGATGATCCGGTCGATCAGCGGACGGCTGCGATCGGCATCCGCCGCTGTGATATGCCGGTAGATGTTCTCGACGATGATCACCGAGCTGTCCACGATGATCCCGAAATCGACGGCCCCGATCGACAGCAGATTCGCAGACTTGCCCTGGATGTACATCACCGAGACCGAGAACAGAATGGCCAGCGGGATGATGAGTGCCACGATCCCCGCGCTGGTGATGTCGCCCAGGAAGACAAAGAGGATCAGGACGACCAATCCCATCCCGACGACCATGTTGTGCAAGACGTTGTGCGTGGTGACGTGAACCAGGTCGGTCCTTCGGTTGAAAGTGACAATCTGAATGCCCTTGGGCAACAGCGAGCCGTGGTTGAGCTCGTCGATCTTCTCTTGCACCAGGTTCGAGGTGGGGAGCGACTTTTCGTACTTGCGCATGAGGACGATTCCCTCGACGACATCGTTGTCGCCCTCGCGCCCGACGATCCCGAGTCGCGGCTGATAGCCGATCACCACCTTGGCGATCTGCCGGATGTAGACCGGCATGTTGTTGTACATGGTGACGACGACGTCCTGGATATCCTCCAGCTTATCCACCTCGATCGCATAAGCGTTTTGCGCCGTGGCCGGGTCGAGCGGATCAACGCCTTCGCCCAGGTAGCCGACCGCACGGACGTTGTGCGACTGGGGTCCGAGGGGCAGAATATCGCCTCCGACATTGGCGTTCGACTGACGGATCGCATCGGTGACCATCTGCAGGGTCACGTCGTATCGCTTCATGAGCTGGCTATCCAGCAGAACCTGATACTGCTTGACCGTACCGCCAAACCCGGTGACATCAATGACGCCCGGGACGGTTCGTAGTGCTCGTTCCAGAACCCAGTCCTGAACGGCCTTGAGCTGGTTGAGCGTATAGCCCGGCCCCTCCAGCACGTAGCGGACGATCTCGCCGGTGGGACTCCAGGGAGAGAGCGTTGGCGTGACGCCCGCGGGCAGGCTGCTGACCATGCCGATCCGGTTGATCACTTCCTGGCGGGCCGACCAGTAATCGGTGCCATACTCAAACTGACACTTGACGTCGTTGAGGCCCGCCAGCGAAATGCTGCGCAGGTATTTGAGCCCCGGCATGCCGTTGAGCGCGGTCTCGATCGGGATGCCGATCAGCCGCTCCATCTCCTCTGGGCTTGTGCCTGGGTTCTGCGTGATCACTTCCACAAGCGGCGGCGTGGGGTCGGGATAGGCCTCGACGTTCAGGTTCATGGCCGCGTGAATGCCGAACGCGATCAGACCCAGCGTCCCCAGCAGGACGATGAATCGATTGTGCAGGCTCCAGGTGATCAGCGCGCGTACCATGCAGTGATCCCGCCCAACGATTCCCAAGCGCGTTCCAAGACCCATCAAGACCGCCGGCAGTCGGCCCGGGTCTTCTCTTGTCTTCGCGTTGGCCTCGTCTTTTGTTCATCCACTCTACAATCTCAAAGTAAGGGAGGGAAAGCCCGCTTCTGGACGCCAACGCATTCCTCCAGCGGGTGTGAGGCGTTTCCGCGCAAACCGTTGTGCCTTGCGGTCAATCCTCAGGCCATGCACCCAGCAGTCTACGCACCGTCACAAGCTGGCCCACGTGGTAGGAGTTGTGGTCGGCCACGAGAAGTGCCTCGCGCAGAATCGTCTGGCCCTGGCCGTGGGGGATCGGTGCGAAGAGGTCGGTCTTGGGGTCGGAGACCAATTGAATCATAGCCTCCAGGTCGGCTTTGAAGGCCGCTACGGATCGGTCCCAGGATGTCGGATCAGGCGGGGCGTCGCCCGCGGGCCAATAGCCTTTCGGGAACTCGGGCGAGACGTGATGCGGGTCGATGGAAAATCGCAGGATATCCCACTGGGCGATCCGCATGTGTTCCAGCAGGCGCCAGGGCGTATGCGGCAGGCCGGGCGGTTTGAGACCCTGCTTTTCGACGGGCAGGTTGGCGATGGCGGTCTCGAAATCCGGATGAGCGTGGCCGCCGTGCAAAAGTTCGATCACGTGCTCGCGTAGCTTCTCGCCGCTCATCGTTGCATCCTCCTCCGCCAACCGGCGAGTGCGAGGCCACGCTGGAAAGTGTTCAGACGGTGGCCCCACTCGGGGCCTGTGTCGGTCTACTCTCCATCAGTCGCGGCAAGGTCATTTACGGTGAGTTTGTCGATGCCTTGATTGCGTCGGACATTGTGTATTGCCTCTTGCCCAGCCAGTGTTGCGTGGCCAGGACCTGCCGAAGCCTCAAGGCTGCCGTGAAACGAGCAATGCCTTCCTCTAAGCCAAAGCGGCTGGCAACGCCTTGCTGATCGATTGCAGCGCGAGGGGTTCGGTGTCGTCATCGATACCCGGCAAGCGAAGAAGGCTGTACAAACCCGCGGAGCTCAAGGCGAACGTCATGATCAGAACGAGCGGAGTCAAGGGCACAAGGAGAAAGCTGATGCCGACGACAATCGCGGTGAGACCGGCCAGCTTGGCCTTCGACATCCGGCTCAGGCCCTGGTGCTTGGACCACTCGACCACAATCGGGCCAAAGGTACTTGAGCGGGCCAGCATGCCGTGCAGCCGCCTCGACGACCTCGCCAGGTAGTAACTCGAGGCCATCACGAACGGCACGGTCGGGATTCCCGGAATCGCCAGGCCGACAAAGATCATCGCGAACGAGCTCCCGCCCAGGAACAGGTAAAGTACTCGCTTCGGCCCAGTGGTGAGCAGGGTGCGCTCTTGATCGAGCTCGTTCGTCCCAGGAAACGCCGTCAGACTGGTCCATTCCTCATGGCGCGAAGACCTCGCTGACATTTCCGCGGTTTCGTTTGAAGCATCGATCATGATCATGGTGTCGGCCTCGCTCATCGCGTCGGCGAAGACATCGGCCATCTCGCGCACCGGCGAGGCCGAAACTGAGGGTACCGCCGCGAATTGCATCTCGAAGCTGGCCGAGTTGAGGTCGAGCCGCACCAGGTCAACTCCCGGACGGCGGGCCGCCGCTTCCACCAGCTTCCGGCACCATTGCCGCCGGTCGGCGCGGAAGAGACGCGGATCGTGCACCTTGATCAGCCGACCGACCTCGTCGATCTCGATCCTGGGCTGGAACGATCGGCTTCGTCTGAGTGCCGCGGGCCACTTTCGCTTGCCAGGCTGCTGGTTCCAGATGCTCATGTTCCAGTCCCGAGTTTCTGCGTCAGTTCGCTGCGTCATCTCTACCCAGATATTACGTGTTGAAGCAATACGCGCAACAGGCCGAACCATCGTTGCAGTTCACTTCGTCACCCGGAATCGATCGAGCTCCTGGCCGCGCAGCGAGAGCTGGCGAATCGTCAGTGCCCTGCCGTTCACGTCGGCCACGGTGAGCGAGTGAACCTTGGAGACGAACTTGTGCGTGAACTCCTGCCACGACGCGGGGTCGTCTTCTTGCTCGGGATTGTACAGGCTCGCCCCGCCGCCACCCGTGACCAGGTAAATGACGCCATCGGGTCGAGTTTTCGAATGGCCGTCAAACGAGCGATCGAGCTTCCAGCGGCCGCCGACAAGCTCCTTGCGGCGGGTGGACTCGCCGTCGCCTCCCCGCTCGGCGACGAAACGAAGCGGATAACTGCGCTGGTAATTGTGCACGTGGCCGCAGAAGACGATATCGACGCCGCCGGCCTCAAAGACCTCCGTGAGCCGGCGCATGTTCTGCTCGTCGAAGTGCTTCCTGGCCGAGTTGAAACCCGGCTGATGCAGCGAGACGAACCGCCAGGTCGCACCCCGGGCGCTGGCCAGGTCGCGCTCAACCCAGGATTGAAGATCGCGATCGGACCAGTCAACGTACGGGTTGGCGTCCAGCACCGTCCAGTGTGCATCACCATAATCGAACGAGAAGTTCGCCATGCGGGGGTAATTCGACCCTGCCGCTTTGACGAATGCTTTCTTGTTCTCCGCCGAGCCCACCAACTTTGGCACGTGCGCACTTCCCTCGGCACCTGGTGGCCCATTCAGCGGCTGAGCCCAGTAGAGGAAATAGGCCAGACTGTCGGGAAACCGGTCCAGATCGCGGGTGGCGATGTCGTGGTTGCCAGGCGCCGCGAGGAAGACGGTTGACCGGAGGAGCGGCGCTCCCTGCGACGGAGACGCCTCATCGGCATTGTAGATCGGCCAGAACTTTTCGCGATACTCGGATATCCGGCCCCGGTCGTAAACAATGTCGCCGGTGATCATCACGAAATCGGGTTTGGCCTCGTAGGCTTGAAAGGCGACGGCTCTTTGCTCGGCCGAGTTCACGCCGCAGTCTCCGAAAACCACGAAGCGGTGGGGCACGTCGGCTGCTTTGGGGGCGTGGCTGTCGGCCCCGAACACGATCTCACCAGATTCCCGCAGCCGATAAGAGAAGCTTGCGCCTGGTTCGAGGCCGGCCAGCTCCGTTCGATAAAGCCGATGCGGCGGTATGCCCTGCACCGCGATCCGGCGCATCAACGGGGCAGCCGCCTTGCGCCACGGCCCATCGGTCCCGAGCCGGAATTCGACCGCCCATTCCGCGTCAACGTCGCCGTCGTGCCACAAGACTGCCAGGCTCTTGGATGTTCCGGTACCGGGATCATCGCCCCATTGCAAGTATGGCTTGACGACAAACGGGCCGGTGGCGTTCTCGATCGTGGGCAGCCGGCCTTTCGCCGTCTCATCGGCAGGTTTCTGGCAACCCAAGCTCGAGAGGGCCAGCGACAAGGTAAGTATCGACCACGTCTCTCGCATCGTTCAGGTGCTCCCGTCGGGCTTCATCATGGCCTTGTCATTGTCCCTCATCCAGAGGTGGCTTTCCACGAGAAAACAACCGTTCCCCTGGGTACTGGGACGATTGCGTGAAGATGCCAGGCAGAGAACCATGCACCTTCGCGGACTTTCCGCAGTCGGTTCACCGGCATCGATGACCCGGCGCGGAAACGGCAGGAGCAGGATCGACCGCTGGCGGTCATGACGATTTCAGTCCACGGCGGGCAGTGTGAAGAAGAACGTGCTCCCCTTGCCCTGCCGCGACTCGACCCAGATCCGGCCGCCGTACTGATCGACGATCTTCTTGCAGATCGCCAGCCCGATCCCCGTGCCGGCGTACTTGTCCCGCCCGTGCAGCCGCTGGAAGATCTGGAAGACCCGGTCGCGGTGCTCCGGCGCGATGCCAATGCCGTTGTCGCGCACCGCCATGACCCAGCCCCGTTCGTTCCGCTCGGCCCACACGTGGATACTCGGCGTGTTGTCGCAGAACTTCAGCGCATTGCCGATCAGGTTCTGAAAAACCTGCACCAGGTGCGTCCGGTCGACGACCACACTGGGCAGGGCACTCCGGGTCACGACCGCCCCTTTATCCGCAATGGACTTGCCCAGGTTTCTCGTCGCCTCGTCGAGCGCAGCTCCGACCTCGATCGGCTCGATGGGACGCGCCTTGCTGGTCACGCGGGAATAGCTAAGCAGGTCGTCGATGAGGATTTTCATCCGCGACGCACCGTCAACCGCGTAATTGATGAACTTGTCGGCCTTCTCGTCGAGCCGGCCCTTGTAGCGATCGGCCAGCAGCTCCAGATAGCTGGCGACCATGCGCAGGGGCTCCTGAAGGTCGTGCGAGGCAACATAGGCGAATTGCTCGAGCTCGCGATTGGAGCGGGTCAGATCGTCGGCCTGTGAGGCAAGCTCTTCATGAGCAGTCGCAAGCGCGTCCTCGGCCCGCTTGCGATCGGTGATGTCGCTGCTGATCTCGAGGATAGGCTTGACCTCGCCCGGCTCGTCGCGATCGACGACCCAATGGCTCGCGACGACGACAAGCTGGCCGTCGGATCGGGCACGGACAAGCTCTCCCTCCCATGAACCTTCGCGTATGACCTCCGCCTCGATTTCCGCCATCCGTTCGGGAGATTGGGTCTTGAGCAGCTCATGGGAGAACTGTCCCAAGGCCTCGTCTCTGGACCAACCATAGATCCCTTCGGCGCCTTCGTTCCAGTACGAGATCACGTTGCCTGGCTGGCGGATCAGGATGGCGTCGTGGGCCAGGTCGATGAGGCGGGCTCTGAGGCGCAGCTCGGCTTCGGCCCACTTGCTCGCGGTGATATCCTCCTTGATGGCGATAAAATGGGTCACAGCCCCGTGTTCATCCAGAACCGGCGAAATCGAGGCCGATTCCCAGAAGAGCTCGCCGTTCTTCTTCCTGTTGTGGAACTCGCCGCGCCACTCGCGACCTGCCTTGATGGTTTCCCACAGCAGCCGGTATTCCTCGGGTTGTGTCTCCCCGGACTTGAGGACTCGAGGGTTCTTTCCCCGCACTTCCTCGGACGTGTAGCCGGTCACCTCAGTGAACTTGGGATTGACATATTCGATGGCTCCCCTGGTATCGGTGATGACGATCGAGGACGGGCTCTGCTCGATGGCTCGCGAGAGCTTGCGGAGTTGCACCTCGGCCCGCTTTCGCTCGGTGATGTCGCGATTCGATGCGCGTCGCCCGAGTAACCGTCCGTCCTCGTTGTACACGGCCGTGCAGGCGTGGGCGATCCAGCGCGTTTCCCCCTGGCGCGTGGTGATGCGAAAGTCCTCTTCGAGGCTTTCGTTGCTTTCGACACAAGCAGCCCTATGCTGAGCCCATGCCGAGGCGTGGTCAGGGTGGATAATCCGGGCCAAGAGGCCTGGGTCGCGAAGATACTCAACGGGAGGGTAGCCGGTCAGCCGTTCGCACGATGGGGAACAGTACGCGATCTTGTCGTCCGGTGTGATCCAGTATTCCCAATCATAGATATGATCGGCGACCGTGCGGAACCGTTCCTCACTGGTGCGCAGCGCCTCCTCGGCGCGTTTCCGCTCCGTGATGTCGCTGTTGATCTCGAGGATGGGCTTGACCGTTCCGGGCCCATCGCGTTCGACAACCCAGCGGCTGGAGACGACGACAATTGCGCCGTCAGAGCGAGTGTGCGCGATCTCGCCTTCCCAGGATCCCTCTTGCATGACCTGCGCTTCGATCTCCGCGAGTGGCGTGGGGAATCGAGACTCGAGAAGTTCCTGGGAGACGCGTCCCAAGGCCTGCTCCTTGGGCCAACCGTAGATCCGTTCCGCTCCCCGGTTCCAGTAGGAGATCGAGCCGCCCGGTTGGCGGATGAGGATCGCGTCATGAGCCTGATCGATGAGATTTGACAGCAAGCGAACGTCAGCCTCGGCGCGCTTCTGAGCGGTGATGTCATGATGCGTTCCCACCCATTCCAGGACCGTCCCGTCGCCCTTCAGGAGGGGAACGCCGCGGATGGACATGTCGTGGTATCGGCCTTCGCGATCGCGGAGCCGGTGTTCCGCTTCGAACAGAGTCACATCCTTGATCGCCTGGGACCAGAGGCGTACGGTGTGCTCTCGATCGTCGGGATGGACGGCGTCCAGCCAGCCCCACCCCTTGAGCTGCTCAAGACTCTGGCCTGTGAAGGCGGTCCATTGCGGGTGCTCGGCGTCTACTTCACCCGAGGGCGTTGTGTGCCAGACGATTGCCGCCGTCGCCTCGACCAGGGAACGGAAACGCTGCTCGCTGATGCGCAGGGCTTCCTCGGCCTGCTGCCGCTCGGTGATATCGCGCAAGACGCCGGTGAACATGGGTTTGCCGCCGACGGTCATCTCGCTCACCGTGAGCTCCATGAGAAACAACGAGCCATCCTTGCGCAGACCAGTGACCACCCGGCGACAGCCGATGACCTTGGTTACCCCAGTCTTTACATAGCTGGATACGTAGCCATCGTGGTTTTCTCGGTGAGGCGAAGGCATGAGCATGCTGACGCTGCGCCCGATCACTTCATCGGCTCGGTAACCAAACACTGTCTCAGCGGCGGGGTTGAAGGAATCGATCAAGCCTTGCGCATCGATCGTGACGATCCCATCGACTGCCGTCTCCACGACGGCATGCAAGCGCGCCTCGCGGTCCCGCATTTCAGCCTCTGCCCGTTTGCGCTCGGTGATGTCGCTGTTGACCTCGAGGATGGGCTTGACCGCGCCAGGCCCGTCGCGATCGACAACCCAGCGGCTGGAGACGACGACAATTGCGCCGTCAGAGCGAGTGTGCACGATCTCGCCTTCCCAGGATCCCTCTTGCATGACCTGCGCTTCGATCTCCGCGAGTGGCGTGGAGAATCGAGACTCGAGAAGTTCCTGGGAGACGCGTCCCAAGGCCTGCTCCTTGGTCCATCCGTAGATCCGTTCCGCTCCCCGGTTCCAGTAGGAGATCGAGCCGCCCGGTTGGCGCATAAAGATCGCATCATGAGCCTGATCGATAAGGCTTGAGAGCAGGCGAATGTCCGCTTCGGCCCGGTTCTTTAGAAGATCCCTCTGGACAGCGATCTTCCGGCCGTAATCCTCGAGTCGGCGATTGGAGCGAAGGAGTGACTCGCCCAACCAACTGATGCCCGTACCGAGGACAAAGAAAAGAGCCGTCGCAAGCTGTTGAGCCGGTGATGTGATTTCGAACGAGAATCGGGGCTGAAAACGCAAGAAAGCGGTACTCAGGGCTGCCAGTAAGGTTGCCAGCAGCCCGGGACCGAACCCGCCGTACCAGGCCGCACAGATCACCGCGGGGTAGGTCACCAGGAACGGGTATTGGATCCCTAGAGCCGGCAAGATGAGGAATTCACCCAGGAACAACGATGTGACAACCGACACGATCGCGACTTCGTAGCGAACCGCACTGCGGTGCACCGAGGAGGACAATTTCCAGCTCATCTGGGTCTCCATCATCGCTTGCCAGGTATTTTCGCTCGAGACTCACACACGAACGGCTTTGCCTGGCATTGCCGCAGGGTTCAAGGGAAGCGCAATCCACCTGATAGCAATGCCTTGCGACCGTTGGATTGCACCCGCACTACGAGAAACAAGACGATGCAGTTCTCCTTTATTATTACAATATCCTGGGTCTGGCGATGCTCAATAAAGCAAGGGTCCTGCTGTGGCATCCGGTAACCACGAGGGATGGAGGAGTTGTGAGCTGCCAGGAAAAGCCGTTGTTCGGACTGCCACTCCCAATATCGGGGGCTTTGGAGCGTCCATCAATGTTTGCACATGCGGGCTAAAACGTGCTCAAGCCGTGGCACATTCCGGAAGTGGCCTGATTCTGTTCTAGGGTTATAGATAGATGCAGCACTCGCGACGGGTGTGGCACCGGGTCACGTGGGCCCGCTCTCATCACATTGATTCGCCGCAACAATCTCGCTTGTGAGCCATGCCGACCAAGAACTCCGGAAAGGGAAGGGCCATTCCATGAAGCCGGACCTGTCAAACATCTTGACCACACCGACGGAAGGCGCTGGCTCGGGACAAGCGGTGGTGGTTCGACACCGTACGTTTCCAGAGATCCATATCGAGCGTGGATCGATGGTCGAAGGGCTCGAAGCCCTGCTCCGCTCGTTGGAGCAATCCATTGCCTGGACAGGAGATCAGTGGCATCGGTCTGCGCTCGGCCAGGCTATCGTCGAAGTGGAAACGGCGTTGACCCTCGTCGCTCCCTCTGGCTACTCGAGGATGGTCCATGACGGGTATAGCGTCACTCGCCTTAACGACCTGATCTACATCTTCGATAAGACTCAAGACCCTGGTGATGAGGATGAGGCAGGGCCAGACGACGTTCGACCTGAACTCGATCACGATCATTCCACTTTTGTCAATATATTCGCCGGCGGCCGACGCTGCGTAAACCGACGGGGGGTTGTCGCCAACGGGGCGGACATGCCGGGTGGGATCGAGCGACGGAGCCTCGAGCGGCGAAAGCTTGACCGTCGCGGGCTGAACCGCCTCGCTCTGATCGCGGAAATTCCGCAGTGCTCCGACGCCTTGATGGCGGCCGTGCCGGAGGAACAGAATCTCCCTCTTTCTGAATTTTGACCCCGTGACGCCACCAGGTGGGTTTCCCTCCCCGACATGATCCTCGTCTTCAACCTCAGCCCGTCCGCCTGCGACGGCCACGCATTACAGGCTGCTCGCCCACTCCCTGACCACGCGGGCCATCTCGAAGAAGACATCTTCTCCGCTCTTGCGGGAGCGCTTGAGAGTGCGAAAGCCGTGATCGGCGGTGTCAAGGCGATGGAGCGTCGCGCTCTTGCCCAGCCGCTTGCACACGGTTTGGAGAAGCTCCTGATTCGCCAGCTCGTCGCGCGTGCCGCTGAGGAAGAGCATGGGGACGGTCACCGCGCCCAAGTGTTCGGCACGCTTCGTGTCCGGCTTGCCCGGCTGATGCAGGGGGAAGGCGAAGAAGACGAGGCCGACGACGTGATCGAGAGGAGACTCGGAAGCTGCCGTCGATGTCATACGGCCGCCGAAGGAATGCCCGCCTGCCAGCAGTGGGAGGCCGGGGATGGCCTGGTGCCCAGCCGCGACCGCCGAGCGGACGGTCGCCGTGCAGACCTGCTGCGAGTCTCGCCCTTTGCCATGTTCCATGTAAGGGAAGTTGTAGCGCAACGTGGCGATGCCCGCGTCAGCCAACCGCTGGGCGATGGTTTCGAGAGTGGCGTGCCGCATGTTCGTGCTGGCCCCGTGGCCGAGTACCAGCAGGTGGCTCGCGTCGTCAGGCCGAACCAAGAGGGCTGAAACCTCCCCTTTCTCCGGCGTGGCCAGAAACTTCATCTCCGCGGTTTCGTGGCCCAATTCAATGTCCTCGTGCGCGGTGGCAACGAATTCCATCGGCCGGCGTAGCGGGCTGGCACACGTCAATGCCTCCGATCATCTCGCTTCACTCTCAACCGGAATCGCGAAGCTGAGGTGATGGGCGAAGTGAATGAGCTGCAACCGGTCCCACTCGTCCTTGGAGAGCGGCCCAAAAATGCGGTGCGGTATCACCGGACCGGGCGAGGCCCTGTAATGCGCAATGGCTTGCCGCAGGCCCTCCGCCTCCTCGCGCTCGCCGAGCGTGTCCGCGGGCACGAGCAGGGGCGGGGCGGCAATGCCCTCCGGCAGCATGCCCGAATCGAGGACCTCTCTCTTCTGCTCCTCACCAACCCACTGCGAGGGATCGTGTGGTGTCGAGGCGGGCAGATCGACCACTCGACGCATCACGGTCGCCAGGTGGCGGCAAATCTGCGCCAGTGACCAGTTGCCGACCGTCGTGTGGCCCGCGAGCAGCCGCTCCACGTCGGGCATGACCTCATCGAGGCTGCTGTAGGTGAGGGTTCTTCGTCCCGGGGTCGTCATCTTGCGTGTCCTCCCAAAGACACGGATTCTACCGCCGCCTGCGGAGTGGCGCCCAGCGTCAAACCGTGACCGCGATCATTGAGCCCTCCAAGATGGTGGCGAGCCGACATGGTGAGAACCTATCCTGACCGCTGTCGCTGCGGACCGAGCCGCGTGGTACCATCACCCGCATGACTGAAGTAACGCAGATCCTGCACCAAATCCACCAAGGCGACCCGTCCGCTGGCGAGCAACTCCTACCGCTCGTGTATGACGAGCTGCGTAAGCTCGCTGCCGAGAGGATGGTGCAGGAGAAGCCGGGCCAGACGCTCCAGGCGACGGCCCTGGTTCACGAAGCCTACCTCCGCCTGGTGGACGTCGAGAGAGCGCAGCACTGGAACAGTCGCGGCCACTTCTTTGCCGCCGCTGCGGAGGCCATGCGCCGTATCCTCGTCGATAATGCCCGCCTCAAGCAGAGCAAGAAACGGGGCGGCGATCGCGCTCGCGTGGACCTCGACGAGACACCCGCCGCCACTTCCGAACGTCTCGACGATGTGCTGGACATCGACGCCGCCCTCGCGGGGCTGGCCAATGCCGATCCCCAGGCGGCCGAGCTGGTCAAGCTCCGCTACTTCGCGGGGCTGAGCATTCCCCAGGCCGCGGCCGCCCTCGGCATCTCACCTCGCAGCGCCGATCTCCTTTGGGCCTATGCGCGCGCCTGGCTGCTCCGCTCCCTGGGCGGCGCCGACGCCCGAGCGTAGGCCAGGCACGATTCTCATAAAAGTTTGCGCGATCCGCCGGCGGATTCCGCACTGTAGGGTGGCAGCCTCGTGAAGCAGGTGACCCATGACCGAGCGCGACATCTTCATCGCCGCCCTGCAAAAGGAAGACCCGGCCCAACGCCAGGCCTACCTGGACGAGGCCTGCATGCGGCAGCCTGAATTGCGCCTGCAGGTGGAGAACTTGCTGCGGCTCTACGGAGGCGCAGGCAGCTTTCTGGAGAAACCCGCGGCCGAATCGGCGGCTACCGGGCAGTTTCGGGATGCCGCCGAAGCAAGCATCGTCGGGCGAAGCGCCCGGCGCATCGATCGGCCCGTACAAGCTGATTGAGCAGATCGGCGAAGGCGGCATGGGCACCGTCTGGATGGCCCAGCAGACCGAGCCGGTCAAGCGGCTGGTGGCCGTCAAGCTCATCAAGGCCGGGATGGACTCCCGGCAAGTCATCGCCCGCTTCGAGGCCGAGCGACAGGCGCTGGCCCTGATGGACCACGCCAACATCGCCCGCGTGCTGGACGGCCGGCACGACCGCCGCCGGCCGGCCGTACTTCGTCATGGATCTCGTCAAGGGGGTGCCGATCACCCGGTACTGCGACGAGCACCACCTCACGCCCCGGCAGCGGCTGGAGCTGTTCATCCCCGTCTGCCAGGCGGTCCAGCACGCCCACCAGAAGGGGATCATCCACCGCGACCTCAAGCCGTCCAACGTGCTGGTCGCCCTCTACGACGGCAAGCCGGTGCCGAAGGTCATCGACTTCGGCGTGGCCAAGGCGGCCGGGCAGCAGTTGACCGAGAAGACCCTGGTCACCGGCTTCGGGGCGATCGTCGGCACGCTGGAATACATGTCGCCCGAGCAGGCCGAGATCAATCAGCTCGACATCGACACTCGCAGCGACATCTACTCGCTGGGCGTCCTGCTGTACGAGCTGCTGACCGGCAGCCCGCCGTTCAGCCGAAAGGAGCTGGAGAAGGCGGGCATGCTGGAAATGCTGCGGGTGATCCGCGAGCAGGAGCCGACGAAGCCGAGCACGAAGCTGAGCACGGCGGAGGGCTTGCCGACCCTGGCCGCGAACCGCGGCACGGAGCCGGCGAAGCTGACGAAGCTCGTCCGCGGCGAGCTGGACTGGATCGTGATGAAGGCGCTGGAGAAGGACCGCTCACCGCCGCTACGAGACGGCCAACGGCTTCGCGATGGACGTGCAGCGCTACCTGCGCGACGAGCCGGTGGAGGCGTGTCCGCCGTCGGCGCTGTACCGGTTCCGTAAGTTCGCCCGGCGGAACGGGCGGGCGTTGGTGACTGCGTCGGTGGTTGGCCTCGCGGTGGTGCTGACTGCGGCGGCGTTGGCGGTCAGTACCGTGCTCACCGCGCGGGCGAATCAGGACCTGCAGCAGGCGCTCGACCGCGAGCGGGACACCCTGGATCGCGAGCGACGCAACTCCTATGGTCAGCGCATCGCCTTGGCGGACCGCGAGTGGTCCGCGAACAACCTCGAGCGGGATGGAAGCGCTGCTCGAGCAGTGCCCGTCCGACTTGCGCGGCTGGGAATGGCACTACCTCAAGCGGCTGCGGTACCGCACGCCTCTCGCCCCTGCGCCACGAGAGCGCCGTCCTCAGCGTCGCGTTCAGCCCCGACGGCCAGTACCTGGCCACGGCCACGAAGGACGGCTTTGTCAGACTCTGGCAGGCAAAAACCGGCCAGGAACTCCGGAAATGGCAGGCTCACCAGGACGAACGCCACCTGCCGTCGCGTTCAGCCCCGACGGCCGATACCTCGCCTCGGGAAGCTGGGATAAGACAGTGAAGGTTTGGGACGTGGAGAAGGTCCTTCAGGGCGAGGTCCGAACGCCTCTCCTTCAGCGTGCGAACACACCGAGCCGGTGTATGGAGTGTAACCTTCAGCCCGGACGGTCAGCGCCTGGCCTCGGCAGGCGGTACGGGAAGCAGATGAGAAAGGGGAAGTGAAGGTCTGGGACATGAACACGGGTCAGGAGGTGCTCACGTTGAGCAGCTTTACCTGGGCGGTCAGATGCGTACGGTTCAGTCCCGACGGCCGGCGGCTCGCCACCGGCAGTGCGGGATTGGTGCAGCTATGGGACGCGCAGACCGGCCGGGAACAGCTCACCTGCCGTGACCACCAAGGAAGCTTGCAGGGGGTGGCCTTCAGCCCCGACGGCCGCCGCCTCGCCGCGGTTGGCGGCGTCATCTCCGTGCACCCCGACCGGGAAATCAAGGTCTGGGACGCCGCACACCGGGCAAGAGATCCTGAGCCTGCGCGGCCACGTGGGCGGGCTCCGGAGCGTGGCCTTCAGCCCCGACGGCCGCCGCCTCGCGTCAGCGGGCCTGGATCAGACCGTCAAGCTCTGGGACGCGGCGACCGGGCAGGAGGTCCTCACGCTGCGCGGCCACATCGACAACGTCTTCTGCGTGGCCTTCAGCCCCGACGGCCACCAGCTCGCCTCGGGGAGCACGGACAAGACCGTCCGGATCTGGGACGCCACCCCCCTGGAGGGGGAGCCGAGCTCCGGAATACCTGTACCCTCCGCGGCCACACGGGCGCGGTCACCGACGTGGCCTTCCACCCCACGGACGGGCGCAGCCTCGTTTCCGCCGGCACGGACGGGACGGTGCGGGTGTGGGACGCCGGGAGCGGCAAGCAGCTTGGCACCCTGTCCGGAGTCCCCGGTCTCGCAGTGGGGCTGAGCGCTGGCCTACAGCCCCGACGGTCGGCACCTGGCCGTGGTGAGTCGGAGATCGAGGATCGCCCGTGAGGGTGTGGGATACCGCGACCGCAGAAGGAGACGTGGAGCTTTCCGGGGACGCGCTCGGCGGACCTCTGCCTGGCGTTCAGCCCCGACGGCCGGCACCTCGCCTCGGCGGGCTTCGATTTCGTTGTGCGGGTCTGGGACGCGACGACGGGCAAGGAAGTCCAGGTCCTCAAGGGCCATGACTGGCCGATCCACGGGGTGGCGTTCCGTCCCCCCGACGGCCGGCACCTCGCCTCGGTGCAGCGCGGACAGCACCGTCCGGGTATGGGACTGGACGACCGGCCAGGAGCTGCCGCGTCCTCGAGCCCCGGCACGCGGCCCGTGTCTAAAGCGTGGCGTTCAGCCGCGACGGGAAGCTGCTGGCCTCGGCCAGCTGGGACCGGACCATCAAGGTCTGGGACAGCGCGACGTGGAAGCTCCTGCACGATCTGCCCGACCCCACCGGCGCGGTCCAGTGCGTGGCGTTCGGCCATGACCGCCGGCGGCTGGCCTGGGGCAGCACCGACAGCACCGTCAAGGTCTGGGACGGGCCCGGCACGGAGACCCACGTCCTGCGCGGCCACACCAGCTGGGTCCAGGCCGTGGCCTTCAGCCCCGACGGCAAGTGGATCGCCTCGGCCAGCCTGGACGGGACCGTGAAGATCTGGAAGGCGCCTCCGGAACCGAAGGCGTCGGCGCCAGTGACAGGAGACCAGGGGAAATAAGGCGGCCGTTTGGCACGAGGAGGATACATCTCATGTCCAGCATACACGCAGACTCCCACCGTTGCCGCAGGAGTGCCTTTACCCTGATCGAGCGAGAGGTCTACACTTTCACCCCGGCGGGGTCAACGCGGTCTTCGCTGACGGCTCGGTGCATTTTCTGAAAGCCAGCATGGACATTCGCATCGGTCGGCACCCGCCTGGTGCACGCGGCAGACCGGACCGCCGGAAAGGAGCGAATCGGACGATGTGAGAATCTACTCGAGCGATGAGCCGCGGAATCGCAATCTCGATTCGTGATTCGGAACTCTCCAAGGCGTTCCGGCGTGTGGCCGGTGCGCGCAAGGGGAACTCTCTGTCCCAAGAAAGGACACGTTACGATGAACAGCATCAAGAAGCGTCTCTGCAATCCGATCGTCGCGCTTTGCGTCCTGTACGGCGCCGGCACCGCGCACGCCGACGCGGTCACGGACTGGAACGCGATCATGGAGGCGACGGTGGCGGCGCCGCCGACCAACCCCTTCTTCCAGGCGCGCTGGGCGCGATCGTGCAGCTCGCCGTCTTCGAGGCGGTCAACGCCGTCGTCGGGGATTACGAGCCGTACCTCGGGACCATCACCGCACCGCCTGGGGCCTCGCCGGACGCCGCCGCCATCGCCGCCGCCTATCGGACCCTGGTGACCCTGCGCCCGGGCAGCGCCGCGGCCCTCGACGCCGCGCGGGCCCAATCGCTCGCGGCGATCCCGGACGGCCCGGCGAAGGATGCCGGCATCGCCGTCGGTGAGGCCGCAGCGGCCGCCATGCTCCTGCTCCGGGCCAACGATGGCTGGGACGCCGTCGTGCCCTACACGCCGGGGACCGATCCCGGCGACTGGCAGCCAACGCCTCCCCTGAATGCGCCGGCGCTGCTGCCCGGCTGGGGCCTGGTGACGCCGTTCGGTCTCGAGGAAGGCTCCCAGTTCCGCGCACCGCCGCCGCCGGCACTCCACACCGGCAAATATGCGAACGACTACAACGAGGTCAAGCTCGTCGGCAGGATCGACAGTCCTTTCCGCCCGCAAGATCGCACCGATGTCGCGCGCTTCTACGCCGCCGCCACCCCGATCCAGGCGTTGAACCCGGCCGCGCGCCAGGTCAGCGCCGCGCAGGGCAAGACGCTCTCGGAGAACGCGCGGATCTTCGCCCTGCTGGCGATGGCGATGGCCGACGGCTCGATCGCGGTGTTCGACACCAAGTACTTCTACAATCGCTGGCGGCCCATTACAGCGATCTGGAACGCAGACCTCGACGACAATCGCCAGACCGACCCGGATCCGACCTGGCTCCCGCTGATCGCCACGCCACCCTTCCCGAGTTACTCGTCGGCCCACGCAACCCTGTCCGGCGCCGCCCGCGCGGTGCTCGAGCGTGCCTTCGGCAAGCACGGCCTTGCCATCACCCTGACCAATCCCCAACTGGGCTTGGTCCTCAACTACACCTCCTGGGAGCAGATCACCGACGACATCGACGACGCCCGCGTCTACGGCGGCATCCACTTCCGGTTCGACCAGGAGGCGGGTGCCCACCAGGGGCGGAAGGTCGGCAGGTACATCCTCCGGAACTATCTGCGCTCGGCGCATGACGACGATGACTTCGACGACGACTGAGTTCGAACGCGCCTGCTGCTCGTAGGCGCAGGCCGGACGCGAGACCGTCCTCCAGGCGGTAAAGTCGAACAGAGTCGTCATCCGGAGAGCTTCTATCCAGCTTGCCTCTGGCCCCGTGGGTGTTCACAGCACTCGCGGGGTCTTTCTGGGTATGGCATGGATTCGCGACAAATGGGCGATTGCGACGTTGAAGCCTGTGATCCGTCGGCCAAAACCAGCAGTGACTTGACCCGATCGTTGCACCCTGCTGGAATTCTTCTATGTGACCGGGTATCTGACGAAATCTATCGGTCGCAGCAGTCAACTGGGAAATCTCGGAAGACTTTTCATTGACGGGAACCGCATCGGAACATGAAACGACTCACATATCTCCTTGTCGCCTTCGCTTTCGTGACTTCGGCGCAGGCCGAGAACGTCAAACGCAACATCCCCTATGCCGAGCCCGCGAACGAACGCCAGATGCTCGACGTCTACGCGCCTGAAAACGCAAAGAACCTGCCCGTGATCTTCTGGATTCATGGCGGCGGCTGGCAAGCGGGTGACAAAGCGAGCGTGCACGCCAAGCCGAAGGCCTTCACGGACAGAGGGTATGTCTTCGTCTCCACCAACTACCGGCTCCTGCCGAACGTCGACATGGAGACCATCGTCCGCGACGTAGCGAAGTCCATTCACTGGGTTCACGACCACATCGCCGAGTATGGCGGCGATCCCAACCGCCTCATCGTCACGGGGCATTCCGCCGGTGCCCAGCTCGCGGCCTTGATCTGCACCGACGACCGCTACCTGAAAGCCGAGGGACTGTCGCTGGCAATCATCAAGGGGTGCATTCCGGTCGATGGCGACACTTACGACGTACCGCTCATGATCGAGACGGGCGCGGCCCGTCGCAAGGCCCTCGGCCAGCCCGATCCGAAATTCGGCCACTACGAGAAGTTCGGCAGCGATCCGGTGAAACACCGGAATTTCTCGGCCGTCAACCACGTCGCCCGTGATAAGGGCATTTCGCCTTTTCTGCTCCTTTACGTCGCCGACCATCCCGACACCAGCGCGCAAGCCAAGCGTCTCGCCTCCGTGCTGAGCGAAGCCGGCATCGACGCGAAGCTCTTCGGAGCCAAGGATTCGGAACACTCCAAGATCAACGAGAACCTCGGCCAGCCCGATGACCCAGCGACGAAGGCGATGTTCGAGTTTGTTGGTGAAATGGTGAAGAAGTGAGATTGCTTGACAAACCACGAAGCCAAGAACTTACGCGCCGGAATGGTCCTGCGAGAGCAGTTCTGCTCTTGTTGACGGTTTCGGCCTCAGGGGAATCGTTGCGACTCCGCAAGCGCGGATGGCGATGGGCGTCGAGAAGATCGCGCGGCTCCAACGCCTCGACCAGGAGACGATGGCCCCGCCAGCGGGGCCGAGCGACCCCTGACCCGGCCCGCAGCCGTGTCTTCTCGTGATTCGGCCGAACCCACTGGGAGAGGAATCTCATGACCATGCCTCCTGATCGGGGGTAGCCGTTCGCCGGTCGGGACGCTGGAAAACAACGGGTCAATGACCAGAAAGTGGCACGCGCCTTGTTTCATTCCTGATCGACTAGGCCGCCGCGTGACAATGACGATGATTCTGGGCCCGTATCTTGCTTGGGTGCCCGCAAGCCTGTTAAAGTCAGCAGGACGACCGGGCACTTCATCGAAAAGATCACTTCCGGACGGAAATCCGGCGGGCGACGGCGCCTTTATGCAAGCGAGGTCGATCCGCAACATCAGCAAGTTAAGCGGATTTGTAGCCATCGATGCTCACCTTCCGATGTTGATTCTCTGTTGCGAGGACTGACGATGAATGCGTTGCTCAAGTCGTGTCGTGTGTTCCTGGCCGCGTTTCTGCTTGGCTCGTTGTGCTGGATCCCGGCGGTTGCCGCGGGTGAGTCAGGCGAAATCGACAAGGTCTTCGTGGCCTACCTGTTCCGCCAGCCCAGGAAGATCAACTATGGCTTGTACACTCATCTTTGCCATGCGTTCCTGACGGCTGACGCCGAGGGCAACGTGGACACGAAACGTGGTGTACCGAGCCGGGCCGTGACGGATGAGGCGCACAAGGCAGGGGTGAAGGTCATCCTGTCGCTGGGGGGCTGGGGATGGGACCGGCAATTCGCGTCGATCGTGAGTAAGCCCGAGGCCGAGGATCGCTACGCCAAGGCCGTGATGGCAATCATCGACACGTTCGACTATGACGGCATCGACTTCGACTGGGAGTATCCCGACACCAAGGAAGAGGTCGTGGGATTCGAGCGTCTGGCCAGGCGGTTCCGCAAAGAGCTCGACGAGCTCAGCCGCAAAAAGCAGAGGCCGATGGTGTTGACGATGGCCGCCTCATCCAACGCCGAAACACTGCGGTGGCTGAGCAAGGAGATCCTGGTGGAAACGCTCGACTGGGTGAACGTGATGACCTACGACTTCGCCGGTCCCTGGACGTCGTACGCGGGCCATAACTCGCCGCTGTTCGCCTCATCGAAGCAGCCGGCCGGCAAGCCTCGCTCCACCGAGCTGATCGATGAAGTATCTGGTCGAGGAGCGCGGGATACCCGCCAATAAGCTGGCCGTGGGGATACCACTTTACGGACGTGGGTTCAGTGTCGCCGAGCCGTACGCGTCGACCAAGAACGCACCACCGGCCAGGTCCGCGCTGGAGGCGGCAACTACAGCAATCTTGAGAAGCTCGTGAAGGAAGGCTGGACCCGCCGGTGGGACGAGGAGACCAAGACCCCCTGGCTGATCTCGCCCGACAAGTCGATGGTGATCGGCTACGACGACGCCGAATCCGTGGCGATCAAATCCGAATGGGCCATGAAGCAGGGCTTCCGCGGCGTCTTTTTCTGGCAGATCGGCGGTGACCTGCTTGCTGACGGCACCAATCCGCTTCAAGAAGCCGCGCACCGGAAGTGGGCGGAGAGCGCTCGCGAGCGGCCCTGACGCGGCTGCCCCTGGCGATGGCTGGAGATTGTGTGGATTCTTGGAGACAGGTGCTGGGCATCATCGCAAGCACTTTTGTATGATCTTGGGCATTCACGCAATTCATAACCCGACGCCATTCCGGTCAGTCTTGGCTGCAGTCACCGTGAGGGTTCCGTCATGCGGAGGTTTGCACTCGGCCCCGCGACAAGTCGTAAGATCGTCGTCATTGAGCTCAACGGCGCGCGCATGAGCGTCCTCAAGATGATGGAGGACGGTAGCTCGACGCGGCAGCAGAAGGAGCTCAGGAGTGCGGACGAGGCCCGATCGGCGAGCGAGAAGCTGGCCCATGAGCTGATCTCGCGGGGCTACGTCGAGCAGGGCGCGGGCAGAGGCGGTTCCAGGCAGGCCAGACCGAATGGAGCGTCTAAGCTCCTCGCCAAGGCGCCGGAGGTCGAAGACTCCAATCCGTACGACCTTCTCGAAGACGTCGAGCCACCCGTCGCCGCCGCTGCTCCGGTACTGACGCGGCTCGCCACGGCTCCGCCGGCCGAACCTGCGCCCGCTCCCAAGAAGAAGGCTGGCGGCAAGAAGAAGAAAAAAAGGAAGAAGGCTGACAGCGGCGACGGACTGGACAAGCGCGTGCTCGCTGGCATCGGGGCGGCCGCGTTTGTGTTCTTCGCGTTCCTCGGCTACATCGTCTACGACATCGCCTTCAAGCCCCCCTCGATCATTGGCACGTGGCGGGGATCGCTGCTCGAGTTCGAGACGGGCGGGCCGATTGTCCACACGCGGTACGACCTCGTCCTTGACGAGAAGAAGCGGGTGTCACTGACGATCCAGGAGAAATACACAGAGACAGGCACCTACACATACAAGAACAAGCGCCTCAAGCTCGCACTCAAGAACGATGACGGCGTCTCGAGCGACCGCGAGTACAAGGTCGCGCTCAACAACACGACGATGGAGCTGCTGGACCCCGCGACTGGCAAGGTGGAAGCCGAGTTGATCAGGACACGCGAGGCGCCGACGGTCGGCGGCAAGGCCGAGCCCGAACTACCGACGCCGGAGGTTGCCGGCGACCCCGAGAAGGTTGACAGGGCCGCCGACCTGAAACTGGCCTCCGTCGATTTCTCTCCCAAGGATAATGCCTTCAAGCTGCGCCATCCCAAGGGCTGGGAGGTGGAGACCAGCAGCCGCCCCGACAACACCTATTCGTCGGCCATTTTCACCAAGGACAATGCGAAGATCGAGGTTTACGCCGACATTGCGGGATCTCTCATGTCAGGTTCCGACGTTGGGGGTAACTACCCCGAGGGCAGCGAGCTCGCTCCCGTGCATCGGGCCCACGAGCTCTACAAGAGGACTGCCTCCGAGGAGTTCAGCGACTATATAGAGAGCAAGCCCGCTCTCTTCAAGGACACCGGTACGGGTGAGGGCCGCCTCTCTACCTTCACGGCCAACAGCGGCGGCTTGTTTGGCTCCAAGCTGCGGGGCTACCACGCGACCTTCCTCTCCAGGGATCGCCGCGTAAGCTTCCTCTGCCACTGCCCCGAGAAGGAATTTCCCAAGTACAAGGCCACTTTCCTGGCCGTTTGCCGCAGCTTCACGCGCTGAAAGCTTTCACGCGGCCGATCAGCAAGGCGCAGGATTGAGATAGGCCGAGCGGCTCGGATCGATCATGTCGGCCCGTTCCCGACTCGGCTTGCAACAGGAGGAAATTTTAACAATAATTTGACATTGTCGGTGACGGAGAACTGGAAGCTCGCCCACCACGACACTCCTCGCGAGATCGTCGTTGCCTACCCTCCTCATGAAACCGGAACCCGTCCGGAGTCGAACGGCATGATGAAGATTCAGCATCAAGGCGTCATGCTGGCACTGGCCTGGGCCTGGTGTGGCGGGGTTTTGCCAACGGGCGCGGCGGAACCTCTCACGTTCGAGCGCGACGTTCGGCCGATCTTGAAGGCGTATTGCCTGGACTGCCACGGCGGGGGCGAGGCGCTCAAAGGGAAGCTGGATCTGAGATTGAAGAGGTTTGCCGAAAAAGGCGGGGACAGCGGGCCGGCGGTCGTGGCCGGGAAACCCGAGGAAAGCTACTTGCTTGAACGACTCCGCGAAGGTGAGATGCCGCCGGGGGAAAAGAAGGTACCGGCGGACAAGATCGCCGTTATCGAGCGCTGGATCGTCGAAGGAGCAAGGACGCAAAGGCCCGAGCCCGAGCGGCTCTCGCCTGGTGTCCACATCACGGACGAGGATCGAGCCTACTGGGCGTTCCAGCCGGTCAAGCGTCCCGATCCTCCGAAGCTCACGATTCATGATCGGATGCGAACGCCTATCGACGCGTTCGTCCTGGACAGGCTGCGCCAGCGAGGGTTTTCTTTCGCACCGGAGGCCGATCGACGCACTTTGATACGCCGCGCAGCGTTTGATCTGACCGGCTTGCCTCCTTCACAACAAGAAATTGACGTATTCCTGGCCGATTCGCGTGAGGGTGCTTACGAGCGAATGATCGATGGCCTACTTGCCTCGCCGCACTACGGAGAGCGGTGGGCGCGACACTGGCTCGATGTGGCCGGTTACGCCGATTCCGACGGCAACGGCAATGACGACACGGTGCGGCCGTATGCGTACAAGTATCGCGATTACGTCGTTCGATCATTGAACGCCGACAAACCGCTCGACCAGTTCTTGACCGAACAGCTCGCCGGCGACGAGCTGGTGCCGCGACCCTGGAATAACCTGACCCCGGCGCAGACCGAGACGCTCGCGGCCACGGGCTTTTTGCGGATGGCGGTTGACGGCACTTCGACCGGCGGCGGAGACGAAGCTCTGGCCTCCAACCAGGTGGTTGCCGACACGCTCAAGATCGTGGGTTCGTCGCTGCTGGGGCTGACAGTGGGCTGCGCCCAGTGCCATGACCACCGATACGACCCGATCCCCCAGGCCGACTATTACCGCCTGCGAGCCGTTTTCGAGCCGGCGCTTGACCCCCAGCACTGGCGGCGGCCCGCGCAGCGCCTGGTGTCGCTTTACACCGATGCCCAGCGCAAACAGGCGACGTCGATCGAGGCCGAGGCGCAGCGGCTTCAGCAGGACGTCAACGCCAAGACCACGAAATACGTGGCCGCGGCCCTCGAGAAGGAGCTTCTCAAATACCCCGAGCCGCTGCGCAACAAGCTGCGGGCCGCCCGTGCCGCGGCGCTCGACAAGCGCACCGCCGAGCAGAAGACGCTCATCGATACGCATCCCAGCCTGAACCTGAGCGCGGGTGTCCTTTACCAGTACAACCAGGCGGCGGCCGACGAGCTCAAGAAAGATCAAGAGCGTGTTGACGTCAAGCGCGCCAAGAAGCCGGTGGAGGATTTCGTGAGCGTTCTCTCCGAGCCACTCGGCGCACGGCCCGCGACGCACGTCCATCACCGGGGCGACCATCGCCAGCCCAAGCAAGTGGTGAAAGCCGGCGATCTGACGATCGCGGCCGCGGAAGGGTCGCGATTCGAGATCACGGACCAGGACGCGAAAGCACCGAGTTCGGGCCGGAGGCTCGCCTACGCTCGTCATCTCACAAGCGGCCGCCATCCGCTCGTGGGTCGCGTTCTGGCCAATCGCGTCTGGTTCGAACATTTCGGGCGGGGGATCGTCAACACCCCGGGCGACTTCGAGGCGCTGGGCGCACGGCCGACGCATCCCGAGCTGCTGGACTGGCTTGCCGACGAGCTGGTTCGCCAGGCCTGGAGCCTGAAGAAGCTCCACAGGTTAATCATGACCTCGACGGTCTACCGCCAGTCGTCGCGGCGTGAGCCTGCCAAGGACGCCGTGGATCCCGACAATTCCCTATATGGCCGCTACCCGGTGCGCCGGGTCGATGCCGAATCGCTCCGCGATCGCATCCTTCTTGTCAGCGGACGGCTTGACTGCACGCCCTTCGGGCCACCCGTCCCTGTGTCTGAAGACACCGTCGGCCAGGTGCTGCCAAAGGGCGATTCAGCGCGCAAGAGCCTCTATCTCCAGGTGCTGCGAACCAAGCCGGTCTCGCTGCTGGCGGCCTTCGATGCTCCAGTCATGGCGGTCAACTGCGACCGCCGTGTTCCGAGCACGACGGCGCCCAGGCACTCTTGCTCATGAACAGCGAGTTCGTTTTGAAAGAAGCCGGCGCGGTTGCCCGGCGCGTCCGCGCCGAGACTCCCCGGCCCGCGGCTCTTCCGGAGCAGCTTTGCCGTCTGTGGCAGCTTGTTTACCAGCGGCCGATCGCGCCGGAAGAGATGAGCCAGACCTCGGTATTCGTCGCCGGGCAACGTCAGACGCTCGAGCACCAGGGCGCCAGCGGCGATAAAGAACTGATCGTGCTGACGAATCTGTGTCAGCAGCTTCTCGATTCCAACGAGTTTCTCTATGTGGATTGATCATCGTTACCAGAGCCGCCGAACGTTTCTGGCGAACACGTCGTTCGGGGTTGGCGCTGTGGCGCTGGCTCACCTGATGCGCGAGCAAGGCCTGCTGGCCGACGCGCCGGGGAAGCCCGGCGAGAACCTGCCGCTGAATCTCGCCCACCGCGCTCCTCACTTCGCCCCCCAGGCCACGGCGATGATCTCGCTGTTCATGCACGGGGGACCGTCGCACGTTGACTTGCTTGACCCCAAGCCCGAGCTGAGCCGTATGCACGGGGCGGATTACGGCGGCGAGGTCACCTTCAGCTTCGTCAACCGGGCCAGCAAGAAGCTCTTCGGCAGCCCCTGGAAGTTTGCCAGACACGGCCAGTGCGGCACCGAAGTCTCCGAGCTCTTGCCCGAGACGGCCGGCATTGTTGACGACCTGTGCGTGGTTCGCTCGATGCACACAGGGCACAATGGACATGAGGTCTCGATCCGCTATTTCCATGGCGGCTTGCCCGCGGTCCTGGGCCGGCCGACGCTGGGAAGCTGGCTCGTCTATGGCCTGGGCAACGAGTCTCGCGAGCTTCCGGCTTACATGGTTCTGTCCGACCCAGGCGGGCATCCCGTTGAACGGCACGACCAACTGGTCGAGCGGGTTCATGCCCACGCTCTACCAGGGAACCGTGCTCCGTCCCCAGGAACCACGCATCCTGAACCTCGACGCGCCGCCGCACCTCAAAGGGAAGCTCCAGGAGCAGAACCTTGCCTTCCTGAACGAGCTCAATCAGCGGCACCTCAGCCAGCACACAGGCGAGGCTGATCTGGAATCGCGCATCCGCGGCTACGAGCTGGCCGCGGCCATGCAGACGGCCGCCAAGGAGGCGCTCGACGTCTCGAGTGAGCCTATTTACATCCGCCGCCTGTACGGACTCGACCAGGATGCGACTCGCGAATATGGCACCCGCTGCCTGATCGCCCGGCGGCTGGTCGAGCGAGGCGTCCGCTTCGTTCAGCTTTTCCTGGGCGGGCAACCATGGGACACCCACACCACGATCCGCAAGAGCTTGCCCGAAATCTGTCGCCGTACCGACCGCCCGGCCGCCGCGCTGGTAAGGGACCTGAAACAACGCGGCCTGCTGGACACAACGCTCGTTCACTGGGGCGGCGAGATCGGCCGCTTGCCCGTCAGCGAAGGCAACCTCGACGCTGGCGCCGGGCGCGACCACAACGGACAGGGGTTTTCTATCTGGCTGGCCGGCGGCGGCATCAAGGGGGGAATGACCTTCGGCGCGACCGACGACGTTGGCCACCGCGCGGTCGAGAACGTCGTCACCCCCAATGATTTCCAGGCCACGGTCCTGCACCTGATGGGCCTCGATCACACGCGCCTGGTTTATCACACCGGCGGCCGCGAGCAGCGCCTCACTGACGGCCGGCAGGCGCGGGTGGTGAAAGAGATTCTCCGCACCGTGTGACCTCGTTGACACCGGAATATCCGCACATGCCAATCTATGTCGATGCGGATGCATGCCCTGTGAAAGAGGAGGTTTACCGGGTTGCCCGCCGGTATGGGATCAAGGTCTTCGTAGTCGCCAACGCTCCGATCCGAGTACCGCGGGAACACCTTGTTGAATTCGTCGGTGTGAAGGGCGGCTTCGACGTCGCTGACGACTGGATTGCCGAGCGTGCTCTCGCGGGCGATATCGTCGTCACCTCGGACATCCTGCTGGCGGAGCGATGCATCCGAAATGGTGCGAAGGTCCTGGGGCCGAAGGGAGTGGAGTTCACGGAGGACGGAATCGGCCATGCCGTGGCCACACGCGCTCTGTTTGACATGCTCAGGCAATCGGGCGAAATCGGGGGCGGGCCCACACCGCTCGTGAAGGCCGATCGGTCGCGGTTTCTGTCCAGGCTCGATGAGATGATCCACGCGATCTCACGCGAGATGAGCAAGTGAATTTCAATGGTCATCAGCAGTTGCAAATTTGATCTTGTACCGGAAGCCTCTGGTCTTCCAGGCTCCGTACAAGAGGCCTGCCACAAGCCAGGCTAAGCCGGCCAGTTTGGCCGGGGTTCGCAGGCTCGCCCAGATGTAGAGACAGACCACGAACCCGAGAAGCGGCGGCACCAGATTGAGAAAAGTCTTCTGGCTGCCGCGCACGAAATACCGCACGAACGCCGCGAGGTTCACCCCCATGAAGCCAATGAACGCCCCGAAGTTCAGCAACTCGGCCCCGAGCTGATAACTCATGGCGAACGCGCCCACAAGCGCGATCGCACCAACCAGCAGGATGTTATTGCGAGGGATCTGCGTGCGGGGGTCCAGGCGCTGAAGAATCGGCTGGGTATGGCGTTGTCTCGCCCCATTCCGAAGAGCAGCCGGCCCGCGGCCAGGTGAGAGCCTGCGCCGGAGCCGATCGTGGCGACCAGGAGCGCCAGGTTGACCGTGAAAAACAGGGCCGGGCCGCCGGCCTGACCGGCAATGTAGACGAACGCGGTGTCAACGTCGGGAAAGCCATCATACCTGGGCCAGACAAGTTGAGCGGCATAAACCTGCGTCGCCGCCAGAATGCCCGTCAGCAGGCAGGTCAGAACCGTCGCCAGCATGATGTTGCGCCGGGGGTTGTGGGCCTCTTCGGACAGCGTCGAGATGCCGTCAAAGCCAATATAGGTGAGCATCGCAATTGATGTTCCCGTCGAGACCGCCTTCCATGAGAATGTCTCGGGATCATAAAACGGACGGAGCAACCGTACCGCGTCCAGATCAGGTGATCGAAAGATCGTTCGCACCGCGGCCATGAGGAACACGACGATCACCACCCCAAGCCCCGCCGTGATAAATTCATTCGTGCGCGAGCTAGCCTTGATGCCTCGCAGATTAAGAAGCGTGAATAACGCGGCGAACGACACAGCCCAGACCGCAAACGGCACCTCGGGAACGAAATTCATGGCGGCCTTGCTGCACCAGATCACGCAGATGATCGGATTGAGCACGTAATCAAAAATCATGGCCCAGCCGGTGAGGTAGCCGAGCGCGGGGTGCAGCTCGCGGCCAACATAGGTGTAAGCCGAGCCTGCGCTCGGGTAGGCCCTGGCCATCTTGCCGTAGCTGATGGCCGTGAACAGCATGGCGACCATGCCGATCAAAATCGTGGTGACGACGTGCCCCCTGGCCGTTTCACAGACGACCCCGTAAATGGGCATGGGGGCCGTGGGCTGAACGAGCACGATGCCGTAGAGCACCAGCTCTCTCAGGCCCAGGGCCCGATTCAGACTCGGCGATGTGTCGTTCGTGTCGGCGGACATGTTGCTGGGATCGCCTCGCGTCTCGCGGCCACTTTGTCATTTGACCCAGAATTCGCCCAACAGGCGGATGTCCTGGGAGGAGGAGCCGATCATCACGCGGAACTGGCCCGGCTCAACCACGTGCCGCAGGTCCTGGTCGTAAAGCGCCAGGTCGTCCGGGGTCAGCTTGAAAGAGCACGATTTCGTCTCGCCCGGGGCAAGAGCAACCTTGGTGAAGCCGCGGAGTTCCTTCACGGGCGTCGCCACGCTGCTTACCGGGTCTTCGAGGTAGAGCTGGATGGTCTCGGTACCGGGACGGTCGCCGATGTTCTTCACGTGAAGTTGTATTTCAAGACCCTCGGTCGGAGCGATTTCCCGGGCGTTCAGTTGAAGGCCGCTGTATTCAAACTGTGTGTAGCTCAAGCCGAAGCCGAAAGGATACAGAGGCGTTGGCTCCATGTCCACATAGGCACGTCCCCAGCCTTGCCGCAGCCAGTGGCGCTTGGACTTCTTGTAATTGTAATAGACCGGCAGTTGACCGGCGTGCCGGGGAACCGTCACCGCGAGTTTTCCGCTGGGGTTGACCTCGCCGAAGAGGGTTTCCGCAACGGCTTGCCCCCCTTTTTCACCTGGCAGCCAGGCCTCGACAATCGCGGGAACGTGCTGGGCGATCCAGCGCACGGCGAGGGGACGCCCGTTGATGAGCACGACCACCGTGGGCGTTCCTGTCCCGTGCACCGCCTTGACGAGTTCTTCTTGCAGTCCGGTTAATTCGAGCGTTGCGGCGTCGTATCCTTCGCCATCCGTAGGGGCGTTGTCTCGCGCCCGACGCTCATTCTCACCGATAACAACGATGGCCACGTCAGCATGGGCGGCCGCCTCGCTGGCCTTGGCGATCTCATCGCTCTTTCCGCCGACCACGTCGCAGCCCTTCACGTACGTGACCTTGGTGTCGGATGAGACGATCTGCTTGATGCCTTCGAGGACCGTGACCACGTGCTGCGGAATCGTTGCGGGGATGTAGTCGCCGAGCTGGTTGCGGGGGTCATCCGCGTTGGGTCCGATCACGGCGATCGACCGCAGCGCCTTCTTGAGTGGAAGAACGCCTTTCTCGTTCTTGAGCAGGACGACTCCCTCTCTCGCGGCCTGGAGGGCGAGGAGCTGATGATCCGGCTGATGAACGATCTGCACGGCGCGTTCCGGATCGACAAGCGGCCTTTCGAACAGTCCCAGCCGGAACTTTTGTTTGAGGATGCGGCGCACGCTCCGGTCGATCAGGCTCATCGGAACCTTTCGCTGCGCACGCTGGCCAGCAGGTCGAGCATGTAGCCAGACTCGAATGAGATGCCGACGTCAACCCCGGCGGCCAGGGCCAGCGCTCCAGCTTCCTTTTGCGTCGCCGCGAGTCCCTCGTAAACGAGCGTGCCGATTCCACCGCCCTCGGACAGAACCAGTCCGTCAAAGCCGAGCTCCTGCCGCAGGATGCTCGTCAGAATCTTCTTCGAGGCATGTGCCGGCACGCCATCGATCGCCGGATACGTGGCCATCACGCCGAGCGCTCCATGATGCTTGATGCCCGCTTGCCACGGTGGCAAGAAGACCTCTCGCAGCGTGCGCTCGGAGATCTCCATGGCCCCGCGCTCAAGACCGCTTACGGGCTGGCTCTGGCCGGGAAAGTGGCAGAGGCCGGCGACGACCTTGTCGATGGCAGAAACGTTGTTTCCCTGAATCTCTGGCACGATCGTCCCGGCAATCCGCGCAAAGGAAGGGATCTTCGCTGAACGCCTCCTCGTTGCGACCGAGACGCGGATCGCGGATCGGCTCGACGACAATGGTAAAAATCTGGTGAATGCCGATCGCGCGTGCTTCTCTGGCCGCGGCGGCATAAACGCGCCCGAGAAGCTCCATGTTCCACGTGCTGCCCAGCGCGGGACCTTCGGGGAAAACCGTTCCACCGGGACACATCAGGCCATGCGTCCCTTCTTCAGTCTGCAAGAGCGGTATGCCCAGACGCGTCTGCTCGAGAGCCACCCGCTGAAGCCGGTTGAGAAACTCGGCCTGCTGTCGAGGACCCTCATGCAGGATCGTATTGGGCAGCGTGAAAAATCCGCCGCCGGGCCCGAACCCCTTCAAAAATGTCCCGTCAACGAATTTCTGCACGGCCTTGGTTTTTTCCAGCATCGTGTTGCCCAGTTCCGACTCATAAACGCAAGGCATGTTCATCTGCCCAATCTTCTCCTCGAGCGTCATCCGGCCTAGCAGGTCTTCCATCCGCGTATCGATCGACTGGCTGGCGTCGCGGTAGAGCGGCCTGTCGGGTTCTTTCGCCTGGGTGAGACCAGCGACGGACAACAAGAAGGTGAGCAGGGTCAGATGCGAGGTTGCTTTCATGATCTCCCCAATCCTCACGACTTGATGGCTCAGTCGACGTAGACGAACTCGTTCAGGTTGAGCAGGGCGAGACAGAAATCGGCGAATGAACCGCCGGCGGCCTGGAAGTCATGCGCGAGTGTTCGCTCGGTCGCGTCCGGCAGGCGCCCGAGGGCGAGGAGATAGGCCTGGTCGATGCGTCGCTCGCGGTCCGCGCCGGCCTCGCGCCGGGTGCGATCGGCGAGGGCACGGGCGGCCTCCGCGGAAAGCGGGCTGTTGAGCAGACTGAGCGCCTGAGGAGCGATCGTGGTGACAGGCCGGCGCGGACAGCTTGCATTCGTATCGGGGCGGTCGAAGGCCTCGAAAAAGGGATACCGCAGGTTGCGCCGGACGAAGACGTAGAGGCTCCGCCGGCGCTGATCATCAGGGCTGCGAGAGACTGGCCAGACTTCGCCCTTGCTCGAGAGCTTCGTGAGCTCCGGCGGCAACGCAGGGAAGACGCCTGGTCCACTGAACTTGAGGCTAAGCTGATCCGAGACGGCAAGGATCGCATCACGAATCGCTTCGCCATCGAGACGGCGGCGATTCTGATGGGCGAGCAAGCGGTTTTCGGGGTCGCTGCCCCTCGTTCCGGACGATAGCGACGACTGCTGATAGACCGCGCTCGTGACCATCAGCCGGTGCATGGCTTTGAGGCTCCAACCGCGTGCGATGAACTCACCGGCCAGCCAGTCGAGCAGCTCGGGGTGGCTGGACTCGTCGCCCATCTGACCGAAATCGCTCGACGTGGCCACGAGCCCGCGAGCAAAATGCCCTTGCCAGAGCCGGTTGACCATCACTCGTGCCGTCAGGGGATTGCTCGCGCTCGTGAGCCACCGGGCAAGAGCCGTCCGGCGGCCGCTGGTCTCGGTCGTGGGCACGATACGGGGCGAGGCAGATTCCAGAACCGCCGGGAACGCGGGCTCGACGGTCGGCCCACGCGCCGTGTACTCACCCCGTTTCAGGAAATAGGTTGGAGGCGCCTTGCGGCTGATCTCGTCAATGCCTCGCGCGGTCGGCAGGGAACGCGGCGAATGCTTCTTGATGTTTTCAAACTTGGCAAAGAGCGCGCCTCGCTGGGACGCCATGTCTTCACCGAGCAGTCGGGGCCATTCGGATGGTTTGATCCGCGAGTCGTGGCTCAAGAGGCTGTAGACGAGCTTCACGTCGGCCGGAGTGCGCTCGGATTCCGGCTTGTGATATGCGGCCACGGCCTCATCAAGCGCGCCCATTGGCAAGCCCGGGGCGAGCCGATCGCGGATGGGCTTTTCGATGGCGAGGATTGCAGCCTGGACCGTGGCGATCTCTGCCTCCCAGGCGGCGACGGCCTTCTCATGTTGCTTTCGATCCGCCGGCAAGGCCAGGGGAAAATCATCGCGGAATCGGGCGGGGGTGAAGAAAGCCTGAAGCCGGTAGAAGTCCGCCTGGCGGATCGGGTCGAACTTATGGTCGTGACAGCGGGCGCAGCCGATCGTCAGACCGAGGAACACCAGTCCCGTGGTTTCGGTGATGTCGTTGAGGGCACCCTGGCGCCTGAGCCCCTGATCGTTCAGGTCGACCATGTCGGGGTAGCAGCGGTTGAAGCCGGTCGCGATGAAGGAGCTGGGGTCATCGGCGCAATCTCATCACCAGCGATCTGGAGCCGGACAAAGCGATCATACGAAATGTCGCGGTTGAGACTGTCGACGACCCAGTCGCGATACCGCCAGGCGTTGGGCCGCGCCTGGTCGAACTCGAAGCCGTCGGTATCGGCGTAACGCGCCAGGTCGAGCCAGTGCTGCGCCCATCGCACGCCGTATTGAGGGTTCGCCAGGAGGCGGTCGACGACCTTCTCGTAGGCATCCGATGATCTGTCATTCAGGAACTCATGAATCTCCGCTGGCGTGGGAGGTAGTCCAGTCAGATCGAAGTTCAAGCGGCGCAGCAGCGTCGTGCGCGAGGCCTCGGCGGCCGGTTGCATCCCATTGGCTTCAAGCTTTTCCGCGATGAACGCATCGATGGGGTTCTTGAGCCGGTCGGGATTCTTGACGGCAGGTACCTCTGGACGAGTCAGCGGCAGGAAGGCCCAGTGTTGGCGTTCCTCAGCCGTGATTGGCTTTACCTGGATGCGGACGTCGTCGGCAAAGGCGAGGCTGGCGAGCCCCAAGACTATCGTCAGCGAGCATTGAAGGGAACGGACCATGAGTGAAATCCTTGTCGCTGAGCAAACGCCCCGTTCGCTATTTTTTCTCGACCACGAGGACCCCGAAAGGCGCCTTTGCCGATGACTCGCCATCAAAGGTGAAGCGAACCTGGTTTATGACTCCGGTCAGGCCCAACAAGTTGATGCTCCTGGCGCGTTGTACATTGGGGTCGCCCAGGAAGTAACACGGGAAGAGGTATTCGGTCGCGTCCATCCCCACTATGCGCGCCCGAAGCAGCCCTGAACGAACCTCCTGACCGTGCAGGGTCAGACCAGCCATGGCGCGCCTGGGCATCGGAAGGTCTCGATTCTTCGCCTGGTCCGCTGCTAGAGTTGTCATCTCAGTACCGGAATCGACCCAGAAAGTCATCGGCTCCCACGTACCCTTGTTGGTCTTAATCTCCAGAACTAATTCGGCATGTACAACACAATCACCACTCGCCTTCAATGTCCTGTAGCTTAGCGGTTGAACGAGTCGAGACATCTACACCGTTCCAATCCGGACATCCCGCCGTGTCTCGGGCGTGTGGTCCTTCAAGTACTTAGTGGCCTCCTCCCAGCCCACCGCCAGAACCTCAACGCCCTCGTTCGTGCGCCTGTAGGCGACATAGGCGCCGTCGTAATAATACCGGAGCGTCCAATCGTCCAGCATCCACTGCCTCGCTTCGGGAGCGATCGGATACCCGTGCTCCTGCACGAAGCGGGACTCGAAGTCGGCGACCTGTTGTGCCACCTCGGGCGGGACGGCCAGCAACCCCCGCGGCTTGGGGAAGTTCGGATCATGGGCTGGCAAGGACCAATCAATCAGCTCACTCGCCATGTGAGTCACTCCCCGGGGACGATGGTTTCGCACTCCCTGATTATCGTCTTGGATGCTCTCGATGGTCCAGCCAGTCATCCCATAAAGGATCATTGCGCGGGTCAATGGCCACGTTTGACGAAGGCTGTCGCGCAAGCTGCGGCTGTTCCCAGATCGCTCTCACCCGTTCGCTGTAGATGCCGCGCGACCAGCTTCCAAATTGCACCCAGCCTCGCCGCCTAACTCCCTGCGCATCCTCTACAACCACGCGGTAATCAACCTTTTGGCTACCCGGCACGAAGGATGTGGACCAGAAAGGCAGTCTCTCTTGGAACAGGATGCTGTACCCCTCTTTGTTCGCCCACTCAGGCAGCAAGGTTTGCAACCTCTCCAAGTAACGCCTCGCCTCTCGCTTCATCGCCCAAAAGCAAAGGATGATCCAAGGCAGGATAAAGACGCCGGTGCATATGCTTCCCAGTATACTTAGCAATGTAACCATGAACCGGCGGTTCTGCTTCAGGACACTTCGAGAAAGGCCAGGATCACGCCAGTATCGATCGCACCACAGTCCCCGCCGTATCCGTCAGCCGATCATCGCGGCCGTTGTGCGGGAAGGTGAGCCGGGTGTGGTCGAGACCAAGAAGATGGAGGATCGTGGCGTGCAGGTCGTGGACGTGAACGCGATCAACCTCGGCGCGAAGGCCAACGGCGTCGGTCGCGCCGTGAGCGATGCCCCCCTTGACCCCTCCGCCGGCCAGCCAGACCGTGAAGCCGTGCGGGTTGTGGTCGCGGCCGCGGCCGCTTTCCGACATGGGCATCCGGCCGAACTCGCCGCCCCAGATGACCAGGGTCTCATCGAGCAGCCCGCGCCGCTTGAGGTCTTTCAGAAGGCCCGCGATCGGTTTGTCGGTTCGCAAGCACATCCGGGCGTGATTCACTTCAACATCATCGTGCGCGTCCCAGCCATTGACATCGCCCGAATAAAGCTGCACGAACCTCACTCCCCGCTCGACCAGGCGGCGGGCCAGCAGGCAGCGCGTGCCGAACTCGGCCGTCTCCTTTTGATCCAGGCCATAGAGCGATTTCGTCTCCGCGGTCTCGCGCGCCAGGTCGACGGCCTCGGGCGCGGCCGCTTGCATCCGGTAGGCAAGCTCGTATGCCTGGATGCGGGCGGTGAGCTCGGTGTCGTCGCCGCGGGCGGCAAGGTGGCGGGCATTCAGCCTGCCGATCAGGTCGAGCGTCCGGCGCTGAGCCTGGCCGGTCATACCCTCGGGAGGCTGCAAGTCGAGGATCGGCCGGGACCCCGAACGCATGACGGTGCCCTGATGGCTGGCCGGCAGGAACCCCGCGCCATAGGCGGGCGGACCGCCTTTGATGCCGCCGGCAGGGTCGGGCAAGACGACGAACGCCGGCAGGTCCTGGTTCTCCGTTCCCAGGCCATAGCCCACCCAGCTTCCCAGACTGGGCTTGCCCATCAACACCGTGCCGGTGTTCATCTGATAGACGGCCTGGGGATGATTGACGCTATCGGCCCAGCACGAGCGGATCACGGCCAGGTCATCGGCGCAGCCGGCGATGTGGGGAAGAAAGTCCGAAATCGGCAGGCCACTCTGACCGTGCGGGCGAAAGGTTCGCTTTGTTGCCTAGCAGTGGGTTTGCCGCCACCTGCCGCCGCGTGGACACATGGCCGAAGCTTGGCGGCAGCGGCTGGCCGCTCAGTGCGCTGGAGGTCGGGCTTGGGGTCAAACGTTTCCAGGTGGCTGGGACCGCCGTGCATGAACAGATAAATGACTCGCGTGGCCCTGGGCGGGAAGTGGGGCGACGGACGGGCCTGGGAATCGCGCGGTGCTCTCGCCGCGTGCTCGTTCGCTCTCGAGCAGCCAGGCCAGCGCCAGCGCGCCTAAACCGCCGCCGGCCTGGCGCAGAAGATCTCTTCGCGAAACACCGATTCCGTCTTGCCAGCAGGGGTCGAAGGAACGAGGCATGTGACAAACCTCTCGAGCTCTCAGGCGGTTTCAGACCTCCGTGAGGCGCTCCCGCGAGTCTCCGAACTCTGGCAATCGTACACCAAACTTGTCCATGAGCGAGAGAAACAGGCTGCACATCTTGCGGTTCGGCTTGCCCAGATAATCGAGCGTGCGGCCGCTGTCGAGCTGGCCCCCGCCTCGACCCAGGATCACGACCGGCAACTGGGAGGCATCGTGCCCACCGGTCAGCATGCTCGAACAGAACATGATGATCGAATGATCGAGCGCCGTGTGCTCTCCTTCCTGGATGGCGTCCAGCTTGCGAGCGAGGTAAGCGAGCTGGTTGACGAAGAAACGATTGACCTTGAGCCAATCGGCCGAATCGGTGTGCGAGAGCAAGGTGGTGGATCATGTAGTCGACGCCCAGGTTGGGGAACCGGAGCGAGGAGTGGTCGTTGTTCAGCTTGAGCGTGCAGAACCGGGTTGTGTCGGTCTGGAAGGCCAGCACGAGGATGTCGCACATCAGCCGCATGTGCTCGGCGATATCCTGGGGAACTCCATCAGGCGGGCGCGGGATGTTCGGTTTTGAGAGCGTTGGCCGCCAGCCCTGGAGCTGCTGATCCTTGCCCGCGCGCTCGATCCGCGCTTCAACATCGCGAACCGAGGTCAAATACTCGTCGAGCTTGAGCTGGTCGGCGTGGCTGATCCGACCGCGCAATGAGCTGGCGTCGTCGAGCACGGCGTCGAGCACGCTCTTGTCGGTCTTGTGGAAGTCGTCCTTGAACAGGCGGTCGAAGGCAAGCGCGGGATAGAGCTCGAGCGGAGCCGGCGAGGTCGGCGAGGTCCACGAGATGTGAGAGCTGTAGAGCATCGAGTAATTCTTGTGAACCGATGCCATCGACGGCTCGCACGCCAGCACGAGGCTGGGCACCTTGGTCTGGCCGCCAATCTTCTGGGCGAGCACCTGGTCGATGCTCGTTCCCGACCGGATCGCGCCGCCCGCGGCCAGGGGCGCGCCCGAAAGGAGATTGCCGGTCTGCGAGCTGTGAATGTTCCCTTTGAGGGCTTCCGCATTGAACAGGCCGCGGATGAAGAGCAGCTTCTCCTTGAACGGGTCCAGAGGCTCGAGCACCTTGCCAAGCTTCATGTCGCGCCCGGTTCCCCTGGCCCACCACTCCTTGCTGTGGAAACCGTTACCCGAGAAGAGACAGGCGAACCGTACTGGAGGCTGGCTGGCGGCAGCGCGTCCGGTGGGCTCGTCGCCCCAGACACGAAGCGATTCCAGCCAGGGCAGCGCCATGGTCACGCCCAGGCCGCGAAGCATCGTCCGCCGCGAGAGCACCTCGCGCGAACCTCGATCAGAAAGTGTCGTCATGGTGATTCTTCTCTTGCTCCGGCCTGGTGGTCGGTAAGCTGTTCCAGCGGCGAGGCAAGTCCTCGGCGCTGGCGGAACTGCGGGCTCAGAATGATGGTGATGATCGCACGCTGCGCACCGTGGCCGCGGTCGGTTATCGTTTGCCGCATCTCGTCGAGCAATGCACTGTCGGAAAGCTGGACCGAACGCCCGAGCGCGAAGCCGAGCAGCTTGCGGCAGAACTGGCGCAGGAACTCGTCGCGGCGTTTCGAGAGCAGGTATTCTCGCAATCCGCCAATGTCGTCAAACTTTGTCCCGTCTTTCAATTGCACCTGGGTATCGATGGCTCGCCCCGCAAGGTCGGTCTGGCGGCGGCGGCCGATGGCGTCGAACCGCTCCAGCGCGAAGCCGAAAGGGTCCATCCGCTCGTGGCACCGGGCGCACGAGGCCTGGCTGCGGTGTTTCTCGGTGATCTGCCTCATGGTCAGGCCACCGGTGCCCAGCTCGCTCTCGGGCAGGAGGGGCACGTTGGGGGGCGGCTTGGGCAGCTTGTCTCCCAGCAGCGATTCGAGCAGCCAGTTGCCGCGCAGGATGGGGCTGGTGCGCGATGCGCCCGATTGTTTGGCCAGAAGAGCCGCCATCCCCAGCACACCGCCGCGGCCTTGCGATTTGACGTGATCGACACGCCGCCACTGGGGGCCGTTCACTCCTGGGATGCCATAAAACCTCGCGAGCGGCTCGCTCAGGAACGTGTGATTCGCGTCCAGGATATCGAGCACGGAGCCATCGCGCTGGAAGAGATCGACGAAGAACCGTACCGACTCCTCGTACATCGCTCCCCGAAGCGCGGCAAACTCGGGGAAGACCTGCTCGCTCTTTTCGTTGTGCAGGTCGAATTCCCTGATATCCAGCCACTGGCAGGCGAACTCGGTGGCAAGCGCCCTCGCCCGTTCGTCGTGCAGCATGCGGCGGGCCTGGTCCGCCAGTACATCCGGGTTGTGAAGTCTCCCTTGGGCCGCCAGCTCTCGCAGTTCCGCATCGGGCATCGACGACCAGAGGAAGTAGCTGAGCCGGCTGGCAAGCTCCCAATCCGACAGCGGCTGAGGCCGCGTCCCCGAGGTGGACTGCTCGCAGCGGTACAGGAAGGAGGGGCCGATCAAGATCCGGGCGAGCGTCAGACGCAAGGCGGCGTCATGATCGAGATCCTGCTGTCGCAGCCTGGCGTAGAAGGCTTTGAGACCATCGCGTTCCTTGATGTCCAGCGAGCGGCGATAGGCCCGATTCGCGAAATCAAGCGCGGTGGCCAGGTGCAGGGGCTCGGTGTCGATCAGCCGTTTTCGCAGCGCGCTGGCTCGCTCGGCGATCGGCTTGCGCAGGTGCTTGAAGAGATTTGGGATCGCTATCCTGCGTGGCGTATTCCATGAATTGCACGTAGCCCACTTCAACCTTGAACGCCTCCTGGCTGACGTATTCGAGCTCGTCCCACAGGCGGTTGAGCCGCGCGCGCTCAGGCTCGTCGAGCATCAAGCGCAAGAGCGGCTCATCCTCGCGATGATAAAGCGCCAGCGTGACCACCTCATCGACGGGAACGACCTGGCTGTAGCACACGGCGGCCGGAAAGACGCGGCGGAACTCATCGAATAACTTTTCGACCCGCGCCTCGGCCGCGCCCCCTTCCGGGCGAGAACGGTCAAACCCGGGATGAGCGAGCCTTCCGCGGGCACTTGATCGACAACCACCTGTGCCTGAACGCTTCCCTCCCCGCCAGCGCGATCGATGAGCGTCGCGGAGACGACGAACTCGCAACTCTTCACGAGGCTCGCCGGCAAATGAAACGTGAGCACTGAGGGAGCCCGAGTGATCAGACTCGCCTTGAAGGCGGCATCCCTGAACGGGTCTTCGCCAAAGAGATGCACGGGCCACTCAGCCGCCGTCGACTTGGCGTCTTTGCGGGTTGGAAGTCTCGGCGGGTTCTGGCACACACCGCCTTGCAGGTCATGCAAAAAAAGCGGCGAGTGTCCTGGCGATTCCAGGCGTGGCTCTCGCCACTGCACGAAGTCGTGTTCGCGACCGTCGCCAGCATCGCGCGTGACGAGCCGCACCACGACCTCGCTGGCGCCGGGAGCGGGCGCGAGCTTGAGGCGAAACGTCTGTGATTCGGCGATCGGGTTCACCGGCTGCTGCCAGGGTTTGAAGTGGCCGACGCTTCCAAATCTGGAAAGAGCGGATTGCCATTGCCGGATCTCGCCGGCCAGGTTCGCCACATCCTCCATCCGGGCGGTTCGCCAATGAGCACGCAGGCGTTCCACGATCGGCGAAGGACTCTGATGGTTCAGCAAAGTCCATAACGTTTGCAGATACTTGGGACTCAGCGACTCCTGGGCCGAGATGGCGGCGAACGCCTTCTTGTCGGAAGCCGGTGCGTCACGGAGGGCGATGGTCGCCGCCAGGTATTTTTCCAGGGGGATGCGACCGCCGGAGTTGGTGTCCCACACCAGGCCCTGGAGATTGACCTTCGTTGAACCTCTCGGATCGGTGTAGAAGCGGTAGATTTGGCGGATCTCGCTGAGGATCTCCTCGCTCCAGTCGGGCCGGGTGGTCTTCTCCGAGAAGCGCAGGCCGTCGGGCAAGAGCACGGCGTGCGCGGCGATGCTCTTGGCGGCGGCCAGGTACTTGTCGAGCATCGCCGGCGACATCACGAGCGCATCGCTGACGTTGGTAAACCCCTCGCCCGCCGCGCCGTCGGCGGGGAACTCGCGCGCGGGCCGAAGGTCGATGCCGGTCAGGTCGCGCACGGTGTTGTTGTATTCCACATTATTCAGCCGGCGCATCACCATTCGCCCAGGATCGCCGGCGTTGGCCCTGGCCTCGGCGGCCAGCGAGTCTCGCGCCCAGCCGCGCAGCGCGGCCCGCTCTGCGGCGGAGGGCTGCCGGCTCGTCTTCCGGCGGCATCTCGCCACTATCCAGCATCTCGCCAATCTTCTGCCAGACCTGCGGGCTGCGCCTGAAGTCTTCCAGCTTGGCGTACACCTCCAGATCCAGCTCGCCTTTCCGTTTGGCGGTCGAGTGACAGCCCAGGCAAAACTGCTTCAAGATCGGCCGAACCTTGCCGTCATAGTCCTTCGAGAGCGACTCGAACGAGACAGTTCCGTCCGCGGTCGCGTCCGCCGCCATGCTCAACAGGCCGACGAGGCCGAGAAGCCAGCAAGCCAGTCTCATTCTCTGCATCAGATCCCTCGGTCGCGTGGCAACCTGTTCTTGAAAAGCGCCTCATGTGATAGTTTAGCCGTTTAACGAATGTTGCACAAACGAAAGACAGGCGGGAATCTCGTTTGTGCATGGAGCGAGAGATCGAACCGGATGAACCCGATCGCCCAGCATCTGGATAACTTGACGCGGAAGCAGAGTCGGATCGTGGTCGGCATGATCTCGGGCACGAGCGCAGATTCGATCGACGTGGCGATCTGTCGGATCAAGAGGTAGCGGACTGCCTCGCGCTGACCAACCAGGAACCGAGGTCGAGCTGCTCTACTACGGTGAAGAGCCATACGACGCCTGAGGTGAGGCGCCGGATTCTTGATGTCGAACGGCTGGATGTCCGCGGGGTTGCCGAGTTGCACTTCAAAGTCGGAGACATTTTTGCGCATGCCTGCGTCTCCGCCGTTCTCAAGGCAGGGCTGACACCGCAGCATATCGACCTCATCGGCTCGCATGGGCAGACGGTTTACCACCATAGCTCGGTCCCGGCGCGATGCGGGCGACACTCCAGGTCGGCGACGGCGACGTGATTGCCGAAGGAACGGGGGCCCTGGTCGTGACCGACTTCCGCGCTCGCGATATCGCCGCGGGTGGCGAAGGTGCGCCCGATCTCACCGCTGGCCGACCTGATCTTGTTCAGTTCGCATGGTTCTGCTCGAAGGGCCGTGTTAAACCTGGGCGGCATCGCCAACATCACGGTCCTTGACCACGACCCCGCGCGCGTCTTCGGATTCGATACCGGCCCGGCGAACTCGCTTCTGGACCGGCTCGCTCGCAGGCTCTCCCAGGGCGAGCTCGATTGCGACCGAGACAGCCGGATCGCCAGTGCGGGACGGATCAACGAGGGACTGGTCGAGACGCTGCTGAAGACCGATCCTTACCTTGCGAGGAAGCCGCCCAAATCGACGGGCTTCGAGATGTATGGTGACGCGTTCATCGACCGCGCCGCGGCACTCCATGGAGGCGTCGACGCGAACCTCATGGCCACGCTCACCGAGTTCACCGCGCGGTCGGTCGCCGGGGCGTTCGCACAATTCGTGCCACCCGTCGATGAGGTCATCGCGGCCGGGGGCGGTGTTTGCAATCCGGTCCTCATCAAACGAATCGGCGAGCTGCTCGCGCCGGCGAGGCTGCTGCGTAGCGACCACCTGGGCGTTCCCATCGAGGCGCGTGAGGCAATGGCCTTCGCCATCCTGGCGAACGAGGCGATTCATGGTCACGCCACGTCTCTGCCTGCTGTCACCGGGGCTCGCCACGGCGCGCTGCTCGGGAAGTTTTGCTTCCCGAGGTTCTGATCATCGCGGACCAACCGGCCCCCATGGCAAAGATCGAGACGCTGTGGAGATAGCGACCGAGCGATTTTTCTGGCCCAAATTCCCAAAATCCCCGAGCCGCCACCAAAAAAGCGCAACCGATCCGTCCCCTGACCCCACTCTTCTCTTCGGGGCGATGGCGAAATCACGTCTCCCTCCATACATTCCACCTCACGTGCGTGTCCACCTGGCAACAACATCTGAGCGTGTCTATCGCTGTGCCAGCTCGAATGGGCTGGGTCTTGCGATGATCGAATCAGGTCTCTCGTCGGAAGCTGGGCAGCCGCAGAGTAATCGATTGGCACGCGTGATTGACATGCACCATCTTTTCAAAAGGGGCTTTCCATGTGGTTCCGCAAACAGCGTACGAAGATCGAGTCAATGACATCTCAGGGGGGCGCGGGCAAGCGGCGACGCTCGCCCAAGTTCGGCCCGCGCACCGTCGAGGCTCTGGAAGATCGCTCGCTCATGTCCCATGTTGTTCATCCGGCGATGGCGCATGAGGTACATGCTCTGGCGCGTCATCAAACGCGCTTCGTGCAGACCAATCTTGTCTCCGATGGTGCCGTGCCGGCTGCTTTCACGGACCCCAAGCTGGTCAACCCGTGGGGCCTCGTCGCCGGCCCGACAACCCCGTGGTGGGTCAACGACAACGGCACGGGCTTCTCGACTCTGTATAGCGGCACAGGCACCAAGGTGCCGAGGGATTTCACGGTCCCACCGGCTGGCGGCAGCCCCGCAGGAACGACCGCGACACCCACAGGAATCGTTTTCAACGGCGACGCGTCCGAGTTCTTGCTCAATGGCGCCGGTACCCATGCGATTTTCATCTTCGCGACCGAGGACGGCACGATCTCTGGCTGGAACCCGAACGTTCCTCCCACGACCCCGCCGGGTGGCTCGACGACGGCCGTCCTCAAGGTCGACAACTCGACCGGCGCGGTTTACAAGGGCCTGGCACTCGCGAACACCGGAGTCAACGCGTTCGCGCCCAATCCTCGCCTGTTCGCGACCAACTTCCACGCTGGCACCGTTGACGTGTTCGACAGCACTTTCCAGCAGGTGACCCTTGCATCGGGGGCTTTCACCGATCCCAAACTCCCCAAGGGATTCGCACCGTTCGGAATCCAGGCCTTCACGGTGCCGGGCACCTCGCAGAGCGTCCTGTTTGTCACCTACGCCAAGCAGGACGCCGACAAGGAGGACGACGTCGCGGGCAAGGGTAACGGCTTCGTCGATGTTTTCGACGCCAGCGGCAAATTGCTCCAACGCGTCGCTTCTCGAGGCACGCTCAATTCTCCCTGGGGCATTGCCGTGGCACCCAGCAACTTCGGGAAGTTCAGTGGCGACCTCCTCGTCGGAAACTTCGGCGATGGCCGGATCAATGCCTTCAAGCTCCCGCATGGCCGCGTCGCACCGTTTCGCCTCCGCCGGCCAGCTCCCGGACGCCAGGGGCAAACCGATCAAGATCAGCGGTCTGTGGGGCCTGGCGTTCGGCAACGGCGCTGCAGCCGGACCGACGAACACCTTGTTCTTCACGGCGGGCATTAACCACGAGGCAAACGGTCTCTTCGGGACCCTTACGACCTCCTGAGTGTCAGTAACATTCAAGCCCGGGCGGCCTCATCGTGCCGTCCGGCGATGGTCGGAGCTTCCTCGGTCGGCTGGTGCTTGCCCCACAGGGCATGCCTCGGCTGGCCGAGCTCTGTTGCGCCTGTCCATCGACGAAACAGAACCACCGGTAGGAACGAAGGACCCACCGTGCTAAGATCGGGACGCCGAGGTGAAGGCCAAACGCAAACGCATCGCCATCATGCCGGTGAGGACCCGCGTGAGCCCGATCGATCTGACCGTCATCGTGATTTACATCCTGGGCTGTACCGCGCTGGGCGGTTGGCTGGGGTCGGGCACCAAGGGGCTGCAAGGATACTTCCTGGGCGAGCGGAACATCCCCGCCTGGGCCGTCATGATCTCGATCGTGGCCACCGAGACCAGCACCGCGACGTTCTTGAGCGTTCCCGGCGTGGCCTACAAAGGTGATCTCACCTATTTGCAATTGCCGATGGGATACTTGATCGGCCGGTTGATCGTCGCCACGCTTCTACTGCCTTCATACTTCCGTGGCCGCATCGAGACGGCGTACCAGGTCCTTGGAAATCGATTCGGAGACGCGACCCGGCGTACGGCCTCGTTGCTCTTCTTGCTCACGCGTTCGCTTGCCGACGGGCTGAGACTTTTCCTTGCCGCCAAGGTGCTTCAATTCATCACCGGCTGGCCGATCTGGACCGCGATCTTCGCGGTCGAGGCGGCGACGATCGTCTACACCTACCTGGGCGGGATGAAGGCCGTGATCTGGGCCGACGTGATCCAGTTCACCATCTACATCTGCGGCGCGTCCGTGGCGCTCCTGATCCTGGTTGGCAAGCTGCCCGGCGGCTGGGATGAGCTGGTGGCGATCGGCCAATCGGCCCACAAGTTTCGCGTCTTCAATTTCGCGTTCGACTTCACGCAGCCGTTCACGTTCTGGGCCGGGCTGTTCGGCGGCATGGTGCTGAACACGGCCACCCACGGCGCAGACCAGATGATGGTCCAGCGCTACCTCTCGGCACGATCGCAGCGACAGGCGGCTCTGGCCCTCATCGCCAGCGGGTTCGTCATCCTCGCCCAGTTCGCGTTTTTCCTGCTTATCGGTGTGGGTCTGTTTGCGTTCTACCAGGCGTATCCTCCGCCCGGCACGTGGCTGGCACCCGACGACGCGTTTGCCTCGTTCATCGTTGGGTACCTTCCCGTGGGCATCAAGGGACTGGTCATCGCCGCGATCTTCGCGGCTGCCATGGGTACGCTTTCGGGCTCGCTCAACGCATCGGCCTCTACGATGGTCAACGACCTTTACCGGCCAATCTCCGGCTGTACTGACGAACGCCGGCTGCTGCGAATTTCAAGAATACTCACAGTGGTCTGGGGCCTGGTTCAGATGGCCGTTGCCTTGGGGGCGACGCGACTCCAGGACAGCGTCGTCAACAACGCGCTGGCCATCGCCTCGTTTGCGACCGGAATCTTGCTCGGCCTGTTCCTCCTGGGCATCTTGACACGTCATGTGGGCCAGCACGCCGCGCTCGCCGGCATGGTCGCCGGCATTTCGGCCGTCTCGTTCGCCAAGTTCGGCACCGCGCTGGCATGGCCCTGGTATGCGCTCGTCGGCTCGACCACGGTGTTTGCCGTGGGGCTGGTAGCAAGCCGGCTCGCGCCCGGCGCTGCCGCTCTGCGCGCACCTGACCCGGCTGCGGACGGGGTATAACCGCCATGACCATGGAAGACTCGCTGCTCACGGAATCACGCAACCCTCGCTCCGAGGCGATCGACACGCTGAGCGCTCGCGAGATTGTGAGGCTCATGAATGCCGAGGATGCCGGCGTGGTCGAGGCTGTGCGCGCCGAGTCGGACGCGATCGCACAGGCGATCGAATGGACGGCCGACCGATTCCGGCAGGGAGGGCGGCTGATTTACGTGGGCGCGGGGACTTCGGGCCGGCTGGGTGTGCTCGACGCATCGGAATGTCCCCCCACGTTCGGCACCCCGCCCGAGATGGTCGTGGGCTTGATCGCCGGCGGGCCGAGCGCGCTCACGCGGGCCGTCGAAGGGGCCGAGGACGATCCGGATCGAGGCGCCGCGGACCTGGCGGCGCTGGGCGTGACCAGCCGCGATCTCGTGGTCGGCATCGCCACTTCGGGCCGGACTCCCTACGTGCTGGGCGCCGTGCGCGAGGCCCATGCGCGGGCGCCGCGACGGTCGGAATCTCCTGCAACCGGCCCAGCCTGCTGGGCCAGCAGGTTGATCTCGAGATCGCGCTTCTGGTGGGTCCGGAGATCATCGCCGGATCGACCCGGCTGAAAGCGGGAACCGCAACCAAGATGGTCCTCAACATGATCTCCACCGGGGCCATGATCCGGATCGGCAAGACGCTGGGTAACCGGATGATCGACCTTCAGCCCACGAACCAGAAGCTCCGCATCCGCTCGCGCCGGATCTTGCGCGAGCTGGCCGGCGTTGACGATCACCGCGCGGCCGAGATCCTCTCGAGCTGCGGCGGCCGCCTCAAGCTTGCCCTCGTGGTGGCTCTCGCTCGTGTATCGCCGGACGAGGCCCAGGCGCTGCTCGACGCTCACGGTGGACAGGTCCGCGCTTCCGTGATTGCCAGGACGGGAGTCGACCCTCGATGACGCCACGGGACAGCTTGCTGCTCGGGGTTGACGGCGGCGGAACTTCCACCGTTGCGCTGCTGGGCCGTGACGACGGCATGCCGATCGGCAGGGGCATGGCCGGTCCCTCGAACGCCAAGGCGGTTGGCAATGCGGCTGCCAGGCAGGCGCTCGAAGATGCGATCGGTGCGGCGTTTCACTCGGCCGGGCTCGAGGTCCGTCCAGTCGCGGTCGCCTGCCTCGGGCTGGCGGGCTTCGACCGGCCCGAGGATAAGCAGCTCCTGGGCGAATGGGCGGAGAGCGGACATTGGGCCGAGCGACTCCTGCTTGTGAATGATGGCGACCTGGTGGTCGCGGCCGGTACGCCCGAGGGCTGGGGCGTGGGCGTGATTGCCGGCACGGGCTCGATCGCCGTGGCCCGCGCACCCGACGGCCGCAAAGCTCGCGCGGGGGGATGGGGGTATCTGATCGGCGATGAGGGTAGCGCTTACGGCACCGTTCTTTCAGCCTTGAGGAAGGTTGCCCGCCGGGCCGATCGACGCGAAACCTCTACCGTTCAGCCCGACCCGCTCACCACGCATCTCTGCCGCGCTCTTGGGATCAGCGGCCCCGACCAGCTTGTCTCCGCACTCTACGCGCCGGACTTCGATCGCAGCAAGATCGCGGCGCTGGCTCCGGCCGTCCTCGCGGCGGCGGAGCAAGATCCTTCGATCGTCGATGAATTGCTTCGACCCGCCGGGACCGAGCTCGCCCTGATGGCCATCGCCGCGGCCCGGGCGGTCGGGTGCAACTCCGGGCCGCTGCCACTGGCGATGGCGGGCGGCTTCTTGCTGTCGTCTTCTGTCATTAGAGGGACGCTGGTTGACGAGCTTCGCGCCCACGGTTACCTCCCTGTCTCGGCCGCGGTCACCGAGCCGGCTCTGGGTGCGCTCGTGCTCGCTCGTAAGTCACTCGCAGCCTGCTGAGCATTTTTTGACACTGGAACCTGCACGGAGCTCATCAGGTAAGCAATCAGGTCGCGGATCTCCGTGGAGCTAAGCGGGTCCAGCAGGCCATCGGGCATAAGCGAGAGCTGGGTTGGTTGAATCTTTTCAACATCGGCACGGTTGAGCATTAATTTCTCGGTCGGAGTTTGCAGCGTGAGCGTCTGCTCTGACTGGGACCGCAAGATTCCGCTGAGCACGCGGCCATCGTTCATGGCCGCGGAAGTCATCCGGTAATCGGCGCTCACCACGGCGCTGGGATCAATGATGTTTTCCAGCAGGTAATCGAGATCCGCTCTGCCGCCGCCGGTCAAGTCGGGGCCGATGTCGCCGCCCTGGCCGTACAGTCGGTGACATGAGGCGCAAACTCGGTCGAAGACCGCGCGCCCCCGGCCACGGTCTGCCCTGGCAAGCGTGGTAGGGCTGAGCCGGCTTTTGAGGGCGCTCATGCGCTGTCGCCGGTCGGCGGGCGTGGTTCGCACTTCGCCCCAGACTGACGAGAGCTGCTCGGAGAGCACTTGCGAACCCAGGCTGCGGATCTGGCGGGCATGAAGCGGCGTGATGTCGGCACGCGAGATCTTGCCGGCGGCTACCTGGTCGAGCAAGGCACGGGCGAACGAAGGCCGGGAGACCAGGGTCTCCAGAACGGCCGGCCGGTCGTGCGCGTGAAACGTGCGATAGCTCTGGGCAAGGGAGCGTCCGATCGAGGGATCGTCGAAGAGCGCAAGCCCGCGCAGGGCGATCGCGTTCAGGAACCGCACGCGCAGCAGCTTCTCACAGAGATCACGAAGGTCGGGCGGCCGGTTTTCGATGAGGGTGGAGAGGGCGACTCATGCGCGTCTCGAGATCCGCCATGCTGTCCAGTGCGAGCCGCTTCACATCGTCGAGAGCCCGGCCATCTCCAAAAAGAACATCGAGGTTACGGGCATGGTTCAGGCTTTGTACCCTGTCGCTCCGGGCAATCTGGGCTCGAAAGGCCGGCCAGGCCTCGGGCTGCCTGGCCTTGTGCCGGCCCGCAAGTGCGTCCGCCAGGCCTGCCAATACTTGCGCTTGAAATTCTTTATGTTTCTGGGTTGCGGTCTCCAGGAGCAAGTTCACCGGAGCCGGCTGACGATCGATCTCTTCGCCCAGCCTGCGGCTGATCGACCGCACGACGAGCGGCATGCGGCAATCGGCCGCGAGCCTCGCCACTCCCACCGGATCGGCCGCGGCCACCGGTATCAAACCCGTCCAGATCAAGGAAGGAAGGTTGTGGTCGGCGGCATCCTCGGAACGTTGCACGAGCTCTCGCGCCAGGTCGAGCCGCTGATTCACCGGCAGCCGCTGGAGCGTCGACGCCAGGACCAGCCGGACCAGGCCCGAAGGGTCGTCGCGGGCCAGGCCCTTGAAGGTGGTCATCAGGTCGGCGGGTAAGCTTGTCTCAATGTTAAACGGCTGACTGTAAATCGTGTCGAGCGGCAGGTCATCGGTCAAAAGACGAACGGCCCAGGCGCGAACCGATTCGTGAGGATCGCGCACCAGCGAGCGTAGAAGTGCGTCGTCGACTCCGCCGATCAGGTTCAACGTCCAGAACGCTCGCAGCCTGAGCACGGGATCGGACTCCTGAAGCAAGCTGAGCGCGGAGACCTGTCCGCGCCTCTTCGAGCCGTTCGCCGCGGGCCGATCGGTCGGCGAGAACGCGCCTCGCCTGGCGGACGAACCATTCGTTCGCGTGACTATGGAACGCCACGAGCGCTCGCTCGTCAAGCCGGTTCAGGTCGATCTTCGCAACTGGAGCGGGCTGTCCATAAGTGAACTTGAAGATGCGTCCCGAGGTGCGGTGAACGCCGTTGTGCTCGTGGCACTCGCCGGTATCGCTCCAGTCGAGCACGAAGAGACCGCCATCGGGACCGTAGGCCAGGTCGATGCCGCGAAACCAGGGATCGGCGGCGAATCCGATGTCCGGTTCGTGCCGGCCTACGTAGCCGCTGCCTTCGCGCTCGAGCCGCTCGACATTCATGCGCCGGCCGTGGAAGTTCAAGGTGAGCAGCTTGCCGCGGTACGACTCGGGCCACTGGTCGGCAAGGTAGATGGAAAGCCCGCTATGGGCGTGACCGCCGCCGAGCCGTCGGTCTTCGGGGCTGGAAGTTTCGCCGTTGATCAGCTCTTTCGAGGTATCCCAGTGGAAGTGGTCGGCGTGCTGGTCGATCGGGGCGTAAACCCTGGGATTGGGCTCGATCGTGTGCGGCCGGACGAAATGCGCGCCGGGGATCAAGTGCCAGAGATGGCCGTTGACCGTGTTGATGAAGAACCCCTCGCCCAGTGCGTTCCAGTCGTGGCCCCAGGGGTTGGTCGTGCCATGGGCGAGGACTTCGACGCGCTTACGCTGAGGGTGATAACGCCACATCCCTCCCCGGATGGGAACGCGCATCGCATCGGGCGTACCCGGCCTACCGATCAGGCCCGGCGAGGAGGCCCCGCACCGCCCGTAGAGCCAGCCGTCGGGCCCCCATCGGAGTCCATTGGCCAGCGTGTGATGGTTCTCGCCCGCGGTCATGAACCCATCAAGCAAGACCTCGGCCGGCCCGTCGGGCACGTCATCTCCATTGCGGTCGGGAATGAACATGAGTCGTGGCGGGCACATGAGCCAGACGCCGCCGAGCCCGATCTCGACGCTCGTGAGCATCTGGACCTGGTCGGTGAAGACCGTGCGCTGATCGAAGCGTCCATCGCCGTCGGCATCTTCAAAGATGAGCACGCGGTCGCGCAGGCGGAGATCAAACTTGGTCGGCAGCTCGGCATAGGTATAGTTTTCCGCGACCCAGAGCCGCCCGCGCGGGTCCCAGGCCATGGCGACCGGATTCTGAACGTCGGGCTCGGCCGCGAAGACCTTGACCTGAAAGCCCGCCGGCAAGCGAAACCCCGCCGCCGCCTGCTCGGGCGGCAAGGCGCGGGCCGGCGCGGTCTCGGTGTTAGGTGGATCGGCGAGAGTCTTGTCGTCAGCATGCGTTCGGAATGTTGCTGACAGGAAGATCATCAGGCAAAGCAGCTTTTTCTCGTTCATGGAGCGCCCAGGAATAACAGTCTTGTGATCGGGCCAGGTCCCGCTCGTTCAGCTTATCCGACGGTGGAACAGCCGTCACGGGGCAGGTTCCATCGGCGGCCTCTGCGGATCGGGTGCAATTCTGAGCCACCTGAAATAGTGAACAATCAGCGGCCGTTAATATGGCACTTTTGGTGCACCTATACCCACTCGGTTTTTGGATGGCCCGGCCCAGCACAGATCATGTCGGATCCCGTAATGCTGCAACGCCTTGCTGAGCGAGCCGTCCCGCCTGGAAGCCGCGCCCAAGGTCCCGAAAAATGGCGGAAATGGCAGTTTTTGGGGTGTAATTCGAGCATCTGTACACTCGTATAAACGGAGTCACGTATTACAAATCAAATCAACATGCGTTGCTAGTCGTCTGCAATGCTCCATCGTCGCTCGCCTCTGCCTTTGCCTCTCCATCAACGCCTTCTTCTGCCGTCGAGGCCAGCCGCGACAAGCCGGAGAACCGGCAAGATCGACTGTAGCAGAAGATCCCGGTCCTGTCCCCGGGTGCCAGCGAGCCACTGGGCCGCCGAATAGATCGCCGGAAGTGTGGCATTCTGTGCCGAGTAAGGAAGGGGTGCCCGGCGGTCCCGGCATGCCGGGATTCGGGTTTCCCCTTCCTCCTCTAAAATTCCGTACGGCGGGTTTTCCCCAGTACGGCTTCAAATGGACCGTCAATGGCGACCTTCGGCGACATCCCAAGGCTTAAGTGCCGTCCACATGCGCCCCATGACACCGTCTTATACGCCACCGCAGTTCTTGCTCCCAGAAGTACGCGATCCCCGAAGGGATTTCCCCGTTGTAGAACCGTTAGGTTCAATGTGGCACGACTCCCAGCAGCGCCAACACGTCCATCCAGAGGCCCTTGGCTCGCCATCGGGTTTTGTTGTCCCGGCGGGTCATCGCTTACTACGGCCTCATCCGCCCCTCTGGACTCCTCTCCGCCGCTTATGGATTCGCGGCGGAGGCTGCTGCACCCAAGGTTATCGGCTTGGGGTGGGAATCCAGAGGTTCCCCAATTTACTCCGCTGGACTGTGCTCGCGTGCCGCCTCCCATACCCCGGTGGCCCCGAAGAGTGCACATGACTGTTGCTTCTTCTTCGGTATTAGCCTTCACCCCAATGTCACGGGTTCGACAACCACATTGATCATTTCGAGGCTGCAGAGTTCGTTCCGAGCTCAAATTCGTGCTCCTACTACGGCCCGCGAGCTGGCTAGCCCTCCTTACGAGGACGTTTACATTCGAGCTTGCGCTGGCCGGGTCGCCCCGAGCCAACGTCGAATATGACTACGTGGGTAAACAGTCAACTCCCACGACCGGACTTTCACCGGCAAGTCCAACGGCATTATGGGCTGCAGGCCGAGTAAGGAAGGGGCGCCCGGCGGTCCCGGCATGCCGGGATTCGGGTTTCCCCTTCCTCCTCTAAAATTCCGTACGGCGGGTTTTCCCCAGTACGGCTTCAAATGGACCGTCAATAGCGACCTTCGGCGACATCCCAAGGCTTAAGTGCCGTCCACATGCGCCCCATGACACCGTCTTATACGCCACCGCAGTTCTTGCTCCCAGAAGTACGCGATCCCCGAAGGGATTTCCCCGTTGTAGAACCGTTAGGTTCAATGTGGCACGACTCCCAGCAGCGCCAACACGTCCATCCAGAGGCCCTTGGCTCGCCATCGGGTTTTGTTGTCCCGGCGGGTCATCGCTTACTACGGCCTCATCCGCCCCTCTGGACTCCTCTCCGCCGCTTATGGATTCGCGGCGGAGGCTGCTGCACCCAAGGTTATCGGCTTGGGGTGGGAATCCAGAGGTTCCCCAATTTACTCCGCTGGACTGTGCTCGCGTGCCGCCTCCCATACCCCGGTGGCCCCGAAGAGTGCACATGACTGTTGCTTCTTCTTCGGTATTAGCCTTCACCCCAATGTCACGGGTTCGACAACCACATTGATCATTTCGAGGCTGCAGAGTTCGTTCCGAGCTCAAATTCGTGCTCCTACTACGGCCCGCGAGCTGGCTAGCCCTCCTTACGAGGACGTTTACATTCGAGCTTGCGCTGGCCGGGTCGCCCCGAGCCAACGTCGAATATGACTACGTGGGTAAACAGTCAACTCCCACGACCGGACTTTCACCGGCAAGTCCAACGGCATTATGGGCTGCAGGCCGAGTAAGGAAGGGGCGCCCGGCGGTCCCGGCATGCCGGGATTCGGGTTTCCCCTTCCTCCTCTAAAATTCCGTACGGCGGGTTTTCCCCAGTACGGCTTCAAATGGACCGTCAATAGCGACCTTCGGCGACATCCCAAGGCTTAAGTGCCGTCCACATGCACCCATGACACCGTCTTATACGCCACCGCAGTTCTTGCTCCCAGAAGTACGCGATCCCCGAAGGGATTTCCCCGTTGTAGAACCGTTAGGTTCAATGTGGCACGACTCCCAGCAGCGCCAACACGTCCATCCAGAGGCCCTTGGCTCGCCATCGGGTTTTGTTGTCCCGGCGGGTCATCGCTTACTACGGCCTCATCCGCCCCTCTGGACTCCTCTCCGCCGCTTATGGATTCGCGGCGGAGGCTGCTGCACCCAAGGTTATCGGCTTGGGGTGGGAATCCAGAGGTTCCCCAATTTACTCCGCTGGACTGTGCTCGCGTGCCGCCTCCCATACCCCGGTGGCCCCGAAGAGTGCACATGACTGTTGCTTCTTCTTCGGTATTAGCCTTCACCCCAATGTCACGGGTTCGACAACCACATTGATCATTTCGAGGCTGCAGAGTTCGTTCCGAGCTCAAATTCGTGCTCCTACTACGGCCCGCGAGCTGGCTAGCCCTCCTTACGAGGACGTTTACATTCGAGCTTGCGCTGGCCGGGTCGCCCCGAGCCAACGTCGAATATGACTACGTGGGTAAACAGTCAACTCCCACGACCGGACTTTCACCGGCAAGTCCAACGGCATTATGGGCTGCAGGCCGAGTAAGGAAGGGGCGCCCGGCGGTCCCGGCATGCCGGGATTCGGGTTTCCCCTTCCTCCTCTAAAATTCCGTACGGCGGGTTTTCCCCAGTACGGCTTCAAATGGACCGTCAATAGCGACCTTCGGCGACATCCCAAGGCTTAAGTGCCGTCCACATGCGCCCCATGACACCGTCTTATACGCCACCGCAGTTCTTGCTCCCAGAAGTACGCGATCCCCGAAGGGATTTCCCCGTTGTAGAACCGTTAGGTTCAATGTGGCACGACTCCCAGCAGCGCCAACACGTCCATCCAGAGGCCCTTGGCTCGCCATCGGGTTTTGTTGTCCCGGCGGGTCATCGCTTACTACGGCCTCATCCGCCCCTCTGGACTCCTCTCCGCCGCTTATGGATTCGCGGCGGAGGCTGCTGCACCCAAGGTTATCGGCTTGGGGTGGGAATCCAGAGGTTCCCCAATTTACTCCGCTGGACTGTGCTCGCGTGCCGCCTCCCATACCCCGGTGGCCCCGAAGAGTGCACATGACTGTTGCTTCTTCTTCGGTATTAGCCTTCACCCCAATGTCACGGGTTCGACAACCACATTGATCATTTCGAGGCTGCAGAGTTCGTTCCGAGCTCAAATTCGTGCTCCTACTACGGCCCGCGAGCTGGCTAGCCCTCCTTACGAGGACGTTTACATTCGAGCTTGCGCTGGCCGGGTCGCCCCGAGCCAACGTCGAATATGACTACGTGGGTAAACAGTCAACTCCCACGACCGGACTTTCACCGGCAAGTCCAACGGCATTATGGGCTGCAGGCCGAGTAAGGAAGGGGCGCCCGGCGGTCCCGGCATGCCGGGATTCGGGTTTCCCCTTCCTCCTCTAAAATTCCGTACGGCGGGTTTTCCCCAGTACGGCTTCAAATGGACCGTCAATAGCGACCTTCGGCGACATCCCAAGGCTTAAGTGCCGTCCACATGCGCCCCATGACACCGTCTTATACGCCACCGCAGTTCTTGCTCCCAGAAGTACGCGATCCCCGAAGGGATTTCCCCGTTGTAGAACCGTTAGGTTCAATGTGGCACGACTCCCAGCAGCGCCAACACGTCCATCCAGAGGCCCTTGGCTCGCCATCGGGTTTTGTTGTCCCGGCGGGTCATCGCTTACTACGGCCTCATCCGCCCCTCTGGACTCCTCTCCGCCGCTTATGGATTCGCGGCGGAGGCTGCTGCACCCAAGGTTATCGGCTTGGGGTGGGAATCCAGAGGTTCCCCAATTTACTCCGCTGGACTGTGCTCGCGTGCCGCCTCCCATACCCCGGTGGCCCCGAAGAGTGCACATGACTGTTGCTTCTTCTTCGGTATTAGCCTTCACCCCAATGTCACGGGTTCGACAACCACATTGATCATTTCGAGGCTGCAGAGTTCGTTCCGAGCTCAAATTCGTGCTCCTACTACGGCCCGCGAGCTGGCTAGCCCTCCTTACGAGGACGTTTACATTCGAGCTTGCGCTGGCCGGGTCGCCCCGAGCCAACGTCGAATATGACTACGTGGGTAAACAGTCAACTCCCACGACCGGACTTTCACCGGCAAGTCCAACGGCATTATGGGCTGCAGGCCGAGTAAGGAAGGGGCGCCCGGCGGTCCCGGCATGCCGGGATTCGGGTTTCCCCTTCCTCCTCTAAAATTCCGTACGGCGGGTTTTCCCCAGTACGGCTTCAAATGGACCGTCAATAGCGACCTTCGGCGACATCCCAAGGCTTAAGTGCCGTCCACATGCGCCCCATGACACCGTCTTATACGCCACCGCAGTTCTTGCTCCCAGAAGTACGCGATCCCCGAAGGGATTTCCCCGTTGTAGAACCGTTAGGTTCAATGTGGCACGACTCCCAGCAGCGCCAACACGTCCATCCAGAGGCCCTTGGCTCGCCATCGGGTTTTGTTGTCCCGGCGGGTCATCGCTTACTACGGCCTCATCCGCCCCTCTGGACTCCTCTCCGCCGCTTATGGATTCGCGGCGGAGGCTGCTGCACCCAAGGTTATCGGCTTGGGGTGGGAATCCAGAGGTTCCCCAATTTACTCCGCTGGACTGTGCTCGCGTGCCGCCTCCCATACCCCGGTGGCCCCGAAGAGTGCACATGACTGTTGCTTCTTCTTCGGTATTAGCCTTCACCCCAATGTCACGGGTTCGACAACCACATTGATCATTTCGAGGCTGCAGAGTTCGTTCCGACTCAAATTCGTGCTCCTACTACGGCCCGCGAGCTGGCTAGCCCTCCTTACGAGGACGTTTACATTCGAGCTTGCGCTGGCCGGGTCGCCCCGAGCCAACGTCGAATATGACTACGTGGGTAAACAGTCAACTCCCACGACCGGACTTTCACCGGCAAGTCCAACGGCATTATGGGCTGCAGGACATCGTCTGATCCTTGCTCTGTTCCCGGTGGCGAATCGGTCAACTCGACGCGCAGGTCCAAACCCTGGACTGGATCTGGCTCTCGCGCAGAGCGCACATTCCCGTTACCTAATTCTACAACATGACGATCCTTGTCCTTCCGCGACCAGACCTGGTTCCGCGATGCGGTGATGCCCTCGAGGAAATCTTCCTGGTTCCGTCTCCGTCATGTCGCCTCCGCCTCTTCGAGCAGCACGGCGACCGTCTCGTCGTAGAGTGCGTCCGCGTCCTCCGGCGTCTCGGCGATCGCGACCAGTCCCAACTTGCCGTGCTCGCTCAGCGCGCTGATCAGGCTGAACACGACCCCTTTCTGGGTGGTCTCGTCGAAGTGAAGATGGCGTTCCACGAGGATATCCATGAGGTCTTCGGGGATCAGCCGGCGCAGACGCTGGTCGATCAGATTGTCGGTCGCGCGGTAACAACGCTCCTGGCCCAGAGGGGTGTGAAATGCGCCGGACTCCTCGTCGATGCGTCCGGCGGTCAGGAACTGGAGCATCTGATACGGAAGTGTCGTGCCCCCCTTGCGCAGGTTGATCTCGATCGCGTCGTGCCGCCAGCCATGGTCGGTCCGTACCGACACCCAGTCGATAGAGAACCGGCCGAGCACGCCTTCCGCCTGCAAGATCGCGCCGACTTTCCGGCTTTCGTCCTGAAGCGTTCGTCGATACGATGCATCGGCCGGAAACCGGCTCCCCAGAAAGATCTGACCGCTCGGGCCGCCCATGACCTGTTCGTGGCTTGAGACCGTCTCCAGCTCGCCCAGGGCGTTGACGCGCAGTTGCACCGACGGCGTGTGCTTGTGCTCCCCCTCAATCCAGGACTCGACTATGCCGCCCAGCTCTTGAAACTTCGCGGCATAGGTTTCAAATCTCATCGAGGTTGACTCGAACCGGAGCCGGTCGTGCAAGTGGCCGCGCACCCATTCGGCCAGGGCGGGGCCATCCGGCGCGTCGCGAAAATCGAAGATCGCGTTGCCCTCGCCCGAGAAGCCTTCGTCCAGCTTCACGGCCGCGCGGAGTAACACGGGATTGCGCCGCCGAAGGTCGGTCAAGGCCTCGGCCACGTCGCTCATGTCTTTCAGGTTCTCGCGGCCCTCGGCAGTCGTGACTCCCGCTCGCTTGAACGCGGTGCGGCTGCCGCTCTTCGTTCCCCAGTAGGAGAGCTCCGGATCGCATCCATAGAGCGGGATGTCGAGCGCGAGCGCCAGGTCGCGCTCCAGATGCGTCGCATTGAATACCGAGAGATGCGCTGAGCGGGATCGCCGATCGCCGCGCGAATCCGCCGAAGCAGGCGCGGCCGTTCAAGCAGCTTCGCGGTCAGGCTGCGCGTCGACGCGTCGTTCGCCGAGAGCAGCATCAGGCGTGATCGCGCATGCGCGGTCGGCACCCCGGAGAGCAGATGCAAGTAGTAATCGACGATGCTCGGCGCCAGCGGCGTCGAAGTCACGAAGACGATCCGCGTGCGCGGCATCCGCAGGAGCATCAACATGCTGAGCATGCGTTCCTCGTAATGCCGCGCGGCGCCGATCGTGGCCAAGACCTCCGGATCGAGACTCAGGCCGGGAACGACAACCACCGTCCGTGGAGCGCCCGTGTCATGCTTGAGGCGCTGGAACAGCGGTCTCAGCCGCGATTGCAGCGCCGCGAAGCGGGCAAGAGTCTCGTCGGGAGTCGCTCGGGTCATGGGAATACCCGTTGACCGACATGTCCGGGTGAGCGGGCTGCCGCGTTCATCGCGCACATCGCGACGAGAGAGATAGCCGAAGTATAGCTGACCACAAGTGCACAATCTACTGACTGCGGGTTCTATCAGACGCCAACCCAGTCCGGCCGATCTTCGTCCTGCTCGTTCCTCGGTCCGGCGAGGTCCAGGTCGAACTCGGCGGGAATAATCCGCGGATCGCGCTGGATCCTTCTGGCGGGAATGAAAGGGGGGCGTACCGCTTATTGACGGTCGCGTCGCCGAGCCGCTCTCTGTGGGCGATCTCCAGGGCCTCCGGCACTCCGTGGCCAGGGGGCCGCCCATTCGGTGATGAGAGTTGGGCGGCGACGAGACCAGAGCGATTGGGACTTGAGTACACCCTTCGCCCCAGAGCACGATCAGGAGAATCAGAGCCCCGAAAGCGCTATGTCTCTGTTTTTCCCTCCTACTGGAATCGTCGGGCATCTTCGGCATCTGACTGGAATCAACGGACATCTCTTGGCGACGTCGCTTCGGCAGACTGCCGTCCCGACTTCCACAGTCGCCCCTTGAGCTGTGGAAACAGAGCCAGGGCGTTTTCGCGCAGGATCTGACGTCCGATCCGGGCGGCGTGTTCCTCGAGCAGGTCGCCCCGGGTAACCTTCTCGGCGAGCACCTCCGCGAGCACGGTACGCGTCACCACGGTCGCCCCGTAGATACCCTCGGCGTGGTTGCAGTCGGCTCCCCAGAGGATCCGGTCCGAGGGCATGACCTCCAACCACTCGTGGAGTGTGCGACGGGCCATCGTCGGGCTGATCGTCGGCAGCCAGACCGAATCGACCCAGACATGCCGTCCGTGCCGCAGAACGATTGCACCCGTCTCGCCCACCCAGGGGTAGCCCCCGTGGAAGAGGATGAACTTCGTCTTCGGGTTGGCCTCGATCAGGTCCAGGAGCAAGAGTGGGTTGGACCCCTGGAGCTTGCCGTGCCCGGTGTGGATCTGAAACGGCAGGTCGTGCGCGGCGCTCAGGCCGACGAGCCGCCACATGATGAAATCTTGAAAGTCCTTCACGTCGTGCGCGGTGAGCTCGCTCCGAGGGTGACCGAAAATTTTCGCGGCCCGCTCTTTTGGGATGTCCTCGAACCGCAGCGTTCGCTCGTAGGCCTTGGTTGTCTTGAGGCAGACCGCGCCCTTGGACCTGGCCTCGCGAAACAACCGATCGAGCACCGAGAGGTAGTCATCGAGAGTTTGGGTCGCGAGGCCCTGGCTGCGTGCGAAGACGTAGGGGTCGTCGGAGGGCTGCTTGAATTCGGAGGGGTGGAACCCGTCTAGAAGCGTCGTGACGTTGAAGACCAGAACCTCGAACGGGTAGTGAGTACGGAAATCGAAGCGCCCCCAGTAGGGGTCGTTGACCATCAGCTCGATGTTGGCCCGCTCGGTGACGACCTGTCGGACCCAGCGGTCGTCGCGATAGTTCTCGAAGATCTTGGCGTCGAGGGCTTTGGCTTGCTCGTCGGTGATCCGGTCGAAGTCGACGCCGTAGAGGTCACGGAAGGCGGGGAGCTGGTAGCGGTAGAAGCCCGTGGCGCGTGCGTTGTCGAAGTCATGCCTGGCACGGGCCCACCAGGAGTCAAAGGACTCCCCGGGCTGGCGGGTGGCGAGCGTACCGACCTGGGGGTAGTAGCTGTTTCTCCAGAGTCCGAACAGGGTCATCCCCCGGCCGCGGTCGGTCTCCATCAGGCCGGGAAGTCTCGCAAACGGCCAGAGGTGGTCGTGGGTATCGATCGCAGGCACGGCATCGAGCCCGGCCTTGAGCCGCCGGTAGGTCTCAGATCCGACGATGGACTGACCTCGCACATGCGCGGCGCCGCAAATCGCGAGCCAGGCCCACCCGATCAGAAGCCATCGCCTTGATCTTGGATTCATGATGAGATCACTCGATCGCGAAAGAATTCTCTCGGCTTGTCCGCTCTGGCAGATTGCAACGCTCGCTGGTCAGGCAGGCCGCGAGAACCAGAGCCGCCGCGCCGTCTCGCCCAGGATGGCCGCTTTTGCCTCCGCGCTCAAGGCCGAGCTCACGCGTGAAGATCGCCAGATGCTGGGCGTACGTCACTTTCGGGTTCCAGAGCTCGCAAGGGAAGTTGCTGCCCCAGACGCAGCGATCCGGGCCGAACGCGGCGATCACGCGGCGGCAGGGGTCGTGCATGTCACGGCACGGATACGCTTCGGCCGTGCCCGCGGGGATGAACGTCAGCTTGGCGTGGATCGTCGGCAGCCTGGCGAGCCGCTCGAGGGCTTTGAGTGTCGGTTCGAGCTGCGCGCCCGCCTTGAGGTAGAGACAATGGTCGATCACAACCCGGAGCAGACCGGTGTCGCCGCGCGAGCGTCTCGACCTCGTCCGCCTTGTCGAGATTGGCCCGTACGTTGATCACGATGCCGAGCCTCTCGGCGGCCGCCCAGAGGGCGTCAACTCCCGGGTCGTCGAACATGCCGCTCTTCGCGGTATAGCTCCGCAACCCGCGGACGTTCGAACTCACGCACGAGACGCTCCAGCGCCCTCGGGCTCGCCGGGTCGTCCGGGTCGAGCGTGCAAACGCCGGCCAGAACGCCGTTGTGCCGTTTCGATGTATCAGCGAGAAATCGATTGTCCCAGTTGTAAAACGTGGTTGTCTGAATCGCCATCGCCAGCGAGACTCGGTTCATCCGCATCTCGCCCAGAAGGTGTGGGACCGTTCCCTTGCCGGCCGGGGGACGGTAGGGCTTCTCCATCGCGGGATAGGCCTTTTCATCCTCACTGTAGACATGAGCGTGGCAATCAATCACGAGCGGCGGCTGGTCGGGTGGGGCACGGCGGGCCGACCCGGCTAGCACGAGAGGCGCGGCGAGGGAACCGAGGAATTGACGCCGATCGGCGGAGTGCTCTCGTGATCTCAAGGTCAGACTCCATGGTCTGGTCGCTGCGTAGCGTAGCCGACGGCGTCCGCCGAATCGCGAACGCGCTTGTGATCGCATGGATCGAGGAGTATTGTAGGAGAGCGGTTGGTCTCAAACAATAGTTTGACAACGGTCCATTGATCCGGGCTGGTCCAACGAAGAATTGAGGCCGTGCGAGCAGAGTTGTTATGAGCAGATTTTCACGATCGAGTTTGCATGGCGTGTTTGCAGGGCTCACCTGGCGGCGGTCTTTTTGTTGTCGGGGCGCTTCAGCTCGCGATTCACGGCATTCCCAGTGAAGGCCGATGACGCGGCGGCGACCGACTTCTTCGAGAAATCGATCCGCCCGCTGATCGTCGAGAAATGCCAGTCGTGCCACGGAGAGAAGAAAGCGAAGGCCGGCCTCCGGTTGACGGACCGAGCGTCGCTCTTGAAAGGCGGAGAGAGCGGACCGGCTGTCGTCCCGAACGCCCCGGACGAGAGCCCGCTCGATCCGGGCGGTGCGCTACCTCGACGAACCGAAGATGCCGCCGAAGCAGAAGCTGTCCGCCGGCGAGATCGCGGCGCTCGAGCGACTGGGTGGCATCGGGGGCGCCCTGGCCATCCTCGAAGCCCGGAACGGCGTCGACGGCGGCCTTCGAGCCGACCGCCGCGCAGCGAGCCTGGTGGGCGTTTCAACCCGTTCGGAGCGAGCCGCCTCCCGATGTCAACGGTTCCGACGGAGCGGCCAATGAGATCGACGCCTTCCTCCTGGATGCGTTGAGGTCGCAAGGGCATCACGCCCGCGCATCCGGCGGACCGGCGGACCTGGATCCGTCGCGCCACATTCGACCTGACCGGGCTGCCGCCGACCCCCGAAGCGGTCGCGGCGTTCCTGTCGGATGGTTCCGACCGAGGCGTTCGAGAAGGTCGTCGATCGGCTGCTGGCGTCGCCGGCCTACGGCGAGCGCTGGGCGCGGCACTGGCTCGACGTGGCCCGCTACGCCGACTACTACGACGCCGACCCGAAGACCCGCACGGCCAGTTGCGAGCTGACCGAGGCCTGGCGCTATCGCGACTGGGTCGTCGACGCGTTCAATCGCGACCTGCCGTTCGACCAGTTCATCGTCCATCAGATCGCCGGCGACCTGTTGCCGGACCCCGACGGGAAGAGCCATCTATCCGGCCGGGCTGATCGCCACGACGTTCCTCTCGAACGGCGTCTGGGACCGCGGCGACGCCGACAAGGAGAAGATCGTCAGCGACATGGTGGACGACCAGATCGACACCGTGGGCAAGGCGTTCCTCGGCCTCACGCTCGGCTGTGCCCGCTGTCACGACCACAAGTTCGACCCGGTCTCGCAGCAGGACTACTACGCCCTCGCCGGCATCTTCTACAGCACGCACATCCTGAAGGACCTCGGCGCGCAAGGGGGACGAGTATGTGATGAACCGGGTTCCGCTCGTCCCCAAGGCTCAGGTCGAGGCCAGGGAAAAGCAACTGCGGCGGATCGCGGAGATCCAGGCGAAGCTGGCCGCCATCGAAAAGAAGCCCAGCTCCGCGGAGCTCGCAGAAGGAGCGGGCCGAGCTCATCGCGGAGCGCGACCGCCTCGAAGCGCGGCCTTGCCCCCGAGCCTCCCCTGGCGATGGCCGTGCAGGAAGGGGGAACTCCGGGCGGCCTGTTTCCCAGGATCCAGGACGTGCCCGATCCACATCCGCGGCAGCTACGCCAGGCTCGGACCGATCGTCGCGCGGCGGTTGCCGCGATTCTTCGCGGGCGACAGCTCAACCGCCGATCCGCGAGGGAAGCGGCCGTCGCGAACTGGCCCGCTGGGTGGCTTCGAGCATCAAACCCGCTCACCGCGCGGGTGATCGTGAACCGCGTCTGGCAGTGGCATTTCGGCGAGGGCCTGGTGCGCACGCCGAGCAATTTCGGCATGCGCTCGGAACCCCCGTCGCACCCCGAAGCTCCTCGACTGGCTGGCCGCGCGATTCGTCGACGACGGCTGGTCGCTCAAGAAGCTCCACCGGCGCATCATGCTTTCGGCCGCGTACCGGCGATCGAGCGTCGTGGACCGCGACCAGCTTTCCCGAGACCCCGAGAACCGCTGGCTCGGGCGGTTCTCGCCGCGGCGGCTGGACGCTGAGGAGGTCCGCGACGCCTTGCTCTGCGTGAGCGGGCAGCTCGACCGAACGCCAGGGGGACCGGCCGCGGACGGCATCGATCACGCCGAGCGCTCGCTCTACGTCCAGACGGCACGGTGGGACCGGAGCAGCTTCGCGATGCTCTTCGACGCGGCCAACCCCGACGCTTCCACCGAGAAACGCACCGTCTCGACCGTCGCCCCGCAGGCGCTTCTGTTCCTCAACCATCCGTTCGTGTTCACCCAAGCCCGGCGCCTGGCCGAACGGCTTGCCGCCGAGGTCCCCGGCGACGACAACGCCCGGATCGAACGGGCCTACCAGCTCCTGTTCGGGAGGGCCGCCCGACAGGAAGAGCGCGAGGTCTGCCTGGCGTTTCTGTTCCGCCCCGGAATGACCGCGAGCGGAAGCCGACTGGCCGGGCCTTGCCCACCTTTTGCTCTGCAGCAACGAGTTCGTGTACGTCGACTGAGCTGAGCCGTCTGAGGCCTGCGAGGATCATCTCCATGTGGGAGCAAACGAATCCATCCCGGCGCGATTTTCTGGCGCGGAGCCGGTAACGGCTTCGGCCTGGTGGCGCTCGCGGACTTGCTGGTGGGCCAGTCGCAAGCCGCGGCCGCCGAACCCGACCGCGCGGCCAACCCCTACGCCGTCCGCGCCCCTCACCATCCCGCGACCGCGAAGCGGTGCATCTTCCTCTACATGCCCGGCGGGCCGTCGCACATCGACCTGTTCGATCCCAAGCCGAAGGTGGCCGCGATGAACGGCCAGCCGCTGCCGTTCGAGAAGCCGAAGCTCGAGCGCACCAGGACGGGCAACCTGCTGGCCTCCCCGTGGAAGTTCGCCAAACACGGCCAGTGCGGGACCGAGGTGAGCGAACTGTTGCCCTGCCTGGCGAGCCACGTCGACGACCTCTGCGTGATCCGCTCGATGGTCGCCGACAACATCAACCACACCGGGGCGGCTCTGCAGATGAACACGGGCGAGCAGGCCTTCTCGCGGCCGAGCCTTGGCTCGTGGCTGGTTTACGGTCTGGGGACGGAGAACCAGAACCTGCCGGCCTTCGTGGTCGTCAGCCCCGCCGCCGTCTTTCAAGGGGCCCAGCTCTGGAGCTCGAGCTTCTTGCCGAGCGCCTATCAGGGCACCCTGGTTCGCAATCTCGACCACCCGATCGCGAACCTCTCCGATCCCGTCCGGCGATGCTTCCTCACAGCGCGCCAAGCTCGACGCGATCGGGCGGCTCAATCAGATCCACAAGCGCGACCGGGTGATCGACAGTCAGCTCGACGCCCGCATCGCGTCGTTTGAGCTGGCCTTCCGCATGCAGCGAGACGCCCCGGAAGCCTTCGACATCACCAGCGAGAGCGCCGCGACCAAGCGCCTCTACGGGATCGGCGACCCGACGACCGACCTGTTCGGCCGGCAGTGTCTGCTGGCCCGCCGGCTCGTCGGAACGAGGCGTGCGCTACGTCCAGCTCTTCGACGCCCCGGCGAACAACGCCTGGGACCATCACAGCGGCCTCCGCGAGAACCTGCCCAAGCGCTGCGCCGCGGTCGACCGCCCGATCGCCGGCCTGCTGCACGACCTGAAGGCGCGCGGGTTGCTCGACGATACCCTGGTCCTCTGGGGAGGAGAATTCGGGCGCACCCCGACCGCCGAAGGGAAGAACGGGCGCGAACACCACCCCTTCGGTTTCACGATGTGGATGGCCGGCGGCGGCGTGCGACCCGGCCACGTCCACGGCGCCACCGACGAATTCGGCTGGCACGCCGTGCAAGACAAGGTCCACGTCCACGACCTGCACGCGACGATCTTGCACATGATGGGCTTCGATCACGAGCGACTGACCTATCGGCACGCCGGCCGCGACTACCGCCTCACCGACGTGCACGGCCACGTCGTCCGCCAGATCCTCGCGGGCTGAACCCACCAGGATGTACACCGATTCCTCGACCTCGCTACTGATCGTCAATTGATCCCCCGCCCGAGACGCGCTCGGAACATGATCATCGTCTGTCTGGAACGATCTCGTCGGCAGCATCTATCCGATCCGGGCCGACGTCGATGAGGACGGCGTCGTGGACCGGACCGACTTCACGAATGTGGTCAGGCGGCTAGGCAGCCAGTTGCCGTAACCAGACTGCTCGCCGCCTAGACTGCGTTCTGATTTGTTCGCGACCAAGCTGCGCCGGCAAGCTGAGTTCTTTTCTTCCCGCCAGGTTATTGACAAGGGCCACAATCCTAATAAGCTGAGTTCACTTCTCCCTCGTTAGGTGCTTGATAGGGACTACAATCTCAATGATTGTTCGTTTTTCTCGTCCCTAAGCAAACCCCCAGCTTTCCCATGCCAAACAGACATTGTTCAAAAGTTTTCGATGGAGCTCTTCCCATGCGCACCTCGTTTACCTTCCTGGCCGTTGCACTTTTGCTGTGCGGGGTTGCGCCCGCAAGGGCAGGCACTCTTGATATCATGATCACAAACACGAACACCCAGCCTGGCACAGCGGGCCAGTTCGAGATCGACCTTGTGAATAATTCAGCCTCGGCCGTCAATGTCGCCAGCTTCTCCGTGGATGCATTGCTCTCCGATATTACGAATGTCGTCTTCACGGCGATTGACAATGCAACCACGGCCCCTTACATCTTCAGCATCACGGGCAGTTTTGACGGTGGGTTCTCAGGAACCCTCCTGCCAGACGAGGTGATGGCAAATGACACTGCGGCCTCGGGCGGCCAACTCGTCAATCCTGGCGAGACGTGGGGTCTTGCTCACGTGAGATACCTTGTCGATCCCAACGCGCCTTTGGGTACCGTCGTTCCGGTGAGTCTGCAACCGTTTCCCGCCACGAGCCTGAGCGACCCCGCTGGAGCTGACATCTCATTCAACGGAGTGGACGGCACAATCACGGTCGGGACGGCGGTGCCAGAGCCGGCGAGCTTCACCATGCTGGCGATGGCTGGTGTAGTCCTTCTGGCGGTTCGCCGGTCCAAAAGGGCCAAAGTTTGACGGCCGCTGGTAAACGGCATCGTTCTTCGCCTCGCACCCTCATTGAAACGTCACCGGCTCCGGGCAGAACCTCGCCAGTTTCCCGGCGTCAATTTCGACACCCAGGCCGGGCTTCGTCGGGATGGACAGACATCCCTGCGCATCGAGCCGGAATGGTTCGGTGGTAATCTCATCGATGTACGCGCAAGGTGTCAGGTACTCCACGTAGCGGGCCACCGGAATGGCCGCCGAGAATTGCAGGTCGGCGGCCAGGCCGATGGCCGTGTTCCAGCCGTGCGGCACCACCTGCACGTTGTGATCATGCGCCAGCCAGGCGATCCTACGCGACTCGCTCAGTCCGCCGTTCTTGGTGCAGTCGGGCTGCAAGATATCCACGGCCCGCCGCTCGATCCAGGGCTGGAACGCTTGCCGGCGTGAGAGCACTTCGCCGCCGGCGATCGGCACCGGCGAGACCCGCGTCAAGGCGATGTAGCCCTCCAGGTCGTCCGGCGGCAGGGGCTCTTCGAACCAGACGATTCCGTAGTCGGCCAGCATGTTGGCGGTGTTCCGCGCCCAGTTGGTGCCATGAGGCCAGAACTGCTCGCTGCCGCCGGCGTCAACCATCAGCTCCACATCGTCGCCCACGGCATGCCTGGCCGTCCGCACCAGCAGCTCGTCGAACTTACGGTCGCGCCGGCCGAAGGGGCGCCAGCCCAGCTTGATCGCCTTGAACCCACGCGCAACCACGCCGGCAAGCGACCGGGCCAGCGGCTGCGGCTCATCAAAGAGGATCGACCCGTAAGGCTTGATTGCGTCTCGATAGTTGCCTCCCAGCAGTCGCGAGACCGGTTGGCCGCACGCCTTGCCCATCAGGTCCCAGAGTGCGATGTCAATGCCGCTGATGGCATGCTCCACCGAGCCCCCGCGGCCCTGCCAGAAGCTCGACTGACGGAGCGTCTCCGAGACGCGCTCGGGCTCAACGGCCGGCTGGCCCTTCAGAAGCGGCCAGAGCAATTCGATTGCCCCGATAACAAGCTTGCCCGAGGTGAAGCAACTGCCCAGCCCTCTTAGCCCTTCATCGGTGTGCACGATGAGCAGCGTGTGCAGGTTCTCTTGCGGCTCGTGCCCCTGCGGCCAGCCGCCGTCAACGGTCGCTCCCGTGAGCGGGCAGACGTCAATCGCCGTGATTTTCACGATGTCACTCGCCTTCCGTAGTTCCTATCATTCCAGCTCCAGCACGACGACCGACCGCTCCGGCAATGTGACCGAGAGGCCATTTTTCATGTTGTTGAATCCTCGGAACTCGCTCGGTTTAACCGTCTCCGGCGAGGCGAACGTGTTGTGCGCCTGCATCTGGGGCGCGGTCAACACACGTCCTCTGATCGTCTTGGCATCGGCTCCTTGAAGCAGGCAAGTCGGCTCGGCAGGCGCATTCGGATTCAGGTTGCAGAGCGAGATATGGATCTTGCCCTGCTTGTCACGCGAGGCCGAGGCGCTGACGCCGGGGATCTTCTCCGAGTCGAATCCGTATTCGGAGCACGTCAAGTCGGTCGGCAAGAGCGTGGCGTCGTGGTGCACGGCGTACATCTCGAAGACGTGAAAGGTCGGTGTGAGCAGCATCTTTGCCTCGTCGGTGAGGATCATTGCCTGCAGCACGTTCACCGTCTGGGCGATGTTGGCCATCTTCACCCGGTCGCAGTGCCGGTTGAAGATATTGAGCGTCACGCCGGCCACCAGGGCGTCGCGCAAGGTGTTTTGCTGATGCAGAAACCCCGGGTTCGTGCCTGGCTCGACGGCATGCCAGGCGCCCCATTCATCGACGATGAGCGCGACCCGCTTGCGAGCGTCGTGCTTGTCCATGATCGCGGTGTGCTTGCCGATCAGCTCTTCCATCCGCAGCGCTTCTTGAGCAAGGCGAACCAGTCCTCCTCGTCGAACTTCGTTGCCGATCGGCTCTTGTTACCGGTGCCACAGTAGTAGTGAAGCGCCAGGCCAGACATCCGCCTGCCCACCTTACTCATCATGGTTTCGGTCCAGTGGTAATCGGCACCGTTGGGACCGCAGGCGATCTTGAAGATGTGATTGTCGCCGAAGTCGCGCACATAGGTGGCATAGCGCCGGTACTGGTCGGCGTAGAATTCAGGGGTCATCGAGCCGCCGCAGCCCCAGTTCTCGTTGCCGACCCCGAAGAACTTGAGCTTCCAGGGGTCGGGCTGGCCGTTCTTCTTGCGCAGGTCGGTCATCGGGCTGACGTTGTCCGAGGTAATGTACTCGACCCACTGCTGCATCTCGCACACCGTGCCACTGCCCAGGTTGCCGCAGATATAGGGCTCGCAGCCAAGCTGCTCGCAGAGATCAAGAAATTCATGGGTGCCGAAGTGGTTATTTTCGGTGACGCCTCCCCAGTGGGTATTGATCATGGTCGGCCGGTCGGAGCGAGGGCCGATGCCGTCCATCCAGTGGTACTCGTCGGCGAAGCAGCCGCCCGGCCATCGCAGAACCGGGATCTTGCTGCGCTTCAGGGCCGCCACCACGTCATCGCGGATGCCGCGGGTGTTGGGCACCTGGCTTTTTTCTCCCACCCAGAGGCCGCCGTAGATGCAGTGCCCGAGATGTTCGGAGAAATGGCCATAGATGTTCCGGTTGATCGTTTCCTTGCCCGCGTCGGCATGGATCACCAGCCGGTTGGCAGCGTCGGCCGCACGGGCCCGGAAGCCGGCCAACGCAAAGGGGACCGTGGCGGCCGCGAGGCAAAATTTTCTCCTGGTGCTCATCGTTCGTCTCCGTGCGTCTGGGCCAGGGCGCAAGCGTATCGACCGCACCGGTCGCGATGCGGCTTGCCGGCGAGTTCCATCGGATTGTCACCGGGGACTGGCCCTCAGTCAACTCCGCTGGATTGTGCTCGCGTGCCGCCTCCCACACCCCGGTGGCCCCGAAGAGGCGCAGTCAAATATGACTACGTGGGTAAGCAGTCTCTTCCCACGACCAGAATTTCTCCGGCAAGTCCAACGGCATTATGGGCTGAAGGACACCGATTGGCCCCTGACACCGATTAGCCCCACCATCGATGGTCGGCAGGTGCTTCGTTTTCAGCAGGGGAGATAAGCGATCTCAGTTCAGTTCTCGTCAAGACTGAACTGAGACCAATAGCATTCGGCAACCCGGCATGAGGAGCTCAGCCCGGATGAGGTCCCGGATCGGGCTCCGGGTCAGGAGGAGGCAAGTCATCGGGTGCTTTAGTAAGGTTTGACGAAGTGCTGGAAACGAGCACCGAGGGCGGGATGACGCCATGAGGGAACGGACTGAGGCAGAGCCTCCATTCCAGCGAATCAAAATAAGCGGTAATCTTGTACGATCTGCGAGTGCGCATAGTGATCGTCTCTCATCCTTGAGAAGAAGATTGAACGTCGAACGGAAGAATCCGTCAGGCTTACATAAGCAGTATATCGGCCTATATAAGCGGTAAAATTAGGATTTTCTGCCTCTAGTGCTCAATCACGCCTAAAAAATCTGGTTGGCAGGTTCGATCGGAGTGACGACCCGGAGCGCCGCCGAAAGGCGATGCGAATTGGTCGCTACGTTTGCTGGCACGCAAGGTCGTGGAAAAGCCCGTCCGCCACGGACGCTCCCGCCATGAGCAACCGCCGGGCCAGGACGATCACCGGGTCAAGTTGCCTTGACCCAAGGTCCACCACTGATCCGGAGTGGCATCCTTGATCGGGTCGGTCTCGTTGCCAGAGTTCTTCCGGGCATCGCGAACGTCAAGCCACAGAAGCACGGCGCTGATGCCAGCAGCGATCACGAGCAGCCACTCGCCCGGCCTGTTCCACCAGGCGAGCACTCCCCCCGCCGAGAACGTCAGCGCCACCGCGAGGATGATCAGAGAGAGCCAACGGTGGAATCGGCCTACGTCCATCTCATGGAACTCCGCCAGTGAGCGGTAGACGTGCCGGCCCTCATCGTGCGGCGTGCAAAACGACTTGAGTACGCACGCATTGCACGACGAGGCCGGGGCCTTGTAGATGGCCAGCTTATTCCGGTCGTCGAAGGTGTGTAGAGTGAGCAACTCTCCCTGCGGGCACTCATAGCGGTCAAGTTCGACGTCAAAGGCGAATCCGTTGTGAGCGTACCGCTGGCGCGGTGGAAGTGGGCCCTGGCCAGGTACTCGAGGCCCCAGCCGCCGGCCCACAGGACGAGCAAGTACGCAAGGAGCAGGACGAGCCCGAGATCGACTTCGAAGCCCCATGCGGTCAGATTCGGCAACATCGAGGATACCCCCGGATCACAATCGGTTGGCGCGCGCCCGCCTCAGTCCCGCAAAGTGGCCCCGGCCGGTACCGTCTCGGTGTACAGGCTGGCTTCGAGTGTGGTTCCCGTCTGGTCCACCGGTGTCGGGGTTTTCCGTGTCCGCAGCGCAACCTTGAAGGTCAGCCAGACCAACGGGGCCGAACCAGCCATGAACACCACGTCGCCCGGCATCCGCGCCCACGACAGCCACGGGTAATTTCGGAACCACTCCGTACGCGCGTGCCAGTAGCCGTTGGTCACCACGTCGCCGAGCTGCAAGACTCCGAGGGGGAACAGGTGTCCGAGGATCATCAGCATCAAGCCGATGTTGGTCGCCCAGAATGAAAACCGTACCAGGCTCTCGTTCCAGTCCTCGGGCCGGGCCAGGTACCGCGTGCAGAAGACCAGCAGAGCCAGGGCCAGCATGCCATACACCCCCATGAAGGCCGCGTGGCCGTGGTTCGAGGTGAGCAGCGTGCCGATCTCGTAGTAGCTGACGACCGGCAGGTTGATCAGGAACCCGAACACCCCCGCGCCGAGGAAGTTCCAGAAGCCGACCGAGGCGAGGAACAGCACCGCGTAGCGGTGTGGGAACGCCGTCGCGCCAACGGCCTGTTGCCTGCTGCCGAGCTGGAGGAACGACCATGCCTCGACCGTCAGAAGCGTCAGCGGGATGACTTCAGCCGCTGAAAAGAACGCCCCCAAAGCCATCTCGACCGCCGGGCCGCCGCTGAAGTAGCAGTGATGCAGCGTCCCGACCACGCCGCCGATCGAGTAGAGCAGCACATCCAGGTAGATCAACCGCGTGGCAAACCGCTCCGAGACGATTCCCATGAGCACGAAGATCAAGGCCACCAGCATGGTCGTGAACAGTTCCAGGAAGTCTTCCACCCACAGATGGACGACCCAGAACCGCCAGAAGTCGCCGATCGCGAACGGGGTTTGCGTATGGGTCAACAGGCCAACTGCGTAGAACGCCGGGATCGACAGCGAGCTGTAAAGGAACAACCAGGGTAGGTTACCTCGACTCTCGACGGCCAGGCGGGGCCGCAACCCCCGGTAGATGATCACTACCCAGAGCACCATCCCGACGATGAGGAGATACATCCAGAACCGGCCCAATTCGAGGTACTCCCACCCCTGCGCCCCGAAGAACGACCGCGAATCGCGAGGCAAGAGACCGTGGTAGCTCAGGTACTCGCCTCCAAGGCTGCCGAAGACGACAACCGCGAGGCACCGAGCAGCACGGCCGACAACAGTCCCTGACCTCGCGGTTCACGCCCGGCGATCAGCGGTGCCAGGAAGATACCGGCGGCGAGGTAGGCTGTCGCCACGAAGAAGATCGCCATCTGAAGGTGCCAGGTACGGGTGAGGTTGTAGGGGAGCAGTTTGGGCAGGTCGATCCCGAAGAAACCCCCGGTCTCCACCATATAATGCACCGTCGCGCCCCCGATCAGGTTCTGGAGCAGGAAGAGCGCGGCCACGACAAGGAAGAACCAGGCGGTCACGCGCTGGGCGGGCGTCAGCGCGACGGACGCTGGGGGCACGAACCGCACCCGACGCTCTTCGGGTTCATGCCATCCGACAAGCTGCGAATGCCGGCCGTACATGCCCAGGACCAGGCCGCTGCCCCCCAGTAGCGTGACCAGCGACAAGGCGCTCCACATGATCGCGTCGCCCGTGAGCGTATTGCCGACCAGCTCCTCGGGGGGCCAATTATTGGTGTATGAGTAAGTCTTACCGGGCCTGCGGGCCACACTCGTCCAGGCCGTCCAGGCGATGAAGGAGGAGATCGCGCGGGTGTCCTCGGCGTTGGAAATCATGCCTGCCTTGAGCCCCTCGCCGCTCACCTTCCGGCTATACACCACCTCGCCGAAGTGGGCGTGAATCTCGTCGAAAGCCGAGACCTGCCCGGCCGTCCAGACCAGCGTCCCCGTCCCCGGATCGTAGCGGTTGGCCTGAAGCTCGCGCCTGGTCCTCCCCCGGGCCGCCTCGTCGTCTCCGTACAGCGTGTTCATATGCAAGGCCATACGATGCAGGTAATCGGCCGTGAAATCGGGCCCGAGGTATGCACCATGACCATACACGGTGCCAAACTGCATCAGCCCATAGGTAAGGAACTGCTCCTGCCCGTCCAGTACTTGCTGCCTCGTAAACAGCACCTTGCCCGCTTCATCCACGATCCGCTCGGGGATCGGCGCGTAGTCTTGATAAATTCGAATCGCCGAGAAGGCCAGGACGGAAAATCCGATGATGAACGTCAGGATGGACCCCTGCAACCAGAGCGGCGAGACCGTCATGGGGCGGCGACTTGTCATGCTGTTGATCCCGGTTCGAAAGGAAAGGGAGCCGGTCGAGGGACCCGCGAATCCGAGGGGAAACCACCCCGGTCCTTTCGCAGATTAAGCGCATTCGTAGCAGAACTGTCAGTAGGGGTCAACCGCCCCGGAGTGGTCCAGCGGACAATCCTCGCGACCGAGGACAGAAGCATATTATCGCCGGAAAAAGTCTCCAGGTGAGAGGGAGAGTAACAGCAAGGACGGCAGACTTTCCCATTTCCAGCACGGCGGCGGTGGGTCGGGGTTCACCAGCGTCCTGATCCGCCGGCCCAAGGACCACGTCTACATCGCCGTGTTGTCCAAACTCGAACCGGAGGGAGAGTTCAAGGTCGCCGATGGCTGCCGCGAGCGTGTCGAGGCGTGGCTCACGCGACCGGTGCCCTGGTGAAGCTGTCCGATCCAAGGGTGCGCAGGTCGAACTGTCCGGCGACAGCGTCCCGCTCGAGTTCGACGTCGTAGACGTCGAGAAGGCCGTGAGGTAGCCTGGATGTCGATGGGCCGTCAGGGCAAGTGACGGCCCGAAACGCATCACCTCCATACCGCGATCCGATGCGCCGGCCCGTCCCGTTATCCCCCGCGAGGTGCGACCGATGTGGAATCACGATTGGTCTACACGAACACGATTGGCGGAGCCGAGCCGCTGGGGGCTCATTCTCGGCCTCGTGATCCTGGCCGCAGCCGCGGCCCCGACCTTGGGTGCGAACGGCACCTCTCGCACGGCACTGGCGCCGGGGAGCCTGGTGATACGTGATGTGACGGTGATCTCGATGGCCGGAGAGTCGATGCTCCGGGATGTCAGCGTGCTCGTGCGAGAGGGACGGATCGCCTCGATCGGCAAGGCGAGTGACGTCGCGGTTCCCGAGGGCACGACGGCGATCGATGGGCGCGCGAAGTTCCTGATGCCCGGGCTGGCGGACATGCATGTTCATCTTTACTCGGATGATGAGGCGCCGGATTCGGTGGCGTCGGATGAGCTGGGTGTGATGCTCGCGAACGGCGTCACGACGATTCGCCTGATGATCGGCACGCCCGAGCACCTGGCGCTCCGGCGCGAGATCGAGGCGGGGCGCGTGGTCGGGCCGCAGCTCTGGGTCGCAAGCCCGCAGTTCACGGGCCGCAAGGACCAGAACTGCCGCGTCGTGAAGACGGCGGCAGAAGCCAGGGCCGCGGTGAATGAGGTTGCCGACGCGGGGTATGACTTCATCAAACTGACGGTCGACATCACGCCGGAGGTCTTCGACGCGATCGTCGCCGCGGCGCGGGAGAGGAGGATCCCGATCGTCGGGCACGTCGATCCGCGAGTGGGCGTGCGACGCGCCCTCAAGGCGGGGCAGCACATCGAGCATCTCGACAATTACCTGGAGTCCATCCTGCGTGACGACGCGCCTTCGCGTCGCTCGGTATCCAACTACGACGTGTTCCGGCCCGAGAACTGGCGGAGCCTGGATTTCATGGATCAGGGGAAGCTCCACGACATCGCCCACGAGACGGCGAGTTCCGGCACCTATACCACGCCCACGCTCACGATCCCGAAGTTCGCATTCGCCCTGGGGCAGTCGGACGACCAGATTCGCGCGCGTCCGGAGTGGGTCCTGATGCCTCCGAAGACGCGAGCCCTTTATCTGCGGGCAAACGAGCGGTACTGGAAGACGGCCGCCTCGGAGGAGCGGAGGCGGAGATACGTGGCCATTCGCGACCAGCTCGTGAAGGAGATCCGGGGCGCGGGCGGCAGGATCATGGCCGGCTCCGATGCGCCGGAGTGGTTCTTCGGGTATGGCTACACGCTGCACCGGGAACTCGAAAGCCTGGTGGCGGCGGGCTTGACACCGGGGCAGGCGCTTGAAGCAGCCACGACGACGCCTTCCGCGTTCGTGGGCGCGATGGGCGAGTGGGGGCGGATCAAGCCGGGTATGCGTGCGGACCTGGTGCTGCTCTCCGCGAGCCCGCTCGAGGACATCCGCAACACTAACAAGATCGACGCGGTGTGTGTGGGCGGACGGTGGCTGGACCGAGGTGAGCTCGATCGGATGCTCCGCCATGCGGGCGAGCGGGTGGGCAAGCCCGCGCCTTGAGTAAGCAGGTATTTCGGCTTCGTGGTTCACGGTTGAGAATCTTCACCTCAAGAGCAAACTGGCCCGCAAAGCCCCTATCTCCCCAGGGCAAATGTGCATGGCCAACTGCTCAAACTATGTCAGTGACACGGATCGTCTCCACCATGAGTATGTCCAAGCTGATGATCATGGTCGCGGCCGCTCTCACCTGCGCCTTCGGGGTAGGCGGCGCCAAGTATTTGGCCAGTTCGGCCGTCAGGATCGGAAGGAGCCGGCTGCGGCTGCGGCTGTGCCGGATCCTGGCGAGCCTCAGACCGCCCTGATGCGTGCGGTCAACAGGCTCGGGGCTGATCTGGATGACACGGCCCGGCGGAACGCCGAAATGCAGCGCGAGCTGCAAGACATCAAGAAGCGTCTGGAAGGTGTTGATAACAAGTAGTCCGTCATCTGGCGTGGATGTTCCTTTCCAGTAAGGCTTTCTGGTCTTCCTTCATCGTGAGGAAATTGGGGCCCCGGGAGGTCGGTGGGCCTTACGACGTGGCCATTCACGACTCGCCTTGGGACTGCTTGAGAGCGTCTCGACGCGGCACGTTTCCAGCCGGCGGCGGTAAGTGGTCGTCCGACGGTGAGGGTGCCGCTGCGGCGATCCCTGGCGGATTTCGATCAGCACCTTCCGTGGGCTCACGGCCAGTTCTCCGATCGTGCCCTCTGGTCGGAGTGCCAGGTCGGCGTGTGCCAGCAGGATCTGCAGAGCCAGCAAAGATCCCTCCAGTTCACGATGAATGAGCCGGACCGTGCGGCTGGCAAGTTTGACTTTCTTGAGCGTCCGTTTATAAGTTCTGAAGAGGCCCTCGTTGCCCATCTCCAGCGATAGAATTTGGCCGCCGTTTTCGCCGGGAGCCGTTGCGGACTGAGGACGTTGGTCAAGAGCCAGACATCGTGTTTGGTCTGCCCCTTGGCCTGGACACGAATCAGCCGACACATGAGCGGTGGCTGCTGTTGCTTCTGGATGGTTTCCGGCCAGTAGTAGACCAGGCCTTCTTGCCATTGCTCGATGGGAGTTTCATCCAGCGCGTACAGGCGAACCTTCGACGACATCCGCAGCAGAAACGACTGCTTGTCTCGAGGATCGCGCAGGGCCAGTTCATAGCCCATATAGGCCGCATCGGCCACGACCAGGGCCTCCGCAGGCAGGAGGGATAACATCTGTCGCAAGTGCAGCCGTTGTCAGCGGTTCCCTTGCCAATCCGCCAGGACCACAGCAGCCCTGATCCGAGGTGAACGAAGGCCGTAACCCAGGCGTCGGGGCCGATGCCTCGCTGCTTCCTTTGCCCATGCGGGCTTCCAGTTCGGCCGACCGCGGGCACTCGATGCGCACCCGTCGCAGCCCATCGGCACAAAGCCGCCGATCATAAGGCGCTCGGCATAACGACGTCGGATTTCGTCGCGGACGCCCTGAGCCAGCCCCAGAGCTGCCGCACGGGCAAGCGAGTCAATGCCTTTTGAAACCCGACCAGCGTCTCACCGGGACGTTTGCGGCCTTCGTAGCACGCCACGTAAAACCCGCGTGCCGCCACGAACCGCTCGGACTCTGCGTCGCCAGCAGCCCAGGTCATCGCCAGGAGAACCAGTACCAGAGGCTGCAAGTCCCATCGCGGCTGAAGGCGCCGATCGGCGACACATTGTCGGGCTTGCTTCCAAACCCGCGGCGTGAGAAACTGTCGCACGAACTCGATCAACGACGCGGGTTGCTGCAATCTCTGCAGCTTCCTTGCTGCTTTCATCGCCGTTCTTCCTTGAAGGGTGTGGGTGGTACCCACCCATCATCGCGAAGAACGGCGTTTCTTGCGCTACAACCCTCACGAAAAGATCAATCGTAAGTACACACCCCGCCAATCCTTATCTTCAGATCGACCCTCAGCCCGTTATCGACGTTGGGTGCCGCCGGTGGTCTGCCGCCCGCCAAGCAGCTCGCCGCCGCGCTCGCGCTCAAGCAGCCTCCCAGGCCGGCCGTGCACCGCCTTGCCGACGCGCTCAAGCGGCACCCCGTGAAGCGCAGCGCCCGGACGGAGATCGCATGCAGGTGTACATGATCGACCTCGTTGATGGCGGGACGACATTAATCGCCGACGAGCCCAGCCCCGGTTTGATTCGCTCTAGCGACCCCAGGTGGTCGAATGACGGCAGCCGGATTGTCTTCGCCGCCGCGATGGATCGCCGTTGGCGGGGCTCCCGCTTGATGTCGATTCACGTTCGGGACGGTGAAGCGAACCCCACGCTCGAAGACCTCGGCCCCGGCGGTTGCCCAACCTTCTCTTCGGACGACAAGAAGATCGCGTTCTTACTCAGTGCCAACGCTTCGCCGGACGAGCGGGAGGGCGTGTGGCTCATGGAAGCCGACGGCTCGGGACGACGTCGCGCGGGTGATTTCGGCGCACCCCTCTTTCGCGCGACGGCCGTGAATTCCTGATCAACGATTTCTCCAATACCACCACTCACACCATTGTGATGAACCTCGAGAAGTTGTCCGAGGGGATTCTTGCGGTCGAGGGCTATGAGATCTACTCATGGCCGACCTGGGCGGGCCCCGGGAGGCTCGTCGCGTGTCTTGCCACCGAACGGGAAGGCAATACGATCGCCCTGCTCGACGTCACCAAGCCGGCTGAGGCCAAGGTTGTCGAAATTCTCTGGAAGCGAGGACCGGATCTCGACCTCACACCGCGATGGCCGCTCTACTTGCCCGAAACGGGCCGTTGCTTCTTCTTCGGCGTCGATAAGGCGAACAGACGCATACTCTGTTCTGTCCAGCGCGGTGAATCGGGTAAAGCAAAACGCATGGAACCCGAGCTGCTGGATGACTGGCGCGGCGGCCTGACAGCCTCGCCTAACGGCCGGTATCTTCTCTTGCACGCCAACCGCCCCGGGTGATTGCTTACCCGCGGGCGGCTTCGAGGGGACAGAGCGACAGAGCTCGCGTCGGATTTTTCGCTTGCCGGCAGCGTGGAGGCGCTGTGGAATGAGTCTCACGCACGAGCCCCACTGGTTTCGATCAGCGGGGTGATGGCATGCATTCCCAGCTACCGGAAACGCGGGGTGCATTCGGGTTCTTGGTCGCTCCGAGCAGGCTGTCGCCGCGGACGATGCCCCGTTCCGGGTGGAGCTGAGAGCCGGATCGGCCGGGATGACATCGTTCCTCGCGGGTCGAGTGGAGAGACGGGCTCGGGTCCGAGATGGAGGCGGTATCGAAGTGGCTTATCGGGACAACCGCCAATGAACGATGTCACTCATATCCTCGGGAGGATCGAGCAAGGCGAGTTGCAGGCCGCCGGACAACTCCTGCCGCTGGTCTACGACGAGCTTCGCAGGCTGGCCGCGCGGAAGCTGGCCCTGGAGAAGCCCGGCCAGACGCTCCAGGCGACGGCCCTGGTGCACGAGGCGTACCTCCGGCTGGTGGATACCGACATGGCCCAGGGCTGGAACAGCCGCGGCCATTTCTTTGCCGCGGCCGCCGAGGCGATGCGGCGCATCCTCATCGAGCGGGCCCGGAGCAAGGGCCGGCAGAAGTGGGGAGGCGACTGGCGGCGCGTCGACCTCGATAACCTGGATCTCTTCACGTCGGTCACCCCGGACCAGCTCCTGGCCCTGGACGAGGCGATCGACCGCCTGGCCGGGGAGGACCCGACGGCGGCGAGACTGGTGAGGCTCCGATACTACGCCGGGTTATCGCTGGAGCAGGCCGCCGAGTCGCTCGCGATCTCGACCGCGACCGCCTACCGGCACTGGTCCTACGCCCGCGCCTGGCTGCTTTGCGCATTGCTCGACCGCCGCGAGTGACCATCCCTACTCACACGTTCGCGCCCGGCGAGTAGTCCGGGACTCCGGCCTCGCACTGCTCCAGAGGCGTTTATTCCCGCGAGGTTGCCATGGCTGTCGATGTCGATCAGGCCCGATCGATCTTCCTGGCCGCGATCGAGGAGGGTCCGGACGAGCGGCCGGCCTTCCTGGACGGCGCCTGCGGCGACGACGGGGAACTGCGGGCTCGGGTCGAGCACCTGCTGGAGGCGCATCAGGCGCTGGGCAGCATCCACTTCCATCCGATCCCCGGGCTGGCCGCGAACGCGGGTGGGCGATTCTCCGAAGGGCCCGGCTCGGTCATCGGCCCGTACAAGCTCCTCGAAGCGATCGGCGAAGGGGGGATGGGCACGGTCTACATGGCCGAGCAGGAGCGGCCCGTCCGGCGCAGGGTCGCGCTGAAGATCATCAAGCCCGGCATGGACTCCGCCCAGGTGATCGCCCGGTTCGAGGCCGAGCGGCAGGCGCTGGCCCTGATGGACCACCCCCACATCGCCAAGGTCCTCGAGGCCGGGACGATGGGGTCCGGCCGGCCGTTCTTCGTCATGGAACTGGTCAAGGGCATCCCCATCACCCGGTTCTGCGACGAACATCGGCTCACGCTCCGCGAGCGCCTGGAGTTGTTCGTGCCGGTCTGCCAGGCGGTGCAGCATGCGCACCAGAAGGGGATCATCCACCGCGACCTCAAGCCCTCCAACGTCCTCGTCGCCCTCCACGACGACAAGCCGCTGCCCCAGGTGATCGATTTCGGCGTGGCCAAGGCGACCGGCGATCGGCTGACCGAGCTGACGACCCTCACCGGGTTCGGCTCGGTGGTCGGCACACTCGAGTACATGAGCCCCGAGCAGTCCGGGCTGAACGCCCTGGATGTGGACACGCGCAGCGATGTCTACTCGCTGGGCGTCCTGCTCTACGAGCTGCTGACCGGCACGACGCCGCTCGATCGACAGCGGCTGGGCCAGGCGTCCTTCGACGAGCTGCTGCGGATCATCCGGGAGGAGGAGCCGCCGATGCCCAGCGCGCGGCTGAGCGGCTCAGGAGAAGGTGAACCGGAGCACGCTGGCCGCTGTCGGCCCGGCGCCGGGCCGATCCGGCGAAGCTGCCCGGGCTGGTTCGCGGCGAGCTGGACTGGATCGTGATGAAGGCGCTGGAGAAGGACCGGGCCCGTCGATACGAGACGGCCAACGGCCTGGCCCGCGACCTCCAACGTTACCTCGCCGATGAGCCGGTGGAGGCCGGCCCGTCGTCGGCCGGGTATCGGCTGCGGAAGCTCACCCGCCGGTACAGGAACGCCCTGGCGACGGCCGCGGCCTTCGTGCTGCTCCTGGCGCTCGCCGCGGCCGTGAGCACCTGGCAGGCCGTGCGGGCGACGCGGGCCGAGCGGGCTGAGCGGGCCGAGCGCGATCGGGCCGTGGCGGCCGAGAAGCGGGCAAAGACAGAGCAGGCCAACGCCAGGGCCGCCCTCGACTTCCTCTGGAAGGACGTGCTGTCGCAGGCCAGTTACCGCAACGAGCCCGACCGGGACCTGACGGTCCGCACCCTGCTCGACCGGGTCGCCGACCGGCTCGGGCGCGGCCCCGGCCAGTCGCCGCTGGTGGAGGCCGCGGTCCGTCAAATGGTCGGGGGCCTCTATATCGATCAAGGGGAGTATCGCAAGGCACAGCCGCATCTGGAAGCGGCCCTGGAGGTGCAGCGCCGCGAGCTCGGGGAGGAGGACCCGCAGACCCTGACCACCATGCACCACCTCGGTCACTGCCTCTATCGCCGGGACCGCCGCGAGGCCACCGGGGTGCTCGACCCGCACGCTGGAACTCCGCCGCCGCGTTCTGGGGGACGATCACGACGACACCCTGTTCACCGCGCGCCTCGCCGCCTTCTGCTACGCCCTGGAGGGCCGCCTCGAGGAGGCTGAGCAACTGCTGAGGCGGACGCTGGAGGCGCGGCATCGGGTCTTCGGCGATCAGCATCGCGAGACCATGGTGACGATGTACTGGCTGGCCGGACACCTGGCCCGGCGAGGCAAGCTCGAGGAAGCCGAGGCCCTGGCAGCCCGGTGCGTGGATCAGGCGCGCCGGCTCGCCGGCGACGACCTCATGGTGACGCTCTCCGCCAAGAACACTCTGGTCGGCGTCTACATCGCCCGCGAGGATCCCGCACCGGCGGAGCCGCTCGCCATCCACGTCGTCGAGGGGATGCGCCGCTATTTCGGCCGTCAACACCCGTTCACCCTGAAGGCCATCAACCGACTGATCCGCGTCTATCAGTTACAGGGCCGGCACGCCCAGGCGGCCCCGCTCCTCGCCGAGTCGCTGGCGACCGCGCGGAAGGTCCATGAAGGCGACCATCCGGCCGTCTCCACCATCCTGCATCTGCTCGGGCGAAGCCTGCTCGAGGAGAAGAAGTACGCCGAGGCCGAGCGGCACCTGCGCGAGTGTCTCCAGGGACTGGTGCAAGAGCGGTCCGGTCGTCTCACGAGGGGCGGCTCGCCCGTCTTCGTCCAGGGCCTCCTGGGCGAGAGCTTGCTCGGCCAGCGGAAGTACGCCGAGGCCGAGCCTCTCTTGCTCGCCAGCTACGAGGGGCTGAGGAAGGCACCGGACGCGGGCGATCCCGAAGCCATCCCGGCGAGGGAGCGACATCGGGATCGTGGCCCTCGAGCGGATCGTGCGGCTCTACGACGCCTGGGGCCAGCCGGGGCGGGCGGAGGCGTGGCGGAAGGAACTGGCCGCACGGGCCGGATCAGCCGATGAGGGGCGGCCGTATCGTCTGGGCCTGCATGGGGGCGCCCCCGGTCCATGACCGCGCCGGGCCGGTGCCAGCCTTACACGAGGTTGTCCCGTCTTCTGGTTAAAAATGTGGCGGTCCTTCCTGAGATTCTCACGCGTCGTTCCGCCTCAACTCATCGGCGCCGCCCGACGGACGCCGAGCACCACGACGAGGCATGCCAGCCCGATCACGCTGAGCATCCATGACGCGGGCTCGGGCACGGACGAGGTGCTCAGGACGAGATTGCCCGAGGTGACGTCCAGACCGAACGGATCGCCGAGGAAGGCCACATACCCCTGCTCGCCGCCATGCGTGGTGCCCTGCGCGGTGAGCTGGTAGACGTAGCTCACCGTGTCGCCCGGCTGGAGTGTGCCCAGCTTTATGTCCGCGGACACCGAGTCCAGAGTGAACCTTGGGTTGAAGGCGTCGCCGTTGTCCTTGAACGAATCGAACAAGGAGACCGTACTGTTGTTGACGCCGAGAAACTGAACATCCGCGAAGTTCGCGAACACGTCCGGGGCCGAGGATAAACTGTCGTTCGAATGCACGCAGGCCGAACTCGAAGCTGGCCCCGGGCGACGTGCTGAAGTCGGGATGGATGATGGTTGCCTCGAGAGTCGCCTTTGCCTCGGCGGTCTCCGTTGCGCTGATCGAATCGCGGTTGGGCGGCACGCCGATCAACCCGACTTGCAGAGCCGGAATATGAAGGTGCAGCGAGATCGATGCCGGGATGGTTCCGTTATAGGTGAAGTTCTGCTTCCAGGTGGCCTGGGAGACGAGCTGCCCGATCGCCGCTGGATTGGTGTTGCTCGGACTTCCGCCAATCCAGGCCGTGACGCCGACGCCGCCGTTGCCGTCGGATTCGGCCAGCGCGGATGCGAAGGCACCCTGGATATTGGTCGAGCGGCCGGAGAGGTTCTCTCCCTTGCTCGCGAGGTAGAGATACTCCGCGCTCTGCTTCGGCGTGGTCAGGGCGCCCGTGACCGAGTGCGTATCCTCGAAGATCGTTCCGCCCGGCAGCAGTCCCTCATGCACGAACGCGGATAGATCGATCGGCGCGCCGACGATCCCCCCACCCACGGCTTGACCCGCCATCAAGGCGACAGCCAGACACGCTGTGAGCACGATTTGCCTTTGCCGATGCCGCGGTGCGGCTGCAAGAGATTTCATCGGACCCTCCCGGCGTGTGCCTCGGACTTGCCTTTATCATCACGCGACGTCCCGCGGGAACGAATGTCTCTACCAGTTAGTGCGACATCTGGACTCCGGTTTTCTCACGATGAAAGCCCGGAGCCGAATCGCTGGATCCCTACGAGCCCCATACCGGGATGGGTATGCGTGGAACGTGAGGCGAGTGCAGCCAACCGGGTCCGATCCCGGATGGCCTCCTGGTGGGAAGCTGGTAGGGTGTGGCCGAGCGCAGCGAGGCCCACCAATCAGTTGGTCGTCGATGAGACTGACCATGCCAGACTTTCACCGCTTCCTCGTGCCTGGCGGAATGTACTTCTTCACGGTGATCACTCAGGATCGCCGGCCGGCTCTGAGCACTGCCGTCGCCGGGCGCGACAAGACCGGGCTGGGAATGACTCGCAAGGGCACCCTGGTGGGCCTCGCCGCGCTCGACTCTGGAGAGAAGGTCTGGGCATGCGGCCCCGCGCTCCGGCCAAGGATGCCTTGGCACGCCGTCTGCGGGCGGACCATAATGGTACGCGACACGACCGCGCCCTGTTGCAGAGACCGACGAGGGAAACTCCCCATGGTCAGATCCAATCTCCGACCCGGGCCATTCGAGAGGGGAACCCTCCGGCGGAGCCGCGTCGGGCTGCCGGTTCTGGTTTTTTCGGCCTTTTGCCTGGGAGCTGTGGCCCCATCCGCCGCAATCGCGGCCGCGGCAGATCTTGCCGAGGTTGAGAAGCTCTTTCGCACAGGTCAATATGACCAGTGCGCGGCATTGGCTGCCCAGCAAATAAGCAAAGATGAAGAAACGGAGCGCTTCAGCGAGCTCAAAATCAAGGCGGAACTTGCCCAAGGCAAGTACGCCGCCGCGGTGGAAACGCTCGAAACGGCCCTGCGGCAAGTGCCCTCGAGCCTGGCACTGCGGCTCCTGGCGCGAGACGTCTACAGGTCAAGTGGCCATGACGCTGCTGGGGAAGATGAGCTCAAGACGATCGAGCAGATGATACTCGCCGCGCCCAGCGCTTCGGCGGGCCCGAAGACCGCCTCTTGCTCGGGCGCTTTTTCCTGATCCGCGGCGCCGATGCCCGCAAGGTCCTCGATCAGTTTTATGACGTCGCCTTGAAGGACCGTCCCGATTTCGTTCCCGCCTACCTCGCCACGGCCGAACTGGCCCTCGACAAGGAAGACTATGCCCTGGCCGCCGAGACCTTGCGCAGAGCGCCAAAGGCGGCGGCTGAGGACCCCCGTTATCATTATCTGCTGGCTCGAGCCTTTGCCCTCGAGGACCGCCCGCGCAGCTCCAGGGCCCTGGCCGACGCGCTCAAAATCAACCCTCATCACGCCGAGAGCCTGCTGCTCCGCGTGGACCTCTTGATCGATTCTGAAGGGTACGAAGAAGCCCAGCAGGTGCTGGACAAGGTGTTGGCGGTCAACCCACGCGAGCCCCGAGCCTGGGCCTACCGCGCCGTGCTGGCTCACCTTCGGGCCAAGCCCGATGACGAAGCCGCCGCGCGCTCCAAGGCACTCTCGACTTGGGCCTCTAATCCCGAGGTCGATTGCCTGATCGGCCGCAAGCTCGCCGAGAAGTACCGGTTCGCCGAAGGCGCAGCCGCCCAGCGACGTGCACTCGGGCTCGATCCCAATTACATGCCTGCCAAGGTCCAGCTTTGCGAAGCGCTCCTGCGGCTGGGCGAAGAAGAGGAAGGCTGGAAGCTCGCCGCCGAGATTTTTGCTGCCGATGCGTACAACGTCGTCGCTTACAACCTGGTCACCCTTCATGACCGTGTCTCGGCCTTCCGCACCTTGAAGCAAGACGGATTCCTGGTGCGCATGGACCCCAAGGAGGCCGACCTCTACGGCCCCCGCGTGCTGGACCTGCTAGGTCGCGCCCGCAAGACCTTGTGCGCGAAGTACGGGGTGAACCTCGACGACACTGTCATCGTCGAGATCTTCCCCAGGCGCAATGAGTTCGCCGTGCGGACGTTTGGCCTGCCTGGCGCGGAGGGTTTTCTGGGTGTCTGCTTTGGCCGGGTGATCACGGCCAACAGCCCGGCCTCGCAGGGCGAACATCCCTCGAACTGGGAATCGGTGCTCTGGCATGAGTTCTGCCACGTGGTCACTCTGACCAAGACCCGCAACAAAATGCCGCGCTGGCTGAGCGAAGGCATCTCGGTCTACGAGGAGGGCCGGCAAGACCAGGCATGGGCCAAGCCCTCGAGCCCCCAGTTCCGCGCCATGATCATGGGCGACGAACTCACACCGCTGAGCAAGCTCAGCTCCGCGTTTCTGGGCGCCAAGTCTGCGATGCACCTTCAATTCGCCTACTATGAATCGGCCCTGGCCGTGGAATTCCTGGTCGAGAAGTTCGGCCTGCCGGTGCTACTGGGATTGCTCGACGACCTGGCCGCGGGCAGGACGATCGACCAGGCCCTGCCGGTCCGGGCGAAAATGTCGCTAAAGGAGATAGACCGAGACTTTGCTCTCTTTGCGCGCGGCAGACCGCGAGCCTGGCCCCCCAGGCAACCTGGGATGAGCCCGACCTGCCGCCAGACGTCGATTCAAAGTCTCTGAGCGCATGGATCGACAAACATCCCAAGAGCTTCCCGGGGCTGAGGCGCCTGGGGGCGAAGCTACTGTCAGAGCAAGACTGGAGCGGCGCCCGGCAAACCTTTGAAAAACTCAAGATGCTCTATCCCGAATACGCCGGACCGGACAATGCGTACATGGGGCTGGCCGTGGTCTACCACCATCTCGCTGATTCCGCCGCCGAGGAGCGAGTGCTCGAAGAGCTGGCGGCCAAGGACGGTGACGCCACGCCGGCCTACCTGCGCCTGATGGAGCTGAACGAGAAGGCCCAGAACTGGCAAGCCCTGGCGAAGAACGCGCGCCGGCTCATGGCCGTCAATCCGCTGGTTCCCGCCACGCACCGAGAGCTCGCCCGCGCCGCCGAGCATCTGGGCCAGCGCGATGAGGCCGTCAAGGCCTATCGGGCGCTGCTCTTGATCGACGAGACCGATCCGGCCGGCATTCATTACGGGCTCGCCAGGCTCTTGCGCGACGCGGGAAACCTGAAGGAAGCCCGCCTCGAGGTGCTGAAAACCCTCGATGAGGCACCCCGCTTCCTTGACGCCCATCGCCTGTTGCTGGAGCTGGTCGAGCCATCCAAGGCGGCGACAGGAACTCAGAACCAAACCCAAGCCCGAACCCAAACCCGAACCCAAGCCTTCACGGCCCGGGAGCCGCCGCCATGACCCGAAAAACAGGGATCGCAGCCGCTCTGACGTGCCTTGTGCTCCTGGTCTCCGGGCTGGCACTGGGCCAGCAATGGTGGCAGCCAGGCGCAAGGCCAGGACCAGGGCAGGCGACGGCGGCCGATGCGGCAATGGCAGCAGGGCCCGCCCACGATTCCTGAAGATCGGGCCGGCGTAGAAAACTGGAAAGTTGACCCCAAGTTCAAACACGACGTCTTTACCTTCGTGCGGGTCGAGTACAGCTCGGGAGGCGGCGGCAGAGGTTAGGGAAGAAGAGGCTGGGGCGGCGGCTGGATGACCGATTGGCCCGATAGCGACCTCAATTTCTCGTTCCGGCTCCAGCAGTTGACTTCCCTGAAGGTTAATCCAGATCCAATCTCGCTCCGGTTGACCGACGAGAGGCTCTTCGATTATCCCTTCATCTACATGATCGAGCCCGGCGCGCTGGAGTTCTCTGAAGACGAGGTCAAAACCCTGCGCCGCTACCTGCTCAACGGCGGCTTTCTGATGGTTGACGACTTCTGGGGCGAATACCAGTGGCGCAATTTTTATGAGCAGATCAAGCGGCGTCTTCCCCGACCGCGAGCCCGAGGAGCTCAAGCCCGATCATGAGATCTTCCGCTGCGTCTACCGCCTCAAGGAGAAGCCGCAAGTCCCCAGCATCCACACCTGGCAATGGAGCGGCCTGACCTGGGAAGACTGGGGACCTGGCTCCGAGGAGGTCCACTACAAGGGCATCTTCGACGACAAGGGCCGGATGATGGCGATCATCTGCCACAACACCGACCTGGGCGACGGCTGGGAACGAGAGGGTGAGAGCCCAGATTACTTCAAGGAATTCTCCGAGAAGCTGTCGTATCCGATGGGCATCAACATCGTGACTTATGCCATGACGCACTGACCGGGCGGGATCATGCTCCGCGAAAGGAAGACGGCCATCGTGACGGCAGATACCGACTCATTCGAGAATGAACGCGCGGTGGTCGAGAAGGTTCACGAGAGCCGCGGCCGGATCGAGCGAGAACTGCGGAAGGTGATCGTCGGCCAGTCCGAGGCGATGCATCAGCTCTTGATCAGCCTCTTCGCCGGCGGCCACTGCCTGATCACCGGTGCGCCGGGGCTGGCCAAGACGCTGCTCGTCCGCACCATTGCCCAGGTCTTTCACCTCAAGTTTCAGCGCATTCAGTTCACCCCCGACCTGATGCCGGCCGACATCACCGGAACCGAGATCCTCGCCGAGACCGGCGAGGGCCGGCGCCAGATGCAGTTTGTCAAGGGGCCCATCTTCGCCAACGTCATCCTGGCCGACGAGATCAACCGCACCCCTCCCAAGACTCAGGCCGCGCTGCTGGAAGCGATGCAGGAGCACCAGGTCACGGCGGCCGGCGTGCGCTATCCGCTCGAAGAGCCCTTCTTCGTGCTGGCCACGCAGAACCCGATCGAGATGGAAGGGACCTATCCGCTGCCCGAGGCCCAGCTCGACCGCTTCATGTTCAACGTGATCGTCGATTACCTGCCCGAAGACGAGGAGGTCGCGGTGGTGAACCAGACCACCTCGCGCCGGACCGAGCCGATCGAACCGCTGTTCGACGGCCGCGACGTGCTCCAGTTCCACGAGGTGGTGCGCAGGGTGCCGATCGCCGAAGACCTCGTCCGCCGCGCCGTGCGGCTGGCCGCGGCGTCTCGACCGGGGCCAAACGCGCCCGACTTCATCAACCAGTGGGTGAGCTGGGGCGCCGGGCTACGCGCCGGGCAATCGCTGGTGCTGGGAGCCAAGGCCAGGGCGCTCCTGGCGGGGCGGTTCCACGTCACGCCCGAAGACATCCGCGCGCTGGTTCACTCCACCCTCCGCCATCGCATCCTGCTGGGTTATCGGGCCGAGGCCGACGGCGTGACCGTCAACGCGGTCGTCAACCGGCTCCTGGAACATCTGAAAGGTCCGTTCTCCTGATGCCCGCCTTCAAGCGCCCCAGGCAATTCGATTCGCCGAGCACGCAAGCCGATGCGCCGGCAAGGATGGGCGGCTCGCTCATCGATCCCGGCGCCTTGATGCGTATCAAGAGCTTGCAGATGAGGGCGCGCGTCGCGGTGCAGGGGTTCATCAAGGGGATTCACCGCAGCCCCTATCACGGGTTCTCGGTCGAGTTCAGCGAATACCGGGAGTACAGCCCCGGCGACGATCCCCGCTTCCTTGACTGGCGGTTGTACGCCCGATCGGACCGGTATTACGTCAAGCGATTCGAGGATGAGACGAATCTCCGCTGTCACATCGTGCTGGACACGAGCCGGTCGATGGGTTACCGGTCCGGCGATTACTCCAAGGGCGATTACGCGCGGACCGCGGCGGCAACCATCGCCTACTTCCTGTCGGCCCAGCGCGACGCGGTCGGCCTCTTCACCTTCGAAGACGAGATCACCGATTACTTGCCCCCGCGCCACCGACCCGGACATCTGCGCCGCCTGATGGCCATGCTCGAACGCGAGCCGGCAGGCCGGGCGACTGACCTGGCCGGTCCTCTGGAGCACATCGCCGCCACCGTTCGCAAGCGCGGGCTGATCATCCTGATCTCCGACTTGCTTGCCTCTACCGACCTGCTGCGAGCCAGGCTCGGTTACCTCAAGACCCGCGGACATGAAGTCGTCGTGTTCCGGGTGCTCGATCCGGCGGAGCTACAGTTCACGTTCACGAAACCGGGGATGTTCCTCGACCTGGAATCGGGACGCGAGGTGTATATCGACCCGGACACGGCGCGAGCTGAGTACCTGCGCCGGTTCACCGCGCACGCCGAGACCATCGAGCGCGTCGTGCGCCGATCTGGGCATCGAATACGCGCAAGCCGCCACCGATCGGCCGCTCGAGCTTGTCCTCTTCGATTTCTTGAAAGCCAGGATGCGGCAGGAGCGGCGTCCGGGGCGAAAGCAAGCCGCCGCGGCGAGGGGAGGCGCGCGATGAGCTTCCTCACGCCTCTTTACGCGCTGGGGTTCCTGGCCGTCGCCGCGCCGATCGTGTTTCATTTGATCCGCCGGATGCCGCGGGGCGAAGTGCCGTTCAGCTCGCTCATGTTCCTGACCCCCTCGCCCCCTCGCCTCACCCGGCGCAGCCGGCTGGACCAGTTACTCCTGCTTCTCTTGCGCCGGGGCTCTCATCCTGCTGGCTCTGGCCTTCATGAGGCCGTTCCTGCGGCAAGAGGCGCTGGCCGACCTGGGCGACGCCGGCGGCCGGCGAATCGCCGTGCTGATCGACACCAGCGCCAGCATGCGCCGCGCTGGACTCTGGCCGCGCGCGAGGCAGGCCGCGCAGGAAGCGATTGCCGCCTGCAAGCCCGCCGACCGGCTGGCCGTGTTCGCCTTCGATGCGTCGGCTCATCGCCTGCTCGGCTTTGAAGAATCGGCCACGCTTGACTCGCCGCGGCGGCAGGCCGTGGCTGCGGCCCGCGTGCAAGCGCTCGAGCCATCGTGGCGATCGACCGACCTGGGCCGTGCGCTCCTGGACGCCCTGGCCGAGCTCGAAGACGCGGCCGAGCGCGGCAAGCAGGAGAGCGGAGATCCCGGCCGGATTGTCCTCGTGAGTGATCTCCAGCAAGGAAGCCGGCTCGAATCACTGGGCGAGCGCGAGTGGCCGCGCGACGTCGAGCTCGACGTCAAGTCGATTGCCCAGTCCGGTTCCGAACGCCGGGCTGCACCCGCTGCTCGAAGGACGCGACGCGGAGCCAGGCGCCCCGGATCAGCCAGTGGGCGTGCGGGTCTCGAATGATTCCGGCTCACACCGCGAAGCCTTCGAGCTCTTCTGGCTCGACAGCCAAGGGCGTGAGGCCGGCAAGCCGATTCCGGTCTATGTGCCGCCGGGCGAGAGCCGGGTCGCGCGGGTGCCGCGGCCCAAGGGTCTGTCGGAATATCGCGGCCTCCGCCTCACGGGCGATACCGACGCGTTTGACAACACGCTGTACCTCGCGGCCGAGCCCAGGCGCGAGGCGACGGTGCTTTTCGTGGGGGCTGATGGTCCCGACGATCCCGCGGGAATGCTCTATTTTCTGAATCGAATCTTCCCGGAGACTCCGGGCCGAATCGTCCGCGTCCGATCGGTCGCGCCGAGCCTCCGACATTGTCTTTCAACCGGGCGAATCCGTGCCGCTTGTTGTCCTGGCGGCGGAGACCAAGACCGCCAACATCGAGCGGCTGCGAAAATTCATGGACGGCGGTGGAACCGTGCTCCACGTGCTTACCGCGCCGCGGAGCGCCGGCTCGCTCGCGGCGCTCACAGGGGCCTCCGTGGCAGCCGCCGATCTTGCCGAGGCCGCTCCCAATCGCGGCGCCCTGCTCACCGACATCGCCTTCGACCACCGGCTTTTCTCCCCTCTTGCCGCGCCTCAGTACAGCGACTTCACCAAGATCCGCTTCTGGAAATATCGCCGCCTCAACCCGTCGCTCTTGGGTGAAGCTCGCACCCTGGCGCGGTTCGATACCGGTGATCCCGCGGTCATCGAAAAGAGCTTCGGCAAGGGGCGCCTCGTCGTCTTCGCCAGCGGCTGGGCGCCGGCCGACAGCCAGATTGCCCGGTCGTCAAAATTCTTCCCACTGATGTCGGCCCTGATCGAGAGCCCCGATGCCGCCCAGATGAACGTGCCCAACCGGCTGGTCGGCGACCGCGTGCTCTTGCCCCAGCGCAATCGCGACGCTGCCAGGAGACTGGTCGTGGCCAGGCCCGATGGTTCAACCGCCGAGCTCGCGGCCGGCAGCACGTCGTTCGACGGGACCGACCAGCCCGGCATTTACCAGGTGCTGGGAGATACCGGTGGAAAGCCCTCATTTGCGTTCGCCGTAAACGTCGACCCGCTCGAGAGCAAGACCTCACCGCTCTCGCTGGAGACACTGGAGCAGTTTGGCTGCCGGCTTACGAACCAAAAAGCCGGCGATATCGACCACGAGCAGCTACGGCAAATGCAGAGCATCGAGCTCGAGGGACGCCAGAAGCTCTGGCGATTCCTGGTGCTGGGGGCCATCGGAATCTTGTTGATCGAGACCTGGCTTGCGGGCCGATCGCGGCGAACGCGAACCACCACTCTGGAGGCGACGTCGAGATGAGTACCGAACTACGGCATGCACTTGATAAGGTGGCGCGCCGGTTCCGGCGGCTTCGGCTCTGGCGCGGCCTGGCCCTCTGCTGGCTGGCCTGGTCGATCCTGGCGCTATTGCTCTACCTGGCCTCGTCGCGGCCTGGCTACGAATGGCTGACCGGCCAGGAGCGACTCGTCTCGCTGGCGATGCTGGCCGCGGCCACCGGCATCGTCTGCTCTCTCTTCGCCAGCCGCGCGGCCAGAGACCCGCGGTGGGTCGCCCGACGGATCGAGGCCAGGCATCCCGAACTGGCCGCGGCGCTGCTGGCAGCCGTCGAGCAGAATGTCGAGGACCCCTCCGGCCAGCTTGGCTACTTGCAAACCGCCGTGATCCGCCAGGCCCTTGAACATGGCCGCCGCAACGACTGGAATCGCGCCGTTCCCACCAGGACCATGGGCCTCTCACAACTGGCGCACGCCACGGCCTTGGGCCTGCTACTCCTGGCTGCGGCGGCCCTGGCAGGGCAGGTCTACACCAGGGCCAGCGATCGAACGAAGCGCGTGCCCGTGGCCCAAGCCTTTGACGTCGAGGTCGAGCCGGGGAGTACCGAGATCGAGCGCGGCACGTCGCTCCTGGTCGTCGCCCGTTTCAAAGGGACCGTGCCCGAGCGAGTGAGCATGGCGATCGAAGGCTTGCCCCAGGGTCAGACCCGCCAGGCAATGACGCGAAGCCTGGAAGACCCGATGTTCGCCGGCCGCGTCGAATCAGTTGACGCCGATCTTTCTTATCGCGTCGAGTTCGACGGGCAGAGCACCGAGACCTACCACGTCAAGGTCTACGAGACGCCCGAGCTCGAGCGCACCGACGCCGTGCTTGTGTTCCCGCCGTATACCGGGCTCGCGGCCAAGACCATTGAAGACATCCGCCACGTCACCGCCGTGGAAGGCACCGAGTTGACGCTCCTCTGCCGCCTGAACAAAGACGTCACGACAGCCCGGCTGGTCGACGAGAAAGGAACCGCGACCACGCTTTCTCCGAAAGGAAGCGGCCACGTCTACCTGGCGGCCTTCACGCTCACTGATTCACACCGCTATCGCGTCGAGCTCATTGACGCCGAAGGCCGGCGCAACAAGCAGAAGACCGAGATCATGGTGAATGTCACCCGCAACAAACCCGCCGCAGTCACCATGACGCAGCCCGCCCATGACGTGCGAGTCTCGCCGGTGGAAGAGCTCAAGCTCAAGGCCCAGCTCGAAGATGACTTCGGCGTGGTGCGCCAGGGCCTCACCTTTACTCCGGCCGGTCAGGAGCCGCGCGAGATCGTTTTTCCGAACCCGGAGAAACCGCGCCATAAGGTGACAGCCGAGTACATGCTCGATTTCGAGTCGCTGCACGCCGTGCCCGACCAGCTTGTCACCTACTACTTCTGGGCCGAGGACATCGGACCTGACGGCAAGCCCCGGCGCACCGACGGCGACATGTTCTTTGCCGAGGTGCGCCCGTTCGAGGAGATCTTCCGTCAGGGCGAACAGCCCCCGTCCGGATCGGCCCAGAATGAGGGCCAGCAGGGCCAGAACGCCCAGCAGGCGGACCGGCTGGCCGAACTTCAAAAACAGATCATCAGCGCCACCTGGACGCTGATTCGCCGCGAGACCGATAGCAAGCCATCGAGCAAGTTCGTCGAGGACGCGAAGGTGATTCGAGACTCGCAGCACGCGGCCATCGAGCAAGCCGCGGAGCTCGGCGGGCGTCTGCGCGACGCCAAATCGAAAGCCGAACTTGAGAAGGCCACGCAGCTCATGCACGACGCAGAGAAGCGGCTGACGGAAGCGGCTGATGGACCAAGCCTCGCCGCCCTGCGCCCTGCGCTTGTGGCCGAGCAAGCCGCCTACCAGGCCTTGCTCAAGCTGCGCGCCAGGGAGTTCCAGGTGATCCGCAATAACTCCCGCCAAAGGCAAGGCGGCGCAGCCGGCGGGAGCCCCTCGCAGCGACAGCTTGACCAGCTCGAGCTCTCCGACGACGAGAACCGGTTCGAACAGCAGCGGTCGGCCAGGGCCGACCAGAACAGGCTCTCACGCCGCGAGCAAGAGCAGCGCGAATCTCGCCAGGTGCTCAACCGCCTGCGCGAGCTGGCCCAGCGCCAGAGCGATCTCAACAACCGCCTCAAGGAATTGCAGTCAGCCCTCGAAGCCGCCAAGAACGAAGAAGCCCGCAAGGAGATCGAGCGCCAGCTCAAACGCCTGCGAGAGCAGGAAGAGCAGATCCTCCGCGATGCCGACGAGCTTCGCCAGCGCATGGAACAGGAAGAAAACCGCCAGCGCATGGAACAGGCGCGCCAGCAGATGGAAGAGAGCCGGCAGCATGTGCGAGAAGCGTCCAAGGCGCTCGAGGAAGGCAAGCTCTCGCGGGCGATCACCGAAGGGGCACGCGCGGGCCAGCAGCTCAATGACTTGCGCGATCAGGCTGCGCAAGGAGACCTCTGACCGGTTCTCCACCGAAATGACTGAAATGCGCAAGGAGGCTCGCCAGCTTGACGAGAACCAGAAGAAGGTGACAGACCAGCTCGACGCCTGGAACCAGAACCCCAGGCAAACCCTGCGCGACACCGAGGAGCGCAAGGGCCTGCGAACCGGCCTCGAGCAGCAAGAGGCCAAGCTCGACAAGCTTCTCGAGCGGATGCGCCAGACCGTTCAAGAGGCCGAGGAGACAGAGCCGCTGCTGGCGAAGAGTCTGTTCGACACGGCGCGGAAGGCCGATGATCAGAAAATACCCGATACGCTCAAGGTCACCAGGCGCCTGCTCGACGCCGGCATCACCGACGACGCCGCCAAAGCCTCCCAGCGCGCCGGCCAGGGCATCGACGAATTGAAAAAGGGCGTCGAGCGAGCCGCCGAACGCATCCTCGGCGACGAGACGGCCGCCCTGCGCAGGGCACAGGGCGAGGTGGACGATCTGGGCGATCAAGTCGATCGCGAAATCGCCCAGGCGACCGGGCACAATTCGAGAGAACGCGAACCCGGAGCAGACGGTGCCGTCGACCCGTTTGACCAGGTCGAGATGCTCGGGCCTGATGCGAAGGCTCAGCAACCGAGATCTCTTCGTCGCGGTTTAGAGCAGCGAAAGGGTTCCAGGAGCGAGCCCAATCGCGACTCCGCCAAGGGCCAGCCCGCCCGTCAAGGCGGTCAGCGTGGTCAGCAAAAAGCACAGGCTGGACAGCAAGGAGAACAGGCTGGACAGCAAGGGGAGCAGCCTGGAGAGCAGGCTTCCGGCGGTCAAGGAGATTCTCCGAAAGCACAGCAACCGGGGGGGCAGAGAGGCCAGAGGCAGCAACGTCCTGGCCAGGGCTTGCGAGGCGGGCAGCAGAACCAACCAGGTCAAGATCAACAGGGCGAGAACCAGCAAAGCGCCGATGGCCAGCCACAAGGCGGCCAGAGAGGCCAAGGCCAGAACCAGAACCGTGGCGCCGCGGGCGGCGGAGCGCGGCAGGGCGGGGCGCGAATCAGCCTTCCGGCCTGGATCAACTGCTCGGAGGCCCGGCGCGCGGGCCGGGCGGGCCGGTCACCGGCGAGGGCTTCCGGCAGTGGTCCGACCGGATGCGCGACGTCGAAGAGCTGCTTGACGATCCCGAGCTCCGCGGCCAGGCCGCGCGCATTCGCGACCGCGTGCGGGGTGCTCGCGAGGAATTCAAACGCCACGCCAAGGAACCCGACTGGAACCAGTTGCAGTCGCTCGTGGCCGACCCCTTGCGCGAGCTCGGCCAGCGGATCGCCGAGGAGGTTCGCCGCCGCGAATCGCCAGATTCGCTCGTGCCGATCGACCGCGATCCCGTCCCTCCCCAATATGCCGAGGGTGTGCGCAGGTACTACGAGCGCCTGGGGAGCGGCCGATGACCGAGCCTTTCATTATCTGGGGATCACCCGGCTGGATGACTCCCGCGCTCATCCTCATGGGCGTCGGGGCCATGGCTCTCCTTTGGAGCTATGCGCCGCACAGCGCGAGCTTCGGCTCGGCGCAAGCCGGCGCGTGCGGCTCGCCTGCGCCGTGCTCAAAGGGGTCGCTCTGGCGGTGCTAGCGATCAGCCTGCTCGAGCCTCTGCTCACGGGCACGCGGCCCCGCCCGGGAGCCAATGCGATGGTGATTCTGGCCGACAACAGCCAGAGTCTGCAAATCCGCGACGGCCAGGATTCGCCCACCCGCGGAGAGTGGCTCCGCGGACTCCTGGCCGGCGAATCCGCCTGGAAAACGCGCCTGGGCCAAGATTTCGACGTCCGTCAGTACGCCTTCGACTCCCACCTCCGCGCGGTCAACCGCTTCGATGCCCTGAGCTTCGATGGCACCGCGTCGTCGCTCTCGGCCTCGCTCGGGGCACTCACGAAACGGTTTCGCGGCTTGCCACTGGCCGGCATCATGCTGGTCACAGATGGCAACACGACCGACGGGGCCGACATTGACTGGTCGAGCCTGCCGCCGGTTTACACCATCTCGCCCCCATCGCGGGATGCGGCCAGGGACATCTCGGTGCGCCAGGTCTCCACCAGCCAGACCAATTTCGAGTCGGCCCCCGTCGTCGTCCAGGCCGAGGTCGTTGCCGTCGGCTATGCGGGCCGGAAGATCGTGACGACACTCATCGACGACTCGGGCAAGGAAGTCGAGCGTCGCGACGCGATGGCAAACGCTGATGGGAAACCCCTGACCTTTCGGTTCCAGTTCCGGCCGGCCAGGAAGGGCGTCAGCTTCTATCGCGCCGTGGCCCGCGCGGCCGACGAGGAAAAAGACGCCGAAGGCCAGGACCCCGCGGCGACGAGCGAGCAGACCCTGGCGAACAACAGCCGGCTCGTCGTCATCGACCAGGGGAGCGGGCCCTATCGCGTGCTCTACGTCAGCGGGCGGCCCAACTGGGAGTTCAAATTCCTGCGCCGGGCGGTCGCCGAAGACGAGCAGGTGCAACTCGTCGGATTGGTGCGAATTGCCACCAAGCAGCCCAAGTTTGATTTCCGCAGCCGGCGCACCGGGACCAGCGCACTGTTCGAGGGATTTGACCATCCCGACGCCGAGACCGCCGAACAGCACGATCAGCCGGTGCTGGTGCGCCTCAACACCCTGGACGAAGTCGAGCTGCGTGACGGTTTTCCCAAGACCAGTGAAGACCTTTTCAAATACCACGCCGTGGTGCTCGACGATCTCGAGGCCGGGTTTTTCAACCAGGACCAGCTTGCGCTTTTGCGTAATTTCGTCAGCCAGCGCGGGGGCGGCCTGCTGATGCTGGGCGGTCCCGACACCTTCGCCGAGGGCAAGTACGATCGCACGCCCGTAGGCGAGCTCATGCCCGTCTACTTGAACCCGCCGGGGCCAGGCCTGGAGCCGGCGCCCGACCTGGGAAATCAGGAATATCAGCTTGTGCTGACACGCGAAGGCTGGCTTCAGCCCTGGGTGCGGCTGCGGGCCACGGAAGACGAAGAACAGACGCGGATGGCCGCGATGCCCGCGTTCCGAACACTCAACCGCGTGGGCAAGGCCAAGCCGGGCGCCGTGGTTCTGGCCGAGGTGCGCGACCCTGCCGGCAACGTTGCCCCCGCGCTCGTGGCGCAGCAATTCGGCAAGGGACACGCCGGCGCGCTCCTGATCGGCGACCTCTGGCGATGGGGCCTGAGACGCGAGAACCCTACCGAGAGCGACCTGGGCAAATCCTGGCGGCAGACGGTGCGCTGGCTGGTCGGCGACGTTCCCAACCGCGTGGAAGTCTCGGTGGCTCCCAAGGCCGACGCGACGGCGCCCACTGTTGAGCTGACGGTTCGCGTGCGCGATCCCGCCTATCAGCCGCTCGACAACGCCAGGGTCGCCCTCAAGCTCAAGCTTCCCGACGGGACCGACCTTGGCCTGGACGCCGAGGCCGACGGGCAGGAGGCCGGCGTGTACTCGGCCCGGTATGTCGCCAAGCAGCCCGGCGCTTACCGCGCGCTCGCCACCGCAACCGCGCCCGACGGCAGCGCCATCGGCGAGCGCGACGCTGGCTGGGTTGCCCAGCCCGCCGCCGATGAGTTCGCCCGGCTCGAGCCCAACCGAGAGTTGCTCAGTACCATCGCCACCAAGACCAAGGGAGAGCTCGTCGAGAGCAAAGACCTCGAAAAATTCGTGGCCGGCCTGGCTTCCCGCAAGGCGCCGATCACTGAAACGTGGACCTCGCCGCTGTGGCATCGTCCCCTTTATTTCCTCATCGCCATCGTTTGTCTCATGGCCGAATGGGGGCTGCGTCGGGTCAATGGACTGGCGTGAGCTCATCAACACTCGCCGCTCTTCACCCATGAATACATTGCTCGCAATCACTCTATGCATTCTCACCACGGCGGCCGGCGACCGTCCCGCTTTGCTCATCGTCGTCGGCGCGGCGGGCTCTCCCGAATACGGGGCCCAGTTTCGCAAGTGGGCCGAGCAGTGGAAGCAGACGGCAAAGAAAGCTGACGTTGAGCTGACGACGATCGGGGAAGCGAAGGAAGAGGGTGCTACCGATCTTGACCTCCTGCGTACGTTCCTCGCCCAGAAAGTCGGCGACGGCCAGAAGCCGCTCTGGATCGTGCTGATCGGCCACGGCACGTACGACGGCCGCGAGGCCAAGTTCAACCTGCGCGGACCGGATGTGACCGACCTTCAACTCTCCGAATGGCTAACGTCCATCAAGCGGCCCGTCGCGATGCTCGACTGCACCTCGGCAAGCGCTCCGTTTTTGAATCGACTCTCCGGGCCGGGTCGCGTGATCGTCACCGCGACTCGAAGCGGCAGCGAGATCAACTTCGCCCGGCTGGGCGAGTACCTTGCCGGCGCGATCGCCGACCCGAGTGCCGATCTCGACAAGGATGGACAGGTCTCTCTGCTGGAAGCCTACTTGACCGCGAGCAAACGCGTCGGCGAGTACTATCGTACCCACGCGCAGCTTGCCACCGAGCACGCCCTGCTCGATGACAACGGCGACCGCCTGGGCACTCCCGCCGACTGGTTCCGCGGCGTTCACGCCACCCGCCGCGCCAAGGACGACGCACCCCTCGACGGCATCCGCGCGCACCAGTTTCACCTCATCCCCAGCGACCGCGAGCGCGGCATGTCCGAGGCCGACCGACAGCGACGGGACCAGCTCGAACAGTCTCTTGCCGCCCTGCGCAATCAAAAGAGCAAGCTCGGTGAAGAGGAATACTACAAGAAGATCGAGCCCCTGATGATCGAGCTGGCACGCATCTACAGCAAGCTGCCGGTGGAGAGGCCGGGCTTCACAGGCCAGTAGCCGTCCTGCTCTTGCCGCAGACTGAGATTGCCCGTTTTCCCATTTCTCCTTAAGATCCAGCCTCTTCAAGTCAGGTAGCCAGAGGCGCTCGCGCCATTTTTCAAGTCTCGCGGTCATGCTCGGGAGCGGTCATTCGAACGGCAAGGAGGTTGTCGTGCCACTCCAAATCAGCAAGGTCACATGCGTTTGCGCGGGAACACGTCTCGCGACACTTCTTGTCATCGCAGCCGGGCTCGCCGGGTGTGCCGCCATTTCGCATGACGTCGACCGGTATTACCGGCAGATGGCCCGCAATTTCCAGGATGCCGAAGCCAGGGCGAAGGCGGATGCCGATATCCTGGAGGGCAAGTCGAGGGTGGTCGTTCAAGCTGGGGACTTGCACCAATACAGCAGCATTCAAAAAGAGCTCGCCCGGCTCAAGGAGTGGCAGGCGCATTGCGCGAAGCAGCGCGAGCGATTCGAGGAGGCCGCCGAGAAGCTGGAGGAAAAAGCCGGCTCGCGCAAGAACCCGGACATGCAAAGCAAAGCGCCGTCTCCATTGTGATCTACTTAAATTATGCATTTCATCACTTCGCCAACCCCGCATTCCAGAGCTTGACCGTCATGTCGCGGCTGGCCGTAAGGACAGTGCGGCCATCGGGGAGGAAGGTGATCCAGTCGATGGCGTCGGCGTGGCCGTGAAGGGTCCTCACGAGTTTTCCGGAAGCGGCATCCCAGAGGCGCAAGACGTCGTCCTCTCCGCCGGCGACGAGCGTCTTGCCGTCGGGGGCGAAGGCGAGGAAAAGGGCTCTACCAGAGCGCCAGTTCAGCGTGCCGCGCGGGGATGACGAGGTGATGTCCCAGAGCATGATGCTCGAGGCCTCGGTCGCCGCCGCCAGCGTCTTGCCGTCCGGACTGAAGACCAGGCGTGTGACATGGCCAGAGGGAACCGGCAAGACGGCCAGCCGGCGTCCCGTGGCGAGATCCCAGATCCGGACGTCGCCGGCAGGGCCAGCACCAGGAGCAGCGTCGGTCCGGTTCACGACTCGGCCTCCGCCGGTTGCCAGCGTCTTGCCGTCGGGAGCGAGCACGATCGTGTTCATCCCGCCGAAGTGGCTGAAGCTGGCACGCACCTTGCCGGAGTCAACGTCCCAGAGCGTCACCAGACCAGCCGCACTGGCCCCGATCAGGGTCTTGTTATCCGCCGAAAAGAGAACGAGATCAACGCCCCCCTGGCGTCCCGTGAGAGTGCTCACCGGCTTGAACGTGGCCGTGTCCCAAAGCTTGACCACCCCGGCGCGGCTGGTCGACGCAAGCAGCTTGCCGTCCTTGCTGAAGTCAAGTGCGACAACCTCTCCATTGTGTCCCGACAGCGTCGCCCGTTCGTGACCATCGCTCAGGCTCCAGACCTTGGCCTCGACCGGTGGCGGAGCCGGCTGCGCGGCAGGCGGAGCGGCCTCGGGGGGTGCCCCGGCCCGAGGCGCCTTTGGTTTTTGCGCTTGCTTGTTTGCCTTTGCCTCCGCGGGCGGCTGAAAAACATCCTTGGCCGGAAGATCCCCTTGCCGTGGAGGTGAACTGGCCCGAGGACCGCCGGCCCGGATGCCGGCGGCCAGCAGCCGGCCGTCCGGTGTCAGCCCCATGCAGCGTACCCGCGAATCACCGCCGCCGAGCGTCAGCCGCGCTTGGGTGTGGTCCAGGTCCCAAACCTTGATCACTCCATCCTCGCCGCGCGAGACGAGCGACCTTCCGCTACTCACCACCGCCAGGCTGCGAACGCTGCCGGCATGACCGCGGAGTGTGGCCCGCTCCTGGTTGGCGGTTGACGTGGTGGGGCGAACCAGGGCCCGGCTCTCAGGCGTCACGTCCCAGGCCTCGATCCCTCGCTCACCGCCTGTGAACAGGTTCTTGCCGTCCTTGCCGAAGGCCAGGCAAGAGACACCCGCACCCGGTGTCGCGTCGGGCAGTGTGAGCGTCGCGGCAAGGCGGCCTGCACCCACGTCCCAGAGCGAGACGTTCGGGTCGTTGTCCGATGACGAGGCCAGCACCTTGCCGTCGGGCGCGAAGGCCAGGGCCGAGATCGGCCCCCTGGTGCCATGGAGCACGGCGCGCTCGGCCTGCGCCGCCACATTCCAGAGTCGAACGGTTCGATCGGCCCCGCCGCTGGCCAGCGTCTTGCCGTCGGGCGCGAACGCAACGAACGAGATCGCCGCGGTGTGCCCTTCGAGCCTGGTGAGGGGCTCCCCCTTGGCCACGTCCCAGAGCGTCACGGCGCCGTCACCGCCAGCGGTGGCCAGGGCCTTACCATCGGGTGAGATGGCGATCGATCGGAACAGGCCCGTTGGTCCCTTGAAATTGCGGACCGGTTTTTCCGTCCCCAAGCCCCACAAGCTTACTGGCCCACCAGCCGTGGCGATCGCCTTGCCGTCTGGTGCGAAGGCGAGGGCCCGCGCCTCGGACGGCACCACCGCCAGATCGACCTCACGCAAGGTCGCGGTGTCCCAGAGCCTGAGGTTCTCGGAATTGGAACCGACCGGCAGGATGGCCAGGACCTTGCCATCGGGGGAGAGGGCGAGGCGGAGCTCGTGGGCACTCAAGCCGAACGCATGGCCTCGATCGCGCCCGCTGACGGCATCCCAGAGCTGGACGCGGCCGTCGGCCGAGGCCGAGACAAGCAGCTTGCCATCAGGCGAGAGCGCCAGGGATACGACCTTCGCTTCCACGCCCGCGAACGGCCTGGGCGCAAGCTGACCGGCCAGGTCCCACAGCCGCAGCTCGTGGTCGCCGCCGCCGGTCGCCAGCGCCTTGCCGTCGGGAGAGAGGGCGAGCGCAGCCATTGGACCGAGATGGGCGTGAGTGCGAAGGGCCTCCAGATGGCCGTCGGCGGCGTCCCAGCGGCGCAGCGATCCGTCGGACGCACCGGCGACGAGCGCCCGTCCGTCGGCCAGGAACGCCAGTGGGCCGATCGGCCCGGCGGTCGCCCGCAACGTGATTCTTTCGGCGCCTTTGGCAACATCCCAGAGCCGGATCGTGCCGTCGCGGCTCGATGAAGCTAGCGAAGTGCCGTCGGGCGCGAACGCAACGGCGTCTATCACGTCGCGATGGGCATCGAACGAATGATTGACGGTGCCTGTCGCGAGGTTCCAGAGCTTGACGGTCCAGTCGAGCGAGCCAGTGGCGAGAGTCTTGCCATCGGGCGCGAACGCAACGCAGGTGACCGCGCTTGTGTGCCTGCCCAGGGTGGCGCGCTCGGTGCCCTTTCCGACGTCCCAGATGGTTACCGAGGCGTCGCGGCTGCCCGAGGCCAGGGACTTGCCGTCTGCGGAAAACGAGAGACAGGTGATCGGGCCGGCGTGTCCTGTTAACAACGCCCGCTCACGACCCGTGGCAAAGTCCCAGAGATGCACGACCTTGCCGTCGCCGCCGCTGGCCAGCGTGGCGCCGTCGGGACTGACAGCCAGGGCACGCACGGCGCCTGAGCGGTCGCGGAGCCGTCGCTTCAGCTCGTGCGCCCTGACATCCCAGATCGAGATGATCGGGCTGCCGGTCGCCGTCACGACCGACTTGCCGCCGGCCGCGAACGCGATGGCCTCGACCGGGTCGAGATGCGTCATGAACCGGTCTTTCTCGGGTCCGGGCGGCCAGGGGCCCAGCCAGGCCGTGCGCGCGGCGACGCCTTTGGGCTCCCACAACCGAACCGCTCGATCGTCGCCGCCGGAGACTAGAAACTTAGTGTCGGGAGAGTACGCGAGCGCCCGGACCGCGCCGAGGTGGGCCCCGAATTGAGTCAGGACCGACCGATTCGTCACGTTAACGATCGCGATTGTTCCAGGAACGGGCCGCTTCGAATCCACGTCTGACAGGGCCGCTGCCAAGTTCTTTCCGCTGGGATAATAAGCGATCGCCATCACGTCGCGTGCCAGCATCAACGTCGGCTGCGGCGGCGGTTGTTGTTGTTGCGGTTGAATCTTCTGCTGCTCTTGTCCGGGCTCTTGCCTCGGATGATGGTCGGTCTGGTCGAGCCGCCAGAACCGGACCATCTTGTCGAGGCCGCCCGAGGCCACTGTCTTGCCGTCGGGCGCGAAGGCCACGCACATGGCCAGGTTGTCGTGCCTGCCCAGCGTCTTTCGTTCGGCTCCGCTGGCGGTATCCCAGAGCTTGATCGTGCTGTCGCGGCTCGACGAGGCGAGCGACTTGCCGTCGGGGGAAAAGGCCAGGCCCGTGACACCCGCGTCGTGCCCCTCGAGCGTTCGCGAGGCCCGCCGCGCGGCAACGTCCCAGAAGCGGATCGTCGTGTCCATGCTCCCAGAGGCGAGAATCTTGCCGTCGGGGCTGAACGCCAGCGCGCGTTACCGCGCCAGAGTGGTCAGGAAGCGTGCCCAGGCTAGCGCCGTCGGCCGTGCTCCAGAGCCGGATCACGCGGTCATCGCCTCCGGTCGCGGCAAGCTTGCCATCGGGCGAGGCCGCCACGCAAAGGACCTTGCCGGCGTGGCCCACCAGGTCGGCCCGCACGCTGCCCGTGGCCACGTCCCACAGCTTGGCGAGCCGATCGGCGCCGCCGGTGATGAGAATCTTATTGTCAGGGCTGAACGCGACGGCGAGGATGTCGCCGGAATGGCCCCTGGGATTGATGCGATCCGGTGGCAGCTCTTCGGCCCTGGCGATGCTTCCTATGATCTGCATCAACATCAGGGCTGGCGCCAGCGTCATCCCGAGCGAGATGCGGCGATGCACTCTTGCCGACGCGTCATGAATCCACATCCGTCAAGCCTCCCTCTGATCGACGATGTCCCGCTGCCATGGAGGGGCCGCCCGTCCGATCGTGAAGGGGACGTCGGCCCGGGACCGCCGAGGCGGTCATCCCGTGTGATGTGAGCGAGCCCGGCGAGCGAAGCAGGCCCGCCGGGCTCAGATGCGATGTTGGCCGGCGGACCGGCCTCGACTGTTCACCGCTTACTGGCCGCGCTGGGCGAGCTTGACGTCTTGGGCTTGTGGCGCGACCAGCGACTTCAGGAACGCCTCGACCTGGAGCCGCTCGCGGGGCGAGAGCTTGAAGTACCGTTGCGCGGCGGCCGCGCCCTGGCCTCCGTGCAAGGCGACGGCCTGGTCCAGCGTTTGCGCCCGGCCGTCGTGCAGGTAAGGGCCAGAGTCTCGGAAGCCCCACAGCGGGGGCGTCTTCCATTCCCGCTTGGTGGCGCCGCGGAGCTTTTGAGCTGCCACTGGCCGGGACTGGCCGGTGCTGGCCACAGCGGGCTGAAGCAGTGGGCCCAGTGGATCATCACCGCCATCATCAGACCCGTCCGAATACGAGCCTTCGTCGGCCATTTCCGGTCCCATGTCGTGCAACAGCAGGTCGCTGTAGATTCCCTCGACGTCCGCCACGCTGGGCGAGTGGCAGCCCGCGCAGCCGATGCTCGAGAACATCGCCTTGCCGGCGCCCAGGTGCTTCGATTCCTCGACGCTGGAGGGCCTGCGCTCGACCGGCCTGGGCAGGCTGCGCACGTAGGCGACGAGCGCAGCGCACTCGCCAGCGTTCAGGTCAAGGCCCGTGGTCTGATACTTCGGCGCTTGCGGAGACATGGCCTGGTGGTGGCCGGGAACCTCGAGGCCCAATTCCACGGCGCAGGCGTTGAGCACGAAGTCTTCCACGTTCCCAACTTGCCCCTTCCACCCCAGCCGGCCGATCCGGCCGTCCTTGAGACGGCTGACGCGTCCCTGGATCTCGGGTGATTTCTTCGCCTGGCGCTTGGCCATCGCCTCGATGGCCTCGCTGGGAATCGAGTCGATCAGTCCCAGTCCAAAGAGGGGGGTCGGATTGCGCTGCGATACGGAGACGCTGAATGCTCCGACGGCCAGAGGCTGCCGGCCCATGGCGGGATTGCCCGATTGTAGTGCCGCGCGAACCTGCTGAATCTGCGCCATCGCCCGGCCATCGGCCGGATCTGGCACGCCACGCATGGCCACGGGCGGTGCTGAACTATCGATGTTGAGTAACGGGAACGCGTTACTCTGCGTGAAGATCTCGGTTCCTGCTAGCTGGACCTTCGGCATCCCCGCCGGGGAAAGCGCCTGGCTGCGCCACGAGTCATAATTGGGGTCGGTACCGAACTTGTGCAGGACGGCGGTCCGGCTGGTGCGGAATCCGGCGTGAACCTCGAGCAAGGCATCGATCGACGCCGCGGCAGTTGCGGGTGCGGGCGACACTTGCTGGACTTGCAGAGTTTGACTCTGGTTTGGGGCTGGTGCTGGTGCTGCCACCGTGGTGACCGTCATACCATTCGGGTTAAGCGAAGCGCTGAGGATATCAATATTCTTGCTGATGGGTCCCGCGCCGCCGCTGCCGCCCGAGTTGTGGCAGGCGACGCAGGAGGAATCGTTATACACCGGCCCCAGCCCGTCGCCGCCGTGACCGCGCGGGTCGTTGGGCATCCATTCCCGGTTGAAGATCTCGTAGCCAGACGCCACCTGGTCCGACTTCTTCGGACCCGAGTCGGCCCTGGCAAGGCCGCCTCCCATCGCGTGGCACACCACGACGCACAAACCGAAGCAGCCCAGCTTGCCGCCGAGACTCTTCGCCGAACGTACTAACCACATCGCGAGTCCCTCCGTCGCATGTCGCACTGACCGCCGGCCTTCATGATGCACGGTCCATCATCTTACAACTGACGCATCATTTCTCTCAACGAATTTCCTCAAATTTCGACCCGCCTCTGAATGAGGAACCGCCGACGCTCATCATGCCACCCACCGCGAGGCCGGAAAAGGCGAAATGAATACGAGAGGCGGCTTTGCCTTTAATTGAACCCACACCTGGCTTCGGCCGGACTAGAGTAGAATCCATGCGCCGCAGCCTGCTAGAAAAATAGATAATTGTCAATATCACAATGATAATAGATTTGTTCCGATGATAAGCATTTCAAGAACTGCACTAGCCCTGCTCTTGCCTTTCGCACTCCTCGGATGCGATTCGGAGCCATCACGGTACGCGGCGACCAGCACCGTGACCATTCGGTCCTCTTCGCGGGGTCTCCGGCGGGGTCGCCTCCGACGTCCTTCGGAATGTACCAGGTCACCGATGAATGGAGCACCGGCGCGCCCGTTCCACTACTGCTCTTCGACGATCCACAATTTGTCGATGCGGAGCCGGCGGCAGTCTATTCGCGCCGGTTCATCCCCGAACCCAGACGGATGACGCCCCTCCTTAGCAGAGAGTTATGCTCCGCCCAAGGCGCTAAAACTGGCTTCCGGAGAATTGTACACAGGCCCGAAGGGCTACATCGAAAACCTCGCCGTGAGTACGGCGATCCGGAATCCGATCCCCTGGCATGATCGAGCGAGCGGACAAAGGATTGATCCGCGCGCGAACCCACTGGTCTCGCCGCCGCCGAATGTGGCCTCGGTCGCGGTCTACTCCGCCAGCCGCGACCGCTTCGACGATCCCGATCAATTGCGCGTTCCCGGATCCTGGCAAAAGCAAGCCGTGTTGCCTTTGGTCGCGCAAGATGACCTTAGCGCCTGGGTGCCCAGCGACCCTCTTCGCCCGTCGGTCCTCGTCGGCCTGGACGACAAGGGCAAGGTGGCCATCCAGCGAGTCGACGCCGCGCAGACCTACGAGGGGTTGCGGGTCATCAGCAGTGGGCCGACTCGGGCGTGCCGGTGATCGTCGAGGGGCTGCAGGCGGTCCGTCCCGGCATCCCGGTCAAGACCGAAATCGATCGGCCGGGCCGACGGAGGCGGGGAATCTCCATCCTCGCGCCGACTGAGTCGCTTGGTGCTTAGCGCCGCCTGCGCTTTTCGGACAGCCCTTGGTTAGAAATCCCGAAAATCCCCAAGCTGCATCCCTGGTCCCCTTCGTGCTACACTCCGGGAACTATGGAGCGTCGCACATGCGTATCGCAATCTCACTGTCCATCGGCACTTTCATCGCGGCCATCACCCCGCTCGTCTCCTACCCCCCTCACCCCGCCGCCCCCACCGACTACCACTGGGCACACTTGGCTGCCCGCCAATTCCTCTCGGGTCAAGACTGCTATAGAGTCGCGCCCACACCCGACTACATTCCCTACCCCTTCACGGCCGCACTACTCGCCGCCCCTCTCGCCGTCTTTCCCTTGCATCTGGCCACCGCCTTGTTCAACGGAGGCTCCGCCACTCTGCTGGCCTACGCGCTTACCCGCCCTGGAGTGGACCGCCTGACGCCCTACTGGCGACTGCTGACCTTCTGTAGCTTCCCCTACTGCGCCGCGCTGCGCATCGCCCAGTGGAGCCCCCTGCTCACCGCCGCTATGATCATTCCTGCCCTGCTGCCCTTGAGCCTGGCCAAGCCACAATTCTTGCTGCCCAACCTTCCCAACCTGAACCGCGGCAACACGGTCGCTTGCATCGCCGTGCTCGCCTGCACCCTTCTCCTCGTCCCGCGCTGGCCGATGCGCTGGCTGCATAGCCTCGGCCCCTACTCAGGATACATCCCCGCCCTGGTGTGCCCGGCGCTTTTACTAGCCTTGATTCACTATCGTAGGCCCCGCGCCCGCCAGCTAATCCTGCTGGCATTGATGCCGCAGCAACTGGTTGGCTACGATTGCCTGCCACTCTGGTTGCTGCCCGACAGTCGCCAATCGATGTTGTGGTATACTGCCGGCACCTGGGTGCTCCTGCTCGTGGTGCTGCCGCAAGTCCCGCAGCCGGATGGCCGACTGCTGGCCGTCATCTTCTACTTGCCCGCACTGGTTTCCATCATGCTAGCTCCGCCTTTGTTGCAGTCCGTGAACACACGGGAGACTGCCGGGTGAGCGATCATCCGCAAAGTGCCTCTCGTGTCAGGAACCGGGACGGATTGAACCACAGCCCTCGCTTGAGCATCTGTTGAGCCAGCCAGGAGCGGCCCTTTTCTAGACCTGGACCGTGAACGGGAACCGGGTCGTCAAACGGACGTAGATCGGGCCCATTACCCCGGAAATGGCGCTCCGGGCTTTCTTCGAGAGGCTGTTCCCCGCGGCGGGAGAAACTTTTAAGGAATTCGCTTGCACATCACCATCCGGTTTACTACAAGTGTCTGTTACGCGTTATTGCCGGCGTGATTGAAAAAGTAAGTGGAACGACCGCAGTTTCCCATTGGCACGTTCGTCTTGAATCCGGCGTCTGTCTTCTCTACCAAGGTGACATGACCGTGTGGCGATTGCCGATCATCATCATCTTGGTCTTGCCGGCATTCGCCTTTGGCCAGGCCAATAAGGACGAGCAGGACAAGGTCTCCAACGACAATCCGGCTCGTCCCTTGCAGATGCCGCCGGCCTCGACCGAGGTGAAGGAAGCGATCGACGACTTCGAGCGCTTCCGCAGGCGCAACGCGTGGGAGCGCGCCTTGAAGGCGCTCTACACGATCCCCGAGGATCAGGCCCTTCGATTCGTCGACGGGGACAATGGTTTCATCATTCCCGTCGCAGCGCAAGCGGCGCCAGCTCCTGACCGCGCTTTCTCCGGAAGGCCAGGCCGCCTATCGGCTGTTCTACGACGCCGAGGCGAAGAAGCTCTTCGAGGAGGCCGAAGGCGCGACCGAGCTGAAGAACCTCGAACGCATCTACTCGGCCTATTTCATCACGTCGGTCGGCGACAATGCCGCCGACCGCCTGGGCGATCTTTATTTCGAGCTCGGGCGCTTCGACGGGCGGCCGACTGCTGGCTGGCCATCTTGCGCGAGCGCCCCGACACCGACCTTTCACCCGCCTTGCTCTCGGTGAAGGCCGCCCTGGCGCTGCATCGGGCAGGGCGCCGGTCCGAATTCGAGCAGGTCCGCGCCGAGCTGGTCGAGCCGCTTCGGCGACGAGAAGGTCACGCCTGGGCGGCAGGACGGCGCCGCCGGCCGAGCTGCTCCGCCGCCTCATGAGCGACGAGGGATCGCACGGATGCTGATCAGCCCAAGCCGGCCTCCAGCGCCGCTTCATCGGGCCCCGATCTCGCCAGGCCCGTCGATCCCGCCTGGCAGATGCGGTTCGCCGAATCGGTCGAGGCCGGCATGACGCCCGCTCGAGCTCACCCAGTGGGAGTCCAATTCCCTGAGCGCGGCCGTGCCGGCCGTGACGATCGACGGCACGAATCTCTTCGTCAACTACCTCGGGTCATATCTTGGCGCTCGACCTGACAGAGCGGCAAGATGCTCTGGCGGTCGGCGGCGTTTCATCATCTCGAGGTTCTGGCCATGCAGCCGGCCGCCCAGACGCTGGACCCGGCCCGGTTCGCGATCGTCGCCGCGGGCGATCACGTCTGGTGCCTGGCGCGCGACCTCAAGGACCAGAATTTCTTTGCCCCCTTCCAGTTGATCTGCCGGCGGGCCGACAACGGCGAGATCGTCTGGAAGTCGACGGACCTGCCCGACTACGCCCCATTCGACCTGGTCGGCCAGCCGCTCCTGGCCGACGGCAAGCTCTTCATCGCGGCCAAGACTCAGGCGAACCCCCAGCAGCGGCAGGGCCAGCCGCAGCAGTTCGTGCTGGCGATCCAGCCGCACGACGGCAAAGTTGCTCTGGAAGACCGAGATCGGCACGTTCCGCCAGGGCGGCCAGATGTACTACTACCGGTACAGCCGCGACACGGCCGCCCCAGCCTCGACTGGTCTACCGCGCCGGCGCGGTCTACATCGACACGCACGTCGGCGTGCTCGCCCGGCTCGACGCCGATTCCGGAATGCTCGACTGGGGATACGGCTACCAGACCGACGCCGTACCAGTCCAGGCTCACTTCTTCTACTACTACCAGCCCCAGGAGCCCCAGGTCGTCAGCGGTCCGCCGCTCCAGGCCGGTGAGGCGTTCCTGGTCAAGGGAATGCAGTCCGGAGCGCCTCTACGCGATCGATCCCAACCGGATGAAGGTCCTCTGGGAGCGGCCGATCACCAAGGCCTCGCGCCTGCTTGCGCGTCGACGACGACGCCGTGTATTTCGGCGGTGCGGAGCTCGAGCGCCGTCGACCTCAAGACGCGGAAGCTCCTGTGGGCGACGCGTCTGCCCGGCGGCAGCAACGGAGGCGAAGTGCTGGTGCGGCCGGACGGCATCTGGCAATTGACGCTCCCGCGGCATCTTCGAGATCGATCCCGCATCGGGCGACGGTGCGGCGGATCTTCCGCGGCAAGGACCTGGGCGCGGTCGGCGGCGACCTGCTGCTCACCGATAGGTGGCTGCTGGCCGTCTCCAATCGCACGATCTCCGCCTATCCCGCGCCGGGGTGACGGCACCGGGCGTCTCCGCCCACCTTGACTCAGCGACCACGAAGGAGAAGGCACGCCATGAATAAGTCGGTCCTTGCGGCCATCATCGCTGTCGCTGGCCTGTCGGCGCTGGCGGTCTGCCCGGCCGCAGGCCCAGTTCTTCGAGCCCGGAATGGGCATGCCGGCCCAACAGAATATCGAGGGGTTCACCGTCTCGGGCAAGGCTCACGTCGCGGCCAAGCCCGACTTGGTGGAGATCGACCTCGAGGTGTCGGCCTCCTCGGAGCTGACCGCCGACGCGATCGTCAAGTACCGCGACGCCAAGAAGCGGATCCACGATGCCTTCGCCGCGCTCAAGCTCGCCAACGTCGCCGTGGAGGAACGCGGGCTGCTGGTCGACCAGAAGGGCCAGATGCAGAGCCCTTATTTCTTCGACTATCAGCCCAACACGCGCACCAAGACCGAGGTGCAGCTCTCGCGGAAGCTCGTCGTCAAGGCGACCGACATCCGCAAGCTGGACGAGGAAAGCGTGCTGCAACTGGTCGGCCGGCTGCTCGACGTCGCCCAGGACGCCGGCGCGAAGGTCGGGGCAGGAGAATAACATGAACTATTACTATTACTGGCGGTACGGCATGAATAACACCACCGGCCTGGTCCGGTTCGTCCTCGAAGACTTCGACAAGCTGCAGGAAGAGGCCTACGAGAAGGCGATCGCCGACGCTCGCACCCGCGCCGAGCGGCTGGCGCGGTTGAGCCAGGTCGAGCTTGGCCCGATCGTCGCGGTCCGGGAGATCGCGGTGCCCGGCGATCGCGACTTCGACTTCCGACGACGAGCCGCCGGGCAAACGGCTGGAGATGGCGAAGTTCCAGGAGATTCCCGTCCGCGTCGAGCTGCTCGTGCGATTCGAGGTTCATCATCCTAAAGGTGACGGCAAGGCAAAGGTCTCACCGCCATGATCCATTCAGGATTTGACAGCTACCGGCCGCCGGTGGCTCGCACGACCCGCCGCGGCTTCCTGAAGCACTCCGAGCGGGTTCGATCGGCGCGGCGTCGGTTGTCGGCGCCGGCTGGCTCGCCGGGCTCGACCGCGGCTGGGCCGTTGGACAAGGAGGTCTTGCCCAAGCACGTCACGCCCGAGACGATCCGCGCCGTTCTCAAGGGGCTCGATGCCCTGGCCGCCGAGCAGGCCGAGGACGGCTCGTGGATCACCGGCGGCGGCCAGGCTTACCCCGTGGCCATGACCGGCCTGGCGGGCACGGCGATCCTGGCCCACGGAGACTCGCCCACGCGCGGCAAGTACGCCAAGAACGTTCAGGGCGCCGTCGAGTTCCTGGTGCGCTGCGCCACGCCCACGGGGCTGATCACCGGCCCGACGCAGGACGGAGGCATCCCGATGCACGGGCACGGCTTCGCCCTCATGTTCCTGGCGTCCGTTTACGGGATGATCACCAAGGAGTCGCTGCGCAAGCAGGTGCAGGTGGCGATTCGCAAGGCGGTGACGCTGACCAGCCAGGGCCAGAGCGGGGCAGGGGGGCTGGACCTACACTCCCGGCTCCGGCGACGAAGGCTCGGTGACGGTCACCCAGGTGCAGGCCCTGCGGGCGGCGCACAACGCGGGTTTCCTGGTGCCGCGCGCCGTGATCGAAGAGTCGGTCAAGTATCTCGAGAAATGCCGCACGCCCGAAGGGGGCATTCAGTATTCGCTCGGTTCCGGCGGCGGACCGAGGCTGCCGATCTCGGCGGCCGCCGTGGCCACGCTGTACAACGCCGGCCAGTTCGAGGGGGCGATCGCCACCGACTGCCTGAAATACGTCTGGGACCAGTTCCGCGCCAGCGAGGGGTGGGACAAGGGAGGCGGCCACGCCTTCTATTCGCACCTCTACGCCTCCCAGGGCTTCTACATGGCCGGCGACCAGTACTGGGACAAGTATTTCCCGGCCGCCCGCGACCAGTTGCTAGCCATGCAGGCACCCGACGGGTCATGGCACGGCGACGGGATCGGCGAGGTCTACGGCACCTCGATCGCCGTCATCATCTTGCAGCTTCCGTTCAAGTTTCTCCCGGTTTTCCAGCGCTAGTGAAGGGACGTGATCTTGAGCACCAAGACCGAAGAGCTCGATCTCGCCGAACTGGAAGAGCTGCGAACGGCCCACGACACGATCCGCGAGCAGATCGCCCGGCAGATCGTCGGTCAAGACGACGTGGTCGAGCAACTGCTGATGGCCGTCTTCGCCCGCGGACACTGCATTCTCGAGGGGGTTCCCGGGCTGGCGAAAACCTTGATGGTGCACTCGCTGGCGCAGTCGCTGGCGCTGGAATTCAATCGGATCCAGTTCACGCCCGACCTGATGCCCAGCGACATCACCGGCACCGAGGTGCTCTACGAAGACCGCGGCAGCGGCGCGCGGGAACTGCGGTTCGTGGAGGGGCCGATCTTCGCCAACCTGATCCTGGCCGACGAGATCAACCGCACGCCCCCCAAGACCCAGGCCGCCTTGCTGGAGGCCATGCAGGAACGACAGGTGACCGCCGGCGGCCATCGGCACGCTCTGCCCGACCCGTTCTTCGTGCTGGCCACCCAGAACCCGATCGAGCAGGAAGGCACCTATCCGCTGCCCGAGGCACAGCTCGACCGCTTCCTGTTCAAGATCTTCATCACCTATCCCAAGCCCGAGGAAGAGCGGCGGATTTACCGGCTCACCACAGGCGCCGAGGAGCAAGAAATCACGCCGATGCTTACCGGCGAGCGCATCGCGGCCTTGCAGCGGCTGGTGCGGCGAGTGCCCGTCTCCGATCACTGCATCGATTACGCGATGGACCTGGTGCGGGCGACCCGCGGACCCGAGCACGGCGGCCCCGAGTATATGCGGCAGTGGGTGGCCTGGGGCGCCGGGCCACGCGCCGGACAATCGCTGATCCTCGCCGCCAAGGCCCGCGCCGCGCTCGCCGGACGGCCCAGCGTCTCGGTCGATGACATCCGCGCGATCGCGCTGCCCGTGCTCCGCCACCGCATCGTGATCAACTACAACGCGCAGGCTGCCGGCGAGACCAGCGACTCGATCATCAAGAAGCTGCTCAGCGACGTGCCGATCCGCAAGGGAGCCGCCGATGCCAGAGTCGCCGAAATATTCCGATCCTGACGTGATCGCGCAGATCTCCGACCTGACCTTGCGCTCGCGGCGGCTGGTCGAGGGGGCGATCAGCGGCCAGCACCGCAGCCCGTTCCACGGCTTCAACGTCGAGTTTGCCGAGTACCGCGAGTACACGCCCGGCGACGACCTGCGCCGGCTCGACTGGCGCGTCTTCGCCCGCACCGATCGCCATTACATCAAGCAATATGAGGAAGAGAGCAACGTCCGCGTCACCTTCCTGGTCGACGCCAGTGCGTCGATGAATTATCGCGGGGCCCGTACGATCCTCTCGAAATTCGACTACGCCTCGACGCTGGTCGTCTCGCTGGCGATGCTGCTGTCGCGCCAGCAAGACCCGGTGGGGCTGGTGCTCTTCGACGAGGCGGCCACCACCGTGTTGCCGGCCAGCGCGACCCAGGCGCAGATCCTGGTCATGTGCGGCTTTGCTCGAACAATGCAAGCCGGCCCGCAAGACCGAGCTGGGCGGTCTGCTTCTCTCGCTCGCCGACCAGTTCCGCCGCCGCAATCTGCTGGTGATCGTATCGGACCTGTTCACCGACCTCGACGCCCTTTACGACGGCCTCAACCGCCTGCGCTTCAGCGGTCATGAGGTGCTGGTCATGCAGGTGCTCGATCGCGACGAGCTCGAGCTTCCCTTCGAGGGCCCGACGATCTTTCGCGACATCGAAGGCGAGGAAGAGCTGTTCGCCGAGCCGTGGGCGTTCCGCCGGTCGTACCAGAACGCGATGAAGGAATTTCTGGAGGGCGTTCGCCAGGAGTGCGGCGCCCGCGGCTACGACCACGTGCGGTTCTTGACCGACGAGCCGCTCGGCGCCGCACTCAGCTTCTTCTTGCATTCCCGCCAGGAGACTGGCCGAGCAATCCGTCAAGGCGCGCGATAAATCATCATGACTCTCCTGAGCCCACTTTTGATCTGGGGAACGCTGCTGGGCGCGATCCCCCTTATCATCCACCTGCTGAACCGCAGACGGTTCCGCCGCGTGGAATGGGCCCCGATGCACTATCTCAAGTTGACCATCCAGCGCAACCGACGGAAGATCCAGCTTGAAGAGTTCTGCTCTTGCTGCTGCGGATCTCGCTTCCTGTCCTGTTGTTCTTTTACCTGGCGCGGCCCGTGTTGAGTCCGACGGGGCTGGAGCAATGGCTGGGCACCGGCGGCCGTTCGAGCCAGGTGGTGCTGATCGACGACTCGGTAAGCATGGGCTACGCGGCCGGTGAGGCGCCGGCTTTCCAGCGGGCGCAGCAAGCGGCGACCGCGCTGCTGGCCTCGGTCCGCCCGCAAGACCATTGCACGGTCGTGGCGACTTCGGCGCCTCGTGCCCCCGTGGTGCACGACGTCGAGGGCGGCCGTCGCGACGAGCTTGCCGCCGCGGTGGCGTCCGTGCCGCTTGTCGGCCACCCACGCCGCCTGGCCCGCGGTGCTGGAGGGGGTCGACGAGGTCTTGCGATCCTGCACCTATCCCACCCGGCAGCTCACGATCGTGACCGACTTGCGCAAGAGCGGGTGGGACCGCGGCGTCCAGACGATCAGCCGGCGCTGGAACGAAGAGGGCGTCCGCGTGCGGATCGTCGACGTCGGCTGCGGACGAAGCCGCCAACGTCTCGCTCCAGGCGCTTGTGCCGGTCGATCGCACGATCCTGGCGGGTGCTCCCAGCGCCTGGGAAGCCGACGATCAAGAACGACTCGCCGCGAACGCTCGCCGGGGCCAAGGCCATCCTCCGCGTCGACGACAAGCCGACCGAGGTGACGCTGCCGGAGATCGCGCCGCATCAGACGGCACGCGTGCCCTTGACAGTTCCCTTTCCCGGCTCTGGTCCCCACGAGTTCTCGCTTCAGATTCCCGACGACGAGCTGCCCGGCGACAACCAGCGCTGGGTCGCCGTGCCGGTGAAGGACTCGCTGCTCATCCGCCTGGTCGACGGCGAGCCGTCGGCGGAGCCGTTCGGCTCCGAGGTCGATTATCTGGCCGCCCCTCTTTCGATCGGCATCGGCGCGGCGGAGGCCTGGCGCGTCGAGGTCGTCCAGGAGCAAGATTTCCTCTCGCAGCGCCTGGAACCCGCCGACGTGCTCGTGCTGGCCAATGTCGCCGCGCCGACTGCTGGAGCAGGCCGAGCGCCTGGGACGCCTGGTCCAGGGCGGGATGGGCCTCATGATCTTCACCGGCGCCAAGCTCGACGTCGGACTTTACAACGACCTGCTCCATCGCACCGACAACCGGCTCTTGCCGATGCCGCTGAAGAGCCCTGGTCGACGAGAACATCCGCGGGCTCATTCGTCGAGCCGCTGCGTCCCTCGCCGCTGGAAAAGCTGCTGGACCTGAAGCCGTCGGCGCTGGAACGCGTGGCGGTCCGCCAGATCATGACCGTCGACGAGAAAGGCGTGGAGAATCGCGGCGATCAGAACCAGGTGCGCGTGCTGGCGCGCTGGAACGACCCGAGCCGCTCGCCCGCGGTGGCCGAGCGAGTCGTGGGCGACGGCCGTGTGCTCTTGTGGACGACCACCGCCGACCGCGCCGGCAACGACTGGCCGATCGAGCCCAGCTTCGTCCTGGCCGTGCGCGAGGCCGTGCGAGGGACGGCGCGGCCCACGCCGCTTCGACAATACGATCACGGCCGGCGAGCCGATGCGGCGCGTTGTCTACTCGAGCCAGCAGATCACGACTGCCCGCTTGAGCCCGCCTGGCGGCGGCGAGCCGCAGTCGCTCGCGGCCGTGCCCCTCGCCGAGACGCCGGGCGATCGCGGCCCCGGCGGTCGACGATCGCCGTTCCCGACACGCGCCGGCGCGGGGGTGTACCGCGTCGCCTGGGATGAAGGGCCCCTGGGAACGCAGCAAGATGTTTACGCGGCCAACCCCGACCCGCGCGAGAGCGATCTGGCACGGATTCGGAGACCGAGCTCAAGACGATGCTGGAGCCGCTGGACGTCGAGATCGCGGCGGCCCGCGGCGACGTCGCCGGCCTCTTCTCGCCGACCGGCCGCGAGATCTGGCGCGACCTGGCCGTTCTCGCTGTTGCTGCTCTTGATTGTCGAGTCGATCTTCGCGGCCTGGGTCGGCCGCTCCCGATGAGGACATCCTGCTCGAAAGCCATGAACAGAATCTGGCAAATACTTCTGGGAATCGAACAATCGTCGCCCGGCGTGGAGACCGGCGGCGATTCCCGGCTCGAGCTCGCGTCGTTGCCGCGAGGCGCCGGCGCGATCGCGATGATCCTGGCGGCGGTTCTGGTCGTGGCCCTGCTCTGGCTGGCTCTACCGGCTGGGAGGGCCGCGACCTGTCGCGGACGAAGCGGGCGGCTGCTCGTCGGCCTGCGCGTGCTCACGCTGCTGGCCGTCGCGATCATGCTGCTCGAGCCGGTGCTGGTCTCGACGCGCCGCGAGACGGTCCCTTCGCAGCTGTCCGATCATCGTCGATGACTCGGAGAGCATGAGGTTTTCCGACCCGTATACCGACAATTCGCGCGCGGTGGAGATTGCCGCGAGCCTGAAGCTCGAGTCCGAAGGCGGGAAAGTCGCCGGTGGACCGGCTGCGCGAGACGCCGCAGGCTGGACCTGGTCAAGACGGTGCTCGGCCCGAACCTCGAGGCGCTCGGCACGGGGCCGGGAGCTGTTCTCTACGACCTGGAGTCGGCGGCCCAGGCCCGGCGCCGGCGAATCGGCGCGATCGCGCAAGCTCGAAGAGATCAAGCCAAATCGCCCGGTCTCGCCCCTGGGCGACGCCCTGCACGGCGTGCTGGCGGCGCATCGCGGCCAGCCGGTGGCGGGCGTGATCCTGGCGACCGACGGCCGCTCCAACACCGGCGAGGAGCCGCTCCGTGCCGTCGAGGCGGCGGCCCGGCAGAACATCCCGATCTTCTCGATCGCCGCCGGGGCCGACGAGGGGCCGCGGAACATCCGCCTGGCCGAGATCGAGGTCAGCCCGGTGGTCTTCGTGCGCGACCCGATGACGCTGGCCGTCGTGGTCGAGGCCCGCGGCCTGCAGCGACGCCGAGGCGACGGTCGTCCTGGAGCAGCGGATCAACGAGGGCGCGTGGGAAGCCGTCGGCAATCAGCGCGTCGTGCTGGGCGAGGACGGCATCCTCAAGCGAACGACGTTCCGGATCACGCCCAGGGTCGTCGGCCAGTACGAGTACCGCGCTCGCGTCGAGGACGCCGGCCCCGAGCTGACGCAGGACGACAACGTCGCGACCGCCGCGGTGAGGGTCGTCCGCCAGCAGATCCGCGTCTTGCTGATCGCCGGCGCGGCGTCGCCGGAAGTGCAGTTCCTGCGCAACGCGCTGATGCGCGACCAGCACGTCGAGTTCGCCGGCTGGCTCCAGCACGCCGATCCCGGCTTTCGCCAGCCGGGCGACCGCCCGATCACGCGGCTGCCGCCAACGACAGCGAGCTGCGCCATTACGACGCCCTGCTCCTGGTCGACCCCGACCTGCGTGCCATGGGGCCGCAGTGGCCCGAGATGATCACAGCACTTCGTCGGCCAGGAAGGGGGCGGGCTGATCTTCGTCGCCGGCGAGCTGCTATTCGCAGCAGCTCTTCGAGGCCGCCGACCCCAAGGCGCCCGGCGGCGACTGGACGCGCATCCTGCCGGTCGTCCGCGATCCCGGCCTGTTCCGCACCGAGGCCGAGGTGCGGCTCAGCTCGCAGTCAACCTACACCCTGGAGCTGACGCCCGAGGGCCGCGGCGACCCGGTCTTCGAGTTCCACCCCGACCCGATCCGCAACCGCGCGATCTTGACGAGCCTGCCGGGCATGTACTGGAGCTTTCCCGTCACCCGCGCCCGTCCCGGCGCCACCGTCCTGGCGCGGCACGGCGACCCGCGGATGCCGAACCAGTACGGGCGGCACGTGCTGCTGGCCTCGCAGCTCTACGGTCCCGGCCGGACGGTCTTCATCGGCTTCGACAGCACCTACCGCTGGCGCTATCTCGCCGAAGACTATTTCGACGGCTTCTGGGCCCGCCTGGTCGATCGCGTGGGCCGGAACAAGGCGCTGGGCGGCCGGTTCCCGTTCCAGGTGCATCTGGGCAAGAGCGTCTACCGGGTCGGCGACCAGGTGTCGATCGGCGTCCGCTACACCGATCCGGCCGCGCTGGCCGAGGCCTCCGAGCTGGCGGCCGAGCTCGAGATCGCCGGCCAGCCGCCCGAGCCGCTTCGGTTCGAGAGGGCACCCGACGATCCCGGCTTGCTGACGGCCGACCTTCCCGGCCCAGCAGGCCGGCGCCTATTCGCTGCGGATCGTCCCCGCGACAGCGGCCGACCTGGGCTCGGGCGTGCGCGTCTCGACCACCACGTTTCGCGTCGAGCCGCCCAGACGCGAGATCGACGAGCCCTCGCTCAACCGGCCGCTCCTTGACCGAGCTCGCCCGGCCTGACCGGCGGCCGCGTCTTCGACCTCGCCGACGTCAGCCAGCTCGACGACGCGATCGCCATGCGCGAGGTGACGCGCACGCTGGAAACCCGCGATGAGTTCTGGGACGCTCCCCTTCTCTTCACCATCATCGTGCTCAGCCTGACCGTCGAATGGGTGCTCAGAAAAGTGTACCGGATGGTATAGCCGTGTTCGACCGTGATGGATTTGCCGACGCTCGATGTCCTCCGCGACGAGCAGCGCTCTCTGCGGGCTCAGCTCGCCCAGTTGCGCGGACGATTGCGCCGCCAGCTCGCTCTCGAGTTCGCCTCCGACGCGGTGCTTGTCCTCACGGGACGGCAGCGGTCCTGGTGTTCCTCGACTGGTGGTTTCGGTTCGGTCTACCCGTGCGCTACTTCTTGCTCACACTCGCGGTCGCGGGGGTCATCGCGTTCCTGGGCGTCCGCGCGGCAAGGCGATGGCGTGCGTCGCGGCTCGACGAGCTCTCGCTGGCGGTGACCCTGGACCGCTACCGGCCTGGCGTCGGGCAGCAGATCGCCGACGTGCTCCAGCTTCCCGGCCTGCTGGACGAGCCAAGGGCCGCGGCCTCGCCGGCGATGGTCCGGCTGGCCGTTCGGCGAGCGTGCGCGGCGCTGGCGGGTTCCGACTGGGGCACGCTCTGGAACCGCAAGCGGACGGCCCTGCACGCCGCGGCCCTCGCTGGCGGCTTGCTGGTTCCCGTGGTGTTCGCCTGGTCGGCACCCCAGGCGGCCCGCTTGAGCTTCGCGCGATGGCTTCGGGGCTCGTCCGAGCGCTGGCCGCAGGGGACGTATCTCACGGTGATGGGTCTGGACGCGCAAGGTCGGCTGCTGGCGCCGCGCGACGAGCGGTTCATGATGGAGGTCCGGACCGACCTGCCTCTGCTCGAGCCGAAGGGCGATGAGTGGGTCGTCCACGGCCGGGGCGAACCGCTTCTTGCGTTCGAAGCCCGGGCGGCCCAAGAAGCCCGAGGCGGTGCGTGTCCACGAGAAGACCGCCGAACGAACCGCCCGCGCCGGGACGATGGTCGAGGCCGACGAGACGCGGTTCCGTTACGAGTTCCCTCCATCGCCTTCGTCGTCGACCTTCGAGCTGACCGGAGGCGACGACTGGCTGGGGCCGCTCATCCTGGAGCGGGTCGACCGTCCCGCGCTGGCCGCGACGACGCTCCGCGTCAAGGAGCCAGGGGCGAGCTACCAGGGATTCCGGAGTGTCGACGACCCGCGCCAGCACTTGCTCTTCCTGCCCGACACCGAGGTCGAGTTGACGCTGGTCGGCAGCGAGCCGCTGGCGGAAGCTCAGTTGAAGGTCCATCCCGGCACCGCACCAGACTTGAAGCGGACCGATGAGCGAACGTTCGCCGCCCACTGGACGCTGCGCGAGGCCACGACGCTGGAGATCGTGCTGACTTCCGCCCAGACCGGCCTGACTCGAAGCCCACGTTCCTGTCGATCGGTTTGCTCAAGGACCGGGAGCCGCGGGTGACCTTGCGTGCCGTCGGCGTCGGCGGCCACGTCACGCCGGTCGCCACGATCCCGCTGACGATGGCCGCGACCGACGACTTCGGCCTCGCGGCCCTCCGCTTGCGTCTCGACCGAACGCTGAACGTCGAGGAGAAGGAGAAGATCGAGCCCAGGACGCAGCGATCCATGGTGACCCTGCCGCTGCCCTCCGACCCGGCGCGGCCGGTGCTCGATCACCAGGTCCGGCACGACGTCGCCCTGCAAGCCGATCCACCCAAGGTCGGCACCGTGCTCCGGTTCGCCGCCGAGGCCGACGACCGCTGCGCCCGGGGCGCACAGACCGGCCGGTCAAGCGTGCTCGCACTGCAGGTGGTCTCGCCCGACGAGCTTTTTTACGAGATCCTGATCCGCCAGCGGGCCGAGCGGGCGAAGTTCCTGGCGGCGCTCGAGGCGATCGAGAAGCAGACCCCGGTACTGGCCGGCAAGCCGTCGACCGACGACTTCCTGCGCGTGATGCGGGTCCAGCACGCGGCCTCGCGGCAGCTCGACCAGATCGCCGGCCGGATCGCCGACAGCTCCAGGAGATGAAGCTGAACCAGGTCGGCTCGCCCAAGTCGCACCGGCTGCTGCAAGAAGGGGTCATCGATCCGATGCGCGCGCTGACCGCCGGCCCGATGAGCCAGTCGCGAAGCGTCTTGCAGGCGCTCGCCGGGGTCGGCTCGAGCCCAGGCGCGAATCGAGAGGCGGCTCGACGACTGCACGATGAAGTTGTTACAAAGATGAGGGCCATCCTCGAGCAGATGTCGCAGTGGGAGAGCTTCGTCGACGTCGTGAACCAGGTCGCCGAAGTCATCCGGATGCAGCAGAAGGTGCTCAAGGCCACCGAGAAAGCCCGGGAATCGCGTACGCAGGAGGTCTTTGATGACAAGCCCTAGCAGCAGGCAGCCCTGCCGGCTGGCTGCCGTTCCCGGGCAACTTCGACGCAATGGCCGAACCGGCCGAGGTTGATCGCTGAAAGTTCGCGGCCGGGCTGGACCGGGCCGCCAATGTTTCCGATGATAAGTTGATCTCACGTTCGCACCGTTCTTTTCGCCGGGTTCCAATCCAAGGGGGGGAAGTGATGAGAAGCGACTTGAAAGTCCTGGGCGCGGCCGCTCTGGCGTTCTGCGCGTCTTGCACGGCATTCGCGGCGGGGCCGGACACGCCTGCGCCGCGCCAGTGCCCACGGTCCCTGAAATCTCATCGAAGATGACCGGTGTCGTGGGAGACCTGGTGAAGACCAACACCGGCGAGCCTGTGCAGAAGCAGCAAAAAGTCATCCTCCGCGACCTTGACGAGCTGATCGCGGCCCTGGAGAAGCAATGCGCGGCCTGCCGCGGCGGCATCGCGAGTAACAATCCTCGTCGGCCCGCGCCCGACTCGAACCCGCATGGCGGCACCGGCGGCATCGGCGACCTGGTCGATCCCAGAATGAGCGAGAAAGATTGGGCCAAGCTGTCGTCCCGCGAGCGCGACCGGATCTTGCAATCGATGTCCGAAGGGTTCCCGCCCGAGTACCGCACGGTGCTCGAACGCTACTATCGCCGCCTCGCCGAGGAGAAGACCGTCAAGGCCGGCGACGATCGTCCGCAGCCGAAGACCACGACGGACACGGCCAAGCCGTGAGGAACCATGGTGTCCACTCCACGGCCAGCGGCTGGAGATGAGCGTAGCGCGGCGAGCTTCCCGGCCTGCACGCTTGCTCTTCACAGCCGCTGCCCATGATTGAGGTGCGGGCGATGCACTCGGTGCTCTTCCTCGTGATCGGTCTGGTCGGCGCCGGCGGTGGCGCGGCGGAATATGATCGTTCGCTGGCCGCCAAGAATCTCGACCAGGCCACGCTCGACGCCGAAGGTTATGGCGAAAAAAAGTCGTTCCACAGAGAGGACGACGGTCTGCGGATCACGCTCGCTCCAGGCGACGCCGAGACCGGCTGGAAGACCCCTCCGCAATTGAGGTTTGGCGGTGACTTCACGGTCTCCGCCAACTTCGTGATCAAGAAGCTGCCCAAGCCCGCGATGGAAGACGGCGTGGCCGTCGGCCTGGCGATCGCCTTTGGCGACATCAATCAGCCCGACGTCGCTCTCGTGCGTCTGCTCGAGCCCACCGGAGCGGACGTCTATCGGTCTGTTGAAAAGGCGACGAATCCCCAAATGCAGATGCCCGGTCAGATGATGATGATGGGAAGAGGCATGGTCATGATGGGGGGCATGGGGATGGGGCAGCCGGGTGGCAAGCCTCCCAAACCCCCGCGCCACACCTTTCCGGCCGCTGGCGACGTGGTTCAGATCGAGCTTCAGCGCGAAGGCACGACGATCCGGTTCCAGGTCAAGGACGCGAAGTCGGCCCGGCCGCGCTATCTCGGCCAGGTGACTCTCGGTCCCATGGACGTGTCGGCGGTCAAGCTCTTCGTGACCAACCGCAACGGGGCCGAGGCCGTGAACGTCTTGATGCGCGACTTCACCATCCGCGCCCATCATATTAATGGCCTGGGGACCGTGGTCCGCACCGTGTTCGACAACGTGATCTACTCCGACCCGACCTCGATCGAAGGCGACGTCCTGATCGTGGGTGGTCCGCCCAAGCCGCCCGCGATCCCGGTGCAGGATCTGCCTGATAACGTTTTCGCCGGGGACGACAAGGGCCCGAAGCCTCAGGACGCAAAGGCCGCTGCTGCCGCGCCCGCCGCCGCTCCTGCCGTTGCCGCCGCCGCTCCTGCACCCGCGGCTACCCCTCCGCCTCCTGTCGCTCCTGCCCAGACGGTGGTCATGGCCGCGCCCGGCGTTGTCATGGTTGCCGGCGGCCCCGAGCCCGCCCCCGGCCGCGTTGTCAGAGCCGCGCGCGTCATGGCGGGCGCTGCCCCACAGCAGCCGGCTGCTGCGGGGCCGGCTGCGCCGAAGCCGAAAGTCCGCGTCTCGCTCGACGAGATCGAGAGCATCCACTTTGAACGCACTCCTGCGCTGGCCGGCCGCTTCATGGGTCAGCCGAACCTGGATTTCACCATGCCCGGTTTGAGCGCGAAGAAAGAGGAGCCGGCCCCGAAGCCTGAAGAGAAGCCGGGCAGCCCGGCCGCGAAGGACGAGTCGAAGAAGGGTGATACGAAGAAGGACGAGGCCAAGAAGACCGACAAGAAAGACGAACCGAAACAGCCGGACGCCAAGAAAGCCGCGCCAGCTCCCGCTCCCAAGGACGAGGCCAAGAAGAAGGACGAGGCCAAGAAGACCGACGGCAGTGACGACGTGCTCGCCCCGCCCCCCGGGACGACGGCTCCCGAAAAGTTCGCCAAGGTCGAGCCCAAGGAGAACGGGATTCGCGATCTGCACCTGGCACTCTCCGGCCTGAGACCGGCGAAGATCAACCAGATCACCGTCAATTGCCAGACCGACAAGGGGCCGGCAACCTGGCGGCTTGACACCACGAACTCGCAAGACTGGCCCCTGGTGGTCCGCCGGTCGGCAACCGAAATGGCCGCCGATCTGTTCCTCGAGCCGCCGCCGGGCGATTGCTTTCAGAAGGACTTCACGATCGCGGTCAACTATGAGGATGGACAGGCCGCAAACACAAACGTCAAGGCCAGCGAACACACGAACCCAAGCCTGGCCGTCGATCCCAAGGCGCCTGCCGTTCTCGCGCTCGACGCCTGGGTTTACTTGACGGGCGACGAAAAGCTCTTCGGCAAGGTCGAGAGCATCGGCCAGGAAACGCTCCAGCTCACGACCCCCTGGCAAGACCATCTCGACGTGCCGCTGGCCCGGATCGTGGGCGTCCACTTCGGGCTGCTTGACCGCAAGGAGACGGCGGAGTCGTTCGCCAAGCGGTTGAAAGCGCGTGGATCGGAAGACCTGCTCCTGGCGCAGACGAAGAAAGGCGAAGTGATCGCAATCTCGGGAGTCATGGAAGGAACCGACAACGAGAAGCTGCGTTTCCGGTTCCAGGAGCGAACTCGAACGTTGCCGCTCAAGCTCGTCGAAGGCCTGATCCTGGCCGCCAGGCCGGAATCCCAGCAAGACGATGAGCTTCGTCCGACCTTTACCCTGGCAGGTGGGGTGGTGATCTCCGGCCGCTGGAAAGATCTCGATTCCAGCGTCTGGAAGATCGACGCCCCGTGGGGGCAGGCGCTCAACCTCCCGGCCACCGACGTTCAAGAGGTCCGATTCCGAGGCGGCAAGGTGACGTACCTGTCGGACCTCAAGCCCGGCAAGGTCGAGGAAACCCCATTCTTCGGACATCGGCTCTCCTGGCGCCGCGACGTCAATCTCCTGGGCGAACCGCTGAAAATGAACGGCCAGACGTTCGATCGCGGCTTGGCTGTCCATTCCCGCTGCGTCTTGACCTATGACCTGAGCGGCCGCTACTCCGCATTCCAGGCACTGGTCGGTTTCGACGACGCGGTGAAGGGCAAGGGCCGGGTCGATTGCCGGGTCTTCGCCGACGGCAAGGAGCTTTATTCCAATCGCGACCTCCGGGCTGACGGCCCCCCGGTCAACCTCAAACTCGCGGTCGATGGGGCCGAACAGTTGCGGCTGTATGTGGATTTCGGCCGAGGCCAGGACACCGGAGACCGGGTCATCTGGGCAAACGCCCGCCTCTATCGTCAAGCACCGCCCAAGACGCCGGCGCCTTCAACGGCGTCCCGACAGGGTTCCACTCCAGAATCCACCGGGGCGATCGGAAGGCGCTGAGGGAATTCGACCTGGAATCGAAGGATAAGCCGATTCATGCGTACGTTCTTCAGACAGCTTTTCGGCCTTTCGCTCACGCTGGCGCTGGTCTTGGGCTTGGCCTTCCGGAGCGCGGGCTTCCAGGACAAAGAGAAGAAGAAAGAGGCCGATAAAGATCAGGCGCAGTCGCCCATCGAGGTCTACGAATGGTCGATCTGGGTTGGCAATCCGGCGCAGACGACGATCAACGCCTCGCGCATCTATAGAAACGCCATGCCCAACGTCGTCGGCACAAGCCGGCCCAAGTTCGAGGGCAAGGAGCTGGCGGGCAAGTTCCCGATTGCGCCGATCTCCGTCGTTACGTTCCGCGGCGAGTCACGCCGCGACGTCGACGTCGACCTGAGAGCCAAGAAAGGGGTCTTTCTCTCTCACTGGCCGGCAAGCAAGGAACACACCGGCCGGCTGCAATGGTTCGGCTCGGATCTGAGCGCGAGTCCTCCCGCCAACATCCCGCAAAGCTATCTTCCGGAGACGCACTGGCTAAGAAAGCTACGCGACGAAAAGGACGCTCTCTTTCTCAAATATGAATCTCACTTCGAGCAATTCATCGCCTACGACGCGGAGCTGACGATCCCCATCCCGCTACGGATTCGCGGCGGACCCGACGAATATACATTGCAAAACCTGAGCAACCGCCGATTGCTGGACGTTGCGGTCATCGCACCCTCTGAGCGCGGCTATCGCGTCGGCTGGCTTGATGAGCTGCCCTCGGCGGCCGCCGAGAAGAAAGAACTGGAGAAGGAGAAAGAAAAGGAGAAAGAGAAAGAGGCCATCCGGAAGAAACCGGCGGACCCCAAGCAGAAAGCCGCCGAGCTGAAGCAGAAGGCCGATGAGCTCTTCCGCGACGCGGAGGCGAAACCCAAGGAGAAGGAAGCGGAGCTTCCACCGTTGCCCGCCGAAGGCGACGCGACCGTGCGTGCGCGCGTTGACCAGCTTCTGAACCAGGTCGTCAACGTCACGGTTGAGCAAGCGCCCCGGCGGCAAGTGCTCAGCCAGATCACAAGCCAGGCCCGGCTGCGGCACGAGGTCGACGATCGCGCGCTGGCCAAGGAGCAGATCGACCTGGGCCAACCCATGAGCATGAACGCGAATCGCATTGCCGCGCGCGACGCGCTCGCCGAGGTGCTGGGCAACCTTGGACTATCCTACCGCGTCACCGAGGAGGGCAAGCTGTTCATCACCACGGCCACCAGGCTCGCCGAAGACCCCGGCAAGAAGGGGGGCGTGATCGAAGGGCCGCCAGTCAAGCTTGTCATGTCCCAACCCCGGCAACCCTCCGACCCGTCTTATCGTGAGCTCACTCATCTTGCCCTGGCCCGGAGGCTGGCCGGTCAAGGTCTGCGCGAAGACATAGTGCAGACACTCCTGTCCCAGTACGGCAAGGTGCTGTTCGAGCCGGGCGAGCTCATCGTCCTGGCGCACTTCTCGCGTGAGGCGATTGATGAGGCGGTTCTTCTCGACGTCTTTCCTTCGCCCAAGAAATTTGTTCGCACTGCACTTCTGGTCGTCCACGGCGTTCGACCCTCGTCTCCAGGACCGCGCCCGAACTCTGGTCTTGGCGCTGGGCGACAAGTCTCCCAAAGCGCGTGAGTCAGCGGAGACCAGACTGTTTGAAATGGGGCCCGTCGCCGTCCCCGTGCTTGAAGATGCCCTCACCAACAAGGACGTCGAGATCGTGTTCCGGGCGGAACGGCTCTTGCTGAAGCTGAACCGTACGGTGCCGTGAGACCATCCATCATTGCCTACTGGCAGGCACAGGAGTGGCACGCACTTTGCGACAACAATCTTACCGTTGCTTCGGCGCTTCATTGACTGTCCGAGGAACGGGAGATTGACTCCATGTCAGCTACATCAACCGCGCAGGCGCACATTGATTACGAACTCATCGACGGCTGGGAGCCAGCCGTTGTGGTGATTGGATTCGTGGACCGAGCGGTTTCTGATCCTGTCCATGCTCACGAGCTGGGCGAGCAGCTTGACTCACTGATTCGATCTGACTTGCCGCTGAACTTTGTTATCGACTTCAAGAACGCCAAGTCGCTCGGAAGCACCGCATTCGGCGAGATTCGCGCCTTCGCCCGCAGGGTTCGATGGTGGGGTGGCAGCGTCCGGATATGCAATATCCACGATAGCCTGCAACTTGGTGCCGCCCTGATCGGACTGGACGAGTATGCGGAGTTCTCCCCCAGCTTGCATACGGCGATCCAAGAAGCCCGCAAGAGCGCCAAGCGGAATGATTCGGAGATCGTGTATTATCCAGCCTCCTGGAACTGAGCGCGGCAGTAGCGACCTGAGTACCAGCCTCAGCAAATTGAGATAGTGAACATGGGGCGGAAATCGGCGTGGCAGTTTCGATGCACCTCTACCCACGAGGGATTCTGAGCCCCAGGAACGCCCGTATCAGCCCGATCTGCTTCGCACGGAACGGCTTGTGGATCGAGCGTTGCACCTGGTCGTTGCGCCGAGCGTGCCCAAAAGTGGCAGGAATGGCAGTTTCAGGGGTCTTTTTCGAGCGTCTGTCCATTGGTGTACACGGCCACGGCTGGAACCCCGATATGAGTGGTTCGTCGCGGACTCCTGCGTCCGCAAGCGCTCGAGACAACCGACATTCCACATGTGCGCGCACCCATTTCGATGTCCCACCACGGTAAGTCTGCGCGATAAAACCGGAGCCCGATCGGGGCCCGCAGCGGGGTGTCGCCTGATGCCTCAGCAAGCGGGGGACTTACGATCAAAATATTCTCGGATCTGGTGCAATGGAACGGGCGTTCGTGACGCTCATCGTCGGAAAAGCACTGCGTTGCATGTCCCTTCAAGACTCTTCAAGGCTTCGGCTCGATCGACTCTGAGCAGCGAATTCGCTGCGACGGCGCCACTGCGGGGACTGCGGAGCATGCGCAACCGGGGCTGTGCCACCACCTCGGATTCCCGGCGCAACCTTACATTCCGTGATGCGAAGGGTAGAATCCTAAGAATGGAGTCGGGCGGTTGATAGAAGCACGTTGGGAAAGCACGGCAGCCCGGGAGCCCAGCCGCCCGATCCGCCGCTCACCCCGATAGCGCCAGAGCGCATGGCGGCACGGCAGCCGCGATGGTTTCTGTTGGTCTGCACAGGTGTTAATCATCCGAGGAGGCCGGACACCCTGTACTGGTCCCCTGGTCCACGGGAGGCAATATTGTCGGAGGAGCTGGACGATGTTCCCTGGTTGTACCGGGGAGTGCCTCTCGAGTCGCCGGAAGTGCTGGACGTACGCTACAACGGAGAGGTGCGCCCGCCACGTCTGGATCGCGTTGGCGATTACTGGCGGGCTGTTCACCTGGCCGGCGACACGGAGACAGGCTACACGAGCTGGACCATTGACCGCAGCATCGCGGAGGCTGCCGCCGAATTCTGCAGCGACGATTACTCTCTGAGCGGCCGGGTGGTGATCCTCAAGGTCCGTGTCGAAACCCTGTCGATAGAGCGTGTGTTTCCAGGGCGGGCCGATGAAGACGAATACTTAATCGAAGGGACCGTGGAAGACGTCTCGATTTCCGGAAGTGCCGATGAGGAAGAAGGCGACTATGACTGATCCACGGCAGAAACTGACCTGGGCGGGCGCGATCTGCGAGGCTGCGGGCGAGGCGTATGTTAACCTTCCGCCGTTTACCAACCGGGGAATGGGCAGCGTGGTGTGCCGGGACGCCGACGGGAAGCGGTCTGTTTCCCTTAAGCGCCCGCTTGTACCCGCGGATGAAGCCGCGAAGGCCGGGATTGAATGGACGCTGTGGACTGACGATGACGAGCACTCCGTTCCGGTCGCAACGTTCCGCGAGGCGGTCGTGCCCACTCCGGAACGCGTTGCATTCCTCCTCCCGGTCCTGAAAGGCTGGCTTCGCGATCAATGGACGGTCGCGCAGTTGAAAGATGCCCTAAAAGGGCATCCAAACGCGACAGCCCCGGACATACGGCCCCCAAAGAGAGAACGGGAGGAATACTGGCTCTCGGAAGATCGCGCGTTCGGCATCGTCGTGGAGAAAGACCATTGGGGGATTTACTCCAGGGGGACGGCGCTGACCGAATGGAAATCAATGGATCGGAATGCCGGCGGCGAGTCCCTTCCGCTCGATGGGCTGGACCGGTTCTGTGTATGGCTTGCGGAGTGGTGGTTCGTGATCGCATACGGCAGCGACAGCCGGCCCGCGCGGCTGCGGACCCGGGGGGTTTCGGCGAGCCGAGTGTATGAAACAACACAGTATTTCGGAGAGGTGGAGAAAGAGCCCGAGATTCAGACTTGGTGGGCACGCCATGCGGTCCGAGCAGCCGACGAGGAGTTGCCAGACGTCTTCTTTGAACGTCAGGCCGACGACCTAGTCCTGTCGTGGAATCCGGCGCCCGCGCCTTCGCGCTCTTACACAGCCCCCCGCGGCGAAGAAGTGGTGCCAGTTGAAGTCGCAGTTCCCGTCCTGCGTCAGCTGGTTCACGCCCGGCTTAGAGTGATCGACATGCCGCAGGACAAGCGGACCCAACTGCTCGCCGCTACCTCAAGTGAGGCGGCGGCGGGGTACGAAGTGCTCTCGCACTACAACATAGCCATCAGTGAAGGCTGGCTCACCGGCCATGGATTTACGCGTCGTGATGCGCGGGAGTTCGCTTTGGCTGGGACGTCGCGGCATCCGATCGTCGGCCTTCTCCGGAGTAGTCAGGGCAGTTCGGTCAGTGCGGCTGACTACGAAACGATCCTTGGGATGCTCGAACCGAGCGACGAACGGAGTTACGCACGATTGAAGGAGGCTCGCAAGGGACATCAGCGTTCCGATCCAACCCCGCGAGCCGTGGGAATCCGGGTATCGGCTGGCAGGGCTGGTGCGCCAGAGGCTGGCGAAAGCTCCTACCGATCAATTCGACGTCGAACGCGAGGTCCAACAACTGGGCATCGAGGTCAGAGATATCGGGCTAGGCCACGCCGACATCCGCGGCGTTAGCATTGGGTCTCCGCTGTTCGCTCCCTTGATCGTCATTAACTCCGCCTGTCCGGACGCAAGCGGCGTGAGCGGCCGTAGGACCACGCTCGGCCACGAACTCTGTCATCTGCTATTCGACCGGCTCCGCATGCGAAGCCTTGCCCGGTTCGAGAGTCCGCGGGCGGACAGTGACCGTCTGATCGAGATGCGAGCAAACGCGTTCGCGATCGAACTGCTCGTCCCGATGTCCACGCTGCTGACAGAAGAGGGAACCGTCGTCGATGATGACGAATTGAGGAAAATTGCAATCGAGTGCCAGGTGAGTCTCCATGCGCTTGAGTCGCATGCCGACAATTTGAGGGATCGTCTGCGACGCCAGTAAACGCCCAGCCAGTGTGCCGACTCCGGTCGTACACGGGCGCCGCCCTGCTACTTGGCCGTGTGCAGTCTGCGCCAGCCTGCGCCGTGTTGGTGAAGCAAACGGCCGTTGCCGGGCACAGGGGCTGGCATCTTGTCGCGCTGCACCGGATTCCTTGGCCGCAGAATGTAAAGCTTGATGTCCCTGCCTAAAGCAGGTACGATCAAAGCGTTGCAGTGATATCGACGTCTTCAATTCCCCAGGCACCGTACCGATGGACGAAAAGTTCGAAGCCGAGATCAACAAAGCTGCAAAGGAATTAGATCAGTCCCCGCCAGGCTACCCATTGGCCGAACCTGATCACCCGGGCGTTGTCGCCGCTGCTAACCTCATTGATCTGGTGATGAAAGCTTGCAAGAAGAAAAGAGTGGACCCAATAGCACTGGCCTGCTCCTGTGCTTCCGCTACCGCCTGCTGGAGAATCTCATCCGCTCTCATATGGGCTTCGGCCAGTTTGGCTTCCGCCTGCTCCTTCAGCCTGCGAGCCTTTTCGATGACGTCTGGGATTGGCCTCAACCTCTCCAGCTTGCCGAGTTCTGATGTATAGGCCTCCTCCTTCTGTTGCCATGCCTCCGCCGCTTGATGAAATTGAGAACTCAGCCTCGTTCGATCTGATGAAGTAGAACAGAGCAACGGCTAGCAGCGCGAAGCATAGCAGGACGAGGATGATGTAGAACATGGTTCGGTTTCCAGGTAGGCGGCGGTAGAGCTCCCGACTGGCCGCCATTATGGGATGCGGAAGTCAGGGGGGTAAAGGGCCATGGGTAGGGATGAAGAAGACTTCCTACGTCGCATGTCCTTTCAAGACCTTATGAATCCCTGGGTGCTTGGTTCTCCCCGGTTGAAACTACCTGAAACGACCTGACGGGTCTCCTGCCTTGGAGAATCGAACCGACGCCCCGGAAGCCTTTGAGTTTACAGGCACGCGGGCTCGAAACCGACCTCATGATCCTGAGAAGACCCCCCACGCGAGGGTCGGTCATCCTCATTCCGTTTGCCGGAGGTTCTCGATTCCCACTACGCCCCGGGACAACGATTGTTTAACATCTGAGGGACACGCCGACGTTCGGGGTGATTGGTGTTGAGGGGCGGGGCCTGAGGCTCCGAGCTCGGGGAAACTCGGGGGATGTTGATGCGACGCCGAGCGTTCCTTAGCACGGGCCTGACGGGGCTGGCGAGCCTCTCGTTACCGGGGTTGCTCGCGCTTCGAGCGCGGGCGGCAGCCCCGGGCGAGCGGACGGCCCTGCTGGTCGTCTGGCTCCAGGGGGGCGCGAGCCACCTGGAGACGTATGACCCCAAGCCGGACGCGCCGACCGACGTGCGTGGACCGTTCGGCTCGATCGCCACGTGTGCCGAGGGGGTGCGGATCTCGGAACTGCTGCCGGAGCACGCACGAGTGGCCGACCGCTTCACGGTCGTACGTTCGCTTGCCCACACCGGGTTTTGCCACCAGCAAGGCAATCAGCAGATGTTCACAGGGCACCCCGAGCTGGTGCTCAAGCTGAAACCCGATCACCCCGACCTGATGTGCGTCGCGAACCGGTTACGGTCCGACACGTCGCGGCGGGTCCCAACCTACGTCGGGGTCAACCCGATCCCTTACCTCGGGCCGGCCTACCTCGGACCGGAGTACGAGCCGTTCTCGGTCTACGGTGATCCGAACGCGCCTGAATTCCGAGTGCCCGAGCTAGGACCGAGAAGCAAGGCCGAGGTGGACCGGATCGGCCGCCGGGTTGGCCTGGCGTCTCGGTTCGACGGGCTGCGGCGGGCGCTCGACGACCCTTCGCAAGCGGAGGCGTTCGATTCCTTCCAGCGTCAGGCCTTTGCGCTCTTGACCGGTCCCGAGGCACGTCGGGCGTTCGACCTGGAACGAGAAGATCCCCGAGTGCGCGACCGCTACGGCCGAAACGCCTGGGGCCAGCGCTGTCTTCTGGCCCGCCGGCTGGTCGAGGCCGGGGTGGATCTTGTGACGACCAGCCTCGATGGCCCGCTCTGCGGCCGGGTCGGCAACTGGGACGACCACGCGGTGAACCACCATGTGTTTGATGCGATGAAGCTGCGTTGCCGCTACTTCGATCAGGCCGTCAGTGCATTGATTGAAGATATTTATCTTCGCGGTCTTGACCGGCGTGTACTTGTGGTCGTCACGGGAGAGTTCGGGCGCACGCCGAAGATCAGCTACGCCAAGGATTCGGCTTCGGGCGTGGAGCAGCCTGGCCGCGACCACTGGCCTCGCGCCTGTTCGCTTCTTTTCAGTGGCGGGGGGCTCGATGGGGGCCGGGTCGTCGGCGCGACCGACCGGCTCGGCGCCGACGTCATCCGGCGTCGCGTCGGAGTTCGCGACTTTCTGGCCACAATCTATCACCACCTCGGCATTGACGCCGCCTCGCTCACGCTCCGTGATCGGACCGGCAGGCCGGTCGCCGCCCTGCCCGACGGCCAGCCGATTCGCGAGCTGACCGCCCCCGGAACTGGGCTAACGTAACAGGGAGCGAATCGATCATGAAACCAACCGAATCGACACGGCGGAGTGTCCTGGGACTCGCGGGCCTGGCTACGGCTTCGCTGACTCTGCCTGAAACGGCCGTTCGGGCGCAGGAGACCGCACGTCGCGGCCGTGCGCCGCTGAAGATCACCGACGTGAAAACAATCCTCACCCAGCCGGGTGGCGAGCATCTCGTCGTCGTGAAGGTGCTCACGAGCGAACCGGGGCTCTACGGGGTCGGCTGCGCCACGCACGGCGAGCGTCCGCTGGCCGTTGCCGCGGCGATCGATCAGCATGTCAAGCCGCTTCTCATCGGCAAGGAGTGCGACCGGATCGAGGACATCTGGCAGACCTCGTACGTCGCGTCCTACTTCCGGAGCGGGGTCACCCTCAACAACGCCCTGAGCGGAATCGACGGCGCCCTCTGGGACATTCTCGGCAAGCAGGTGGGCCTGCCGGTCTACAAGCTTCTCGGGGGCAAGGTGCGCGAGGCGGTGCCGCTCTACGCCCACGCCAGCGCCAAGGATCTGCCCGCGCTCGAAGACCAGGTCCGCCAGTGGCAAGCCCAGGGCTACCGGCACGTCCGCGTGCAGCTTGCCGTCCCCGGCTATGCGACCTACGGCGCGGCCGGCGAGACCTCGAAGGACGTCCAGCAGGCGCGGCCGGCGGGCATCAGACCCTCGCCCGTCTTCGAGCCAACGCCCTACGTCAATAACACGATCAAGATGTTCGATCATCTGCGTGCAAAGCTCGGATTTGACGTCGAGCTGATCCACGACGTCCACGAGCGCGTGCCCCCGGCCCAGGCCATTCAGCTTGCGAAGGCTCTGGAACCGTACCGGCTGTTCTTCCTCGAAGACTGCTTCGCGCCCGAGGACGCTGCCTGGTTCCAGCACCTCCGCGCCCAGACTTCGACGCCACTGGCGATGGGCGAGCTGTTCGTCAACCGCCACGAGTGGCTGCCCCTGGTGACCAACCGCTGGATCGACTTCATCCGGCTGCACGTCTCGGCGGTCGGCGGCCTGAGCATGGCCCGCAAGGTGGCGGCCTGCTGCGAGTTCTTCAACGTCCGGACAGCCTGGCACGGCCCGGGCAACGTCTCGCCCGTGGGCCACGCGGTGAACCTCCACCTCGACCTGGCCAGCTACAATTTCGGCATCCAGGAGCAGACCCTCTTCTCCGACACCCTGCGCGAGCTCTTCCCGGGTGCACCGGAGATCAAGGGAGGCTACATGTATTCGAATGACAAGCCGGGCCTCGGGATCGACGTCGACGAGAAGGTCGCCGCCAGGTTTCCGTACACTTCGCCCGGACGGAATCGCGGGACCGACCGCCGCCTCGACGGCACGATCGTGAGGCCGTGATCCGCGGCGCTCCGGGTCAGCGCGAGGCCGGTGCATTGGCCGATTGGGGCCGCAGCCAGCGCGCGAACCAGGCGAGCATCTCGGCTCGCATCTCCGGCGTGTACGCGTGGCCGACTTCTGGATAGAGGATGCTTCGGAAGCGATCACTCACCCCCAAGTTCTGATAGGTGTCCCCGACCGACCGTTCAAGCTCACGAACCCCATCAGCAGGCGAGCCGGCATCCAGATCTCCGGTCAGCGCCAGGAACGGCCGGGGCGCGATGAGGGCAAGCACCCCCTCGCTGTCGAAGTGCTTCAGCAGGCCGTTAACGAAGTAGTAAACGCCGTGCTGCCGGAGCTCTCCGTGGGCGATGAGGTTCTGGTAGCGGGTCAGGCAGGCCACGGCCACCACGGCCGCGACACGCTCGTCCACCGCGGCGAGCCACCAGGCTCGGGTGCTGCCCATGCTCATGCCGGTGGCACCGATACGCGAGGCGTCCACTTCGGGGCGGCTGCAGAGATAGTCGAGCGCGACCTGGTCGTCGCGGACGAACATGCCCCAGAGCGTGCGGCCGAACCACAGGTTGAGCTTGAACAGATCATCCTCCTCGGCCCTGCCCCCCGCCGCCGCCGCGCCGGACGGCCCTGTGCCGACGCGGTCGCCGTGCCAGTAGGAGTCGGGCGAGAGGACCGCGTAGCCCGCCCGCGCGAAGGCCTCTCCGAGCGGCTCCGCGCCGCCGTTGGTCCCGGGGATGATCACTTGGGTCTTGTCGGGCGTCGATGAGTGGAGCCAGAGGATGGCCGGCACGGGCTCCTTCCGACCCGCCGGCACGAGTAGCAGCGCCGTGACCTCGCCGTCCACGCCATTGCTGATCGAGACCTTCTCGAGCGAGTAACCCGGGCGCAACTCGCGGGAGATGATCCGGGCTCGCGGGGGTGACGGCCGGGGCGGCAGGTCGCCGAGCGACTCGAGAACGGTCCGGAGCACCGTCGGCCGCTGCGCCTTCCAGGCCATCGCGTCGGCGGGGATGTGGAACTCGCCAAATTTGAACCGCCGGTAGGCCTCGGGTACCAGCGCATCGCGCCGGGTCTCGGTCTTGCGGTACTCCACGGCGGCCGCCGGCCCGGAGGCCGGGCGGGGCAGGGGCTTATAGCGGCGAACCGTCACCTGACGAAGCACGCAATCGGCGACCGACTCGGCGAGCCGATCGGAGCCGGCAGCCGTGTAGTGGGTTCCGTCGGGTCCGAGCATCGTCTCAGGGCGTCCCTGCTCGACCACCCAGTGGAGGTCGTGGACGGGCACGCCCAGCTCGCCCATGACCGCGATGGCCGCGTCGTTGTACCGCCGCACGTCGGCCTCGGTCCGGTCGAACTCTGCACCCCTTCGAGCGTGCCGCTCGTCCACGATGGGAGTCGTGTCTGCGAACACCATTGCGGCGTCGGTGCTCTCGCGGATGCGGGCGACGATCCGGCGCAGATTCTCGGAGTAGCGATCGAGCTCGACCTGATGGTGCCCGTCAGTTCTGAACCGCTTCAGGTCGTGCAGGCCGCAATTGAAATGCACGACGTCGGGCTTCTGCCGCAGGACCCACTCGTCGAGGTGGGCCAGCACGTTCGCGCTGTCGCCGCCATTCTCAGGTGGGCTGATGACGACGGCCTTGCCCGAGAGCCGCTCGGTGACCCGCGAGGCGTAGCCAAGTCGAATCGAATCTCCGATGAGGACCACCCTCGGCAGCCCGGGCCGGGGGGAGGCGTCCGCCTGGCCACGGGTCGGTGCGCTCGCCGTGAACAGACTGATGACAGAAAGTAGAATCACCACGCCAGACCGCATTGCTCGTCTCCCTAAATGGAATCTACCCAAGACGACCTGACGGATCTACTGCCTTGGAGAATCGAACCGATGATTCGGAAGCGGTGGATTTAGAGGCACGCGGGTTCGGGAGCGTACTCATGATCCTGAGAAGGCTCCCGCGCGAGGGCGCCGAAAGGCAAATCGACGTTCAACTGGCCGTGGCACCCGAAGAAACGGCCCGCCTTTCTTCCGTGCTGGTGACATGCCGCGTGCGGAACTCAATCGATTGAAAGCTGATTTCTTAGGTGATGGAGCACGAAGTACAGGATGTGTCGCGGGCCTAAATAACGTCACGATAGATTTGAAATGCTCGCAAAAGTTTGGTTCGATGCACGTTTGCATCATAACATCTAAAATGTTTTTTTAAAAACGTCGAATCTGTATACTTGTCGGCTTCAAAGCGATCTTACGCCCTGTAAACGCATCTAAAGCATCTTAATAAGGCTACACAGCGCCAACAAAAGCCGTTGATTCATTTTTTCAGAGTTTCGTTGATTCCGAACAACGAGCCTTCAAGAGACTGAATCATCTGTGCTTAGATAGGGTCATGCTTTTGTCACGGGCTCACGAACAATCGTAAAGGAACTATCGTAAGACTCCAAGGATAGACGAGTGATTGAGTGCATTCAAGCGTTGGGTAGAATCTCATTAATCCAGCAACTGCCTCCCTCATCGAGCACGGGCTTGAATCGACCCTCGCCGGAGAGGATCAGACCGCCGAGCTTGCGGTTGGGCACTGGGCTTTCCTTTCGCATTGGACTACTCAGGCCCGGATCATTGGAGTGTTCATGCAGTCGATGTTCAGCTCGTAGGCGGCTCCGCGCATAGCAGAGTGAAACTTCGCGAGCTTTCTGAGGATCGTTCATTGAAGGAATCGGCTTACCTACCGCGTAGGTCCCGCTCAAGGTACGCGCTGGGGGTGTCAACCCTGCGGTTGCACACGTCACTTCGAGCGACAACCCCGGCTCCAAGCTCACTCAACGAGACGGCAGTCACACGATCAACATACTTTCTATATATCAGTATACTAGAATACGATTATCAGAAATTTCGATTTCTTTTACGGCGTCGCCGCCCGGAGCACCGCACCCATGGTCTGGCCCAAGAAGAACTCCCTGAAGTCCACCAATTCGACCGAGCGACGTTCGTCTTCTCGGCCACAGCGCTCCCGGCTCCGCCCGGCTTCCTTGGAGTTGCTGGAGAGCCGGACCTTGCTGACAATCAGCAATCTCGTCCTCGCGTCACCCTTGGCTCCCGTCGAGGGCCAAGTCTACAAATCGCTCATCAATCCGAGCAACCCGGGATTCAACTCCAACAATGTCATTGCCACCTTCATTGATGACAATGCCACCGCCAATTCCGGATCGTTCACCGCATTCCTGTCGTGGGGAGACGGCGCCTACGACCAGCAGTCTGCGGCAGGCGGAGTCTTGATTGTCCCGGACAGTTTCGTCAACCCGGGGAACCCCGCCGCACCAGTGGGATGTCTTCGATGGTCCCAGCGCGACCAACTCGCAAGGCGGGCACACCTACCTCGAGGATACGATCACCCCGCTCACGCTCACCCTGTTCGTGACCGATACCGACCCCGTGAACGGCGGCTTCGGCTCTGCTTCGGGATCCCTCACGGTCGCGGATGCCCCCCTGACCGCTGGTCCCTCGATCACGATCAGTCCCGTCGAGGGTATTGCTTTCAACGGCACTGTCGCTACCTTCACCGATCAGGATCCCAGTGGCAACGCCAGCGAGTATGTGGCGACGATCTCCTGGGGTGACGGTGCGACTTCCGCGGCCACCATCTCCGCCGGCCCCACCGTCAGCACACCCGATGGCCCGCGCACTCAGTTCATCGTCCAGGCCAACCACACCTATGCCGAAGAAGGGTCTTATCCATCCTTCGACCCCAAGGGCAAGCAGCTTAACCTGCCCGTCACGGTGACGATCACCGACACCGATGGGCACACCCCGCCGCAGGGGACCCGGGCCACCACTGCGGTCAACGATACCGCCGTCGTCCGCGACGCACCCTTGTCGCCGGCGGCGATTCAGATCCCCTTCAGCGCCGTCGAGGGTAACAGCTCCTCGGGCGTGGTGGCGAGCTTCGTTGACACCAACCCCAATGCGGTGGTCTCGGACCACTCCGGCACGATCGACTGGGGCGATGGTTCAACCTCGTCGTTCACCTCCGCCAGCGTGCAGTTCGTGTTCAACTTCGTCCGCGGGGGCGGTGTTCAACATCTTCGGCACCCACACCTACGCCGACGAGGGGACTAGCAAGATCTCGGTCCTCGTCGACGACATCGGCGGCGAGTCCGCCACCGTTCTCAACTCCGCCAACATTGCCGACGCGCCGCTGAGTCCCGGTGTAGGCACCCAGATTCAGGCCGTCGAGGGTAAGGCCGGCTCGTTGCAGTTGGTGACTTTCAACGACGGTAACCCGAGTGCTCCGGCCTCGGACTTCTCCGGGACCATCTTCTGGGGCGATGGCACGACTTCGGCGTTTACTTCCGCCGACGTGGCGTTGGTTTCCAGGACGACCACCCAGGCGACCTTCAGCGTCACCGCCTCGCACACCTACGCCGAGGATGGAATCTACATTGGCACCAAGGACAACCCGATCCAGGTCGTGGTCAACGACGTCGGCGGCCAGACGACCGTGGTCGGTTTCTCGGCGTATGTCGCCGATGCGCCCTTGCACGGCGCCGGCGTGACGATTTCGGCCCAGACGGAAAATGTGGGCTTCACAGGCCTCAAGATCGCGACGTTCAGCGACGAGGATCCGGCGGGATTCCGGCCGACTATGCGGTGACTATCAGTCGGGGTGACGGCTCGCCACCGACCGCCGGCACCGTTCTGCCGACCGGGATCGACCCGGTGACCGGCTTCGCCACTTTCAGGGTGCTGGGCACGCACGCGCCCTATAACGACGGCAAGAGCTACGGCTACGGCGAGGAAGGAAGCTACCAGGTGACGGTGCAGATCACCGACACCGACGGCCCCTCCACGGTGCCACACTCGTTCACTTCCATCACCACCACGCTTCCCGTAAACGACGCCGCCCTGAGCCCAGCCGCCTTCGTGCCGTTTTCCCCGACCGCGGGCGTCCCGTTCAGCGGCACCGTGGCGACCTTCCACGACACCGACCTGGGAAACCCGGGAAGTCCCTGGCGCCCGCCGACCCCACGACCGATCCGGGCGACTACTCGGCCACGATCACCTGGGGCGACGGCCACACCTCCGCGGGCACGATCGCTTATGCCGGGACTTACGGCGACTTCACGGTCTCGGGGACCAACACCTATATCAACCCGGGGACCTACTCCCCACTGACGGTGACAATATCCGACCTCGGCGGTTCCCAGACCGTCCTGACCGGCTCGACCAGCGTAGCCGTCGCGCCGCTGCTGGCCACAGCGGTCAACTCCACCGAGGTCGAGGGCAAGCCGTTTACCACCACGGTCGCCACGTTCGTCAACGGCAACCCCTTCTTCCCCGCCGGCGACCCGCCCGGATCAGCCTACTCGGCGGTCATCGCCTGGGGCGACGGATCTAACTCGATCGCCACGATTCAACCCGACGCCAGCCCCGAGCGATTCGACGTCATCGGGACGCATACGTACGTCACCAACGGGATCTACACCGTCCAGGTGATGATTACCGACACCCAGGGGCGCCACGACAACGAGCCCGGTCACGGATATCATCACGGTGCTCGATGCTCCGCTGACGGGCACCCCGATGACCTTCCATCCGGTCGAGGGCAACTCGCTCACCGGCGTGGTGGCCGCTTTCACCGACGCCAATCCCTTCGGCAAGGTCGGCGACTATTCGGCGACGATTGACTGGGGTGATGGCACTCCCACCAACCCCGATAGCTCCACCGGCGCCATCAGCCAGCCGGGCGGTCCCGGAACGGCGTTCGTCGTCACCGGCACCCATACCTACGCCGAGGAGGGGACATACTATTCCGTGGAGGTGTCGATCACCTCGATCGACGTACCTCCCCAGCCATCGCCGATCACGCCGTCCTCGACCAAGGCCGCTAGCACGGCGATCGTCGCCGACGCTCCGCTCGTAAGCACCATCAATTCTTCGATCACGACCATCGAGGGATCCCCCTTCCCCGACGCCTTCCCGAAGCTCTATCCCGGAAGTGGCGTGGTCATCGCGACCTTCACCGACGGCAACCCGCTGGCGTGGCCGGATGCTTCCGAGTTCCAGGCCGCGATCGTCTGGAGCTATCTCGGCAGCCCGATCAACGTGACGCCGGGTCAGGTTGTCCACGACCCCACCACGCCGGGCCAGTTCGATGTGCTCGGCAATGTGATCTTTGACGAAGCCGGGATCTATCAGGTCAAGGTCCTGATCGGCGACATCGGCGGGAGCACGACGATCGCCTCCGGCACGGTCACGGTGAACGATGCGCCGCTGACATCGACCCCCGCCGGCACTCCCGCCAACCCGCTCCTGTCGGTTGCCGGATCGATGTTCACCGGCGTGGTGGCGCTGTTCAGCGACGGCAACCCGTTCGGCGTGAATGGCGACTTCGCCGCGGTGATCACCTGGGCCGATGGCTCAACGTCCCCGGGGACCATCCAGGCCGACCCCGGCGGCGGGTTCGACGTCGTCGGCTCCCACATCTACAGGCAGGATGGGAGTTACAGCATCACGACGACGATTACTTCGATCGACGTCTCGCCACCGATCACGCCATCATCGACCACGGCCACCTCGACGATGGTCGTCGACGATGCGCCGATCCTTGCCTCCTCCGCCCAACCCCCCAATGGCGTCGAGGGGTCGGCGTACCCCGGCCTGATCACGGTGGCCACATTCACCGATGGCAACTCTTACGTCGTGGCGAGCGACTTCTCGGCTATCATCACCTGGGGTGACGGCCAGACCTCCGCCGGCACGGTGGTCGCGGACCCCCACCTCGTTGGCCAGTTCGATGTGCAGGCCAATCATACCTACGTCGAGGACGGCATCTACGTGGGATCCGTCGCGATCACCGATACCGCCGGGAATCCGGCCGTGCCCCAGGCCACGGCCGCCGTCGCGCTCTCCGCAACCGTCCTCGATGCCTCTCTGGTTGCCGGTCCTGCCGTCTCGGTGCCGAACCAGGTGGCAGGGCAATTGTTCAGCGGTGTCGTGGGGACTTTCAGCGATGGAAATCCCTTCGCCAATGATCCCAACGCCTACCTTGTGTCGATCTTCTGGGGCGACGGCACGCCGCCTTCGGCAGGTACGGTCGTCCAGACGGGCCCGGCGACGTTCGAGGTCCTCGGCACGCACATCTACACCCAAGAGGCTCCCAACGGCGCCCCGAACAGCCACCCGTACAGAGTGACGGTGCAGATCACCGACATTGATGCAGACCAGTTGCCGCCGCCGCCACCGTCGATCCCGAGATCAGCCACCAGCACTATGACTTCGATCACCGTGACGGTTGCGTCGCTGTCGCTCGTGAATGCGACGATCCCGCGCAGACCGAGGGACAGTCAGAGTCGATCACTCTGGCGACACTTACCGACGCTAATGCCTACGACACCCCGGCCGCCTACACCGGCACGGTTGACTGGGGCGACGGCTCGAGCTCGCCGCTGACCACGGCCAACTATCTCCCGGTGGCCAATTCGCCCGGTAGCTTCCGTATCGCGGCCGCCCACACCTATCTCGAGGAGGGTTCGTACACCGTCACGACTCAGGTATGGAATACCGACGGCGGAGTGCGCCCCACCACGAGTCCCTTGAACTCCTTCGCGAGTACGGCAACACCGATTACGGTCGGCGACGCTCCGCTCACTTCGGTAGGCACGCCGCAGACCATCACGACAACGCCCCAAGGCTCACCGATCCTCGAGGGGAGCCCGACCGGCAACATCGCAGTCGCGACCTTCCAGGATGCCAACACGTTCGCCACTCCCGCGGACTATACGGTGACGATCGCCTGGGGCGACGGCACGACGTCTGCCGGCACGGTTCAGCCCAGCCTGAGCCCGGGCCTCTTCAACGTCTATGCCAACCACACCTACAAGGAGCGAGGATCCTACAACAACCTCGAGGTCACGATTACCGACGACGGCGGCGCGTCCACAATCGCCGCGAACGCGTCGATCGTTGTGGCCGATGCCCCGCTGTTTCCTGGCACTTCCCCCATCGTCATCCAGGCCTTCGCGGGCACACCGCTCGGAGGTCGGCTCGTGGCGAGCTTCGCCGACGCCAACCCGTTCGCGACACCGAACGACTACTCGGCGACGATCGACTGGGGCGACGGCTCCTCATCCCCCGCCACCGCAATTATCGCCGAGCTGGTCAACTCCTCGGGGGCGACCTTTGGCGTAATCGGTGATCACACGTACACCTACAATGGATCCTACAGCGTCGTTGTCACGGTCAACGACACCGAGGGAACCTCGGTCGTCGGCTCCTCCACCGTCATCTTCGAAACGACCGTCATGATCAGCCTCGATCCCCCGCCTGTCAATGGCGGGGGATCGTCCAATGACAGCCCATTGGTGGCCAATGCAGTCAGCTCGTCAGCGACGGAGGGCTCGCCGTTGACTGGGACAGTGGCGACGTTCACCTACTCCATCGCCACTGTGCCCGCAAACTTCACGGCCACGATCGACTGGGGTGACGGCCAATCCTCCCCGGGTACGATCAGCTTCGATCCCACTATCAGCGCCTTCACTGTCGCCGGTTCGCACACCTACGCACAGGCGGGGTCCTTCACGCGGAGAGTCACGATCAACGAACTGGGGGGGAATTCTGCCCAGGCCACCGACATCGCGACGGTGGCTGACGCCCCACTGACCGCCACCGGTGTGACGCTGTCGGCCACCGAAGGAGCGGCGTTCAGCGGCCTGCTGGCAACTTTTACCGACGCAAGTTCCTTCGCCACCTCGACCGACTTCACGGCCACGATCGCCTGGGGCGACGGTCACTCCTCTACAGGCTCCGTCGCCTACGACAGCACGCTCAGGCGCCTTTACCGTCGCCGGTGCGCACACCTATGCTCAGGCGGGATCCTATAGCCTGACCGTCTCCATCCAAGACCTGGGCGGTGCCTCCGCCATCGCTACCGCGTCGGCCAATATCGCCGATGCACCGCTGTCCGCCGCCGGACTGAGCGTCAACGCCACCGAAGGAGCGGCGTTCAGCGGTGTCCTGGCGACGTTCACCGACCCCGACGCCCGGCCACCCCATCGGACTTCACGGCCACGATCGCCTGGGGCGACGGTCATTCCTCTACAGGCACCGCCGCCTACGACAACACGCTCGGCGCCTTTACCGTCGCCGGGCGACACACCTATGCTCAGGCGGGATCCTATAGCCTGACCGTCTCCATCCAAGACCTGGGCGGTGCCTCCGCCATCGCTACCGCGTCGGCCAATATCGCCGATGCACCGCTGTCCGCCGCCGGACTGAGCGTCAACGCCACCGAAGGAGCGGCGTTCAGCGGTGTCCTGGCGAGCTTCACTGACCCCAACGCCCGGCCACCCCATCGGACTTCACGGCCACGATCGACCTGGGGCGACGGTCATTCCTCTACTGGCACCGTCGCCTACAACACACGCTCGGCGCCTTTACCGTCGCCGGCGCGCAACCTATGCTCAGGCGGGATCCTACGGCCTGACCGTCTCCATCCAAGACCTGGGCGGTGCCTCCGCCATCGCTACCGCGTCGGCCAATATCGCCGACGCACCGCTGTCCGCCGCCGGACTGAGCGTCAACGCCACCGAGGGAGCGGCGTTCAGCGGTGTCCTGGCGAGCTTCACTGACCCCAATGCCCTGGCCACCCCCGCGGACTTCACGGCCACGATCACCTGGGGCGACGGTCATTCCTCGCTGGCACCGTCGCTTATGACGCAGTACACAAAAGCTTCACCGTCGCCGGATCCAACACTTACGCCCAAGCGGGATCCTACGGCCTGACCGTCTCCATGCAGACCATGGGCGGTGCCTCGCGCCATCGCTGACCGCGTCGGCAAGATCGCCGATGCACCGCTGTCCGCCGCCGGACTGAGCGTCAACGCCGACCGAAGGAGCGGCGTTCAGCGGTGTCCTGGCCACCTTCACCGACCCCAATGCCCTGGCCACCCCATCGGACTTCACGGCCACGATCACCTGGGGTGACGGTCATTCCTCTACAGGCACCGTCGCCTACGACAACACGCTCGGCGCCTTTACCGTCGCCGGGTCGCATACCTATGCTCAGGCGGGATCTTATAGCCTGACCGTCTCCATCCAAGACCTCGGGCGGTGCCTCCGCCATCGCTACCGCGTCGGCCAATATCGCCGATGCACCGCTGTCCGCCGCCGGACTGAGCGTCAACGCCACCGAAGGAGCGGCGTTCAGCGGTGTCCTGGCCGACCTTCACCGACCCCGATGCCCTGGCCGACCCCATCGGACTTCACGGCCACGATCGCCTGGGGCGACGGTCATTCCTCTACTGGCACCGTCGCTTATGACGCAGTACACAAAAGCTTCACCGTCGCCGGATCCAACACTTACGCCCAAGCGGGATCCTACGGCCTGACCGTCTCCATCCAAGACCTGGGCGGTGCCTCCGCCATCGCTACCGCGTCGGCCAATATCGCCGATGCACCGCTGTCCGCCGCCGGACTGAGCGTCAACGCCACCGAAGGAGCGGCGTTCAGCGGTGTCCTGGCGACCTTCACTGACCCCAATGCCCTGGCCACCCCATCGGACTTCACGGCCACGATCACCTGGGGCGACGGTCATTCCTCTACAGGCACCGTCGCCTACGACAACACGCTCGGCGCCTTTACCGTCGCCGGCGCACACACCTATGCTCAGGCGGGATCCTACGGCCTGACCGTCTCCATCCAAGACCTGGGCGGTGCCTCCGCCATCGCTACCGCGTCGGCCAATATCGCCGATGCACCGCTGTCCGCCGCCGGACTGAGCGTCAACGCCACCGAAGGAGCGGCGTTCAGCGGTGTCCTGGCGAGCTTCACTGACCCCAATGCCCTGGCCACCCCATCCAGCTTCACCACCTCCATCACCTGGGGCGACGGTCACTCCTCTAGCGGTACCGTTCAATATGACGCCGCACAGCAGACATTCGCCGTCTCCGGCGCATACCTATGCCCGGACAGGCTCCTACCACCCGATCGTGTCGATCTATGGTCTAGGCGGCACCGTGGCGCCTGCGACCACAACCTTGACCGTGGCCGATGCTTCGTTGATCGCCAACGGCCGCAATATCATCGCGGTCCGGGCTTCTCGATTCACGGGCGTGGTGGCGACCTTGATCGACGCCAACCCCGCCGAAGGACCCTCGAACTTCGTCGCCAAGATCTATTGGGGTAATGGCCGATTCACTTTGGGCAAGATTACCCAACCCGGCGGGCCCGGTACGAGGTTCGTGGTTACCGGCACGCATGTTTACTCACGAGCGGGCAAAACCAAGATCAAGGTCAGCATCACACAAAAAACTGGCATCCAGGGCGCTGGCGCTAGCGGTAAGGTCAGAGTCTTGAGTAGAAAGCCTCCAGTTCCCAAACCCGCGGCATCTCATCATCCCAAGGCCGCGGTTGTGAATCGGCCCTTCTTCCAGTTCCCCAGACGCGCCCATCGCTAGATTGGCGCATGAACTTGGCTTCTTGACTTTGCTGGCGATTCTCGAGTCACAACCTCTGTAGGCACGGGGTTGTGATTTCTGGCCGTGCCGTACCGTCCCCGCCCCCCAGCCGACAATTTCCTGGGGCCTTTGGTTGACGAGACGGCATCGGAGAATTAGCTTCGGTCGTGCGCGGTCGAGGAGCAATCTCCCGATTCAATCGGCTAACGCATACAGGCTTACCCTGCCGGCGCCTTTGCACACCATTCCCGCCACGGTCCTCGTAGAGCCTCCAACAGATTTCGGGCAAGTCGGTCCCCATCGCAGATCGGCGACCTAGCCATACGCTCGCGGAGACTTGCCCGCATGTCCGTCAGGCGGTGGAGGTCTTGGGCGAGTTCGACGGCGACCTCAACATATCGAGACAGGTCGGAGGCCACGGTTTCAGCCAGCCCAACGCCTGATAGGTGGCTCAGCGAGTGGCGTCCTGCGAAAGTCTCACCGGGGAACGTGATGACCGGCACACCCATCCACAGCGCCTCGCAAGTCGTCAGCCCCCCGCTGTAGGGAAACGTGTCGAGCCCGATGTCAATCCGGCCATACGCCGCGAGCAATTCCGGATGCGGTGACCAGCCTTCAAAATCCACTCGACCCCCGTCCACGCCGTGGCTGAGAAATAGCTCGAGGAAACGCCGACGGTGGCTTTCTTCGTGCAGGCCCCCGTACTTGAGAAGCAATCGCGCCCGGGGCAATTTCCTGAGAATTTCCGCCCAGACGGCCACCACCTCGGGCATGATCTTGGCGGGATTGTTGAAGCTGCCAAAGGTGACTGCCCCGCGCTCGAGTGCCGGGAGAGGACTGACTCGAGGGGCATAGCGGGGAGGATCATAGCAGATGTATCCGTCTGGCAGGCGGATGATCCGCTCGCAGTACTGCGACTCCGTTCCCGGCGCGATCTGGAACCGATCGGCGATCAGGTAATCGATCGCCGACAGACCCGTCGTTCCGATGTACCCCATCCAGGTAAGCTGGATTGGCGCTGGCTTACGTGCGAAGAGAAGGAGCCGGTTCTTCGCGGTGTGTCCTGCCAGGTCAAACAAAAGGTCGATCCTGTCCGCGCGGACCTGGTCGGCGAGCTCTTGGTCGGTCAATCCTCCAACCTGGCGCCAGACACTTGACGCAGCGGTGATCCGGTCCGTCAGGTCATCACGGGAGGGATCCAAGCTGTAACAGACCGAATCGCAGTCCAGCGGCCGAAGCCCTTCGAGAGCGCGCACGAAAAAGTAGCCAACGGGGTGGCGCTTGAAATCAAACGAGACAAACCCGAGGCGAAGTCGGTGCTCCGGGTCGCGAGTGTTGGCGAACGAACTCCAGGCAAAACGGAACGGAGCGGCGTGCTGGCTGTCCCACTGCGCATGGGTTTCCGCCAGCGCTTCGGCGGTCACCCCCGTCAGGTATTGCCGGCAGACAAGCCAGTTGCTATGAGCGTCGACGTAATCGGGTTTCAATTGAAGGGCTCGCTCGTAGTAGACCTGGGCTTCGAACGCCCGTCCCTGGGCCATGAGCGCATCACCCAGATTGGAGTGAGCGTCCGGGAAGCTCGGGTCGAGCCGGACCGCCTCTCGAAGCACAATCTCCGCCCGGGCAGGCTGCTTGAGACGATGCAGGACTATGCCAAGGTTGTTATGGACCATGGGGCTCTCTGGCATGAGTTGAAGGGCCTTGCGGTTCATTGCCTCGGCTTCGTCAAGTTTGTCCTGCTTGTTGAGCACCGCCGCGAGGGTATTATGAGCGAGGAAATGGCTCGGGTCGGCTTCGATCGCACGCCGACAGCAAGCCGCCGCCTCTTCCAGGCGAGCCTGGAAAGACAGCAAGATTGCCAGATTGTTGAGCGCATCGGCTGAATCGGGCCGATGCTGCAGGGCCCGGCGATAGCTCGCCTCCGCTTCCATGAACCTCCCTTGCTGGCGCAAGTCGAGCCCCCGCTGGTAACACGCCTCGTAGGAGTCGGATGGCGCGGCGGAGTCCGGTCGAAGGAGGACCTCGGACATGGTCTCATGACCCTGTACCATTCGAACCCTCATCAAGTTGCCTCTGGCTTCGGCATCCCTGGGGTTCAGTTGCAGCACGCGCTGGAAGCACGCTTCCGCCTCGCCGTGCCGTTGCCGCTTCGCCAACGTCACCCCAAGGAGGTTCCAGGTTGGGGCGTCGTCGGGGCGGAGCCGCACCGACTCCTTGAGGTATGAGATGGCCTCTTCGGGTCTACCCATTGACTGGCACAGGCGCCGATGAGGTAAAGGGCATGGGCATGAGTGGGTTCCGCCCGTAATACCTCGTGATAGCTCTGCTCCGCTCGGACCAGGTCCCCTGCCTGGTGATACCGTATCGCAAGTGCCAACGCATCGCGGGCTTCCATCAATTCTCTCCCGGCTTCCTGGCAGTGCGTGCTCAACTGGAAGTAACAGCCTCTCCATCGAAAGCGAACAGCTACACCCGCGATCCGGAGACCTCCTCGTATAGGGCTTTGATCCGGGGTAGGACCTTTTCGATACGGTAACTCTCATCGATCATGCGGACACCGGCCTGGCCGAGATGTCGGAAGGATTCCGGGTCGTGAAGCACACGCAGGGCTTCGGCGGCGAGTCCATCGACGTCGTCGAATCCGGCCAGCAGTCCGTTCTCCTCGTGGTGAATCATTTCCCGAACGGGAGCGGTGTCGGATGCGAGGATGGCACACCCACATGCCAGGGCATTCATCAGCGACCAGCTCAGAACGAACGGAACTGTCAAGTAGATGTGCAGGTCGCTCCGGCTGAGGATCTTGGCCAGGTCTTCCTCGAGGATCTGGCCGGTGAAGATGAACCGGCTGAGGTCGTACTGGTCCTGGGCCAGGACGTGCTCCCGGAACGTGGGTGCCTTGAGCCGCAAGAGCTGCTGTCCGTAATACATCCGGTCAGAACCGACCACGACGAAGATCACATCGTCTCGCGCATCACAGATCCGTTTGGCGACTCGCATGAAGATGTCGAAGCCCCGGGTCGGCTCGAAGCCGTAAGAAACGTAAGTGACGAGCTTCGCCTCCCGGGGTATCGGTCGTCCCGCGATCTTCCGCAAGGGTTCCCGCCGATACCAGAACGAGCGGTCGATGCCGTCGAAGATTGTGCGAATCTTGGGTTGATACTCGGTGGGGAAGAGACTTCGCTGCCACTCGGTCGGGCTGATACAGGCGGCCGATGCGGCGAGGTTCAAGAGTGTCGTGCCGTTGAGCGTCAGGTTCCGGAGAACGTCTTGCTCCGACGGGGGGAACTCCGGGCGGAAGTCCAGTTCGGAATCGCGTGTCCGATAGTAATACTCGCAATAAGAGATCAGTGGACAGCCGTATAAATAGGTCAGGAACAGCGCCGTGCCAAAGCCGCTGTGGCCGACGATGAGATCGGGGCGAATGTCAGGCCTTGCTTTCATGGCTTCGTAGATGGCCTGGTTGTGCCACATCGAAATATCAAAGTGAATTGCGCATGGATGGGTCTCTCTCGACGCCCCGCGAGGCTGATACTGGATCATGCGTACCCCGCCCTTGACGGGATCGCCGTGCGTTCCACGACGAAGCAAGCCGGCTGGCCAGCCTTCGGCTTGGAGCTCCTGGTACCGTGCCGGGATGCGTTCGTAAACGAACGTGCATTCGTAGCCTTCGTGTTCCGCGAGCAGATGAGCAATGTGTCCATACTGCCCGGGGTATTCCTTGTGCACGAAGAGGATGTTCATTGTTTGGCTTTTCAAGGGACTTCAAAGCAGGGAGCATGGTCGAGAAACCGGATGACAGGGGACATGGAGACTGACCGCGCCGCACGATCGCTATCATAACGCGAATCCCTTGGCCGATGAACGCTCGCGCCTTGGACGCCGAGAACAACGAACTCCTGGTGATCCTACTCGTCGGATCGATCGGAAGAAGCTTCAGGCTTTCGCCCTGTTCCTTGTGGCGCAGGCGTCCCGCCTGCTGTCCCTTTCCCGCGAACGGTGCCTCCAGCACGACCCGCTCCATAGCCGATCGCGCAGTGGCCGAGGCTGGATACCCTTTCCCCGGCCGAACTGAGCCACGTCGAAACCGTTCGGCAAACCCTCCATTCCAGGTTCCGATCGCTCCGCCGGGGATTCATGGCGGAGTTTTCCGATCCCTTCCGGACTTTCCTCCCTATCGCCACGGCAGATCACCCCGGAAAACATGACTTGTCGCTTTTTTGCGCACGCTCTTTCGTCATGCAAGCACTGGAGAAAATTTTCAACAAAACGGAAGCTTGGGATGTTGACCGGAAACATCAAATCAGGGATGCACTCAATGTCGAATGACATTTTAACAAGGATGTTGTAATCGAGCAACTTAAAACACACTGGCATGCATAATTGCATGCATTGTATTCGATTTAAATACCGTCAGCAGGAAAGGTTGCAGTTGTCCTACGCGCAAGTAAGTGACTCGCATGTTCGGTTAAATAAAACATTTATTAATTCATTAAGGTATGACTGGTGATCAAAGCCGCTCAAGCTCTGCATAAGAAATGTACTCCTTCGGTACCAGACGGGGAAACTTCTGACATTTTTTTATTGACAGGCGCGATCGGGTCGGTCAGAGTGAGCGGAAGTGCGGGGATGCCAACATTCAACGAGATACGTAACATTGGATGCATCACGCAATTAATCCAACGGTTGGCTGGAATCTTGGTCGCATGCGTGCCCGTGCCGCCGCGCAGGGATCAAAACACGCATTCACAACAATATTGCATCTACATGTGTCGTGATGAATGTGTCGTGCCTCTTTACTCGATCAGTCTTTGATGGTGCATGCACAGGAACATTCACAACTTTTGACGATCAAAAGTGGTAAAAAAGTAACAATGTATTTCGTTACTTGACAACGCACTCGAGGCGAAGCAATGATTCTTGCACTCCATCGCGGACGGTTTTTCAAACGGCCCAGGCGCGTGTGATTGGTATTACGAAAACCTGTAATGATCCATTCTCGTGGCGGGTAACCGGCTCCGGGGTGTTTCTTACCGGCTAGAAAGGAGCGAGAGGAACGCCGTCGCAATGATTCCGGCGGCATCGAGGAGGCTGCCCAGGCCTTACGGACTGCGAGGCTCACGAAGGCCACTCTCTCCTCATCCACCGATGTGCTGGGGAGCGAGCGGAGCGAACGCGATTGATCTCTGGTGGAGGTAACCGGCCTCGCCAGAGGTCACGGTCATAGAGGATGCTTCTCGGACGATCTCTTCCAGTTCCAGTTCCAGTTCCACTTCAAGGACAGGCTGCAGGTCTGCCGCTCACCGATTGAGTGGTAATCCAAATTCCAAGAGAAAGGCACCATGATGTTTCATGATCAGAAGGATGAGCCCCGTTCCATGCTTCGGGCAAGAAACCGCCGCAAGGCGCGGCCCAGGCGGAACAACCTCCGGTTGAACATCAATGAGTTCACGCTGGAGCCACGCACGCTGCTGACGATCAGCAATTTCGTCCTGGCCTCGCCGCTCAACCCGGTCGAGGGCCAGCTCTTCAAGAATTTCACGGGCCAGAACGCTGCCAGTCTCATCGCCACCTTCACCGACACGAATAACCCTAGTCCCGTCCAGTTCAACGCATTTTTGTCTTGGGGCGATGGGAGCTTCGACCAAGGGCCGAACGCGGGGGGTGGTGTCTTCATCCTCCCCGACGGTGCCGTCCCGCACCAGTTCGATGTTTACGATACTCCCAGCGGTGGAAACCCCACCGGCGGGCACACCTACCTTGAAGAGAGCATCAACCCCCTCACGCTCTCCCTGTTCGTGACCGACACCATTGATAACGGTTTCGGCTTCGGATCCGCCGCCATCAGCGTCGCGGACGCCCCACTGAAGGGCTCGAGCGTCGGCACCATCACTCCCACCGAGGGGGTGTCGTTCACGGGCCCGGTGGCCACGTTCGTCGACACCGACCCGAACGCGATCCTCGGCGAGTGGATCGCCACCGTCGACTGGGGTGACGGGACGGTCTCCGCGGGCACCATCACCCAGCCGGGCGGTGCCAAGACCCCCCTCGTCGTCACCGGCACCCATACTTATGCCGAGGAGGGGACTTATCCTTCCTTCGACGGCAAGGGCAACCAGATTCACGGGCCTGTCACGGTCACGATCACCGACACCGACGGCCATGTCCCGACGCAGGGAACCCGCGCCACGACCACGGTTTCCGACACCGCCGTCGTGGGGGATGCACCCCTGTCGCCCACGTCTCCTCAAATCCCCTTCGCGGCCGTCGAAGGCAACGCCGCCTCGGGGATCGTGGCGACTTTCCTCGACCAGAACCCCAACGCCCCGACGTCCGATTTCTCCGGCACGATCAACTGGGGCGACACCACGAGCTCGACCTTCACTTCCGCCAACGTCCAGTTCGTGAGCAGCAGCGCTGCTGGTGCCATCTTTGCCGTCCACGGCACCCATTCCTACCCCGAAGAGGGAACCAAGACGCTGTCGACGGTGATCAACGATATCGGCGGCAAATCGACCACCGTGAGCAACACCGCGAACATCGGCGACGCGCCAATTGCTGTCGATGGAACCCAGATTCAGGCCGTCGAGGGCTCCTCGAAAGCCTGGCTGGTGGGCACCATCACCGACTTCAACCCCGGCGCACCGGCGAGTGACTTCAACGGTCCCGGGAACGTCGTCTACTGGGGCGATGGCACCACCTCTGCCTTCAACTCCTCCAACCTCACGCTCGTGACCACGACGCCCACGACGAGGGTGTGGACGGTCTCCGTCTCCCATGCATATGCCGAGGACGGCCTCTACGGCAACAACGGGATCACCGACCCGACCAAGGCGGGCTTCACCGGCATCACGGTGAAGGACGTGGGCGGTTCGACGGCCTTGGCCACCTCAGGGGCGTTTGTCGCCGATGCGCCCTTGCACGGTGTCAATAATATCTCGATCCCGGCCCAGACGGAGAGCGCCGCCTTCACCCCCAGCCCGCTCAAGGTGGGGTCGTTCAGCGACGAAGATCCGGGTGGGATCCCGGCCGACTATACGGTGTCGATCAACTGGGGCGATTTCTCTGTGCCGACGCCCGGCACGGTGGTCGCAACCGGGCACGCCGACCCCGCCCACCCCACCTGGACGACGTTCGACGTGTACGGCACGCACGCGCTGTATAGCGACGGCAAGGACCACGGGTACGCCGAGGAAGGGAAATACACGGTGACGGTTCAGGTCACCGACACCGATGGGCACCTGCCGGCGACCCCGGGAGTACCCCGCGCGGGCACGAACTCCACGAGCACCCTCACCGTCAACGACGCCCCGCTCTCTCCCGCCGCCTTCGTGCCATTCTCCCCGTCTGTCGGCGTCCCGTTCATCGGCAAAGTGGCGACCTTCCACGATACCGACCTCGGAACTCCGGGCGATCCCACCGACGGCACGAACGTCGGCGACTACTCGGCCACGATCATCTTCGACACGGCTCACCCCGCGACGTCAACGTTCCCGGGCTTCATCTCCTATGACGGGACCACTGGGAATTACTCGGTCTCGGGAAGCTTCACCTATCCCGCACTGGGAGTTTACAACGTCTCCGTGACGATCAAGGACGTCGGCGGGGCCACCGTCACCGTGGGCGGCCAGGTGCTGGCCACGCTGCTGCCACCGACAGTCACGGGCGTGAACATCGGCGCGGTCGAGGGCACTTCGTTCACCGCACCCGTGGCCACGTTCACCAACGCCAATGGCAACTACACGGGCGGCTACAGCGCAACGATCAACTGGGGAGACACCACGAGCTCGACCGGCGTGATCACCACCGGCGCCCGGGAATGTTCATCGTCACGGGCACCCACACGTACGCCGAGACCGGGTTCTACACGATCACGACCTCGGTCACCGAAACCGTTCCTGGCGGCGGCACCGGCACGGGCACCAGCACCGCCACGGTGACGGATGCTCCGTTGATCGGGGGCCCGGTGAGCTTCAAGGCCCAGGAGGGTCAGACGTTCACCGGCACGATCGGCACGTTCACCGACACCGATCCAGGTGGCGTGGTGAGCGATTACGCAGCCACGATCACCTGGAACGACGGCGGCTTGCCTGCGACGTCAACCGGGACCATCGTGTTCGACCACACCAACGCCAGCGGCCAGCCCGTCTTCGACGTGCAGGCCAGTCGCAGCTTTGTTGAAGAGGGCACCTACACCGGCGTGACGATCAAGGTCAGCGAGATCGCGCCGATCCTGCCCCCACCGGGGATCCCTGGCACACCCGCCACCACGACGTTCCTCAGCACGGCCGTTGTCGCCGACGCGCCCCTGACCGTGACCACCAACCCGTACGCGGGCTTGCTGGTGACGACGGAAGGGAAAGCATTCCCCGACAATATCTTCGGCAAGCCGTTTGTCGGCTTTGGCCCGGTGATCGCCACCTTCACCGATGCCGACCCGGTCTACCCCGACACCTCGGACTATGGCGCCACGATCGTGTGGAACGCCACTGGACCCAACACGGGACCGGTTACTCCAGGCATCGTCATCGCCGACCCCAATATCAAGGGGCAGTTCGACGTGCTGGGTAACCTCACCTACGCCGAGGACGGAGTCTACCACCCGACGGTGCTGATCAACGACATCGGCGGCAGCACGGCGACCGCCACGGCCACGGTGACGGTGAACGATGCACCGCTGACTTCCAGCCCGACGGGCACGACCGCGAACCCGCTTCAGGCGGTCGAAGGCTCGAGCTTCAGCGGCCCGGTCGCGAACTTCACCGACACCGACCCGGGTGGCCATGTGGGCGACTACACGGCCAAGGTCACCGTCGTCGTGGCGGCGCTCAATCTCGACCGGCACGATTGTCCCGACGGGCTACGACGCTTCCGGCCATCCGACCTTCCAGGTCCTGGCCTCCGGCATCAAGTTCCCGGAGCAAGGCACCTACAACATCAACGTGACGATCACGGACGACGACCACGACCTGCCGGCAACGCCCCCCGTGCCACGGCAGTCGACCTCGACCACCTCTGTGATCTTTGTCGCCGACGCGCCGATTTTCGGCTCCCCGGTAGTGATCGCCAATGGAGTCGAGGGACAAGCCGTCTCCGACACCTTCTCGAAGCAGTATCCGGGCCTGGGCGCGCTGGTTGCCACCTTCACCGACGCCGACACGGGCGGTCATGTGGGCGATTACTCGGCCACGATCAACTGGGGCGACACGACAGCGACCGTTCCAGGCACCGTCGTCGCCGACCCGAACATCCCTGGCCAGTTCGACGTGCTGGGTAACCATACCTTCGCCGAGGACGGCATCAACACGGTGAAGGTCAGCATCACCGACGACGATCACGACGTGGGCGGGCTCACACCACAGTCCACAACCGTGGTCAGTTCGATTGTGACCGTGCTCGACGCGCCGCTGACCGCCGGAGCCACGGTGGCGGTTGCAAATCAGACTGAAGGTGCCACGTTCACCGTACCGGTGGCGACCTTCACCGATGCCGACAAGGGCGGCATCCCCGGCGACTACATCGTCACGATCGACTGGGGCGACGCCACCGGACCGCAGCCCGGCACGGTCGTCCCCACCGGCGTCACCAAGGACGGAGCAACATTCCAGGTCCTGGGCACGCACAAGTATTCGGAGGAATCTCCGATGCTGCCAGGCGGCTCGCCCTACAAGGTGACGATCTCGATCACCGACGCCGACGGGCACCTGGTGCCGCCACCGGTGGTGCCTCGCTCTTCCGCGGCCGCCACAACCACGATCACCGTTAAAGACGCCGGCATTTCGCTGACGCCAGCGGCGGTCGGAGGAGTGGAGGGCCAGTCCAGCCTCATCACCGTGGCCACGCTCACTGATGGGGACGGGATCAACACCACTACCTCGGACTACTTGGGTACGATCGCGTGGTCGGACGGAACGACTTCCCAGGCCATCTTCACCAACGCGTTGGATGGGAAGGGCAACATCATCCCGGCCGTCTTCAAGGTGCAAGGTTTCCATACCTTCGCCGAGGAAGGCGTCTCCCTGGCGACGGTCAAGGTCTGGGATACCGACTTCGTTCGAAACGGGATTGCTGGGACACCGGCTGACACCATCTCGGCCTTCGCCCAACAACAGGTACCAGTCACCATCGGTGATGCCCCGTTGACCTCGATCGGCACCCCCGTGACGATCTCCAACACGCCCACAGGTGCACCGATCGTCGAGGGACAGCCCACCGGCAGCGTCGTGGTTGCCACCTTCCAGGATGGCAACCCCAACGCCCCGCTGAGTGACTTCCCCAGCAGCAACGTGACGATCACCTGGGGTGATGGCACAACCTCGGCGGGCACGGTCCAGCCCGGCGGCGGCCCTGGCCAGTTCAACGTCTTCGGTACCCATTCCTATACGGAGGAAGGTACCTTCACCACCAAGGTGGTGATCAAGGATGTCGGCGGCTCCTCGACGACCGCCACCAACACGTCGTTCAGCGTGGCCGATGCCCCTCTGAGCCCGGTCTCGAACCCGCTCACCATCCAGGCCATCACGAACGTGAACACGGGTCCCAAGATCGCCGGTACATTCCTCGATCAGGACCCGAACGGTGGATCGGGAGTCGGGCCGCAGCCTGACTACGTCGCCACGATCTTCTGGGGTGACGGTGGATCGTCAACGGCTACCGGCTTTGCAGTGCAGTCTGTCTCTGCTGCTGGCGCCGTGATTAACGTCATCGGGAACCACACCTACGCGTTCAAGGGAAGCTATTCCATCTTCGCCTTGGTGACCGACGTCGATGGCGGATCGACCGTCACTCCGCGCTCCACGACCTTCACATTCAATGTGACGGCGATCGTTACCGATCCTCCTGCCGCCCCGTCCACCCCTGGTGCGGCTTCGCTGTCGTCGTCGTCCATCTCGGCCGGTGCCTTCAGCAACGTCGGGGTCAACCCGCTGGTGACGACGACCTCGTCGGTGACCAGCAGCACCTCGAATGCTGCCAGTAATGCGGCGGTCGACCAGGCTCTCAGCTCCTTCGTGAACAACAACGTGGTGGCTGGGTCCAAGGTCATCCCGGTCACGACGTACGTCGTCAAGAAGCCGGGGATCACTGGATCGCTCTTGAACTGAAAAACGCGATGGTGATGGGAAGTCATTCCCATTGCTCATGGGAAGCCCCACGGGTGGACTCAGCCACCCCTCTGGGGCTTCCCAGTTCGCATCGGTCCATCTCCAGAGTGGGTGGGGAGAAGGGCCTCACTTAGCTTCCTCGTGGAACAGAGTGCTCAGTTGCCCCTGAGAAACGAGGCCACGTTGGTGTCTATTGTGGGGCTCTTCTCTCCCCTCGCACGCTGAGTCGGTCGCAAACCAGCTCGGATACTTGGTATCCCCATCAGTGAGATGATGCCCCTTCCAGTCTCACTCCGAGGTCCACAACCTCGCTGATCTGCTGGCCAGACCATGCCGGGCCATGGCTAATGCATTCAGCTTTCAGCAAGACGCACGCCAGGGTCAACCTGCGTGCGTCTGCTTTTCCTTTGGCGACGTGCGATTGCATTTCGGCCTTCCTCGACCGACAATCGTCCAAGAGATTCCTTGCTCACGTTCGGATTCCTTTCCAGATTACCGATGAGAGTCCTCAGGATTCAACAAAGGTCCGAAGAAGTAAACCGTTCCAGGTAGACACAGCACTAGTGGCAATACCACCCGCCTGCCTCCAGATCCCACGAACCGTGCCCCCTACCGTGAATCCCAAATCCCTCTTCGGATGACCCTTGCGTCGAACCGGGACTCACCCTAACGTGGCGGCTGGCCGAGCGCAACTGGCACAATGTGCCAGCGCAAACAACGCTTAATCAAACAAAAAGACTGATTAATCAATTTTTCCGTTGACTCCACGCATCAGATGCTTCATCCTTGAATCAACAGAGGGATTTCCTACAACACGCGTTGTCGATATATGTCAACGCACAAGGGTTTGGCTTGCTTTTGATGCTTGCGCAGCCGAGACGATCCTGGTCGCTCGTTTCGGATCGGTCTTCGCCTGTACAGACTGTGGATTGTGTCGCTACAGCCCAATTTGTAGGCCTGTTCCGGACGCGTCGTGGCGTTGCCGATGGATTACCAATGCCGCGCCTCGGTCTGCTTCTCGAGGCTGTCGCCGTTGCGCTCTCTGAACGGAAGAGGGTGTGGCGTGGACCATCGCCAGGGAGGGCTCGTCCAGGCGGTGGTGATGCACTTCGAGTTTACTACCGTTCCTTTCTTGCCCCACTATGGGCCGTCGCCTCTCCTGGAGTACTCCATCATGATTTCCCGAAAGACAAGTATGATCGGGCCCGCTCTTCCTCGACGTACGGCTTCGCTCCGGCCGGCCGAAGGGCGACCGACGCCGCGTCCCTTCTCCGGAGCCCCTCGAGAACCGCTCGCTCCTGACGATCACGAACCTCGTTCTCCAGTCGCCCCTCGCCCCCGTCGAGGCCCAACTCTTCGGGGCCTACCCCAACGCCATCGCTACCTTCACCGACACCCCAGGCCGCGGTCCAGGTGACTTCTCCGCGACCCTCAAGTGGGGTGACGGCAGTACCGACATCGACATCGCTCGCGGTGGAGACATCGCGATTACGCCCGATTCAGTGATCCGCGGCCAGTACGATGTTCTCCCTTTGCTGGGTCACACGTACACCGAGGAAGGTAGCCCCGGCAAGCTAAGTCTGAAAGTCACCGACAACGTCAACCATAGTTCCGGCTCTGTCGCGACACCACACCCGATCGTCGTCCAGGATGCGCCCTCTCGTCCGTGCCCTTGAGTATCCCCCTCCCAGGGACCGAGGGCAAGGACGTCTCGAGCCTGGTTACGTTCACTGACGCCAACCCCAACGCTCCGCTGTCTGATTTCTCCGGGACCATTGACTGGGGTGACGGAACGACCTCCAGCTTCGACTCTAGCAATGTTACAGTAGTCTCGCGGACAGGCACTCTGGCCACCTTCAACGTGCCCGTGGACCACGTCTACGCCGAAGAGGGTAACTACCTCTTCGCAGTCACGATCCGCGACGTCGGTGGTGCCTCTACTGTCGCCAACGGCCTGGCTGTGGTGAGCGACACGCCTTTGGTTGATGCCAGCATACCCCAGATCAACGCTGTCGAGGGCAAGCCGGGCACTTTTCAAATAGCAACTTTCTCGGATCTCAACTCCAACGCTCCGCTCTCCGATTTCTCCGGAACCATTCAGTGGGGCGACGGCACGACCTCCGCATTCAGCCGCAGCAACGTCAGCCTGGTGACCAGGAAGCCCGACCGGGCGACGTTCAGCATCAGCGCTTCCCACGCTTACGCTGAGGACGGGATCTACAGTCCCGCAAATGGCACGGCGATCGTGGTCACGATCAATGACGTGGGTGGGGCCTCAATCACGACGTCCGGTACCGTCACCGTCACCGACGCGCCGCTGACTGCAGTCGCCGCGACCATCCCTGCCCAGGTAGAGGTTACCTCATTCACAAACGTGGTCGTGGCGACGTTCACTGATGCCGACCCTGGCGGTCATCTGGGCGACTACTCTGCCTCGATCGACTGGGGCGATGGCTCGCCCTTGACCTCTGGCACCGTGTCTCAACCTGGTGGGCCTGGCACTTCGTTCTCCGTCTCCGGCACCCACATTTACGCCGGGGAGACCGCTCCCGGCAAGCCCTACAAGGTCACAGTACAGGTCACCGACTCCGACGGGGAATTGTCGTCGCCACCGGCTGTTCCCCGGGCAACCGCCTCGGCCACCACGAAGATCACGATCACTGACGCTCCGCTAAGTGGCTCTGTACTGCCGATCACCGTATTCTCCGGCCTGTCGTTCACCCAGAACGTGGCCAGCTTCAACGACGCCTATCTCGGGGCCCCGCTCACGGACTACCCGAGCGGCAACGTGACGATCGCCTGGGGTGACGGATCATCCTCGGTTGGGGGTGCCACTCAGCCCGGCGGCCCCGCGACGCCCTTCCTTGTCATCGGCACCCATACCTACAGCGCAGTAGGGACTTACACGGTCATCGTCACGATCAAAGACGTCGGCGGGTCCCAGCTCGTCGTCAACGGCAAAGCCCAGGTTACCGCCGCAAACGACGTGCCCTTGCAGGCCCAAGGGGTTAGCCTGGCAGAGTTCGAGGGCTTCAAAGCCACTGGCACCGTGGCCACGTTTGTCAACCCGGACCCCAACGACCCGCCCGGAAGCCCGCCCGGCTCCGCCTACTCGGCGGTCATCGCCTGGGGCGATGGGTCCACCTCGAGCGCAACCATTCTGCCCGATGCCACCCCGGGGCGCTTCGACGTCGTCGGGACCCACAAGTACGTAGAGGAAGGGGTTTACCTGATCTCGTCGGCGCCTCTCCAGGAGGCCGATGGAGGCGCTCTCGCAGACCTGGCCGCTGATCTCGACGGTCACGGTGTTCGATGCCCCGCTTACGGCCACGCCTCTGACCTTGCAATCGACCGAAGGGACGTCCTTCACCGGCGCCGTGGCGGCATTCACTGACGCCGATCCGGGCGGTCAGGTCGGCGATTACGCGGCCAAGATCACCTGGGGCGATGGCCTTATTACCAACGGCACCATCCAGGTCGACTCCAAAGGCGGGTTCGATGTGGTCGGCACCCATTCTTACACTGAAGAGGGCGCGTACAACATCTCGGTACAGATCACCGACACCGACGGCAGCGTAGTTTCGCCGCCGGCCGTGGTCCGTGCTACTGTCATCGTCACGGGCCAGATCACCGTCGCCGATGCGCCGCTGTCCGCCCAACCGGCGCAACCGCCCAACGCGACCGAGGGGTCAGTCTATGCCAACCCGGTCGTTGTGGCGACGTTCACCGACGCCGACCCCGGTGGTCATCTGGGCGACTACTCGGCCACCATCAAGTGGGGCGACGGCCAGACATCTGCCGGAACCGTTGCGGCAAGCGGAACACCGGGCATCTTCGCCGTGCAAGGCAATCATGCCTTTGCCGAAGAAGGGACCTACAAGGTGAAGGTCACAATCACCGATGACGATCACGACGTTCCGCCGAGCGGTATTCCCCGGTCCATCACGACCGTTACCACCGGGATCACTGTTAACGACGCCCCGTTGACGCTGACCAAAGCGGCGGTCCCGGCACAGATGGAGGGAGCGTCAGGCTCGTTCATTGTGGCGACCCTCACCGATTCCGACCCCGGCGGGATTCCGGGCGACTACTCCGGCATGATCACCTGGGGAGACGGCACGACCACGACCCTGACCGCCGCTAACTTCGTCCCTGTGGCCAAGTCTCCCGGGGTCCTTTCGGTGGTCGCGACACACGCCTATGCCGACGAGGGGTCTTTCACCGCCGCGACTCAGGTCTGGGATACCGACGGAGTGCGCCTGCCGCAGAACAGCTTGACGGCCAGTGTGAATACGCCAATTGCGGTGAACGACGCCCCGCTGTTCTCAGTGGGTCTGTCCCAAACCCTGTCGGCTTCGGAGGGGCAGCAAACCGGCAACACGCTGATCGCAACCTTCCAGGATGGCAACGCCGGTGCCCTGCTTTCCGACTTCTCGGCGACGATCACGTGGGGTGATGGTACCACCTCGGCGGGGACGATCCAGTCCGGAGGCAGCCCGGGGCTCTTCAGCGTGTACGGCAACCACGCCTACCTCGAGGAGGGAACCTACAACAACATCCAGGTAGCGATCAGAGACGTCGGCGGCTCCTCGACGACCGCCACCAACACCTCGTTCAGCGTGGTCGACGCGCCTCTGAGCCCGGTCTCCAACGCACTTACCATCAACGCCCAGACGGGCGTCAACACCGGTCCCAGCATCGTGGGGACCTTCCTCGACCAGGATCAGTTCGGTGGGCTCGGTGACGGACCGCAACCCGACTACACGGCGACGATCGTCTGGGGTGATGGCTCCTCCTCGGCGGCATCGCTCTTCATCGTATCGACCAAGTCGCACACGATCACCTTCCAGGGCCTGGACACGCCGGCGGCGACAACACCGCCTTCGTCGACGCGGTCACCGTGACCCCGGTGACCTTGCCGGTGGTCGCCGACCAGGGATTCGAGCAGGTGCAGGTCGGTGCGGGCCAGTACAAGTACCGGCCGACCGGCTCTCCCTGGACCTTCACTGGTAGTGCCGGCATTTCCGCCAACAACAGCGGATTCACCTCGGGCAACCCGCCGGCCCCGGAGGGAACACAAGTCGCCTTCCTTCAGACAACCGGCTCGATCAGCCAGACCGACAGCGACTGGGCGGCCGGCTCCTACACGCTCAGCTTCTATGCCGCCCAGCGGGGCAATCACCAGGCGTCCCAGCAGAACTTCAACGTACTGGTCGACGGCGCCGTGGTCGGGACCTTTGCGCCCTCGGGCACGGCGTACCAGTCGTACTCCACCGACGTGTTCACTGTCACGGCCGGTAATACCATCGACGTCATCGGGAACCACACCTACAAGGCGAAGGGAACTTACCAGATCCTCGCTCTGGTGACGGACACCGATGGGGGATCGGACATCTCTCCTCGCTCCCAAACTCTGACTTCCAATGTGACGGCGATCGTAACCAATCCTTTGAGCGGGGCACCCGTAGTCAAGGGTGGTTCGTTGACAACTGGGGTCTCGGTCCGGCATTTCCGCGTCGCTCCTGGGGACGACGCAGACTACGACCTCTTCGGTGACCAGCACCTCGAAGGCTGCCAGCAACAACACGCTCGACCTGGCGCTCAGACTCCTTCGTGAACGATCAAGTTGTTGCTGGGTCCAAGGGCATCCCGGTGACGAATTATGTGATCAAGAAGCCGTCGATCATCGGATCGTCGCTCTTCTACTGAAAGACCTGATGGAGACCTTCTGGATGCCTTCCTCCGAGCCAGGCGGGGGTTGACGCCCGACCCAGCGTTGCCCCAAACTCGGTGCATCGGGTTGTACCACCGTCCCGACCCCGCGTGATTGCGCACACGCTCGAATCCCACAGAAAAAGGGCGATCGATGTCTGACGAGCCACAGACGAGTTACGACGAGGTCCCTTACGCCAGCCACGCATTCCCACAGACTCACCCGAATACGATGGCGACCGTAGCCACGCTGTTCGGCATGACGCCCGCTCCGGTCACCAATTGCCGGGTCCTGGAACTCGGCTGCGCCGCCGGCTTCAACATCATCCCCATGGCCGCCGCGCTTCCCGACTCGCGATTCGTGGGGGTCGATCTGTCATCGCGCCAGGTCGCCGAGGGGCAGGAGGCCATCAAGGCGCTCGGGTTGACGAACGTCGAGCTCCGGCAGCTCGAGCATCATGGATGTAGGGGATGACTTCGGACTGTTCGATTACATCATCTGCCACGGTGTCTACTCGTGGGTCCCTGCCGAGGTCCGGGAGAAGATCCTCGCGATCTCCTCCCGGAACCTGGCGCCGCAGGGCGTGGCCTACGTCAGCTACAACTGCTTCCCCGGCTGGCACCTCGCGGGCATGATTCGCGAGATGATGCTCTATCACACACAGCGGTTCACGGAACCGGCGAAGCGCATCCAGCAGGCACGGGCCTTCCTCGACTACCTGGCAATGGGAACAGTAGACCTGAAGAGTAGCTATGCCCGGCTCCTCAAGGAGGAGGCCGACCTGCTCCGCGGCACGTCGGAAAACTACTTGTTCCACGATCACCTGGAGGTTGTCAACCAACCGGTTTACTTCCACCAGTTCGCCGAGCGCGCCGCCGCCCACGGGTTGCAGTATATCTGGGAGTCCTACCAGGGAGACCGTGCGGGTTACCTCCGAAACGAGGTAAAAGAAACCCTGGACCGGCTCTCGACTGACCTCGTCCGACGCGAGCAGAACATTGACTTCCTGATCAACCGCCGGTTCCGAATGAGCCTCCTGTGTCACGACGACGTCACGCTCGACCGGACCCTGCCGGCCGAGCAGCTTACGGCCTTCAGGTTCATCGGCGCGGCCAGGCCGCAGTCGGCGCGGTGGATGTCAGCTCCCTGCGCCAGGAGACATTCCGCGCCGGGCGGTGAGTCGATCACGGTCGACAACGCGGTGGGAAAGGCGACGCTCGCCTGCCTGGCTGAGACGACGCCTCGGGCCTTATCCTTCGTCGAGCTCTACGACGCCGTCAGGGCACGATTGGACGAAGCGAAGGATCTCCAGCCGGTCCCCGACGACACCCTCCGCCGCGCCATCACCGGGCTGTTGAGGCAATGCGTCTGGCCCAGGCTGGTCGCTCTCCACATTCATCGCTCGAGCGCACAGACCGTTGTCAGCGAACGGCCGATGGCAAGCCTCGTCGCAAGGTACCAGGCGAAATCCGCCGACCGCGTGACGAACCTCTGGCACGAGACGGTCGTGGTTTCCCCGGGCGAACGCCACATTCTGCCCCTCCTCGACGGCCAGCACAATCGGGCCGCACTGCTGGACATCCTCGTCGGTATGGCGGAGAGTGAGCAAATCAAGATCGCTGTCGAAGGCCAACCCGTGAGGGACAAGGAGAAACTCGCCTTGATCCTCGGCGGACAACTCGACGCGTGCCTCAAAATGCTCGCACGCCGCGGCCTTCTGGTGCAGTGAAGTGCCTGACCCCCCGACCAGACGGCCCGAAAAGTGAGGCGGGAGCGGTGAATTGCGACGATCGAGAATCGGGAAAGCCTAATTGATCTGAATCCCCATTTGTCCGAGAAGAGTTGACACGGATCGTCCCTGGTCTTCCTTTTCGGCGAGCTTCCTGCGCTGTGCCTCGATCTCCGACCGCGCCGCTTCGAGGCCATTCTCGAGTTCGGTTCGCGACAGAGCCAGCGTGCTGATCTCGGCTTTTAAACGATCGACAAGGTGGGCATTCTCATCCGAGCTGGCTTGAATCAAAGCAAGCTGCTCCGCCTGACGGGACCGGTCGGCATCAAGGACCGACTGGAATTCGGCGGAGAGCCGGGATCGCTCGCATTCGAGAATCGCGTGATGATCGGTCTCGAGCTTCATTCGGTCATCGAGCAGTTCGCTGTTGCGGGCCTGGAGCGCCGCAACTTGCGACTCTGCGGAATCGAGCTGTTCGCGCATGAGGCGGAGCTGCCTGGCGAGCTGACTTTGATCGTCTCGGTGACGCTGTCCGACCTCATCGAGGGTCCGTAGAAGAGCCTCGATTTCGACACGTCGCTGGTCAGACTCAAGGCTCAGTTCTTGCTCGCGCTGAGCGAAAGTAGTGTGAAGCTTCTCGGTGTTGCTCAAGGTTGCCTGGCGTTCCCCGACCAGCCGCTCCACCTCGGCCTGTTTCGTGCCTAACTCATCACCACGCTGGCGAAGTTGCTGGTCGAGCTTCCTCGAGTTTTGCGCGAGTGGACTTGAGGGCTTCGTCACGTTCGTGCAGACCCTGATAGAACTGGTCGCGCTCGGCGTGGACAGTCTCAAGCTGATCACGCAGATCCTGCCCTTGCCGGCTGATCTGTTCCCGTGCGTCGTGAGAGGCCGTCAGAGCCTCTCTGAGCGTCGCGAGTTCGGCATCGAGCCGATGGTGTTCCAGCCGGTCCTTCTCTCGTTCCAGCTTGAGTCGTTCGTACTTTCCTCGCAGCTTCTTGAACCGGGCGAGGAGGGTGACGTGTTCCGATTGAATGCGATCGCGGTCTTCCACCATCATGCTAAACTCGGTGAGAATCCGATCCAGTAGACCAGAAACCGTCGCATGTTCACTCTCGGACAAAACCGGTCCCGCCCGGTTGGGCTCCTCCCCAGCTTTGGTGTCTTCAAGGTTCCTGAACAGCTGTTTAACGAGATTGGCCTCGTGACTCTGCTGATTCGGTTGTCCTGGCGACGTGCCGGTGCTGGGGATCAGGAACTTGTTGCTGCAATTGCGACATCGAACATGGTGACCCGCAGAAGAGCGGCGCACGCTTAAGAAGGCTTTGCAGCTCGGGCAGACCACGGTTAGAGTGCCCGCCTCGGAGCTGGTCGGGTTCATGTTCAGAGTACCGGTCGTGTATTCGTCGGAAATCGGTGGCGGCGGAAAATCGGGGGTAAAAGTGCGGAACTTATGACTGCACTGGTTACAGCGGACTGAGCGACCACTGAAAGCATGAGGGACCCTCAAGCTCACCAGGCACTTGGGGCAGACCGCAATAAAATGCGTGAGAGTCTCGCTCATGGGTTGTCTTCCGCGTCGGTGGCGAGTCGAGCGAACTGAAGCCGGGATTCAGGATTAGAGAATTCACCACCATGATAATTCTTCTCGATGCTTTCAGAAAGGCAAGTCCAGAGGAAGTTATCAATTCCAGGTAGAAATGGCACTAGTCCGCATTGCTTGGCTCCTTATGTATCAGCTTGATAGTTCAGTGCCCCGATTGCTCCGGGTCGAAGTCGAGGCGGTGTCCCAGAGCGTTCCACAAGCCTTGACAAGGGCCCCGGTCAGCTAATAGCCGACCTTCTTGTCCACGACGTTCAGCAGCATCTCGCCAGCGGCGAATCGCCGCAGGTTCTCGCGGAAAAGCTCGTGCATGCGCCGCTGGCCGCCGGGAGACTGGCCGGCCGAGTGCGGCGTGATGATCACATTTCGCTTCCAAAGGGGATGACCGGCCGTGAGCGGTTCCGGGTCGGTCACGTCCAGGCCGGCCGCGGCGACCTGGCCGCGGTCCAGCGCGGCGACAAGCGCCTGGGTGTCGACGACACGCCCGCGCGAGACGTTGATCAGGATCGTGCCTCGCTTCATCATCGAGAATTCCTTCTCGCCGATCATCCTTCTTGACAGGGGCGTGAGCGGCACTGCGCTGGCGACGACGTCGGCCCGGGGCAAGAGTTGGTGGAATGCATCGGGCTTGTGCAACTCCTCAACGAAGAGCGGCTTCTCGTACACCTTCGGATCGGTGGCCAGCACCCGCATCCCGAAGCCGAAGGCCCTGCGCGATCTCGCTGCCGATGCCGCCCAGGGCGATGACCAGCAGCGTCTTTCCCTGAAGCTCGTCGAAGACGAAGTCCGGAGGATTTTTCCACGCGCCCTCCGGGGGCTTCCGGATGAAGTGCGTCAGGCCGCGCGTGAACGCGAGCAAGTAGGCGATGGCCTGGTCGGCAATCTCGGGGGCAAGGATGCGCTGCATGTTCGTCAGCACGATGTCGCGCTCGAGCAGCTCCGGAATGCTGACCGCTCCTTCCACCCCCGCGCTGCCCTGCTGGACCCACCGGAGCTTCTTTCCCGCCCGGATGTGAGCCGCGTCGATGAAGCCGAACGACGCGTCCACGTCGCGCACCTGTTCCAGCGAGTCTTTGGCAACGACCAGTTCGACCTCCGGCACGGCCGACCTGAGGTCTTCAATCCGCTCTGGCTCCCACCGCGGGATCAGGACCTTCTTCCGTTCACGCGACTGGGACTGGGCGCTCGCCGATAGGCTTGTCGCCGTCGCCAGGGTGACCGCCCCGGGTGTTGTGGCGAGAAAGGTGCGACGATTCATCTCAAGCCTCCTGGTAATGAGTATAAAGGCAAGGCGATCGTTCATGAGACCGCCGGAGGTCTAAGCACGTGGCCGCGGTTCTGGTTCACTTTCCGGAAACTCGTTCCCACGCTCCTGCGTGGGAATGCTCCCGGCGCGCCGGGACTCCGCGTTGTCCCAGGGACAAGGCAAGGGACGCATAGCGTCCCGGACGACGCTCCCACGGAGACCGTGGGAGCGAGTGGGATTCAAGCGCCCGCCGGGGCCCTGGCTTTCCACTTCGAGTTCGGATTGGGCGTCCAGCGCCAGCGCCCGCCAGTCTCGGCCAGGAAGCCCATGGCCTCCTGGTGGCAGATCAACTGGGCGTCGAGCAGGTGGTCGGGCGTGTGCAAGAATGGCTGCTCCTTCCTCTTGGCCGTGGTGAACGTGTGCGACGGTGACTCGACGAGTACCGAAAACGAGCCACAGTGCAGATTCAGAGCCGAGTCAAGATTGAATACCGAGGGCCGCTCGCGCACGGGTCGGCCTCGACCGAGGCGTCGCCGGTTGCCTGAAGGCCCGCAGCGGTCAGCTTCGTCATCACTCTCCGGTAGAAGGCATCGAAGGTCGAGGTGAGCGCCGGCTCGATGAACGGGCGCAGGGGCTGCATGAACGTCGCGCCGGTGTGCATGTTCAACGTCATGTCCGGGCGCTCAAGGGCGGCCAGGTCCATCAGCGCGCGTGTCTCTGGCTGCGGGTGCCCGAAGAAGTCATCGTGCTGGACGTTCACGCCCGCATCGTTGGGGTAGCCGCCCGGGAACTGGGTTCTCGCGAAGTCCAGCGGGATGAATTGCTTGCAGTCGGGCCAGCCGATCAGCGATCCGTCCGGATGTCCGCCGGTGTTGAAGTATTCCGCGACGGTGTGGTCGGTCCCGCGGTGCACGCCCATGCGGATCGGTACGCGGGAACGACCGTCGACATTCAGGATGGGTATCAAGATGATGCGGTCGAGGGCCGAGGCCGCGGTTGTGATCCCGGGCCAGGTGCGCCCGCGGAGGTCGGCCCCACTTTCGAGCACGGCGAGCAAATTCACGATCCCGACGATCCCCTCGAATTCACCGCCGTGGACAGAGGCCATCCCAAGATAGACCTTGCTGCCGTAATCCGGCCCGAGCCACGCGCGGACGTCGCCGTAGCCAAGCGCGCCGGAAAACGTCGTCGTCCCGCGTCCGGCTCTGGGGCGGCCGTAGACGACGGCTCGGATGGGACGGTCGCCGGCACTGCGGCCGAACTCGCGGACTGTGCCTTTACGCACGCGACTCTTGAGAAATCGCTCGACATCGGCGAAAGTGCTGACCCAGAAGTCCGGAATTTTCTCGGGCTCGCGCAGGTAATCTGGTGGGACGGAGAAGCCCGTCCGCTTTCGCTGGAGGCCGTCGGATCTCTCCACTTGAGGCGCAGCCGAAGCGCTTGCCTGCAAGGCACCCACCGCGGACAACTGCAACAGCGCACGTCGGTTGTATTCAGTCATCGATACCTGCCCCTCGGATTTTTCGCGACGTGGCAAGCCGCCAGAGGCGCTCGTCGAGCTCGACCCGGTCATCCTTGCGCACTGGCGCGGCCCATTGCTCATCGAAGAAGCCGCTGCGGACCAAAGGCTCTGCCGTCAGTCGTGTCGGGTCATCGGTAACCTTGACGACGGCCCAGTCGCCCAGACGGGGAAAGAGAAGGTAGTTCAGCGTGGCGAGCTCCTTCTCGTGGAAAGTGTGCCCGCTATTCAGGACCACGTAGTGGTCAGGGGCCAGCGGGTTCGGCTGGACGAGTATCAGCGCGTGGCCGGCGGAGGAGACGCTCGTGTCACCGATCGCGCACTCTTCGCGCGTCCACCGGACCGGGAGCCGCGGGAGCACGCGGGCGATCCAGGAGTTGCTGCCGGGGTCGCCGAAGAGGATCAGGTTGAAGCGGCGGATGTCGTCAGCGGTGACCGCCGTGTCGTCCTTGACCGGTAGCTCGCCGCGGAAGTAGCGGTTCCACTCGTAGGCGAACCGCTTCAGGCTGGCTTCCGCCCATGCCTGCACGGCCGGGTTCCAGGCCGCGCCGGTGCCGCGGACACAGAGGAACGGGGCGGTGAACGCATCGTCGATCGGCCCCTGCAATCCTGGCCGCTTGCCGTCCAGCTCGAGGCGGTCGAGCTCTCCCAGGTAGGCCCACTGGCCACCTCGTTTGCCGAGGACGATCGCGGGACGTTCCGGTCCCGCTCGGCGCATCGGCACCGGAACGGTCCTACCGCCGACCCGAACCGACCTCACGGTCCCGGCCATCGGAGGGAGGATGGCGAAACGCGTGACGTTTCTCGGCTCCGCCATCTCGACCGTGCCCTCCTTGTCAACCCGCCCCTCCAGCTCGGCGCGGGCGTAGTGCTCCCCCATGCCAAGCACCTGGAGCCAGTGGCAGCGGCTGTACTTGAGTGTCCAGGTGACGAGTCGGACGTGCCCGGGAGAACGGTTCAAACCGCTGGGCCGCGAGCTCGCCGATGCGCCGCATCTGCTCCTTGTGCGTGGTCGGGTCGAGCACGTGAGCCGTGCCCGGGGAGATGAGGTTGACCATGGCGAGGCCTTCCTTCGCCATCGCCCGGCCCATGATTTCATGGGCCTGAAAGAAGACGTCCTTCTCTCCCATGCAGGCGACGACCGGCACCATGCCGGCATTGGCGGCGTAGTCGACCGAGTCGAGCATGTGGAGCATCTTTTCCTGGTAGGATGGAAGCGGGCCGACCTCCACGAAGTTCGGCAGCGGCGTCTTCGAGAACTGATGCGTATCCACATACCCGCAGTAGGGCCCAAGGGCGACGAAGCGATCCGGGTGCTTGAGCCCCAGGTGCCAGGTGCCCGAGGCCCCCATCGACATCCCGCGGAGCACGATCCTGTCCCGATCAACGGCGTAGTTCCGGCAGGCGGCCTCGATCGCCTCGAAGACGTCGGTCTCGCCGGCCCAGCGGTAGCCGTTCTCGACCCGGCCCAGCGGGTGCAGCTCGATGTAGCCCACGTCGGTGGCGTTCGCGGCGGGGCCGTCCCCCTCATCGAAGCGCCCCAGAAAGCGGAGCTCGCTCATCCCCGCCGGCTTGCTGCTGCCGTGAAGCACCACGTCAAGCCGCATGGGCCTGTTCGGATCGTACGTCGCCGGCACGACTATCGCGTAGGGCTGCACCGAACCGTCCACCGCCGAGACAAAGCCACGGGCGACCTTCCCTTTCCGTGCGGTCCATGGCGATTGATCGGCCTCGATCGCCGTGACACGGCTCTTGCCACGATCGAGCGCCGTTCGCAATAGCTTCAAGTCGGCCGGTGCGAACGTCGCGTCGTATCGGAGTGCCCAGGCGATTCCCTTGGCAAAAATCTCCGCGTCTGCCAGGCGATCACGCCGCGCTCCCGACGCTTTGCCCTCCTCTCCCCGCATTGTTTCGAGCCGCCCCGTCAGCTCACGCAGGCCGCGCTCGAACTGCTGACGCTCCTCGGCGCTGAGGGTGCGTTCGCCATCGCCGCCCCGGGCGGCTATCGACCCCGTGGCACCCCAGGCGGTCATGGCCGCAAGAACCGTGATGAAAATCCGGTAGGCATGCATATCCGTGATTACTTCTCCGGCGCCTGCTTCAGAGCCTCCGTGAGCACGGGAGCGAAGGCGTCGGCCATTCGCATGAATCCAAGGTCGGTCGGGTGTGAGCCGTCCACGGTGTCCTCGCCATCATCGCCAAGCTGGACCGCGCCTGGAAGGTAGTACAATCCTTTGATGCCCTCTGCCAGAAGGTGGTCATACGCCACTTTGAGTGCGGCGTGATTGTCGTCGTTGTGTTTGCGAGGGCCAGGAAGAACCGTGCCATTGGTGTAAAACCGGTCTTCGGCCATCACGATCGGCGTCTGAGGGCGAGCCTTGCGGAGAGTCCGCACGAACGGTTCCACCCGCTGGGCGACCTCGGCGGCCGACATGTTGGGAAGGCAGTCGAGCACGTAGACGGCCGGGTCAAGCTCGGCCAGCAGCGTCGCCATCACGGGCTCCATCCGACCGCTTCCCGAGAATCCGAGGTTGATGACAGGGCGATCGAGCCGCCGGCCCAGAATCGCGGTATGGACCATCCCAGGGCGTGAGGCGCAGCCCCCCTGCGTGATCGACGTCCCGTAGAAGACGATCGGCTTTTTACGCCCTTCAGCCCTCGCTGTCGTCTTCTCGATCGTCCGGCCCTCGGGAACACCGAGCTCGACCGAGGAGACCCCATTGTAGAGCGGTAAGTAGAGCAGAAATTCACGACGGCCTGCGGGTAGCCCGCTCACCAGGTTGGAGGTGTTGGTCTTCTTATCTTGAGGCTGGCCCACGCCGAGCCAGCGCCAGCGACCGTCTTCTGCCTTCACGTAGAGGTCGAGCCCGCTGACGCCCGTGGCCGGCATGTGCGGCATGCCAAGGCGGCTGGAGATGACTGTCCACCGGGCCTGGATGGTCGTGGCGTCGGTCGTGAAGCGAACGAGCAGTCCGGCGGAGTCTCGGCCTAGCCCCCAGACCGAGGGTGGCACCACGCCCTCGGCCTTCGCGGGCAGTCGGTCGAAGAACGACTTCGTGTCGCTCCAACCCTTTCCCTCGACACCCAGGTCGCGAACGTCAACCCAGCGGGTCGATGGTACGGCTTTCTTCTCGTTGCTCTTCTCCTGGCTGGCGTTGCCGGCGGCGAGCAGGACCGAGTCGATGAGGGCGTAAGACTTCTCTCGCATCTCGTTCGGGAAGTCGTGCTCGCAATCGGGATGTTCAACCTGCAGCCGTTCCGGATGACCATAAAGCGCGAAGATCGGTCTCGCGGCGGCCACGATCCGATCGACGCTCGCTGCGCGGAAATTGCTATCCTTCAGCGGGGCGATGATCAGCACGTGTCGCGGCGCGAGCGCTCCGATCATCTCATGAAAGTCAAAGGGAATCTCCTTGAGCCGGCCGCGGTAGCCGGCAAGCTTGGGCATGTATCGCGTCTGCGTCCACCCCTTTTCGGGCAGCCAGACCTTCTCATCACCGCCGTAGTAATCAAGGTACGAGTCGAGCCCGCAGCTCGTCACAACGACCTTGATCCGCTCGTCAAAAACGGCCGTGTAGACCGAGTTGTGCCCGCCGAGCGAATGGCCGATCGCGGCGAAGGCTCCTGACTTGACGAACGGAAGTGACTCCAGCAGGTCGAGCCCGCGCATGTTGTCCCAGACCGCCTTGAGCGTGCCGCTCTCCCAGCCGAGCATCTTGATATCAGGCTGATACTTCGCCAGCAGCGGGTAGTTCGGAGCCAGGGTCACGTATCCACGTTCGGCAAGCTCGCTGGCATAAGCTCGGTTCGGCCGCGATCCCAGCCCGACCACGACACCATTGCCGACCAGGTTATCGGTCGGGTGCAAGCAAAGGACCGCGGGGACACGCTTCTCTTTACCCTCGCCGCGCAGGACCTGCTTGGGAATCAGCAGGTAGGCAGGCACGCGCGATCCCGGCTCAGACGAATACGTGATGGATCGCCGCACATAGCTCCCGCAATCGACCTCATCCTCGACTTTCATGTCGAGCGGGCAACGCTTCTCGGCACCGGGCAGCCGTCCCATGACGAGCTGCATCCCGGCCAGGATCTCCTTTCTCCGCTGGAGCCAATCCTCGGTCGTCGCAACGGGTTTGCTCGCGCCGTCCGGACTGTGGTAGACGAGCAGATTCTCCCGAGGCAACCGAGCTTCCTGCGATGGCTGGTCACCCTCGATGACAGAACCACCAGCGCGTGCCGAATTCACCAGGAGCGCAAACCCAATCAGGCCGCAAGCAAAGACGAAATTCGTGGTCAACCGGTGCGAATTCGCGGGACGAACTAGTAAAGACTCGCTCATGGCTGCATGTTTCCTCGACCTGTCGACTACGACTGATGTTTCCAGCCGCCACGTCATGATAATCGCCTCCGAGGATGGAAACCACGGATCAGCGAAGCCAGAGCAATTCGAACTGGCCGGATGTTGTACCACCGTCCTAGATAATCAGATCAACCGCAGTGGAGAAGTGCTGGCCGCATAGTTTACCCAGACTGTCTGGTCATCCTATTGTGATATACAGGCCCTGCTGCGATGATCTAGAGGAATGACGCGCAGTCGGCTCGAACTTGAATCAACTGCTGCTCGCGAACGATTCAACCAAGCTTCGGCGTACCGCACACCGGGATGATAAGAAGTTGTATCTAGCCAATTACTTGTTGCAGAAGGAGTCGCTTCGATGGCCGGCCGAATATTCTGTAGCGTCATGCTTCTGCTCTCGGTCGCAGCCAGCGCTGGTGATCAGCCCCAGGAGTCTCCAAGGCGAGAGGCCGGAGAGGCGACTGACCACGACAAGAGTTCGGTGACATCACGTCGTCGCATGCTTTACCACCTTGCCGAGGGGAGTGAGATTTTCCCTCTCGACTGGCTCATGGCATTGAAGAGTGTCAGGACCGGCAAGCCCTTCCTCGAGGATCCTGAGAGATTCGGCCTGATTCAAGATCCCGAGGGATTGGAAGTACCTGGCTATGGGCGCGTGAAATTGCCCATCGGATTGACAATCGGAGTACCCCGAGACGTGCTCGCCGCCGCTGCCACTCTCAGACCGTCCACGGCCGCTGACCCGCTGCTCGCGATGAATATGGTCGGCGTGAACTGCGCGGCCTGCCATGTTGGCCGGCTCCGCTACAACGGCAACGATCTGCCGATCATCGAGGGCGCTCCGAATACTTTCAACATTGATGCCTTCTACCAGGAGCTGTTCCAATCGGCGGCGGAGACTGTCCTGAAGCGAGACAAGCTTGAGACATTCCTGAGCGACCTTGGGAGACTGCCGGCGAAGAGCGAAATCTCCAGGATTCTGGTGTCGTCCTTCGTCCAGATCAAGAAGAATCCCTCCCAGGCGAGCAGTACCTTGGAGAAGGCGATCTTCAAGCGGATCGGTGAACTGTTTGAAGATGCGGAGTGTGGGGGCAAGCTCGAGGCGCCCAATGCGAAGAAGTTCATCAGCTTCATGAGTGGTCGGAACCTTGATCCCAAAGCCGGGGACGAGCTGCGGAACCTCATCCTGCCGTTCAAGCGCGATCTGTTCGAGGCCTCGGCCAGCGCGAGCCAGGAGAAGCTCCTCCAAACTCTGCAACAGGAAGGCGCTGTTCTACCCAAGGTCGTCGAACTTCTGAGGACAGAACTCAAATCGAAGGACGAAGGGGACCTTTTGGTCCGATTCCTCAAGGCGTACGGATTGATGTATAGCCGTCTCGATTTCTTGAGGACGCTGAAGAGCCTGCATAGAGGCGGCGAGCAGGTGACCAGCCCTGGGCCAGGTCGTATCGATGCTTTCGGCAACGCACGGCGACTGGTTTTCAAGGATGCACCCAAGATTCCCCTGAACTCGCCGGTTAGCTTCCCCCACCTTTGGGGTGTCGGGCAGCTCGAGTGGTTCCACTGGGACGGCAACACCAATTCGTTCATGGAGCGAAATATTGGCCAGGCAATGGGCCTTGGGGCGATCGCGGACCTGGAGACTGGAGCGTCGACGATCTCGCCGTCAAATATCCACACATTGGAAACCTTTTTCTCTCAGCTAGCTCCTCCCAAATGGCCCGAGGAACAGTTCGGCGCGGTGGACACCGCTTCGGAACGGTACAGGAGAGGCGCCACGCTGTACCTTCAATATTGCTCGAAGTGCCACGATCGACACGAGGGCGGCCAGAAGAGTCCGGACGGTTCCATCACTTATGGGTTGAAGCAGATCGGGACCGATCCTCTTCGCGCCACCAACTTCGCGACGCCGCTCGAGGGTGACGACGCCCTTCACTCAGGAGTTGCAGGCGGTGGCGGCAAAGGTCAAGAATCATGCCGAACTCGACGGCGAACCCAGGCGAATACCGGGGCGTGCTCGACCTTCCCGAAGAGCAGATCCGCTGGCTTACGACTCTGGGCTACGTCGCCCGGCCGCTCGAAGGGATCTGGGCCACCGCTCCGTATCTGCACAATGGATCGGTGCCCACGCTCGACGACCTGCTCAAGCCAGAGGACGAACGGCCGGTCTGCTTCCCTGTGGGGCACCGCGAGTACGACCCCGTCAAGCTGGGCTACGTCTCTGAGTTCACCAAGGTGCCCGCGGCGGAACACTCGCGTTTCTTCGTGTATGACACGCGGATTGCCGGAAACAGCAATCGAGGCCATCGCTACGGTACTCAACTTGGTTCGTCTGATCGGGCAGCACTCCTCGAGTACTTGAAGGTGATGGACCCTCCCGACATGTTCGCGCAGTCGACCAGTCGTCAGCGCGTGGGAATCGAGGACATCCCCTCGAGCGAAGACAGATGACATCCAGGAACTCAAGGAGCTTCAGCTTGAGCAAATGGAGATGGAGGCCGCAGCAGAAGCATGTGAAACCGGTGGAGCGCGGTCAACATCCCAAGCATCACGGGTTCGTGGTTGCGAGGTTCACGGTCCTTGACAACATCCCCGAGGAACTGCGGGTCGGGCTTTTCCGCGAGCCGAAGACCTACTCCGCCGTGATCCGCTTCTCCAGTACCGGAGAACAAGATGACAGCGATACTCGACAACCACGGAATGGCCATCAAGGTCTTGGGTGTGAGGCCAACGGGGCTGATCGGAGAACCAGAAAGACGCGGAGATCCAGACCCAGGACTTTGTGCTCCTTGACCATCCGCTCTTCTTCACGCCAAACGTCGCGAGTCTGCTCGCGTTCAGCAGGAAGAAGAAGTCGGTGCTGATCGCGAAAGGACTGAAAGGTAATGACCTCCTGGAGGCCCTGAAAGAGTCGTTTCCGAAAGAGGTCGGGCTGCTGGAGGGAAGGAAGAAGCACATCGAGAGCCCGCTCGAGGTGGAATACTTCAGCACGACTCCGTACAAGCTGGGTGAGACGGCTGTCAAGTATAGCGCCAAGCCGGAACAGTCAAAGGACTACCTCCGCGAGGTCATGGTCGAGCAGTTGAGACCGCGCGAGCAACCCGCAAGCGCAGGCGCGACGCGACGCCCGGCGGCAAGGTTCGGTTTCTACGTCCAGCGCCAGATCGATCCATCGACCATGCCGATCGAGGACCCGACCGTCGAATGGAAGTCGGCCTGGGAGCGAGTGGCGACGATTGAAATCGACGCTCAAGAATTCGATTTCCCAGCGCGGTGGGAATGGGGAAACAAGCTCTCGTTCTCCCCCTGGCACGCCCTCGAAGAGCATCGTCCCCTGGGGGGCATCAATCGGGCTCGCAAGATCGTTTATCCCGCCAGTTTCGACTTGCGCTGGCAGAATTTGAATGCTCCGAAAGAGCCGACCGAGGCTGACATACCCATGAAGAATAGTTGGGCCTCCGCTCGTGAAGCCAGGTGTGATACCCGCGGCCATCTGGGCTCGGGTTGTTGATCCCCTGGTCGATCATCCACGCGTCGGCACGAGCGATGAGGGCGCGGCCCTCGTCTCCGCCGACAAGCTTGCCCAGGTGGCGGCGAGCGGCGGCTGCGTAGAGCCCCATGGAGATGTTCTCGAAGGCGTCAACAGCGGCGATCAATTGCCTGCGAGCGTCGACGGAGTTGCCGCGGACCATCGCGGCTCCGGCCCTGGTCGAGAGCGCATGGGCCGACGCCCACGGCACCCGCTGTCGATCGAGCTGGCGAGCGTATCCCTCGGCGGCGCGGAGCATTGCTCGAGGGTCGTCGGCGACGGCCGCCGCCGCCACCGCGCAGCGGCCGCTGGAATGGAGGATATCGATGCGCACGAACTGGACACGCAGCAGGAGCGATGCCTCCAGCGCCGGCCGCGACTTCGCAAAGTCGGCGCCAGCCGGCCGCGCCGTCCCCGGCGTAGAGGTCGATGTCAAGATGTGCGCAGAGCTGGTTCAGATGTTGAAGGTGGAACCGCTGCCGCGACCAATGCTGGACGGCCTCATCGGCCCTGGCGCGGGCCTCAGCCGACATTGTCGTCGGCCAGCCAGGCCAGCGACTCGATGCGGGTGCCGGTGGTCGCCGCCAGGTAGCGGTCGCCGCGCTGGCGGGCCTCCTCGTTGAGAAGGTGGAATCGGCGGCGGAGCTCGCTTTGCCTTCCCATGCTGAAAAGCGTCCAGAGCCCGAAGATATGCGCCGTGTCGAGTTCCCAGACGACCCCGGCACATTGCTCGCGGAGGATGGTCGCGGCGCGGTCGAGCAACTCCAGGGCAGGGGGGAAGCGGCCCCCGAGAAACTCGACGCATCCGGCCGAGAGGGTTGCCATACCGATGGCATGGGGATGACCGATCTCACGCGCCAGCCGATCGGCGGCCTGGATCAACCGTGCCGTGCGGCCCCCGGCGGTCCTGCCCTGGGAGGCTGAGTGGACTGCTTCCCACGCCATCGTCAAGGCAATCCGCAGAGGCTCTCCTCCCCGGAGAGCTCTGATCAAAGCCTGCGACTGCCAGGCGGCCCCCTCGATCACGTCCACGAGGCTGATTCCCAGCGCGACCGAGCGCGCGATGTCGATCCGAAGGAGTTCCTCCGGCGGAACCTTGCCGGCTTCGCGCCTCTGAAACCCGAGGCCTCGGAATAGCAGCACCGTCCGATAAAACAGCACTTTCAGCAACGCGCGCCGCGGCGTGCTGGATAATCGCATGCCGACTTGGGCCAGCAGTTGATTGAAGGTCGCGAGTCCTTCGTCGATGTGGCCGCTGATGAGGAACTGATAGGCGGCGCGGCTTTGCAAGCTGGATGACCTCGAGCCCCTCGGCTCTTGTGGCCGCGTCTTGATAGGCGCGGGCGGCTTCGACCCCGCGGCCGGCGTTGGCCAGCGCATTCGCCAGCTCGACACGCAGAGGATCGCCCCGCCTCGCCAGGGGTCGGCCAGAGCTCGAGGGCCTGTCGATAGAGCTTGGCCGCGCGGTCGAAGGCGAGGGCCTTGGCCGCCTTGGCGGCAGCCTCCGCGTAGTACCTCCCGGCCATCTCGGGTTTCCCGGCCGCTTCGAAGTGGACCGCCAGCGTCTCGGAATCGGCGGCTCCGGCGTCCTCGTAGTTCCCGTGCCAGCTCGCCATGCCACGTTTTCAGAACCTCGGGAGACAGGTGCTTGATCACCGTTTCCCGGATGCGATCGTGGTAAACCTCAACGTCGTCGAAGGAGCCAGGGCCCGCGCTGCGGACAAGGTGGCCTGTGCGGAGCACTGCCAGCGAGGCAAGCCCATCGGCGCCGAGACCTGCCACGCGGAAGGCGGAGGCCTGGCGCACGGGTTGGCCGGAAACCGCGACGGCCTCCAGGAAGCGTCGCGCCCCGCCCGGCAGGCTCCGGATCCGGTCCCACAGCACTTCGTCGAGAGTGACCTCCCGCGCTGCCGGACTGGCGGAGGGCCCGCCGCCCACCGAGACGTGGCGCACCAGCTCGGTGACGAAGAAACGGATTACCGCCCGACTCCCGGGCGATTACTCGGGCGTGGGCCGTCACGCCAGGATCGCCTCCGCCGAGCAGGCTCAGCGCAAGCTCGCTCGCTTCCGATTCCGACAATGCCTCGACGGCCAGATCGCGCCGATCCATGATCCCATCCTCACGCTCTCGACTCCCCCAGCAGAGCGCCGCAGGAACGGGCTGCTCCGCGCATCTTCGTCACGGTAGCAGCCCAGCAGCAGAAGCACAGGTGGGTCGGGGGGCCGCATGAGCTCCGAAAGCAGAGCCGCGCTATCGGCATCGCCCCACTGGAGGTCGTCGATGGCCAGCACCAGCGGGCCTCGGTCGCCCAGCCGCGCCAACAGTTCGCGCAGGGCGATGAAGGCCCTCCTTCGCAACTCTCGAGGGTCGGTCACCTCCGATCGTACCGCCGCGGCAGCGACGCCACGGCCTCGATCCGGTTCAGCACCGGGAAAACCCGCGTGAGCGGCCAGACGTCGCGCGGGAGGAGAGCCTGCACCGATGCGGCGGACAATCGCCTCAGATGCCGGCCCAGGGAGTCGACCAGGCTGTCCAGGGCCTTGTAGGGAACCGATTCCTGCTCGTAGCATCGCCCTGCCAGCACCACGGCGGCGTCACGCCCGACGAGACCCGACAGGAAGTGTTGGACCAGGACAGTCTTTCCCGCCCCCGAGCGGCCGTGCACGTAGAGCGCGGCCGTCTGCCCGCGGCTCATTGCCTGGAATGCGTCATCCAGGACCTGGAGATGCCGTTGGCGGCCGATCGAGCGGCGCAGCCTGACGCGGCAACCACCTCTGAGAGCAGGGGCACGTGCGACTCATCCGGCCCGTTCGCCCAACCTGACGGAGCACTTCTCGCCCCGCCGGCCGTGCGTCAGGATCCCGGCGGAGCAGCTCGATGCACAGCGTATTGAGGTCGTCCGGTACGTCGGCCGCGAGCTCGCGCGGGGCCAAAGGCTCGATCCGCTGCTTGTCGACCAGTACTTCGAGTGGCCGGCCGAGGAAAGGGAGCCGGCCGGTCAAGGCCTGGTAGAGCATCACGCCGACACTGTACCAATCACTGGCCGGGGATACCGGCAGGCTTGCCGCTTGTTCCGGGGACATGTACGCGACGGTGCCGACGACGTGTGGCTCCGAGCTCTCGTGCAAGTCGGCCTGTTCCAGCTCGGCGGCGAGGCCGAAGTCGAGCAGGACGACGCGTCCATCACGGTTGACGAGCACGTTGGAGGGCTTGATGTCGCGGTGGAGCTTGCCGGCGTCGTGCAGGGCCGCGACCCCCGCTGCGAGCTGCCGCAGCGCCGCCCGGAGGCGAACGAATCTGGACGGTGCCAGGCTCGACTCCGCCGGACCGATGCGGATCTGGCTCTCGCATCGGTTATCCATCCCCGGAGGCGACGTGTTGAAGGTGGGATCCGCCTCCGTATCGGTGAGCTGTGTCTCGGGCGGCCGTCCGCCTGGCGTCTCGAGGTCGTGGTCAGTCTCTCTGTCGTCGCATCACCCGGAATGACTGGCGAGCGAACGTATGTCAGGAAGTCGACCCCTTTGACGAACTCCATGGTAAAGAACCAATGCTGTCCATCGGAAATCAGGTCGTAGAGGGCCACCAGGTTGGGGTGGGCAACATCAGCTAAGGTGCGGAACTCCTGCTTGAAGCGAAGCAGGGACACGGGGTCAGGCCGCTGGATGGTCTTGAGGGCGACTCGTTGGTCGCGTTTGCAGTCGTAGGCCTGGTAGACGACTCCCATGCCGCCGTGGCCCAGCTCGCCCAGGATCACATAGCCCATGAGCGCCAGGTCTTGCTCCGAGAGCGCGTTCAGCGGTAGGGCCGCCGTGCGAGGCTTGCCGGGCCCGGCGCTCACGGATCAGCTCGCGGAAGAGAGAATCGATGAGCTGATCATGCTCTGGGAACCGCGCGCGATACTCGCCGGGAGCAGGAGTCTCGCCGTCCCGGCGGCGACAAGACAGCTCGAGCACCAGCAGGCTCCGAAGCAATTCCCTCGAGAGGCGAAGCGGGCCCGCTCTCCAGGGCCTCCTCGATCCGAGGTCGATGGCCGGACTGCCAGGCCGACACGAACCGCTCGCAGGCTTCGTCCATACGAGTCGCTGACATCTGGGGCAACTCGCTGCTGCCATTCGACGTCGGCTCGGTCATGATGCCCCTCCAGACTGCGGAGCCGAGTGGGCTAGGACGACGAGGCGGCAAACGGAGTGCTGCCAGATGACCTGGGCCGCCTCACGGTATCCCTGTTTGAGCAGGGCGGTATAAATTGAAATCAAGTCTTCCCCAGATGTCTCAGGCATGGATTTCACGTCCGTCGCCCCCGAGACTTGCCTCGATGGATGTTTGATTCTACGAGAACCCACCGCGCTATCTCAACCAGGGACTGATCCCCAAGAACTCTCCTCACGTATTTCTAATCCGCATCCGCAAGGCATTGCGCTGGTTCGTGGCTTCCGGGAACCAGAAACCGGTCCCTTCTTGACGAGCCTGCGCCGCGCTTTGAAGATGCAGTTCACCGGACGGACAAATTCTCTCCGCGATAACTCCCAAAGGAAAGTCCGAGCATTCCCATGAGAACCAATGACTCAGCGCCCAAGAACACAGACGAACCAAACGACCCTTCTCATTCCCGCGAGGTTTCACGGCGCCAGCTCATGTTGACTGGCGGCGCGGCCGCGGCAGCCGCCGCCTTCACGATCGTGCCGCGACACGTGCTCGGCGGGGCGGGATATGTCGCGCCGAGCGAGAAGATCACCCTGGCCTGCATCGGATTCGGGACCCAGGCGATCCGGGAGATCGGCGGAATTCTCGCCAGCCCGGATGTGCAGGTCGTCTCTGTCTGTGATGTCGAGAAAGACGGAGTCAATTACCTGGAATGGGGCAAGAATGGCATCCGTAACGGGATCCGGCGGATCATCGGCAACCCAACCTGGAGAGAAGGCTCCAACCATGTGCCCGGCGGCCGCGATATCGGCAAGGAGGTCGTGGAAACCTTTTACGCGAAGCAGCGTGGCAGGGAGCACTACAAGGGATGCTCCACCTACGTGGACTTCCGCGAGCTGCTGGACAAAGAGAAGGACATCACCGCCGTCAAAGTGATGACGCCCGATCACACCCACGCGGTCATCTCGATCGCGGCCCTGAAGAAGGGCATGAACGTGATCGTGCACAAACCCCTGGCGAATCGCCTCCTGGAGGCCAGGGCCGTCATCGAGACTGCCCGCTCGAACAAGATCGCCACTCACTTCATGCCTGCCAGTGTCGGGACCTATCAGAAACAGGCCGTCGACATGATCAAGAACGGAGCCATCGGCACGCTTCGTGAGATCCACAACTGGTCGATGCGCCCCATGTGGCCCCAGTTCCCGACCATGCCAACCGACTCACCCGCTGTCCCTGCGGGCTTCGACTGGAAGTTATGGCTGGGCCCATCGTTGGATCGCCCGTATCACCCCGACTACACGCATACCAATTTCCGCGGCTGGTATGAGTTCGGCGGCGGGTCGATCGCCGACATGGGTCACTACAGCCTCTGGCCGCTCTTCCAGCTCCTGGAACTGGAATCCCCGATCAGCGTGGAATCGACACCCAGCCACGTTTGCAGGGTTTCGGAAGACATTTGCCAGCGCATCAAGAACGACTACTCATTCCCTGCCGCCTGCACGATTCGCATGAGGTTCGCGCCAAAGGGGAGCGAGCGGCCCTGGACATCTTCTGGTACGACGGTGGCATCAAGCCGCCCGTGCCCGAAGAGCTCATGGCGGATAATCAGGAATTTGAAGAAGAAGGCATGCTGTTCGTCGGCGACAAGGGAAAGATCCTGGGCGGGTTCCACAGCGAAGATCCGCAACTCATTCCCCAGGCGAGAATGCGCGCCTATCGCAAGGCGAACAACTTACCCGAGCCAGCCCCGCGACAGCGACGAGGCGGCGGCGGGCGGGGCGGCGACCCGTCGCGCGCAATGCCGCCTGGATCGCGGCCTTCAAAGGTGGACCGGCAAGCTACGGTGATTTCGTGCTGGCAGGCCCGATCAGCGATGCCATGAACCTGGCCTCCATCTCACTGCGTCTCGGCGGCCGGAGACTGCTCTGGGATTCCGCAGGCGCGAAGATCACCAACGTCCCCGAGGCGAACAAATTCCTGACGCGCGAATATCGCCCGGGTTGGGAAATCTGAAAGGAGAAATACTCATGGCTGCGATATCGAGGCGAGAGTTCATGGAAAAAGCAGCGGTCGGTTCCGGCGTGGCTGGATTCCTGGTCGGCGAATGCGGCGGAGGTCCAAGCGAATCCGCTGGGCCTGCCGATCGGAAGCCAGGTCTATCCCGTGCGATCGATGCTCAAGGACTTCCCCGCGTTCGCCAAGCAGATGGCCGAGATCGGCGTGACCAGGCTCGAGCTGTGTTCGCCGATCGGTTACGGCAAGGAATTCGCGTCGCTCGCGGACGGGAAGGAAGTCAGGAAGATCCTGGCCGATCATGGCATGAAAGCCGAAAGTTCGCACTTCAGCATGAGTGAGCTGCGGAAGAGCCAGGAGAAGAGCATCAAATGGGCGAAGGACGTTGGCATCACCCAGATGATCACCGCAACTCTGGGTGGTCCCGCCAACCCGACGCTCGACCAGGTGAAAGCGGCGGCGGACGAATACAACAAGATCGCCGCCGTGGCGGCGCAGGCCGGCATGCAGCAGGGCCTGCACAACGAGGGCTTCGAACTCTCGATGGTCGACGGCAAGCGGACCTACGACCTGTTGCTCGACCTGCTCGATCCGACGCTGGTCAAGTTCCAGTTCCAGATGTCCACGATCACGGCCGGCTTCGTCGCCGCCGAATACTTCCTCAAGTACCCTGGCCGCTTCTACTCGATGCATCTGCAAGACATCGACATGAACGCCCCGGTTCCAGCTCCGTCGCCCAAGAAAGGTGCACGGGCGGGTCGGGGCGGGGGGCGTCGCCCGCAGGTTGCTGTGGGGCACGGCAGCATCGACTGGGTGAAGACCTTCACCGCCGCGAAGACAGGCGGGGTCAAGAACTACTTCGTCGAGCAGAACTGGGAACTCACCCAGGAGAGCGTTGCCTATCTCAAGACCCTGAAGGTTTGATCGAGGACGGGTCGTCGAGAGCCTGAGATCTCAGGCCTTGGACGAACGCTGTTCTCGATTCGCGCCGCGGCCGAACCTCAATGCCCCGCGCGTAACCATGCTGCGCCGGTTGTTTAAACAATGTTTGACACCCTCCTCGCTCTCCGGGATAATCCACCCATGACAAGCCGCGCAGGAACTTTCGAGGCGTGAAGCCATTTGATAAACCACAAGCCGATGATCGTGGCGTTCGTCGTGGCCTTGACCAGTTCCTCGTCGGGCTGCGCCGCCGGTGGATTACGGGCGCGAGGTCAAGCCGATCCTGGCCGCGCGGTGCACGAGCTGCCACGGGGCGATCCGGCAGAAGGCGGGCCTTCGGCTCGACACCGCCGAGTTCGTCCGCCGAGGTGGCAAGAGCGGGCCGGCGATCGAACCGGGCAAGAGCGGCGAGAGCCTGCTCATCGATCGAGTGACCGGGGCCGACGGCGTCGGACCGCATGCCGCCCGGAGAGCGAGGGCGTGCCGCTCTGCGCCGCCGAGGTCGCCATGCTCCGAGCCTGGATCGACCAGGGTGCCAAGGCCCCGCCGGAGCCGACTCCCGAAGACCCGCGCAAGCACTGGGCCTACCAGCCTCCGGTTCGACCGGCGATCCCACGAGTCGACGGACCCGGCCTGGGCGCGAAACCCGATCGACGCCTTTCTCGCCGCGGGCTATCAGTGCACGAGGGCCTGAAGCCGAGCCCGCCCGGTGAGCCGGGACCTCTGGCTGCGTCGGCGTCTACCTCGACCTGATCGGCCTGCCGCCGACTCGCGAAGAGACGCCAGGCGTTTCTCGCCGACGGCTCGACGAATGCTGAGGAACGGGTCGTCGACCGCCTGCTCGCCGACCCCCGTCACGGCGAGCGCTGGGGGCGGCACTGGATGGACGTCTGGCGGTACAGCGACTGGTACGGGCTCGGCGAGGAGATCCGGTACAGCCATCCGCACATCTGGCACTGGCGCGACTGGATCGTCGCGTCGCTCAATGCCGACAAGGGCTATGACCGGATGATCGTGGAGATGCTCGCCGGCGACGAGCTCGCTCCCGACGACCCGGCCACGCTCCGCGCCACCGGGTTCCTGGTGCGCAACTGGGACATCTTCAACCGGAACGCCTGGCTGGCGAGCACGGTCGAGCACACCGCCCGCGCCTTCCTCGGCGTGACGATCCAGTGCGCCCGGTGCCACGACCACAAGTTCGACCCGATCTCGCAGGCCGACTACTACCGCTTCCGGGCCTTCTTCGAGCCCTACCAGATCCGGATCGATCGCGTGCCCGGCCAGCCCGACCGCACCAAGGCCGGCCTGCCGCGCGCGTTCGACGACTTCCTGGAAACACCGACGTATCTGTTCGTCCGCGGCGACGAAGCCAGCCCCGACAAGTCGCGGCCGCTGACGCCCGCGATCCCCGCGGTCCTGGGCGGCGAGGTCAAGATCGTGCCGGTCCCGCTGCTCCATCACCGCCGCCTGCCCCGACAAGCGCGACTTCGTCATTCGCGAGGCGCTGCGAGGCCGACCGAGAAGGCGGTCGCCCAGGCCATGCTCGCCGTCGCGAAGCGAGCGCGAAGACGGGCCGAGCAAGCAGAGCAGGCCCTCGCCGCCGCCAGCGAAGCCGACCGGCAAGGCCGAGGCGAAGGTCGCCGCGGCCGCCGGCACGCCGGACGTGTCGCAAGGCCGCAGCGCCGCAGCCGCCGGTGCGGTCGAGGCGCTGGCGCGCGCCGCAGATGGCCGCGCGATGCGCCCAGGAGGATCCGGGACGTCGCCGAGGTCGGCTCTTGACCCTGGCCGAGGCGAAGCAGGTCGGCCCTGAAGGCGGTCCTGCACGCCGAGCGGCTTGAAGACGAGGGGCCAAGACGAGCGGTTCCGCGGCGTGGGTCGAGGCGGCCCGCGAGGCTCTGCGCCGCCCAGCGCAGGCTGGCGCTCTCGAAGCCCGTTCCAACCGTCCGTCCGGCATCGACGAGACCTGAGCCGCGCCCGTCGGCAGCCTCGATGGCCTGCTCGCCGCCGGCGCCGGACAGAAAGGCGATCCGCTCAAGGCACGCCCGCGCCAAGGCCGCGGCGGCGCTCGTCGAGGCCCGCGGCCGGCTCGCCGCCGCGGAGCCAGCTCTGCGCGAAGGCCGAGGCCGCGGCAAAAGCGCCGCTCACCACCGCGTACACGCCCCGCCCGCTCGAGTTCCCTCGTGCCAAGACGACCTATCGCGACACGCCGAGCAACGCCCCTTACTCCAAGGTCAGCACCGGCCGGCGGCTCGCGCTGGCCCGCTGGATCGTCGACCGCCGGAACCCGCTGACGGCCCGCGTCGCGGTCAACCACGTCTGGGCCCGGCATTTCGGCGAGCCGCTGGTCGCGTCGATGTACGACTTCGGCCTGCGGACTCCTCGGCCGGAACACCACGAGCTGCTCGACTGGCTGGCCGTCGAGTTCATGGAATCGGGCTGGAGCTTCAAGCACCTGCACCGGCTGATCGTCACGTCGCAGGCTTATCGGATGCGATCATCCGAATCGCGGTCCCGACGACCCGAATGTCACGATCGACCCCGACAACCGCTACTTCTGGCGGATGAATCTCGGCGGATGGAGGGCGAGGTCGTCCGCGACAGCGTGCTGTTCCTCGCCGGCCGCCTCGACCCGAGGATGGGCGGACCCGGACCAGCCGGTCGCCGCCGCCGAGGCCGGCACTCGCCGGACGATCTACTACCGCTATGCCAGCGGCGACAACATCCCGTTCCTGACCATGTTCGACGCCGCGAATGTGAGGAGTGCTACCGCCGCCACGAGACGATCGTGCCCCAGCAGGCGCTGGCCATGACCAACAGCGGGATGGTCTCGACCCGCGCCGGCGAGATCGCGGCGGCGATCGACCGCGAGGTCGGCAGCGACGCCTCATGCCGGAGCGCCTTCGTGGACTCGGCGTTCGAGCGCATTCTCGGCCGGGTCGCCGACCGCCGCCGAGCGCGCCGAATGCGCTGGCGGGCCTGGCTCGCCTGGCTTCGGTGCGTTCGCGTCCGAGGCGAGCAAGACCCGGCCGACGCCGGAAGCTCGTGCCCGCGTCGGCGCTGGTGCACGTGCTGCTGAACCACAACGATTTTGTCACGATCCGATGAACCGAGCGACCGCCATGAACGCATCACCTAGCACGATTGCGACTGTTCCAGCCCGACGCCGCCGAGGCTTCCTGGCGGACATGGGGATGGGCTTCGTCGGCCTGGCTCTGGGGGCGATGCTCCACCGCGACGGGATCGTGCGCGGCGACAGATTCACGGCTGGAGCCCGCCCGACGGCCAGCCCCATTTCCCGGCTCGGGCCAAGCGGGTCATCTGGCTGATGATGCGCGGGGGCGTCAGCCACCTCGAGAGCTTCGACCCCAAGCCCGAGTTGACGAGGCACGCGGGCAAGACGATCAACGAGACGCCCGCACAAAGCCGACGGTCTTCGACTCGCCTTATCTCAAGAACGTCCGCGAGCAGGTCGCGAACAACATCATCGACAAGACGAAGGCCAAGATCTATCCGACGCAGATCGGGTTCAAGAAAGGCGGTCAGAGCGGCATCGAGGTCAGCGACTGGTGGCCGCACGTGCGCGAGTGCGTCGACGACATCGCCGTGATCCGCTCGATGTACACGACCGACAACAACCACGGCGCCCAGATGGAGTTCTTCACCGGCCGGCATCTGCTCGACGGCTGCTTCCCGACGATCGGCGCGTGGGTTCACTACGGCCTCGGGGCGCTCAGCGACGACCTTCCGCAGTTCATCTCGATGGGTCCGCCTCTCGAATACCAGTGCATGGGAGCGACCGACGCCAACTACCTCGGCCCCGAGAACTCGGGCGTGATCCTCAAGGTCGATCCGGCCAACCCCCTGCCGTTCGCGCAGCCCGGGCTTGCCGCGTCGGTCCGCTCGAAGGCGGCGATCAAGGCCGAGCTGCTGGGCCGGCTCAACCGGCTCGCGGCGCTCGAGTACCCCGCCGACGCCAAGCTCCGCGCCCGGATCAAGTCGTACGAGCTGGCCTTCCGGATGCAGACGGCCGTCCCCGAGGTCCTTCGATTCGACGACGAGGACGAATCCACGCGACAGCTCTACGGTCTCGACCACGACGTCACCCGCCCGTTCGGCCAGCAGATGCTCGCGGCCCGGCGACTCGCGGAGCGCGGGGTCCGCTTCATCCAGGTCTTCCACGGCGAAGGCGCCGCCGGCGCCTGGGACGCCCACTCCGGCCTCTGCGCCGAACCACTCGAGCCTCTGCGCGCAGGTCGACAAGCCGATCGCCGGCCTGCTGACCGACCTGAAGCGGCGCGGGCTGCTCGACGACACGGTCGTCGTCTGGGCCACGGAGTTCGGCCGGACTCCCTGCGCCAGGGCGCCGACGGCCGCGACCACCACAACTACGGCTTCTCCGTCTGGATGGCCGGCGGCGGCATCAAGGGAGGCATCGTCCACGGCGCGACCGACGAGCTGGGCTTCCACGCCGTCGAGAACCGCCATTACGTCACCGACATCCACGCCACCGTCCTGCACCTGCTCGGCCTCGACTCCCACCGGCTCGAGATCCCCGGCCGGAAGCGACTGGAGGTCGAGCACGGCAAGCCGATCCGGGAGATTCTCGCATGACCAGGCCGCTTCGACGCTGAACTGGCGCTCGAAATGGCGGGCCAGGCCGGCATGCTCAAGTTAATCGAGGACGACCACCATCTTACCGCCGGCCTCGTTCTCCTCCATGATGCGATGCGCCTCGCGGATGTCCTCGAATCGGAAGACGCGAGACGGCTTCGCCTCCAGGCGGCCCGCCGCCACGTCGGCGGCGATCTTCTGGAGCGGAACGTCGGAGAGCGGGAAGCCCGGGGTGCCGAAGACGAAGCTGCCGAAAAAGGTCAGGTAGACGCCGCTCGCCATCTGCAAGAGCGGGTTGAAGTCGGCGATCGGCGCGAGTCCGCCCAGCCACCCGGCCAGGCAGGCGCGTCCGCCGCGGCGGAGCATCGCGAGCGAATCGAGGATGGTGCTGTTGCCGACCAGGTCGAGCACCGCGTCGAGCTTCTTCGCCTCGGCGATCCGCTTGGAAAGATCCGGCCCTTCCCGCTCAACGCGCTCGACTCCGAGCTTCTCGAGCATCGCGAACCGCTCGGGGCTCCGGGTGGTGGCGATGACCTTCAGCCCCGCGTTGACGGCCAGCTTCACGGCCGCCTGGCCGAAGGAAGAGGTTGCGCCGCGGATCACCAGGGTCTGGCCCTTTGCGATCTCGAGGTTGCGGAACAGGCAGGTCCACGCGGTCGCATAGGTCTCGGGGAGCGCGGCGAGTTCGGCCCAGGATAGATCGGACTCGATGAGGGCGACGTTCGACGCGGGGGCGCGGGTGTATTCGGCGTAGCTCCCGTTGATCGTCCGGCCGAGGCCCCCCATGAGCGCCGCCACCTTCGCCCCGACCGGGAACTCACCGCCCGGGCAGGACTTCACGAGGCCGACGCACTCGATCCCGCTGACGTCGGCGGCCTCGGCCCACTCGCCCCGACGCATGTGCATCTCGGCGTGATTGATCCCGAACGCCTTGATCTGGATGACGACGTGGCCGGCTTTCGGCTCCGGCTCGGGGATATCCCTGTAAACGAGGCCGTCGAGCCCTCCAAACTTCTCGATGACAATGGCGCGCATCTCGGACCTCCGATCGCAGTTGATGAAACACGCTCTCGTCGGGCCGCTCCGCACGCGGCCCTTCCCGTAGATTCACTCGGAAAGGAACTCCCGGATCGCCGCAGCGATCGGCTCGGCGTGCGTCTCGAGCGCGAAGTGCCCGGTCTCGAAGAAGCGGACGTCGGCCTCGGGGATGTCGCGCTTGAACGCCTCCGCGCCGGCGGGCAGGAAGAAGGGGTCGTTCTGGCCCCAGACCGCCAGGAGCCGCGGCCGGTGCTTGCGGAAATAGTCCTGGAAGGCCGGATACAGCGCCACATTGCTCGCGTAGTCGCGGAACAGGTCGAGCTGGATCTCGTCGGCTCCCGGCCGCGTCAGGTAGAAGTCGTCGAGCGAATAGCCGTCCGGCGAGACGGCGGCCGCGTCGGGCACGCCGTGGGTATACTGCCAGAGCGTCGCCTCCGGGGTCAGGAAGGCGCGAGCGCCTCCCGGTTGGCAGGCGTCGGGTCCCGCCAGTACGCACGGATGGGATTCCAGCCGTCGCTCAGGCCTTCCTCGTAGGCGTTGCCGTTTTGCGAGATGATCGCGGCGATCCTTTCCGGGTGCCGCATCGCGATGCGGAAGCCGATCGGCGCACCGTAGTCGAAGACATAGACCGCGAATCGGTCGAGGCCGACGAGCTCGGTGAAGCGATCCACGACCCGGGCGAGATTGTCGAACGTGTAGCCGAACTCGTCCCGCCCCGGCATCGCCGTGCGGCCGAACCCCGGGAGGTCCGGCGCGATGGCGTGAAAGCGGTCGGCCAGGCGTGGGACGAGGTCCCGGAACATGTGGCTCGAGCTGGGAAAGCCATGAAGCAGCAGCAGCTTGGGCGCCTCGGGATTCCCGGCTTCGCGATAGAAGACGTCGAGCCCTTCGACGTCGATCGTGCGGTATCTGACGGAGGTCACCTCAACTCTCCTCGTGGATGATAACCCTGCCGATGGCAGCAAATCGGTTTTGAATACTCCCGTCGTTGTTTCCAAGAATCGGTGAAGCGAAGCACCCAGCGCAATTCAGCTCGTCGAACTTTGTCAAACAGTAACTAGGTAGATCCCACTTGACAGGTTATGGCGCGCGGCGTAACCTGTCAAGTGAATTTCGACGGGTTACTGAAAAGAGGTGCGATGATGCATCGGATGAGCGATCACAAACCGCCGGCGATCTTCATTTCTGGCTCGCTCGGCCTCGATTTCCTCAACACCCTGGCTACGCCGGTGGACGAGCAGGTCGACTGGATTGACGACGGCGACGGCCTGCTCGCCTGGCTGGAACAGGCGCGGCTCGTGCCGGCGAAGGACCTGAAGGACCTGAAGGGCCAGGCGATGCCGGGCGAGCTCGACGGCGTCGCGGCCCGGGCTCGGAACCTGCGCGAATGGTTTCGTGGATTCGTCAAGGCGCGGAGCGGCAGGGCGCTCGGGGCCCACGACCTGCGTGAATTGGAGCCGCTGAACCACTTGCTCGTCCGCGACGAACGATTCGATCAGATCGTGGCCGAGGCCGAGGGAGGGGCTTCCGCTCTACGGTTGAAGACGCTGCGGCGATGGCGTTCCCCAGAATCGCTGCTCTTGCCGATCGGTGAGGAAATCGCCAGGTTCCTCTGCAACGAAGATTTTGAATATGTGAAGGCCTGCGAGGGTTCGACCTGTACGCTTCTGTTCGTGGATCGCACACGCAGGCGCGCCCGGCGATGGTGCAGCATGGCGATCTGCGGAAACAGGGCGAAACAGGCCGCCCACCGGAACCGACAGAAGGCGGACCAGTGAACCGTCTGAAGACGATCTAGCGGCTGATATACGGCCGAGTGGGGTTAGTGTCACTGCGCACGGCGCTCAACGCCGCCTGATCGAGAGGAGCGGCGACAACCCTGCCGGGACTTGCGCGGCCGACATCATCGAGAGTGCGGGAGAGCCGGCGTTTGTCAAATAATTGTTGGACCAACTCGCCCCATCGGCTATGATCTCTGTAAGAGTAGATCGGGCAATACGTCTGAAGAGGGGCAGTTCGAATGCGTGCGGTAGCCTTCAGCCTGATGACGCTCATCGGGGCGAGTCTCCTGTCTGGGACGCTGGCAGCGGGTGCCGACACGGTCACGAGTGTTACGTTTGATCGTGACATTGAACCGATCCTGACACGTGCCGGGTGCAATGCCGGGGCCTGTCACGGCAAGGCGAGCGGCCAGAACGGCTTCAAACTGTCGCTACTGGGATTCGACCCCGAGTTCGACCACATTGCCATCACGCGTGAGGCCGGCGGGCGCCGCATCCTGCGAGCGATCCCCGAGCAGAGTCTCTTGCTCCAGAAGGCGACGGCCAGGGTACCGCATGGCGGCGGACGACGAATCGACCCCGCAGGCCCATTTTACGAGACGCTCCGGCGCTGGATTGTCGCGGGTTTTCCTCGTACTCCGCCCGACGCTCCGAAGCTGGAGAGGGTGGTGGTCGAGCCGGGTGAGCGGAGGGTCCGCCAGAACGAATCTTTCGGACTGACGCGTGATCGCTCGCTTTACCGATGGATCGAGCCCAGGACGTCACCCGGCTGGCCTCCTTCGGCTCGAGTGAATCGACAATCGTCGCGGTCGATGCGAACGGCCGCGTCAAGGCTGGGCGTTTCGCGGGGGAGGCGACCATCTCGGCACGCTACGAGGGGATGTTCGCCAACTGCGACGTTTCCATTCCCTTGCCCGGGGAATTGCCCGCCGATCTCTACAAGTCGCTTCCTCGATCCAACTTTATCGACGATCACGTGTGGGCCAAGCTCAAGAAGCTCGGCCTCACTCCTTCGGGCCCCGCGGGCGATGCCACGTTCCTGAGACGAGCCCATCTCGACGTCATCGGCCGCTTGCCGACTGCCGGACGAGGCTCGCGCCTTCCTCGCCGACTCGTCCCCCGACAAGCGCGCCCGCCTCGTCGATCGGCTGCTGGACCGCCCCGAATACGCCGATCACTGGGCGAACAAATGGATGGACCTGCTCAGGCCGAACCCCTACCGCGTGGGAATCAAGGCAGTCTTGAACCTTGATGCTTGGATTCGAGATGCGTTTCGCCGCAACCTGCCGTACGACAGGTTCGTGCGCGAGATCGTGACCGCGCGGGGCAGCACGTTCGAGGAGGGTCCGTCAACGATCTTCCGGGACCGACGCGAGCCGATCGAGATTGCACCGGTCGTCAGCCAGTTGTTCCTGGGCATCCGGCTCGAATGCGCCAAGTGTCATCACCACCCGTTCGAGTCGTGGGGACAGGAGCAGTTCTACGAGTTCGCTGCCTTCTTCGCCCGCGTGGGCCGCAAGGGAGTCGGCCTCTCGCCACCGATCTCGGGAGGCGAGGAAATTATGTTCACGGCCAAGTCTGGATCGGTGAAGCACCCGCGCACGGGCAAGGTACTGGCGCCCAAGCCTCTCTTCGGGTCAGCACCGGTACGCGACGATCCCGAAGCCGACCCACGCCAGGCACTCGTCCGCTGGATGACCTCGTCCGACAACTCGTATTTCGCCAAGGTGATGGCCAACCGCGTGTGGGCCGACCTCATGGGCCGCGGCATCGTCGATCCCGTTGACGATATCCGCGCGACCAACCCTCCCAGCAACGGTCCGCTGCTCGACGCTCTCGCGAAGGATTTCCGAGACCACGGATACGACATCAAGCACCTGATCCGCACCATCACGGCGTCATCAGTGTACGGCCTCAGCTCCGAACCCAACGCCCGGAACATCGCCGACACGCGCAACTTCTCCCGCTACTACCGGCAGCGGCTGCGCGCTGAGATCCTGCTCGACGCGATCTCCGACGTGACCGACGTCGCCGACTCTTTCGACGCCGCTCCACCTCGCAGCCGCGCCCTGGAGATCTGGACCAATCGCGTCCCCTCGCTCTTTCTCGATACGTTCGGCCGGCCTGACCCGAACCAGGATCCGCCCTGTGAACGGACGAGCGACACGGCGGTTGTTCAGGCTCTCCACCTCATGAATTCTCTCGGGGTTCAGAAGAAACTGTCCGCTGACGATGGGCGAGTCGCCAGGCTGGCCAAGAGTGACAAGACGCCTCGCGCGCTCGTCGAGGAACTGTACCTTCTGGCCTACAGCCGTTTCCCAGCCCAGGAAGAGCGAACTGTCGCGGAGGCACTCTTCCTCGATCCCAAGAGCGACCGCCGTACCGCGATCGAAGACATTCTCTGGGCCCTGCTGAACTCCCCCGAATTCGTGTTCAAGGACTGACCCGCGCGGCCGGCCAGCCCGCACCCCACTGACCAAGGCGAGACCGATGGCAATCTTCAAGAACTGCGAAAGGGTGACCCGCCGCGACTGCCTTCGCCTCGGCCTGAGCACCCTGATCGGTGGCGGGCTGATCGACGCGCTGCGATTGCGCGGCCAGGCGGCGATCCCTGGCGCAGACCGACCAGCTGCATCCTGATCTGGATGGACGGCGGGCCCGAGCCACTACGAGACATTCGACCCCAAGCCCGGCGCTCCGGCCGAGATTCGTGGGAAATTTAACCCCATCGCGACCAGCGTCCCTGGCATCCATTTCGCCGAGCCGATGAAGCGGCTCGCGGCGATCGCCGACAAGCTCGCGATCGTCAGGTCGATCCGCCACGACCAGGGGAATCACGGGGCGGGCAATCATTACATGATGACAGGAGCACCACCCCGGATTCCCGTCGGCTGCGGCGCGTTCGTGAGCTTTCACCCGAGCATGGGCGCGGTCACGGCCAGCGAGCGCGGGGCCGCTGGCGGCTTGCCGCCGTATTTCTCCATTCCGAGCATGTCGCGTTCAGGCGGGCCAAATTTCCTGGGGGCGAAGTGCGCCCCGTTCGTCGTGCCGGATGATCCCAACTCGGCGAGCTTCCGCGTCCGCGACGTCGCCCCGCCGCGCGACATCAATGACGGACGAGCGGGCGGCCGACGCGATCTCCGCGCTCGACTTGACCACTTCCGTCGCTACGCCGACAAGGCCGCGGGCGACCCGGCTCTGGCTCTCGATGAATACTACGGTCAAGGGTATGAGCTGATGTCGTCGCCTCAGGCCCAACGAGCCTTCGACATTGCGAGCGAAGATCCGCGAATCCGCGATCGTTACGGCCGCAACCCATTCGGGCAGCGCTGCCTGCTCGCCCGGCGCCTCGTCGAATCCGGAGTTCCGTTCGTCACTCTCAATGCAGGGGGATGGGATCATCACTTTTACCTGTTCGACGAATTCGATAAGCGAATGCCGGCGTTCGAGTCTTCGGTTGCGGCTCTGATCCAGGATCTCGACCAGCGCGGGTTGCTGGATTCGACACTCGTGCTCGCGCTCGGCGAGTTCGGCCGGACACCGATCATCAACAAGACTGCGGGGCGTGACCACTGGTCCAACGCCATGTCGGTACTGGTCGCCGGTTGCGGTACTCCAGGAGGCCAGGTCATCGGTGCGACTGACGTCCGAGGTTACGCCGCCAGCCAGCGCGTCCTTGCCCCCGAAAACCTCACGGCCACCGTCTATACGAAGCTGGGGATCGACCCGGGCAAGATCCTGTACACTCCCAGCGGCCGCCCCACCTACCTGGTCACCGACCCGACCCCGATCCGGGAGTTGATGGGATGAGACAGCGATGGCGGACCATCGCGCTGTTACGCAGTCGCACTGTCGGTCGCGGGCGCCACATTCGCAGTCGCCAAGCCGCCTACGCTGACCGGCTTCTTTCCGGCCGGGGCCGCTCGTGGCCAGTCGTTGACAGTGACGATGTCAGGGAAGTTCGATCATTGGCCGGTGAAGTGCTGGGTCGAGGGTGCGGGTGTCTCGATCGAGGCCGGCGGAGAGAAGGGAAAACTGGCGGTCCATGTGGCCGCCGATGCCCGGCCAGGAGTGCGCTGGGTTCGTGTTTATGATGAAGAAGGCGCGACAAGTCTCCGCCCATTCATCATCGGTACGCTTCCCGAAGATTGGCGAGGTGGAACCGAACGACGATCCGCGTCATCCGCAGGCGATCGGGCTGACGTCGGCCACCGTCAATGGCCGTCTCTCCCGGCGGGGTGATGTCGATGGATACTCCGTCAGCCTCGATCAAGGACAGAGACTCGTGGCCGACCTCGAAGCCAACCGCCACCTCGGTTCGCCGATGGACGCCGTGCTGCAGGTTGTCTCTCCGGCCGGCTTCGTGCTCGCCCAGAACGACGATGCCGTTGGTCGCGACCCGCGGATCATCTTCGAGGCACCAGCCCGAGGAACCTATATCGTCCGCCTCTTCGCATTCCCCTCCAAGCCCGACAGCAGTATCCGATTCGCCGGGGGAGAAGCGTTCATCTATCGTCTCACGCTCACGACCGGTGGCTTCCTCGAGCACGTCTTCCCGCTCGCCGTCTCGAAAGAGTGCCCGACCACGCTCACCGCGATCGGCACGAACATCCGCGAATGCGACCGCGAGGTCTGACCATTCCCGCCGATGACGAAGCTCGACTTGTTCCCCTTCTTTCATCCGACGATTGCCGGGGAATACCATGGTCCGGCGCGTCACCGGCAAGTCGGTCGTCGAGGTCGAACCCAACGATCTGGCTCGACCTCAAGAGCTCTCGGACCAGCAGCACGATCAGCGGCAGAATCGACCCTCCAGGCGAGCGAGACGTCTTTGGGATCGCTCTGAAAAAAGGCGAGAAGCGCATCTTCTCGCTGGAATCTCGGGCCCTCGGCCTGCCTCTCGATGCTGTTCTCCAGGTGCTGGACGCCGCTGGCAAGACCCTGGCCGAGACCGACGACGTCGGCAAAGCACTCGATCCCGAGCTCGCGTTCACGGCCCCCGCTGACGGCAAGTATCGCGTGGTCGTCCGTGATCTCAATGGTCGAGGCGGACCACACTACGCGTATCTCCTCCGCGCGCTCGCTCCGGAGCCCGACTTCACGCTCACACTGTCGGCCGACAAGTTCGATGTGACTGCGGGCAAGCCCGCGAATGTTGTCGTGAACATTGTTCGTAATCAATGGATTTTCCGGCACGATCGACGTCATGGCCGAAGATCTTCCAGACTGCGCGGTGGCGACGACGGCCAGATCAATAGCCTCAGATGCCTCCGCAAAGTCGGTGACGCTCGTGATCCGCGCGATGGCTGTTCCCACTCTGGGCCGTTTCGAATCATCGGAAGATCGGCCGACGAAAAGTCGCTCTCACGTCACGCCTTTGCGCCGATCCCGGGGTTCGAAACCTCAACGGATCATCCTTGGCTCACGGTCGTTTCTCCCGTAAAGCCAAAGAAACCGTAATTGGAGCGGTCCTTAGCCCGGGCGATCGGTGCGTCCAGTCCGGTCGTTGAGCCGCTCTTCGATCTCCACCATACGCTGCTCCAGGTTCAAGAACTTGGAGACGGCCATCTGGTCGGCCAGGATGACCCGCCACGCCCTGAGCTGAACCGACTCGGTAGCTTGAGATAGTGAACATGGGGCGGAAATCGGCCTGGCAGTCTCGGTGCACCTATACCCACGAGGGATCCTGAGCGCCCAGGAACACCTATGACAGATCCGATATGCTTAAGAAGGAACGATTTGCGGATCGAGCTTTGGCACGTGGTAGTCGCACCGAGCGTGCCGTAAAGTGGCGGAAATGGCAGTTTTGAGGGTATTTTTCGAGCGTCTGTCCACTGGTGCACACGGCCATGGCTGGAACCCCGATATGAGTGGTTCGTCGCGGACTCCTGCGTCCGTGATCGGTCAACACAATTGACATTCCACGTGGCGCGCACCCATTCCGTTCTCCCAGTAAGTTAAGTATCGCGATAAAACCGAATCCCGATCGCGGCCCACAGCGGGGTGTCGCCTGATGCCTCAGCAAGCGGGAGACTTACGATCAAATGAATTTCTGTTCTGGCGCAATGAAACGGGCACTTATGACGCTCACGGTTGAAAAGCCATCATGGAGCGACATCACCGTGATCTGCTTCGGCCCGGTCGCCCCGACAGGTTGCGTCGAAGAGGCGTAGCTCCTTCTTCATGCATCCGGCGGCCCCAATGGGGAAGTCGATTTCGGCTGTTCATCGCGCGAACGGATCGGCGGGGAAGATCGGATCGTAGAGGATCGTCGCTTCGGCCTCGCTCGCAAGGAGACGGATCTCCAACTCGTTCCAGAACTGGCCGGCATTTGCGACCTGCGGTCGGCTGCGCAGCGATCCCAGGTAACGAAGAGCCAGGTCGCGATGCCCCAGGCGGTGATGGGCCATCGCCAGGAAGACCCAGTCCCCAGGTACACCTGTGCCACCCTTGAGCTGAATCCCTTCCTCGAGCCGATGGATCGCGTCCTCGGATCGACCGGCACGATAGAGGGCGGCGCCGAGGGTATTCAGGTATTTTGCTTCGTATACGCATCGCGAGCGCCGTTGACGGCCAACTCGGCGAGGCGAACCAGCACCTCGCGGTGATCGTCCGCGCCCGGGGCGAGCGAACAATACCACGCGGCCTCATTGGCGACCTCCGGAACGCCTGTCCGACCAAAGCGGTCGAGGAGATCGGCACGCACCCGCCGGAGCGAATCCCGTTCTCCGGCGGCCATGAGCGAGAGGATGTGCAACCGGCGGATCTCGAGGTTCTCGGGTTCGAGCCGGACGGCCTTGCCGTAATCCGCGGCGGCGTCGGCCCATCGCTGCCGTCTCGCGCGATCTTCACCGCGCGTGCTCCAGAGGAGTGAGACGGATTCGGGCTGCTCCGTGACGGCACGAGCAAAAAGGGCCTCGCTCCGCAGGATCGCCCCGATCAGCTTGGCGTCGCGCGACCCGAGGGCCCAGGCCTGAAGGAATTCTCGATCGGCCTCGTCGGGCCGCGAGTGGGCGGCGTGAAAGAGCGCGCGTTCCAGCACGACATCCGCGTCCAGGGGTCGCGCGAGAATGACCTCTTCGAAGGCCGCCTCGGCCTCCGGCCACCGCTGTCGCTCGATCCAGGCCCGCGCCGGGCGGTCGGTTCGGGGCCGAAGAGGATGGGATCAAGTCGCCACCGTCCGTCCATTTCCGGCGGGCCCCCTTCCCGCCCGAGCCGTTCGCGATCCTGGCACCAGGCCGCGTTATCGAGGGCGTGCATGGAGTCCTGCTCATCGAGCGCCAGGCCGGTGAGGACCTCGGTCCAGGCGGCGATCCGCGGCAGATCGTCTGGCAACTCTGCAACCGGCCAGAGCCGCGCTGTCTTGTCGGAGCCGGTGAGTACGGCCTTGCCGTCGGGGCTGTACGCCACGGCACTAGACCGCGCCCTGGTGCGCCAGGGGAGGCCCGATGGGCCGCCCCGTCGCCGCGTCCCAGAGCCGCGCCGTCTGGTCATGGCTGCCGGTGAGTACGGCCTTGCCGTCGGGGCTGTACGCCACGGCAATGACCCGGCCCTGGTGAAGCAGGGGAGGCCCGATCGGCTGGCCCGTCGCCGCGTCCCAGAGCCGCGCCGTCTGGTCAGGCTGCCGGTGAGTACGGCCTTGCCGTCGGGGCTGAACGCCACGGCCTTGACCTCACCCTGGTGCGCCAGGGGAGGCCCGATGGGCCGCCCCGTCGCCGTGTCCCAGAGCCGCGCCGTCTTGTCGGCGCTGCCGGTGAGTACGGCCTTGCCGTCGGGGCTGAACGCCACGGCAGTGACCGCGCCCTGGTGCGCCAGGGGAGGCCCGATGGGCGGCCCGTCGCCGCGTCCCAGAGCCGCGCCGTCTGGTCATAGCTGCCGGTGAGTACGGCCTTGCCGTCGGGGCTGTACGCCACGGCATACGACCGGGCCCTGGTGCGCCAGGGGAGGCCCGATGGGCCGCCCCGTCGCCGCGTCCCAGAGCCGCGCCGTCTGGTCATAGCTGCCGGTGAGTACGGCCTTGCCGTCGGGGCTGAACGCCACGGCACTAGACCACGCCCTGGTGCGCCAGGGAGGCCCGATGGGCCGCCCCGTCGCCGCGTCCCAGAGCCGCGCCGTCTGGTCATGGCTGCCGGTGAGTACGGCCTTGCCGTCGGGGCTGAACGCCACGGCAAGGACCAGGCCCTGGTGGGCAGGGGAGGCCCGATGGGCCTGCCCCGTCGCCGCGTCCCAGAGCCGCGCCGTCTGGTCGTCGCTGCCGGTGAGTACGGCCTTGCCGTCGGGGCTGAACGCCACGGCATAGACCTCGCCCTGGTGGGCCATGGGAGGCCCGATGGGCCTGCCCCGTCGCCGCGTCCCAGAGCCGCGCCGTCTTGTCCTCGCTGCCGGTGAGTACGGCCTTGCCGTCGGGGCTGAACGCCACGGACCAGACCGCGCCCTGATGTTCCAGGGGAGGCCCGATGGGCCGCCCCGTCGCCGCGTCCCAGAGCCGCGCCGTCTTGTCGGCGCTGCCGGTGAGTACGGCCTTGCCGTCGGGGCTGAACGCCACGGCATTGATCACGCCCTGGTGAAGCAGGGGAGGCCCGATGGGCCGGCCCGTCGCCGCGTCCCAGAGCCGCGCCGTCTGGTCCCAACTGCCGGTAAGTACGGCCTTGCCGTCGGGGCTGAACGCCACGGCAAAGACCATGCCCTGGTGCGCCAGTGGAGGCCCGATGGGCCACCCCGTCGCCGCGTCCCAGAGCCGCGCCGTCTGGTCACGGCCGGCGGTGAGTACGACCTTGGCGTCGGGGCTGAACGCCACGGCACTGACCTGGTCCTGGTGAGGCAGTGGAGGCCCGATGGGCCGCCCCGTCGCCGCGTCCCAGAGCCGCGCCGTCTTGTCGGCGCTGCCGGTGAGTACGGCCTTGGCGTCGGGGCTGAACGCCACGCGAGTGACCACGCCCTGGTGCGCCAGGGGAGGCCCGATGGGCCGCCCCGTCGCCGCGTCCCAGAGCCGCGCCGTCTGGTCATAGCTGCCGGTGAGTACGGCCTTGCCGTCGGGGCTGAACGCCACGGACCAGACCACGCCCTGGTGTGTCAGGGGAGGCCCGATCGGCCGCCCCGTCAGCGTGTCCCACAGCCGTGCCGTCTGGTCATCGCTGCCGGTGAGTACGGCCTTGCCGTCGGGGCTGAACGCCACGGCAGTGACCCGGCCCTGGTGCGAGAAAACGGCCTTCACCGCGAAGACATGGCTCTGCCATGCGGCGATGCTGGCCCGGGCGGTGTGCTGCCAGCCCGGGTCACCGGCAGCGGCGGCCGATTGCCAGCCCTTGACCAGCCAAAGCAGGCCCTCTCCGACCCGCCCCCTCTCGAACAAGGACTGACCGCGCTCGAAGCCGAACATCGCCAGGTTGAGATTGGCTTTGGCCAGCGATCTCTCCAGGTCATCCCCTTTCCTGGTGAGCTCGACATTCATTCCGGAGATCTTGGTGTTTGCCCGGGTTTGTTCGTCCGCGATCCGCGCATTCTGATCGGCGGAGAGGATCGCCAGCGCCAGCGCGAGCAGGAGCGCCACGGCCGTCGAGCCGGTGGCGCCGGCCAACCAGGGGTTTCGCCTGGTCCAGCGCCAGCCCCGCTCCCAGAAGGGGACCGGGCGCGCCTCGATCGGCCGGCCCTCGATGAACCGCTTCAGGTCCTCGGCCAGCGCCGTCGCCGACTCATACCGCTTCCCCGGCTCTTTCTGCAGACACTTCAGCGCGATCGTTTCGACATCCCGCGGCAGGCCGGGGACCAGCCGCGATGGAGGCACCGGCTCGGTGTTCTTGACCTGGTCGATGACCTCCAGGGCGGTCGTACCCCGGAACGGCGGGCCGCCGGTCAGCAGCTCGTACAGGATCGCGCCCAGCGAGTAGACGTCGGCGAGCGGCCCGACGTCCCTGGTCTTGCCCTCGGCCTGCTCGGGTGACATGTAGCTGGGCGAGCCCATGATCGAGTCGGTCCGCGTCAGGCCGCTGTCCGCGGCCAGCGACTTGGCCAGGCCGAAGTCGGTGACCTTGGGCGTGCCGTCGGCGGCCAGCAGCACGTTGCCCGGCTTCAGGTCGCGATGGACGATACCCTGTCGATGTGCCTCGGCGACGCCGCGCGCGACGGGTTCCACCAGCCCGGCGGCCCGCCGCGCCGGCCAGGGCGTGCCGTCGAGACGACGGTCCAGGCTGCCGCCGTCGAGGAATTCCAGCTCGAAGAATGGTAACCCATCATCCTCGCCGATGGTGTGGATCCGCACGACGTTGGGGTGCTGCAGCCGGGCGACGGCCTCCGCCTCGGCCAGGAAGCGGGCGTCCATCTCGGGCGAGGCGTGGGCGCCGCCCAGGATCATCTTGAGCGCGCAGGGGCGATTCAGGCGGACCTGCCGGGCGCGGTAGACGACTCCCATGCCGCCGCGGCCCAGCTCGCCCAGGATCTCATAGCCGGAGATCGCGGGGATGGCGCGGCCGGCCATCACCGAGGGGGCGCCGCCGGCACTGGTGGAGTCGGCGTCGGGCAGGCGATCGATCGTGGGGTTGATCTCATCGGAGGCACCGATGGGCGACCCGTCCCCCGTCCCCTCGAGCCAGTCATCCTCGGGCAAGACGATCGGTCGATCAACGTGGCTGCCGGCCTGGTCGTAGACGCTCAGCAGCCCCTCGACCCGCCGCCGCAGCTCGGGATGGGTCGTGCACTCATGGTCCAGGATGGCGGCGCGGGCCGCCGGGTCGTGGCATTCGACGGCCGAGAGAAATATGGCTTGAACACGCGTCGGGTCGAGTAGCATGGAAGTCCTTTGACGGTGCGCCGGAGACGGTCCAGCCCCCGGATCACGAGCGCATCGCCTCTGCGAAGACCAGTGACCGCATCCGCCGACCCCGGATGGTCGGCCTTTGTCGTGGACACCTTATCGGTAAAGACTTGCTTGCAGCCCGCCGTCTTCAGGGCGTCGAGTTGGAGGTCCAGCGACTGCTCGTCGGTAGAGACCCGAACATAGCCGACCAACAAGCGGTTTCTCCTACCAGCTTCCTCGATACCCACCCTAGTCGTACAATTCCGAGAAATCCATACGTGGGCGGGGGAAACGGGAACATCCCTAAACCTTGGCGTAGGCCTGGCGGTTTGGGTAAGTGAAGATCGCGGCCTGCGGTCACAGTGCCATGATACCCCGATTCGAGCCAGCAAGCTGACGGATGACGAGATCCAGGGACATACGCTCCAGGTTCACGACGTTCCGACTGCGCTCTTGCTTTGGGGCGGAGCGGCGCGGAAGAGGTCGGCGTTGATGACGGTCAAGTCCGCGTGCATTCCGGTCTTCAGTATCCCCGGGCGATCCTCGGCAAAGGCCGCGTATGCCGAGCCCGCACTGAGGACTCGCAGCGCGTCTTCCAGCGCAGGGGGCAGGGCGGTGACACTGTACGGTAGTAACATCCACCGAACAATTTATGACAAAATGCCGACTGTCTCCCCTCCGGCCTTGGGGGGCCGACCGCGACGCCGTTGCACGGTTCGGCCGTGATGAACTTGCAAGCGCTTCTGGAACGTCTCATCACCGGCCACCCAGCCCGCACGCAGGAACGCCTGCTCCTTGGAATCTTCCCCATCAGAAACTCGCGCCAACACCGCTGGCGGCTGGCGCCCTCATGGCCCAGTTCCTGGTGGTTGGTTCACTTTCCGGAAACTCGTTCCCACGCTCCTGCGTGGGAATGCCGTCTTCGACGCTCCGCGTTGTCCCATGGACAAGGCAAGGGACGCAGAGCGTCCCGGACGACGCTCCCACGGGGACCGTGGGAGCGAGTGGAATGCGCTTGGCTTCGAAGTGAAGCGAATCCCCGGCCAACCGCTTAGGTCCGATCGCACATCGTGCGGACCACCAGCAGGGCCAGACCACGATGCGCGAGCCCATCGGAGAAGGATATCACGAAGACTTGATCCAGGGTCATCCGCATTGACACCTCGAACGTACCCGACACCGCAGGCAAGGGCGATGCGTTCGATGCTGAGCTCGGGTGCCGGATGCCCGAGTGCATCGCGTCCCACACCGGGATTGGGCTGGAATCCTGAGGTTACAGTCGCTCGGTTGTCCAGGACTATCATCAGGATGTCACTGCGATTGACAACCGCGTTGCAGATGGCCGGGAGCGTGGTGTGGAAGAACGACGAGTCGCCGAAGAGCGCGACGGCCCGTCCGGCGATCCCCGCCCGGCTGATCCCGTTGGCCACGCCTACCGCCGAACCGATCGCGTATTTCGCATCGAGTCGCTCGGCCACCGTAGCCAGGCAGCCCGGGTCGCCGACGAGTACCAGCTCTTGACCCATCTCGGCGGCGGCACTTTGCAGTGCATCGAGGATCTCGCCGTACCGGCACCCGGCACAATGGTTCTCACGCACAGGCCGTTCCTCCGCCTCATTCTCCTGCCGATACTCCCGCGCAGGGATGAGACCCGGCAGGAAACGGATCAGGGCCTGGAGGATCTGCCAACGAAAGAGTTCTCCCCCGCGTGTCACGTGACCGGTCAGCTTGCCGAGGATCCTGGTCGAAAGCTCCTGCTGGTGCGCGAGCGCCTTGAGCCGATCTTCCACGTACGGCTCGTTTTCCTCGAGGACCAGCACGTCACGGCAATCCGCGAGGAACCGCGCGGCAAGCCTCTCCGGCAGTGGGTAGAGGCGCCCAACTTCAAGAGGCGAATGCCCTCGGGGGGCCTGGATCCCAGCACATCAAGCAGCTTCCGGTGGGCGAATCCCGCGGCCGCGATGCCCCGGGGCCCGTTTCCACAGGTCTGGTTGAATGGCAAGCCCTCGACCCATCGGCAGGCATCCGCCTGGCGCGCGTGCAAGGCCCTGTTCTTTTCCACCACGTTGCTCGGCACGGGCACGAACCGCCAGCGCTCGCGAGCCAGCCCCAGGTTCGGCTGGCGGTGCGGCCCCTCGGGAACGTCGATCGGCTCCGACTGCTGGGTGAAGCTGCGTGTCTCGCGGACGATGATAGGCAGGTGCAGTCGCTCAGAGGCCTCGAAGGCCTCGCGCATCATGGCGAAGCCCTCGGCCGGTCCGTCCGGCTCGAGCCAGGGCACCTGCAGCAGCGGCGCCATTGTCCGGGTGTCCTGGTCGTTCTGCGAGCCGTAGCCGCCAGGGTCGTCGCCCAGCAGGATCACCAGGCCGCCATGGACGGGTGTGATGTTCAGCACCATGAGAGGGTCGAGCATGGCGTTCATGCCTACGCTCTTGACGCAGACCAGGGCCCGCCGGCCGGCGATCGAGGCGCCGATGGCCAGCTCCATCGCCACCTTCTCGTTGCTCGACCACTCGATGTCCAGCTCGTGGACCTGTGCCAGCTTGATCAGCGCCTCGACCGTTCCCGAGCTGGGTGAACCAGGGTAGCCGGTCACGAGCTTCACCCCGGCGACCACAGCCCCGTAAGCCATCGCCTCATCACCGTTCACGATTCGCTCAGGCATGGACCGCTTCCCCTCTTGACCATTCCCGCCACCAGTGCACTGGAGGCCGGACATCGTGCGACGATCCGTTCAAATGAAATCAACCGACCCGTCCGCCCGGTACCCGAATCCCCTGCGCCAGGGCCTGGGCGGATAGTGCCGGAACGCTTCCTCGTTGAGCTCGATACCCCAGCCGGGTTTCTCCGGAATCGGCAAGTATCCGTCCTTGACGGCCAAGGGTTCCTTGACGAGGTCCCGGCGTGGCGGCGAGTCGTCCGGCGTATATTCCAGGATCAGAAAATTTGGCGTCGACGCGGCGAAGTGCGTGTTGACCACGTTCGCCACCGGGCCCATGGGGTTGTGCGGGGCGACCATCACGTAGTGAGCCTCGGCCATGGCGGCGATCTTCTTCATCTCCAGCACACCGCCACAGAGGCAGACATCGGGCTGGATGATGTCGAGCGCCTGGGCATGCAGCAGCGGCTGGAATTCGAATTTGGTGTAGTTGCATTCTCCGCTGGCCAGAGGCACGGTGACGTGCGCCGCAAGCTTCGCCATGGCACTCACGTTCTCGGGCCGGATCGGCTCCTCGAGCCAGAGAGGGAGATACGGTTCGATCGCCCTGGCCACTCGCACAGCGCGGCTGAGCTCGAAGAACTGGGCATGGATGTCGACCGCGATGTCTTTATCCGGTCCAAGTATCTCGCGGACCGCGCGCATCCGCTCTGCTGCCGCACGCGTGACCGTGTTATAAGGAGCCCCATGCATCCCCGGCGGGTGTGGCGAGATCTTGACGGCAGTGAGCCCGTACTTGCCGACGGCGGCCTTGGCATTCTCGGCGAGCTGCCGCGGCTCAGCGCCGCCGACACCCTGGTACACGCGGACCTTGTCGCGGCACTTTCCGCCCAGCAACCGATAGACGGGCAACCCCGCGGCTTTGCCGGCGATATCCCACAAGGCGTGTTCGATCCCGCTGATCGCCGCGTTCACCACCGAGCCGCCGGGGAAGCGGCTGAAATTGTACATCATGGCCCAGAGATGCTCGATGTTCCGCGGATCCTGACCGACCAGCCAGTCCTTGAAGTCGTGGACGGCCGCCACGGTCGCCTGGTCGGGCCCACACGAGTAGGCCTCGCCGATGCCATGGATTCCCTGATCGGTCTCGACCTTGATGAAGAGATGGTTTCGCCCCAGTCCAACCAGGTACGTCTTGACGTCGGTGATCCGAAGCTCCGGCCGGCCGGCCGTCAGCCCGGCGCCTGCTGTCCGGCGGTTGCGCCCAGCGTGCCGACGCCTGCCGTGGCGACTCCGGTCGACATGAGGAAATGCCGTCGTCTCATCATGGGCCTCACCTGGTTCTCGGTCACAACTCCCGCAGTATCCGATGACACCGGACCCGACAACTTGATAATGTACTCGAAGACGCGCTCTGTCGCTCCCTTCCTTTCCAGCAGGGCAATATCGTGGAAAAGCTTGCTCACGCTCTCTTCCTGTTCGCCATTCTCGCCGTCACGCCTGACGGACCTGAAAAGACTCCGGGGAACGGCCTGGAGTTCATTGATACGAGCTTCGAGAACGCATCGCCCTTGTGGTACGAGGCAGCGCCCGACGGGACAGTCCTGGTGCACCTCCTCTACGACCACGAGCGGTCCTCCCCGAACCGAGCGGCGGGCCACTTCCATTTCCGGCTCCACGCCAGGCCCGGCTGTACGCTCACGCTGGAGTTCCGGAACCTGGACAATGTCTACAACGGCAGGAAGGCATCGGTCGCGAACGAGCTGAAAGCCGCGGTCGTCTCTCAGGACGGGAAGGCGTGGAGGTCGGTCCCGCTGGAACGGCTGCCCGGAGACCGCGTGCGGCTGTCGGTCGCGATGCCCGGCCCCGAGCTGTACGTGGCCCGCGTCGAGCCTTATCGCCTCTCCGACCTCGATAAGTGGCTCAAGTCGATCGAGGCACGTCCGCTCGTGGAGATCACTCCGATCGGCAAGACGGTCGAGGGGCGCGGGCTGGAAGTGATCCGGGTCGGCAATCCCGACGCACCATACCGGGTCTTCCTGCGGGCGCGGGCACACGCCTGGGAGCCCGGCGGCAACTGGGTCGTCCAGGGACTGGTCGACCGGCTGCTGAACGGAGACGACGAGGCGACGACTTACCTGAAGCGGTACTGCGTCTACGTGATGCCGATGGCCAACAAGGACGGTGTAGCCCGAGGCCGGACGCGCTTCAACCTTCGGGGCAAGGACCTGAACCGCAACTGGGACAAACCCGCCGACCCGCTGCTCGCGCCGGAGAACCACGCCCTGGAGACCTGGCTAGAGGCGATGATCCGGCGGGGGAAACGTCCGCACCTGGCGCTCGAGCTGCACAACGACGGCAACGGTCTGCTCCACGTCAGCCGGCCGCCCGTGGCCGACCTGGACCGCTACCTCAATCGCATGCAGACGCTGGAGGCGCTGCTCCGCGAGCACACGTGGTTTACCGAGGGCAGCACGAAGGAGGCATTTCGAAACGTCGGCACGCTGGGCGAGGGCTGGCTGGAGCGGTACGGCATCGACGCCGCCGTCCACGAGCTCAATGTCAACTGGATCGCCGGCTTGAAGGATTATCCCTCGGGCGCGCACTGGAAGCACTATGGTGAGCAACTGGCACGCGTTTTTTACGAGTACTTCGGAGCCGTCGAACCTTGACCTGGATGCTCATCGTAGCCGCACGATTCTCGTCCCGAACGCCTGGACTTCCATCGGTGCCTCGTTCCGGGCAGGCTTGGCGATTTCGCCACCGATCAAGTCGTCAAGCTGGCAGGAATGCCAGGCACGTTTGCCGATCGGCATTGCAAAGGTCTTGGGCTTGTTCGAGCCGTTCAGCACGACCAGGATCTGGTCGTCCCCCAAAGCACGCAGAAACACATACATTGCATCGCGTGAGAGAATCTCGGCGAACGTCCCCCGGCGAAGCACAAGTTCACGCTTGCGGAGAGCAATGAGCGCCTTCACGTCCTTCAAGAACGAAGAATCTTGCCGATCGGCCGGGAACGCCCCGCCCACTTCGCTGAAGGCGATCCCCAGCTCATTTCCGGCGTAGAGGAGAGGCACTCGGTCGAGCATAAGCACGTATGTTAGCGCAAGCTTGGTTCGCTTTGCCTTCGGCTCCCTGGCGAACGAGGCGAACGCCTTTTCGTAATTGTCGATCGGTGCCATCATCGTTCGCGGAGCGGGATAGAATTGCTTCGCCTCCCTGGCGATGAACGACAGCCTGCCAACGTCTTCATCTCTTCCAAACACGTCGCGAACGGTCATGGCACTGAAGTCGTAGGCGCCGTCAAATCCGGCCGCGCTCACAAACTCGCCGATTCTCTTGGGCGTGATCGTGAGCTCGGGCAAGAGCACGAATTCCTTTCGTGGCGGTGCCGATTTCAGCTCGGCCACGAAACGTTTCCAGAAGGAAACCGGATGAAGATGAGCGGAATCGAGGCGGAAACCGTCACAGTCTGACCGCTCCTTCCAGCGCATGGCAACGCCGATCAGGTAGTCCGCGACCGCGGGATTCTCAACTTTCCAGCGGCGGGCACCGTACTCGGTCGGCGCGGCGAACCAATCGCGCTTCGCGGGATCGACCAGAAAGGGGTGCTCAAAACCGGGCATCGCCAGGGGCATGTCGAGAATGACACGCATCTCGCGGCGTGGGCCGCGTCCACGAGCGCTCGCAGAGTCTCGTTGTCGCCAAAATTTCTATCGACATGTTCATAATCTTTCGGGCGGTAGCCGGTCGGCAGAAACTTGCCGACAGGATTCTCGTCGTTTTGCATGACCGGGTAGAGCAAGAGCGTGGTGACTCCCAGGTCCGCCAGGTCATCGAGCTTGGCAATCACTCCAGCCAGGTCGCCACCCCAGAAGCCACCCTCATAGCGCTGGCGATCCTTGAGAAAACGGTCGCGCATGATGTTATTCGCGGGGTCACCATCGAAGAATTTCTCGATGATCACGGCATAGACGATCTCATCCTCCCAGCGCCTTGCGTCGGCTCCGACAAGCGGCAGGGCGAGAGCAGCGAATAGCGGGACGGACATCGCGGACTCCCCGATCCTCATCCTCATAAACTCGAAGCGTCAGAGAATCTCTTCCGTGCCGGAGTCCCAGCGCACGGTGGTCCCGCGACGATAGGAGGCAATCGCCATCTGGCAAGCGATCGCGGTACGGAAGCCGAGTTCGAAGGGGCAGACCGGCTCGCTGCGGCTGCGCACGCAATCGAAAAAATTCCGCATATGCCGATCGGTAAACTCTTTGTATCCCTCGCCGTCAGGGCCGGCACCGACCGTTCTCTTCGCCCCTTGCGGGATGACGCGGACCTGATCCGACGGAAAGTGAACGAGGGTTGCCTTGGTGCCGAAGAGGTGATCATGCCCCTCACCGTAGTAATCGTTGCCGAACATCGAGGCTGAAGGTGAAGAAATAGCTTCTCCGCGTGGCTCATCGAGACCTGGAACGTGTCCGGAACCTGCATCCGAGGTGATAGATAATTGGCACCCGTCATCGTCACGGAACGGGGGATCGACAGGCCAAGGGCTCCGAACCAGAAACCGAGCGTGTGCACCATGTTCTCGAATACGTTGCCACCTGAGTAATCCCAGAAGAACCGCCAGTTGATGTAACGATCGGCATCGAAGGGGACGTGCTTCGCCTCGCCCTCGAATGCCGGCCAGTTGACGTGGTTGGGGTCGCAGTCGGAAGGAATTTTTCGAAGCCAGCCGCCGTATGGCTCATTGCGAAAGTGATGCGTCTCCAGCAGCGTGACGGTACCCAGGCCTCCGGACTTGACCAGCTCGCGAACCTTTTGAATGCCGTCTCCGCTATTCATCTGCATGCCCATCTGAACCACTCGTCCCGATCCCGCCAGCGCGTTCCGCATCCGCCGCGCGTGGCCGGGATTGAATGCCATCGTCTTTTCTTGATATACATCCTTGCCCGCCTGGATGGCGGCGACGAAGTGGAGCGCGTGCAGGTGCTGGGGCGTGGCAATCAGAACCGCGTCGATCGTCTTGTCGTCAAGCAGCGCCTGGTAATCCTTGAACGTTGCGATGCCGGGAACGATCGCCCTCGCCTCGTCGAGGCGGCGGCTGTAAACGTCCGCCACCGCGACGGCTTCGACATCGTGGCACCGCAGTGCCGCCCTGAAGATCTCCTTGCCTCGCGATCCAGAGCCGATCAAACCGAACCGGATCCGATCGTTCGCTCCCAGGACCCGACCCGTTGCGGCAGTCCCCGTAGCCGCCACGGCGGCACCGGTCACGCCCCCAATCATCGACCCCAGGAAAGCTCGTCGATGGGACATGGATAGTCTCCTTCAGGGCGCTGTCTGCTCCCTCGTTGCGGCGCCCGCGGACGCCCGGATTGTCGCTATATTCGACCCAACGGTCAACCAGAGTCGATGCTCCACGAGCCGCGGAGTCCGGTCAAGGCCCAGGCGGGAAGGGCGACGCGTATCTTTGGGAAGCTACACGGCCCGTAGGGACAGGCTCGAGCCAGAGGACGTTGCCTCCTCATCAATTATCTGAGACGATGTCCGGACCTACTCCAGTCCGAGCATCAGGGACACGACCATGAACCGACGAGACTTTCTTGCCGCGACCTCGTGCATCGTGGTGACATCGACCGGAGCCTCAGCTCAGGAACCGTCGGTCGACGAGACCGCCGTCCGCAAGGTCGTCGAGCGCTACGTTGACGCCCGCCAGGCCAGCAATCGCAATGCCATCGAATCGCTATTCACTCCTGACGCCGACCAGCTCGTCTCGGACGGGACGTGGCGGCGTGGTCGTGACGAGCTGGTGAAGGGCATGCTGGAGTCGTCGAGGAAGAACCCGGCCAAGCGGACCATCACGGTCGAGGCGGTGCGGCTCCTGTCACCGGATGTTGCCCTGGCAGACGGTCGCTACATCCACAAAGGCCAGGCAGGGGGTAAGGACCGCGAGATGTGGACGGCAATTACTCTCAAGAAGGGTCCGGACGGTTGGCGGATCACAGCGATCCGGAACATGCTGCCGGCTGCCTCATGACGGGCGATGCAGATCCGGGTGATAGGGGCGCTTAAGGAATTGAGCCAAACGAGATAGGATCATTCAATCATCTCATGACCGGCTTGCCACTCCCGGTGCAGCATGGCGAACACGAACTCGCTGCCCCAGCCGCCTTTGAACCACACGTGCTCGACGAAGTGAGCCTCCTGCCGGAACCCGACCCGGCGGAACAGCGCGGCGGCCGCCTGGTTTTCGGCGTCGGTCACGCCGAATGCGCGGTGCTTGCCGAGCGCACCGAACACGTACGCCAGCACGCGTCTCATCGCCTCCGAGGCCAATCCTCGGCCCTGGTGGGCGGGTGCCAGAGTGATGCCCAGCTCCACCTGTCGTGGGTCGTCCTTCCGGAAGTGGATACCACAGTCGCCGACGACTGTCGCCGATTCCGACAGGACAAGCGCCAGTTGGAGCCATCTGCCCGGGGTGCCCGGGATGACCTTTAACTGATCGGCGATCAAATGGGCCGCGTCGGCCGGCCCGAACGAATCCCACGACTGAAACCGAGCCACCTCCGGCAGCGAGCGGTACGCGGCGATCGGGCCCGCGTCCTCGGAACGGAGAGGCCGAAGTAACAATCGAGGCGACTTCAGAACCAACGGCTCTCCCACACCAGTTCCTCCAAGATCTCGCGAGAAAGCATAGAGTCTTTTGAGGCAAGGTCCCGCAGCGGGGGGCGGCCGGACCGGAGGTTGGATGACTCGCTCTCGGATCCGACGAGAGGGCAGTCGTCAAGTAACGGGCCCGTTATAATCACCGGCGTCGCGCTCGAAGAATCCCGAACTATCCCTCCGTTATGGGAATTCATCATGACACAGAAACTCTTGAAATACTTGCTGCCCGCCACCCTCAGTGTTGTGACATCCGCCGCGGCGCACGGCGCGGATGCGAAGGAGTTGCTGGTCTTCATCTCGGCATTCGCTACCGGTGACGCAGGGGGCATCCATGCCTACGAGTTACGGGTGGACAGTGGTCAACTGAAGGTGGTCCATCGGACGGCGGACGCGGGTCAAACCTTCTTCCTGGCCCTGTCGCGAGACCGGAGGTTTCTGTATTCAACCCATGCACCGGGAGAGTTCGGGGGCAAGGAACAAGAGCGAGTCGCCTCGTACGAGCTCATCGGCAAGACCGGCCGGCTCAAGCTATTGAACCGGCAGTCGGCCCTCGGCTCCTCGACGTGCTATGTGGATGTCGACGCCACCGGCAAGATCGTGGTTGCCGCCAACTATTCGTCGGGCTCGGTGGCATCGTTCCCGGTCCGAGCCGACGGTTCACTCGGCGAGGCAGCGTCGTTCCTTGAGCGCCAGGGATCGAGTGTTAACGCCGAGCGTCAGGAAGGCCCTCACGCCCATTGCATCGTGATCAGCCCGGACAACCGCTTTGCCTACTCGGCAGATCTGGGACTCGACCAGGTATTGGGTTACTCGCTGGACACGGCCAATGGAAAGCTCTCACCCAACCGGCAGGCATTTGTGCGGACGCCCCCCGCGCCGGGCCCAGGCACCTGACTTTCGACCCCAAGGGCCGTCACGTCTACGTGATCAACGAGTCGGCCAACTCGATCACGTTCTTCGATTACCATCGGGAGACCGGGTTCTTGATCGAGCGCCAGACGATCTCGACCTTGCCGAAAGGATTCCATGGCACGAGCTATTGCGCCGACCTGAAGATCACGCCCGACGGTCGCTTCCTCTACGGCACGAACCGTGGCCACCACAGCATCGCCGCTTACCGGATCGGGGACGATGGGTGGCTCTCCTTGCTGGCGATTGTGCCGAGCCTGGGCGATGGTCCGCAGAACCTGGCGATCACGCCTGGTGGCGAGCTTCTGCTTTGCGCCAACATGCCCGGCAACACGGTGGCCGTGTTCCGAATCGATCCCAAGGAGGGCAGTCTGACGCCTGTCGGTCAACCGGTTTCCGTTCCGAGCCCTTCGTGCATCAAAGTCCGGTGAGCAGCGGTCTCGGTTTGGACATGACCATGAATAGAGGGTACGCTGAACATCGTTGTCAGTTTACCTGCCCAACCCGCCGCGACTCACCGGCCAGGCATGCCATGCGATTTTTCCTGCCGACCTGCTTCACCGCGATGTGTGTAATCGTCGCGACTTCGGCGCGGACCGACGCAGATGAAGACACCGCGTTCTTCGAGTCGCGGATCCGTCCGGTGCTCGTCGAGCACTGCTACAAGTGCCATTCGGGCCGTGCCAAGGCGCCCAAGGGCGGCCTCCGTCTGGATAGCCGCGAAGCCCTGTTGCGGGGCGGTGAAGGCGGGCCCGCGGTGGTGCCTGGAAAGCCCGACGTCAGCCTGCTCTTCAAGGCCTTGAGCCACGAAGGTGACGTCGCCGAGATGCCGCCGGACGAGAAACTGCCGGATCGGGTACTCGCCGACTTTCGCCGGTGGATCGCCTTGGGTTTGCCCGACCCGCGCAAGGAAAGCCCCGCGGACACGAAGCCGGCCGGCAGTGATGTCGCATCGGGCAGCGATGCCTGGTCCTTCCGACCACCGAGATACACCGGCGTGCCATCAGTAAGAGAGACGTCCTGGGCCAGAGATGAGCTGGATCGATTCATCCTGGCCAGGCTCGAGTCGAAGGGTCTCCGTCCGGCCCCGGACGCCGATCGTTACACCTGGCTTCGACGCGTGTCGCTGGACCTCGTCGGCCTGCCGCCCTCGCCCGAGCAGATCTTCGAATTCATCAGCGATACGTCACCCCATGCCAGGGAGCGCGTGGTCGATCGGCTGCTGGCATTACCGGCGTTTGGCGAGCGCTGGGCAAGACACTGGCTGGATCTGACGGGCTATGCCGACCAGATCGGCACGGCCAACGACATCTTTGCGGAGCACGCCTGGAGGTATCGCGACTACGTCATCGAGGCGTTCAACTCCGACAAACCCTTGGACCAGTTTATCCGTGAGCAACTCGCTGGCGACTTGCTCCCTTATGGTACCGCCCAGGAACGAGCCCGGAATCTGATCGCGACCGGCTTCCTCGTCCTGGGCGACGTTCCGGTCGTCGAGGCAGACAAGGCCAAGCTACGCATCGACGTGGTCGATCAGCAGGTCGACAAGGTGGGTAAGGCGTTTCTCGGCTTGACCCTCGGCTGTGCACGGTGCCACGACCACAAGTTCGATCCCATCCCGCTCCGCGATTACTACGCACTCGCGGGGATCTTCTTCAGCACCGAGTCGGTCCGCAAGGCCGAATGGGGCGTATGGAGCTGGCCGACGACCACAGAGCTGCCGGAAACCCCGGCGGAACAAAACGACCGGAAGGCCAGATTCGAGCAACATCGGAAAGCCATCGCAGCGCTTGCGGCCGAGCGTGAGCAGGCAGGGCATCGCATCGGGGAGATCGGTGCGATACTCCGGGGACAGGGAAAGAGCAGGGGGGGCAAGGTGATCGACCCTCCGGCGCGGGAGGCACTCGAGAAGGAGCGACGGAATCTGGAGGCGCGTGTCAAGAAGCTCGCCACGGACATCGAGCATGCCGAGTTCTTCACTCCGGCTGTGCCGGTCGCCTTCGCCGTGCACGATTCGGCCAGGCCCTGCAACATGCGGATCACGATCCGCGGCAACGCCCACGCGCTCGGCGACGAGGTCCCCCGAGGGTTCGTGCGAGTCGTCTCTCAAAACCGGCCAGGGCTCCTCCCATCCGGCGAGAGCGGCCGCCGACAACTGGCCGACTGGATCGCGAGCGGCGACAATCCACTGACGGCCCGGGTCGCCGTGAATCGCATCTGGCAAAGGCTGTTCGGCGAGGGGATCGTCCGCTCGGTCGATTACTTCGGAAGTCGCGGCGAGACGCCCACTCACCCGGAGCTGCTCGACGCACTTGCGCTGCGGTTCGTTGCCGACGGCTGGTCCCAGAAGCGTCTGATCCGCAGACTCGTGCTGAGCCGTGCCTACGCCATGAGCAGTGCCCACGACAACCGGTCAGACGCGGTCGATCCTGAGAATCGTCTGTTGTGGCGGATGAATCGCCGCCGCCTCGACGCTGAATCGCTACGCGACGCATGGCTGGCCGTCGCGGGAACGCTCAACGTGCGCGGCGGAGGCCCCGGGTTGCCGCTGGAGTATCCGGAGAACACCGGAGGACTGAGGAAGGGGGACGTCAATCCACCCAGCTTCCGCCTGGCCAGGTTTCGGCCGGAACAGGAGTTCGTGCGCACGGTTTACCTGCCGATCATCCGCTCTGGCCCTCAGGCGGGTCCCGCCGAGGTGCGCAATGTCTTCGATTTCACGCAGCCGGGCGAGATCGCCGGCCAGCGCTCCATGACCACCGTACCGACCCAGGCCTTGTTCCTGATGAATGCCAGGTTCCTGAAGCGGCGAGCCCGTCGAGCTTGCCCAGCGTATCACGGCTGTATCGGGCGATGATTCACGACTCGATGCCCTCTGGCTCCGCGTGCTGAACCGACCGATCACGGCAGCGGAGCGGAGCGATTCCGTCGCGTTCCTCGCCGCGATCCGCGACCTGGACACGAAGGTGACTCCCGCATCCCGTGAGCTTCATGCATGGGCGGAGTTGTGCCATGCCCTGCTCGCCTCGAACGAATTCCTCGTGCGTCTGTGACCATCGATCAACGAGCGATCGTCCACTCACCCCTCGCCGAGATCCGCCATGACCAACCCGTGCTCCGACTCGAGTGTTCACTGCGATCGCCGACAGTTGCTGCGTGCCGCCGCGTGTGGCTTCGGCTCCGTGGCTCTCCAGGCGATGATGAGCGGCCTCACGCGAGCAGCCGTGAGCCCGCTGGCGGCTCGCGCACCGCACTTTGCCCCGCGCCAGGCGCGTGATCTTTCTGTTCATCCAGGGTGGTCCGTCGCAGCTTGACCTGTTCAATCCCAAGTCGCTGATCACCCGGAAGCACGGCGAGAAGATCAGTCCCCCGATCGACGGCAACAAGCTTACGATCGGCGTGGATAAGTACCTGGCGCTGGCTCCGATCGCGCCGGTCCGCCCCCGAGGCGCATCCGGCATGATGATCTCGGATCTGATGCCTCACCTGGCAAGTGTGGCCGACGAGCTCTGCCTGCTCCAGGCTGTGCACACCGACAACGAGGCCCATGCCCCGGCCACACTCCAGCTCCACACGGGCTTCTCGATCGATGTGCGGCCGTCGATGGGCTCCTGGTTCAGCTACGGACTGGGGACCGAGAACGAGAACTTGCCCAGCTTCATCACCATCCACCCGGATAGCGACGTGCGCACCTATGGCGCCGGCTTCTTGCCCGCTGCCCACCAGGGGACGCCGGTGAATGTAACGACTGGCAAGGGAGCCGCGATCAAGTACCTGGTTGATGACGAGTCAAGCGCCGTGGTGCAGCGGCGTCGGCTCGACCTTATCCAGAGGATGAACCGACGACTGCTTGAGCGGGTCGAGACCGACCGCCGCATGGAGGGGATGATCGAGTCGTTCGAGCTGGCGTTCCGGATGCAGACGGAGACGCCCGGGCTGGTCGACATCTCGGGCGAGACGCAAGCGACCAAGGATCTGTACGGGATCGGCCAGCCGGAGACGGATAAACACGGCCGGGCCTGCCTGCTCGCCCGCCGGCTCAGCGAAGCGGGTGTTCGCTTCGTCCAGGTGACAATCGGCGGCTGGGACCACCACGCCAACATCCGGGATGCCTTGCCCGGAAGCTGCGCAGGATCGGACCGGCCCGTCGCCGGACTGATCAAGGATCTCAAGTCGCGGGGCCTGCTCGACGACACGCTGGTGGTGTGGTCGGGCGAATTCGGCCGCACGCCATGGAGCCAGGACCTCTCGGGCACGTCTCCGATCAATACCCACGGGCGCGAGCATCAGCCCGAGAGTTTCTGCGCATGGCTTGCCGGCGGTGGCGTGAAGGCCGGCTATACCTATGGTGAGACCGACGACTTCGGCTTCCGCCCCGTCGCTGGCAAGGTCCATCTCCACGACCTGCACGCCACGATGTTGCATCTCCTGGGCCTGGACCACGAACGCCTTACCTACCGCCACTCCGGACGCGACTACAGACTGACCGATGTGGAAGGTCGCGTGGTGAAGGAGATCCTCGCGTGAGGAAGTGGTTCATGTTGCGCTGCGTCGACTGGATTCTGATCGCTGCCTGGCTCGGGCCGGGGCTGCCGACGGGGCCCATCGCCCTTGGCGATGACACTCCGCCCGCGGTGAAGCCGTTCGGACTGGCGAAGCGCGTGCCGTGGACGACCTCGCGGATGGTGGGCTCGCCCGACCCGCCGGCCCCCTACCGTCTCGAACGGGTGTTTCCCAAAATCAAGTTCAAGGGTCCCGTATGCATTGCCCAGGAACCGGGTACGAACCGGTTGCTCGTCGCCGAGAACGAGGGGAAGATCTACGCCTTCTCGAGAGACACTCCCGACCCCGACAAGCCCTGAGCTGTTCTTCGATTTCAAGCGCTCGCTGTATGCGTTTTCGTTTCACCCGAAGTATGAGGAGAACGGCCAGATCTTCGTGTTCAGTCCGGTTCCGCCGGCCGACGCGCCGGAGCCGAAGATGAGCCGGGTCTCGCGGTTTGAGACCGGGCTCCGTGCGCCTCGACGCGTCAAGCCAGAAAGTGAGAAGATCATCATCGAATGGCCGTCGGGCGGCCACAACGGCGGCGAGGCGATCATCGGCCCCGATGGTTACCTTTATATCTGCACCGGCGATGGCACGGGGGGATCTGACATCAACAACACCGGCCAGGGGTTGACCGACCTGCTGTCGGTGATGATGCGTCTGGACGTCGAACATCCCGACCCTGGCAGGAACTACTCGATCCCCAAGGACAACCCGTTCATCAATGTCCCTGGCGCCAGGCCGGAGATCTGGGCGTTCGGGTTCCGTAATCCCTGGCGGATGAGCTTCGACGCCGAGACCGGCCGGCTCTGGGTTGGCGACGTCGGCCAGGACCTCTGGGAGATGATCCGGGTGGTCCGGAAGGGGGACAATCACGGCTGGAGCGTGCAGGAAGGGAGCCACCCTTTCCACCCCCACAAGAAGGCGGGCCCCGGCCCGATCGTTCCGCCGGTCGTCGAGCACCACCACACCGAGTGCCGATCGATCACGGGAGGCTACGTCTACCACGGCGCGAAGTTCCCCGAGCTGCGCGGGGCGTATGTCTACGGCGACTACCAGTACGGCAAGATCTGGGGCCTGCGCTACGATGGCCAGAAGGTCACCTGGCACAAGGAACTGGCGGACACCGCGGTCTTCATCGCCAGCTTCGCCGTCAGCCGCGACGGCGAGATCTACGCCGTCGACAACTCGACCGGCTTCATCCACGCCCTGGAGCGCACTCCGCCGGGGTAGCCGCGAGCGCGTTTCCGCGGAAGCTGTCCGAGACAGGTCTGTTCGCCTCGGTGAAGGATCAGCGGCCCGCGCCCGGCGTCATCCCTTACTCGGTGAACGCCCCGCAGTGGGCGGACGGCGCCCACGTGCAGACGGTGCCTCGCCCTGCCCGGCGACGCCCAGATCCCCGGGCCCACCTCCTGGGCGTTTCCCGACGGCATGGTCGCCGTGCAGACGCTCTCGCTCGATCTGGAGTCGAGCCCGCCAACCACGCGAACTCCCATCGAGACGCGAGTCCTGGTCAAGCAGGACGAGCACTGGATGGGTTACTCCTACCTCTGGAACGAGACCCGTACCGACGCGACGCTCGTCGAGGCGGCCGGAGACGAGGTCGCCTTGTCCGTCAAGGACTCCGCCGCGCCCGGCGGCAAGCGGCGGCAGACCTGGCGAATCCCGGGGCGAAACGAGTGCATGTTCTGCCACTCACGCGCGGCCGGGTTCGTCCTGGGCCTCAACGGCTCCCAGATTGAACCGCGATCACGACTACGAGGGAATCGTCGATAACCAGATCCGCGCCCTCGACCACGCCGGCCTCTTCAAGACCTCTCCGGCCAAACCCGCCGAGACCCTGCCGCACTTCGTGAATCCCTACGACGAAAAGGCCGACCTCGACGATCGAGTACGGACCTATCTGCATGTGAACTGCTCGATCTGCCACGTCACCGACGGCGGCGGCAATTCCTTCATCGAGCTCGACAGTGGCAGGAAGCTCGACGACACCAAGGCCGTCGACAGCCGTCCCGTGCAGGGAACGTTCGGCATCACGGAACCGCGAATCATCGCCCCCGGCGATCCCGAACGGTCGGTGCTCTACTACCGAATCTCGTCGCTCGGCGGTGCGCGGATGCCCCGGGTCGGCTCTCGGGTCGTCGATGAAAAAGGGGTCGATATGGTTCATAAGTGGATTGAAAGGCTGCCGCCATCGAAGGAGAAGCCCACGGTCGAGCCTGGTGCGTCAGAGCCACGAGCAGCAGATCGCCCGGCTCGGCCCGGTGAGTCACGCCGACAAGCGGTCTCGTGTCGAGGCGATCCGAAACCTGACCGCCACCACGAGCGGAGCCCTCGCCCTCGCGCAGGGCCTACAGCCACGGACGGCTTCCACCGGCTGGTCCGAGAGGAGGTCCTCGCCGAGACCAGGAACCACCCTGTCGCCGAGGTCCGCGACGTCTTCGAGCGCTTCGTGCCCGAGACCGAGCGCATTCGCGCGGCTCGGCGAGGTGATCGACCCGAATCAGGTCCTGAGCCTTCACGGCGACGCCGGCCGCGGACGCGCCATCTTCGCCGCCGAGTCGATCGTCAACTGCAAGAGCTGTCACCGCCTCGAAGGCGTCGGCGTCGAGATCGGTCCCGACCTTTCCAAGATCGGAGCGAAGTACCGCCGGCTCCGACTTGCTGCGGGAGATCCTCGAACCGTCGCGCACCGTCGACCCCAAGTACACCATGTATTCAGCCGCGACCCGGCAAGGGCTGGTCATGACCGGCCTCGTCCTTAGCCGCGACGAGAAACAGGTTGTCTTGCTCAACGCCCAGAACGAGAAAATCCCGATCTCTGTCGACGAGGTGGACTCGCTCGTCCCCCAGAAGCTGTCGCTGATGCCCGAGTTCCTCCTCCGCGGACTCACCCCGCGCAGGCCGCCGACCTGCTCGAGTACCTCGTGAACCTTCGCTAATCCAGCGGCGGCGCTTCCTGCCGGCGACGCTGCAGCGCATGGCGATGACGACGGCAGACGCCTGGGCACGGTGGATTGCGGCCCGTCGATACGACGGATACGTTATAAGGACTCGTTCCGGAGGGCGGGTGACACGGGGGGAACCGATGTACGGACTCGACGATCGGCCGAACAGGCTGTGTGACGGCCAGACCCGGCGCGAATGGCTGCGCGTCGGCGGCCTGAGCGTGCTCGGGCTCGGCCTGGGTGAACTCCTGCAGGCCGGCTCCGGCGCGAACCCGGCCCACGCCGCCCCGCCCGACCCGTCGCTCGTGCAGCGGACTGGAGGGTGCGACCTTCGGCCGGGCCAAGAATGTCATCTTCCTCTGGCTGCAAGGCGGACCGCCGCAGCACGAGACCTTCGACCCCAAGCCCGATGCGCCCGCCGAGATCCGCGGCCCGTTCCGCCCGATCGCGACCAACGTGCCCGGCATCCGCTTCTGCGAGCTCCTGCCGCGGACCGCGCGCCTGGCGGACAAGCTGGCCGTCGTCCGGTCGATCGCCACCGACGACCCCAATCACGACGTCAGCGGCTACTGGGTGCTGACCGGCTATCCCTACGGCCCGGGCAGTGCCCGCCAGATCAAGCCGAGCGACTGGCCCTACTTCGGCTCGATCGTCAAGATGCTCAAGCCGAGCGAATCGATGCCGGCGCTGACCTCGGTCTGGGTCCCCGACGTGATGCGGCTGAACGACAACGTCACCCCCGCCGGCCAGACGGCGGGGTTCCTGGGCAAGCTCTGGGAGCCCGAGCGCTTCGTCGGCGACCCCGCCGCACCGGACTATCGCATCGAGGGCCTGGACCTGCCGGCCGAGCTCCCGCGGCTGCGCGTGGACCGGCGCCACGAGCTGCTCGGCCAGCTCGACGGCTATTTCCGCGACGTGGAGCGGCAGCGGCGCCCTCGCGACCTGGGAGCCGCTTCGCGCGGGACGCCTACGACCTGGTGTCCTCGGGCCGGGCTCGGGCGGCCTTCGACCTGCGACCAGCGAGCCCGATGCGCTCCGCGACCGCTACGGCCGCTACTCCTGGGGCCAGACGGTGCTGCTGGCCCGCCGACTGATCGAGGCCGGAGTGCGGCTGGTCCACGTGAACTGGACGCGCGAGCCGGGCGATTCGGCCGTGGACAACCCGATGTGGGACACCCACGCCCAGAATGCCGACCGCCTGCAGGACGTCCTCTGTCCGCAGTTCGACGTCACCTTCACCGCGTTGCTAGAGGACCTCCAGGCCCGGGGCCTGCTCGACGAGACGCTGGTGGTGGCCATCGGCGAGTTCGGCCGGACTCCGCGAGATCAACGGCCAGGGGGGCCGCGATCACTGGGGCAACGTCTTCAGCTTCGTGATGGCCGGCGCGGGGATCGCGGGCGGCCAGGTCTTCGGCTCCAGCGATCGCAACGGTGCCTATCCGGCGACCGACCCGATCCGCCCGCAAGACCTGACGGCCACGATCTTCCACCTGCTGGGGATCGACCACCGAGGCGTTCTTCCGCGACAAGCTGGACCGCCCGCAGCCGATCACGCGCGGCGAGCCACTGCACGCGGTCCTCGGGACCACGCCGGCCACGACCGCGCGCTGCGAGCCGGGCGGCGACCTGTCGTTCGTCCCGCCCTACGACGCGAGCCTGCTGCTCGACACCGACTTCGCCTCGGGACGGCCCTTGCTCGCCGTCGCGCCGCCATTGCGCGAGAAGGGCTGGCGCGGCTGGCCGCTCGGGAACCGAGGCCGACGGCAACGGGCTGGTCGTGCAGGCCATGGACGCCCCGCGTCGTCATGTCGCCCTCGGTCCCGGGCCCGACGCGACCATCGCGGCCGGGGCCCGCGCGATCCTGGCGCAGGAGATCCGGGTCGGCGCGGGGCGGCGAGTACACCTTCACGGTCAAGGTGAGCGGCGGCGGAGCCACGCGGGAGCATTTCGAGCGGGACTTCCGCGACGCCTTGGTCTGCCGGCTGGTGCTCTTCCGGTTCGCCGACGGCCTCGAAAGACCCGCGCCAGGTCCAGGAGTTGGCTTCGCTGACCATCCGCCCCGACCATGGCGATGTCGAGCAGGCCCGGTCGTTCACGCTCAGGCAGTACCTCGGGTCGACAGCGGGCGGGATGAATTTCCCGATCGGTCATGGCCTGGGTGTCGCGGTGGTCGTGGAGAACGCGACCGGGGCCCCGATCGGGCGGACCGGTGGTCCGGGCCATTGGTCGGCGAGTCTGCAGGATCCACGACGTGGCGCTGACATTCCGCGCCCGGCCGCGGCACGAGAACACGATTGACTGAGCAGAGGGAAGAGCCATGAGCCAGAACGGGAACCCCACGGCGATTCGCCACGGCATGTTCATCATGCCCTTCCACGATCCCGCCAAGCCCCCCGCCCAGTGCTACGACGAGGACCTGGAGCTGATCGTCCGGGCCGAGGAACTGGGCTTCAGCGAGTTCTGGATCGGCGAGCATCACACGATGAAGTACGAGAACATCGTGATGCCCGAGATCTTCATCGCCCGGGCGCTGGGCGAGACGAAGACCATCCGCATGGGGCCGGCCCCGGTCTGCATCCAGCAGCACCACCCCGCGCACGTCGCCTGCCGGCTGGCGTTCCTCGACCACCTGTCCAAGGGCCGGCTCAACCTCTGCTTCGGCGCCGGCAGCGTCACCGCCGACCAGGAGCTCTACGGCGTCGAGCCGAAGAACGCCGCCGCGATGGTCGACGAGGCCATCGAGGCGGTCCTGCAGCTCTGGTCGTCCGACCCGCCCTACCAGTTCGACGGCAAGTACTGGCAGATCCACCTCGAGAAGACCGTGGACACGGAGACGGGCATCGGCTACATCCCCAAGCCCTACCAGCAGCCCCACCCGCCGATCGCCGTGCCCGGCATGAGCCGCAACTCGCCCAGCATGAAGACGGCCGCGCGGCGCGGGTTCCAGCCGTTCGGCCATTGCCTCGTCCCCGGCAACGTGCTGGCCGACTGCTGGAAGACCTACGAGGAGGCCGCCCTGGAGGCCGGCCGGCAGCCCGACCGATCCGACTGGAAGGTGGCCCGCTCGATCTTCCTCGCCGACACGACCAAGGAGGCCCGGGAACGGGCGCGGACCAACTCCCTGGGCCATTGCTTCGAGTACATCGGCCGCCTCTTCGACAAGGGACTCGGCCGTAAGATGTACAAGCGCGACCTCGCCATGAGCGACGCCGACTGCAACCTCGACTACCTGATGACCGAGCAGATCATCGCCGGCGATGTGGACGAGGTGCTCGGCCGCCTGCTGACGCTGATCGACGAGACCGGGCCCTTCGGCACGCTGATCCTGATGGGCTACGACTGGGACGACAAGCCGAGCTGGCTGCGCAGCATGGAGCTGTTCAGCAAGGAGCTGATGCCCGCGCTGAACAAGGCCGTGGCCGGCGTGAGCGTCTGAGCGATGCCGCAGGCCGGCGGCACCCAGCCCCACAGATCCGCACTCACTCAGAAAAACCAAAGATACACCCAGATCGCTAGTAACAGAATCACAAATATGAAAGTCTGAAACAATAGCCGATTCCTCGCGGGGTTCAGCCATGAAGGTACGGTGATCCTGTCCACGGCCACGCCAGTAATGCCCATGGACACGCCTGCCAACATGAGGACGACGCCGGAGACGCCCGCCCAGAGCAGGAGCCGAGGGAGCCTTTCCGGCCCGAATAAGGCCGTTTCAATCCCCCAGACAAGGAGGGTGGCTCCTGCCCACACTGCGAAGAGCAGCATGCCCTGCAGCAGCAGGGTCAACCCCCGTTGCCGCGTGTTGGCGTTCCAATCGGGGGTCCGGCGGGTCTTCTTCGCCCAGTTTATCGGCTGCCACTCTTGCCTCATGGTCGCACTCCGAACCCGGCGAGGCCAGCCTCACCTTGGCTGGCCCGGATTCACAGCCCTTTGGGCGTCCACCCTGGCTTGATTAGCACTTGCCAGGGCCGCGTTTGCATCCCGCAACGCGGCCTCGACCTGCCTGCGTCGCCTCTCCGCGGTGGCAACGCCGAACAGAACAGCGAGGATCACCACTGCGCACGCGGCCAGCGCCGGCGCCTTCCACCTGCGGTTTGTCCGCCGGAGTTGCTCGTTGATGAGGAGAAGGTCTTTCGGTTCAGTCATGGCTGGCCTCCGATCGCAGGTAAGGATCGCGGCACGGGCGCACGGCCCATCATTCTACCATCCTGGGGTGGCCGAGGGCGAGGTCCCTTATTAAAACATTCAACGATTTAATTAACTATAGTATAATTAGATTTATGTGAATAGGACGGCTGGTCCTCGATTCCATCCGACTCCTGCCGTATGATGCATGGCTCGAAGAGACCGTTTCGAGGATATCTCCTCGAGCCTTGGCCTCACGAGCGGAAGCCTGCTCGTCGCACCCTGGACACGAGCATGTCGAAGTCACTTGCCACCGAGGTCGTCGCCACAGCCGACGGGCCGCTCGCACCCTGGCAGGTCGGCGACCTGCCCGCACCGCCGCGGTTCGCTTGGCGGCAGTGGCCGGAGCTGATCGGACCGGGGGTCGTGGTGGCCGGTTCCGCGGTCGGGGCGGGTGAGTGGCTCTTCGGCCCCGCGGTCACCGCCCAGTACGGCGGGACATTCCTCTGGCTCGCCACGTTCAGCATTCTCTTCCAGGTCGTCTACAACCTGGAGGTCATGCGGTACGCGCTCTACTGCGGCGAGCCGATCTTCATCGGCTACTTCCGCACCCGGCCGGGCCCACGGTTCTGGATGGTCTGCTACATGACACTGTTCCTGGCGCACATCTGGCCCTTCATGGCGTCGAACGCCGCCGTGCCGCTGGCCGCGGCGATGCTCGGCCACCTGCCCGGCGATGGCGTGGTGCGCGTGGCGGGGTTCACCTTGTCCGAGATCATGGTCGTCAAGGTGCTCGGCTACGTCGTCTTCTTCGCCACGTTGGTGCCGCTGATCTTCGGGGGCAAGATCTCCACGATGCTCGAACGCCTGATGACGTTCAAGCTGGTGGTCGTCCTCGGGTTCCTCGTGTTCGTCGGGCTGTTCATGGTCTCGGCCCGCGACGCATACGAGATTGCCTCGGGCTTCTTTCGCGTCGGCGCGGTGGCCCTGCGTGCCGAGACGGTGATCGCCGCCCCTCATTTCACCCTGCTCGAGCGCGACGGGTCGGGCGAGTACACCGTGCAGGGGACCCTCGAGGACGGCCAGCCGGTCGTCACGGCCTTCGTCGTCCGCCGAGGCGAGACGACAGCGGCGGTTCGACATGGGGGCCAGGCTCCCCGAAGAAGGCTCGCTGGAGACCCGCCGCGCCGGCATGGCGGAGCGAGCCGCCGCGCTGGCCCGCCGCGGCGGCTTCTACGTCCGTTCGGACGACCCGGCCGCCGGTACCCGGGTGAGCGTCGAGGGGACGCTCGGCCCAGGACGAGCCTGGCGGCCCGAGCGGGTCACCGTCGTGCGCAGGGTCGCAGGAGCACGGTTTACAGTCGGCTCGGAGGACGTCCCCGCTCCCTACGGCGAGCTCGTCCGGTCGTGGGTTGCCAATCAGGGCTTCGAGCGCGTTGGGCTCTGGGGATACTGGTGGCGGCACGGCCACCTGCCCGACCTCGACTGGTCCCTGCTGGCGGCGTTCGCGGCGATCGCCGGGGCCGGTGGGCTGTCCAACGCCTTGTTCTCCAACTACGCTCGCGACAAGGGCTGGGGCATGGGGGCCAGGACCGGTGCGATCCCCAGCGCCATCGGCGGCCGTTCGATCGAGCTGTCGCACAACGGCATGGTCTTCCCGATCACGCCCATGAACCTCGAGCGCTGGCGGGGCTGGTTCCGTCACATCGTGCGCGACCAGGTCGCCGTATGGATGGTGTGCTGCTTCATCGGCCTGGCGTTGCCCTGCATGCTCTCGCTGGAATTCTTGCGCAACACGCCGGTCTCCGACCATCGCGTCGCGGCGATGATCGCCGAAGGGATGTCCGCCCGCTTTCCCGACTTCGCACGCGTCGTCTGGTCGCTGACCCTCTTCGTCAGCTTCCTCACGCTGGCCCCGTGCGCCGTGTACTCGGGCGACCTGCTGGCCAGGCACTGGACCGACATCCTCTGGGCCACCAGCCCGGCCGTGAGGGAGCTCGGGGGCAACCAGGTCAAGTACCTCTATTACGCGCTGCTGGCGGTCTACGCGGTCTGGGGCTCGATCACGCTCGCCGTCCTGTCCCCGCTCCAGATCGCCAAGGTCGGCGCGGTGCTGGGCAATGTCGCGCTGGGGTTCTCGGCGTTCCACACCCTGTACGTCAATCGCACGCTCCTGCCGCGCGAACTCCGCCCCAACGCGCTCATGCAGCTCGGCCTGATCGGCTGCGGCGTCTTCTTCTTCGCCATCACCGCGATGGTGCTTCTGGGACGTTGAGGGATCTAGCGACTGCTTTCAGATTAAGTTCAGACCGAGGGGGGAACACGCAATGAACGACCGACGACGGACTCGCATCACCTTCTCCGGCCGGCCGGGCCGGATCGCCGCGGGCTTGGGTATCTTGCTCGTGGCCTGCGGCCTGACGGCCTCCCAGCACGACGAGACGCCAATCGGCCCGAAGTGGTGGCCGTCCAGGTACGGCCCCGACGACCAGCGCGGGGCTGCCAACCTCCAGACTCCCGAGAAGGTCCTCCAGGCCGTCCCGCTGATCAAATCGGGCCGTGTCTACCAACTGGGACACCTCTATGAGAACGGGATGCCCAATCCCGGCAACCGGCACTTCAGCCTGACCATCCCCGGCTCGCCCACGGGCCCGCCGGTCGGCAAGAACCGCCAGGTCTCGCACGATGAGATGGTCAGCGGCGAGATCGGCCAGGTGGGGACCCAGTTCGACGGCTTGGGACACGTCGGCACGCGGCTCAGCGACGACGATTACTTCTACAACGGCTTCAAGCGGTCCGAGTTCGGCACGGCGTACGGCCTGACCAAGCTCGGCGTCGAGAACGTCGGCGTCTTCTTCACCCGTGGCATCCTGCTCGACGTCGCCAGGTTGAAGGGCGAGGGCAAGCTGCCGATCGGCTACGTCATCACGGCCGAAGACCTGACCAACTGCCTGAAGGCCGACGGCCTGACCATCACCCCCGGCGACGTCGTGCTGATCCGCACGGGTCACTCCCAGCTCTGGATGAAGGACAACGCCCAGTACGCCAAGGGAGAGCCGGGGATCGGGATGGAGGCCGCGCGGTTCCTCGCCGGCCGCCAGGTTTCGCTCATCGGCGCAGACACGTGGGCCATCGAGGTCGTGCCGCCACAGGATCCGGAACGCCCCTTCGAGGTCCATCAGTTCGACATTACCCGAAACGGCATTTACCACCTGGAGAATCTCGACCTGGAACAACTTGCCGCCGACAAGGTCCACGAGTTTGCCTTCGTCTTCTCGCCGTTGCGATTGAAGGGTGCCAGTGGGTCGCCGGGCAACCCGATCGCCATCCGCTGAGAGCCTTTCGTCCTACGAGGATCGGTCCCTCGAAAGGCCAGGGAACTGCCGTGTCGCAACTGTATCCGCATCGAACGATCGCCGAGCTCGCCGGCGCCCTCTTCCGAGCGGCCGGTGCGCCAGACGACGAGGCCGCGCTCACGGCCGACCACCTCGTGACCAGCAGCCTGATGGGCTGCGACTCGCACGGCATCATGCCGCGTCCCCGAGTACCTGGCCTTGGTCGCAGAGGGGACGATCGTCCCGGGTGCCCCGGTGCATATCGATCGCCGATCGGGGGCTACCGCCCTGGTCAACTGCGGCCGGAATTTCGGGCCGGTCGGCGCGACCCGCGCGATGGAGGTCGCGATCGCGATCGCCGGTGAGTCCGGGGTCGCATGCGTGACGACTCACCGATGCAACCACGTCGCGCGACTCGGCGCCTATGCTCAGCAGGCGGCCGAGCTAGGCCTGATCGCGATCGCCATTTGTAACTCACCGATCGGGGGCCATTTCGTCATCCCGTGGGGAGGCAAAGAGGGCCGGCTGGCCACGAACCCGATCGCATACGGGGTCCCGACCGGCGGCGATCCGATCCTCGCCGACTTCGCCACCAGCGTCGCCCCCGAGGGGAAGGTGCGCTGGTACCGGAACTCCGGCCTCCCCTTGCCGCCCGGCTGGATCCAGGACGCCGACGGCCTCCCCTCGACCGACCCAGAGGCCTTCTACGGACCGCCGCGAGGCGGCCTCCTTCCCCTGGGTGGGCCGGTCGGCTACAAGGGTTTCGCGCTCGGCCTGCTCGTCGAGATCCTGGGCAGCGCCCTGGCCGGGATCGGCTCCGCCGACACGAGCGTCGTCGGCAACGGCGTGTGCTTCCTGGCGATCGATCCGGCGCGATTCGTACCCATCGACCGATTCCGATCGCTGATGGATGACCTGTCGGCCTACGTCAAGTCCTCGCCCCCGACCGAGGAAGCGGGAGAGGTCCTGATGCCCGGCGAGCGGGAATTCCGCACGAGGCGCGCGCGGCTCGAGGAAGGTATCCCCGTCGATGACGCGACCTGGCAAGCCCTCCGCGCAGCATGCTGCGCGGCTGGGAGTGGACTGGCGGAGTCTTGATCGCGAGCTGAGGACGTCAGGGGTCCCGGCTCGTATCAAGGCTCATCGGGGAGGTGCCGTCTCGCCGGCGTTCCGGATGGCGTCAAATGTCCGCTGGCAGCCCTGGATCATGTATTCGAAGTCGCTCCCGGCCTGAAGCCACTGGACGCCGCAGTCGATGAGCACTCGGGCGAACTCGGGATTCGCACCCAGGCCGGAGCCGATGAACTTGCCGGCGGCCTTCGCCTTCGACGCGACGGTCTTCATGGCCTCGATGACTTCAGGGTGCGTCGTCTCGCCGAGTCGCCCCATCGAGCCGGACAGGTCCTGCGGCCCGAGCACGAGCGAATCGAGCCCCTCGAGTTCCAGGACCTCATCCAGCTCGGCGAGCAACTCGACGGTCTCCACCTGAACGACGACGAAGACATCGCGATTCGCCTGCTGGAGATACTCCTGCTGCCCGATCCGGCCATACTCCATCGGGCGCCGAGGTCCGAATCCACGCGTCCCCAGCGGCGGATAGCGGCAGGCGGAGACGAACTCCGCCACTTCCTGCGCCGAATACGATCGCGGCAGGATGATCCCTTCGGCTCCGGAGTCGAGCACGCGCTTGATCCAGCCGACGTCGTTGCTCGGAATCCGCACGATCGATGCCGCTCCGCCGGCCCGGGCCGCGATCAGATGGCCGAGCATCGCCTCGGTCGTCGATCGCGTTGTGCTCCATGTCGATCCAGACGAAATCGACGCCGCGGGCCAGGGCCTCGGTCACCGTGGGATCGGACAGCGTGATGCCGGCGCCGAGGACGATCTCGCCCGGCGCGGAGCTTGTCCCGCATGCGATTGATGTGTGTGCTGATCAAGGTCCGAGTCCCTCGTCAACTACGGCCAATGTCCTCCCAGCTATGCCGACGCCCGGCCTTCCAGGCTCGCTATGCCGCGCCGATGGCCCTGTTGAATGCCGGCACGACTTCGCGGGCGAACAGTTCCAGGTGGTGGGTCCATCGATCGCGGTCGTCCCAGTCGTGGGCGGTCAGGACCAGCGTGCCGAACGGGCCGATCTGCTCGCGCAACTCCAGGAGCTGGCTGGGTGACATGCTCCGGATCGCCGGCGATGATCACCTCGTCCAGGAAATAATCGAGCGTGCAGTCCGAATCGGCCTGCTGGTCGTCGCGCTTCCACATGGCCACGCCGTTCGGCGCGGTCGCCCGCGTGAGGTCGAGGATGTACTGGATGCACGAGCCGAGCGAATTGCCCTTCGCCAGACGCCGGGCCTCGCCGGTCGAGTCGGCGACGAACACGTTGCGGGCGACGGCCCAGTCCGAGGGTCCGGCGGCTCGACCTGCCGCCGCCGCGGCTCGCGAATACGTCTGCCACTGCTCCCGCAAGGCGCCGGCGTGGATCATGTGATGACTGATGAAGCGGAAGCCGCGTTCGGCCGCCTTCATCAGCCCGGCGGACGCCCGGCTGATACTCGGGACATAGATCGGCGGGTGCGGCTGCTGGAACGGCCTGTGGAGATGGCCGACGCCGAACTCGGGGTGCAGGTGGTCCTTCATCTTCACGTTCCAGAACCGCCCTCGGATGTCGATCGGCAGCTCGCCCGCCCACAGCCGCATGATCATGTCGATCGATTCGGCGACCCGCGCCGCCGTCTCGCTCGGGTGGGCCCCGAAGACCTCCATGTCGGTCGGGATCGCTCCCGGTCCGAAACAGACGTTGAGCCGGCCGTGCGACAGGTGATCCAGAAACGCCAGCCGGCCCGCCACGTGGGCCGGATGGTGATACTGCAGGCAGACCGGCGCCGGTCCGATGCGGATGCGCTCCGTCAGGCCGAGCACTTTCGCCAGGAAGATCTCCGGCATGACGATGTTCTCGACGCTCGACGAATGGTGCTCGCCGACCCAGAAATCGTCGAAGCCGAGCTCCTCGCATTGCACGGCCAGCTCGAGGTCCTCGTCGATGCACCGGGCCAGCGGCTTGGCCGGATCATGGATCGGCATCACGAACATGCCGAGTCTCAGCGGTTGGGCGTGGCTCATGATTCACCTCGTCGTGTTTGGCCGATCCTCATCATACCGACTGAAGTTTTCCACGGCATCACAGCAGCCTTTACATTGCTGGCCAGCCGCGAAACGGTCAGGTGGAGCCGATCCACATCCGGAAGGAGTCATCGTCAACATTGCGGCCGCTGAGGACGGCCACGAGGTCGCCATCTCCGGTCAGATCGACTCGGCGGTCGAGCAGTGCCGCGACGGTGATGGCGCCGGAGGGCTCGGTGCGCAGCCCGTGGTGCTCGTACAGCCAGCGCATCGCCTGGCGCGTGGCCGAATCGGGCAAGGCGGTCGAACTCGGTGACCAGAGACTTGAGGATCGGCCAGTTGTGTTCGCCGACATCATAGGAGAGAAGGCCGTCGCAGATGCTGGTCGGTCGATCGATGCGGACCCGCCTCCCGGCGGCGAGCGACCGGCGGAAGTCGTCGGCCCCGGCGGGCTCGACCGCGATGATCCTGGCACGCGGGAAGCCGTCGGCGATCGCGATGGCCTGGCCGGCCATCAGTCCCCCGCCACTGACCGGGCAGACGAAATGGGAGACGGCGCGCCCCTCGCGAAGGAGGTCGCGCACGACCTCGAGGGCGCCCACGCCGTTGCCGGCGATAACGTCGGGGTCGTCGTACGGCGACGCCTGGATGGCGTTCTCCACTTCGGCGATCTCGCGGGTGAGCCGGTCGCGTTCGCCGGTCTCGTGGTCGCGGGCGATGTCGTAGGTGCGGATCTCCGCGCCAAACGACCGCGTCTTCTCGAACTTCACCCGAGGCGCGGTCTCAGGCATGACGACGATCACGCGACGCCGAAACCGCATCCCGGCGTAGGCGATCCCCGAGGCGAAATTCCCCGACGAATGGGCCGCGACCGGCCGGTCGCCGATCCGTTCCAGGTTGCTCGCCATCCAGTTCAGTGCGCCCAGCAGCTTGAAGGAGCCCGAGGGGGTCCAGCCGTAGTCCTTGAGCCAGACTCGCCGGCTCGGCGGCAGCCCCAGCTCGCGCTCCAGGGCGTGCGAACGGATCAGCGGTGCGGGAGAGGCATGCTCGCGGATCAGGCGTTCCGCTGCGCGGATGTCGTCGATGGTGGCGATTCGGACGGACATCGGAGGCTCCTGGAGGAGTGGACGGTCTCATGGCATCGATGTTGTGCCAGCAACTGCCACTTTAATCGAGGGTGCGCCACAACCCCAGCCGGCGGGAGAGCCTATCATGCCCGATCCTACTCGCGAGCTGTCCACCGCGGACGCGGCGGGCGGGATTCCTGTATTCTCAGCACGCGGGTTGCTGTCGAGATTCTCGGCGCCTGCGACATTGAGCCGACTCCACTTTCGGTACACGTGACCGTGGACAGTGCGGGGCCGTCCGGTTCAATCTCGGCGGCGGTGAAGCTTCGCGATGGCTGGCCTCATCACCTTGTCGCGCCGATGAGCACCGAGTCGGATCGCCAGGCCGCTTGTGGTACGATCGCGCCGTCGCGTCCGGCAGCCGGGTACAGAGGAGATCCCACGTCGCGCCCCGCAGGCCCGCTCGTGCTCACCTCGGCGCGACAACCTCAGGAGGCGTCATGAACGGCCAATTGCTCGTGCTCCTCGCCCTGCCCGCACTCGTCGCTATGGCACCGGCCGCCGAGAAGCCACCGAACATCATCATCTTCCTGGCCGACGACCTCGGCTACGGCGACCTCGCGTGTTACGGCCACCCACGGATCAAGTCCCCGAACCTCGACGCCTTCGCCCGGCAGGGCGCGCGGCTGACGCAGTGCTACGCGGCGAGCGCCGTCTGTTCGCCGTCGCGGTCGGCCATCCTGACTGGCCGCACACCGCACCGCAACGGCGTTTACACCTGGATCGCCGAGGGGAGCGAGGTCCACCTGCGGGCCAGTGAGATCACCCTTGCGAAGCTGCTCAAGCAGGCGGGCTACGCCACCTGCCACGTCGGCAAGTGGCACCTCAACGGCAAGTTCAACGACCCCGCCCAGCCGCAGCCGAACGACCACGGGTACGAGCACTGGATGGCCACCCAGAACAATGCCGCCCCGAGCCACAAGGATCCAGTCAATTTCGTCCGCGACGGCCAGCCGCTCGGGAAGCTCGAGGGCTACTCCGCCCCGCTCGTGGTGGACGAGGCGATCCACTGGCTGACCACGAAACGGGACAAGGCGAAGCCGTTCTTCCTCGCCGTCTGGACCCACGAGCCGCACCTGCCGATCGAGACCGACCCGCGGTTTCAGGCACCGTACGAGGACCTGCCCGAGGACTTCCGTCAGCATCACGGCAACGTGACGCAGCTCGATCACGCCTTCGGCGAGCTCATGAAGGCCTTGGGCGAGCAGGGGCTGGCCGACACGACGCTCGTGTTCTTCACCTCGGACAACGGTCCGGAAGGAGACGGTACGAAGGGCCGTACGCGGGGCAGCGCCGGCGGGCTTCGTGGGCGGAAGCGGTCCCTGTACGAGGGCGGGATTCGCGTGCCGGGGATCGTCCGCTGGCCGGGGCGTATTCTGCCGGGTGTGACCGTCGACGTCCCTGTGATCGGCAGCGATCTGTTCCCCACCATCCTCGGCATCGCCGGCGTGAAGCCGCCGGGCGACCGGGTGATCGACGGGGCGGACGTGCTGCCGGTGCTGACTGGCCAGGCCGCGACGGTCGCACGCAAGATACCGCTGTACTGGCGGCTGAACATGTCACCGCCGGAGGAGAACCTGCAGATGGCCCTCCGCGACGGCGAATGGAAGCTGCTCGCGTCGCAGGACTTCTCCCACGTCGAGCTCTACAACCTGAAGGCCGACCCGGAGGAGAAGAGGGATCTCGCGGCGAAGGAGGCTGAGCGGTCGGGCACCATGCGGAAGACCCTGCAGAAAATGAACGCTGAGATCGAGCGGGAAGGCCCAGACTGGTGGAAGCGGCTCAGCCCGAACGGCGGTGGGCCGATCAAGAAGCAGTGACCCGGACCGGCCCGAGCGAGTGAAAACACTCACTCGCGATGGCATGGTCCCCAAACACCTGTTTTAGGGGTTCTTGAGCTTGACACTTGACGAGGTTATACCAGGCACGTCCTGACGAGGGGCAAGGGACGAAGGGCAAGGGCATGAAGCGCGGGAGACTCCATCGGCCGGAAAGTCGAGCGCAGCGGCTCCTCATCCTTTCACGGTCCACGGTCCACGATCCAAGCAGTTTCACTGAAGATCAGCGGAGATTGCCGTGGGACTTTTCGGGCGCCCTGTCCCACGCGGTTCCTGGGCCGCCTGGGCGGGCGAGCCTCAGGCCCTATCTCATGCTCCCGCAACGACATGCTGAGCGAGCATTGCCGCCTGGAAGGCACGCCGAGGGTCCGCGAAAGTGAGACTAAATGAGACTTTTACAGCGAAATTCCAGCATCTGTACACTAGGCAGACATGGCGGTTTCTTGGTTGGTGCTCGCGACACATTGTCTGTTGTGAGCCTCTGCAGGGATCAAGGTGAGTTGACTTACAACCGACCCCCGCGACCAGCGGTTTGCCATGGGGTTTCATGGTCGTGGACCTTGGCAAGTTTTGCTCCAGAATTTGGCGCGGCAGACGCGTTGCGAGCTCAGGGCGATGGAGCCCGCGGAGTGCTGGATGTTCTGGTACCCTTGTCCATCCCGGAGCGGAGGCGCGGCCCACCTGTACCTTCCGCTAGATCTATATGCGCCATGTCGACGGCTCTTGAGCGCGGCCTTTGGCCGGGTGTCGTGGGATGTCTCAGCACACGGACGTTTTACGATCAATTTTCATTTTCTCATAGCGCAATCAATTTGGCATTGGTGACGTTCGCCGTTGAAAGAATGATTTTCCTTGTTAGCGAAGGTGCATGGTCAGTCAGTCATTCGCCATGGCCAGTCATTCGCCAGGAATTCCCGATTCCAGAGAACGCTCTGCGGCAGTGCAAGGACCGGCCATGGCTTATATTGGTCGATATTCGGTAGGTCTCCTTTCGGCCTCCGAGCCAGTCCAGGGTCAGACCAACCCGGAAGGAACGCCGACTGGATGATAGGGGGCGATCTGAGAAGGGCATCGGGCCGCGCGGACCATCGCGCAGTGCCTGTCCCTGCTCTCCCCCCTTGTAAACCGTTTGCCGGATCTGACCCCGCGAAGCCGCCTGTCCCCTTTTCTTCTCGGCAGCCTCTAACTTCTCTACGTCCTATCCGCCGGACGTGCGTAGCTGGCGACTCAACACTCGACACACATGACCTCGATTCCGGCGATGGAGCATGATTGGATAGAGGTCGAAGGGGACTCTGATAAGCAGCATGACGTAGCCGTACACGGCGTAACCACCGACAAGGTATGAGATCGCCAGGATGCTCGAGAGGAAACACGTAAGCCAGTGCACGCCTTCTGAGACGTTCATCTCTCTCAGCAGTCGCTCGCAATCAGTGCGGCTGGCGCCCAAATGGAGGTTCGGGTTGATCCAGCCCAACGGCGAATGAAGCAGCACCCATCGGAATGCTCGGATGCTGGCGCGGTCATAGACCTCGCCTTCCTTCTCCCAACGGGCCAGGGAGAACAGCTTGGGGTTCACCTTGAAGATGGCGCTGGTTGGCAGAGCGACGGTGATCGCGATAAGCCATGACATGGCGATAGCGCAGATAAGCGGACTGCCGCGAGGAGGATAAAAATCGCGACCTATTGAATGAAGTGCACCGACAGTAAAGATCACAATGAGCAACAAACTTCGCAATGCGATGCCGATAGCTAACAAGACCGTTCGTAGCCGAGGCGCCTCAACGTGCGCTTCAGTCGTCGCTTGTCGTTGTGCTCTCGGGATCGGAAGGAGACATTTCCTGGTCGCCTAACGCCAAAGCTCAGCGGACCCGCACCGCCGGAGAGAGGCCCGTGAGTAGCAATGGAACAGAAAACTGGAATAAGATCGTTATACGACGAGTTTTTCCAGGGCTACGGGGACGAAATCAGGCTGTTTTGCCCCGAGTTCCGCCCAGACTCGACGTATAAGCCGACTTATACGCTGCGGGGGAGGGCGACTCTATGCGTTGGTTCGGTTTGGGGACTGACTTATTCCTTGCCGGCTTCGGGGTCTGGCAGTTGTTCATCGCGTATCGGGTGGTCGGCAAGCCTCCGGGGGCGGACGAGAAGTACGATGCCTGGCACCGACAGTGGGCCGGCACTTTGAAGCTGGTCGGGTGGGGGATAGTCGTGCTCACGGTGTGGGACTTGGTCGGTGTGTTGTTGCGGTAGCCGACGCCGCCCCTTATTCCGGATTTCTGTTCCATTGCTACTCACGCCCCGGGCAGTAAAGTTATTCGGCTGACCGACGGGTTTTTTGCTGTACGCTTGTGCGGAAAGGAAACGGCCGTTTGATTTACTGGCATCATGGCATCATTCTCTGGCTCAAGATCGGCGGATCCGGTTCCACCGCCTCCCAGGGATGCGTTGCCGCATGGCGGTACTTCCGCCCCAGCTCCTCGAAAACCTCCCGCAATACCTCGTGCAGGGCCGCTTGCTTCTCCGTCATCCGCCCGTTCGCGTCGAACCACTCAGCGGGAAAGATCCCGAACTTATCATCGGCCTTCCAGCGAATGCTCGCCCCCTCGGCGCGGCGCTCACAGGACTCCGCCCTTTTCAGATAGATATACGACCGGCGCAGATAGACCACCGGCACCATCGCCAGGCCGATGAACGCCACCACCAGCATCCAGCGCCACAGCCGCATGGCCCCCTCCCACGCCACAACATGCCTACCACACCATTCTACCGCCCAACCTACCTTGAGAAATGCGGCGAACCGCCACCGGAATCAGGAACCATTGAGACACTATAATATAATCACTTTACGTGTGCAGGCGGCTTCGCGGGGTGGGGCTCGGTAAACGGTTTACGCTTCTCGTGAGTTCAACTGGTCTCGGGCACCTTTGCCGCGGAAAGTGTCAAGCTGTCAAACGGGGCTCTGGGACGATGCCCTCGCGGTTCATGCTGGACCTGCTATACTCCTTGAGCCATAATGGGTTCTGGCTTCCTGGGACGACACCCGTTGCTGCCTGCTCCGCGACCGAGTCCGGATCACCGGTCCGTCTCTCGGGAGACCTCGCACAGAGTTCCCACCATGGCGATGCCTCGTGCCTTCTCACGGCTTGCCGGGCTGCTCCTCTCGCTCGGCCTCTGCGGCGCGGCTGCGGGGGCCGATGAGGCGGACCTGATCCTGCACCACGGCAAGATCGTCACGGTCGATCGCGAGTTCTCGATCCGCCAGGCCCTGGCCGTCAAGGGCGACCGCCTGCTCCGCGTCGGCACCGACGAGGAGGTCCTCAAGACCCGCGGGCCGCGCACGGCGATGGTCGACCTCGGCGGCAAGATGGTCCTGCCGGGCCTGATCGACTCGCACACGCACCCGACCGGGGCGTGCATGACCGAGTTCGACCACCCGGTCCCCGAGATGGAGACGATCCGCGACGTGCTCGACTACATCCGGTCGCGGGCCGAGGCACTGGGCGCCGGGAAGTGGGTCGTCGTCCGCCAGGTGTTCATCACCCGGCTCAAGGAGCAGCGCTACCCGACCCGGGACGAGCTGGACCGGGCCGCGCCCGGACAACCCCGTGCTCTTCTCGACCGGCCCCGACGCCTCGCTCAACTCGCTGGCGCTGAAGCTCAGCGGCATCGACAAGGATTTCCGGCCCGAGGGGCCGGGCAAGGTCGAGAAGGACCCGCAGACCGGCGAGCCGACCGGCATCCTCCGCAACCTGCACGCGGTACGTCAAGGTGACGCCGTCGGAGCGCAAGCCCACGCGAGCAGGACCAGGACCGGCGGCTGCTCGAGCTGTTCAACGACTACAACTCGGTCGGGATCACGGCCGTCATCGACCGCGACGCCAGCGACGCGGCCATCGACCGCTACCAGCGGCTGCACGAGGCCGGCGCCCTGACGGTCCGCCTCGGCGATCTCGCGGCACGTCGACAACCTGGGCCCGCTCGACAAGATCCTCGCCGAGATCCGCCAGGACGGCCGAGCACCCGCTCCGCAAGGGCGGGCCGCGGCTCCGGATCATCGGGATCAAGACCTTCCTCGACGGCGGCATGCTCACCGGCAGCGCCTACATGCGCGAGCCCTGGGGCGTGAGCCAGATCTACTCGATCGACGACCCGGACTATCGCGGCGTGCTGTTCATCCCCCGCGAGCGGCTGGTGCCGATGGTGCGGGCCGCCGTCGAGTCGGGCCTGCAGTTCACGGCCCACAGCGTCGGCGACGGCGCCGTGCACGCCCTGCTCGACGCCTACGAGGAGGTCAACAAGCACGACGCCGGTCGCCCCGACCCGGCCGTGCATCACCCACTCGAACTTCATGAGCCGCGAGGCGATCGCGCAAGGCCGCGCGGCTGGGGGTCGTGGTCGACATCCAGCCGGCCTGGCTCTACCTCGACACGCGGACCCTCGCCGCCCAGTTCGGCTACGACCGGCTGCGTTACTTCCAGCCGCTGCACAGCCTGTTCGCGGCCGGCGTGATCGCCGGGGGCGGCTCCGACCACATGCAGAAGATCGGCTCGCTCCGGTCGATCAACCCGTACAACCCGTTCCTCGGGATGTGGGTCGCGATCACGCGGCGAGCCAAGGGCTACGAGGGGCGGCTCCACCCCGAGGAGGCCCTGACCCGCGAGCAGGCGATCCGGTTCTACACCATCAACAACGCCCACCTGCTGTTCCTGGAGGACCGGATCGGCTCGCTCGAGGAGGGCAAGCAGGCGGACTTCGTCGTCATCGACCGGGACCTCCTGACCTGCCCGGAGGACGAGATCCGGGAGGCCCGCGCCCTGGCCACCTATCTCGACGGCAAACGCGTCTTCGAACGGCAGAATTGATCCTGCGAAAGGGAGGGTTTATGAGCATGCGAACGGATCGGCGGCGCTTCTTGCAGGCGTCCGCGGCGGGCGGTGCGCTGGCGGGCCTCGGCGACCTGGGCTTCCTGTCCCGGCTCCGGCCGGTCTCGGCCGACGAGGCGACGCTGGACCCGAAGGTCGTGCGGCTCCAGCCCGAGATCGAGCCCCTGGTCCGCCTCCTGGAGGAGACCCCGCGCGAGCGGCTGCTGGAGGAGGTGGCCGCGCGGGTGCGGAAGGGCACTGCGCTACCGCGACGTGCTCGCGGCGCTGCTGCTGGCCGGCGTGCGCAACGTGCAGCCGCGGCCCAGCGTCGGCCACAAGTTCCACGCCGTGCTGGTGGTCAACTCGGCCCACCTGGCCAGCCTCGCCTCGCCCGACACCGACCGCTGGCTGCCGATCTTCTGGGCGCTCGACTACTTCAAGAGCTCGCAGGCGCAGGACGTCCGCGAGGGGAACTGGACGATGGGCCCGGTGGACGAGTCGGCCGTCCCGCCCGCCCGCAAGGCCCGCGCGGCGTTCGCCGCGGCCATGGACAACTGGGACGAGGCGGCGGCCGACGCGGCCGTGGCGTCCCTGGCCCGCATCGGCCGGGGCCAACGAGGTCTACGAGCTGTTCTTCCGCTACGGCGCCCGCGACTTCCGCTCGATCGGCCACAAGGCGATCTACGTCGCCAACAGTTGTCGGACGCTCCAGTGCATCGGCTGGCAGCACGCCGAGCCGGTCCTGCGGTCGCTGGCCTATGCCCTGCTGATGCACGAGGACGGCAACCCCGCCCGAGCGCGACGACCCGGCCGACCGCCCCTGGAGGCACAACCAGGAGCGCGCGGCGCCGGATCAAGGACGACTGGACGCGGCGGCAAGCCCGACGCGGCGGCCTCGGCCGACCTGCTCGCCACGCTGCGCAAGGGCTCCGACGACGACGCCTGCGAGCAGGTGGTCGAGCTGCTCAACCGCGGGGTCGCGCCGCAGTCGATCTGGGACGCCCTGTTCGACGGCGCCGGCGAGCTGCTGCTCCGCCAGCCGGGGATCGTCTCGCTGCACGCGGTGACCTCGACCAACGCGCTGCACTTCGCCTACCAGGCCAGCGGCGACGACCAGACCCGCCGGCTGCTGATGCTCCAGAACGCCGCGTTCCTCACCCTGTTCCGCGAGGCGATGGGCGGTCGCGGCAAGGTGGGCGACGCGCGGATCGACCAGCTCGAGCCGGTCGCGACGTCGAAGGACGAGCCCGGGGGCCGTCGAGGAGATCTTCGCGGAGGCGAGCCGCGACCGGACGACCGCCGCCCGCAAGGCGCTGGCCTACCTGCAGGCCGGGCACGACCCGCGAGCCGCTGATCGACGCGGCGCGGCGGCTGGTGTTCCTCAAGGGGGACGACGCCCACGACTACAAGTTCAGCTCGGCCGTGCTGGAGGACTACTACAACGCCTCGCCCGTCCTGGCGCGAGCGCTACCTGGCCTCGAGCCTGCTCCTCCTGCCCGGCTCGGCGGACCGGGATAACGATCTGGTCAAGCGAACCCGGGCGGCACTGCACGCATAGCCCGTTAATGAATCATTCGCGAGATGAAATATGAACGTGAACGCCCGTGATATCTTTGCTCGGCCCGCGATCCTGGCGGTCGGGATCTGGTTCGCGCTGACCCTGGCCGCGTCAACGCTGCGGGCCGAGCCGCTGGACCGGCAGGTCGCGGAATGGGTGATCCTGATGGGCGGTTCGGTACGCCTCGAGGGGCAGGATGGCCGCATTCGCGAGCTGACGGAACTGCCGGCCGCCGACTTCCATCTCGAGCTGGCGGACCTCGTGGGGACCAACATCAACCCCCCCGATCTGCAACGATTGAGCGGGCTGACGCGCCTCAAGACCCTGGATCTCCCCGGGCCCATGTGGAATCCCAGCGCGGGGTCGAGGATCGATTACAGTCTCGAGCTTCGCCACCTCGCGAGCATTCCCTCGCTCGAGGAGTTGACCTTCAGCGACACCTATCTCGAATCGATCAACTTCGAGGACACGGGGGTTGGAGCCATCGCGGCGCTCGCGCCGACTCTCCGGCTGTTGAGCCTGGAGAATACCCAGGTGCGAGGGCGTCATCTGGCCCCGTTCACGAATCTCGAGTCGCTCGACCTGAACTCTTGCCCCGTGAACGACGAAGGCCTGCGGGAAATGCGGGGCCTCACCAGGCTGCGCAAGCTCCTGTTGCGGGACGCCCTGATCAGCGACGAGGGCCTGCGAAATCTCAGCGGCCTGGTGAACGTCGAGCAACTGGACCTGGGTGGGACGAGGGTCACGGATGCCGGGATCGCCCACCTGCGGGGGATGACGAAGCTGAAGAAGCTGGACCTGCAAGGGGCCGCGCTGACGGACGAGGGAATCCGGCACCTGGCGAACATGACGGGCCTGGAAGCACTGAACCTGTACGGGACCAAGGTCACCAACGTGGGGATGGAGGTGCTCAAGGGCCTCGAGCACCTGAGCGTTGTCGACCTGCGCTACACGCGGGTGACCCGGGCCGGCGTGGATCGCCTGCGGGCCTCGGTGCCGCGATGCGAGGTGAGCTTCGTGGACCCGACGGTACGGCCCGACCTTCCCGAAGGGGCGGACAGGATCGTGGCCGGCCAGGGTGACGGGGCCGTGGCCGGATGGGTGCGCGCGATCGGCGGTCGCGCCGTGATCGAGGACGAGCGGCTGCGGGAGATCTCGCTGGCCTCGACCGGCGTGTCGGATGAGCTGCTCCGCAACCTGGAGGGCTTGAAACACCTGCGAAAGCTGGCGCTCAGGACGACCGAGATCGGTAACCTCGGCGTCCAGCACCTGGCCACGCTGACCGGCCTCGAAGAGCTGGACCTGGACGGGGCGACGATCTCCGATGAGGGCCTGGCTCCCCTGGCCGGCCTGGCCAACCTGCGCGAGCTGTGGCTCTCGCACACACAGATCACCGGTGCCGGCTTGAAGCACCTGCGGGGCCTCCCGCTCGAGACGCTGCACCTGTCCAGCTCGCCCATCAACGATCAGGGACTGGAGCACCTGTCGGGCCTCGTCTCCCTGCGGAATCTCGACCTCGCCTATACCGATGTGACCGACTCCGGCCTGGCTCACCTGGAGTCGCTGGGGGCGCTGAGCCGGCTCGACCTGGCGGGCACGGACATCGGCAACAAGGGGTTCCGAACGCTGGGCCGCCTGACGGGGCTCAGGTCCCTCCTGCTCAGCTACACCCGGATCACCGACGCGGCGATGCCCCAGCTTCAGGCCCTCGGGCATCTCCAGGAGCTGGCGCTGATCCGCACCCGGATCACCGACAAGAGCATGCCCATCGTCGGCCGCCTCGCCGATCTGGTGGACCTGAATCTCGACTACACCGATGTCGGCGACAAGGGCCTGGAGGCGCTCGGCGGCCTGACGAAGCTCGAGCGGCTCAGCCTCGACAGCACCAACGTCGGCGACGCCTCGGTACGATGGCTGCGGGGATTCCGGCAGCTCCGCAAGCTGAACCTCTACCACACGTTCGTCACGGAAAAAGGCTACCAGCAGATCCGCGAGGCGGTACCCCGGTGCGAGGTCATCTTCGACCCGAAATCGAGCGATCCCAAACGCCGGCGAAGCTGATCGATCCCGCGGCACGTTTCACGGGAAAGCCCAAACACATGCAGGAGTCTCCATGGTTCGCCGCTTGATTTGCTGGTGGTTCGCGGGGCTCGTCGCGGCTCTGACGTCGTCCATCGCTCCGGCCGGGGAAGGTCCCGCCGCGGAGATCGCGGCGCTCGGCGGGCGTTGCTCACAGGATGCCGCGGGAGAGACGATCGGCGTCGACCTGAGCAACGCCTGGGTGACGGACGCCGACCTGGCGAAGGTGGCGCGCCTGCCGCATCTGCAGAGCATCAACCTGGCCTTTACGAGGATCACGGACCAGGGCCTGGAGCGCCTGGCCCCTCTGGAGCACGTGAAGGTACTCAAGCTGTATTATGCGGAATCGGTGACGGACGAGGGAATTGCACATCTGAAACACTGGAAGAACCTGGAGCACCTCGACTTGCGCGGCACGAAGGTGACCAGCACGCTGTTCGAGCACATCGCGCGGATGACGAGTCTCCGATTCCTGGATGTCGGCCACAGCCGGGTCAATGACGACTCCTTCGAGCTCCTGGAGAATCTCGATCATCTCGAACATCTCGCATTCGGCGGAAACAAGATGAGCGGCACGGCCCTGCCGTCACTGAAGTTATTGCCCGCGCTCAAGGAGTTGAGTGTTTCCGGCCACCAGAGGACGGACTCCGGCCTCTGGAGCGTCGCCGTGACGGACTTCAATATCGGCCACATCGCTCAACTTCCTCGACTGGAAGTTCTCGACCTGGGCGAGACCAACGTCTCGGATCGGGGCATCGCCGAGCTGGCGCGCTTGAAGAATCTACACACGCTGGACCTGCAGGGCGACCCGGGTAACCAGCAAGGGAATTGCGGCCCTGAGCGGCCTGCCCAGGCTGCGGCATCTGAAGCTCTGGAAGGCCAGAGGCATCGACGATGCGGCGGTCCCGGTCTTCCTGCGGATGGAAAACCTGGAGGTCCTCGAACTGCCGGAGACGAGCCTCACCGCAAAAGGGCTGGCGCAGCTCTCGGCGAAGCGGGGCTTGAAACAGCTCTTCATCGGCGGCATCGACATCAAGCCTGAGCAGGCTGAGGCTCTCCGCAAGGCATTGCCGGGTTGCCTGGTCAGTTGGTGGAGGAAGCCGCCGATCCCGAGCCCCGAGCCAACGCGGCGCGGCGGCAATTGATCAGACGATCGCGGACAGCTTCTTCGTCGCCGGTGGGGAAGCCGCCGATCGGCGCGCCGACCACCTCCTCCGCCAGGGTCAGGTACAGGTCGCCCACCGTCCCGGTCAGCCGCGTGTGGAGCCCGGTCTTCATGCCTGCCCGCATGACCCGCGGCGATCATGGCCAGGCCGGCGTTCTTGTGCGAATTCGCCTCGGCGTGCTCGTGGATGTAGAGCGCGCAGGTGTGGTCGAGCAGCGTCCCATCGCCCTCCGGGATCGACTTGAGCCTGGCGAGGAAGTAGGCGAACTCCTCGACGTGCCAGCGGCAGATGTCTCGCATGATCCGCTGGCCCTGCGGGCGTCTCCACCCGGCCGTGCGTGTACTCGTGGTGTCGCTCGTAGGTGTAGCCCAGCCAGGGGAAGCGCGAGAGTCCCTGGCACTTGGTCAGCATGTAGGAGGCGACCCGGGTCTGGCGCGAGGCCAGGGCGTGGACCAGCAGGTCGGTCTGCAATTTCGCGATCCGCGGCCAGTCCTTCAGGTCGCCGCCTTCCGGCGGCTGCTCCACGACCCGGGCATACTCGGGCGGCAGGCTCGCGACCGAACGCTCCAGGCTGCGCACCGAGGTCAGGTATTCCTCGAGTCGTTGCTGGTCGCCGTGTCCCAGCGCCGACTTGAGCGACTTCGCCTCGTCGCTCACGGCGTCGAGGATGCTCTTCTTGCGCTCGATCCAGTAGGGCTCCCGGGAGCCGAACAGGCGATCGAACAGGCGATGCGGGATCATCTCCGGCGGCAGCGGGCGGTCCCGCCCGGCCCAGCTCATGTTGCGCTGGATGCTCTCGCCGAACGACTCCTGGCAAACGCCGATCTGCAGGGAGCGGAAGCGGCTCTGATTGCCGATCTGCTGGGCGATCACCTGGTCGATGGACGGGCCGCCGGCCCCTCGGCCCGAGAACATCTCTCCCGAGACGAGGCCGCTCATCGAGTTGTGGTGCCCGTTCCCCGGCCCGGGCAGACGGGCCGCCGGATTGTCGATGCCGCTGAGCACGTGGATGTCGCTGGCGGTACCGGGCCAGCGGCTGGAGGCAGGGAGTCATCTCATAGTCGGGACCGTCCTCGCGCGGGATCCAGTACTTCTCGACGATCCCGTTGCCGTTGAACCACAGCACGAACCGGGTCTCGATCGGCCGGGCGGCGGCGCCCGCCCCGGCCGCATAGGCGGTCCCGCTGGCATTGAACAGCGCCTCGAACGCCGGCAACCCGATGCGAATCGCGGCCCCCGACAGGCCCACGCCCCGCAGGAACGTGCGGCGGGACAACTCGTTTCGTGTGGCCATGAGTTAACCCGAGCCTTTCTGGAGGAAGAGTTCCGACGTAGCCAGGGCGACGATCAGCTCGCGGAAGCGGAAGCCGGAATCACGGAACCTCGCGAGCAGCGCATCGATGACGGGTTGGTCGTTCACGGTCTCTTGCCGACCGAACGCATACCGGAACAATTGCTTCACGATGGACTTCTGGCACGTCTTGCTGCCGGCCGAGCACGCGTCCCAGCTCGCGGGGCGTCGAGAACGCCGAATCCTCCATCCCCTGGATATACCCGGACGGGTCGACATCCAGTTCCTTGATCGTCCGTCTGCGCCCGCTTGCTCCATCATTCCGGTCTGCCGGGAACTGGAGCACCATCTTCTTCTGGAACGCGCCGATCGCGTTGTATTGCTCGAAACCGAGCCCGATGGGGTCGATCAGGCGATGGCAACCCGCGCAAGACTCGCTGTTCAGGTGGACGGCCAGCCGTTGCCGGTTCGTCATCGGCGCATCTTCCGTGATATTCGGCAGCACGGTGTTCACTCCGGCCGGAGGGGGCGGGATTTCCTGGCCGAGGAAATGGTTGCGGACGAACAACCCCCGCGCCGTCGGCGAGGTCTCGGCGGGCTTGCTCGTCAGTACCAGGAAACTGCCGTGTCCCAGCACTCCGGAACGGCCGGAATCCGCCGGGTACTCCACCTTCGCGAATTCCTCGTCGGGGGCCGGCAGGCCGTAGAGCCGGGCGAGGTCGGAGTTCACGAAGGTATAGTCGGCCGTGAAGAATTCCATGAAGTTCCGGTCGTCCCAGACCAGGTGATTGAACAATCGCCGCGTCTCCTCCACCATCGCCGCGGCGACCTCGGCGTTGAATTCGCGGAACCTCCGGCGATCGCGCGTGGCCTCCAGGACCCGGTCGAATCGCATCCACTGCGCCAGGAACTCGTCCATCGCACCCCGGGCGCGGGGATCATCGAGCATGCGCCGCGCCGTGGCTTCGATCTGCTCCACCGTCGCCAGCTTTCCCTCTCCGGCGGCGCGCAGCAGTTCGTCGCTGGGCATCGTGTCCCAGAGGAAATACGAGAGGCGGCTGGCGATCTCGAAGGGCGCGTCGGGGCCGTTCGCTCCTCGTTCGACGCGGAACAGGAAATGAGGCGACTGGAGCATGGCCTCGATCACCATCGACGGCCCCTGCGTGGAAGTCCCTCGTGCGGCCGGCTTCCTTGAGGAACAGGCCGGAATAACGGCGCACCTCGCCGTCCGTCAAGGGGCGGCGGAACGCCTTGAGGCCGAACCGCCGGACGAACTCGTCCGCAGCCGCGGCGTCGGTCGGCGATCCGGGCTGGCGAGGAATCAATCCGTGCTGGTCGCCGCCTCGAAAGGCCGCGCGGGCGAGTCGCTCGGCCGCCTTGCCGTAGGCTTCCGCCTGGAGCGGCGAGACCCCCTGCCCCTCCAACTGGTTCTTGAACCCGTTGACGAAGTCCTCTTTCGGGAAGCCGCTGGCGGGCTGGCTCTGCTCGCCGAGCAGGTCCCGCACGGTGTGGTTGTACTGGCTGTGCGTCAGGCGGCGCACCGCCAATGCCTCCAGGCCGCGCCGATCGGACCGGGCGATTCGCTCCCGTGCCCGGCGGACCTGCTCGTCGGAAAGGCCGGCCAGGTAGTTGATCCAGCGCAGCAACACGGCCTCGTCGCCACTGCCCGGCTTGATCCGTTGGCCGCCGGAGTGCTTCATTCGCTTCGTCGGCTTTCGCAGCAACAGCGATTGCTCGGGGTTCCGCCGATCGACCAGATCCATCAGCGAGAGTCCGAACGCCGTGATCCGGTCATGGCCCGCGTCAGGCTCGGGGAATTCGAGCCGTGTCTCGGATGCCACGCCATTGTCGCTGTGGCACCGCTCGCACTGGACGGCGTGCAGCACGGGGTACACCTTCTCGGCGAAGAACGACTCATCCACCGCGCGAGCCGCCTGCGACAGTGACGCCCGGTCCGAACGCGGTGAGCACCGCGGCGATCATGAAGGCAGGAACCAGCGCCGGATCAGGCCGTCGCTTTACCATCAACTTGCTCCGACTCCGCCCGTGAGGGGCACGCGATCCAAATCGGTGGGAGGAGCCCCTGGGCCGCCCGCGGGAAGATAAACCTGGCGGGCGGCCCACGGGCTCCTTACTGGCAACACAATCGTACCATCTCCCGGCCTTGTTTAACAATCATGTGGTACGGCGGTCGCGGTCATGGTTTCGACGGGGTGACGGTTGAGTCGGGCGGAAGCCCAAGTTGCCCGTAGAGCCGTCGTCGCGCCGCCTTGTCCTCTTCCAGCACGGCGCGGGCGGCCCGGGCGACCGCCTCGGCGTGGTCGCGCGGGACCACGACCACGCCGTCTCCGTCGCCGACGACCACGTCGCCCGGGCGCACCAGCACCCCGCCGAGAGTCACCGGCCGGTTGACCGACTCTACCTCGTTACGACCAGGGCGGATGCCCCGACCCGCGCCGCGGAAGTAAAGCGGGATCTTCTCCTTGATGATCTCGTCGGTGTCGCGCGCCCCGCCGCTGGTAACCACCCCCACCGCGCCTCGGGTCTTCCAGAGCATGATGTTGTTCGAGCCGATCGTACCTGTGTCTCCGTCCTCGTGGCCGTCAATGACGACGACCGAGCCGGCGCGGAGCAGGCCGACGAATGGCTCCGGCGACAGGTCTCGGTACCAACGGCCTTCGAACTTCTTGAACTCCCCGAGATTCGCCGGCGAGGCCCGCCGGTTGGTCGGGACGTAACGCACGGTGACGGCGACGCCGCAGAACCGGTGGGAGAAGGCCTCCAGGTCCCGCCATAGCGGCGCGATCCGCGGGTCCATCAGGCCGACGTCCGGGAGCCCAACAGCGTCCATCCCATCGGAGATGTCTGCCACCCGCAGCCCGTCGAACAGCCTCAAGAGTGATCGATCCTCGTCCGCGCTGTACGCCCGCGATTGCAGGAAGTTCTTCGCCTTGGCGGAGTCTTCGGGACCTTCGTCTCGCGCGCCGGTGCCGAGCCGGGGGACCGCAAGCGCCAGCGCCCCGACGGAGATCAAGAAGAGGAGAGCGACAAGGGACGAGCGGATAGATCGATCACTCCGGGACATAGGGCACTCCTCTGCGGTTGAAGGAGTCTACCGGTTGCCGAGGCCACAGCGGCCTCTGACCCGGGTGCGAGCGTAACGGGCCGCGCGGTCGGCTGCAACGACCAAGCGGTCGGTCAAACCGCCTGGGGAGAGAGCGGCCGCGGCCGGCCGGCTGACCATCCGGGGCCGATGTGAGGAGGGCTATGCCAGGACCTTGGTGAGCACGTTCCCCGCCACGTCCGTCAGCCGATAACGCCGGCCGTTATGCAGATAGGTCAATCGCTTGTGGTCGAGGCCGAGCAGGTGGAGCATCGTGGCGTGCAGGTCGTGCACCGTGACCGGGTCGGACGCGGCACGATAGCCGATCTCGTCGGTCTCGCCGTGGCTCACCCCGCCCTTGATGCCGGCGCCGGCCATCCAGACGAGGAAGCCCTTCGGGTTGTGGTCGCGGCCGTTGCTCCCCTGCGAGACCGGCATGCGGCCGAATTCTCCGCCCCAGATCACCAGGGTCGAGTCGAAGAGCCCCCGGCGCTTGAGGTCGGTCAGCAGGCCGTGGATCGGCACGTCCGTGGCCGCGCAATGGCCGGAGTGGTTGCCGGCCAGGTCGCTGTGGGCATCCCACTCGCCGTCGCTGTAGACCTGGACGAACCGCACGCCCCGCTCCACCAGCCGGCGGGCCAGCAGGCACTTCTGGCCGAACGACCGCGATGCGGGATTCCTCGAGGCCGTAGAGCCTGCGGGTCTCGGCCGGTTCCCGCGAGAAATCGACGAGGTCCGTCGCCTCCATCTGCATGCGGTAGGCCAGCTCGAACGTCTCGATCCGCGTGGAGAGGTCGGGCTCTCCCGCGTGATGGCCCAGGTGCTCGCCGTTGAGCCTGGCCAGGAGGTCGAGCTGCGCCCGCTGGTCTTCGTCGGCCACGTCTCGGGGCCGCTTGAGGTTGAGGATCGGGCTGCCTTGCGAGCGGAACAACGTCCCCTGGTAGGTGGTGGGCAGGAACCCCGCGCTCCAGTTCAGCGGCCCGCCCTTGATGCCTTGCGTGTTCCCGAGCACGACGAACCCGGGCAGGTTCCGATTCTCGCTCCCCAGGCCGTAGGTGACCCAGGCGCCCGCGGTCGGCAGCCCCGCCCGGGAGACGCCCGTGTTCATCTGGTAGAGCGCGGGCACATGATCGTTCGACTCCGTGAAGCACGACTTGATGAACGCGATGTCGTCGACGTGCTGCGCGACGTTGCGGATACTTCTCGCAGACCCACGCGCCGGACTCGCCGTACTGCCGGAAGGCGAACGGCGACTTCATCAGCGGGCCCGGGTTGCCGTTGAAGACGTCGATCGCCATCCGCTTGCCGTGGTTCTTGTCGAGCTCCGGCTTGGGGTCGAACAGGTCCACGGCGCTCGGTGCGCCTTCCATGAACAGCCAGATGACCGAGGTGGCCTTGGGGGCGAAGTGCGGGGGACGCGGCGCGAGCGGGTCGCCCGGGGGCTGATCGTCGGCCGCCGACGCCGGCGTGCAGAGCAGGTCCGCCAGCGCGCACAGCCCCAGCCCCGCCCCCGCCCGGGCCAGGAATTCCCGGCGTGTTCCGGGCACGGCGTAACGACCGCAGCTTTGATGCCGCTCAATCGACATAGATGAACTCGTTCAGGCTGAAGAGCACCTGGGCGAAATCGGTGAGGGCACGCAGCCGATGCTCCGTCGGGCGCCGGGGACGTGTCGCGCGCCGAACGGCGCTCGGAGTCTGCGTCTCGAGGAACTGCACCGACGCCAGTGCGTTCGGCATCGCTCGGGGGCCGCGAGAGGGCCAGCTCGTAACCGCGAGTCACCCAGCCCTCGGGGGTCGCGTCGCCCTCGGCCAGCAGCCGCCGCGCAAGGTCGGCGGCGCGGTCGCGCAGGAACGAATCGTTGAGCAGCGCCAGCGCCTGCGGTGCGACGGTGGTGACGTTGCGGCGGCCGCAGCTCACGGCCGCATCCGGGCCGTCGAACGCCTGCATCAGCGGATGCTGGACGACCCGCTTGTGGAACATGTAGACGGTGCGCCGGCGGGTCGCATCGCGTGTCGCGCAGCGTCCTTGGGATACGGGTCCTTCGTGTTGCGGGCCAGCATGGCCTCGGGCGGGATGGGCGGCTTGTACGCGGGCCCGAAGGGCTCTGGGTTCAGCATGCCGCTCACGGACAGCACCGCGTCGCGCAGGATCTCGGCCTCCAGCCGATGCGGCCGGCGCCGCCAGAGCAGGCGATCGTCGGGGTCCTTCGCCGCGCGGTCCGCATCGTAGGTCGTATCCTGCATGTAGGCCGCACTCGTGAGGATGACTCGATGGAGCGGCTTGAGCCGCCAGCCTCCCGCCACGAACTCGTGGGCGAGCCACTCCAGCAGCTCCGGATGCGTGGGCCGCTCGCCGCGGACGCCGAAGTCGCTGACCGTGCGCACCAGGCCTTCGCCGAAGTGATGCTGCCAGACCCGATTGACCATCACGCGGGAGAGCGAGCGGCCCCGCCCCCTGATCCACGTCGGTGATCCAGTCCGCCAGCGCCCGTCGCTGGCCGGTGCTGCGATCCGAGGCGATCTCCCGGCGCGCGGCATTCCAGTAATCCTCGGGCGATCTCGAGCCGGTGAGCACCGTGAGGAAGCCGACCTGCAGCTGCTCCTTCTTCGCATAGAAGTCGCCGCGATCGAGGAGCCAGGTCGGCTCGGGCGTGGCCTGCCTGTCGACGATCGCGAGGGCCGTCGGCGGCTTCCGCGGCTCCGATCGCTTGACCGCCTCGATCTCGCTCTTGACGCATCCAGCCCTGCTCGGCCGTCCTTCGAACCGCTGCCTTCCATCGTGCGACTCGCGTCGTCGATCACGAGCCGCTTCGGCTCCGTGTGACGAGAAGGGTTTCCTCGCGACCTCGGTCGTGGTGAAAGCGCATTGCAGCCGGTAGTAGTCGCGGGTCGGGATGGCGTCGTACTTGTGGTCGTGGCAGCGGGCGCAGCCGAGCGTCAAGCCGAGGAAGGCCGAGGCCGTGGTGACCGCCATGTCGTCCAGCTCGTTGAACCGGAGCCGCAGCTTCTCCTCCTCCATGGGCACGTCCAGCACCTCGGTCGGCGCGGCCGCCAGGAAGCCCGTGGCCGCCGTGCGCGGGGGTCGTCGGGCTGCGTCCTCATCCCCCGCGATCTGCCAGCGCACGAAGGTCCGGTACGGCATGTCGTCGTTCATGGCCCGGATCACGAAGTCGCGGTAGTGATACGCGGTCGGCCGGTCGGCGTCGGACTCCAGCCCGTCGCTGTCCGCATATCGGGCGACGTCGAGCCAGTGCCGGCCCCATCGCTCGCCGTAGTGCGGGCTGGCGAGGAGGCGGTCGACCAGCTTCTCATAGGCGTCGGGCGCCGGGTCCGCGAGGAACGCCTTCACCTCCTCGGGCGAAGGCGGCAGGCCGAGCAGGTCGAAATAGACCCGGCGGATCAGGGTGCGCCGGTCGGCCAGGGCGTTCGGGCGAATGCCTCGTGCCTCCAGGCGTCGAGAGCACGAACCGATCGATCGGCGTGCGACACCAACCCGCATCGCGGACTCCGGGGAGATCGACGTGGGTCAACGGCCGATAGGACCAGTGCCGTCGATCCTCGGCGGTGACCACCATCGCCTTGCGACCGCCCGCGGCGGCCGCCGCGGTCTCCGGCCAGGCGGCACCCTGGTCGATCCAGGCCCGCAGGACCCTGATCTCGTCGCGGCCGAGCGGGTCGGACTTCGGCGGCATCCGCTCCTCGACATCGGCCGTCTCGACCCGCCGAATGAGCTCGCTCTCGTCAGCCTTGCCGGGCGTGATCGCTCGGCTTCCGGAATCCCCGACGCCGAGGGCCGCGGTCCGCAGATCGAGCCGCAAGCCGCCCTTCTGCTTCTCCGGGCCGTGGCACTTCCAGCAGGACCGCTCGAGGATCGGCCGGACGTCCCGGGCGAAGTCCGCGCGTTCCGGCTCCGCCGCCGGCGCCTGGAATGCGGGCCAGGGAAGCAACACGAACAGGAGTAACGTCGGGTTCTTCACGGCACGATTCTACCATCGGTGAGGGGTGGATCGCCAAGCCGTGCCTCCGGTGATGATTTATCTCGGTGATTCTCGGCCGGCCGGAGGGGCGTCCGGATCCGTGGTGGCCGACTGCGCCTCCGGGTTCGTCAGGTAAGCCAGAACTTCCTCCAGAGGCACGACATCGGCGAATCGAGACTGGATGTCGAACAGGGTCCACTCGTGAGCGACCGGCGAGCGGTCCCCGACGCACTCGCGGACGATGACCGGGCGAAAGCGGTAGCTCTTCGCGTCCGTGGCCGTCGCGCGGATGCAGGCGCTGGTGCTGCATCCAGCGATCAGCAGGGTATCGACGCCGTGTCCGATCAGATAGGGCGCAAGGTGCGTGCCAAAGAACGCACTGGCGTTCTCCTTCTCCAGAACCAGGTCCCGGGGATGCGGCGCGACGCGCTCGTCGATGCGACAGGCACGTTCGTCCCAGGCTCGGAACCCCGGGGATCGGTCGGCCGCGGACTTGAAGGGCTGGTCGCCAGCTTCCGGCCGCCAGGGGCTGGTCGTATAGATGATCGGGACCATTGTCGCCCGCGCCGCATCGAGCAGGCGTCGGGTGGCCTCGACCGGGTCGTCCAGCCGTCGGCTTCCTCCGGCGTACGCCTCATCGGTCCATCCGTAGGCGAAATCGACGACGACGAGGGCCGGCGAGCGGCCGAACCCGAACCGATCCTGAAAGATCCCTCGCGAGCGATAATCCTCCTCCACCGACCGGAACGCGTCCTGGAGCAGGCGCCGGGCCTCTTCGTCGGAGAGTGGCATTCGAGGCGTCCTCTTTCTGAGTCTGAATTTTGGGGTCCGCGGGGACCTGGCATGATGGCGGGACATCCGCCGCCGGGCTTGGAGCACGACCATGATCTGGTTCCGCGTGCTTCCGTCGGAGATGATAACGAACCGGGACCTGGTGGTGAACTCCCGCGGGAATCCGTGGCGCCCCGGGTCCTGTACGGTCTGATCGAGGGATCTCGCCCATTGGCTGCCGCGCCAGGTGCGGCGATGTCGGGCGAGCATCCCCGACGAACCATCCCCGAGGAGTCACCGCCATGGCTCGCCCGATCGTCGTCCTGACCGCGCTGGTCTTCGTCGCGTTTCAGGCCCCCGCACCCGACCCGATCCGCCCCGATCCGGACGCTCCCCGGCCGATCCCGTCGCGCGACACCGTATTCATGGAGGACATGACCTGGATGGAGATCCGCGACGCCATGAGGGCCGGCAAGCTCACGGCGATCGTCGCCACCGGCGGCATCGAGCAGAACGGGCCGTACCTCGCCGCGGGCAAGCACAACGTCGTGCTCCGGGCCACCACCGAGGCGATCGCCCGCAAGCTCGGCGACGCCCTGGTCGCGCCGATCGTCCCGTTCGTCCCTGAGGGTGAGATCGACCCGCCCACCGAGCACATGAAATACCCCTCGACGATCGGTGTCACCGAGGGTACCTACCGGGCCCTGCTGGCCGAGATCTGCGCCTGCCTGCGCACGCACGGCTTCCGCCGGATCGTCCTGATCGGCGACAGCGGCGGGAACCAGAAGGGAATGGAGGCCGTGGCCAACGAGCTGAACGCGAAGTGGTCCGGCGGCAAGACAAGGATCTATTATATCAAGGAATATTACAACTATCCCGAGGTCGCGAAGTGGCTGGAGGCCCAGGGCATCAAGCAGACCACCGAGGGCCTGCACGACGACTTCGCGATCACGGCGCAGATGGCTGCGGTGAGCCCGAGCAGCGTGCGTGCGGAGGAGCGGATCAAGGCCGGGAAGTTCCGGATCAACGGCGTGGATCTCGCCCCGGTCGAGAAGACGGCCGCCTGGGGCCGCAAGATCGCGGACTACCGGGCGGAGGTCACGATCGCGGCCCTGCGCCGGGCGATGGGAGCGTCGAAGTGACAGAGGCCGATGATGCCGGGAGACTCGTTGAGCGGCACCGAGCTTCCGCCCGCACGGCTTGACAAACGGGGCGACTCGCTGGACGCTGAGTACCGCTCCCAGCAAATAGGGATCGGAAAATGGTTCGGCGAGCGACTGGCTTGAGGTTACATTCCATCAAACCATGCCCCCACCTTCTCCCCCTCGAGCGTCGCGCAATCACATCATGTTCAGCGAAGAAGTCCTTGAAAGAGATCACGAGGAAAAGCATATCGAGGTCGGTCCTCGGCAGATCACGCTTCTCCAGATGGACCGTCTTCACCAAATGGACAAAGGCCATGTTGACGAGGTTTTTCGTCACCGGGTCCTGAATTTGTTCGATGAACCGAACTGCCTCGTCGCAGTTGAGAAGTGTGCCAGTCATACTCATGCGCCTCCTGGTTAATCGAGCGGTGTCAGGGAACCGGGGTCGGGCCGAAGACCGTTGGGAACGATGTCGATGCCTTTACCGATCGCTCCCCGGAAGTTCGACCGTCTGGCGCCACAACCAGCCCCTCGCCCTGCCTCCCGAGGAAGATGACCGAGCCGTCCGTGCCTCTGCCGCGAGCGGCGATCCAGGCACCGCCCGAATGACTTTCGATTTGTCTGGCCAAAGCCTCGAACGCATGGGACCGCTGTGCCGCGTCGTAAGGCAACGACTTGAGGTGGTTGATTGCCTCGCCGAGCATTTTTTCGAGGCTGGCCCGGTGTCAGTTGTGGGACAGGCGACCCAGTGGTGTTATGCACGACATATTACCCAAAAGGGGCACCCACCGGTAACCTCGACTGTCTCGCCGCTGGGTTCGCGTGCCGCCTGCCGGGCGCACCGGACTGACGTCGTAAGCCGCATGACCGCTTGACCGCACCGGCAACCACTGCTCGACTGCCCCGCGCGGTTTGTCCGCTGGGGGAGAGACAAGGGAACAAGAGCCCGAGAGAATCGACGGCCGTCCATCCAGCCTTATTGGAGTTTGCGCCGCGATTCGCCCGGAGTTGATTCTACCAGAAGGTCCGGTCTGTTGGGTTTTAGCAAGTCGATGCGCCGTGGACCCAGGCGTGATCGCGGCTTTTCTTGGAAAAAGGCGAGGTGTCTCGCGTTGACTCGACCAGTCCTTCCGAACAATCTGACGATTGCCCCGCGAAAACCGTTTACCGGGCCAGACCCCGCGAAGCCGCCCGACCCCGCGAAGCCGCCCAATAAGCTCTTTCAGATTCGATCACTTTTCTGAAGATTGCATCGCCGACAGAGGATCTGAACGTTGGCCGGAGAGTTCGAGCCGCCCTTTCCATGGGGAATGATGTGATCGAATTCGAGGTAGTCGATCGCCTTGCATCTCACGCAGCGCCCGCCGTCGCGGTCCCACACCTCACGCTTTACGTTGTCGGGGATATGCCGAGTCTGATTCGACGAAAAGTCCTCGCTTACAAGGTACTTATGCTTTCTGGCAACGCCGGTCAGAATGGCTTCCAGCTCCCTGGGACCGTCAATGAAATAGATGCCTGATCCGTTTCGTGACGCGAGCGTAAGTTCGAGGGCATCGCTATATGGTCGAATATCAAGGATTTTGGCAGGCGAATAAGACACGGTCTTCTCCGGAGAGTAGAACACAATCCTCTGGCTGGTCACCAGCAAGTTGCCACTCGCGTCGATCGTCAACTTCCTGGTTTGGTATCGATAGCGACAGGGTCGATCCCAGTGGCAGATCTCCCCGCCCTCGAGCAGTTTACTGGTACGAGTACTCGGAAGATTTCCGCTCCTGTACTCTGTTAGCCTCTCGATGACATGGATTTCATCGCGGTAGGATCTGATCTGGTCTGCTGTTAACCCGGCTTCTGACTCGAGCCAGGCGAGTGTCTCCTTTTCGTCAGCCGAAAAGACCCCGTCCTGTAGAGCCATCGTGAAGCACTCACGGTAAAGGTCCAGGGCGGCATCCCGAAGGAATCTCTGGGCATCTGAGTCCGTTATTGCCAAAGCGCGCTTCATTCGAGCGAGTTCGCCTTGAACTCCTCGCTTCACCGGTCCTGCCCGGACGATAGTCCGCATTGCTGCAACATAGGCATCCCTCGAGTTTACCTCTGTCAAGGAGAGACTCTCTCTCAATGTCAAGCCTAGCGATTTCCGAAGAGATATCAGGCTGGCTTCTTCCTCGGAAGAAACAAATCCGTCCGCGAGAACCTTCTCGACTTCGGTCCGGTACCTGCCAGCGATTGCTTGCTTCTCGACCCCAGATGCCGTGGCTTCATCAAGCTGCAAAGCAGAGGCTAGACGTTTCATCGTCTTGCGTCGTCCTCAGATATCACACCGTCGTGGAGAACGCGCTCGCACAGTCGTCCGTACAACTCCTGAGCGACCAGTTCGGCCTCCTTCTGCTCCATACTGCATCGGCCGACGAATTCTGAGAATGAGAACTCGGAGGCCTTGGTTCCTCTGAGCTCATGAGCCAAGGCAGAGCGGAATTTCTCTCTCAAGCGGCTTTGTTCGGCTGCGAGAACGACCTTCTCTCTCTCGGAATACCTTTTCAGGTAGAGCGCACCGGCCACGCTTGCTCCAAGGACCGACAGCAGTAGGAATTCCGCGATCATGAGCTAGGCTCCTGTCTCGACCGCAGGGATCGGACCATGCCCTCGGGCGCGTGGAGGGAGTCCCGGTGAACTGTTGTCGATTGGCTAGCTTGTGCCCGTCGGAAAACGTGTTCCAATCTTTGTGACTTCGTATCGAGGGTCGGCGACCTGACCGTTTTCAGATCGGATCCGAGCATGGCTTCTCAGGCTGAGACCCAATCCCGCCCGCTGATGACCGATCCGACCAAGCGCAAGACGTACCCTCCCCGCACCGCCGGGGCAACCAGGTGGTTCAACCATTGCTCGGAGTCGCTCCCAGCGACTCAGGCCGCCGACCGGCCGCGCCGCGACCGGCCCGCCTCACTCTTGGGAGCCTCACGGTCGATCAACAGCTTGCCCAGCACGTGAAGATTCCGGCCCAACATCCCCAACCCCACGTAGCGGCAGTAGCCCCCGAAGCTCCGGTCCCGGCACCGCTCCAAGCCGTTGCCCGACTGCAAAGCGCCGATCGCCGACTCCACCCCCGGATGACGCCGCCGCGCACGCCGGAATGCCACCGTCGCCGCACGCTCCTGACGCTCGGCCTGGACATGGCCCTTCGTCGCCAGACACGGCTGCGACACCAACTCGGCCAAGCCGCGTTGATTCGCAGGGGAGTGAAACCCGCGATCGAACGACGCGCTGCGGATGCGACCGCCGAGTCGGCCTTGCACCTGACGCATCTGTTCGACCACGACCTCGCTGTCCTCGGCCCCGTGCGGAAGGATCGCGTATTGGCACACGAAGCCGGCACCATCCTCGATGACCAGCACGCGGTGGCCGAACTCGACGGGTTGGGGCACCTTGCCACGCTTGATCAACTGAGTCTGTGGCTCGAACACGCTGAAGAGCTTCTCGGCGTTGGGTACCGACTCCTCGGCGAGCACGCGGCGACGAGCCTGGTCACAGGCCTGAATCGTCATATTCACGAAGTCGAGCAGCTTCGCCCTGAGCCGCTCGATCGTCCGGGTCGCCGGGCCCGGGCTGATCGGCAGGCACGCCGGGTCGAGCAACTGCGCCGCCCGCGCGAGGATCCGGTCGGCCGTCTCGAGCACGGCCCGGTAGGCGTCCCGGAGCCGCTTACGGTAGTCACGCCCCTTGCTCGCGGCGGTCCGGTTGATGGTGCGGAGTTGCTGCTTCAGCGAGCGGAGCAGGTGCTTGTACTGCCTCCAGCCGCTCTGGCCCAGCAGGCCGGCCAGGCGTCGAGCCGTCGCGATGATCGTGCGAAGGCCGTCGCCGATGAGGCTCGAATCGGTGGGGTAGTGGACGTCGGTTTTCACCACGAACGAGTCGCCCCGGACCGTCTCGGCCGCCTCGGGAGCGAGCCGATGTCCCTCGGAGACGATCAGGTGGTTGAGCCGCTCGATGGTGTCCGGCGACAGCAGGCAGATGTTGTCGCGGAGGCATCGCCAGTCGAACGTTTGGTCGTCGCACCAGCCGTCGATGCCCATGATGCGGCGCAGGGAACGATGCTCCTCGGCGAGGTTCTGGAGCCGGTCGTAGTCGAGGTCACAGCCGAGCCGGACGGCGCCCAGGACGAGGATCGACCAGTAATCCATCCCCGGTCGTCCCTGGTCGGCACGAGTGGTCCCGTTGACATCCTGGGCGACGGCGTCGAGCAATTCGGCGCGAAGTACGGGGCAGGCATAGATGTGCTGGAGGGCCCGGAGGATGGGGATGATCTCGTCACGGCATTCGGTGTTGAGGCGGACATCGGGGATACCCGGGCAATCAAGCCGGAGTTGGGGATCGAAGGGGCGTCGCATGGGTTAGTGCCTCGAAGAATGCCTGGCTCGGGGCCGACAATCGGCTGTATTCAGAGTATTCTGTCACCAACCACGCCAATCTTCGAGAAGCAATTTGATGAGAAACCCAGGAATAGAAGCTCCAAAGACGTTTTCCGACGCCCACTAGCTTGGACAAAGATCTGCGCGCGGGAACAACACGATGTTCCTGTGGCTCGGCCATCGCACGCTGGTGATTATACTCCATCACTGGGTTCTGGTTGAAGAACTTAAACGTCTGCTTCGAGGGCGTGGCCGTGAGGGCTATCAAGTGGGCGTCGAAGTAATCCAGAACCTGGCGCCAGAGGTTGTAAATCGACCGGTGGCATTCGTCGGTGAAGATGACGTCGAACGACTTGATCGGAATCAGCGGGTTGTAGCTCACAGGCGCTGGCTCGCTGATCAGGCCGGCGCCGGTGTCAAACTGCGAGCCTTCTTCCAAGGTCGGATCGAGGTCGGCGTCGCCCCGGAGCACGGAATAAAGGCGCTGGATGGTCTTAATGCAAACGCAGGAAACGGGGTCGAGGCGGTTCGACTTCAGGTGCTGGACGTTGTAAAGCTCGGTGAACTTGCGGCCGTCGTCGGGCGTGGTGCATTGCTGGAACACCTTCATGGTCTGCCGGCCAAGGTTGCCGCGATCGACCAGGAACAAGACCCGGCGCGCGTCGGCGGACTTGGTCAGCCGGTAAATCGACGAGATCGCCGTTAGTGTCTTGCCGCTGCCTGTGGCCATCTGGATGAGGGCCCGGGGCCGGTCGGCGGCCAGTGACGCTTCCAGGTTGCGGATCGCCCGCTCCTGGGCCGGCCAGAGACCTTTGGTGACGAGCGGAGGCATGACGCGCAGGCGGTAGCGAAGCGTGGATGGTAACGGAACGAGGGGGAATGGGACATGCGAGGTAGAGACGCCCGGAGATGATCGCCGTCAACTTTCGAACGACTGGGATTTATGCGCACGCTCCCGCTCTCGACCAAAGCGAGGTCGCGGAAACTCGCGCCATGTTTGCGGATTCAGATCATGCCGAGGCATCACCAGGAGCGAGCAATTCGTCCCAGGTCGACACGTCGAGCATCCGTTCCGACAAACGCCTGAGGTGGTCGAGGTCATGGATTTCCGCGATTCCGCGCTGATTCTCTGGTCGGGCGGCCCCAGCTTCTTGCGGCCCTGGATGAGCAGGGTCTCGCGTATTCCCCGCGCCTCGCCTTCCGCCAGTCCTTTTGCCTCGCCCTCGGCCCTGCCTTTGGCCTCGCCCCTACGGAGAATGCCCTGATAGACTGACGACTCTTCGATCCCACGAATCCCGAACAGCATGGCGGTTACCCCTTCGATGATCGCGTCAACCTGCTCTTCTTCGTACCGCAGCCCCATCAGGATCCGGGTCGCGTTCCACAAAGTCGATGCCTGCTCGGCACTGGCCTCTTGCTCCAACCGGGCCGAGATGGCCATCAAGACCGCGGGCACCTGCTCGGGCACGACGTCGCAGATCGGTGCCAACGGCAAGACAGTCAGGCCGCAGTCCAGCACGGCCTCGACAGGTTGGCGCCAGACTCTCACCACATCATAACGGAACCAGTCGTAGATTTCTCCGTCAACGTACCGCTGCTCGAGTCTGCCGGTCAGCTCGGGCCCATCCGCCGCCGGTCGCAGCAAGACTAGCGATGTTCGCACGGGCACGCGGTGGTGTGATTTCAGGAGCGCGCTATACATGTGCATCCGGTCTTCCAGCCGGGTGTCCCGCCCCGCCTGGAGCTCGATGTGCTCGATCCAGGGCCGGGGGTCCTCCACCCGGATGACGCGGTCCGCCTCGGCGGTGACGGTCGAGAGGTCCGAGTCGATCACGGTAACGCGTCTCGGGTCGGCCACAGGGAAGCCCAAGTAGGCGAGCCAGTCGGCCGGTCCCAGCTCGATCAACTGCCGCGTCGTCGCATCGAACGGCTTGCTCATCGCCACCTCGTGAGGGAGCGGCCACAGCGCCGGTACTCCTGAGAAGGAAGGGACATGTAACGCAAATTCTCTCAAAAGTAAATGCCGTTATCTCCGGCACGACCCGTTCCCACACGCGGGATTCCAGCCTCGGCGAAGCGACAACGTGGCTCAACTTGCACCATGCTTACGGTAAGGGCTTGCCCCTTCGCGGGGAGGGTCCGCGCGATCGTTGTCAATCTATCTGTCAGTCTGTAAGTGTATGGCCAGCCGCGACGGGCCAAGCGATGAAACTCCATCGTCGGAAGAGAGTGGTCAGTGGTCAGTGGCCAGTGAGAACACGATGGGGCCAGCGATGAAAATCTGTCGTCAGCCTGGGCATGCGGGATTTTCTGGTCCAGTCGATTCCGCTGGTTCTCCGGCTTGTCGTGGCTGGCGCTCGGGCAAAATCAAGGCGGATCGCACTGGTGAAGAAGTTAAATATCGTAAATCAAACCCAACTCAGGCAAACTTGGATTGCCATAAGCCTTATTGCGGCATTGCCTTGAACGGCTGCGGAGCCTCGGTGGGTTCGAAAAACGAAGCCACCGATCGCGGCTGCTTCCTGCACGAGGCCGGGCGTCTCTACCGAGACCTCCCCGAGGGATCCCGAAAAACGAGTGGCAGCCAGGCAGGACAACAGAAAATGCGAATCGGCCAAATCAAAGCCACCGAGTCACAACGCAACTCCTGTCTAACTCTTCGCCCGCAACGACTTACATCATCATAGGAGAGAAATCGTCCGGAGATCGAACCCAATCTTGTCACCAACGGTAAATCGACTGCGCTGTTTGAAAATCACTGTAAGTTCGTAGAATCAATCCTCAGACCTCCGCTCGTTCCGGCGGCGGCAAGGCATGCGCCGGAACTGATCAATTGTCACCCGCCCGCATTTGAAACCGAGCATCATGCGCCTCCGACCCCGAATCATTGCCGTGATCCTGTCGCTGTGTTGCAGCGGGGCGATCGGGCCGTCGTCCTTCGCCCTGGGGGCGGATTCCCCGCGCGCGAGCGACGCGACAAAGCTCGGGACCGCGGAGCAGCAGTTCTTCGAGAAGCAGGTGCGCCCGCTTCTCATCAAGCATTGTTACCAATGCCACTCGTCGCAGGCGAAGGTCCTCAAGGGGAGCCTGCGCCTCGATAGCCGCGCCGGATGGATGAAGGGGGGAGACAGCGGTCCGGCGGTCGTGCCCGGCGCGCCGGATGAGAGCCTGTTGATCGAAGCGATTCGCTATGAATCGCTCGAGATGCCTCCTCGGGGGAGGCTGCCCGAGGCGGAAATCGCCGTGCTGGAGCGATGGGTCAAGATGGGTGCGCCCGACCCGCGAACCGATCCCGCGCCCACCAGCACGTCCCGGGCCGATCTCGACGCGGGCCGCTCGCACTGGGCGTTCCGACCGATCGCCGAGCCGCCTGTGCCGTGGGTGAAGGACGATACCTGGCCGCAGACCGACGTCGATCGATTCATCCTCACCCGACTCGAGTCGGAGGGGCTGGCTCCGGTCGCCGACGCCGGCAGGCCAACGTTGCTGCGGCGAGTCTACTTCGACCTGGTGGGCCTGCCACCGACTCCGGCCGAGCTCGAATCCTTTCTGGGAGACGAGACACCCGGCGCGTTCGAGAAGATCGTCGATGCACTCCTGGGCCGCCCTGAATTCGGTCAGCGTTGGGGCCGTCACTGGCTCGACGTCGCGCGTTATGCCGATTCCAACGGCTCGGACGAGAACTTCACTTTCTACGACGCCTGGCGTTATCGCAATTACGTGATTGGCGCGTTCAACGCCGACAAACCGTTTGACCGGTTCCTCACCGAGCAACTGGCCGGCGATCTGCTCCCCTTCCGCGCCAGGAGGAGCGAGACGACAACATCGTGGCGACCGGGTTCCTCGTCGTCGGGCCCAAGGTGATCGGAGCGACCGACAAGGAGCAGTTGCTGGTCAACGTGATCGACGAGCAGCTCGACACGATCGGCAAGGCCTTCCTGGGATTGACGATCGGCTGCGCGCGGTGTCACGACCACAAGTTCGATCCGATCTCTGCCCGCGACTACTACAGCCTGGCGGGCATCCTGGCGAGCACCGAGACGATCCATGGCAATCTCCTCAATCGGCGCGATCTCACGGGCTGGAACCTGCATCCACTTGGATCCGGCGGTCAGGCTGCCTATGAGGCCTTCCTGGCCCACGAGAAGTCCCTCGACGACCGGATGAAGGAGCAGAAGGATCTCCAGTCGAAGAGCGAGGGTTTGAAGAAGGGGACGAAACCCGCCGACGGCGAGAGGCCCGGCGGAGCAAAGCAGGATGCGAACGACGATTCCAGGACCGGACTACAGAGGATCGAGGAGCAGCTCGCCGTATTGAAGCGGGAGATCGCGAAACTCAAGGACAACCCCGCTCCGCGTCCGCCGCTGGCGATGTCGGTGAATGATCACGAGCATCGCGGCCCGATGGCGATCTGCATTCGCGGCGATGCCCACAACCGGGGAGCGACGGTTCCTCGTGGGTTTATCGCGGTCGTCGAACCCCGCGCTCCCGAGATCGGGCCGGACGTCAGCGGCCGGGTGCAGCTTGCCAACTGGCTCACCAGCGCGCGGAATCCGCTCACCAGCCGGGTGGCGGTGAACCGAATCTGGCAGCAGCTTTTCGGACAGGGCCTTGTCGCCACGCCGGACGACTTCGGCACGCGGGGCGAACGCCCCTCGCACCCGGAGCTCCTCGACCATCTGGCCCGGCTGTTCATCCAGCAGGGTTGGTCGATGAAGCGATTGATCCGCCACCTGGTGCTCAGCCGGGCCTATCGCTTGAGTTCGGAGTTCGATCCCGCGAACGTGGCGCGGGATCCCGAGAACCGGTGGCTGTGGCGAATGAACCGCCGCCGACTCCAGGCCGAAGCGTTGCGCGACGGGCTGCTGGCGGTAAGCGGGCAACTCGACCGGTCGCCGGCCGGGTCAGTCGTCGCGGAATTGAATGTCCAGGCCACGGGCGTGGGGGTCAAGCCGAATCGGCCTGTGTCCAGCGTCCGCCGGACGATCTACCTGCCGGTCATCCGCAACGATCTCCCTGCGATCTTCCAACTGTTCGACTTCGGCGATTCCCTGTCCGTGAACGGCCGGCGCAGCACCACGAATGTGGCGCCGCAGGCGCTATTCATGATGAACAGCCCGCTTGTCTTCGAGGCGGCGAAATGTACGGCCGCGAGCGTTCTGGCGGGCCGCGATGCCTGCGACGACCGCCGGGTGCTGGAGCGGCTCTACCTGCGCATCGTCGGACGTCCACCGCAAGCCGACGAGGTTGAGCCCGCGCTGGCACTGGTCCATGCGGCCCTGTCGGAGTCGTCGAGGTCGGGACCGGCGGCGTCCGGACCGGCGGTCGAGGCATCTGCGCGAGTCCGGGCCTGGGCGGTCGTCAGTCAGGCGCTATTCTGCTCGACGAGCTTCCAGTATCTCGATTGAATCGAGGAGGGGCGTATGTTCGGGTCGCAACCGATCGGGATCTCGCGACGGGCGCTTCTCAAGGATGCCGCCTGCGGATTCGGCTATCTGGCCTTCGCGGGGCTCGCCGCCCAGGCCGCCGCGGCCGAACGGAACCCGCTCGCCGCGAAGGCGCCTCATCACGCCGCTCGGGCCAGGCGGGTGATCTTCATGTTCATGCACGGCGGGCCCAGCCAGGTCGATACCTTCGACTACAAGCCCACGCTGGCCAAGTACTCGGGTGAGCCGGCGCCCTTCGTGAACGCCTCGACCGGCGGGGGGCCGCGCAAGCAGAAGACTCCTCTGTTGCGCAAGACCCCCTGGAAATTCGCCCAGCACGGCCAGAGCGGTCGCTGGGTCTCCGAGCTGTTCCCGCACCTCGCCCGGCACGTGGACGACCTGTGCGTCATCAACAGCATGCACACCGAAGGCCGCGCCCACGGCGAGGCCACCCTGCGTCTGCACACGGGGACCGCCAGCTTCGTCCGACCGTCGCTCGGGTCGTGGGTCACGTATGGGCTGGGGACCGAGAACGCTAATCTACCCGGCTTCATCACGATCGCCCCGCCGCGTGCACACGGCGGCGTGCAGAACTACTCGAACGCGTTCCTGCCGGCCATCTATCAAGGGACCGCGATCGGCACGGCCGACATACCGGTGAAGGACGCCTCGATTCCGTTCCTCTCCAACGACCAGCTTTCGCCCGCGATGCAGCGGCGGCAGCTCGACCTGATCCGGCGGCTGAACCTGTCTCACCTCCGTCGGTCCGAGGACGATGCGCAGATTGAAGGGATGGTGCAGTCGTACGAACTTGCCTTCCGGATGCAATCGGCGGCGCCGTCGTTGCTCGAACTGGCCGGGGAGTCGGAGGCCACGCTCAAGCTGTACGGTATCGGCACCGGGGAGACTGACGACTTCGGTCGGCAATGCCTGATGGCCCGACGCTTCGCCGAATCCGGTGTCCGCTTCATCCAGATCTCCACGGGGTATCTGTGGGACCAGCACGAGAAGCTGGTAAGCGGCCACGAGAAGATCGCCCGGGCAGTCGATCGGCCCATCTCGGGCCTCCTCACTGACCTCAAGGCCCGCGGGCTGCTCGAGGACACGCTGGTCTTCTGGGCGCCGAATTCGGGCGGACCCCATACACCGAAGGAGTCGACGGGCGCGACCACAATCCCGAGGGGTATTCCGTCTGGCTGGCCGGCGGCGGCGTCAAGGGCGGCATCGTCCACGGCCGGACCGATGAGTTCGGCTTCGCCGCGATCGAAGACAAGGTGCACTATCACGACCTGCACGCCACAATCCTCTACCTGCTCGGCCTGGACCACGAGCGTTTGACTTATCGTTATTCGGGCCGCGACTTCCGCTTGACCGATGTCTACGGGCGGGTGGTCCGGGAGATCCTGGCCTGACCGCGCGGTCCGATTCCTGAACGGATCGCGGTCTTCCCACCCACAGCGTGCCGATCAGCGGAGTGCCGCCATCACACTGCCTCCTTCCCTCAACGAGAATTTGCCGTGGCTGCCCTGGGCCGACTTCACTTCTTCAGCGCCTCGTCGACGAACTCGAACAACGCCTTCGTGCCGGGATCGTCGGGCAGGCCGAGGTCCGCGTTGATCTTGTTGTGGGTGGATTCCCGGGCGCCGAAGACCGTGACCGGGACGCCCGCGTCCTTCAGCACGCCGGCGAGGCGCTGCGCCTGCGCGCTGGTGTCGGGATGCTCGGCGACGTGCATGATCAGGAACGGAGGGATGCCCTTGTCCCTGGCCACGTGCGTCACGGCGGAGAAGTCGCGATGCTTCGCCGGGTCGTTGCCGAACTTCTCGCGGTGGCCATACTTCGCCTGCGGCAGGCCGTGCACGCGGCGACGCGTCTCCGCCGTCTCGATGATGGCCGGCACGTCGTAGGTGTCGCCATCGACGGGCACGCAGCCCTTGATGATCGCCAGCGACAGGCCCTCGGCCTTCAGATATCGATCGTCGGTGCAGACCAGCGCGGCGAGCTGCGCACCGGCGGAATGGCCCATGACGAGGAGGCGCTCCGGGTCGCCCCCGTACTCGGCGATGTGGTCGTGCACCCAGCGGATCGACCTGGCGATGTCGCGCACGATGGTCGCCATGTCGACGTGCGGCAGGAGCCGGTAGTTGGTGGAGACGAAGACGAACCCCTTGTCCATGAACGCCTGCGGCTTGAGCTGGACGCTCGATTTGTCGCCCGTCTGCCAGCCGCCGCCGTGGATCCAGAAGACCACGGGCAGGTTCTTCGCGCCGGGCGGCGAATAGACGTCGAGCACCTGACGCTCCTGCGCCGGGGTCGGCATAGGGGATGTCGCGTTTGACCTCCAGGCCTTGCGCCTCCCTCTTGATCCGGATGTTCCGGTATTCGACCACGTTGGTCTCGGATTGCAGGGCGAGGGGCCCGCTGCCGGGGATCTCGAGGGCGGCCTCGAGCAGCTCGCCGTTGCAGGTGCAGCGGGCCTTGGTGCCGGTGACGATCACCTCGATCGCGTTCCAGTCGCCGTCCTTGTAACCCTTGAGCGCCTTGTAGGGGCCGACCCGCGGGTAGTCGCGGATCTGGAGCTGGTGCGCGAAGGCCTTGTCCCGCAGGTGGAGGCCGCTGTTCGCGTCCCTGGAGGCGCGGAATTCCAGGCGGAGGGTGAAGTCGCCGTCATACGACTCCACCGTGTCGATCTCGGCCATCTTGGGGGGCGTGTCCTTCGAGCCGGTGATCACGAGGATGCCGTCCTTGACCGCGAACCGGCCGTCGTCGGAGGCCGTCTTGCCGGCCAGCTCGGTGTAGCCCAGCCGCCAGCCGGTCAGATCCTTCCCGTTGAAGATGGACTTGAAACCCGGCTCGTCGGCACGAGCGGCGGAGAGGAGGAACGTCGAGAAGAGGAGGGCGAAGAGCGATCGACTCGGCCGTCCGGCGTCGATGGAGTGGACTCATCAGGATGCTCCCGGAAAGGGCTCGGACCCCGCTAGATCCCGTCGTTATACGCGAGCAGCAACGACCAGGCAATCGGTCAGGGGCGTGCCGCTTGAGGGCGTGCGGTACTCTGCCGGGCACGCTGAGCCACGAAAGACGGGCCTCGATCACTGACGGCAGAAGCTGCTGGCGCGGAACACCGTCGAGTGAACACTCCCCTGGCGGGCGCCTCGAGGCCATTGCCCATCCCGCTGCGGCATGCGAGACTTTCCGGACTGGGCCGACGGCATGAGTCGTGCTCACTGGCAGCGGCGCCGGCTACTCGCATCCAGGAGCTCTCCATGCGACGGCGTCGAGCGATCGCCATCGGCTGTTTCGCTTTATGCTGGCCGGCCCATCGCGCGCCTTCGTGGAGCATCGGCGACTGTCCGTGCTGTCGGAGACGGTTTGCTGATGCAGGCTGATGAAACCGACCAGATCGACGCCTGCCGCACTCGTGGTCGTGTCTCCCTTGAGGCTCACGGTCTTCCGGCTCCGCCCGGTATCATGCAGCCAACCCGCGCTGCCCAGGATCGCCACCGCGCAGCCATCTCCGCCACACGCCTCGTCTCACGATCCGCAAGGTCCTGTGTCTCCGTGGCGTCCTGCGCGACCTGGTACAATTCCCACGCACCGCCAGCCCGCGCCACAAGTTTCCAGTCGCCGTCGAGGATCGCTCGGCCTCCCTCGTGCTCGAAGCACAGCACACGACGGCCCGCATCCGGCTGGCCGCGGAGGATGGGCACCAAGCTTATGCCTTCCAGCGGCTTCAGAGCGTGGCCGGCGTATCGGTCCGGGTACGGGATCCCCGCGAGCTCAAGGCAAGTCGGCATCAAGTCGATCACGTGAGCGACCTGGCCCGTCACCCTGCGACGTGCGACGTTCAGACCTGCCGGCCAATGCACGATCAGTGGTGTGTGACAGCCGCCCTCGAACGACTCCGCCTTCCAGTATCGGTACGGTGTGTTCGAGGCGCTTGCCCAGTTCGGCCCGATGTACCCCCAGGTGGTCTCAGACCCGGGCACGAACAGCCCGGTGTAGCGGATGGGCCGACCGTCGCGGGTCTCCGAGGCTCGGTCGAAGCCGGGACTGGTATACCGTTCCGGAGAGGCACCATTGTCCGAGAGGACGACGATGATCGTGTTGTCGTAGCGGCCGGTGTCCTTCAGCACCTGGAGGAGCTCACCGATTCCCTGGTTGACCCGGTCAATCATCGCGGCGTGAACCGCCATGAGCGCCGCCTCGTGTTCGCGCCGGGGCTCATCAAGTGCGTCCCAGTCAGGGTTTCGCCGGGTCAGAGGTGGCAAGGGATGCGTGGCGGGATCAATGAGCCCCATCGCGACCTGTCCGCGGTAGCGCGCTGCGCGGAGCACATGCCAACCGTCTCGGTACGTGGCTCGGTAGCGGGCGATATCCTCGGGCCGGGCGTGAAGCGGCCAGTGCGGGGCACAATGGGCGACGTAGAGGAAGAACGGCCGCTCGTCCCGCGCCATCACGCGAACGTACTCGACTGCCTTGGCGGCGAGGGCGTCGCTCAGGTAGTAACCCTCGGGCACCCGCGCAACCGGCCTCGTCCCGTCGACAAGCGAGAACGGATCGAAGTAGTCGACCACGCCCCAGATCGGGCCGTAGTGCCGCTTGAACCCACGGTTGACGGGGTAGGTCCGGACATCGGCGAACGGTCGGTCATGCTCGGCCTGATGGTTGAGCCAGGAGAGGTGCCGCGGAGCGTCGGCCCTTCCGCCGAGGGGGGCTGTCTCCGAAAGGTGCCACTTGCCAGCCATCGCGGTCTGGTAGCCTGCGTCGCGGAACAGCTCGGCGATAGTAGCCGCGTCTTGGGACAAGTCGCGGCCGTTGCGGGCGAGCCCGACCTGGTGGGGATAGAGCCCGGTCAGGAGCGCCGCGCGGGTAGGGCAGCAGCGTGAAGCGTTGTAGAACCGCGTGAACCGGAGCCCGTTGGCAGCGAGGAGGTCGATGTTCGGGCTGCGGATCTCGCCGCCGTAGCAACAGAGGTCCGAGAAGCCCATGTCGTCTAACACGACGACCACAACGTTCGGGCGGCTCGTTCCGTGCCCTCCAGCCGGCTCCCTCGTGAGGTCCTCAATCTGTCCCGCAATAGACGGAGCGGCCAGCGCGGCGAGGAGTATGACCGCCGCGTTGACAGACCGTTGTGGACCGTGAGACATGAGCGACATCTCCCGGAAGGCCAAAGCGGCCGATATGTCCCAGCCCGTTGACCGCTCGATTCTAATCCCGGGGCCGCTGTCGTGCGATCACCTGACCTCGTGGATCTTGCCGCCGGTGAACAGGGCGTCATAGACAGAGAGGTCGCTGCTTGACGTTGCTTCGCGTTGTTCAACGGGCTGCTAGGGATGAAACGACCGGACACCCGGGCGTGCGACGCCTTGCGCATCGAACAGCGCGAATGCGTCCCACAGTCCGCCGTCGTACCATTCGGGACTCCAATAGAATGCGCCGGCAAAATTGGGATCATGGTGAACGACCGAGGCCAGATCGGCGATCCATTTCGCTTGTCCGTCGTCGCTGAGGGGATATCCTTCGGCCGGCAGATTCCATTCTGCGAACTGCCCGCCGAAGTTGGCGCTGGCGGGATAGCCGGTCTCGCAGATCAGTACCGGCTTGTGCAATGCCTCAACGATCTTGCCGACCTGCGCACGCAGAAAATTGAACGAACGCTGCGCAGGCTCTTTCGCCGAAGAGGGAAAGTAGCTGAGCCCCGGATAGTCGAGTTGCACTTCAGCCGCGAGCATCGCCTGCCAGAACGGGATGCAATAGTCGACGTTATTCCACTGCGACAAGTGCAAGATGAATTTCGCCTTGGGCTGGGCCTTGAGCACACCGGCCTGCGCCGCCTTGAGAATCGGCACCATGCGCGGCCAGACTTGCGTTCGCATGAATTCGAGACTCACACGCCGCGGCCATTCCTCTTCGAACTCCCCACAGATTCCAAAATCGATCTCGTTGCCGATCTCGAAGGTGTCTATATCAACCCCATTCTGAGCCATGTGGCTGACGACACTTTCCGTGTAAGCCTCCACGGCCGCCAATTTCTTCTCTGGTGTCAGCGTCTTCCAAACAGCCGGCGCCGGTTGTTTTACAAAGTCCGCCCAATCGTCGCTCAGAAAGATGACCAGGTATGGTTTGAGACCGGCCTGCTTCGCACGACGCGCGGTCTGGGTGGCGTAGGTCAGACGATTGATCCCATCGTCACCGACCCACAAGCGGATGCGGGCGTTTTGGCACCCGTTTTTTGCAAATAGCTGGAATGGGTCAATCGGTTCAGATCGATCTCTCCACGCCTTGTTACGCGTCGCCATGTCCAGGGCGTAGTTGCTGTCAATTCCAATCAGAGGGGCGTTTTGGGCCGGCCCCTCGAGCGGGAATGCCAGCGAGAAAACAACAAACGGCACAATCCGCAGGATCATGGCGATGTCCTGAGAGTGTTCATCCCCGGGGTCTATTACGCAGTTGGGCCGCACGGTTTCCCAGGGTGACACGGCGCCATCAGAGGAGCACGTGCCGCCGGTCAACCTGGCACTGCCCCTGGCGACCGACGAAGAAATTAGAAAGGGTTAACAGCCCGCGGTCAAGTGTCCGCTTGGCGGAGCCAGGCAGCGAAGGAGGGGTGCATGGCCCCTGTCTCCTTTCTCCTGCTCTATTCGCCTCTGGCGAATTGGGGCGACATGATCTGAACGTGCGACCTCACTGTCCCGGACCTGCCGGCTGAACGGCAAGATGTAAGAAGCTTTGCAGGCCTGGTGTAGTAACTCTGTTTTGAAACAGTATCGCTCAGGTGACGAACTCGCTGTAAAGGACAACGCCGGCCTTGAGTTCGATCGACGCATCGACAGTGGTCAAGACACCGCGTGAATCCGTGATCTCGATTTTCAGGACTGCAATACCTTCCTGTGCCGGCAGATTGAGCACAAACTCGCCCTTCTCACCTGTGTTTCCGGTTACCGCGGCCTTGCGGTCTCCAACGGTAATCGTCATCCGGGCACGTGCCACAGGCGACATCGCTTGGTCGAACACATGACCGTAGAGGATGAAACTTCTCGACTCCGGAGTGGGAACAGGCATCTCAGTCCGGATCAACTCAGCCTGAATCACGGGCTGGAACGTCTCGGCGGCTTGTAGCCTCGAGGTAGCGACACGGGTTTCCTCCGCGTCTGCGCCATATTTCGCGGTCACGCGGAGTTGCTCTAGCTTGCGACTGGCGATCTGCGCCTGCCAGATCTTAGCAAGCGCGGAAATCCCCGCGCTCCGCAAACCGTTCGCCTCAACCGGCGCGCTGGCCAGACGCGTCATCACCGTGCTTTGCAGATCAGCCTCGTTCAGAGTACTCATGGGGCCTTTCATCAGACAGTTGTGAGACCAGCGGATGAAAACAGTTGGTTCACCCGTTTCGCAAAGTCATCGCACATAACAGACGAAGACAGACCGAGAAGACTGTGGTTAGGCTGGCGCACGGTCAGTGCGCTCACTCCTGCGACCAGGAAGCAGTGTGTACCTTGATTGTCGGTCGTGGAGTTCATGTGGGCCATCGTCACTGCCGACAGCACGACACTCTGGGGCTGTTCCGCGAATCGATTGTCGGCTGTCCGGGCGCTGAACGCGTGGACGAACGCGTTGGTCATCACAGCAAGGTCCTCCGAGATACACTGGCACTGATTATCCGCAAGAGCGACATCATCGCTGGATTGGATAAACAGGGAGGTGAGTAACAGGGCTTGCTGGCTGAACTGTGGTGCGAAGAGGACCTGATTGTCATTGCACAGAACCAGCCCGTTGCTCCATGTCAGGGGACGGCTGATGGTGGTCCCGATGCCGGCGACACCAATCCGGCCGAGATTCGTGTAATCAATCTTCTGCCGGCCCATCCCGCTCGGCTTCCCTAGATTCAGGATCCAGACGGTCGAGCCCGCAAAGAATGACCCGCCGGCGATTGCGGTCGGGTCGGCGGCGTAGCTCGCGAAGTGATTGGCCTCGGCCATGATCGTCCCGTTGGCACTCGCAAAGAGCGCGGGCCCCATGGGAGCAATGACGACGTTATCGGTGATACGCGCAGCGGGGAACCCCCCCGCGAATTGGAGAACAAATGTGGCCGCGAGTCCAGTGGCAGCGAGTCCAGAAGTTTGGGGCGAGTACACCATGTTGAGATAGATCCCGGCGCGGGCGCCGGCCGTGGGCTGATCTGCGGTCTGGCCAAGGGGACCGTTGTCCTCGATCTGGTTGCCCTCGATCACCACGCCTACACCGACCTGGATAAAGACGCCGCAGGTCGGGACGATGAAGTTGATCCCGTTCTCCCTGATCCAATTGTTGCGTAAAGTCAGGTGCATCACGCCGGCGAGGATTACTCCGCCGAACGCTGCTGTTATGTTGTGGAGCGATTGCTGCGGGATGCCTGGCTTGTGCTGAAGGCAGCCATAAATACGGTTCTGCTCGATCTGGCAATCGACCACTTCGATCAGGCTCATCTGGTCACTCATGAGACGGATGGTGGCGATACCGTTGGTGCCCATGCTGCGAATCTCGTTGTCGACGATGCGGATGTCGCTGAGGTTTCCGTCGGAGACCGGTTGGAGCGGGATGCCCGGGGGACCCTTGGGGTCGGGTACAATGTGGATACACCCGTTGGGGTCCACAAGGAGGCCGAACCCGGCGCCAGCGGGCAGCGCTCCGTTCAGAGCGTCGAGGTAATTCCCCTGGAGGAGCAGTCCCCATTGGAACTGAGTGAGCCAGTGGAAGCTGCCCAGTGTGATCCCATTGCCGTTGCCACCTTCGATGACATTCCGGTGGATGTCTACGCGCTCCGATCCGCCGCCAATCTGAATTCCACCGAGGGCGGATTCACTCCGCCGCGCGAAATAACAGCGAATGACGTTCTGCTCGATGAGTACATCGCTGGCCTGACTGAAAATGGCGGGCTGTTTGCCGATAGAGGTGTTGTTGACCAGAGGTCGAGCGAGCTGCTGGATCTCGATGTCGTTCTGACGGATCCGAACGAATCGGCCTCCATCGATCTCGATCGCACTCGAATCGCGCGGAGACATGGATATTGTCGATCTGGACTGTTGCGAGCTCGGCCAGGATCTTGTCCTTGGCTGGGTCGCTGGTCATGAGAATGGCCGTGTTAACCGTGGCCTGGATCGCGAGCCGATTCACATTGATTCGCTGCGACTTGGCGATGGTGATGAGAGGCTGACCTGCTTTTTCACCGTCTTTGAGGAGCGTGAACTTGTCGCAGCCGTGAATGATGATGTCGTGGCGATCCTGGATGATGATGTGTTCGGTGTAGGTGCCTGGAAGAATGCAGATTTCACCACCGTCGGCGGGCAGCATGTCAATCGCCTGCTGGATGCTGGTGAACATGCCGAAGCTGGTGACGCCATCGCCGACGGTGTAGGTACAGCAGGTACGCAGCCGCGTGAACGGCGGGAACGGAACGCGACAATCGTGCACGACGGTGCCTTTGAGCGCACCGCCAGTCGCATCCCACTGGATCACTCCCAGCGCGGCGACAAAGCGACGGATTCCATGCGGGCCGCGCCGGACTCGAGCGACCAGGGAACGACGCGATCGGGTGTATCGGGCCGCGCGGCGATGATCCAGTGGTCGGCGGTGAGGAAGCCCTTCCCCTTGAGCGTGACCATGAGGCCGGTCTGACCAAGCGTGATGGGGCTACCAGGTATGAACGGGATCATTGCCGGCGATTGCGTGTCGGAGCCGCGGTTCCACACCCGCAGGAAGAAGAAGTCGTCCTTGGCGAGCTGCGGCTCGTCCGACCGCGACTTCCATTCTTCACCCCCACCCAAGGGCACGTCATCCTTGATCGAGAACGAGATTGCGCCGGTGTTGGGATCGTAAGTTGCTGACGAGCTGGCCTTGGTGTACAGGCCGGAGACCTCCGAGAGCTTCTCGCCGTTGACCAGTACGGCGGCCCAGGGCAAGATCTCGATGGTCTGATCCGACAAAGGCCAGTGCGCTTCGTCCTTGGGCGGCGTTTGCATGATAACGTTCATCCCCTTGCCCGGGCCGTTACTCTTGAGTTGAACCCGGTAGAGGGGCGCCGCGTTATCGAATCCCCACGTGAGCTCCGTTGGGCTGATGATCTGTACCCGGATCGCTTGGTTGAAGGCGCCGACGTACCCACCTGAGACAGGAGGAGAGCAAAGATCACCGGGAGCGGACGCGGGTCCGAAACCGACGCTGAGCGTCTCGTCAGCAATCAGCTCGTTCTCCGGACTGACCGAGACACCCTTGGCCGCCCATCCGGCGATGTACTTCTGCCAGCCAACGGAGCAGTCGGCGCTTGCGATGTCGCTCACGATGACGACGCGCTGCATCAGACGCATCCGCGCTGCGGTATCGACTCCTCCGAATGCTTTCTCAAAGAGCTCGGAATCTTCGACTGCCGAAGCTGCCTGGAGCTAGGCTTCCAACGCGATGAAGTCGAACCGTTTGCCCGAGCTGGGCGGCGCGATCATCGCCGAATTGTCCATGTTGAGCCAGTCGGATTGCTCCTGGTAGGTCTCCTTGGTTTCGAGCTCGAGGCGGTGGCCCCCGAGATAGAATGTGCCCGGCATGATGTCGAAATCGATGAAGCCGTTTTTCACGGCGGGATTGGCGATCAGAAAACCGCCATTGGGTGTCCCAGCCGGACCGATGAGATCGACTCGCGAGCGGCGCAGGTCCTCATCGTGAATTCGTTCGTTCTCGTTGTGATCGTCGTCGGAGAGAATTCGCCCCTGTTGTGCGCGGACGCTCCGATAATGTTTGGTGAAATAGGTTGACGATCGGGTCAGGTCAATGCTCGCCATGAAACCGTCCTAAGTCTCGTTGATGTAAAGCGGGATCAGGCCGAAGGGGAGATACTCGTTGACCTTGGCCTTAAGGCTATCGAGCCGGATGGGATTGTTGAGCGAGCTGAAGGCGCCGATCTCCGAGCCGTTCTCGGCGCCGGTATGCAGGGCCACCGGGGCGGATTCGCTGAGCTGCGCGTATCCGGGGAGGCCGAATTGCCGCGTTGTGAAGAAATGTGCCGTGTCCTTGATGAAGCTCGATTGATAGGGGCGCGGCACGCGGCTGTGTTCCCCAGCCGCACTGAACCGGAAGCAGCCGTACTGGGTATCGGTGACGTCGGCAAGTCCGGTGAGCAGCGCCTCGGAGGCGTCCATGCGGTCTACGGTCACGGCGCCGAAGACGGTTGCGCGGCGGACCTTCATCAGGGTGAGGGGAAGGTTGACGGCGGCGGACCCCGACGCCGCCCCGTCCAGGATCGAATCGTTGACCTCGAGTTCCTCCAGCTCGCCCTTGTTCAGAACGATGGGCCCCGTGATGCACTGGTCGATCACCAGCCTCTGGATCGTTCCGGCGATCTGGATCGGTACCGCAATGATCGGATTGCCCTGCGCATCCTTGATCGACTTCCCCTGCGCATCCTTCCCGCTGGGGTCAATCGTACAATGCCGCAAGGTCACCTCCTTGAAAGTGCCTGCGAGGACGAGTGAAAAACCGCCGGAGGCGCCGATCCACAGGCCATCCAGCGTGAGCCTGGCGCCCGCGGAGCCGGTCAACGTCCACGATGACGCGAGCCGCAGGTACGGTCGCTGGAGATCCTGAGCCTCGAGGACCATGTCCACGATCGCGGCTGGATCCTCGACCGGACCGTACGTGGAGCTGTCGCCGATCTGCGTGATGCCGGTCTTGGCGTCCGTCCCCGGCTGCAAGGAGGCCGAGGCGAGGTGTCCTCCACCCACGATGGCGGGCGCGGGCGGGGACGGAATGGAAACCGACCGGCTGTAAGTGCCCGCACCGATGCTGCCAGGGAAACCATAGTTATATTCGACCTTGGCCTTGGTGGGTGTTACGCCCAGGAAAAGCAGGCGACCTCGCTCCGGGTCGATGACAAGACGCTTGCTGTTGGCGAGGTTGGCCCACTTGGCGAGGTTGGCCCACTTGGCGAGGTTGCCGGCAACGACCTTATCGCTGTTGACTTCGACGCCGTTGTCGGTGATGCGCAGCGATTTGGGCAGGAGCGAGCCCGGCTGCACATAGCTGGGCAGCAGGGCGCTCTTGCCACAATCCTGGATCAAGCCCTGCTGGAGGATCTCGGCGAGGACATTCGGGGCGGTAAAGACTGCGCTCGAGCCCGAGGGCAGGGTCTTGATCGCGCTGAGCAGTGCGGATTCGGTCTCCATCCGGATGCCGCGCAGCTTGCGGAGATCGTCGGCGGCAGCGGGAGGGATGCCGAGATTCTTCTGCGGATCGAGGAGATCGAGCACCAGCGCCTCGGTGATCTCGTACTCGGCATGGCCGAGGACGCGGCAGCGCATCGGCGCCGGAAGCTCCCATTCGCGGGATGAGCGCCAGTGCTCCCAATTGAAGTAATCGGGGCGCGCACGGCGTTGAAAGAGCGGGATGTTGCGCCCTGAAGGATCGACCGAGAAGGCGTGTGCGTTCAGGCCGGCATTCGGCCCGGGGGCGGGGTTGACTCCGAAAGGCGGCCGTCTTGCCCGCAGGCGCGTTGGCCTCACCACCGACGTCGTGCGCGGGGATGCGGTAAAGATGGAAGGCGATCTTGGTAATATTGTAACGCCCGTCGACCCCGCCTTGATGAAGGCGCACGTCGCCGTAGTGGAAGAACTCATCGAAGGGCGTGTTGACCAGGACAGTGCCGCGCGGGCGGCGGATGTCGGCATATCCGCCGGGTGGTGTGCCCGTGAACCGGCTGTCAGAGACGGCGGGTTCAGGGTCGAGCAGGTGGGCTGCCCTTGAGAGCCGGCGGAATTCCTCGACGACCTTACCCTCCCAGCCGGCGATGTCGCTGATGAGCTCCTCGAGGACGCGAACCGTCCCCTTGCGTCGGCGGTAGTAGATCGTCTTGGCGACATCCACGCGGCGGCCGCGCGGGTTGAGTGCGGAAACGAGCCGAGTGCCGACCAGATCCGCGATGTAGGGAACGGCCCAGTCGTCGCAGAGATCTATGAACGCATCGTCCCAGAGTCGATCGTTGCTCCGCTTGAGAGCGGCCGCAGGGCCCGCGAGGACCTTGACAATGGCCTGAAGTACATCGGGCCACTCGGCGAGGCCGTCGTCGTCGCGGTAGAAAGCCGGAATCAGGCTCCAGATCTTTTCGGTGAAGTACTCGACGTATTGGTCGTTGGGCGCATCAGCCATTTCCGCCCGCCTTTCCGTTGAGCAGAAGCGTCCCGGCTTCCAGATCGAAGTAGTTCCCGGCACCCGGACTGACGCCGTACGTGGGGAAATCGCCGCCGTCCCAGAGCAGTCCGTTGACCGCCAGCGCTCCGGGCACGGCGAGGACGGCCTCGAAGATCTGGCTGCGAAATACTGGCCGTCCGATCCCGATCCGCTCGGGCGGGAGGAGACCGCTCTCCGAGTCCATCAGCGCTGTGCGGACGGCCGAGAGCACGTCAGCTTCGAGCCTGCGCGGATCGACATCGATGGAGAGGGAGAGCGAGACCGGAATGCCGGTTGCCTGATCTACATGAATAGGTGTCGTCGAGTCCGAAAGAGATCGGAGCCTCTGGAAGATGCTTCCCTTCAGCGCGGTGTCGCCGATGTAATAGACGTGCACGACCGCGGATTGGACCACGGTGCTCCAGTTCCACTCAGCGCCGGCGGCGCGCACACCGGGCACGCCAGACGCGGCGACCTGCATGTCGGGGAGCGAGATCGCGCGTCCGAGAAGTAATGCAGACCGGGGCGCGAGCGTGCGAATCTGCGACGCGGGCTCCGCATCGTCGCCGCCATAAGCTGCGACGGGATTGCGAACGGACTTGAGCCCGGTGACGGGGCGCGCGAGCTGCTTGATTGTGCCGGCTGGAGGCGAGGCCTTGCCCGCACCGAATCGGTAGGTCGCGGCGACGACGCTGCCGGTGGGGAGGCGGCCGTTGAAGGTTACCAGGGAATCGCCGTCATCGTTCTGGCGAACGATGTAGACCTGTTCGTGCTCCCTCGCTCCGAAGAAGCTTGGGACTTCGGTCCACATCACGCCGTCAACATACACCTTGAGCGCGCTGGAGACACCGGCGTCAGAGTTAGAGACGGTGTAAGTCAGCGGGCTTTTCTTCAACTTGAACGACTGATTGAGGATCGCCGCATCACCTGTACCAAGGACCTCCCACGGGACCGTCTCGCCACGGACCGCGGTCACGACGTTGCTATAAACCCTGACCGGTATCGCAAGCTCACCGGGGATGGGCGTGTCGGAGTTGAGATTGAGCCTCGCGGTCCCGAACTTGAAGGCGACGCTGCCTGAGGGTTCGAAAGGCGCCACCGTTGTTATCTTCTAGAAGAAATCGCCCTGGGGTTTTTCCGTTCTGAGGCAATTCGACCGGAGGCATAAGCACGAGCGGATCGCTCTGGATGATTGTGGACCAAGCGGACCTGACAACCGTGGCAGCGTCGATGAAGGCGTAGTGGACGTTGATGGCGGGTGCATCGGTGGCATCCCAATCCGCTGCGCCGGAGAGTTTGCGGGCCGAATCGTTAATGCGGGCGTCCAGCAGAAGCCAGTTCACGTCGGCGGTTGATCCGAGTGCTTCGACAGTTGAGACGAGATTGCCTTTACTATCCTTCACTTTCGTGGCGGTCGGAGGGGTGACCTGGAGAGTAGTCTTGTTGGCGACAGTCACCTTGAAGGGTCTCACGTCGCTGTCCCTCTCCAGGATCAATGAACTATCCAAACCAATATTGTTATATAATGCATCAAGAACGATGACCGTGAACTGATAGCTGTCGTAAATAGCTTTATAACCGTAGATCGATGTCTTGGTCGTGAGATGGGCGACTCGGGTGGGCGTGGAGATGCGAATGCTCGAAAGGGCGGTGCCCGCGGGAACCCGGAAGAAGTCGTCCCACTCGATGCGCGTGTACTTGACTCCGTCCTCTGCGGTGAAATCACCGATCGCCCGGACGGTCCGAGCGGCCGTCCATTTGGGATCGCCGAGGACCTCGAACAGGAAGATCGATCCTTTCTTGAGGATGTTCGTTTTGGGATCGAGGAGGAGCTGAGTAAATGCCGGGTGCTGCGGGATGGCGACCGGCGGGCCCTTTACTCTGGGCTCGCCGATGGTCGTCGGACGTACGGGCGCGACGGTCCATTGGTTGAAAAAAGGGTGGACGATGGCCGGTGCCGTCAGCTCGAAGATCTGCGGCGTTCCGCCTGGGAAGGCGCCGGAGCGGAACGCCGTACCCATGGGCAGGGTGACAGGCTGCCTGCCATCGGCCAGGACCGCGAGGTCCACAACTGCCGCGACCGCGGGACGGGGAACATAGCCGAGCAGGTCGGTGAGCATTCGCACCGAGGGGCGAAGCTGAGCCGTGCGGATGTAGGACTCGTCGGCGCGGACCTGATCGTAGAACGCGATGCAATCACAGACGTAGGCCCACATCTCCAGCAGCATGATGCCGAAATCGGCGCTCGAGCGAGCGCGCCAAAGCGCCAGCGGGCCCCTGGAGGGAATCGCGGCGAGCATGGCGGCCCGGAACTGGGGAAAGGTCGCAAGGTGGCGCGGCAGGGTGCCGAGTCCGGCCGCGATTTTCCGCGGCGCGGGGAAAGTCTGCTCATCACAAGGACAGTTTGTGCTCTTGCCCTCCTCGGGGTTCATGCGCCGCCTTCCATAGTGAGCGTGAGCGAGCCCCTCTCGGGGAAATTCGGATCATTGACCACGCGGATCAGCTCGTCCGGAGCCGCTCGGTAAGTGAGTTCCTGGAAAGGACGCCAGTTGAACCAGCCGCGCCGGCGGATGCTGATCTCCTCCACGGCCTTCACGCCGGGGACGGCCTGAATCTCTGCCTCCAGTTGCGATCGCTCGAGCGGCGTGCCGAACGTGAAGTTGTCGGGGGAGAAAAAGCCCGGCCTTGGTCGCACACCGCGACGGCCGAAAAGGGTTTCGAGCACCGCCTCCTTCACTTCGCCGCGATAAGCCGACGTTGCCACGCAGACCGTGATCTTCAGGTCGAGCGCAGCGTAGATGGGATCGAGCGCGTAGGCGGGACGACCGGCCTGGCGGAAGCGGTCGAGCTGATCCTGGAGTTCAGCCCGTTCTTGCGGCGTGACCGCGAAACTCCCCTTCGGATCAGGAGCCACGAAGGCCGTCAGCCAGCTTCCTGTCCATCGGAACTCAGCGCCGGCCTTCTGGACCCATGTGAGGCGCTCGGCCGCCTCGGCATAATCTTCGGGACGGACGGCGCGGAATGTGACGGCGCGGAAGGCCTGGGGGGCGAGCTGTCGCACGCGCTCGAGCGGTTCCTCATCGGCGCCGTCAATGGCCGGCAGTGGGTTTGTCGCCAAGGCGATGAAGTCAAAGGGCACCACCTTGAGCGTGACTGGGTCGATCGACTGATAGAGATTGTTCAACGTGTCGGCGGCGACGTTATCCCGCGAGCCGTTCCCGAGACGGTAAGAGACTTGAAAGATGGTGCCCGGAGAGGGCCGCTCGCCGAACTCACCGTCGCCGAAGCGAATCGTCTTGCCATCGTTCGCCGCGTAGTCTCTGTGGATGAACTCATCGGTCAAGCGGCGGAAACCGGCAATGCGCCGCCATGTTCCGTCATCGAGGGTGAAGACGCGGTCATCGGGCAGGGCGGACGTCAAGCCGAGCAGGGCAGGTGTCCACGTCCATTCACTGTTCGGGATCGGCTCCCATTGGCCGCCGAGCTGCTCCACTTCCACCAGTCGGACTTCGGGGGCGGACGCCTCAGGCGCATTGCCCAGCCAGACCAGGGGGCGTGTGTCCGTTTCAGGTAGGCTGAACAGGTATGCCACCGACCCGTTGGGACCCGATCGCTCGAGGGCGGCCGGATGATCAGCTTCGTCATCCGATGGACCGATCATGAACCGACTCGACGTGGTTTGGCCGGCCGTGGCAGGCAGCAAGTTGCCGTGGATCTGGAGAACCGTGAGGTCGAGCTCGAATGGCGTGGCCTGATCCGCTTCCCATTGGATCCGCGTGACGGGAACATTGAAGACCTTGTCCTGGGTCTCCTTGACGGCGATCACGCGAACCATCCACGCGCGATTGGGCACCGCGAGACTTGTGGGATCGGTCTGGAGAAGCATCCATTTGCCGGCGGCTTTCCCGTTGGGGGTATCGTCGAGCGGGATGTCGGCCTGGTGCATGCCCTCGAGATAGAGCTCGGTGGCGCCGGCGGACAGGCACACGTCCTTCTCGTCCCACTGATGCGGGGAAAACGAGTTCCGGACGAAGTTAACGGTGTAGTTTTTCGGCGCCTGGGGTGGGATAGCGAACGACTCGGCGAGCCCACGACCAATCTCGAAGACGGCCTGGCCATCGGGCGACGCGACCGGTGTCCCGGCGGGGATCGTCTTCGGGCCGGCCGGGGCATTCTTGGCGACTTGAACGTCGATCCAGGTCGTTGCACCGAGGCCGTCGCTCAGAGTGTAATCAACGAGCCGCGCCAGGCGCCGAACGGAGCGTCTCTGTGAGGCCGGCTCGAGATACGCCTCGCGGCGATGCGATCCTGAGCGTAAGCGAATTCGTCGCCCATGGCGCTCATCACCTCTGCCGCCATCACACCGAAGTCGGCCACGAGACGATCGGACCAGGCCGGATAACGCTGGGTGGCGAAATCCAGCAGCGCCTGGCGGAAGCTCCAGAAATCACGCGCGGTGTAGTTGACAGGGAAGTTGACCGGGGGATCGGGCGCACATTCGTGCTGGGCGGCGGCGCAGTCCAGATCGCTGGGACAGTTGGCTTTGAACGAGAACCGGACATCGTTGTAGTGGCTGTCGATCCGCGGATCTTCGATGTGCAGACGATACCAGGAGAAGTCGCCCGGGACCTTGGTCTTGAGCCTCATCACCTCGCGACCATCGATCGCGTTTTGCCACGAGACGGCGATCACCGGCACGTTGGCGATCCATTCGCCGCCAGAGGGGCTGTAGATGGTGATCGCGCTCGTGAGAACGCCGGGGTCATTGAAGAGTTGCGGCAAGACAGTCGAGGGCTTCTTGAGGAAATAGACGTCCAGTGTCGTCTGGCCCGGATCGACGTAGACGAAGTCGATGCCGGTCACTTGCGTCTGGGTCGGATCGAGCAGCGCTTCCAAACGATCTGGGACAGCCATTACAGAGTCAACTCCAGGTTCAGAAACCGCTTCTCCTGGCGAGCCTTCAGTATGTAAGCAATGCGGATGACCAGTGTTTCCTCACTCGCCTGCGCCTCGACATCGCTCACGCTGATCACGGGATCGAGCCACGTCTTCAGGGCTTCAAAGGCGCGAACCTGGAGCAAGGTCGCCGATACGTCACTGTTGGGGGCGAAGACCAGCCGCTTGATGCCACAGCCGAAGTCTGGACGGTTGATACGCTCACCCGGCGAGGTGAACAGAACCTGCTTGATGAGCTGCTCGACGTGCGCAGCGTAGTCCAGCTCCTGCTCGAGCCGCCCGAGCGTGCCGTCGATCGCTACAGGATAACGGATGCTGGTGAACGGAGGATTCATGGTTATTGGCTCTGCACCCTGGTTTGCGTGCTTACGATGACAACCGGCCCTTGCGGCGCACCAGTTGCGCCGATACAAAGTCCTTGGCTCGACCGGCTCACGGTCGGAACGCCATTGACCTTGGTCCGTTGATCGGCGGCGGCCCACTGAACTGTCAAACAAGGACTCGGGATGGGCGGAGTCGCCGGTAATTGAAACGGGCAGCCGCTGATCAGAAACGTGGCGGCCATCGTGGCCAGGGGCGCGCCATTGACCAGCACCCGAGGATCAGCGGGGATGATCTGCACCGTTCCCCCATGCGGGCATTGCAGGACATCGACGATCGTGACACTGGTTCCTGCCATCACATCACCTCGAAGGCACCGGAGTTGATATTCACCGACGACGTGGTCACCTCGAGTTTCCCGGCGCCCTGCTCGCTCACCACGCCGTCGCTGCCGACGGTGTGGGTTGCCTGCCCGCTGGCCTTGGTAACGTCGCTGGAAATCTTGACGCTCGATTGGCTGCCGTTCTGCAGGAGCATCGTGTCCGTCCGGTGAACCGCATCTTCAAAGCGTGGCGGAGGCTCGTCATGATGGGGCCGGTTCGTGAATCCTCGGAGGCCCCGCCATGGCTCAGTCGTCCCGCGAAATCTACTGGTCGGCTCTTCTCGCCGATTTCCGCCGCTCGGGACTGACTCACGTCGAGTTCTGCCGACTCCGCTGCGTCTCCATCCATTCCTTCCGCGATTGGCTCTATCGGCTCCGTCCCGGACTTCCTCCTCGTCGCTCGCGCTCTGACCGCCCCGCCCCAGCCCCTTCCTCTGCATCGAACCAGGCCGATACGCCCGACTTCTTGCCGGTCCATGTCCGTCCTCGATCCCTGGCGCCCATCTCTGATCATCAAGTCGCTCAGCCGCCCGCCCCGCTGGAACTGGTCCTCAGCGACCGCGCTCACCTCCGTGTTTCCGCGGGCTTCGATCCGGCCACCCTCCACCAACTCCTCGATGTTCTGGAGCAGCGGTCGTGATCAACTTCCCTCCCACCGTGCGCATCTTCTTGGCCAGTTCGCCGGCCGACATGCGCCGCGGCTTTGATGGTCTGGCCGCCTTGACCACCTCCGTCATCGGCCAGGATCCTCTCTGCGGTCATCTCTTCGTGTTCCGCAATCGCCGGGGTGACCGGCTGAAGATCCTATATTGGGACCGTGACGGCCTGGCGATCTGGGCCAAGCGATTGGAACGCGGTGTCTTCCGCTTCCCCGAACCGAAGGGCAATCGCGTCGAGGTGACGCCCGCCGAGATGGCCGCCATCCTCGAAGGCATCGACCTGAGTCGAGCTCGCAGGCAGAGGCGGTTCGTGCTGTCTGTCGTGACTGCCACATCTTCTTGAAACGGAGATCACATTTTATAATTCTTTGAGAATCTCTTGTCACAACGATGGGTTCGCTCCGTACTCTTGGCATGACGACCACACTCGGCGAACTGCCACCCGACCTTGACGCTTGCCATCAGCTCATTCGCGAGCTCTTGGAGTCGCTCGCCGAGCAGACCCACCTCAACGAGAAGCTCCAGCACCAGCTCGAACAGCTCTTGCGCCAGCGGTACGGCCGCAAGACCGAAACGATCGACCCCGCTCAGCTCTTGCTCTTCGCCCGCGAGATCCTGGCGGCAAGCGAAGCCACGGCTCAGGAAACCGTGCCGTCGGCCGACACACCGCCAGCTCCGGCTCCGGCGAGCCCGGCCAAGAAGAATGGTCATGGCCGCAAGCCGCTGCCCGCCGGCCTGCCGCGCAAGCGAGAGGTCCACGACGTCCCCCTTGAGCAACTTCCCTGTCCCGACTGCGGCACCCTGCGGACCAAGATCGGCGAGGAGATCCGCGAGCAGCTTGAGTACGTACCGGCCAGCATGATCGTGATTCAGCACGTGCGGCCCAAGTACGCGTGCAAGTGCTGTGAGGGAAACATCATCATCGCTGAGCGCTTGCCCGAGCCGATTGAGAAAGGGCTTCCCGGGCCGGGGCTGCTGGCTCAGGTGGCCGTCAGCAAGTACGCCGACCACCTGCCGCTGTACCGCCAGGAAGGGATCTTCCGCCGTCACGGGGTGGAACTGCCCCGGCAGACGACGTGCGACTGGATGGCCGTCTCTGCCGGTTTGCTGGAGCCCATCTGGAAGCTCATGCATCGACTGATCTTGCTGTCGAAAGTGATCCAGACCGATGACACGCCGGTAACCGTGCTGGACCCGGTGGTGGGCCAATTTGTGGGCCGGCTCTGGGTCTACCTGGGGGATCGCCAGCATCCCTACACGGTGTACCACTTCACCGAGGATCGCAGCGGCGACGGACCCCAGCAGATGCTCAAGGGATATGAGGGCTATCTGCAGGCCGACGCCTATGCGGGATATGACGCCCTGTTCGCCGACGGCAAGATCGAGGAAGTCGGCTGCTGGATGCACGCCCGGCGGAAGTTCTACGAAGCCAGGACCACCGATCCTCCACGGGCCCACCAAGCCTTGGCGTGGATCAGCCTGTTGTACAAAGTCGAGGAAGAGGCCAGGGAGCAGGGTCTGGACGACGCGCAACGGCACGCCCTGCGCCAGGAGAAGTCGCGGCCGATCCTGGAGAAGCTGAAGGAGTGGTTGGACCACGAGGATCAGCAAAGGGTCTTGCCCAAGAGTCCGATCGGCGAGGCGATCGGCTACGCGCGAAATCACTGGGGAGCCCTGGAGCGATATCTGGAAGCGGGCTTCCTGGAGATCGACAACGGCGCCAGCGAGCGGGCGATGAAGCCGATAGCCCTTGGCCGCAAGAACTGGTTATTTGCCGGCAGCAAGGCGGGGGGCAAGACGGCGGCCATCTTGATGAGTCTCTGCACGACGTGCAAGAACCTGAAGGTTGACCCGTTGGCCTACCTGACCGATGTGCTGCGTCGTATCAGCACGCATCCCGCCCGCCGGATCGAGGAATTGCTGCCGGACCGCTGGCAGGAGTTGCGCGAGGCAGCCGCGATGGTCGAGGGCGACCAGGCTGACTGAGCCGGCCGAGAGACAAACCCTCGCGGTCGAAGCAGCGCGCCGGAACCGTGGTGTGGGCCGTCAGGCGGTCCCGAACGAGTCGCGCGCGATACCGAGGGTCGCCCCCGCCGTCAAGGATGGGGTTGGCCGGACGGACACCGGGCAGTCGCCGAGCGCGCCCCTCATCCATCGACGTCGCATCGCCGCAACGGATCACCTCGCCGGTGTACGCGACGATCTCCGCCATGAACCGGCGGGGGTCCAGGCGGCCCCGCTCCACCTCGCGCAGCTTCGCTTCCCACTCGCCGGTCAGCTCGGGGCTCTTCAGTCCCCGGTCCTGGACCAAGGCAATCAGGTAACGACCCAGGTCCGTCAGGGCCAGCGCACATTTTAGGTGATCCTGATAAGATGTAATGTTTGCGCCCTCAGACGTTTGATGGTATATGTGTCTCTCTGTGACTCCATCTACGGTGCCCCACGGAGAGCTCCCGATGGCCGACATTCAACGCATCAGCCTCGATGAGGTCGTGCTGCACTTCGCCGAACTGGAGGACCCGCGCTCCTCCATCAATCGGCAACACCCGCTGGTCAGCGTGATCGTCATCGCCGTCATGGCGGTGCTGGCCGGCGCCAACGGGCCGACCGCCATCGCCAGGTGGGCCGCCCTCAAAGAGGAGTTCCTCATCGGCGCGCTGGACCTGCCCAACGGGATCCCGCGCAAGGACGTCTTCCGCCGCGTCCTCATGGCCGTGCGGCCGGCCGCGTTCCAGGCCTGTTATGTGAACTGGCTGGAGTCGCTCCGCGCAAGGCGGCCGCGGCTGCCGGCGTCGAGCAGCCCGTCCTGGCGATCGACGGCAAGACGGCGCGGCGGAGCCACGACCGCAAGAACGGCCTGGGCGCCCTGCATTCGGTGAGCATCTGGGCCAGCGAATTTGGCCTGTCGCTGGGCCAGGTGGCCTGCGCCGAGAAGTCCAACGAGATCACGGCAATCCCCGAGGTCCTGCGGCTGGTGGACATCCGCGGGGCGATCATCACCATCGACGCGATGGGGGCCCAGAAAGCGATCGCGGCGGAGATCATCGCTGGCGGGGCCGACTTCGTCCTGGCGCTGAAGGGGAACCAGGAGACGCTCCATCAGGCGGTCATCGATCACATCGACGAGCAGCTCGAGGGCGAGTTGGAGGGGGCCCAGGAGCTGGTGACGGCGGAGCAGCGCCACGGGCGTGTGGAGACGCGGACCTACCTCCAGCTCCCGGCGCCGAAGACACTGCCGGGATTCGGGCTCTGGAAGGCGCTGCAGACGATCGCGGTGGTGACGTCGCTGTGCGTCCGCGACGGCAAGGAGACCGCCGAGGTCCGCTACTACATCAGCAGCCTGGCCATGGACGTGAAGCGGCTAGCGCGAGCCGTTCGGGGCCACTGGGGTATCGAGAACTCGTGCCATTGGGTGCTCGATGTCACGTATCGCGAGGACGAGTCGCGAATTCGAGAGGAGGCGTTGCGGGAGAACTTCGCCTGGCTCAACCGCTTTACGTTGTCGCTCTTGAAACAGCATCCCGACCGCGCCAGCATCGCCATGAAACGCCGTAGTTGTGGCTGGAACGAAAACTACTTGCTACAAGTGATTACAGGATCAACTATTTAGTGTGCGCTGGCCGTGGTAGTTTCCCCGGGTTGCTTCGCAAGGTCGTTGCGTCGCAAGGTCGGGCCCGGTAAGCGGTTTTCCGGGACGCTTCGCCACGGCTGAGCGATTCGCGGAATAGTCGCGATCAATGACGTCGGAATCCCGGCGGTCGCGTGAACGGTGGTGTGCAGGAGACTCAGCATTGCCTGTCCCTGGTATGTGGCGGAGCGTGTCGTTCTGATCTGTGCTTTTCTCACTGTCCGCCGGGTATCGGCGGTGACCGCAGCCTGCGTGGGACACCGGGAGATCGACGGCCTCGAGCATTACATCCACGTCACCGATCCGGTTGGATCTTCCATGCATTTCGGGTAGGATTAGGTTTATGGAGCCATCGACCACTCCGCGCCCAATCGAGGGCACGGGGACTACGACTCATTCGACACGCGGGTGCGTGAGCGATCATGGTCGGAAGAGAAGAGGCTGGGAACACGATGAACATCACCCTGACCGTCGACCTACCGCCGGAAATCGAGCAGCGACTCCAGGCTGAAAGCGGCGACCTTTCCTCGGCGGTCCGCGAGTCTTTCGCCATCAATTTGTTCCGCAGGGGAATCCTCACTCATCATGCGCTCGGGCAGGTCCTCGGCCTCGACCATTTCGACACCGATGCCCTGCTGAAACGGAATGGCGTCACCGAATACTCGCTCACTCACGAAGACCTCGACGCTGACGTCAAGAGTCTCAAGGAGTTCCTCGGGCTAACACACCGATGATCGTCGTCGCTGACGCGTCTCCATTCGTGGTCCTGGTCGCGATCGGGCACGTCGATGTCTTGCCCACCTTGTTCAAGGAGATCCTCATCCCGCCCGAGGTCGCATCGGAACTCGCCTCACCGAGGCGACCCGCGGAGGTGAGAGCCTTCATTTCCCCGCCACCCCTGTGGCTCCGCATTCTCGCTCCATCGTCCATCGAAGCGATTCCCGGCCTGGACCCTGGCGAGACCTCCGCCATTGCGCTTGCGGCGGAAGTCCAGGCGGGCCGACTTATTATCGACGAGTATCGAGGACGCAAGGCCGCTGCGGAGCGCGGCCTGCGTGTCGTTGGGACCGTAGGCGTGTTGGAACTGGCCGCGGAGATGGGGCTCATCGATATCAAGCAGGCATTCGAGCGAGTCAAACAGACCGACTTCTGGATCACCCACAAGTTGCTCGATGAGCGACTCGCACGATTTCTCCAGCGCAAACAGATCCCATGAAGCCGAAAAGACAACCGGGTCATTCACGCCTCTCATTGGGGGAGCAAATCACGATGCAGTCCAGCCTCGGAACCGAGAAGAAAACCGGAGCCACCGTTTTGAGCCGTGCCCTTCAATGACCGCCATCGGCAGGACGACGCTCTGTGTGCTCAACATGAACCACCCCGACCGCGTCGAGGTTCGCCGACTCGTGATTGCAGCGGGCGTATTCCCCGCAGGAGCCCGCTGACCAAGGGATCATTGGCGTCAGTGAACCCCGGCCTGGATCGCCAGCAAACCCAGGACGGGTACGAGACACGCCACCACGAAGACGGTGCCAAGGCACCAGCTCAGCCAGCGCTTCTCCGGGTGGTCGCCCCAGTAGCAGAGGATGCGCGAGAAGACCAGCGTTTGCAGCACGACCTCCGGCAACCCCTTGAGCTGAACCGACAGTGGGATCTTCGTGAAGATCATACCCTCCAGGGACCCCGGCGCCGGCCCTGGCGGGCCGATGATGCCGACGACCACAAGCACCAGCCAGAGCCGTAGCCAGCCCCACCGCACGGCAAAGAATGTCTCGCGCAGCATGAAGAGCAAGGCACCAAAGAGGAGCCCCCGGATCGGCTGGAACAGCGAGCCGGCCATCACCACGGGATCACTCGTCGGCCGCATCAGGAACCGCAGCTCGGTCTCGGCGTACAGATGCGGATAGTCGAATACGAAAAAGGCCAGCACGCCGATCACGAAGTAGGTGACCGTGTGGGCCACTATCGTCTTGCCGACCACCGCCGCGAATGTCCTCGTTGATGCTCGTCGGTCTGGACGGTGATGCGCCCTGGGCTCACCGCGGCCACCGGTCCGGGGTTCCCACGTGTCCTTATTCGACCGCCAGGGGTGAAAATAGGTGTCGCTCCTCTTTTCGAGTCGCTGGGAGCCTCAGAGTTCTGGATAGTGCCTGGATCCTCGCCATCTCTCGCTTCGTCATGACCGGCAAGAATCAAGTGCCCTGCATCAAACGCCACAAAGAACTGGTCTTGGCCTGGGCGAGTCACGATGCCGCGGCGTACATGCTGTCCCTCTTCTCCAGAGGGTCGCTCAACAAGCTCGGGTTCCGCAAGTTGAGAGCCAAGTCGGCGTTCCTCACCGACTCCCTGGGCCGGCCCCTCGACGGCCAGGCGGGTAGCGAACTATCCCCGATCATGAATGGGATGTCGGCCATCTTTGGTTATGGGTGGAGTCTCGAGCATGGCTTCCGTCTCTCGGTTGCAATTGGAGCCACAGACTGGGTCCTGACCAGGCACATTTCCGGCGCCTCCTGTCCTCGGCCGCGATCACACATCCGCTCGCTGACAGCTAAAACTAAATGCTCCATTTCACAATAAACTGTGAGGTTGTGATGCCCTGCGTGGCACCCGAAGAATCAAGTGACCAAGGCTCCGGGCAGTTTGCCACACTTGGCCTCCAATCGCTCCAGGAAGTCTTGCAAGGCGGCTCGATCAAATCTCCAATCGAACGGACGAGGCTGTCGATTGCTCAGCTCTTCGTACAGCCGAAGTCGCTGCTCCACCTCTTCCAGGCGGGCGAAGTCGTTTGGAGTCAGAACCTTCCTCTGGATGATCGAGAAGTAGATCTCCACCTGATTCAGCCAACTGGCATGCACCGGCGTGTGGACCAAGACCGCCTTGCGATGGGCCTTTCGCAGTCGCCTGATGGCCGCCTGCCCGCGGTGCGACGAGCCGTTGTCCACGACCCAGAAGACCCGACTGGCCGACCGGTAGGGCTCACTCCGCATGACCTGCTCGACCAATCGGCCGAACGAGTCGATGCCAGTCTTCTCCTCACACCGGCCCAAGACTCGGCCGCGGCGAACATCCCAAGCAGCCAGGTACTGCAAGGCTCCGCCCCGCTGGTACTCATGCTCGACGCGCATCGGCCGCTTGGGGCCCGTCGGCAAAGTCGCGTGGCATCGAATCCGGGCCTGGATGCTCGTCTTCTCATCCGAGCTGATGATATAGTCCCTGCGGCCCAGCCGGCTGCCCTCCCAGGAGCCGGCGTACAGATCCAGGACGCGACCCGCCTTCTCGGAGAACTTCGGGTCGCGCGGGAAGATCCAGTACTTATACCGCCATGGCTTGATTGCGTCGGCATCCAGGATGCGCCAGACGGTGCTGGGGCTGATGGACCGACCCAAGGCTGTTCCAGCCCGCTCGGTCAGGTCCGAGGTCGACAGGCGACTCAGCGGCAACTTGGTCTGGCAGACGGCTTCACAGGCGACCGCCTTGACGATCGCGCGGTCACGAGGGGGAAAAAGCGGGCTTGCGACCCCGGCCCGCTTGGTCGGCCAAGGAGAAGTCCCCGCTGGCCCAGCGGTGTCGCCAGAGGCGGACGGAGTTGGGGTGGAGTTCCACCAAGGCCGCGGCCGCGACGTGCGACAACGCGGGAGATTCGTGGAGCAAGAGGACCAGCCGAGCCCTCTGGTGCTGGTCGTGCGGCACCGCCCGGCGACGGACCAAGGCTCGGCATTGATCAAGGAACTCCGACGGGAACTTGGGGCGGTCCAAGGGCGTCGGGCCAGGCATGGTGCGACTCCATTCGCGGTGACCAATCGGTTCTCCAGCCGAACGCACGTAGAATAGGCCGAACTGCTCGACATCACAACCCCACAGTTAATTGTGAATAGGCAGCACTAACCAAGGCCCGTAGGCGTCTCGCCGCGTGGCGGGTGATGTTGATCAAGTTGAGACTCCTGGAAACTGAACCACCACCGGCTGGAAGCCGGTGGGTTCGATAGTCGGCTGAATGCCCGACTGTTTTTTGAACCAAAGAAGTCACAATGCCCTTGTTTCCCCGGCTTTGACAACGACCCACGACGAGCCACGGCTAGCTCATTGCCAAGCGGGGTCCAACGGACTGGAAGTTGTCGCCTGAAGGCGAGGGATTTTAGATCCCACAATGAGACATTAACCACCGGGCGCCTCGACTCTTTGTCATATATCTCATCTCAACCCTATTTCCCGTACTTGACCTTGGCTCGTGACGGAACGTCTTTAACTCCTAGTGCCTTATGACCGAATGGCCAGTAGGGTTGTCATCTCTACTTGACCCTACTCGCACCCTATCTGAGACGAGCTACAAGTGAGACTTCCGGTCGCGGGTGATCCACCGATCGTATCTCGCGGAGAACGAACTGGAACGGCTTCGGCCCGTCGGTCGTCTGCCAGTATGCGGCGGTGCAAGGCGGCATAGTTCGCGGTCATGGAGTTGACGGTAGATCATGCTACGAGCGGGAAGGCATCGGGGCGGCCGGTTATTCCCCCGCTGGTGAGTTTGCGGTCTGTGCCGAGCGAACGAGACACGCATCCGTCAGTCAAACGATGCGCGTTCCGGTATGAACACGGGCGATGCCACGCGTGCGACGCTCGCTCGGGAGCGTCAATGCATAAGCAGGCGAAAGTCCGCAACTTGATCGGTTCGCTGCTTCGGTCGATCCGACAACACCGAAGCGCCAAGCCATCGTGACCCGCCCTCCCGAAAACGGGCCCAGCGGCCGTGCGTGAGCATCATCGTCGCCCGCGTTCGGCGGGATGGGCCGGGGATAGCAAAATGAACAAAAGGCAACGCCGTCTGATGATCCCCGTATCGATGAGAGCCATGACTCTTGCGTCAATGGTCACGGAAGACGCAATGTCGCTATCTTCGCCGACCACACGTCTTGGGTGAATTGCGTAGCAGTGACGCCAGACGGACGGTGGGTGGGTGGTAAGCGGCTCAAGGGACGACTGCGTGCGAATCTGGGACACCGACAACCGCCGTGAGACTGCTGTCCTCCGCGGGCACAGGTATGGGGTGAATCGAGTCGCGATGACGCCCGACGGTTGCAAGACTGAGCCCGGCGGTCTATAGCCCAACTGTGACGCGAGCATGACGACTAAGATGGGGCATGGGGGAGTGGAGTCCTTGAGCGGCCGAGATTGCTGAAGGATCACCCGAAAGAGTAATGAGATGAGGTTCCGGAGCAGTGATCCCTTCTTGGCCCACAGTGCATCTTGACTGCTCCGGCATCGTGAAGCAACGAGCCCTGCGTATCGAAGCGTCCTACGAGTCGTCAGTAGCCGAGGCCTTCGGCAACTTACTCTCGAGTCCCGCGTACCTCTCACCCGCCTTCCTGAAGGCTGAGCCGTCGTCGATGAACTTCCGCTGCTGACGCTGCTCGTTCGCCACAGCGAACAGCCTGCGCACGATCGCGGGGCTGCTTTCGTTGGCCGCCTCGCTGCGGCCGCTCTCCTTGTCTGGTCGCCAGGTCTCGATCAGCTCGGGGACGACTTCGAGGAGAAGCTTCACGCGGGTGGCCCGGGCGAGCTTCGGATCTTCGAGCTTCGCCAGAACCTGAGCCGGAGTTCTCTGAGCAGTGCCGGAAACAGTCTTCACCGGGCCGTCGTCCGCCGGCGTCGGGTCGAGCGCCGTACGCGCGAAGGGCTGGAGTGCGAGCTTCTCCGCTTTGAGGGGATCGCGGTCCAACACGCCTGCTTTGTATGCGTGCACCTCCTCGAGGATGCCACGCAATGCGGCGGCGAGCGGCGTCCGGGACTCGGCCCGCGACGGATCGAGAGAGACCCGCAGGAGGTTCGCGAGGTGCTCGTTCTGCAGCCTTCGATCGCTCGGGTGGCGTTCCGCTGCCTGCATGAGGAGCCCGTTGGCCCACCGCGTCTGTCCCGCCTTGGCTTCGATCAGCGTACGCAGTGAGGCCGCCTCGCCGTCGTCGAGCGCCCGCACCGTCAAACCGGCCGGGGGGCCGGTGGTCGCTCCCGTCGCCTTTGTGACAGGCGGCATAACTGCTGGACCGCGCGGCGCCGGCTCAGGGGCCGGTGGGGTCTTGAGCGTGCCCGCTGCCGGAGCCGGATCAGCCGCCTCGTCATATTGCCGAAGTGGCCCAGACGGGAGCCGCCGCTCCCGAGACGGCGCCGGCCGGGCCGCCTCATGCTCCGGTTCAATCTCGGCGGGCGGTGACGGCACGTCACCGAGCTCGGCCAGGGCGAGCTCATGGAGCCGATCCGCGTCGTCCACATCGGCGTCCAGCTCGCCGAGCAGGGGGACTGTAATGGGCAGGTCCTTTACCTTCTCACCCTCTGCATTCTCGAACTTGGTCAGGACGAGCGCATCCCCGTCCATCCGGCAGAAGATCTCTCGGACGCCGATCTCCTGAGGCTCGCCGCCGCCGTTGACATAGGTGATCTTGATCGAGGGCGCCGAGGGACGTTTGGTCATTCCGTCCCTGTACTTCGGGTCGGCTTCGGCGGTCGCCAGCAATTGACGGGCGGCATACGCGCCGTACGTGGCGGGATCGGATTGGTCGATCCGCAAGCGTCCCTGATCGTCCTTGACGACCCGGATCTCCGGTATCGACCACGCCGTCGACGCTTGAGGCGCATCGGCTCGTGGTTCCGCCTCTCTTCGTCCCCCTTGATCATTCGCTCCTACCACCGCGCCCATCCTCGAATGTCTGGAGGGTAGATATTCAATCCCAAGGTCACCCGATCAAAGGCGCCGTTCATGTCGGTGCCCCACCGCCCAGCGCGGTACTCGACTTTCCACCCGAATCCCGTCACGGGAATCCTTGACCAGGTCTGGCCTTCTGTCCCTTTTGACGCTTCATCCCGCTGAAAAGTTCCATGGCTTCCGAGCGACCGAGCGGCTTACCACCCGCCTGAGACCGGCTAGGGTGGGGGATGTCTATTCTGACATGACCCGGCGGAGCTCCCAATGCCGCGCGGTGGATAATCTGTTCGTTCAGCTGTTTTGGCCGCCTTTCCCAAAAGCTCTCTGGACGGCGCAGAGTTTAGCAGCCCACGTACGTCCGTCTCGCCGGTGAGACCATTGTTCACAAATGAGTGTCGCGAGATAGAGGACGATGAAAAGAACGAACCAGTCGAAGACCAGCGCCGATCCTTCGCCGCCACCGGAACGGAATCTTTGATCCGTCCGATGTGATTTCGGTCGATCAGACGAATGGCACTAGCTTAAGCGAAAACCCATGACATTTCAAGATTTACGTCGAGAATCGTGATCTTTGAATCCAAATTATCATAAATGAGCGTAAGATCAAAACACCGAAACCCCTTTACTCTAAGGCCAAATGCAATCTTTTATATATCATCCTGTTTATCGATGTGCTTGTTGAAAACGAGTCGTAAATCCTTTGACAGCATAGTATTGCGCACTAAGCTAGTGCCATTCGTCGATCCGACCGAAGCGCGCAGTGCCCCGGAACTCGGAGCAGTTTCTAACGAGGCTCCGCCTCAGACCGACGAGCCATGTTAAAATGGATGATGCTCATAGCGGGTAACCGGGTGTTGAGGATTGCATCCCGTTAAGGGCGACGGCAAGAACATACGCGTTTGACGCGATTGGTGCTCCCGAGCTTCTGGGACACTGCCCTTGTCAGGGCAACCGCCGTAACATGCACCATTCATCATCCGAGTCTTCTCGCATTCAACTCCGCCCAAGACGCGACGGCGACGAAGGGAGGGGAATCTGTTGGTAATCTGGGGCTGAAAACCAAAACTTGACTCAAACGCTATGAGTTTTGCCCTTCAAGTGGCTAGCGGTAGCCATCGTCCGTTGGGTTACAATAGGGCCGCTTAAGTCGAGACCGATTCCCAGGAAGTGTCCCTCTGGGAAGGATTGCGTCGTGGGAAGACGGGGTTGCTTGAAGCGACGTTAGCAAGGGGATGCCTCATGCGTTGTCCTGTTTTCGTCCGCATTGCCGCGCTTTTCGTGCCGCTGACATGGGCGGGCAGGACCTTGAGTGCCGATGCGCCGCAAGCGTCGCCTGCCAAGCCGAGGAGCGGCATCACCGTCTGGGACACGGGCCGGCCGACCGCTGAAGCCCTGGCGCCGGCGGCCCTGGAGGGCAAGAATGACTGGCTCGCCATTCCCGTTGGGGAGACCACCGACGCTCTGAAGGGCGATGCCGTCCTGAGCAACGGCCGGATTGTCGCCGTGCTGCGCAAGCAAGGTTCGGCGGTGGAAGTCCATGCCGTGAAGTACGGTGGCACAGCGGCACGACTGCGGTTGCGGTTGATGACGGCCGCTGGAGAACCAGCCGCCCGACTGAAACGCGTGGCTATCGTCGAGAACACCAGGGGGGGCGCGTGCCTGGAAGCGACTTTCGCGACCGCGAGAGATGCCGAGGTCACCGGCAAGTTCCGCATCAAGCGGGGCGATGTCTCTGTCCAGGCGGAGCCGGGAGCCGGGGCGGGCAAGCTCCGGGTCGAGTGCCCGGGTCGCTTCGGCGTCCTGCCGGATTTCTTCGCCGATGACATCACCATCGACGCCACGCGCCTACCCCTGGAGGCGGTCGAGCTCCCCAGCGAGAACTTTATTCTGCACCTGACCGGCGACGGTGACGCCATCGCCATGTGCGTCTTCGAGAACCGGCAGCAGGACGTCAAGGTCACACTCTCCGGCACAGGTGACCGGCGCAAGATCACCGGGTCCGAGATCGGCTTCGAGGGAAAGAAGATCTGGCTGGCACTCCTGGAGGCTCCGCAGATCTGGCACGTACGAGAGCTGAAGCCCGCCGACACCGGCAAGGTCGTCCCTCTGGACTGGAAGATGCCGTTTCCGGCCCAGTGGCGCGTCGATTTCACCCGGTCGGACGATCTGACCGACAGCTGGGAGATGCTCCTGCAACAGCAGAAGAACGAGCAAGTACATCAAGCCTTCCTGGCTCGGCAGCGGCGAGGGGCTGATCGATCCAGACCGGAAACGCTGGAACACGGTACTGGGTGAGTATCCCTACCCATGCTGGTCCGACCCCGACCGGCGACGGATACTTGCAGCCGCTCAAGAGCCGCGTGATGCAACTCAAAGGGCCGGCGGTCATCTACCCGATCAATCGGGTAACGCAAACGCCTCTGGATATCTACACGGCCGTGGACGTGATGCGCAACACCCTCGGTGTCGGCCCGTGCCAGCACATCCTCGACATCGAAGGGCAGAAATCTGAGTACAAGGGAATGGCGACCTGCGACGTGCGCGACACGCTCACCCCGATCTACGAAAAGCAAGAGCAGAAAAGCAAGCGTGCCGAGGTCGAAAGGGCCCTCGACGGCGGACTGACATTTGTCAAGCACATCCGCGGCCGGATCACGCGCTACGTCGAGTTCGGGAAGAAGATGCGGCAGTACCTCGCTGACCAGAAGAAGGCGCATGTGGGAGCTGTCCGAGTTCATTGCGGAGATGGATCGCCTCACGCAGGAGATCGACGACCGCGTGGCGGCCTGCGCCGATAAGATCAAGACGCCGGACCACGTTGCGCGGATGAACGAGGAGTTCCGCAAGAAGGTGCTGGACTACGACGGACCCGACTCGCTGAAGCGCTGTCAGGCGTATACCCGGGACCTGGTGGAGATCGGCGGCAACCAGGACGAGCTCGTGGGCGAATGCCGATGGGTGGTCAAGGCCCTGCGGCAACGGGCGGGCATCCTCATCGCCCTGGACCCCCGCGTGTCGCCGATCGCCTCTGAGATCCGCGCCCGAACGCAGGAGGCGCTGCGCAACCCCGCCGACCACGAGGGGGCTCGGCATTAACCTCGGAAATCCGAAACCGGAATTCTGAAACCGAAAACCCGGATCCTCCGCGGCACGCCGCACCGCTTCGGACTTTGTGCGAGGGAATTACCCGAAGGAGAGCGGGAATCACGTATGGCCAGAAATGTGACCTGGGTGCTGGTGACGGTCATTGCCGGCCTAGCCGGCTGCGCCAAGAACGACCCCGCTGGGCCCTTGCTAAACCGGCCCGCCGACCTCATGGTCCTGATCCCTGCCGGCACTTTCCAGATGGGCGACGCGCCGGGCGCCCTGACGAAACTCCGCACCTCGTTTCGGTCAACTCGTTTTACCTCGACAAGTATCCGGTGACGCAAGAACTCTATGAGAAGGTCATGGGCGTCAATCCCTCGAAGAACAAAGGCAAGAAGAACCCGGTCGAGCGGACACAGTGGACCGACGCCGTCCGTTTCTGCAACGAGTGTTCGGAGCTGGAAGGGCTGACCCCCTGCTATGACCTGGACACCTGGGAGTGCAACTTCGACGCCAACGGCTACCGGCTTCCCACCGAGGCGGAATGGGAATATGCCTGTCGCGCCGGCAGCGTCGGGAAGTACTGTTTCGGTGACGACGAGGCCGAGTTGCCGCAATACGCCTGGTTCAAGGCGAATTCGCAAGGCAAGCCGCGGCCTCTGGGCCAGAAGCAGCCCAACCGCTGGGGCCTTTTCGAGATGCACGGCAACGTCTGGCAATGGTGCCACGACTGGTACGGCGAGACCTACTACGAGGAGAGTCCGGCTGAAAACCCGCGCGGTCCGGCCACCGGCAAGATGCGCGTGTTGCGCGGCGGTGCGTGGGACTGCACCGCCGAGAAGCTCCGGTCGGCCTACCGTCACAAGGAGTTCCCCGTTTACTCCGACGCATGCTTCGGCGCCGACAGCTACGGCTTCCGGCGGGCGCGGAAGGCCGATGGCGGCGACAGGATCACCGCGATCGCCGCCGGCCCTCGATCCACGTCCGTCCCAACGAACCCCTTGCGCAAACCGAGTGGTGGAGCGTCGGCACCCGCGCACGATGCTGGAACGAAGTTCGGAACAGATCGACCTTGCCAGACTCAAGGGAACGATCGTCTTCGTCAGCGATCGCAGCGGCACCATGAAAATCTGGAGCATGCACGCCAGCGGGAAAGGTGCGAAACAGCTCACCAGAGGCACCGATCCCGACGCCGATCCGCGCTTCTCGCCCGACGGCAAGCAGATCCTTTATACCACGCCTGCGCGGCGGCTTTCCCGAGGTCTGGCTGATGAATCGCGACGGCTCCGAGCCAACGTTCGTCACGAAGGGCTCGCAGGGGAGCTGGTCGCCCGACGGCCAGTCAATCGTCTTCATCCGGGACAACCAAACCTTCGTCAGGGACCTCGCCTCCGGCCAGGAACGACGCGTCACTCCCAACGAATGGGAGCGCTGCGGCGTACCGGCCTTCGCTCCAGACGGCAAACACCTCGCCGTCGCCAGCCGGCACCTCGGGGACATCGGCATCTTCCTCCTCAGCCTGGACGGCCACGAGAACGACCCGCTCAAGGCCGAGGAGGCTTGCTGTACGCCGCAATGGTCGAAGGACGGCAAGAGGATCCTCTGCCAGACGGTCCAGGGCCACATCCACCAGGTCGATGTGGACGGCAAGAACTGGGAGCAGTTGACCTTCGGCGCCGACGTTCAGCACGACGCCCGCTACTCGCCGGACGGGATCATGATTCTGTTTTGCCGGGCACCTGCGCCGGAAGGCCCCTGGCAGATTTGCCTGAAAAAACTGGACGCCGATGAGGAAGAGTTCATACAGATGACGAACGAAGGGTCGAATCTACTGCCCGACTGGCACCCCACGGAAGAATGAATGGCGAATCAGACATATTTTTATTCAGTCTTTAAGATTCTGAAGGTTACTCACGTAGAAGAGGGAACATGTATCGTCTCCTCACGGTGTTGCCACTTGCGGTCTTCGCGATGGCTGGAGCCATGGCCCTGGGTTTCGCGCCTGAGGCGCGTTGCGGCGAGAAGCAATCAGAAGGCTCCAGCGACCTGCTGGCCGAGCTCCAGCACTACCGGCACAAGATCGTCTACGAAACGAACCGTGACGGCAACTGGGAGCTTTACCTGTGCAACGCCGACGGTTCCAACCCCGTCAACCTGACGCGAACGCCGGACGTCGATGAGCTGTATCCCCAAGCCGTCGCCCGACGGCACCAAGATCTGCTTCGTCGCCGACGAGGGCAAGGGAGACGCCAGAGTCCGCAACATCTATTACATGAACAGCGACGGCACGGGCCGCATCAAGGTCGCCGACAACGGCCGCGAGCCGTGCTGGAGCCCCGACGAGAGCTCGGATCGCCTACATGAAGGGCGAGTTCGACAAATTCACCTTCTCCGACGCCGCGACCAAGGGACTGTTCCTCTACGACCTCAAGACCGGCAAGACGCGGGAACACGTCAACCGCAAGCTGCACCATCTCTACACCTTGAACTGCTCGCCGGACGGCAAGTGGTTCGTGGCCACGGTGCACGGCGGTATGGGTTTCTCGCCACACGCATCCTGGCCATCGAGGCCAACGGCGACAAGGTCGTCGACCTGAAGCTCGATGGCTGCCGGCCGAACATCAGCCCCGACGGCAAGAAGGTCTGCTGGGGCCACGGCGACTACTGCGCCGGCGTCGCCGACCTGGACTTGTCGGGTGCAACCCCGAAGGCGACCAACATCCACGACGTGGTCGAGAGCAAGAACCCCATCGAGACCTATCACATCACCTGGTCGCCGGACATGAAATACCTCACCTTCACGCGCGGCCCCAAGTTCAAGGGCAAGAACCTGAAGGGCCTGCTGCCGGAGTTCCCCGGAGTCGAGGCGCCCGGCTGGAACGTGTGCGTGGCCGACGCGACGCAGAAGGATCGCTGGGTCGCCATCACCAGCGATGGCAAGTCGTGCAAGCAGCCGAGCTGGGTCATGGTCAAGGAGGGGGCGGCGAAATGACGCTCGCAGGATCGTATGGTCCGGCCGTCTGCCTCGTCCTTGCGGCGCTCGCGTCTTCTGGGCTGTCAGAAAGCCCGGCGCTCCGCAGGCACGCCAGCGGGCTGCCGACGATCACGACCCAGGACGGCGGCGAGATGGTCCTCATTCCGGCCGGCTCCTTCGAGATGGGCAGCCGGTACGGCGAGAGGAAGAAAAGCCCGTGCACACGGTATGGATCGACTCATTCCTGATGGACCGGCACGAGGTGACCCAGGCCGAATACGAAAAGCTCGGCAAGATCGAAGCCTTCCCCAACCCGTCCCATTTCCAGGGGGCCGGACCTGCCGGTGGAACAGGTGACCTGGCCTCAGGCGGCCCGATACTGCAACGCCCGGTCTCGCTTCGAAGGACTCCAGCCCTGTTACAACGAGGACACCGGCGAGTGTGATTTCGAGGCCGACCGGCTACCGGCTGCCGACCGAAGCCGAGTGGGAATACGCCTGCCGGGCCGGGACGAGTTCCGAGTACTCATTCGGCGGCGAAGCCGCGGCAGCTCGGCGACTTCGCCTGGTTCGCCGACAACTCCGGCAAGAAGACTCATCCCGTCGGCCAGAAGAAGCCCAATCCGTGGGGCCTCTTCGACATGCACGGCAACGTGGCCGAGTGGTGCCAGGATGTCTACGACCCGGGCTATTACAAGGCCAGCCCGGAGAAGAACCCGCGCGGACCGGCCGACGGCAACGAATACGTCCTCCGCGGCGGCTCGTGGAAATCGCCCGCGGATGCCTTGCGGTCGGCCTACCGGATCGGCGAGACCCCGGGCTTCTCCGACGCCTGCCTGGCCCGCGATGCCATCGGCTTCCGCTGCGTGCGCAAGCGCCGCTCTCGAAGGATGCAGGATGAATCACGTCAGTAATTCGTCATCCATCGATCCTTTCGAGGCGACCATGCTCTTCCACACCTGGGTCTTCTTCGTCTTCTTCCTGATCGTCTACCCGGTCTATCTTCTTGTTCGCCGAAACAACCAGTTGATGAACATCTGGTTGATGATCGCCTCCTACACGTTCTACGGCTGGTGGAATCCCTGGTATCTCCTGCTGCTCTTCGGCACCTCGGCGATCGATTACCTCATGGTCCTTTTGATGGAGCGGAGCCGGCGAACGCGCACGTTCTGGCTCGTGATCAGCCTGGTCAGCAATTTCGGGTTCCTCGGCTACTTCAAGTACTCGGGCTTCATCACCGAGAATCTGAATACGTTCCTTCATCATCTCGGACTTTCCGCCCAGCTGCCCGACCCGATCGCGTACCCCAACGCCATGCTCTCGCTCCTGGGCGTTCCGGAGGACCACTTCTTCACCAAGGTGATCCTGCCGATCGGCATCTCCTTCCACACGTTTCAGTCGATGAGCTACACCATCGACGCCTACAACGGCGTCATCCCGACGGAGCGCAGCTTCGTGCGCTTCCTGACGTTCGTCTCGTTCTTCCCCCAGCTGGTGGCCGGGCCGATCGAGCGGGCCCACAACCTCCTGCCGCAGCTCCAGCGAACGCCCACGATCACGCGGCAAGACCTCACCGACGGCCTGTCGCTCTTCCTGGTGGGCTTCTTCAAGAAGGTGGCGCTGGCCGACTACCTGGCGCAGTATGTGGACCCGGTCTACGGCAACCCCGGCCTGTTCCAGGCGCCGGCGCTGGTCCTGGCGACGGTGGCGTTCGGCTGGCAGATCTACTTCGACTTCAGCGGCTATACCGACATGGCCCGCGGCATCGCCGCGATGATGGGCTTCCGGATGATGCTGAACTTCAACAACCCGTACGCGGCCACGGGCCTGGGCGATTTCTGGAACCGCTGGCACATCAGCCTGTCCACCTGGTTCAAGGATTACCTCTACTTCCCGCTGGGCGGCAGCCGCCACGGCAATTTGCGCACTTACATCAACATGTTCGTCACAATGGTCGTCTCGGGCATCTGGCACGGCGCGGCCTGGACCTTCGTCGTCTGGGGCGGCCTGCACGCACTGGGCCGCTGCCTGACCCGCGAGCTGGAGCAGACGGAGTGTCTACCAGGAACGGGTTCCCCGTCTGGTCAAGCAAGCTGGCGGTCTTCACGTTCGTCACCTTCACCTGGATATTCTTCCGGGCTCAGAGCCTGACCGACGCCGGGCTGATCATCAGCCGGATCTTCACGACCGGCTGGGCGGACCCGCGCTTCCCGGTGGTGATGGCGATTCTGGTCCTGGCCGTGTGGGTGTACCAGCTCCTCTACACCAGCCGGTCGGCGCTGCGATGGTGGATCGACGTGCAGCCGGTGCGAGTGGGCCTGGCAGCCCTCATGATCGCGTACCTGGCGATCGTCGCCCAGCCAAGCACCAAGCAGTTCATCTATTTCCAGTTCTGATCGAGTCAGACGGGAGTGGACGATGGGAGAGCGAGATAGCAGCAGGCCGAACCGGCCATCGGCCGAGCAGGGCGCGATCGCGCTGTCCAACGGCATCCGCCTGACCGGCCGGCAGTGGCTCGGCCTCGGGCTATTCGCGGTCGTGATCCTCATTTTCGCCCCCTCGCTCTGGCACCACACGGAGAAGTTCGCTCTCGAGCCCGATTATCGGATTCCGCACGACCTGAGCAACGATTACTGGCTCTACGAGCGCTTCGCCGGGCTGGCCGCCGAGCATTACGACACACTGCTCATCGGCGATTCGGTCGTCTGGGGCGAATACGCGACCCGGCAAGAGACCCTTGCCCACTACCTCAACGAACTGGCGGGCGAGGAGCGTTACGCCAACCTCGGCCTGGACGGCGCCCATCCGCTGGCGCTCGGCGGGCTGATCGAGTTCTACGCCGAGAGCGTCTCGGGCAAGAACGTCTTGCTCCAGTGCAACCCCCTGTGGATGAGCTCGCCCGGGCCGACTTGCAGGACGACGAAGGCGAACGAGTTCAACCACCCTCGGCTGGTGCCGCAGTTCGCGCCGAGCGTTCCAGCGTACAAGGCGGAGATATCTCCCCGGCTGGGCATCCTGGTGGAGCGGCGCCTGCCTTTGAGCAACTGGACGGCCCACTTGCAGCAAGCCTACTACGACCGGACCGACATTCCCGGCTGGACCCTGGAGCATCCTTACGACAATCCGCTGACGCCGCTCATGCGGGGGCTGCCTCCCTCGGACAATACGCTGCCGGCACCTGCCGCAGCCCTGGTACAAGAGCGGCATCCCCAAGCAGGACTATCCCGTGGGTCGATCTGGACACGTCGTTGCAATGGCAGGCTTTCCGGGGCGTGGTCGAGATCCTCCAGCAGAGAGGAAACCGAGTGTTCGTCCTGGTCGGCCCATTCAACGAGCACCTGCTTACCCCGGAGAGCCTGCAACGGTATCAGCAGGTCAAGGCCACGATCGCGGCCTGGTTGCGGGAGAAAAAAGTTCCCCACGCGCTCCCGCCGCCGTTGCCCAGCGAGCAGTACGGCGATGCCAGCCATCCGCTCGCCGAGGGCTACGAACAGCTCGCCCATCAGCTCATGCAAGATCCTTTCTTCCGATCCGCAGTCCCCGGCGCGGTCGGTCCCACACGAAGCCGATGAGCAAACGTGGCTGGCTCCTGTGCTCGCAGTGAAGTGGGTTCTACCTCGGATCGGTGCTCTTCGCCTTCCTGACGGTCCGAGCGGCCGACGGCAACCGGCTGTCCGCAACACCGACGCCTGCCTCAGCCAAGAAGAAAGGAACCGATGGCGAGCACCATTAAGCTGGCTCATGGCAGACAGCCACAGACGAGGGTGGTGAACCCGGCGTGAGGTTCCTCGCTCGCGGGGAATTCAGGGTGGCAGGAACCGAAAACTCGTTTTGATGCACTTTCCTCCTTATCAGTTCCGGTATCTACTTTCTCCGCAGTCCCTTCTTGGGCTCGGCACAGACCGGCACCTGCTTTCCAGGTTAGCCTTCGACATGAGTCGATTTTCAAGTCGGGAGGGGCTTGCTCTGCGGATCGGTGTCGAGCCGGCCCGCGGTCTAGACCGCTTCCTGTCCCAACGGGAGTACGGTGATCTGTTGTCGTCAGTGAGCAACACTCTGGGATATCGAGGCGGGAGAGCCTGAGTCGTTCATTCGGTAGGCGATCGAGTGTATGCTGAGCAGCAACCGGTAACGGATCGGAAAAGACGCGAGCGGAGTGCCGCCATGACGTGTCAGGGGTTGGTGCCCCCGGATCCGGCCAACCGTCACGCGGTCTATCACGCCGTGGACCTGAACTTCCGACTCAAACCGGCAAGCAAGGCAGTGGATACGGGAGTGGTGATTCCCACCGTGAACAACGACTTTACGGGCCGCGCCGGACCTCGGCGCGCTGGAAGTCGGAAAGCCAGAGCCCAAGTACGGGCCACGGTGGCTGACATAGCAGCCGTTCTACCGATAGTCGCGAAACTCACGTCACCCTCCAACGTGATGCAGCCATCGACGGTCCCACAACGCAACGACACACGATCAAACCTGGAGAGCTATGCCTTCTTCGATCTGCGCGGAGACGGTTCGCAAGACGCTAAAAAAAATGGCATGACTAAGCGCAAGATCGAGTACTGGGTGATTCCGCCGGACCAGGATGCCGAGTTCGTGGCCGACATGGAAAACGTGCTCGAGACTTATGCGGAAGCGTATGATCCCCAGCAACCGGTGCTCTGCATGGACGAGCAACCGGTGCAATTGCTGAAGGAAACGAAGGTGCCGATCGCCGCGACGAGCAAGCATGCGGAGCGGGTCGATTACGAATACGAACGCAACGGCACCGCGAGCATTTTCATGTTCGCCGAACCGCTGTCGGGCTTTCGACAGGCAACCGCCCGTGAGCATCGGACCAAGGTCGACTGGGCGATCGAAGTGGCCCAATTGTTGGACACGCGTTACGCTGCTTGCGCGAAGGTGACGCTCGTGTGCGACAATCTCAACACGCACACGAAAGGGGCATTCTACACGGCCTTCCCACCCGAGCAAGCGCGGGGGTATATCAAGCGGATGATCAAGAGTGGAGAGCTAGCCATGAATCGCCGGAACTTCTTGCGATCCTGTGCCGCGTCAGGTCTTGCCGGCTTGACGACGGGCGCCGCGTGATGGCGCACGACGAGGAAAATCGCTTCCCCAAGCCCTCGCCGGTGCCATTCCGCGATGAGAAAAGCGATCTCAAAATCACGAGGATCCGTGCGGTTCGGCTTGTTCCGACTCAACCCTTACCAAAGTACGAACAGACGCCGGGAACCTGGAACACGACCGAGGTCGAGATCGCTAACCCGCTGTCGATCTATCCCAGGTTCAAACCGAGGCGCTCGCTGTTCTACGCCGAGGATCTCGGCCCCGACACGGTGATGGTTGAGACGAACAAGGGGATCACCGGATTTGGTTACGGCGGACCGGGCACGGCCTTCGTGGTCGATCACCAGTTCCCGAAACTTCTGCTGGGAGAAGATCCATTTCAGGTCGAACGCTTATGGGACATCATGTGGCGAGGAACGCTGTACTACGGCAGAAAAGGGATCGCGGTTCACGCAATCAGCGCGGTTGACAATGCCCTCTGGGATATCGTCGGCAAGGCGCTCAAGACCCCCGTCTATCGGCTGCTGGAAGGAACAGACAGAGATCGTGTCCCATGCTATTGCACAGGTAACAACATCGAGCAGGCGGTCGCTTTTGGGTTCAAGAAGCTCAAACTTGCCGTTCCTCATGGCCCCGCCGATGGCGAAGTCGGACTGGAGAAGAATGAACGCCTGGTCCAGCGAGCCCGCCAGTTGCTCGGTCCCGGTGGCGAGATCATGCTCGACTGCTGGATGGCCTTCACCGAGGAATACACCGAGAAGCTGGCCGCGCGACTGGAGCCGTACCGGATCTACTGGATGGAGGAATGTCTCATGCCCGACGACTACGCGGGTATGGGGCGAGTCAACCAGAAGATCCAGTCAACTCGAATGGCAACAGGGGAACACGAATCGACTCGTTATGGATTCGAGCTGCTGGCGAAATTCGATGCAGCGGATATCTGGCAGCCCGACATGCAATGGTGCGGCGGATTGACCGAACTGCGCTGGATCGATGCACTTGCCCGTTCCAGGAAGATCCCCGTCATTCCCCACGGCGGATGGCGGGGCGGTGCCGCTCACTTCGTGTTCGCCAACAAGAATACCCCGTGGTGCGAGATGTTCATCCCGTGGCCAGGCGGTCCCAAAGAAGTCTATGAGCGATTCGAGGAGGAGAACCACGTCACGCGAGGTCCGGAGGGCGTCTACATGCGACCTCCCGATCGTCCGGGCTTCGGCTTCGATCTGAAGCCGGCGTGATCCGGATGGCCGATCGCCACCGTGTCGATCGTGGGTGATGGAGAACTCGCGCGGCGGTTCGACACGAAGCCATAGGAGGAATGACAATGAGCGGAGATTGGGACGGCATCATTCTCGGCACCGGTCACAACTCCCTGGTGCTCCACGCCTACCTTGCGCGTTGCGGCCTTCGGGTCCTGAGCCTGGACCGGGCGATGGTGCCCGGAGGCGGGCTGGCCACCGTAGAAAACCCGCGCTTCCCTGGCTTCCGGCACAATACCCATTCGTTCTTCCACCGCGCCATCACGATGATGCCGTGGTACCGCGATTTAGAGCTGCTCCGGCACGGGGCCGTCTATGTCGAGCCCGAGCTTAACGTCGCCTTGATCTTGCCTGATGGGCGATCCTTGGAGTGGTGGACCGATTTCGACAAGACAGTGGACTCGTTTGCGGAATTCTCCCTGAGGGATGCGGCCACTCTGAGGCGCTGGGTCGAGGAGTTCCGGCCGATCGTTGAGCAAATCATCCTGCCTGAGGTGCAGTCACCGCCCTTGCCGCCCGAGCGCCGGAGCGAGCTGTTGCAACGCTCGGCTCTGGGGCGGCGGTTCCTGGAGGTCTCGGCACGCACGCCCCTGGGATTCGTCCAGGAGGAATTTGAGCACGAGGTTATCCGCGCCGGACTGTTGTTCTTCAACGGCATGCGAGAAATCGACTTGCAGGCACGCGGATTCGGCCACTCGATTGCAGCGATTCTCGCTGGCCGCCACAAGGCCCAGATGTGCCTGGGCGGATCGATCAGGTTGGCGGAGGCGCTGGTCGAGGACATCCGGGAGCACGGGGGCGAGATCCGCAACGGGGTCCAGCCTCGGTCGATCCTGACGCGGAAGGGGCGGGCGATCGGCGTGGAGTTGGCCTCTGGCGAGCGCGTCGAGGCCGGTGCCTTCATTGCCTCCGGACTCAACCCACAGCAGACTTTTTTGGATCTGCTGGACGCGGAGGCGGTCCCACCGCCGACGCGTGAGGGCGCTGCCGGCTTCCGCTATAATCAGATCGCGCCGTTGTTCTCCTTGAATCTGGCGCTCCGGCAGCCGCCGCGATATGCGGCCGCGGAACATCGGCCTGATTTGAACGGTGCTTTCATGGTCATCCTCGGCCTGGAGCGGATGGATCAATTCTACGAGATGGCCAGGGCCCACGAGCAAGGAGAGATCCCACCCCCGATCATATGGGGAGCATGTCCGACTCTGTTCGACCCCAGCCAGGCACCTGCGGGTCAACACACCGCATTCATGTGGGAGAAGCTCCCCTACGCATTACACGGAGACGCCTCGAACTGGGACGCGGAACAGGAGGCGCACGGCCGAGCGATGCTGGCACTCTGGAGTCGTTTCGCCCCCAATCTGGCCGAGGACGGAACTGTGCTGGATGCGTTCACCCGTTCGCCCCTGGACACCGAACGCAGCCTGCTGAACATGTGCCACCGCGATCGTCTTCAGCGCCTTCCAGAGCCCGAATCCCGGCAGTGTCTTCGGCGCCGGGAGCTGGAGGTAGGTCCGCGTCTCCACACGCCCGTGGCGCTGCTCCGTCGTCACCAGCTCCTGGGCCCCCTCCAACTCGCCCTCGAGCTGCTCGTCGATGTGATCGATGACCGCCTGATGGAGCGTCTCCTGGTTCCCCTTCAGCGCCAGGACGAAGTCGGCCCCGCCAGCGATGATCTCCGCCGCGATCGCTTTCTGGGCCCCCATCGCGTCGATGGTGATGATCGCCCCGCCGATGTCCACCAGCCGCAGGACCTCGGGGATTGCCGTGATCTCGTTGGACTTCTCGGCGCAGGCCACCTGGCCCAGCGACAGGCCAAATTCGCTGGCCCAGATGCTCACCGAATGCAACGCGCCCAGGCCGTTCTTGCGGTCGTGGCTCCGCCGCGCCGTCTTGCCGTCGATCGCCAGGACGGGCTGCTCGACGCCGGCAGCCGCGGCCGCCTTCGCGCGGAGCGACTCCAGCCAGTTCACATAACAGGCCTGGAACGCGGCCGGCCGCACGGCCATGAGGACGCGGCGGAAGACGTCCTTGCGCGGGATCCCGTTGGGCAGGTCCAGCGCGCCGATGAGGAACTCCTCTTTGAGGGCGGCCCACCTGGCGATGGCGGTCGGCCCGTTGGCGCCGGCCAGCACCGCCATGACGGCGATGACGATCACGCTGACCAGCGGGTGTTGCCGATTGATGGAGGAGCGCGGGTCCTCCAGTTCGGCGAAGTGCAGCACGACCTCATCGAGGCTGATGCGTTGAATGTCGGCCATCGGGAGCTCTCCGTGGGGCACCGTAGATGGAGTCACAGAGAGACACATATACCATCAAACGTCTGAGGGCGCAAGCACTACATTTTACCAGGATTACCTAAAATGCGCGCTGGCCCTGGGCCAGCTACGAGGAAAAATCCCCACCACCAACTCCAAAACAGTCCAACCTGAAAACCTGGATCGCCCAGATCACCGAGCTACTCAGCCGAACAGGGTAAACGGCGCATCGGCCGTTGATCACGGCCTCCGGTACCTCTTCACGATCGATTCGCCGGAGGGAATTTCACCCACCGGGCCGTTCGCGATCCGCCTCCAAACCTACGAAACGAGAACTCAGGCAATCGGTACGCCGGCCTTCTGGCACGCGCTCTGAATCGCCTTCCGGTAGCTGGCAACGGTGTAACGGGCACCAGGAATTTTCTTCGGCCGAAACTTGCCACGGTCTCGCTGGCTTGGCTGGACGCGCGTCTTGCGACGTAGTCGCATCTCCGCCTGCCGCTCCGCGGTGGCGTCGGCCGGGCTGAACAGGTAGGCCTCGGCGTCGGCCTTTAACCAGGGCTGGAGAATCGCACAGGCCCTCGGACCGAGCAAAACCTCGCGCTTCTTGTCATGATGTTCAGTATTGTGGCGATCGGGACAGTTGGCCCAGACGTCCCCGGACCGCTCGAGGTCGCAAGTTCGCATGATGACGACCTCGCCGGGTCTCATCCCGGTCAATCGCTGGAGCTCGATCATGGCCCACGCCTGTCGGCTGACGAATTGCTTCACGGCCATCACCACGTCTTCCGAGACAGGTTTCACCGGCGGCTTCTCTCGAGCCCCGGAGCGGCCCTTACGAAGCCCGGAAACGGTACGGAGTGCTTCGTAGACTGATGGGGGAATGAGTTCCTCGGAGACAGCCCACTTGAACATTCGGACGATCCGGCCGACACACCGGTTGATCTCACTGCGACAATTGCCCGCTCGGATCATCTCTGCGCGAACGGCTTTCAGGGCGAGCGGACCGAAGAGTTGCGAGGTCTGCCGTAGAGCTGCGCACGAGTCGAATACGATTCGAATGTTCGTCGGCTCGATGGTTGGCCGACCTTCCTTCAGATAGTAACCATCGACGAAGCGAGCGTACGTTAGAATCAGTTCGTTGACGGTCAGGCCGGAGTCAGTGTCCGGGATGGACTGAGCCAGTGGCAGGCGTGCGACGATCGGCGTGGAACTCGGCGATGAAGCCGGTGATATCGCTCGCGGCTTTCCGGCGAGTCGTATTTGCCGAGGTAGTGGGCGCGGCCGTCGATGACAACCATCCCGAGGTTTTTCGGCTTGAAGTGGCGGTACTTGGGGGTACGTCGGTGCACGGGCAGCGGTCTCCTTCGGGCCGAAAGCGTTACCGGTAACGCTTTCTTCAGCCTCGGAAGCCGCGCCCTCCAACGCGGAGGGGTATCCTAACTCAAGGATTCGGCAGGATTTAGGTTCAGTGGAGCGGAAGGGGATCGAACCCTCAACCTCAGCATTGCGAACGCTGCGCTCTCCCAATTGAGCTACCGCCCCATATCGGAAATGGGTCATCATAAGGTTAACGTCGACGGCCCCGAGACGCAAGGTATGATGACCGAGACGGCAGTATCCCAGTATCCACCGAACGGGATATGACTTCGCGCGAGAATCTGGCAACCAAGGGATAAAGCAACTATGTTCACAACTCGATCAAGTATGGTGCGATGGGTCCTGATGATCCTGAGCCTCGCGCTGGGCCAGGTCAACGATGCGGCGGCGCGAGGGGATGAAGCTCCTTGGAGTTTCGTCGCCTGGAAACCGGTGGCCGAGAACCCTGTCTTCACGGGAACAGGAACTCAGACATGGGACCGCAAGATCCGCGAACGGGGATATATCCTGGTCGGTGACGACGGCACCTTTCACCTCTGGTACACCGGGTACGATCGGGACAAGCCGGTCACCATGTCGCTGGGCCATGCGACCTCGCGCGACGGAACCCACTGGAACCGCGACCCGAATAACCCGATCTTCTCGGGCTCGTGGGTCGAGGACATGTGCGTCGTCAAGCAGAACGGCAGCTTCCAGATGTTCGCCGAAGGCAAGAACGACATCGCGCACCGATTGACCTCGACCGATGGCCTGCACTGGACCGACCATGGCTCGCTCGATATTCGCAAGACCGACGGCACTCCGATACCACCTGGCCCCTACGGTACGCCGGCCGCCTGGTTCGAGAACGGCGTCTGGTACCTCTTTTACGAGCGCGGAGATCAGGGAATCTGGCTGGCGACCTCACGCGACCTCAAAACCTGGACCAACCTCAAGGATGATCCCGTCATCGCCAGAGGGCCCGACAGCTACGACGCTGCGGCCGTGGCACTGAACCAGATCGTCAAGCGCGACGGTTATTATTACGCGTTTTACCATGCCAACGCCGAGCGCCCATGGAAAGACTGGACGACCGACCTTGCCCGCTCCAAAGATCTCGTCCACTGGGAAAAGTATCCGGGCAACCCGATCATCAAGAACAATTGCTCCAGCGCTGTTCTCGTCACCACCCCCAAAGGCGACCGGCTCTACACGATGCACCCGGAGGTGAAGGTGTTCGAGCCCGCACCCGCCGGGAAGTGAACTGCGAGCGCGCGATCAGCGATAGAGCACTCCCACGCGGCGGCGATAGTCGTCGTAGGTTTCCTGGAAGAGTTCCCCGGCGCGCTCGGCGCCCAGGTGACAGGCGGCGGTGAGGACTTTGGGCGGTTGGCCGGCCTCGGTGAGGAGGCGGGCGACTTCAGCCTTGATCAGGTTGATGATCGTGCAACTGGTGATGGTGGAAACCGGGGCGACCGGCGTTTCGAGCCCCGGAATCCAGACGACGGAATCGCCTGGCGGAGCTTGCTGGTCGAGCACGACATCGGCGACGTCGGCGAGCTTGCGGCCCGACTCGTGGCGCGAGGTCGATGCGGCTGAATTGGCCAGTGACGTCAGCGCCACGACAAACATCCCCAGGCGCTTGGCCTCGATCGCCACGTCGATTGTCACCGCGTTGCAGCCGCTGCTCGAGATGGCCAGCAGGGCATCGGCGGAGGTCACCGCGAAGTTGCGCCAGAGGACCGGGCCAAAGCCTTGCACGTTCTCCAGGAACATCGCCTGACGCTGGCCGTTGGCGCCCACGACCGGGTTGTGATAGCTCATCGACAGCTCGACGATCGGGTGGAAACCTGGAAATGACCCGTACCGCGGAAACATCTCCTCGACGGCCATCCGCGAGTGTCCGGTGCCGAAGACATGCACCAGGCGGCCTGCGAGAATCGTGGCCGCGAACCGCTCGGAAGCCTGGCGGATGGCAGCCAATTGCGTCGATTCGATCGCGTCAAGTGCGTCCGAACGGCGTGAAAGAATTGGCCGAGCACGTCCGCGGCCAACGAATCACGCGGGTCTGGCCCGCCATGCCCTGGTTGTAGGTTCGTCATGGTGATACATCGCCCGGACGGGTTGAATGACGCCGCCGCGCCCGAAGGCAACTGGCCCTCGCAAACGCACCAGCCGCCGTCGACGTTCAGGACGACGCCGGTGACGAACCGTGAGGCCGGCTCGCAGAGGTAAAGCGCCGCCTCGGCGCAGTCATCGGGCGTTCCTGGCCCATCGGCCATGGGCTGCTTGGTGGCCAGGTAGGAGCGGATGGCTGGGTCGCTCACCGCCCGGCCGGACATCGGGGTCTCGATCAAGCCGGGCGCGATCACGTTGAAGCGAATCCCGTCACGGGCATATCGGGCCGCCGCGCATCTCGTCATGGCCTCGATCGCACCTTTGCTGGCGGCGTAGGCGAGAGTGCCGAAGAAGTCCGGGGCAGGCGACCCGGCCAGCACCGAGCCCATGTTGAGCACCGTGCCGCGGAGGCCGCGATCATCGCGTGGTTGCATAAGCATGGCTCGTACTGCTGCCCGATTGGTCAGAAACGTGCTGCGAGCATTGGCGTTCAGAACGGCATCCCAGCCCTCGACCGTGCACTCGTGCAGGGCCGCGTCTCCGTACCTTCGTCCACTGATGCCCGCCACGTGAAAGAGGATGTCGAGGCGGCCGTCCAGGCGCGAGAGGGCTTCTTGAAAAAGCGTTTCGACCTGGGTAGGGTCCGCGGCATCGGCCTGAAACGCCCACGCATGTTTTAATCCAAATTCCGCCTGTGCCTTGTCAACGGTTTCCCGTGACCGGCCGCAAACGACGACGCGAGCACCTTCCTCAAGGAACCGCCGCGCGGTGGTCAGGCCGATGCCGCTGGTTCCACCGACGATCAGGCAGGTGCGGTTCTCGAGTCGCCCGGCGCGTGCCACGGGTGAACACCCCGGTCAAGAGCCATGTGGGTTAGCCAGAAGGCGGTCGGTCGATCAGTCTTTCACCTCGAAGATCGCCTCGATTTCGACGGCGATGCCGGCGGGCAGCGCGCCCATGCCGACGGCGCTTCGGGTGCCGATTCCGGCCTCGCCGAAGACATCCTTCATGAGGTCGGAATACCCGTTAATGACCTTGGGTTGGTCGCCGAATTCCGCGGTGCAGTTCACCATGCCCAGGCTCTTGACCAATCGCGTCACGCGATCGAGCGAACCGAGGTGAGCCCGCACGGTGGCCAGGATGGCCAGGCCGGTCTGGCGGGCCGCGGCGATGCCGGCCGGCACGTCCATGTCGGCGCCGAGCTTGCCCGTGATCAGGGTGCCGTCGGAGCGCAGCGGCCCGTGGCCGGAGACGTAGAGCAGGTCGCCAACCCGCATCGCCGTCACGTACGTCGCCACCGGCTTCGGCGCGGTGGGCAATTCCAGCTTGAGCTGCGCGAGGCGTTCTTCAGCCCCCATGAGCGTGGTCCTTCTTGCGGCAGGTAACTCGGGCTAACTGTGATGCTCTTGCGCATCCCATGGACCAAACACTAACGGCTCGCGGAGGCCAAATCAACCGGCTTCAGTCGGGCGGGAGGCTGGAAGGATCGACAAAGGCGTCTCCTGTATGGCCAGCCCAAGGATTCCTTGCGGGCAGCGAGGCCGATGGATACCACGGCATGCGTCTGTCCGTGGTAAGATGTTTCGCCGTATCTGCAAATGACAGAGCCACAATCTCATTTCAGGCGAGGCAGAGATGAGTGTTCAGAATCGCGACCTATCCCGGCGGTGGTTTGACGAGGTCTGGAACGAGCGTCGTTCGGACACCATTGGCGAGCTGATGAGCCCGGAAGCCATCGGCCACATGGAGTCGGGCGAAGTGCAGGGCGTCGAACCGTTCAAGCGGGTCCGGGACGAGTTCCTGGCGGCACTCCCCGATCTCAAAGTCGAGGTCGAGGGAATCGTCTCGGACGGCGACGACGTGGTTGTCCGCTGGAGTGCCACCGGGACCCACACGGGAGCTGGGCTTGGCCTGGAGCCGACCCACGAGCCAATCGCCATCCGGGGCATGACCTGGCACCGCTTCAAGGATGGCCTCATGGTCGAGGGGTGGGATAGCTGGAACCAGGAGGCATTCTTGCAGCGTCTGCGTGAGCGCCCGCACAAGACGCCCAAGGTGAAAGTTAATGTCGCACGAAGCCTGTCCGCCCGGCTGCGGGAAATCCGCGAGGAACTCTTCGGTGCCCGGGGCGGTCCCGATCTGGCCCGCCGGCTGAACCTTCCCGCCCGCACCTGGTACGACTATGAAACCGGGGTCACCGTTCCTGCGGAGGTCTTGCTCGGTTTCATCGAGCAAACCGGCGCCGAACCTCACTGGCTGCTCGCGGGGGAAGGGCCGAAATACCGACGCAAACCCGACGATCCGAGTCTCTCCGGCCTCTCCCCAATCGAGCTGCTCCGCCGCGGGCTCGAGATGCTCGAGCAATCGGCTTGTGACGATGTGAAGGTCGGCGGGAAACCAAAACCAACCAAGCGGAAAACAAAGCAGGCACCCAAGCGGAAGAAAAGCGGGAAAAAAGGCGAAAAAGCGAAGAAGAAGCCGGGCGCCTGATCTGGGTGCGAGATGAGGGTCGGGGATGACGTGACACGCCAGAGTCGCTGCGAAGAGATCCGTTGAAATGAAAGTGGGTGTCACGGAGATCTGGGTCGGTGGAGGACTGAGGGACAGAGAACGCAGTGGGGTCAATTTCTGCCCGCTACACTCCACGAATCAGTGACGGCCCCTTTCTGTCCTCCCCAGTCCGGCTGCTCCGCTACTTGAAGCTTCTCAACACGTACCTGCGGTCCAACGCGTGGACCGGGCGTGCTTCCTGCTCGGCCGTCCCCGCGAGGTGATCGACCTCGCTCTTGAGAATCCCCGTCTCCCGGTCGAACACGTACCAGGTAACGTCCTCGCTAAACGGCTCGCTCGTCAGTGATCCTTCATACCTGAACCAGCAGTCCCAGTCTCCCCGATCGGGTAGAAATTCAAGCGGGTTAATCGACGTCACAACATCGACGTGGCCTGCACCCCATTTCTTGGTCCAGTGATAATGGGAGTCACCTGTTCGTTGATTCAGTAGACGAGGGATCGGGCAGGTCTTCTTCGATAGGCACATACCTCTCACACGTCGCCGCGAATTCGGCTGGTGTCTTGTAACCCAAAGAACTGTGCGGGCGTTCCGTATTGTACTCTCCTTTCCAGAGCGCCCCAACGCCCTGGCCTGAGGCTCGCTCTCGAATTCCTCGCGGTTCAGGAACTCGTCGCGAACCTTGCTGTGAAATGACTCCGCGTAACCGTTCTGCCAGGGGCTTCCCGGCGCCACGTACAGCGTCCCAGAGCCGGTCTCCCCCAGCCACGACCGAATGACCTCCGCCGCGAACTCCGGCCCGTTGTCGCTCCGCATCCGACACGGCAGGCCGCCGCGCTGGGCCGCGACTTCGGCCAAGATGATCCGGGTGTCCTGGGCTGTCATGGCTCGGCGTGCCTCCAACGCCAAGCATTCACGAGTATACTCATCAACTAAACTTAACCATTTGAGGCTCCGACCGTCGCTGGTACGATCGAAGATAAAGTCCCATGTCCATACGTCGTCTTTGCCACGCGACGGGCGGAGATGGCAGGCGTTGCAATCCTGTCCATGCGCTCGGCGGGGCTTGGGATTGGCCTGCGGTTGGGCCACTTTCAGCCCCGCCAGGCGGTAGAGGCAACGCACCGCCTTCTTGTTAACCGTCCAGCCCTCGCGATCCAAGAGGGCCCAGATCCGCCGGTAGCCGTACCGCGGGTGAGCCCCGGCCAGTTCCTCGATGCGTCGGGCCAATGCCGCCTGGAAATCGCGACGAACGGGCTGGTAACGGAGGCCGGACCGGGCCAGGTCCAGCGCCCGACACACACGGCGTTGAGATACGTGGAATTGTTCACATATTTCAGTGACGATGAGGCGGCGTCGGGGGGCGGTCATGGCTTTTTTTTCAGAGGCCTCCTGAAGCATGCGGCGGTCGAGCGCAGCTCGGCGACCAGGAGCTTGAGTCGGTGAACTTCGGCTTCGAGTTCTGATGCGCGGAGTTGTTCATTCGATATTGGGTTCTCCTGGAGGGCCTTCCAGCGGTAGTAGGTGGTGGGTCCGATCCCGGCCTTGCGGCAGGCCTGGTTGATGTTCAAGCCGGCGTCGAGGTCGGTTTGGAAGTCGCGGAGGATGGCTGCGATCTGGTCCGGTCTGGGTCGTTTTCGCATGGGTCGCTCCCTGGCTCCCTGCCAGTTGTACGGTTCCCAGTTAAGACTGGACCAGGTTTTGGGGGGCAGGCCAAGACGGCCTTCCTCTCGGCCTGCAACGACTCCTTCGTCGCCTTCAGCTTCTCGTTAAGTTTCTTGGCCGACGGTCGCGGCCCGGCCTTCTATCTTGTGAAAGAGCGTCCCGAGCACCAGCTTGGGGCCGGTACACCCGGGTCATCGGATGCTTTGTTGCCCATGGTGTGCACGATGTGGCACTGTGATCGACCCGGTCCCGTCCGACGAAGCGGTGCTCCGCCAGGTCGTGGAAATGGATTTTCCGGATCACCAAGTTTTGGAGTGCCTATCTTGAACGACTCCACTTCGTCGAAGACGAAATTCTTGCTCAGGCACGTCGAAGTGCCCATTGAGTTCCCTGCCGGAGTAGCTGGGGTACAAGTAGTGATCCGCGACGTAAATCCGCAGGGAGGTCGCGGGGTTGATCTCCGATCGGGTGACTGTTGGGTTCCGATGATCGGCATGGGAGAGCCCGGATTGGATCGGTGAAATTTGGTCAGCTTACGGCATTCGAAGCAACCCGGGGCGAAACAATCGGTGCATCAGCGTGCGAACCGGTCAAGTGATCGCGGGGAGAACAGGTAAGTAAGAGGGTTCGATCCGGGACGCGATCGGACCTCGGCCGTGGATTACAGAACGGCGAGGTCAGAGCGAGTTCTAATTGTTTTGGACAAGGCGAATGTCGAAATTTACTACAGTTGTAACTAGACTCGGATGACTGATAATCTGGCCATGGGATCACCCACGGAGGGTCACCATGTCCAGCACCGGCTCCGTTGTCGGACCCGAAGACGTCCGCGAGTGGGGGCAGCAGCTCGACAAGGTCGCCCGGCGGATCGGGACGAGATTCGCCCGTAGCGAGACCCGCGATCGCGTCCGGGCCTACCTCATCGGCCTCCTTGGCCCGGTCCAGCGGAAGAACTCCTGGCAGGTCGCCGAGCAGATCGGCGATGCCGATCCCTACGGCGTCCAGTACCTGATGGGCCGGTCCGAATGGGACCCCGATTTGGTCCGCGACGACCTCCGGGACTACGTCGTCGAGGCGCTCGGCGACCCGGAGGCGGTCCTGATCCTCGACGAGACCGGGTTCCTCAAGAAGGGCACCAAGTCCGCCGGTGTCGCGCGGCAGTACACCGGCACCGCTGGACGGATCGAGAACGCCCAGGTCGGCGTCTTCCTGGCCTACGCGAGGCGGCACGGCACCGCGTTTCTCGACCGGGCGTTGTACCTGCCCAAGGAGTGGACCGACGACCCGGACCGCTGCAAGAAGGCCGGTATCCCCGAGGGGATGGCCTTCGCCACCAAGACCCGGTTGGCCAAGACGGATGCTCGAGCGGGCGTTCAAGGCCGGGGTGCCGGCGGCGTGGGTCACCGGCGACGAGGTCTATGGCAGCGACGGCGGCCTGCGGCGGTGGCTCGAGGGGGAACGGCGGCCGTACGTGCTGGCGGTCCGGGCCAACCAGTACGTCTGGGCGGGCTTCCAGCAGGTCAACGGTCGCCGACCCTGGCGAAGGCGTTGCCGAAGCGGGCCTGGCACAAGATCACGATCGCGGCGGGGAGCAAGGGGCCACGGCGGTACGCCTGGGCGTGGGTGCCGATCAACAACGATCTGGGCCCGAAGTGGCAGCGATGGCTTTTGGTCCGCCGCAGCCTCGATGACCTCGAGGACCTGGCGTACTACATCGCGGCCGGCCCGAGACGAACAACGTTGACCCGGTTGGCCAAGACCGCCGGGCTCGCTGGTCGATCGAGGGCGTCTTCGAGTCGGCCAAGCAGGAAGTCGGGCTGGCCGATTACGAGGTGCGGAGCTGGACGGGCTGGCATCGGCACGTCACGCTATCGTTACTGGCCCAAGCGGTCCTGGCGGCAGTGCGGAAGCTGGCTGACAAGCCGCCCGAAAAAAAGTCGGCCGACGATCCGGAGTTGATCGCGCTGACGGTTCCCGAGGCCCGTCGGCTGTTGGTGCGCCTGCTGTGGAGCCGCCTGCCCGAGGCCGATGAGGTCCTGGATTGGTCGGAGTGGCGGCGGGCCCACCAGGCGTACGCGCGGCGCTGCCACTACAAGAAGCGCGGGAGTAGAGCCTCCGGATTAGTTACAACTGTAGTAAATTGGAGTGTCCCAAAGAACCAAGAACTCGGTTTGACCCCAAGGAGGCACGGATTCATAGCCAAGGATTGGCTCTGGGAAAGCCGCGTTCTGCGAAGGGCTTTTGAGAGACTTAAGCTGCTTGAAGGGAAACTTTCGCGAGCAGTTCTTAGGGGAGGGGGTGCCGGAGACGGCACCTCCTTACCCGACCCTCGGGTGAGCAATCACCCGAGGCGACCCGGCCCGCGAAGCCTCTGACCCCGCGAAGCCTCCCGGCCGGCCCTAACGGCCGGCCGTGTCGTGGGAGAGGGCTGAAGGTGCTAGCTCTCGAAAAAGTCCACGCCCGGTGCCCCTATGGAACTTGCTGGTGAAGACCTCAATCGCGATGCTACCTCCTGCTCAAGGAGATTCCGATTGAGATCGAGCCACTCACCAACTCTCGCTGAACCTTGAGCTTACGTTGTCCTCAACAGCAAGAACCCACGCCGCGGCTCTTGCGATGGTGATTGCGTCACTGACGCTGATATTAAATCCAGTAGCGACGCCCTTTGGGGCAACCTTCCGAAGTGAGGCCCTCTGCTCCCGCTTGAATCCGATGAGACCGCTGATATCGAGTGTCGTTTTGTAAGCGGGCTCGCCAGCCTGTTTCACACGAGTATGCTGCTTCACAGGCAGTAAGTCAAATACGAGCTGGGGATTATGAGAGGTGAAATGAAACTCGTTTTGATCTCTTTAGCCTGTAAACCAGCGACCGGGCAGGCGATCAAACCTGACAAATTCAAAGCGACCGTCGGGTTCGACCATCCGCCAAGGCGGCGTACCGCGCATCGTTCTTCTGTGTGGTGAAGAACTGGTTGTAGAGAAGATGAAGCGATCCATTCACGAGGATCGACTCACTGTCTTGGGCGACAAGTTGGCCGTTCTGGTATCTCGTGGGGACCGCCAGTTGAGCAAACTTTAGGACTGACAAAGTTGCATTCCAAACGTAAGGCAGGGGGTCGCCATCCCCAAAGGAACCGATGAGCAATGTAGCATCACCAGGTGCAACGGCGAAGTCAACATACCTCTTATCCGATGGGTCGTTCGGACTTGTGAGCCCAATCCGTCTGGTGAAGTTCGGCAAGTCGGCTGCCCTGACCAAGGCGTCGGGGATATGGTCAAGAAGCCAAGTGGTACCGTCGTTTAGCGAAGCCCTCAGCTCAGAAAAGCTGAGCTTCAACAGCGGGTTCAGAGGATCGTAGTCCGGCAAGTCCTCACGCTGATCGCTCTTTTGTTGACCGAATGCAGCGTGGTCACTCGCCATGATGCCAGCGGTCAGAACTGCCCCGGCTCCTAACGCCGCACGACGGGTGATGTCCTGGGAGCTTGCGTTCTGGCCATTGCTGATACTGCTGTTGGAAGACATCGGCATACTCCTTGATTGATGGTAAGGCACCGAGAGGTAGAAGAAGTCACAAGGGGGCTCCGACGGGTCAGATCCCGGCTTCTGGTTTAGTTCCGCAGAAGAAGCCATTCCGGCCTTCGCCTCGAGAAATCGACGGGTGCCGGACGGGCCCCAGCGAGTAGCGGCGAGGAAATGAGCGAACCGCCTTCGGCCGAGCCGGACCCGATACATTTGGATCGAGCCTCTCGTTCGCCGTCGTCCGGCCCTCGGTCAGCCCCGACCTCTGCATCAGATCCTGCGCCGATAAGAAACGGTCACAAAAGATCGCGTCAATTTTGGAAGGTCCCGCTCAACCTCATACTCGCAAGTGGCCTTCGAAGGCTGGCGTTCGGCACCGGGGTGTGCAAGAATCTCGGTGACGATCACGGTGCCTCCGGCAGGATAGATACTGGCGAGATTGCTGATGGCCTCGACACCGCCCACGGATCCGGACTGAAACGGATCGCTTGCTCCGCGATGCCGCGCGCGGAGATCAGGCGGCGCTGCGCAGCTTCCTCGAGCGGCATCGGGAGCGATTGCGGCGGATGGTGGCGCTGCGGCTGGACTCGAGACTGTCGGCTCGGGTGGACGCCTCGGACGTCGTGCAAGAGGCGCTGATCGACGCTGCGCGGAAGCTGGCCGACTATGAACGAGACCGACCACTGCCGTTCTACCCATGGCTGCACCGGCTGACGGCCGAGCGGCTGGCGGTTGTGCACCGGAAGCATCGGCGGGGGACCCGGAGCGTCGGACGCGAGCAACACGCCACCGCCTGGCTTGATGACTCGGCCGGGTTGCTAGTCGATCACCTGGTCGACAGCGACACGACGCCGGGCCATGACCTCGTCCGCGAGGAACGGCGGCAGCGCGTGCGCGATGCCCTGGAGCGACTCACGCCGCCGGACCGGGAGGTCCTGGTGATGCGCTACCTGGAAGACCTGACGTTTCCCGAGATCGCCGCGATTCTGGGGGTCGGCGAGAGCGCGGCCAAGATGCGGCACCTGAGGGCCATCGAGAGGATCCGCACGGTGCTCAAGGCCGACGATTCGGGATCAGTGCCATGAGCGAACTGGAATCCCCGACCGAAGCTGAGGACCCTGAGCTCGCGGAGCTCGTCGCCGAGATCGGCGAGCGGCTGCGGCGAGGCGAGACGATCCGCCCCGAGGACTACCCTCGAAATTCTGGAACTCTGCGCGATCTCCTGCCGACCATCAAGATGATGGCCGACCTGCCCACCGCGAGAAGCGTACCTCCCGAGCCTGGCCGCCTGGGTGACTTCCGACTGCTCCGCGAAGTCAGCCGGGGTGGCATGGGCATCGTCTACGAGGCCGTGCAGGTCTCGCTGGGCCGGCGGGTCGCCCTGAAGGTCTTGCCCGCCGCCGCGGCGCTTGACCCTCGACTTCTCCAGAGGTTCCACCACGAGGCACAGGCTGCCGCCAGCCTGAACCATCCGAACATCGTGCCCGTGTTCGCAACCGGATCGGCCGAGGGTATGCCCTTTTACGCGATGCGTTTCATTGAGGGCCGCGACCTGGCTCGCGTCATCCGCGACTTGCGGCGCAACGCGCTGGCCGACACCGAGGTCGATCCCCGCGAGCCGAGTGCAGCACACGTCGCTTTGCACACAGGGCGCTTCGCACGCTCGCGAGGTGGCCAGGCTTGCCAGGCAGGCGGCGGAAGCGCTCGACCATGCCCATGCCTGCGACGTCTTGCATCGCGACATCAAGCCCTCGAACCTCATGATCGATAGGGACGGTGAACTCTGGATCACCGACTTCGGACTGGCCCGGATTCGGGGCGGCCTGGACCTGACCCACACCGGCGATGCCCTGGGCACGCCCCGGTACATGAGCCCCGAGCAAGCGCTGGGACGGCGGACCCCGCTCGACGGCCGGACGGACATCTACTCGCTGGGCGTGACGATGTATGAGCTGCTCACTCTGCGTCCCGCGTTCTCCGGCGATGATCGTCTCGAAGTCCTCCGCAATATCGTCCAGGACGAGCCCAGTCCGCCGAGGAAGCTCGACCCGACGATCCCGGTCGACCTCGAGACGATTGTCCTGAAGGCGATGGCGAAGGCCCCGTCCGACCGTTACACCACGGCCGCCGAGCTTGCGACTGATCTCGGGCGGTTCCTCGACAACCGTCCCATCCTCGCCCGCCGTCCCAGCCTGGCCGATCGGGGTGCGAAGTGGATGCGACGCAATCGCGCGCTGATCGCGACCGCCTCGGCCGGGCTGCGTGATTCTGGTCATGGGCCTCGCCGGCGCGGTGCTGCAATATGCCGCGTGGCTCGGCCGGCACAACGCCGCCCTCCAGGCCGAGGTTGACCGGGCGGACCGGCATGCACGCGAAGCCGAGCGCCACGCGAGCGAGGCCGACCGGCACCGGAAGTTGGCTGACCGCCACTCCCTCGCGGCGCAGTTGCAGCTAGCCCAGCGGTCCATCGAGGCTCGCCAGTTCGAGGTCGCCCAGGACCTGCTCGACGAGATCGCGCCCGATCCCCGCTCCGGCGACTCGGGTGAGTTCGCCTGGCATTACCTACGCCGGCTCGCGCGCGAGAACTCGTCCGGCTGCCCGAGCGACGATGAAACGATTCAAGGCATGTCCATGTCGCGAGACGGGCGAACGGTTGCCTCCTACCACAAAGACTCGTCTTCGATCGTACTCTGGGATCTGCCGTCGGAACGCTCGCGCCTCAGAATCGCCGAGGCGGGTTTCACCTACTGGAATCCTTGCCTCACAGGCAACGGCAGGGATTCTCGTGGCAAGGCGTTCCGGCGAGCGACACGACGGTTTGCACGATCTGGGAATCTGGGACGCGACCACGGGTGAGCTCCGGGCCGTTCGTAGGGCGGGTCATTTTCCACTCGGAACGTACGTTGAAAGCGAAAAGTCAATCCAATTTCTGGACAGCGAACGTCTGGTCGCTCACGTCTTGGTGGATGAGTCGGGGACTTAGATCGATCCGGATCTGGTCCCTCGACTTCGACTCGGTGAAGGATCGACGCCATTGTTGCCCTTGATGGCATCGATGAGGTCGCCTTCGCGGCCGAGGGTTCGTTATTCGCAACTCGCGAGGGAAGCCGGTTGACGCTGCGGAACGTCTCGACCGGGGCGGTCGTGCGTGAGTCCCCTGGCGAGTTTGATGGAGACGGAACCCTGGCTCTCTCGCGCGACGGCCGAATGCTGGCCACGGCGTCGCAAAGCAGAGGGATTGCCATTCGAAACGTGGGCGATTGGGAAAACCGAGTGCAGTACCAAACCAGGGCTCCCATCGTTTCGTTGACCTTCGATCCGGTCGGCGCGAGGTTCGCGGCGGTGGAGAAGGATGGAAAGGTCCAGCTCTGGGATAGGTCCTCGTGCCGCAGTGCGAGTGCTTAGTCCCGATGACCTCGACCGTCGCCGTGATGTCGTCCGCATCGGGTTCTCATCCGATGGAACACTCTTGACGACGACGCTCGGCCGGCAATCCCGGAGGGCGGCAGCCGATGCTCCTCTGGGACGTGAAGTCGGGCCGCCGGCTCGGCACCCTGCCATGCGGGCCCCATCACGGCACTGATTTCCACCTCTTTGCCCCTGATGGCCGTTCCGTCGTCGTCGATGCGGGCCGGGCACCGAGGATCTGGTACTTCAATCCGCTCCCCGATCCGCCCTCGCCCGCCGGCCACAAGGACGAGGCCTGGGCGGCGGCCTACTCGCCCGACAGCAAGATCCTCGCGACCGGCAGCGACGACACCGACGAGCGACAGACCATCAAGCTCTGGGATCCGGCCACCGGCCGGCTGATCCGCGGCTGGAATGGTGGCGATGGGACGGTGGCTTCGCTTGCGTTTTCTCCCGACGGTCGAATGCTCGCCTCTGGCCATCTTACCACCGCGAGACAACGTCAAGCTCTGGGATGTCGCGACCGGGAGCCTTCTGCACACGCTCCGTGGCCACAAGCAAGCGGTGCGTTCGGTCGCTCTTGCCCCCGACGGCAAGACGCTCGCCACGGCGGGAGGGAAGAAGGGGGAAGCAAGCGAAGACTTGAAGGTTCGCCTGTGGGATGTCGCCGAAGCGCGCTGTGTCCGCGAGCTCACGGGCCACACCAACACCGTCCGTTCGCTCTCATTCTCGCCCGACGGGCGGATTCTCGCCACAGCAAGCAACGATCAGACGGTTCGACTCTGGGACGCTGAGTCCGGTCGGCTCCTGGAAACACAGCGCGGCCCTGTTCCTCTCGTCGCTGTTGCGTTCGCGCCGGACGGAGAGACTCTCACGACGGCCGATGAAGCCGGCGTGGTTACGATCCGCGACGCGGCTAGCCTGGCGGTAAACAAAACGATTCGCGGTGATGGCGACAGGTTGCTCAACCTTGCCTACGCTGCCGATGGGAGATCGCTGGCGACGTGCGGCCTCTCCGGGGTCATCCGAATGCGGGACGCTCTAACCGGCCAGGAGTTGCTGACCCTGCAGGGGCACAAGGCCCAGGTCAACGGAATTTCCTTCGCCCCCGACGGCTCATCCCTCGCGTCGTGCAGCCACGATGGGGCCGTCAAAATCTGGCGAGCAAGTCCTGATCGTCAGGTAATGCCCCTCGGGGAACCCGTCAATTCTGAATAGGGACCACTTGGTCAGACGACATCTACATATTAATGTTTTGTAGGGACGAACCGACGGCTATCTGGGACGGCCGGTGTTCTGTTTTGCATTGGCGACGGCAGAACCTACTCCGGTTCCCCTCCCGGCCCCCCTGAGCGGCGCACGATCCTTCGTTGCATTGCCTGACAACGGTTGCATCATCCGGACGTACTCCATGACTCTTTCATAGCCCTCTTTATTGATCCGGCCGTCTTTGAACAAGTTCAATGCCCTCAGCTTGATGTTCTCAAATAATGCACGACACTCGAGAATGCTGATGTCTCCATTGGATAAGATCAAATCAACTTCTCGAGTCAACCGGTCGGCCCGTCGTTTAACCACATGACTGTTCCAATAGAGCAATAACGCCACGGAGGCACCAATTGCAACCACGAGTGTGTTGTAGGGAAACGGTTCAACCTTGCCGTGGCGGTAAAACCGCTCGGCCCCGGCGTGAAGTGGGTAGTCAAAGCCTCGACCGGGGTTTTGTTCGGATACCCAGGCCGACACATCCGACCCGAGACGAAGCTCTTTGGATTGCTCGGTGAGTGTCCTGGCCACCTGGTAGGCGTCCCAGTCGGGAAGATCTGCTGAACAAGCAAGGATCGCTTGAGTCTCGATCGTTGTGACCTCCTTTCGCGGGATCGTCTTGGCTTCTGAGAGCGCCGCTCTCGGCAAGATCACCTTCCGCATCGTACCACGCCCGGCTAATGAGGCTCCGTTGTGGAAAAGGTCTTCCACACCCTCTAGAGATAACAAGTCGTATCTGCCATCGTTGATAACCTCCCGTGCGACTCCGGAATCGATTCGGTCCAGGAAGAAAGCGATTTCCATGTCGTTTGCCATGTCTTTGTCGGCGGTAAACGCCCGAGCAACCTCACTAGGGGTCCAGTCGGGATGGGCATCGATGCAGTCGATCCCGAAGTGTGTCAGGATCTTCCCCACAAGATTTCGCGATCCGCTACCGAGCTGGCCGAGGTAAGCCCGCACGTTTCGGCCCTGGAGGTCGCTGAGCGTCTGGTATGGGCCTCCCCGCTTTGCGAAAACGTACAGGATCGACTTGTAAAGCGGTACGAGTGCCAGGATCTCATCGGGGCGACCCTTATTCAGTTGCTGCATTTCTCCGTCGATGATCAGCCCGTCCTGAACCACAGCGAAATCGATTCTCTCCCGGTCTTTCGAGTCTCGAAATAAGTTCTCGATGGCGGCAACAGTCCCCGGCGAAGGACGGTGTTCGATCGCGATACGGTCGAAGGAATCGGGAAATGCCCAGTAGTCAAGGCTCCACCAAGGCGCGCCCTTGCCGCAATGTTTGTGAATCACGCGCCGGATATCCTCTCCAAGGTCAAATGCGTAGAAGTTCGACCCGTTGCCGAAGTCAACGGTGCCGCGGTTCTCAGGCCCACTCGCCAAACAGAGGTAGCTGGTGCGCAGGCAGGCCAAGCCCCTCGGAACGTTGGGGCCGCAGTAGAAGAGCACGAAAGCAGCCGCTACGGAAAACGGCGCCAGCACCGGCAACAAGGACTCGACCCGCGCTCGGAACATCCTTGCGCTCGTCCACGGCAGTTCCCGCAGGCGCGTCAAAATAGTGATTCTTGCCATGAGAAGAGCTCCGGAAAGCATAGAAGACGATGAGACATCCCACGACCCAGCTTCGAGGGTCAACCTGAGTGGCCCACGTACTTTGAGATCGATGTCAGCCCGATGAAACCGGGCTGACATCGATGCGGCCGGATTCGAGTGGCACTTGCGGAAAGAGGATTGAGGAGTCGCCAGTCGCTCCCCGTCAATCAAGGTTGGGTCACCGTCGGCGCCCCCCGTAGCCTCCGCCGTACCCGCCGTGATAGTGGCCTCCGCCATTCCAGTGGGGCCTGTGTCCGTATCCGTATCCATATCCATATCCGGGGCCGCGCCAGTAGTGGTGGTGATAGTAAGGCCGGCCATAAACGATGGTTGACGGAGGTACGTACTGCGACGTGTACGTGAACCCGGGCTGGTCGGCCAGGACCATGGTCCCGTCTCCCTGGCTCACGTAGTTGAACCCGCCATACCCGATCGGAGACCCCCCGGGCACCGCCCCGTATTCGGGGGGCACCTGGTAGGGCTGCCCGGGGATGGGGGCTTGTGCCCGCGCGGCCAAAGGAGACAAGACGACCATGAACCCACAAACTGCCATCAGACAAAGCTTTCTCATCGGTGTTTCTCCTCTAAGCAAAAACGTCTCGAGGTCTGAGACCCCAACGAAACCCCACCTGCCTGACCGCGACGAGCGAGATCAGGCCCTTATCCCGATTCCAGGGATTAGGTACGCATCAATAGTTCGATATTTTCAATGGAGATGACACAAGTCTGCCAGCACCTTTGCGTGTGGCATGCTCTCGCTGCCACTGGCCGAGGCCATGACAAGAACGCTGATCATCTGGATCCCCTATCGGCCCGGCGCCGTCATACTGACGCTGGTCCCCGCGGGGTATGTACTACTGTCATTGAAATGGCATTCCGAGTTGCGATCGATCAATACGATCTGGACGTCCCTGTACCTGCCTCTCGAGGCCCGGTTGACCAGGCCTCATGTGTGTGTACGAGTGTGGCTTTCCCTTGCGTGCATCGGACATTGAAAGTGATTTGGGACATGTGGTCAGGTTTCCAAGCTGGAGCGACCCACGACTGAGGGTCATCCGCCAGATTCCGCGGTCTCTACGACCCTATTGCCGAAACGGTCCCGTTTTTGAACCTGGCAAATTTCTTTTTTTCCACTCGGTGCGGAGATGCCATGAGGCAGGAACGAGGCCAGCCGGCTTCGGCAAGCGAAGTACGACAGCCGAGGAGCCGTCTTCTTCCTTGACCGTGTAGCCGTCCCGGCGTCGCGACGGACCCAATCTCTCGCCACGGCGAGCCAATGCACTCATCTGCCGGGAGTTGCTGACCCTGCAACGCCACATCGCCCAGGTCAACGGAATCGCCTTCGCCCCCGACGGCGCATCTCTCGCGTCGTGCGGCCACGACGGGGAGGTCAAACTCTGGCGGGCCAGTCCTGATCGTTAGGTGACGATGCTCGGCTCATCCGTCACTTCTTCCAGTTCGGCAGCTTGCGACCTGGCGCCCACGGGGCTCCAGCGGCTTCGAGAGCTGCGTGCAGAGCGGGCAGGTCGTGGTCGAGAAGAGGACGGAGGGCTTTCAAAGCGTCTTCGAATTCGACTGCGGCGATCTCGTAGTTCTTGCGGTGCGAGGCGGTCGGGGCCGACGTGGTGGTCCAGTGGCCGCCGATGATCGTCTCGATGCGGTCGATCAGGCCAGGCATGGCCGGCTCATTGCGGCGAGGCCTGGTCGGGTCGCCGGTGAAGCGATCCCGCAGGTCCAGGAGCTTGATCTCCAGCTTCCGCGCATCCTGGCGCAGGTTCAGCGGCACCGAGGGCGTCTGCTCGATGACTCGCTTGATGAGCGCGAGCTGGTTCAGACCATCATTGAGCGCCTCGAGCGCGCCCAGGGCGGCACGTTGCAGCTCGCCGGTCTGCTTGGCGAAGGCGATGATGGCTTCGCGGTCGGGCGGGGAGAGCGTGGCGAAGTTCAAGGGCTCGACTTCAAAAGGCGTGGGAGCAACCAGCTCGGCAATGCCCTGTTCGTCGCGCTTCTCCAGGCTGACGGTGTACTTGCCCGGCAAGGCCAGCGGTCCGCTGTGGCCGCCTGAAAAGAGATCTTCATCTTCGTCGCCTCCGCGTCGCGTTTCGCCGGTGGTCAGCGGCCGGTAAGCCGGCCAGCGCAGGTCCCAGCTCACGCGGTGGAAACCTGACGAGACCGGGCCGTTCAATCGCCGCACGATCTGTCCGGTGGCATTCCGGACGGTCAGAATCAGGGTAGGGGGCTCCTCGCGGTCCTCGGCTTTAAGAGCGTCCCAGCCGGGATAGGAAACGTCTTTGCCCTCGCGCTCGAGCTTCTGCTCTTGCTCGCGGCGCGCGGCTTTCTTCGGTTTGAGCGCCTCCTTCAGCGAGTAGGTGAACGTCGCGCCGAAGGGAGGATTCGGGGCCGTGAAGAAGCTCGCTCCCTGGAAGGCCTTGCCTCGACCGGCCAGAGGTGCGGCCGGCACGTAAAGGAGCGCCTTCTTGATCGGCAAGATGGCGGCCGGCCGGGCCAGCAGCTCCGGGGTCGCGTGGCGGAGCGGCGTGTAGTCGTCCAGGATGTAAATTCCTCGGCCGAAGCTGCCTACAGCCAGGTCGTTCTCCCTGCGCTGGATTTCCAGGTCGCGCACGGCGATGGTTGGCATGCCGCCCTTCAAGGGATGCCAGTGCTGGCCGCCGTCGCGCGTGGCGAACAGGCCAAACTCAGTGCCCACGAAGAGCAGGTCGGCTACATCATGATCGACGGCAATGGTATAAACCGTGCCCCGCTCGGGAAGATCTCCACCGATGTTCGTCCAGTTCTTGCCCCGATCGTTGCTGCGCAGGAGATAGGGCTTGAAATCACCGTTCTTGTGATTATCAAAACAAGCGTAAACGGTGTTCGGATCTTTGTGGGATGTCTCGATGTCGGAAACATAAACATCGGAGGGCTTGTTGGTGAACGGGAAGCTGTCGATCTTGCGCCAGTTCTTGCCGCCGTCTTCGGTCACCTGGACCAGGCCGTCGTCGGTGCCGGCGTAGATGAGGCCCTCGACCAGGGGAGATTCGGCCAGGGCGACGATCGTGCCGTAGAACGACGTCGAGTCGTTCTTGGCCACGGCATCGACGCTCCACACGCGACCCATAACCTTGAGCTTGTTGCGGTCGATGTTGCGAGTCAGGTCAGGGCTGATCGCCTTCCAGGTGTCGCCGCGATCGTCCGAGCGAAACAAGATCTGGGAGCCGTAATAGAGCCGGGTAGGGGAGTGCGGGCTGATGATCAAGGCCGAGTCCCAGTTCCATCGCAGCGGTGGGCCATTCTTATCTTCCTGGGGCTTGATGTCGATGACCTCTTGAGAGCGGCGGTCATACCGCACCAGGCCGCCATATTGCCACTGAGAGTAAATGATATTCGGATTCGTGGGGTCGATCACCGGGTCGAAGCCGTCGCCGAAGACGGTGACGAACCAGTCGCTGTTGCGAATGCCGTGCACGTTGTTCGTTCGCGAGGGGCCGCCCTGGGTGGCGTTGTCCTGGGTGCCTCCGTAAACGTTGTAAAACGGAGTGTCGTTGTCCAGGGCGATCTTGTAGAACTGCGTGATCGGCAGGTTCTCGGTGAAGCGGTAGTTCACTCCGCGGTCCCACGTCTCGTAGAGCCCGCCGTCGCAGCCGACGATCAGATGGTCGGAATCTTGCGGGTCGATCCAGAGCGCGTGGTTATCGACGTGCTTCCAGCGCTCGCCCAGAGGGTGAAACGACTTGCCGCCGTCTTCGGAGACGTGCAGCAAGGTGTCCATGGCGTAAACGCGATCAAAGACATGCGGGTCGGCATAAATTCTCTGGTAGTACTGCGGGCTGCTGGCGATGTATGCCGACCGTTTGGCCCAACCTTCGCCACCGTTGTCAGAACGGAAAAAGCCGCTCTGGCCCCTGGCGGCCTCGACCGTGGCGTAGAGTACGTCGGGATTGACCGCCGAGATCGCCAGGCCAATGCGCCCCTTGTCGCCGTCGGGAAGTCCCTTGTTGATCTTCCTCCACGATTGGCCGGCGTCGGTCGATCGATAGAGGCCTGACTCGGGCCCGCCGTCGATCAGCGTCCACACGTGTCGCCTGCGCTGGTAGGCGGCCGCATAGAGGATGTCGGGATTCCGCGGATCGAACAGGACGTCAGTCACGCCAGTGTTCTCGCTGATCGAGAGCACGGCCTTCCACGTCTTGCCGCCGTCGCTGGTCTTGTACAGCCCCCGGTCGCCGCCGGCCTTCCAGAGCGGTCCTTGAGCAGCCACATAGACCACGTTAGAGTTGCGGGGGTCGATGAGAACCTTGGCGATGTGCTCCGAATTCTCCAGTCCAACCTTCGTGAAGCTGGCGCCACCGTCGATGGATTTGTAAAGTCCATCGCCATAGCCCACGCTGCGCTGGCTGTTGTTCTCGCCAGTGCCCACCCACACGATCAGGTGGTTGTTGGGATCAACGCTGACACAGCCGATCGAGTACGAGCCGTAGCCATCGAAGATTGGCGTCCAGGTCGTGCCGGAATTCCCCGTCTTCCAGACGCCTCCAGAGGCGGCCACAACGTACCAGGTGCTTCGCCTGGCTGGATCGACGGCGATATCGCTGACCCGGCCCGACATGAGCGCCGGACCGATGCCGCGCAGCGGCAGACCGGAATAAACCGCGTCCTTACCAGCCATGGCGGGCGCGTCGCCGGGCTTCTCCTGTGCCAGCCCTTGAGCCGCCGGCCCGATCGTCATCACCAGTCCCACCACCATGACCATGCCCGTGCGCCAGCAGTTGAACATCATTTCCCCCGTGCGTTCTCATCGACAAGAATCGGAGAATCAAGGTTATTAGTCTAGGGTAATTGGGGGAAATAGACAAGAATCAAGCAGATTGTCTTCAGGAAGCATAGAGAGTCCCTCGTCAACGCATGCCCTGGTCGTTAGGATAAATGTCGACCGAGAAGAACGGCTTGGAGATGCTGAGAGTCGCCGAAGGACGCTTCAATCATGACGGTGCGGTCTCGCCCATTTCACGTCGCCTTGGTGCAGATGCGGTGCTCGACTGAACCGGATGATAATCTGGACCGGGCCTGCGTGATGCTGCGCAAGGCGGCTGCAAACGGTGCCCAGATCGCGTGTCTTCCGGAGCTGTTCCGGACCCAGTATTTCTGCCAGGTCGAGGACGCCGCGCGGTTTGACCTGGCAGAGGCAATCCCAGGACCGACCACCGAGGCCTTGGGCGCTGTTGCCAGAGAGACCGGCATGGTGGTGGTCGGTTCCATTTTCGAGAGACGCGCACCGGGGGTTTATCATAATACCGCAGTGGTGCTCGACGCCGATGGAACGCTCCGCGGGCGTTATCGCAAGATGCACATTCCCGATGATCCGCTCTATTACGAGAAGTATTACTTCACGCCAGGCGACCTGGGTTTCCAGAGTTTCCCGACGGCGGCCGCCCACGTGGGGACTTTGGTTTGCTGGGACCAGTGGTATCCCGAGGCCGCCCGCTTGACGGCGCTCAAGGGGGCGGAGATCTTGTTTTATCCGACAGCCATCGGCTGGCACCCGGCGGAAAAGGCCGAGTTCGGCGCCGCTCAGTCGAGCGCATGGGAGACGATGCAGCGGGCGCATGCGATTGCCAACGGCGTGTACGTCGCGGCCGTGAACCGCATCGGCCACGAAGGTCTCACGAGCGGCGGCCTCGAGTTCTGGGGATCGTCGTTCCTGGCCGATCCCTTCGGCCGGATCATCGCCAAGGCGAGCCCGGACCGCGAGGAAATCATCACCGCCGTTTGCGACCCGAAACTCCAGGAAGAGACTCGCCGCAACTGGCCGTTCCTGCGCGACAGGCGGATCGACGCTTACGCCCCCATCGCCCAGCGGTTTCTTGACACCGAGTGAATCCCTGGTATCGCTGGGCTAATGTGACCGGCTCGGCTCTAACCGTTGCTTCCGAGTTTCGCTTACGAGAGGTGTGCGGACGATGCACGATGATAGTGATAACCCGTACGCACCGCCGAAGTCGGAAGTGATGAAGCGGGATCATCATCTGGAATATCCCGACCAAGCCTGGCGCCACGGCAACACGCTCGTGGCCCGCAAGGGAGCCGAATTGCCCGATCGATGCATCAAATGCAACGCACCGGCTGGAGGATATCGGTTCAGCCGCAACCTGACCTGGCACCCCTCAGGCTGGTACTTGCTCATCTTCGTGAGTCTGCTCATCTACATCTTGGTCTACTTCCTCGTGCGCTGGCGAGCCAGAGTGACCGCGGGCCTCTGCGAACGACATCGAACCCGAAGGAAGCGGGCTATCCTTTGGGGTTGGCTGTGCTCACTGACGGGAATCGGGTTATTGATCACCGCGATCGGCTACTCAGGAACACCCACTCCCGACCCGCTGGTCCTGACCGGGATCATTGGCGGCCCGGTGCTTTTGCTCGCGGGCTTGATCGGCGGAATGATCGGATCACAAGTACTGGTTCCCATCCGCATCGACAAGAATTTCGTATGGTTGAAAAGGGTTTCACCCGACTACCTGGCCGAGCTACCCGACTGGAACGCCTGAATAGCAACGAGGTCAAAACCCACCCGAGCGTAATCCAGCGCCTGCGCTCAAAACGTGGCGCCTTCGGCTTCCAGCAGGTCTCTGGCCAGACGCTCCCGGGCCAGTTGCTCGTAGAGGGTGCCATAGCGGGTCGACGCCGCCTGGACGCCAAAGGCCCGGCCGCCTGCCTTATCACCCAGGCGACGGCGGCACTCGGCAAGGTGGTAGTACGCATAGGGACGATAGAGCGGGTCGGGGTTGAGATTCAGATAAGCTGCGCAGGAACTCCTCGTGCGGCTCGGGTTCGTCGTTCTCAAGCGCCGCCCTGCCGAGGATGTAGAGTGCCCCCTTGCGAGTGGCTAGTGCATGGTGCAAGCGCTCCGAATCTCTCGCACCCCATGATGAGCCGCGCCCAAGATCCTAAACGAAAACGCGCACGGCTGCATGAACGATACCGGGCAACCACACTTCTGAACAATGTTTCCCTTCTTGACGATCCCGATTAAGGTGTCACACCCAGCATCGCCGCAAACGAGTACAATAACCTCGCCTGGGCGAGGCTCAGTGCGCCTCACCCGTCCGCCGACTTCGACTCACCGAACATGCTCCTAGATCACCATGATGCTCACCTCCGCCCAGCTCGGTTATCGGATGCCCGCCGAATGGGAGCCGCATGAGGCGACCTGGATCGCATGGCCCCACTATCGTGACGATTGGCCCGGCAAGTTCGCGCCCATTCCTTGGGTCTACGCGGAAATCGTCCGGAACCTCAGTCGGGTGGAAAAGGTCTTCATCGTCGTGGGCGGGGATAAGATGAAGCGACGCGCGGCCGACATCCTGGATCGTGCGGGGGTTAACGTTGACCAGGTGCGCTTCATCAAGGCGGAAACCGATAGAGTCTGGCTGCGCGACTCGGGTCCGACCTTCGTGGTGAGGGACATGTCCATTGAAGGGCAAACGCCCGATGCCCCAGCCCCTGGACCGATCGGCCTGCTCGACTGGAAGTTCAATGCCTGGGCCAAGTACGACAACCACTCAAACGACAACAAGATCCCGCGGCGGATCGCGCGCGAGCTCGGCCTGCACCGCTGGGTCCCTCGCGTCAATCTGGCAGGTAAGCCGGTTCGGGTCGTGCTGGAAGGGGGCGCGATCGACGTCAACGGCCAGGGATCGTTGCTGACAACCGAGGAGTGCCTCTTGAGCGAGGTCCAGGCCCGCAACCCCGGTCTCGGCCGCGCAGAGCTGGAAACAGTCTTCGCCAATTTCTTGAACGTCAACCACGTGATCTGGCTCGACCGGGGGATCGACGGCGACGACACCCATGGTCATATCGACGACCTGGCCCGGTTCGTCGATCCCCAAACCGTCGTGGTGGTCACGGAACCACACTCCAATGATGCCAATCACGAGCCGCTCCAGGATAATCTTCGGCGACTGGAATCGGCAACGGATCAGGACGGGAAGCCTTTGCGAGTGGTCACGCTACCCATGCCGGAGCCCATCATTTTCGACAGCCAACGCCTCCCGGCCAGCTACGCCAATTTCTACATCGCGAACCAAGTTGTCCTGGTGCCCACCTTCAATGATCCCAACGACCGCATCGCCCTGGGTATCCTCGCCGCCCTCTTCCCAGATCGGCGTGTCGTTGGCATTCACTCTGTCGATTTGGTCCTCGGCCTGGGAACCCTGCACTGCCTCTCCCAGCAGCAGCCCATGGCCGTCCATCGACAAGTCGCATCCAATAACCATGACGCTTGACCTGGGCAAAAGACATCGCAACGATCACTCGAACGATTCCTCCCGTCCGCGCCCGGATTTCTTCCAAAATCTATTGACTTTGCCGTGATCTTACAGCATCCTTATTTTCGCCAGTCTATCCAGCTAGTTCATCTTAACAAACCATGGAGCCTGTGATCTTACCACTGGTCGAGCGTATTTCGGTGGCATGACCGTGACAGGTGGTGCTGCTTTCTTGCGTTCAGCCGGCGTAGGGGACGATTGGCATTCCCTTGGTTCGTGGGTTATGGCTGGGCAGCACTAGACGGGACGACGTCTTTTGGCTCGTGGGCGAATGCACCAAGAGCGGCACACAACGACACCAGGAGTATTGATGATGAAATCTCGGCGGTCTTTTCTCTCGGCAGCTTCGGTCGGCGTTTTGACCCTCGCCCTGGCGCAGGCCCGGCTTTCGCTGGCCACGGCTCCAGCGGCGGATCGAGTGGCGGATCGAGTGGCGGATCGAGTGGCGGATCAAGCGGTGGCGGCCACATGAAGAAGCACCATGGCGGCGGCGGTTCCAGCGGCGGCGGCTTCTTCCACCACGGCGGTGGTGGATCGAGCGGCGGCTCCAGCGGTGGTGGCGGCGGCCTGTTCCACCATGGCGGTGGTGGATCAAGCGGCGGCTCCAGCGGTGGTGGCGGCGGCCTGTTCCACCACGGCGGTGGTGGATCGAGCGGCGGGTCCAGCGGCGGCGGCTTCATGAAGAAGCACCACGGTGGCGGCGGCTCCAGCGGTGGCGGCGGCTTCCTTCATCACGGTGGCGGCGGCTCCAGCGGTGGATCGAGCGGCGGGTCTTATTGAATCGTCGTCAGGCTCCGAGGGGAGGAAAGGATGCAGCCCAGGGCGCACGCCGCGGGATGAGTTCCAGGCTCGCAGCGTGATCCCTCCCGGTCCGCGTCCAGGCGCTCCCCTCGGAAGCTTTGACGAGCACACTTCAGCAAGCGTCTTTGCCGCCACTTCACATCGCAACCGGCAACCCGTCGATCGGAGACCCAGTCGTGCGTCATCACGCCGATCCCTACCTGGATGTGCAAGATCCCTCAGCGGAAGAACCGATGCCTCGTTCCAGACGCCGGTATTCTGCGCCTGGCCGTGAATCTTTGGCTCGTCTTTCACCTGGCGGCCATCATCATCGCTCCCGCCGCGGTCGGGCCCGCGTCTGATCTGGTTCTGACGGCCTGGGACGGGTTCCAGCCCTATCTCGAAGTTCTCTATCTCAATCACGGCTACCATTTCTTCGCGCCCGAGCCCGAAGAGAGCACTCTTCTCGCGTTCGAAGCCGAACGTGCGGACGGAACCGTCGTGCGCGGCAGGATCCCGGACCTGGCGACCCAGCCGCGACTGCTCTATCACCGCTATTTCATGCTCACCGAGCACATGGACGACGCGTCCGAGGAGCTACGCCCCATCTGGTATGAATCCTACGCGCAACACATCGGCCGCCAGTATGGTGCGGTGATGGTCAGGCTGATCAAGCAGACACATCTCTTGCCGACCAGAGAACGGATCATTGAAGGCGGCCGGCTGTCCGATCCCGAGAGTTACGAAGATGAGCTCGTTAGGGGAGTTTCCATGCAACGGTTCTTGAGCCCTATCGTTCATAGTCTCACGAACAATGCTCGGTCGCTCGCCGAGGAGTGGAACGCCTTCTGGTATCAACCGGCCGATCCCACTCTCCTGGGAGTGATCCGCATCTTGACCGGGCTGATGCTCCTGTACACTCACGCCGTCTGGGGCCTGGTGCTTGGGCAGTTCTTCGGGCCGGCAAGCTGGCTGAGCGCGGGGCTGGTGCGGGCAATCCAGCAAGACCAATACACGTACTCGTTCTGGTGGCTCGTCCCCGACGCCTGGATGTGGCACGCCTATGGACTGTCGATGGCCGTTTTGCTGCTGTTCACGCTCGGCCTCTGGACGCGCTTGACCTCGATCCTGTCGTTCGTGGTCGTGGTCTCGTTTGCCCACCGAGTGCCCGAGGCGATGTTTGGTCTCGACCAGATCAACGGCATGCTCAGCCTGTACCTGGCCATCGGCCCCTGCGGCCAGGCGCTGTCGCTTGACCGCGTGATCTCAGGCTGGCGACGAGGGTCGGCCGCGTCTCGACCCGCTCCTAGCGCCGCGCCAACCTGGCCTTGCGCCTCATCAATGTGCACATGTGCGTCATCTATTTCTTCGCCGGCATCTCCAAACTGCAAGGCGAGTCGTGGTGGACCGGCGAGGCAATGTGGCGGGCGCTGTCGAACCTCGAATACCAGTCAATCAACATGACCTGGCTGGCGGCTCACCCCTGGCTATTGAATCTCATGACCCACGTCTCCGTCCTGTGGGAGATCTCGTTCTGCGCCTCGATCTGTGCCCGCGCCTTCGCCCGCTCATGCTGGCCATGGCCGTCTTGCTGCACGTGGGCATTGGCGCTTGCCTTGGCATGTGGACCTTCGGCCTGATCATGCTCGTCGGCTGCGCCTCGTTCCTGCCGGCCGAAGGCGTGGCGAACTTCGTGGCGTCGCTGGCGCCGAGTCGATCTCGATCTCGATCTCGGCTGGCCCAGTCCCCATTCTTCGCCAAGCCCCAGCCCGCCGTCTCTTGGTCCGACCGGGCTCGAGCTCCACGACCGCGAGCCGGCGCTCATGGCCGACAGCATCGGACACGAATAATATTCAGGCTGGCACCGCGGAAGCTCTCTCCGAATCACTTGGACTCGGAGTCCAGCGGCCGGACGGAGACTTCCTTGAAGTAGACCACCGAGTTCTTGTCGTGGTTCTGCAAGCCGATATAGCCCGACTCGGGCCGAGGCCCGCGGCAGGATCGCCCTCACCGGAGCGGTCGGCTGCCTGGGGATCGAGGCGGCTCGAGTCGAACTCCGAAACCGCGACACCGTTGATCTTGGTGGAGATGTGGTTGCCCTTGAGGGTGATCTCCAGCGTGTTCCACTCGCGCGGCTTGCTCGGCTGCGCGGCCGCCTTGGCGAACGTGTAAATCGACCCGGTGCGGCGATCAGCATTGCCGTAGTCCATGATCTGCACCTCGAATCCATGATGGACGGCGTACCATTCGTCCTTGGGCTTCTCGGCAATGCGAATATAGACGCCCGAGTTTGAGCGGTCGGTGCCGGTCTTGTAGACCACGCGGATCACACAGTTGCCGAGTTTCTCCTTGGCATACCAGAGCAGCCCCATGCCATCCTCGCTCCGCAGCGCTCCATCCTCGATCACGAACTTGCCGGGCCCAACATGCTCCCAACCATCAAGGCTGTGCCCGTCGAAGAGCGGCCGCCAGCCGGATGACGACGACTGCTGGCCCGGGTGCGCCCGCATGGGCCAGGGAGATCGATGCAATGACGACTGTAAACAACGCAGCGGTTGTGCGGAGTGCGATTCTCATCATGAATGCCTCGCCTCGGTGGTGATTTTGGTACGAGCCGAGCCTAACGCGCCGCGCTGGACTGATCAACTGGCGGGACCGCGAACTTGGTTGATGACCGATGTGGGCAGTTCGGCCTTGGAGACCTCGTTCGCCAGGCTCCAGGCTCATTTTTCGCAGGCGTGATCTTTAAAACCCAGCTCCAGTGTGTCGCAAAGGCCCGGTCGGAAGTCTCCGCGGACTGAGCTTCGGGTGCCGGAGCGGTTGCTGATTGTGGCTGACGGGGTGCCGAATCGGCTTCTGACGTTGGACAGGCTGTTGCTTGCGGCTCGGGCGGCGCGGACTCGGCTTCTGATGCCTGACTTCCTGATGACCGCGCGTTTTCCCGCTGTGACCTGGGACCGAAGGTGATTGTGGCGGCGGTCGGTCAAGAGGCGGAGTCGAGTTTGGAGGTGGCAGGGGTTGACTCGGTGGAGGCGGCTGGCTTGGCGGCGGTGCCTGGTCGCCGACCCAGAGCGCAGGGGGCTTGAGGGGAGGCTCGTAGGTACCGATCCGGTTTTGCTGAACAATCTGTGCGGCGAGGGTTGGGTTGTTCACTCCCAGGTTGTGGTCAGGACTACCGTTCCAGAATACGTTGCCGCTGATGTTCAGTCCGTCATCGGCGCGGGCAGGCGAGGGGATGTGTGTATCCGGCGGCGGATTTACTGGATCGGCAATCGCGATCGTGTCGTAGAGTGTGGCCGAGCCCGCCGGATTGAGGAAGACGTTATTCGTAATCGAAACATTCTGATTGGGAACCCACTCTCCGCTCTCGCCAGAATGAGTGGGCCCCCAGCCGCCTACGGCCTGCCGCGCCTGGCAGGCGGCAACGTCACCGTCGCAGCCTCGCGATCCCAGAGCGACCAGGAGCATTGCCGAGCCCGAACTTTGATCCAGTCCCACACGATACAAGGTGTTGTCCGCCATGACGATGTCCGACCCACCCTCAACGGCCAGTCCGGCGTTTTGCACGTCGTGGATGTAGTTGCCGACGATTAGCAGGTCATACGCCTCATATCGGATCCACGGCGCGACCATGAACTCAAACCCCGTCCCTTGACCCGCGGTGATGCCGATGGTGGCCGCGTTATAAACCTCGTTGCCCATGACGAGAATCTGAGCGGTACCTCCCTTGAGAACCATAGCGTCGTCACCTGCGTTGTGGATTTTACAACCCAGAATGTGACCGAACTGGACAGCCACGAAGTCGAGCGGAAACCAGAAGGCACCGGAAATGTCCGTTCCCTCAACGTAGACATACTGGCACTGGTTGACCTTGAGCGTCTCCTGTGTCAGGTTGTTCGAGCCGTCGAAGCCGCTCAGAGCGCAGTCGCGAATCAGAATGTGGTCGTCGTTAGCGAGATGCAGGACATCTCCGCCACCCGCTGTCCCACGATCGGTCACGAAGTTGAGCCCTACGAAATACAGGTACGAGTCTTGCTGGGCATCGAGCCCTCCGTGCAGCCGGGCGGCGAGCGGGCCGTCAACCGAGTTGATAAGGATCGGGCACGACGCAGAGCCGATTCGGTCGGACATCCAACCGTTGTCGGGCAGCAGACTCGTCGTATAGTCTCCGGCAGACAGGAGAATCCGATAGCCAGCCGAGGTTAAGGGCGTCTGAGACGGGATGAGCGCCCAGGCTTGCTTCATGCTCCGAAGCGCCTGCTCGCGCGTTGCACCAGTGTTACTATCGCTGCCGCGGACAGGATCTACCCAGATGTCGGCAAACGTCGGAGTACCGATGCTGTACGGCAACCCCGTGTCGCTCATTACGATCCGAGCCTCGAGACAGTCAATCGACAGTCGTCGCTTGACGTGGCGACGCACCAGGGCAAGGCGAAAGTTGTGTGTCACCTTCGCGGCTCCAACTGATGTGACGAGATGTGACGTGACGGAGATGCTTATCTACAGAGAAGCCTACGTCACATCCCGTACATTTCGGAGCTTGACCACAATCATGTGGCCCACAGACGACACACGTCTCATCACCGATCTGGAATTGCCGGCACCGCGCTCGAGATTCCTGGCTCAGGCCAGCAGGCCTCCGTCCACATTAATCGCCGCGCCGGTGATGAAACCTGCCGGGGGAGAGGCGAGGAAGGCGACCAGGGCCGCGACCTCATCGGCTGTCCCATATCGGCCCAGCGGGATCGCGCCGCGCATCATGTCGGCGGCCGGGTTCTTGCCGGCGTCGGCGGGGTTCATGTCGGTGTCGATTGGCCCCGGCTGCACCACGTTAACCGTGATCCCGCGCGGCGCAGCTCTCGGGCCCAGGCCCGGGTCAGCCCCGCGACGGCAAACTTGCTCGCCGCGTACACGTTGGCGCCGGCGAAGGGCACCCGCTCGCCGACCACGCTGCCCGTATTGATCACGCGGCCGCCGTCAGACAGACGAGTGAGCGCCTTCTTGGTGACCAGGAACATCGACTTGACGTTCACGTCCATCGTCCGGTCGAAATCGTCCTCGGTGGTTTCGGCCAGTGATCCCGGCAGGTAGATCCCGGCATTATTGACCAGGATGTCGATGCGTCCGCCGTGAGATCGATCGACCTGGCCGAAAAGAGCGTCGACCTCACTCGCCTTGCTGACATCTGCCTGGATGAGGTGGGCCTTGCCGCCGCCAGATTGGATCTGCTGGGCGACGGCGCGTGCCGCCTCCTCGCTGCGGGCATAGTTCAAGAGGACCGTGGCACCTGCGCGGGCCAGGTGCGTGGAAATGGCCGCGCCAATCCCACGACTCGCTCCTGTGATCAGCGCCGTCTTTCCCGTTAATGTAAGTTGCTCCGCCATGGACATTGCTTCTTTCAGATTGAGGCCAGAGGCCCTCGGTTAATCGCGCATTTCGATGTCGATCGAAATACGGGCGCAGAGTATTTCCCTGCTCTGTCGCGCCACAACGAGACGGTGCGATCCTGATTCTCAAAAATCAATAATCAATCGAGCGCCATGCGTCTGCCGAGTCTCACGCCGATAGGCGTCGATCGTTTGCCTGCGCAAGCTCATGAAAACGCTCTGAGCCTCGCGCCGGCATTCGATCAACCCCGCGTCGCTTAGCTCTTTCAGGTGGTGCGAGATCGTTGCCTGAGAGATCACCAGGTCCTGCACCAGCGATCGGCACGGCAACTCCCCCGCCGCCCGCGCAATGCGCTCGAGAATGGCAAACCGCTGCGGGTCCGCCAGCGCTTTAGCCACCTGCTGAAACTGCTTCGCAGTCATTTCCGACCCGCCCGTTCCTTTCTTAGATCTCCATCAATATAGACGGGCGTCGAAGGAATGTCAAGAGGCGAGGGCTTCGGGGCAAAATGGCGGGTGGATCAAAGTACGAAGCTGCCCGTCGCTCTTGTGGCGTGTCTTCTCGTCTTTGAGCCAGGGGGTTAAACTCAGTCACGGCGGATCCCATCCACGGCGGCCACACTCACTCACTCCAGAGCAACGCAGCTCGGGGTTGGCCGAGATCGTCGGAGGGACGGCTCCCGGCACCGCTTGCCCATGAACGACGTGACCCGAATCCTGTCGGCCATCGAGCAGGGCGATCCGCAAACGCCCCAGGAACTGCTACCGCTGGTCTACAACGAGCTGCGGAAGCTGGCCGCGCAAAAGCTGGCTCAGGAGGCACCCGGACAGACCCTCCAGGCGACGGCCTTGGTCCACGAGGCGTACCTGAGACTGGTCGATACCGAACGGATCCAGAGCTGGGATAGCCGCGGCCACTTCTTCGCCGCCGCGGCCGAGGCCATGCGGCGGATCTTGATCGACAACGCCCGCCGCAAGCAGACCGGGAAGCACGGAGGAAAGCGGTCTCGCAGTGGCGATCGACGAGGTCGAAATCGAATCCGGGGCACCCACCGAAGATGTCCTCGCTCTCGACGAGGCGCTCACGAAGCTGGCCGGCGAAGATCCGATCAAGGCCCGGCTCGTCAATCTTCGCTACTTCGCCGGTCTGTCGGTCGAGGACGCCGCGAAAGTCCTCGGCATCTCCCGCGCAACGGCTGATCGCCACTGGCATTACGCCAAGGTCTGGCTGTACTGCGAGGTACACGGGTCAGAGCAGCGGCCGGGTCCCTGAAAACAGATTAGTGGCGTCGCATCTTGAAGGTTTCAACTGAGGCACCACCGGCTGGAAGCCGGTGGGTTCGATAGTCGGCTGAAAGCCCGACTGTTCTTTGAACCAGAGAAATCGCGAAGCCCTCGATTTCCCCGGCTTTGACTACGACCCACGACGAGCCACGGCTTGCTCGATGCCAGGCTGAATCCGACGTACTGGAAGTTGTCGCCTGAAGGCGAGGGATTTTAGATCCCACAATGAGACATTAAGGCCGCGAACCTGCTCGATGCGGTCGGGCGGCAGATTGACGGTAATCGCGACGGCCAGCCTGGGGGTGACTTCCGGGCGAGCTTCAAGGGCTAGGGCATCAGTCGGGTAGGGTGTGTCGGGTCCGCGATGACGCACCGTCCTCTGCGGCGGTGGGGGGCAAGAATCGGTGTCGCAAGAATCGGTGTCGCTTCTCTTTTCGGCTGATTGAGCCGCAACGAACGGGAAGAGATTCGGCAATGTGTCCGTGTCACTTCGGGTAGCCTGGCACCAGGACCCAGCGGGCGCGGCGGGGCGGTCGAACCTCCGTCGGCCAGAGAGCACGAGGGTATGTCATGAAACGATCCAGGCGGCTCGATTTCCATCCGATGGTCGCGGTACTGGAGGACCGCCTCCTTCTCGCCGCGCCGATCACGGAATTCGCGATACCGGCAGGTGCGCGAACCATCGTGTCCGGACCGGGCGGCAATCTCTGGTTCACCCTGGCCGACGATCATATCGGCCGCATCACACCCAGCGGACAGGCCACCACATCTCCCATACCGTCCAGCCATGGTGGGCCGGCCAGCATCGCGGCCGGATCGGACGACAACCTCTGGTTCACGTACGCCGCCGATCCCGGGATCGGCCGGATCACGCCGGGAGGGCAATACACGACATTCGCCCCGGGCACGGAACCGGATGACATTGCGATCGGCCCCGACGGCAGCCTCTGGTTCACCGAGTCGGCAGTCAACGCGATCGGCCGGATCACGCCGGCCGGAGTGTTCTCCGAGTTCTCGATTCCCACAGCCGACAGCCGGCCGGTCGGCATCACGGCCGGTCCCGACAGCAACGTCTGGTTCGCGGAGAGCCATGCCGCCAGGATCGGCAGGTTCCGCGTCTCCATGACTGACCTGGGAATCGCCATTGTCTCCGGACCTGCGAGGGAGAGTCACGGACACGGACTGACCTACACGATCACCGTCACCAACCACGGCCCCATCGCGGCGACCGACGTGATGCTCAGCGAGGAGTACCTGCGGTCCTCCATTCCACTCCCGTCACCGACGACGGGCATCACCGCCACCGCGAGCCAGGGGACCGTGAGTGTGGCTCCCGTCCTGGCACAGCCGGGACGCTGGCCAGCGGCGGCAAGGCCACCGTGACGATTGTCGTGGCACCCTCGATGTCCTTGATCAACAGCCGGTTCACCGTCCACGCTAACGAATCCGACACGAATCTGGCCAATGACGCGGACACGCTTTCCGTCATGCTCAACCCGGTACCGCCATCGAGCTCGCCCCATGTCCTGAGCTCTGCGCTCGATCCGCGTCCAGCGCAAAGGCCTGGTGGCGATCGTCATCAACTTTGACCAGCCGATGAATCCTGGCCCCCTCCAGAAAGTCGGCATCTATCTCCTCGTCACCGTAGGTAGCGGGAAGAAGTTTCGTCCGAAAGCCGTCGCTCTCGCCACCGCAAAGTACGACGTGGCGTCGCGCTCCGTCAGACTTTCTCTGAAGAAACCCGTCACGACCGGCACGCTTCGCCTGACAGTCAATCACTCCGGTGTCATCGCAGCCGATGGGACCGGGTTGGCCGGCGGCGATTATGTCACGATTGTCCCGACGGGGGCGAGAACCGGTTTCGCTTCTCCTTTCGCCTGATTGAGACGCAGGGGCGGGACGAGATTGGGAACTGCCTCGGTGTCATGTCGGATGGCCTTGCACCAGGACCCAACAGGGATGCGTTGAGCCTTTCGCGCGGCCGCCGGACCAGAGTCTCGATGGTGGCCTCGGTCCAGCTGAGCCCTTGTACATCGGGTCAATCCGGCTCGATGCCCAGCTCGCGGAGCTTGGTGGCGTATTGCTCCGCCCGGAGTTCAGCGTTCTCGGCGCGGAGTTCAGCGTTCTCGCGCGGCGCTCGGCCTCGGCGCGACGCCGGGAGATCTCCTGGGGCGTGAGGAACGGTTCGCCATGGCGGCCGAAGATCGTGAGATTGTCCTGGCCCTTGCCCGGCTCGAACCGGATGCCCAGTCGTGGGCTGACGAAGCCCCGCATGCGCGCGATCTTCTTCAACTCACCCCCACGCCGCCGCCAGCCTTCGAGCGAGCCACTGAACGGATCGTAGATGTAATACTCTTCGACTCCATACTGCTCATAGAACTGGAACTTGCGCTTCATTCGCCGGGGCGGTTGCCCGGCGAGAGGACCTCGAAGACGACCTGGGGCGCGATCCCGCCCTCCTCCCACTGCTTGTACGAGCCGCGCAATCTCTTGGGCCGGCCGAAGGCGAGCAGGACATCCGGAGCGCCGCGGATGGTCGGTTTGCCCTCGACGGGATACCACAGCAGGTTGCCTGCCACAACACGTTGGGGTCGTCGGCGAACTGAGCTTCCAGTCCTTCCTTGATCACGACGATCCACTTGTACTGCAAGGTCATGGTCCGACATCGGCTTTCCATCGCTGTCGGGATATTCGATCTCGGGCTGGGGCGGGACGCGGGTCACGCTGGCCATGATCGTCGAAGCCTCCGGGACGATCGGAAGTGGTGAGCGACGTGAATTATCCCACAAGATCACGTGTGGTTCCAGGCGGATTCTGTCGATCGTGAGCGGCTCTTTACGCTGGCCTTCTGACCCGACGGCCGAAACCTCGCCGCCGCCGGCTCCAGTCGGGTCATCAAGATCTGGGACGTTCTGACCGGCCAAGAACTCCTGACCTTGCCCGGTCACGCCGCCCAGATTAACGCCCTGGCGTTCTCTCCCGACGGCCGCACCCTGGCCTCGTGCAGCCAAGACGGTGCGGTTAAGCTCTGGCGTTCGGAAGAGTTGCACTCATCACCCTGAAGGCGCGTGGTGCGCGTAGCTCGCAGTGCCGATCCGCGTGTGGTTCCTGACCCGACTCGCATGCTTTTTTCCATTCTCGACGCAGGACGTCGAGGAAAATGCAGTAGACTTTCCTCAGGGAGTGGTGGGGGCGCTGTGGACAAGTTTTGGCCGACCGACGATGTAGATGTTGCCTGTGCGATCGTCAGGTGAGCACAACTGTGTCTTCTCGGGCGATACGCAAAAGGCCGCCGAAACAAAGCCAAACCCGAATTAACATAAAACTATAACTTACATGGAGTTGATGTTCGTTTCGACTCAGACTGGCACCGAAATCAAAGCCAAATCCCGACGCTACGGTCAGCAAGGTTCGAGATCTGGCTCGAGCGCAGCGTCGGAGTTCACCCAGTATGGCGATTGGCAGGAACGACTCGAAATGGCGAGATACAGACTGAACAATAGGATCAACCCGGGGATCCGAAACAATCGGGGTATTACGCGTGATCCGCAAGTCCCTCCCTCGATCTTCTCAATGACCTCCGTCGTGATAATTGCTCCCCGGCCTGGACGCCAATGCTCGTAGAAATCAAAGTGGCGGAATCAAAGCCAACTGAATTGTTAACATAAGGCGTTGGTACCCAAAGGGTATCGTGCGAGATTCAGGCATTTTGGCCAGAAGAAACAAACCCAAAAGCCAACTCGAAGCCATCGGCGAGATGTCGATCGCAACGATTGTGACGAGCACTGTGCAACGGGCTGGTCAAACCCTTAAGATGGATCTCGCTGAAGAGAAACACAGGCTGCCTTGAAATCGCGTCTCGCTCACCGGCTCCGGTGGCCCGGCCGAGGTCGGGCTTTGCTGGGAGAGAATCACCATGGCTCGCCGTCACCCATCCCGCCGCGAGGACGGTCACAAATCGAAGCCGCCGCGCCGGGGGCCATCACATACGGGGCCAGGCACGGGGCTGGGCCCAGGTTCCCGTCGTCGGTCGGAATCGGAGGGGCCGCCAGCGAGACGGCAGGGTCCGGGCCCGAAGCCGTGCGCGGGGTCGGGCGGGCCGCACCAGAAGCGGCCGGCGGCAGGGCCGAAACCGCCGGGGGCAGGGGGGTCACGTCCGAGCTCGCGTTCGGGAGCCAGACCGAGTCCGGGCCCAAGCTCGAAGCCGGAGAGGAAGGGGCAGACTGCTTTTGAGCTCGGCTCGGGCAAGCCAGAGCGGTTGCAGAAGGTGCTGGCGCATGCCGGGCTTGGCTCGCGCAGGGTGTGCGAGGAGTATATTCTTCAGGGACGGGTCACGGTCGATGGCAAGGTTGTTCGAGAGCTGGGCACGCGGGTTGATCCCGACCAGGCGGCCATCGCCGTCGACGGCGAGCGGGTGCGGCTGGAAAAGATGGTCTATTACGCCGTCAACAAGCCCAAGGGATACGTCTCGACGAATGACGACCCCGCGGGTCGGCCCCGCGTGATCGACATTCTTCCCGAGGTGCCTGAGCGCGTGTATTCAGTGGGCAGGCTGGATGAGGACAGCACGGGGCTGATGATCCTCACCAATGATGGCGAGCTCGCTAACCGCCTGGCGCATCCGCGCTACGGCGTCGAGAAAGTGTATCGAGCGCTGGTGGCGGGAAGCCCAGGCCGCGAGATCGTGAGCAAGCTGATCGAGGGGATCTGGCTGTCCGACGGCAAGGTTCGCGCCAAGCGGGCCCGGGTTGTCGGCACGCAGGGTGAGGCCACCACGATCGAGATGGTGCTCGCCGAAGGGAAGAAGCGCGAGATCCGCCGGATGCTCGCCAAGCTAGGGCACAAGGTGATGAGCCTGAACCGGATCGCCATCGGCCCGGTCATCCTCAAGGGGCTTTCGCCCGGCGAATCTCGCCCGCTGTCGCGCACCGAGATCGACCTGCTCCGCAAGGTTGCCGCCGGAATCGAGGTCTCGCCGCCGAGGTTCCGGCAGCCGAAGGGTGATCGCCGTAATTCGCATGGCCAAGACCGCGATCGCGACCGAGACCGAGACCGCTCGCACGCCAAACCCGGCACCAAGCCGGGACGTGCCCCGCGGGGGCCCAACGAGGGGCAGGCGGCCGTTCCGCCAGACCACCGCTCCGATCACGAGCCGCGCCCCAGCCGGCCCCGTTCGCTGCCTGCGCCCGGCAAGCCGGTCTCGAAGCCAGGGGCAGGGGAAGGGCCCGTTGTCCAAGGTCAAGGATCGCCTCCGAAACGATCGCACCTGCCAGCTCGCAAACCGGCAACTGCGACAGTTCCCGGGCGTAAGCCAGCCGGATCATCCACTCCACCAGCGTCCGGGTCTGGGCCTGGGACAGGTTCGCGCGGAGGTACGCGGAAACCGCTGCCGACAGATCCCCGCCCGATACGAAAAATCATCGGCCTCGATCCCAAGCTGGCCGCGGAATCAGGTGCATCCATGGCGGGACGGCCGGCGCGCAAGCGACCGCTTGTGAAGAAGCGGCCGCCACGCAAGGCGAGTGGAATCAAGCGGTTCAGAGGGGACGGGGATGAACGTTGACGCGGATCTTCCTGATCATGCTGCTGCCTTCACCCCCGTGGCTCCCAGTTCGGCCGCCCAGCGGTTTGTTCCGATCATTGAAAACATGCCGATTGCCCGCGATACCTTTCGGCTCAGGCTAGACGCCCCGGCTCTTGCCCAGTCAATTCTTCCCGGCCAGTTCGTGATGATCCGACCGGGGGCCGAGGGAGCCGACGACCCGCTCTTGGGCAGGCCTTTCGCTCTCTACGACATCGTTCAGATCGCTGCGGGTAACCCCTTGCGCTGGACCTCGTTTACCTTGTGATCGGTCGGGGTACGGCTGCCCTGGCCCAGCGGCGGCCTGGCGAGCGAGTGTCCGTGTGGGGGCCGCTGGGCAACGGTTTTGGACCGCCTCCGGACGGAGACGTGGTGTTCGTCGCCGGCGGGATCGGCCAGACCCCGTTTCTGGCTCTGGGGCGATGGTGGCTGGGCAAGATGGCGTACGGGCAAAAGCAAGACGAACACAAATCGTCAGCCGCGTCTGCCCTGAACGATCTGACTTTCGTCAATTCGGCCACCTTGCTCTACGGCGTTCGAACCGCCGCGCTGCTTGCCGGTGTCGACGACTTCCGCCAGGCGGGGATCGCCGTCGAACTGGCGACCGACGACGGCTCGGCCGGCCACCATGGGTTCGTGACCGATCTGCTGGCTCGGCGGCTCGAACGTGGAGAGCGGCCCGCCAAGGTTGTCGGCTGCGGGCCGCCGGCCATGCTGGCCGCTGTGGCGCGCCTGGTAGGGCGGTATCGCATCCCGTGCGACGTCTCTCTGGAAAACCACATGGCCTGCGGCTTCGGTGCCTGCTTCAGTTGCGTCGCCCCGATCCGCCAGCCCGACGGCACATCCGACCTCCGTCGTGTCTGCGTCGAAGGACCGGTCTTCGCGGCCGAGGCCGTGGACTGGTCTTGAGTATTCGGCTCGATCCTACCCGTAAATGAGGAGGCTGCTTATTCTGGACCGCTCGCCAATCACCGCCTCGTCTGAATCTGAGCCCGGATCAGGTCACGCAGGCGTGCGGCTTGCTCGTAATCCTCGCGAGAGACGGCCTCGTCGAGTTGTTCGCGCAGGGTCTTCTCAACCGCGTAGTTCTTGCGGATTTCTTGCTCAAAAAGGCGAAGCTGCTCCAAGAGTGAAGGGTTGGGCGATTCACCGAAGTCGTCGTCCCTGTTGTCCCACCAGGTGCGCTGATGGAACGCGAGCTGCTCCATGCCCTCGCGCAGGGCGTCGATGGCCTCTTCCGGCCGGCGGCGTTCGATGGCGACCAAGGCTTGGGCCTGAGTGCGATGGAACTGGACCAGGCCGCGGAATTGCTCGTGAGAAGCGATGTAGTCTTCATCATTGGCATGGCGGCGCACGAAGTCCATCAGGGCCAGAGTATGATCAGCGTCGAGCACGGCTTTCTGATAACAGCGTAGTGACAGCCATGCCATGCGGCGGTGATAGAACTGGATGAACTCGCGATCGGCCTCGGAGCAGTGCTCGTGATCCATGACCCAGGAAGGCGCTTTGCCCGCGGGCGTTTGCCCGCGGCTCGAGGCGCAGTACCGAAGATAGTCGAGATACGTGGCGAACCCATGAGGCCGTGTTCCGTCGGGACGCGCGGTCATCTCGAGCTGAAGAACACCAAGCTCGACCCGCACCTGAAGCACGCTACGGCCGTCTCGGGCGCGGACCTCGCGCGCCAGAACCTCACCCGGCTCGGGGTCATAGGGCCAACCCTGGATCACGTCGTCCAAGTCCCGTCGCATCAAAAACTCCCAAACCGGCGGAACGAGAGAGAACAGGCGATTCGACGTCACAATTCTCGACAGACAAAACCGATTGCCGACGACATGGCCTTGTCTGTCAATCCACCGAGACCTTCGGGCGGTACTGCGGTTTTCCGGGCTGTCAGCAGAATTATAGCCCCCATCCAGGCCGAATCCTACTGCGCGTTCGCATTCGACCGTGAAAACCTTAGACGTGTGCCACGCGATCAACACAGCCGGAAGGCGTTCGCTGCTTCGGACGAGCCAGGCAATTCGCCACGTTGCCGCATGTTCACCGTCATATCATTCAGTTCGCGCGAATCGCGCGCCGAGGGAGCAGCGCGATGCGAGTCTCCGTGATCATCCCCACGCTCAATGAGGCCACCACGATCACTCGCACACTCAGGCAGTTGAAGACCGCGAATTGTGACGAAATCATTGTGGCCGACGCGATGAGCCCAGATGGAACGGCCGACCTTGCCCGGCGGGAGGGCGCGGTGGTGATCGATTCGTGCCGCGGCCGGAGTGTGCAGCAAAACCGTGGAGCTGCCGCGTCATCGGGAGATCTCCTGGTCTTTCTCCACGCCGATTGCCGGCTCGAAGATGGAGCGATCGCCGCCCTCCGCCAGTACTCGAGCTCGCCATCCCAGAGTTCCTGGCGGCTGTTTTCGGATGAGAATCGAGGATTCGCACCCACTCTACCGAGCCATTGACACGGCCGCCCATCTCCGCGCCGGGCTCTTGGGCCTACCCTATGGTGACCAGGGAATCTTCATTCGCCGCTCGGTCTTTGAAAGCATTGGTGGTTTTCCTGAAACTCCACTCATGGAAGACGTTATGATCTCTTTGAGATTAAGACGTGAAGGCCGATTGGCCGTCTTGCCCGCCCGCATTTTCGTCTCCCCCAGGCGCTGGCGTCAGTGTGGGATCATCAAGCAAACCCTCAAGAATTGGGCCCTGACCACCGCCGCCGCCCTGGGCATTTCCACCGAGTCTCTGGTCCGTTTCTACCCCCACATTCGCTGAACCGGAGCCAGTCTCTTGCGATGGTCTGATCCAAAGGCCTTGAAAACCGCCGCCCCCCCTGGCAAGATATTCTTTCGCGTGCAATCAAAACCGCCACGCGCCCTCCTAGCTCAATTGGCAGAGCAGCTGACTCTTAATCAGCGGGTTGTAGGTTCGAGTCCTACGGGGGGCATTTCCGCCAGCAGCCGCCAGATCCTGCACCTGTCCGCCTAAACCCCATCATCTCCAAGGACTTGCGTTGCTGCTCTAATGCGGCGGCGACCATCGCCGCTACGTCTGTGTGCGTCTCGTGCGTCCCTGACCGTATCCAGCTTGGTGCGCATTTGGTGCGCGGTCCTGACAATCGATTGTCACTGGGCTCTTTGCCTCGGGGCAGGAGTCGTTTTCGGGTTTCGCCCTGACGACGCTCGGCAAGGCTGGCCAGCGCTGCTTGCACGTCGGCAGCTGTCCGCATGTGCATAACGGCCGATCGTCAACGTCGGGGTCGAGTGGCGAGCCATGTCCTGGGCTACCTTGACCGAAGCCCCGGACCCGACGATGAGCGTGATGAAGGTGTGCCGCAGAGCATGGAAGTCGATTACCCGGCCTCTGGCCATCCTTGTAGGCGATTCCGGCAGCCGCCAGATCGGCCCGGAGCATCTTGGCTGTCCGCTGCGGCAGCTTGAAGACCGGAAGGCCCTGGGGCTTCTTGGCAAGCCAGGGACGAAGCAGGTCGGCGAGTTCTCGGCGGATGCATTGCGGAGCGAGCCTTGCCGTTCTTCGTGTAGGCCGCCTGGACCTCCACGATCGGAGTATCGCCGACGAGCTTGAAGGACTCCGGAACCAGACTCCCAAGCTCTTTGGCTCGGAACCCAGTCTCCGCCGCCAGGCGATAGAGCATCGCCCGATCCGGGCCGTTCATCCCCATCACGTCGGGGCCGCTCTCAGCAGCGCTCAAAGAGCTTGTGCAGCCCCTCAGCATCGAGTGGCCTCCGGACTCGTCGGGGGTCAGTCGCCTCGTTGTATTTCGTCAGGTGAGCGAGTTCGTCAGTAGGCGGTCCTCCCGTCACGCCAGAGCCACCGCGAGAAGCCCTTGATGGCGGTGGTGTAAGCGTTGCAGGTCCGGAGCGAGCGGCTGCTTGTCGATAAGTTGAGCGATCGCGCCTTGGACAGCGGACGGTGTCAGGTCAGTGATCTTGGTGGCCCCGATGGTGTCGGCCACCCACTTGATGTACGTCCTGGTCGAATCGGCATGCTTCGAGGCGTCGTTCTTGGATGTGCCGTTCTTGGCCTTGATTGCGGCGTGGTATTCCTCCAGGTGCTCGGAGAGCGGCCGAGAGGCTTGGTTCGGCGGCGGAGGGCCTTGGAGTCTCGTAACCCTTGCCGCTCCAGGACCGCGTCGTCCTCAAGCCTCCTGGCCATCTGCTGAGTCTTGACCTTGTCGGTGCATCCCTTCGCGGTGTGCCATTTCCCATCGGCACCTTTGTACTTGATTCGCCATGGCGCGAGCCTGTTACCGGCGTCCGACGATCGCTTGAATATGCTAGCCATCTATTGCCCCTTCGCACATCTGGTCGCCCAACGGTCTAGTCTATCGGCTTGCGTCGTAAAGCGCCAGGGTATCATGTCTTAGGTGATGAACATTTCAGACGAGTGCTGCGGCAAAGCCACGGGCGAGACGGCCCCAGCCGAGGAGCTGACGTGGCTGGATAAGCCGTCCACGCCGTAGCTGAAAGGGTGACCGACGAAAAGCAAACGGCTGTCGGCCGAGCGACAAGAAAAGATGGAGCATGCAGACGCCTCCGCTTATTCCTGGTCCATCCAGGAGTCGTCAAAGTCTTCATCTGCGAGCCAATCCAATTCCTCAGGCACGTTGGAGGGCTCTGGAAGGGGGCCAAGGGGGCCATCAGTGCCAAGGTCAAGAGCCCGGTCCTCTTCAGTCGAGGCTGGCACACTTGAGGGCAGTCGCCAGAACCACCTCCGGTCATTGACATCGCCCGACTTCTTCGAGTCAACACCGAGGTCGTCCTTGGCCCGCTTCAGCGTCCTTTGGCTGAGGCCCGCCTGCTTGCCACGTTCAAGCACGTCCGTCGCGGCCACCGGGCCCCTGGCCAGCAGATCACGAAGGAAGGATTTCGCTCTCTCAAGTTCCTTCGCGCGAGGGGCTGGCTCGGACTCCTGAGCCAATAGATCGTCGGCAGTAATATCCACGGGTTCCTTCTCCCACTCCAACTTCCCATCCACGATTCGGAACGCCAAACCACTCTGGCGGGCGGCGATATTCATCTTGGCAAGAAGCATGAGTGTCCGGTCGGGGTCGTCGGGGTCGCGATGCATCATCCAGACGGTTCTCGCGGCAGCGAAGAAGCCCAATGCTCCCCATCACCTTGTAGGTTGACTTGCCTCCCGAAGCCTTGTTCAAGTGCGTGATCAAGAGCACTGCGACACCCAGCCGCTCGGCCATCTCGGTCAGAGGTGCCAGGAGTCCGCGCACTGCTCCGTTGTTATTGTCGTCCGTTTTCCCGAGGTAGCAGGAGACCGGATCGATGATCACCAGCCGCGTGTTCTCTGTGCTTCTCGCCGCAGCCTCAAGCCTTGGCACGTCTGACGCGAGGTTGAATGGGCGGAGTCGGCCATCGCGGCCTTTGACCGTCTCAAGAACGTGTATCTTGCTGACATCAGCCTCAAGGTTTTCGAGGCGGGGCTTGATCGTGTCCGCTGCATCGTCCTCGGCACAGAGCAGGATGACCGATCCTTGGTCAGCCTTAGACTCTGGAGAATCCGGCCAGGACCGGCCGGTGGACACCGTGGCCGCGATCGCGAGCGAGACGGTTGACTTGCCCAGACCAGGGTCACCAGCAAGGATCGTGAGTTCCCGCGTGCGATCCGATTGGGCCAGAGCCAATCAATGGGCTTGGATACCACATCCGAGAGGCACGTCAACTGAAAGTCAGGAACCGTCTCTGCAGCCACATCAATGACTGGCTCGACCGGGGTGGGCTCGTCCTGTGGAGCTGCGGACAGGGGCAGTTCCTCGACTAGAGGCTCCAGCGGCTGGTAGTCGAATCCAACCTCCCTGCGAGTCGATCGGGCAATGTCTAGAACGGACACGATGTGTCGTTCATGACTCACCTCCCTTCGCGATCCACGCAGCGACCGTCGCCCTACGCCAGCGGGGCAGTTTGCCGATGCGGATGTCGGCCGTTAGGGAACTCGCCGCTGGAAATCATGCGCTCCAGGGTGCGGCGACCAACGTTCAGAATCTGGACCATATCAGCGATCGAGAGAAGGGGGTCTAAGGCAATTGACTCAGGGGTTCCCATCGGAAAACTCCGTGATTAAAAGGGAAAGTGGTCAGCACAAAAAAAGCAAAATCGAATCGGGCACCATCCGAGCACGGCTGGCCCGATGCCGGTAGTGCTCAGTGGTGGCTGGGAAAGTGCTGACTGGACATTCATCAAGAGCGACCGGCAGGGCGACACGAAGGATCGAACTGTCTCGCTGGCTCGTTCCGTCGGGATTCCCAGGCTTCTCGGGCCGGGCATCCGGCTCTGACCCACTGCCGAAGCTCTTCGAGCCGCCAGCGTTTCGAGCCACCAAGATTGATCGGCTTTGGAATCCTACCCGCCTCGTTATCACGCCAAATGCTTCGCTCACATCGCCCGAGCATCGCCCCTAGGGTCTTCGCGTCGATCAAGAGTGGCTGATTCGAGTCTGTGATTTTCGGATCAAAGGTTGACATGACCTGCCTCCTCGGTTTGAGTCACTAAAAAGGAAAGACTACACATGACTTTTCCGCCCTCTGTATCTACCCAACCATTTGTCAATCACTCCGGATTCTTTTTGGAAAAAGAAATTGGAGGTTGCAAAAAGAAAAACACTGCCCGAGACGAGGGACGATTCGAGCCGTCGCGGGGCGCTGGTCTCCGGTTGAGGATCTACGTCACTCGGCGGCGTACTCGGTGACGGCGAGCATGCGCCCTCTATATAGAAAGTCAGTCCGCCAGCGGCGCGACTGAACCAGATTCGGTGAAACTTCCTGCATTTCCCTCAAACGCCGGGGCGGCGTCGGCAGATATAAGAAATCCTCACATTCTTAATAAGCCAGTTGCTGATTCGTGTCCACGTCGGTCATCTGAAGATCCGGCAGCGGATTCACGACCTCCGTGCGATTGATTTGCCTGGGCATCTCCGCCTTGAGCATGATGTAGGACTAGGCCACTTGACTTGGGTTGCTGATCGTGCTTCGCCTAGCCTTCGGGGCAAGCAGCAACTCGATCCCCGTAGATTCGTACTAGAAGGGTGCGCCTGCGTGCCCTCCGTGGACCGTTGCCCAGCACGAATCATCCTCAGCAGTTCAAACCGCGTTGCCGGCTTCTCTCGACGCGACAGGTACTTGCGTTTAAGGCTCCATCTGCTGGTTGTCCCAGGGCCGCCATGTCTCCCCGCGTCGGTCCACAGCAATCTGCCGGATCTGGTCGTCGGTCATCTTGATGACGCTCTCGTAAAGTCAATCCGCTTATGGGTAACGTGAACAATCAGGGCCTCAACGAATGAAGATTCGTCATCGGATTCACATAAGCGAATTTCGGAATTGGTGTCACACTCTTACAACTGGGGTGGGTGTGGGGTGGGGTCGGTGATTGGCGTCTTCTTTCGAGGTAACGTATTGCCATCAGTGCCAGATTCGGCGGCTATCGCAGCTTCAACAGCCGCCTTTGCTTCTCGGATAGCTGGATCTTGCGGTATCGCCTCCGATGCCAGCCATCGCCCCTCGCCACTGCAAACTTGTTATTCGCGTACGTCGAGTTCAGGCAGGCCGCGAGTTCAGCCTCCATGTGAAAACGATCCGTTCCGGTTAAGCCTTGAGGCGTAGAAAACCGCCCACCAGTCCATCATGACGCCAACGATCAAGCCTCCGTCGTACTCGTGTCCGACCAGGCTTCCGACTGCGCGGACCATTTGCACATGGCGTTGCCCCCGACCGTCGATTGGAAACATCGCCTTCATCTCGTCCAGGAGCTTGAGCGTGATCGCCCGTTCTCCAGGCACGCGGCAGATTCCCCTTCGGTGGTGAGGCCGTCTTCGCCCTCTGCCTGACGGTCCTGTGGCCTGCTTTCGATACTTGCTTCACCCGTGCTGAGGCCTGCATTCGGCTTCTGCTGGACGGTTGAGCGGAGGCCGGCCTTCTGGTCCTTTCTCCCAGCAACCTCTCCATCAGCCACGGAGGGGCATCCGCGATCCCCTCTCGCGGGTGTTGGTGCCAGGATATTCCAAGCCCGTGTCGGGGTGAATGCTGGGCGCGACGACGATGTAGCCTCTCTCGCCCTTGATGTCGATACCTGGCTCCAAGTTGAGTCCTATTCCCGATGACGCATTCCGAGGGGCTACGAAAACAAAGTGACGGCCATCGGCCCCGGTGTGCGCTTCGGCAGTCCGTGGGAACGGGCCATGGGTAGCGATGAGTCGAGTGAGCGACTCGGTTCCACCGTTCCTCGGGTCCACGTCCACGACGAACAATCCGCCTCCAGTCGCCATGCCGAGGTTACCCCGCCTCCACTGATTGGGCGACCTTCTTGATCGCTTCGGGTCGCTGGTTGCCTTCTCAGGCCAGCGTTTCCAGCGAGGCTTCTTCGACGCCTCTCGAAGGGGGTGCACACGGAGACCGATCGCCGCGAGGTTAAGTGCCTCTTCCAGAAAGCGCGACTCGTCGATCCCAGCAGGCTCTCGTCGAACGGGGGCTCCGTGACGCCTCGCCTTCTCCGGGGCTGGAGGGATCGACGCGAGGATCTTCGCTTTTGCGCGTTCCCGTAGATTGGCCCCTTTCCGCAAACCCCTCCTCTGCGGTTGGGCACGGGGGTACGTCTTGGGGCCTTGGTCTCTTTGTGGGTTCATGGTGGGGAGTCCGGGATGATATGGATGTGGAGCACGCAGGGCTGTCATCAGTCCAGCCCTGCGTGCTCTAGCGAGGCGGTTTATCCTGTCTTCGCCAGACCAAAAGGCTTCCGACTCGTCTCCCACTTGCGACGGTCGGGACACCCGGCATCGACCCATTCCAGCAGTTCGGCCGCGCGCCACTTCTTGGAGCCGCCCAACTTGATCGGCTTGGGCATGCGCCCGGCGCTGTCGTCGCGGTAGATCGAGCGTGGGGACTGGCCCAGCATCGTCGCCACGTCTTTGATGTCGATCAGAAGCCCGTCTGTCCGGGCGGCATCGGTTGCAGCAATCTCGGATAGCATGATCTTGTCCTCTGGCCAATCGGCGTCGAGGAAGACAGGCGTGCTCGGCGACCGCGAACACACTCGCCCTCTATTAAGGAAAATCAGGCTGCCAACGGCTAAGCGGAACCAGTTTCTTCCGCTTTCTCTCTGTTTTTCTTTCGATTTCTCCCAAATGCCGTCCCGACGCCGAGAAAGGTGGCTTTCAGCACCATTTGTTCCGCCGGGACCGCCAGCGGACTGATTTTTACTTATAGAGGCATAGAGGCATACACGTTGGCAACACTCCCCACTAAGCTCACCACTAACACCCAAAAGTAGGCATCAATGGAAGTTCAAACCATCGCGTGCAACAAAATCGAAGAGTTCACCGCCACCAACACGAAGGAACTCCGGTCGTTCAGGCGGGAGTTCGCCGCATGTCTGGCCGAGAGCATCAAGACCGAAGGTCTGCTTCATCCGATCGTGGTTCGGCCGAATCCCGATAAGCCTGGGTTCTTCATCCGGGTCTCGGGGAAACATCGGCTCTACGCCATGCAGAAGATCCTCAAGGAGCAATTCATTGACTGCAATGTGCTTCAGGACTTCGACGCCAAGGATCACGAGATGGTGCTGATCCCAGAGAACCTCTGCAACCCGCTGACCAGGGATCAGCAGGCCCTCGAGAAATAGCATCAAGAAATGGTACGAACGCTTCGCAGCCAAGCACGGCCAGCGGTCTGTGCTGGAGAAGGCCAAAGCCACCAAAGAGGTGAAGGCCGCATCAGTCGAGGCTGTCGAGCAAAAGCAGATCACTAACCAATCCGCCTCAAACGCCGGGGCGGCGTCTCAAAACGTGGCTAATAAACATCTTTAGTTCCGTTTGGTCGTTGGCAGCCTGATTTTCACTTATAGAGACATTCACGTTGGCAACACTCACTAAGCTCACCACTAACACCCAAAGAGAGGCATCAATGGAAGTTCAAACCATCGCGTGCAACAAAATCGAAGAGTTCACCCCGCCACCAACACGAAGGAACTCCGGTCGTTCAGGTGGGAGCTCGCCGCATGTCTGGCCGAGAGCATCAAGACCGAAGGTCTGCTTCATTCCGATCGTGGGTTCGGCCCAATCCCGATAAGCCTGGGTTCTTCATCCGGGTCTCGGGAAAACATCGGCTCTACGCCAGCAGGAAGATCCTCAAGGAGCAATTCATTGACTGCAATGTGCTTCAGGGTACTTCGACGCCAAGGATCACGAGATGGCGCTTGATCTGACAGATCCTTCCTGCTGTAACCCGCTGACCAGGGATCAGCAGGCCCTCAGCATCAAGAAATGGTACGAACGCTTCGCCAGCCAAGCACGGCCAGCGGCTGTGCTGGAGAAGGCCAAAGCCACCAAGAAGGTGAAGGCCGCATCAGTCGAGGCTGTCGAGCAAAAGCAGATCACTAACCAATCCGCCTCAAACGCCGGGGCGGCGTCTGAAAACGTGGCTAATAAACATCTTTAGTTCCGTTTCGTCGTTGGCAGCCTGATTTTCACTTATAGAGGCATACACGTTGGCAACACTCACTAAGCTCACCACTAACACCCAAAGAGAGGCATCAATGGAAGTTCAAACCATCGAGTGCAACAAGATCGAAGAGTTCGCCGCCACCAACACGAAGGAACTCCGGTCGTTCAGGCGGGAGTTCGCTGCATGTCTGGCCGAGAGCATCAAAATCCGAAGGTCTTGCTTCATCCGATCGTGGTTCGGCCGAACCCCGATAAGCCTGGGTTCTTCATCCGGGTCTTCGGGGAACCATCGGCTCTACGCCTGTGCTCCTAAAGATCCTCAAGATGCAGTTCATCGACTGCGAACGTGCTTCAGGAACTTCAACCCCAAGGACCACGAGATGTCCCTGATCAGCTGAGAATCTGGTGTTAACCCGCTGAACAAAGGGTCAGAGAGGTCACAAGCCATCAAGCGGTGGCACGAGCATTACGCCAGAAAGTACGGGGATCGGTCGCCGCTGGAAATCGCAAGGGCCGCGAAGAGGGCGAAGGTGTCGGCGAGGGCAGGGCAAGTAAGGACTGCCCGGCGAGCAGATGCAGATCACCAAGCCAGTCTGCCTCAAACGCCGCCGTGTCGGCATTCAGTGACGACTGGGCCACAAAGATCAAGCACGGGGCGCCAGCTTCACCGCGACCGTCGCCAAAGTCAAGAAGCGTCACGCAATCGAACCGCCCAGTGCCAGGTGCGAATCGCCAAGATGTTCACCGAGGATGAGCACGAGACTTTCCGCCAGTGCTACGTGTCTCATAAAGATCTAGTTTGGCTCTCCAGGGTCAAAGACATCCCGGAACGGTCGCAGATCATCTCCACTGATCGCCAGCGGCATGAGCGTTGAAGACTACGTTCATAGAGGTCTTGAAGTACGCGGCCCCCATTAAAGGTGGTGGCACAAACGAGAAGGGGTTGCTGGGTTGAACCAGAGAAAGAGCCGGCACCGGCCATGAGCGACGACGAGTGGTACGAGCGTTACTGCGGCGCCAAGGCGGCGCTGATCAAGGCCGACCACGCGAAGTATAAGTCGGACGCCTTGTTCTACCGGGCGACCCTGGAGGTCCGCTACGAATTTCGAGCGAAGGTCAAGGAGATCCTGGCCTGGCACAAGAAGCCATCGGGCATGAATGGGCCGCTCTGACCACCATGTCAAGCGTCTCGTCAATGTCTCCCACCCCAAGGACTGGATTCTCTGTGGTGCGTGCGGTTCCACGGGCATCATTGATGGCCACAAATGCCACATGTGCTTCGGGGCCGGGTATCGGCTTAATATGGAGGAATATTGATCTATGGTCTGGCATCCAGTGCTGCGGCTCGCTGCGCGAGGAGCGAGCCGCAGACGCGAAGAGGCGTTCCCCAAGTCGCATCAGAGCGGGTGACTCGGCGTCGCTGCGGGAGAGACCTTTCGGCCGGGTTACCACCGAGCAGGACGCAGAATCCGGCATGATCAGGATCACGCGGGGTTGGCTGACCCAATCCACTCGAATACTCCTGATGATCACACGAGTAAATGACTGAAAGTCCTGTTAAACAAGTCCTTCTTGTTGAGTGCCTAAGAAGGGAGTATCCTGGGAGCCTGATAACAATCAAACAACCGCCGAGAGCGATGGTTGGAGTGGCACGATGGCGGTCGCCCTGAAGTCCGCCCCGGAGCAGGGCAACTGGTCAGCGTCCGGTCCCGCAACTGGATCGTCAACGAGGTCGTCCCCAGCACGCTGCCGACCAACGGCCTGCAAGGGATCTCCGACCCCCAGACCCTCGTCTCGCTGGCCTCCGTCGAGGACGACGGCCTGGGCGAAGAACTGCAGGTCGTCTGGGAGATCGAGCCGGGGGCCAGGGTGATCGAGAAGGTCGCCCTGCCCGATCCCACCGGCTTCGACCCGCCCGACCAACTCGACGCCTTCCTCGATGCCGTCCGCTGGGGGGCTTCCTCCTCGGCCGATGTGCGGAACATCCAGTCGCCGTTCCGCTCCGGCATCGACATCGAGGACTACCAGCTTGACCCGGTGGTGCGGGCGATCCAGATGCCACGGGTCAACCTGCTGATCGCCGACGACGTGGGCCTGGGCAAGACCATCGAGGCGGGGATGGTCGCCCTGGAACTCATCATCCGCCACCGGGCCCGGAAGATCCTGATCGTCTGCCCGTCGTCGCTCCAGATCCAGTGGCAGGAGCAGATGCGGGACAAGTTCGGCCTCGACTTCCGCATCGTGGACAGCGAACTGATGCGAGACCTGCGGCGGGAGCGGGGCATCCACGTCAACCCGTGGAACCACTTCCCCCGGCTCATCACGCGCATCGACTTCCTCAAGCGGGAGCGACCGCTGCGGCTGTTCCGGGAGATCCTGCCCGGGCCCGACGAGCCGGTCTACCCCCGCAAGTTCGACCTGCTGATCGTCGACGAGGCCCACAACTGCGCCCCGTCCGGTCGGGGCAAGTACGCCACCGACTCGCTGCGGACCCAGGCCCTGCGGCTGCTGGCTCCCGCACTTCGAGCACAAGCTGTTCCTGACCGCCACGCCGCACAACGGCTACCCGGAGAGCTTCTCGGCGCTGCTGGAACTGCTCGACAACCAGCGGTTCGCCCGCAGCACGCCGCCCGACCGCAAGCAACTCGATGCGGTCATGGTGCGGCGGATGAAGTCGGAACTGCCGCCCAAGTGGGACGGCTCGCCCCGGTTCCCGAAGCGGATGCTGGACCCGCTCGAGGTGCCGTACACCGACGAGGAGAAGGCGATCCACGCCGCCCTCAGGCAGTACGCCGAACTGCGGTCGAAGCGGGCTCGGGACAACGCCGAGAAGATGGCGACCGAGTTCGTGCTCAAGACGCTCAAGAAGCGGCTGTTCTCCAGCCCGGCGGCGTTCCTCACGACGCTGAACAAGCACGAGAAGTCCCTGCGGCACGCCGCGAAGAAGACGGCTGCCGCGAAGCCGACGTTCGGCATGCTCAAGCGAGAACTCGACCGGATCGACGAGGACTACGCCGACGACGAGGAGTACGACGAGGCGACGGGCGACGCCGTGGACACCGCCACCCGGCTGTTCCGCGAGCCGAGCGACGAGGAACTGGCGCTGCTCAAGCAGATGCGGGACTGGGCGGAACGGGCGTGCTCGCCAGAACGACTCGAAGGCCCGGCAGTTGATCGCCTGGCTGAACGAGCACATCCGCCCGGACGGACAATGGAGCGAACGAGCGGGTCATCATCTTCACCGAGTACCGGGCCACCCAGAACTGGCTGACGGAAGTCCTGGCGTCGGAGGGGTTCACCGGGCAGACCGGCTGCTGACCATGTACGGCGGCATGGACTCGCAAGAGCCGGGAGGCGGTCAAGGCGGCCTTCCAGTCCGCGCCCGACGTGAGCCCCGTCCGCATCCTGCTGGCCACCGACGCCGCCTCCGAGGGGCTCGACCTCCAGAACCACTGCTCCGAGCTGATCCACTACGAAATCCCGTGGAACCCGAACCGCATGGAGCAGCGGAACGGGCGCATCGACCGGCACGGCCAGAAGGCTGACCACGGTGTCAGGTCTTCCACTTCGTCGGCAAGGGCTACAAGGCAGCGCCAGAACGCCGGATTCGCCGTGCCCGCCAGCGACCTGGAGGCCGACCTGGAGTTCCTGATGCGGGTGGCCCAGAAGGTCGAGACGATCCGGGAAGACCTGGGCAGCGTCGGCACGGTGCTCGCCGACGAGGTCGAGGAGGCGATGCTGGGCCGGGGCTACAACGCTGACCCGCACCGATGCCGGCCGAGCGAGGGTCCGAGCCCGTCCGCAAGATGCTCAAGTTCGAGCGGGACCTGGCGAAGCAGATCCAGGCGCTGCTGGAGCAGTACCGGGAGACCCAGAAGGAACTGCGGCTGTCCCCGGCCAACATCCGGAAGGTGGTCGAGGTCGGCCTCAAGCTGGCCGAGCAGCCCGCCCTGATCCCGGTCACCAACTCCGGCGGCAAGCCGGTCTTCCGCCTGCCCGCCCTGCAAGGGAAGCTGGGCGGCGTGTGCCGAGGGGCTGGAGCACCCGCACACGAAGGAGATCCGCCCGATCACCTTCGACCATGCCGTGGCGAACGGGCGGGACGACGTGGTGCTCGTCCACCTGAACCACCGGCTGGTCCAGATGAGCCTGCGGCTGCTGCGGGCCGAAGTCTGGTCGGACGCCGGTCGCAAGAAGCTGCACCGGATCACGGCCCGGCTCGTGCCCGACAACGTCCTGCCGACCCCGGCCGTGATCGCCCACGCCCGGCTGGTCGTCATCGGCGGCGACAGCCACCGGCTGCACGAGGAGATCATCACGGCGGGCGGGCTGCTCAAGGAGGGGCGGTTCTCTGCGATGAACGTCGGCCAGATCGACGAGGTGCTGGCGGCGGCGACCGACGAGGAGCCCTCCGAGGCGATGAAGAAGCGGCTGCTCGAAGCTCTGGGACGAGCTCACGCCCTCGCGTCCAGGCAAGCCCTGACGCCCGCATGAAGGACCGCACCAGCGGCCTGCAGAAGAAGCTGGCCGAGCGGGCCGACAAGGAAGCTGAGGACATCGAGTCGATCCTGCGGAGCTGAAGCGGGCCATCGAGGCGGAACTCGACGAGCCGGAGTACCAGCAGCTCGAACTGTTCGACGACCCGGAGCGGGACCAGTTCGAGCGGAACAAGGATTTCCTGCGGAGCCGGGTGAAGGAGATCCCCGCCGAGATCGAGCGGGAGACGGCGGCGATCAAGGCACGGTTCGCCGACCCGCAGCCCCGGATGTTCCCGGTGGCGGTGACTTCTGGTGCCTGAGAAGCATGGCCGATGGATACAGGCCGAGTTGACGGTTCGCGCAAGCATGGAGCTCGACGACACTGGACTTACTCGATCAGTGGCACTGAAGACTGCTGACGCAGACGATCGACATCACGCAGAGATCAGCCACGACTATTCGCGACGGCGTTCATGCCGTACACTGGAGACATGGGGTCAACGCTCGTGACGATCACTCGCAGCCGTGCGAGGCTTCCGAGCATGTCGCTGTCTCCTGGATCGTCATACGTCGAGATAGGATCGCAGTGTCTGCGGCGAAGCTCGTGCACGGACAGGGTCGACTGTGAGCAGATGCGAGTCGGCCGATCAGAGCTGCTCGATTCAGCCAGACGATGGATCGGCTGGCTGTCTACAGACGAGTTGTCGAGGGACAGATGCTTGATCCGGCAGCAGTCATCCGACGGTACGACCTGGCTCGATCGGTTCGACCACGCATGAGCGACTGGCAGAAGCACGTCGATGTGCTACTTGATCGGCTTCATCAGCACGTCTGGCCGATGCACTGTCGGAGCCTGATACGAGCTGCTCCGAAGCGTTCGAGCTCGCCGAAGATTCATGAGGCGTTGAATGACTCGACGTACTGAGTGATCCGAAACGGTCGATCCATGTCCATCGCCCGCCACCACGCCGAATGGCTGTCGCTCGTCGAGGTCTCGGGGCCGTTCCTGAGCCTGCCGGTGCTGGTGCAGCGTTTCCCGCAGGGGCTGGACGCCCACGACCCCGAGCACGCCAAGGCGTTGCGGCAGGCCTACGAGGAGTGGGACCAGGACCAGCACGGCGACCGGCCCGACCCGGCCATTCATCGGCAGTGGATCGACTGGGTGCTCCGCAACACGCTCGACCTGGGCGACGTGCTGGTCGAGGGGCAGGCGATCCCGCAGACGCTCAAGGCTGACGTCGCCGAGCACGGCGAGACGCTGCGGCCCGACATGGTCGTCATGGAGCCGGGACGGGAGCAAGGCCCGGCTGCTGGTCCAGACCTACCCGCTCAAGCAGGAGCTCAGCCGGGTCGTCGAGGGGAAGCCGTGGAAGGCGTCGCCCGACACCCGGATGATGCAACTGCTGCACGACACCGGCGTGCGGCTCGGCCTGGTCACCAACGGCGACCAGTGGATGCTGGTCGATGCCCCGAAGGGCGAGACGACCGGCTACGCCTCGTGGTACGCCTCGCTCTGGCTGGAGGAGCCGATCACGCTCCGGGCCTTCCGCACCCTGCTGCGGCAGCTACCGGTTCTTCGGCGTGCCCGAGGAGGAGACGCTCGAAGGGCTGCTGGCTCAGAGTGCCCAGGACCAGCAGGAAGTCACCGACCAGCTTGGCTATCAGGTGCGCCAGGCGGTCGAGGTGCTGGTCCAGTCGCTCGACCGGGCCGACCGGGACAGCGGCCGGGCACTGCTCAAGGGCGTGCCCGAGGACGAAGCTCTACGAAGCCGCCCTGACGGTCATGATGCGGCTGGTGTTCCTGTTCTGCGCCGAGGAGCGGGAACTGCTGCTGCTGGGCGACGAGCTCTACGACAAGAACTACGCCGTCTCCACGCTCCGGGAGCAGCTGCGGGTCACGGCCGACCAAGTTCGGCGAGGAGGTCCTCGGAACGCCGCCACGATGCCTGGAGCCGGCTGCTGACGACCTTCCGGGCGGTCTACGGCGGCATCCAGCACGACGGCTCAAGCTGCCCGCCTACAGGGCGGACTGTTCGACCCCGACCGCTTCCCGTTCCTCGAAGGCCGCAAGGCCGGGACGACGCTGGAAGGACACGCCCTGCCAGCCGCTGCCGGTCGACAACCGCACCGTGCTGCACCTGCTCGAAGCCCTCCAGGTGCTCCAGGTCGGCTGCCGGGCGGGGGACCGGCCAAGCCCCGCAAGCTCAGCTTCCGGGCCCTGTCGATCATCCAGATCGGCCACGTCTACGAGGGCCTGCTCGACCACACCGCGGTGAAGGCGACCGAGCCGGTGCTGGGCCTGAACGGGCCACGGGACCAGGAGCCGGAGGTCCCCCTGTCGAACTGGAAGCCCTGGCGGCGAAGGGCGAGGACGAACTGCTCGCGTTCCTCAAGGACGAGACGGGCCGGTCGTCGGTCTCCCCCGTCAAGAAGCTCCTGTCGCCGCAGCCCGACGACCTGACGCTCAGCCGGTTCCGCACCGCCTGCCAGGGCGACGAGACGCTCGTGGCAGCGGGTGAAGCCGTTCGCCGGGCTGGTGCGGCTCGACACGTTCGGCTACCCGGTCGTCATCCTGCCGGGCAGCGTCTTCGTCACGGCGGGGACCGACCGCCGGTCCAGCGGCACGCACTACACGCCCGAGAGCCTGACCGAGCCGATCGTGCAGTACACGCTGGAGCCGCTGGTCTACGACGGCCCCGCCGAGGGCAAGCCGAAGGACCAGTGGAGGCTGAAGTCGGCCAAGGAACTGCTCGACCTCAAGATCTGCGACATGGCGTGCGGCAGCGGGGCGTTTCTGGTCCAGGTCTGCCTCTACCTGGCGGAACGGCTGCTGGAAGCCTGGGAGGCGGCCGAGAAGCGGGTCGGCAGGGCTCGCCCCGGATCACGCCCTACGGCGAGGTCTCGACGGGGCAGCCCGAGCGAGCAGCTCATCCCCGTCGATCGCCAGGAGCGGCTGACCTACGCCCGGCGCATGGTGGCCCAGCGGTGCCTGTACGGCGTGGACAAGAACCCGCTGGCGGTCGAGATGGCGAAGCTGTCGCTCTGGCTGCTGACGCTGGCGAAGGACAAGCCGTTCGCGTTCCTGGACCACGCCATCCGGTGCGGCGACTCGCTGGTGGGGCTCAGCAGCATCGACCAGTTGCTCCGGTTCTCGATGACCGAGAACGCCAAGGTCCGACCGCTGATGGAGCAGCAGCGGCAGCAGATCGAGAAGCGGCTCCAGGCGACGATGCTGCTCCGCAAGCAGATCGAGACGCTGCCCTCGAACACGCCGCAGGACATCGAACGCAAGATCAAGATGCTGGAGAACGTGGAGGATCAGACGAAGCGGCTGCGGTACGCCGCCGACATGCTCCTGGCGGCGACCTGGGAGGCGAAGAACGCTGGCGAGTTGGAGTCGGCACTCAACGGGATGCTGGCCGAGGTCGAGTACAAGTTCAAGGATCTGCCAGCCGAGCTGGAGTCGGAGGAGGACGCAGGAGCGGTTGCAGAAGGCGGGGAATCACCGGGCGGTTTCACTGGCCGCTGGAGTTCCCCGAGGTCTTCGTCGACCGGGCGGGTTCGATGCTTCGTCGGCAACCCGCCGTTCATGGGCGGGCAGAAGATCACCGGCAATCATGGGGACGGACGTACCGGGACTACTCTCGTCGAGCATCTCGCCGGGGGCAAGCGGGGGCACGCCGACCTATGCGCCTACTTCTTCCTCCGGGCTGCCACGCTGCTGCGGGACGGGGGCCATTCGGCTTCCTGGCCACGAACACGATCGCCCAAGGTGACACCCGAGAGGTCGGCCTCGACCAGCTGACGGGTGACGGCTGCGTCATCCCCCGGGCGGTCCCGAGCCGCCGTGGCCGGGGACGGCGAGCCTCGAAGTCGCCCACGTCTGGCTTCGCCGGGGACGTTGGAACATCCGTTCATGCTCGATGACAAGCCCGTCTCGGGTATCACCCGTTCCTCACCGAACCAGGCGCCGTCACCGGCACGCCGCATCGCCTCGCGGCCAACGCCGGAAAGTCGTTCCACGGTTCCAACGTCCTCGGCATGGGCTTCGTGCTGGAACCCGAGGAGGCCCATCGGCTCATTGACAAGAATCCTCCGAAACAAGGATGTTCTGTTCCCTTACCTCAACGGCGAAGACCTCAATTCCCGGCCCGACCAGTCCCCAGCCGCTGGGTCATCAATTTCTTCGACTGGCCGCTGGACCGGGAACGGCCCCCTAGGACTATAATGGGCCGGTGGCGGCGGATTACCCCGACTGCCTGGCGATCGTTGAAGAGAAGGTGAAGCCGGAGCGGACACCAACCAAAGGGGACCCCACAGCCGAGATCGAGCAGAAAATTGGTGGCAATATGGACGGCCAAGCACCCGCACTTTACCGGGCCATCGCCGGGATGGAGAGGGTGTTAGTAATGGCCGAGGTCAGCGAAGCATCAACATCCTGCGTTTCACCTCGTAACGGATGGTCTTCTCACACATGCTGGTTGCTTTGCCCATGCTCCAATGTCCGTTCGGTTCAATTCAATCATCCATGACCATGGGTCTGGGAGTGCTGACAATACGGTTCGACATGGAACTGATCCGGCACCCCTTCGGACTGCTTCGAGACCTTTCCTTTCCCACCCCGTATGACTCCGCCGATTCAGTAGGTCAGACCTATCACGACTACCGCCACCAGATCATGCTCACTCGCCAGGAGGGCCTGACGAAGACCTACAACCGCTTCCACAACCCCGATGAAACCGCCGCCGACATCCAGAGGCTCCGTGACCTCCACGTCGAGATGGACAACGCCGTCGCCGCCGCCTACGGCTGGACCGACCTCGACCTCGGCCACGGCTTCCACGAGACCAAGCAGGGCATCCGGTTCACGATCAGCGAGCCGCCCGCCGCGAAGTCCTCGCCCGCCTCCTCAAGCTCAACCACGAGCGCTACGCCGAGGAGGTCGCGCAGGGCCTCCACGACAAGAAGCGTGGGGCGGGGGGCGTGGGGCGGGGAGCAACGAAGGCTGCGAAAGCCGCCAAGGGTCGGAGGTCTTCGTCCGGCCCAGGATGGTTCGACACGTGACAGGAGGCTCTAAGCCAGGAAGGAATTGATGAACGTCCCGTACCGACAAACGGCTCGTCTGAGGTTTCCGAAGCGTTTCCCGGGTACCCTTGCATCGTTGCCAGGGGTGCTGATGAGGCTGTCGTGTCTGACTGGTCGGGCCATCTGACTCTTCTGGACCTTCGCCGCAAGGCGGTCGCGAAGACCGAGAACGTCTCGTTCATCGTCGCTGGAGAGTCCCTCGGCTGCTCGACGCTGACCTCACTCCAGATCCAGCCCGAGTCCCAGCGCCGCTGGTGTGCCGTGGCGACCAGGGGTGGTTATGCCGCCCTCTGGAACCTGGATTCCTCGAAAGTCACCAAGATCCACCCGGAGGGAGGTGGATCGGTGAACGCCGTGGCCTTCTCCACCTGAGGCCGCCTGGCTCGCCCTCGGCACGGGGTTTTACAACCTGACGCCTGGGCGGGTCGTCCGGGCTGGGCCTTGAGGTGTGGTCGCTGTCCGAGGACGAGCCCGCCCCACCCACGTCCACGACTCTCCCCGGAGTCTGCGTGGATCGCATTCTCTGGGACGCCGACCTCGACCGGATTCTGTGCGTCACTGGGGATGGCTCTCAAGGATTTGGCTATCTCTGCTGCCTGGAGGGCGAGTCCTTGCGGCGGCTCTGCCTGGACCGCATCTCGCTACTCATGGTGAACAGAGTCCTGGCCACCAGGGGTGCCTATCTGGTTGGCGCACCGAGAGGGCGTCCACGCCTACGACTGGCGAGATTTCAGCCTGACGTGGTCGCATTCCGAATCCGTGGAGAGAGCCGATCTGGCCTACGACGAAGTGGCTGAGCTGTTGTTCTTCAGCGGCACGACGTTCCTGAATCCGGATGGTGAGGTCGTTGGCAAGTCTAAGCCACCGAGGAAATCTGCTGCATCGCTGCACGAGCAGAGGGCGGCTTCCTCACCCTGTCGGAAAAGGGGGTGGTGCGTATCTGGGAACCTGTTGAGGAAGGAGACCGATCCGGGTCGGATTGAAGGGATGGCTCGCCAATCCGGAGGGACGGGTCTGGGATATGATCGGTATGACTCCTCGGGACCGTGGCCAGCGAAGCAAGCCGAGGATCAGCTTGAACCATCCTACAGTGTAGGATAGAATCGGAGGGCAATGAAGGTCGTCTTCATCGAGTCGTTTGAGTTCACGGACTGGGTCAGGGAGTATCTGACCAATGAGAGCCTTGCGGTGCTTCCAGCGAGACCTGGTGAACGCTCCCGAGAGAGGTGATGTGATGCCCGGCTGCGGTGGCTTGCGGAAATACCGCATCGCTGATCCCCGACGAGGAAAGGGCAAGCGGGGCGGGGCCAGGGTCATCTACCTCTACGTGCCCGAGGCCAGCGTCATCTACCTGATCACCGTGTACGGCAAGGACCAGAAAGACGATCTGTCGGCAAACGACAAGGACTTTACAGTCAACTCGCGGCCATCTTGAAGCAACAGGCACACCGGGCCAGGATCATGAGGGGGATCATGAAAGTCAAGACGAAGCGTCTGCCGGTCGCCGAGCAGATCCGCAAGGGTCTGGAGGAAGCGATCCGGTACGTCCAAGGTGAGATCACGCTCAAGACCACCACCGTCGAACTCCCTGACGAACCCCCCGAGATCGACGCCCCGACCATCGTGGCGCTGCGGGACCAGTCGAGGATGTCCCAGGCCGTGTTCGCGCGGTTGCTCAATGTCTCGACCAAGACGGTGCAGAGCTGGGAGCAGGGTGTCAGGACCCCGTCGCACGCCTCGCGCCGGCTGATCCAGATCTACAGCCAGCATCCCGAGACGGTTTGCCAGAGCGTCGGCTTGCCTCCGATCACTCTCCAGGGGGTGACGATCAAGCAAGTTGCTGCCGGACAGCGCAGGATCGTCATCCAGCGCGATGCTAGAGTTCGGAGAGTCCCGCCAAGTCGGCCAACAACCGATCACGGACCAAGACGAAGGTGACACGGTAGAGATACCTGCCCGACAAGGGGGCGAGAGAGTCGGAGACATGCTGATCGCCGAGATTCATGGTAAGATTGTCCCTGAAGCTGTCAATAGCGAGGACTACCTCACCTCCTGCGTGTTCGGTCATCTCCGCTACATCGCTCCCGGCGCTTTCTGGGCGTCGTTGCTCGACCGTGCCAAGGCAGCCAGTCCGGATCTACCAAGCCTCTCCCACCACCTCGGGAACAAGGTTTCGACCTGCAAAGTTACGAGTCCTTGGAGGTGAGATTCTGGCCGTATCACTCCGTGCTCGGAGAGCCGGACCTCGTCCGCGATTCTGGGGCAACGGGCTTCCCTCGGTGTGGATCATCATCGAGGTGAAGCTCTGGTCGTCCAAGAGCGGCTTTGATGAAGACGACCAGTTGGGGCGCTATTTGCGATTGCTCTCAAGACTTGACGAACTCGGGCTTCCCTTCCGAAATGGGCGCCCCACGCGAGCTTGGTCTACTTGACCCCCAGGGACTCGCGACCCGAGATCGAGGAGACGCTCGGTTCCCATCCCGATCTTGAGTCGTATGGCCGCGAATCCACCGGCTCCAGTGGCAAGACATTCTCGACGTGGCGAGGGAATGTCAACCGACAGCGACCGGATGGGTGAAGATTATCCTGAAGGATGTGAGCGATTTTCTGCAACGGCGGAATCTTGAGTATTTTGCGGTTTTCGTGCCGTACCCGACTTACCTGTATTCGAGAAGAAAGACGGAAAATTCTATCTTCATCCCTTACCGGAAGCACGCAGATTTCAGGGATGGACCATCGTGCATGAACTCGGACCAGTCGAGGTTTAATCCGAAGGTTGGATTCGATGATCGAAGATTATGGGCTCCGTATCGGCACTGCAATCAGGGCTGTGCGCCGTTCTCCACTCTGACACCAGTCGCCTTCTCCTTGACTGCGACAGTGCCTACGGGCGGGACGAACTTCGATCTTCAAGAGTTACGCCACCAGCGATCTCACCTGGAACGTCAAGGCTGACCACTGGATGGCAGAGGGGGTTTACCGCTACTACCATGCCTCGGACGTTCGGACACATGCGGTCGAGGGGCTCATGGTCTGTTTCCTTGGAGAACAGGACTTCCTTGACCAGCCATTACTCATTGTGGGGCGGATCGATTATGTGAATGATCCGATCGGGGAAGGGTGGATGCAGCGAATGGGACCTGTGGTATGCCTACTTTTGGGCATCCCAGAAGCCGTCGATCGGAACGATTTACATAGCCGAACAACATTGGCCCGACAGAATCAAGTGGATTGACTTGATTGCAGTTCACTTATTCTCAATCAAGAGCGTAGACGAGGTTGTCAAACTCATGGAGCAGTTGCGATCGACGCAACATCAGGATGACCCGGTGGCAGACCGCGAGACGAGGGGCACGGAATGACTCAACTGACACTAAGGGAGACGATCCCTTCGCCGCTCGTCCTGCGGGATATGCTGGAGGAGATGGCGGTCAAGGAACTGCAGGGACCGCCCCAGGGCCACGACGAGGAGGTGGCCGAGCGCATCCTGTAGTGCTACCTCGTCGGCATGCTTGCCCCCCGCCAGACGGCGTGGGACGTGGAGCATGGGGCGTGGGCGTGGAGGGACAGAATCCTCGCACCACGCATCTCGCACCACCCATCACGATTCAAGAGGACGACGACAACCTCGAAGGCGACTTCCCGCCCGGCGAGGAACTCGGGATCGAAGGAGTCGGTCGGGGCAACCTGAGCGGTGACGACGGACCCACGGAACTGTCGACTCCCAATGGCCAAGGCTGTGTACCCGTCGTCGCTGGGGCTGTCCTTCTGCGTCCCGCACGAAACCACGGCTCTGAAGGTCACCGCCCGTCTTGGGCACTACGACAAGGCACCCAGCGAATTCCTGACGAACCCGAAGACCGGCAGGCCGAAGCGGGTCTGGAAACGGCGACGAGCGGGGCAGACCCAAGATGCCCCTCACGGGAGGGTCGGTCGGTCCCAGCCCGCCGATGACTCCTTTCCCGACGTCTACATCAAGGGGCTCGTCCGCCGGCGCCCCGATCACTGGTGCGTCACGCTGTTCCTGGTCAACGACGGCAGGAGCCGAGCCGAACCGGGAGCGGACCTGGGTGTTTCAGCCGGAGATGGCGCGAGGGCGTGACGGTGCGGCGGTCTTCCAGAAGCGGCACAACCGACCTCGAACTCACCGGCACGGACCCGGCGTGAAGGCCGAGAACGATCTGCTGGCGATGCTCTATCGTCGGCACGTCGAGTTCGCCGTGGGACATGGCATCGGCGTCCATGTCGATGTGTCGCCCGACCCGAACCATGCCGTGCAGGGTGCGCACCAAGGTCGTGCCGAGCTACGAGATTCCCAAGACGACACCGCCACCGGCCGAAGACGCCGAGATCAACCCGGCCTTCGCCAAGCTGGAGGGCTGGTCCTCGACATGAAGCTGCTGGCCGAGGCCAACCCGAAGCAGATACCGCCCGAAGCTCAAGCCGCTGGTCGAAGCCTACCAGGACTGGATCGACCGGGAAGAAAAGCGGATCGCCGACCCCGCCGAGGGATTGGCGAACTTCAAGAAGCCGCCCAGCAAGCGATCGCTCGTTGCCGCTCGACGCTCAAGCGGATCGAGGCCGGGCTGGACTTGCTCGACAAGGACGACAAGGCAGCCCAGGCGTTCCAGTTCATGAACCGGGCCATGTGGCTCCAGCGGACGCACTCGCTCTTCTGCCGAGCGGGTGCGCCGGGGCGACGAGAAGCCCGACTATAGGGACATCGACATCGCCGAGAACCGGTCGTGGTATCCGTTCCAGCTTGCCTTCATCCTGCTCAACCTGCCGGGGATCACGAAGTTCGATCACCCCGAACGCAGCGAAGCCCCGGAAGCCGTGGCCGATCTGCTCTGGTTCCCCACGGGCGGCGGAAAGACGGAAGCGTACCTGGGCCTGACGGCCTACACGCTGGGCCTGCGGCGGCTGCAAGGGACGGTCGAAGGTCGCTCGGCGAGAACGGCGTGGCCGTGCTGATGCGGTACACGCTGCGGCTGCTGACGCTCCAGCAGTTCCAGCGGGCCGCCGCCCTGATCTGCGCCTGCGAGGACATTCGCCGCACAGGCCATGAGCAACGGCGACAACCGCTGGGGCAAGACGCCGTTCCGCATCGGCCTGTGGGTCGGCGGCAGCACCACGCCCAACTGGACCAGCGATGCCGACGAAGCGGTCAAAGCAGCGCACGGCGGCAAGCCAAGGTCGGGTGCGGTCGGCGGCGTCGGATCGCCGCACCAACTGACGAACTGCCCGTGGTGCGGCACGAAGATCGACCCCGGCAAGCACATCAAGGTCGAGAAGTACAGCGAAGGGGCCTGCCGCACGCTGATCTACTGCGGGGCCAAGTTCGGCCAGTGCAAGTTTTCAGAAGAAGGAAGCCCCGGCGAAGGGCTGCCGGTGATGGTGGTGGACGAGGAAATTTATCGCCGGCTGCCGTCGCTGCTGATTACCACGGTGGACAAGTTCGCTCAGATGCCGTGGAACGGGTCGAGTGCAGATGCTCTTCGGTCAGGTGGACGGCTACTGCGAACGGCACGGTTTCCGGTCGCCCGAGATCGCCGACGCCGGGAGTCAACCCAAGACCAACGGGCACGGCAAGTTCGGACCCGTCGGCCAAGGTGCTGCCGCAGAATCCCGCTGCGACCCCCGACCTCATCATCCAGGACGAGTTGCATCTCATCAGCGGGCCGCTCGGCACGCTGGTCGGGCTGTACGAGACGGCCATCGACCGGCTCTGCACCTGGGAAGTGAACGGCAAGAAGGTCCGGCCCAAGGTCGTGGCATCGACGGCGACGA
>CAWFAF010000078.1:0-187825 GCA_963813575.1 uncultured Planctomycetaceae bacterium
CCGGCCGCCGACCTCATCCTCCAGCGGCCCGTCGATCTGGTCCTCTCCGACATCCGCATGCCCGAGATGGACGGCCTGGCGCTGCTCGGCCATCTGCAGAAGATCGCCCCGCAGACGCCGGTGATCATGCTCACCGCCTACGGCACGGTCGAGAGCGCCGTGGCCGCCATGCGCGCCGGGGCCGTACGACTACCTGCTCAAGCCGGTGCAGTTCGACGATGTGCTGATGAAGGTCGCAGCGGGCCCTGGAGTTCGGCGAGCTGTCGCGCACGCAGCGCGTCATCACCGAGCAACTGGCCGAGGAGAGCACGTTCCACAACCTCGTCGGCCATCGCCAGGCATGATGCAAGCTCTTCGAGACCGTGCGCAAGCTCTCGACGGTCAAGAGCAACGTGCTGATCGTCGGCGAATCGGGCACGGGCAAGGAGCTGTTCGCCCGCGCGATCCACTACAACGGCGTCACGCGCGACAAGCCGTTCGTCGCCGTCAACTGCGGCGCGATCCCCGACACGCCTGATCGAGTCGGAACTGTTCGGCTATCGCCGCGGCGCGTTCACCGGCGCCATGCGCGACAAGGTCGGCTACTTCGAGGCGGCCAACGGCGGCACGCTGTTCCTCGACGAGATCTCGACGCTGCCGATGAACGTGCAGAGCTCGCTGCTGCGCGTGCTGGAGGAGCGGGTGGTCGTGCCGGTGGGCGACACGCATCCGCGGCCGATCGACGTGCGCATCATCGCCGCGTCCAACCAGGACCTGGAGAAGATGGTCGCGGACGGCGAGTTCCGCGAGGACCTGCTCTTCCGGCTGAACGTCGTGAAGCTCACGCTGCCGCCGCTGCGGCAGCGCAAGGAGGACATCCCGCTGCTGGTGCACCATTTCCTGGACAAGTACACCCGACGAGATGAACAAGCAGCGTGCCGGGCATGACCAACGGCGCCATGCGGGCGCTGCTGAACCACGAATGGCGCGGCAACGTGCGCGAGCTGGAGAACGTCATCGAGCGGGCGGTGATCTTCGCCGAGGGCCGGCAGATCGGCGTCGAGGACATGCCCTTCGCCACCGAAGGCATCACCGACGACGTCGGCGAGGACCTGAAGGAAGCGCTGCGCCAGTTCGAGCGCCAGCACATCCTCTACAGCCTGCGCCGGCACAACTACGACAAGGCCGAAACCGCCAAGCACCTGGGCATCGGCGTCTCGAGCCTCTACCGCAAGCTCGACGAGCTGAACATCCCCAAGAATGTTGGTGAAAAGGAGGATTCGAAGAAAGTCGCCCAAACCCGCGGATGCGTGATTCAAGGTCCTCGGTGTTTCACAGTGGGCACTGAATCCCCACGCCGGCTTATTTCACAACCTTAACCTCACCGGCACGTACTCGCAATTGGGCTCCTCGGCGAGGTAGTCGTGGGTCGTGCCGTAGGCCCGGGCGCGGCAGCCCATGCAGACTTTGCTGTACTCGCACAGGCCGCACTTGCCTTCGAGGTTCGTGTCGTCGCGGAGATCGGCGAAGACGCTGCTCTGTCGCCAGATCTTCGGGAAGGGACCTGTCTTGACGTTGCCCGATGCTGACCGGGAGATAGCCGCAGGGGAAGACTTCGCCGGTGTGCGAGACGAAGCAGACGGCCTGGCCGGCGAGACAGCCCTTGGTCATTGCGGTCATGTCGGCGTGATCGTGAGGGTTCAGGGCTTCGGGGTTCAGGCGTTCAGTGAAGAGTGATGTCCTGAACCCTGAACTCTGAACCCCGAACCGTGTCGCCATGTTCTTGTGCGGGTGGGCGCTGGCGGGCATCGGTTCGGCCGTCGGCCTTGGCCGTTGCGCATCACGCGGAAGTAATGCGGGGCGCAGGTGGCCTTCAGATGGATCTTGCCTTCCAGGCTTCGATCGTAAATCCAGTTCAGCGCGTCTTCGTATTCGTCGCCGCTGAGCATGATCGATTCGTCGCAGCTCCATGCCGCAGCCGACCGGCACGAGCATGAAGATGTGCAGCGCATCGGCGCCGAGATCCAGCGCCAGCTTGTACGTCTCGTCGAGCTTCTTGTAGTTGTGCTTGGCGATGGTGGTGTTGATCTGCATCGACATGCCGTGCTGCGCAGGGCCTTGAAGCCGGCGATCGACGAGTCGAACGCGCCGTCGTCCGCGGAACTGATCGTGGGTCGGCGGCGTCCGGGCCGTCGAAGCTGATGGAGACGCGGCGGAAGCCGACATCGCGCACCCGCCGCGGCGACTTCGTCGTTCATGATCGTGCCGTTGGTCGCCAGCGCGATCGGCAGGCCGACGACGCCGTGGCCTCTTCGGCCAGTTCGCAGATGTCCGGCCGCATGAGCGGCTCGCCGCCGGAGAAGACCAGGATCGGCTTGCCGGTTTCGGGAAGGGCGGATGAAGGTCTTGGCTTCTCGGTGGTCAGGTCGTCTTTGCTGAGCTCGCAGGACTTCGAGCCGCCGGCAGTGGACGCACGCGAGATTGCAGCCGGTGGTCTTTCCCAGAAGAACCAGCCGCAGCGGCGGGGCGGCGGGGAGGGCTGTTGACGCGGTTGTCGGCGAAGCCAGTTGGGCGAGCATGGCGGCCTCCTCGATCGAGGAGTATCAAGTTTTGTGCCAGAGAAGTAAATATCCGATGATTCAAGGAAGTCGGCCAGCGGCAGTCAAGCCCGGTCTCGATAGGCGGCGATGTTGATTAGAATCGCTCCAGGCGGCATCGGACCATGGGCGTGGTTCAAAGCGCAGGGGTGCGTCCCCGGCCAAGCGGGTGAGCGTTGTCCCAAAACTGAGAAGGATTCCAGAAACGCCGTCGTAGGAATTAGAAAAGCAGGTGGTAAAGATAGTCCAGCCGCCCGCTCAGGAGCGGATCTCCGGCCGGAAAACTGCATGACCTCGCGGATTTTGGCTCGATAATCGGGGTGGTAACAATGAACAGGGCAGTGCTTGCACGCGGGCTTGGGGTCCATGGGCAGTGCGATCGCTTCACCAGGCGTGCGTCAGAAGTTTCTGGCACTCCTCGCACAGTTCCACGGGGTGGCCCGCCAGAGCCTCCAGGTCCTGAATCTTGAGATGCAACACTGTTTTGGCTGCCTCAGCGTGCTTCGACCGGCAATAGATTTCCACAAACTGAACCAGGGTTTTAAGGTCTCGCCGCAGTTTAGGATCGGCTTCGGCTGGCAACGTGGCTTCCATCATGTTGACTCCATCCCTTGCTATGCCATGATGCAAAACACAAGCCATCGTTGTCTGAATTGGGCGATTTGGTGATGTGGCGATTTGGCGATTGGAAAGATGGACCGCGTTCAGCTCATTTCTACAATCACCAAATCACCAAATCGCCAAATCACCGAGATTCAATGGTCCCGGATTTGTATTGCTAACACTGGTCCCGAGTTAACCCGCTTGGGTCCAACGCAATGAAGAAATACCCCTGGACCATCCTCCTGCCGATCGTTGTCGTGGTGGTTGTGGTGTCCATGGTCCATCTGGCCTCGCTTTCCGACATGCCGCCCGCCGGCAGCGAAGCCTCCGCGACCCAGCCGAACAACGCCGCCGATCCGCCGCTTCGCATCGGCCTGGTGCCGAGCGCGACATCTTCGCCCAGCGCAAGCGTTTTCAGGCGATGGCCGAGTATCTGTCCCGTAAACTCGGCCGTCCATTTGGATACTGGTCACGAGCACTCAACGCCACGATGCCTGCTGCACATTTACCCGGACAAGCAGATCGACGCGGCGTTTCTCGGGTCCCTGGTGGCGGTGCTGAGCTTCGATCGGCTGGGCGCCCAGCCGATGGTCAACCCGAACTGCCCGGCGGAATCATCACCTACCACGGCGTCATTTTCGTACCCGCCGCCTCGCCTATTCACTCCATCGATGACTTGGCCGGCCACTCGATCGCCATGGTCCGCACGACCACCGGGGGCAATCTGTTTCCGATCTCTCAGATCATCGAGCACGGCCTGGACGGGCGTCCAGACCGAAACTGGTCTGGGTCGGCACGCACGACGACGCGATCCGGGAGACGATGGAAGGCCATACCGACGCCGGCGCGGTCAAAGATTTACCTCTCAACGACTACGAAAAGGCCCATCCGCAGCAGAAGGTGCGGCGGCTGGCGACCAGCGACCCCGTGCCGAATAACGCCCTGGTTCTCCGAGCCGACCTGGCAGCATCGCTGGGCCTGCGGCTGCACGAAGTGCTTCTGGCGATGGATAGCGACCTCGAAGGCCGGCAGGCGTTCGAGCGCTCGGCGAGGTCCGGTTCCTGCCTTGCCAGGTTGAGGAATACCGCTTGGTTTATGACATCGTCGATCGTTTGGGCGAAGGTTGGCGCAAGATGGGCATTGACGGCCCGCCGCCCAAGCACCGACGCTCCTGGGCCCGCCGGTAACCCGGTAAAGAATCATGCTGCGACGGAAGCTTTTGCTCATCCTCGGCTCGCTGGTGCTTGGGTTGGTTGCCCTGGCGGTGGTTGCGGTTTCAATGTGCTCGAGGGGCTGCTGACGGACTTGAATCACATTAACACCCAGGCGACGGCCGCCGGCGATCTGGCCAACGAAGCTGACACCCAGATCACCGTGGTCGAGCTGGAGCTGCATCGGATCGAGGCGGATCAAGCGCACCTGGACGCCCTGATCGAGTCGGTGGAACGGCCAACAATGCCGCGGCAGCGACCTGGCCGGGCAGGACCTGGTAGGCCATTCAGGGGCGCGACGCTCTACAAGGACCTGGTCCACGAGCTGCCCGAGTTCGAGCGGCAATCGGGGCCCTGGCGACGACGGAGGACCCCGACCTGGCGCCCGCCGCGGATCCGCTCCATGCGCGCCGCTCGACGCTCCGGCGGACATCCTCCGGATCGACGAGGTGGCCACGGACCAACGCCCAGGCCGAGCAGGACGCGGGCTGACGCAGGGTTCCGCCGGCTGGTGCTGGGCATTGCGCCGGCGTTCCTGCTGGTGATCAACCCTCGATCCTGGTGCTCCTGCGCGTCGCGGGCGGTGCTCCGCCCGGTGGACAAGCTGGTGGAGGCCAGCCGGCAGTTGGCCTCGAGCGCTCGATTACCGCGTCAAGCTCGACCAGAACGACGAGTTCGCCGAGTTGGCGCGGGCGTTCAACTCGCTGGCCGAGCAGCTCCAGGCCAACGAGCAGCGGAAGCTCGAGACCCTGGGCCAAGTCGCGTTGATGCTCAACCACGAGCTGAACAACGCCATGTCCATCATCGAGCTTCAGCTCCGGCTGCTGGACCGCAGCGCAGGCAACGAGGCCCACCAGAAGTGCCTGCGACAGATCCACGAGAACCTGGCACGGATGGCCCAGACGGTTGAATGCTCAAGCGAGTGCGGAGGATAGTGCTCACGGATTACGTCACGGGTGTCAAAGATGCTGGATTTGCAGCGGTCGGTGGAGGAGGCCGCCGGCGGCCGGCGACCGGCGGTGAGCGGGTCCGGGGGTGCCACGGACAGCGGAGGCGGAGCGAAGCGGAGCCGAGTGTCCGTGGTGGAGCCCCGGCTACGGAAGAGGCCCGCGACGCGGGGTGCCCGCCACGATATCGGGTTTGCGAGCCTCTCACTCTGCAGTTGTTTCGGTTCAAGCTCACGGCCGCGCTTTAACCTGGCCCCGATGGTTAATCGCCCTCTACCCCGCGTCCCCAGCCAAACGACCGCTCTTCAACCAACTCCGCTGGTTCGTGCGGCTGCGCTGGATGGCCGGGCTAGCGGCCATCGTCGGGACCCTCGTCGACTGGCGCTGGCTGCACTGGTACTCGGCCCGCTCCAGCCCGCACGGGCATGCTGGCGGTAGCCTGGCGATCGTGGCCTACAACGCGATGCTGTGGCTGGCCATGCGCCGGCAGCTCCAGCCGGGGCCGGGGGGCCGCCGCTCGCTCCTGATCGTGGCCTGGGCGCAGATCCTGCTGGACCTGGCCTGCCTGACGCTGCTCACCCTGCTGGACCGGCGGGCTCAAGCCCGCTGCTGGGCTTCTTCGTCTTCCACATGGTCTTCGCCAGCCTGCTGCTGCCGCGGTTCATGGCCTACGGCGGGGCCGGCGTCGGCCATGCTCATGCTCGGCGGCGGGCCTGTGGCTCGACCGACCAGTGGCCCGGCGCGATGCCGGACCGCGCTGATGCTTGCTGGGCTGGGCCTGACGCTGCTGCTGACGGTCTACCTGACCAACCGCATCACCCGCAGCCTGCGCCGCCAGCGCCGCCGGCCTGATCCGCCAGAACCGCCGCATCCGCCCGATGACCGACCGCCTGCAGCCAGCAGCAGGCCATGGTCCAGCACGAGAAGATGGTGGCCCTGGGCCAGATGGCCGCCGGCGTCGCCCACGAGATCGCCAATCCCGCTGGCCAGCATGGACAGCCTGCTGCAACTGATGCAGCGCAAGCCCGAGCGCGCTGCCAGCCCGAGACCGTCGCACGCTCGCGCGAGCAGGTCGAGCGCATCAACCAGATCGTCCAGCAGATGACCGACCTTCGCCCACCCGCGCCGAGCGCAGTGGCAGACGCTGTGCCGGTCGAACGAGGTGGTGGAGAGGCCATGCAGATGGTCGCGCTTCGACCACCGCATCGCGGCGCGTGCGCATCGAGCAGCGACTGATGCCGCCGACCGCCGGCTGCCGTCTGCATGCCCGCAGGCGCTGCAGCAGGTGCTGGTCAACCTGATGCTCAACGCCCTGGACGCCATGGCGGAGCGACCCGAGCCGCGGCTGACGCGTCCGCACGCCGCGCGGCAGGACTGGTGGCGCGTCGATCGAGGTGCAGCGACAACGGCCACGGCATCCAGCCCGAGCACCTCGACCGGCTCTTCGAGCCGTTCTTCACCACCAAGCCGGTCGGCAAGGGCACCGGGCTGGGCCTGTCGATCAGCTACAGCCTGGTGCGGAAGCAGGGCGGGCGAGATCGAAGCCAGCAGCGGCCCGGCCAACGGCGCCACCTTCACCGTCCATCTGCCTTCTTCCCCTCTCCCAGCGAGTCTTTTCCAGCGGCAAGCACGGGGAGACCCCCGGACGGGTCGAGTGAGGTCTGTTTCCGGGCCGAGTCTCCGACTCGATCGATACCCCCATTTCGGTTCGCGGGGCGGCTCGGCCACACACGACATTCCTCGGCCCCGGATGGGGCCGAAAGTTTGTAGCCACGGGTGGAGCGAGACTCGCCGAAGGCGAGCCGAGCGGAACCCGTGGTCGGAGATACTCGCTTGTTTTCTTCTTTTCTTAGCGCCCGGCAGGGCGCGAGGGACCGAGAAATTCCGCTCGCTCCTCCCGCCCCAGCCGGGGCGGATAAGACAAGAGGAAGAAAGAGAGGGGGAAAGGCGATCTGCCTTCCACGGGTTCCGCTCCGCCACGCCGGAAGACGGCGTGGCTCCGCTTCGCCCGTGGCTACAAACTTTGGCCCGCTTCGGGGCCGAGGAGGCTCCTTCCGTTCGCATGCTGGGTTGTGATTGAGACGTGAGGGAACTTCACTGAAGAATCGACGCTCCCCACTTGGAAATTCGTCTCCGCCTTGCCCTCACCCCTTCTTCGCCGAAATCCCCAGCACGACATTCCCGCTGCCGGTGCGGTAGCCTTCCAGGTCGAGACTAACATAGTGATAGCCTATCGCCTTCAACGCCTCGGTGACGCACTGACCAATCCCATCCTCCAGCAGCCTCGGCACCTGCTCCCACGGCAGTTCCAATCGCGATGGCGCGGAATTCGTTTTCCGGGGGCCGGAACTTCGTGATGCCTTACGCGGAACCCCCGGAAACCAAGTCCCCGCAAGTGCCTTCCTCGCGCTCGACCTTGCTCAGCCGCGCCAGCGTCACCGGCGTGCCGTAGGCGATCCGGCTCGCCAGGCACGCGGCGGCGGGCTTGTCCCAGTTGGGCAGGCCCATATCTGGGCCAACGTCCGGATATCGGTTTTTCCGAGCTTCGCTTCGACCAGCGGGCTGATCACGTGGGCCTCGCCGCGGCGATCAGGCCGGGGCGGTGGTCGCCCAGGTCGCAGGTTCGTTCCGTGGCGATCACGCCAAGCCGCGCTCGGCCGCCAGGCGCTCAGCGTCTCGTAGAGGTGGCTCTTGCAGAAATAGCAGCGGTCGCCGGCGTTGGCCTGGTAGCGGGCGTCGTCCTGCTCGCCGGGACGGACTTCGATGATTTCGAGGTCGAGTTGCCGCGCGGATCGAGGGCTTGGCGGTACTCATTCCGGGGAGGCTGGCCGAGTCGCCGATGGCGGCCGGGGCGTTGGCCTTGCCGAGCACCCGCCGCGCCGCCGCCGCCACCAGCGTCGAGTCGATCCCGCCGCTGTACGCGGTGAGGACGCGGCCGCGAGGCCAGGATCGATTCCTCCAGCCGCCGCCAGCGATCATGGTCCGTCGCCTTCTGCACATGGCGAAGGATTCTAGCGGATTAATCCAGCGGCGGGAGCCGCCGCGCGGCGAGCCCTGTCAGTTGATGATGTCGACGAACGGGCTCCAGACGCCGATGTCGAAGTTCGGCAGGTAGGAAGTCGCGGGCGTATGGCGCACGTGGCCGCCCGCGAAGAGAATGTTCATCCCGTTGTTGTGGTGGTTGCCGGGTGAATGGGCTGGTGGCTGCCGGACGGTGCCGCTCCGCCCGCAGTGATGAAGAAGTTCCACATCCAGCCGTTTAACTCCGGGGCTGAAGTCCCACCCCATCCCGTTGCCGTGTAATAGTTTCCGATCTTGTAGTGCTCCAACACGAGCATCTGGTTCCGTGGCACGTCGTCAATTTTGGCGGCCGTTACGCCCGTAGGAATTCGGCAGCTCGTGTTGAACAAATAATCGAAGGTCTTTGGCCTGTAGCCGGTGGGAGCGGGCGGGCCCGGAAATAGACAGTGTCCGTGGTGGTGGGGCAATCAAATACCGGCGTGAGGGTGGAGAGCAGCCAAACGTTCCCTCCTGGTCCAAAGTTGTTCCCACGGGCGAGTCGAGGACATAACCCTTGTAGAAGCGGTACCAGCTCGGCGGTGCTGTAGGTTCTCAGGGTTGATTCGGATCCGGTATTGGGGCAGCATCGAACGCTGGTCGGCGGCATAGGCATTGATAAAGATGCCGATTTGGTGAAGGTTGTTGGCACACACGGTTCGGCGGCCGGCCTCGCGAGCGTTGGCCAGCGAAGGCAGCAACAGGGCGATAAGCAGGCCCACGATGGCAATCACGACCAGAAGTTCCACCAGGGTAAATGCCCGGCGGGCGAAAGAAGCTGGAGTGATTTTGTTGGTGTTGCCGGCCGGTTTCTGGGTGATGCCAATCATGAGCATGTTCCCATCCCTGTAAGGGGTTAGATTCGGCCCGGAAGTGCCTCCACCGGCGGTCGGTCCGATCACCGCCGCGGGCCATTATACCACATATCGGATCAAATACGGGTCGGAACCCCTAAATTGGTTCGGAAGGGGCAAGGCTCTTTCAGGTCGTCCCAAGGGTGGGCTATTGCGGGAAGGTGTCTACCAGCGGGTTCCACACGCCAATCGAGTAGTTGGGGATATAAGCTTCGGCCCTCTTGTACTGCACGTGCCCCCCGGGGAAAAGGACGTTGGCACCGCCGCTGTGGTGGACGCCCGGCGAATTGCCGCTCGGACCGCCGGGGTGAGAAACATGGACCAGGGCAGGCCGTTGAACTCGGCGGCCATACTCGGGACGACGGTCGTAAACCATGGCCCGTTCATGTAGTGATCGATGAGCAGTATCTTTCCGCGCGGCACGTCGTCGAGCTTGCTGATCGTGGTCGCGATGCCTAAGGGCGAGTTGTTGTTAAATGTATTGAACACGTAGTCGAAGACCTTCGGTCTGGTGCCCACGAACAGGGTGTTGGATGGCCGAAGAATCCCACGCTGTTGGTGGTGCTGGGGCAGTCGAACCGGGGCGGCCGCCCCCAGGGCGTAAGCGTTGCGCTCGTCGTCGAGGGTCGTGCCTAGTGGGCCTGGCAGGATATAACCCTTGTACAGCCGGAACCACTCGTGGGTGGTGTAGCCCAAGGCCCCGGTCGAAGGGTCCCCACGAGCTAGGAACTTGGGCAGCAAGCTGCGCTCGTCGGTCGAGTAGGAAGCGATCGCGATGCCAAGCTGGTGCTGGTTGTTGGCGACATCGGATGTTCCGCGCACAATTCCTTGGCCTTGGCCAGCGACGGCAGGAGCAGGGCGATCAACAGGCCGATAATGGCCAGCACGACCAGGAGTTCCACCAGCGTGAACGCCAGCAACTCCGGCCGGTCCGTTCGGGCAATCCGGGTGTTATTCCTCGAACACGGAAGAGAAAGAGTTCTCGGGCATGCTTGCGTCCCCTTGCACGATTTTCGACCACGGCCCGGAAATGTCTTTCGGCCGCAGAACTACAGACTAATAAATAATACGCCTCATCAGATTAAAAGTCGGTCCCGCGATTCAAAATTTTGATTTTTTGCCGGGCAAGGATGCCCGGACCGGCCATCGCCCCAGGCACTTCCCATAAAGCCGCCAGCCCCCGGCCATCAATCAGTGCCGCGCGCGTTAGCAAGCGGAAGCCCAGGGCGGCCACGTAAAACCCGCGTGCCGCCACGAACCGCTCGGACTCTGCGTCGCCTGCAGCCCAGGTCATCGCCAGGAGAACCAGTACCAGAGGCTGCAAGTCCCATCGCGGCTTAAGGCGCCGATAGGCAACACATTGTCGGGCTTGCTTCCAAACCCGCGGCGTGAGAAACTGTCGCACGAACTCGATCAACGACGCGGGTTGCTGCAATCTCTGCAGCTTCCTTGCTGCTTTCATCGCCATTCTTCCTCGAAGGGTGTGGGTGGTACCCACCCATCATCGCGAAGAACGGCGTTTCTATACAACCCTCACGAAAAGATCAATCGTAAGTACACACCCCGCCAATCCTTATCTTCAGATCGACCCTCAGCCCGTTATCGACGTTGGGCGGCCACCCCGGGTGCATGTCTCGGCGGAACAGAAGGGGAATGAATGGGTCTTTGCCGTCCGCGATAACGGCATCGGCATCGATCCCCAGTATGCCGAGCGCGTATTTGTGATCTTCCAACGTCTGCACACCAGAGAACAATACTCGGGCACGGGCATCGGTCTGGCCATCTGCAAGAAGATCGTAGAGCGACACGGTGGGCGTATATGGGTAGAGAGTCAACTTGGGAGCGGCAGCACGTTTTACTTCACGATCTACGAGAGACGTGCAGTGCCTCGGTAGAGCATTTTGAATGGAGTCTCGACTAGGGAGCGGCATCACACCCTGATAGACGATTTCCATAGGAATCCAAAGGACATGAACAACGAAGCGTCAGGCAAGACTGTTGAGATCCTCTTGGTGGAAGACAACCCCGGTGACGTGCGACTGACCCAGGAAACGTTGAAGGATTTCAATGTGCTTAACAATCTGAGCGTCGTTGGCGACGGGGTTGAGGCCATGTCGTTTCTACGCCGTGAAGGTAAGTACGCCAATGCACCCCGCCCAGACCTCATCCTTCTGGACCTGAATCTGCCCAAGAAAGGCGGCCGCGAGGTGCTGTCGGAGATCAAGCAAGACAATCAACTGAAACGCATTCCTGTTGTCATCCTGACCACATCCGGCGCCGAGCAAGACGTCTCCAGCACGTATGAGCTCCACGCGAATTGCTACATCGTTAAGCCGGTAGATCTGGATCAGTTCAGCGAGGTTGTAAAATCCATCGAGACATTCTGGTTCGGGACTGTGAGGCTACCTTCGGAATAGGACAACACCATGCCAACTGAATCGATCCGTGTGTTACTGGTTGAGGACAATCTAGGCGATGCCCGCCTGCTGTACGAGGGCTTGGAGGAAGCCCTGCCCGGACAGTTCCAGATGACCCACGTCAGGCAACTCAGCGAGCGCTGGAGTATCTCTGGAAAGAGCCCTGCGACGTTATTTTGCTCGACCTTGGTCTGCCGGACAGTCACGGCATTGATACCCTTGTTCTGGCCCGGGCGCAGCGCCTGATGTACCAATTGTGGTGCTCACGGGCTTCCAGGATGATACGCTGGGGGATCAAGCACTCAAGGAGGGGCGCAAGACTACCTGGTGAAGGGCCAAGTGGACAGCAAGCTCCTGGCACGTTCCATGCGCTATGCCATCGAGCGCAAGCAAGTGGCCGAGGCGCTGATCGGCCAAGGGGTCGCTCTCGCCAGAGCGGGGGCGCTGCGACGCTCTCGACAACGGCTCATTGAAGCTCATGAGGGCGTGCGCCGGGACATTGCCAACCAGTTACATGATGGCGTACAGGAAAACCTTCTTGTCCTGAACGGCCTCTCTGACGGAGCTTCTGAAACGGATCGGCTCCACGTCGGAGACGAAACGGCTCATGACTGTGATCGGCGGGCTGAACCAGAAGATCGAGCGTCACGTGAGCGTCCTCAGCCGACAGCTCTACCCGCCAGCCTTCAGCGAGGGGCTCGTCCCGGCCTTTCAGTCTTTTCGCGATCGGTTTGGAACGAATCTGGACATTGAGATCGAGCAGGACGATGAGCTTGCGAAACAGAAGTGGAACGACCGTGACCTGCTATCAGACCAGGTGGGTCTGGCGGCATACCGGATTGCCGAAGAAGCCCTGACAAACGTCGTCAAGAATGCAAAGGCCAGAAAGGTGACCGTAAGGCTGGACTCGTCTCAAGAAGGTTGCTTACGACTCACGGTGCGGGACGACGGCCAGGGTCTCAACGCGGAAAACTCTCCTTACGGGCTGGCGATGGGACCAATGCAAGACTACGCCGAGGCCGTTGATGGCGTGTGTTCGGTCCACAGCAATCCCGGCGTTGGCACGGAAGTTGCTGCGGTGCTCCCGCTTATGCGACCTGGGGACAAGCACTTGGAAGTTTCCGCAAAAGGAGCCAACTGATGGAGATGCAAAAAGAGACTTGCCCCTGGTGCCATAAGGACGTACAGGTCGAAGCGGGGCGTGAGCGGCGCTACACATGCTCCAGGTGCAAGAATGACTTTACCTTTTCCCCCGGTCCCGCTCAGGCAGACGGTGCTCGCCCCGCCCGGTGCAGGAACAGTCGCCAGCCCAGCCGGTTCAGGTAGTAGTAGCTGCATCCTCGGACTTCGTCGAGACGCCCGCCGTCAAGGACCTTGTAGACCGAACCCTGGCCTACATCAAGGATGGTTTGCACGTACATCTTTGTGGTCCGGCGGGCAGCGGCAAGACCACCCTTGCACTTCAGGTGGCCCAGCGTCTGGGCCGGCAGGTGGTGTTGATTCATGGGGACGACGAGATGGGCACCGCCGACCTGGTGGGCAAGGAGAGCGGCTACAAGCGCAGTTATACGCACGACAACTACGTCCACACAGTGTTGAAGGTCGACGAAGAGATGAAGCCCATGTGGGTGGGACGAGCCCTCACCGAGGCCTGCCAGAGCGGTTGCACCGTGGTCTATGACGAATTCACGCGTTCGCGGCCCGAGGCCAACAATGTGCTTCTTTCGGTTCTGGAAGAGCGGGTGCTACCCCTACGGGGCAAGAGCATACCCGTTCATGCCGATTTCCGAATCCTCTTCACCAGCAATCCCGCGGAGTATGCGGGAGTTCACGGCGCCCAAGACGCACTCCTGGACCGAATGGTCACCATACTCGTAAAGGGGTTCGACCAGGCAACCGAGGCAGCCATCACGCAGGAACGCTCAGGACTACCTCTGGCGGAAGTTGAGAGAATCGTGGCCCTGGTCCGCGCCTTCCGCGATGCCGGACTCAAAACCAGCAGCGCCAGCGTTCGTCCCGCCATCCTGATTTGCAGGATCCTTCAAGTGCGTGGTGGTCACAGCAACGCCGAGGATACGGTCTTCGTCCAGACCTGCCGAGATGTCCTCCTCTCCCAGGCTCGCCGCCTGGGGTCTACGCCCGAAGAGGACCAGCAAAACGAGGAAACGCTATCACGCCTGATCCAGGAGATCTGTGCAGTACCGTTGCCTGCTGAACGTCCAGCTCCCAAGTCGGCAACCCATGACATACAAACCGACGATCTCATGGCGGAACTGGGCGAAGATAAAGAGGTCCAGGAACTGCTGCTTCGGAAATTACGCCAGAAGGGACTTAACCGGAATCTGCTCACGGAGCTCATGAAAAACTGAGAGTCATGCGCGGCTGGCATCGCCATCTACGCAGTTCGAGGATCGCTTCTCTCACGAACTTGCTTGCAGCAGCCTCGCCGGCAGAGGGTCGAACCGCGATTGACCTACCGTGAAGCACAAGTGCGGAGCGAGACGTCGCCTGGACGGATGCACTGCCTGTCCGGCCAAACTCGATCAGACCGGATACGCTTGACCCGGCAACGTTCGCGTAATCCTGGCGTCGCCATCCCGTAACCCCGCGATCTTCTCAGGCGGCTCATCTCCAGAATCACCACAGGCACTGGCATTTCATGCGGCCATGCCAAATGTCGGAGGTCCCCCCGCCGACTTCTGAGCGCTTGGCCTGCGGCCTACAGCGACCGCGTATGCGCTGCCGCCTTCTTCTCGAGTCATCAAGCTTCTTGCCCCGTGAGCAATCGTGCGGTCTTTCAAGCTGTTACATCCCGTCACCTGCCACGGGCCTCTCCCGTCACTGGCAACCCAAGTCAGACGGGCACCGACACTTGCGAGAATTCTCAAAAAATTCCGGCTCTGCTGTCGATTTTCCGCCGCTCGTTCGACGAGTAGGTAGAACCAGATTCAACTCGTCGAAACGGTGTTGAACCCTCGACCCCAAACCCAAAAAAGAAGGACAAACCATGAAAGTCGAACCCTACCTGAACTTCAACGGCCGCTGCGAAGAAGCGATCGAGTACTACCGCGAGGCTCTCGGTGCCGAGGTGATCATGCTCATGCGATTCAAGGACACGCCCGAGCCCCAAGCACCCGGCATGATTACTCCTGGTACCGAAAACAAGGTGATGCACGCAACCCTTCGGATCGGTGACTCGACGGTAATGGCTTCCGACGGACGATGCCTGGGAAACACGGGCTTCGAGGGATTCACGCTATCGATCGCACCGGCTGACGAATCGGAGGCCAAGCGGCTTTTTGCTGCCCTGGCCGATGGTGGGCAAGTGCAGATGCCGCTCACCAAGACGTTCTGGTCTCCTGGCTTCGGCATGGTCACAGACCGCTTCGGCATGCCATGGATGATCAACGTAACGCCGTGAATGCAGACGCGCTTCGACAAATGGACCGAAGGCATTCCGAAGAAGAGGGTGCGGTGCGAGAAATTCTCGGTTGAATTCTCGGTCACACGGCCCCTCGTTCAACACGTAAGGAGAGCCCGCGTTGACCCGGTCTCCAGGCTCTGGATGCTCTGCTCCGAACACAGATTCAAAAGGAAATATCTCAATGCGATTCATGCTGATGACGAAGGTTGACAAGAACTACGAGGCAGGCATTTCCCCCAGCGCGGAGCTGATGACCGCGATCGGAGAGCTCACGAAAGAGATGACCAAGGCCGGTGTGCTTGTCGACACGGGGGGGCTCATGCCGAGCGCGAAGGTGCGCGCATGTACCTCTCTGGAGGGAAACTCAGTGTGACCGATGGGCCCTTCACCGAAGCGAAGGAGATCATCGGCGGCTACGCCATCGTTCAGGTCAAATCGAAGCAAGAAGCGATCGATCTGGCAAAGCGCTTCATGGAGATTCACCGCGAGATCCTTGGACCCTCGTACGAGGGCGAGTCCGAGATTCGCCAGATGTACGACCCGTCGGATTTCGAGTACGTATGCAAATAGCAGCATCCTAACTAGAAAATACATCTAGCTATGAACGCGCGCTCAAAGTGAGGTGCCAAAATGCGATTCATGATGCTGATGATCCCCAAGGGGTACGAGAATGCGGAACCTGGCACAATGCCCTCGGCCGAGGCCGTGGCCGCGATGATGAAGTACAACGAGACCTTGCGAAAGGCGGGCGTACTGCTTGCACTCGATGGACTTCACCCGCCTTCGACTGGCGTGCGCGTGTCGTTCTCCGGAGGGAAGCCCAAGGTGACCGACGGGCCATTTGCCGAGGCCAAGGAGGTTCTCGGCGGCTACTGGATGATCCAGGTGAAGTCGAAGGAAGAGGCAATCGAGTGGGCCACGCGCTGTCCCGCTTCGGGCAACGAAGTGATCGAGGTTCGCCAAGTGCACGATTTTTCGGAGTTCCCCGAAGACGTGCAAGAGGCCGCGGCCGGCTTTCCTGAGCTGCAGGCGCAGTTTGATCAAGGCAAAGGGGCGTGACGTTGTGGACGACACGCGCCCTGGCTTGCCCTGACCGATTGAAGACGGTTTAATCGGTTGTCGTGAAGGCTTCCGATGCACATCGCGCAATCGCCGCGGTCTGGAGAATCGAGTCGGCCAGGCTCATTGCCGGTCTGGCACGAATTGTGCGCGACGTCGGCCTGGCCGAGGAGCTGGCCCAGGACGCCTCGGTCGCCGCGCTCGAGCAGTGGCCCGAGTCGGGCATTCCGAGGAACCCGGGCGCCTGGCTCATGGCCACCGCGAAGCATCGCGCCATCGATCATCTGCGGCGCAACAAACGGCTCCAACGCAAGCACGAGCAGCTCGCCCATTCGCTCAAGAAAGAGTTGGAGACAGCCGCGCCGGATCTCGACGCGAGCCTCGACGATGAGGTGGGCGACGACATGCTTCGACTTATCTTCACCGCGTGCCACCCGGCTCTCTCCACCGACGCGAGGGTGGCGCTCACGCTTCGCTTGCTTGGCGGACTCACGACCGAGGAGATCGCGCGTGCGTTCCTCGTTCCCGAGCCGACGATCGCCCAGCGCATCGTGCGAGCCAAGCGAACGCTCTCCGACAAGCAGGTCCCCTTCGAGGTTCCTCGAGGCGCCGAGCTTGCCGTTCGTCTTTCTTCGGTGCTCGAGGTCATCTACCTGGTCTTCAACGAAGGCTACACTGCGACGACCGGCAACGGCTGGATGCGACCTTCGCTGTGCGAAGACGCGCTTCGTCTCGGCCGCATCCTGGCCGAGCTCGTTCCCAGTGAGCCCGAGGTGCACGGCCTTGTCGCGCTCATGGAGATCCAGGCGTCGCGCACGCGGGCACGCACCGGCCCGTCCGGAGAGCCGATCCTCCTGCTCGATCAAAACCGCGCGCTTTGGGATCAGCTTCTTATCCATCGTGGACTGGCCGCGCTCGATCGTGCCGCGAAGCTTGGCGGCGCACGCGGTCCCTACGCGCTTCAGGCCGCGATTGCCGCCTGTCACGCGCGAGCGATCACGCCGCAACAAACGGACTGGTCGCAGATCGCCCAGCTCTACGCGGCACTTGCCCAGCTCTCGCCCTCGCCCGTCGTAGAGTTGAATCGCGCCGTGGCCGTCGCGATGGCCTTCGGTCCACAAGCGGGTCTCGAGCTCGTCGATCTGCTGACCTCCGAGCCGTCCCTCACTTCGTACCACCTCTTGCCCAGCGTGCGCGGCGACTTCCTTGCCAAGCTCGGCCGTCTCGAAGAAGCCCGCGCCGAGTTCGAACGCGCAGCATCGCTCACGCGGAACACCCGCGAGCGCGAGTTGCTGCTCGATCGGGCACGGGCGTGCGCAGTGGCCAAAAGCGGGTGGAGTCACGGCGATTGAGGCACTCTGCTCGGGCGTCTCACGAGTAGAAAGAATGCCCCTTTCGTCCTTGGATGGCTTGCTCGCCCCTGGCCGTGTAGGCCAGCGGGAATCCGCCGCGCAGCCAGAGACGGCCCTGGTCGCGATGGACCAAGTCATCCAGGCGAAAGCCCTCCAGCAGCACGGTTTCGAGGCGTCCAGCCAAGGTTTCCGAGGACTGACTGAGCAGACCGGGCGCGTGCGCTGCCTAGAATCAGAAATCGAGCGGGAAGAGGCTTGCGATCCGCCAGTACGCGCAGGAGCGAAAACAGCTCCGGTCGGCGCTTGATCTCATCGATCACCACCAGCCCCTTGAGCGGTCGCATCGCGGTGTCAGGCTCGGTCAGCCGCGCCAGGCTCTGATCTGAGGGTCTTCAAGGTCGAATGAATTGATGGAATCCGCGGGCACGAACTGCCGAGCCAAAGTCGTCTTCTCACTGTCGCGGCCCCAGCAGCGCCACGATGGGGCTCCAGCGAAAGGCTGTGTGCGCCAGGCGGATATTCGTTTTCCTGGCGATCATCGTGCTGATAGTACACCATGAAAATCCGTCAGGAACTGAGTGAATTTCATGGTAGGCGTGCCAGACTTGACTTCACCGGGGCGAGGATCGAGGTCTTGCTCTATGCCGGCCGTTTCGAGCCTATGAGCTTGACAATCTCCGGGACCAGCTCAGTTGGTACGACCATAACTGTCTGGCCTTCGGAGCGAAAAGCTGCTTCGTGTTCCGCGACCTGTTCGTCCTCGGTTTGATGATCGTAGTGCTCGGCAAGCTTGCGGATTCGCTCTTCGTCCCATCCCGCGGGATACACCTGCTTCTTTTTCTTCGTCATTTCTTCTTCCTCCGTTGACGCCTGCGAAACGCCTTCTTCGCCTTGAGCGTCATGTCGAAGGCCGTGACAACAAATGCACCGTTCCCACCAGGGTCCGGCACTTAAACAACTTGCAGAAACCGTCCCGCCTCCGTCTGACCGAGACGTATTCACGAACCGTCTCTACCAGGGATTTCTTCTCCTGTGCGTCTCAAGACTTGCCACACTTCGTCCTCAGAAACGCCATGATCGAAAATATGCGGTACGTCGGTTTCTGGATCGATCCAGAAGCGAAGCTCCATTCTACCGCCCTCTCGGCTTGACGATTACCGACTCTAACTCGCATCGAATCGTCCATCAAGCCGTGCCCCGCTCGCGTTGCTCGTGTATTCTGCAAGCCCCAATGCCAAACCCTCAACCCCCCGCGATGGCTCCCACGACCAGGAAGGGCTCGGCACCGGTGGCGACGGCGTCGGGCAGGGGGGCGTCGGGCGGGTCGTGGGACAGGTCTTGCTGGCAGGCGAAGAACCTGAGAAACGGCCGGCGGCGACCGGTTGTGTGGTTGCGGATCGTTCCGCGCAGCATCGGGTAGCTGGCTTCGAGGGCGTCGAGAACCGACCGCTGGGTGGCGGGGCCCTCGACCTGGAGTTCCACCTCTCCGTCGACTTTCGCAAGCGTCCGCAGATGGAAAGGAAGCACGACCCGGATCATGAGAGTAACTGGACCTCGACCGAGAGGACGGCTGGAAGATCGCGCACGATGGGAGCCCAACTGTCACCGGAGTCGCTTGATGCGTACACCTGACCGCCGGTGGTGCCGAAGTACACGCCGCACGGATCCAGCGAGTTGACGGCCATGGCGTCGCGCAGCACATTGACGTAGCAGTCGCTTTGCGGCAGACCCTTGGTAAGGGCTTCCCACTCGTTTCCGCCCGTCTTGCTTCGATATACGCGCAGCTTTCCATCCATGGGGAAATGCTCGGAGTCGCTCTTGATCGGCACGACATAAACGGTATCGGGCTCGTGTGCGTGAACGTCGATCGGGAACCCGAAATCGGTGGGCAGATTGCCGCTGATCTGGTGCCATGAATCGCCGGCGTCGTCGCTGCGCATCACGTTCCAATGCAACTGCATGAACAGCACATTCGGGCGCGACGGGTGCATGGCGATGCGGTGCACACAGTAGCCGACCTCCGCATTCGGATCGGGCATGTACTTTGATTTGAGCCCATGGTTCGCCGGCCGCCACGTCTTGCCGGCGTCGTCGGTCCGAAATACGCCGGCGGCCGAGATGGCAATGAAGATGCGGTCGGGATTACTGGGGTCGAAGATGATGGTGTGCAAGCCCATCCCACCCGCGCCCGGCTGCCACCGCGGTCCTGATTCATGACAGCGCAGGCCGGGAAGCTCTCGCCACGTCTGGCCGGCATCCGTCGAGCGGAACAGCGCCGCGTCTTCCACTCCGGCGTAGACGGTGTCCGGATCGGTGAGCGAAGGTTCGAGATGCCAGACTCGCTTGAACTCCCAGGGATGCTGCGTGCCGTCGTACCACTGGTGGGTGCCCGTGGCGCCGTCGTACTTGAACTCGTTGCCGACCGGCTCCCACGTCTTGCCGCCGTCGCTGGAACGCTGAATCATCTGGCCAAACCAGCCGCTGCACTGCGATGCGTATAACCGGTTGGGGTCAACAGGTGAACCCTTGAGGTGATACATCTCCCAACCCGCGAAATGGGGGCCGCTAATATCCCACTCCTGCGCTTGCCATCCGCCGTCAGAATGAACGCGCCCTTGCGCGTACCGACGAGAACTCGTACTCCGCTCATTGCGTCTTCCCTCCCGAGATTCCGCAGACGCTCGCCACTGGGCATCGCAGCCGTGGGTAGTGGACAGTCGTACAAAAGCGATCGAGCCGGGTAAGTATTACGAGTCGAGGTTCTGGCCGCAAGCCCACTTTGTGATGGACGCCTGCCCATCGAGGATTCCGGGTTTCCGACCGGGGCGTCTCGGGAAAGCCGGCATTGTCCGAAAAACCCAGTATGAGTGACTTGACACCCCATACGGCAACGCGCTGAAATCTCTTTACCTGACCGTAAGATTCGGACGCGTCGTTTTAGTCGTGTCGATCGCCTGGCTCTATTACGCCATCTGTTCGAGGAACCGAACTCCGCCACAGGGGCTGCACTCATGGTTCAGCGGTCGTTTCGGGAATCTGCAATCGCGTCATCTGGGGTCTCTGCGTTCTCTCGACTCCGAGCCTGGCGCAAGAGGCGCCTCGACGGCCCTTGGCTCCCCGCGCAAGAGCAAGCCACCTTTCGCCTGGCCGATCCCGGCCTGACGATCGAGCTGGCGGCCGCCGAGCCGGAGGTGATCAGCCCGGTCTCGATCGCCTGGGACGCCGACGGTTTCCTGTATGTCGCCGAGATGATTGACTATCCCGTTGCGCGGCCCTCGGGCCGGATCAAGCGGCTGGAAGATCGTGACGGTGATGGCATCTATGAGCGCTCAACGGTTTTTGCCGACGGCCTCCCTTTTCCGACCAGCGTGCTCCCCTGCTTCGGCGGCATCCTGGTCACGGCCGCGCCCAACATCTGGTTTCTCAAGGACACAAACGGGGACGGCAAGGCCGACGAGCGTAGGGTCGTGCTGACCGGATTCGGAGCGGGGAACACGCAGCTTCGGGTCAATGGCCTGTTCTGGGGGCTGGACAACTGGATTTACGCGGCCAACGGCCGCAGCGACGGGGCGGTGCGAACTCCGGATACACCGCCCGAAAAGGCCGTGTCGATCCGTCGCGCGACGTGCGGTTTCGATTCCGACCGGACCGTAAAGATGTTTCGATCGAGGCGGTCGCGGGCTTCAGCCAGTTCGGGCTGGCTCATGACGACTGGGGAAACCGGTTTCCATCCTGGAACACGATCCCGCTGCGACACGTCGTTCTCGAACAAGCCGCGCTCGATCGCAACCCTTACCTGGCCGAGACGGCGACGGTTGCTCCGATCCTAGATGACGGCGACGGGGGACGGGTTTATCCCATCAGTCCCGTTCAGACAAGGTTCAACCGAGAATCCGTTGATTATTTCAACGCCAGTTGTGGGCCAGCGGTCTTCCGCGGCGATCAGCTTGGTTCGAGTTATCGCGGCAACGCTTTTGTCTGCGAGCCTCTCACGAACCTGGTTCATCGCAGGGTGCTGCTGCCGGCCGGTCCCACATTCGCGGCGCGGAGGGCGGAGAGGAACCAGGAATTCCTGGCATCGACCGACACCGCATTTCGCCCCGTCAACCTGACCACCGGGCCGGACGGTTGTCTCTATGTCGTCGATATGTATCGAGAGCTTGTCGAGCATCCCGACTTTGTTCCCGCCGAGCTTCGTTCGGCGGTCGATTTCCGCCGCTGGCACAATCGCGGCCGCATCTGGCGGATCAGGACGAAAACAACCCCCGCAACAAGACAAGCACCGGAGCGCAGGCCCCAACTGAGCCAGGCCAGCAGCCGCGACCTCGTGCCGCTGCTCGATCATCCGGTTGGCTGGTGGCGCGACACGGCGCAGCGCCTTCTCGTCGAGCGGGGAGATCGGAGTGTCGAGCCACTTCTTGAAGACGTCGCGCGTACCGCCCAAAACCCGTTGAGCCGGCTCCACGCCCTCTGGACTCTGGCAGGCCTTGGCGCCGTCGACGTGCAAGTGGTCCAGCGAGTGGCGAGAGATCCTGATGCCCGTCTCCGCGAGCATGCGCTCTGCGTCGCGGCCGAGAGCAAGACGTCGTCAAAAACCTTCCCCTTGCCCGACCTGATCGCGCTGGCCGGCGATGCCTCGATTCGCGTTCGCCTCCGGGTGGCACTCTTACTGGGCGACCGCGACGATCGGCGAGCGATCGAGACCCTCTGCCAGCTTGCTGGCCGAGATGCCGACGACCCCTGGATGCGCCTGGCGATCCTGAGCGGGCTCGGCCAGACGGCCTTGCCGTTCCTTAAAGAATGGCTGTCCTCGAAGCCGACCCTGCTGGACGCACCCTCTCCCTCAGAGGCCCGATTGCTGGCGGACGCCGCCGCGATTCTGGGGGTCCGGCGGAGGGACGATGAACTTCTCTCGCTGCTGGCGCTCTTGTGCGAGGGAGGCGACCCAAAAGCAGCGCATTCGACGCATCTGATCGGCCGTCTGGCACTCCTCGAGGGCTTGGGTGGCGGGCTCGAACGTTCCGGTCCGCCGCTTCATGCCTGGCTGGCCCGCCCCGCGAAACGTCTCGGGTTCGACGTCAAGCAGCTCGACCCGCTCTGGCCTGCCGCTCAGGCGCTCGCTCTAGCGGGTCAGCCCGTGGAACTTCGTCGGCTTGGCCTCGAGACCCTGATTTGTGGCGAGCCGAAGCTGGCCGCAGCCGTGATTCCGCGGTTGCTCCAGCCCGACCAGCCGGCGCTTCTGCAATCCGCCGCGGCGAGGGCAGTTGGCAACAGCAGGGATACCGGCCTGGCGGCTCGAGTCGTTGATTCCTGGAATGGACTTCCTCTCGCGACACGGCGAGAGCTGGTGGGCGCGCTGGCTTCTTCGCCTGCTCTGGCAGTGGTGCTCATTCAGGCACTCGAGCAGAAGAAGATCGCGCCGGCAGAGCTTGATCCGGCGAACCGCGACATCCTTCTTCGCCTGCCCGATCCCTCCACGCGGAATCGCGCGCTTGCCGTCCTTGCCCGCTCTGAGCCGCCCGACCGGTCGTCCGTGGTCGTTCGCTACCAGGCTGCGCTCCGACTAACGGGCGACGCCGGTCGTGGTGCGGTTCTGTTCGCCAAGAACTGCCAAACGTGTCACCAATTCCAGGGCCAGGGACAGCGCGTCGGTCCCGATCTATCGGGAATCGCCGGCCGGCCGCCTTCGGTTTTACTGAGCGATATTCTTGACCCCAATCGCGACGTCGCGCCCGACTTCATCGCCCTGTCAGTGGCCACCGAGAACGGCCAGGTGAGTTCTGGCCTTCTGGTTGAAGAAACCGGCTCGAGCCTGAAGCTACGCAAGGCCGAGGGAGTCGAAGAGACCATCCTCCGATCTCAGGTTGCCGAGGTCCGCTCGTCGGGGCGGTCGCTGATGCCTGAGGGAGTGGAACAGACGCTGAGTGTACAGGACATGGCGGATCTCTTGACGTTTCTGCGATCCGGTCCGATGAATCGTAGGTAGAGTAAACTCCAGGGAAGTATGGAATTGACTTTATTGCTACCGGACTATATAGTTAACGAAGGAGCGAGCAATCACTCTCGGCGAACGAGGTGCAAGGGGTGGAACGGAAGAAGACCATGTCTGATATCTGGGTGATGATCGGGGTCGTCGTGGCCTGGGTCGTCTTGAACCGCTGGTTTTTGCCCAAGCTGGGTGTACCGACCTGAATGAGCCAGGCTTGCGCGGTGTCACCGCGTATTGAAGAAGAGTTTGCGCCTTATCCGGAGGAAAAGAGTTCCGGTCATTCACGAACTTCGGGGGCTGGACGTCAGGGTCCATGACTTGCCCGGTGCTGACTGTCGAGTCGCCCGGCAGGATGGTGCTTGTCGAGATGGAAGTCGATCACCAGGGGTAAGTGATCGGACGCGTCGCGAGCGAGTTTCGAGTGGGCGATGCGCACATGGCGAACATCAAGGGTCCCGCGGACGAACGCCTTGTCGATCGCCGCGACCGGCAAGTACGCCGGGAAGGAACGGAACCGTGAACGGGGGGCTGTCAACTGGTGGAACCCGTGGACGGCCATGGGTCCTCTGGCGAGCGTGTTGCGCCAGTCGTTGAAGTCGCCGACGATGAGCGTGGGGAGGTCGGATGCCTGGCGGAACAGGCCGTGCTCGAGCAAGCGCAGGGCCTGCCAGTGCCGCTCGCGTTCGGCAAGGCCAAGGTGCCAGTGGACCAGGTGGAAGGTGCCTTCGGGGCTATCGATCACGGCCAACTGCGCTCCCCGCGGCCTTCTCTCATTGAGACGCAGCGAGATCTGGTGGTGCGATTGAAACGGCCACCGCGAAAGGCACAGGTTGCCGTATCCCCCATTCTTCCGCTTGACGTTGAGCTGGAAAAGGTAAGCGGCGGCGTGGAAGGCCTCGGCAAGCGTATGCGGCTGATCGTCATGCCTTGATCGCGCCACGTGGCGGTCGACTTCCTGAAGGCAGATCAGGTCGGGATTCTGGTCTTCGATCACCTGGATAATGCGGTCGAGGCGATAACGGCGGTCACGGCCGCCGATGCCTTTGTGGATGTTGTAACTGAGGAGTCTCATGGTCACCCGTCGTAGGGCATTTCCGGCGTAGGTGTCAACGGTTCGGAGTCGGGGTCGGAGCCGGGGTCGAGGTCGGCAGCGAGTGATTCTCCTGCGGTGGGGCACTTCGCCGACGCGTCCGGCGTCTTTGTCGAACACGTCCAGCTTACGTACTCATCGAGCTTGACGCCACTTCCCTTGATGGCCGGATGCCTGGCTTTGCCATCCTCATCGCGGTCGATGGGTTTATCCAGGCTGGACTCGGCGTGGTATCGAGTCGGTGTTCGCCCTTTTTTGACGGCACCCAGCCCGCGCACGATCAGCCAGTGATGAATCGCCCGGTAGGCGAACCAGTAACCGATCAGGTTGGGGCCGGGCAGGGGCCAGAGAAGCACCAAGGCCGCGGGGGCAATGGCGGCGTTGACGCCCAGCCAGACGAGATGCCTGCGCCACTTCCGGCGCAAATAACCGTGCCAGGTTTCCGCGACAGCGTCTCCGTGACGAGAGGTTGGGTGGTGCAGGTCGACGAGCTTGGTGCCGCGCAGCCGGACCAGCAACGATTCGTCCGGATGGAATAATGAGTGCAGCCAGTCCCAATTTCGCCGTGCCCAGCCTGCCAGGCCGGTTTCGGAATGGTGCCATGCATTCCGGAACCGATGCCATCGGTCTTCGAGCCAGCCCGGCCAGCCCGAGGCAGGCTCCGCCTGCGCTTTCCGCCTCGGACTCGTCGGTTTCCGATTCGTCCGAGTAGAAGAAGAATTCCTCGTCATTGACAAAGAGCAAGTACACTTTCACGATCGAGCCTGGTTGTTCTCGTGTCCGTCCGACGAGTCTCCACGGCAGTGTCGCGATCAGGTCGCGGGATCGCCCTTCAATTCATTGTAGCGGACGGAGGAAGTTCCTGCGCCTAATCTGCAGTTCGGCACCTGTAGGCGTGAGTCGAGCGATCCGCGGGCGGTGCTCAAGCGGCTTCGACGTGCGTTTCGCTCACGTGGGTACGTGCCGAGATGTCTGGCGGAGGTGGGTCTCGAACGCGGCGGTTGCCAGCGCGTAGAACGCGGCATAGCGACGACCCAGAAGCATGAGCTCGTTGTGCGAACCGCGCGTCAGTATGCGCCCGCCCTCGAGGAGCAGAATCAGGCTGCGCGGGAGGCCAGCCTGAGGTCGTGAGTGATCCAAAATGTGGTCCGGCCGGGCGACAGCCGCATGAATGCGTCGGACACCATCCGCTCGTTTTCCTCGTCGAGGTCCGCGGTCGCCTCGCCGAAGATCAAGATCGGCGCCCGGCGGATGGCAGCCCGCGCAATCCTGATCCGCTGCCGCTGCCCACCAGAAAGCGTAGGCTCGCGCTCACCCGGTTGGCTGTTGTAGCCTTTTGGCAGCGGCATGTTGGTTGGGAACCTCGAATGCCTCGAAGTTATGGAGTGCCGTTTCAACCTACGACTTCTCGAACTCAAGCCTGCGGCGCAAGCTCGCCTCAAATGCGGCCTGCGCCCGGGCGAGGTCGCCCTTGTTCAATATCCTGCGCATCCATTCGCAGCGATCAGTCAGGCGGGCAACCTCGGCCCCGGCCAGGCTGAGTCTCCCCTCGAACTCTCTGCGCCGCATGCGGAGCAAGCCTTCTTCGTATTCCCTGAGAATTGATGCCTCGTGGTGCTCTTGATGGCGAGGTTCAGCGAGCCCCGCCGGGATCGGGGCTGTTCTTGTCGGTACTTCCGGACTGGCTCGTAGAGCTGTCAAGGCTGTCCTGGCTGGTGTCCGCTGCGGACTGGCTCTCCGCCGGATGGGCCTTTTCTTGCCCTTTGTGGTCGTTCAGCTTCTCCACCTGGGCTGCCGGCTGACCTCGGTGGGCAGGCAGACCGCCGTGGGAATGAACCAGCGCGCCTCGCCAGAAGTCCCACGTGGGACGGGGCGTTGCGGCCTTCCAGGGATTCGAGACTGAAAACACTTCTTGCGCGGCGATTTCGCGAGCTCATCATCATTCTCCTTGGATAAAGGACCGTTGTTTTCCACCGGGGAGTTCATCGCGCCGAGCCGCGATCGGCGCGCGCCGTTTTTTTTAGACATCAAACGGAGAGGTGGTTGCCGGGTTCATCGGCCCCAAAAGCCAACAGCCGCGGCGCTCATTCCGGCGTCCCGTGGACATGTCGTTACTTGACGTGAGGGCCAAAGACCGTATGATGAGATCAAGGTTTTCTGTTCGCGACGGATAGAGAACCAAGGCTATGGCCGCCCCTCGTCCGAACCCGCGACATCTCTCCGGCCTCGCGATGCGATGGTCCGAGAGCATGTTGGTCCCCGCAGGTTTCTCTCACACTCGCACATACCGTCACTTTCGCTCGAACTTGCCATATGTGTCGGTTTGCTCGCAGTCGGCGAAATGACGTCGACTTCGAAGTGTTCGAGGATCATGGGGTTGTCGAATGGCAAGGTTCATCGCTCACTACAAAGAGAGTCGCGACGTGGCAATCGCCTGGGAGCCATCATCATGAGATCCCGCCGGAGGCGTCGATTCTCGCCTCGTTTCAGCCTCACGCCCGTTTCGGAACACCTCGAATGCAAGGTGCTTCTGAGTGCCAATGTGACCGGTTTGCCGTGGTCGGGTCCCGCTCTTGGAGATTCTGCCGAGGCTGGTGTCTCGACTTCTCTCGCCTCGACTGAGGTCGCGCGAGCTGGAGAACCAAGCGGGCGATGTTCAGGCCGCGCCGGCGTCCTCGGAAGGTGTCCAAGAATCTTCCGCAAGGGGCGCCGTTGCGGCGTCAGGTGTGAAGGCTCCCGAAGAATCGGCGAGTCTGCCGGCCCACAGCACGCACGCCGCACCGACCGCGACTGACCTTTACCGTGGCGATGATGGGTCGGTCGCGCCCGCTTCCGGGCTCACGGGATCCGACGCTGCCACGGCGGCATCGGGTAGCTCCGGCGCGAGCCAGTCCGCTCAGAACGGTAATTCGAGTCCAACGGACTTGAATCCGATCGACGATGCGGCAGGCGCCGGTTCACAGGCGGCGACCGCTTCGACCCCGACGACGATTACTGGCTCGATCGGGGGGCTTGCGGCCGGCGGTGCGACGACCGCGGTTGCGGGCGCGATCGGCCCGTTGGCCGCCCAGACCGATCCCTCAGCGTCGATGGCGGCTTCGGCGGCCGGCGCGACAGTCACGAGCCCGGCCGCGACCGGATCCTCGGTCAATTCCCTCGTTGTCACGCCGGACCGGGGACTGCGAGTGACAGGGCCCGCCGAGGTTTCCCAAGCCGCGAACCACGGCGACATGGTGGCGGCCAACGGCGGCCTGGTCTCCAATTCGAGCGTTGATGCGGCCGCCGCAGCGTCACAAGCCAGGTTGTCTCTGGACGAATCAGCCAAGACCGATGGACTGGCCGAACCGCTCGACGGGGCAGGCTTGCTCACGCGACCCGCCGATCTGCTCACCGAGTTTCTGCCGTTTGACCGCGCGTCCGTGGAAAACGCGATCGACCAGTTTTTGGAACGGTTCGAGGGCATGGGAGGCGGTCTGTTCGACCGACCTGGAGTTGGCGACGATCATGAGCGCCGGATCGACACTGATGGCGATCGCCGCGGTCTCGACCGTGATGATCGTACGCAGGCGCAGCGGACTGGCGGACCGGACCGCCACGGCGGAGGGGTTGGAGAAGGCGCTCGGCCGAATCTTCAATCTGACTCATTCATGGGAGCCGGAACACTCATGAGCACCGCCTCACTGGACACCCTGCTGGAAAAGCTGGCCAAGGGTGAATCGGCCGCCGCCGAGAGAGTGTTTCGCGACTTCGAGCCATTCCTCCGCGCCATGGTAAGGCGGCGTCTGACCCCGCCCCTACGCGTCAAGTTTGATTCGATGGACGTCGTTCAGTCCGTCTGGACCGACATCCTGGAAGCTGCGCGAGGGAGAGCGGAAATTCAAGGACCAAGCTATCTCGGAGGTAGTTCTGTAAAATGGTATAAGTTGGCTATGGACGGCCAACTGACTCAAGTCCGTTGCCCCGAGCAGTCCTCCACCAGTGGCTGACGCTGCTGGAGGACTTGCGCCGGGACGTGGCCGCGTTGCGCGACAGGGTCGATCACTTGGAGCGCGAGAATCCGAGTTGCGTGATGCAGGCCGGCTATTGGAAGAGTCGCCATCGAGATGCCCTGCGCCGCATCGGCGAGTTGGAACTCCAAGTCGAACAACTCCAAGGTGAGAAACGCAAACTCCAGGCCGACCTCTTCGGTAACGCTCCGAGACCACGTCACTGAAGGATCGTTCCAATCACCTGGACGACCCCAGGACGACACGCAGGGGCCCAGCACGAAAGCGGGGCCAGCAAGCGGGCAATCCTGGACCGAAGCGGCGGGATTATTCCTCTCTTCCGATCCGCGAGGTCTTCGTCGATCTGCCCCACGAGCAATGTGTCTGCCCCGACTGCGGTCAACCGTTACGTCTCCGCAGTGACACCGAAGACTCCGAACAAATCGAGATCGACGTGCGTGCCATCGCCGCGTGATTCACCGGCGCCGCTATGAGCAGACCTGCGTCTGCCAGGGCCGCCGCGTTTCACCGCTGCACCTCTTCCCAAGCTGATTCCCAAAGGCCTGTACGGCACTTCGATCTGGGTCGAGATCCTCCTGGACAAGTATTCCAGCTATCGGCCCACCGAACGCTTCCTGACCTCCTGGCGGCTGGCGGATCTGGACTTGGCGGCGGGTACCGTGACCGACGGTTTGCAGCGGCTGGAGATCCTGCTCCGGCCGATCTACGAGGCGATCAAAAAGCGGAACCTGACGGCGATTTGCATCTGGCCGATGAGACGCGATGGCGGGTGTTGTCGTCCAGGAAGGCAAGCAGGGCTACGGCTGGTGGTTGTGGGTCTTGTGGGGGCCGGACACGGTGGTCTATGTGCTGGATGCCAGTCGCAGTCACGCCGTACCCGAGGGCCACTATCGGGCCCAGTCGCGTGGAGTGCTGATGGTCGATCGCTATGCGGCCTACAAGGCGATGATCTGGGTCAAGGATGGGGTGATCGTCCTGGCTTTTTGCTGGTCTCATGTGAAGAGCGACTTCGTCCGGGTAGGCAAGGGCTGGCCGCAGTTGAAGCCGTGGGCCTTGGAATGGCTGCGGCGGATTCGCGTGCTCTACCAACTGAACCATCGCCGCTTGGCGGCAGAGAAGGGCTCGGCGGCGTTTGGGGAGGCGGACTGCTGCCTGCGCCAGGCCGTGGCCGAGATCGAAGGCGCAGATGGAGGCGGAACTGGCCCGGGCGGATCTGCCGACGCCGTGCCGGAAAGTGCTGGAGAGCCTGGAAGCGCATTGGGAGGGGCTGACGCTGTTCGTGGACGACCCGCGGATCCCGATGGACAACAATACCTCAGAGCGACGTGCACGGGGTCCGGCGGTGGCGCGGAAGAACTTCTAAGGCTCGGGTTCGCTCTGGAGTGGCCAGTTGGCGGCGACGGCGTTCTCGATCTTCGCCACGTTGGCGATGTGGGGGCTCAATCCCCGGAAGTGGCTGACGTGGTACTTTGAGTGCTGCACAGCGGCTGGGGCCCCAGGTCCCCGGAGACATCCAAGTGTTCCTGCCATGGACCCTGAGTCAGGAGAAGCAGAACGAGTTGGGCAGACCGGGTCCGACGGAAAGGGATGATACTTCTTAGCTCGCGCGCGCATCGCCCCCGACCTCGGCAGTCCACAATCAAGAGACAGAACAGCCAGCACTCCCTTCGGGGAATGCCGGACTGGCTCTTGATACGCCCTCCACTGAACGAACGGGATAGGCGGTTATTTACGTTGCGGTGCGCCGCAAGTCCTTTGAAACACACGCTCCATGGCTAGGCCTCTTGGGGCGTTCCCCCACTTGCCTACGTTTTTTCCGCCACTTTGCATCGCCAAGTCAAGTTTTTCACGATTTTTCGACCACCGGCCCAACGGTTCGGGGATTAGTTGCGTAGTAGTTGGCATGGGTTCCCTTCGGCACTACCGGCTTGTTCGGATCGACCTGCCATGATGATCATCTACGCCGCCAAACCGCTCTTCGCCTGGGATTGCCTGGAAGACAGTCCCTCACTGCAAACCATCAGGGATCTCCTGGCCGCCTTGCCCGACGCCAAACTGCTGGCCTCGCTGCGCAACGCCAGGGGCAAGGGACGCAACGATTACCCCGTGAGCGTGCTCTGGGGCGTCCTCGTCTTACGCATCGCCCTGCGACACCTCACCACCGAGGCCATGCTCGCCGAACTGCTCCGCAACGAGGGCTTGCGCCGCGTCATCGGCATCGAATCGGAGAGCGGCGTGCCCAAGAAATGGAACATGTCGCGGTTCGAGGAAACTCTCGGCCAAGAGCCGCACCGCACGCTCCTGAAGGAGGTCTTCAATGTGTTGATCAAACGCCTGGGCCTTGCGGTGACCGACCTGGGCCGTGACACCGCCGGTGACGCCACCGCTCTCTCGGCGCGGCGCAAGCCCGCGGAGGCTGCGCAAGAGGAGATCGACGAGGGGCTGCCCCAAGCCAGCGGGGGTCGCAAGGAGTACAAGGACGACCAAGGCAACGTGACCAAGGTCGTCGAGTGGTTCGGGTTCAAACTTCACCTGGTGGTGGACGTGAAGCACGAAGTGGTGCTGGCCTACCAGATCACCGATACCAAGGCCGGCGATGGCGAGACACTGCCGGTGGTGCTGGGACAGGCCCAGGCGAACCTGCCGGCGAAGCGGATTGCGAGTCTGGCTTACGACAAGGCCGCCGATAGTGAAGACGTGCACAAGCTTCTCTCTGACGAAGGCATCACGCCACTGATCCAGATGCGGGGACTGTGGCAGTCCGAGCCGGAGCGGATGCTGCCGGGGCACGATGGCACCTCAAACGTGGTCTACAATGAATCCGGCACAGTATATTGTTATAATAAAGTGAGTGAACCTCCTGTGCGACACCAGATGGCCTACATCGGCTACGAGCCCCAGCGGCAGACGCTGAAGTACCGTTGCCCGGCGATGCACGAGGGCTGGGACTGCCCGATGTCGCCGGTGTGCAACGCGGGCAAGTCGTACGGCAAGACGGTGCGGGTGGATCACGAACTGGACCCACGGCGGTTCCCATCCTTACCACGCGCGACCAAGAAGTTCGAGCGGATGTACAAGGGTCGGACGTCGGTGGAACGGGTCAACGCGCGACTGAAAATCTTCTGGGGTGTGGACGACGGCAATGTGACGGGCACGCGGCGGTTCGTAGCGCAGGTCGGTGTGGTGCTGGCGGTGCATGCGGCGTTCGCGACCTTGCTGGCTTCGGCGCCGCGGCGGGAGGGGACGTTGGGTAAAGTGCGTCTGAGCCCGATCGCTGAGGCCCTGCGGCCCACGCGAAGGCCGCCGAGCTGGAGGTCGCGGTCTGAGCCGTCACGCCCATCATCGGGGCAGCCCCAGTCGCGATCGCGGTGCGCGCCGGGGGGACGCAAAGACGGCCCAAATACGGCCGAGATACCAATCCGCCCCGGAGAAACTGCGATAATGACCGCCGCCAGCCCAGTGCAACGATGAATGCTCCTCAGAATGGCAAACGACATCGCAACCGGTTCTCATCTCCGGGCCTTCCTCGCCAGGGTCACCTATCATCACTTCGTCAACCAATGCCGTCGCCATGGTACCTCCCTGAAGCACGAGCAGCCGCTTTTGACGGATGATGCAGGCAAGGTGCCGGCTTCACGCCAGCCGCGTCCCAGCGAGATTGCGCAGGCCGGAGAACTCTGGGAGACGCTCAACGATCTCTGCCCTCCTGCCCATCGGCAAATCCTCGAGCTCAAACGCCAGGGGTTCCCACTGGAGGAGATCGCCAGGCGAGTCGGGCTGCACGAGGGCAGCGTTCGGCGGATCATCTACGAGCTTGCCAGGCGGCTCGCCTCCACGAAACCAGCGTCGCCGCCGCCTTGAGCCCCGTTCGCTGGAGGTGGACGATGGTCACTCCGCCGAGCGATCGTGCCGAGCCAGGCGCTCTTGATTTCGCTGGCGGGCACAGCTACGGCAAGGTTTTCTCCGAGAGCCCGTTCTCGCTGGCAACCGAGCAAGTCGACGCGATGATCGCCGCCTGGAGACGAGGGGAACGTCCCCTCGCCGAGGAGTTCATGCGCGCGACTGCCCTGGACTCGGCGATGAGGCCGCCATCCGCCTGATCTACGAGGAAGCCTGTCTTCGGTCTCGAGGCGGGGCTGACCGTCAACCCGGCCGAGATTGCTGGCCGGTTTCCGAAATGGCGGACCGAGCTGGAGGCCCTGCTCGAGTGCCAGCTCAAATTCACACTCGAGCCCGGTACCCTCCGTCTTCCCGGAAGTCGGGGAAGAACTGGCCGGCTTTCACCTCCTTGCCGAGCTTGGCCGAGGCGCGTCGGGCCGGGTCTTCCTGGCCTCGCAGCCCTCTCTTGCCGATCGCGCCGTCGCCTTGAAGGTCACCGCTCGTGGCCGCCAGGAGCACCTCTCGCTGGCCAGGTTGCAGCATATGAATATTGTTCCCATCTATTCCGAGCACCTGCTTGTAGATCGCGACCTGCAAATCTTATGCATGCCCTTCCTGGGCGGCGCGACACTCGGACAGGTTCTTGAGCTCCTGAACGACTGGCCTCCGGAACAGCGAACCGGGATGCAGCTCATCGAGGCCCTCGATCGAATCCAGTCACGCCTGCCGGTCAGGCTGGCGGTCCAGGGACCGCTCAGGAATTACCTGACCCGCGCGTCTTACGTCGCGGCGATCTGCTCGATCGGTGCCCTTCTGGCCGACGGGCTTCAGTACGCCCACGACCGCAACTTGATTCACATGGATATCAAGCCGTCCAACGTGCTGCTTGCGGCCGACGGGCAGCCGATGCTGCTGGACTTCCATCTGGCCCGAGGGCCGATTCGCGCCGGACGAGTCTCCGCCCACGTCGCTGGGCGGCACGCCGGAATACATGGCGCCGGAGCAGGAGTGCGCTCTGAACGCACTGCGAGCGGGCCGGGCCAGCACCGGGCGGATTGACGGCCGTGCCGACATTTATGCGATGGGCTTGCTCTTGTATGAGTCGCTGGGCGGACGTCGACGCGGTCCCGGCAGACGCGGCACTAGCCGCTCCAGAAGTGCAACTCACGCGTGTCGCCGGGTCTTTCCGACATGATCAGCCGGTGCCTGTGCGAGGACCCGATGGATCGATACCCTGACGCCTCGGCCCTGGCCACCGACCTTCGCCGGCATCTGGCCGACTTGCCGCTCTTGGGGGTTCCCAATCGAAGCTTTTCGGAGCGGTGGCGGAAGTGGCGGCGGCGCCGGCCGTACGCGCTGTCGCGCAGCCTGATCCTGCTGGCCGCGACGTTCGTTGCTCTCATCGCGGGCAGTCTGGCCTTGAGTGCCTATCGACCAGCGCGTTCAGGACATCGAGATCGCACTTGCCGAAGGACAAGCCTTGCAGCGACGCCGCAACTACTCCGAGTCGGTGCTCGCCTTCCGCCGGGGCCTGGCCCTGGCCGGCAACTGGCCGGGCTTGGGCTCGCAGAGGCGAGCACTGCAACAAAGGCTGGCTCAGGCATCAAGAAACGAGAAGGCCTCGGAGCTTCATCGGCTAGCCGAGCTGCTCCGGTTCCGTTACGGAATCGCCCAGCCGCCGCCGGAGGAGGCGGACTGGCTCATTCGCCAGGTCCGCGCGATCTGGCAAGCCCGCCGCGTGCTGGTGCAAGCCACGAGCGACCGGCGCGAGACCGAGATCCAGTGGAACATCAATACCGACATGCTGGACGTCGTCTTGTTCTGGGCCGACCTCCTTGTGCGGGTGGCGCCGGCGGCCGAAGCCGAGGCCGCTCGGCGTGAGGCGCTCCAGGTCCTCACCGATGCGGAAGCCTCATTCGGGTCCAGTCCCTCGCTGGAGCGAGCTCGCCGCAGCTACGCCCAAGCGTTGGGGCTGGCCGGCACACACCCGGCGCCGGTGCCCGCCCCTCAATCAGCGTGGGAGCATCATGATCTAGGCAGGTTCTACCTCCGCACAGGCAAGCTCGAACTGGCTGACGAGCAGTTCCAGCGCGGCCTCGAGCTCATGCCGCAGGACTTCTGGCTTAATTTCCACCACGGTCTCTGCGCCTATCGCTTGGGACATCATGGACAGGCCGCCAGCGCCTTTCACGTCTGCATCGCGCTTTCTCCTGAGACTGCTGAATGCTATTACAATCGCGGCCTGGCCAACCAGGCGCTGGGCAACGTCAAGCTTGCACTGATCGATTACGGTCGGGCGTTGGAGAAGAACGGCGCGCTCGTGGACGCCGCGCGGAATCGCGGCTTGCTGCTGTTCAAGGAACACCGATACTCCGAGGCTTCCGCCGATTTCGAAAAAGCCCTTGGCTCGACGGCCGATCGCCACGTTCAGGGTGAGATCCACTACTCCCTGGCCCTGGTCGATCTGGCTCGTGAAGACCGATCACGAGCGATCGATCACCTGAAGGCAGCGGCCAGCCGCGGCCACGAGCTAGCGCGCGATTTCCTGGAAAAGCTTCGGCACCAGCCCTGACACCCTCGCCCTGGCGTGTGAGCCAGCGGTCCAGGATCGGCTACGATCCAATGTTTCCAAGTCGATTCACGCCAAAATTTCGGTAATCGGCTTGCCGAAATCGATCTCCAGCCGCTTGTGGCCGGGGACCTCGAGCCGGCGGGGGTCGAGGCCGAGCTGGTGCAGGACGGTGGCGTGGATGTCGGTGACGTAGTGGCGGTTCTCGACGGCGTGGAAGCCGAGCTCGTCGGTCGCGCCGTGGGCGATGCCCCCCTTGATGCCGCCGCCGGCCATCCAGACCGAGAAGCCGTAGGGATGATGGTCGCGGCCGTCGCCGCCCTCCGCGCCGGGCGTGCGGCCGAACTCGGTGGCCCAGACCACGATCGTCTCCTCGAGCAGGCCGCGCTGCTTCAGGTCGTTGAGCAGCCCGGCGATCGGCCGGTCGACCTGGGCGCACTGGGCAGCGTGGTTCTGCCGCAGGCCGCTGTGAGCATCCCAGGCCCCCGCGCCGCCGTTGCTGCCGTGGAAGATCTGGACGAACCGGACGCCCCGCTCGACCAGCCGCCGCGCGGTCAGGCACATCTGGCCGAAGGGGCGGGTGACGTCGTGGTCCAGGCCGTAGAGCGCGCTGGAGGTGCGCCGGCTCCTCGGCGAACTGCAGGACCTCGGGAACGGCCGTCTGCATGCGGAAGGCCAGCTCGTACGACTTGATCCGGGCCCGCAGCGCGGGGTCGTCGGGATACTGGACGGCGGAGAGGCGGTTCGAGCCGGCCCAGGAGCTCGAACTCGCCCTGCTGCTCCTCGCGGAAGACCTCCGGCCCGGGCGCGGCGAAGGGGAGCGGGTTCTCGGGATCGACGGCAAGCTGGACGCCGTCGTGCTCGGGGCCGAGGTAGCTGGCGCCGTGGCCGCCCATGCCGCCGCAGCAGTCGGCGATCGGCGTGCCCAGGACGACGAACTGGGGCAGGTCGTCGTTGAGCGAGCCGAGCCCGTAGTGGACCCACGAGCCGATCGTGGGAAACTGCCCCTCGAGCATGTGCCGGCCGGTGTGGAACTGCAGCTGGGCGCCGTGGTCGTTGTCGGTCGTCCACATCGAGCGGACGACGGCGATGTCGTCGATGCAGTCGCCGACGTGGGGCCACCAGTCGCTGACCTCGATGCCGCTCTGCCCGCGCTTGCGGAAGCCGACCTGAAGCGGATACAAGCTTGTTCCGCGAGTTGTGCAGGCCCTTGACCAGCTCGCGGAGGTTCTCCTTCAGGTAGTGGCGAGTCGAGGATGTTCTGGATAGGGCGTCTCCTTGAACGTCTTGCCGGCGTACCTGTTGAGCGCGGGCTTGGGATCGAAGCTCTCCAGGTGGCTGGTGCCGCCGATCATGAACAGCCAGATCACGTTCTTGGCCCTGGGCGGGAAGTGCGGCATGCCGTCGGGCGGAGTCCAGACGCCGGCGCTCCGGGCGTCTCGGCCCGAGCGATGCCGTCGCGATGGAGCATCGCGCCCAGGACCAGCCCGGTGAAGCCCATGCCCATGTCGGCCAGGAAGGTCCGTCGGGGCAACGGTCGCGTGCGGCCGGTTTCATGACAAGGCCTCCCGTTCAGCGGATCGTCACGAAGTCGTTATGGTTCAACAGCACGTGCACCAGGCTCTCGCGGGCGCGCTGGGCGGGGTCGTTCGCGGGCGGCACCGTGGGGCTCGCGGCGCCGTGGCGAACGGCGTCAGCCGGGATCGATCGGCCAGGCGTTTCGCCTGACGTGCAAGGTAGCTGCAGTGCACTCGGCTCGTTCTTCGGACGTCGGTGCCGGCCGAGGACGCGCTCGAACGCCAGTCGCGACGAAGGCTGTCGTCATGTCGATGCTCGGATGTCTGGCCGGCTGACGATAATCGACGCCGGCCAGCCGTCGGGCCTGGGCGAAGCTGAGCGGGCTGTTGGCCAGCGCGAGGGCCTGCTGGGGCACGACGCTCTCGGCCCGGCGGTAGCAGGACAGCACGTTCGACGAGTCGAACAGCCGCAGGAACGTGACTCGCTTTTCCTTGGCGTGGCGGAAGTAGAGGCTGCGGCGCGGCGAGGTCAGGCCGATCTCGGGGTCGAGGTCGGGGCCGCCCAGGGTCAGGTCGAGGTTGCCCGCCACGCGGAGCAGGTTGTCGCGCACGGCCTCGGCCTCCATCCGCCTGGGGTTCATCCGCCAGTAAGTCGTGGTTCGACGGATCGATGGCCAGGTTCGGATCGCTCGGGCCGCCGCTGTGACGACTGCATCCGATAGGCGCTGCTGGTGACGATCAGGCGGTGGATCGGCTTCATCCTCCAGCCCGAGTCCATCAGCTCGACGGCCAGCCAGTCGAGCAAGGCGGGGTGGGTGGGAGGCTTGCCGTTGACGCCGAAGTCGAACTCGGTCGGGACCAGGGGCGTGCCGAAGTGCCGCATCCAGATATGGTTGATGGCCACCCGCGCGGTGAGCGGGTTCTTGCGGCTCGGCGATCCAGCGCGCCAGGGCCAGCCGGCGGCCGGTGCTGGTGGCCGGGTAGACGTCGGTCCCAGGGGCGAGTAGTCGCGTCGCTTCGCGTGCGAGCGCTTGCCGTTTTGACTTCAGCTCGGCCCGGGCCTGATCGCGCTTGGTCTTGGCTTCGGCGACGCGCCTTGCGAGTCCTGTCGCCTGGCCTTGGCCTTTCGTGTTCGCCGGCAGCCCGCTCGGCCTCGGCCAGAGCCAGTTCGGCGCTGCAGCAGACGCCTCCTCGGCTCGATGAACGTCGGCCAGCCGCTCGGCCTTGGCGCGCCGCGTGGCCAGTGCCGCGGCGTCGCGCGTGCAGGTGGTTCGCGATACCGCGCGCGGTCGGCGGCGATCGACTGCTCGAGCGAGACCAGTCCGGCTCCGCGCGGCCTCGACGGCCTTGCTCGGCCAGCTCGAGCTCGTTTCGGCCTTGATCGCCGCGCCGGATCGGGTCGCTGGCCGCGGCCAGCGACTTCTCGGCCCTTGGCCAGATCGCGCTTCGCGGGCCTTCAAGCTCGGCCCGTGCCTGCGTCGAGCGTTTCCTCCCGAAAGAACTGCTTCAGCGCCGGGGTAGTAGACGGCTCGGATGCCAGGGCACCGGCGTGATGGCGCCCAGCGGTGCCTGGCGCTCCAGGACCTGGGGAATGCCCGGCGGCCAGCGGACGGTCCTGGACGGGCCGCTTCTCGTCGCCGCGCGTGAAGAGGAACGTCTTGGCCTGCCGGCTCGCCGTCGTAGACCCGGACCAGGCCGTCCTTCTGCGTGTCGGGCTGGCCGGGCAGCGGTCGGTACGCGTGGTGTGCGGCTCGAAGAAGGCCCGGAAGCGGTAGTAGTCGGTCTGGGCGATCGGGTCGTACTTGTGGTCGTGGCACCTGGCGCAGTTGAGCGTCAGGCCCAGGAACGCCTTGGCGGTGTGCTCGACCGTGGCGTCCAGCCAGACGTTGCGGTTGAACTTGTACCAGTTGCGGGCCAGGAACCCGGTGGCGCGGAGGGCCGCGGGATCGTCGGGCGCGGCCTCGTCGGCGGCCAGCATCTGGACGATCATCTGGTCGTAGCCTCGGTCGGCGTTGAGCGATTCGACGATCCAGTCGCGCCAGCGCCAGATGTGGGGCTGGCTCTCGCGGACCTCGGCGCCGAAGCCGTCCCAGTCGCTGTACCGCCAGACGTCCATCCAGTGCCGGCCCCACCGCTCGCCGTACTGAGGGCTGGCCAGCAGGCGATCGACGAGCTCCTCGTAGGCCGGTCGGACGGGTCGGCGACGAACGCCCGGACCTCCTCGGGCGTCGGCACCAGCCCGATCAGGTCGAGGTAAACGCGGCGGATCAGCTCGCCGGGGGCGGCGGGCGGCCGCGGGATCAGGCCCGCTCTGCTCATGTCGTTGCGGCCAGGAAGGCGTCGATCGGGTTGCGGACCCAGTCGCCGCGGGTCGCCGGAAGCTGCGGGCACGGCGGGTCGGACCGGCGAGCCGGAACGCCCAGTGCTTGCGCGGGTCGGCCTGGGGACGCTCGTCGGCCGGGGCGCTGCGCCCCCTGGTCGATCCAGGCCCGAACGGTCGCGATCTCCTGGGCGGAGAGCGGCGTTCCTTCGCCCTCGGGAGGCATCCGCCAGCCTTCCCGGCCGGTGACCGCCTCGATGATCAGGCTCTCGTCGCTCTGCCCCGCGATGATCGCGGGGCCGCTGTCTCCCCCTTTTCGCATCAGGGCCGCCGTGTCCAGCCGCAGCCCCGCCTTTTGCTTGAGGGCGCCGTGGCAGACGTAACACCGCTTGCTCAGGAGCGGCTTGACGTCGCGAAGATAATCGACGCCCGCCAGTTTACCCGCGCTCACATCGCCCGCCGTGCAGCGAGCTGTCATGCCAGCCACAAGCCATAGAGCACACGCTGGCAGAAGCATGCGTGCCGCGCAACCCATCATTGGTGAGGAGAATTTCCTGAGGCTCTGCATGGCAGGAGCAATCGAGAGAACCGGCAGTGAGGGAGGCTTAGAGGCTCGATATTGTTAAACAAACATCAAATCAGAATCTACACGATTCGCGGCCGGGCGGCAAGGCTGGCGGCTTACCTGCTCGGCCAGGCTCTCACCGATCCCGGAGAATCAGCCGGTCGATGCCAGCCTCCTCCTCCCGGAATCGTGTGGGAATAACGATCTTACTTTACCATCTCAGCCGCCCTTCTTCATCGCCTCGTGTCCGTCGCCCCATTCCAGGAGCTCGGAGACCAGGGCCGTCCAGCCGGTCTGGTGGCTGGCGCCCAGGCCGGCGCCGTTGTCGCCGTGGAAGTACTCGTGGAAGGGGATGTGGTCGCGCCAGGCGGGGTCGGTCTGGAAAACCGCGTTGTCGCCGAAGACGGGCCGCCGGCCGCCTTGCGATTCATCACGGAGAAACAGCCGGGTAAGGCGACGGGAGAGGTCGCTGGCAACCGATCCCAGGTCGGCCTTCCGGCCCGAGCCGGTGGGCAGCTCGACCTGAAGCGAATCGCCGAAATAGCGGTGATATTCGCGCAGAGCATGGATGAGCAGGAAGTTGATCGGCACCCAGATCGGACCTCGCCAGTTCGAGTTGCCGCCGTAAATCGGGCTGGCCGACTCGGCCGGCTCGTAAGCGATCGTACTGCCTAGACAGTGGAAAGGGATTCGATTCATGCTCCTTGGAGAGCGAGCGGATCGCCGTGCTCGGAGAGGAACTGGTCCGGGTCGAGCAGCCGCGCCAGCATTCCCTGCACCCTCGCCTGGTCGGCGATCGTCAGCAGCCGGTGGCCGTCCTTGCCCGGCGTGGTAAGGAGGCAAGCATCGGTCGTCAGATGCGACCGGTAACGCAGGTACCATTTCACCCGGCGGCGGAATCGTTCCAGCCCGTCCCACGTTTCCGGGTCGATCGCCAGGACCGCCAGCAGCGGGATCACGCCCACGCACGAGCGAACGCGCAGGGGTTCCGGCGGTCCGCCCGGCTGGCGGATGACGTCGTAATAGAACTGGTCATGGTCGTCCCACATGCCCACGGAGCCGCCAATGCCGTTGAGGGCGCCCGCGATGGCGATGAAGTGCTCGAAGAACTTGGTCGCCATCGACTCGTATGCCAGGTCGGTGCGCGCCAGCTCGATTGAGATGGCCAGCATGTCCAGGCAGAACATCGCCATCCACGCCGTGCCGTCGGCCTGTTCGAGGCGGTGGCCATCCATCAGGTTGGGGTGGCTGCGATCGAAGACGCTGATGTTGTCCATGCCCAGGAACCCTCCCTGGAAGGCGTTCCTCCCCTCGACGTCCTTGCGGTTGACCCACCAGGTGAAGTACAGGAGCATCTTGTGGAAGATCTCTTCCAGGAACGCGAAATCGCCGCGGCCGGTCAGCTCTTGCTCGAGCTCGTAAACGCGGCGCGCGGCCCGCGCGTGCACCGGAGGGTTGACGTCGCCCAGGTCCCACTCGTAGGCCGGTAGCTGGCCGTTTGGGTGCATGTACCACTCGCGGCAAAGCAGGATAAGCTGGCGCTTGGCCCACTCGAGATCCACCCGCGCCAGCGCCATGCAGTGAAAGGCCGTGTCCCAGGCCGCGAACCACGGGTACTCCCACTTGTCGGGAACCGACAGGACGTCGAAGCGCGGTGAAGTGGCCCCAGCTCGTGTTTCTGACCCGGGCATGTTCGGGCGGCGGAGGCGGAGTCCAGGGATCGCCCTGGAGCCAGAGCTCGACGCTGTAATGGTAGAACTGCTTCGACCAGAGCAGGCCGGCGAGGGCCTGCCGCTGCACCAGACGCTGGTCTTCGGTCAGGCCTGGCCAATGCACCGTGTCGTAAAACGCGTCGGCCTCTTGCCGCCGCTGGTCGAAGATCGGATCGCAATCCAGCGAAGGGATCTCGAGTGGCCGGTCCACGAACCGGGTGCGGACGACCAGCGATCTCGCCCGGTCGAATCACCGACTGGTAATGCGCCGCGGCCTTGGTGCCGAATCCGCCGGCGTTGACCCGGTCGTGCCTGGCCGCCGATGACCGCTTCGTGAAAGGCGTCTTTGACGTAGCGGGACCTGGTTGGGAACGCCAAAAAGCCGCTCCAGGTTCGTCTCGTTCTCGGTGAACAGAAGCAGCGGGTGGCCGCGGGCGCAACGTCGGCGTACCAGAACCGATTCCCCAGATGCTTGTGATTGACACCGCACGGTGGCCTCGCCGGGCATCCGGCCGATCGCAGCTCGGGCCGATCGATCGAGTATCCCCACGACCAGGAATTGCGAAACCAGAGATGGGGCAGGATGTGCAATGCCGCAGGCTCCGGGCCGCGGTTGACCGCCGTGATCCGGCAGAGGATGTCTTCCTGAGCGGCCTTGGCATACTCGATGAAGACGTCGAAATAGCGTCCCGACCGAAACGCCTCACCGATCGCGTCGAAGAGCTCGAACTCGACTCTGGTTCCTGGTTCGTCGCCGCGACTCCTCCACCAGCAGCGCATAGGGATACTCGACCTGCGGATACTTGTAAAGCATCTTCATGTACGAGTGCGTTGGCGTGGCGTCGAGGTAGAAGTAGTACTCCTTGACATCCTCGCCGTGGTTGCCCTCGTGGCCGTAGACGCCGAAGAACCGCTCCTTGAGAATACGGGTCTCGCTCGTTCCAGAGGGCCACGGCCATGCAGACATTCTGAAACCGGTTGCAGAAGCCCGCCAGACCGTCCTCGTTCCAGCGATACGCCCGGCTCCGCGCATGGTCGATGGGGAAAGTACGACCAGGCGTCTCCCGTGGCACTGTAACCTTCCCGAACGGTTCCCCAGGCGCGTTCGGCCACGTAAGGCCCCCAGCCTCTTCCAATCGGCGCGGCGGGCCAGGCTGTCGGCCAGACGCTGGTGCTCGGCGGTCGGCGGTTTCTTCACATTGTGGTTCCTGAATAATCAATGCGTACATACCGTGGAGACGCCAGGATACGCAAAATAGGAAAAATGGGCGCTCCTGCTGATTTTTGCTGGCAAATGATTGCGGCCTCGTTAAAGATGGTACGGAGTCTTATGACACGACGATTTGGCTTCTGCCTACCCGTCGATGCCTCGTCAGCAATCGTGTGGAAGAATCGGGCCGAGTCGGCAAGGCCTGACGATTGACCGCACGACTGGTTTTCACTTGCGCAGGGATCACATCCATGAAGACGCTGGCTCCTGATCTTATCCGGCCGGTCAGGCTCGTCCTACTGTCGTTCTTGGTAGCCCAATCGCTGCTCGTGTGGGTGCGATGCCAGGCATTCACGGCGTCGGGCCAACTCACCGACACGACTGCTCAGGAAACCAAGGAGAAGAGCAAAACCGAACCGTCGAAGAAAGAAAAGGGGCTGCCGCTCAAGCCGGATCGCACGATCGAATTCAGGACCGATGAGGGAACATGGGTCTCGCTCGACATTTTTCCCGACGGCAAGACGATCGTCTTCGAGCTGCTGGGAGATCTGTACACCGTGCCGATCTCAGGTGGTGAAGCGAAGGCGATCACCAGCGGCCTCGCCGTTCGACAGCCAGCCGCGATGCTCACCCGATGGCCGGAGCATCGCCTTCATGAGCGACCGCGACGGTGCCGACAATCTCTGGATCGCTCAATCCGATGGGACGAACCCCAGGCCCCTGACCAAGGACAAACAGAGCCTTTTCGCTTCTCCCGCCTGGACGCCGGACGGCGAATATGTCCTCGTCTCACGCCAGCCCCAGCTTCCCTGGGGTGCGTTCGAGCTCTGGATGTATCATGTCCGCGGCGGCTCGGGCCTCCAGGTCACAAAGGGCAAGCCGAAACCGGACGCAAAGCCGGATGATTATGTCAACGTCATCGGCGCCGTGGCTTCGCGAGACGGCAAGCATCTGTACTACACCAGAGCGAAACAAGCTATTCAACGCCTACAACAACCTTCGATTCCCCCTGTCGCAGATCGTTCGGCGAGATCGGATCACGGGTGACGAGGACACGATCACCGAGGCACCGGGAAGCGCGTTCCGCCCGATGCTCTCGCCCGATGGCACCAGCCTTGTCTACGGGACTCGCGTCGACAATCAGACGGGGCTGCGCCTCCGCGACCTGGCGACCGGCGAGGAGCGATGGTTGAAACTGCCCGTTCAGCATGACGAGCAGGAGTCACGATACACTCGTGACCTGATTCCCGGCTACTGCCTTCACGCCCGACGGCAAGCACGTCCTTGCGGTCTACGGCGGAAAAATCCATCAAGATCGACGTCGAGAACGGCGAGGACAAGGTCATTCCGTTCTCCGTCCGCGTGTCCCAGCAGGTCGGTTCGCGGCTGAACTTTCCAGCCCGGGTTGATGATGGTCCCGTCCGGGCCCGCTTGATTCAGGCGCCGAGCCCATCGCCCGACGGCAAGCGGCTGGCCTTCTCGGCCCTCACCCGGCTGTACGTGATGGATCTGCCTGGCGGCACGCCCCGGCTTCTCTCCGCCGGTGATGCCCGGGAGTTTCAACCGGCCTGGTCGCCCGATGGAACTGGCTCGCCTACGTGAGCTGGTCGCCCGAGGGGGGCCAATCTGGAAGCGGCCCAGCGACGGCAAGGGAGAACCCACGCGGCTCACGCGAACACCCGCCTTCTATCGCGATCCCGTCTGGACACCTGATGGAAAACGGATCGTGGCGCTCCGCGCACCGCGACGAGAGAAGGTTGAGAGCCCCGGTCGAGTTCGGCGCCAGCTCCGGTCTCGACCTGATCTGGATCCCCACTGACGGCGGTGAATCCAATCTCATCAGCCCGGCTCGCGGTGCCAGCAGGCCCCACTTCACCAAGGAGCCGGACCGGATCTACGTGACCACGCCCCAGGGCCTCGTGTCGATGCGATTCGACGGCACCGACCGTCGGACGCGATCTCCGTGACCGGTAAAACCTCCTATTCCCCGAGCGAACCTGAGCCGGCCACAGAGATCCTGCTGCGGCCCGACGGCCGATGGGCCCTGGCACACGTCACCAATCAGCTTTACCTTCTGGCCCTCCCTCAGTTCGGTGGCGAGGCCCCCAAGGTCGCCGTCCACGAACCCTCCGTTCCCCTCAAGAAGCTGACGGACATCGGCGCAGACTATGCCGCCTGGACCGATTCAGGCAAATCGATCACGTGGGCAATCGGCTCCAGCGTCTTCCGCCTCCCCTTTGATTCCGTCGCCTTCGAGCCACTGAAGAGCGATGACGACGAGAGGAAGAAGGGACAAGGACAAGACCGAAAAGAAGGAACAGACGCCGAAGGCCGAGGAGATCGCTGTGGTGGTCGAACAACCGAGGCATCGCCCTCAGGGCACGATCGTCCTGCGCGGCGCGAAGATCATCACGATGAGAGGCGACGAGGTGATCGACGAAGGCGAGATCGTCGTGACCGACCACCGCATCGTGGCTGTGGGTGCGAAGGGCTCGGTCAAGGTACCCGAAGGAGCGAAGATCCTCGACATCGCGGGGACAACCATCATCCCCGGCCTGGTCGACACCCACGCTCACTGGACTGAAATCCGGCGCGGTGTGCTCGATCTGAGAAACTGGAGTTTCTTCGCTAACCTTGCCTATGGTGTGACGACCGGCCGCGATCCTCAACCGGGCACGAACGAATGTTCGCCTATCAGGATCTCGTCGAGACCGGCGACCTGGTCGGCCCACGGCGCGTTCTCGACCGGGCCCGGCGTCTTCTCGGATACTGATTTCCAGTCGGCCGAGGAGGTCGAGAGGGTTGTCGCACGGTACAAGAAATACTACCGCACGAACACGCTGAAGTCGTACATGATCGGCAACCGCCGCCAGCGCCAGTGGATGATCGAAGCCTGCCACAAGAACGAAGTCATGCCCACCACCGAGGGGGGACTGGACGTGAAGCTGAATCTGACTCACGCGCTCGACGGCTTCAGTGGCAACGAGCATAGTCTACCGGTCGTTCCCCTGTTCACCGACGTCGTCGAACTGTTTGCCCGGACAGGAATCTCGTACACGCCCACGCTCCTTGTCAGCTACGGCGGCCCGTTCGGCGAGACTGACTTCTTCACGACAACCGCCATCCACGACGACCCCAAGATTCGCCGATTCATCCCCCACCAGATTCTGGACGCCAAGGTGCGGCGGTCGGAATGGTTTCAGAAGGAAGAGCATATTTATCCTCAGATCGCCTCCTCGGCGCTCAAGATCGCCCACGCCGGCGGGCACGTCTGCATCGGCAGCCACGGCGAGATGCAAGGAATTGGCTACCACTGGGAGATGTGGGCTCTGGCCAGCGGCGGCTGGAAGCCGCTCGAAGTGCTTCGCGCTGCCACGCTCCACGGCGCCGAGGCCATCGGCTACGCCCAGGATCTCGGCAGCCTTGAAACCGGCAAGCTCGCCGACCTCGTCATCCTGGCCAAAGATCCTCTCCAGGACATCCACAACACGCAATTCGGTCCGCTACGTCATGAAAAACGGCGAGCTCTTCGAGGGAGACACTCTCGATCGAACCTGGCCCGACCCGAAACCTCTGCCACGCCTCTGGTGGTGGGAAGAGAAGCCGGTCAAGTAACACGGATGAGGTTGGATGGATCCTGATACCGTTGAAATAGCAATAACCCATATAAGCGTTGGATGTTATTTCACCCTCTCCCCTTGCGAGGAGAGGGAGCCAGAAATGACGGCGGTGAAGCCATGTACTACATGATGATTCGCGCCGATATTGCGGATCGCGCCGGAGGGAGCAAACAAGCCTGTGATGCCAGTCGCCACTGGTTCGGCGTCTGAACGCGAGAGCCATCTTACCCACACTGGCCTTTTTCGGCATTTTCTCATTCCGTTTCGCCTACGATCCGATGGTTAAGCAGGGCCTGCCACCGGCGGGGCGAGAAAGCCCGGGAACGGTGTGTCATCCACGCGACACGGTGGGCGGCCTGCCTTCGGGCCGAGGGTCGGGACAGGATTCGCCGCAGCGCCCTCCTGAGGTAACTGGAGAATGGAGTCGTGCTCATGAGTGGGGCTCTTCGACGGCATACATGGCGAGTGATCGGGGCCTGCAAACCGAAGCCGGCTCGCCCGCGTCGGACCTGCATGCCTCTGACTCCAGAGCGGCTCGAGGAGCGGCAACTTCTGTCAGGCTACACGGGCTTCAGCCAGGTTCGGAACATCGCGACGCCCGCGGGAATCTTCACGCTTCAGGTCAGTGGCTCAGGTATTCTCAAAGCCGCACCGGCCGGGCATGGCGAGATCGACCTCAAGGTGCTGGGAACCAACACGAGTTCATCACTGTCAATCACGCAGGTCCGACCGCGGTATCACCTTGCCGGTCAGCTCTTGCCGATCCGAGATCTCACGATCAGGTCGGGACAGATCGGCAACATCCTGGCAGCCCCGGTCGAGCTTGACGGCACGATCACGCCGCTCACCACTTCGGTCAGCGCCCTCGTGTTCGGAGCGCTCGGCCCCGGGGCACAGATCGACGTCGCCGGCAGCGTGGGCTCGATGACCGTGGGGGAGGTGGCCCTCGGCCCAGGCGGCCACGTCGTGATCGCGGGCGACCTGAATGGCTCGGGCCAGGGGGGTGCCATGTCGATCGACAACATGAGCATCAATGGCGGGCGGTTCGTCATCGGCCGGGATTCCCTGGCGCCCATTTCGATTGCCGGCGATCTGACCCTCGATCACGACGGCTTGTTCGCGATCGGTCGAGACCAGGTGGGCACGCTCACCATCGGCGGCTCGATCGTCATGGGCGCGGGCGGGGAGCTGATGGTCGGCCGCAACCTCACCAGCCTTTCGGTCAACGGCGACGTGCTCATCAACCCAGGTGCCAGCGGCATCGTTGTCGGTGGCAATCTCAACGGTCTGAACGTCAACGGGATCTTCCGCGGCCAGGGGTCGCCCACGTCGTCCGACCTGGGCGTCGGTCTGAACCTGAATGGTTTCAGCGTCCTGGGAGGAACCGCCAATGCGGGCGGAGTGCAGTCGGCGAACATCAACGTCGGCAAGAATATTAACCAGTTAAATGTACCGCATGGAATCTTCCGCAGCCTGATCACGGCGGGCGTGTCGATCACCGGCGTCACCGTCGGCGCAGACGGCGTGACCGCGATTTACAATTCCGAGCTTGACGCGGGAACCAGCATCACCAACCTCACTGCCAACGGCGACGTCAAGTCGGGCTTCCCGACCGGAGATCCAACCGGCTATCCGACCCGGATCATCGCCGGCAAGACGAGGAGCGGCCAGTATCTTTCCGGCGGCATCATCAACGATTTCACGATCAACGGCGCCTTGATCGACTCGGTGCTGGCGGCCAGCGTCGCACCTTTCGGCGGCGACGGCAGCCTGCCGCCGCCCGTTCCCTACGGCGGCACACCCAGGACCAGCGGCCCACCGCCCGCCGGCTTCAGCAACTACAACGCGCCCGGCGGCGTGACCGACTTTGGCAACGGGCTGGTGATCAAGAATTACTCGATCCGCTCGTTCGTCAATGGTCAGCTTCTGCCGACCGCGGTCTACAACACGGCCATCGACCCGAACATCCACGTCAACGTCCTGGAAGGCGGCACGATCATCGCGACCGTGACCGGCGGCGTGGTCTCGACGCCGCACGACGACTCGTTCGACTTCACCGGCGTCTTCGCCGTCAACACGCTGGGAGTCAACGGCGGTCTGGCACCGGCAACCTGAGTTTCTGCCCGCGAATGTTCGAATCCACTGTTCCGAGCTCGCGGAATCGAGGTACCATGGTATCTCGAATTGATTGACCCCGCACAATCGTGATGCCTGGCGTTAACCAGACTTGCAACATGGCAAACCTCGCCACTTCCTGCAAAGTCGCCGTCGATGGTGACTGGCGCACATTCCGTCTTTGATCATGGACTGTACCTCGAAGTAGTGGCCACCGGCGTGCGCCAGTGGTTTGGACGGCGCAGCCCCAGCCTCGGCCCGACCCCGCGAGCGGGGTTCCCCCGGCCGATCCGTCTTCGGGATCCTGTCGCGCCCGACGCGAGCATCGATGTACGATGCTGACCAATAATCCCGGAATCCGGTCGCATTTCGCCGGTCAGACGCCTCTATATTTCATGGAGAAAGCGAAGGAAGAGGCGAGGACGGCCCATGAAGGCGGATGCCGAGATCGTGCGGCTGGTGCTGCTTGGCGATCGTGATGCGTTTGCCGAACTGGTCGCGCGGCATGAGCGCGCGGCCTGGGCCACGGCCAGGCGCATCGTGGGCGATGATCACACTGCGTCAGACGCCGTTCAAGAGGCGTTTCTCCAGTCGTTTCATCGCCTGGAGACTCTGCGACAGGCGGCTCAGTTCGGCGTCTGGCTGCTCAAGATCGCACGCCGCGAGGCCATTCGGCTGGCGCGGAGCCGAGCCCGCCAACCGGCGTGCCCGGTAAGCGACCAGGGGCGCGAACTCGCCGGTGGAAATGGTATCGGTTCAAGCCTCTCGGCCGACTCTGAAGAGATCCTGAGAGCGCTCGGCCGCCTACCCGATCATGAGCGGCTCGTCGTCTCGCTTCGTTACCTCGAGGGTCATTCCGTGTCCGAGATCGCCCAGGCGCTAAACCGGCCCGTGGGTACGGTGACCAAACAACTCTCACGCGCGATCGAGCGGCTGAGGGCCAACCTGAAAGGGGTGAATCCATGACGCCCAATCACGTGGAAGACCGCCTCGACCAGCTTCGCGAGGAGTGGCCGGTTGGGTCGATGGTGGAAAACGTCATGACCAGGATCAACAACGAGCCCGCCCCGATGAAGCCTCGCCGGGTCCGCTCGCTCCGTCTCGTCTCGCCCCTGGCCGCGCTGGCCGGTTCGGGCTTGCTGGCCGCCCTGGGATTGGCGTGGGTGATCATTACAAGTCATCCCAGTACGCTTCTGGCTGCCGTGCAAGACAACCTGGCGCGGGCGGCATCGGCCCACTTGCTGTTCACCTTCCGGAACGACAAGGGCCAGGCCCACAAGTCGGAAGCCTGGTACCGGCGGGGTGAAGGGATTCGGCTCGAATCGCCCGAAGAGGTTCTCGTCGAGGATGGTCAATTCCAGTGGTCGTGGCGGCCAAACGCCCCGGCTGGCGAGCAGGTTGTGCTTCGTCAACCTCATCAGGGTTTCTTCAAGAAGCAGTTGACCCCACTGCTCGCTTTGCCTGACATTCCGGCGTTCGTGTCTCGTGATCGAGCGCCCGAGTTCGATCGCGACGTGAACGGCCGAGCCTGCCGCGGCTACCTGCTCAGACAGACGGGTCCCGACCCCAGCCTGCCGCCCGGCGCCAGGCCCGTCAACCCGCGCCCTTTCCGCGTCTTGGTCCTGGCCGACGCGGAGGAACGCGTGCACGAGGTGATCATGCAATACCGCCAGGCCGACGGAAACTGGCAAGCTAACCGCGAGATCCTCATCGAGTACGACGTGCCCGTGCCGCCGGAGCGAATTGCCGTCCACCTGCCCGCCGGCGCACGCGTGATCGATCGGGATGAGGTCTTCAACAGCCGTTACCCGCTTGACCAGGCACTCCTTCGCGTCGAGCTTGGCGGCCTTCTCTTTGCCGTGCACGACGCGCGACCGCTCAGGGATCGTGAGGGCATCTATGTCGTTACCTCGGTGGCGCGGAACGCCCGAGTACCTGAGAAAGTTCCCGCCCCGCCGGCGCATGCTCAATTCCGAGGTGAGCCTGCTCGACGTCGCCTTCCAGCCCATGGGCAACATGATGATGGGCGGCAAGTACGACCGGATTTCGCTGGGTAACGCTACTCGCGAGGGCGTGGAATACGCCTGGTGGCTGGTGATTCCGCGCAAGTATTTCAAGTTGAACGACGGCAAGCGCGTCTACGAACCCGAGTCCGACACATCGTGGGTCGCCGGAGAGCCCGGCCGGCTCGACAACCAGCCGGGCATGCTTCATGTGCCACTCTCGGCAACCTACTGGGATGAGCACCACCGCGATGCGCGAGGCGCAATGGAAACCGTCATGCAGTGGGTCGAAGTCCCTCTTCCGCCCGACCGCTCGCCAGCAACCATCGACGACGTCGCCGCTCGCACCCGCCATGATCTACTCATGATGAAGTACGGTGGCTCGTACGCACTTTACGGCATCGCGGCCGGCACGAAGGTAGACACCAACGGTCTCAGGCCGATGAATCACTTCGAGCCCGACCAGATCACCGACGCGGATTACGCCGCCGCCGTCCGCCGCGGCATCGACGACATGCGGTCGCTGGACAAGGTGTGGGACCCGATGCAAGCGGATTTGCCGCCAAAGTGACCTGAACCGGCGCCGCACGAGGGCTCCGTCTGATCGAGGGCGCGCGAGTTGTTTTGAGCACCGCCAGGAATAGGGCCCGGTGGAGATTTCGACGGAACCGGCGGAGTTGGCAAGAGGTGAGCTTGCGTCTCTGGTGTGGCCTTTTGGGACCAGGGAAGTGGTCCTGGCATCACTCTGGAAGGCAGAGGGGGCGATGGCAGTGCTGTGGAGGCCATCGAGCGCAGCGAGGTAAGCCGGATGTGCTCATCGAGATCCGTTGGCGTGGGCTCCACATCCCGAAGCCGCTCGACTTCACCAGCCCCAATTTGCTGTCTTTCCATGCCGGGCTTTGCTGTGACAACCGCCTGCGTCTGGCGGAGTAGACTCATTCCCGTTGCGAGGACCAAGTGATGCCGATCCAGGCTGCGGCGGTTCGTTTCCTCATGGATGGCCTCCAGTAACCTTCGGCAGCCGTTATAAGCACCACGGCTCCCGCGCGCGCGGGAACGAAGCCGGTTGGCTTCTTCATCGTCAACAAACGTCTCGCAGAGCGGGGTCGAGCGTGAGCTTCCGGCCCAGCATCCAGGAGAGAGCGGCGGCGTGGCAGGCGATGTGGGAATGACGCATCACCTTGGGGTTGGCCGCGGTCTGGCCGCGCGATCTTGATGCAGTCGAAGAAATTGCGGGCGTGGGCCGACACGTCGAGACCGTTGGCAAGCCGCTTGGGGTCGACTTGCTTGAGCTCGCTCTTGAGCGCGGCGGAAGAGACCTCGATCTCGCCGCTGTCGCCGACTTCCACCCAGCCCTCGTCGCCCACGAACCGGACAGGGCAGGTGCCCAGGTGATTGAACCAGCCGGGACGGTCGCCAAAGGGAGTCTTGAGGAAATCGAGCACGAGCTTCACGCCGTTGGCGTAGCGAGCGGTGATGTTCGTGGGCGACGGCTCGTACTCGATGGGCATCGTGTCGTCGGCATGGTTGGCCCACTGGCAAAGGTCGACGGTGTGCGCGCCCCAGTCCAGGAGCCGGGCTCCGGAATCGAAATCGTAGTAGCCGCGCCAGCTGGCCGGCGACGTAAGCATGGTTGTAGGGCCGCCACGGGGCGGGACCCAGCCAGAGGTCCCAGTCGACCACGTCGCGCGCGGGCTCGGGCTCGGCGGGCAGCCAGGTATAGTCGTTGGAAGGCGTGTAGACCGAGGCATAGAGCGTGTGGATCTTGCCGAGCTTGCCGCTGTGGGCAAGCTGCACGGCCTGCTGGAAGTTCGGCACGCTGCGGCGCTGGGTGCCGGCCTGGAAGACGCGGCCGAAATGGCTCATCGTGTCGGCCAGGTTCTGGCAATCGGCGATGGTCAACCCGCAGGGTTTCTCGCTGTACACATCCTTGCCCGCCTGGGCCGCGAGCATCGAGGCCGGCGCGTGCCAGCGGTCGCCGGTGGCGATCAGGACGGCGTCGATATCGGGCCGGGCCAGCAGCTCGCGGAAATCGCGATAGAGAATGCAATCGTTGTTCTTGTAGTGGCCGTCGATCAGCTTCTTTCCCGCCTGGCGGCGGCTGGCCTGAACGTCGGCGATGGCCACAACCTGCACGTCGCGCTCGGCGAGCATGCTCTTGAGGTCATAAGTGCATCTGGGGCCGATGCCGATCACCCCCAGCGTGATCCGCTCGCTCGCGGCCGCGACACCGCCACGACCCTGGGCACGCGAGGGGATGATGGAGGGAAAAGAGAGAGCGACGGCCGTGGTGACCGAATGCTTCAATAAGCCACGCCGGGTGATCGCACGCCGCGGTGTGTTCGACGCCTTCATCTTGTGTGCCTCCTCAACTCGATGGTTCGAGCGCCATTGACGTGGAGTATAAGGCGCCTGACCGGTCGTCAACAATCCGGCCGACGTCGAATCAATGCCCGATTGGTCGAGTCAAGAGATTCTTGATTAGCCGGGCGTTGTCTGTGCCCTCTCCGTCCTCGCCGATCCAGGAAGCGACAAGGTACAGACCCACGGCCACGACCTCGCCCTTCCCCTGGCGAGATACGGCAACGAACCCATCTTGACTGTCGGGAAGATACGCCAGGATCTTGGCCTTTGCCGGGTCAAGAACGTGAATCGGTCCGGGCCGAAAACAGGCGAGCTTGTGAACGCCGTCGAGAAGATCGTCGGCCTCCAGCTTGGCGGCCTCGGTCGGCTTCTTGCTTCCACCGGTGTCAATATCGTGATCCACCATCCGCATCCCCGTCGGTTCGAGAATCCGGTTCGCGTAAAGAACCGAGTCTCCCATGGCGGGGCACGCGGTGATGATGACGCGCTTACCCGAATCGGCGAGCTGCATCAGGAGCAGCGCGGCGTTGTTATTCATGTGCACGATACCTCCGTCGGCCACCAGGATAACGTCATAGCGCTCAAGCTCCTGGGGGATCGGAAACAATCCATCACGGTTAGGCAGGCCTCGGGGAAAATCCATGCCGCCGAGACTTTCGATGTAACCCACGTCGAGCTTCGCCTCCTGGACCAGGTTGAACCAGGGGCGGTAATACTCGGCTTCGTGAGACGCGGAGCCGAAGCCGCTGGAGATGACGAGAACTTTCCTCTTTCCCTCCGCTTGCGGCAGAACCGACGCCAGAAAGGGAACTTTCGCCACCTGATCGCCTAATCGAACTTTGATTTCACCCTTCTGCTTGCCGACAGAGTTGGTCTGCATCGAGAGTATGGCTGAAGCAAACACGACACCGGGTTGTTCGTGGCCCCTCCTGAAAACGCGCATGATCTTGACCGAGGCGAATGGTGGTGGCTCGACCCTTACCTCCAGCCCCGGGTCGGTGACGCCGTGGAAGGTAACGCCGAGCTCTGCTTCGGCAATGGTGCCCAGGTGCAGATCTCCGAAATCCAGCCGATCCACGTGCTCAACGCTGGGCCGTGGGTCATGGCCCCGAGCGGGTTCATCGGCCCGGGCTCCATGAACAAGGTCGGGCTTACCGAATCCATGAGCAAGCAGACAGACAAAGACCGCGACGATTGCGATGCGGTTTGGTGCCTCGAAGAATCTCCACTTAGCCACGCTGATCATGTCAAACACTCCTCTTGTGGGTGGAGTGGCCGCCCCGTGCGAGCATCTCTGACCTTTGGCGGCTCTCACTCCCGCCTCCCATTCTGCATTCTGACACGAGCGCCAGTCCCGGTCGAGATTGCAGCAGTTCACATAAAGATTGCGTTCAGGGCAACAACGATGTCCACTCATACTAACCCGAAGCGTCAGCGAGGACTCCGCTGGGGATCCCTCGCTGACGCTTCGGGTTAGTATGGCCCGTCGGCGACGAATCTGAAATGCGCACTAATTCTCGTCTCGGCTCACGGCTTCGATGTCGTCGCCGCTTTCGCCTCGCTCGGACGCGCCAGCACTCCGAACGTCTGATGGATCGTGGCAGAGGTGCGGTCGACCCGGACGGTGAGGAAGGCGGCGTCGAACAGATGGGCCAGGGCGAGGAATTGATCGAGGTCGCCAGAGACGTCCTCGACCGATCGCTTGTCCCTGGCCGCGATCATCTTCGTGAACTGGTCGCGATGCTTGCGCAGCGTGGCTTCGGCGGCGGCGAGGTCAAGGCAAAGAAACGACTGCGCGTCGGCAAAGGCAGCGGCTTGCAGTTGCCGGAACCGCGCGGCGGCTTGAGGGTCGGAGCCGGCAAGGATGTACCGCTCGACGGCCTCGGCGGAGGTACCCAGGATGAGACGATGGCCCGAGCGATCGAGGGCATAGGCGAAGGGGATCGGTGGATCGAGGGTTGAGATCGTGGCGCCCGACACCTCACGCTTGATGATCCGCGACCGGCCCTGGGATCGCTTCTCGTCGAGGGCCAGCACGGCAAGCAGGGTGCGCAGGGCGTTGTCACACGCGGCGGCCACGGTGGCTCGAGCTGGCGCGGCGGGCGGTTCCTGATCGGCGCCTAGCTCCACCGCCAGGATCGTGGGAAACGGCCAGTGGCCCGAGGCCGGGCTTCTGGCCGAGCCCCAGTCGGAAGGTGCGTCAAGATAGGCCATGACCCTGGGGCCCAGGCCGGGCAAGATCCGCGTGCGCATGTCTTCACCGAGGAAAATGCCGCTCACGGCCGTCTCGAAATTGGCCAGGCGCGGCTGATCGGGCTCGGGAACGAGCTGAATGATGGTTTTATACAACGATGCGAAATCAACATGGATCGAGCCCAGGGCCAGCGTCGTGGCGGGCACGTAATCGAGCTTGGGTGCGACCGGTGCGGAACCAGTTGAGGCAGGACCAAGAAGCTCGTCGAGCTTGCGTGGGTCGAAGCTTTGAGTGGCATGCAACATGAATCGCCCGTCCCTCGCAGTCAGGGCGGCTCCCGCATACTGAAGCGCGTCGAGCCAGCGCTCGACCAGCGCGATGTGCCGTTCCTCGCCAGGCGGCTTCTGCCGGGTCGCGTTCTTGAACAGCCGCTCGATCAGGCGAGGGTCGATGAATAGCCGCGCCATCGCTTGCTTGGGAAGCTGACGATCGAGGGCCTGAAACCGCGCTAGTTCCGCGAGGCTGGCCGGCGCGTTCGGGGTAGCTCCAGGTTTCCCAACCTTGCGCCGATGACGACGTCGCCGATCAAGCCTGCCGAATTGGAGAGAGCAAAGGTTCCGTCGGCGAAAATCACATACGCCTCGGGCGGCCGCTCCGAAACTGCTGGATACCTGCGAACGAAGTAGCGTTGTTCGAGATATTCACGCTCCTCGATTGTGGCGATGTCTCCATTTTGTTGCTGGGTCGTGTTCACCGAGTCGATCAGCCGCTTGAGCAGTGCGGGGTCAGCCGCCTTGAGCACCAGGACTCCTTGCGCACGGCTGGGATCGATCGGTGCATCGGCAGGCAGCCGCAGGGCGAAAACCACGGCATCGCCCAGGATCTTGTCGCGGATGTCGAGCAACGAAACCTGAAGCACAGCCTCGATATGATCGCGTGCGTCTTCGAGCCCCTGGTATTTCTCGGAATCGAACCAGGCTTTCACGGCCGGCAATTTCTGAAACTCACCGGCAAACCGGGAAGAGACCAGATCACGGGTATGGCCACGCAGGTCGTCGACGGTCAAGACCAGGCCGGCGTCGGGCGGGATCAGCCTGAGCAACTCTCGCGTGCCGCGCGCGGGGGCCTGCGCCTGGCCGACTGTTGCCGACCCGAGCAAGAGCAGCAGCAAGAGCAAGCTGAGTGCGTGGCAAGGCAGGGCCCACCCCCCCTCGCCCCCCCTTTGCAAGGGCGGGAAAGTTGTGATGGCTTCCCAACGGAGGAGATGTGGCGACATTTTCAGGCTCCCTTCGAGACGGGCGGGCTGATCCGGTTGTCATTTTTCTCGAGCGACGGGGCGCGAAGGAATCCGAAGGCCTGGCGGGCCGTGGACGAGAGGGGACGAACCGTCGCGGAGAGAGTGTCTCCCACACCTTGCAAGAGCGCTGACGCCGGCGGCGAATCAGGCAGGCCTTGAAAGATCGAGGGGATGGAAGGAAACCCGGCGGCCGGCGGTCCGGTTGGGGAATAGCCGGTACCTTCGATCCGCGCCTGGTGCGCGGCCCCAAGCATGCCACGGCCCAGTCGGGCTGCCGGCTCGGACGCGGTCACCGCCAGGTCCCAGGTCGCCGCGGTCGCGCCTGCCAGTGACGCCGAGAGGTCTGCATGGCCGCGCTGGTGCCCTGAGAGGACTGGCGATTGGTTCCTCAGGCTGCGTGAGGCGCGCCCGACATCCAGACGCCTCCGCTCCCAGTTGATCGGCACGACGATAACAACCAGGACGGCCGCCACGGTGGCGATCGCGGCGTAGAGCGGCAGACCGCTTCGCCAGTACTTGGTCACGGGCCGCGTCTGCCCGATCGGCAGAGTTGAAGAGCCGAACGATGCTGGGACCGCCGCGAGAATCCGCTCGACCAGGTCTGCTGGAGCCGACGAGGCCGGACGAGGCGCGAGACTCCAGGAGCGCAGGGCCTGGCGCAGCAGCTCATACCTGGCCTGGCACTGCAAACAGGAGGGACAGCTCGCCGCGTGCTCGCGGACCGCTTGCTCACGATCCGAGGTCGAGCCTCCGGCAACAGCGTCGCTCGGCGCTCTGCGCGTGCCGGCGGTCTCGGCATCAAGCAGTTCGTTCCAGATTTGATCGAAAGTTTGGCAGGTCATGGACCGATTGATCTCCAAACAGCGCCCTGATGCGAAGCGGCGAGAACGTATTCAGCTTCAGCATTCCACTCCGCGGCGGACGAGGTGCTCGGCCAGCTCGGCCCTGGCGCGATGAAGCCACGTCTTGACCGTGCCAACGGGCCGCCCGGCGCTATGGGCAATCTCTTCGTAAGACAGATTCTGTTCGTGAAAGAGCAGGAAGACCAGGCGATATTCAGGACGGAGCCGGGCGATGGCTCGTTCGAGCTCACCGGCCAGGTCGTCGGGGTCGGCCACGCCAGGCCGCGGATCGACCTGGTCATCGGCCGCCGCGGCCGGTGCCAGCCTGGGCCGCCGGGCCCGGACGGCTAGCGCCGTGCGACAGCGGTTGGCAGCGATCTCCAGCAGCCAGGGTCGGATGTTACGGGCCGAATCGAATCCGAAAATTCCTCGCAGCGCGCGGAGAAACGTCTCCTGCGCAATGTCTTCCGCATCGTGCCTGTGACCGAGCATCCGGTAGCAGAGGCCGAAAACGACCCCGTGATAGCGCTCGACCAGAAGGCGAGCCGCCTGCGGATCACCCAACCGGATCAGCTCGACCAGGGCGAGGTCGTCCATCGTTATGGCCTGTCTGCCCATCCGTCCCTGGGCGCCCGACAACGTGCCGGTCAATGGGTGATACTTCCGAAGTGGCATTCTCGTTTCAGGATTCGCCCCGGACACGAGATTATTCCACGATGTGAAGGTCGCATACGAAATACGACCAGGGGCGGCGAGGCCAATTCCGAGGAATCGAGACTACGCCCCTGGTCGTATTTTGTGTCATTGGCAAGGCAAGGGCGCGGGTCGGCCTTTCTCGATTGGCGTGACCTTGTAGTGCCCGCCGAGAGGGGTCGTCCCGGCCTCTGGGTCAACGTCCCTCTTGAGCGACTTGGGGTCCAAGCAGGGCAGTCAGCTCCTCCGCGGAAAGATCCTCGAACTCGCGTCCTTGCTGTTCCAGGCCGGCCTCGAGCCGCAGGGCGATCTCATGCAGCTCGGGCGAATCAACTCGCCAGGCGAGCTCGGCCAGCTCGAGCGGACTCAGGTCGCCCAGTCGCTGCCCTTGCCGATCGAGCTCCAGTTCCACCATCAAGACGGTCTCCTGAAGCTCGGCATGGGTCTCGGCGGAGCCGCCGAAAACGAGCGACTGATCGCTCCGGGTCAAACGGTGCTGGTGATCGCGGGAGTCCAGGCCAAGGCCGATCAGGGCGGCTCGAATCCGGCGCGGGCGGGCGAACGTTTGCTGCGTCATGATCATCTCGGAGGGGCCTTTCGCGTGTGGTTGCCTAGGGGACAGGCATGTCGAGCAGAGGCCGGTCTGTCTCGGGTCGAGCGGCTGTGCTCGTCACGCGATACTTATCGGTTTCCCCTCCAGGATCAAACAGCCCCCAGCCCAAGATTCGACCCCGGTTGCGACACGCGACCGGCAACGGTCTTACGATCCGCCCAGGCATTCCTTCGCGACATTGCGGGCCACGCGGTAAGCCATCCTGACGGTGATCCCGCGGCCATCGATCTGGTCTTCGCTGAACAGCCGGCCCTCGCTCGGCGGCAGCCCCGCAAGCGCAATGGTCAGCGGCAGCAAGTCAAGAAATTGCCGGTACTTCTGCTGCAAGTCAGGAGCTGGGGGTGCGGGATCAGGCATGGGATTGTCTCCTCTCTGGTTCTCGGTCCATGGGCGTCTCGTAGCGGCGATCGCTCAGAGTCGGCCCCAATCGGGCGGAACGCGAGACCAATCGCCGGCAAGCACCAACTGCCGTAGCCGGCGCGAGTCGCGTTCAGGCCCTATCAAAAAAGTAGCCGTCAACCCTCTTCGGGAGCAAGGTCATTGACCGTTTTCTGTCGCGAAATTGGGCTGGCCAATCGGCGACTTCGTCAGGCCTGCCCAGCTACGGCGGCTCTCTTCCCCAAAACGCTACGACTGGCGAAACAGTTTGCGAGTCAACGGCTTACGATTTCAAAGCCGCAGAATCACCTTGCCGAGCCCCTCGTTGGAGGCTAGCCGCGCCTGGGCAGCTTTCACTTCCTCGAACGGGAACACTGTATCAACCACCGGGCGAACCAAGCCCTTTTCAAGCCACGGTATAACCTGGCTTGCGAACAACCGGGTGACCGCGACCTTCTCCTCGATGGGTCTCGCGCGGAGGGTCGTGCCGACCAGGCTCAGGCGCTTTTGCAGCATGAGCCCAAGATCAAGGGGCGCCTGGCGGCCGCCCAGAAGCCCCACCAAGACGAGCCGCCCACGCCTGGCGAGCGCTTTGAGATTGCCCATCAAGACAGCGCCTCCCAGCAGGTCGAGAACGACCTCCACGCCGGCTCCATGGGTCTGCCGCATGATCACATCGGCAAAATCTTCATGCGACGTATCAATGCCGATATCCAGCCCCAGCTCACGAACCTGTTCGAGTTTTCGCGCCGTACGCGACGTACCGAAGACCGTGCAGCCCATGGCATGGGCAACCTGCGCGGCCGCCGTGCCAACGCCACTGCCCACAGCTTGAATCAGCACTCTTTCGCCCGGTCCGAGCCGCCCCTGTGTCAACAGCGCATCATGCGCGGTGAGGAAGACCTCCGGGACCGCCGCAGCCTGGACGAAGTCGAGATGGGGCGGGATCTGCACAGCCATCCGCTCGTGGGTGACCACGAACTCTGCCTGGCCGCCGCCGCCCAGGATCCCGAAAACCCGATCGCCAAGCTTGTGAGTGCCGGTCACGTCGGGCCCGAGCGCCTCGACCTCGCCGGCAAACTCAAGGCCCTGGAATATCCGCCGGCACTCCCGCGGGCGCAGGGTAGTGACCACGCGTTTGCATCAGGTCGGCCCGGTTCAGCCCGCAAGCCCGCACGCGAACCCGAACTTGATCACCCCGCGGTTCCGGAGCCGGCATATCGCGAACCTCCAGAACCTCCGGCCCGCCGATCCCGGTGATGACGATGGCTTTCATGGTGGCAGCTTCCCAGTTTTTGATCCCCATCAGACGGCCATTCCTGGCTTTCAGCAACTTTAGCCGGCATAATGGCCGCACCGATTCTAGCAGATTTCGCCAGGGACAGGACGGTACGAGGCAGCACCATGATCGAGACTACCATCGACCCCGCTACTGCCGATCAAGAGTCCGAAGCCTACCGCATGCTGCTCGGCCAGCTCGGTCGCAGGACCAGCAGCATTCCGCAAGGGGTGCTGGTGCGGCACGTGCTGGAGACGGTCCCGGCCCATGAGTGGCCGGTGCGCGTTGAGGCTCTGGAGGCACTCTGGCGGAGGCTCGACTCGGGCCGCAAGGACGAACTGCGGATCGAGACGCGGCCAGAGCAGGGGAGGGTGCTCGGCGTCTACGCCACGCGGCGGCGGGGGTCCGAAGCACGGCCGTATCACACCGTGGTTTCAGGCGTCGACCCGATCCGGGGCAAAGTGCGATTGTCCCGACTTATCTCAAGAACTCACTGGGCCTGTGCAAGCACATTCTCATCATCCTGGAAAACATGTCTGCGCGACCGCGAATGATCAAGCAGGCGCTCAAGGAACAACGTCAACAGGAAAGCATGTCCTGGAGTGGCCCAATCTGGGACCCGATCCGGCCGCTGCTCGGCTTTGGCGACTGGATGGAGCGGGTAACCTGGGTAGGCACCAACGGTTCAAAGCCGCCCGGAACGCGAGCCGCCCAGGCAATGGCCTGGTTCCGGCGGGGAAATAACGACTCATTGATCCTGAGAAAGACCTATCGCGACGAGGCGGCCCGGCGACTGGAGATCGTCGAGAGTTTACTCAAGGTGGTCCCCGCGACGCCCAGAAGCGTGCGGCACGACCCTGCCCTGCGGGCCATGCTCGTGCATGAGCGGGGGAAGCTCAAGCGGGTGATCGAAACAACGCTCTGGCCCTCCGAGCAAAGAACCGCGCTCAAGGGCCTGAAGTGCCCGCTTTACCATTACCAACGTGACGGCGTAAGGCGTTTTCTCGAAACAGGTAGGCTTCTGCTGGCGGACGACATGGGGCTGGGCAAGACGGCCCAGGCGATCACCTGCTGCGATATCCTCTGGCGCACGGGCAGGGTCAAGCGCGGCTTGATCATCGCACCGGCGTCGCTCAAGCCGCAATGGGCCCGCGAATGGGCCCACTTCTCCGACCTGCCGGTCGAGATCGTCGATGGACCGCCCGAGCGAGCGCCAGGCTGTCTATACCTCTCGCAAAGAAGGATTCTTGATCATCAATTATGAGCAACTGCTGCGCGACCTCGATATCGTCCGTGGCTGGAACCCCGACCTCGTAGTGCTGGACGAGGCGCAGCGGATCAAGAACTGGGCCACCAAGACGGCCCTCTCGGTCAAGGGGCTGAACCCTCCCTACCGCCTGGTGCTCACCGGCACTCCCATGGAAAACCGCATTGAAGAGCTGGCCTCGATTGTCGAGTGGGTTGACGACATGGCGCTTGAGCCCAAGTGGCGGCTGCCCGCCTTGCACGCCCTGCGTGCCGACGGCCGCCGCGAAATCATCGGCGTGCGCCACCTGGACACCGTGCGCGAGCGGCTGCGGCCGTGCATGATTCGGAGGGTGCGCCAGGACGTGCTCGATCAGCTTCCGCCGCGCACCGATACGCGTGTGCCGATCGAGATGACCGAGGCCCAGATGGAAGAGCACGACGCACTCAATCAGCCGATCACCCGACTGGTGCAGATTTCCCTCAAGCGTCCGCTCAACGCAGGTTGAGTTCCTTCGCCTCATGAGCCTGCTCACTACGCAACGAATTATTTCCAATGGACTGGCCCAGCTTCAATTTGAAGAGGTCTGGCCGGCGATCCGCAAGCGCAACCCCGACGAAAGCGTGCTCAAAGGGCTTTCCGCCCCCAAGCTGCTGGAGCTGCGGCAGCTTGTCCGCCAGCTCGCCGTCGACCAGGGACGCAAGATCGTCATCTTCAGCCAGTGGCGGCGGATGCTGCACCTGGCTCACTGGGCGGTCAGCGACATCCTGGCCGAACAAGGCCTGCGCGAGGCTTTTTCTCCGGCGCCGAATCGCAGCGGCGGCGAACGCAGAACATCGTCGAATTTCATGACGACCCGGATTTCCGGATCCTGTTCGCCACCGATGCCGGCGGCGTGGGGCTCAACCTTCAGCGCGCCGCGAACTGCGTGGTCAATCTCGAGCTGCCCGTGGAACCCGGCCGTCCTCGAGCAGCGCATCGGGCGGATTTACCGCCTCGGGCAGAAGCTGCCCATCGACGTCTACAATCTGATCTGCGAGCAGGGAATCGAGGCCCGGATCGCCGACCTGGTCGGCAACAAGCAGGCCTTCTTCAAGGGGCTCTTTGATGGCGACAGCGACTCGATCAAGTTCGACCAGGCCGGCTCTTTCCTCTCTCGCGTCCAGAAACTCTACGATCCCGCGACCCTGGCCGCGGCGACGGAGGTGGGCGGCACCGAGGAGATCGAGCTCACCGACCTGGCCGACACGGAGCTCGACGACAGAGTCGCAGACCCGTTCGACGAGATGATCGAGGCGGGCGACGAATCCCACGATCCGGTCGAGTTGCCGCAGCCCGCGCCGGAACCCGGCCCCCAGGCGGCGTCCTGCACGGAGGAGCCCTTTGCGACACCGGGGCCGGCGCCCACGCCGGCACCTCCGGCACCGCAGACGCCTCCGGGCGAGCAAAGAATCGCGGCCTTGCCAAGCTTGGGAGAGGTTCGCCAGCTCTTTTCATCGCTTCAGGTCCGCCGTGAATCAAGCGGAAACATCGTGATCGAGGCACCCCCCGAAACCGCGTCTACACTGGGCGCTCTCTTTGAAGGCATGGCCGCACTGCTCCAGGCCGCCTCGCAACCGCGCGACTGAGGCTGGCCAGCGTTCGTCCTTTCAAGGGTCGGTGCGACGTCAGCGACGACACACAGCCGGCAGCCAGGTGTTGAACCAGGTTGTAGAGGATCATAGGAAGCATCATTGTCGGACTTGACCCGAGCGACATCGAGGCAAGAACCAGGCCCGTGCCGTTGTTGTTCATGCCCAGGCCGAACATGAGCGAGACGCGCTGGGGCCGTCCGGTCTGGGCAAGCCGGCCGATGACCGAGCCGGAGGCGAACGCCAGAACGCAAAGCCCCGTGACGATGAGCAAGCTCAAGCCCAGAAAATCCCAGTCCGGCTGGTGCACGACCAAGGGCAGGCAAACCGCCGCGTTGGCATAGCAGAGGACGAAAAGGCACAGCGTGCTCACCAGCTTGATCGCATCGGCGCATCGTTCGACTTGTTTTTCACCCAGCAAGTAACGGCAGAGGATGCCCAGGACCGTCGGCATCAGGACCCACAGGGCCAGAAACGCGCCCGTACCATGGTTGGCCAGGTGCTGAAGCTGGGCCGCCGGCTGCCCATCGGCGACCAGTCCTACCGACCGCAGCGCCAGAGGAGTGGTCAGGGGGCTAAAAAGCGTTGACACCAGCACAAGACCCAAGCTCAACGACAAGTCAGCATCGTTATGCTGCGCCCAGCCGGCCGATGAACCGGCGATGGGCATCGCCACCACAAGCGCCAGGCCCACCAGCAGCGATTGGGCTTCTTCCATATCGTGCCAGTGCCGAAGTCCCAGCGCGATCATCACAATGTACGCGACGGGAACGGCCAGATTTGCAAGCACCCCGATCAGCACCATCCTGGGCTGCCGCAACGTTTGTCCGGCCTGGTCGATGCGCACTCGCAGCCCCGCGCAGAACAGCAAGAGGCCAAGCAAGAGGGGCAGCGCCGTGACGACCGAGCCGGCCCCGAATTTCATGACCGTGGCGCTACGCAACAAAAGCCCTGGACCGGGCACAAGCCCCGCCAGGATGTAAGCGAAGATGATCAATCCAAGCAAATGGCTATGGATGACATGCGTGATCCGTGACAAAGCAGTCGGCGTCTTCAACATGATTTACTCCGTTTCTTCCGAATCCGGTGCGCCCTTCTCCATTGGGATTCTAGTGGGTAGCGAAGAAAGTAATGCAAGGAATTCAGAGGCCGTGTTTCTCAATCCACTTTCTCATCTTTTGACTCGACCATGTCCACTCGAACGGATGGGCATACAGGCGATTGTACTCCGGCCAGGCTTGTCCCACGTAATCAATGAATTCGGCGCGGCTGTGCCACGACCCCCGCTTCAAGTAGTGGTAGCCGAACGCGCCGAGCAACAATTCCGCCTGGTCGAGCCACGAGGCGCGGACCGGGGTAAAGCGACTCCGCCACCAACCCGAGCAGCCCGCCAGATAATCCCTCGTCTTGGCCGCCGTGTGGGTCGGGTCGTTATCATGGATCAGGTAGATCCCTCGCAGGTGACGATGCCGATGGCGGAACGCCTTCAACTCCCGGACGTAGCGCTCGGCGCTTTTGGCGTCGAAGCACGCCGCCTCCATCCGTCCGTTGTGGACGATCAAGAAGACCAGGATGTTGACCGTCCCGTGCCGCGTGTAATCGAACTCGCGTTGCGCGATCGAACCGGGGATCGATGGCCGGATCGGATGGCGCTCCAGGACCTGGAAGTTGGGCTTCTCATCGGCACAGACCACCCAGAAGCCTCGCCGGGCCAATCGCTCGGCGTAGGCGTAGCACCAAAGGATCTTCTCGGCGCTGCTTGAATTGGGCGTCGATTTGAGATGTCCTCCAATACCGAGTGCGATGCGGTTGGAGGTCCACCTGATTGAGGATGGCTTGGACTGTCCGGTCGCTGATGCGCGAAACGATCCCATCTTCGACCGCTTGGCGGGCCAGATCCTGGCTCGTCCAGTGGGTAATGTGCAAGCCCTTGGCGATCGGCTCCAAGCAGGCCAACTGAACGATCTGAGCGCGTTGCAGGGGGGGAAATCCGGGCCGGTCGCCCGGTCCGTTGGGGCGGTCGCAGGAGCTCGGGTAAGCCCGAGACCTCATAGCGGCGGCAGATTCTCCAGACGGTTGACGGATCGCATTGGGTGCGGAAGGCGAGAGATCCGACCGGCTCCCCCGCGGCGACGGCCAAGAGGATCTGAGCCCGTTGGATCTGAAACCAGGGCAATGATCGACTCCGAGCGATCTGTTGGAGGACCGGGACATCGTGGTGGGCGATCTCCAAGGGACGAGGTTTTCGGCCACGCATGGGTCGGCTCCGAGGGCTGGGGGAAGGCATCAGTCCCAGCTTACCGGCCGACCGGAATTTCTTGCATTACTTTCTTCGGACCCCACTAGGAAGGGTTCCTGAAACGGCAGTGAGATGAAGATAAGATCTTTCTTACCTGCGTCTCATCTGCCGCTTAGGCCCTGCTGCTACAATCACCACCGGCCTGAGTTACTTGGAGTTGGCCTGACCCCCGCCTCGCTTCCACGGTTGGTCTCGGTTTCCGGACATCGGATCGGTCCTTTCCCTCCGCGCAGGCGCGAGCCTAGAATCAATGAGAGGATCGACCTGGAGTGAGGAACGCCTTTTCCCGGTTAGCCAGCGAAGAGTCACCGTCATGCGCATCCTGGTGATCGAAGACGAGCAGGAGATCGCCGATTTCGTGGTCCGCGGTCTGCGGGAAGAGGGGTTCACGGTCGAGCAGGCGAGCGACGGCGAGGCCGCGTGGCATGCCATGCGAGGCGGCAATTGGGACGTCGTCCTCCTTGACTGGTGGCTGCCGGGCCCCGACGGCCTGACCTTGCTGCGGCGGTTTCGCCAGGCCGGCCACGATACGCCGGTGCTCTTCCTTACCGCCCGCGACGCCGTTTCCGACCTGGTGCGCGGCCTGGATAGCGGTGCCGATGATTACGTGTGCAAGCCTTTCGTATTTGAAGAGCTGCTGGCTCGCGTGCGAGTGCTGGGGCGGCGGCGATCGACCGAGAAGAGCAGCGTGCTTGCCCACGGCGACGTCCGCCTCGACCTCACCACTCAGCGCGCCGAAAGGGCCGGCGCACGCCTCGAGCTGACGGCCAAGGAGCAGGCGCTGCTCATGTTCTTCCTTCGCCACCCCGACGAGGTGCTCTCACGAACGAGAATCTACGAGCACGTCTGGGAAGAACGCTACGACGGTCTCTCCAATACCCTCGAGGTTCACGTCGTCGAGCTGCGGCGCAAGCTCGAGGCTCATGGACCGAGATTGATTCACACCCTGCGCGGTCGGGGTTATTTGTTTGGTGAAGCGCCTGGAGAAGCGAGCTCTCGGCCATGACACTCACCACTCGCCTATCCTTGTTCTTCACGGTCTCGCTGGCTGTCGTGCTCGTGGGGTTCTCGGTGGGGCTCCAGGCGCTGGCCTCTCGGGCACTTTATCGCCAGGCAGACGACCATCTGAAAGCGGCGCTGAACACGTTGGTGGCGGCCGCCGAGATCAATTCCAGGGGCGTGGAGTGGGAGCCCGGGCAACGACTTCTCGCGCTGCAGGTCAATCGCCATGATGAGCCGATCGCGTGGCTCGTGAGCGACGAAGCGGGCCGGCGGGTTGATTCGTCGCCGCTCCTGCCCCCCGAGTTCGCCGCCCAATCGACGGCCATGACTTCGAGCGGAGAATCTCGACGCCGGATCCGAGTTCAGGGTGCCACGTGGCAGCTCATGCGGCGGCGATTGCCCGAGGCAGTCCCCTCGACAACAAAGAGCTCGGAAGCCCAGCAAACTCATGCCGGAGCCGACACCGGCTACCACCCATTCCTCACGATCACGGTGGGGCAATCACTTGGTCCGGTTGAAGCGACGCTTCGAACGCTCGCGAGTATTCTCGCACTCTTGACGCTGGGCGTGGGCCTGATGGCCGCCCTGGCCAGCCGATGGGTCTGCCGGAGGGCTCTCGCGCCGGTGTCCCTTATGGCCAACCACACCCGATCGATGTCCGCGTCCAATCTCGATGACCGGCTGCCGCGCGTCCAGTCGCGCGACGAGCTGGAAGAGCTGAGCCGCGCCTTCAACGGACTGCTCGATCGCCTTCAAGAGTCGTTTGAGCGCCAGCGGCGATTCACCGGCGATGCCTCGCACCAGCTTCGAACGCCACTCACCGCGATGCTGGGTCAGATCGAGGTCGCGCTCCGGAAAGACCGGCCCATCGAGGATTATCACCGGGTCTTGAATTCTTTGCAGCGGCAGGGTCAACACTTGAAGCGAATCATTGAGGGGCTGCTCTTCCTCGCTCGTGCTGATTCCGAGGGCCGGCTCACCGAGCTCGAGCCGCTCAACCTATCCCTCTGGCTTGCCGACCATCTGCAATCCTGGTCAGACCACCCACGCTGGAACGATCTGACGCTGACAGCTCCAAGGAACGAACACGCATGGGTCGCCTGTCAGCCCGCGCTTCTTGGTGAAATGGTGAATAACCTACTTGATAATGCTTTCAAGTATAGCCAGCCGGGAACCCCGGTGACGATTCGCGTGGAGAACGTTCGCGACACGGTTCAGCTTCACATCGAAGATCGCGGCATCGGCATCCGCCCGGAGGAGCGGACGGGCCTCTTTCAACCTTTCTTTCGGGCCGAGCAGGCGCGGAGTCGCGGCATTGGCGGCCTGGGCCTGGGTCTTGCCGTGGCGGCACGACTGGCCAGGGCCTTCGGAGCGACGATCACGGTTGACAGCGCAGAGGGACAGGGAACCCAGTTTACAGTGGCCATGCCGACCGTGCGGCCAGGGTCAGGGCCGGAACGTCCAGACATGGCTCTCGTCTCGGCGGCCGATACCTGAACCGAGGCTTCCACAGGCACGGCCTTGCGGTCACGGGTTCGTCGTGTCATGCTGAAATCGTCTCACGGCCTCGCTCCAGAAACACGAGCCCGACCTCTCGAGACAGTCTTGTCTTCGAATCGGGCAAAAGGCGAAGCCGAACCCACCAAGTTCTATCCAGTGGAGTGCCAGGATCATGAAACGCCGCGATTTCTTGACGCGGTCCGCGCTGGCAGGCGCCGCCGGGTCGTTGTTTCGGACTGGGGCGCCGGCCTTCGCGCGGGCGCCTGGCTCGTCACCCAACGAGAAGGTTCGCTTCGCGTGCATCGGAGTGGGTGGCAAGGGAGATAGCGACACCAACGACGCAGGTGAACACGGTGAAATCGTCGCCCTCTGCGACGTCAATGCCGGTACGCTTGACAAGATGGGCTCGAAATACCCCAAGGCCAAGAAGTACTACGACTATCGCAAGATGCTCGAGGAGATGGGCGAGAAGATCGACGCCGTCACCGTGAGCACGCCCGACCACTCACACGCCCCCGCCAGCGTCATGGCGATGCGTATGGGCAAGCACTGCTTCTGCCAGAAACCGTTGACATGGTCGGTCGAGGAAGCCCGCGTCATGCGTACGCTCGCGGCCGAGAAGAAGCTCTGCACCCAGATGGGCAACCAGGGCACGGCCGAAGACGGCTTTCGCGAAGGCGTTGAAGTGATTCGTTCCGGTGCGCTGGGGCCAATCAAGGAGATTCACGTCTGGACCAACCGCCCCATCTGGCCTCAGGGCATTGGCCGGCCCAAGGGCACGCCCGGCATTCCCAACCACGTTCGCTGGGCGGAATTCCTGGGCCCCGCCGCCCGGCCCTACCACCCCGATTACCAACCATTCAACTGGCGCGGCTGGCTTGACTTCGGCACCGGCGCCCTGGGCGACATGGCCTGCCACACGATCAACATCGCCTGCATGGCGCTGGAGCTATTCGATCCCGAGTGCGTCGAGGTCGTCGAGACTTCGGGCATCGTCGACCGTGAGACCTATCCCGTGTGGTCGATCATCCGCACCCAGTTCGGCCAGCGGAACGGCCGGGGACCCTTGAGCTTGACCTGGTACGACGGCGGCGAGAAGTTCCCCGAGGGCAGGAAGGTCTACAAGGAGATGCTCTACGGCGAGAAAGTTCCCGACAGCGGCTTGCTCTTGGTCGGCGAGAAGGGCTCTTTCTTCTCGCAGAACGACTACGGCTCCGAGCACGTTCTCTTGCCCCGCGAGAAGTTCAAGGACTACCAGAAGCCCAAGCCGAAACTGCCTCGCTCGCCCGGCCATTTCAAAGAGTTCGTCGAAGCCATCAAGACCGGCGAGCCATCCAAGGCGATGTCGAACTTCAACTACGCCGGCCGTCTGACCGAGACTGTCCTCCTGGGGGTCGTGGCGCTCAAGGCCGGCTCGAAGATCGACTGGGATGCCCAGGCGCTCAAGGCCCGCAACTGTCCCGACGCCGATCAATATATCCGCCGCGATTACCGCAACGGGTACACGATTCATTGAAATGATTTGAAGTGGCAAGGAGCGGGGAGGGCGGGTTCCAGACTCGCCCCTCTCCGTTCCTGAGAACTTGCGAAGTCAGCCTGGCTTGACGGCGAACACCCTTACGCTCGCGGCGAACTCGTTCACGTTGTAACGCTTGAGCAACTCGGTAAGGCTGGAGTGAAGCGTGGGATCGCCTGACGCCGCTTCTGCCCCACCGCAGCAAGACGCTTGCGTGATGGGCAGGCCGGAAGGTGTGGAGACCGGGTCAGGCCCGCAGCAGGCGGACTGGTTTTCGACCTTGGCGTAGGCGTTCAGATCTTTCCGGCTATCGATGATCTCGACCTGGGCAAAGCCGGCCTCCAGGAGCATCCGGCGATAGTCGTCGATCTCGATCGCGCCGGCGATACAGCCCACGTAGGCCATGATGTCCCTGGTGATTTCCGCCGGCAATGGTCGCTTGAGCGCGATGTCGCTGATGGCCAGCCGGCCGCCAGGCTTCAGCACGCGGGCGATCTCTCGGAGCACGGCGGGTTTGTCGGTGGCCAGGTTGATCACGCAGTTGCTGATCACGCAGTCGACTGATGCATCAGCCAGCGGCAGCCGGTCAATTGGCGCAAGGTGGAACTCGACGTTGGCAAGGCCCGACTTCGCCGCGTTCTTCTTGGCCAGGTCGATCATCTGCGGCGTCATATCGATCCCGATCGCCTTGCCCGAAGGCCCAACCTTCCTGGCCGCGAGCAGGACATCGAGGCCGCCGCCACTTCCCAGGTCGACCACGGTTTCGCCCTCCCGAAGACTGGCGAACGCCGTGGGGTTGCCGCATGAGAGCCCCATATTGGCCTCGGCTGGGATCGACGCGAGCTCTTCGGGCGTATAGCCAAACGCCTCGGCCACGGCTCGCACGCCGTCGTGGTCGGTGGACAGGCCGCTGGTGGCGACCGATCCGTATCTCGCCTTCACGGCCTGGGTCATCGGTTCAGACATGAGAAAGCTCCTCGAGTGCTTGTTTTGTATCCCTGGGATCAGTGGGTGGCTCGACCACCAAGCCGGTTTCTCGCCTGCATCATCACACAGAGCAACAGCCGGCCGATGTCATCTCTGCGCTCGGCGTATTTCCGCGACTCGTACGCGCTATCATCGTAAATCTTGGGGTCAAGATAGGGCATCGAAATCCGCGTCGAGGCCCCTTTGACGACCGGGCAGGCGGCATCAGCCTCGCCGCAGACCATGAGTGCGGCGAATCCCGATTGGGGATTACTCGCGTCGTAGTAGGTTTTCGAGAACTCCGTGCTTTCCATTGCCGGCCCGCCTGATTCGCCCCACCGAACCTGATAGACGGGGTTTGCCGTCTTCGGCTCGCCTCGGGCGGCCTCAGTGCCGGCTGGCTCGACCTCGACTCCAATCTCCTTCAGCGCCGCGATCGTGCGGGGGTTGAAGGCCGTGGGCGCCGTGCCGCCACTGTGAAAGCGAATCTCCGGCATCCCGTAGTATGCGGCGGCGATGTTGCCCATGGTTGAACCCAGAATGCTGCGCCGGGAGTTGCCGGTGCAGATCACAGTGACGTGCAGCGGCTGGCCGGGCTTGTAGTTGGCAACGATCCAATCCACAAGCTTGTCGCCGGCCTCTCGGTGCAGCTCGTCGATCATGTCAAACGAGGTCGTCAGTACGTCGGCGTAATCGACGACCTTGGGGTTGAGCCGTTTGCGCGCATCCGGCATGTCGCCCTCTACGATCCTCTTGATCTGGGCGGAATCGAGCCGCCCGTCGTCTCCAGCGAGCTTGGCGAAGGTCGATGGGTCCATGAGTCCTTGTGCTCCCACAGCGGTCAGGCTGCCTTCTTTGCCCAGTGCCTTGGAAAGCTTGCCTTTGACTTTCTGGTCGTTCTGGGGCAGGACGGACGCAGAGGTGCCGTACCGTTGGACGAGCCAGAGAGAGCGGACCAGCGGTCCCACATCGTCGCCGGCCAGGCAGTAAGTGGTCGGGACCAGGAGAAGTGTCGGAGCAATCCAGGAAATGCCGTTGCGCCGAGTCATGAACAGGGTTCCTCTTTGTTGATGTTGATTCACCGATTTCGAATCGCTGATTCCAGAGCCAGCTTCGCCATCGAAAACTTGAAGCACCCCTCGAATTCGGGACACTGCTGACACTCGTCCCATTGCTCCATATCTGCTGTGGCGGAGCGTGAGGAGCGCCACATACCCCCCGCCCGTTCGAGCGCGATCGTGAAGACCTTTCCCGATGCAGGACGTTCTTCGGGGAGATTGAGTACGTCCGGGAATAGCGTGCCATAGCACTCTGGCTGATGCGTGTTGTTCATGGTCAAGCCTCCACCAACTCAGCGACGTTATGCCGCTGGAAATAAAACGCCACGTTCACCAGCCCGATCATCACCGGGACTTCGACCAGGGGACCGATCACGGCGGCGAAGGCGGCACCCGAGTTGATTCCGAACACTGCCACCGCCACAGCGATGGCTAGTTCAAAGTTGTTGCTCGCCGCCGTGAACGCGAGTGTCGTGGTCTTCGGGTAGTCCGCCCCGAGCTTCCGCCCGATCCAGAACGAAACCAGGAACATCGCCACGAAGTAGATCAAGAGAGGCACGGCGATCCGCAATACGTCGAGCGGGATGCGGACGATGTTCTCACCTTGGAGCGAGAACATGACGACGATGGTGAACAGCAGGGCGACCAGCGTGATCGGGCTGATCGCCGGAATGAAGGTCTGTTGGTACCAGTCCCTTCCTTTGAGACGCAACAAGACGAATCGAGTGACCATCCCGGCGAGGAACGGGATGCCCAGGTAGACGAAGACGCTCTGGGCAATAGCGGCGATCGTGATCCTGGACAGGTCCACCGCCCCGAAGTCGTGACCGACCCAGGGCGGCACGACCTTCACGAACACGTAGGCGTAAACCGAGTAAAAGAACACCTGGAAGAGCGAGTTAAAAGCGACCAGTCCCGCCGCATACTCTGTGTCGCCACGTGCCAGGTCGTTCCAGACGATGACCATCGCGATGCAGCGTGCAAGTCCGATCAGTATGAGCCCTATCGCGTATTCAGGCTTGTCGGCGAGAAACGCGAGAGCCAGCCCGAACATCAAGACGGGACCGATCACCCAGTTCAGCAGCAGAGAGATGCCGAGCACCTTCGTGTCGCGGAAGACCTGGGGCAATTCCTCGTAGCGGACCTTCGCCAGCGGCGGATACATCATCAGGATCAGCCCGAGGGCAATCGGGATCGACGTCGTCCCCACCGACAAGTTCGTAATCGTCCTTACGATGCCGGGCGCGACGTTGCCCAAGAGGACTCCCAGCGCCATCGCCAGGAAGATCCAGAGCGTCAAGTAGCGGTCCAGGGAAGCGAGCCGACCGGAGGGTTTTGAGGGAGAGACGGCCAGAGTCTCGGACATTGTTCACCTCGGTCCACTGCATCCGCTTACACGAATGTAATGGGACAAAAAAACGGAGGGGCTATTCCCCCCCACCGCAGCAGGAAGTCCTGCGGGTCAGTCGTTCTTCGTCTGTACGAAAGATTTCTCGCTCACCCAGGCAGGAGCCCAGGCACGCGACGAGCTGCGATGCAGGCTGGAGCCAGGCTTCGCCAGGCGGTAATGAACCCACAGGCCCTCCTTGCGGCCGACCACAAGGCCGCTCTTGCGCAGATACGCCAGATGCCGGGAAACCGTGGGTTGGGGCAGCTCAAGGGCCTCATGAAGATGGCATACGCACACCTCCCGATCGTCAGTGAGCAAATTGAGCAGACGCAGACGCACCGGATCAGCAAACGCTTTGAAGAGCCGCGCCGAGTCGTGAAGCGATGCTGTGGAGGAGGTTTTCGTTTTCATTCGTCTAAGCAAATATAGTCTCTCCGCCGCCGCGAGTCAATCCCCCGGCGGCTGGGAGACGCCGCCTGGGTCGCGATCGAAGAATTTCCTGGCCTCTTCAACACTTCCGAAGATGTCCCAGTATTCATCCATTTGCATCATGGTCAGGTATTTCTCGACGTCCTTGCTGGGGCGGGCCAGGACCGCCTCGCCGCCACGCTGGCGGATCTCACGGGTGATCGTCATGAGCACGCCCAGGAAGCTTGACCCGGTTTCCCTGACCCCTGCCAGCTCGAGAACGTAGTTCTGGTATCCCTGGTCAAGCAGCTCCCCCACGTCGCGCGCGGCGTCAACGTATCTGGGGTCGTTCATCAACCGCGCGAAGTTGCTCAGGATGGCGACCGGTCCTTCGAAGCGGATGTTGAGAGCCATGGTGTTTGTCTCCGGCAGGGGAGTAAAACCCGACGAGACAGGCCCGGGCTCGATCGAGGAGAAACGTCACCGCCGTTTCACCGCGTAACCATATTGAACGGGCCAGCTCGGTTCCAGACCCATCTGTTCCTGGGCCTTGAGCACCCAGTAAGGTTCGCGCAAGAGCTCACGTCCCAGGAGCACAAGGTCCGCGTCGCCCCCGGTGATGATCGACCGGGCCTGGGCCGGGTCGTTGATCATACCGACGGCGCCTGTCTTGATGCCGGACTCGTGGCGAATTCGCCTGGCAAACGGCACCTGATAGCCGGGCCCGACCGGAATCTTCACGTGCGGCACGAGGGCGCCCGAGGAAACATCAATCAAGTTGACGCCGATCTCTTTCAGGCGGCTCGCCAGCGCGATCGATTGCTCGATGTCCCAACCTCCTTGGGCCCAGTCAGTCGCCGAGATTCGCACGAACAGAGGAGTCTCCTGGGGCAGGAGCGAACGCAGGCGGCCGGCGACTTCGAGCAGAAACCGCATGCGATTTCCCAGAGATCCCCCGTACCGGTCCGTTCTGACGTTGGCCAGCGGCGAGAGGAACTCATGCAGCAGATAACCGTGCGCCGCGTGGATCTCGATGAGCCGGAACCCGGCCGCCAGGGCGCCTGGCCGCCGCCTCGAACGCCGTGATGATGCCTTCGATGCCGGCCTCATCGAGTGGGACGGGAGGCGGATCATCAGCGTTAAACGGGATCGGGCTGGGCGCGACCACTGTCCAGCCCCCCTCGGTCGGCCCTTTCAGCCGCCTTCCCCCTCGCCACGGCACGTCGCAACTCGCCTTGCGCCCGGCGTGAGCAAGCTGGATACCCGGAACGGCCCCCTGGGTCTCGACGAAGCGCGCGATCCGGGCCAGAGGCTCGACATGGCGATCGTCCCAGATGCCCATGTCGGCCGGCGTGATCCGCCCATCCCTCGTCACGGCCGTTGCCTCCACCATCACCAGCCCCACGCCACCCGCGGCCCGGCTTCCCAGGTGAACCAGATGCCAGTCGTTGGCCAGTCCCTCCTGCGATGAATACTGGCACATGGGCGACATGGCCACACGGTGGCGCAGGTTCACGCCGCGAATTCTCAGAGGGTTGAAGAGATCGGGCGAATCAGGAGCGTCTGGTCTGCGGCTTGCGACTTCGGACGCGCTGTCTGGATTCTGGCTCATCGATCTCCTCAATGTATGCTGACAATCAATTCGGGGTAAATGCAGGTTTCTGCTGTTACGAAATCAGCCCATTATACGGCCATTCGCGGAGGCTCAAGACCGAGTGCAGCTGTGCTCGCTTTGCATGCCGAGTCGCTTCATGAGCTTGCTTTGGCGCGATCGGAAGCCTAAAACTACGATAGGGACATGTGAAGACGCCAAGGATCGGTGCTGGCCAGCGAGGAGTCTCCCATGGCGACGGCAACATTCGGTGCGGGCTGTTTCTGGGGCATGGAGGAGGCGTTTGCCAGGACGCCGGGCGTTACCGAGACGGCGGTCGGCTACATGGGCGGGCACCTACAGAACCCCACCTATGAGGCCGTCTGCACCGACCGGACGGGGCACGCGGAAGTCGTCCAGGTCGAGTTCGACCCCAACCAGATCAGTTTCGACCGCTTGCTCGAGATCTTCTGGCAAATTCACGACCCGACAACACTCAATCGCCAGGGGCCCGATGTGGGTGCTCAGTACCGGTCGGCCGTTTTTTATCATGACGAATCCCAGCGCGAGGCCGCGGCCGCGATGAAGAATCAACTTCAATCCAGCGACCGGTTCCGTCGCCCGATCGTGACCGAAATCACGCCAGCCGGGACGTTCTGGCGCGCTGAGGAGTATCACCAGAAGTATTTTCAGAAACATGGCGGTTCGAGCTGCCATCTCTGACCTGAGCAACCCTCCCAAACCGCCTGCTGCAAGAGAGTGCCGTCCCATGCAGTCGCTCAAGGGGCAACTTCTGATCGCTTCGGCTCAGCTCGCCACGCCGATCTTCGCACGTGCCGTGCTTCTCATGCTCGATCACAACGAGGAAGGCGCCATCGGCGTTATCTTGAACCTGCCCATCAATACCGAGATCACAGACCTCTCGGGAAAGATCTTCGAGGAAGAGCTTCGAATGGAGCAAACCGCTGCATCTGGGCGGGCCGGTTCCTGGCTCGCTGACTGTCCTGCACACCCTTGAAGAGTTCGCCGACCAGGAGGTGATCCCCGGCGTCTTCGTCACCCTGGATGCCGAAGCTGTTCAGCAAGTCATTCGTCAGCGCCCGGAGCCCTCACTCGTCATCGCGAACTACTCCGGCTGGGGTCCCGGCCAGCTTGAATGCGAGTTCGATCGCGACTCCTGGATCACTCTACCCGCCACGGCCGACCACGTTTTCTGGAACGGCGACCGAGACGTCTGGAAGGCGGTGATGAGCCAGGTGAACTCGAGAAAACTGTCCGAAATCCTCGGCCTCAAGTCGGTGCCGGCCGACCCGAGCATGAACTAGCGCGGCCTGATTTCGAACACTTCTCCTCGTTCCCACGCGGAGCGTGGCAACGAGTTGTCCCCCATTCTCACGCTGAATACGACTCCCAAGCCGCCGAAGCCGGGGCGTGTAACCGCCCTGGATGACCCGGCCGGTTTCCGTCCCGCGATGTCACCGTGAGGCCGAAAGTCACCGCGAAGCCGCTCGGTTCGACTTAGCGCCGCACGCGGATGACGGCGGAGGTTTTCAATACCTTGCCGCTGGCGTCGAGCGCCTTGACCTCGTAGAAGGGTCCTGCGGCTGTGGTTGCAATCGCTGTCTCAAAGCCCGTTCGCGGTGTGATCGACACTGACGACAGCGACCTCCGCTTGGGGCCGGTGAGTAACTCCCAGGCGGACGTCTCTGTCGAGCCGTTCCACGAGGCGTACACGGTCGTTTGCCCGCTGGCATGGACGACCGCCGCCGCCGGCCTCTTGAGCGGAAGCCCCACCCACGGAAGGCTGTAGGCGCGGTAGGAAACGTCCTGGCCGGCCAGGACGTAATCTGCGAGAACCGACCCATCGGTGGAATACTCGGTGATATAAGAAACCGTCTCTCCGCCAGCCAGAACATCCGCTCCCGAGCCGACCAGCACATTGCCGTTTCCGAGAACTTGAAGGTTACCCTGGCTGCCCGCAAAGAGCGCCGGGTCGTGGTAGTAAGGTGGTCTTGCCAGACTTGCCGTGTGGTTCTGGAGGTCGAGGTTCAAGATCAAGCCGCGCGAGGCGCCGTAGGGACCGAGGCCAGGCGGCGGGCCAGGGCTGCCGTTGTCGAAGAGGCTGATCCCTCCAGGCACGTAGCGCGCATCGTGCTGGTATTGGAACGCCGAGTCGTAGTGGGCCGGTAATCAGGTCGGACGGCAAACTGAACTGGTTCTGCTTGCCCCCGAGCTGCCAGAGAACCTGGCCCGTTTTGTGACTGATGTCATAGATCCCCCACGTGTTGGCGCGGAAATCAGCAGTTGCGAGCCATCGGGACTCACGTCGATCGAATTGAGATGGTAAGGGTCCCACTTCTGACCCGGAGTCGTGGGAGCCGGGACAAAAGAATCGCTCAAAGGGACATGCTTGGCCATGTCCCAGGTGAAGATCACCTTACCGGTCCGCAGGTTCACTTCCTGGATTTCTTGATCTCCATACTCCCCCTTTTTCGGACCGCCGTAGGGGGTCAGATCCGCCTTGACGATTTTCGTCGTGATGAAATAGGCGTTACCTTGTGACGTGAGCAGGAGCTCGTGCAAGTCCACGCCGGCTCCGTTCGGTGCGCGGATCGTCATGATTTTTTGATAATGTTGATTGTAGACGACGAAGTTGCCCGACAGCGGCGTGCCCGGGGGCAACTTGCTCGGTACGGTCCCGGCGATCGTTCCCTGCCACCAGATCAACACCGGCTTGCCGAACAGTGTCTGAGTACGGAAGTCGAGCACTTGCGGCCTGTTGTTACTGGAAACAGGGTTAAACCAGATGGGATTCCCGGAGGCGTCCATGATCAGCGGGCCGGTCTGGCCAACCAATTCACTCGCGTTGCTTGATGCGAGGAACGGCGCGATGAAGATCCGATTGAGGGACGCGCTGGGGTTGAGAGTCAGTACGTTCGCTTTCATCGGATGAAGCCTCGGCGCACTCGCGAAAGACCAGACGCCGCTCGCGTTGCTTAGCAGGTTGCGGCTCTCGAGGGCCTCCAGGCATGGCGGCACCAAGCGCAGCCCGCGAACGAGTGAACCGCGATTGGAACCGTAAAACAAGCACCGGAACTTCCGCGACAGCCAGTCGGCAGCGAACGACGTCATAGGATAGGAACCCCTTCATCGCGAACACGACCAACCGATGGCACAAGCATGAGATTCGCAGCCATTCCACCGGGGAGGAAGGGTTGAGCGGTTGATCTTGAGCAGAAAACCTGCGGAATTAGAAAATCTGCGCAGATTGTAACGGATGGAGATTCAGTTTTCACTGTCTCGATCGCTTTTTCGCCACTGTCCTGGTTCAGCCTGAACTGGAAGACCCGCGAGTTCAAGTTAGCGGGTAAAGAAAAGGAGCCTCGGCGAACTCAGTTGATTGTACAGGTCGTTCACGGGGGGGCTACGGGTTCCTCCTCTCTGTTCCGGGGTTTTGGCCTGGGCTCGGGCGCCGTCAGCTCGGGCACCGACAGGTGTAAGCGCTGGCAGAGATCGATGGCGGCATCATAGGTGCTTTGGCCGGTGGCATGGGCCCAGAGGTCCAGGGCATTGCCGGATCGGCCGCACTTGAAGCAGTGAAAAGTGTGCTGCTCCAGGTTGGCGGAGAAGCAGCGGCTGGTGCCGGACGTGGAGCCGTGCAAGGGGCACGGACCGCGCTGTTGCACGCCGTGGCTGCTGCGAGACTGGAAGCCGAGCAGTTGCAGGACGGCCGCCATCGTCACCACGGCGCGGAGGGCGGCGAAGTCGATGGCAGGGCGTGAGGCTGGCGCTGCCGGCGCCGGGTTGCCGGTGGCTTGGCGTTGTTGTTGGCGGCGCTGGCGGGCCTCGGCCAGTTTGCGATCGCGCGCGGCGAAGATCTCAGCTTCGCGGCCGGCGAGCTTGTCCTGGGGCGTGATGTAGCCGATGGCGCTGTGCAGACGGATGGTGTTGTAGTGCGTGACGTAATCGGCCACGATCCGGCGGGCGTCGTCCAGCGACAGCGGCGTGAGTACGCGGATGCAGTCGCCTTTGAGAGTCTTATGCCAGCGTTCGATCTTGCCGTTGCTTTGGGGATAATAAGGCGAGGTTTTCACATGGGTCATACCGCAAATGCGGATGAATTCCTTGAAATCCTTGGCGATGAATTGTGGGCCATTGTCGGAGATGATGCGGGGCCGGGCCAGGGGATAAGCTTCACGGCCGCGTTGGACGATGGTTTCCACATCGATTTCCTCCATCTTTTCTCGGATCTCCCAGTGGACAATGAAGCGGCTGCAGCCATCGAGAATGCTGCAGAGGAAGTAAAAGGTCCCCGCGATATTGAGGTAGCTGACATCGATATGCCAGTGCTCATGCGGCCGCAGGGGTTGCACAAAGCCGGTCCCCTTCTTGGTGGGCGTGGGCGTCTGCCCGGCCAGGAGTCCCGCGGCCTTGAGGACGCGATAGACGCTGGCCGGGCTGCATGCGACGACATCGGCGTCGAGCATCATAAACGTGAGCCGGCGATAACCCTCCAGCGGGTGCTGGCGGGCGAAGCTGTGGATCCCCTCCTTCTCGGCGTCGGTCAACCAATGGTCGCGCGGCACCCAGGTGTTGTGCTCGTTGACCTTGCCGAAGCGCGACTTCCAGTCGTGGAACTTGCTGGTGCCGATACCGATCCAGATCAGGAACCGCCCAGCGGCGATCTCGGTCTTATCGGCCCAGACGCGCACGAAGTCCACGATCTCGTCACGCGTGTCGTGGGGGACCCAGCATCCTCTCAGGGTTCCCCAAGCTCTTTTTTTAGCTGGACGTGCTCCTCCATGAGTTCCGAGAGGACTTCGTTTTTGCGTTGCAGCTTGGCCTCGAGTTGCTCGATCCTGCGCTGCTTGGCATCCTTGAGGGTTTTGGACCTGCGATCGCTCTCGAAGGCAGCATGGCCGTTCTCGAAGAACTCCTTCTGCCAGCGATAGAACAGATTGGGGCCGATGCCCAGCTCATCGCAGAGATCGGAGACCGGCGTCTGTTCAAGCAGGTGGCGTTTGAGGATGGCGACCTTCTCGGGTCCGGAAAAATGCCGACGTGTCTTGTTCATGGGGAACCTCCGTCCAGGTAATGCTAACCCAAACGGCGGCTTCTTCCAGATTCAACAGAGGCAGAACACCACGATCGCTTCCCGCCGCTTCCATCGGGGTCCTGGTGGCTCGAGGGGCGGGTGTCCGAGGCGCTGGTGTCGCGCGGAGCGCTGGGGAGCGCTGATGTCAGACCGAGTTTCTAGTTAACTAGAAACTCGGTCTGCCAACGCTAAGGCCCGCGAAGCCAACGCTAAACCAGGTCCGGGGATACCATTCGCGATTTGTCGGAGTCAGGTATGTTGTCCCCGGAATCTGTCTGTCCCCGGCATGCATCGAGTCCGGGGTGGACTTCGTTGGACTTCAATTGATCTGTTCGCCGAGCTTCTGGTCCTTGATGATATCGCCGAAGGAGCCCGCCCAGAACCAGTCCCTGCCGCCGCCCCCCGAGATTAGGTCGGCTCTATGGTCATCAAACACGGTCTTGTTCATGACAAGCCGATAGCCGCCAGGCCCCACCCCTGCGCGAAGATGTCCGATTCGCGTCGTGTAGGGGGAATTGGTCTGCTGCCATTCAGCCAGGATCGCGTCCAAGGCCGCGAGGCTGTGATCGTAGCTGGTGGACCCGCCGATGATCAGGTCGTCGCCACCTCCCCCTATGAAGGTATCGTGGCCGGCGCCACCGATGAGCAAGTCGAACCCGTCACCGCCGTCGATGAAATCGGTGCCGGCGTTGCCCACTAAGATGTTGTTCTCTGCGTCACCAGTCAGGCTGTTGCCTGCTTTGCCGCCGATGACGTTTTGGATGTGGGAGATGCCGCCCGTACCCGTTGCGGCGCCGGTCGTCAGGTTGACGATGACAATCTGGGTGTAGTTCGAGTAGTCGAGTGTGTTCTTGCCGCCGCCGCCATCGATCGTGCCGGAGACGCTCGCTCCCCCCATGAAGACGAACACGTCGTCCCCAGCCCCGGCTTGGATCGACACCGGAGCCTCAACCGTCGAGCCCGTGAAGACATAGTTGGAGGCCGTGTCGCTGCCCTTGAGCACGACCTGCCTCATGTGGGAATAGGTGATCCCGGCGGCCCAGAGCCGTTGCACGCCCGTCGCGGAGACGAGATAGGTATACCGTCCGGCCGGTGGGGCCGGGCTGGCGCTGTCGTCGATACTCAAGACGTTGTCGCCCCCGCCTCCGCTGACGGTCAGCGGGGCCTGGAGGCCGTTGAGGGTCCCCATGCCGATGTCAATCACATCATTGCCGTCTCCGGCGTCGATGGTCATCGGGATCCTGGGCGCCGTCGCCGCGACGCGGATCACATCCTCGCCGAGCAGGCCGTGGACCGTGACGGAACTCACCTCGTTCAGCGGAGCGCTCCAGCGAGTGCCGTTGACATCCACCTGGAAGAGCTTGCCGTCGGGATCGAGCCGGACGTGAATCTGGTCGTCCATCGAGCCGGACTGGTCGCCGTTGATCACGAGCTCAGCGGGTCGCGGACGGGGCAGGGCGGCAATGCCGGTGAAGGAGAGGTCGTCCAGCGCAAAATCGTTGCCGGCGAACTCCGTGTTCATATCGACGATCTTGATCGTGGCAACATCGCTCGTGCCGGAGTTCCATTGAGCCTGGAACTGCGACCATTGCCCTGTTGGTGGGATAAGCGAGAAGTCCGACCCGACCTGCACGTCGTTGATGAAGAAGCGAAGTTGCGCCGGGCTGGCATCGACGGCGGGGGCGGACCAACCTGAAAAGGCATAATCCGTGCCACGCAAAACATTGACCGTTTCCTGCCACACCACAACTCCCGGATTGTAAGCTCCATCGATGACGAGCATCGAGCCCGCGCCAGTCGTGTGATCGTGGGGGATATTGAAGGCTCCATTGAACTCGGTGGGATCATCCATAACGAGATAACCGCCAGCCACATTCGAGTTGACATACCCGCTCGTGAATCCCGCATACCCGAGGCTGAAATCGCCATTGACGAGCAAGTTCGTCGCTGGCGGCGCCTGGCCGATCCGGATGGCCTGGGTCTGCATCGCCTCGACGTTGCCCGCCGGGTCGCGGCTCTGATAAGTCAGCGTATGGGCCCCATCGCCGATGATCCGCAGCGGATACGCCGGGTCATAGCTGAAGGTTGATCCGCCGTCGAGGCTGGCGGTGGTGACCAGCGAGCCCAGAGCGTCATCGGGGTCGGTGACGTTCAGGGCGACCATCACGGGCCCGACGTACCACCCAGGGCTGCCCTCCGTGCCGGACAGGGTGGCCGTCGTGGTCGGCGGGGTGGCGTCGATAGGCGGGCCTTGGAGTTCCTTGAGGGTGACGCTGATGCCTGTTGTGTCGCCGGTATAGCTGCCGTTGCCAAGGCCTACCACGAAGTCAATTGTATCCCCCGTCTTCACCGACACGGTGCCTGTGAAGGAAGCGGCGGGTCCGTAGACATAGACCCCACCATCAAACAAGGAATTTCCGTTCTGTAAAACGTGCACATCAGTTGTTGTCGGGTAAGCGAAATCGTCTCCCCGAAAGTCTACTGCAAGATCGTAGATTCCTGCCGTTGGCGCCGTCCAGCGGAGTACGCTGAGTGCGTCTCCAGACGTAGGGGCGCCCGGATGCATAAACACCTGGTGAGCTGGAAGGACTCGTGTGTTGCTTGTCAGGTCGAGTTCGTTGCTGTTGTACCCAACATACGGCGTGAAATTGCCGGAGAGTTGCGGCGAGTACCATACTTCATCACCGCTCTCTCCATAGGCGTTATTCGTGGACGCAGTATGCAAGAGAAAACCCGACCCCAACGAAGTCTCGTACCCGTAGCTCCAAACACCATTGGGGTTGTTCGCCAGGGAGAAATCGCTCGCGGCGTCGTAGACCGCGCCTTGGGCCTTGCCTCCGAACTCGATGGCTCCGATATCGGGCGCGCCGAGACGGGCAAAGCCGCGCTGGTCGGTTGCCGGGGCGTTGGTGCTGTCCCCTGCGTTGATAGCAGGGCTGCCTGTCAACAGGGCGATGGTCTGAGTGAGACCGCCGTTATCGGCCAGGTTCGGCGCGAGGCCAGGGTCGGCGACGTCAACCAGGTTGCCTTCGGACCCGTTCATCAATCCACCAGAGCCCCCGGCGCCGACGAGATTGTGTGCGCAGGAGGAAGACACGATGGCGGCGATGTCACTAGGCGCCGGGCCGCTGTCGGTGGATCTCGTGTTGAGGGCGACTATGGTATTGTACAATGTGTACAAGGGCCCGTCTCTCTCGGAGTACAGTCCAGCGCCGGAGCCGACGGCATTGTCGAGGTTGTTGTAAGCGATTGTGGAATTCACGATCGTCATCCAGCCACCATAGATGCCGATGCCGCCACCGCCAGTCCCGCCCGCCGAGTTGTAGAGCTGTCCCATAAGGGGAACAATCTGGGTGTGACAGGCGTATTAATGGTATGAGAATGAACCATTATCCCAGTGACGTCACTGACGCCCAGTGGGCCCTAATCGAGCCCCACATCCCTGTCGAACCCGGCGGCGGGCGGCCCCGCAAGACGGACATGCGGGACGTGCTCGACGCCGTCCTCTATATCGTCCGCACCGGCTGCCAATGGCGATACCTACCTGTAGATTTCCCACCCAAGAGCACCGTCTGGCGTTACTTCGACCAGTGGCGACGAGACGGGACCTTGGACCGGATCCACGATCGGCTGCGCCGCAAGGTCCGCACCACGGAGAAGCCCTACCACCCCCGCACCTCGGCGAGCGTCGATAGTCAGTCGATCGACACGACCTCCGGGGGCGAGCAACGGGGCCGCGACAACGCCAAGAACGTTGACGGTCGGAAGCGCCATATCGTCGTGGACAGCATGGGGTTGCTACTGGCCGTCCTGGTGACGGCCGCCTCGGTCGACGACGCGGCCGCGGCCCCGGCGCTGTTCGCCCGGCTCGACGGCCAGCCGATGGGCAAAGTCGTACGGATGTACGCCGATGCGAAGTACCACAACTTCAAGCTCTATGAGTGGGTCGAGGAGAACGCCGCCTGGGACTTGTCGATCGTGCGCCGGCCCGAGGGAGCGGGGCTGGGTGAAGCTGCCGATCCGCTGGACGGTTGAGCGGACCTTCGCTTGGCTGGGCAACTGTCGTCGTTTGAGCAAGGACCGGGAGAAGAGCGTCCTGTCATCAGAATCGTTCATCAAGCTGGCCATGATCCAATTGATGTTTCACCGGCTGCGCCCTTCCGATGCGGACCCCGAATTCCACTATCGCCATGCAGCTTGAACCGACTATGGGACAGTCATAAGCGACCGTGCAGTTGGTGAGGCTATTTGGAGTCTTGCAGTCGGTGCAAATGCCACCGGCTCCCGCGCCCCCCGAATTGTGGATGACGTCGGCGCCCGAAATGGTCATCGTGCTGCCAGCCACACCCACGATGCCTCCACCTAACCAGTCGGTCGAGTTATTTGCGACGGTGCAGTCGGTGACAGTCAGCGTACCGCGACTGTAGATGCCGCCCCCGCCTCCGTTGTAGCCAATGGCACTGTTGCCCGTGAGCGAGCAGTCCGTGAGCATCAGCGTGCCATTGTTGAGGATGCCGCCGCCACGGTACGCCGAACTGCTCGCGATGACTGAATTTGAGATGGCCAGATTGCCATCGTTCTCGATTCCGCCGCCTTCCGCGCCCTCCTGGTAAACGGATCCATTGGTGATGGTCAGGCCCGACAGGTTAATCGTTGCACCGGCGTTGACCGTGAAGATGCGGAATTCCGGCGTCCCAGGATCGCTACTGCGCTCCACGGTCAGACTCGACGCCCCGGGCCCCTTGATTTCTGTCAACCCGGTGGTGTCGCTCAGGTCAGGCAGGGCCGACTTGAGCGTGATTGTCCCGGCCACCTGGATGTCGATGGTGTCGTTGCCGTTGTTTTCGTTGGCCTTCTCGATCGCCCAGCGCAGGCTCCCATCACCCGAATTGTCGATGGTCGTTACCGGCCAGGTGGACAGGAGAGTTCGTCCTTCAAGGTGTTCCACGGTGTAGGCTCGACGGCGGCGGCGACAGTGCGGCCGCTGATCTGCCAGGGTGCGTGCCGCGCGGCGGCCAGACAGGTTCGCTGTTGTTCGATGAATGCTGAGCATGGGTGTCATCTCTTTCCGTCCCTAAACACGATGCGCTCACCCCCGTGTAGCGGAGCGGACGGTTCAAGGTGTCGAGGGCGAGCAAAGGTTGTCTCCGTCTCCGACCCATCCGATGAGACCGGGCCAGGCCGGTTCGTCGATCCCGACAGGACGGACGAAGAACGCAGTGATCGTTTGGTGCCCATCATCCCAGATGTCAATGGCTCGCAGCTCTGCGAGGATCACTCCCCGTCGCGAGGCCGGCGTCGGCCTGCCGGTGCCGGAGCAGGCGAGGAGTTTGGTTCATCCCTGGACGGGTCGGTCCCAGTCGATCCCAGGCGGGACGGTTGCGGCAAGAAAAAGAGGCTCGTCGCCAAGCCCGAGCGCTCAGCCGGCTCATCGGGCCAAAGGTGCCATGAGCTCTAGCCGACTCGTGGATCAGCGAGGAGCGAAGAAGGCGAGCGCAGCATCATCACCACCTCGCAGCCGAGGCGCGCGAGGCATCGGCAGAGGAGTCGTCTTGCACGGGACGAAATCTCAATCGCCCCAAGACAGGCGGCTCGAGCAGGGATGCCAGGTGCAGCTCAACGGCTGCGAGCTGGTTTTGACGGCGAATCGGTTCCGAACGCGAAACCAATGTGTCTCCGCCGGCCCTGCCCGTCTTTGCCTCCGAGGGCAAGGTCATGCGCGGCAGCGTTGCCGCAGTTCGAGGACCCACGTCTCTGGAAGGTCCCGGATGCCCGTTCATCAGGCGGTTTGTTCATTCCCTGACCAGGCCCCGCATGGACGACCCGCCGCATGCCAAGGCCATGTTTCTTAGAACGACCAACCCGTCGAGGTGATCGCTCAAACTCCTATTATGAGATCCACCTGGCCTAATGCAACAAGTTTTTCAGAAGTTTCTAAATTTTCTGCATTCTAAGACATGTTGATGGTTTCAGGTCGGCTACGTTGGGGAAAGACTCAATCGTTGATGTAAGGAAGGCAAGTGCCGGCTTCGCGCTAAAACATGATCTCGGTTGCCAATGCTCCCAACTGATCCACTCCCGGAGACTCAACCACAGAGAGCACAGAGATCACAGAGAGAAAATACAGGGAACGCATAAATAGCATAATTTTCTAGTAGCTTATGGTTTCATTTATTTCTTCTCCGTGGTCTCTGTGCCCTCTGTGGTTAGACTCCCCGTGGCCGGGTGAGCCATTCCCCGGAGAAACCGCACGAGGCGGGCGGATCTGGCGCATGATTATGGTGGGGGAGTGTCGACTCCGGCTCGTTGGCAATTCGATTTCGGAAAGTGGGGGCGGTCTTGGTGGCCGCGGCCGCAGCGGGGCGATCGCGCCAAAGCTGGCAAATGCCGCGATCGCGCTGGTTGTGAGCAGTTGCCCTCCCGCGGCAATTGAGACGGTGATGCGTAGATATCTGAACGTGTCAAGTATGCGGATAATCTGGGCTGTCGCTCTGGTCTGGCTTCGCGTGAGCTGCTCGATTTCAGTGGAGTTGCGGTCGATCCGAGGGATAAAAACGTTCAAAACAAAGCCACCGGCGAAATGCGTGACGTGTTGCTCGATCGTCGCAACGGCGTGGTGAACAAGGGTTTGAAAGCACTGTGCGGTACCAGAGGCGTGAAAGAGAAGCCAACTTCCGTGGTGGCTTCACGATCGATCCGGCTCGACGAGCGACCGCTCGCGAGAAGTACCACGGCCAGGGAGCATGGATGGCAAGGAATCATGCGCACTTGCTCGAGTCGCACGATAGAGACATGCCCTGTGACGTGGCACTCTGGTGGGCCTCGCTTCGCGCTCGACCCACCCTGCTCGACCAAGCACTCAGCACTCAGCACTCAGCACCTGAAAAATCAGCCGCGTAGTTGCTCGCTGCATTGCATGAGGACCTGGACGGCGACCTGGTTGGGGCTGTAGCCGCCAGGAAGGCGCACCAAAGGTTTACCGTGATGCTCGCAGAATTGCTTGGCGTCTCCGAATCCGTGGCTGGCGAAGCGGATGGCGAGCAAGACGAGGGCCACTTCGGGGCGGGCGATGAGGGGCTCGAAGGATAAAACCGACTGGTGTTCCTTGGTCTGGAGCCAGATCAGCGAATCCAGCTCGAATGCCTTTCTCAAAGATTCCTGCGCCTCACGGCGGCGGTCGCCGCCGATCAGGACCACGCTCTTGCCTCGGAGCAGGTCGGCGACCTGCTTGACCTCCTCGGTCGGCTCGTGCGAGGTCTCGAGCCTGGGTGAAGGGGAACGTGTGGCCAGAAATCGATCAAGCTCGCGCACGACCAGTTGAACGTTCTTGGGTAGCTCGGGACGGTCCGGCATCGCATCCACAATGGGCATCAGCAGCTCCCGGATCTCACGGCTGCTGGGCGGCAAGCCATCGCCGATCAAAGCATCAACGGTTTCGACGATGGCATCCCAGTTCGCCTCGGTCCCTGCCCCGTCCCGGAGCAGCTTCTGGTGATCTTCGAGCTTTTTCAGCTTTGCGGACTGCGATGGCGTCTTTCGGCCGGCCGAACTCGCCTCGTCGATGCGAGTCAAGAGCGAAAGCCAGCCTGCCGGGTCGGCCGGGTCGTCGGCTCGCATGAAGCGCGGGACGTAGATCTCTGACCGGGCGGCCGTGGTTCGCACCCACTGGAACACGTCCTCCTGGTCCGGGTCATGCACCAGGTTGAGCCTCAGGAGAACCTGCCGCAAGGCCGACTGGGCCTCGGCAAGCAGGTGAAGTGCTCGCTGGAATGTCTTGGAGGGATCTTTGCACTCGCGCACATAGGCCAGGCATTCGGCAACCGCCTCGAAGCAGCCGCCGGCCTGATCGAGCAGGTCGATCTCCCCCGTCATCGATTCGGTCGACTTGCTCGACCAGTAGAAGCCGTCAAACAACTTCTCGACCCAGGCGCTCATCTCCGGGTCGAGTGCACTGGCCGCTGGGCTGAGCTCGATGCCTTCGTGAAGTCTCCGCTGATCTTCCGCGGCCCAGCGGGCGACTTCCGCCTTGGATCGGCAACGGGCCTCAAGTTCGAGAAGCTCGGGCGCGAAGAAACGGCCGAGGTTTTGGATCCGGAAGAACCCAAACCATTCGCGAAGGAAGCCCGCGGCTGGCCCAGCGTCAATTCGATCAGCGGTTCGGCCGCCTCGGCCTTGTTCAAGGGTCGGCCGGGCTCGTCAGCGTGCAAGTCGGTGCTCTCATGAGTCGATTTCATGCCCAGCCTTTCTCAGCACCTCGAGTGCCTGCTCGAGCCGTCCCTGCTTCACGAAGAGATAGTCGGTGTCGAAAGTTGACGTCACGAACACGGGAATGCCCGCCTCTGCCAGTGGACCGAGAAGCGAAGACAAGATCCCCACCAGCGTGAAGTCGAAGCGCCCCGCCACCGCGAGGCCGCGCCAGTCGCGCTCGGTCTCGACGCCGTCGGGCACGTTATCTTCGGGACACAAGATCGATAGCTCTTCATGCGTACGCGTCATGGATACAAAAGAACCGGCCGCCCACCGCGGGATCGCGCATCCGGGATCGAGTCGCGAGACAGCATAGCGGCCCTGCAACAAGGCCAAGGTGAGTCTGCTCATTCTACTCGATCCGATGATCGGTCAGGGTGGGGCAGCCGCCATCAATCTTAATCCACCATCGTCCTGGAGAGAATCGATCTTGCACGCAGGAGTCGGGCCGGTGACGAAGTCAGAGAAAGAGATGCAGGTCCTTGTGGTTCGGATTCCTGGCATGAACCGAATCGATGAACGTTTGACTCATCGCGCGATCGAACGGACAATCAGGAATCAGGTCTTGACGACTCATGGCCTTGCTCTCTGATGAGGAAAAACTCATGGCCAAGAAGCAAGCACCGCCGCGGGAGACGAAAAGCGAATTCGTCCGCCAAGCTCTGGGCAAGAACCCCGATCTCGATTATTACCAGGTCAATCAGAAGTGGACCAAGTCGGGGCATGAGGGCCAGATCAGCGACGCCCTTTTCTATGTGGTCAGACGCAAAATGGGAATCAAGTCGGTCTGGGCGTGGGTCAAGGAGCCCGAACCGAAGCCAACCCGCGCCTCGGCATCCAGGAGCGGTAAGACAAAGAGCGGGGCCGCGGCGGCGGAGCCCTCATCATCTGCCGAAACCGAAGAGGTCTACCAGTTCAAGATCACACTCCTGGGCACCAAGCCCCCAATCTGGAGGCGCATCCAGGTTGAGAACTGTAGCCTGAACATGCTGAATCACTACATTCAGGATGCGATGGGATGGACGAATTCTCACCTTCATCAGTTCGAGATCGGCAAGCAGCTTTACGGCGACTCGAGCTTGATGGCAACGAACTTCGAGGACATGGACTACCGCGACTCGACGCAGACGAAGCTGAGTGACATCCTGCCCCGCGCCGGCAAGGACTTTCGATTCCTGTACGAGTATGACTTCGGCGACTCCTGGCAGCACGAGATCCGCTTCGAAGGCCGAGTCAAGGCGAAGCCAGGTGAGGTTTATCCAATCTGTCAGGGCGGCCATCGCGCGTGCCCTCCCGAGGACGTGGGCGGGATCTGGGGCTATGCTGACTTCCTCGAAGCCATCGGCGATCCCGACCACGACCAGCATCAAGAATTGAAAGAATGGGTCGGCGGGAAGTTTGACCCCGAGGAATTCTTTCCGGCCATGGCGACCCTTAGCATGCAAAGCCGATCGCAAGCCTGGCTGAAAAGGCGATGAACCGAGCGTCCCCCGATCGACCACCTGTCCGCCCTGGAGTTCGCCAAACTTGCGCATTGACAACGATCCCAAACTCGACTTCGACGACGTACTCATTCGTCCCAAGCGATCCGAGGCCCCCAGCCGGGCGAGCGTGGTGCTTGACCGTCAGTACGCGTTCCTGAACAGCAGGCGAAGCTGGAAGGGAATTCCGATCGTCGCCTCCAACATGGACACTGTGGGCACCATCGCCATGGCGGAAGCACTTGGCCCGCAAATGATGACATGCCTGAATAAATATTATTCCGCGGACCGTCTGATCGAATTCTTCCGCGACGAGGGCCATCGCGCGAGCACGTTCTTCACGCTGGGCATCAAGGATGACGAATTCGATAAGTTGCGAGCCGTCAGGTCGAAGACCGAGATTCGCTTCGTGTGCGTCGACGCGGCCAACGGCTACACCAAGTATTTCGTCGAGCGGGTCAAGCGGATCCGTGAGACCTTCCCGGAGATGACCATCATGGCGGGCAACGTCGCCACGCCCGACATGGTGCAGGAGCTCTTGATCTCAGGCGCGGCCGACATCGTCAAGATCGGCATCGGCCCGGGGAGCGTCTGCACCACCCGCATCACCACCGGGGTGGGTTATCCGCAGCTCTCGGCGATCATCGAATGTGCCGATGCCGCTCATGGACTGCAGGGCCATGTCTGCGCCGACGGCGGCTGCCGCTCGCCCGGAGACGTCGTCAAGGCGTTCGCCGCCGGCGCCGATTTCGTGATGCTCGGCGGCATGCTCGCCGGCCACGACGAATGCGAAGCGGAATGGGTCGAGGAAGACGGCAAGCGAGTCGCGATGATCTTCTACGGCATGTCCAGCCGTAAAGCCCTCGACAAGCATGCCGGCGGCCGCCTGAACTATCGCGCCTGCGAGGGCAGGGAGGTCACTGTTCCCTACAGAGGCCCGGTCAAGGAAACCATTCAAGAGATCACCGGCGGGATCCGCAGCGCCTGCGCCTACGTGGGGGCGACTCGCCTCAAAGATCTCTCCAAATGCACCACCTTTGTGATCTGCCACCGACCGCATGCCAGTGGATTTGATGAGTAGCCAATCTGGGTGCGGCTTCACGGACGGTCGATGACCGTAGTCTTGGTCCCAGGCTTGCGATCGTTCCAGAAGAGCAGGAGCGCCAGCAAGCCCACGAGAGGGGTCAGGCCGGCGATGAAGGTGACGGCGGAATAGGAGCCGGTGCGATCGATCCAGCGGCCGATCGGGCCCTGAGACCAGGGCGAAGGAGGTCCAGGTCACGAAGCTCAGCATGCCGGTGACCTTGCCCATCTGTCGCACCGAGAGTTCCTGGGTGAACGCATAGTAGGTGGGGAACTGCCCCAGCGAGCCGAAGCCGATCGCCAGCAAGAGCACGGGCAAGAGCCAGGATGGGGGCAGGAACGCCGCAACCATGCCCAGGCCCGTGAGCAGCGCGCAGACCAAGAAGGTCGCCATGCGGGCGCGGTGAACTGACCAGCCCCGCGCGGCAAGCCACTTGACCAGGAAGCCCACGGCGATGCAGCCGACACCCGCGACCAGGTAATAGGCCGAGGAGAAGAGCTGCGTCTGCTTGTTGGTGTAGCCGTGCTCCTTTTCGAGCATCATCGGCATCCACGCCCGAAAATACTGCCAGCAGAAGTTGATCATGATCACGACCACCACCAGAGCAAGGAACCGGCGCACGAAGGTTCTCCGCCGGGCATCTCCCTCGTTCTGTCCTCCTTCGGCAGGCTGCGTCGTCTCACCATTTTCGTGCTCGGAAGCTCGGTCGCGAGACGAATCCGCTGTGATCTCCAGGTCGCGGGGATTGATCAACACCAGCCAAGCGAAGACCCAGACGAGACCCGCGGCGCCGATCACACGGAAGGGTAGCCGCCAGCTTTCCGGCTCTCCTGTATTGAGCATGAGTATCACGAGTGGTGTGGCGATCGCTCCCAGCGAGGCTCCGCTCTGGAGGATGCTGTTGCCCAGAGGACGGTTGCGGCTTGAGAGCAGTCGTTGCGAGGCGGCCAGGGCGCAGGGCCACTGTCCGGCCTCGAAGAAACCGAGCATGACCCGGCAGACGAAGAGCTCGGTGTAATTCGTGACCCAGCCGGTGACGAACCCGACGGCCGACCAGCCCAGCAAGATCGCGGGGTAAAGCCAGCGGAGGGGAAGCCGATCGGCGATGAACCCCGTAGCGATTCCGCCGACTGCGAAGGCCAGGCCGAAGCCAGACTCGAGCTTGCCGTAATCTTCGTTGCTGAGCTTGAGCGCGTCGCGGATCTCGGTCGCTTGCTGGGCCAGGGTCTGCCGATCCATGTAGTTGAGCATGGTCGCCAGGAGCATGAGGCCGCAGATGCCCCAGGTCCGCATCGGCGTCCGCCGGTTCGGGATATCCGCGATAGAGGCGGCTTGATCAGATTGCATGTCACCCATCCCATGACCTGCCATCCCAGGCGGCCACGCGCTCCAGGAACGCGGCGACGTCGGCGGAAAAGAGTCGGAAGAGAGTTTCGCCCTTCTCGGCACTGGCCTGCCGAGGGTCGCCAATGTGGCCGGCCGCACTCCGGTCTTGCGTGATCCAGCCGCGTGCAGCAGGCTCGAAGAGGTTGCTGTGAGGGACTGGCTCGATCGCTCTCAGGTCGCCAACCAGGTGCGGCGCGAGGGCCAGAATCATCGAGGTTTCCCACTCGCAGGCGTGTCCCATGAAATCCTGGACGAACCCGGGACCGGTTGTTTTCGGCTGCGAGCCCAAGAGCCAGTAAGTGGCGGCCAGCAGCAGCAGATCGTCGCGGCTGCGGTACCGCTGGCGGGCCTCGAAGACAGCCTGGCTAGCCGGCACGATGTTGCCTCCGTGACCGTTCAAGAGAACGATCCGCCGAAAGCCGTGAGCGACCATGTTGTCGATCAGGTCGCCCAGGACGTCGAGATAGGTTCGAGGCGGCCGCCGACAGCGTGCCCGCGAAGTCGAGGTGATGGTGCGAGTTGCCCAGCCAGAGCAGGGGGGCCCAGACGATTTTCTCGCCGAGCCCAGGCGCGGCCCTGCGCACGACCTCGCCCAGCAACATGCTATCGGTGAAGACCGGCAGGTGCCTGCCATGCTGCTCTACAGCCGCGATGGGCAAGACCACCGGGTGATCCCCGGCCGCCGCCGCCACGCTGGGCCAGTTCATCTCTTGAAGTTGCACCGAGGTTCCTCTCCATCAATCAGGCTTAGAAGCACGAGGCCTACCACGCGTCGGGTCGCCGCATTCATGGAATCCTCAACATCGAGCAGTCCGGAGATTCAGTCTAGTCGACGCCGCGTGCGTCTCAAAGGGCGCGGCAAACTTGTCGTGTCACGTCACGCTGCGATGGACCTTAAGTGCTTTTAACCTGCTAAGAAGATGACCCCAGCCTTAACACAAGGTAATCTGGATGATTCAAGAAGCCAAAATGATCCAGGGCCTTGTGCTAACCTCAGAAGGAGTTTCTTCATGTCGCGCCTTCTCGTGATCGAGGACCAGAGGAAGCTACTGCAGAGCCTGGAGCGGGGTTTGTGCGAGGAAGGATATGAAGTGATACCCGCCGCTACCGGCGAGGAAGGCTACCACCAGGCCAAGACGGTGCCCGTTGATGCTGTTGTGCTCGACATCATGCTTCCTGAGCGAGACGGGCTGGACGTGTTGCGCAGTCTGCGAAGTGACGGGTTTACCAAGCCTATCCTGATCCTCACCGCTCGGGACGGGGTGGAAGACCGCGTGCAAGGGCTGGACTCGGGAGCCGATGACTACCTCGCCAAGCCGTTTGCCTTCGCGGAACTGCTGGCGCGAATTCGAGCTTTGCTGCGGCGCGATATCGTTAGCCGTGAGCTTTACCTCAGAGCCGACGACCTGGAGATGAGCTTGGTCAACCGGTCCGTCGTACGAGGTGGGGTGGAAATCGATCTGACCCGGCGGGAATTTGAGCTGCTCGAGTTTCTGCTTCGCAACAAGAACACGGCCGTCACACGCGACATGATTGCTCGTGAGGTCTGGAAAGAGGGGACGGGAACGCTCACCAACACGATCGATGTTTACATCACGCTGCTCCGCAAGAAGGTGGAGCGCCCGGACAAGAAGACTTTGATCCACACGGTACGAGGCGTCGGCTATGCCTTGAGGGACGGCTCATGAGCCGGTTGAGCATCCGTTGGCGGCTCACCCTCTGGTACGGCGCCGTGCTGGTGGCGGTGCTCGCGGTCTTCGGCAGCAGCGTCTTCTTGTTGATGAGCCGTGAGCTTCGGAACCGGACGAGTCGTGCGCTCTCCATTCAGATGACGGTGATCGAAGAGCAAGTCAGCCGCATTAGAAGTCAGGCGATCTTGCAGGAACGCCTGCAGCGGCAGTACTCCCGTCATCCGGCTTTCGATATCCAGGTAGCCGGCACCGACGGCACCGTCTGGATGCGCAGCAATCGGATCTTGAGTCGAGGTTTGCCGGCTCCCCCGGCTCTTCCAGAGCGCGACGATACGATCTTTCAAAACTTCAAAACGCCCGGCAACGGCCGCTACCGGATGGCAAGCCGCATGATCGTCGCCGGCGGTCTTCCCTTGCTCTTTCAAGTTGCCACGTCCCTGGATGAGAACGACAAGCAACTCGGTGAGCTGCTGGCGATTCTCCTACTGGCTGGTCCCGTGGCTCTCGGGTGCACGCTGGGCGGAGGTTACCTGCTGGCGCGCAAGGCTCTCGCGCCGGTCGATCGCATGGCCGCGGCGGCCGAGGAGATCACGGCAACCCGGCTCGATCGACGGTTGCACACGCCCAACCCCGACGACGAGCTGGGCCGCCTGGCGCGCACGCTCAACGGCATGATCGCCCGGCTCGAACGTTCGTTCGAGGAGGTTCGGCGGTTCACTGCCGACGCTGCTCACGAGCTGCGCACGCCGCTGGCAATTCTGCGCAACGAGGCCGAGGTTGCGCTTCGGGTCCCCCGCGATTCCGAAGTGTATCGCACCTCGCTGGAAGACATGCTCGAGGAGATCGAGCACCTGTCTCAGCTCAGTGAAGCGCTCCTCTTTCTGTTCCGCGAAGATGCCGGCCTGGGCGCTCAGCATCGCGACCTGCTGGCTCTCGACCAGGTTGTGCGCGAGATCGCTGATCACATGCGGGTGGTGGCCGCCCAGCAGCATCAAGAGCTCATCCTCGAATCCGCGCCTCCTTGCTTCGTGATGGGCGATGCCGAACAGCTTCGCCGCCTTTTCTTCAACCTGCTGGATAACGCAATCAAGTTCACGCCGCCGGATGGAACGATCACGATTTCCATGGCCTGTCATAAGCATCATGTGCGCGTCGTCGTTGCTGATAACGGAATCGGCATCGCCCCCGAGCATCTGCCCCGGATCTTTGACCGCTTTTATCGTGCTGACTCCGCGCGCAGCCAGCGCACCGCGGGCAACGGACTTGGCCTATCGATCTGTCGCTCGATCGTGGAGGCCCATCATGGAAGCATCGAAGTCGAAAGCCGGCCAGAAGAAGGAACTCGCGTCATCCTGACGCTGCCAATCACCATGAGCTCCCTCGCGGAGACTGCGAACCCCGAACGATTGGCCGCGCAGCGCGTCTGAACCTGGCGTGCCGGAGGACGAATGGTCGCCGGCAAACCAGACCCACTTCGCAAGACTTGAATTGCCAGTCATAAGGGGCCGGATGGCTGAGGCGCGGGCCAGGTCTCGGCGCCGCCTCGATCCGGAGCCGATCGGGCCAGGAGCTCGCAAACTTCTTGATCTTCAACCTGATCAAAATCTTCATACCAGAGTCCGACGGCGCGAAAGGGTTCGGGAGTGATCGTGCAGATGCAGGCGTCGGCGATCGTCTGGAATTCTTCACAGGTTGACGGCGCCGCCGTGGGCACGGCGACCACGATGCTCGCGGGTTGTTTGCGGCCTCAGGGCGCGTACCGCAGCTCTCATGGTTGAGCCGGTTGCCAGACCATCATCGACCAGAATCACGACGCGGCCCGTGACATCAAGCGGGGGCCGGTCTCCGCGATAAAGCCGTTCGCGGCGCGTCAGCTCGAGCTCTTCACGCCCAACCTCTTCATCAACGATCTCCCAGGGTATCTTGAGGGCATCGATCACCTCGTCATTGACGACCACGATCCCCCCCGACGCGATGGCCCCCATGGCCAGCTCTTCCTGTCCTGGTACTCCCAGCTTTCGGACCAGGAAAAAATCAAACGGTGCACTCGAGCTCCTTCGCGACCTCGTAAGCCACGGGAACGCCGCCGCGCGGCAGCCCCAAGACCACGACGTCGGAGCGGCCGGCGTAATCCCGCAACCGCTCCGCCAGAACGCGACCCGCCTCATGACGATTGGAAAACGGCGTGTCCACGGCATCCCTCGATTCGAGGAGCCCCCTCTCGCGGCAGGCCCCTGTTTCAAGCTAAGTTCGCCGGCGACATTACAGTCAAGGAAGTTCCGGGGTGGAGAATCTCGACGAGTCTCGAAGTCAACCGATGAGGTTGGCTCAAGCGTCGCGTCGTCATCGTGGAAGCACGTAAAGATTGAGATGCTCGAGCGCGTCGAGGATCCAGGGATGGCTCCACGGATTGCGCATGGCGTAACCGACCGAGACGACCGAAATCAAGAGCGCCAGGATCGCAAGCTTGCGAACCCAGCTTCGGTTCTGGCCGGCTTCGGCTCCCTTGGGAAGGAGCAGGAGCCAGAACGGAATCAGCCAGAAGAGCCAGCGCAGGCCTTGCGTCGAGCCGCCGTAGTTCTTGGCCTCGGGCTTCCAGGTATAGAAGGCGAGGAGCACGATCGTCAGGACCGCCGTCATCCAGGCGACGGCCGACATCGGCTCACCCCCAGGTCGCACGACCAGGAACCAGCTCAGAAGACCAAGGAGGGCCACCACGGCGGGAATGAGCCAGAAGAGCCAGAAGAGGTGATGGAGCGGACCTCCATCGGCCCAGGCCACGGGGTCGTAAAGATAATAGCCCACCAGCCCGGCGCTGGCCAGAAACGCCAGGCAAGCGCAAATCGCGAGGAGTTTTCCGCCCCCGCGCAGCAGCCGGAGGAGACCCGCGAGCGAGAACAGAAAGATCGGTGTCAGCGACCAGAACCCGTGATGGCCCAGCGTCATGTGAAACAGATACTTTCCATAAGACTCGCGCACGATCCCGCGACGCGCGGCTTCAGCAGGATCGAGCCAGGGAACGTTCAGAGAATCGAGCTCCAGCGGCGTCTTCCAGAGGCTGCCTTCGTAGAGATAAGGGTCCTTGCCGAAATCTTCGTAAGAGAGCTTGAATTCGCCGCGCACCGCGTACTGGGTCGCGACGAACGCGGCGAGGGGAATCAAAGCCGCCGGAACCAGGTAGAGAATCGTCTGCCTTGGGTATCGAAACAGAAGCAGCACCGACGACCAACACCAGGAACGACAGGGCGGGAATCTCGTTGGCCGCGGTGAACGCCGCGAAGAAGCCCACCGCCGCGAATCGCCAGCCCGAAAGCTCCCACTCATCCCAGATCCGCAAGAACTGGTAGAGCGCGAAGAAGGCGCTGAAGGCCGCGACCGTGTGGTTATTGAGCGTCTGCGTGAACGGCAGCAGGTAAGTTCCGAACGCCGCGGCGACCAGGCTGAAGAACCAGGCCCAGTCATTCGATGCATAACGGTCGAGGGCCCGAGCGAACAGGACCAGAAAAGCCCAGAACGGGATGATGTTCAGCAGCACCAGAGCCGGCTTGAAGTAGAAGATGTAGGCTGGCCACTTCGCCGCGTCTTTGGGCTTCTCCAGCACGCCCTTGAACTTGCCCGGGTTGCTCTCATCGGACTTCTGAGCCCAGCGCTCTTCCCGCTCCTGGAGCACGACGCGATCGAGCGGAACGCCCGAAAGCGCACGCGCCGGATAGAGCACGGCCGCGATCAGGGTCGAGAGCAATGCGGGCTTGCTCGAATAAAAATGCTCTTTACCGTCGGCGGGGCCAAGTCCACCCTTCGGGATGTCAAAGACCTTGTCCTGGGTATCGATCTGCCAGGGACATTCGTCGATGGCGTAGGACCCGTGCTCCAGCAAGCTCCAGACAGTGCACCACCGCGAGATATCGTTGGCTGCCATCATCGTTGGCTGCCGAAGCTGCACCCCCAGCGCCAGCGCGACGGCCGCCGTGATGACGAGTCGCGGCTACGAAGCGCCGGGGCTCGGGCCGGCCCGGGATCAGTTCGCTCTCGGATTGCGGTTCCTGCATCATCACGCTCGGAAGGTGTGGTGGTATGGAAAGTCCCTCGCATGCCCTTCCTAGCATCAAAACCCATCCGCTTGATGTCAACGCATCGGTCCCGGCTCGTGGGGAGGCGGCAGCTCCGAGATCGGGCTCGATCGTCTCGGCAATGCTGTAAGTATCCTCGGTGCGGATGTTGTAGGCCGTGACCAGCTCGGCAAGGATTCCCAGGCTCAGGAGCTGCACGCCGACGACCAGAAACGCGACCGAGTAGAAGCAGCAACGGGCGATTGCCGATCGGCCGGTCACCGATCACCCAGAGGACGGCCAGGTAAGTGAGCCCCACCAAGCCCACGGTCAGCATGACGACCCCGAGCGCCCCCAGGATGTGCAGCGGACGCTGGCGGAACCTGGTCAGGAACCGGACGGTCAGGAGGTCGAGAAAGCCCTTGAGGAACCGCGAGAAGCCATACTTGGATGACCCGTGCTTTCGGGGCCGGTGGTGAACCTCGATCTCGCCGACGCGAAAGCCGCGGGCATGCGCGAGCACCGGCACGAACCGGTGCAGCTCGCCGTAGATGCCCACCTCGCGGACGACCTCGCGGCGATAGAGCTTGAACCCGCAATTGTGGTCGTGCAGGCGGCAGCCGGTCAGACGGCTGACCATGCCGTTGAAGATCCGGCTAGGGATCACCTTGTGCCACGGGTCGTGCCGGGTTTTCTTCCAGCCGCTGACCACGTCGTAACCCTCGTCGAGCCGCTCCAGGAACCGAGGGATCTCTGCCGGGTCGTCCTGGAGATCGGCGTCGAGCGTGAAGATCCGCTCGCCCCGCGCCGCGGCGAATCCCGCGGTAAGCGCGGCCGCCTTGCCGAAATTGCGGCGAAACCGGATCGCCCGGACCCGTGGATCGCTCGCGGCCAGATTCGAGAGCACCGACCAGGAGCCATCGCGGCTGCCATCGTCCACGAAGAGGAACTCGGCCTGCCCGAGGCGCCCGTCATCGAACAGGCGGCGAGCTCAGCCGTGCAGCGCGGCCAGGCTTCCCTCTTCGTTATAGACCGGGACGACGATGCTGATCATGGCGACGCTCGATCCTACCTGCCGCGGAGCGTCGAGCCCGCGATGAACCAGCGGCCCAGCGGCAAGAGCACCGCCGCGGCCAGCACTTCGGCGGCCACCCAGACCAGCCGCAACGCCAGTGCCGCCACGACCGCCAGGTCATCACCGAGCGTCGGGCCGAGCACGTACATCAGAACGCCCTCGCGCACGCCCAGCCCCCCGGGCAGAACCGCGACCACGAAACCGGCCACCGTGGCCAGGGCCACGCCGGCGGTCACCACCGGGAAGAAGCGCGATGTACTCGCTCTTGCCCAGCGGCGAAAGGGCGTGCGCCACCTCGAGCTGGCTGGCGCCAAGGAAGATCCAGGCCGCGGCCGTCCAGAGCCAGCCCCCGTATCAAGAGACCGGCCGAGAACCGTGGCAATGCCTCGGCACCCACGCTGGGAAAGGGAAGGCTCACGAGCGACGACAGCCGGCGAAAGACCGGTGGCAGCACCACGATCAGGAAGGCCAAGCCCTACGCCCAGCCCCACGAGGGCAGCCAGGCGATAGATGCCAAGCTCGACCCTCGCGTCATTGTAGCAGAACGACCTCGATGGAAACCGGATCGACCACGAAGGCAAAACCGAGCGCTGCCAGCAAGCCCCCGGAGGCCATCATGACGAGCGTTTCATAGAAGGTGGCGATCGCCGCCGTCGCCCCCCGCGCGCCAAAGGGCACCGACATCCCGGCGCGCATCACAACCACCATCGCCTTGCCGGGCACATACTTCCCCAGGTGGCTCACCAGGTAGGCCCGCAGGGCCGGCCCCAGCGCGATCGGAGTGGGGCTGGCCCGGAGCACACTGTTCATAGAACCGCCCGCAGCATGCCAGGCCAGCCAGATACAAGAATGCCCGAGACGATCAGCCAGACGGGCTGGACCTGGAGCACCACCTCGTGCCGTCTTGAGATCGTTCCAGACGCGGAGCACATGCCGGCCGACCGCCCAGAGCACGAGGACCGCAACCACGGCCTTGACCGCGGCAATCAACCAACGTTTCCAACCAGGTCGGCCCATCGGTGATTACTTTCTCCAGCCTCGGTTCGGCTTCAGCCTGTCAGAAAAGAGACGTCGAGGATCACCGAATTGTAAAGCCCCGGTTTCTGTTCAAACAGAGACAGCTTCGTTAGATTACGTTGTTCCCGACACTCTGGAGATTGAGAATGAGGACGGAGTTCACCGGGCGATCATCTTTCGGCCGTCGTTCGCACCTCGGCCCGGCATCAGCCACGTCCTGTTCGACTTCGACGGCACGCTGTCGCTGATCCGCCAGGGCTGGCCCGACGTGATGGTGCCGATGTTCACCGAGGTGCTGCCGGCCCTGCCGGGCGAGACCGAGGCAGACCGCCGGCAGCTGGCGTTCGAGGACATCATGCGGCTCAACGGCAAGCAGACCATCTACCAGATGATCCAGCTCGCCGAGCGGATCCGCGAGCGCGGCGGCGAGCCGAGCGAGCCGCTCTGGTACAAGCACGAATATCTCCGCCGGCTCGATCTCCGCATCGCCGACCGGCTCGACGGGCTTGCGCAAGGGCACCATCGCGCCCGACGATCTGCTGGTCCACGGGGCCGGCCGCTGCTGGAAGACCTGCGTCGCGCGCGGCCTGCCGCTCTACCTGGCCAGCGGCACCGACGAGGTCTTCGTCAAGCAGGAGGCCGAGCTGCTCGACCTGACCCGCTACTTCGGCCACCGCATCTACGGCGCCCAGGACGACTACAAGACGTTCTCCAAGAAGATGGTCATCGAGCGGATCCTCCGCGAGAACGAGATCGCGGGCGAGCACTTGCTCTCCTTCGGCGACGGCTACGTCGAGATCGAGAACACCAAGGAGGCCGGCGGCCTGGCCGTCGCCGTCGCCAGCGACGAGGCCAACAACGGCTCCGGCCGCATGGACGAGTGGAAACGTGAGCGCCTTTCCGGCGTCGGCGCCGACGTCGTCATCCCCGACTTCCGCGACGCCGCGCCCTCTCCTGAAGCTGATCCTGGGACGATGAACACCACGCCTCTCGACCTCAGCCGGCTCAGGGTCCTTCCCTCTGGCCGAGCGCGACAGCCTGACCCGCGTCGAGGACATCCTGCTCGATCCCGACGCGGCTCCCCGCGCCGCTGCCTGACGGCTCGCACCGGCAGGTCGCCGACGTGCGCCGCGAAGATCCGCGCGGCACGGCAGCGGGGGGCGGGCGTGATCCTGATCTACGGCGCCCACCTGCTGCGCAACGGCACGGCGCGGATCCTCGGCCGGATGATGGAGCAGGGCTGGATCACGCACCTGGCCACCAACGGCGCGGGCACGATCCACGACTGGGAATACGCCTGGCTGGGCCGCTCGACCGAGAGCGTGCGGGCGAACGTGGCCACCGGCACGTTCGGCTCCTGGGACGAGACCGGCCGCAACATCCACCTCGCGCTCCTGGCCGGCGGCCTGCGCGGGCGAGGGCTACGGCGCGGCCCTGGGCCGGTTCATCGCCGAGGACGGCGCGACCCTGCCGACCGCCGAGGAGCTCGAGGCACGCGATCCGCGGCGAGCCGGCGTCATCCGCTGACGCCCGCCCGGGCCGACGCTCTGCTGGCCATTCGCACCACGGCTTGCCCGCCGGGCGGATCGACGTCGTCGCACCGCTGGAAGCACGCCTCGATCCTGGCCCAGGCCTTCCGGCTCGGCGTGCCGATGACCGTGCATCCGGGCATCGGCTACGACATCATCGCCAACCATCCGATGTTCAACGGCGCCGTGATCGGCCGGGCCGCGGCGCAGGACTTCCGGCTCTTCGGCGGCTCGGTCGAGACGCTCGACGGCGGCGTGGTGCTGTCGATCGGCTCGGCGATCATGGGCCCGCAGGTCTTCGAGAAGAGCCTGAGCTGCGTGAACAACCTGCGGCTCCAGGACGGCCGGCCGATCGTCGCCGGCCACACGATCTACGTCGTCGACCTGCAGGACGGCGGCGGCTGGGACTGGACGCGCGGCGAGCCGCCCAAGACCAACCCGGCCTACTACCTGCGGTTCTGCAAGAGCTACGCCCGGATGGGCGGCGAGATGCACTACCTTCAGTGCGACAACGCGGCGTTCGTCCACAACCTTTATCACCAGGCTACGCGCAGGCATGAACCCCGAGCGCTTTCAAGCGATCACCTCGCGGTACGCGGCGCTTCGCATCGCGGTCGTCGGCGACTTCTGCCTCGACCGCTACCTGGAGATCGACCCGCCCGGCGCGAGACCTCGATCGAGACCGGCTTGCCGGTCCACAACGTCGTCCGGGTCCGCGCCCAGCCGGGCGGCGCGGGCACGATCCTCAACAACCTGGTCGCGCTCGGCGTCGGCCGGATCGTCCCGGTCGGCTTCTGCGGCGACGACGGCGAGGGCTACGAGCTGCGACGGGAGCTCGCGAGCGCTGCCGGGCGTGGAGCTCGATCATTTCGTCACCACGCCCGGAGCGCCGGACGTTCACGTACTGCAAGCCGCTGGTCGTCGAGCCCGGCCGCGAGCCCGTCGAGCTGAGCCGGCTCGACTCCAAGAACTGGACGCCCACGCCCGAGACTGGTGCAAGCGGCTGGCCGACGGGCTGCGCCAGATCGCCCCGGAGATGGACGCCCTGATCGTGCTGGAGCAGGTGGACCAGGCCGAGACGGGCGTGGTCACCCGCGGCCTGCTCGACGTGATCGCCGAGCTGGCCGCCGCGCGGCCCGAACTGCCGATCCTGGCCGATTCGCGGCGCGGGCCTGGCCGGCTGGCCGGGCCTGAGCTTCAAGATGAACGCGGCCGAGCTGGCGCGCTCTGCTGGGACGCGAGCCAGACCGGATCGCTCGATCTGAGCGATGGTCAAGAAGGCCGCCTCGGCGCTGGCCCGCGCGCAACGGCCGGCCGGTCTTCGTCACGCTGGCCGAGCGCGGGATCGTCGGCGCCGGCGCCGACGGCATCGGTCGAGCACGTCCCGGCCCTGCCGCTCCGCGGCCCGATCGACATCGTCGGCGCCGGCGACGCCGTCACGGCCAACCTGGCCGCTGCCCTCTCCTCCGGCGCCTCCCTGAGAGAGGCCATCGAGCTGGCCGCGGTCGCCTCGTCCGTGGTCATCCACCAGCTTGGCACGACCGGCACGGCACGCGTGGCCGACCTGGAGGCGTGGGTCGATTGAAAACCGGTCGCGGACTCAGGATGATGAAGCGAAGATCATTGTTGCAAGACCGCGCTTTTGATTCGATCATGTCCACCAGAGGATCCACAACTCCGGGCCTCGCTCCACGGCTGCCGCATCCCGCCACCCTGGACCTCGAGACCTTGGCCGCCGACTGCGAGCTGCGCACGACGCGCCGGTCTGGACCCGGGGGGCAGAACCGCAACAAGGTGGAGACGGCGGTCATCTTGACTCACAAGCCCACCGGGCTCAGCGCCGAGGCGGCGGAGCGACGCACCCAGGGCGAGAACCGTCGCCAGGCTCTCTTTCGCCTCCGGCTCAAGCTGGCCCTCGAGGTGCGCCGGCCCGCATGGGAACCTGGCGAATCCGCCTATCAGCCCAGCGAGCTCTGGAAGCGGCGGTGCCGCGGCGGCCGGATCACGATCAATCCCGACCACGACGACTTCCCGGCCTTGCTTGCCGAGGCGCTCGACGTCCTGGCCGAAACCGGCCATGACCCGAAGCAAGCCGCCGCCGCACTTGGTTGCTCACCCTCCCAGCTCGTCAAGCTTCTGAAGCTGGAGCCGCGGGCCTTCACGCTGATGAACGACCATCGCCGCCAGGCCGGCCTGCACGCTCTGCGGTAGGCGATTTCCAAACGGTCGTTCGTTCGCATTTTCCACGGTCGACTATCGTGGTTCAGACCGTTTTCGTAATCTCGTTTCCATCAGCCCCCGGTGTCTCGGCCGACTTCTCCTCGACGGACAACAAAGCGTGATGTGCCGGCCCGAGCGCAAGAGTTCCAACCGCACGATGGAAGGAGCAACTGGTATGACTTTTCTTGTCAACGCGTTTGCTTTCGTTGTGGTCCTTCTGGCTGCATCACCGCAGGACAGCCAACAGAACGTCCTGACGAATGAGGAGCGGGCCGCCGGCTGGCGGCTGCTGTTCGACGGCAAGACCACCGAGGGGTGGCGAGGTTACAAGATGCAGAAGATGCCGCCGGGCTGGAAGGTGATCGACGGGGCCCTGGTTCGAGTGAGCGGTGGCGAGGGCGGCAAAGGTGCGGGAGGCGGCGACGACGTCGTGACCGTCGAGCAGTTCGACAACTTCGAGCTCCAGCTTGAGTGGAAGGTCGTGGACCGGGCCGGCAACAGCGGCATCGTGCTGCGAGCCTCGGAGGATGCCGTCACCTCCTGGCACACTGGACCCGAGATGCAGATCCTCGACAACGCGGCGTATCCGGGTCGAAGTGTCAAGGAGCTGGCTGGAGCCTGCTACGACCTCTATGCCCCGCCCAGAGACGTTTCACACCCCAGAGGCGAGTGGAACGCGGTGCGAGTGGTGGCGGACGGCAAGCACATCGAGCACTGGCTCAACGGGGTGAAGCTCCTCGAATACGAGCTGGGCAGCGACGACTGGAACGAGCGAGTGGCCAAGAGCAAATTCAAGAACATGCCGCACTTCAAGAACCCGCCGATGAAGGGCCACATCTGTCTCCAAGACCACACCGCGCGCATCGAGTACCGCAACATCAAGATCAAGCCGCGATAATGGTTTCATGAGCCAGAACGAGACCTCACTGCTTCAAGCGACCGACGCTGGCCTCTACTGCCCGCCTGGCGATTTTTACATTGACCCCTGGCGGCCGGTGGACAGAGCGGTGGTCACGCACGCGCATGCGGATCATGCTTGCGCGGGGTGTGGCCGATATCTGGCCTCAGGCGATGGGCTCACCGTCCTCCGGGCGCGGCTGGGAGAAACGGCCGAGATCACGACCTTGCCGCACAGTGAGATGATCGAGCTGAATGGCGTCCGCGTCTCGCTTCATCCGGCCGGACACATCCTGGGCTCAGTTCAGGTGCGGGTCGAGCATCGCGGACTTGTCTGGGTGGCGTCGGGAGACTACAAGGTTGAGCCCGACGTCACGTGTGCGCCGTTCGAGGTCGTCCGCTGCCACGCGTTCATCTCCGAGTCGACATTCGGGCTGCCCATCTATCGCTGGCCGGCGCAGCAAGCGGTCTTCGATGAGATCGCCGATTGGTGGCGCGACAACCAGGCCGAGGGCCGGGCGAGCTTGCTGTTTGCGTACTCGCTGGGAAAATCGCAGCGGATCCTGGGCGGCCTGGCCGCGAGCGGTGATCTGCCCGGGCCGATCTACACTCATGGCGCTGTCGAGTCGATGACGGCCGCCTATCGTCAGGCGGGAATCAACTTGCCGCCGACAACACATGTCGCGTCGGCCGAGCCGAAGAACGACTGGTCCAAATCGCTCATCCTGGCCCCTCCCTCGGCTCAGGGCACTCCCTGGACGCGCAGGTTCGGCCCAGTCTCGTCCGGTTTCGCATCGGGCTGGATGCGGATCAGGGGCACGCGCAGGCGGCGAGCCGTCAACCGCGGGTTCGTGCTTTCCGACCATGCCGACTGGCCGGGCCTGCTGGCGGCCATTGACGCCACCGGCGCAGAGACCACTTTCTTGACTCATGGCTACACCTCCGTCGTCGCCCACTGGCTGCAAACCCAGGGCAAGAACGCCGGTGTGATCGACACGCGCTACACCGGCGAGCGTGACGACGTGGCAGGCGACTCGGATCTGCCGGAGATCGCAACCGGTACGGCCGATTTGCAGGAACTTGCCTGAAGATGCCTCACCGGCAAGCGCTGGTCCGCCCGGGATCACTCGACGCTATAATCTCGTTTATGTCCCATTCGTCGCTTCGACAGCATAGATCGAGGTGGGTTGGTGGTGCCGCATTCGCAGCCACCGCCCTGGCAGCCCTGGGGGGCTGGTTCTTGAACCTCTCTCGGGAACAGAGCTGGGCGGCGATCCAGGCGGCGGCCGACGCGGAGCGCTGGGTGGAGGCGGAAGCCGGCTTGCGTCGCTGGCTCGGGCAGAAAGCTAACGATGGCAACGCGTGGATGATGCTCGGAGGCCTGCTCTTCGACCAAGGTCGCTGGGATGAGGCCCTTTCGGCATTGTCGCGAGTCCGCGCGGTCGATGAGGACTGGCCCCACGCCCAGACCCTGATCGGTGAGATCTGGATCAAGCGGCGCAATCTCTCCGAGGCGGAACGGTTCCTCCGGCAGGCCGCGGGGCGGGACCGACGCGCGATCGAGCCCCGCCGTTCGACTCGTTTATATTTTGGTTCTCGAGCAGCGACCGGCAGAGGCATACTTGATATTGCGGGAGCTCTACGAGATCACGCGTGATCATCGCCAGCTCGCCGACTGCATGCTCGTTTCCCGGATCGAGGCCGACGTCCGCGACTTGGGGCCGGAAATCGAGGAATTCCTGCGTCAAACGCCTGATGACCCCTGGCTGCGCCGGGCCTGGGGGATGCTTTTGCTTTCACGAGGGCGGCCCGATGAGGCGCTCGCCCATCTTGAAGTCGCGGCCACGACGTTCGACGATGACCCCATGGGGCGGTTCGCCCTGGCGGAGTGTCGCTTGGCGTTGGGAATTCCGCAGCACGATCTCTCCGTCCTCGGCCCGCAGCCGCGTCGACGATGTCGACGCCGCGCGGTGGTGGGTCTTTTGCAGCCGGATGGAAGAGGTCTGGGGGCGAGACGATCAGGCGCTCGAGAGCTTGCGGCGAGCCGTATCGGCGGATCCTCGAAACCAGGAGGCTCACTTTCGTCTCGGCAGAATGATGACCCGTCGCGGCGATCCCGCGGGGGCCAAGGCCCACCTGGACCTCGCCGGATCGCTTCGAGACCAGGAGGCCGAGCTGAGACGCGAGCTCGAAAACCTGCTCCGCGACGGTTTCGACGCCGGCGCCTCGAACACCTGGGCCGGCTCTGCCTGGCGGCCTCGCGGCCGGCCGAGGCGCGTGAATGGTTCGAGCTGGCGATCCGGCACGATCCACATCGCAGCGGACTGAGGTCCGAGCTGGCGCACCTTCCGTCGATGGCCGTTGATCCTCCCGTGGCCCTGTCGCGGCCCGTGCTCGTCTCGTCCACTCGTCCGCGGCCGCTCGATCGCGCCCCCCAGGTTGCACACCGGCAAGATTCCCACCCCGGTCCCCGGTTCGAGGATATCGCGGAACGAGCGGGCGTCCGCTTTCAATATGAATGCGGGGCCACCCGCGACCTGTTCATCGCCGACACCATGGGCGGGGGAGTGGCCCTGTTCGATTACGATAGCGACGGCTGGCTCGACATTTACTTTGTCAATGGCTGCCCCTTGCCCTTCGACCGAAAATCCCCCCCTCGGCCGAACAAGCTTTATCGCAACCGAGGCAACGGGGCGTTCGAAGACGTCACCGAACGGGCCGGGGTTGCCGGTCGAGGCTACGGGATGGGCTGCGCGGTTGGAGATTACGACAACGATGGGCACGACGACCTGTTCGTCACCGGACTGAGCGAGACGGTGCTGTACCGGAATCGGGGGGATGGCACGTTTGAAGACGTCACTCGCCGCGCCGGCGTCTCGTCATCGCGATGGACCACGGCGGCGGGCTTCGGTGATCTGGACGGGGACGGCGACCTGGACCTGGTCGTCGTCACCTACGTCGACGCCGACCCCGAGAAGGTCCTCGAATGTCGGGATGAGTCCCGCAGACCGATCCACTGTCCTCCCGCAACGTTCCCGGGCCAGCTCGACCACCTCTTCCGCAACAACGGGAATGGCACGTTCACCGACGAGAGCCGGGAGGCGGGGATCGAAGGCCCTGGCGGGCGTGGCCTGGGCCTGGCCATCGCCGATCTCGACGGCGATGGTCGGCTCGACCTCTTCGTGGCCAACGACGGGACGGCGAATTTCCTGTTCCGGAACCTCGGGGGACTGCGGTTCGAGGAGATCGGCACCACCGCGGGAGCCGCGTACAACGGGATGGGACAGGCCACCGCCAGCATGGGAGTCGTGGCGGTCCTCGGTTGCGGTGACGACTCAGGTCTCGACAAGCGTTACCCCGTCTACGGTACGGTCACTTACAACGGTAAGACGATCGAGAAAGGACAGATCTCCTTCATCCCGACGGAGGCCAGCAAGGGACTCGCGGCCAACGGATTCATCGAGAACGGCAAATACACACTGACAACGGCAACCCCCGGCGATGGCGCCTTACCCGGTGAGTACGGCGTCACCGTTGCATCCAAAGATGTGGATAATACCAAGGTTAATGAGACCGATGCCAAGTATGGTGGAGGAGGCCGCCAGCATGAGATTGCCCAAGCCACGGCGAAAGCCAAGAACCTGATCCCGGCCAAGTATCATCCCCGATACCTCGCAACTGAAATACACAGTCAAGCCACAATCGAACCAGATCTGTTTTTGCTTCAGACGGAATGGGAAAAACGGACCGCTCGAATAAGCTACAATCTCGAGCGGAGGTTTCACCCATGCCCAAGAAGACGCGAAAACGTCCCAGTGCCCAGGAGAAGGTCGCCATCCTTCGGCTCCATCTCCTGGAACACACCCCCGTTTCGGATCTTTGTGACAAGCACGGCATCCACCCCACCATGTTCTATCGCTGGCAGAAGGAACTCTTCGAGAACGCCGCCGCCGCTCTCGAGCCCCGAACCCGACGCCCCGGTGACGCCAAGGACCGGAGGATCGTCCTCCTGGAGCAAAAGCTCCAACGCAAGAACGAGGTCCTCTCGGAACTCATGGAAGAGCATATCGAACTTAAAAAAAGAACTTGGGGAGCTCTGAACGGACTCTGGGTTCCCCAGGCCACCCGCGATGAGGTCGTCCAGTTCATTCGGCATTGGGCGCAGCCGCACCGGCCTTGCGGTCGCTCTTGGTGGGATGGCTGGGCATCGCCCCCAGCAAGTTCGGCCGCTGGAGCCAGCGGCTGGGGACACCCAACCGGCACAACGCCCCGATCCCGCGCGACTTCTGGCTGGAGGATTGGGAGAAGTCCGCCGATCATCGACTTCCACGATCGTCTATCCCTTGGAAGGCTATCGGCGGCTGGCGTACATGATGCTCGACGCCGATGTCGTGGCCGTGAGCCCTTCCAGCGTCTACCGCGTGCTCAAGGCGGCCGGCAAACTCGCGGCCCGACGTGGGGAAGCCCTCCAAGAAGGGCCAGGGCTTCGAGCAGCCGTTGCGGCCTCATGAGCACTGGCATATCGATGTCTCGCATATTAATATCTGCGGGACATTCTTCTTCCTGTGCAGCATCCTCGACGGCTACAGCCGGTTCATCATCCACTGGGAGATCCGCGAGACCATGACCGAAGCCGAGGTGGAGACGATCCTCCAGCGGGCACGCGAGCAGTTTCCCGGCGAGCGGCCCCGGATCATCTCGGACAACGGCCCGCAGTTCATCGCCAGGGATTTCAAGGAGTTCATCCGCATATGTGGTATGACTCACGTGAGAACGTCACCATACTATCCGCAGAGCAACGGCAAGATGGAGCGGTGGTTCAAGACCCTGAAAGGAGAGTGCATCCGCGTCAAGACGCCTTTGAGCTTGGAGGACGCTCGGCGGTTGGTCGCCGAGTTCGTCGAACCATTACAACACGGTCCGCTTGCACAGCGCGATCGCCTACATCACGCCGGCGGACAAGCTGGCCGGTCGCGCTGAGGCGATCTGGGCCGACGGAAACAGAAACTGGCGACGGCCGACGCCCGGCGGCGAGCCGAAGGCCGAGAAGGAGGGTTTGCACCAGTCGCAGTGCTCTGGGGTACACTGAGAAGACTTGGGCGGAGGATAGGGCAACGCGGGGACGCGACCTGAGCGCAGACCCAGGGGCCAAGACCGGAGAGGGCGGCACGATGCCGCCCCACGGCCTTCCGGGATTGGCCCGAATGCGATAAATCCATTCACAGTCTTTGTTTCCAGTTATAGCTTAACGAGCAACGCCGCTTTTCCCATTTACGCTGAACCAATACACCCAACACCATCTATGGAAAGCCCGGGCGAGACGACGAGATCGAAAAGGTCATCAAGTCGATTCGCGCGGCCGGCAAGGTGGGCCTGCCGGTTATCGAATACAACTTCTATGCTCACCGGCTGATCGAAGGCTACTACGAAGAGACTGGCAGGGCGGGCGCGGGGTTGACGGCATTCGACTACGACAGGGTCAAAGACCTGCCTCCACTGGAGCGCGAAGGTACCCACTCGCTCGAGGAGATGTGGGCCAACATCACTTACTTCCTCAAGGCCGTGGTTCCCGTGGCCGAGGAGTCGGGGGTGCGCCTGGCCCTGCATCCGAACGATCCACCGCGCCCTCAGCCGCGGCTCGGGCCAGATCATGAGCACCCTGGCGGGCTGGAAGCGGCTGCTTGACATCGTCAAGAGCCCCTCGAACGGCCTCACTTTCGATTGCGGCGTGACGCGCGAGCTGGGGGAAGATCCCATCGAGGTGTGCCGCTATCTCGGTGCGCGCGACTGCATCAACCACGTGCATTACCGCAACGTGAAGATGCGAAAGCCGTACGAGAAGTACACAGAGGTGTTCCTCGACGAGGGCGACAACGATATGTTCCTCGTGATGAAGGAGCTAGTCAGGCAAAAATACTCGCGCCTGATTTACCCCGAGCATCCCCGCGCTCTCGACTACGACCGCGAGCGCCCGAACTACCGCTCGACGTACCCGGGCGGCGGCGGATACGCGGCGATTGCGTTCAATGTGGGTTACACGCGAGCCATGTTGCAGGCCGCGCTGTCGGCGTGAGCCGGTCTGGCCTGAGTTCGACGCTTCGCATGGCATTGTCCGGTTGCCGGCTTGCGCCTGCACGAGACCCCATCACCGGGACCGCGCAACGCCTCGGTGAACACTCGGTCAACCGGGTGCGAACCCGAGTAGCGATGTTGGGGACGAAGAGCGAACCGAGGTGACGTGTCACTGGTCTAACTGCGTGACGATCGTCGTGGCCTTCCTCGTGCCCGAGGCTGTCGAGCGACTCGGCATCGCGACCTCGCGATCAGTGACAAAGCCATCGGCACGCCCCCTGACTTGGGCACGAATTGGATCGCGGGCTCGACGCGATCGAGCAGCACAATGAGCAAGGTGGCGGTCGGCCCGAGGAACAGCGAAATGAGCCACCATGCAAGCCCGCTGCGATTCTTTGATTAAGCCAACCCGGCGTTGATCAACGACAGAGTACCCCAGCCTACCGCGTATTCCGCCGTCTGGGAGGCGGCAATCACTACGGATTCCAACGGTAGCCCGGGCATTGGCAGCACTCCCTGCGTGGTTATGGGGAGCATTCGTACGATAGGCATTCGCGGCGCACGGCCTGTCATTCGAGGAAGACGCCGTTCCGAATGTACGAGGAGGGATCGAGTCGGCTTGTTCCAGGGCGGCGATTCCATACTGGCGGCCGCGACTTAAGGTGGTTCGCAGCGCTGACTTCGCGTGGTCGTCCAAGGATTCAGGGCCGCTGATTCAATCCGCGTCGAAGACTGCGGCAACAGCGACCGAAAAGCCGGCCAAAAGGGTTGAAGTAGCCGACTCCCCGCGCCGGTAGATGCCTGCTTCTTCATAGACATCCGCGCCAAACGAAGAACCGTGATCGTTTCGGTCTGCGGGTTCACGATCCAGTATTCCGGGACGCGGCCCTCGGCATAGTCGCCCCGCTTGTCCACGAGATCCCGTTCCGGCTTCTCTTCGCTCACCACTTCCAGGGCGAGGTCGGCCCCCAGCCAGAAACGGTTCTGCCGGCGCGGATCGGCGGCAGAAAGCAGCAACAGAAGATCAGGCTCACGGAACTTGCCCGGCCGAATTTGCAGCCGCAACGGCGAAAACCGGACCTTCCCACCTCGTGGGTCGACAAAGCCATGGAAAACGTAATACAGGAAACCCAGAATCGCCTGGTGCTTGTCGGTAGGCATGGGGAGGACTTCCAGAAACCCATCGGTGAACTCGATCAGCCGGTTGCGGTGGTCGGTCAGAACGAGATACTCGTCCTCGCTCCATCGACCCTGGGCCGGGAGTATTTCCGCGAGCAGGTCTTTCCATTCGACTGGAGACGGAGGGGTGACCGTGAGCGTCGGTGCACTCGCCATGGCGGTTCCTGGAGAAAGGGTTTAACTTCCCAAGGCTCAGTATACTCGGAAATGTCAGACTCCGCGATGTGAGTGACGACATCAGGATGGAAAGCACTTGCCGAAGGCGAGAAGCAGTCGGGGAGATCCCCGCAGGCGGATCTTCCGCCGTACGAGCGCCCAGACCAGGCTGCGCTCTTTCCGCAGGAATCCGATCCACGTTTGACTGTCGGCGGTGACGCTGAGGTCCGGCACGCCCAGATGCCCTTCCTCGACCCGGATCGTCTTGTCTCGGATCGTGACCGTGGCCTGGGCGGGCTCTGCCCCGGTGAACGTGAAGTGGTATGTCGCCGCGACTCCCACCGATTTGTGTCGCTGGAAGATGCGCGGCAGGTACGCCAGGAAGCCGCGAATCGAGCTGGGCCGAAGCCCGCTGGCAACGGACTTCGTCTGCTTGTGCGGGAACCGCTTCGCCGCATGGTCCTGGGCATCAGAGCCCGGCACCACGAAGAGCGTTTCCTCCTTCTTCTGGAGCGGATTGACAACGTCTTCGAGAAACGTCTTGCGGTCTGTGAGAAACGGCCCGATCACATCTTCGCCGGCCGGGCAGACCGCCATGCAGTAGGCGGCCTTGTAGTTCGGGCCAAAGCCCAGGGACTGCCACATCGACGCGGTCTCGGAGTCGCTGACGCGGCTGCGGTAATCGTGGGCGTCTTTGCTGTCGGCGATGCTCTCGACCCAATCGACGAACCCGCCCATGAACTCTCGGTAGTTGTGGGTGTAGCAAGCCGAGAAGTCGAAATGCCCGTCAGCGCCGATCGCCCCCACGGGGCAGGCGGCCACGCACAGCTTGCACTCGAGGCAGGGATTGTATTCGAGCGGGGAACTGTCCTCCGTGATCTCGGAGTCAACGAGGATCGTGTCAAGCAGGATGAAATTGCCGAACTTGGGGTGGATGACGTTGCGGTGGATGCCCATTTTGCCCAGCCCCGCCGCCACGGCGACCGGCTTGTGGGCAACCACCCAGATCTTGCCGGGGAACCGGTCCATTTCCATGGGGAAGCCCATGGCCGGGTTGACGGCCCGGTGCCCCTTCGCCTCCAAGGCGGCGACAATCGCATGTGCAGTTTCGTTGGTCCGTTCGCCCGTGTGATGGAACTCCAGGTTGGCGACCGAGCGGGCCGGGCTGCGGACCGGCTCGCGGTTCATCCGGCAGACAATGCTGATTAGTCCCTTCGTCCAGGGGTAGAGGCGCAGGATGTCCGCTCGCTGGTCGTCGAGCTCACGCCGCCCGATTGCGACGAAGCCGACGTCATCGGCCCCCGCATCGAGGCAAAGCCTGCGGAGCCATTGAGCGTCAAACGGCGCAGGCGCTACAGTCGGGCTAACCTCTCGGTGCCGGACCACGGTCGGGTGCTCGTCGAGCTTTGACATGTTGGTGTCCCCGAATGCAGGACCAGTGTGACGGGAAATTACGTTGTATATACAACAAAGAGATCCGCTTGGATGGCAAGTGCGGAATCGTCATTTCAGGGGGCTGGCGTCCCGAATCCAAGCCTCGAGGCGATCTGATGGAGGGCCGCCTCTCCGCCCTCGCCGATCAATTGCTTCGCCTGGACCTGGGCATCCTCCCACGCTGGCTGGATTGTCCCCAGGAGCTGTTTCCCCTGTCCAGTGAGCCGGATCGTCTGATTCCGGCCGCCAAGAGGCGGGTCCGACTCCAGCCAGCCCTTTTGTTTCATGAGTTCCACGTCACGGCTCAGGGTCAACTTCTCGATCCGCAGAATTCGAGAGACTTCCGCGGGCCGGCTCTCGCCCATGTGGGCAACGGCCGCCAAGATGTTCGCCTGGCTGATCCGCAGCCCGAATGGTCGAAGTGCTTCGTCGTACAGGGCCGTGATCACTCGATTGATCAGCCGCACCCGAACGGCGATGCACTCCCGCGCCAGCCGATCAGCCGTTTCGCAGTTGGATGGTCGTTGCTGCATATCTAAGTTGTATCTACAACAAGCCTCGATGTCAAGGTGGTTCGTGGTTTTCCAGGGCCATTTACTGCGGCAGGTACGATTCAATCTCAGCAAGCGGATGGGAGCGGAGATACCAGCCGCGCAGCATGCGTGGTGCCTTGCGAGCTTGAAAGGGCAAGTCTCTCTTCCCTGCCCGCCGACTCCGTCTTCCCGCACATTTTTCGGACCGGTCCCACCAACTTCGAGCCGCGATGTCGCTTAACTCCCTCCTGTTTCGATGAATCAGGTACGCAATCGGCCAAGTCCATTGGTGTTAATCCCTAGACAACTCAGCGAGGAGTGCCTCGATGCCCGAGACAGTAGTTCACTTCCAGATCCGGATCCCGCCAGATATTCACGAGAGACTGGCGAGTTGGGCCAAAGAAGACAAAAGGTCGCTCAACATGTTGGTTGTGGGCGTCCTCGAGAAGGCCGTGGCGAACCGCAACGGAGAACCTGTTGGGGCCGGCGCCTCGAACGGATCGTCGCAAGGTCACAAATGACCTGATGTTTCGGCGGTGATTGCCTCTGTGGAGGGTGGGGCGAGTCCCGGGACGCCGGGACAAGGCCCACCGGATTGTTGCGTCACCACTACCCACAAATTGGATAGAGGCGCAACTACGGAAACTGACAATCGCCGTCGGACGTCACGGTGGGTCATAGCCACCCGGGTTCCACGGGTGGCATCGTGAAAGCCGGCGCAGGCCTTTGGCGAGACCGAGCAGGAGACCGTATTTCTTCAAGGCTTCAACCATGTAGCGGCTGCAACTGGGCTCGAACCGGCAGACGTTGCCCAGCAGCGGGCTGAGCGTGAGCTGGTAGATCCGGATCAGGCCGATGACAAGGGCGATCATCATCCGGCCTGGCCAGGCCAGCCAGGAGCGCGGTCTGGTGCTGGTCATGGCTTTGCCTGGACCGCCCTGGAACTACCGTGCCCCACAGGTGATAGTTTCAGACGCCTTGCCAGGTCTTGGCCCAGGGAGGCCAGCGACTGTTGCGCCTCGGCGAAAGTCAGTTCGCCGCCGCGCGGCAGGACGACCAGGTCCATTCCCCGCGCCAACTCGGCCTTTTGCAAACGAAAGGCTTCGCGAATCAAGCGCTTGATCCGATTGCGGGCCGTGGCGCACCGAACCTTCTTGCGCGACACTGAGATCCCCAGCCGGCTATAATCCAGCCCATTTTCGACGCCGTAAATGATCAGCGATACATTGGACACCGACCTGCGCTGGTCAAAAGCACGGCGGAAATCGGCCGGGCTCTTGATCCGCTCATGCGGCCGGAACGTCGCTCGGGTAGTCATCATCTCATTGTCATTCCTCGGGGCAGGAACGGACAAGGGCTGAACACATCGGGCCAATCATGTGCCTGCTTCGGGTGGATTCGAATTCTGGGCCGATGTCTGCGTCAGGTCGGGAAAAGAAATCTTACGGGGCGGGCTGAGTCGATCCCTGATGAGCTGCGCCCGTCGTCGAAAGTGCCAGATCAAGAGGAAGCCGATCGCGGTAATAGCGACTAACGCGGTCGCGATCAAGCTGCTCACGGCGCGGCGTAGTCGAGGGCGGGCTTCGGGTTGCTCGGCAAGGATCCGACTCAGCCGGCTTCGCGGTGGTTCGCGTTTCGACTCGTTTGGGCCGGAACTTGAAGTGGCTTCTTGGTCGCGGTCGCTCATGACGGTGCGATCATACGGGGGTGGTCATTCCGAGTCTTCGGTTTCCAGAAGCTCGCGTAATTCTCCGGCCAGGCCGTCCAGGCAATGGTGCAATTCCAACATCTGATCGCTGAGCCGAAGAATCACCTCGACTCCGGCGAGGTTGATACCCAGGTCGCGCTGAAAGCTAAGGATGGTCCAGATCCGGCGCACCTGCGAAGGCTCGTATCCTTTCATCGAGCCCTCCTGGGTCACTCGGACGAGCCCCAACCTTTCGTACCGAATGAGGGCCTTGGGAGAGACGCGCAGTTGCCGGGCGACAAGTTCGCGAGGGATGATCAATCGAGTCATGGCAAGTCAAACTCTGCTCGGTGCTTGGCTTTGCTCCGTTCGGCTCGATCCCGATCCGACCGCGGCCGCTTACCACAAGCCGGCGCGTGGATTTTGCTTGTTCCGCTCGGCGAATTCTTCAATCAATCGGCGGCTGGCGTCGTCGATGGTGCGCGGCACGACGATCTTGAGCTGAACGAGAAGGTCGCCTGCGGGTCTGCCGCCCGACGCGGGCACGCCCTGTCCCTTGAGCCTGAGCTTCTGACCGCTCGAGCTTCCGGGCGGGATCGTCACAGACTTCATGCCCTCCAGCGCGGGTACCTCGATTCTTGCCCCCAGGATGGCTTCGGGCACGCTGATGGGAACCTCGACCAGGAGATTGCGGTCCTCGCGCTTGAAATAGGGATGGGGCTCGACGGTGATGACGATAGTCAGGTCACCGGGCTGGCCGCCTTTGGAAGCCGGTTCGCCTTGCCCCTTGAGCCGAAGTCTCGATCCTGTGTCAACGCCGGGAGGAATCTTGACGACGAGGTTTTCTTGCTTGCCGTCGGAGCGCTGAAGAGTGATCGAGGTCTCGCCGCCGCGGACGGCGGTGAGAAAGGGGATGGTCAGGTGGGCTTCGATCGATCGGCCGCCGCGGGGACGTGCCGTTCGTGAAGAGCGCATTCGCCCCAGCAGATCCTCAAAGACGCCGGCGCCCCCTTCGCCCGCCTGCGTGCCACCGGCCCCCTGGCCGAAGGAGCCGAAGAACTCACTGAAGTCGATGTTTTCGGAACCCGGCTCGCCGAACCGGGAGGTCCATTCCGAGGCGTTCGTTCTGGGTCCTGCCGCGGCCATGCCCTCGAATGCCGCGTTGCCGTAGCGATCGTAGAGCGACCGCTTTTCGGGGTCGGAGAGAATGTCGTAAGCCTGCTGAACTTCCTTGAACTTGCCCTCGGCGGTCTTATCTCCCGGGTTGACGTCGGGATGATGCTTGCACGCCAGCCCTCGATAGGCTTTCTTGATCGCGTCGGCGGTCGCATCGCGAGCGACCCCGAGAACTTCGTAATAATCACGATCGGGCATGGCTTTGATCGATTCTTGCGAGCCCGCGACCAATCAACCCGGGTTCACTTATCGGGAACAAGCTCGTCCCCGCCGGCGCTGGGCGGCCTTTTTGCTAGCGAGTTTTGTGCCATGGGCTTTAGTCTGCAACAGGAGACCATCGTAGCCTGGAGCCACCGACTGGTACAAGCGAGGCAAGGCCGATTGCTAGGCGCGGGCCTTGGACTTGAACCATCGTAGCGACCTGGCGCGATCGAGCTTCGCCCAGACGTCGAAAAACTTGTCGCGTGCTTGGTCCGCGGCTCGCCGCTGGTTTTCCAGCAGCTTTGCGGCGGCGGCCACTAATTCATGGTCTTGAGGGTGCTTGGCGAGGAACTGCTCGATCTCCGTGGACGCGACGATGGCGTCCTGGTGCTCTCCCAGGACATCCTGAACGCGCGTGGTCAAACGAATGAATCGTTCCGCGTCCTTGTCGACACGGCGGGCAAGGGCCGGCGCGATCAGCTCGGCCGCGTAACGCGCACGCTTGGCGCGCTTGCGGACCTCGTGGAACTCGGCGTCCGGATCAGATTCGTCGAGCTCCCGTGCTCGCTTCTTGAGCCGGCGCCACGCGGCGGCGGCTAGCGGCGGCAGAGCGGTTCGACACGGCTCCCAGGCTTCATCTTTAAGCGCGGGGTGCTCGGCCGAGCTTTCGATAGTGGTCACAATCTGGCGGTAGCGATCGGCTTGCAAAGCCTCGCGGAGGGCTCGTGCGTTCGTGGCGTGCCGGTCGTCAATCGACTGGAAAAGTGGCCGCAACGTCTCATCCTGTCGTGGTTCGCAGCCATTGTTTGACGAAGGAAGTTCGTGGACCGCCTCATGCAGGCGCTGGCGGAGGATGTCCAGATCTCGCACGCTGCCTAGCAAGCCCGTGAGCCACTTCAACTCACCTTCGAGACGCTGGTGCCAGCAGCAGTCAACCAGTCCGTCTACAGCGCGCAGTTCGCTACGCAGCCGCCGGGTCGAGGTTCGCAGCCGGTGGATCCCCTCAGGTTCGCCCCGCCGAGCCTCGGGGTCGGCGGCCTGCACTCGCGCGACGGCACTCCTCAAAGCCGCCTGAATCAGCTCCGCCGCGGGTGCGCCGGGCCTGACGCGGGGCATCAATAACGTCGCGCGATTGACCACGACGGGAGCTGTCAGAGGAATCATGTTCCGGCTTGCCTCGGGCATCACTCTCGCCTCCTTGCGCTGAGCATTCGTCATGTCTTCGGCTTTGGCACTCATAAATCTGTCGGTCGAGTACACAGAAGAACGGTTGCTTGGATCCAATCACTGCGACGAGCGCGGGTATCGCCGGCCTGTCACACGTTACGCGGGTTCAACCTAACCTTGCCCTCTCGCTCGTTCAAGCCTTCCGGCCGGAATGTCGTCAAGCTGAACCCGTAATATGCGAAGTTCTAAAATCTCATGAGTTCGTTGCTGGAGATCGTGGTTGAAACCGGCCTCGACCTTATTACTTGCTATTGTACCGGATCTGGCTTGTGAAGAAACAGTGAAAGACGGCTTCGGTGCTCAGCCATTTCCTTCTGTTTGCAACAGAAGCCAATGCCTTCAATTTCTGCCCTTGCTCTGCAGAAATACTGGACGGAAGCAACTCGCGCGGGAACCGGCGGTGCGGGTGGCCAAAATCCGCCGCCATGGTTTCCCCCCATGGTTCACGCGGCGATCGGCGCTGTACGCGACATAGCTCGCCTGACCGACGGATCCGCGGACTGATGCTCGAACTGGCGTGGGTTGAACCTGCAGCCGCTTGCCGCCTGGCTCGGCGCAGGCGATCATGTCCCGTAAACGGCATCGCATCGCACGAGACAGGAGATTTCTCATGAGCCACGACGCCGAGACCGAAGAGCTCACTGCATCGCGAGACGTCGATCGCTCCGATGCTATCGGTCCGAAATGGAGCCAAGGCCATCGAGTTCTACAAGGCGGCCTTCGGCGCCGGCGAGTTGTTCCGACTCGATAGCGAAAGTGGAGAAGTCGTTGCTCGGCTGTCCGTGGAAGGTGCCGAATTCTGGGTCGCTGATGAGTCTCCGAAACATTTGAACTTCAGTCCCGAGACTCTGGGCGGTGGTTCCGTGCGGATGGTGATGATCGTGCAAGATCCGGATGCCGTCTTCGACCGAGCCGTCTCGGCTGGATCGATGGTAGTCTGGCCCGTCAGCGACCAGTACGGTTGGCGCCTGGGACGCATCGTTGACCCATTCGGTCACCACTGGGAAATCGGCAAGCCGTTGTCGCCAGGCTCTTGAGCTCAACGAGGAACCAAGTCGCGGTTTACGTTCGGCCCGATCGCGCTCTGGTATCATTGGGAGAGCGATCCGTAGGGAGGCGCCCGGCAGGGTTGGCTGCCGCCTCTGGTACTTTTCGACCCCACCTTTTTGCCGAAGCCGGCTCGTTGACCGCCACAAGCCTGGAGATCGGCACGTTCATTGTGACCGGCACGATACGCGCCACCAGCCACCTTGACGCGGCCGTCTTTGCCGTCGATCGTGCTTGAGGACGCGGGTCGCCGTTGCAGCGATCTGGCTGCGGAGAGATCGAGAGGAATTGGGTTTGCTGTCCAGTAGGTCTCGCAGCCTTACTGACTCAAGTCATCATCAGATTTCATGTTGCGCATTTCGCGGTGGCTTTGTTCCGGCCTGGTTCAAAACGAGGTAACAAAAGGCCGATAGATTCGTCTTTTCTAAAATGCCTGTCTCCTCCATGTTGCGGTTGGTTAATCGGCACGAAACCCGTTTCACGGAGGAAACAGACATGGTTTGTCAGGCTACTTCACACTTCTCGGTCTTGCAATGCGATCTCATCTCGACCACCGCCATTGGCCCAGCAGCACGAGGTCAGCAGAAAGTTCCTCTGTAATCAAGTCCAGACCGCCGAAGCGGCCCTTGACCAAGCCTTCGCTCGCTCATCCACACTCAACGACATCCTCTTCAACCTCCCGGTCACCAAGTCTTGGGTGCGGCAACTGGTCCTGGGCTTGGTGCTGACTGCCATAGTTCGACCCGCGGCGTGGTCGAATTGCTGCACGACGTTTTCGATGTTCGGATCTCCCTGGGGACCGTGCACAACATCGTGCACAGCGCCGTGGCTCATGATCAGAAAATCAACCAGCAGTACGACCTCTCCACCATCCACCTTGGCCTCCTCGACGAGATCTTCCAGGCGGGCGATCCCGTCTTGGTGGGGGTCGATGCCGCCTCAACTTTTTGATTCTTGTTGAGTCTGGAAGAGCATCGCGATGCCGAAACCTGGGGCACCCGGCTGCTGGAATTGGTCGGCCGGGGCTTCGCTCCCGAGGCCACCATCGCCGATTTCGCCGCGGGGCTCCGCGCCGGGCATCGCGAGGCTCTGCCTGGGCGTCCCTGCCGCGGTGATGTTTTCCATGCGTTGTACGATGTCGGGCCGCTGGTCCGTCACCTGGAAAACCGAGCCAACGAAAGCAAGCCACTGTCGAATGTCGCCGCGGCCGGAAGGATCAGTCTCTGGTCCAGAGACGGGTGTCGGCACGGCTGGCCGAGGCCAAAGCGATCGCGTTTGCTGACGAGGTCGCGTTGCTGGCCCGCTGGCTACGGCACGACATCCTGTCGGTGGCCGGTCCGGAGTCGGTCATCCGCCGCGACCTTTTCGACTTCGTGGTCGCGGAACTGCGGGCTCGCGAGCCGGCCTGTCCGCACCGGATCAGGCCGGTAAAGACGTTGCTGGAGAATCAGCGAGACAACTTGTTAGCCTTCGCTCTGGATCTGGACCGTGATCTGACGGCCTTGGCCCAAGAGTGGCAGATCAGTGTGACGACCGCCCGGGAGGTCTTGCAGGTGCAATTCTTGCCGACATGGGACCCGCAACGGAGGCATCGTGAGGCGGCCCTGCGCGCGACGCTCCGAGGACGTGATTACGGAGTGTGTGCCGACGTGCAGGAGCTATCCAATCGGGTGGTGCGCGGCAGCAGTCTGGTCGAGAACCTGAACAGTCGGCTGCGAAGCTACTTTTTCCTGCGACGGCAACTGGGGAACGAGTCCTTGACGTTGCTCCAGTTCTTCCTGAACCATCGTCGATACATGCGCAGTGAAGCCCCCAGTCGAGCGGGAAAGAGTCCCGCGGTGTTGCTAACCGGTGAGCCGCACGCTCACTGGCTGGAACTCACGGGGTACACGCGGTTCTCGCAGAACTGAATCCCCCACCCAGCCACCAAGGGTTCGAGGTAACGCGCACCAACGCGGGACCGGTCAGGCTCCGCGCTGAGATCCCAAGTGTTACCCGAAAACCGGCGCTTTTGAACCATGCCGAAAACCGCTCGCCACTAACTTGACTTAACTCAAGGGATTTCAATCCTTTACAAGCGGAGAGGGTGGGATTCGAACCCACGGTGGCTGTTACACCACACGGCATTTCCAGTGCCGCACCTTCGGCCTCTCGGTCACCTCTCCTGATGGTCTTAACTCTATGTCCTATAGGCTTTTCTGTCAGTCTGCCTCCGCCGGTTTTCTGTACCAATCGGCCCTGTACCAATCCGCTGTACCAATCGGGGCCGCCATCCGGTCCAGTCATCATACCGGAGGCGGGGCACTCTGTACCAGAGGCGAAGCTGGTGGTCCGAACGCTTGCCGACGATCGAACCGAGTGCCCGGCCGCGCACGCCCTCTGTTACGAGGGTACTCTCAGGGCAGACTCGTCGGGCTGATCCTGACAGCCTCTGCTGGATTATTAGAGTTGTTCTGGAATTGCGGCCCCGTACACTACGTGGAGCACCTGTAGGCTCCTCGATGATCCACTACGCGACGCTCCGACTGACCCCCGAGATCTTCCCCGCCTTGACCGGGCTGACTCTCGCGGAGTTCGAGCGGCTCGCCCCGGAATTCGCGGCGGCTCATGCCCGGGCCCGGCCGCCTCGACTCACACCAAGAAGGGCACGCCCCGCCGCCGCGCCCCGGGCGCCGGCGCCCCGCCGTCGCTCGACCTGACCGACCGGCTGTTGATGACGCTGGTCTGGCTGCGGATCTATCCCACCTACGAGGTCCTCGGCTGGCTCTTCGAGTCGGAGAAGTCCAACGCCTGGGAGAACGTCCAGGACGCCCTGGCGGTGCTCGCGACCTTGGCCGACTTCCCTTCGAGCGGCCTGCCGCCGATCGGGCCAAGCTCGCCACCCCGGCCGCGGTCATCGCCGCGTTCCCGCAGGTCAAGATCCTCATCGACGGCAAGGAGCAGCCGTTCCGACGCCCGCAGGGATGGGACCAGCAGAAGCCGTTCTACTCCGGGAAGAAGAAGCGGCACACGGTCAAGAACCAGATCGTCTGCACGCCCGAGGGGCGGATCGGCGGGGTCTCCGACACGGCCCCGGGCTCGACCCACGACCTGACGATGATGCGGGGGGACGGCATGCTGGACCGGCTGGACGAGGGGGAGTCGGCGATGGCGGACAAGGCCTACATCGGGGGACAGAAGGACCGCCCCGGGACGCCGCTGGTCGTGCCGACGAAGGCGACGCGGGGCCATCCCCTGACGGCGGAGCAGAAGGCGGCGAACCGGGTGATCAGCGGGTACCGGGTGGTGATCGAACATGTGATGGCCCAAATGAACCGATTCCAGGTGCTCAAGCAGGTCTTCCGCAGCGCGTTCGAGCGGCACACCCGGGTGATCCGGGTGGTGGCCGCCCTGGTCGACCGACGGATCGCGGTGGTGTCCCTGAAGACCTACGCAGTGAACTGATTCCCGAGGGGGTCAAGGGGACAGAGACGACTGTCGTCTATTCCAGAACAACCCTGGTGACGTTCAAAGACGTCCCTGAGCGACGACTGGGGCGGGACTTTCGAGGTCCCGCCCTTCTTCCTGTCCATCCACTCGAGCACGTCTCCGAGTGAAATCCGCCAGATCGGGTGATCTGGGGTCCCGACGTTGGAGGCGGGCAAGTCGCCGCGCCGGATGGCGCGGCGGATGTGCGACTCGGACAGCCGGGTCGTCTCGGCGACCTCTCGGATCGTGAAGTAAGCGATCCCGGGTGTCGCGGCGCCGTGCCCGCCCGCGGCGTCGGGGTTGCTGGTTCGTGACGACGAGGAGGATGAGACACGGCTCGAGGATTCGAGCGCGGCGAGACGAGCCTCGACGTTCCGCAAGCGATCTTCGAACGAGGGCGAGGATTCCGGACCCATGATGGCGACCACCTGGAGGACGGGCGAACGAGCCACACATCAGCCCTTACCGCGGACGGCCGGAAAAAAATGGTCGGCACGCAGGCGCGGGCCAACGGGCCAAGAATGCGATGGAAAACCCGTCGCGAGACCGGGAACACTGATCAATGGTGCAACACCAGGCATGATGCTTGAAAGTCGAACCACACAAAAACCGCCAGCATACTTCTCGTGTACGTTATCCTGCACCGCTTCGTTGCCTGCCCAACACCGGAAGCGTCAACACTCCGAGTGTCGCGCGATCCTGCGCTCGCTTCGTTGCCTGCCCAACACCGGAAGCGTAGACACCTCCGAGTGTCGCGCGGTCCTGCGCCACTTCGTTGCCTGCCCAATGTCAGGAAGTGCACGCTCTTTCGCATTGCGCTACCAATTGCGCCTGCATTAATAGTTATACAGCATATTATTTATACTATTAAAATATACAGATCTTGACGAATGAATCGAATCGCCCTAGGATATGCGAGAGGCCGCCGCGGAGGATGCCAAGCGCCAGGCGCGCGTTGAGCGCGAGCTGGAGCGTCTCGGGCTCTGAGATGACTCGGGACGCGTCGGCGAGACGGCCGGGCAGCAACCGGCCTCCAGGTGATTCCGGGCGAATGGGAAGCGAGGACCTCGATGGGCTACCTGACAGCGCTGGAGTCAGTTCGCGACGACCCGCTCTGCGCGACGGCGTCCGAACTGGAGCGATACCTCGGGGTCGGTTGCGACCTCGTCCACCTGATCATCGTGATCTCGATCGCCGGTGGGGTCATGCTCATGCCATTGCCAATCGCCATCTACTCCAACAGCCTTGTGGCCGACCTGATGGTCGCGCAACGGATCTTCGACCTGCTCCAAGGTAGGGTCGGGCGGGTCGATACTCACGGGCAGTTCCGCGAGCTCGAGCAGAGGGGGTTCCCCGGGATCGCCGCGATCCTGATACGTGGGAACCACCCCACCCTCTTCCGCGATGCGTCCGAATGCACCGCTGGCCTGCGCCACGACATATCCGGTCTGCCCAGCATCATCTGGATCACGGACGAGCCTCCCATCGGCGCCGCCGGTCCTCCACACCCTGCAGGTGATGGCGACTCAGGTCGAACGCGATCTCGAGGATTTCGGCCACTCGTTCGCGACGTTCAAGGAGGGCCCGGGCCGTCAACGGCTGTCCGACCTCCTGCTGAGTCTCCCCGTCGAGCCGGATTATCCCTGCACCTTCCGCGATCGCTTCAAGGGGTGTACCTCCTCGGGCAGGATGCTCGTCTTCGAGCGGGTGCTTCGCATCGTCGCGGCCATTCGCGTCCATCACCCCGCGTCGCGCGACACGACGCCCGTGATCGGGTTTTCCGACTATCGTTCGCGCGAGCCCTGTTGACGAACCTGTCGCTCACCCCGATAGGGACTTCCATCTCACCGAGGGCGCTGGAGGTCGCCGAGGTGATCTTCGAGGCGGTGAATGACCAGAATTACCAGCGATCCCTGCCCGACCTCAGCGCGGCGGGCAATAAATGGTTCCGCAGGGCCGAGGCCAGGGACTGGACCGACCTGAGCTATTCGGCCGTAAGGTCCCACCTCGCCGAACTCGAGCAGGAAGGCTTGCTGAAGTCCGCGGTCGGCGAGACGGATCGCAGGCAGGGCCGGGAGATCCATTACCGCTTCGACGATTCCCGGTCTCCGCCGTTCGCCTGGCGAAACCCGTTTCTCGCCTTCCCCGAGATCGACGAGTAGCCGGACGCCCGAGAGCGCCTCGCGGAGCCGCCCCCTTCGGCTCGAAGGGGCAGGTAACCTGCCTCGCGGAGATTGCACCCGGATTGCGCCCTGCCGGCGCAATCTTTTCCCGAGAAATCTCAACGACTTACGGGCCATTGATCGGAGATTGCACCCTGGGAGGAGTCGCATCGATGTCTCTGACTCTCGACGACCGACGACCGAGGCTGCTCAGCCAGATCGTCGGCAATCAGCCGGTTGTCTCCCGGCTGCGGCAACAGATGAAGAACGGGCGTCCGCCACGGCGGAGCTTCATTCACGGGCCGACGGGCGCCGGGAAAACGACACTTGCACGCATCCTGGCCAGGTACGCCCTGTGCCGAGAACCAGCTCGGAATCGGCGACCCTTGCGGTCGCTGCGACAGGTGCACGAGGGAACTGGGCGAGCAGTACAACTACGTCGAATGGACAGGGATTCAGGTCACGGGGGGCTGGAGGTGGTGGAAGAGACCATGACGACTTATTTCTTGAATGACTGACTTCGTCATCTTCATCGACGAGGCGCAGGAACTCGACAGGGCCCACCAAGCCGAGTTTCGCACCCGCCTGGAGAGCGCCAGGTTGACGGTCATCTTCACCACGACCCACCCGCACCTGCTCGACGACGCGCTGATCAACCGCTTCGGCGTCAACCAGTACGAGCTGAAGCGGCCCACGACCGACGAGGTCGTCGACCACATCGGGTCGATCTGCATCGAACTGGGGGTCAAGGCCGAGCGGCACCATCTCATCCGCGTCGCCGACCACCACGGCTGCGACCTGAGGAAGTGCGTGGACTTCGCCTACACCGCCCTCGATCAGACCGAGGGGGGAATCGTCACCGACGATTACGTCAGCGCGGTCCTGGGCCTGGATCCAGCCAGGGGTTCCGGGCAAGCCGAGCCCCCAACGCGCCGCTCCAGGTTCTAGGCGACGCCCGCGATCAGCAGCGGCTTGAACCGGCCCGCCGCGCCATCGCTCGGATCAACGCTGCTCTGCGACGTCCTGTAGATGACGGCCGGACATTCGAGCAGAGATTGCGAGAAGGCATCGTGAAGATCGAAAGGCTGAACATCCTGAATTCCTCGAGGCAGTCGTGCCGCCCCGGCGACATGAGTGCTCGATGCCAGTCTGCCGGCGTGCTGGGGGATCATCCATGCTGGCCCGGGCGATAGTTGTCCCTCATCGTGCTTTATCAATCGCGTTACCGAATCCAGGTTCTGGAAATGTGCTCGTGGAGTCACGGAATTGATTCTCTTAGCTACGAGGAGGCATGAGGAAGTGGATCTCGAGGGCAGGAGAAGGTGGCGTCTTCGGCGAACCCACGAATGCCACGCAAAGGTTCGAGTGCGGGGCCATGGAGCATGGCCCTTGGGGCGGTGGTTATAAGGAACCTGGTCGAGCGGACCTCGATCTGATCCTCGACTCGGCTCCGACTCCGCGAGGAGCCGTGATCCATCCTGACCAGAAGGTGATCTGGACTTTCATGGTCGAGCCGGTGGCGCCCGGACGATCCGGGGCAAAGGTGAGCGCTCACCGTTGACGGAAGTGCGTGATCGCGCCTACCGATCGGTCCACCGCTGGGTCCGGAGGACGAGGGCGTCCGGGCATGCAGGCTGGGTCGAGATCGGGTCGATAAGCTAACTCTAATTTTATACATATTCAACATAAAAGCATTTGACCTGGGGTTGATCCCGGATAAACTTCGGTAGGGCCAGGATGGCCGCCGTGGGGCCCGGGGCTCTCACGGGCGGCGAGTTGCCACCATCAGCGGGGGCGATGGTCAGTGCCTCGGCTCGGCGGTGTTCGATGGATCTGGAAATCGAGTTTGATGGATCGACAGGATGGGTTTCATGGGCCGATGGATTCTTCGGCGAGGCGAGGATGGTCGAATTCGACGAGAACGGCAAGATCAAGATCGAGGCACTTTGCAGGGGAGACACGCTCAGTGAAGCCATTGTGCGCAGGATTCTCGACTGCCAAGTTGGCACGGCGGAGTTCCGCACTGGAGTGGTGTATCTGTCCGAAAGGATTGAGACACGTCTTTGGAAGTTGGGGAGACCCTGGCTCGTCGTGGCTGAGGGGGGTGAACTTAGGATCTTGACAGATGGTGAGACTTCAACGTGTATGTTAGCTGACTTCCGCACGTCTTTACAATCCTTGCTGAAGTGCAACGAAGCGATGCGGGGAGTTGACACTTCCAAATTCGACGCCAAAGAACGTGTTGCACACGAACAGGAGCCTGAATTCCAGAAATGCACGCTCGACGCGATCGGTGCATCTCACAAAGAAGGTCGCCAACGCCGGGCTACTCGTCGTGACAATACGAAGGGCGCGGATGAGCTCGATTCCTATGATGGGCCGGATGGATGGAAACAGGAACTTCCCGCCCATCAAACCCCGTGTGCCGCTCCCTGAGGTTGGACCACGATTATGCAAGTTTTCGGAAAGCAGATCCAGCCGCGAGTCGAATGCCCGAACCTCGGGCCCGATCACGATGGGAGTATAGATGCACGACGAACACTGCAAAAACGCAACAGTAATTGTTGAGCTACTATACCCGCGTATAACCTTGGAGAGGTCGGGCTGACCACTGCGGGCTTTGCGGGTCTAAGGCGGCGAACAAACCTACTCTCATCGGGAAAGGCAGAATGCCAGCCGAGCTTGGGCACGAGCCTGCTCGATCCATGAGGGGAGCCGAGATGAAACCGGCAATGAATTCGTTGATTGTCCAACATCGGCAAGTCGCAGGGAGTTATCTCGACGAAGAGGATCTCATGGCGATCAGCATCGACGAGGTCGCTCGCCTCACCGATTCGCAACCCGCAGAACTCGGGTTCGTCCTGCCGTCCGTGACGATCACGGCGGGCGCTCGGGATGAAGAGCCGTTCATGCGAAGCGCGCGACGCGAACTCGGCGAGTGGCACAGGTGGTTGAACTCCGGACTCGGCAGCGGCAACAAGCGCCGGTTGTGCCGGGTCTGGACGCGCTCGATCACTTTGTCCTCATCTCCGGCGTGCTGATCCGCGACGGGAAAGTCAACGGATTCGCAGCGTACGAGAAGGAGTTCCGCCGTCGCAAGCAGTCACCCTGAGGGTTCGAACAACCGGGGATCCGTCAGGGTTCCCGGCTGGGCCAACAGGCGCTGGCCAAAAAGAAAGTAGAGCCATGTGTTTGACACGGTTCGAAAGCGCTTCCCAGTGACCTTATGTTCATCAGGGGTCAGGGGCCAGGAAAAGAAGTAAAAGGAAGACCTCCTCCTAATAATTTTAATCATTCTAGTGCTCATTATACCGCTCATGCTACTGACGTACATACTCGCTCTTCTGCTCGTTCAGATCCAGTACCAGAACTACCAGTTCCGTCAGATACAGTACCGTCATTTCCATTCCGTGCAGATCTAGATGCAGCAGAGTTCCGTGCAGATCGAACAATCGACGAGTGAGAAAAAACCAACCGACGAGTGAGTGAGAAACCGGAAGAAAGAAGGATGGAACACCATTTCATCCCCTCAAGTTTTCACTGGAATCTGAATATAGTTACCGGCGACGATTTACCGTACTTCAAGTTTCGATGCGTCTCTTCGGCTCCTCCTCGATCGCGCCATCCTCACGCGAATCGAGGAGCGAGTCGCTTTCCAATCACGTGAGTGTGCACCAAGGCAAGGGCAAGGGGGAGACCATGGCGGAAAGCGAGATCGTCGGATCGAGGTCGAAGTCGCATGCTCGCCGAACTGTGCTTCTGCTGAAGGGGTCCGACGAGTACTCGCAATGGATCGCCAATCTCTGCCAGGCAACGCGGATCCCGCGCACGACGCTGGTCGACTTGGCCTTGACAGAATGGGCCGAGAGAAAGGGATATTCCGCGCCTCCAGTTCGGCTGTAGGGCGTCCTCTCGCCGATCCGGGCCGACGTGCTCGACGACGCTGCCGATTGAGTGGTGCCGGGGCGCCGGTTGATCGGCGAATCCGATCACGAAGACCTCGTGGTTGGGGTCTTGATGTTCGCATCGATGCTCCAGCCCGAGATTACCGTCCTGGCGACGCGGACTACGGCGGTACCGTTGCCGTTCCGGCTTCGTCTACTGCCAGTGACATCTCCTCGCGACGAACCACGCCGAGATGGCGGAGAAGGTTGATGATGAACGATTTCGATATCAAGCGAGAGGTCAACATTCAAACGTTGCCGGTCTCGATCGCCACGGTCAGACTGGGCGTGGACGGTGCCCCGGATCGGGTCGTGGACAGGAGGCCGACCGGCGTCCACGTCCAGGAGCTGCGGATCGGGGGACGCCCCGTCCCGCTGGAAGCATTCCGGCGGATCCCGTGCGAGCCGCTAAACGGCACACCGATCGGTTGCGTCAATTACCACTGGGACGGGCGTGGCGAATGGATTCACGGCGGGCCCTTGCACGTGGTCTGGCTGAACCGAGATGGCGAGATCCGCCGGACGCTGGTCGGAGAGGAGCCGCCTTCCGGGACCGAGCCCGAGGTGATAGGGGTAGGAAGGACCGATTGAGTTCGGCCCCTCGTAGTGATAGGTAGGACCTCACGGTCTTTCCCCCACTCCAAACCGGACGTGCGACTTTCACCGCATCCGGCTTTCCAGGTAACAACTACGCTACTCCAAGGGAGCAGACCAGACATTTTGATGTCCCAGGGACGCACCAGGAGACCACGTGACATGGCTCCTGACATCTGCTTTCCCTGTGGAGTCTGTTGGCCCTTGTTTGGAAGCAACGGCGGGCACTCCTTTCACCATACATTCCGTTACGTCATGATTGTTACCCTGGCGGACCTTCGCCCTGTAGATCCCATTACAGGATATCCTTTGGCTACTACGCCGCCTCCGTCTTCCACAACGTCCGCTGGCATTTTCGCGTCTGCAATCCGGGTTGGTACTCCGGTGCAGAGACGACCTTGTGGAATTCCCAAGTTCCGAAGCAAGAGACGATCGGACCTTTAGCTGCCTGCTCCACGCCGGGTGGTCTTGGGGACAACGCGGTTTGGGAGGGGAATCCCTCACGCCCGCCACCTTACCTTTTGGTCCAGGTGTAATAGCCACTTCCACCTGTTAGTTCTCACGACGCTCACGCAGATTTCTTTCGTCAGCATGGGTCCAGGGCTGGTCGGTGAACCACGTTGTGGCTCGCAGTGCCGAACTTTTGTCCGCAGGCTCCATACCCCGGTGCTTGCCAAGCATCGGCGCATGCTGCGTAGCCCTTATGCCGTTGTCCTGGCATATCTCCTTTCAGAGCAATCTCTTACTTCGTTAAATGGCACACCCCCCATCAGAACCGTGCAGGCGGATCTCCCGCACACGGCTCTCCCGTCGGTGGTTTTACCTCGAAGAGGATTGACAGGCCAGTTCATAGGCGGTTTTCAAGCTGTATAACCCATGCTCTGCAAAGAATTTGTTGGGCCAACGTTGATGATCGCTCCCGCGGCCACGGCCCTTCTTGGCCCAGGCGTTTGCGGAGGAGACTTCGCAGCCTCATCCGGATCCACTGGTCCAAGATGGTAAACGTGAAGCGACGGCTGTGTTTGAAATACTCAAACCAGCCCCGCAGCCGGGGCGTGAGGTCGTTGATGATCTTCGTCAAGCTTTCCCCAGAGGTCCGTTTCGTCTTCGCTCGGATTGCGTCTTTGAGCTTCTGCATGCTCTTGGGTCGCGGGTAGCGTTGCCTCCTGCACGAACCGATAGCCCAGAAAATCAAAGGACGTCTTTCGTCGCGTCAACGATCTTGGTCTTTTCCGGATGCAATTTCAGGTCGGCTTCCGCCGTCCATTCTTGCACCATGGCCAAGGCTCTCTCGGCATCCTCGGGGCTGCGACACAGGATCACGAAATCGTCGGCGTAACGCACCATCTCGAACCCTTGCTGAGTCATCAGATGATCCAGCGGGTCCAGATAGATGTTACTGAGCAGCGGGCTGAGGCAGGCGCCTTGCGGCGACCCCTCCTCGGGCGTCCACTCCCGCAAGCCGTCCAAGACACCTTGCTTGAGGAACGCCTGATCAGGCTCAGCACGCGGCCGTCCGACACCTTCTGACCCACGCGGGTCATCAGGCCGTCATGCGGGATCGTGTCGAAGTAGCTTTTCAGATCGGCATCGACGATGTACGTGTAACCTTCCTTGAGCAACTGGTCCACTCGGCGCAGTGCGTCTTTACATCCCCTACCGGGGCGAAAGCCGTAGCTGTGCGCGGCGAAGTCGCGCTCGAAGATCGGTTCCAACACCATTTGCAGTGCCGTTTGGACCACCCGGTCTCGCACCGTCGGAATGCCCACAGCGCACTACCCCCTCATCCCGACCACCTTCGGGATTTGTCACCATCACCCATCCGCATCATCCCCTCCGGGGCCAGCACGTCGAGATCGTTCGTTTTCACCGCGGCAACGATCCTGACCTGATCGTCGTGCTCCCTGACGGGCGTCACGCCGCCATCGCCCTGAGCAGCACCGACTACGCTGCAGCTCTCGAAAGTTCCCCCGCAGCGGCGGCCGAGCACCTGCTCGACCTCGATGGCTTGCGTCGGGTCATTCAACTGCTCGACCGCTTGGCCCAACCAGACGGCACCACGTCAACTGCTGACGATCGCGTCCCGACGAAACCGTCCCAATCGCGGTAGCATCACCTCACCAGCCCCGCACGACGGGTATCTGGATTAAGGAGATGCTCCTATGAGCGTACGGATTATGCAAAACGGGACTTCCGTCCCGCCCAGTCAGGTCTGGTCCGGTCTCACCACCGAGTGCCAGGCCCGTGTCATTCAGTTCCTGGCGCGGCTCGCGTCCCATCTCGTGACCGAAGAGTCAATCCCCACCACCCGGAGCTCTCGCGATGATGATGCAGTCTTTTGCCTCGAAGGTCCGGCCGGACCATCTCGACCGCCTGGCCCTGGTCTACGTCCGCCAATCCACCATGATTCAGGTGCGCGAAAACATCGCCAGCACCGCCCGCCAATATGATCTGGCCGGCCGGCGCGCGACCTGGGATGGCCCCCGCAGCGAATCCAGGTCATCGATCAGGATCAAGGATACTCAGGGGCGTCAGCGGCCGGTCGCGACGGGTTTCAGCACCTCGTCGCCCAGGTCGGCCTGGGACGAACTGGGGCTGTCTTGAGCCTGGAAGCCTCCCGCCTGGCACGATCTTGCAGTGATTGGTATCGTCTCATCGAGATCTGTGCCCTCACCAACACCTTGGTCATCGACGAAGACGGGGTCTATGACCCGACTCAATATTCCGACCGTCTGCTCCTGGGATTCCTGGGAACCATGAGCGAGGCCGAACTCCACTTACTCCGGTCCCGCCTCCTGGGCGGCAAGCTGAAGAAAGCATCCCGTGGTGAACTCCGGTTCCGGCCGCCCACGGGCCTGGTGTACGATCTGGAGGGCCGGATCGTCTTCGACCCCGACGAACAAGTCCAGCAGGCCATCCGGCTGATCCTCGACCTGTTCGAGCAGTCGGTTTCCGCCTTGGCCGTCGTCCAACATTTTGCCGACCAACACCTCCAGTGCCCCACCCGGCTCTGGGGACGTGGCCGCAACGGTCAAGTGATTTGGAGACCGCTGAGCCATAGCCGTGTCCTGGCTATCCTGCACAACCCTGAGTACGCCGGCGCCTATGTCTATGGACGCACCAAGACTCGTCTTGCGTGCTTGCCCGGTGAGGAGCCGAGGGTCAAGGGCCGAACACGCCAGGTCAGGCCTGAGGACTGGCCGTTCCTGATCCCCGGGCATCATCCCGGTTACATCACCTGGGACCAATTCCAGCGCAACCAGCGGCGGCTTGATGACAATCGGACGTCGCCCGATGAGGATCGCCGCGGAGCCCCGCGTGAAGGCCTCGCCCTGCTCCAGGGGATCGTCCGTTGTGGACGATGCGGACGGCGGATGACTGTCCGTTACCTCAAGGATGGTTCGATACCATCATATGAGTGTAACTCAGTGCATACTCGTTACGCGGGCAAGACCTGCCAGTCGATGCGTGGTGATGAGATTGACGCGGCGGTCGCGCAGGCCCTCCTGGAAGCCATGCGGCCGGCTCAGCTCGAGGTCTCGATGGCCGCCTTCGATCAGGTCGCTGCCCAGGCCCGACAACTCGATCGGCAGTGGCAACTGACCCTGGAACGTGCCCGCTATGAGGCCGAGTTGGCTCGTCGCCGATTCGTCGCGGTAGAACCGGAGAACAGGCTGGTGGCGCGCACTCTGGAGCGGGAGTGGAATGAACGGTTAGCCGACATCGAACGCATGGAACGGGACGCAACGCTCCGCCCTCAAGTAGCGAGCCGGTTGGTCGATCCCGAGGAGCGATGCCGGGTCCTGGCATTGGCTCAAGATCTCTCGAAGGTCTGGCACGCCCCAACGACGCCTCAGACCGCCCGAAAACAGTTGCTGGGATATTTGATCAAAGATGTGACTCTCTGTCGAGGAGAGACGCTCATCCAGGTAGCCATCCGCTGGCAGACCGAGGGCTGCACGGTGCTCGAAGTTCCTCGCCCCAAGCGCACCTACGAAGTGCGACGGACCGATCCGGTGGTCGTCGCTCGGGTCCGAGCCCTGGCATCGGAACACAGCGACCGCCAGATCGCCGCCCTGCTGGATCAAGAGGGACTCCGATCCGGCACCAAGAGTTCATTCACCGCGGATAGAGTGCAATGGATTCGATATAAACACTCGATTCCCAGCGGCTGCCCTGATGGGCCGGTCTCATGTCGCAGTGGTTCTCGTGGGGATGGACGCTGCACGGCCCAAGTGGCGGCAGAGCGGCTGAACGTGACAGTCTCTACGATCGCCGCCTGGTGTCAATCCGGCCGCCTGGATGGCATTCAGGCAGTGCCCCACGGCCCCTGGTGGATTAGACTGACACCGGAGACCATCACCGAGCTGCGCCAACCAGTCCGGCGCTGCTGGTCTCGGCGTTCCGGGAACTGACCGATCAAGATCCGACGGGGGTCAGGCTCTGGCCCCCAAATCCTCAACCCCCTTGTGAAGAGGTGCAGTATGCACGACAGATCGGAATCCCCAGCGGCCGCGTCTCCTGAGTCCCCGGTTTGGGGATCTGGTGACGGCGGATCTGCTGCGGTCGATAACGGCCGCTTTGCAGTTCCTCGAGGAGGTTCTCCAGGTTCTCTTCCCGGCGGTCGTCGAACATCGTGACCGTCACGTGATCCACGCCCGCAGCGCCTTTGTTGGCGGCGACCCGAAGGAACGCCGCATGCAGGGTGCTCTCGGTGTGGACCTTATCGATCAGGCTGAACCACTTGCCTCCTTTGACCCCGTGTTCGAGGGCTGTCAACATCCGCATGGTCCAGACCGTAGGTTCGACCCAGCACCAACGGCGCCAGGATCTCTCCGGCACGTCTAGCCTTTTCAGACACTGCCACCGGTTGTTCTTCCGTCGGTTTGGTCATTGCGTCTCCACCTCCCTACACCCCTTCGCTCCACCGGTATTACCCGGTTTCCGCGCTACTATGGGTGCTCTGACTCCTGGACGCCCGGCTCTTCGGTTCCCGAAGGCGCATGAACACCGGCTTGGGCGGCGTCCAGGTCTCCCTGCGTTTTGTCATCGAATCTTCCGATCATTCCGTCTCCAGCCACCTACCGTCGTCCCGATCGTTGCTCTGGGGGTTTCACGTCGGGCTTACCGTACCACGTTGCCGTGGTCGCCCTTTTCCAGGGTCCAAGCGTCAGTTGGGCTTCGCCATCAGCCAGCGGGCTCGCCACGACGGTCGGCCGAATCGAGTTCACTTGCGTTACGGACTAATCGTTCACCTCCGGTTGCTCTCCACCCCGCCTCGCGGCGACGCAGTTACCCTCGGTTACGGAGTGCCAGAACACTCCGGCAAGGACTTTCACCCTGCTGATTCAATGCAATTACAGGCGCACTGGCAGCGGCGGTATGCCGAACTGGCGTCGCTGCCACATCTCTTCATCGACCTGTGAGCAGTAGGCTCGGCTGAAGCTTCACCCCCGGCCGGCGCCTCTCGTCCAGGGTGGGCGCCGGATCGGAGGGCCGCCCTCTTGGGTCAATGAACTGATTACCGAGGCACACCGTGCTGGCTGTAAAGTCTATTGCAAACCCACGTAACGCGGAAACCGCGGGGACGAACCCGAAGGGCCCATTCCCGGGGCATGGTAAACCGTCAGGGCAAAAGCCCCGTGCTCGAGGACCAGGGTCCTGGTCCTGGTCCTGTTCTGCCGGCCATTCCGTTGGCGGGAACACGACGGTGGAGGCCCCTGGTCCCTCGGGGAGAAACAAGGGACCTCCTAGGTTGCGGATCGGTCGCTCCGGACTGGTAGGGGGTACCCCGGCGGAGGCAAGGCACCTTCGGGGTCAGGACTTGGGTCGGGTGACCGGGACGATTCACAGGGAATGTCGATGCCATGGACAAGGAAAACCCTTTAGGCCAACGACAGCAAGGGCGGCGTACGATCTGCGTACTGAAGGGTTCCGCAGCGTACGGGCGCTGGCTCGACCAACTCTCCCAGCACAGCCGACTTACGCGGGCCACTCTGGTGGATCTCGCCTTGGCCGAGTGGGCCCAGCAACGTGGCCATGAGCCTCCGCCGAAGCGGTTTTGCGGTGGCAGAGCAGTCCATGAGCATCAGTGAACAGGCGAAAAACGCCCCACCTCGTCCAGGAGATTAGCCGCAGAAAGAGGTCCTGACGACGATGCGGTCTACCTCGAGGAATATCCACTGGCGTGCCGCTCCGACCCCGATCAGGTCAGGGCGATGTGGCGGGGCTAGATCCGTAGGTCGCGGTCCGTGTCGCTCGAATGACGGGCCGTCCTCGACCATGAGTCTGGAGTTCCTGGAGGGACCCATGAGCGGGAGACAGTTTGACAACCAACGCGATGACCTTGCTTAGACGGCTATTAAAGGGGAATACCATGTCGAGCCGACGCAGGAGAAAACGCCATCTGGCGCAGTCCATACCGCCCGAACTCTGCGAAGACGAAGGCCACGTCTACCGAGTCGAGACCGACACCCAGGGACGGAAGTCCTACATTCTGCTCTCAGAATCCGTCCTGGAGTTGGAGGGTCAGCCTCGCCCCTCGCCAGAGCACCGGGTCCACTACAAGAACGGCGACAAACTCGACAATCGCCGGGAGAACCTGGAATGGAGGCTGTCACCGATCGGCTCGGATCCGTCGGACAACGGGTGAAGCGGTCAGTCGCTCCGGTTAGGTACCCGCTGTGGGTGACTGGAGGGACGCTTCGTAGGGCAGCACGGAGTACGAGCGATGGGTCGCTCAGATCTCGCGGGACAGCCGGATTCCGAGGGCCATATTGCTCGATCTCGCTTTGATTAAGTAAACGTAACATCATATTTACTGGGCTCCGCCTCATCGCCTTCGACGACTCGAACTTCTCCAGGAAAGGATTGGGATCGGTGTTAACCGGATTTGACTTTAAGCCGCTGAACTCGAGGTGCTTGTCGGTGTACACGAGTCGGTCTTCTGAGCATCTCGGAAGGCGCTTCTATCAGCAGCGAGAAAGTCATGACCCCGCTGTTTCGGTCCTCGATCGGGATCGGGATCGGGTCTGGATCGCCGCGCCGAACTAGCCATCGGAAGCCGCTGCCCACCAGGTCGATGGCTCGATCCAGCGACTGACTGGATCTTGGGCCCTGGCGAGTGTCGCTGTGATGGGCGTGTCGGGCGTGGAGGGGGTACCAGCGTCTGTTGAAAAACGAGGAGGTCTCATGACGGAACGCTCTTGGTCGGGGTCGAATGGCGAGGCGGCCGCTTCAGGGCCAGCGCTCTCGGAGAGCAGTGATAACACGACAAATAGGAATGGGACGTTATCCAATTCTGTCCCGTCATCACGGTTGTTCGCCCCCCCCAAGTACACCAACTTTTCACTGTCAAGAGTGACCCGACCGACGGTGTCAGATGCACCCGATGTCGCGGGGGGCAGCGAACACGGTGAAACCGACACCGCTGCGCACCTGCCGGACCATCCAGACCCTGAGAGTTTGCGGACCGGCACCCCAGGTGGGCCAGCGCATCAACCATGAAGTCAACCCCGCCTCCCTCGCGACAGTCTCCCTACCTGTTGGTCAATGGCGGTTTCGCTCGCAAGGAGGGCACTGACAAAGAGGCCCAGACGATTCCGCTTTCCAATTTCGTCGCTTGGATCTCCGAGGAGGTCTCGAGAGACGACGGGACAACTCGTACGACCTGCTATCGGATTCGAGGAACCCTGTGGGACGGTACTCCGCTGCACGCCGAGATCGCGCAGCAGGACTTCAGGGCCATGCGATGGGTCGAGGCCCAGTTCGGACTCGACGCGCTGATCTACCCGGGGAAATCCAGCGTAAGTCATGTCTACTGCGCCATCAAAGCTTTGTCACACGATCGAAAAATAGGTTGCGTCTACTCTCATACCGGATGGAAAAGAGTCCAGGAACGCTGGGTGTTCCTGCACGGGGACGGGGCGATCGGAGCTGACGGAGCCGACTCGAGCGTGTCGGTCGATCTGTCCGAGCATGGGCTCGCATCGTTCCGGCTCCCAGCACCTCCCGAGGGGGATTCGCTGCACATGTCCGTCCGCGCCAGCCTGGGGGTGCTCCGGCTCGGCCAGGATGGGCGGCCCGGATCGAAGGCGGCGGCGGCGGTGAGCCTGGCGAGCACCTATCGCGCGGTGCTGGGACCGACGAGTCACTGTTCCCAGTTCGCCGGGGAAACCGGTTCGCAGAAGACCTCGGTCGCTGCCCTGGGGCAGCAACATTTCGGGGCCTCAATGGACCACGACAATCTTCCGGTCGGCTGGCACTCGGCTCCCGGCGGACTGGAGGTGGTCCAGTACATCCTGAAGGATTGCCTTTTGGTGATCGACGATTGCGTCCCGGACGGCACGGCAGCAGAACGGGCTCGCGATCAACGCAAGATGGGCGAGACGGTCAGGCGCAAGGCCAACCGGCAGCCGAAATATCGGATGGGGTCCGGTTCGAACAGCCTGCGGGAGTGCCTTCCCCCGCGTGGTTCGATCCTGTCGACTGCGGAGGAGAAGATCGTCCACAACAGCGCCGCCGCGCGCACCCTCCTGGTATGGTTCAGCGCGGGGCGGGATCTTTCGGACCCGAATCGCACGATCGACCTCGAGTGCTTGACCCAATGTCAGGCCGACGCCGCTAGCGGACTCTACGCCGCGAGTATGGCGGGATACCTTCGGTGGCTGGCACCTCGCTACGAGGCGGTCCTGGTATCTCTCCCGGCACTGATCTGGGATCTCCGAGAGCGGGCCACCCGGGCGGGCGACCACGGACGCACGCCGCAGAACGTGGCCGACCTGGCCGCGGGATTCGCCGTCTTCCTTGAATTCGCCGAGGAATGTGGTGCGATCGATCACGACGAGGCCGAGCGATTCTGGGAGGCGGTCTGGGATGGGCTGATGGAGGCGGCGGCGGCGATCCGGTCGGATCTCGGGAGATCGGACCTCTGTGCAAGGTACCTCGGGACGCTGGCGGCGCTCCTGGCGAGCGGACAGGTATACCTGGAGGACGCAACAGATGCGAATTCGATCACCGCCGAGGAACAGGAGCGTCGCGGATGGCGCTCGACCGAAGGAGAAGCCTGGGAACCCAACCCCGGCTCCCTCCCGGTGGGATGGCTGGCCGGCGAACTCGTCTATCTGGATCCCGACGAGAGCTATCGGGCCGTATCGCGGTGCACGCACTCGAGCGGCGGGCGCCTGGAGAGTCAGCGAACGCTGTTCCGGATCCTCAGGGACGCGGGGAAGCTGGCCGAGCTGCCGTCTCCCGGCAAGGATCGCAAGCAGCGTTTTGCGTGTCGAAAGACCATCCGGGGTGAGCGACAAAAGGTCCTGGTGATCCGTGCCGGGGACCTGTGGGGCGAGGACCGGGCCCAGGAGGGGGCGGGTAAAGGGGGTCGCTGACGTCAGGCGGCTGGCACACTCGGCGAAGTGAGCCAAGTGTGCCTCCGTAACTGGGGCCATGCTTAGCATTTAGGATCGGCAGGGCCACTTGGCACACTCCGGTAGCGGTCTCGAGAGCTTCGTGACGCGAGCCACCGAGTGGAACGGCTCGGCTCTGAGATCCGACACGGAGTCGGTCGTGAGGGCCATGGTCAGGGTCTACGGACGGGGCCCGGAAGTTCCATGGACGGGTCCTCAGGCGGCCTCCGGGTGGTCCGGCTCCTGCCGGCATCGTCCAGTCCGATGGGAGCGGAAGCCTGTTCGAGCGAATCCCGCAGCTTCTGGACGATGGGCCCCGATCGGCTCGATGGAAACGTGCCCTGCCCATTGCCATAGCGGTCATGGTCCATGCGACGACGGCATTGGGATTCCAGGCCGTCGGCGCGGCCGACGCGAATCCAGGATCGTCGAGCACTCCCGACAATCCGCCTGGTACCCAACCGCCTCAGCCATCCCGCGCCTTGCAACAGATCGGGACGGACCACCTGCGCATCCGGTGTTCCTTCATTACCGGCATCGCGTTCTCCCAGGACGGACGGCTCATCGCCGCCGGCGAAGCCAACGCCCCCGTGCCGAGGGTCAGTCTCTTCGAAGTCCGGACCGGCCGGTTGGTCAAGCTGCTGATTCCGCCGGATCGACCGCGAGGCCGGGTCCAGTGCGTCGCGTTCTCGCCCGACCAGACGAAGCTGGTCTGGGGCGATCCATCCCTCGGGGCCGCCCGCCGCGAACCGGTCGCCTTCCGCTCCGAGTGGCCCGCCCGCGCCCGACCGGCACTCCCACGACCCCGCCGGGTATCGTCCCGTGGATTTTTTAGTTTTTTATACGTACGCGCAAGAATTTCACTTGATTGTTTATCGACGCCGAGCTATGATCCGACGTAGATTTTCGTCTGTCCCGTTCCAGGAGGTTCCTTCATGAACGCACCGAGATCCGACTCGCGGCCGGCCCTGACGCCGCCGTTGAAGTTCTTCGGAGGCAAGCATTACCTGGCCCGTCGCATCCTCGCCCTGTTCCCGAGGCATATCCATTACGTCGAGCCATTCTTCGGCGGGGGCGCCGTCCTGCTCGCCCGTGACCCGGACGACGAGAGGCTCTGGCTGCCGCCCGCGAAGGGCGTCTCCGAGGTCGCCAACGATATCAACGGGGAACTGATGAACTACTGGCGTGTGCTCCAGGGGCGTGACACCTTCGAGGAATTCCGCCGGAGGGTCGAGGCGATGCCGATGGCCCGGGCGGAGTGGGATGACGCCCACGGCGATCGGCAGGACGACGATCCGGTGGGCCGTGCCGTGGCATTCTTCGTCAACTGCCGCCAGTCGCGATCCGGCATGATGAGGGACTTCACGTCCATCACCCGGTCCCGCACTCGCCGCCGGATGAACGGCAACGTCTCGGAGTGGCTCGGGGCGGTCAACGGCCTGGCGGATGTCCACACGCGGCTCCGGCGAGTGCTGATCGAGAACAAGGACGGCATCGAGCTGATCGAGCGGGAGGACACGCCGGACACGCTCTTCTACGTCAACGCGCCCTATGTCCATGGCACGCGAGCGACTCGCGACGGCTACCGGTTCGAAGATGACGGACGACCAGCACGTCCGGCTGGTCCAGACGCTGGCCCACATCGAGGGCAAGGCCATCGTCAGCATGTACCGCCACCCGATCTACGACGCCCTCTCGGAGGAGTATGGATGGCATCGGGAGGAGGTCAACATCGCCAATCATGCCGCGGGCGGTGACACTAAACGAAGGATGATTGAATGCCTATGGATGAATTATGACCCGCTCGTCGGCCGGCAGGTCTGGGGCGGTCGGCGGGGCCGGGAGGGATGGGCGCCCGGTGGCGATCCGGCGTCGCCGCCCCCGGCGTGACTCGACTCGATCATCGGATCCTGATCCCTCGCTCGATAAGCTCATTCATCCCGGGGAGTGCACTGCTCTCGGGCGGCCGGCCTGCGTCCCCGATGACCCTCTCGAGGAGGCCCTGCCCGTACCCGGTTCCGGGATGGGTACGAAGTAATCCATGAGCGCGGGCGGGGGGATGGTCTGGTTGACCCGGAGGAAGAGATGAGGTCCTTCGCGCCGGGCGGTTCGGGTCGCCGGCACCCGTATTCGAAGGGAGTCACGGGCAGCAACCCATTTCTTGTCCATGGGACCAAAATCATGGTCAAAATTGCCGCGTACGCGTTCACGAGCCGAGGGTGACGGTCGTTCAGCAGCGAAGAGGATGCGGCAGCATGAATGCGGATCCTACCGACATGGGGCCAGAGACGACCCCTTCACGCGCGTCGGTGTTGTCGGACGAATGGCACTAGCTTAAGCGTAAAGTCAAATTCCATTTGCACTTGCGGCCCATTTGCTGGGGCATTTTGCATAAATTGAACATTTATAACTTCTTTTGTATTAGCGAAAAAGCCTGCAATTCAGGCTACATGGATTAGTTTAACTATTAATATATTATTAATATTTCCGAGCATGTGATTAACGTAAGTCCTTTGATCGCAAGGTCTTAAACCTTAAGCTTGTGCCATTCGTGTTGTCGGACCGACGCGCAAGGACGAGACGCAAACCGAGGTTAAGCTGTGCGGGAATACCCACCTGGCTTGCAGGCACTCGATCGTCTCGTCTCAGCGGTACCGATGCCCCGAGTTGCCGGGCGGCCGGCACGAGCGGCTCCGCGCCGGGCTCCTTTCCCCGTGTTCAGATGCCGATCGGATCGAGCTGCGGCGCCCCTTCGTACCACGGGTCGTCCCGCGCGGGCCCTCCCAACAGCCCGGCGTTTGGCGTCCCTTCCGCAGCCGAGCAGCGGCCGGTGTACGAGTTGCGATACGGAAGGCCGTGCTCCGCGCGGATGCGGTTCTCGGTGATGGGCTCCTGCTCGAATCCGCGCAGGCCGACCACCTTCATTTCATCCGCATTCTTGGTGGCTTCCCCACCGCCCGTGAATTTCGCCGCCAAGGTGCCCCGGCCCGCGCTGAGATACGAGTTGCCGCACAAGTTGCGCCAGGCGTGGATGAGTTCGTGGGCCAAGGCGATGAACGGGGGCCGCGATCCGTCCGGCGTGGAAGTATGGACTGGATCCCACCGGATGGCGGAGACAGACCCGTGATTCGGGGTGGACGCCCTGGCCTCGTTGCTCGCATTGGTCACGCTCCCCGGCTCATAGTTGCGCCAGCGGATCCTGCCCAAGAGCGTGGATTGTTTGATGGACCTCTTGGGCATGATGCAAACCGTATAGGCGAGTCAACCCGCACTCGCATTGCCGAACTGGGCCTGGCTGTGCCGGCCCGCGATGGCCGTCAGGAGCCTTTGCCCGGTGGTTGTGCTGTTGATCGTTCGCAGTGCGTCCAGGACCTTCTGTGGGAATTTGTCAGAGTCCGCACCATCCCTGGTGGTTCGTGTTTAGCGGCACGGTCCTTGCTGGCCTAGATCGACCATGTGGCCGATCGGGCCAGCGGGGTGGACCATGACTGCCACTGAGCGAGCGACTCTCGAGCAACTCCGGCAAGACAATCAAGAGCTGCGCCTCAAGTCGCCGCCTTGGAGCAGACGATTCAGGACCTCCGGGACCAGAACCGCCAGCTTCAGGACAAGCTCGACGAGCAGACGCGGGCCGCGGCTCGCCAGGCCGCCCCGTTCCGACGGCGTGAATCCCGCAAGGTCCCCGACGGCTCCAAGAAGCGACCCGGTCGGCCACCTGGCCACCCGGGAGTGCATCGGGCTGTTCCCGATCACGTCGATGAGCACGCCGAGGTTCCGCTGAGTGGCTGTCCCCACTGTGGCGGGCCGGTGACTGCGGTGCAAGCGATCGAGCAGTTCATCGAGGAAATTCCCCCGATCCAGCCGCGCGTCACGCACCTGGTCACCTACCTGGGCCATTGCGCCGTCTGCGGCGCGGTGCACAGCTCCCACCCCCTGCAGACCTCGACGGCCACCGGCGCGGCCAAAACCCAACTCGGTCCCCGCGCCCAGGCCTTGGCCGCTGCGTTGAACAAGCAGTTCGGGCTGACCATGCGCAAGACCTGCCGCGTGCTGCAGCTTCTCACGGGTTTGACGCTCAGCCCCGGCGGGCTAGCCCAGGCCGTGCAGCGCACCGCCGCGAAGGTGCTGCCGGCCTTCGACAGTTTGATCCTCGATGTCCGCGGCGCGGCCGCAGTGTTCGCCGACGAGACGAGTTGGTACGTCGGGGCCCCGGGGTACTGGCTCTGGACGTTCACGACCGTGGACACCACGGTCTACCATGTGGACAAAAGCCGCGGCCGACAGGTGGTGCTGGAGACTCTGGGCGCGCACTTCGCCGGCATCCTGGTCAGTGACTGCCTGGCCAGCTACGAGAACGTGCCATACCGGACGCACAAGTGCATCGGCCACCACCTCAAGAAGATCGCCGAAGCGCGCGACCGGCCGGACACGAAAGACCCAAGCTACCTCAACGAGTGGAAGCTGCTGTTCACGATGGTCAACGCGCTGTGGAAACACCGTGCGGACCTCGGTGAAGAGGAATTCGTCCGGCAACGAGGACACCTGGAGGCGTGGTTGGACCGGCTGCTCGCCGAGGAGCGGACCCAACCGGGGGACGTGGCGATCCAACAACGCATCGGCAAGCGCCGCGGGGTGGTCCTGGGGTGCCTGGACGACCCCGCGGCGGAGCCGACGAACAACCGTGCGGAGCGGTCGCTGCGTGACCCGGGGGTGATCGCGCGGAAGGTGTCGTGCGGGAACAAGACCGAGGCGGGCAAGGCGGCGTGGGAGCGGCTCACGAGCCTGGCGATGACCTGTCAGCAGCGATGTCACAACTTCGTCTCCTGGCTGGCCGCCTGCCTGCCCTTGGACGCCCCGGTGACCCCCGTCCCCCCCGCTACCCCTACCCCTACCCGCTAAACACGAACCCCTGGTGCGGATAATGATGCCGGCGTACGGGTCGCGATGTCGGGCATGATTCGTCGCTCCACGGTCGATTCGAGGAAGGGATCCACGGGAATCCGGGACCCAATCAACTCCGCTCCAGTTATTCTCCCCACGAGCCAGCGCAACCCGACACCTTCGCCTGGGTACCACCGGATGACCAAGCCGTACCGGAGTTTCGGGTTCCTCCCGCGGGGCGGAGTTTCGCTGGGGCCACTCGTCCTTTGGCGGGGGTCGCCGGAGTCCCATCGCCTCGCCCCCGAGATGTCACGCGTAAAATGTCGGTGTAACCCTTCATGGCTCTTTGGACGGCGGGATGATGGTGGCCGAGCCGGACCCGCGCTGCTCATGGGGAGTGGTCAGGAGATCGCCGTCCGGTTCCTTGGCGGGACTTGCGGCCGCTTAGGGACGAGGCATCTCGGAGGCGGCGACCAGTCGGGGCTGACGTCGCGCCGACCGGCGGCAGGGCGAAGGCCAGGGGCCGCCGCCATCACCAGCACGGCCCTGAGGATCGCGAAGAGGGTGCCCATGCCGGACGGATCTTCCTCTCCGTCCAGTCGCCGGCGATTCTCGACTAGGCGCAGGGGACCCTGGACTTGGAGCCTCTGAAGTCGGGTCGGTGATTCCTCGCTCGGTGCCTCCCCCAGCGTGAGAATGGCCGGCATCCTTGCGCGCGTCGGTCGGATCGACCGAGGTAGTGTCGGACCGACGCGCGCAGGAGCTTCCTTGAGACGAGAATCCTGCCAGCCAGTGTCCATTGGCCGTAAACACAAGTCCCTCCGGTCACTAACGGCCTCCTCGGAAAATGCAAACTCGACAAGCATGTTTCCTGGTAGTGGCTCTCGTCGCCGGATATGTCGCCGCCGGAGCGGTGTCCAACCTGGTACCTGCGGAATCGCGTGCGCTTGTCTCGCTGTGTCTGATCACGATGCTCTCGATGATCGTTTCGGCGTTCTCCAGGACGCGGCCGCGGAAGATGATCACGGCAATCGTTGCGGCAACGGTGCTGTCAATGTTCGTGATCTACGGTTGGCGCCGGCTGGTTCGATCCGATGGCTGCCGTCGGGCCGGTCCCCCCGTCTCTGGAACCGGTCGCGTTCGCCGTACTCGGTGTCATGAACATCGTGGCGGCCACCATCGTCGCTGTGGTGTTTTCCGCGGGACGCCGGGTGTTTCGATTTCGGTGGATTGTGTTCGGTGCGACGGGAACGGTGTTGCTCGCCTTCTGCGTGATGGCGTCCAGGTGGGCTGAGGAAGCGAATTCACGTCAGGTGTTGCTGCGGCGAGTCGTCATGCTGGAACAATCTTCCGATCGAAATGACTGGGGTAAGCGCCAGGAATTGAGCACGGCATTGGCGATCCTTGGCCGTCAGCGTGAGGCTCGCGAGATTCCGCTTCACCCCGACGAGGTCGGACACGAACTGTGTGACCCGCCCGACACACCCGACTCGGATCCGCCGTTTGTCGTGACGCCGTGGCGAGAAGCCATGACCAGAATCGCGGCAGAACAGCGGCTGGTCCTGATCATGGAGGCTCATACCGTCACCGAACATCGCGCGTGGATCGAACAGACACTTGGCTTCCTTTCGTGCGGCCGGGTTCACCCACTATTTCGCCGAGACGATCGCCGAATCCGGCTCGACATTGAAATCCCGCGGATATCCGACTTCGAGAACCGGGTTCTACACGCTCGATCCACGATTCGGGAATCTGGTGCGGACGGCCATCCGCCTCGGTTTCGAAGTCGGCGGTTATGATCTCTCTCGATCGTGATTTCGACAGGCGTGAAGAGTACCAGGCGGCCACGCTGGCCGCACGATTCGCCTCGCGACCGGATATCAGGATGGTGGTGCATGCCGGGCACGGGCACATCTTCAAGCATGAAGTTCGTAACGTCGGACGATACATGGCCGCGAGACTGTGGGAGAAGACAGGCGTCGAACCGTTCACGATCTGGCAACTGTCCAACGAGTTGCCGAATGATGTCTATCGTCGCTCTGATCCGCCAGATCGGTCCGATCACGGAGCCGGTGATGCTGGTCCCGCCACCTCGGCACGTGACGGAAGCGCTCTTTCCCGGAGTCGTCAGTGCAACCCGCCGTCGATGCCATCGTGATTCATCCGCCTCGACTCGGGCAGGAGCCAACGGATCGGCGCGGAGCATTCACCGATCAGATGACGAGAGTGCCTGGTGTCTGGCTGGGCAACCAATGGCCCGTCGTGATCGCCGCCATTCCGGACGGGGAGCCCGACGATGCAATCGCCCTTGACCAGATCATGCTGCGCCGTGGCGAGACGGATTTCGAACTGTGGCTCCCGCACACCGACTATACGATTCGTGTCTGGGGTCTCGATGGGCCGCTCCGCGTCAAGGCGAGCAGCGGCTCATCGTCCGTTCGCGTTGAGATAACGAATTAGGAGAGAATGTTACATCTGGCTCGGGGATGGGCCGCGAGCCATGTATCAGGCAACGACTTCGCAAGCTGGTCAACCGGGTGCGCGCGTCGGTCGGATCGACTGTCGGATCGACCGACGCGCCAAATCGCATGCTCGATGCTTCGGTGTGATCGAGTTCTACCGCTTTCTCGCCGATTGCAGGGTTGGTTTTGCCCCGTCTGAAACTGAACGTCGCTTCGATGCGGCGGTCGTGCCAAGGACGGGTCCCTTCGGCATCGAGGGATGGTATCGCGAAGGAAACACGTGCCATATCTGAGGGTGGGCGCAGATCGCGAGGCGGCGGTATCTAGAGTTCGGCGTGGAAAACAAGCTCGAACTTCATCGCATTCAACGAGCGGGATGGCGCGGTCAGGGACGTCAATGTGAATGACCCCCTAGCGGCGACCCCCCCTAGGTACTCGAACAACCCCTCCCCCCTGGTAGCTGCCGGCATCACCCTAGGGAGATGCAATTACGCTGCCAACACCGGCCGCGCCCGCGAGTGGACAGGGAGGTTGAGTCTGGCTATTTGAACAGCCTTGGCGTCTTGCGCCGGTTATCCAAGCCCTGACGCTCACCTACCAGGTGGCGTGAGCTTGTCCCAAGCTTACCCAGACTTTGGGCACTTGCTGAATTCTTCCTCGATCTCGGCTTGGAGGGCCAGCAGAAATTCAGGGGTGGGGGTGTCATGTTCGGCCACATGGCCAGTATAGCCTCTGTGTGGATGGATGATAAATGCGTGATTCCGTGATGCCACGGTCCCCCTGCGGCGAGAGCACTTCGCAAACCGCCCAATCAGGGGATGTTCAACAGCACCAGCGTCAATGCGTGCTGCGGACTGGTCCGCACCAATGGTGCGGCGGCTGATTCCACACTGAGAAGCGGGCGAGCCCCGTCGGCTCGCCCGTGCTATACGACTTCGTGTTTAGCAAATAGTGGACCACACCTAACAGAGAGAGCCTTAAGATGTCCCGCGTGCGTTATGGCCTTGCTTTCTTGGTTGTGTCGTTGAGCATCTCGGCAAATGCGAATGCCAGCCTGATCACGTTCACGCCCCAACTCTACGATCCTGTAGGGTTCAACGTCACCGTCACCTACGGCCCCAATGGCAGCCTGCCCGGTGCCACCCAGACCACCAGCTCCAGCCCCCAGATCGACACGTCAGGCTCATTCTCGAATCTGACGCCCGTCTACTGCACCGACATGTGGCACGATAACTACCTCGGCTCGCCCTACCAGGTCAACCCCAGCGCCTCGCTCTCGATCGGCGATACGCCAAATGTATATCTTCCTGCCATCTCAGTCACCGATGCCGAGAACCGGATTGGATGGCTGCTGACCCACAACCCCAATCCCAGTGACCACGGTGCCGCAGCCGTGGATGAACGGGGCGCAATCCAATTGGCCATTTGGTACACCACCGATGCTTACCACAGTCCCTGGTACCTGAGTGGCTTGGGTTCAAGCTTCTCCTATACCGGTGGGAGCGCCGGAATGGCCGGTGACTATAATGCGCTGGTGAGCTTTGCTGGATACAACCCCGACACGTACTATGCTGCCAACTTCTACTCGGCAGAGCACGATGGTCGTCTCTACCAAAACTTGGTGACAATGAGTGCTGTGCCCGAGCCCAGCAGCCTCGCGCTAGGCGGAATCGGGATCATCCTCACACTGCTGTTCCGACGGCTCCGTATCGCCTGACCCGCAGCCAATTAACCTGAGCCCCGGACCCGGTGGAGTAATCTGCCGGGTCCATCTCTTTATCCCCTCGGTGAGCCCCATGAGGATGAGAACAATCAAGCGCAGGTTCCGGACCTCTACGTTAATGGCCCTCACAAGCGCAGAGGGCGGATGCCTCTTGAGGGTTCTATCTCTTCCTTGATCTTGACCGAGAGGCACTCATCGGCTTTGTTCGATGACGGCTTATTAGCAATTAGGCTGCCTGGCTGCTCAAGAGCTGCACCGATCAACTGCCCCAAGCAACCCCCTCCCCGCTAGTAGCGCCGGCGTCCCCCTAGGGGGGATGCGAGTTCGTTGCGGACACCGGCCTACCTGGCGAATGGTCCCCACGCCTCCGCCTGGCCATCTGATCGAGCAAAGACCAGTCCATCCGGAGTTGAGTGCGTTGCGCCGGAAGTCCCGCACGCTTGTGGCTGCAACACGTTCTTTGGTTCAATAAGGTACGGAATTCTAATTTAGGGGCCACTTTTATCGCAATTGACGGATGAATTGCAGTATCGCGTTGGAATGCGCTCGAAAGCGCGTCGGTGTCGTCGGACAACGCGCGCTGCCTCGTCCCGGGCATAGAGAGTATTAAGGGAGATAGGCTCTTGCCCTGGCGGCCGCTGTTCGCGCAGGAACCAGAGACGAAAGGTCCAGTCCCAGACCGCTGAGCGTTTGGCGTTCGGCCGTCTCCACGATGAATCGCTACAGCCTGGGGACCTGATTCCAGGGACTGGGTCCAACTGCCAGGAGGCACCCAAATCAGCGAGCCAGGGTCGCAGGAGCCGCCGCCGGAAGTTGCGGGAGAGGAACGAATAAAGACATCCGCGTCACGAGTACCAAGCAAGCAAGTATGCTATTGGTGAGACGCGAATCGGCCTGCCCGGGCGGCTGGCCCATCGGCGCCCAGCGGGTCTCATCAAACGGCCGGTATGTGAGATGATTAAACGGCCACTGGCGCCTCGGGCGTCAGCGTCTCCCAGACCTGCGGCGGAAGCGGCGGCGTGTCGGTCATGCCGAGGTTATTGTGACCTCAGCAAAAACAAGCAAGTTGGGGCCGTGATCACTTAATTGCTAATAATAATCACCAAGTTGTGGAAATGTGCCTCGGCTTGAGTATGGTTCAAATAGCGGGCTCTTCGTGGAATCGTGTGGGTCGTTTTCAGAGTCTCGGCAGAATGCAAGTGAGGGGCTTCAGCCGAAAGCACTTCTCGTCGCGGTAGTCGTACGCGCGCCGCTAATGGGCTCGGATCTTGTTGTTGAGGCCTTCAACGAAGCCTAGTGAGGCCTTGTTCTCCTCGCGACAACAGGCCTCAATGCCGTCCCAATGGGACTTGACCATCGCAGCGAACCTCTGGAAGGGCCCAGGCGTTGCGACTTCATGGCGTCTTTACAGTGTTTCGAAGAATCGACGCGCCCAGCCGGGGCGGTTGTCGTCCCAGAACTTGCCGAACGATTCCTTCAGCGAGTAGGTCGTATGTAACCGCTTGTTAGCTCGGAGAGGAGCCTCAGCGCCTGCCTCCCCGCGATGGTGAGGTTTTCTCGGCGCGAGAGAAGGTTACACCTTTGCCCCTGGATGAACCGGCGATTCTTCCCCGTGAGGCGCGCGTATTCCCGCCTCCGCACCTCGTCCATCGTCTTCCCAAGTGGCTGAGGACGTGGAACTTGTCGTGGATGATCCGAGCCCGCGGGGCGTGGCCCTCCTTGCGCGTGAAACTGCGGAAGGCCTTCCCCAGGTCCATGACGGCGACGCGGATCTTCCTTCTCTTGTTGGGGCCGAGCCGGGCGAAGAACTCGTCCAGGCTCGCCTCGGAGCGATCCTATCCGCCGAACCAGATCGGCCGTCCCCGCTCCAGATCGCTGACGCTGATGCGGTATCGGTGCCGATTGCCGACCGTGATCTCGTCGATACCGATGCCCGGCGGAGTTGTTCCTTCATTTACTGTTTGTCGAGATCCTTCGCCGTATGACGGTGCGGGTCCTCGGCGACCGCCTTGACGGTGCTCTCGCGGCAGCGCCTCCCTCATGGAAGGCGAAGTGCTTGGTGGAGGGCGGGTTGTCCGCTGACCAGTCCAACCGCTCGCGCTTCGCGCCGCCTCGCATGAGGAGGGTCGAGTCGGTCGTGCCGAGAGGTCGAAGTAGACCCGCCTGTCGCCAAAGGAGACGTCGCGGACGCGCCTGGGCCGTCGGTCGTGGGAGGTGCGAGACACTCGCCCGCTCACGCTGCGGAGCGCTTTCTTCGTCGCCTGCGGATCGTGATGACCACGGCTCAAGGGTCACCGAAGATAGGCCCAACCTCTGCCATGCGGAGGAATCCAGGGAACTTGCAGGCATCTTGAAGTCGTCCGAGTTTGCCCATCCGCGGATCGTGACAACCTGCCGATTGTGAGGGAAGGGTGTCACGCCCGGGAAGACAGAGGTGTGGGGATGTGCATAAGCGAAGAACCAGCCACACGATTCCGCTCCGCCAAAAACGCATTTAGTTGAATACAAGGTGATCCTTGCGCATATGAGACAAGTTTTTCGGAAGCCGACACAATCCTCTCGGTCGCATACAAAACGCTCCGGATGCGTGAAGAGACCTCCTGACAAAGCCAAGCTATTCAGAGCAGTCATTGAAACCCTGGAAGATCGGACGATGTTGTCCGCCAGTTCTGCGCACTCGATACCATCCTCGCTCCCCGGGCCGGTGTCCTGGGCGGCACAACCGCAGTTGCCATGGTCGACTCGGCCGTGTCTGTTTCGGTGCCGTTGTTGTCCTTCGCCGCGTTCGTGCAAGGTCAGCCGGCGCCGTCACAGGTGGTCATCGTTGACGGCGCCGTGCCGAACTACGATGCGCTCATCGAAAATATCGGCGGTTCCGGCCTGGTCACCTCGTCCGGCGTTTTTTCCACGCCGCAACCTCCCGAACCGAGTCTGCCGGCAGCGTCATCTTCAGCAGGTCCGATGCTTCAGGTCTCGCTCCACGGCGACACCGAGGTCGTGGTTCTGGACTCAGGCTACGACGGCATCCAGCAGATTACCGCCATCCTGCAGCCCTATCACGGACTGATCTCAGAGCAGGTGCTCTCCCATGGCGGGCCCGGAAAGCTTCAACTGGCCAGCACCGTTCTCGACGAGAGCAGGTTGCAACAGGATCAGGCCCAGGTATCGGCCTGGGGCAAGGCCTTGCAACCCGGTGGAGGGATCCTCCTTTATGGGTGCGACGTCGCGCAGGGGGCCGGCGGGGTGCAATTTGTTCAGGACCTCGCGCGGGCCACGGGAGCGAATGTCGCCGCCAACACCATGGCGACCGGCGGCACGGCCGCGGGCGGCGACTGGTACCTCGACTACAGCACCGGCCCCATCAAAGCACAACCGGTGTTCACCGCCGCCGCGGACTCCTCTTATGGCAGCCTGCTCAGCATCGGCACCGATTTGTTGACCTATTTTCAGGATCTGCTGGACTCGGAATCGACCAGCTTCAGTCGAACAGAGACGATCAGCAACGCCTCGTTAGGCGGGTTTCTGCAACTGAATGGCTTGACCTTCACCGAACACGCCACCCTGTCGCCCGGCGGCGTCTGGAGCGGCACGATCGGCCTCTCGGCGGCGTCGGCCGCGCTTTTCCCTGGAGATAGCTTTAGCGCGGCGATCACGTCCAGCGTTGACAATCAAGCCGCGCTCTCGGGCACCTTCACGATTGGGAACACGAGTGGGGCCAACTTTGCCCTGGCCGTTACATCGACAGCGAACATGGTGATGAATGTCGGCGAAGCTCTGACCATCACGGCCAGCAACGTGAGTTTCCATTACGATTCAACCGGCAGCAATACGCAAACGCTGGCGACCCTTCAGACGGCAACGGTAAGCTCGACCCAGTTCAGCAGGATGCCAACGGCGACGCTGAGTAACTTTGCGTTGCGAGAGGACGGTTTCAGTTTCGACGCCTTTACCTTGAATTCCGCACCGCAGGCCAGCCCGGGTATCGGGGACTTCCTCAGCACGACAGGGGCGTCGCTCACCGTCTCCAACTTCGACGTCTCCTTCGGCACCACGGCGAGTCCCAGCCCCTCCCTGACCGGAACGGTGGGAATCGCCGTCACCGGGCTGCAACTCTTTCCGGCGGGGAACTATCTGAACTCGAGACGGATGACGTGACCGCCGCGTACAACTTCGGGAATTTCGACGGCTCCGATCCGACCGGCCAACTGACCGTGATGGTTTCCGGCTTCCAGTTGACGATGGGCGAGGCGCTGCAACTCTCAGCCGCGGACGTCGTCCTGACACCCGGTCAACAAGTTCTGGCCACGATCGATTCCGTGACGCTGAGCTCCCCCGAGTTTAGCGGTCTGGGGACGTTGACGGCGCATAACTTGCAAATTGAGCGGGATGGCTTCTCCCTGGGGAACGTGGAATGGACCACGCGAGCCCCGTGACGATCGGGGGCGATATCCTCGCGTTCGACAGCGCGACAGTCGATCTCAACAATTTCGGTCTTCACTACGGCACGACCCCCTCGGTGAGCGGATCGATCTCATTCGCTGTCACCGGCGCGGTGCTCTTTCCCGACGTCTCCGTGCTGAACATCTCCCTGGGGGCGGTATCGGGCAGCTTCGACTTCGGCAATGCCACGGCCCCCGGCCTCATGAACGTGCAGATCACCGACCTCAATATTCCTTTGGGCGACGCGCTGACCATCCACCTGGGCGAGGTCGATCTGACCCCTGGACAGGCCACCATATTGAGCGCCACCAATGTGAGCGTCACGGCCAACCTGTTCTCCGGGTTGCCGTCGCTCACATTGCCTACATTCGACCTCACCCAGACTGGCTTTAGCCTCGGTGATTTCACCATTCCAGCAGCTTCCAGCAACCAGCGACATCACCATCGGCGATTTCATCGCGCTTTCCGATGTGTCCATTGCGGTGAATGACTTCTCCGTAAACACGAAATCCGAGCCCAGGATCAGCGGTTCGATTACCGCCACGCTCGGCAGTATGACCTTGTTCCCCGGAAACCCGCTGGTGACGTCCAGTTTTTCGAACTTGAAGGGGAGTTATGACTTCGCCAGCACGTCGGACCCTGGCCAGTTCAGTCTTACCGCTGACACTTTCTCCCTGTCGCTTTTCAAACAGATTTCGCTGACAGCGAAGATGGTAACATTCACGCCCGGTCAGGGCACCCTGGCGACCATAGCGAGCGCAGCCCTCACCTTTGCGCCTCTAAACAATCTGGGAATCACTCTGAATGACCTGGCGATCGGGAGGAACGGCTTCACGATCGCCAGTGCTCCGATCGACCTCCCAACCGACCTCTCCCTGGGCAGCCTGCTGACGCTGAAAACACCAAGCGTCACACTGACCGACATTCACTACACCCTCGGAGGCTCTCTGGGGGGCGAAGTCGGCTTCAGTACGACCGGAGCGACACTGCAATTGGGCTCGGTCCTCGACGCGTCCGTCGGTCAAACGGACGGGGCCTACAACCTGGCCACCGGGGAGTTATCCCTGACGCTCAACGCATTCAGCCTGAGTCTGGCAGGATTCGCCGACGTCTCAGCTTCCACCATCTCGCTCTCGTATGCTCCGGCCACCAATGGCACATCGGAAATGTTGGTGGGGGCCACCGGCGTCGAAGCCTTCATGGGAACGGGCACCGGATCGAATCGCGTCGGCCTGGACCTGACCGGCGGAACCCTGGCTTTGGCAGTCTTTAAGTCGGAACTCGGCACGCACTATGGCCTCGATCTCACGGGGACGGCCGACATCCTGGGCTTGCCGGCCGATGCGCTCGACGTCACGCCAGGCAACATCGAATTCCGGAGCAACACGGCCGGCGTTTTTTCGAGATCCGTGATGGTCGGTGAGGCCGCGGTTCCTCTCGACTTTACCGGCAACGAATCCGAGGTCCTGGCCCAGGGGCTCAGCATTTCCGTGGGTTCGTTCGCGGCGATCACAGGTGATTTCGGCTTCCGGGAGTTCACGGTCGCGGGCGACACATATGTGGCGATCGGGGCCGAGAACGTGTCGGCCGCGGTATCGGCCGGCGGTGTGAACGTGGCGATTGATGGGGCCAGCCTCGGGCTTTTGATCGACACGACGAGCTCGCCGAGTCACTACGCTCTCGTCGTTCAGGGCGGGACGGACAGCTTGAATGGCGTTCCCGGGCTGAGCCTCGCGGGCAGCGGACTTGAGGTCCGGCTGCGCAGGGGACTCGACCCATCGAGCTTGTCGAGCGAACTAGCGAACGGCGTGATCACGCCAGATGGAAGCGTGGACCTCGATTTCTCGAACCTGGGCACGGGCGATGTCACGGACGTGGAGGGGACGGCGACACTCTCGATCACGGATTTCGTCACCATCACCGGGAGTTTTGGCTTCCAGAAGTTCTCGGATAACGGAGCCACTTATCTGGCGGTTGGAGCCTCCGGCCTGACGATGGTGCTCGGGACCGACTCGAGCAACGTCACGCTCAGCGATGCCAGCTTTGGAATGGTGATCAAACCAGGCACCGCGCCAGATCCAACGACATATGCCCTGCAGGCGAATGCGGACAGTGTGACCTTAACGGGCGTGCCCAATCTCAACCTGTCTGGCAGCGACCTTCTTGTCCGGGTTCGACGAGGCCTGACGGTCTCGTCGAACGACACCAACATACCGAGGTCGGCCCAAACGCCGAATGGTCCCGTTGACCTGGACTTCAGTGATCTGGGAACGACGGATGTGACCGACATCGAAGGGCACCTTACCCTGGGCGTCACGGGCTTTGGCTCGCTCGAGGGTGATTTTGGCTTCCAAACGTATAAAGATCAAACCGGTGCGCGGGAGATCGCCATCGGCGCGAAAAATGTGACGGCCGTTCTAGGACCGGACCCGACCACCCTGACGCTCGCTAATGCGAGCTTTGGGCTGCTGATCAATCCCAGCACCACGGGCGGCACAGGCACGTACGCACTGGAGGCCAAGGGGAGCGCCAAGCCGTTAGACACCAAGTTGAACGGCGTGTCTGGGCTCGATCTGTCGGCGAGTAACTTACTTGTGCGAGCGCGCGACGGGTTGGACCCATCCGCGTCAGGTGGTTTGCCCGCGATTCATACCAGCGGTGGCGACGTCACACTGGACTTCCTCGGGCTGGGGTCAGGCGCGAGCCGCGTGTTCGACGTCGAGGGAGCGGTTTCACTCTCGGTCGCTGACTTCGTCACCGTGTCGGGTGCATTCGCTTTCCAGAGTATCACTGATGTTAAAGCCAACTACCTGAGGATGGGGATCGACGGCAGTGTCACGCTGACTGCGGGCACGAACACTTTTGCGCTCACCGATCTGAATATTGGCGTTTTGGTGAAGCACGAGGCCGGCCTGAGCGGGAAAACTTCGTTCGCGCTGCAAGCAAGCGAAACGAGTGATTCCGAGGGAACGCCGTTTGCCATTCCTGGTGTGCTTTCCTTGAGTGCCTCGGATCTGGTCGTCCTCGTGAACAATGGGTTGGATTTGACGAACTTTCCCACCAGCGTTCAGACCCCCATCTCCGTGCCGGCCGTCAATCAGACCACGACCGATCCCGCCACGGTTCTTGCAAGCGGCGCGACAACGATCTCTTTGCTGAACCTAGCCATTCCCGGCACGCTTGCCGTGACGGCCGCCGCCAGCGGCGGCAGTACGTCGGTCACGCTCGCCGCAGGCGTCGACTACACGCTGGGCACAGACGCCAGCGGCAACACCCAAATCACGTTCAACATCAATTCTCAAGGGAAATTCGGCGGTGCCGGAATTCTGGCTGCGGGCGCGACAATCAGCAGCACGTACACTTTCGTCGCACAGCCGGCGAAGGACATCACCTTTGATTTCCGCGCACTTCCAGCCGGCACGAACTATGTGACCGAAATCGCGGGGCACGCCTCGATCAGCGTGACGGGTTTTGCCTCGCTCACAGGCAACTTTGGCATTGAGAAGTTCGGTTCCACCCTTGTCATCGGTGCGACGAATCTGGATGCCGTCCTGGGGACTTCGGACACGAACGTCACGGTTACGGGGGCTTCGTTTGGGTTGATTGTGGACGGCGGCAAGTATGCCTTGCTGGCCAATGGCGGCAAGATCGACTTGAACGGAGTTTCCGATCTGTCGTTTGATTCGTCGTCAGCGATTACCAATCTGCAAGTCAAAGTCGATAACGGGCTCGCTGTCAATGGGCCAACAAGCGTCAACACCCCCGGCGGAACCGTGGATCTGACCCCGCTCCTCGCCTTGATCAGCACCAATGGCAGTAATACGACTCTCGCAGAGATTGAGGTGACGGCATCGATCAACGTGGTCGGCTTCGTCTCGTTGTCGGGCACATTCGATTTCAGCAAAACAACGACTCCTGATGCCGACGGCAAAGGCACGACGACCAAGATCCTCGTCGCGGCTTCCGGAGTGAACGCCTTCATCGGCACGGCGGACGGCAGATCGGGGGTTCAAATCGCAGGTGCCAGCTTGGGGCTCGCAATTTATCGAGACAGCAAGGCGACCGGATCGACCTACGCGTTGCAGGCTTCCGCGCCTTCCATCACCATCCTTCCGCAGGGCGAGGTCTCTCTGAGCGGCAGCGCAATCGTGGCGATCAATACGACCGGCCTACCGGTCACGGACCAGCTCATTCCGGGCACTCCACTGCCGGCCTTGCTGACCACGGGCAGTAACGTCAAGAGTTTCGGCGGCAGCTTGACATTGCACGTCGGCAGTTCCTTCTCTCTGTCGGGCGATTTCTCAATCAGCAAGATCGTCAACGGCGACATCACGAAACTGCTGGTCGGGGCTGCGAATTTCTCGGCCCCAACAATCACGGCCGACGGCGGCGCCACCTTCAGCCTGGCGAAGGGCACGCTGGGGATGGTGTTCTACACGAACAATACACCGCACCCCAGCCTGGGATATGCGCTGAGTGCGACCGCCACCGCAACGGCGACGGGTGGTGGGGGATCCGCCAGCGCCACGCTCACAATTCTCCGCAATACCACAACCGCCGCGTCTTTCCCCACAGGTTTGAACGACACCGTCACAGTCGGCGCCGCCACGATAAAGGTGGCCTTCACCACCGCGCAAGAAGGAACGGCGGGCGCGGCCTTCCAAAAAATCGTGGTCAGCGATGCCTCGCTTGAAATCGATGACGCGAACGGAAAAAAGATCATCGGCATCGCAGCGACCGGCGGCGATCGCCCCCCCCGTGGCCGGGGCGGACAGCAAAGCCCTCACAGGCGTTTCGGTCAACTTGCAGGACCCGTCAACCGCCTCGGTTCTCTTCACGATCGGCGCCGGTTCGGCGGTGTACACGTCCTTCACCGGCACGGTGACCGCGGCCGCGGCAGCGAGCAGCGGACTGCCGGCGCGTGGGGATGGCCAGTCGTGGGCAAGCGGCGACAAGGACCTCATGCTGACGAATGTCAGCTTCACCATCGGTACCTACGTCAGTTTCACCGCCGATTCGATCGATCTGCAGCACTACACATCATCCAGCGGAACGGTCAACAGCTTCAAATTCGGCGGCGCCACGTTGGTGTTACTCAACAATGGGGAGCCGATGGTAACCCTGACGGGAAGCCCGGTGTTCCACTTCACAACCGACAGCAGCACGCCGGCGGATAACGGTTTCAAGCTCGATTCGTTCGACAGCCCCGGCGTCAAGTTCCTGGATCCGGTAACCACGCTTGGCCCGCTCTCGCTGGTGGACCCGAAGGTGAGTCTCGGCAATTTCGCGTTTGCCCTGAGCGGGGACCTCAGCGCGACCGTCATCATCTCGGCTGCGTCGGCGACAATTGGGACGCCCACGTCCCCGGTCTCGGCGACATTCACAAAGCTGGCCGGCAGTTTCGACCTGGGTCTGAAGTTCGATCTGAGCCAGCTCACGCAGCCGCCAACCGTCTCCGCCAGCGGATTCACCATCAAGGCGGACTCGCTCTTGGTGCAACTGGGAAGCTACGTGACCCTCTCGGCAGGAACACCGACCGACCCGCTGGTCATCAATCCCACTGCGGGGCCCACGCAGGATTTGATCAGCTTCGGCACGCTGACCGCCGTCCTGCACGCAGGCTCCGTCAACGTCACCGGAACGGCGAGCAATTTCGCGATTGAAGGCGATGGATCGTTCCTCGCCAAGGACGGTTTTGGGGCGTCCATCTCCTTGGGCCAGAACCCCAACAGCAACGCCCAAGGCATGGGCTGGCCGAGTTGGCTGCCTCTGAAAAGCGCCACGGTCGGACTTTCCTGGCCAAATTTCAACACCAGTCCGACCGTGTTCGTCATCAATCTCTCGGCGGCGATTGACTTCGATGTTGTTCCCGGGTTGAAAGTGTCGGGCAGCGTCACAAACGTGGTCATGGACGTGAATGCGACCACGGGCCAGTTCGAGATCACCTCGATTGGTGCGCTCGCGGTCGGCGTCGCCGGCGATCTCTTCGGCGGGCACGTCAGCGGCTCGCTGGTTGCCGGCGTGGTCCGCTTCGACGCAAGCTACAAGGTCGTCGATGGGCTCGGCAATCTTTCCGGCACGATCATGCCCGGAACCGGGCCGTTCACGAGCGTGTTCTATGCCGGGATCGAGGGTGGGTACAACCTCGAAGATCTGGCCGGATTCACGATTCGAGTCGGGCTCTCGCAATTCGGGCCTCTCGATATCTACGTCGAAGCCGTCGTTCCTATCCCCTTGGGTGAGACCGGGCTCTTCCTCAGTGATTTCCGCGGTGGCATCAACTTCGACGCGTCTTTCCCGAGCGTCCTATCCTCGCCTCCCCAGGTCAGTGATGCCCTCAAGCTGGGCGGGCCCGCCTTCAGCACACCCGATAACCTGACCGCGGCGCAATGGCAAGCCCAGCTCCAGACCCAGGTTGTCAAGCAATATCATGATCTTGCCGGCCAAAGCGCAGGCTTCTCCTTCCCCACCGGTCCAGTCATCATCCAGGCGGGCCTGACCCTCTACGATGTCAACCCGAATGTGTTCGAGGTGACGGGGGATGTCTTCTTCGACACGAGCGGCAAGTTCCTGGTGATCGGTACAGCGACCGTTGGCGACAGCTTTTCGGTCGGAGCGAAGATTTATACGGACCTGTCTCCGCTCTTCCAGGGCGAAAAGAGCCTGAACATCCTCTTCCTCGTCCAGGAACCGGCGCAGCCCAATTCGAACAACACGCCGCCGACTTTTTCGCTCTACGGATTCGTCACCTTCTCCGACGCGAACGGCGTCTTCCAGATCACGATCGCGGGTGAGGAGGACTTCAGCGTCCTGGGCGCTCTGAAAGTGCAAGTTGTTGCGACGGTGAATTTAACCTTCACCGCCGACACCTTTAACATGACCCTGGCGAACACCCCCGATAAGCCCGCAACCCTGACAATTCCCGCGATCCAGTCAACGCCGCTCGGCACCGCCGCCGGCTCACTCACAATTGAGCACGCGAACGGGACCATCGATATCTGGGGCGGATTCCTGCTGACCACGAATCTCACCGCGCTGAATCCGGAGGGCATCTATTCCTCGGGGCAGACCAATATCAAGCTGAACACGACCGACGAAGTCAAGACGGTGGACCTTCCCAACGGCCCGCTTTCACTCGACCCGGAATCCTTCAGTCTCTTCATCCACGGCATCGCTGAATTCAAGATCGACAACCAAGTGGTTTTTGAGGCTCGACGGCGCGCTCGCATTTCAGATTTCCGGGTCGAGTATCACGATCTTCGTGCAGGCACAGTTGCTCCTGGGCCCGGATTCGCACAATCCGATCATGGCGTTCAATGCAAACGGGCTCATCTACGTCCAATTGGTGAAGGATGACTCCGACCCCAACAATATCATTGAGCCAGGGTTCGCGGCGAAGATGACCCTGACCCAGGGCGCCGGCACCACCGTCCCAAATGGAATCACGTTCGGCGAGAATTGGCTGCTGGCGATGAATACCACCGGCGGCACCATCACCTATTCGATTCCGGCGCCGGCGGTCACGAACCCGCCTAGCCCGGCCATTCCCACCGTGCTCGGGCCGGATTACAGTTCGAGCAACGCGCTGGCTTTGACCAGCTATGAAACCGGCACCAACCCGCGAACTCTGGTCATCCCCAGCGGTGCACCAGTCGGTCGATTGAGCGATTACCGTACCTGGGTTCCGAACAACAATGATCCTTATTTCCTGGTCCTGGGGCGGGGCAGCGTCACCATCCTGAACGCGTACACCCTCACCGGCAATCTGAACATCCTTGCGACGATCGGTGCGTCCGGCCCAATTTTCCTCCTGGATGCCAGCACGTCGGAGACGGTCGCGCTCGGCGGGCACACCATCTTTTCCTTCACGACTGCCGGCGGCATCCAGCTCAGCAAGTCGGGCGTGGCGGCGGCGCTCGTGCTTCAGCCCTCCGGCGGCGTGCCAAGCGCCCTGGGCTTTGGCCTTTCAGCCGACTTTACCCTGGAGCTGAACACGACCAGCCTCCCGGTCACGATCGGCGAAATCACATTGCCGGCGAACCAGGCGAAAATCGAGGCGGACGGCGACCTGACGTTGCTGGGAGGTGTGGTAGATCTCAACGGCACTTTCAACATCACCGTCAACAGCTCGAGTCTGACTGTCGGCGTAGATGCCAATGTAACGTTCCTTGGCGCCACGTTCATCGCAAACGGATTTGCCGGCGTCTATTACGACAGTCATCCCGGAGTGGCGCTGGATATCGCGCTCAGTCTGCCGGGCGGCACCGCGGGCATTGCCCCGATCAGCGCCCTGGGCCGCAACTTTGTCATCAGCGGGGCCTTCGATCTCTCGATTAACACCTGCGGGATAACGCGACCGGACGTTAAAACCGGTCACGACATCGCTCCCGGATCCCATGTAGCCGTCAAGAACCTTGGGATTTACGTGTATGGCTTCAACGCGACGGGCAGCATATCGATCGGCATTAGCTCGGCCGGCTTCAATTTTTCTATCGACGTCTCGCTCAACATCTTCAAGTTGGCCTCCATCCACGTCACTGGCCACTACAACAGCCCCAGCGACTTCAGTTTCACCGGCTCGGGCGGTTTCCTGTACGGTGACCACACCTTCGGCGTCGGCGGCAGCGCGTCGATCACCATTTCCAGCGCCGGTTTTGCCGCCTCGGTCTCGGGCTGGGCGGCAGCGTTCGCGCTTGAAATCGACACGACCGGCACGATCGTGATCACCGGCACGTCGGTGGATATCACGGTCGGTTTCAGTGTGGTGCTCTGGCCAGGCACTCCGGCCGTCTATGACCCTTTCTTCGGCTACGAGATTTGGCCTGCGATTCCACGAGACGTTGAAACCGAATACGCACATTTCCACCTGGGTGACGTCAGTCCCCCGCCGGTCGTTGCCCAAGTAATCGTGCCCGCTCCGCCGCCCAAACCGGCTCCCTTAGCGGGAATCATCATCGACAATAACCATAACAACGCGAACGCACTTGAGTTGTATCTGGGGCAAGATGTCGGCAACCGGAAGAACAGCGTTGGCACGCCGATCGGGCCACAAGCAGCGGAAAACTACAGCCTGACCCGAGTCGCGGGCGATCCCAACAGCACCTTCGGCCAAACCATTTTGGTCACGGCTCTCAATCTCAAGCCGCAGGAGTACGACAACGTAACGGAGATTCTTGTCAACAACACCCTTGCGGGGAACGACACCATCGCGATTGACAACGGTATTTCGGTCCCCGTGTACATGACGCTGGGGACGGGAAATAACACGATCTCGACCGGCGCGGGGCCGGCGACGATCACTATCAGCGGCGCTGGTAACAATCGAATCACCACTGGAAAATACGCCTCGATTTCGGTATCCGCCGCTGGCAGCGGTGCCAACCAGATCACCACTGGCACGAATGCTTCCATAAACATCTTGGCGGCGGGCTCCGGCAACAACCAATTCACCGCCGGTGCCAGCGCGAATGTCACGGTCGGCGGAACCGAGGTCAACACGGTCAATCTGAGCGGCGGCGGCACTGCAACCACCGTCAACATCACCGGCACGGGGAACAACACGGTCAACGTCACCGATGGGTCGCCTACGATCACCGTGGCCAGCACGGCCACCGGCGCAAATACGCTAAGCGTGAACACCGCGTCGGCCAGCACGTTCAATGTGAATGGCGGCGGGAATAACTCGATCAATGCCTCGGCGCCGGCAGCCCAACCGTCACCCTCAAAGGCACCGGCGCCAATCACGTCACAATCGGCGCCGGCGCGGCGACGATCACCGTGCCCGGCAACGGCAACAACCAGATCACGACTGGCGGCACTTCAGGTGGAGCGGTGACGTTCGTTTACCTCCGTGGCGCCGGCAACAACTCGGTCAACACCGGCGCCGGCTCGGCGACCGTCTACGACCAGGGGACCGGTGCGAACACGATTCGCGGCGGAGCGGGCGGCGGCACGTACTACGCTGGCGTGGACAGCGCCGGTAACGCCTACGCCACCAAGGGCGATTCCAACCTTCTTACAACCTCGCACAACTTTTCCGCTTATATCAGCGGCTACTCGATCTACACCCTCACCGACTTCGGTCTCAGTTTCGGAACGTACAGGCTCGGTATGAGCGGCGTGCAATCCGTGACCTTGAACGCCGCTTCCGCCTCGACGGCAAATTCATTTACGCTTTCGAGTTGGTCCGGGAACGCCACGCTCAACGGGCTTGGCGGCAATAACACGCTCGCCGTGGTTCCCAACTCAGCGGCGGGCGGCGTGAACGATGTGCTCTCAGACTCATCCCTGCAGATCACCGGCGGACTCACGCAATCGATCGGTTTGAACGACATTCAGACGGCCAATTTGGGAGGCGCGAGCAAGGGCGCGAGCAGTTTCGACGTGTCCTCCTGGACTGGCAATGGCGCAGCTGACCGGGTACGGCGCTGGTAACACGGTCTTAGCCGTCAATGACATCGCCGCCTTCAACCTCTCCGACACAATCCTCTCGCGAACCGGTCGCGGGGACATGGCGTTGTCCGCCATTCAGATCGCCAACCTCACCGGCGGCGCCAGCGCGAACACGTTTACCGTTAGCAAATGGAGCGGCAACGGAACGTTGGACGGCAAAGAAGGAGGCGACACGTACAACCTGACGCTGGCCGGTACCGGCACCGGAACTATCAACGTGACTGACTCGGGCTTCACTGGGACCGATACGCTGAACGTGACAGCCTCCCGGACGACCTCGGTCACCTCGACCAGCGTGAGGGTGGGTACCCAGCGGGTCAGTTACGGCACGAGCGGGATCGAGGTCCTGAATGTCAAGGGCGGCACCGCGGGCGTGGGCAGCGTGACTTTCAATGTGCAAAGCACGAATGCCACGGTGAGCACCACCGTTCGAAACCGATGGGAATTCGAATTTGATCAACGTCGGCAGCACAGCGGGTGTCCTGCCCATCTCGGCTGGCGTCGTCAGCAACATCCTCGGCCAGCTCAATCTGATGGGAGGCGGGCAAGACATCGCGAATATTGACGACTCCGGCGATAAGTTAGGCCAAGTCGGCTCCCTCACCAGCACGCAACTCACCGGCCTGGGCCTGGGCCCGCAGGGAATTACCTACGCCGCTTTGCGCGCTGCTGAATATCAAGCTCGGTTCCGGCGGCAACACCTTCACGATCGCCAACACGGCCAGCGGCACGACCACGACGGTCACTAGCGGCATGGGCAGTGACACGGTGAACGTGACGGCCACATCCAGCCCGCTCTCGGTCAATACGCAGACGGGTACAGATACGGTCAACGTGCAAGCGATCGGGGCCATGGCCGGCATCAACGCCGGCGGCGGCAATGATACGATCAACGTGTCTTCCAATGCGCCAACGAACTCGGGTAAGCTGGCGGGCATCACCGCGGTCCTCACGGTCAACGGAGGCTCGGGGGCCAGCACGATCAATGTCAGCGACACGGGGGACGGCACACCGAGCACCAGCACGCTGACCGGCACGGCGTTGACGTCAACGGCGTTTGGCGCTGGGGGTAGCCTGAGCTATTCCTCACTGGCCAAGTTAAACGTGTCGATGGGCAGTGGCGGCAACACCTTCACGATCGCCAACACGGCCAGAGGCACGACCACGACGGTCAACAGCGGCACGGGCAGCGACACGGTGAACGTGCAGGCGACCACTGGGCCGGCGACGGTAAATACCGGCGGGGGCTCGAACCTGAATGTCGTCAACGCGGGCAGCAAGGAGCCCACCGCAGGCGGCATCTTGGACGAGATCCAGGGAGCACTGACTGTCGTCGGCAAGGGCGCCGACACGATGAACATGGATGATACGGGGAGCGTCATTGCCAAGACCGGTACCTTGACCGCCACCAACCTGACCGGCCTGAACATGGGCTCCGGCGGGATCGCCTACAGCGGCTTGGCATTTGTCAACATCGATCTCGGCTCGGGCGGTAATACCTTCGCCATCGCCAGCACGATCGCCGGCCAGACTCTTGTGAATAGCGGCACGGGCAACGACACGATCAATGTCCAGACGACGAATGGACCGACCACGGTCAATACCGGCGGTGGGACCAATACCGTCAACATCGGCAGACTGAGCCCGGCGGTTGGGGGCATCGTTGACCTGATCCGGGGTGCGCTCACGGTTGACGGCAGCGGCCCTGACACCATGAACGTCGATGATACCGGCAGCACGATTGCCAAGACGGGCACGCTCACATCGACGACCCTCACGGGGTTGAACATGGGCCCGCAGGGCATCACCTACAGCGACCTGACGATCGCCAGAATCAGCCTCGGCTCGGGCGGGAATACCTTCCTGATCGTCACGACCGACACCGGACAGACAATCGTCAACAGCGGCACGGGAACGAACACGCCGAACGGCGCATACATCTGCCCGCCGACGTTGATGCCCGCGTGGCAACCGGCGCAGCCCTTATCCATGAACAGCTTCAACCCTTCCTTCTGTTCTGCGGTCAAAGCACTCGCATCGCCGCGAAGATACTTGTCGAATGGAGCGTTGGGCGTAATCAGCGTCGCCTCGAACGCGGCGATGGCCGCCACCACATTCGGCATGGTGATCGGGTCCGCGTCCGATGGGAACGCCGCATTGAATAATTTCGCGTAGCCGGAGACACCCTTCAGCATTTCGATGGCGTGCTTATGGCTTATGCCCATCTCGATCGGGTTTTGGATCGGCCCTCCGGCCTGCTCCTTCAAATCTGCCGCCCGTCCATCCCAGAACTGCGCCGCATTGAAAACCGAGTTCAGCACCGTTGGCGCGTTCCGGCTCCCCTTCTGCCATTTATGGCCGATGGACGTTGGCAGCATGTCCACGCCGCCAAGCCCGATCTGATGGCATGTGTTGCAGCTGATGTTGTGGCTCTGCGACAAACGGGGATCGAAGTACAGGGCCTTGCCCAGTTCGATCATCGCCGGCGTCGCTGTAACATCCTTGATCGCTGGCGGCTTTAAGGGAATTGGCTCGAAGGTTGACTGAGCCTGCTTCATAAGCGAATCGTCCGCAGCAAACGCTGCAGCAATGCCAGCGATCAACAGGACCAGAAAAGAGGCGAGTGCGCGCATTACCACCTCCTCATCAAAAATACATTGAAAAGTCTGCCAGAGCGCGCGGTCCGTGCCCTTGATAAAACTCAAACCTGCATCCTTCGTAGATAGCGCTCTGCACGATCAGGCCGTGTGAAACAATCACGGAAGACCGGCCTCTCCCGTCGCACTATCGGATGCCGATGATTTGACGTGTGGTGCCGCACACTCGGCCGGCGGGGCAAGCACGCGTAATGCGTCTTTCCGGAGGCGAAAGCGAAAAGGTCCGCGCATACGCTGGAGTTCGCCGTCGCAGACCACGTGCCGGTTTCGTTTGCGGGTCTCGACAAGGATTTCGGAGCCACAGTGGAGCGCGAAGTCACGCTCGGGCTCCAGCTGTCCCAGCGCCAGTCCAACCGCAAGCCGCATCAATTCCCAGCGATTGCAGTCAGGCGCGACATAGAGGGCCAACTTCCGCTGCGCAACGCAGGCGCTGCCCGCGAGGCTATACTGCTCAAGCTGGTAAGCGCTCTTGGCGATAAATACCATCGGAGTCCGGTATCGCCACACCTCGCCGTCGACGGTGACTTTCAATCTTAAGGACTGCCGCAAATCGAAGAGCGACCGAAGGATGACCCAATAGGCAGCGATCCGGCTCCGTCCCCAAGAGTTGAAAACGCGCTCGCGCCGCCGCACAATCATTGCGTAACCGCCGAGGCCCGCGTTGTTGAGAAAGGCCCGGCCATTGACTTCTCCTACATCGACGACTCGCTCGGCCCCTTCGGCGATAACCCGAACCGCATCCTCTGCCGCCAGCGGAATCCCCCAGTCGCGCGCGACGTAGTTGAAGGTCCCAACGGGCAGGATGCCAAGACACCTATCCGTACCAAGGAGATGAGACGCTACGGCGCTGACAGTACCATCGCCGCCTGCCGCGACGATTGTGCGGAAGTCCGATTGAAGCGCACGCTCGGCTTCGTTATGAACTTCGGAGCCGTTGCGGATGAGCCGGACGGCGCACGTTAAACCGAACTTCGCCAGCAAGTGCGGAAGCGCCGAAGCAACGTCTGCGCCCCTCGGCCGCCCGCGGCGGCATTGACGAGGAAATAGATGCTGGTCTCCATGTCGCGCGCTATTTCTTGTTTAATTGCTTTCGGCTTGGCTCAGCGTGCTGAATGCAAATATGGTCAATGAGCCACCGGAATAGAGAGTCCCCGCAGGATATCCCGGCTCGCGCCTCCGATAATAACCCCTCGTTCAGCAAAAAGTGTATAGCCGCCAAACATGATCTCGGGCCCGACAGGCGAAGTCATGTTTCCACCCTCTGCGCCAGTTCGCCGCCAACGCGGCACGTCCGCAGTCCGCGAAAGCGGTCACGCCAAAACGGTGTTAATCGCTCCTCCGGTTCTTCTCCTATGGGTCAACTGCACCCGTCATGGTCCCGATCTCTTGTCTTCCGCTTCGGTATGCGGGAAGCGGCCATCGGCGGCGCCGGCGATAGAGTGAACTTCCGAGTTTGCTATCTGCCCAAATCGGTCTCCACCTGCATAGGACTCCTCCGATCGGGCGCCGGCACGTTGCCCAGTTTGGCTACAAGCTCAACGTGAGCTGCGATTCCCTCTTCCACCGCCCTTAGCTCCGCATCGTTGAGCGGAATCTCTTAGCGGAGCCGCAACAGGTTTGCCTTACCTTCCAGAGCTTGCGCCTTTGCCGAGGCTTTTGGCTCGTAGAACCCGCAACGAGCGCAGGCCATCCGATGTGGGCACTGGTCGAAAAAGTCGTAAGTACAATAGCCGTGCCCGAGGTCGTAGTATCTCCAAGGCTCGCTGGCCGCCCTGCCGCTTCGGATGGCATCAGCGCGTTTTAGCGCTTTACTCGGTACGTGTGACAACGGCGAGCCTTTTGATTGTATGCTTCGTTAATCGCCGCCTGTCCGATCATTGTTTGTCGTAAAGTTGGTGAGCATGCTGAGCCTCGATCATCCATACACCGCTTTGGCTGTTGCGCTCGGCATCGGCCTTCTCATCGGGGCGGAACGCGAGCGTCGCAAGGGCGAGGGACCGTCTCGATCCGCTGCCGGCATTCGCACCTTTGCAATCACGGCGCTGCTTGGCGCAGTCTCCATGGACATTGGCGGCTCCACACTCCTGAGTCTGACTGCGGCAGGGCTGCTTGGGCTGATAGCGATTGCCTATTACCGCAGCCAAACAGACGATCCAGGCCTCACGACAGAAATCGCTCTTGTCATGACGCTGCTCCTCGGCGGGCTTGCCGTGGGAGATCCCGTTAAGGCGGCGGCTCTCGGAGTGACCGTTGCCATCCTTCTCGCCGCCCGTACGCCGATGCACCATTTTGTGCTCGAGGTGTTAACGCCAGCCGAGCTGAAATCCGCATTGATCTTTGCTGCGGCCACGCTCGTCGTGTGGCCCATCATCCCCGATCGCTATCTCGGTCCTTTCGACGCGATCAATCCACGCTCGATCTGGTCGATTGTCATTCTGATCATGGCCATCAGCGCGTGCGGCTATGTCGCGTTGCGCGCCCTTGGTGTCCGGTACGGACTGCCTGCTGCAGGTCTTGCCTCCGGGTTTGTATCGAGCAGCGCAACCATTGCCGCGATGGGAGCAAGAGTACGCGAAGACCCCCGTCTGCTGGGTCCCGCTGTCGCGGGCGCGGTGCTCTCAACGGTTGCTACGGTCGCTCAGGTGGCCCTGCTGGTGGCGGCAACGAGCCCCGCGACACTCACCGCACTCGTGCCGCCGTTGATCTTCGCCGGATCGGCGGCGGTCGCATACGGTCTGCTTTTTGCCTTTAAACTCACGAACTCGGTACCGGTATCGCAAGCCAAAACGGGAGATGCCTTCAGTTTCAAGGCGGCCCTCCTATTGGCGGCAACTCTGGCCATTATTCTTCTGGCTACTGCAGCCCTTCGCAGCTGGCTCGGCGAAAAAGGATTGGTGGTGGCTGCCGGCATGGCAGGCTTTGCAGACGCTCATGCGACGTCAGTTTCGGTAGCGGCCCAGGTCGCGGCCGGGAAGATGGCAGCCCAAGACGCATGCGTACCGATACTTGTGGGGTTCACCACCAACTCCATAACCAAGATTGCCCTTGCCGTGGCCAGCGGCAGCAAAGAATTTGCGCTTCGGGTCGTGCCCGGCCTCATCCTTGTCTTGGCTGCAGCGTGGATTGGTCTTCTAGCCCGCTTCGTTTGATGCATCCGCCGCGCCGTCGAACCTTCTTTCGCGCCTCACGAGAGGCCACCTTCGCTCCATAGGAGAGGTGGACGCCATAGCTTCGGAGGTTCTGGCACAGCCTAATCTCCTGCCGGAAATCACGACTGGCCTCACGCACTCGGATCGTCGTGTTCGCATGCGTTGCGCTCGTGTCGCCCTTGCCGCTTTCGTCGCCCGGGGGTAATGATGGACGCTCAAGAAAATCCCGCCGCACTAACAATATAGACAAACCCGTAAGCGCGTTTAACGCATGCGGCTGGCAGAAACCACCCATGAAGATCTGGCTTGTCTCCCTCACCCTTCTCCTGCTTGCCGCCGTCCTGTTCATCGGGTGGTCTTACGCACGTTTCTCGCGCGCGATCACCACCGATATCCGACGCCTTATAGCAACGGCTGCCCGCAACCAGGTCGTCGTTACCCCGGACATGGTCAGCGCTCTACCAGCGCCGGCCCGGCGCTATTTCGAACACAGCGGCGTGGTCGGAAAGCCGATACCGCGCCTTGTCCGGCTGAGGCAGGTCGGCCGCATCCGCGCCAATCCGACCGATAAATGGATGGAACTCGAGGCCGAAGAGTTCTACTCGACCAGGCCGCCGGCATTTGTCTGGCGCGCTTACTTCCCGAAGGCGCGCTTGCCCATCGTGCTCGGGCGCGACGAATACCTCGACGGCGCGGGCAGCATTGTGATGAAAATGCTTGCCGTTTACCCGGTCGCGAACGAGCGTGGCCAGGAACTAGGCCCTGCCGGCCTCATGCGCTATCTGAACGAAATGGCGTGGTTTCCAGCCGCCTTCCTTGGCGAGAACGTGACGATCGAGCCGGTCGACGAGGCGTGCTTTCGGGTGACGATCGCTGATCGCGGCATGACCGCCACCGCGCTCTTGTTCGTCGACGAGTCCGGCCGGCTGACGAATTTCGTGCCCAGCGCTTCCATACCGGCACACGGACCATGGAGACCTGGGAGACGCCGATGGCCAAGCACGGCGTACTCGAGGGCCTACGCCTGCCCATCGCAGGGGCGGCCGTCTGGAAACTCAAGAACGGCGACTTCCCGTACATCGAACTAGATGTCACGGACGTAAAATACGACGAGGATCTCCGTCTTTAGCGACCCAACCCTGCGCCGGATTTCAAGCGAGCTCCTCACGGGCAAGGTTGGTTCAAAACAGGAACAAGGCTATCGAATGTCGGCTGCTGGCTCTGAATGCTGTGCTCGGTTACGGCCCATAGACTTCGGCCGTGTCGAAGAACGTCACACCTTTTTCGACGGCGGCCAGGATCAGCGAGATGCCGGTTTGCTTATCGACAGCGGGGCCATAACCGAAGCTCAAGCCCATGCAGCCAAGGCCGAGGGCGGAGACTTCCAGCCCACCTGCTCCGAGTTTACGTTTTTGCATTGAGGGTTGTCTTACTCAAAGGTACGTAAAGCGACATCGGCGCTCGTGGGGGGTAGAGGCACGACTTCCGCCTGTTGGCCAGAGAATGTGTTCCTTAAACCCTCTCACGGAATTGTACCGGAACATGGGTTTCCGAACACAGTTGACGAACACGTTTTTCGGGGCTTTTCCACGAACATGGGTCTGCTATCAGGCTGTTCCTAAGGGCCTGCACTGGTGAGGCACGCCGGAAGAGCGCCTGATCGCTACCCCAAAATCTCATCCCGAAAACGGCGGGTAAAACAGGGGGACGAAAATCTATAAAAACGGCGGATTTTAGCGCCGTTTCTACCACTGGCATGTCGCTTTACGTACCTTTGAGTAAAAGAACCCGTAGATCAAAAACCGCCCTTCATAAGAGCACCTTCCGCCAGTGCAACAACCGTCGCAAGCGCTTCGTCGAATTCCGGCCGCTCTCCGTACACCATGGCTGCAACGAAGTCCTCGTACCGGCGACGATAAAGGCGGTCCGTGCGCAACGCATCGAGCGCTTTGCGCGTTTCACCGGCACTATCCGCTTCGTAGGCCGGATACTGGTTGCGAAATTCCCTGGCATCCGCCTCCGCAATTTCGCGCGCGAGCGCGCCGACGTCAGCGAGATCGAGGTGTTCGCGCACCATGTGCAAATCGTAGATATGACGCACAAGCGCCGGGTCGGGATCGCGGCTGGCGCCGGCCAAGTCCATTGCGGTGCGCCGCGTTAGCGAAACCAGTTTCTCGGCAGCAGTCTCGACCACACCCACACAGGCGAGGACCGGCACTTCAGGAGGGCGTTTCCGCGCCTCGGCGACGAAGGATGTGACGGGCAACATAACCGGAGCACGGCGCAGTGGCGCATAGGTTAATTCAACCTGGATGGTTGGACGTAAGCCCTGTTGTGCTTCGCCAATCGGGCCATAGGGGAGCTGATAGATCGTATAGCTGTTTTCGTTGCGCGATCTGGTCTGCGCCGGGTCTTTCGGATCGAACACAAAGCCGGCGCGTTGAAGCGCTTCTGTGACACGGTCACGTAAAGCGCTTCGCTGTTGACGAAGGCCGCTGCGGCTGACGGCCGCGGTTGGTTGCGGCACAATCTTGAAATCCACGTCCTCGGACATCCGGCGGACCAGCCTGTGAGCTCTGGCGAGCGCGGTGCCCCCGGCGAACACCAGCGTAAAGGGGGCGGCATCTAAACCCTCTATGGCGCGAATGGCACGCACCACATGAATATCTTTCTCCACCAGACCAATGCCGGGCAACCGAAAATGAGCCTGCACTTCAAGAAGCTCGCGAAGCGCGTCATCGTTCAATGCGCAGCTCCGTGTCCTGGTATTTGAGGCGGCGGGCAAAGCGGCTCTTGACGAGGCGTACAATCGGATTGACCGGCACCTGAGTGGTGCGCCCCTCGTTGTAGGCTCGCTCCCATGTACCCGGTTCCCAGCGTACCTTCAGTTTGTCGAGCGCCTGCCGGGCAACAGGGCCGAACCCATAGCCAGCCAACATCGGCTGATTGGTGAGGGATGAAATTTCGGCGCGTCCATAGACGCCATAGCCGAGGCGGATCAGCTTGCCCTGCTCAGTCAATTCGCGCAGAACGCGCAGCACTTGGCGCGTGCCCCCGAGGTCGAGAAATTCGCGTGTAAGAAAAGCATCGTCACGGCGTCGGGCAATTCGTGCCTCAACCCGCTGGCGTAATGTAACGCGCCGTTGCGGCATAACCGGTATCCAGTATCATTGCAAAAACATGACAAAAATATATACAAAAACATGACATTAGTCAACTGGTTGCATAAGTAATTTGTGCTATAAATCAAAGACTTATAATTTTTAATTTTGACAAATCAGTTACCCTATCTGATAAGTGACTCACCTGTACTTACGATGTCAGTGAAAACCTCATTTTTTATTATTATTAATACGCAGCGCCAAGCCGTTCTACCCTTCTCGGACAGCAGGCAGGCTAACCTGTTAGCCTTTCGAATGCGACCACACCCTAAAGTCCTGCCGGAAGCTTGGAGGCCATCATCTTTTTTCGGTCAAGCCTGCGGCCGTCGACGATAAAAGTCCCATCTCCGACCGCGTGAACCGCGCGCTTCTCCTTATGCGCGGGGTCCTCATAGGCCGCAACCGCCTGCAGCACGACAATATTGTGCTTCTCAATCAGGTCGACGACCTTGCATTCGATGTTGGCCAGGCACTCCTTGATCAAAGGGGCGTTGACGAGCTTGCCGGGCATGGCCGTGAGCTTGAACTTGGCGAACTTGTCAGTATCGGCGCCTGAACACGTCCCGATCCCGACAACCACGTCCAGCAGATCGACTGTTGGAATGGCGATTACGCACTCCCTGGTACTCTGCAAAGCTGCGAAAGAATAATTCCACGCGCCCGTGGTGATGGCGAGCATCGGAGTGAAGTCCAGCACCATGGTCCATGAGATGGTCATGATGTTGTTCTTGTGTCCGTCGCAAGTCGTCACGAGGACCACGGGCCCAGGTTCAATGAGGGTGAAGACCCTGCTCATCTTCAGCTGGCGCATGGATGCATCCCCCGAAAAGGCGCATTTGTCGACGCCTTGGAACGTTGAAGATGGATGCCCCGATCACTCCTGCATCTTGTAGGAGAGCCATTGCGCGGAAGGCGTCGGCAGCACCCGTGGCTGGATCTTCGCATATGGCGAGGCTCCAGGAAAGCGCAGCCTCACGACAAAACAGTGCAAACTGGCAGCGGTTGTTTGCGCGAACACGCAGGAGTACCGTCCGGAATTCCTCTGCCGTATTTCCGCAGCGTCTAATTAAACGAGGGTCGCCATGTCCGTGCGCACTGTGTTTCTTGCCCGACTCTTCGGGCTGTATTGCCTCATCATGGCCGCCGCGATGCTGCCGCAGCCCGAGGCGTTTGCGACCATTGTCCATGCGTTCGTGGCTGATGCACCCCTGGTGCTCATTGCTGGCGTCTTCACGCTGTTCGGCGGCCTTGCCCTCGTTCTGCTGCATAATTATTGGTCGGGAGGCGCGCTTACCGTCATCATCACGCTAATTGGATGGCTGACGCTGATTAAGGCCGTTGTGTTGGTGGTTCTTCCGTCCAGCAAATTGGTTACGTTGTATAGCGGCGTTTCGCCCACCCACATCCTGATCTCGGGCTCCCTTACGCTCCTGCTCGGGATTTATCTGACCGTCTCCGGCTTTCGGTCTCAGCTCGATAAATCAGGACATTAGCTGCCGCTGCTCTCCTTTTTCTTTCACTTGAACTTGACCTGCGTTTTGGAGAAAGTAGATATTTTAGATAACCAGACAAGGAATTACCCCAGCGTGAAAGTGACATCGACAGAGTTTCAGCAGAATGTAGGGCGCTGCCTGGACGAAGCGCTGACCGAGCCTGTCATCATCACCAAGAACGGCCGCGACAGGAACGTTCTGATCTCCGCCTCAGCTTTTAAGACCCTCGTTCGCGGGCGCATCCCTCGCCGCATGGAAGACCTCGACGACGAAACGTTGCAAGGTATCGCCGCCGCCGAAGTCCCGGCTCACTTCGCCTGTCTCGACAAAATCGATCTTGGCGGTCTTGGTTAAAGCCCTGCGCCAACCTGCTTGGCAGGGAAGCTTGTCATGATCCCGCCAGGCCGTGTAATGCGTCACGGTTTTTGGCCTGATACCGGCTTCAAGTACATGTTGAAAAACGGCCGGAAAGGCTCAGGGATCTGAGCCAACATCTGCACCTGCATTTGCGCCGCGATCTGTTCGCCGATCGCCATCCAGATCTTGCTCATCGCCTCGGGGCCAGCGGCCTTCATGATCTGTTGGGTCATGACAGCGAGGTCTTCGGGACTAACTTCAACGGTGATTTTCATGGTTCAGAGACCTCTTTCCTTCACGTCGTCCAAGGACCCCGCTTCCTTGTCCATTTGATTGTACATGAAAAGTTGCTCCCATTTTGCTCGTCGCGAGTCGGGGGTTGTCCGGTAATATCTGAAAATCCAGAAAAACCGGACAACCGCTGTTTTTTCCGTATTTACATGGAAATTGTCGAGCTCACCAACAAACAAAGGCGCCGGCACAAAATACAACGTGAATGTTATTCCTCCTGAAGTGTATGTGCAGCCAAATTTGAGAGCCTGCCGCGCCAGTCTATCGAAGCATGTCTTTGGCGATATTTTGAGCCGCGTGGAAAAGATCGCGTATGACGATGTGGTCTTTTTCGACGGTGAAAAAGATGATGTGGGATTCGAAGCGGTAGCGGCGGTAGCCGGAACGCAGATGATCAACACGCAAGGCAATGCCGGGGAAAAGCGAAAGAAGCTCGAAGGTCTTGACGAAACCGGCGTGGTAAAGGCCGGTTTGATGCCGCCCGAATTTGACCTCGGACTCGCGCAGAATGACGCGAAGCTTCGCCGCCGCCGCTTCGCTTAACCGGAATTCAGGCATGCGCGCCTTGCGCCGCGTCTTGACGCGCAAGCGCAAGGATATCGTCCATGGTCAGATCGGAAAGACGGTCGCAATCGGGATGCTGAAGAGCCAGCCGGTAACGCCGCAGCTGCTCCTCGCCCGAAAGCCGGTTCCATGCCGCGACTTCGGCCTTGCTCGGAAGCGCCGAAGGCATGACGGTCGGCACAAGCGCAAGAATTTGTTCCTCGGTTGGCTCCTCGCCCGTGGGCTCCACGTCGAACAACGCTTGCGTTTCGTTCTCCGCAAGCGCCAGCATCGCCTCGGCAACGATATTTTGCCGGTCCTCGGGAAGACGCTTAACGGCGTCAAGGGCTTGTTCGAGAAGGTTATTCATCGCCCCAATATAGCACACAGCCCCGCAAATTGCGATTGGGACGTAACTGGCTGTGAACAGGCAGCTTTTTTTGAGGCCATGCCGCAGTTTGGCTGCGATGCCGTTCCAGCCGTCAGCGCAGCCCGCTGCCTCCGCTAGTCCCGCGCACGATGATCGCTCGCCGGCTTTTCCGAAGCGATCCTACACGGCCGCCTGGCAAGTCTCCTTCGGCGTCGTGATTGAAGATTACATTTCTTGGCGAAGTTATAGCATGCCTTCTTCCAACCGGCGCATAACAAGAAAAGGCGAGTAGCCCAAGTCATGCTTGAAGTGGAATTCTTGCCGATACATCAAAATCTATGTATATAGTCAATACTTCCGCGTATTCTGTGTCTAGCTAATACCATTCCATTCATTGCGTTTCTTGACCTCTTCCTCTTTTCTTTAGGAGCTTGCCATGGAAACCACAGCAGCCACTGCCCCCAAAGCAATCCTCATTGAAGCCAACAATGCATTTCGGGACATCTCTCAGCTTGTTGCGCTCACGCGCATTACCGAAATGGGACTACAAAATCTCCAGGAACGCACGAGCACGACGAAAGCCTTTTCACATTCGGCCGTTATTCCCGAGCAGACCCGAACCGGCGTCAGCAGCTTCAAACTGGAAAACCCTGACCCGGCTCCGATTTTCGAGGCGCTCAAAGCGGCCGGTCGTCACGTTATCTTCTTGCGCGAAACAGGTGAAATCGCCCCTGGCTTCCTTGAGACCGGAATCCCCGTACCTGGCCAGCCGCATTTGACCGCCGTCCGGGATTGGTCGTATGACAACTCTACACCGCCCGCCCAAAGAGGTTTCAAAACCGTCGCAACGATCGCTCTCGCTAGTGGCCGCAAAACCGACGTCTATTTCGTCGCCGAGCGCAGCGCTTTCGTGCCTCAAAACAGCGTCGTTCTGCACGACAGGCCCGCTGGCGGCCCATAGCCGCAGTGTCTGCAGCGGACGTCAGCTCCGAATGCCGCATCCTCCCCTTCTCACGCAGAAGGAAAGGCGTGATCCTGCTGAGACTCCTTACCTCGAGGCCATGCGCCGGAATTTGATACGAAACGTCGGGAATATCAAACAAATACTCGACATTTCATATCATTCATATACCTGGATTCAGCGCCGTCATTCTGCGCACAAAGATCAGCGCAGGTTGGATAACGTGGCTTTACTGTCTCTATTCATGGGCTGCGGCTCCGCCCCCAGGTCCTAAGAGGAAGAGGTTTGAAGGGGGAGGGGTGAAGGGAAAGGGCCGAGAGAGGGAGTCTCCGGTCCGCCCGGAACCTCGAACCAAGGAGCCTCCTCCGATGACCAAAGCCGCAACCCAGAAACTCGCCCTCACCCCACCCCAAACCATCCCGCTCGACAAGCTGGCTCTTCACGAAGGCAATGTCCGTCAGATCAAGGCCGGCGTCTCGATCGAAAGCCTTGCCGCCGATATCGAACGGCGCGGGCTTCTGCAGTCGTTGAGCGTCCGCCCAATCCTGAACGAAGCCGGCGAAGAAACCGGCGCCTATGGCGTGCAGGCCGGCGGCCGCCGCCTTCGCGCGCTGCAACTCCTCGTCAAGCAGAAGAAGCTCGCAAAAAACGCGCCCGTGCCTTGCATCGTGCGCTCGGAAGGCTTTGTCGAAGCCGACAGTCTCGCCGAGAACACCGAACGCGAGGCGCTGCATCCGCTCGACCAGTTCCGCGCTTTCAAGGCGCTCGCCGACAAAGGCGAAGGCGAGGAAACCATCGCCGCCGCCTTCAATGTCAGCGCCCATGTGGTGAAACAGCGCCTGCGTCTCGCCAAGGCAAGCCCCGTGCTCCTTCAGGCTTACGAGGATGACGAAATCACCCTCGATCAACTCATGGCGTTTTGCCTCACCGACGACCACGAACGTCAAGAGCAGGTTTTCGACGCCATCCAGAAGCAATGGAACAAGGGAGCGGACGCCATCCGCCGCATGCTGACCGAGAAAACGGTGCATGCCGGCGACCGGCGCGCGATCTTCGTCAGCGCCGACGCGTACAAGGCCGCGGGCGGCATCATCATCCGCGATCTGTTCGACGATGATGAAGGCGGCTATCTGCAGGACGTTCCCCTGCTCGAACGGCTGGTCAGCGAAAAGCTTGCCGCCGAAGCCGAGACCATCAAGGCCGAAGGCTGGGGCTGGGTCGAAGCCGCCGTCGATTTCCCGTGGAATCATCACCGCGATTTCAGGGCTTTGAAACCGGTTTCGCCCGCGCTCACCGAGGATCAGGACAGGCAGCTCCAGGCCCTTCTCGACGAGCTTGAAGCGCTTGACGAAACGGGCGACAGGTCCGAGCAGGATGAAACACGCCGCGACCTTGTTATTCGCGCCATTGCCGATCTGGAAAACCGCTCGCCCGTCTTCGAGGAGACGCAAAAAGCCAAGGCCGGAGCCTTCATCAGCCTTCGCGATGACGGCCTGCTTCTCATCGAGCGCGGCTATATCCGCCGCGAAGATGCCGCCGACTTCATCCGCGACCATGTGCATGTCGTTACCGTCACCGGCGATGACGACGGCGAACCCCTGCCCGCGAATTTCAACGGCGCGGGGCCGGCTCAATCCGTTGCTGTCCCTGACGAGGAGGAGGATTCGTCCGACCTGCCGGACCGGCTCATGATCGAGCTCACGGCCTATCATTCGCTTGCGCTGCGCGACGCGCTTGCGAACAATCCAGGAACCGCCTTCCTCGCCATGCTGCATGCGCTGACGTTGAGGCTGTTCTACCACTACACGACCGACACATGCCTGCAGGTCGAAGCGAAAAACTCGCTCACGTCGCCGTTTCCGGGCCTTGCCGATTTTCCGGCCTCGACGGCGATCGCGGCGCGGCATCGCGCGTGGGAAGAAGCTCTGCCCGAGAAAACCGAAGACCTGTGGCTGGCGCTGCAAAGCCTCGACGCCGACAACCGCGAGGCGCTGTTCGCGCATTGCGCCGGTCTCACCATCAATGCGGTGTTCGAACCGCATATGCGCGTATCGCAGAAACGCCGCCATGCCTTCCAGCTGGCCGAAGCCTTGAAGCTCGACATGACGCAGGCCGGATGGACGACGCGCGCCGATAATTATCTGAACCGCGTCACCAAATCCATGATCGTGGCCGCCGTCAGCGAAGCCAAGGGCGAGGCGACCGCGGAACTGCTCGCCGATCTCAAGAAAAAGGAGATGGCGATCGAGGCCGAACGGCTGCTCAACGGCACCGGCTGGCTGCCCGAACCGCTGCGCATGCCGGCGCCGCTCGATGAAGCGCCGGCTGAAGCGCTTCCGGCCTTCCTCGACGAGGAGGAGGCGCTTCAAGCCGCCGAATGATGCCGATCCCCCGCGTCCTGAAGAGGACGAGGGTCAAAAGCCAGGAGTGAAGGTGCGGGAGCCAGAGAGAGCGCCCCGCGCCTTCCTTGTCCCTCAATCCACGGCCCGCCCTCACCGGCGGGCCGTTTTGCGTTTCCGGAGCCCATCATGAACCCTCCCTCCCACGCCAAGACCCGCGCCGCCGAAGCCTTAGCCGCCCTTGCCGCCCGCGGCGCAGCGCAGGGCGACGATCTGCCGACCTCGATTCAGGATCTCGTCTGCGACCTCGGCCATCTCTCTGACGACAACAAGCTCGATTTCGTCGCCATCCTCACCCGCGCCCTCCGCCATTGGCAGGTCGAACGCATCGACCCGGCCAGCGTCGCCGAAGGCCCCGTCGTCGAGATTTACATCGGCGCCGAAGGCCTGCCGCCCAAACCGAAGCCAGCCAAGCGGCCCGACAAGCGCAAGAAATCCCGACCCGCCTAGCCGTGCTTTCCCCAATCAAACGCTTTTCCCAGGAGACAACCAATGACACAACGCCAAATCACCATCAACGCCTACCGCCTCGTTGAACGCGGCCCTCACGCATGCACATACGCTTTCGACTTCGGTGAAAAGACGCCATCGAAGCAAGTTCCCGTCGATCATGTCCGCAGCCCTTCGGCGGCACCCTGCGCATCCTGGGTGTGCAGCGCCAGTTCCCACGGCGTCGCGCCCCAGCATCCACGGCAGCTCCTCGGCCCCTCGCGCCTAAGCCTTTGGAAAAGCGGCGTCGTCCGGTGCGGTTCGCGCCGATCCCGGCTGAGATCGGTTCACTACTCCGACCTTTCCCGCCATGCCGCCCGGAGCCGCGCCCAGAGGCCGCGCAGCACGACTCTTGATCGCCAGGCGGCTCGCCGGACCATCTGACGCAGGTGACCGGCAGCCGGCACCGCTATTTCCCCCTCCATGCCGCCCGGAGGCGTGCCCAGCGGCCCCGCGCCAGCCGGGCGTCGTCGGCCTTCCGGATCGCCTCCGCCGCGTCGATGACCTCCTGGCGGGCGGTCAACTGCGCCTGCAAGCCTCGATCCGGTCGCGCAGGGTATCGGCCCGGGCACGCTCGGCGTCACTGCTCGCCTCGGCGCGCCCCTTGTCTTGCTCAGCCCGAACGGCGCGTGCATCGGCGCTCTCCGCCGCCTGTAGCGCGGCATGGGCATCGGCAAGCTGCTCCTGCATTGTGGTGAGGCGGTCGCGCAGCGCGTCGGCGCGGGCGCGCTCCCCTTCCCTCGCCGCCTCGGCATGCTCCAGCCGCGTCTGGGCGATGCGACGGTCGGTGTCCGCCGCGTCCGCCCGCCGTTCCGCCACTTCTACCTGCCCGCGCACTGCATCGGCCTCGGCCCTGGCGGCATCGAGGTCACGGTGGCCGGCTTCGACCTGCCCGCCGAGCCGGTCCGCCCGCAGCCGTTCCTCAGCCAATGCTCGATCTGCCTCGGCGCGCATCACCACCAGCTCGGCGTTCAGCACGTCGATCTGCGCCCGTAGGTCGTCCACCCGCGTCTCGGCCCGGTCGGCGCGGGCATTCGCCTGTCCCAACTGCTCCTGCAGGGCCTTAGCAGCGTCCTGGGCCTCGCGTGTGGCCGTATGAGCCTGTTCCGTAGCCGCCAGCGCGGCAGTCAACCTGTCGCCCGCGTCAGCCACTTCGGCGGCCAGCTTGCCAACCAGAGCTAGCGCAGCGTCAGCCCGTGCGTCAGCCGACCGCAGGGCCTCCTCGAGCGCGGCCAGGGCCTTGGCATGGAACGGAGCGGCGTCGGCCGCCGGGGTGTCGTCGGCGTCAGCCTCGGGTGTCGCAGGGGGATGGGGGCGAAAGGGCGAACTAGCGGCCATGTCGGATGGCACCCAGACGCGGACGCTGCCGTCATTGCCGGGCTGGCGTCGCAGGTGGTGACGCTGCGCCAGCCTGACCGCCGCCCGTCTGCCGATCTGTCGGGCCTCGGCAAGCTGACCATACGTCATCCATGATCCATCGCCCGCGTCGGCCGGAGCGTCAGCTTCGTTCATGAGAGGTGATCCCGTCGCTGGTGACGGGTCGCCAGTACCGGCCCACGTCGAGCCGGGGCAAGGGCTACCAGCGCGGGCCGAAGCGCCAGCGGCCCATCGCGATCCGGCGGATCACGGCCACGATGATCAACGGCAGCAATGAGAACAGCAGGACGACAGCGCCAGCTGCGACATGCAAGGACGGGTCGGGTGGGTCCGGGGTCCAGCCCGCCAGTGTCCGGCGATGGGCGTATGCCTCCGACTATAGTGCTCCCACACGGCCCACGTGCCGAGGAGGGCGAGGCCCCCGCGCTGCCAATGACCACCAGCCACCAGCACACGGCGAACAGGCGCAGGAGCGGGGAGGTCATGCGTGCCGGGGCGAGCGGCGTCACTTCGGGGTCTCGATCATCAACTAAATCGCCGCGCTGGCGTTCGCCCGGCTCATCGCGGTGAGGAAGAACCGGCACTTGGCCGCGTCGTAGCCGGCCTCGGCGCATTCGCGCAGGAATGCGGCGTCCGCGCCTCGCCCAGTCGTCGCGGGTGGCGATGATGCCCCACACGGCGACTAGGACGAGCAGGATGCCCAGCAATATGAGGGCCAGCCTGTTCCGGCTCATGGATCGCCGAAGCCGATTTCGCGCGGGTCCCAGAACCGCCCTCCCGGGCCGCAGGTACCGAAGGTGCCCCATTGCGACCGCGCAAAGTGGCACGGCAGAACGACCGGCGCCGACGGCTTGCCGTGCAGGAGGTCGGTTCCCCCGGGCAGGATCGCGGAAACATGGCCGCATTTTGGCCGCTTGTCGCCGCCCTGCGGGCGGAACCAGCGGCAGTCCATGCAAAGCCTGAGCGGCGCGCTCATGCCAAATCCTCGTCCATGACGCCGAAGCCGCGTTTGTGCAGCGGCACGTCGGCGGGGAGGGGCTTTTCCAGTTCGCTTTCCAGCAGCCTGCCGCGCCGGCTGGCTTCGGCTATGTCGCGTTCGCTGGGACGCTGGACGGTACGGCGCTCTATGAAGGCCTTGATGTGCTCGTTGTTCATGCTGTCGATGATCTTGCTCATGCGGCGATCCTCAGGTCGGCGGTGGCGGGCTAGCCAGGAAGGGCAGGGGGCCGAGGTGGCGATCCTGCGGGGCTGCCGCCTGCGTCCCGTCGAGGCTGTGCAGTCGTGGCTCGCCGCCGCCGAGATCAGCGCCGGTCCGGTGTTCCGGGCGGTCGCCCTCGGCGGCAAGGTCTCGGACGTCGCACTGGCCAACAACAGCGCCAGCCGCATCGTGAAGCGATACGCGCGGCGGGTCGGTCTGGATCCTGCGCCCTCCTCCGGTTCGTTTCGCTGATGCGACATCCGAAATGTTTAAGCAGCACGGCGTGCAGTTTGCGAACGGTAGTGCGGCGCGGATTTACTTCGGGCTTACCGACACGACACACGCCATGGTCCGCGAACGCGCAGACAATCCGAAGATGCGGCCTGAATATGTCGCTCGGGTTATTCAGGCATTTCAAAGGCAGGGTTAGCATGACAGCTTCTTCCAAAACCCAACGCACCGGCCTTCTTGCCACCCTGCGCCCAAGAACGAAACTTGTCGCGCGCTCTCTCCGGGGCGGGCGGTCAATGTCAGCACTATCCCGACTGGCACCCAATCGGCAGTGTTTACAATGCGCGATGGCGGAGTATCACAGGCTGCAGCTTAAGCGATTTCATTGCTCGGCATCGACACCAAGCGCTGCAAGTTCAGCAACGATCGCCTGCTTACGAGCATTGAGCTCTTCTACTGCCAAGCGATGCAGCCGCCGAAGGAAGTCAGACGAGGCTGAGAAGCCTTGGTAGTGGGTCGAAGCTGCTCCTTCGCTCGATAGCCTGATCGAAGGTCCCCCGGCAACTTTATGAACAATTCGCACTCAGCAGGGTCGGCATCGTTAGTATGGGTAATTAGTGCGTTCATGCCGGTCAGTTCCTCGATCAGGTGATTTACCTTGTCGATGTCCTGGATCTTCATGACGCTACCCCGAAACCCAACGGTAGTCTGCGATGCTTTAGGCAAGGTCGGCTACTCCTACTTAGCGCCAGCCCGGCGGGCTACCCGGCAGCCAGCGTTGCGGCGGATCGCTGAAGGCGCGACCGGGGCGCGGGCCGGTCACGAGCCGCCGACCAACCAGGAGGGGGTGAGGGCGGTCCTGCGCGGCATTCGCCGCACCGTCGGTACCGCCAGGGAGGGAAAGGCGCCCGCCACTGCGGATGTGCTGAAGCAGATGCTGGCGCTCTGTCCCGACACGCTCACCGGCGCCCGCGACCGCGTGCTGCTGGCCCTGGGCTTCGCCGGTGCCTTCCGCCGCTCCGAGCAGGTGGCCGTCGAGGTCGCGGACCTGGTGGAGACGCCGGACGGGTTGCGCGTCACGATCCGCCGCGGCAAGACTGACCAGGAAGGGCAGGGGGAGCCATGAGCCAACATCTTCCCCAGGAAACACCGGCCTGCCGGTGACGATATGGTAGCGTGCGCGGCATCGTCGCCACCGACCCCCCATGAGCCGGAGAAGATCGAGCCCGTCGACACGGTGTCCGTCTGGGTCGAGCTCAACTGCAACTCCCTGCTCGCTCACTGGCGCGGCGATATCGATGGCGGCGAGATGACGCTGCGGACGAAGCCGGTCCCAATGACGGAGGGTAGTGATGGCGCGCTATGTGGCGGTGGTCGAGTACCAGGACGGCGAATACTGGATCAGCTTCCCCGGCATCGAGAAGACATACGCCCTCGCCAGGCGTCCCGAGGACATCGTCGGGCAGGCCCGCAAGTTCCTGGACGATGAGATGCAGGCTGGCGCGCGCTCCCGTGCTGTCTTCGACGACGACAGGGCGGGCGCCGCAACCATACCTCCCTCCCTCGACGACGCAATGACCGACCCGCGCGAACCGTTCGAGGGTACGCGCCTCGTCGTCTTCGAGTGGGAGCCAGACGAAGGAGGATGAAAATGATACCGCCCACGCGGACATCGACGCCCTGATCGCGGCGCTTGTCCGCCGCCCGGTGGACGATCTGCGGACCCATTGGCGAGGGCCCGTTCGATGTTGATCGCGATCCGTGACCACGCCGACCACGGGATGCGCGACGACGTCGACCTCGCGGACGCGCGGCAGCACCTCCACCTCAATGGCAATCCCGGCTACCTCTGATGCCGTTCGACAACACCACGCTACGCCAGCCCAAGGTCACCATCCTGCCGCCCCAGCCGCCAGAGCGGGGCGGAGGACCGCGGCGGATCCATGTGCAGATCGAATTCGTCAATCGGTGCTCGCAAACTCCACACCGCCGCGGCTATCGCTTCGGCACGTTCACCTTGGCTTTGCTGATCATCGCACTGCTCGCCGGGCTCGCCGGCTGTACGGCCGCCCATGCGCAGCCCACCTCCTGGCAGAGCTATCGCGAGGGGTTCATAACCCGCTACCAGGGCAACGACCGCGACGGTCGGTCATGGACCGGCTCGAGCTACAAGGTGATCGAGCGGCAGGTGTAGTGTGGACCCGAAGTCACTGCTGCTGACGACCGCGCTCCGCCACAGGATTGCCGAACCGAACATCGAGGCAGGCTTCCAGCGTTTCGAGGCCGTCGCCGAGCAGTCCGTCGACTACCTGGCATTCTGTGACGCCGTCGCCGATTGCCTGCGCCAGCACCTGATCCACGAGCCGATCCGCCTGCCGGAGGGTGCGCTGCAATGCCATTGGCACCTGGAGCTCACTCCAAAAGGTGTCGAGGCGGCGCGTCAGCTTTCGGTGCGAACCACATGAACGTCAGGGGGTTCACGAGTGGGGTCAGCAAACCCGCGCCCGCAGATGACCGGCCGGGGTAACCAGTCAACCAACTCGGGGAAGCTGGTGCGGGCGCGGGCGGTGTGACCGGAAGCCTCGAACGGTCACACGCCCCGCTCATGTCAGAGAGGTCGCTGAATCGGTTAGTCCTCGTTCTGCATCTTCCGTATCGATCTGGTGCATACTGGGGCGACGGCCCCCGTCCAGGGAGGCGGGTAGGCCAGAGCCAGCAGGACCGTCGTTGGCAAGCAATCGCGCAGATACCGAATGCCACCACCCAGGCCGCCAACCGGCGCCGTTCCACCGAACCAATCGAGCGCCACCCCGAACAGCAGCGTGCCAATGAACCCACCGGCGAAGCCGATGCAGGAATACACCGCCACCGTTGCGCCTCTCCGCCTCGGCTCGGTGACCTCGAGCACGCCCCAAGGTCAGGTTCGAGAAATTGCCCTGCACCGACCTGTCGGCGCCGTCTCGCCGGGCGTAGCCGCCTGGGCAGCGGCCGCCAGCCGGCAATTGCCCGGGCGCAGCGTCGGATCCTGTAGGCTGCCGCTCTCTATCAGGTTACGCTGTCAGGCCGTTTAGGCCAATTGGGCCCCTCGTCGAATTGGCTGCAGCGAGAGGAGGGGGCGCTTGTCGGTTCAACCCAATCAACCTTCTATCTCGGGACCAACGGAGCCAGGCCGCCTTGTCCTGGTGGGCGCACACCGCAAGCTGCTCGCCGAGATAGTCGATAGTCTGATGCAGGGGACGCAGTTCCTTGCATTGACTGGCGCGCCTGGGGTCGGAAAGACGACGATGGCGGCGGCGATCCATGAAGAACTGAACCAGCACTCCGTGCTTGTTCGGCGGATCGATGGCTGCCACGGCAACGGCATTCACCTGCGAACAATCATGTCCCAGTTTCTCGGCAAGCCAGAAGCCGACGTCGATGCCGACGACGTTGAGCGGCTGTTCTATGCCATGACCGAGCGGGAAACACCCAACGAAAGGCTGGCGCTGATCATAGACGATGCAGAGCGGTTGCTGCCGGATGCGCTTGCTTATCTGCGCCTGCTCGTGAGTGTTGCACCGGAGCGCATGCCACAGATCGTCTTCATCGGTGATCCGTCATTCTGGGACATTGCGGACCAGCTGACTGAGGCCGGGTTCAAGGACCTGATCACTGCCCGCTTGGTACTCGAACCGCTGAAAACGACAGACGTTCGGGGCCACTGAACCACTCACGCCACACGCCCAGGCCGGTTCTCGACCAAGGCGCACTCGACGCGATAACCACAGAGGGAGATCAGAGCCAGGTGACGGCAGCCGTGGCTGATGCGGCCGCTACGAGGCTTGAAGGTGGGGCTGCCAGTCCAGTCGCCGACGGCTTGGCGCCGCGGCTTGAACTGGGCATCAAGGCGGCAACGACGCCAGTGCTTGCACGTGACGTCCCACATTGGTTCCTGAACTGATCACCCTGCGTCCGGACAGGAGTGTCGCGCGCATAGCGAGTGCAGCAGCAGTGTTGGTCGGCGCTATTGGTGTGGCGACATACTGGCTAGCCCCATTTGGCATTGATCGAATATGGACGGGGGCGAGCCGCAGTTGGGCACCGGGACAGTGCGGAGGTCGCGTCTCCTTTGTCTCCCGATGCAACAATACAAGTTCGGTTGCCGTTCTCGGCTTCTGCGCTGCAGGCTCAATCAGATGCGCCGGACTTTGACAGCGAAAGTTGCCGATCAGCACTCTTGTCCCGAAGCCGGAAGCATTAAGACGTCCGTGCTCGGTCCCAAATTCGCCCTGCTGCAGACAGGCCCATTGCCAGAGCAGGAACTGTGCGGTCGCAGGAACGGCCTGGTGATTACGTGAACTCTCCATCGAAGGGTATTTGGCTTTTCCCCCCAATGTGAACGGTGGTGGCTAACCGCCGAAGCTAAGGCTCCGAGGCTTCATCGGACGCGACAGCGACATGCGACCGTCTCCGGGTAATGCCGAGGCCCTTCGCGATCGCCGCGGGACCCAACGTGGCCCTCAGTTGCCTGATCTGCGCCGCGTCGCCGCCAATCGTTCACCTTTCATGCATTATTCACGTGTGGTGGCACGGGGAAATCGCGGGACGGATCCGGCCGCTGGGTTCATGTAAGCCGACGGACGATTACTGTCGCGTTTGCGGACCGGGCATGATGGGCTGAACAACGCCCTGTCGCTGAAGGAGCTCTCATGCCTGCAATGTTATTTTGCAGCTCAATCTCGCCCGTCAACGGGCTGAGATAGAAGGGTTAGCTGTCAACGCTGGAGATACCGTGGAACATCGGAAACTGATGTACCTAAAGGTGCGGTGCGGCTCCTTGTGATAATTAACCCCGACCGGCGTCTCGGCGTACTGTTCCATAACCCGCTCATCATTCCGGAGCGGCAGAGGAGGTGACATGGGTGTTGCGTGCGACATGAGAAACCCCATCGGCTATTGGGTTCAACAGGTCATGGCCAACGGCGAGACGGTGGCCGTGAAAGTGCTGCACGCTGCGGCGACCGGTCAAGTCGCTCTAGGAATAAGCGAGGCGCACCGTCACGCACTCGACGCGCCAGAGTTGGAAAGGTAAGGGCGGCCACGTGATCAGCCGTCTGGGGGGGTTTGGCGATGCCCACGCGCTGCCGGGGTCTCGACAACTCTTGGTCAGGGGGTCAAGCGTCCCAGCAGATAGCCGATGCCGACGGCGACCAGTGCCGAGGCGATCGGCTGGTCCTTGATCACGTCGCTGAGGCGCGCGACCTGCTGCTGCGCCTGGCCAGCGGCCTGGTTGTACAGGCCCTCCGCCTGTGTCTTGGCGTCGTCGCCGGCGAACTCGCCCGCCTTCTGCTGCACCCGGCCGCCCATTTCGCGGGCCGCACCCTGGAAATCGCTCATGTGGTCCTCCATGGAGAGGGGCCATCAACGCGCGATGCGGGTGCCGGTTCCCGTGCGGTCCAGGCGCAATCCCGGCTCGCCCCCAGTTGAGAGCGCCCGGCCAAAAAGTGTCCTATTAACATCAAGGACGTTCGACCAAGCGCAGTTTCACGGTCCTGAAACTGGCCTGCTCTCGTCGTTCCGCGCGCCGAATAGGACGTCCGACTGGGGCTTGCCCTAATCGGACATGGCCGGCAAGTTCGGCATGGCAAGCAAGCCCGAAGCTCGCTGTTGCTGCTGCTCGTGATGCACACACGACCATGCCAAGCCCACCGGGGCAGCAGTCGGTGTTCGACCGCGGCCGCTATCGTCCTCTGGTCGACTTGGACGCCAATTCCGGGAACAAGTACCGGTAGATCGTCAGCATCACAGTTCCGAGTTGCACGGTGGTGGCTCCGACGAGAGCCATGATGACTTTGCTGCTGATGAGACGGTCTTCGGAGCGGGAGATCCCTTTGACGATGAGCAGATAATCGCACGCCGAGGCGAGGATCACCGCAGCGAGGATCGCCAAATTGGAGACGAGGAAAATGTTGATCACCCGATCGGCAGCGGATTTTCCAGTTCCCTCTCGGCTTCCGCATTCTCGTCCTTGATACGCAGCTCCTCAACCAGCAGGTGCTCCTGCACGCTGGTTATCTTCGGAGGACGGACGCTGAAGGTTTCATCTTCCCAGTGTTCGTCTCTGATTGTCGGCTCTGGACAGCCAAGAGCTTCCTCCTCGAGGCCCCGCCAGCTTTTGGCGGAGGCCTAGCAAAGAGGAGCTCTGTGCCGCCATGACCATTGGCCCGGCGGTTCAGTTCCGGCGCTGCTTTGACCATCTCAGGGACACCTCGAAGCGGGCTCCGTCCGGAACCCGGCGTGGCGGTTCGACGGGATCATTTGTGTCGTCCCAGACCACGTCACCCCGGCGGGCTCGGCGGCTAAGGGAGCGTCCTTCGTCCAGTCTTCGTGGTCGTCATCGTCCTGCGACAGCCCCAAGGCTGCTGCAGAATTCACTTCTTTTACGAGGCACCAAGCGAGGAACCCAAAGAACTGCACCATGTCGCGCCTCCCCCCGCATCGACACATGAGGGGGTTATATGCACGGCACAGCGCAACGCTAGGTTGAACTCTCCCTGGCAAAAATGACGGAATTCCTCGGGCCAAACTGCCGGAACAATGTGGCTCCACTCACGTTGGGCGAAGCCGTCGGGCAGAGACCTGCAGTGGTTTAAAACCACTGAGGGCGCAACGCCGGGGTGGGCTGCGGGCGGTCGGAAGATGTGCTGGACCGGGGGCGGGCGGCGGCCTGGAGTTCCGGCATGACGATGCGCTCAAGGTTGCCCTGCCCGTCCCGCAGCAGCAGATGCGCTCCG
>CAWFAF010000079.1:0-353068 GCA_963813575.1 uncultured Planctomycetaceae bacterium
CTCCGCCTTGGGGCGTGCCGTCGTCGGGGATTGTTAACACCCCCTCCTCGAGCACCCCCGCGCTAAGCCATTTGCCGATCAGTCGCAGGATCACACCATCGCGTACCCGACGCTTGAGGAACGTCCGTAAATGGCCGTGGTCGAGCGTGTCGAAAAATTTTCGCAGATCGACGTCCACGATCCAGTCGCCTCCCAGCTTCATCTCCTGTTTCCACAGCGAGTCCAAGGCTCCGTGTGCACCGCGTCCGGGGCGAAACCCATGCGAGACGTCCAGAAAGTCCGTCTCATACACCGGTTCTAGCAACATCAGCACCGCACGCTGAATTATCTTATCTTCATACGTGGGTATCCCTAGCGGACGAGTCTCGTTGGGCGAGCCCGCCTTGGGGATATGCACTCGACGCACGGGCGGCGCCACGTACGTGCCGGATTTGGCGCGGTCGAGGAGGTTCTGGAGGTTGGACTCCAGATTGACCTCGTATTCCTCCGCGGTTTGTCCGTCCACGCCGACGGCTCCGTCCCTGCGTGTCCGAGCATGGGCTGCGAGCATCCATTCGATGTCGATGTGATGCGCCAGCGTCGTGAAGGCCATATCAGGGCAATTCCTGGCGAGTTCCGCGATCCGTTGTTGTTTCGTGGACACGTATTCGGGTCTCGGCGTACCCGGCATGTTTCCCTCCAACGGTTCATAAGATGGCGCCCCCTTCCCTCCCCAGGGTCCCTCGGGTGGTTCCCCTGGCTCCACGGTACTACGAGACGCTCCGACTCCTTGCCGTCCTTCTCGCCGCACTTCGTTTCCTTCGTTTGGCGATACCGTCGTTTCGTCCCTCGTTCGTCCCCGTTGGCCTCGGACGTGGGCCGCGGATCAACCTGGAGTTGGTAAGCCGGGTCTCCAGCCGGCAGTCACGATGGAGACGGCAAGGTCTCCCAAGTTCCCGGGGAACCTCTTGATCATTCGCCATGTTCTCCGACCCCGGTGTGACCAGGCACGCCTGTGGGTCCAGGTGTAGCTAATGCCTGGCTCGGCCCCCGCGTCTGACAAGGACGAGGGCTCACGACAAGTAGATTTCGGGGCTCAATCGCAGAGCGTTTGATCTCGCTGTCTACGCTTCGCGGTGACGGTCACCCGTCCCCACGCAAGACTCGCTTCCGGCTGCTGGCCCGGCTCTGCCGGGCGGGATTGGTTACCCGCAAGGTTCCGATGAAAGGTTTCACATTTGAGACGATTCTCCTTTCCCGAGCTTCTTGGTGAAATGTCAGTTCGGTTTTTCACGAAACCGAGTAGTCACCGAAACAGCGCTCGGAGAAACCACCGACCTTTCCCCCCGGGTCCGTAGGCCCGGACCGCGCGACGCCCAAGCGTAAGTCGGACTTCCAGGTGGAATCTCTTTTCAAGTGAGGTATGCAGCCGAGACACCGAAGTACTCGGCGAGTTTTGCGCGGACTCTGGGGCTCAACTCGCGCTTGCCAGCGAGGGCGTCGGAGAGGGATGCCGCAGCGACTCCAGCGCGGCGGGCCAGATCGGCCTGGCTCAGGGCGTGCTCCTCCATGAGATGGCGAAGCCGATCCGCAGGCGAGAATTCGGGATGCTCGTAAATCGAGTCCTCATATTCGGCGATGATGAGGCCGAGTACATCGAGGTAATCCTCCTCGTCGGGGATGAGCCCGGGACGGTCGATCAGGCTGTTGACCACCTCGATCGCGCGTCGATGCTCGGCGTCATCACGGATCGGTCGCAGGGGAAACGAAGCGAGAAGTGCGAGGTACTCCGGGGAAAATCTTGCGGGCTTCGTTTTGACGTCCATTGGGGCTCACTCTTTCCAGTCGCCACGATCGTATTCCGCGTGGGTCATTACTCGTCGAACGTAGACACGGCGTTTCTCATAGAGGAACCGGGCAACCAGCCGGTATCGATTGCCGCGGACGTTGAAAACCACAACATCGCCAACCAAGTCTGCCGACGGGAAGGTTCGTCGAACGTCGCTAAAGCTGGCGAACCTGTTGTTCCGAACGAGGTCGTACCACTTGGCGAAGGCCTCCGGAGCACTCTGGTCTTCGGGATGCGCCTCGATGAACTCCCGAATCGCTCGCCAGGAGATGATCCGGTTCTTGGTCCCGGCCGAACGTCTTTTGGCCATGACTGATTTCTATCTGATCGTTGGTTGCGTTCGCTTTGATGGTAGTCTGAGATGCGGAAAAAGGCAACTAAGACCAGCAACAGGCTCGCGGGTCGTGTCAATTGGGCTCAAGTGCCTCTTCAAGTCTTGGGTTTGGGGTATGGAGACATTCGGGGCCGGTTCTGTCTTCCATGACAGAAGCCCCATCCGGTCCGATCTTTCTTGCTCAGGCTGGATAGCAGGTCCAGAAATTCAACCATTCAAGGAGAACAGGATGAACGACGCCCGAATCCACCGACGCGGATTCCTCGCGGTGGCCGGCGTAACGGCCGTCGGGGTTGGCGGCCTCGTGACGGGGGCTCGCGCCGAGGCCGCGACCGCGGCTGGCCCACGGCTGACCGTCGGGCCCATCCGGCGTGTGGGGACCGATGGGTCCAAGCATTTCGAGCCCTGGATCGCCGCCAACCCGCGCGACGCCTCGAACCTGGTGATCGTCGGGTCGCACGATCTCAGCGAGGCGGCGACTCCGGACCGTTTCCACATGGAACCGGCCGCGTGGTTCAGCTTCGATGGTGGGTCCTCCTGGTCGTCGGGACAGCTCGCGGGCGCGGCCGATCTGTCCCGGGAGCGGGCGCTCTTCACCGACGGCTACGCTACCTACGCGCCCGACGGGACGGCTTTCTGTGTCTTCCTGGGCGGCCCCGGCGGGGAATCCCACGACTTGTGGATCTACCGCTCCGACGACGGCGGCCGACGCTGGCAGGGGCCCACGATCGTGCCAGGTTTCCTGGACTATCCTCGGCTCGTTGCCGACCTACACGGCGGCAAGCCCCGCCTCTTCGTCGTGGCCAACGGTCCGGGAGACGGGCCGGTCTTCGGAGGGTCGAAGAAGTCGGGATACGGCTGTGTGGTCCTGAGGTCGGACGATGGCGCCCGGACCGTCTCGGCCGTCAATTTCCTCGCGCCGACGACGCTCCTGCATACCCCGATCGAGTCGCCGTCGATCCTCCCGGACGGCCGCCTGATGATTGGGTTCGTCGACTTCCCGGACATGCCCGCGGAGAAGAAGCCTCAGGCGCACGTCACGCGCGGCCGGATCTATACCGCGTCATCGGCGGATGGCGGGGCGACGTTTTCGATGCCGGCGCCGATCCGCGACACACGGCTCCTCGATGGATACGCGGATGGCTTCGTGGTCATCGCCGTCGATCGGTCGGATGGCCCGCGCAAGGGTCGGCTCTACGCGCTCACTCGCAACCGGAGCGACGATCCCCCCGGCCTGCAACTCCAGACGAGCCATGACGCAGTCAACTGGACGCCGCCCGCGGCCTTGCCTGGCCTCCGCGCTGGCCCAACCCCCTACGCGGCCATCGCCGTCTCGTCGCGCGGCGTGCTAGGCGTGTCGTGGATCCAGGGAAACCCCGGGGACTTGGTCCGGTTCAATGACAAGGCGTGGACCGCGCGAGCACGCCTGGGACCTCTACTTCACTGCCTCGGCCGACGGCGGGGCGACGTTCGCCGCCCCGGTCGCGGTGCTCTCGTCGTCATCCCGGACCGACGCGAAGTTCCCCAACTGGCCCTATCGAGCCGACTACCTCTCCCTCGCCGCATCGTGCGACGGCGCTTTCCACTCGCTCTGGATCGACACACGCGACAGCAAAGGGGAGCTCCAGACGGCGCGGATCGAGGTTCAGCCGTAGGGCCGAGCCAGGGTGCCCGATACGGGAAAAGGAGAACGGTCGGCCAATTCCAGTCTGTCATGGCGGGGTCTTCTATCAGTGCAAGTCTTGGAGGATTGATCCGAGACACGACGGACGCGACGGGGCACTCATCAGCGGTCCAGCAGCAGCAACACTCCGGCCGCGATGGCCAGGCACGCCAGGATCTCGCCACTGCTGGGGAAACTGAGCCGGGGGACCAGTTGCAGCAGACCGGTCGCGATCAGCCAGGCGCCAAGCAGCAATACGCCCCAGCTCGGCCGGCTCTTCTTGAAGAGATTCACAGTCGCTATTCCTCCTCATCTCTCTTGAGAAATCATCGACGTCAGATGATATGAGCGAAGGCAGCAATGTACCCGGCAGGCGAGTCGGCATGGTCAAACTCCTCTTTTTTCGCAGCCCTTTTCACCTGCTTTCCCATGCCGGCGACTCGCGAGCAGAATTCTAGCATCCCGACGGCCCCGATTTTCTCATTCTCCACGCCACTGGGAAGCAAGTGGTAATGCCGACCGCTGCACGACACGCTTTTACTGACCGGACATCTTTTGTCTTGCTTCGCTTGGAAAATGTCCGGTTATCGGGTATACTTACAGCATTGCCGGGGGGACCATGCCCAAGGTCGCGTGCTTCGAGATCGTGGGGCTGACGTGCTGGTTCTGGTCGAACGACCACGACCCGCCGCACTTCCACGTCAAGCGGCAGGGCGAGTGGGAGCTCAAAGTCAACTTCGTCGAGGGCGGGGCGCGGATGTTCGAGTTGCAGTGGGGAGATGCTCCGAAGGCGAAGGTCCTCCGAGAGATCGCGAGGCTCGTCGAGGAGAACCGGGTCCAATTGCTGGCAGAGTGGGAGGCGAAGGTAAACCGATGAAAACCAAGGCTCTCAAGCAACCCACAGTGGAGTTCTTCGCGGCTTCTCCGCGAGTCGCCCACGCCTACCGCAATGCCGTCAAGCACAACAAGAGCCTGGCCCGTCTTGCGGAGATTCAGGAACTGGGGCATGCGGAATCGATCCGAGACCTGCTGAAGGGCGTCCGCGCTCTCGACTTGGTAGTACTCTCGCACGCGGATGATGACCACCGCGTGCTGATCGACCCTCGGGTGGAACCCGTGGCCTCGGGCGCCTTTCACTTGCTTTTCACAGATCCGGGCACCCACCCGGACCAGGTCGCCCAGTGGATGAGGGCTACGAACATCCGGTCGGAGAATCGCCTTCACGTGGTCAAGGTTCGGGACATGGAAGCGCCGGAGGTGGCTCAACTGCTCGGGCGTGTCTGCTTCGCTCTTGGGCGGGGCGGGGACGCCAACCGGGGCGGCATCATCGACGCTTACATCGTCTGCGACCGGCTCTTCGTCCGGGGCCCGAAGCACCGGATGCTGCACATTCCGATCGAGCTCGATCGGTGCTCTGAAGGGGCAGCCTGAAGCCGCGGTTCGAAACTTCGTGATCGACCCCGACGGTTCGTTCCTCTACTGGCCCGACCTTGATGTCCACCTGGGTTGGAATCAGTTTCTTTACGCGGTTGACCCGGCGGAAGTCCGCAAGGCCCAGCAGCGGAACGCCGGGTTCAACGAGCGGTATGGGGCGGCCATTCGCAAGGTCCGCGAGGCGGCTGGGTATCGAGCAGTCGAAGGTCGAGGGGCTCACCGAGCGTCAGCTCCGCCGCATCGAGCGGGGCGAGTGCCGGGCCACGACCGCGGCGCTCACCGCGCTGGCAAAGGCTCATGGACTGGACGCAAACACCTACATGGAACGGCTGGCGAAGGCAATGCCGTGAGAAGGGGAGCCGAAGACGGGATACCGCCAGGCGCGACCCCAATTCGGTCCTCGCCCTGGATGGAGACCTCGTCCCACTCTGCCTTCGAGGCCGGACGCCCACTGGAGGATTTAGCCCCTGGACAACCTAGGCAGTATGCCTTATCCTAGACCAAGGCATTCTGCCTGGGAGGCAATCATGGCACGACCCCCTGCTGAGGATGTGACGAACACGGAGCTGACGATCCTGCAGGTCCTCTGGGATCAGGGCGAAACGACGCGCCGCCAGGTCGCCGATGTGGTGTACCCCGGGGGCAGTGAGGCACACTACGCCACCGTGCAGAATCTCCTCGGACGGTTGGAGCGCAAGGGCTTCGTTCGATCGAACCGGAATGGGAACGTCCTGGTCTTCACCGCCACCGTCGACCGGGATGAGCTGATCCGCCGGCGTCTCCAGGGCCTGGCGGACAAGCTCTGCGGCGGCGCGGCGGCGCCGTTGATCATGAATCTGGTTCGGTCACAGCCGCTGTCCGCGGCCGAGGTCGAGCAGTTGTCTACCTTCGTTCGGGAGCAGCGCCGGCGCCTGAAGCTCGGGGGTCACTAGCCGTGAGAGGGGCGTGGCTGTGGATGCGATTCTCTACGCTGGTCTGAATAACGCTGCCTGGACAGTGATCCTCGCCCTGGCCGCCGCGGCCGGTGCCCGGTGGTGGCGGAGCGTTCCGGCGGTGGGCCATGCCCTCTGGCTGATGGTCCTCCTCAAGCTGGTGACACCCTCTGTGCTGCAATTCTCGCTGCCCCGTACTGACCTCCGAACACGAGATGCCCGTGCGCTCGGCGCTCCCCTCGAGCCAGGTGGTCCGGCCCCCACGGTACAGCCATCTGTCGACCTCGGCCCGGCGGTCTCTGAACGGGTCACGCCACGTGACGGGCGTCCGCCCGAGGCTTCGCATTCTCGAGCGGTTACGGGAAGCTCGGAAGCGTCGCGACCGCTGGTGCCAGTGCGTCCCGCGACGTGGGAATTCACGAGCAAGAAGGCCGTGCCCGGACTGGCCCTTTCCTGGCTAGTGGGTGCGGTTGCGTGGTGGTCGATGGTCGGGCTCAATTCGGCTCGCTTCCGCCGCATGATCCGCTCGGCCCGGCCTGCGCCGGCGGAATTGCGCGAGGGGATCGGGCGGGTGGCGGAACGCCTGGGGCTGCGGAACATCCCGAAGGCATGCCTCCTCCCGGTCCGGATGTCGCCGATGGTCTGGGTCCCGCTCGCCGGCCCCCCGCACCTGGTGCTACCCGAGGAGCTGTGGGGCCTCCTCGATGCCGCGCAACGGGACGCCATCCTGGCCCACGAGCTGGCTCACCTGAAGCGGCGAGATCACTGGGTGCGACGGCTGGAGGCGCTGGCGTGCGGGTTGTACTGGTGGGACCCGGTCGCCTGGTGGGCGCACCGCGAGGTCGAGCTCGCCGAGGAGCGATGCTGCGACGCCTGGGTGCTCTGGGCGCTGCCGACGGCCGCCGGGGCGTACGCGGAGGCACTGGTCATGACAGCGGCCTATCTGTCCGGGCTCCGCCAGCCGCTCCCCTTGGGGGCGAGCGGCGTGGGGCGCATCAGTTCTCTCAAGGGGAGATTACAAATGATCCTGTCTGATCCGACGACCGTCTCGGTCAAGAGGACCGCCCCATGGGCGCTGCTAGTCCTCGGCGCTTCTTCCTTGCCGTTCCTGCCCGCGCCGACCTGGGGAGGCACTCCCATCGCAGCCGGCCCCCGTCGCGGCGGTCCAGGCCCCGTCGGGAGATCAGCCGGCCAAGGCCGTGACGACCTCGGCCAAGCCGGATCGAAAGCCGAACACCGCCACGACACCGGGAGACCAGAAGGAAGATCCCCCAGCGCCAGCGACACCTCGGTTGACGGTGCGGGTCATGCAGCCGCTCGTCCGGGAAGTCACCGATTACGCGGAATTCGTGGGACACATCGTGGCCGCCCGTGAGGTGGATCTCAGGGCTCGCGCAAGCGGGACGCTCATCGCGGTCTTCTGCGGGCCCGGGCAGGTGGTCAAGCGCGATGAACTCCTCTTCAAGATCGATCCAAGACTGTACAAGGCCGCGCTCGACCAGGCGGAGGCGGAACTCGAGCGGGTGCGCGCCGAAGGACGCTGAAGCAGAACGAGTTGGCGGACGTGAAAAAACTAGCGGAAAAACATTGGTCAGCCACGAAGAGGTCAAGCAATTCGAGATTCGAGCTCCTCGAGGCCGACGCGGCTGTGAAGGTCGCTGAGGCGGCCCGCGACGTTTCCAGGCTCAACCTCGAGTTCACCGAGATCAGGGCGCCGTTCGCCGGCAGGGTCAGCGGTCCCGTTCTCGGTCAGGGAAATGTGGCGGTCGCCGATACCACTCACCTGGCCACGATCTTCTCCACGGATCGCGTTTTGGTCACCTTCAACGTTGCTGAGAATATCAGCCTGCGCCTCCGTCGACTGAGGTCCGAACCTTTCGAGGGCAAGGGCGAAGTCGTCGTGGTCCTGGCCGACGGGACGGACTACCCGCACCGCGGCAAGATCGACTCCATCGAGGTCGGGATCGATACGGCGACAGGCACGGCTCGCTGGCGCGCTTCCATTCCAAATCCCGATGGCCTGCTCTTGCCCGGCATGTCCGTCCGGGTGCGGATGGTCACGAGCGCACCACACAAGGCCACCGTGGTGCCGGAACAGGCCACATTGGAGGAACGAGGTCGTGAGAGCGTGTTCGTCGTGACCGGTCAGGATATCGTCGAGCGACGCCCGGTAAAATTCGGCTCCGTCCATGATGGCTGGCGATCGGTGGAAGATCTCCATGCGGACGAATGGGTCGTCATCGAAGGCATGCGCCGCATCAGAGAGGGCGCGAAGGTCCAGGCAAAGAGGGTGCCGCCGCCGGCTGGACCGTCGCCCCCGCCCCGGGGTAAGCAATAATCTGCGAGTGGGCCTACCGGCAGCCTTGCAAATCTCGCCAGCTAGCGAGACCTACTTCGAGTCATCGGTGTCGGTCCCTCTTTCGCGTGAAAAATCTCTCGTTCCCACGCTCTGCTACGCATTACCCACAATTCTTCGGATCGGGTTCTTATATGATAATTTCCACCCCGTCACGAGGTCGTCGAGCCGCCGCAGGCCACGCCAGATCGTCTTGACCCCCGGCTCGCCGTCACCCTTGCGGCCCAGAAAGCCTCCCAGGCGGGCGATTTGCCGTACCGCCTCCCGCAGACTCGGCGGGGATTCCGGCACGGTGTCCGTCTTGTGAACCACCCGATGCAACAGCTCCCACTGCGCCCGCGGCAACACCGCTTCGCACGACGCTTCAGCGTCGCGGCGCGCCTGGTAGGTCAACCAGAGCAACCGCCAGGCCACCAACGCGTAGGTCGCCAACGCCCGCTCCAGCCGCTCGGCCGTCTCCAGTTGCAATTGCTCGATCCGGCAGCCGCTCTTGAGGACGTAATGATACCGCTCCACCAGCCACCGCAGGGCGTACCAGGTCACCGCCTGCACGGCGTCGGCCAGACCCTCGATCGGCAGGGTCGTCAGCAGCCACCAGCGCACCGGCTTTTGCCCGGCCGGCGGGTCCTCTTCCTCGGCCAGGATCGCCAGTGAGTCGCAGATCCGGCAGCTGCTTGCTGCGAGGATGGGTCGAGGGCGGGGCGATCTCCAGCGTGGCGAACCGGATCGTCAGGACCGCCCGCCGGGGCGGCCGATCGTCGCCGCGACGCAGGACCACGGCCATGGTCCCGGCCACCGCGGTGCCGCGCACGGCCTGACCCAGGAGCCGTTCCACCTGACGGCACCCGCCGCCTGGGCTTGGCCCGGATCAGCAGGTGCGATCCGGGCGGCCGCGGCGCGGCAAAGAGGTCGTAGAAATCGGCCTCGCGGTCGGCCACCGTGAGGACCGTTTGCCTCGGGGGCAAGACGGCTTCGGTGCTGGCCAGAGCGTCGAGCCAGCGTTGACTCTCCTTCTCGGCGGTCTCCTTCTTGTTCCTCTAGGCGTGCTTGCCCAGGGTCTTGGGGTCGCGGGTCCAGGGGTGCTGATGGAGCGGGCCCAGCGGGGACTCCGGCGGCACTGACAGCCAAGGCCGTGTGCAGCCAGAGCCCCGAGCGTTTGCTGTGCCCGAGATAGCCCAACTCGGTGGTGTTGGGATGGTCGGTGAAGTCGAAGCTGGTGGTGTCTTGGATCACCAGGAGGGGCTCATCGCGGTGCGCCTCGAGCCGTTCCAGAGTGATGTCGCATGTGCGCCGCCCGGATATCCTCGGGGATCGACGCGGGGATTGTCCCAGAAGCGATAGGCGGCCTTGGTGGCGGCCCAATCGCCCGACGCCTGAGGCACGCTGGCCTCCGGCTTGGCGAGCAGATCGTCAACCAGCTTGACCAGGCGTTTGTTCAAGCGTTGGTCTCCGAGGTCGACGTGGCGAAGTTCAAGTGAGGACCACATAATGTTCTTACGAACACAGTGGCCCGGGAGTTCGTACTTGTGGGTAATGCATAGCGCTCTGCGTGGGAATGCCGTCTGCGACGCTCCGCGTCGTCTTCTCGCCCCCGCGGACGTCCCGCCTGCCCGCCTTCTCGGTGGGGCCGCAGAGCGGCCCGGCAGGCATTCCCACGCAGAGCGTGGGAACGAGGACCCGAAAATCGCCCGGTGTCGTTGCTACAGTCTCCGAAAAAGAACCCGCACCCCTTGTTCTTTTGACACGACTGGTTGACTGAGTCTGTCATGCGCGGACCTCGCCGGACAGACATGGAGGAAGTGCGGCGAAGAGATCGGCAAGCTCGTGTTCATACCGCTTCCAGCGCGCGACTGATTTCTTGTAGAGCGGTTGTCGGACCTGGGTGAAGCTCGCTGAGCGGATAGGCCGTCTGGTGCGGTGGAAGTCGAGACACGCCGGGTCCCAGTCGAGGCCCAGCGCCGTGAGCAGGCGGCGGACCAGGGGCTCGAGGTCGGCGACAACCTCCTCGTAGTCTACCTCATGGATGGTTATCGGCAGAACCGTCCGCCAGTGGTTCATGAGCCGCAGGTAGCACTCGAAATTGACGGCGATATGGCCCGGGTCGTTGGTCCAGATGATGTTGCGGAAGTCGGCCATCCAACACGAGAGGGCCACGTCCCTCAGGTCGCGGCGGCAATGGATGACGGTGGCGGCCGGGAACATCCTGGCGAGTAATCCGAGGTACATGTAATTCTCGGGCATCTTGTCGATGACTCGCTCGGCCCGGTCGTCGGCAAGGGCCCGGAGCCGGACGAGGTAGGCTTCGGCCAGGCGGCGGATCGTCTCAGGATCGAGGAGAGAGACGCAATCCACCGGCGAGCCGGAGGAGCCCAGCGCGGCGGGGAGGGAGTCAAACAACCGCCGGCACAACATGAGCTCGCCCGCGCCATGGACCTGAGGGTGGCTGGCCAGGATGTGCTCGAGGAGAGTCGTGCCCGACCGCGGCAAGCCGACGATGAAAACCATCCGTTTCGTGTCGAGACCTGCCCCAGCCATTCGCGAGAAGAATTCGGGGCTAAAGGCGCGGATCAGGGAGTTGACGAACTGTATGTGTACGGCCGGCTGAAAGCGGAGGTGGGTTGGCGTCAGGGCCAGTTTCAAAGCATTGGCCTCGCGGAGGCAGGAGCTGACGCGTGACTCTTCGCCTCGCGAGTCGTAGACCTGCCCCAGCGCAAAAAGGAGCCGGGAGCGAGAGTCTTGACTGATTCCCGGGTCACCAAGTCGTGCCAATGTTGCCGCGAGGTCGTCGTCTGGCAATTCCGCAACGAGGAGGGATGCCAGGTGGCGCGGGCCGGGTCGTAAGTCGGCTGGAGCGCGAGGGCGGCCCGGAAGGCAGCCTCGGCCTCGTCGAACTTGCCTTGATCCTGGAAGAAAACCCCGAGTTCGAACCGGGCCTCGGCCGAGCTGGGCTCGACCGCGACCGCGGCGACATGGTGGCGCTCCGCATCGACCGGTCGGTTTAGCTCGTGCAATGCGCGGCCGATGGCGAGGTGTGGGTGCGCCGGTCGTCCGGGGTCTGGGCCAGCACGCGCTCCCAGCATCGGATGGCCGCGGGGAACTGCTCGAGCCTCCCGTGCAATTCCGCCAGGTATTCCCAGTAGATCGCATTATCCGGCTCCAGCTTCGTGGCCCGAGACAGCAGGCGCCTGGCCTCGTCGAACCGAGACTTCTGGAGGGAGACCAACCCGAGCTTGGCGCAGGCCGCCGCATCGGATCGCAAGTCTTGATCATCCATGACTTAAGACCAGCCATTCGTGCCGACGCAGCATCCCGACCTGCCAGGGCGACTTTCCGCACCAGAGCGAAGGGCGATATCATAAAGACCCCTCGGCCGAGCGCGAATCCCAGGTGTCGATTATTGGTGGCAGCCCGGAGTTCTACAAGAACCTGCTTCAGCACCTGGAACCGCCTCCGTGAGCGACCGTCCGGACACCCACCTCGAACAGACTCAGCAGCCTTGCAGACATATCAGCCTCAGTCTCGTGCTCGATACCAGTTCAAAACCCGCAACGCCCGAAGTGTGTTCCAGCGGCTGGGCTCGCCGGCGCCGGCTTCCATGTCGAAATGGACCTCGCCCGCGTGGGGGTTCTCGAGCGGCCATCGCCCGTCCTCGTCTCGCTTTTTCACCACCAGCTCGACGGCCTCGGCGATGCGGTCGTCGGGTTTGACGTCGGCTCTGCGCAAATAGTCCAGACCCCACAAGACGTCGTAGTGCCATCGAGTCGGAAACGAAAACTGGGTCCAGTCGGGATCGATCACCGCTCCGGTTGACAGCGACCTGAACATGCGACGTTCAGGAGATACTCCTGTCCCCGAAGGCGAGCGCCCGTCACGGCAGTCGTGGCGCCTTTCGCCTTCTCGTACTCCAGTAACCCTTCGAGCACACAGATCGTCGAGTGGAATGACGACCGTTTGCTCGGCGGGGCCTCGCAGTTCCAGCCCCCGTCCTCCAACTGCTCGCCGAGAAGCCGATCGACCAGTCGATCGCTTGGCTCGCCGAAGTAGGCACCCAAGGCGAGGACCCTGCCGTTGATACAGGGCTCGACCTCGCCCTCGAAGAAGGGTGAATCGCCAAATTCGGGTCCCCAGGTGCAGTGGTCGCGAACAAGGCCTATGGCCCTCCGGGCTTGCTCACTCGTCGGATCCAGGCCGAGGTCCCGCAATAGCAACAGGGTGTAGAAGGTCGAGGTCCAATGTGGCCAGAACGTGTCACCGCCCCATTGACCATCGGCTCCCTGAAGGCCGAGGAGCCGGGCACCCCAGCCCTCGGAGGCAACCCGCGACCGCTCAGCGGCAACGACTTCGTGGGACTCGTCCACGAGATCGCGCATGACCTGCCAGCGGATCGAAGGGTCCGAGTCAAGCAGCCAGTCCATGACCGATTCCCTCGGCTGCGGGCGTTCCCAGTCTGATGTTCTGGTCGCCATTTGCTGCCCCTTCGTTGCTGTTGCTGTGGGTCACGAGACAGTATTCGTGGCCTGATGAGGTCTTATTTCGCTCCCCCCTGCGCGGTGCTTCACCAGGCCGTCGTAGGCAACACGTGTGAACATGCCACCGGTAAAGAATCCCTTGGCCCAGGTGGGGTCGAGGTCCGCTGTAGGGCGGGCGGCGATCGCCTCTTGGAGCGTCTTGCCGCTGTCATGCATCGGCGCGAGGCGGTCGTGGACTGTCACGAGCATCTTCCGGAACGCGGCGAGGTCGGCCGGGGTGGCGAGTGGGCCGTGGCCGGGGATGATTTTTGTCTTCGGGCCGGCGAGCTTGAGCAGGCGGTCGGCCGCGGCGATCATGCCGCCGATCCAGCCGAGACTCGAGGCGTCGATGTTTGGATAAAAGCCGTTACTGAAGAGGTCGCCCGCGTGGATCACGTCGTGAGACGTGAAATGGACGATCAGGTCGCCGTCGGTGTGAGCGGGGGGTACGGCGGCCAGGTGGATCGTCTCGGGGCCGACGTGGAGCTCGGCCTCGTCGAGCGTCAAAGTCGGCAATGCAGTTGGAGGAGATGCCGGGGTGGTCAATTTGAAGACCTCGGTGTACTGGTCGGTCGCCAGCCGCTTCCGCGTGGCCTCAGTCGCGAGGATCGTCGCCCCGGCGCGGGCGAAGATCTCGTTGCCGCCTGCGTGATCGAAGTGCCAGTGGGTATTGATCAACCGCGAGATCGGTTTGGCTCCAACCCGCTTGACCGTCTCCAAGGCCTCCTTCGCCCGGTTGGGAACGCTCGAATCAACGACGACCAACCCGTCCGGCCCGCCGAGCACGGCGATGTTGCCGCCAGGGCCCTGGATGAGATGAAAGTCGGCCGCGAGTTCCACGACCGTGATCGGAATCTTGGCCATCATCGGACTTATCTTGGCGATCAAAGCAGCGGGGTCAGAGTCGTCCGGGGGTTCCTCGCCCCGGGTCCGACCCGCGAGCACAACCGCCCCTGCCCCGACTGCACCGAGACCCGCACGCATCCATTGACGTCTATCCATCATTGATGACTCACTCCGCCTTGAGACCCACCGTGGCTCGCCCGCATCGACGGTCGAGGCCGGCACGTTTCTATGCTATCCGCGCGGTCAAGCACAACACGATCCTCTCGCCGAGGATCGTTGTCAGGTTCGTCACGCCTGCCGCTTCCGCCTTGATCTCGCCCAAGTTGACCCCGGCGGTGTGCCTCTCCGGTCGGACGGCGGTCATTTTACGCCGCCTGCTCCGAGCCGGTAGAATGACCCCTGGGGAAAAGCAAAGGGAGCAGATCATGCCCAACTTCATCTGCACGACCTGCGGGACGCAGTACGCGGAGGGTGACCAGCCGCCCGCCACTTGCGCCATCTGCCAGGACGAGCGGCAGTACGTCAAGGCCACGGGCCAGCAATGGACGACCTTGGGGCGGCTGAAGCGGACCAACCGCAACTCGATCCGGTTCGAGCAGCCCGGGCTGATCGCCATCGGCATCGATCCGCACTTTGCGATCGGCCAGCGGGCCTTCTTTTTGCGGACAGCCGCAGCCAACGTCCTCTGGGACTGCCTGCCTCTCCTCGATGAAGCGGTGGTGATGGCGATCAAAGCCCTGGGCGGCGTCTCCGCCATCGCCATCTCGCACCCGCATTACTATTCCTCGATGGTCGAATGGAGCCGGGCCTTTGGCGGCATCCCCATCTACCTTCATGCCGACGATCGCCAGTGGGTCATGCGGCCCGACAAGTCCATCGTCTTCTGGGAAGGCGAAACCCGCAGCCTCGGCGACGGTCTGACGCTGGTTCGCTGTGGCGGGCATTTCGATGGCGGTACGGTCTTGCACTGGGCAAGTGGAAGCGGCGGCGGCAGCGGCAGCGGCAGCGGTGTGCTCCTGGCCGGCGACATCATTCAGGTCGTTCCCGACCGGAAGCACGTCAGCTTCATGTACTCGTACCCGAACTACATCCCGTTGCCGGCCTCCGCGATCGAGCGCATCATGGCGGCCGTCGAGCCATTCGAGTTTGACAGGGTCTACGGGGCATTCTGGGACATGGTGATCGAGCGAGACGGCAAGGCGGCGGTCAAGCGATCGGCCGAACGGTACTTGAGGGCCATCCAAGGATAGTGGCTCTCGGACACCAGGCCAATGAGGTTGCCACAACATCGGAGTTTTGCCGTGCCACTGATTCCACATCCCTACGGTAACTACCTCTTCCTTCCCGGCATCGCGCCCTATTCCTGCGGGGTCGTCTCCGCGCCGGGGTTCGAGATCGTCCGCGTCATCCTTCATCGTCCGGTTCCTTACCGCAAGGGGTTCGAGGTCATCGAGAGACACCTTGCAAACGAGGGCCGCCCCAAAGTTCGCCTTTGCGGGATCGAGCTTCGTTCGCCTCGACCCTTCACGTTCGAGGGGTTTGCCGCGTTCAACGCGGAATATGCCCGTATTCTCGAAGATTGGGGAGTGTTCGTTGACGGCGTCAATCCCATTGCCCGCACCAACGTCGCTCCCGAGGTGGACCCGCCCGCTGAGCCTGTTCTCTACGGGTTTTCGTATACACGACCATGCCTTTCCTCACAGCAACCGACCTTTGTCGTTGCCGGCGCAGGGGAATTGCCGGAGGGGGTGCTGGCTCACGAGGCGATTGTCAGAGTCGGAGAGACCTCACCCGAGGCGATGAGCGAGAAGGCGTCGTTCGTCTTGAGCCTGATGGAAAACCGCCTGCGCGGTCTGGGAGCCGATTGGTCGCGGGTCAGTGCCGTGGATCTCTACACGGTTCACTCGCTCGACCGCCTGCTCCCCGACGTGATTTTCAAGCGAATCGGCAGTTGCCGCCATGCACGGAGTCCGATGGTTCTTCAGCCGTCCACCGATCGAGCACATCGAGTTCGAGATGGACGTTCGTGGGGTGAGAAGCGAGCTGCGAATGGAGTGAGCGGCGACTCGTGAGGGACTTATTCTTCAGACGCTCGGATCACGCTTGATAGAGGATGGAGGATCGACGGACAAACGCGCCGTTATCATTCTCGGAAGAGGGCATGTTCCGTTCCCTTTGCGATTTCCACGGAATCAGAGATACTTTCAGGAAGGGGAAACCTTGGCCCATGGCGAGGTGTGATGACCATCTCGAAGCCATTCGTCAACCAGCCAATCATGAGGCCGAGTAACAACGCAGGACCAGACAGCATCATCGCTGTAATCAGGGGAATCACGAAGAGTTGAAAATACGGAGCATCGAAGTCCTTTGTCTGATAGCCGATCGAGAGCAAACAGGCTCCTATCGGAGCGAAGAAATAGTCTAAACCCACCCCCAGCAGAACTGGAGCCAGAAGGCAGAGGACGAAGAGGATCGTCAAGGCAAACGCATTGAAGATCGAGAATGCAAAGACGCCCACCCCGTATCCATTCCCTGCGCGCCTTTTCAGAGTAAACCGGTAGCGCCTGACGATCACATAAAGAGCGATGATCTGGGCGTTGACCAGCGGCATCAGACCGGCCAGCAGAAGCGTGAGGATGCCTGGAATGACAGCATGGGGATCGAGGCGCGCGCAAGGCGGCAAAGTTCGCCGCAACGAGGGCGATAGCTAGCATCGCCTTCGAGATCGAGATGCGGTGCATGGTTTCTCCTCGTTCACAGTCCCTTCGCCGCGATCAAGACCCAGCCACAGGCTTGCCACGTCCGTCCTGGCCCAGCAGCTTGAGCAGCAGGTTATCGTGCGGGTAGGGATGCCCTGTGTACTGACGGAAGGCTTCGGCCTGTTCGACACCCATCTCCGCGCCTCGGCGGGCGCCCCACTTGGCCTGGCTGTCCATGTATTCGTCGATCCCGTGCTGGCGCAGCAGCCAGTTACGCTGGCTGGCATGGCAGGCGAGCATCTGGCGCTTGGTCTCGAACACCCGCGAGACGTCGACGAGAAAGTCGGGCGGGATCGGCTTCCCCTCGCGGTCGGCACCTTCCAGGGCATCAACGAAGTAAAGATGCGGGATCGCCGTGAGCGGAGGGGCCGGCTCCCACTGGCGGGTCGCGTAATTGGGGCACGAGGCGGCGAAACAGGCGTCGCGCACCAGGAGGCTGGTCATCTCGTGGTCGCACAGGTAGTCGACAGGAGGAGCAGTCAGGATGATGTCGGGCCGGGCTCGGCGGAGGGCCTCGGTCACGCGTCGCCGGGATTCATCGTCGTTAAAGATGGCCATGTCGCGGAACTCGAGGCAGACGCATTCCGCGCCGATCAAGGCCGCCGACGCCCGCGCTTCCCCGCGTCTGATCTCGGCGATCGTCTCGCAGTCGTGCTCGGCGCTGCCGCAGTCGCCCGGCGTCATCGTCGCGATTGTCACGGCGCAGCCGGCCTCGCGAAGCAGCGCCAAGGTCCCGGCGCACTGGAATTCGACATCATCAGGGTGTGCGTGCAAGGCCAGCACGCGAACCGTCGTCGGCATGGCAAGGTCTCTCCAGGTCACTGGAAACGGGGGATGGCTGCATTCGGTCTACTGTTTCCCGGCGGCTGACGCAAGCCCCGGCTGGCAGTCGGAAGAACACATCCACCTGGCCGCGTTTGAAAATTCTGTGAAACGCGAAAAAAATGTTCTCGCGTGCGCTAGACAACCTGTGTACATTAGCAACCAAAGACTCATCTAGTGATCGTCCGTGCTTGCGCGGCAGTCAAGCACGCAAACAAACGTTCCAAGCGACATAATTAACAACCAAAGAAGGAGCAAACTCATGGCCGACCTGGATTTGCTGACGCCCAGGCAGCGCGACATTTACAAGTTCATCCGCAGCAAGATTCAAGGCCGGGGCTACGGGCCGACGGTGCGGGAGATTGGCGTCCACTTCCACATCAAGAGCCCCAATGGCGTGATGTGTCATCTCAAGGCGCTTCAGAAGAAGGGCTTGATCCACCGTGAGCCCAACATGTCTCGGGCCATCCAGTTGCTTGACGACTCGCCGACAGGCGTGCCCACCGGGGTGAAGCTCGTGGGGCGAATCGCCGCCGGTCAGCCTATCGAGGCCGTCGAGCAGCGCGAGGAGTTGACGTTCTCTGACTGGATGGAGCAAGGCGACAAGTTCGCCCTCCGCGTCACTGGAGATTCGATGATCGAGGAGCACATCGCCGACGGTGACTATGTGATCATCCGCAAGCAAGACCAGGCACGTGACGGCCAGATCGTCGCCGTGCGCGACGAAGAGGGCGAGGCCACCCTCAAGAAGATTTACAGAGACAAGACCCGGTTCCGGCTCGAGCCGGCCAATCGAGCCATGAAGCCGATCTTCCGCGACCACGTCAACGTGCTGGGGGTGCTGGTCGGCGTGGTCCGGAAATACTGAGGGCCAGGCCGAGCTTGACGGTCATGACGATTGATCCGATCATGAGGCGGTAGCCGCTGATGGTCGCGGTGCGCGGCCGACAGCGTGCCATCATTCTTGAAGGATCAGTCTCCATGGAATCGGAAGCCCCGGCCGCACGCGATCTGGTCAAGCTCTTCACCGACGGCGCGTGCAGCGGGAATCCCGGGCCTGGGGGTTGGGCGTTCATCCTCCAGCACCCCGCGACGGGCCATACCCGTGACGGCTCGGGAGCAGAGCTTGACACCACCAACAATCGCATGGAACTGGCCGGCGTGATCGAGGGCCTGGCGTCGATCAAGCGCCCTTGCCGGGTGGAGCTGGTGACCGACAGCCAGTATGTGGCCAAGGGCATCCGCGAATGGCTGCCCAACTGGAAGCGCCAGGGCTGGCAGCGCAAGGAAGGGGGCCGGTTCAAGCCCGTGATGAACGCCGACCTCTGGAAGCAGCTCGACGAGCTGCTGGCCAAGCACGAGGTACACGTCACCCACGTGCTGGGCCATCGCGGCCACCCCGAGAACGAAGCGTGCGACCGGATGGCGGTGGCAGCTTACAAGGTGCTGGTGGCCGACAGCCGTTCCTGATCGTGACATGAACCGTTAGCTTGCTGGTCACGCGCTTGATACGCTGGATTGAGGCTTGGTTCGTTTGCCGGCAGATGCGAGGAGTACCTGGCTGTCCCACTCGCCGAGGGGTTCCATGAGTCATGACCCCGCTCCCTTACCGTTTCATGACACGGCCCGTAACCTGCTGTTCGGCCTTCTGGCTCTCCAGAACAGCTTCATCAGCCGCGATGCTCTCGTCGCCGCCTTCGGCGCCTGGGTCGCGGACAAGTCGAAGCCCCTCGACCGGATCTTGCTCGACCAGGGACAGCTCGACGCCGACTGCCATGCCCTGCTCATGGGCCTGGTCCGCCGGCATCTCGACTCCACGGCGACAACCCCGAGAAGAGCCTGGCCGACCTCAGCGCGGTGGGCTCCGCACTCCGCCGCCTGATGGACCTGAGCGACCCCGACCTGTCCGCTAGCTTGGTCCACGTCGGCGCAGCAGCGAACGCCGCGGCCGCGAGATTCAAACCGCGGGCGGGGAGTTTAGTCGGGGGTTTTTTGCGCCGTGCGCTGCGCGGCCAGGTGAGCGTCGAACTCCTCGTCACTGACCCAGCCCAAGAGGTAGAACTGGATGACCTCGAACGTTCGTTTCGTCGGCTTCAGGCCCGTCCGAAGCGCGATCAGCAGGCTGACGATCAGCGCGGCATACATCTGCAGTGTCACGCCGTTCCTGTTGTGCGCGATCAGGTGACGCGCCCCGAGAATGCATTTGAGCCAGCGGAAAAACAGCTCCACCGTCCAACGGTAGCGGTAGGCCAAGGCCACCAGATCGGCGTCGAGGTCGAGCCGGTCGGTGATCAGCCACAACTCCGTAGCCTTGCCTTCGCGGTTGACGATCCGCACAATCACCAGTCGCATCGGCCGCTTCAAATGATCCTTGTGATGCGATGTCCCCAACCGGGACAGGACCAGGTCACGAACGACCCCGGCAGCCCGTGCGGCGTCGTCCAACGGGCGCTCGTGGTCGACGACGTAGGCGATGTTGTCCTTAACCCGGCCGATCAGCGACGAGCCGGCCGCAAGGATCCGCGCGAACAGTTCGTAATCGACATATCCTCTGTTCGACGACGTAAAGCCGGGCCGCCTGCAACGCCGCCTCGAGCGCGGCCGTCTCGGAGCAAGCCGCCGGGGTCACGGTCGCGTCGAGTGGGACGGCCTTCAGGACGTCGAAGTGCAGGTGCAGCTTGACACCTCGATGGTCCTCGTCGGTCCACAACGCCCAGGCCATCCGCGACATCGCCGTGAACACCGAGCCATCGACCGCCGTGAGTCCCTTCAGCGCCTCCGCCTCGCTCCCGGTGTGCAAGGGAGCGGCCTGGACCGCCAATTCTTGCACGATCGGCCTGAGCAAGTCGGCATCGAAGACCCGCGCGGCCTCGGACAGGAGCCCAGCGAGGTGGACTCGATGCCCAACTTTTGACGTGTCTTTTCCCACCCGGTGGTCTGCTGCAAGCTGCGCAGGCTGTCCAGGGCGGGATTGAAGAAGTACATCAACAGGAGCGTAACGTATTGGTCGTAGAACAGTTTCCGATTACCGGCTCGGTCACGTTCGGTGCCGACCTCGTGGAGCCGCTCCAACGACTTCAGCATCGGCTTGACCAACCGCTGTCCCCGAAGCGGCACAGGATCTTGTTCCGGTTGGTGTTACGTTTGCGTCCTCGTCTTGCCATTCTGACAGCTCCTTGGGGCCGTCAGAAAATCGCGCAAATCTTGTGCCGAACACTATTGGAGAGGGCTGGGGAGAGGGGGGCAGGGCTCGACCGATTGCCTTGCTCGCGGGGAAGGCCACCCCTCACCCTGCCCTCTCCCGCAAGGGGAGAGGGTGAAATAACAACCCACCACCCATTGGGTTACGGCTATTTCAAAGGCGTTCGGCTTACCCCATCACCTTGGCCACCGCCTCGTGCGCCCGGATCATGAGGGGGCTGTCCTTGGTTTTCGCGCCGGGGAGATTGAACATCGCCGCGGCCACGAGCGGAGCGTTCCACCTGGGCTCGGAGACTAAGCGAGATTCCTCCCAGATGGCCGCGCCGTACTTGTAATCGTGGCTGTCGGTGCCCTTGTGGAAGATCATCCGGCGGGCGGCATCGAAAACGTGCTCGGCCGAGCCGCCGCCGGCCAGGTACGCCATGGTCTTGGCCGCGGCCCCGGCGCGGTCTTGATTGATGGTGGTGAAGATCTCGCCGACGACCTCGTCTCCGTGCGAGACGGCCTCATCGTGCTTCATGGCGTCGATCTCGACGGGGTGCGCAGACTTGAGCCGATCGCGATAGAGAGGCTGCCAGCCCACCGCCTGCAAGAGCGCCAGCCGGCGCGTCAGGTCGTCGCCGCTGGCGTGGAAGATGTAGTGCAGCGAGTTCGCCGCCGTCGTGGCGTGGATGGCCACGATGCCGGGGCTACGAATCATGTGCTCACTTCCCGAGAGAACCACGGCGTCCCAGAGCGATCCCGGCGCGACGCCGTCATTGAGCATCTTTGCCGCCTCGGCCGAGGCGGCTTCGGGGCTGGCCTGGCGGATCGTCTGGAGCAGAGCCTTGGTGGCTCCCGTGTCGGCCCGCCCCGCTTGCCAGTCGTCACGCACCTTGCGGGCGTTTTCCAGGTTGGCGTCATAGGGACCCAGCGGCTTGGGCCGGTCGCCCTGAAGATCGAGCAGGCCGAATGTCAAGGAACGGAGCACAGGCTCGGCATGCTCCCAGCCGATGGCCTGCAAGGTGCGCCAGCTCTGCGCCGCGAAGATCGGTTTGTGGCCGATGTTGCGCTGATCGCGGACGGCCATCCGCCACACAGGTTCCATGCACTCGGCCGCCCCCGAGCCCCGGCACAGGCCCGCCACGGCCGCGTCGGCCGCTCCCTCGTCCCACGCTTCCATCGCCTGGATGTAATCGGCTTTCGCCCGATGAGGCTTGGGCACGCGCGATTCATCAACCCGGCTCAGCGACCAGTCTCCTTCGCGAACATCCGCGGCCTGGGATGATTTGAAGTTGTCGAGAGCCCAGAAGAGAGGCAGCAGGCGCTCGGTGACCGCGGCCGATTGGCCCAAGAGGTGCGCCGAGTTGATCACCATCACGGCATGAAACTTGAACCCCACCGGGCGCGGCTTGATGTTGCGAATCCCGGCCAGGAAAAGCGCCGACAGGAGCGACCGGTACGAAAGGCCATCCTTGAGCTCGGCCACGGCCTTGTCGAGGATCCGCTCGCGCGGGGTCTCTTCGATCCACCGCACCACCGGCTCGATCTCGGGCCGGAACCGCACCATCTCGGGGTTCACCCTGGCCTCTTCCGCACTGGCGGGGGTGATCACACGCAGGGCTTCCCAGGGACCCAGCCCGGCCCCGAGGCCCATCGCCGATGCGGCTTGCAGGAACTGACGCCGCGGAAGTCGATCGCTCATCACTCTACCTCCCTGGGTTTGCGAATTTGAAGGCCGTCGGCTCAGGATCGGAACGATCGCTGGGCGCCGGTTCCGGGAGTCTTCCGCCTTCTTTTTGATTTCGAGCTGCGCACGACCAAGCTTTCTGGAATCATACGCTCGCGGAGCCGCCCTGTGAAACCCCCCGGCCGGCGCGCCGGGCGAAAGCAAAGTCGGTGCACGTTCGCCTCTCAATCGAGCCAGCCGGGCTTTCAGCGCTTGCCCCTTTCGGCGCCGCGGCATTATCTTCAGTTCCACGAGCCTCGGTTCTGGTTTCTTTGCGGCGTGGAGCAATACGGGATGATAACTCACGGCGTGCCCGAAGAGCGCGAGGCCGCCCCCAGGCCAATCCTGGGAGATTCTCCGATTCTCAGCGTGGTGGTTCCTCTCTTCGATGAGCAGGAGACCATTCGCGAGCTTCACCGCCGGCTTGCTGAAACCTTGTCGAAACTGGACGTTGCCCACGAAATACTTCTTGTCGACGACGGTAGCCGGGACGCCACCCCCGAGCTTATCCGCGAGTTGCAGCAGGCCGACCGGAGTGTGGCGGCCATCCACCTCAGCCGAAATTTCGGCCATCAAGCCGCGGTGTCGGCGGGCATCGATCATGCGCGCGGCCGAGCGGTCATCGTGATGGACGGCGACCTTCAAGACCCGCCCGAGGTTTTGCCCCTGTTCGTGGCCCGGTGGCGCGAGGGGTTCGAGGTGGTTTACGCCATCCGGCAAGATCGGAAGGAAAGTCTCATCAAGAGGCTTGGATATTATTCGTTTTACAGGATCCTGGGCGCCATCAGCGAGTTCGACATCCCGCTCGACAGTGGCGATTTCTGCCTGATGGATCGAGCAGTTGTTGATGTTATCAGACACCTACCGGAAAGAATGAGGTTCATCCGCGGCCTGCGCTCGTTCGTGGGGTTCCGCCAGGTTGGCGTGCCCTATGAACGGGCGGCGCGCGAGGCCGGAAAGCCGAAATACACGTTCCGGCGCCTGGTGGGCCTGGGGATCGACGGCCTGATCAGCTTCAGCAGCTACCCGCTGCGGCTGGTGACCTACCTGGGTTTCTTAACGATCGTTATGGCGATCTGCATGCTGATATGGGTCTTCGTTGACGCCTTCTACAACCACACCGCCCCGCGGGGCTGGGCCAGCGTGCTCGTGACCGTGCTATTCATGGGCTCGATCCAGTTGTTCTGCCTGGGCATCCACGGCGAGTACGTGCGACTGATCTTTCTCGAAACGAAACGGCGGCCCACCTACATCGTCCGGGACGGCCAGGAGCAGCCCGGCGACGGCGGCCTCTATGGCCACGCCGCCGTCAAGACCGACCAAGCCGAAGCAGGAGCCACCGTCGAGTGATCGAGCACTGGTCTGAAGGCGTCGCTGATTTCAACATGGCCGAGGAGATCCTCGTCGAACTTGCCGGAACCATCCGCCGGCACCCCTGGTGGCAGGCCCGCGCGGCGCTCACGCTGGCACTTCTGAAAACCCTGCAAGTGGCCCCGCCGGCACGTGTCCTGGACGCCGGCTGTGGCTGGGGGGTCACGCTCGACGCGCTCGAGGAACAGGGTTATCAGGCTACCGGCATGGACGTCTCGCGACGCACTCTCGAGCAGCTTGATCGGCCCGATCGAAACCTGGTCGAGGCCGACCTGACCAGACCGATTGACCGTGAGGTCAAGCCCTTTGACGCCGTGCTGGCCCTGGATGTCATCGAGCACATCGACGACGATCGCGCGGCGGTGGCCCGGCTAGGGAGCCTGGCGCGTCCGGGCGGAATCGTCATCGTCAGCGTGCCGGCTCTTCCCGAGATGTACACCGAGTTCGACAGGATTCAGGGCCACCGGCGCCGCTACAGACCTGAAACCCTGCGCGCGGCGTTCGACGGCACCAGCCTGGCGCTCGAACAGATCTTCTGGTGGGGCAGGTGGCTCGTGCCTGCACTGCGCCGCCAACGCGCACGAGTTCAGACTCGCCCCAATGAGTCAGCCTCGGAGGCCTATCTCCGCTACCTCAAGCTTCCTCCCTGGCCCCTGCCCTGGATCGCCCGAATGGCGTTCCGATACGAACAAGGGCGGGCGATCCGGGGCGAGCTTAATTCAGGCACGTCGCTGTTCGCGGTGGCGCGCCGCGTGGCCCCGTCTTCGCCGGATTAATCACAGGAAACTGTTCATGTCTGCTGAAGCTGATTGATCTTGTTGTACAGCGTCTTGAGGCTGATGCCCAGCTCCTTGGAGGCGGCGGGCTTGTTGCCGTTGTGCTTCTCGAGGATGGCCTGAATATAGCTCATCTCGATGTCGCGCAGGGTGGGTGTGCCTTCGGGGATCGCGAAGTGGGGCGAGCCGATCGAGGAGTGCGCGTGCGCGGGGGCGGAATGCTGCATGCGGCCCTTGCTGGGAAACTGGGTTGGCAGGTGCTCGGGACGGATCGGGCCGTTGCCGGCCAGGATGAGTGCGCGTTCGATGGCGTTGGCAAGCTCGCGGATGTTGCCCGGCCAGTCGTGCGCCATCAGCATTTCGACCGCCTCGGGGCTGATGGAGCTCTCCGTGATGCCGCGCCGCAACGTGTAGCGATTGAGCATGTGCCGCGAGAGCGCGCTGATGTCAAGTCTGCGGTCGCGCAAGGCCGGCAGGAAGATCTCGAACGTGTTCAGCCGGAAGAAAAGATCTTCACGGAAGTGCTCGTTCTTGACCATCTCGCGCAGGTCTCGGTTGGTGGCGCAGAGGACGCGCACGTCGACCCGGAACGGCTCGTTCTCGCCCACGCGGCGGATCTCGCCCGATTCCAGGAACCGCAAGAGCTTGACCTGCACGCTGCGGTCGAGCTCGCCCACCTCGTCGAGGAAAAGCGTGCCGCCGTTGGCGACCTCGAAGAGGCCCTTGCGGTTGGTATCGGCGCCGGTGTACGCCCCCTTGCGATGGCCGAACAGCTCGCTCTCGACCAGGTTTTCGGGAAGCGCGCCGCAATTGACCGGAATGAAGGCGCGGCTGGCGCGATCGCTCTTCTCGTGCAGGCTGCGCGCGACCAGCTCCTTGCCGGTACCGGTCTCGCCCAGGATCATCACCGTGGCTTCGGTCGGGGCGATGGTCTCGATCAAGCGGCGCACCTGCTGCATCGAAGGCGTCTCGCCAATCAAGAGGGGCGCCCCTCGGCGATCTTGAGCCGGGTCTCAGCGCCGTGGTCTTGTTGGCCATGTCGCGCCGCTCGGCCACCCGGTTCAGGATCGCCTCGAGCTCGGCCCATTTGCAGGGCTTGGTCAGGTAATCGAACGCGCCCAGGCAAAGCGCCTGCACGGCCGTATCGACGGTGGCCTGGCCGGTCAGGATGATGACCTGGGTGTCGGGGCTCATCTGTTTGACCTGCGCCAGCACGTCGATGCCCGTGATCCCCGGCATGCGGATATCCAGCAGGGCCGCGTCGAACGAGCCGCGCTCGATGGCCCGCAGCGCCGCGGTGCCGTCGGGGCAGACCGTCACCTCATGGCCCAGCCTGGGCAATTCCATTTGCATCAGGTCTCGCAGGTGCGCCTCATCATCCGCGAAGAGAATCCGAAGCCCCCCCTGGCGCGACTTTTCCATCATCGACTCCTCCCTATCATCCTGCTAGGGCCCCGGGCACACTGCCGTGCCGGATCGGATCTTATCTAATTAATCAGACCGCATGAACCCCACTCGCGGCGACCGCGACCTCGGGCTTCGCCCAGGCGCGCGAGCCGTCTTTATCCTTGTCCTTGTCTTTGTCCTTGGATTGCTCGTCCTCACCGATCTCGGAGGGATGGATTGGCAGCCGCACCTTGAAAGTTGCGCCCTGGCCCTCGCCGGCGCTTGAGGCCATGATTTCGCCGTGATGCTGGCTGACAATTCGGTGCGTGATCGAGAGCCCCAGTCCGGTCCCTTTCCCCACCTTTCGCCTGGTGAAAAAAGGCTCGAAGATGTTTTCGAGCACCTCGGCCGACATGCCGCAGCCGTTGTCGCTGAAGATCATCTCGGCCATGCCGTGGCTGTACCGCGCGTCGATTCGCAAGGTGCCGCCGGTCTCCATCGAGTCAAGCGCATTGACCACCAGGTTGAGCACGACCTGCTTGATCTCCTGGCTGTCGATATGGGCCATCACGGCCTGCTTGGGCTGGAAGATGATCGCCTTGCCACGGTATTTGCCGATGTGCCGGATCATATCCACCACTCCCTGGATCAGGCCGGCAAGATCGGCACGCTCGCGCTTGATGTCGTTGCAGCGCGAGAAATCGAGCAGCTTCTCGGTGATGCTCTTACAGCGGAAAGCTTCTTCCTGGATCATCTTCAAGTAGTTCGAAACGACGCCGTGCTCGGGATTGTCCGAGCCGGCAAGGAGACCGCCCAGGCGATTCTCGAGCGCCTCGGAGCAGAAGGCGATCGAGGCCAGCGGATTGTTGATCTCGTGCGCCACGCCCGCCGCCAGAAACCCCACGCCCGCCAACCGCTCCGATCGCACGAGCTGCCGGCTGCGTTCCTGCACCTGCTGTTCCAGGTCGGCATAGGTCAGGCTGATCTTGGCCGTCATGTCGTTGAAGGCCTCGGCCAGGTCTTGCATCTCATCGCCGGTGTCGAGCTCGATCTTGTAATCGAACGAACCCCTGGCTACCCTGCGCACCCCTCGCTGTAGCAGCCGCACCGGATAGAGCACCCAACGCTGGAAGAGAAGCATCAACCCGCAGAGCATTGCCAGCACCGTGAGGGCCGAGGTCCAGACGATGATCCGGCTCGTCTGGTACTGGCCCTTGGACATGACGAGCACCTGGTAAAAATCTCCGAACAGCTCCTTGGGAAGGAGCATGACCGCGTGGTTGAGGCGTTCGATCCGCGTTTTGAGGTCGCGGGCCGGTTCGATCTGCGGCAGCTTCTCCGGATGCTCATTCACGAAGTACGACGTGCCGCGCAAGACCGGTACCGCCTCCTGGCTCTCGGGCTCGAGCTCCTTGAGAATCTTGGCCAGATCGTCATCGATGCAGAAGGCCAGCCCCAGCTCGTCGACCCCGCTGTTGGCCCGGTTGCCTCGAACCGTGTTCTCTTTGAGGACCCGGAAGTAGGTCAAGAGCGCCTGCCGTGCCTCGCCGACGCGTGCCCTCAGTTCCTCTGTCTCTTGCGGCGTCCGATCCCGGGGCGCGTGCAGGCGAAAGACCGAATCGATCAGGTCGACGGAAGCCCCCAGCTCGACGAGCTGATCAGTTTGAGTCAAGTTGCTGACATGGAAGGAGTTGAGTCCGAGAATCGAGCCCCCCATGAGGATCAGCATCATTCCCACGACCACGCTCAGTCCGACCATGAGCTTGATGCGAATGGGCCACCGGACCATGACGACCTCCCTGTCGCTTGGGTGGGCTGAGCGCTGCTCGATCGCGCGGGAACCCGTGCGGCCTTGGCACCGCTGGCTCCAGGCAAGGAGGGCGTTATACCACAAGTCGGGTTCTTGCTCAAACCGACTCTGCGAGGGATCTCAGCCAGGGAAACGGCACGCGGGGCAAGCCCGAGAGCGACGGGCCGCGATTGATCTGCCTGAATCTTTGAGATCGATAAGCCCGACGGGAAATAGAGTCTCGATACGAGCGGCATGGACTTTGCGGAAAATAGGCCTATTTCCGCGGCTTCCGGTAGAAGTCGCATGCCGGATGGACCCTTGCCAAGACGATCTCGATCAAGCGCGATACACCATCAGGAGCAGCGTCATGAGCGTGAAGCTGAAACCTCTCGACCAACAGGTCATCGTCATCACCGGCGCTTCGTCGGGTATCGGCCTGGCGACGGCCGAGACTGCCGCCAGGAAGGGAGCCAAGGTCGTGCTGGCTGCTCGTAGCGGCGAGACGCTGGACGAAGTCGCCGGGCGGATTGCCGCCGCGGGCGGAGAGGCGCTCTCCGTGCCCTGCGATGTCAGCGACCGTGCGCAGGTCAACCGGCTCGCTCAGGAGGCGATCACGCGCTTCGGCCGGATCGATACCTGGGTGAACAACGCCGGCCTCGCGATCTACGGACGGCTCGACGAGGTGAGCGAGGAGGACAGCCGCAAACTCTTCGAGATCAACTTCTGGGGCTTGGTGCACGGGTCGCTTGCGGCCCTGCCGCACCTCAAGCGCGGTGGAGGGGCGCTGCATCAACCCGGGCAGCGAGGTTTCGGAGGCCGCCGTCCCGCTCCTGGGCATGTACACCGCCTCGAAACATGCGGTCAAGGGCTTCACCGACTCGCTTCGGCTCGAGATCGAGGCTGTGGACAAGGCCCCGGTGTCAATCACTTTGATCCAGCCGACCGCGGTCAACACGCCCTTCCCCCAGCACGCGCGGAACTACCAGGACAAGGAGGCAAAGCTGCCCACCCCGCAGATCGAGCCACAGCAGGTCGCCGACGCCATCCTGGAGGCCGCCGTCACACCGACCCGATCGAAGAAGGTCGGCGTGATGGCGGTCGTGAATACGACCATGGCGAAAGTCCTCCCGAGCCTGGGCGACAAGATGGCGGCCAAGCAAGCCGATCGCCAGCACTACGATGAGCCTCCTCGTAACCCCGAAGGGGCTCTCTACCAGCCGAGCGAGGAGACGCAGGTGGCCGGGCAGACGCACGGAACGGGCCAGGGCGCGAAACAAGGTGACGCCCGAGCCCGAGCCGGCCGATCGTTGATGGCGACGTTCCAGACAGCGGCGGCGCTGAACGAGGGCGAGGCTTCGGCCTCGCCCCATCCTGATCTCAGATCCCCTTGGGCCAGCGGCGGGTTTCTTCCAGAGATTCGCCCGTTTCGAGAAGGCTCTTGAGGCTGGCCAGGACCATTGGCCATCCCTTCGACACGGCCTCGATGAGCTTCGAGCCGGGCTTATCGATCTCGTGGATGATCGTGAGCTTGACAGAGTCGCCCTGCTTCTCGAGCTCGCAGGTCATGCGGGAATAACCCTCCGCGTGAAGCTCGGGCAGGAATTCATTACGCAACTTGAGGACGAGCCGTCGCTGCGGCTCGATCTCGAGAACTTCACCGCTGTCGGCGACGTCGCCCGTCGGGAATCATCAGTCGCCAGGATGCGCCCGGCTTCCACTCGCAATCTTGCCACGTTTCGTTCCAGTATTGCCGGGTAAACTCCGGATCGAACAGCGCGTTCCAGAGCTTCTCCGGCGTCGTGCGAATGTAGGTCACGTAGACGAATCGCGAATTATCCATCGGTCTCTCCTTCCAGCTTCTTCTTGAGATCCGCGAGCGCGCAGACGCCCCCGCTCGAATTTGCCAATCCAGCGCTCGGAGATCTCGTGGATCGGCACCGGGTTCAGGTAGTGCAACTTCTCGCGACCGCGCCAGATCGGCACCACGAGCGACGCCTCTTCGAGCACCTTCAGATGCTTCGTGACGGCCTGGCGCGTCATGTCCATGCGTTCGCAAAGCTGCCCCAGCGTCTGCCCGTTCTCCGCGTACAGTCGATCGAGCAGCAGCCTGCGTCCGGGGTCGGCAAGGGCTCTGAAAACCTTGTCGAGGTCGCTGTCCATCGCCCTATTATGCAACCGTACGGTTGCATGTCAAGGGCAGGCGTTTGGTTTCTCGACCCCAAGAATATCTCAAACCTTCAGAACCATCCGGGCCCGTCGCGACATTATATTGAAACGGTTGATATCGGGTCGGCGAGATAAAAGCGATTGCTGGCTGGGGGCAGACACCGTGATCGTCAGACGACGGGAAGGGGCCATTCTTCGGCAGCTCCGATCCCTCTACAACCTTGGGGCCATCGGGGACCTGACCGACGGCCAGCTCCTGGAACGATTCGCGAGCGACGCTGACGAGCTGGCCGAGCTGGCCTTCTCGGCGCTGGTCGAACGGCACGAGGCGATGGTCTGGAGCGTCTGCCTGGCCATCGTCCGCGACGAGCACGAGGCGGAAGATGCCTTCCAGGCCACGTTTCTCGTCCTTTTCCGCAAGGCCCGAACGCTCTGGGTGCGGGACTCGCTGGGCCCCTGGCTCCATCAGGTCGCCTGTCGCACGGCGTCTTGTCTGCGGACGACCGCCATTCGAAGGCGTAATTACGAGCAGCAATGCGCGGCGAAGAATGCGGGGCGCTCCGTCGAGCTCGCGACGCACCGCGATTTCGATCTTGATGCGGCGATCCACGAAGAGGTGAACCGGCTGCCGGAGAAATATCGTGCCCCCGTGGTGCTTTGCGACTTCGAGGGCCGCACGCACCAGGAGGCGGCGCGGTGTCTCGGCTGGCCGATCGGAACCGTCAAGAGCCGCCAATCGCAGGGCCGCGGAATGCTTCGAGACCGGCTGCTGCATCGCGGACTGGGCCTCGCTGTCGCCGGCTCGCTCGTTGAGTCATTGCGGCTGTCCGCACTCGCGGCGATGCCCAAGCATGTTTCGCGAAGCGCGGTCAGTGCCGTGATGCAGCAGTCGGCTCGTCAATTGACGGGTTTCGTGATTTCGGCGCACGTTGTTACGCTCACTCAAGGGGTCCTTCAAGCCATGTTCTGCATCAGACTTCGAATGCTCGCCGTCGCTGCGCTTGCGGTCGGTATCGCCTTCGTCGGAGCCAGCGTGTATGTACACGGCTTCCAGCAGCCCGCGCCGGATGACGGGCAGCAGGCCTCGAAGCGGTCAACAACCTCGACCGCGAGTAGCCTACAGTCGAAGACCTCGAACAAGCGACTGGAGAGGCGGCGACCGCCACGCCGCGGGCAAAGCTGCGTGCGCAGCAACTGGCGACACGAAAAGCCAGGGCCACTTACGAGATCGCCAGGTCGACCCGCGAGCTCGCCGAGATCGCGGTTGAGGAATACGAAGACGTGAGCTATCCCCGCGACCTGGCCGAGATCGAGCGCGAAATCAAGCTTGCTCAAGCCGACCTGACGCGCACCGAGGATCGCGCCGAATGGGCCAAGCGGATGTTCGAGAAGGGCTACATCTCAGCCACGTCGAAGGTCTCCGAGGAGCTCAATTTCGAGAAAGCCAAGTTCGCCGCTCGAGCAGTCGCAGAGCAGGCTCGATGTGCTCGAGAAGTACACCAAGACCAAGACGATCAAGGAGCTGGAGAGCAAAGTCGAAAAGGCGCGTCGCCGACGAGCTGGCCAAAAAACAGGCCTGGGATCTGGAGAAGGCCAAGGAGATGGAGCTGGAGCGTCAACTTCTGCCACTCGTGTCGTTCGGATTCGACTCTTGAACCCGCTCAGCTCTACGACGGGCGGAAAGCACCCGTGAATTCGTCGTCTTGAACGGTGCAGAAGACGCGGGGATGCCCCTTGAGCTTCGCCCAGAGCAGTCCGACCTCGTGCTCGTCGGTCAAGAAGCATCGACCCAGGTACATGCCGTCCCGCGGTGTGATCGAGTACTTGACATAGTAGCAGTCGGGCCGCTCGGCCAGCTCCCCGAGCAGGTCAGCGAGAAGCGCCCGGTCGGTGGCGACAAAGCACAGCTTCTTCTCGCAGCACTGCTCCCCTTTGTACCATGCCGGCCCGCGCAGCTCCATGAAGTAGCCGTTCGAAGACAGGCGGAAGCGACTGCCGAATATCCCCATGGGGATCTCCGCGCTTGTTTGCCCGGCATCGGTGCTCATCGACGCTCCGTCAACCCGCGCATACGTCGGCTGGACACAGCCTCGGTCGCTCTGATCCGTGAAACTCGCGATCACTCATGAAGTATGTTCTGGACAGCAGCGTTGCATTGAAATGGGTACTTCCGGAAAACCATGCCTCTTCCTCACCGCAACAACTCCCACGACCGCGTCATTACCGCCAGGGCCAAGGTGAGGAGTAGGAACGCAGCGAGCACGACTCGGAAGATGCGCAGCGCGGCGCTGGAACTGGGGTTCGCCGGCGGGGTTGGCTTGCAGTTGACGCAGGAAGTCGAGGCGGCTGGCGATGCTGCCGTGCCGCCACGAGCGCGCGGCGGCGGCGATGCCGTTCTGGCGGGCGACGGTGGCGAGGGCGTCGATGAAGATCTGAATGCCGATGGGACAGAGAGCCGACGCCGACGCGGGCGACCGGGCACCGGACGGTCCTTTCACGAGATTCAGAGCGCCGTCTTCAAGGTCGAAGTGAGGCGGGCACTCCAGGGCGCCGCAGGAGACCAGCTTGCAGCCGAAGACGTCGGCCTGTCGCTCGAACCGGCGAGAGAGATGACCGAACACGACCCAGAAAAAAACGGCCAGGCCACCAAGCAGAACGGCTGATTCGACGACCTCGCCCCAAAGCTCGACCTGGCTTGCCGACACCCAGGAGATTCCCTCGATCCAGGCCTCGGAGATTGAAAGAGCTTGGGCCGACAGCGACATTACCCCCAGGCTTCCCAGGAAGAAAAACCCGAAGAACGGCAGATGGCGGTGCGCCACGTGGCCGACCTCATGGCCGAAGACGGCGGCGACCTCGGCCGGACTCAAGGTGTCGATCAAGGCGTCGGTCAATAGAACATAGCGAAACCAGGGCAAGACGCCGGTGACACAGGCGTTGACCATGATCTGCCGGGTGTCCCAGACCAGAAGGTCGGTGAACCGAAAGCCCACGCGCTGCGCTGCGTGCTCAAGCCGGCGGCGCAGCGGTCCGTCCGGCAACGAGCGAGTGGGCCAGGCCAGCCGCACGAACAGCGGGGAAACCAAGAGGATCAGACACGCCAGCGCCGCAAGCTCGGCCGGCTCCGCCAGCGAGCTGCGATGCCACTCGGGCCAGAACCGCGCGAACAGGTCCTGCCGCACGATGAAGATCAAGACGACGGGCAAGATCAGCCCCACCGACTGGCGCGTCTTGAGCCAGAGATAAACGGGCAATCGCGGGTAAAGTCGAGAATCGTGCAGCGCCCGTTCGGAGAAAAACAGCCCGGCCCAGAGGAAGAGCTGCATCACAATGAACGGCGACAGGATTGCCAGGTCGTCGACCAGAAAAAGGTTCTGGAAGCCCCATGTGGCCATGACCAGCTTCGACCAGCCGACGACGTGAACGATCCACGCGTAAACAGCCAGGCAAAAGAAGGTCAGCACCCGCGAGCCCAGCGTGTAGAAGCGCCAGACGCGGCTGGTGGCGTAGCCGTAATGGGCAACGCGGAACGCGACCGCGCCGCCCAGCGCGAACGAGAGAGCCGCGATCAGCGAGATCCCGCTGGCCGTCGCGAGCATTCGCATGGCAACGGAGAATCCGGCCGCCTCGGCCCAGGGCGCGTCGAACCCGAAGGCGATCAGAAGCGCGATCAGCAGGGAAAAAGGCATGGCTCGCTCTACGTGGCCCGGAACGCGTTCAGGTCGATGGGAAGCTCAGGCACCTTCAGATATGCCGGCCACGATGATCGAAATCGGATAGATCAAGGGCTTCGATTCCCCCTTGACCTCGAGACCCAAGGGAAGCACCACTCTCCACGTGTTCTTCTCGGTGTCATGGATCATCGTGGGGGCCGCCTGAGCCGATGAGGAAGGAGCGGCCAGCATGAAGAAACATGCGGGATGGCTCGAGCCGGCAGACTCGGCGCTCTGGGTCTCGAGCTGCTTGCGAGGCAGCATCGCGACCGTCTTATCCTTCGCGCCTGGCAAGAGCAAGGCGTAATCGCGATAGGGGCTCACCCCCAGGTGATCGCCGTTGACCGGCTGGAGACCGTACCGCATTGTGTACGCCCCCTTGGCGATGGTCTGGTCGCGATAGTCGTGCGCCTCGCCCAGGAGCTGCATCACGCCCAGAAACTCGCTCTCGGCAAGGAAAGGGAACTGGATCACGCCCTTGGCGCCCGCGGGCTTTCCCGAAGCGGGCACCGACTTGCGCAGCCAGATCTCCGCGAACGGCTTGCCCTGGTCGTCGATCACCCGGAAGCCCTGGGCATTCAAAACCCCAGCAAGTTCCGGCGCGAATGATGTCGGCGGTGCCTGCTTGAGCTCTTCCACCTTGAAGGAATCTTCCGCGGCGACTGTCCACGAGCTGAAGCACAGCAGGAAAGCGAAGGATCGGAGCAATCGCATCAGTGGGGCCTCGTTTACCTGGGCGTTCATGAACTCGAAGCGCGGCCGTCGCAACCGCCACGAAACTGCGGTAGAGACGTCGCGCTCCTGGAAGATGCAGGGCAAGACCTGGCTCGTCACATCTCGTCAATAGGCAAAATGGCCGACGAAGCTGCTGCGGCAGTAGGGGTCGTTCCAGCGCGAGTCCAACCCCTCGCCCTTGAATTCATGCCCCAGGGTGTAAGCCGGCAGAACCTTGACGCCCTGTGAGAGGGGCTCGTAGGCGACCACCTCGTTGCCGCAGAAGTGATCGTTCTCATCGAGGGGACGAGTCACGATCTGGGCCAGTCCGGCAGCCCAGAAAGAGGCCCTGGGGGCTCTGGGCATGGCGTGCGTGCCGTGCCCCTCGGCAGCATCGGCCGCCGACACGGAATGGTCTTCCAGCTTCAAGCTCATCCGGGCCGTCTTGATCGCCGCGATCTTCTTCAGCCGGCTGCCGCCAAGCTCCTGGGCCATCGCCACCAAAGCCTTGCGCTGGGCGGGGCTGGCTTTCTCGTCGACGATCAGAACCGTCGTCGCTTTGTCGGGCTGATCCTCGGAAAGCGTTGTCGTTCCCTGCACCGCGGCGGCGACGCACATCCCGCGGAGATCGGTCCCCTTCCACGACCCTTGGTTCACCTTCCACGCCATCACAGCCTGGCTGCCCGTGATGAAAACCTCGGCATTCGAGATGCAGGGTCCCGTGAAGACGTCAGCCGTACGTGCCTCAACGTAGTCACCTTGAATTCCCGCCGCGCTGGCGAGACTCGCGCTCAGCAACAGCAGACTTCCACACCAGGCTGCAAGCAATTTCCGCATGGATGGTAGCTCCCGCAGGAGAGGAGTGATTCGAGGAAGGAAATAACGCTCCACCGTCATTGGATTATGAGAACCCTGTCAATCCCAAGTCAAGGGTCGGTGCCTGGAGACGCCGGGCGAGAAGAGCCCTCTGGTCGCGCGGGAATCCAGGCGTCATGGCTGCGCGACGTGGTACCCGACCGGGATTCCGGCCGGCGCCCTCGGATCCTTGGGGGCCGCGACGCTTTCTCCTTGGGACCCGACGTTTCCTCTGGGTCCGGGTCAAGAGCACGTCGAGAATCCAGCGCGGTTTCGGCACCCGGCGCGATTTCGGAACCGGGCGCGGGATGGTCGGCGTCGGTCAGCTTGAGGGAAAGGGGCTGAGGTGAACCCGGCAGGCTGGCGCGCAGTTCCTTGAACGCGGATTCTAGCTTGGTCCGTTCGTCCTGGTAAGCCTGGACGCTGGTTTCGAGCCGGTTATTCGCCTCTTCAAGCTGAGCGAGCCGGCGCGAGTCATCGACGGCGCGTTCAGCGAGGTCTCGGTTCTCGCCCTTGAGCACGAGCATCTGATCCTTGAGCTGAGCGTTTTCCGAGCGGAGCGTCTGGCTCAAGCGACGGCACTCGTCAAACTGCTGGCGCGGGACGATCTGGCAACCGGGCGCCAGCAAGGCCGCGCACAGGAGCGGCAAGGCCAATTTGAGGCGAGGCGCGCGGACCATCCGTTCCGACTCCTTTCAGGAACGATCGCTCGCTCTGGGCCCAGGTCGTGGCAAGACCCGCAGCCGCCAGGCAAAGGCGGCAGCGGGTCATCGTGGTGGTACCTCAGGAAGACGGGAGAACCGCTTCCCTACCTGATTTGCCCAGATCGGGCAAGCCCAGGATGGCCCGGCTCAGCCGCCGAACATGCTGGCGAAGGCGCGGACCATGCCGGAGGCCACGGGGGTGTCGTGGAAGTCGTTGAGGTTGCGCATAAGGTCGATCGCCATCAGCGAGGCGAAGAACAGGCAGACCGTGGTGAAGCCGAGCAGACCGACCCAGACGCCGCCCCATTCGGGCGCGGCCTCTCGGGAGATGACCATGGCCGGCGCCTGGCTGCCGCTCGTGGAACCCTCGCCGGACGACCAGGCGGTAGCCATCTCGCTGGACACGGCATCCTCGAAGCCGTCGTCCTCCTCTTCTTCCTCGGCGAACGCCGAAGGCGCCATTGCGGTGGCCGCGTTCTGATCGACGTCTTCCTCGTCGATGGCGAAGACTTCTGAGCCGCTGTCGCCTTCTTCCAGGTCGAAATCGCTGACGGCTTCAAGCTGAACGGTCTTATCGTCGGAATCGTCGTCGGAGAGAGGGACGTCGACCTCGAAGTCGGTGTCGTCGAAGATGTCTTTCTCGCCCTTCTTCACGGCCGGCGGCGGCGTGGCCGCCAGCGACGGCTTGGCCTTGCCGGGCTGTGCCTTTGCGGTCGGCTTGGGCGGCGTGCCTTTATGCGTCTTGAGCTCGTCGTCGGAGAGCGGGGCCAGCTCGATCGAGTCGTGGTGGCTCAGGTCGAAATCGCCGGCCGCCTGGAGGTTGATGCCCGAATCGCTGGGGCGAGACAGGTTGATGCCCGAGAGGTTGGGGTCGGCGGCCGTGACGTCCGAGTCGCTGGGTCGAAGCGGGGTCGACTCGAATTCGTCGCTGGCGTCCAGGGCGCTGAGCTCGAAGTCCGATCCCGATTCGGGATGCAAGACGTTGACAAGGTCGCTGGAAGGATTGAGCTCGAAATCGCTGTCTGACTCCGCTGCCGGCACCTCGGCCGCCGAGCCGGCCGCCAGCCTGGGCCGCACGATCGTATCACTCGAGCCGGAGGGAGGCGTGAGAAACCCGTGGTCGAGCGTGTCATCCTTGATGAGGGTGACGTCGGAGTCGCTGGGCTGTTTGAGATCGGGGTCGGGCGAGGCCAGGCGGACGTCGGAATCGCTGGCTCCGCGTACGTTGTCGGGAACCAGGCGGACGTCGGAATCGCTGGGCAGCTTGCCGCTGCTCTGCATGCCGATGATCACCGAGCTCGATCCGGTCACTGGATTGGGTGGCACCGACAGATCATCGAAGAGAATGTCGTGCTCCGAGCTCGCCTCTTCGACGGGCTGGTCCACGGCCGGGGCCCTCATGGCCGCGAGGTCCATCGTCTCGTTGGCAAGGTCGGGCTTGGCGACTCCGAGCTGGAACTCGGACAGGTCAAGGTCTTCGAGGTTTTCGCCCCCGCCGGCGGCGGGAACTTCGAGATCCGAGAGATGGAGCTCGGCGTCGCTTCCCAGGCCACGCCGGCGGGCCAGCTCATCAATATCGACGACGCGGAACCGCCAAGATCCACCATCAAGAAAAGCGCGAATCTCGCGATGCTGCGCCTTGGACTTGAGGTCCTCGGAGCTCAAGCCCAGAACCCGGGCGGCTTCTTCCAGAGTATAGAATTGTGCCATGGACGTGGTCCTCGCGGTCGAATGCGGCCGATGGCGGCCGTGGTAGGGTCCAATCATGGAGTCAGAACAAAGAGACCGCGACGAGCAATAATCGCCAGGCGAGCGGTCTCCGGTTTATCGCACTGACTGCGCCAAGGGCTTGACCGTCGCCTCGATCGCGGCCGGCTCTGGCGCCTGGTTGTTATAGTGTTCGAGCTTCAAGTCCCATTGATACTGACGCGCTGCTTCCAGCTTGACTGATCCCTTGGGATTGGCCGGATCGACACGGTAGATCGCGAACGCCCGGCTCTTGGTGTCAATGAGATACAGCCACTGGGCCGAGCCCGAAGGCGAGGTGACCAGGGCCAACGTTCCATTCAAGTCTCCACTTGCCAGCGGACGCCCTTGAGCCGCTCCCCTGGCGTCGGCACCCCGCGCTGCCTGACCGACTTGCGTGCTTGAATCTCCGCCCGCTCGAATTTGCGCCATCGCCAGCGGTCCACACGCCGCGCCAATCCAGGAAAGTGCGATTCCCAGCACCACGCCAGGCAACCCGAACCGGGCCATCCCTCCGCGATATCGATTGTCCATCGAACTGATCCTCCGTGAAACGACTTTCGGCCCTGATCCGCAGGGCCGTCAAACTCACTGGGTATGGGCGGCCACCAGCCGGTTCGGAACCCAACGCGCACGCTCGTGACCAAACCTCGACTTCAGTTTACCACACCAATTTCGGAAAAAAGACGAACGATGTGGGATTGATCGGCGCCGCCTGCTCCCGCGAGATGTCCGTGTCGTCGATCCTTTTTATCTTAGTGGTTGCTCTGCCCAACGCAAGTCCACCCTTCGTCCTCGAATCCTCCGCCACGAAAATTGTTTGACTTTGCTTGAATGTCTCGCCATTGTTGTCTTATTATTTAACAATTGCGGTTCGACTCGACTTTGCTGGCTGACCTCGGAGAGGAGCGATTGATGCATCGACGCGAGACTGGTCGTCTGATCGCGGGTTTGCTCTTGCTCGCTCTGACGGGCCTCTTTTCGACGGTGAAGACCGCGGCCGGTGATGACGCGGCTGGGGCTCAGATCGGAGCTCCGGTGCAGGTGACCGTCAGCCCGGAGAACCCACCGCTCTCGGGCAAGCGTGCCACGCGTCAGCTCATCGTCACGGGAAAGTACGCGGATGGTTCCCTCCGTGACCTGACCCGGCTTCTTTCCTGGACCAGCCTCGATCCCCAGGTCGCTGTGGTTTCCGAACGCGGGCAGGTGATTCCCAAAAGCAACGGCACCGCCACGATCGTCGCTCGTCGTGGTTCGATCGAGGCGATGGCGAAACTGAAGGTCGAGCGCATGAACGATCCGGCGCCCGTCAGTTTTCGCCGCGACGTGATTCCGGCGTTCAGCCAGGCGGGATGCAACACTGGCGCCTGCCATGGCACGCCCACGGGCAAGGGGGGTTTCCGACTCAGCCTCCGCGGGTACCTTCCGGAGCAGGATTTCTTGACTTTGAGCCGGGAAACAGGCGGCAGGCGAATCAACCTCCTGGCCGCCGACACCAGCCTCTTGCTCGCGCAAACCACTTGGTGAAGTTCCCCACGAGGGAGGATTGCGGCTGGCGCGGAACAGCAAGAGCTACGAGTTTATCCACGACTGGGTCAAGGAAGGCGCCAAGGACGACCCCGCCGCGCCGGCGGCTCTCGCGCTCGAGATCCTGCCCGGGTCTCGCGTCCTGAACGCTCCGGCCGCCAGCCAGCAGCTTGTCGTGCGACTTCGCCTCGAAGGAGGTGCGACGCGTGACGTGACGCCGATCTGCTATTACGACTCTTCGAGCCCCGACATCGCCGAGGTCGACTCGAGCGGCTACGTTCGCTTCAAGAACCGCGGCGAGGCGGCCATCATTGCCCACTATCTCAACCTCGTGGCGACCATTCGGCTCACACACCTGGTCGACGTGCCCGGGTTCAAGGTCGCCCAGGTTCCCCAGGACAACGTGATTGACCGGACCGTCTTCGCCAAGCTCAACCGGATGAGGATCAGCCCCTCCGAGGTCTGCACCGACCAGGAATTCATTCGCCGGGTCTATCTGGACACGATCGGCATCCTGCCCACACCCCAGGAGGTGCAGGACTTTCTGTCCTCGAAGACGGCCGACCGCCGCGGCCAGGTGATCGATCGGCTGCTGAATCGGCCCGAGTTCGTCGACTTCTGGACCCTCAAGTTCGCCGACATCCTCCGCTCCAACGGCCGGCTGATCCAGCCCAAGGGAGCCTATCGTCTTCCACCGCTGGATTCGCTCGGCTATCGAGCGCGAGATGCCCATGGACGAGTTCGTCCGCGAGCTGCTGACCACCGACGGCTCGACCTACACGCATCCGGCCGCCAATTACTATCGGATCAGCCGAGACCCGGAGAGCTCGGTCGAAACGACCGCCCAGCTCTTCCTGGGTGTCCGCATCCAGTGCGCCAAGTGCCACAACCATCCGTTCGAGCGCTGGACCCAGGACGATTATTACGGCTTCGCCGCCTTCTTCTCGCAGGTCGGCCGCAAGAAGGCGAACCTGCCGGATGAAGAGGTCGTTTATGCCACGAAGTCTGGCGAGGTCCGCCAGCCGCGCACCGGTAAATTGATGAAGCCCAAGGCCCTGGGCGGACCCGTGCTTCGATGACGCCAAGACCGACCGCCGCGTCAACCTGGCCGCCTGGCTGACCAGCGGGGAGAATCCGTTCTTCGCCAAGAGCCTGGTCAACCGCGTCTGGTTCCACCTGATGGGCCGAGGGATCGTCGAGCCGGTCGATGATTTCCGCGACTCCAACCCCGCCTGCAACGACGAGCTGCTCGACGGCCTGACGACCGCGTTCGTCAAGAGCGGCTACAACCTCAGAAGCCTTGTCCGCACGATCCTGCACAGCCGGACCTACCAGCTTTCGGCCAAGGCCAACGCGCTTAACGCCGACGACAATCTTTACTTCTCCCACGCTCTGACCAAGCTCCTGCCGGCCGAGGTCTTGCTCGACGCCATCTCGGCCGTCACGGGCACGACCACGCCATTCGATGGTCTTCCCAAGGGCTCGCGGGCCACGCAGATTCCCGACGGCAAGATGGACAACGCGTTCCTCAAGACCTTCGGCCGCCCCGCCCGCGAGATCGCCTGCGAATGCGAGCGCGAGAGCGACTCGAATCTCTCCCAGGCCCTCCAGCTCATCGGCGGCTCGACCGTCAACGGCAAGCTGCACGACGACAACGGCCGGATGGCCCAGCTCGCCAAGAGCGGAAAATCCCCCGAGGCGATCACCAAGGAGCTGTACAGCGTGGCCCTGGGCCGCGAGCCCACCGCCGCCGAGCTTGCCGCCGCCACCAAGCACCTGAAAGCCGGCAAGGACCTGAGGCTGGCCGTCGAAGACCTGGGCTGGGTGCTGATCAACTCCAAGGAGTTCCTGTTCCGGCATTGAGGCCGGGGACGGGAATCCGTTGCGGGAACACGGTGGATTTGCCATGCTGGGCGCAGTATGGCGGTGGCGCTGTGTCTCTGCCTTAGCTCCAATACCGTTGAAACAGTCGTAACCTGCTGCGCCGCAGCAACTTCTAGCTCCCTCTCCCCTTGCGGGAGAGGGCCGGGGAGAGGGGGGCAGGGCTCGACCAATCGCCTCGTTCGCGGCAGAGGCCAGGGCTAATCACCCCTCACCCTACCCTCTCCCGCAAGGGGAGAGGGCGAATTAACGACTGGCCGCCCATTGGGTTACAGCAATTTCAACGGTATTGGCCTTAGCTCACCTCGTTGTTTTGTTGGCGCCCGATCACGAATTCCGACAAGCGAGCAGCGCGCTCGAACGATTGTCCAGTGGAGAGTTCCTGATGTCGCTCGAAGTGCAGGCCACATATGAGAACGGAGTGCTGAAGCTGGAGAAACCCCTGCCGCTTGTTGAGCACGAGCGAGTAACTGTCACTGTAAAGCCGGTCGCCAGTCCCATCCGTCAGAGCGCCGGACTGATTCCCTGGAAGGGTGATTCCAAGGCCCTAGAGTACCTCCTCGGACCAGAGAACCAACCCTGGGAGCGACCATGACGTTTGCCGATCTCCCTGCGGGAGGCTCTGTCTTTCTCGATTGGAATACATTCGTTTATCATTTCAACCTTGTCGCAGGCCGTGCGGATGTCGGCCAGGTAGAGCCGCCAGTCACGCGACACGGATGAGTTCCCTTTCCACCCTGGCCCGGATTTCCGGCCGCAGTGTCTCGGGCGTCCCCAGATCGACGGGGCGGCCGAGCAGTTCCTCCAGCTCCAGCTTCAAGCCCATGTACCGGTCGAATGTGGCGGGGCCCTCGAACGTGGCGAGGATGTCCACGTCGCTCCCTTGATGGTCGTCGCCGCGTGCCATCGAGCCGAAGACGGCGAGCGAGCGGAGCCCGTAGCGCTGCTTGAGGGCTGGAGATTGGTCGTTCAGTCGTTCGAGGATGGTATCCCGGTCCACGTTGCGATTCCTGTCTCGGAAAGCGACCTTACCAACTAAAATTCACATATTACGGCATCGGGCACCTGACGGTAGTGGTTTCGGAGGGGGGAGTGTACGGCTTAGCGAGTCGATCCAGCACCTCGCTGGCTACCCGGGTCGGCTGTGCCTCGGGATGGCCCGTGGCCATGTTCTTCAAAACGGCCACAGCGTCTGGCGTTCCGATATGTCCTAGGAGCATTATCGCCCGAACAGCCCGGGTCCACTTTCTCTTCGAGCCCCCGAAAGTCGAGATATTGATCTTCGAGATATCGTGCTCAGCCCCCCAAGCCGCGGAGCCAGCGAAGAAATTGTAGTACTTACCAAGATTCCGGAGTCCCACCGTCTTATCCTTGAGCCGGCCGGCCTTACTCCCGCTCAACACTTCAACAAGTCGCTGGCGAGCTAGCGGCTCGGTAATCCTGTCCATGAGGGTCTCGAGGTCCATTGCCAGCCGTGGGTCATAGTACTCAAGATCCTCGAATGCCTCCTTCCAGAGAGCTTCGTTCGAGCTTCCCAGCCGAAGCAGGTACGCCTTCAGGTGCACGGGGTCGAGCTTGAGTGGCTTCAACTTGTCCTTCAAGAACTTCACGGTCTGTTCCGGCTGAGTGGACATCGCCAAGAGCGCCCGGCTCGCGTCCGCCTCGTCTTTTTCGAGGTCGGACCACCAAGTCTCCATCTGGGACTGGTGCGTCATCGAAGAGGATTTGGCTGCACTGCAGTCGGCCGTGTCACCAGCTCTGGCTGGCAGTACGAGCATGACCCAGGGGAGGAACCGACTGATCACCCAGGACGGTAAGTTAATGCGGTGTGACATGGTCGCGGACCCCGGGAGAATCTCATGTCGATGAGCCGTCACGGCTTGCCGGATTCTTGTTGGCATTTCCCCGACCGCCGCGCGACGAGGGTCGGCCGGTCACTGTTGATCGTATGCAGGGTCTCTTCGGAGTTCTGGTTCACTCGTTACATCGGGGGATTGGTGTAAGTGAATATTCGACGCACCAAACTCCGTTGATCAGACGGGGATATTCACGCTTTACACTTCCCCCATGCCTCAGTTGCCTTCTTCGGGCTGGCTAGACGTTAACAGTTGCGATGGTATTCTCCTTGTACAATATCAATCCTCACGCTTTGTTGCATCCCCTCGACTCAGCCAAGTCTTCATCTGAGCGGCGAGACCGTGGGCGGGTGTGCATGTCCGTCGATTGCTCTCGCCCCCGACTGTGACTTTCAAACGTTCCCTGCCACCGATCTTCGCCTCTGTTACGGTCTGTTCGGCAATCGGAATCGCGGCTAAGATTCATGACATGAGCAAATTGAAACAAGAAACCCTGCAAGTCCTTTCGGAGTTGGTAAAGCATTGCCCAGACGTGCGGCTCGGGCAGCTCATGGTAAACTTATCATGTATCGCGAGAGGTCCGACTCCTGAGGCAATATGGGACATGGAAGACGATGAGCTGCTCGAGGCCACGAAGAGCCATCTGAAGGATTTTGAAAACCGGCACGCAGCCGTTCGATAGCGAGGACTTGATCTTTGAGCCATCCCTCGACCGAACGCGTCCTGGTTGTCCCCGGTTCGGAGCTTGACCGGCTGGGGCGGTTTCAGGGGTTTCATCATGACGCGGAGCGCTATCTCTCGGCGCTGCTTGTGCCGGCGCTCATGGAGTATCGGCCGCGGTCGGAGGTCGAGGACGATCCCAGCCTCAAGCAGATCATCCCCTATGTCGTCTTGCGGTGTGATGACGCGGTCTTCTGCTACACGCGAGGCAAGTCGCAGGGCGAAGCCCGCTTGCACCGGCGGCGGTCGCTGGGGGTGGGCGGGCACGTCGCCGAGGCCGACGCCGAGGGCAAGCGCAGCTTCGAAGCCTACGAGATGGCCATGCGCCGCGAGCTTGACGAAGAGGTCGAGGTCAAGAGCCCCGGCGCGATGCGGCTGATGGGCCTGATCAACGATGATTCCACCCCCGTGGGCCAGGTTCACCTGGGCGTGGTCCATGTGCTCGAGCTCGAACGTCCGCTCGTCGCCCCGCGCGAGGAGGGGCTGGCGGATTGCGAGTTCGTGCCGATCGCTGGTTTGCAAGATCACTGGGACGAGTTCGAGACCTGGTCACAGATTTGTATCGAAGCCTTCCTGCGAGCTCGGTGACGGCGGGATTGACCGCGCGGGGCTCTGGGGCGATGGCCCGACACCTGGCTGGCGGCGGTCGAGCCACTCGATCATGACCGGAAAGATCTCCTTGGGGGCGTAGCGGCTCCACGCCAGGTCGCAATGGCCGTAGTCGGCGATGTGGCCGTTCGACTTGCCGAAGACGACCAGGGTCTTATCGGCACTGCCGAGTGAATCGAAGGTCTTCCGCGTCGAGGGTACGTCGGAGATCAAGTCTCGGGCTCCGGCCACCATGAGTGCCGGCACGGTGATCTCGCCCAGCCGCGCCGAGTAGTCGATCCGCCCGTCGGCCGAGAGCAGGTGGCCGTTTCTCAAGTAAGGTGCGAACTGACGCAAAGCGCCGGGGCCGGGATCTTCCAGCGTGTATCCGTAGAATCGCGAGATCGTCCGGCGATCGACGTTTTCGGTCGTGTAGTAAAACTGGTCAATGGCTTCCAGCCCCGGCATCCGGAAGTAGGTGAGTGGTCGTCCCAGTCTCCCCGCGCTGGCGACATGAAGCAGCGACCTGATCCCGAAGTTGGCGTGGAGCATGTCGGTCTGGGGCGTCGTGGCCTGGATGATCGTCGAGCCCATGCCCACGAAGTTGGCAATTCGTTCGGGCTCGGTGGAGAGCTCGAGGAAGGGGAACATCATCATGCCCCCCAGGCTGTGGCCAACCCAGTTGACCCGCGATTGCCCCGTGTCTTTCTCCACGTAGTCAAGAATCGCGGGCACGTCGATAGCGAACCAGGTCGTCAACGTTCCAGCTCGACTCACCCTTCTCGCGAAATGGGGTCTCGCGGAGAAACTGGTTCACCCGGTCGTTCTTGCCCAGCCGGGCATTCTCGCCCGAGGCCCGGATGTCGAAGACGTAAACCTCGTATCCCCGCCGGGTGAGCTGGGCAGGGAGATGATTGTCGGTGATCGTCCAGAAGGTGGCGTTGAGTCCCAGGCCGTGGCAGAGGATCACCGGGAGCTTGCCCGGGTCGGGATGCTGGGGCCGGTAATGCCGGACACCGAGCCGCCAGCCGTCCCTCGTGTAGGCATATCCATCCGTACAAGGTCGCAAATCGGGTGAGGGTGCATTCCGGCGCATCGAAGCGCAGCCGGGCGCAAGGGCGCAAAGCAACAAGAGCGCCCAGATCTCCGCCCTGCAACCTTGCATGAGGCCAGGAGTCCTTCCGTCCATCGCCAGAGCCGCTGGCATCCATGCCTTGGGACGAAACGGGATTGTATGCAAGCCAGCGGATTCTTGGAATGCGAGCTGTCAATCCCTTTATCAAATCTCATGAAGCGCCCAAGTGCTGGCTTCTGCTTGAAGATTGGGAAGCATTCATCGAACAACCAGAGCGGCTGCCGATTGCCTGACTGCGCTGCAATTTGATCCTTCTGCGTTGCTTGTGACTTGATCCCTGGCACCGGACACCGCAAGATCGGGGCACATCGAACCGGACTCATGGACGCGGTTTTCTCCATGGCCCTTCAGGGACGGTTCCTTCGAGAACAAGGAAAATCCATCCATGTCTGGACTTGTGACAATCCTGGGCATCGTAGCCATGGTCGTGGTGGCCGTCTTGCTCTGGGTGGTGGGGGCCTATAACCGCCTGGTGGCGATGCGCAACCGGTTCAAGGCGGCGTTCAGCCAGATCGACGTTCAGCTCAAGCGTCGGCATGACTTGATCCCAAACTTGGTCGAGACGGCCAAGGGTTATCTCGCTCACGAGAAAGGAACCCTGGAAGCGGTGACCCAGGCGCGGACCGCGGCCATGGGCGCCGCTCGCACGGCCGCGGCCAATCCCGGCGACCCCCTGGCGATGGCCGGCCTGGCGGCGGCGGAATCTCAGCTCGGCGGCGTGCTCGGCCGCCTCTTCGCCGTGGCGGAGGCCTATCCCGACCTCAAGGCCAACCAGAACATGATCATGTTGCAACAAGAGTTGAGCTCGACCGAGAACCAGATCGCCTCGACGCGGCAGATCTTCAACAACCAGGTCATGCAATACAACACCGCCCGCGAGTCGTTCCCCACGAATCTCGTGGCCAACGCCCTGGGCTTCGCGCCTGCCCAGCTTTTCGAGCTCGAGGTCGAAAAGGAGCGGCAGGTTCCGCAGGTGTCGTTCTGAAGCTCCGATTTCCACACCTCGTGCTGTCAATGGTGGGGCTGTTCTGACCAGTTCCTGGGTCGGAAAAAGTTTCGGAGAGACAGAGAGTATGCTCCTCCCGACGGCAAGCGGATAGAATACTGTCGAAGGAGGAGCCATGACTATCACACCCGAACAGCGGCACGAGATCGAGCAAGCCGGGGCGGTCCGCATCGAAGACCCGAAGACCCATGCGGCTTACGTCATCCTGAAGGAAGAGGTCTACGAGCGAATGAGGCCGCTCCTCGGGAATCGCCACGACGAGATTCCCGAAGGCATCCGCCGGTCCCAGGATGCATTCTTCCGCGACCTCCCAGAACTCCTCAAGGATGAGAGTTTGTTGGGGCAGTGCGTCGCCTACTCCGGAGACGAGCGGATCGGAATTGCCCCTTCCGACGAGCCGCTCATCCGGGAGCTCAACCATAGGGGAATCAAAGACGACGAGTTCGACCTGTTTGTGATCAGGCCACAGGGTCGTGAGCCGGAGGAAGTGACCTACCCGTCGTCATGGCGATGAGAATCCATCAGCCTATCCCCGAAACCCCCGGGTGGGTGGCGACCCCGGACGGAACGGCGCAGGTGTTGCCCTACCAGATCGTTGTGATGGTGAGCGTCGCGGCCAAGAGGGTGATTGAACTTCCCTCCGACGCGCCGCGATTCCCCGCTGTGCTCGACACCGGGAACAATCACAACTTCGCGATCCGTCAGGAGCAGTTCGCTCGGTGGACCGGTCTCACGCTCCCGAAACGCGGTCTGGTGAGCGTCGGCGGCAGGACGATTCCGCTCCACGCGGCCAACGTCTGGATTCATCCGGATTCTGGCGGTCCGCTCCGCCTGCGGATGGAAGAAGGTATCGCGGTCTATCCTCCCGATGTGGCGAACCCGGCGAGGCTCCCGATCCTCGGACTCAGGGGGCTCATGAGGAACGGCCTCATGATCGTGATCGGCGGGAAGGAAAGGCAAGTAACGATTAGCACGTCATGATATCATTGGATGGCGGGCCGACTTTCCACGCACATCCAAGGATTCTACGAATCGCCACCCATTCCAGGAAGCGAATCGGGGGACATAGCAAATAGAGCTGACGCTTTGGGACGATGCCAGTTCAAACGGGCTTCCGCTTGGGCCCGGAGATCGGCCGGGGCCGTGAGTGGATCCTCCGGCCAGGCGTGCTTGGGATACCGGCCGCGGAGATCCTTTCGCACCTGGTGGTAGGTTGTCGTCCAGAAGCTCTTGAGATCAGACGTGATCTGGACCGGGCGGTAGTTCGGGCCCAGAAGATGGAGCAGGACGGGAACCCTTCCCCAGGCCAAGGTCGGTGTTTCGGTCCAGCCGAAAACCTCTTGCAACCGGACCGCCAGGACCGGCGGCCGACCGGGCTCGTAAGTCAGTTTCACCTGGCGGCCGCTGGGCAACGGGATGGCCGCCGGCGCTTCCTTTCTCAAAACGCTGAGCAGCGTGGGCGTGAGCCGGCTTTCGAGATAGGCAACCAGGTCGGCCCGGCGAACGTCTTCCAGCTTCGACTTTCCCTGGCAGATGAGCTCGATCAACTCCTCGAACGCATCCCCGCCGATCTCTGGCCACTCCATCTCCGGGATCGCCCTTTTGACAAACGCATAGCGGGCCAGCCATGCTGACGCGGCGGCATCTTCCAGAAACAACGACTCGGCGCGATGGCGAATCGCCTCGAAGAGGACCTTCGGTGCTTGTTCAAGGTCAACGGGTTGATTGGCGTCCTCGCGGATCAAGAGATCTTGATACCAGAGTCGGACGGCGCCGACGACCCGTTCCCGATCGCCGTCGAAGAGCATTGCCCGTTCGCGGCGCAGCAGCCCTGGCAGCAGCTCTTCGATCCATTCGAGTCGGACGATGCTGGCCAGGCGCACCTGAAGCTCGAGCGTGCCCTGCCGCCGCTCTTCACGCGGGTCGAGGGCGAGAAAAAGCTCGCTGTCGCGAACGATCGATTCCCGGCTCAAGCGAACTCCCCGACCGCCGACCATAACGCCGGTCTCCTCCGCGCCTCGCCGCCGCACAATGCGGTCGGGATAGGCCAGAATCAGCCATTTGAGCAGAGACTCGTCATCGTCAGAATTCCCGCCAGGGTCCCTGACCTCGATTCGAGACGCCAGGTGGATCAGCTCATCGCGCACGCGGGCCACCTGCCGCGCCGCGGTGGGATCGATGCCGCGCTGGCGCAGGCTCGGTGAAAAACGGGCGGCTTCGGTCTCGGCCAGCCAGTCCAGTCGCGGCAGCAGATCGGATAGGCCTCGCTCCGCGCTCGGTCGCTGGCCGAACCGGTTATGGTTAGTAGCGTGGTCTCTTGCGACGATATCTTTCTCCGAGAGCAGTGCCGCCAGTGTAGCCCCTTGCCCGATGCGTCCCTCGCTTGCCGCGGCCAAAAGCAATCGCGCCAGCCTAGGATGTACCGGTAGGCCGAGCATTTGCTCACCCAGCGGCGTGATTCGCCCGGTGTCGCGTTCGAGTGCCGCCAGATCGATCAGGAGACGCTGAGCGGCCTCCAGGCGCTCGGGCGCGGGACGCTCATACCACGTGAAGTTTCTGGCGTCGGACAGTCCCCAGGAATGGAGAGCCAGCACAGCCGCGCAGAGGTCCACCCGCTCTACCTCGGGCAGTTCGTATGGGGCAAGCCCACGCTGTTCACGTTCGGACCAGAGACGCACGCATCGGCCAGGTCCGGTGCGCCCGGCGCGGCCGGCGCTGCGTAGCCGAAGCCTGGCTGATCCGGCCAAGGTCAAGCCGGTCGAAACCGCGCTGGGAGTCGTAATGGGCCGTTCGTGCCAGACCGCTGTCGATCACGGTCGAGACGCCATCGATCGTCAGCGAGGTTTCGGCGATGTTGGTGGCGAGGATGATCTTCCGCCGCGGGCTCGGCCGCAACGCCAGGTCTTGATCGTCAGCCGGCATCGATCCGTGCAAGGGCAAGACCACGGCCCCCTGCTCTGCCGCGATTGGCTCGATCTCTCTTTGGACCCGGCGAATCTCGGCCATGCCGGGTAAGAAGACCAGAATGTGACCCGTGTCGTGAGGATCCTCGAGCACCTGCTTGACCACAGGAGCGACGCTCTCCGGGCTGGCGGGATGGGTCGTGCCCCGGTATTCGATCTCGATCGGGAAGCTTCTTCCTTCCACGTGCACGACGGGGCAATCGCCCAGGAACCGGGCCACCGGCTGGGCATCAAGTGTGGCCGACATGACAACGACGATCAGGTCGGGACGGACCTCCCGGCGGACCTCACGCAGAAGCGCCAGCGCCAGATCGCTGTGCAGGCTGCGCTCGTGGAACTCGTCGAGCACGACGGCGCCGATTTTCTCGAGAAAAGGATCGGCCAGGAGCTGCCGGTTGAGGATGCCCTCGGTCTGGATTCGCAATCGCGTGCGGCGTGAGATCCGGCGTTCCATCCTTACCTGGTATCCAACTTCCTCTCCCAGCGTCCAGTTCTGCTCCTGCGCGATCCGCGCGGCCGTCGATCGCGCCGCGACCCTGCGAGGCTGGAGTACGATGACCCCGGGATGATCGGCCGAGAGCAGGTCTGAACGCACGATGGCCGGTGGCACCCGCGTCGTTTTGCCCGCCCCCGGCGGCGCGACGAGCACGAGGGCCCGATGCTGGCGAATGCCGGCGAGAATGCCAGGCAAGCTGTCATCGATGGGCAACGGAGTCATCATTGAATCATGGCAGCGCGATCAAGAGGCTGGCGTGCGAATTTCTGAGTGCTCGTAGACGACCTGCTCGCGTTCGGCCAAGCCGCAGGAAAAGGCTGCAGAGTTCAGCCTCAGTAGCTTAATACGGGGACCAGGTGGCCTTTGACAAAGCGGTAATAGGTTCCGCCCGGACGGACGGTTCGATGCTTGAACCGCGACTGCGGCGCGCCGGCGAAGATGAGCGTGGTCGTGCTGCTGGGCTTGAATCTGACGAGGCCTCGGCGACCGATAAGCTCGTTGGGTCCCGCGCCGCCGACCAGTACGGTATGGCCGAACCAGCCGTGCTCCAGGGTGCGGCCGCCACCTCCCTTGACCACGTTCCTGCCGGCGTGGCCGCCATCAAGGGTTGCAGGCACGGTCACGTTGGAGTCAACCTGTATCTTATCCGACGCCTTGGTGCCGAAGACGACAATCCCGGTCAAAGAACTGGCTGCGGGCTGGATCAGGTCGGGAATCCCATCGATGGTGACCACGATCTTCTGACCACCGGCAACCGTCGAGTCGGCCTGTTGCATGACATGGATGTTGTCCGTCACCGACCTGGGCTTTGGGATCGGTGTGACAACGAGAACATTATGAATCAATCGTACAGCGCCGGTCTGCGTTGCTCCCACGGTAACCGACACAGTCGCCGGCAAGCTGACGGTCTGGGCTGGCGTGCTCTGGGGACCTGTCGAGAGCACCTGGTAGGTGAACGTGTCGGGCCCGAAAAAATTGGTATTCGGGGTGTAGGTCAGGGTTCCAGCCGTCGCGTCGAAATTACTGATCGTGCCGTGAGCGGGCTGTGAGAGGATCTTATAGGATAACGTAGCAGGCGTTGTGGGATCCGGAAAGCCGCTCTGTCCGCTCAACTGCACCGTGGTCGCGGCGTTGACCTGCGTTGTGGCGGAGACGTCGTTCGCGAAGGGGACGAAGTTGATCGGCACCGTGGCTTTTGTCGTCGGGCCGGTGTAGGCAGTGACGGTCACCTTGAAGCTCTGTGTGACGTGGCTGCCGTCCGTGGGATCGGTGGCCGTGACCGTGATATTCGCCGTATCTCCCGCCTTCGCCGACGTCGTGTCGAGGTGGACCACGCCATTGACGTTGGTGTCGGAAATCGTGGCCGAATTGATTGTGATCGGGCTGACCGGCAATGAGCTCTCGCCGCCGAGCGCGGGGTTCGCCTGGGTCTTCACCTGGGTCATGTCGGTGAGGATGTTCGAGCCCGCGACGAGCTGACCGAATATCGTGTGCTTGAAATCAAGAAACGACGGCGTGCCCGTGGTGACGAAGAACTGGGTGTCATTGGTGTTGGGGCCGGCATTGGCCATGGCGAGTTGCTGGGTTCCGGTGAACGCAAGCTGCTGAAGGAATTGATCGGCGAACGGTGTTCCCGGCTGTCCACTGTTGCCGGTGCCGTCGGGATTGGGAGCGCCTCCCTGGGCGACGAAATCTGTGGTACCCGGGAAGCCGCTGGCGATCCGGGTAAAATCCTTGCCGGCGTAATAACCGTCATTGGTAAACGTTTCGATTTCACTGATCGTACTACCCGGTGCGTTGCCGAGCAGGTCCTGGAAAAGCTGAAACGTGAGGGCGCCGGCGAAGGAGATGTCGCCAGGCACGGACGATGCGTTGTGCTGGACGTTGAGCGTCCAGTAAGGCCCTGTGGCGACCGAGGCGGCGATCCTCGGGTTATCGGAGGTGACGGTGTACGTCTGGGTGGGATCGGTGTTGCCGCTGCCGTTCAAGGAAACCGGAGCGCCGAGCTGCGCGGGAACGGAAACGTTGGCAAGGGGAGCAAGCGACGCGGTCATCAACTGGCGGGCTTCCAGCACTTCCACGAAGACTCGACGCTTCGAACGTAAAACCGGCTGGGAATGCAGCCCGGCGAGCCGCCGCTGCACGAGAAATGTGCTTCTCCAAACACGGTCCCACATGCGCGGCCTCCTGGCGCTTCAAACGTCTCTTCCAAGTCGGCCGCCGCGGGGCAGCCCTCGGCGTGGACAGTCCTGGTAAGGGTATCGGTCATGCAGGTTCATCGGCTTGAACGGTTCGACGCCGCGGCCGGCTTCCGCCGACGACCTTGCGTGAGACATCATACCTCAGGCCTGATGTCCAACGCGGGGTGGTCGGTCTCTTGGACAACGATGGTATTCGTTGTAGGTTCTTGGAATTCAGGAGTTTGGGACACTTCTCCAGGCCGCCCTCATTGACAGCAGTGAGGTGCCTCTGTAGGATAAACAAGAGGATATGGCAAGTGCATGCACGTATCCTCTCATGTCTTGCTGCATAACTCTCGTGAGCGCACGGCGTTGCAAGGAAGTCTTTTCAGGGGATGACCCCCAATCTCAAGAGTTAGAGTCCATGCAGATCCCCGACGAGTCCAGGACCTCCGAATCTTCCGAGAGTTCTCTCTCGAAGAGCCCGTCCCCGCCCGAAGCGCGGGCATCGGGACCGGAGCCGCCGACGATCGTTCGGACTTCCAGCAGCTCGGTGCGCCGCGCACAAGCGATGGCTCCAGCACATCCCCCGGTGCCCTTGCCCTTACCCGGTGAGTTGATCGGCACGTTCCACCTGGAGGAAGCCATAGGCGCGGGGGGCATGGGAGCGGTCTTTCGCGCCCATGACGCGCAGCTCGATCGCGAGATTGCGCTCAAGCTGCTTCCGCTCGACCAGACGGCTGATCCGGAGATCGTGCAACGATTCTACCAGGAGGGAAGAGCCGCGGCGCGGCTCGATCACGAGAACATCGCCCGGGTTTACAGCATCGGGCAAGACGGGCCTCATCACTACATCGCCTTCGAATTCATTGAGGGTGTCACCGTTCGCCGGCGAGTCGACCAGGATGGACCGCTTTCCGTGAGCGAAGCGGTTGACATCACGCTTCAAATCGCGCAGGCCCTGGTGCACGCGGCCGGTCGAGCCGTCGTGCATCGCGACATCAAGCCATCAAACATCATCCTCACGCCGCAGGGGCGGGCCAAGCTGGTCGATATGGGCCTTGCGCGCCGCTTCGAACGCGAGGCCGATCACGGTCTGACCCAGAGCGGCATGACTCTGGGCACATTCGACTACATCAGCCCCGAGCAGGCGCGCGATCCTCGCGATGTTGATGTTCGGAGCGATCTTTACTCGCTTGGGTGCACGCTCTTTCATATGCTTAGCGGACGGCCCCCCTTCCCGGGAGGGACCGTGCTTCAGAAGCTGCTGCAGCACCAGGAGGAGGCCGCGCCCGACATCCGCTCGCTCAATCCGCACGTGCCGAACGATCTGGCGCGGATCATCACCAAGCTGATGGCCAAGGACCGCGACCGCCGTTACCAGTCGCCCGAGCAACTGGTTCGCGATCTGCTGTCGCTCGCGGGAGCGGCCGGTCTCGAGCTGAGCCAGGCTGAGCACCATGCCTGGCTCAGCGTGGGCCACACACTCACGTGGCAACATCATCAGGTCTGGTTCTTGCCGCTCCTGGCGTTTGTCGTCGTGGTGGCCGGGCTGGTCTGGTGGGGCAAGGAATCAGCCGGCCCAACCCCTTTGGAGTCAGGCTTCAGCGCGATCCGGTCGCCACGAAGCGACATCGACCTCCGCACCAAGCCCGCGTCCGAGACCAAGCAGCCGTCGGCTTCCGCAGTAATGGACGAGCCGGACTTCTACGGCTCCGCTCCGATCGCGTCCTCGCCGGCGAACCTCACGGTCCGTCCAGGCGATGATCTCCTGGCCGTGATCGCGGCAGCGCCCCGGAGGTCGACCATCACGCTTGTCGAAGACGGCACGTACCTGCTCGGGGCCCGGACGGGTGGTCTTCATGGCGCTGGGGTGCTGCAAAATCGCGATGTCACGATCAGGGCCGAGTCAGCGGCCCGTCCGGTCCTGAGATTCGCCGCCGATGCTCGCCTGGGTGATCGCCCCTTGCCGGCTTTGCTACCGTTCGCGGGAGGGAATGTCACGATTGAGGGCCTGGTGTTCGAGCTCGACCCCGAAGAGACCGGAGACCGGGTCGCCGCGATTCTGGCCGAAGACGTCGAGCTCACGCTCCGAAACTGCTCGTTCCGCCAGAGCGCCGTGCGTGCCGGCAGCCATCGAGCGGCTTTGCGGATACGGGTTGTCAAGGCGGCGGCCGCCGCGGGGGAACGGCCGCCCGCGGTCTTTGCCGATTCCTGCCATTTCGACGGAGGACAGGTCGGCATCCAGGTCGAAGGTCCGGCCGATGTCTTGCTTCGTGATTGCACCATGGGGCCGGGTGCTCCGATGATCTGGCTGGACAACAAGCGAGCGAAGAGCCAAGTGCCTGTCGACCTGCGCCTGCGACATTCCAGCCTGATGGCCAGCAGCGGCCCGATCTTCCAGCTCGAAGGCGCGCTGGCTCGCGTCTGGGTCGATGATTGCGTCATCGCCTCGGACGGCGCCTCGCGATCCCTGCTTCCCACCCTCGTCGCCGCCGATAACCCTCGCGGCCTGACCTGGCGCGGCCGCTCCAATCTCTACTCCAAGATCGGCACTTATCTCGAATCCATCCGCAAGGGCGACGGCCGGGAAGCCATCACCGATTTCAAGCACTGGCAAGAAACGGCGTCCGAGGTTCGCGAGAACGGCTCGGTCGTGGCGGCGACGCCGGTCTGGAAGGCGGCTCAACCTCTTCAGCGGCTGATCATTGATCAGGAAGACCCGACCCGCGCCTTCGCGCTGGCGGCGGACTTTTTGAAGTCGTCAAGCTACGGCGCCCGCCAGGGTCCCAGCGGAACGCTCCTCTCCAGTTCCGACGCCTTTGCCGAGTATCGATCGGCGCCAATCATTGGCGATGACGAGCCGGAGCATCGGCTAGTCGGTCCGCAAGCCGCAAGCCGCGCACAGGGTCAGAACGAAGCGGCCGAGGCTCGCGCCGAAGCGCGGCACCGATTCAACTTCTTCGAGCTCGATGAACGTGGCCTCTGCCGGCGGCCGGTCGGAAGTTACTTACCCGACGGACGATGAGAGTGACATGTCCACCATGCCCGCCATGCCTCCCATGGCGACGGCCCCAGCGACCGATCCTGAAGCCCCAGGTCCCATCGGCGATTCGCGAAACGAGGCGAGTGCTCCCAATCTCTTGGCACAGGATCAGCCCGGTCGAGGCCGTGCGATTGAAGAAGAGGCGAAGGGCGCGGTCAAGAGTGCGCGGGGCGGAGACTCTGGCCCGAACCTGATTCGCGGCACCGAACAGTTGATCAGCAGCCTGAACCGGCCTGGCGCGAAGGCAGGCGTTCTGACGATCGCCCATGGGGCCGACCTGGAGCTGCCCACGACCGAGCTTGCCGGCACGGCGTCATGGCGGATTGAGGCCGAGCCCGGCGGCCGGCGCCCGCGCCTGCGATTTCGGCCCTCCGAGCTCGTTTCCCGGTCGCCCACCGCATGGGGCGTCATGTTCCAGCTTCGGTCCGGGTCGTTGCGTCTCCGCGGGCTCGATCTCGTGATCCAGGATCAGGACAAGGACAAGGATGCTTCCCGGTCCAATCGCCTGGCGGCCATCGGCGTGGCGGCCGGCTCGGAGCTGGTTGTCGAAGATTGCACCATCACCATCGCCAGCCGTTCCGCGAGCTCCGCCGCCATCGTCATCCCACAGGCATTGCCCGAGAATCATCCCGCCCAGCCGGAGAGCGCGCTCAAAGACGCCGTCGTCACGCTCCGCGACGTGTTCTTGCGCTCAGCCGGCGATGGCATTCAAGTCTCGTCCGGCCGCCGCCTCGATCTCCACTTGCAAAACGCATTGATCGCCGCCGACGGCAGCTTGTTTCATGCCCTGGGAAGCTCGACGCTCGATCGAGCTCAACTCGCCCTGAAGCTCGAGATCGATCATACCCTCGCCCGCGCCAAGGGGGGCCTGGTTCACCTCGAAAGCACCATCGACGAGACCGAGCTGCCGCTCACCAAGATCGTCGCCCAGAATTCCACGTTCAGCACCGCCGGTCAGGCGCCGCTTTTCCGCGTGGACGGCCAGGGCCAGATGGAAGCCTTGAGCGACCGGATCGACTGGACAGCGGAAAAGGTTGCCTACGATCAGATCATGACCTACCGGCGCGATCAAATCCTTCAGATCGGCGTTTCTCCCCGCAACTACACCCGATCCGACTGGCGAAACGCGTTCAACCCCAAGGACGAATCGCCCGTGCTCGACGACGTGAAGTTCCTCAGGAAGCTCGAGCCTGGAAGACTCGCCTTGTCGCTCACCAAGCAAGATCTCAGCCTCGATCCCACCAGCCCCGGCTCCGCGAGCGGCCCCGATCTCAGCCTCGTCCCCTCGGCTCCGCCGGTTGACTTCTGAATCGCCAGCAAGCCGAGACCACCGGCCGCGCTCCTGCAACATAACGGTCTTGAAACAGCAAACGGACAATAACCAACGCTCGGGCGCGAGCGTCGGTGCAGCGGTACGCCCTCTGACGTGGAGATGCGCGACGGCCTTCGGAGCCATATTGATGCCTCGTCGTGATCGCCTTGGCGACGAAGATGGCTAAAGCCATGTAGAAACGGCTGATGTAGTGGATAGCTCTTTCAGTTCTTTGAGGATGATACTCGTCCTTCTAAGGCCCGACGCGCATAAGCATATCCCAGTTCCACAACGACGGAGGGCCAATTTTTCTCGCGGCCCCGCAGCATCTTCAATTCGTCGATGGCCTCCTTGTTCATCGAGCGTTGCTCGTAAGCCTGCACGAGGTAGGGGATCATCCAGACGTAATTGGGGTCCATCGTGCGCATTTCGAGGCACTCTCGGATCGCCTGGTCGTAATCGCGATGGGCGTAGTAGGCCCAGGCCAGTTCGGTCTTGAAGACGGGGGAGGTGGGGTCGATCTCCGCGGTGTGCTTCATCATGGCAATGCCGTCAGCCGTCGAACCCATGATCTGGAAGTAGTGGCAGTAAAAGTGATAGGCGTCTGCATAATTCTCATCATATGTGATGGCCAGGTCTAGTTCCCGCTTGGCCGCCGCCCAATCCCAATCATAGACTAGGTAGCAGGTTCCCAGCGACACACGGGCCTCCGCCAGTGCCGGATCCCTTTTGATCGCCTTTTCCGCGTGATCCTTCGCTGCTTTGAGCGCCTTTTTCGGGGATAGCGAATCAAGTCCGAGCTGGATGTAGGAGTCGGCGATTCCGGAGTAGGCCAAGGCGTAGTTGGGATCCTTCTGGATCGCCAGCTTGTAATGGTCGATGCTCTTCGATAAGCCGGCCGCCGTGCGTTTCTCCGCCTCCCGCCGCCCCAATATGTAGAGCCGATAGGCTTCGCGGTTCTCCGTGGGCCGCTTGGCCAACTCTCGCCAAGCCTCGCCGGAGAGCTGGAGCCGGAGTTGATCGGCGATGGCGCGGGCTAGCTCCTCCTGGACAGCGAAGATGTCCTTGAGCTGGCGGCGGTACGGCTCCCCCGAGGGCAGGACGCTGTTGGTTTGCACGTTGACCAGGTTGTAGCTGATGAACAGTTCGCCGCCCCGTTTGCGGATCGTACCCGTAAGCACGGTCTGAACGCCGAGCTTCCGCCCCACGCCTGCGGGGTCGCTGGCCGTCTCGCCCCTGTAAGACGCGACGGAACCGAACGGCCGGACTTGCAGCTCGCCCATCCGGGCGAGGCTGCTGATCAGGCTCATAGGGATCCCGTCGCCGAGAAACTCGGCGTCGGCATCGCCGTCTTGATAGACAAACGGCAGGACCGCCAGCGATCGGATTGTGTTGCCCACCTTTGAGACACTGTCTGATCCCTTTTCCCTGCTCGGGCCGAGGAGCAAGAAGGTGACTGCCAAGAGCAAGCCAAGAGGCACCACGGTCACCGCCATCCAGGTGGTAGGGTGAATTCGGCGTGCAGAGGCGGAGCGAGCGGGCCTCGAGGGAGTGGAGTCGGCCACAATCGCCCTCAAGGCGAAGGCGAGATCGCGCGCTGATTGGAAGCGTTCCTCCGGATTCTTCTCAAGGCAGTGCCTGATGACCCGGTCAATTCCGGCGGCATCCACTTTAGCGAGCCCACCGGCTCCGGCAGATCGTCATACAAGATCGCCGCGAGGGTATCGGCGGCCGTGTTGTGCAAAGGCGCGCTGACCGGTCACCATCTCAAAAAACACGCAGCCGAGCGAGAAGAGATCACTCCGGGTATCGACCTGCTGGCCACGGACCTGCTCCGGCGACATGTACCCGATGGTCCCCATAATCATGCCGGGATCGGTCAGGGCCGAGTGGTACGATTGCGTCGCGGCCTCCATCGAAAGGGGAGATTCTACCCGCGACAGGCCGAAGTCGAGGATTTTGACCCGGCCGTCGGAGGTCAGGAAGAGGTTCTCCGGCTTCAGATCCCGGTGGGTAATATCCTTGTCGTGCCTGCGCAGAGACCGTCCGCGATCGCCGCACCGATCTCTGCGGCTGTGCAGAAGGCAGGGCCGCCAGCGTCAGCCGACCGCGCAGGTTCTCCCCTCCAGCAACTCCATCACCGCGAACGAGGTTCGCTCGTGCGTGCCGAAATCGTGGATGGCCAGGATATTCGGATGCGACAGCGCCGCCACCGCCTTCGCCTCGCGCTCGAACCGCGCTGAACGCGGTGGGACTCCGGCGAGCAACTCCGGCAGGACTTGCTCATGACGCCTTCAACCGTTGTTGCACCGCTCGAGCCCGAACGCGAGGATCTCTGGCAGGAGGCTGAGCTGACGGTCGAGATGCGCCGAGGGTGTCCTGATCATCGACGACAGCACGCTCGATAAGCTCTACGCCAAGAAGCTCAAGCTGGTCAGCCGCCAGTGGTCGGGCAAGCACCACAAGGTCGTTAGCGGCATCAAGCTGCTCACCCTGCTGCGGATCGAAGGCGACCGCAAGATCCCCTGCGATTACCGGATCTACAGCAAGGTCGACGGCAAGAGCAAGAACGACCTGTTTTAGGAAACTGATGCTGACGGCGAAGGAACGCGGCTTCACCACAAGTACGTTCTGTTCGACAGTTGGTACATCAGACTGGAGAACCTGAAGCAGGTCCGCGACGACAGCTGGCTGTGGCTGACGCGGCTGAAGGGAGATCGCGAGGTGACCTCTGCTGAACGCGAGCCGCGGCCGCTGGGTGAGGTGGTGGCCTCCGCAGAGAGTCACAATCAAGGCGAGATCCCCAGCCGTGCGTTGCGCTGGCTCGCACCGCAGACGGTATCCGGTGCGTGTGGCTTGACAAGCTATAGCTACGAGCATATAGTTGAGGCAAGCTATTTCATTCCAGCTATTTTCCGAATTCGTCTCATGAGTGAATCATCATCCACGCCGCCCAGCTTATGGGCACTGACAATTCTTTGTTTGCTGCGCGAGGCGCCGATGCATCCTTATGAGATGCAGAGGCTCATTCGTCAGCGGAAGAAAGACGATTTTCTTGAGCTCAAGCGTGGCTCCCTGTACCACAACATCGACCGGTTGCAGGGATCTGGCTTCATCGAGCAAGTCGCGACGAGCCGCGAGGGACGGCGGCCCGAGCGCACGGTTTATCGGCTGACAAGCGATGGTGAGCGAGCCTTGATCTTGTGGCTGAACGAACTGCTGGCGAATCCGGCGCTGGGTCCGGTCCAGTTTCTTGCCGCGCTCGGCTTTCTCGGTCACCTGCCATCCGAGGATGTCGTGAAACAACTGAGCGCCCGAATGGCCCTCCTGGAAGCGAAAGTGCAGAGCATCGACGCTTCGCTCGGTGAGCTCACCCCGCGAATCGGCCGGCTGGTCCTCATCGAAGCGGAGTACGAACGGGCTATGCACCATGCGGAGATCACCTGGATTCGATCGTTGATCCACGACATCCAGCGCGGCGCCCTTGCGTGGAAACCAGAGGCATTCTTCAAAGGTCCGTGAGCGACAGGATCATCCATGAACAAGACTGTAAGTCAGCCGAGGCGCGGATCGGCCCCCGTGGTCGTGCTGTTGCTACTGGCACCGATCGTCTCCGAATTACTCTTTGGTACGACTCGAATCACCACGATCTTCGTCTTGCTTCCGCAGATTGGCACCTGGGGCTGCGCCGCTCTCCTCATTCGCGAACTGGCCCGACGACGGCGACTTTCCGGGATGGCCATCCTTCTTCTGGGGATGGCGCTGGCCGTGGCCGAGGAGTGCATCATCCAGCAGACGTCGCTAGCGCCGCTGGTAGGCACCAGCGCCGATCATGTCTACGGAAGAACGATCGGAGTGAACTGGGTCTACTTCCTCTGGGCCCTGGTTTATGAGAGCGTCTGGGCGGTTGTCATCCCCATCCAGCTCGCCGAATTGATCTTTCCCGACCGGCGCCAAGAGCCCTGGCTTGGCAATCGCGGGCTGATCCTCTCGACCTTGTGTTCCTGCTCGCCTCGTTCGTCGCCTGGTATTCCTGGACCCAGGTGTTCGTGCCCCGATTCTTCCCCGAGTCTGCCTACCAGCCTCCTCTGGCGGCGGTGCTCGTCGCCTTGGGCGCGATCGTGGGGCTTGTGGCGACGGCCCTGAGTTCGCCAGGCTCAGGCTCGCCCATGACGGACACTGAATCAATCTCAGGGGCACCGGAGCCGTGGTTGGCCGGGCTGGCCGCCTTTGTGCTCGGGCGTACCCTGGTTCGCGCTGATTTTCCTGGCTTACGGCGCTATTCCCTCGTTACCGGCTGTCATTCCGATCGCGGCGGGCCTCGCCTGGGCCGGCGTCGCGCTCTGGCTGTTCCAGCGATGGTCAACTCGGGCGGGCTGGGCGGATGGCCATCGCCTTGCGTCGATCTTCGGGCGCTCGGCGCCAGTATGCTGGCTGGCTTTTTCGTGCTCACGGCCAGCGCTGCCCCGGCGGTCGATTTCATTGGCAAGGTCGTCTTCAATGGAATCGCGATGGGTTTGCTCATCCGCCTTGCCCGGAGGATTCCGGATCGGCCGCGATTGCAATCCTTGTCTTCGTCAACCGCGTACGAGCAGAGCCCCTAGCCAGTCGGCCGCCCGTTCCTCGGCGCCGGCTCGTAAATCGTCGCGGGCGCGCATCAAGCATTCCAGATGGTTCGGTCGAAAGGGAACACCGGCGCCGGGCTCAGGAGGCTCGGGGACGATTCGAGCGCTCATCTCGGCAATCAATTGGTCGATCCCTTCACCCTGCTGGGCCGACACGGTAATGAACGAGCCAGACGGAGCGTCGAGCTCCTCAGGCCCCCAGACCGCCGGCAGGTCGCTCTTGTTCAAGACCAGAAGAGACTGTCCCGAGCTTGCGATCAATTCACGATCAAGAGACTGAAGAGGTTCGGATCGGTCCAGCACCTTGAGGACGAATTTCGCGGCCTCTTTCGCCCGCAACGCCCGCTCGATTCCTGAAGACTCGATCGAGTCGTCTGTAGTCCGCACGCCGGCAGTGTCGACGAGCGTGACCGGCCAACCATCCAAGGCCGTCTGAACAGAAACGACATCGCGGGTGGTGCCAGGCGCCGGATCGACAATGGCCCGCTCATAACCGGCAAGCGCATTGAGCAGCCGGCTCTTGCCCACGTTCGGCCTGCCGACGATCACAACCCGCCAGCCGGAGAGCAACCGAAGCCCGACTTCTGCTCGCTGGATGAGACGGTCCAGATGCCCGGGAGCGGAGTCCGCGTGTTCGGAGATTTCCACGATCAACTGCAGCCAGTTCCCGGTCGAGCGCCCCTTGGGACTGTTCGAGCAGAATCTCGGCGGTGCGAAGCGTGGACGCGCGGGCAAGATCAGCGAGCGCAGCGGCCTGAATGGGAGACCTTGTCTGTTGCTCGCACCAGCGCTCCAGGCCGGCAAGCCTGGCTCCGGCGTCTTGCAAGGCTTCGATCACCATGTTCACCGCGCGGGTTCCGCCGTGGCACTGGATTTCTACCGAAGGGGGCTCAGTGCCCAGCCGGACGACCACGACTTCGTCGCCCACCCCGCGGCCGATCCGGCCCAGACGCAGCCGGCCCGGCGGTGTTGTCGCCAGTTGATCCCCCCGGGCCGGGCGAAACACGGAATCGGCGACGCCAACCGCGTTTCTACCCCAGAGCTGGACAACCCCGATCGCGCCGCGGCCATCGGGCGTGAGAACCGTTATGAAGGTCTCAGGAGTCATGTCCGGGCCACGTTCGTAAGGAGTTTTGAGATCGCTTTTTGCTTCGAAACTAAACATGTTCGTTGATCAATGGCAGCGTGCCAAACCGCCCATCGAGAATCTCGCTGGAAGGCAGCTTGAGCCAGCGATCGAGGAGAGTGGCGTAGACGCTGCGGAAATCAACCGACCACTTGAGGTCGCCGTTCTCCAGGTCGCCGAGCGAAGGGGCCTTGCCGACCAGGCCGGCTTTCACACTCGGGCCGGCCAGGAAGACGGGGCCGGCCGTGCCGTGATCGGTTCCCAGCGACCCGTTCTCCTGAGGCCGGCGGCCAAACTCGCTGAAGGCCAAAAGGACCACCCGGTCAGCCAGTTTCGCGGCGGCAAGGTCATCGAGAAACGCGCGCACAGCGCCGGCAAACTCGCCCAGCAGGCGCGCATGCGTGGGCAACTGAACGGCATGCGAGTCGTATCCCGATTGGATCACGTAATAGACACGCGCCGGCGAACCCGACTTGATCGACCGGGCGACCAGGTCGAGCCGTTTGGACAGCTCCGTGCCGGGGTAGCGGGCCGAGGAGTCGGCACCCCGTGTCGTGGCGGCTTCGAGCTCGGCGGCGGTGGCGTAGGCGCCGGTGACGGTGCGGTTGACGAACGCGGCGAGGTCGCTGCCACCGGCGGCGGCCGCTCCGGATCGTGCCGCCAGGGGCGCTGGGAGAGCCAGCGCGAGATCGGAGGCGTCGGCGAACGACGTCGTCACGGCCCGGCGCGAGAACAAGGCGCGGGGCAGGCTCTGGTCGCCCACATGGACCGCGGCCGGGCCATCGTCACGCGGGCCCGCGGCGTCGAGCGCCCGGCCAAGCCAGCCGCGGTCATCGCCGCCCGGACCGCCCAGCTTGGCAGTCTGCCAGATGGCCATGCTCTCGAAATGGGAACGATTGGGGTTCGGATAGCCGACGCCCTGAACGATCGCCAGCCGCCCGCTCTCCAGCAGCGTCGGCGGCAGGCTTCATCGACGGGTGCAGGCCGAGCCCGTCGGTAATCTTGCACAGCTTGTCGGTGGGAAGCCGCAGCTCGCGGCGATACTTGCTGTATGCCTCGTCGCCGAAGGGAACGACGGTGTTGATCCCGTCGTTGCCCCCGTCGAGCTGGAGCACGACCAGAACTCGTGCATCGCGCTCGGGCCGTGACGCAAGCGCCGTGCGGCGTGAGAAAACCCGGCACAACCGGCGACAAGGAAAGGAAGGCCGGAGTTCCTGAGCAAAGCGCGGCGGGTGATCATGGCATCTGTTCCCGTGAGACGAAGGAGATGATGTTCGGAAAGAACGATTCATGTCAGTTGAGCTTCGGGGCGGGCCAGGAGCAGGGCAACCGACCGGTTGACCCGCTCAGGTTCCGAGCCTCCCGCCGCGCAGGAGGCGCGCCAGAGTGCACCGGACGTGTCTCGATCAGTGCGACGGCCCGTCAAAAGCTCGCCGAAAAACGGGATCGCCTCCACGGCGCCGGCAACACGACCGCGGCGCGCGGCCAGGTCCAGGAGATCGAGCGGCGTCGCGTCGGAGCTCAGGCGGCCCGCGGCCAGCGCCGCGGCGAAGTTCGCCCGCGCCACGACAGCCCGGCCGGTGAGCCAGCTTCGCCCGCCCGGCCATCCCCCCACATTCGGCGGGAAGAACAGCTCCTGGCCCAGCCTGCCCGTCCACTCGGCCAGCAGCAGCGTGCTGGGCGGCGGGTTGAACCGCTCGACGGCCCGCGCCGAGCCGACGACAAACCCGACGGGATCAGAAACACGGGCGTGCAGGTTCCGCTCGGAGAAGAACAGCTCCGAGCGGAGGATCGTGGCGACGGCCCGGCCGACGTGCAGGTCATCGCGGCGCAGCCGCTCGGCGAGATCGCCTCGGGCCGCGGTGTCGGCAACTCCTTCGCCGAGGAACGTCGCGCAGAGCCGCCAGGCGAGCCGGTCGGCCACCGCCGGCTGGGCCAGCAGGTGGTCGGCGAGCGAATCGCCGTCGAACCGGGCCGTCTTGCCCAGGATCGTCTTCTCGCCGTCGTCGTGGGATTCCGGCCTGGCCAGGAATCGCCCCTGCGCGACCGTGCGGCCGGTCAACGCCCGAGCCGCTTCCTTCACGTCGTTCTCGCCGTAATGACCCACGCCGAGCGTGAACAGCTCCATCAGCTCGCGAGCGAGGTTCTCGTTGGGCTTTCCCTTGCGGTTCGACGGGGCATCGAGCCAGGCCAGCAAGGCCGGGTCACGGAGCATCGCTCGCACCAGGTCGCCGAACGGTCCGCGAGCGTGGCGGCGGAATGTCTCGTTCTGCGCACGCATCGCCGCCACGTCCTCGACCTTGAGCTGGCTGGTGGCGAAGTGGTCGTGCCACATGAGAGTCAGCCGCTCCAGGAGCGGGTCGGGCGTGAAGAGCATCCGGTAGAGCCACCACGCCTGGAGCCGCCGGGCGTCGGACGAGCTGCAAGCCGCGTCGCCCAGCAGGTCGGCCGTCCGCGCGAAGTCGGCCGGGACGCCGATCGATGCGGCACTCGCCGGCGAGCACGCGGTCAACGGCCTTGGCGGGACCGTCGGCCAGGTCGCGCTCGAGCTCGCCCCAGGTCGCGGCGAACCCGGCCCGGCGGCGGAGCGTCCAGGCCCGCGCCAGGTTCCAGGGCGCGGTCGAGGTCGGGCGGTAAATGTGACCACGGGGACGTGCCTTCATGAAACGAGTCTCCCTCGAGGCCGATCGGTGCCGTTCAGTCGTTCTTGAACTTGATGTCGCCGACGTCGGTTGTCTCTCCGGGCTTGACCGTGGCCTTGCTGAAGGCGACCCGGAGTTCCTTGATCATTGTACCGGCCTCGGCCACCAGGCCGTATTCGCACCCGGTCGGAACGTCGGGAACCACGAAATCGGCCGTCGCGGTCGGAGCCCACGGTGGTGAGGATGTGGACGAACCCTTCAGTCGGCTCGACATCCACGCGCAGGGTCGCGCCGGGAACAGGGTTGCCGTCGGCATCCACGGCACGAGCTTTGATCGCGGACAGGGGCGCGAGCTTGACCACGACAGGTCCCTTCGCATCGTCGCCGGCGCGAATCCGCACAACCTTGCCGAGCTTCCGCCCGTCGTGCCGGATCACCACGCTGCGGACCTCGTCGGGCCGGAAGCTCGCCAGCTCGAACAGGGCGTCTGGCGTCGCCGTGCCGGCACGCATTCGGTTGCCGCCCTCGACCGAGGCGTCGGGCACGGGCTTCCCTTCGGCGTCGACGACCTTGATCCGAAGGGTCAGGCCAGGGTCAAGCTGCGCATCGAGCGTGAGGGTCTCCGTGCCCTCGGCGAGGGTTGATCTCCACCAGCGTGTTGGGCCACGACTTGCCGGGCCATGATCGGGTTGTGCCAGGTCTTGTAGAACCCGTTCTTGTCCAGCCCCTTGATCGTCTCGGATCCGACTCCGCTGCGGTACGGCGTCTTGCCCACGCTCTCGACGCCCACGATCGCGCGGCCGGGCATGCCGACAAGTTTGTACGTGCCGTCGGCCTTGGTCGTGTACCGGGTCTGGAACCCGTTCACATTGCCGTTGCTGTCGAACTCGGGGAGGGCCTGGACGTATTTGTTCTCCAGGAACGGCAGGTAGTGCAGCCGGGCTTCCGCGACAGGCTTGCCCGTAGCCTTGTCGGTGATCTTGCCGGTGATCATGATCCCGCGGTGGAGCTCGATCTCAACCGAGACCGGCGCGATCCCCGGCGGATCACCGACCCCGGCTTCCCGCATGAAGTAAGGCTGATCGTCGCCCGGCACGGCAATCATGACGTTTCCTTTCCCCTTGGGCATGCCCACGAGCCGGAACCGGCCTTGCGCGTCGGTGACCGTCTTGAGCTGCGCGAGTCGAAACGAAGTCAGACCCGGCGAACCGCCAGCTTTCGACCGCCACGCCCGCCATGGGCTGCTTCGTCTTGGCGTCGCGCACCACGCCCTCGACCGGCCGGCTCGGCCGCGCGGTGTAGGTGAAATCGGCTCCGTAGACGGTCTGCGACCCCGGGCCATGCGAGTCTGGAAACCCGCGAGCAGGGATCGGCTCGGTATTCCTCGTAACGACGTCGATCGTCGTGTAAGCAACCGTGTCTCCCTGGATCGTCAGCCCGACGACCCGCTCACGTCCCAGGCCCTCGAACCGGAACCGGCCGTCCTTGTCGGTCGTGGCCTCGCGGCGAACGCTCTCGGGGAGCTTCACGTCGGCATCGAGATGCGGATAGGCGATCCACGGAGGCTCGCCCTTCTTGATCGCCTCGATCCAGGCGGTCAGGTCGCCCGACTTCGGCCCCTGAACGCCGCCGACCTTGACGGAGACGCCCGCCACCGGCCGCCCTTCGAGATCGACGATTCGACCGGTGATCGGCACGTCGGCGGTTGCGGCCTGCGCGGCGGGAGGCTCGATGCGCTTGCCGGTCGTGACGTTATAGGTCCCGAAGTCCACAACCTGCCCGGGCTCGACGTTCAGCTTCTCGGCCAGCTCGAATGGCTTGAACGCTTCTGGCTCCTCGCGCCCGCCGAAGCCGTAAATAAGGCGGTTGGTTGCGCGGACCAGGAACGGACCACCGGAGGGAACGTCACAAGAAAAGCGGCCGTCGGCGCCCAGCTTCACACCATCAAGGGGAATCTGCATCGACGTCGAGTTAGCGCCGGGAACAAGATTGATCCGGACGCCGCCGCTGGCTGGCTTGCCACCCGCGTCAACGAGCCGGCCTTTGAGAAGTGCGTTGGGGCGAAGCGTAACGGTGAGCTCGGCGCCGTCGTTCGACTCGCTCACGGTGACGCTCGTCACGGCCCCGATCTTCCGGCCCTTGTGATGGATGAGGATCGTCCTCGGTTGGCCTGGAATCAGTCCGCCAATCCGCGTCATGCTCTCGTCGCGCAGATTGTGGTGCTCATGCTCGGTTCCCTCCGGAAGCCGGCCCCAGATCAAGGCGCCGGTGACAGGAGCGCCAGACGTATCGACAAGGCGGATCCGGACCGATCCGCCTGGGTCAAGTCCGAGGTCGCACGCGAACGACTCGGCGCCTTCGGGCACGTTGACTTCCTTCAAACCCTGGAAGGCTGCCGGGACGATGCGGTCGAACGTCAGGAGCTCGCCGTACTCCGTTCGCCCCACGATCGACTCGGCTCCCACTCCGGCTCGGTACAACTTGTCGTCGGCGCGTGCCGTGACCACGCCGCCGCCAGGCAGGCCGACGAGGCGGAATCGCCCATCTCGATCCGTCCGATAGCGCGACTTGAATTCGATCGACGTGACGTTCGGGCGGAAGTTTCGATAATCCTTGGCGTGGGGATTGGACAGAAACGGAAAGTAGTCCACCGCCGCTGGCACTGGCTTTCCCGTCTTGAGATCAGCGACCTTGCCCGTGATCCAGACTCCACTTCTGAGCGCGATGTCGTAGTGGACGGGGTCGAGGCCTGGGCCGGCGGGAACCTCGAGAAACCGCGTGATGAAGTAGGGCCGGTCAAAGCGGCGGGTAAACGGCCAGCTTGTGTCCGCTCCCCTTGGGCAGCCCGACGAGACGATAATTGCCCAGCGCATCGGTCTCAGCTCTCACCAGACCGCCGATGTCAGCTTTCGAGCCGGCAAGCTGGAAGCCGGTGACCACGGCGCCGGCAATCGGCTCGCGGGTCTCGGCATCGTGAACGGTCCCCTCGATGACCTGGGTCGGCTCGACGGCGATCGTGCAGTGCAGCGCCGTGAATTCCAGGTTCATCCAGGCTCCTGACCTCCGGAGACCTCCACGGCACGTCACGCCGGTCGATCGCGCTGGCGACGACCCAGACCCTCTTGAAAGCGGTCCTCGGACCCGAGAGCTCGAACGTCGCCATCATGCCCCGTCCCAGCCCGTCGATCCGGAATTGTCCGTCGGGGTCGGTCTTGACCGATTGGTCGAAGACTTTCTCACCGTGGAACTGCGTGCTTCCCGACCATGGGAATTCGTAGGAATTGTTCGTGCCCTCAGCCGCGCCAGGGCCCGCTGGGCGCGGGATCACGATGCGGGTGAGGCAGATGGTGACCCCGGCGGCGGGGCGGCCTTCGAGGTCAACGAGACGCCCTTTCACCGGCACCGCGTCACGCGTAAGACGGATGGGTCCGCCTTTGGCCGAATAGCCAAGTCCAAAGCCAGGCGCCGCCGCCACGACTTGAATGCCTTTGCTTTCGTCGGCACGGTCTGAAGTCGCGTGCTCGAATGAGATGCTGAAGCGGCCGTCCCGGTCGGTCACTTGGTGGACGTATTCGTGATCCGAGGGTCTGGGGAAGCGTGTATCGCCAATCCCATCGCCAACACCGAGCGAGCGAACCGCGGTTACCGTCGCGCCCGGTACTGGCTTACCTTCCGGATCAACGACCTGGCCGCGAACGGTCGTGTCGTCCGCTATGGGTTCCGCGTCTCCCGCCTTCAATTCGGTCTGCGCCTCGGCCTTCCGCTGCCCTCCGCCGACGCCGACCAGCCCCGCGAGCAGCGTTCCGGTAAACCCGACGATGACCATGGCCACGACCGCCCGCGTGCCGGCCCTGGTCGACAGCAAGCGCGAGCTGTCGAGGATCCGGACGATCCGCCGTGCCAGCATCGAGCGTAAGGAGACCATCCCGACTCCGGCCGCGGCAGTCGGTGGCAGTGCGCGGCCGGCCAGCTCGAGGAGGTGGCCCGCGTACCGTGCTCGATCGGCGCCGAACTGCACGACGAAGTCGTCGCACACCTCTTCGGCGGTGGCCTCGATGCGGCGCGAAAGCACCCAGAGCAGCGGCTGAACCCAGAACGCCGCGGTGGCAAGGCGCCTCAGCAGATTCCAGACGCCATCGTGCCGCACCAGGTGCGCGAGCTCGTGCACGAACGTCTCACGCAGGTTCTCGCCGACATCGTCAGGCAGCAAGATCACCGGCCGCCGCAGGCCGTCGAGACACGGGCTGAACAGGAACGGGCTTCGCAACACCTCCGGGGCACTCACACGCATCCTGCTCGCGCAATGTGGTGACAGAGCGCGACTGCATCCGGATCGGCCGCGACCGCCGACGCCCGCAGCTTCCTCATCCGCCACTCTCCCAGCAACAGCCGCAGCCCCAGGGCGGCCGAGCCGAACAGCCACGTTGCAAGCACGACCCCGGCCGCTGCGGCCAGTAGGTCCGGGCCATCGACCGACCCCGGAATCGGCACTGGGCTGGCCGACGATGCGGGCGACGGCGACGGGGCAACCGAAGGCTCTGTTGGCTGGCGCCGGCATCGGTTGCGTGGTCGTCGAGACGCTGACGGGAGAGCTGTCACTGGCCACAGCAAGCTCTTGATTTGGTACCGGCTCGGCAATCGCGATCGGTACCGGCGCGGCCACATCGGCGCGGGGAGAAGACAGCCGGATGACCAGGCCTTCAAAGCCCGCGCCGGTCAGTAGACCCGACACGACCGGGCAGATCAGGACGGCCCCGAGCGTCGTGCGGTAAACGCCCGACTGCACCGCCGGGCCGAATCTCTTCAAGAGACTACCGACCACCACGCCGAGACCCAGGAGGGCCGTCGACTGCACCAGCCAGGTCAGCCCATACCCGCCCAGAGCCGTCGCGACCGTTGCGAGACCATGTGCCATGGCAAGTCCCCTTTCCCCTCTCCATTCAGTTCAGTCCTGGCGTTGTTGGTCGATCAAGCGGTGCAGCTCGTCAAGCTCCGGCTTTGAGAGCCGCTCGTTTTTCAAGAGGTGGGCGACCAGGCTCCCCACGTTGCCGCCGAAGACTCGCTCCAGCAGCTCGCGCGTGGCGGTTCGCTTCACCTTGTCTTCCTTGAGGCGCGGGAAGAAGACGAAGGTCCGACCGGCCTCCTCGTGACCGATCGCGCCCTTCGCTTCAAGCTGCCGAAGCAGCGTCTGCACTGTGCTATGGGCGACCGGCTGCGAACCACTGAGCACGTCGGTGATCTCGCGGGCGCTGGCGCGGCCGCGATCCCAGAGCACCTGCATGATCCGAAACTGCATCGGCCCGAGCTGCGTTACACCCATATTGCAGAGCCTCCTACAGCGGAACATCGTCTACCGAAGTAAATTTACCGTAGTAGATTTCAGTGTCAAGAAAAATCTTTCGAATGTTTTTCCTGCTTCTTTGCGGCCTCGATCCACCGCGGCAGCGGAGAGGCCTCGCGGCTGCGCACCCGGTTCTGGTATAAGCAATTCGCTCCCAGGGCCTTGGCCGCCACTGGTTGGCTCATCCTTGCGCCAGAATGATTCATGAACCCTGTGTTCTCAGGAGGCCTTTTGCTCACATGGCGTACTGGTTGTTCAAATCAGAACCCGAAGCCTATTCCTTCAGTGACCTGTTTGCCGAACCCGATCAAACCACCGGTTGGGACGGGGTGCGGAACTACCAGGCGAGGAATTATCTGCGAGACCAGATCAAGGTTGGCGACGGCGTCCTCTTTTACCACTCAAGTGCCGACCCGCCCTGCATCGCGGGCATCGCGGAAGTCGTCCGGGAAGGCCACCCCGACCCCACGGCGTTCGACCCCGGCTCGGACCACCACGACCCCAAGAGCGACAGGGCCAACCCCACGTGGTACCAGGTCTCGATCAGGGCGAAGAAAGCGATCGATCCTTCCCTCGGTCTACCGCGACTACGGGAGATTCCCGAGCTCGCCGGGATGGAGCTCTTGCGCAAGGGTAGTAGACTGTCAATTCAGCCCGTCACCGAGCACGAGTGGAAGACGATCGTGGCGCTGGCCGGCGGAAAACCGAAAAGGAAGCGGCAAGGCAGAACAGAGTGAAAAGTGAGTAGTGGTCAGTGATCCGATCGTACGGAGGCATTTTCGCATGGCACGAATCGAACATTTCGCGGTTTTCGCTCAGGAGGCAACCGCACTCAAAAATTTTTATGTCCAATCGTTTGGCATGAAGGTCGTGCTCGAGAGCGGCGGTGATCCGCCGGGGTTCTTCCTGGCTGATGAAGAGGGCGTGGCGCTCGAGATCATCGGCCGGCCAGCCGGTCAATCGAACGTCAACCAGCGCTGGGTTTGCCACGTGGCTTTCTGGGTCGATGACGTGCCTGCAACCCGGGCCGAGCTCGAGCGCCAGGGTCTCGTGTTCGAAGACCGAGACCGCCGTCGACAACGATGCGATGAAAACCGCGTTCTTTCGCGACCCCGAGGGAAACCGCTGCCAGATCATCTGGCGCAGGCGGCGGCTGGGAGAATGAATTCCCACGCGGGCCGGCATGAAATCAGCGCTCATCGACCGCTGGCATTAGCCTCCCTTTTGCTCAGGCAGCCCCGGAGGATGCCTCGTCAGGGATCTCTCCGCGCCACTGAATCTTGTACTTGTTCTCGGCGGCGAATTTCTCGATCTCGGCCTTCGACTGCGGGACCGCGATCCGGCTGATCTCCTGATAAAAGCCGCTCCCGGACCGCTTGTAAGAGACTTCTTCGCCGTACCACTGCCCATTCAGGTAATAAACGATCAGGGGCGTCATTCTGAGAATCTCCAGGTCACGTGTGAACCAGTGAGAAACCATGATAAAGCATCTCGGCAATCTCGCCAAGCGGCTTTGAGCGTCGCGATCAACCGATCAACCCTTGATCACGCCCACGGGGCGAAGCCGGGCAACCTTCTTGGAGATCCCGGCTTTGTCAACGACGTCGACCACGAGATCGACATCCTTGTAGGCCGCCGGCTGTTCCTCGGCGAGCCCTTTGTGGCCGCGGGCGCGAGCGATGATGCCGATGGCGTCGAGCTCCTTGTCGATCCGCCGGCCGGCCGCCAGCCTGACCGCCGCGGTCCGGCTCATCATCCGGCCCGCGCCATGGCAGGTCGTGCCGAACGATTGCTCCATGCTGCCCGGCTGACCGGCAAGCACCCAGCTCGCCGTTCCCATGCTGCCCGGAATGATGACGGGCTGACCCACGCTGGCATAAGCCGCGGGGATCTCGGGATGGCCCGGCGGGAAGGCGCGCGTGGCTCCCTTGCGATGCACGCAGACCTGCTTGTGCCGGCCGCCGCCGACGTCGTGGTCCTCGAACTTGGCGATGTTGTGCGCCACGTCGTAAACCAAGTCCATGCCAAGCTGCTCCCACGGCTTGCCGAAGACCTTGGCGAAGATCTCGCGTGCCTGATGGGTCAGGAGCTGCCGGTTGCACCAGGCGAAATTGGCCGCGGCGCGCATCGCTCCCAGGTAATCTTGCCCCTCGGGGCTGCGCACCGGATGCGCAAGCGAGCTGCCAGTCGGGCAAGTCAAACCCGTATTTCTTGGGGGCGTTCTTGAACACGCCCAGGTAATCATCGCAGACCTGATATCCCAGCCCGCGCGAGCCGGAGTGAATCAGGACGGTGACCTGTCCCTCGCGCAGGCCCATGACCGCGGCGGCTTCCTGGTCGTGTACGCGATCGACGACTTGCACTTCGAGGAAATGGTTGCCCGACCCCAGCGTCCCGCACTGATCCGAGCCCCGTGTGATCGCCCGATCGCTGACGCGTCCGGGATCGGCCCCGGCCAGCCGGCCGCCGGCCTCTGTGAATGCCAGGTCGCGATCGGCTCCGTAGCCGAGGTTGACCACATACGAAGAACCCTCTTCCATCAGCTTGATCAGCTCGGGCTTGTTGAAGACATACCGCCCGCGCTGGCCGACGCCGGTCGGAATATCGTGAAAGAGCTGATCGACCAGCGGCCTGATCCGGTCCTTGACGTCATCCCACGACAGGTCGGAACGGAGCAGCCGGACGCCGCAATTGATGTCGTAGCCGACGCCGCCAGGCGAGATGACACCCCCCTGCTCCGGGTCGGTCGCCGCCACGCCGCCAATGCAAAAGCCATAGCCCCAGTGAATATCGGGCATGGCCAGGCTTGCCTTCTGAATGCCCGGCAAGGTCGCCACGTTGACTACCTGCTCGGGCCCTTGGTCCTGCTTGATCTGCTCGATGAGCGCATCGTCGGCAAAGATGAGCCCATCGACGCGCATGTCCTGCGCGGTAGCTCCTGGGAATCTTCCACTGGCACGGCCCCACCTTCTCCAGCGGCCCGGTATAGGCTCCCGTGTTGGCCATCGTCCTCTCCCGTGCGCATGTCCGGTTCTTGCTTGTTTCGCTTTACTGCATCATAACCTGACGCGGCCGAAGAGGAACGGGTTCGGAGCCTGCCTGAGAGCAGAGGTGCCTTCCCGTCTCAGACGAAAAGCCCCGTAGGTGGGGTGAACGCAGCGAGGCCCACCAGAGTGCCCTCGCCTGTTTTGTGGCTTGGTCGATGTGCCTCAGCTACGACGAGCTTTTTGCAACTGGCCGCGGCCGGGATCGAGCACGCCGAGTCGTCTACGGCCAGCAGCGGAAGCGGAGCATCGGCGACGTCGTTCGCGGATAAGTCCTCATCTGGGAACGGAACAGGTCGATCCTCCGGACATGAACGGCCAGGTGAGGTTCCTCTGACCAGATTCGATGTATGAGGCCTTCGGTGTCGGATCATCTCGCGTACCGCGCATGAGAGTCCGCCGCACAGAGGACGCAAGAGCCCCGGATGCACTACCAATTCAGGATGTTCCCTCCAGCGGGAGGGCATGGTGGTATCTTTACTTCTCCGCACAAAATCGCTAATCTTTGCCCCGTTCCTCCAGTATTTCATCGCCCATATCTCCCAGATATCCAGAACAAAGGGCAGGTCCCCTGAACTTCCAGCGAGATGCCCACCAATGAAGCGAATTCCGTGTTTTGTAGCTCATTTGCTGGCAGCCTCTGCCCTGGCCGTCGCGGTGGTGCCGTCCCGCGCCGGGGGGCTGCGCTACGTCACCTCCTATGATCTCGGGCCGAACATCACACCGGGCGGCGTGACCGTGAGCGGGGGCCTGGTCTACTTCACCGACACGACCAGCGACGCGGTCTACCGATTCGATCCCAAGCATTTCGCCTCCTCCTTGACGTCGTTCGGCGGCAATGGCACCAGCAACAATCCGTTCGGCTTGCCGGTCGGCGTGGCAAGGAGGGACCATCTGCGCGGGTGATCTCTGGCGGTCTATCGCCGGGCCTTGCGCCGGTCTGATGGCAGAGCGGACGTTCGGAGTGCGACTGGTTCAACCAGGGGAGTGGGAACGTGACGCGACGACGGGGGCGGCGGGCGAAGAGGCCGGATTTTCAGGGGCTGGAGCGGCGTTCGTTGCTGACCGGGTTCTCGGCGACGGGGGCGGCGGCGGGCGGCCCACCGGAGGTCAGGGTGTTCGACCCCTCGGGGATCGAGCGGGCGCGGTTTCTGGCGTTTGACGCGTCGTTTCACGGGGGCGTGGAGGTGGCGCTCGGCGACTTGAATGGAGACGGCACGCCGGACATCGTGGTCGGTGCGGGGCCGGGGTCGAGTCCGGACGCGGGCCGGGTGCGCGTGTTCGATGGGTCCACGGGCGAGCGCCTGACCGGGCCGCTGAGCGACTTCCGGCCGTTCGCGTCGGCCGGCCGGCGCGGGGTGTTCGTGGCGGCGGGGGACCTGAACGGCGACGGCCACGCTGACGTGGTCGTGGGTGCGGGTGCAGGTCGCGCGCCCCGCGTGAAGGTGTACAGCGGCTCGGACGGGTCGTTGCTCTCGAGCTTCCTGGCCTTCCACGGCTCGTTCCGGGGAGGCGTGAGGGTGGCGGTGGGGGACTTCCGGCCGGGGCAGGCGGCGGACGTGGTTCTGGCCACTGGGCCCGGCGGCACATCGCTGGTCAAGATCTACGATTCGCGGTCGCGCGCGGTGCTCGCCCGCTACAGACCGTTCGACGCGTCATTCCGCGGTGGGGTGGCGGTGGCGGCGGGGGACGTGAACGGCGACGGCGTGGACGACGTGGTCGTGGGGCAAATGGCCGGTGGGCGGTCGAGGGTGCGGGTGTTTTCCGGGACGACCCGGCGCGTGCTGTTCAACGACCTGGGGCATGGCTCGACGTCACGCGCGGGGGTGCGGGTGGCTGTAGGCGACGCGAACGGCGACGGCACCTCGGACGTCTATGTGGTCTCCCGCCGGCGCGGGGCGGCTCCGGTGCGTGTGATCGACGTTGCAACACGGGGGCTCTTGCAAGAGCTCTCGACGTCGGGGAGCCCCGCGCAGGCCCGATTCGGCTCGGTGGCCGGGATCGCACGACAGGCGATCGGTTCGGAGTACTGCGATTACCCCTACGAGAACACGATTCTGCCTGAGTACCCACTGCTTGACCGGCTGGCGTACTTCGACCCGACGGAGCCCGACCCAACGCAGCAGTTCAAGCCGCTGACCGGGACCATATCGAACAGCACGACGACGGCGAACAATGTCTACGTGATCGCGCACGGCTGGATGCCGAACTACCTCGACTGGGTGCAGAGCATCCAGAAATCGCCCGATTACCCGCTGCCAAAGTCGTGGGACACCTGGCAGACCGACAGTGGCCAGCCGCCCTCGACGCCCTGGCTGTTCCAGGAGGTGAAGACGACGTCGCCGGTGTTCGACGCGACGACCACGGGCCTGGCGCAGCAGATCCTGGCGGTGGACCCGAAAGCAACGGTGCTGGCCTATACCTGGATCGACGATTCGGCGACCTGCGAGGACTGGCTGGGGGTTCCGGAGGACGTCTTTCATTCCCGTGCCTACACGACGATGAACGGTTTGCGGATGGCCGAGGCGGTGACGCAGGCGCTGGCGCCCGACTACAGCCAGGGGCTGGGGCGGGTGCATCTGCTGGGGCACAGCCACGGCGCGGCGGGTTGCGACGGTAGCGGCCTTGGCCTTGCAACAGGCGGCCAAGCAAGACCCGGCCCTGAACGTCTTGGGCCAGCTCACACTGTTGGACTCACCGGAGGACAACAACGCCCAGATCTCGGACAATAATCCGATCGACATCGACGCGGCGAACTTCAACTGGCTGGAGCTGGCGCAGATGGCCATCGCGCGGCAGGTGACGCTGCCGGGGACGACTGCGGCGGGCTCGGCGACCGTGACAGGTATCGACACGAGCACGCTGGTGGCGGGGATGGGGGTCACGGGCGCGGGGATCGAGCCGGGAACGACGGTGGGCTCGGTTCGACGGGGCACAGCAGATTACACTCAGCGCCGCGGCGACGGCGGACGGGTCGAGTCCGATCACGTTCACGCCGCCGACGGGCTCGATCTTCGTGGACAACTACGTGTCGTATTATGGGGCCCCCTACAACAACTTCGTGGTGAGCGACCCGGACCAAGGGATCCAACAGCAGGGCCTGGGAGGCGTGGTTGACGTGCTGCTGAACCCGCTGCCGTTCTCGTCGTTCGATAAGAACGTCATCTCGCTGGAGCACGAGTACGCAGCCGCATGGTATGCTGGGAGCAAGTTCACGCAGGATCTGCCGGCGGCTCAGCAGGTGGGGCTGTTCTGGTCGCCCCAGATCGCGGGGGCCCAGACCAACCTGCCGGCCACCTCGGGCCAGACGTGGACGGATTCGAATCTCAACCAGAGCGCGCAGTTCGTGCTCGGGACGCAGGCGTCGCCCGCGGCCGTGCAGCCGGTGTTCACCGGGATCTCGCTGGGCGAGACGGGGCTGTCGGGGGATGCGTCGGCAGTGTTCGGCAATTCGGGGCGGCTGGGCGTGACTCTCAGCAGCGACATGGGGAACGCCACGTTCACCGGCACCCTGAACAAGAGTGATGACTCGGTGATCGGCTTCTCGTTTGACTACGACTTCACTCAGGTCGGCGACGGGGCCCAGCTCCAGATCTGGCTCAACGATGCGCTCTACTTTGCGATGTCGGGCGGGGTGGCGAAGTCGGGCCTGCTGCCGGGCAGCGGTAAACTCTCGACGACGTTTGGCTTGGGCTACGAGGACACGGGACCGCAGCAGATCGTGATCCGGTTGATCGGAGGTTCGGGCGGGAGCGGGACGAGCACGGATGTGAACGTGGACAACTTCCACGTGTTCACGCTGGGGTAGAGGCAGCAGTCCGCGGGTGAGAATGTTTGACCTGAGGGCAGTGCTCGATCATGGGGCAGATGATACCGGGATTGAAAGTGTGGTCGGGAGGTCGGACACCTGGGAACCTAACGTGCGGCATATGTTCCCCATTGCGCGCCGGTTCGACAACACCGAAGCATCGAGCACGCGATTGGGCGCGTCGGTCGATCCGATGTCGATCCGATCGACGCGCGCCTCCGGAACGCTGAAGCTCGAAAAACCAGGATGGCGCCCCCCGTCAGTTTCAGCCGTTGGTTCGGCGCGGTGGGCTTACCCCTGTCCGGGTGGCGCGGCTCCCATAGCTCGAATCGGTTGCCCTCCGGGTCGGTCGCCCAGCCGAACCGGCCAAAGTCGTAGTCCTCGACTCGGTCGTCTACCTGCGCCCGGCAGCTCGGAGTTGGGCCAACATGGCGTCGAGGTTCCGGACGCGATAATTGACCATGAACGGTGCCGGGCCCGAACCGAAGTAGGAGGTGTCCGCAGGGAACGCAGACCAAACCGCCTGCTCTCCAGCCGCGGCAGACGTGAAAGCCCCGTAGGTCTGCTCCGGTTCGACGGGCACGCCCAAGTGTTCGCGATACCAGGCGGCGAGCGCCTTGGGATCGCGCGCTTTGAAGAATACACCGCCGATTCCAAGTACCTGTTCCATGTAAACCCCTTTTCTTCGCGCCTCCGAACTCGTGATTCTCTCACGAAAACGCATTGATAATGACGGGCCAAAGTCGGCATGTCAATCAGCGAACTTCCCGAGGGGTGCCGCTCGACGCCATCGTCTGCTCAAGGTTCATGCCGTCCTTGAGGATCCGATCGAGCACCAAGTCGCGGACCTTGTTATCGTACTGAGCCCGCGGGAGCACCCCCTCGGCGGTGCTTCGGAAGGTCTTGCAGCAGTGACACCGGGCTTGATACTCACCGCAGGTGATCTTCAGGTAGGCGATTCTCTGGAAGGCGACGGTGCGAACCAAGCGAGGAGGCAATTTGCGTTTCCGCCGACCGTTCTTGCCACACTTGGGACAAGGGGCCTTCTGGGTGCACAGCCAACGGGTATAAAGATCGTCGTGGGCGAATCCGTGCCCATGCTTGCGTCCTTTCGGGTATGGGGCCAGTGAACAACCCCATAACCAAGGGACGTAAGCCCTATCTTTTCAAGGCCATTTCGGCTTATTGTCTGCACCAACCCCGGTGGTGTTGGGCGAGAAGTGTCCAAAAATTCTCACTTTTTCTCACTTTTTCGGCCCGCACGGCGTGATCCCGACGTGTCGGGACTCGAGCAGCAAGCCGTTTTATACCAAGCAGATCGGGCCTGATGCGTGGCCTTCCCGAGCGGGCAAAAACACCATGTGGGACGTCGAACCCGAAAAACTCATATCGATTTCCGCTTATTGTTCACTAATCTGCAGGCGTGGATTCGGACCCTGGACCCTCGACCGCGGAAGAAGGCGTGAACAAGAATCACAAAACCCATCTGGCCCTGGCGATTGCGCGGGGCGGGTCGATCACCGCGTGGCGCGCCGCAATGAGGTGCCCTGCGCATCGGCGATGCGGTGGTCACGGGACCCGAAGGTCCGCCGCGCGGTCGAGGCGTGGCGACGACGCGCTCGGCGAACCTCGCTTTGCCAGGATAGAGCCGCGTGCGGTAAGCTGTCTAAGGATGAACAAAAGCGAGGCCAACTATGACCATCAACATCGAACTTAAGCCCGACGAAGAGCGTGCCCTCTCTCGAGCGCGCCCGGCTGAGTGGCCGGGACCCGACACAGTACGTTCAGAAACTCATCCGAGATGATATTCAGGCCGCCCCCCGCCCGAGCGGACGGGACGAGGCTTCCGCCGAGGGGGCGGCAGCCCTTGACGCCTTGATCGATCACGAGTTTGTCGCCGAGTGTGAGAGGGAAATCGAAGGAAAGGACATCCCGACTATCGAGGACGTGCGCCAGATGCTCTCGAAGATCCCCGGATCTCTCGCCCAAGAGATCATCGCCGAGCGGGAGGACCGCTTTTGAATGGCCCGCTATTTCTTTGATTCAAGTGCGCTCATCAAATACTACCATAACGAGACAGGCTCGCCGACGGTCGAACGATTTTGAGAGAGGCGCACTTAAGAACCTCATTGCAAGGTTGACCTGGGTTGAGATCCTCTGGGGCTAGCCAAGAGAGTCAGGATGGCAACCATTGCTCCCTCGGATTATGGGCACCTGAAGCGCCGCTTCCGAGCTGATGTCCGTCAGAGGCTGCTACGTCCCATAAGGATGCTCAACGCGCATTTTACATCGGCCGGCGAACTCATCGGTTCCCACGGCCTTACGCGACAGCTCCGGGCTCTTGATGCCATTCAATTGGCCGTCGCCCTAAGAGTGCATCGCACTACGCCCCTTGGATCACTTCGTCTGTGCCGACCAGCGGCTCTGTGACGCCGCGGTCCTTGAGGGGCTGGCCGTTATCAATCCCGAGCTAACACCGTAGAGCCGCACGAGGGAGGGAAAGCAACCAAATGGAGCCAGAGAAAGGTAAGCTATCCCCTGAAACGGCTCGGGCGATCCTCAAGCTCGGTTTCGGTCCCGACGATCAGGCTCGGATGGAAATACTCTCTCGAAAGGCTCGGGAAGGCACGCTGCGTGTGGACGAGAGCACCGAGCTTGAGAATTATTTGCGAGTCAATGACTTGCTCACTATTCTTCAGTCGAAGGCTCGGCAGTCCCTCTGATACGCTCAAGAGCAGCGATCTTGGCCGCCGTATTCGGGGAAAAGCCAGATTCCGTTGCCGGTACTACTTCCGCGGCCAACAGATTCCTGTCATCGGTCAACGTCCGATCGCTTGAGGGCATCCGCCAGCACCTGACCCGTCAGCGTCCCCGATTTCGCCACGTCTTCCGGCGTTCCCTGCGCCACGACGCGGCCGCCTTCGGCACCGGCGCCGGGGCCAAGCTCGATGATCCAGTCGGCGCAGAGCATCACTTCGGGGCTGTGCTCGATGACGATCACGGAATGGCCCCGATCGACCAGGGCGTTCAGGGCGTCGAGCAGACGCAGCATGTCGAAGGGATGGAGGCCGGCGGTCGGCTCGTCGAGGATGAACACCGTGTGGGAGGTGTCACCGGCGCGGTTGAGTGCGGCGGTCGATCCGCCCAGAAAACTCGCCAGCTTGAGGCGCTGGGCTTCGCCGCCGGAAAGCGTGGCCGCGGGCTGGCCCAGCCGCAGGTAGTCCAGGCCGATGTCCAGCAGCGAGCGCAGCCGGGCCTGGATCTTGCGGCCGGTGACGGAAGAAGACAAACGCCTCGCGGGCCGTCAGGTCGAGAACCTCGGCGATGTTGCGGCCCCGGTAGGTGATCTCCAGCACCTCGGGACGATAGCGAGTGCCGCGGCAATCGGGGCAACGCATCATCACGTCGGGAAGAAAATGCATGTCGATCGTTAGGTAGCCGTCTCCCTTGCACCGGCTGCACCTGCCCCCTTCGACATTGAAGCTGAACATCCCCGCGCCGTAGTTGCGGAGCTTGGCGTCATGGGTCGCGGCGAACGTCCGGCGAATCTCGTCGAACGCCTTGAGGTATGTGACCGGGTTCGATCGTCCCGACCGGCCGATCGGGCTCTGGTCGAGGAAGACCGCGTCTTCGATCTGGTCGGGAACGGTCAGCTCGGTGAACGGGGCCGTCGGCAAGGACTCGCGAAACAGCTTCTTGCGCAGGGCGGGGTAAAGGGTCTGTTCGACGAGCGTGCTCTTGCCGGCCCCGCTTACCCCGGCGACCACGCAGAGGACGCCCAGAGGAAACGAAACGTCGATCGATTGCAGGTTGTGGCCCCGAGCCCCTGTCAGGGTCAACGACCCCCTGGAGGGCTGTCTCCTGGCGGCCGGAATCTCGACCCGCTTTCGCCCGGTAAGGAAATCGCTGGTGAGCGAGCCGCTGGTCTCGAAGAATGATTCGAGTGGGCCCGAGTACAGAACCTGCCCTCCCGCCTCACCGGCACCCGGGCCCAGGTCGACCACGTGATCGGCCGCTCGAATCAGACTGTGCTCGTGCTCGACGACCACCAGCGTGTTGCCGGCGTCGCGAAGACGATCGAGCACCGCGATCAATCGGCCAGCGTCGTGGGGATGCAGGCCGATCGTCGGTTCGTCCAGAACATAGAGCGTGTTGATGAGGCCCGAGCCCAGAGTCTGGGCCATCATCACCCGGCGCAGCTCGCCACTGGAAAGGGTGCGGGCCGCCCGGTCGAGCGTAAGGTAATCGAAGCCCGACCTGGCCCAGGTAATCAAGCCGCTTCTGGACCTGCTCGATGATCGGTGGGGCCATCGAGCTCTCCTTCTCGCCGGGCCAGCTAGCGATCACCTTGCTCACTTCGCCGATGGTCAGAGCCGACAACTGGGCGATGCTGAAACCCCCGAAGCGAACCGCCAGCGCCTCGGGCCGCAACCGTGCTCCATGGCACTCGGGGCAGGGCTTCAGGTGCCTCCACTGGTTCAGAAACGCCTGGACCGAAGCTCGATGATCGCCTCGCTCAAGACGCTCGAAGAAACCGCGGAGACCGGAGAAGTCCGCGTCCGGTGCGCCGTCCAGCAGGAGTCTGACCTGGGCGGTGTCAAGACGCTCGAACGGCAGGTTGACCGGAATTCCGAGGCTGGACGATTGGTGCAAGAAATCAGCGAGCAGGCCGCGGTACGCCGGTGTGTTCCAGGGGGCGATGGCACCCTCGCGAATCGATTTCGAGCGGTCCGGCACGACCTGATCGAGATCCAGGTCGATGACCTGGCCCAGCCCCTCGCAGCGCGGGCAGGCGCCCAGCAGGGCTCTGATAACGAAACAGGTTGACCTGCGGCTCGATGTGATCGGTCCCGCAAACACTGCACCGCCAGCCTCTCACAAACGTGCGCGCACTCGCCTTCAAGGATCAGGCGGCACCGGCCCAGGCCGCGAGCGAAGGCCGTCTCGATCGAGTCGAGCCGCCGCTCGGGCGCATCCTTACCACGCACGAGCCGATCGACGATCGCATCGACGGTGCGTCTTCCTTCCTGAGCGCCCTGAGAACCAGACCGTCTGGTGTCAGGGTCTCGACCCGCTCACCTGCGCGCACGCGGGTCAGGCCGTCTTCGAGCAGCGACTGGGCGAGTGCCGCCGTGTCGGTACCGGGCAGGATGTCGAGTGGAAACCCGATCTCGTAGCGCGTGCCCGCGGGCAGTTCTTCGATCGCGCGCGAGACGGAAAGCGGCGTGGCCGGCGCGACCGTGTGGCCGCACCGCATGCAGCAGACCTGACCGGCTCGCGCATACAAGAGCGCGAGGTATTCATGAACTTCAGAGATCGTGCCGACCGTGCTTCGAGCCGAAGGACGGGCCTCACGCGCGGCCACTGCGATGGCTGGCGGGATGCTTTCGATCCGCTCGGCGTCGGGCTTCTCCAGCGGCTCGAGGAACTGCCGCGCATAAGCCGAAAACGTCTCGACGTAACGCCGCTGCCCTTCCGCGTAGAGCGTGTCGAAGGCCAGCGAACTCTTGCCGGCGCCGCTGACTCCGGTCACGGCGATCAGCCGGCCCAAAGGCAGGTCGAGGTCGATTCCCTTGAGGTTGTGGGTCCGCACCTGGCGAAGCCGGATCATCGGTGGGGCGAGAGTCGGAGAGTGGGTTGACACCAGAGCTGACTCACTGGTAGTGCGAGGCTGGCATGTTGCCAACGCCCCCAACAAAAAAAGGCGAGCCCTGCGATCCAGGGCTCGCCCCAATGGCGGATTACGAGGCCGACGGCCGCACGAGAGCGACGGGCTCCCTGGCTCACGGATTATTCTTCCGCAACGTGAACCCGGTTGCCACCAGCCCGTCCTCGTCGGAGACGCTGTAGCTGCCGCCCAGGGTCAGATACTTGGCGAACACGGAGAAATCCGGCAGCTTTTCCGGATTGATCAGCTTGGGAAGTTCGGCCGGCGCCTGACCGCCGCGTTGTGCGGCCATGCCCTGAAGGATGGCCTTCTCGAACTGGCCGCTCTTGATCATGTCGTACGTCAAGCGGGCCTGCTCGTCGGGGCGGACGAAGGTCATGCCGCTGACCTTCTGGGGAATCTCCTTGGCCACGGTCATGAAGACCGGGCTATCGGCCAGGGGCACGCCGCCCGGGCCTGAGAATCTGCTCGAGCAGCGTGGTGTCGCTGGTCAGGAACAGCGTATCCTTGGCGATCGCCAGGCTGACCGGGCCTCTGGCACCGAGCTGGACGTTACCGCCAGCGGCGGCGGCGGCGGGGAGGTTGGGAAGCTCGAAGTCATAGATCGTGGTTCCCTGGAACTCCCGCTTCTTGGGTGCGGCGCCGGCCAGCTCCATGACCCGGCTCAGCGTGCTCTGAAAGGCCTTCGGCATCCTCGAGAGCAAGCCCGACCAGCATGCGCTGGCTGTCTTCCTTGATCGGCTTCTTGAAGTCGCTGATCAGCGTGATCCGATCGCCGATCGGGCCGAAGATATCCTTCTGGAAGCTGAGCGGCTGGCCGCCCTCGGGACCGGCAAGCTGCTGCTCGAGCACGTTGAGCATGCCGGGCTGGAACTTGTTGACCAGGTCGTTGATGGCGTTATAGGCGTTGTCGAGGTCCCAGCTCAGCGACTGGTAGCTGGCGACGGTGGCGGGAACCCAGGCTTCGGGCCGCAGGTTGACCGGCGGCAACGAGAAGATCTTGAGCAGCCCCTGCACGGGCTGGGTGCGAGGAAGAAGGTCTTGGTCAGGCTGTTGTAGTTGCCGGCGTTCAAGGCCAGAGTGCCGCCGACCGACTTCAGCCCGTTGACCCCCAGTTCATTGACCAGGAACTCGACCTGCTGGGCCTGCGCCTCGTCGCCCTTGGCGCTTGCCTTGGTGACGATCTTGATGACCTTGGCGATGTCGAGGAACCAGAGGATCTGAGCATCGCCCGAGCCGATCTTGGCCTGGGTCTTGGCGAACGAATCAACGACGCCAGCGAGCCCGTGCTGCGGCCGTCGGCATGGGAGACCAGGTCCTTGATGACGCTCGACGTTGCTGCCGATGTAGAAGAGGCTGCCGGAATTGGTCCAGACCAAGGGCGGACGGGGAGCTTCCGGCTTGGCGTCGTCTTCCTTCTTCTCCTTGGATGCGGGCGGCTGGATGATGTGGAGGGTCAGCCCCTTGAAGGCTTCGGTGCGAGACCTTGGCCTGCGCTTCCTCGGCCTGCTTGGTGCTTCGGTTCAGCACCTCGACCATTTTCTCCTGGTTCTTGCCGGCGTCGGCGATGATCGCCAGCGCCGACGGGCAGCTTGGGGTCCTCGCGAGTGACGGCCGCGATCGCCAGGCACCCTGGGGCAATTCGAACAGTTCCTGGAGCGTGACCCCGATCTTCTCCTTGAGGGTCTTGCTCGCGTCTTTCAATTTCGCGGCGAGGTCGTCGCGAAAGTCCTTGAGCGCAGGGTCGTTCCAGAGCTGGCCGTACTGACTCTGGCGGAACGCCTCGCGGAGCGCCTTGACATCGTTGATTTTGACCAGGAAGACGGTCGAGTCGGGGAGGACCCGTTCCGGGGGTGTCGCGGCCTGGGCGAGGTTCGCACTCAGTCCGGCAAGACCACTTACACCAAGCCATCCGACGAGGGCCAGGCGAAGAATCGCCCGCTTCGCCATTCGCATCACATGACACTCCATTCCAGGCACTCCGCGGCTCACCGGCCGAGGTCACTCGAAAAAGGCCACCGCCTGTGATGGCCGGTGACGTCGATCGCTTGCCAGGCTCCGAGCCTGGCACGTCGCCGGCGGTGACCGGCGAGCTTATCCTTTCTTGCCACCACGGTTGGCCAGGAACCAACCGAGTCTGACGGGAACTTTGATCAGGAACGCCGAACGAGGATCTTCATGATCTCAAGGGTTGGATTTCGGACCGGAGGAAGAGCCGCTGTCCACGGGCTTCTCCGCGCTCTGCCGGTGGTCTCGATCCGCGCGGGATGAGACCAGACCCTTGGGCGGGTCCGGACGAAGCCGCCGCGGAGGGTCAAGATAGCGATAGCCGCTGTTGGGGTTGGTCTTGTCGAACGAGAAGGCTTCGCGATGACGGAGGAATTCCTTGACGTAGGCCACGGGGATCGCGAAGCCCAGGTTATCGGCCACGTCGGCCCGCGCGCCTCGGCTGGTGACGCCGATGACTTCTCCCCGCTGGTTGAACAGCGGGCCCCCCGAATTGCCGGGGTTGATCGCCGTGTCGGTCTGGAAGAAAAGCTGGCCCTGAAGATTCCGGCTCCGAGTACTGACGATGCCCTGCGTCACCGACCGCTCCAGCCCCAGCGGGTTGCCCACGGCGAAGACCGCATCCCCGGCATTGACATCTTCTCCATTACCCAGCACCACGTGAGCTAGGTTTCAGGTCGGACGGCAGCGGCAGCTTGAGCAGGGCCAGGTCGAAGAACGGATTGATCGCCACGATCTCCACGTCCTCGATCCGCCGGCGGGAGAGTCCGCCCGGTACGTTCTGATAAAGAATCGCCGAGATCCGGGTCTCACCCTGAATGACGTGGGCGTTGGTGATCGCATACCCTTCCTTGTTGATGATGAAACCCGATCCCTGCCCGGACGGAGTCTCGATCGAGATGACGGCCTCGCCAAACTTGGCGACCAGCTCCTTGACCGGAAACGGTTTCAAGAGACCCGTCGAAAACAAACCTGATGGGTCGGCCTCGACACCCTGGGAGGGCGCGGCCGAAGCATGCGCCGCCTCGTCGAGCTTGGTTCGCCGCGAGATCTGGTCTCGCGGAATGCGCAGAAGGTCGTATCCCAGGTCGACATAAAGGGCATTCTGCTTCTCGGCCACCACCTCGCCGGTGATGCGTTGCCCGTCCTTGAGAATCACGGTCTCGAAACCGGCTCCGAAGCTCGGGCAGCCGATCAGGCAAAACAGGCTCGCCAGCGCCAAAGGTCTTGACCAGCGCAACGGCGATCGATGTCTCATGGCAGTTCTGGGGCCTTGGTTTGGCAATGGTTTCCTCTCGCAACCTTCATTGTAAATTTCGCCGCAATCGTTTCAACCCGGCCCCTGGAACGATTTACGAGCAAGGCCAGCCACCTCCGCCCGCAAGAAAATTCTTCCAGTCCATCCAGTTTGCAAAAATACCGGCTAAACTTGAAGACGACTTGACGGACTTTCCGGATTCAGGCAACTTTTTCAGATGACAAAACACCCGGTTAGTCACCTCCGGCTCATCCAACTACACAACCACTCGCCGATGCACTCGGCACCCTCAAGCCTGGGGAGACGGTTCCGTGCCCATCTTCGTAAAGCGCATCCTGTTCATCCAGTCGGCTCTCTTGCTGGCACTGGCTGTCTCGGAGCCACGTCTTTGCCGCGGGCGAGAGGCGGACAATCAAAACGCCGAGAAGCAGCCGGCAAACGCCGCTCCAGCCCAGGCGCTGCCAGGCCCTCCTCCGATTCCCGAAGCGACTCTCGTTCCCGACCTTGCCCACAGTGACCGTCCGGCGGGATCGACCCAGCTTCAACGTGCAGATGGTAAACGCGTCGCTCCTGCCCCGTGACAAGGAAGGCATCTGGGTCCTCGATTTCGCCTTCAAGCCCCTCCGCATCCGTACGGTCGAGATCCCCGGCAAGGGCCGACGGACCGTCCATTACCTTTACTACAAGGTTGTCAATCACACCGGCAAGCCTCGGATGTTCGTTCCCCAGTTCATCATGGTCAACGAGAAGGGAGAGAAGTTCGAAGACCAGGTCATCCCGCAAGCGATTCCGCTGATCCAGAACCGCGAGGATCCCACGATTCCGGTTCGCGGGGCGGTCAACATCATGGGAATCATTCCGCCCAGCACCAAGGAGGGCGTGGATGACGCCGTCTTCGGCGCCGCGGTCTGGGACAAGTGGGATCCCAAGGCCGACCGTTTCAGCATCTATGTGAGAGGCCTCTCCGACGGCTACAAAGAGATTCCCAACCCTAAAGGCGGCAAGCCGATCGTCAAGTACAAGACGCTCCGGATCGATTTCATCCGCCGCGGCGATGAGCGGCACGTCAACGAAAAGGAAATCGAGCTCAACGACCCGCCGTATGAGTGGGTCTACTGGTGAGCCGCTTGAGCGAAGGCCGGGTGCTCAGCCGCGAAACGGGTCTTCACCGAGGGGCTCGTGTCGCGGTTGGATCAATTTTTCATCGCCTCGGATCAGCTCGATCTCGATACCGCCGGCGACCGAGGCGACGAGATTAAAAAGCGCGGCCTGGATCACGCCTCCCACGAAGCCCAAGAGCCCGTAGAAGAGTGGGAGAACGATGATGCTGGAAACTCCAAGGCCGATGAAGAGGCTCGGCTTGCGGCCATCGTCTCACTGCCCCTGGTTTTGAGCGGCGAAGCCCAGCAACGAGAACAGCGAAACCACCGCGCCGATCAGCAGCCCCATCAAGCCGGAAAGAAAGCCCATGAACTTGCCCAGCGAGAGAACACCAACTCGTCTCAAGATCATCTCAGAAGCCTCCTCACATTGGAAATCCCTCAGGCTCGGGTCATCTTGAAGTCTGGACAGCGGCCTCAGCATACGCGATCGGATCACTTCGTCCCAGCCGCTCGAACGCCGCGCGGCGGATCTGGCATGAATCGCAGCGGCCGCAGGCAAGACCCTCGGCCGTGGGGTCGTAGCAACTGTGCGTCAGGCTGTAGTCAACCCCGAGCTCGAGGCCGCGGAGGATGATTTGCTCCTTGGTCAATGTGACGAGCGGCGCGTGGATCTGGAACCGGCCTTGTTGCTCGACGCCTGCTTTCGTCGCCAGGTTGGCCATCGCCTCGAACGCCCGAAGATATTCGGGACGGCAGTCGGGATATCCGGAATAATCGACGCAGTTGACACCGACAAAGATGTCGAAGGCGCCCAAGGTCTCGGCCCAGGCCAGGGCCAAAGAGAGGAAGACCGTGTTTCGGGCGGGGACATAGGTGACCGGAATGCCCTCTGCCATGGAATCAGCCGACCGGTCCTTGGGAACCTCGAGATCCGAGGTGAGCGCACTGCCGCCGAACGCCCGGAGGTCGATCGTCAGCTCGACGTGCCGCGCGACGCCAATGGATCGAGCCACGCGGCGAGCGGCCTCGATCTCCACGCCATGCCGCTGCCCATAAGAAATCGAGAGAGCAAAAAGCTCGAACCCGGCCGCCCGGGCCTCGGCCAGCGCCGTGGCCGAGTCGAGACCGCCACTCACGAGCACGACCGCGGAACGCTTCTTCTCATTCACGTCAGAAGTCCTTGTGATGTGCGAAGTTTGGGCATGATATCTTGATACAGACTTGCCGGAATCGGGCGCGTTCCGCTATGATGCCATGTTCCAGGACGCGGCGCCGGGGCGTTTCTCGATGCGCGCTTCGCCAGGTGTCCATTCAGCTTAACATGCACATGGGAACCCGATCAAAATCCCGTTTCAGAGGACAGTTGAGTCATGGCTCATAAAAAAGGTCAGGGATCGAGCCGCAACGGCCGCGATTCGAATCCCCAGATGCTGGGAATCAAGCTCTTTGGAGGTCAGGTCGCCAAGCCGGGCTCCATTCTTTGCCGGCAAAAAGGGACGCACTGGCGGCCGGGCAAGAACGTGGGCGTCGGGCGCGACTGGACGATCTTCTCACTCATCGATGGCAAGGTCTCGTTCGATCAGAACGGCCGGCGGATCAATGTGCTGCCGGAGGCGGAAGCCGCGGCCAAGTACTAAGGAGAGTCAGTTCACGGTGAGTACCAGTTACGTACTGAGCGAATATATCGATGGTGCACTGGACAGGGCTGAATTCGAGAAACTGGAGGACGGCTCCTACTCCGGTTCGATCCCAATTTGCCCGGGTGTGATCGCCTTCGCGGGCTCACTTCGGGGTTGTGAGCGAGAGTTGCGGTCGGCCTTTGAAGACTGGCAGCTCCTGGGGCTGAAGCTGGGCCATCCCTTGCCCGTGATTGGAGAAATCGACCTCAACAAGGACCTGTGCGCATGCCGCAGATGGAGCCCGTGTAAGCGTCAGGATTTCATCCGACGCTTGCGCCAACTCGGATTCGAGGGAGTGTACTCGGGAGCCAAGCATCAATTCATGATCATCGGGCAGAATCGTCTGACACTACCATCGAATGCGGAGTATAGCGTTCCGATGGTTCTAATCATGCTACGGAAAGTGGAGTAGCTACTGGGTCGAGTTAATCAGCCTGTAAAGATGGTTTAGGTTTCGAATCATGCTACGGGATGTCGAGCAGCTACTGGGGCGGGAAATCAGCCTGGAGGAGTGGTATCGGCTGTCCTGACGAAGTATGCAATGAACGATCGCATAGATAGAGGGCCAGTGAGCTCCTGTCTCCGACAATCCGAAATCCGAGTCAGCGGAGCTAAGCGATGGCGAAACCCGTGATTTATGCCGATTTCAACAACGCAGACTCCGGGGGACGGCTCCGGCTGAATTGCATCGGCACAACCCAGGACCTCGCCCGCTTGGGGGTGCGTCTCGAAGAGGGTTTGGAGGTCACGCTCCACGATGAAGAACTCCAAGCTGAGGGGAAAGTGCAGTACTCAGACGAGGAACGTATCTGGGTCGCGACGATCGATTGGGGGGCAATTCGCTAGACCGTCTAGGTCGATGTGCACTTCCAAGGGGAGACGGGAGAGCTTCCCGAGGCCGGCCTTTTCCTTGGACTATCCTCCATTTTCTGCATTCCACAATCATGTTCGTTGACCGAGTGACCATTTACGTGCGCGGTGGGGACGGGGGCGACGGCTGCCTCAGCTTCCGGCGCGAAAGTACGCGCCACGGGGTGGGCCCAATGGCGGCGACGGCGGCAGCGGGGGAAACGTTTTGCTGCGCGCCTCTGAAGGGTATACCAACCTCGCGCACCTTTCGCACCAGCGGCACTGGCGGGCCGACCGCGGCGAGCACGGCCAGGGATCGAATTGCTTCGGCCGGGGCGGCGAAGACCTGGTGATCGAAGTCCCGCCTGGGACCATCGTTCGCGACCGCGATCGAGGACATGTGCTGCGCGATTTGAAGACTCCCGACGAGTCGGTGATTGTCGCGCGCGGCGGCCGCGGCGGGCATGGCAACACGCACTTCAAATCGGCCACCAATCGCGCACCGCGTCAACATGAGAAGGGCTTTCCCGGCGAAGAACGGTGGATCGTGCTGGAGCTCAAGGTGATCGCCGACGTTGGCCTGATTGGCTTGCCCAACGCCGGCAAGTCAACCTTGCTGTCGCGGATCTCCCGGGCTCATCCCGAGATTGCCGACTATCCGTTCACAACCAAGTACCCCAATCTGGGTACCGTCATCATCGATTCGGAAAACGCGTTCGTGGTCGCCGACATTCCCGGGTTGATCGAAGGGCGCACACGAAGGTCACGGCCTGGGCCACGAGTTCCTCCGTCACGTCGAGCGAACCGGTCTGCTCGTCCACCTTGTCGAAGCGGTCCCCACCGACGGCTCAGACCCGGTCAGGAACTACCGCATGATCCGACGCGAGCTCGAGCAGTACAGTCCCGCCCTGGCCGAGCGACCCGAACTCCTGGTCGTGACCAAGATGGATCTGACCGGAGCCGACGAAGCGAGAGAGCGCATTGCTCATGCGCTGGAGCGCGAGGCGCTGGCGATCTCGGCTGTCACTGGACAGGGCATTCCCGGCCTTCTGCACGCGATCCAGGACCGGTTGAAGCAACGATCGGAGCGGGCCTCGGAGGCGAATGCTCCGGAACAGGTTGCCATTCCCTCCGGAGGTGATTGAAGGTGCTTCGGATCATGGCCGACCTCGGAAACTCCAGGCTCAAGTGGGCCAGGCTGGAAGAGGACGGCCGGCTGGCCCCCTCGATCGCGCTGCCGCTCGATGATCCATCGGACTGGGACAAGGCCTGGAACGAGTGGCACCGGAATGAGCAGGAAGGATCGCGCTGGGCGATCGCGTCAGTCAACCCGCCGGTTGCTGGACGACTGGCGGCCTTCTTGCGCGACCGCGGCGTCGGGCAGGTCTCCTGGTTTGAAAACGCGTCAGACGTGCCCATCGCGATGGACGTCGAAGGAGCGGGTACCGGCGGTGCCGACCGGGCACTCGCTGTCCTGGCCGCGATTCGCCACATGCCCGGCGGCCGGCCCGGCCTGGTCGTCTCGTGCGGCACGGCGATCACGATCGAGCGGATCACGGCCAGCGGAGTCTGGCAAGGAGGCGTGATCGCGCCGGGGCTTTTCTTAAGCGCCCGCGCACTTCACATGTTCACTGCGCAATTGCCTCTCGTCCGGCCGGACCAGTCTGCTCCGTCATGGGGCCGCGGCACAACTGCCTCGCTCGAGGCAGGCGTGTTTTGGGGGACAGTGGGCTCTCTACGAGAGTTGCTCACTCGACAGACGTTTGCTGATGGCGTGTCTCCCTGGATCGTCTGGACCGGCGGAGACGCGGAACGGCTCGCCTCGGCCGTCTGCGGCGAGACTGCTCGGATCATCCCGGATCTTGTTCTTCTCGGCCTGGCGACCGCGGCCTTCTGAGTGGTGCCTCTGATTTCCGATGCGCCCAGCCTTCGTCACCGACTGGACTGCTTGCCTGATTTGTGCACCAGCTCGGGCACCGCGCCAGCAGGCAGAACGACATTGTATTCATTCTCGCCCGGCTGCACATCGAACGACAGGGCGCCATAGGCCAACTGTGGGTCTTTCGCGAGCGCCGGTCCCGTGAGCGAGATGCTGTTCTGCCCGATGGGCGTCTTGACCTCGTAGTGGCCATCCTGCTGGATCTGAGCTGTCCGCGCCCCAACGCCCTCCCGCATGTAGTTCGTGGGGTTGAAGCGAAGCTCTCCGCCGGTCACCGGTTTACCCGGGCCGTTACGGTTCCTTTCACGGTCGCCTCGGTCGTCGAACTCTCGACCGATGGCGTGCCACTGCACCCGTATGAGGCGGCCAGGAGCGTGGTCATCACGGAAACAGTTGCCCAATTCCTCAGAGATCGCATGGTGGGTTTCCTGTATGGAAAGAGCCTCTTGATTCTGTGCGAAGACGAGCCGACCGGGCCCCGTTGATCGGGACCCGGCCCGCAATTTTGTCCTCTCGGTGGACGCGACATCAGTAGCTGTCCTGGGAGATCACCTCGCCCCCCGCACGTGTGCCCAAGGCCCACCAGATGTTGACACCGACAGAGCTCTTGACCGCCCGGACCGAGCCGTCACACATCAGCACGTTGACGACTCCAGGATGGCGACTGCTGGCCGTCGCGGCCGCTGCGTCGTTGACCCAGGAGTTATTCGAGTCATCGCAGCTCCACGTATTGGGCGGCATGACGTGGTTGTAGAGACCGGTCTCTGGATGGCCGTCCCACCACATCTCCCCCTGAGAAATCGCCCCATTGGTCGCCAGCACGGCGTTGGGAGTAAACGGGCCGGCCTGAGTGCACCGGGTGTAATAATCCTGCGGGACGGCGTCGAGCCAGACAGTCTGGCCGTTGATGGTTCCCTGAGCGGCATTGACCGGAACGCCAGCGACCGCGGATGTGGGCTTGAGCGGATCGGCAACGTCATTGTAGTGGCCGATTCCCTTGACTTTCTCGCTGAAGCAGGCCGTCTGGCTCAGGCCGTCGGAAATTTCTTGGAAACCAATGACTTTGCAGTTGTTGGTGGAAAAGAAGCAGCCGTTGCAGGCCTGATGAAGGTTGTTATCAAACATCGACTCCGGCGCATTGCCGGAATTGCCGCAATAGTTCTGATGTCCCAGGCCGTTGGTCAGACGATCGAGGTCGGAGGGACAGTTGAGGACGTTGAGCTTGAAGGCGAAGATTGTCTGGTTGGGATTGGGAAGGCAATCCGGGCATGCCGCGATCCCGTTATTGGAGAAGTTGATCGCGTTGTAGAGTGGCTGCTGCTCGATGTAGGGCAAAAGCATGACGATCGCCGCCCAATCGTTCCAGCCGGTCCCGTAATGGCCGTTGGGCATCGAGTTGATCGCCCCATGATAGTTGTGAACCGACAGGCCGATTTGCTTGAGATTGTTCGTGCACTGAGCCCGCCGGGCCGCCTCGCGAGCAGACTGCACCGCCGGCAGGAGCAGCGAGATCAGCACCGCGATGATGGCGATCACGACGAGCAATTCGATGAGCGTGAATCCAGGTCGCCGAGTAGGCTCGATTGCCCGCCGACCAGTGCGTGCATGTTCGCGACGGTAAGACCTGAGCATCAATGAACTCCAGTTTAGTTAAGAGAAAAACTGACCAGCCATGACCACCTGGACCGTGATAAAAAAGGCTAAGGAACATGTGTCTGAAAAAAGCGCAGCGGGAGCGCGAAATTGCAGGGACGCTTGTCGCACACCCGTCTGCAATCAGGGTCGCATCAGAGAAATTAGCGAAAATTCAGGAGCGGTAAGGTGAGCAAGTGTGCCCATGTCGATTCGATTTCGTAATCCGGCTGGGCACACTCGTCTCAAGATAGTCGCAAAACGGACATTGGGTCCGCAATACTTCAAGCAAAATATGGCAGCCATTCACGCGGGCAAGACGCCGCTCATCGAGACCGACATGCGTCAAATTATGCGTGAAGAATCGTATGCCACTCAGAGGTGCCCGATGGTAGAACTAGACATCCGGACCCCTACTTACCATAAGGGTGAAGCGACGTTAGCAGCCAGATGGGAGAAGCTCCTCCTACCGTGGACCTCGTCTTCGCAAGCGCCGACCAACCGGGATCGATGGCGATTTCAGGGCGTATCATTTTTCCTGGCGGGGTGCCCGGTCTTCAATCGCGATGGGCGCGGCGGCCCGGGACGATCCGGATCCAATGATCCGTCATCATCATGCCGCGCACCACATCCCTGCGGGGCATGTGGCAGTTCAGACAGTCCGCTCGGGACGAGACAGGACAGGATGCCTGCGACGAACTTTGATGGCAGGATAGACAGATTGCCTCATAGGCCGAACGGTCTCGCGAGGTGCGGGCGTGCGGGTCATGGCACGTCAAGCAGGTCAGGGCCCCGCTGCTTTTGATGTAGCAGGCCGACTGCATGAGCCCTACGGGCTGGTGGCGGACAAGCACGGGGTTGTCAACCCGGATCGAGCCGGGCTGGACCATGCTGGGGAGCCGATGGCAGCTTCCGCAGAGGCGGAGCTGTTCGTCGGCCGTCCATCGGTCCAGACGGAATTGGATCGAGGAATCACTCTCAACGCTCCCGCGCCGGGCCGCCTCGACGTGCAAACGGCCTGCGCCGTGGCAGCATCGCATGAGACATTGGGAATCAGGGTCATCTCATCGAGCACGTCAGGCCCGCGATCCGATGTGACGGTGGCATGACACCCGAAGCATTTGAGTGTATCCTCATTCGTGTGGATGCGGCCGCGGGGCGAATTGCCGGCTGCGTGGCCAGTCAGCGACTGCCCGGGCGTCAGGCCAAGCGATTGCGAATGGGCGAAGTAGGTCAGGCGGTGCTCCAGGGCGATGGGCCGATGGGGGTCGCGTTCCGTGAGTGAGACAAACGTGGTGGCGTGATGGCCTGAGCCAAAAGCGTATTCGAGGAGAAACCGGTCGAGAGTCCCCTCCTCGGTCCGTCTGGCGGTCAGCCGGCCCTCGCTCAGCTCGTAGCTCCACGTTACGCCCGGCCTCTCGGGATCCTCGACTGAGCGAGTCTTGAGCCAGCGGGCCAAAGGAATAGCGGCGGCGGATTGGAGTGTCCGCGCATGGCCGGAGTGGCGATGGAGTGCATACTCGTTGGGATGGCAAGATTTGCAACCTACGGCTCCGACGTATCGCTGGATCGAGGATGTCTCAACCGGCTCCGCGGTTCGTGGGAGGCCCCGCGAGGCAGTGGGTGATTGCGCCAGGATGAACATACCGGCGATCACGAGCACACCCAGCGAAACAATGAGCATCGCTGCAACGAACCGGGACCGGGCCCGAGGGGGTCGCGGCCCGGCCAGTCCGTCCGATGAGCCCACGTCCTCCCCTCCTCCCCCCATGATGAGCCGAGCTCACCGACACGCCTCTCCCGTCGGTGATGGTGACCTAATATGATAGTTTAGGCCGGCTCGGGTTCGCAGGACAGTCCGATCCTTGACAGGGAAGGCAGATCCTGTCGCGCAGAGGGAGAAAGGTATGTGGCCATCCGGCGATCGAAGGCCCAGGCGCTCAGTCATCGTGCGAGCAACGGTCACCGCGTTGGCTGTGGGGATTCTCGTCGTGGGGTCAACGTACGGGCTGGAACGGATCTGGTTGAGAGTCAACCAGAACAAGGGCGAGTTCATTGAGGGAAAGCCCCTCTCGACCTGGCGGAAGATCGATCTCCCCGGCATCATTAAACCACCGACCGTCCCTGCGGACGTGGCTCGGCTGCGTGCCGATGAAGAGATTATTGGCATCGTCGTCGATGGCAAGGCGCGGGCGTATCGCCTCAAAGCCCTTCTCGATCCGAAGCAGCATATCATCAACGACCTGATCGACGACCTTCCACTCACAGTCGCTCACTGCGACGTCTCTGACTGCACCCGCGTCTACGCCGGCCGACGCGGCGAGCAGCCCCTCGATGTCGCCCAGGGAGGTCTATGGAACAGCGACATGATCGTCAAGATTCAGGGTGTCTACTATCAGCATCGGACCGGCGAGCCATCGGACAGCAGCACGGATTCGCCGCCGCTGCCTTTTCGGATATACCCCTTCCTGAGAATGTCCTGGAAGCAATGGAGGGAACAACATCCGCAGACTGACGTCTACGTGGGCGATTCAAAAGATCGAGCGGATTGACGCGACGAAAGGGGAAAAGAGAGCGCATCATGAATGGGAATGGCAAAGGGCATGTACCCTACCACATCAGACCGGCTCTTCCTCATTTCTTGATCTGCTCGGTCAACGCATTGAATTCGGGGGTGGCACGAATGGGATCCATGTCATGATCTTTGCTTAGCAAGTCCAGAAGCTCCTTGCTGGGGAACTTGCCATCGCGGTGTGATCTCGCGACGAGACGAATTGCGTTGGCCGCGTAGGACCGCGCAAGATCTGCTTTGCGAGCGGAATCGAGCATGGAATCGGAACGAGCACCAGCTTCAGCCAGACTGTAAACGCAGGCCAGGTTGTAGAGCGATTCGGCGTCCAGGCCGGGCTCGCGTTCGAGAGAACGAGCCTCGGCGACCGCCTGCTCGTGGCGACCGGCCCGGACCAAAGTCAGCGCGTGGAGCAACTGGTGGCCGGCCCGTTCCTTGGCATCACACAGGGGAAGCGTTGCCTCAATCTGAACGAGGGCATCGTCATAGCGCTTGAGCTGCTCGTAGATGGCACGAAGGTTTCCCCTGGCCCCTTTGAGAAGTGATCGCATCTCGGATTCCTGCGGCACGAGACGATGCGCTTCCTCGAACGCTCGCACGCAGCGCTCTTGCAAGGGCAGCCAGGCCGCCAGGCCAGAAACCGTGCCTTCGAAGTTCCCATAATTAAGGCAGACCGCGCCCAGACACTTGAGGACATGGAAGTCGTGGGGCGTTTCCCGGTACAGTGGATCGATGATGGTCAGGGCCTTTTCGAAATTCTTCCCGAGCTTCCTTCACGCGCTTCAACCTGCCCCGGTTGTCCGCGAGGTTCTGGTAGCAATGGGCCAGCAGGATGCGCTGGCCGCGTTCCTCGGGGAAATCGCGGACGTTGTCTTCCTGGACCCTGAGGGCTTCGGCATAGGCGGAATCAGCCTCATCTTGCTTGTCGTTGCGCCAGTAGAATGCCCCGAGGTTGGTGCAGGCCCGGGCCAGCGCCGCGCGGTGCACGATCAGGCGGGGATGGCGACGCGCCAGCAACCGGCAGGAATCAACCGCCTCACGGAGAATGGTCTCCACCTCGCGCTTGGCCTCGGGCGTCGGCCGCTCCTGGAGGATGGTCCCCAGGCCATTCTGACACGCCGCGATCCCTTCCTGGTCAGACTCTGACCGCTGTAGAGCGGGTATCGACGACCAGAGCTTGAGGCACCGGCGGAAACCGCGTTCCGCCTCTTCCGGCCTCCCCTCGTAACTATCACGAAGCGCGAGGTTGTACACGGCTCGGGCGAGATCATGGTTATAAGTTGACGGATTTTCCCGAGCGAGGCCTTCGAGAAGAGATATTCCCTCCCGGCAGTAACTCGTGCCGGACGCCAGCCCGAACCCATCCTTTTGAAAGGCGATCGAATAGTAACTTGCCGCGAGCTTCCTCCGGATCGATGGGTCCTTCTCGGCCAGCGGTTTCCAGATCTCGACCGAACGCAGGAAGTGATCCTTGCCTTCGGCTGGACTGACGAGCTCGGCCAGGTTGAGGTGAGCCTGGGCGAGCGTGTCCAGAAAACGTTGGTCGCCGGGCTGTTCCACGACCAGGGGATCGAGAATGGACAGGGCCGCTCGGCTTTGATTGACCGAGCTAGCATACTCCCCAAGCGCCTTGTGGATGGCACCAATCCCCAGGTGGGCTCGGCCCATCTCGTGGCGGATCTCGGGGTCGCTGGGATTGCGCGTCTGGAGCGGTTCGAGACGCTTGAGGGCGTCATTCAGCAAATCGCGGCGTACGGCCTCTGCCTCGGGGACACCGCTGAGCCGCTCGTCGGCGACCCGCACAAGCATCTGCGTGATCGCCGCGAGAGCGTCGCGTGCGTTTTGCTCGGCGTTGGAACGGGCCGCATCGAGTTCAAGGTTGGAAGATTTCAGGCGGGTATTGAGGAGGCTCAACTGAATGTTGTGGGCAATGCCGCCGGCCACCAAGGCCAGGGTCGCCACGACCGCAAGGATGATTCCCGCGGCCAACGCCTTTTGCCGCCGCATCCAGAGCCAGATTCGCTCCCAGGCAAGGACAGGCCGGGCGACGACGGGCTGGCCGTCAAGATAGCGGCGCAGGTCGTCGGCCAAGGCCAGGGCGCTGGGATAGCGGCGACGGGGCTCTTTCTCCAGGCTTTTCAGGCAGATCGTCTCGAGATCGCGGGGTAAATTGGGCCGCAACCGCCTGGGTGCGACGACGTCACACGCTCTCACCTGGAGCATCGTGGCCATGGGCGACTCGCCGCGGAACGGCGGCCGGCCGATCAATGCCTCATAGAGGATCGCCCCCAGCGCGTAGATGTCGGACGAGGGACCGATGACCGTCGTGACCCCTTCCACTTGCTCGGGCGCCATGTAGCTTGGTGTTCCCACCAGGGCACCGCTTTCGGTCTGTCTCGAATCACCAGCGAGAAGTTTCGCCAGCCCGAAGTCGGTGATCTTGGGCTCACCCGCCGGCGTCAGAAGGACGTTGGCCGGCTTGAGGTCGCGATGGACGACCCCGCGCTGGTGGGCGTGCTCAACGGCCCTGGCCAGTGTTTCCACCAGCATGGCGGCGCTGGGACGAGAGGGGCGTTCCCGCCAGGGCACGCTCGAGCGTGCCTCCCGAAACATACTCTAGCGCCAGAAATGGCCGGCCATCGTGCTCACCGATCTCATGGATCTGCACGATGTTGGGGTGCTGGAGACGGGCGACGAGCTCGGCCTCGGTCCGAAACCGGGCCGCTTGCCGCGGGCCGGCGTGGGCGCCGTCGAGGATCATCTTGAGGGCGACCGTGCGATTCAGCGCCAGGTGCCTGGCCCGATAAACCACCCCCATCCCGCCCCGACCCAGCACCTCTTCCAGGCGATACCCGGGAATCTGCACAGACGTTGGAAGAGGCTCACTTCCAGGCATGGCACTCCTGGGCCCCTCGAACGGGAGAGCACCGTCGAGCGCGAACTGGACCCCCAGGTCATCGGCCAGGTGAGGAAACCGCGCGACATATTCATCGAGTGTGGGCTCGAGATCTCCGAGCCGCCTCCGCAACAGCACCTCGTGATAGACGAGATTGAGCACAACCTCTGTATTACCACTCAGCTCTTCGGTACGCGCAAGGTAAGTCTCGACGGGCGTCCGATCGCCGCGCTGCCAATCGATGCTCTGCTCGTCGAGAAGTACCGTCAGTTTCCAGGGGTACGTTTCGGCCGACCGCGGCCCGTTGGGCTGGGGACAGGGCGGCCTGGAGATGGCCTCGGTCATCGACTCAGTCCTCCCACCCGAGCTCCCTGGTCACCCGATCGAACGCCCGCTCCAGACGCTTGCGCGCCGCCTCGGCGGTTCCTCCCAACTGGGCGGCGATATCAGTCCACTCGCACCCGGCGGCCCGCAGATCCGAGAGCCGTTTTTCTTCGTCGCTGAGACGTGCGCGAACCATCTCGACCAGTTCCCGCCACGCCACCTGCTCCGTGACGCTCGGCCCGGGCGCCACTGGGCTCGTTGCCTCGTCGCCGCCATCGATCTCGCGCTCGTCGCGGCGCGTCACTTGCGCCTTCGCGCCTGGGTGGCCACCTTGTTCCGCGCCATCGACTCGAGCAAGCGGACCAGTTGAGCGGGACTTTCCAGATCGTACTGTCCCAGGCTCAGCCGCGTGAAGAAATTCGCCATCACCGACTGGCAGATATCCGCCGAGTCGAACAGCCGCCGCAGCCGGCTATCGCGGATGCGCAGGCGGATCATCCGGCGGAGATGCGGTTCATAGGCCTCCACAAGCTCCCTGGCTGCGTCCGGATCACCCGCTCGGAAGCGGCCCAGGAGCGTGGGCAGGCAGCTATCTGGCGACAACGCCATGCTTCAACCTCGGAATGATTCCGCGTGGGTCATACGGGCGCGTTCTCGAATCGTTCTTTTTGTTGGAAAAAAAACAGGACTTCTGTCCGGTTGAGGCGTTTGAGCGCGATCATGCAAAGGAGAGCATCGAGCGGTCTCTGTCCGAAACACCTAGTCGATGCGTTCAATCTGCATTCGACCGCGCCAGTGTATCCAAAACATCACCGTCTGGGAATCTGACAGAGATTCGATGAGGCCCGGCGACAACGGATGTCGTCTCGCAACACATGGCGAACAGACCAGCAACTCAAGAGAGAGGCGTCTACTTATGCCGCGCCGCGAACCGCGTCTGAAGGTTCTTGATCGACGAGCCCAGCGCCGCAATGCGGCGAGAAAGCCCCTGAAATTACTGCTCGAGCCACTTGAGTCGCGGATCATGCTGGACGGGGGTGGCGCTTCGTCCAGCCAGCTTCCACCGGCGATCGTGGTGGGGCGGACGCTCTCGTCCTACACCGTACCGGGAATCCAGAACAACCAGGAGACCATCACCTACACCGTTTACAACGGGCAAGCCGATCCCGAAACTGGAGTCCTGCTGACGACCACCCTGGAGCCGGGGGTGACGTATTCCAGTGCGACCCTGGCTCCCGTTCAGAATGGCCAGAACTTGGCCTGGAGCCTTGGGACGATCCAGGGCTTCGACCGCGCCAGCGTGTCGGTAACCGTGAACCTGGCCAACCCCGTCCCGCTCCAGCTTGACACCGGTGCGGGCGCGGTTGCTACCCTGGGTGACGGGTCTGTCAAAAACAGTACGGCTCCGGCGACACTGAACACCCACACCATATCTGCCGACCTCCTGGGCTCGACGCCAGACGCCAACACCAACGATCCCTTCATTCAAGAAGAGGCCGCACAACTCAATTACGACCCACAACAGATCTTCAACTTCCTGCATACCCAGATCGGCTACGAGTCGTACACCGGCTCACTTCGCGGTGCGAGGGGAACCTTATGGTCAAGCGCCGGTAATGCGCTTGACGTCACCAGCCTTGGCGTTGCCCTCTTCCGCGCCTCAGGGATCCCGGCCCAGTACGCTCATGGGACGCTGTCGGCCAACCTCGCCCAGCAACTCATACTTTCGATGTTTCCTCAGCCGTTGACGGTCGTCGGCTACGTCCCCGCAGGTACCCAGCTCGCCAATCCGGCCAATGATCCCGTGCTGCTATCGGAAACCACGGACCATTACTGGCTGCAATTCGACACCGGCTCCGGCTTCCAGGACGCTGATCCCCTGATTCTGAGCGCCAAACTCGGCCAGTCTTTCGTAGCGCCTGCAGGTACCTTTACCAAGGTTGCCGACTCGCTCCGCCAGAAAGTTGAGGTGAAGCTGAATGTGGAGATCACGAACACTGCCGACAGCCTTTTCGGCCTGTCGGGGCAGCAGATGACGACCGCTCTTGACGAATCGTTCAACACGGTGGACCTGGTGGGCAAACCGCTCACGATCGGCAATTTCGTGACCCAGGCTGGCATCAGGCGCTGTTCACGTCGGTTACGAACACCTATACCCCGTACATTTCCATCGGCGACTACGATGCTCCGGCCAGCCAGGACCAGATACTGGTAGGGCAGAACTACCAGGAAGTCTTGACCAGCTTCCCGTTCGGCAGCCAGGTCTTGACCGGGGTCTTCCTGGACATCGTGACCAGCGGGCCCAACCAGTTTACCCAGACCTACGAGCGAACGTTGGCCGATCGAATCGGTTACGTGGCCCGACAAACCGGCGCGTCCTCCGGCCTCAACATCAGCCCGTCGGCACAGCCCCTGCTCACCGATCTTGACCTCTTCACGGTCGATGTCCTCACCGGGTTGAACAGCCCGACGTTTCCTGGCCGACTTCCGCAGACGCTTCCTCAGGCCCAGATCGCTCAACCGACTGCGCCTCAGGGTAGCCCGGCATTCGATGCTCAGGCGAATGGCGACCTGGCACAGGAGAGATATGCTGTCACGGACTTGAACCGGGCGTTTGCAAGCTACTTCACGACACTCTCGGATGGCCTGACGACGAAGCTGGCGCAACAAAATCTGGTAAAAGCCTATTTTACCAGCCCCCGAATCGTCATCACTGCCAGCAGGGTGGGGCAGGACGCAACAACCCTGCAACCCACCCTGGTTCACTCGATCGACCTTCGCGCCGACAGCACGAGAGTGCTGGCGTACCCCGGACAGGCACAGGAGGCCGCGGTTGCGTTCAATGCCGTCCGTGGGGTCAGCGAAAGCCTCGCGGAGCAAGAGGCGCTCACGAATCTCGACCCCGATCCAAACGGCATGGGCGCGGCCAGTATCGTCCAGGCGGCGATGGATGAAGGAATTCCCTTGACGGCCATAAGCTCGCGGAACCTCTCCAACCTGGACTCGCTGGACATTTCGGCTGAGGCGAAGGGACGGATCACCTCGGCGATCATGGCGGGTAAGTCGGTCGTCGTCCCGACTCGATCGGTCGATCTCAGCGGGATGAAGGCGATTGCCTGGTACGAAGTGAACCCCACGACCGGAGAGACCATCGGCGTCGGCGAGGACGGCGAGCATCAATTTTTTGAGAATTCCGCGATTTACGGCGCCATCGGCTACCTCTCAGGATTCCTGCTCTTCACGGTCGCTCTTGATTGCGTCTTCACCATTTCACACGGAGTGAATTGCTTGACAAGCGCAGGAGTCTACTTGCAGAACAAACCTTCCGGGAACGCATTCGTCGATAAGATTGCCTTCGAATTCGGCAAAATCGTCTCCTCGATCGGCCATTTCTTCGACCCGCCCGCCGGCCCGCCCCCGCCGCAGCTTGATGCCAGCCACGACACGTTCGCCGAGCAGTTGCAAACGATCCTCCAGGTCCCGAACCTCAACGTCGCGACCCCGAATCAGATCGGCGCCTACCTCATTTCACCGGGGCCATCGGGCCTCTTCGGCTCGCTTCAGGGCACCGGCGTCGCGTCGGCCATTGTTTCTGATCCTCGATACACCGTCCCGCTCGGCGGGGCTCTGCTACCGACCGCCTATCTGGTCGGGATCAAAAACACCGGCGCGGCCTCCGATAACTTCAACCTGAGTGCGACGAACATCCCGGCGGGCTTCACGGCCGTGACGAGCGTGTCACAGATCGAGATCCCGGCCGGTGCGACCGCGGAGATCGGGCTGTACCTGATACCCACCGGCCCGCTCCCCGCGCCGGGCACGAGCGAGTCGTTTGGCATCAAGGCAACGAGCTCGACCAGTACGACCGTTACGAGTTCGTCTACCGAGACAATCACGGTGCCCGAGGTCCATGCCGTGACGGTGGTGAGTGGGCCCTCGACCTTGAACAGCACTCCCGGCGCTCCGATTACGGCCACCCTGACCTTGACGAACGTGGGTAATGTGTCGGAGTCAGTTTCGCTCGCGGACACCCTTCCGTCGGGGCTGTTGCTGAATGGCCTTGCCCCGGCGACGCTTGCGGCTGGCCAGTCGGCTTCCGAGACAATCACGCTCACACCTGCAGCCTCGGTCCCCCTCCAGAGCATGCTGGTCGCGAACGTTATCGCGACCTTCGGGTCCTCGACAGCGCCTGGGACCAACACGGCGAGGATCGTCATCGATGTCGTCGTGCCCGGAGCGGCGGCAATCGCCAATGCGGCGCTCGCCGCCAACCTTCTGGGCAACACCGGGCTGGTTGGCCGGCTGGGCGATCTGAGCACTGCGCTGACGAATCTCGTGCAGAATCCGACGAGCACCGTCTACAAGGGCCAGGCGGTGGCGAACCTCGACAGCCTGATCAGCCAGCTCACGAACGATCGGTTCCTCTCGGGGTTCACCGCGGGACTGACCGCCGCGCGTGCCGCATTGCCTGGAGCGGTAACAGCAGCCGATGTTCAGTCGGCCGTCAGCCAGCTAGGTACGGCACTCCAGTCGCTGGCCACGGCCATCAGCGATGACGCCGAGCACGGCTTCACCCTGTCACTTTCGCCCGATCGCAACGTTGTCGCGCCGTCCGCGCCCGAGGTGTTTACCATCGTCATGACTAACAGGGGGAGCACGGCGACCACCTACGACCTCGGCGTCGTGGGGCTGCCGGCGGGCGTGACGGCCGTGTTCAGCCAGCCGAAGGTGATACTCCAGCCAGGTCAGTCGATCGGTCCCGGCAACAACGCCGTGACGCTGACCCTGACCGAGTCGGGCAACTCGCTCGTCCCCGCGAATTTCATGGTTCAGGCTGCCGCCGAGGGGGCGATGGAGATTAACCAGAGCACCCCAGGCTTTCTGATGCTTCGCGACGAAGCCATCCTGGTCGCGGGCATCGTCACGAATCCGACGTTTGCCGACCCGGGAGGCCAGGTCGATGTCTCCGCCAAGATCCAGAGCGCCGTCAACCAAGCGACGCAGATCTCGGCCTCGTACACCGTGACCGATGCCACTGGACATGTCCTCTTCACGTCCACGGCGGTGCCCGTGACGCTGGCGGTTTCCAAGGCATTGACGACGATCGATCTGGGCTCGTTCGACACCACCGGTTTCGCGCAGGGCGTCGAGACCATCACGGTGAGTCTCTCCTCATCCGGTGGGCAGCCCCTCCCCGGCGCGACCGCAACGACCAGTTTCCTCGTCGGTCAGCCGGTGACGGCAGACCTTTTAACCTCGCCGGGAACCTTGCCGACTGGCTCGGACGTCGTCACCAGCACAGTCACGGTCACGACGCACGCAACCTACCCCACGCCGCTGACGCTTCAGGGAGCTGTTACCACGCCGGCACCAGGTACCTCCGTCGCGCTCTTCCAGTCCGGTGGCAAGACCTACGCCTACGAAAGCGGCACCGGCGGCATCGACGCTCTGGACGTGACTGATCCGGCGAATCCGACGCTCCTTGAGGTCTTCGGCCAGAGCGATATTACCAACGGCCAGTTCGGCTTCAACGTCGCCAGGGTCGTCAATGGCGAACTGATCGTCGGCACCTCCAACGGCAACAACGGCAGCGTCTTCAACCTCCTGGTCTACTCGCTGGCGAACCCGGCCAGCCCGCAGTTCGTCAGCAACACGACGATCAACTACCGCTTCCTGTCCGACCTTCTTGTCAACAGCACGGGCACCGCGGCATTTGTGCCGACCAACGGGTTCTTCTACTCCGGGAGAACCATCTTCCAGGATTTCGGCGACTTCGTCTCGATCGACTTGACCGACCCCACGCAGCCGGCCCTGGGAAGCTCGCTGTTCAACAACCAGGGGCAGCCCGACGGGGGCGACATGAACCAGTTCGGCGGCACCCTGGTCAACGACCAGATCGCCTATTCGGCTGGCATCTCGCCTGGTGGGTTCACGATCATTGGCAACACTGGCAACCTTCTGGTGGTCAACGTCGCCGACCCCAAGAACATGTCGCTGATCAAGCAGCTCAAGATTCCCGGAACCGTCAACATTCTCGACGTCGCCGCCCATGGGAACCGCGCGCTCGTGATCGGCTCGGTCGGCACCGAGTCGAATGTCTACGACCCCAACGCGACGGGAGTCTTCAACCACCTCGCGCTCACGGTCCTCGATATCACCGACCCGGCGAACCCACAGATTCTCGGCTCCACGTTCGTCACGAATGAGCAATTTCCCCTCAACGAGGCGGGCGCGAAGACCGACGTGGTCAACCTGGGCAACGGCGATTTTGCCGTCAGCGACACCGACAACAACGGCAATCCCGCGCTGCTGGTGATCGACCCGAGCAACCCCGACAACATCGTTGTCTCCGCCGCGCAGGTGCCCAGCGGAGTGCACGGCATCACCATCTCGGGCGATACGCTCTATGCCACCACATCCAGCGGCCTGTCGATTTACCAGATTGGCCAGCTCAAGAGTGATCCGGTGACGATCTCGGTCTCTCTTCCACCCGGCACCGCCGCCGACATCGTGGCCAGCTCGTACAATATTCCGCCAACTCGTGTCGTTACGGGGACAAATGCAGACACCTTGGAATGGGACCGTTCTTTCTCCGCTGGCGACACGACGTTTTCATTCAACTGGCAGACCAAGGTGAGCGATGTCCAGGCTGGCCAGGCAGTCCCGGTGACCCTGGGCGCCACCGTTTCGTACGTCAACCAGGGGACGCCCGGCACATTGACCCTGCCGGGTACGTCCGTGACCGGGGCGCCGATCATCAGCATCAGTCCAGCATCGCTGACCGAGCAGCCCGGCGGCACCGCGACCTACGATGTGCGGCTGGAGAACCCGACCGCAGCCCAGGTCTCCTACAACCTCAACGTGCTCGGGCTTCCCTCAGGCGTTACGGTCAGCCAGCCCACTTCCAGCATCACGGTCCCAGCCGACGGGAGCGTCGATGTGCCCTTGACCTTGAAATCCACAACCAACGCCCAGGCTGGAAACACCCCGTTCACGGTCACTGCCGATTACGTCCTCCTCGCCTCGGACAACCTGACCAAGCTGGGTGAGTTCAAAGGATCGGCCGCCAGCAGCCTTACGATCGCCGGGCAGCCCGTCATCCAGCCCGACCCGGAGGCTCACGGGGTCGTCGTATCGCTCACTCCCGCCCGGGCCGTCGCCGGCCAGGGGACGTCGGCCAGTTACGTCATCCAGTTGACCAATGTCGGCAGCGCCGACGACCACTTCAACATCTCGGTCACCGGTCTGCCGGGTGGTGTCTCCGCCTCGTTCAGCCCGAACCCATTCTTCCTGAACTTGCCACCGAGCGCCAGCAACTTCCGAAACGTGAACTTGATTCTCACCACTGCCAACGGCACGCCACCCGGCGACATCTCTTTCACGATCACGGCCACATCGGCAGCGCTGCCGACCGTCTCGGGCTCGGCCCAGGGCACGCTCGGAGTCGTCGCCAGCGGAGTAGTCGTGAGCCTCGATCCGCAGTCAGACAAACCCGGTGCGAGCTTCCACCTCACCGTCACCAACACCGGGACCATGCAAGACACCTTCGACCTCGCTCTTGCCGGCCCTGCGGCCCTGGTCTCGACGCTGGGAGTGAGCAAGATCACGCTCGCCCCTGGCGCTTCGCAGGTTGTTCCCATCACGACCGGCGGTGTGGCCTTCGCCGTCCCGGGCTCTCTCGATCTGACCGCGATGGCAACGTCGGAAACCAGTCCATCGGTCCGCAACGGGGCCTCGGCGAATCTCGACATCGCCATGAACACAGGCTTGACCGCTCAGTTCTCGCCACCCACTCAGACCATATCAGCCCCTGGCCCGACGTCGTTTCTTCTTCAGGTAAACAACACCGGCAATGTTGAAGACTCTTACAGCGCGGTGATCACGGGAACCACCGGTCCGGTGATCGCAAGCCTGGTCGGCCTTGATGGCCAGCCGACCGCGTCGATACCCCTTTTCCGGCTGCCAGGCCTGAGCAGCGGTGCCATCACGCTCCAGGCGATCATGACCGGGCCAGGCCAGGCGACCGTGACCATTCTCGTGACGTCGTTGAGCACCGGACAGACCACCACGTTGACCGCGAATATCACGGTTGGAGCGGCCGTCGGGGTCTTTGACGGTCCGCAGATCACGGCGCTCAAGCGCTACGGCATCCACATGAAGCCCACGACCATCGTGCTGACCTTCGACCAGCCGCTTGATCCCACCCGCGCAGGACGTCAAAGAGTATCTCCTCGTCGGTCCCGCGGGGCGTGCGATACCGATCAAGAGGGCCGTCTATGATCCCAGCACCATGACCGTGACCCTCTTTCCCAAGGAACGCATCAACCTGCACCATAAGTACAAGCTGACGGTCTACGGAGCGACGCCGAATGGTTTAACCGGCAGCTCCGGCCTGCTTCTCGACGGTAAAGACGAAGGACAGCCCGGTAGCAATTACGTGGCCGCAATCACCTTCAGCAACCTGGTCAAGCCCTCGAACTGGAACCCCAGGTGGACGGCTCAATTCGTTCATCACAAACCCCATCCCGCGGCCAAGCACGCCAAGCACGTCATTCGAATTGGCAAGCACCCGCTCTCCCAGCGGACGCGACCTTTTCAAACGCACGGGGCCGCGAAACCCTCGACCCTCCATACCATCCCTCGCCATACGTCCCTCAGGACGGCGCTTCTCCCGACAAAGTCGGGGGACTCTCATGCACGGCGGGGAAATACCGCTGGTCTCCATTCGCTCACCGACAGACAGACGGGCTTCTCCTCTGGAAAATCATCTCGTTGAATCGACGGCGGGTAAAGATCGCCTCAATTCGCCCATTGACCGCGAACCGCTTCGAAGCGTATGATTCTCTTGTTAGAGGCTCAAGGACTCGGAGTTTCCCGATGCGTTCTGTGCTGGCCAACCTTCGACTTATTCTTATTCTCGGCCTTACCGGCCGGGTGAGGATGGTGTCTTAGGGTTCGTCAGGTCCGTGCCTCCCAGCAGACAACGAAGCCCCGAGACCCGCCTCGACCGGTGGATCTCGGGGTTTTTTCGTTTTAGCCGATTGTGATCGTGATTGAGACCCGCCCCACACGAGAAGAAAGAGTCTGGCCATGACCATGTCTTCCGAATCATCCGATCCCGTGGCTGCCGAGCCCAACCGCGTGCGCATCTTCGACACCACCTTGCGCGACGGTGAGCAGTCTCCCGGCGCGAGCATGAACATGGCCGAGAAGATCGAGGTGGCCAGGGCTCTTTCCGGGCTTGGCGTCGATATCATCGAGGCCGGGTTCCCGATCGCATCGATCGGCGATTTCGAATCCGTTCGCGCCATCGCCGCCGAGGTCACCGGATCAACCGTCTGCGGTCTCGCCCGCTGCAATGACAAGGACATCGATCGCGCCTGGGAAGCGGTCAAGTTCGCGCAGAAACCAAGGATTCACGTCTTCCTCGCCACCTCGGCCATCCACCGCGAGCACAAGCTGCGGATGACCACCGCCCAGATCATCGAGCGGGCCGTGGCCAGCGTACGCCGGGCCAAGAGCTACTGCCCCGACATCGAATTCTCCCCCGAGGACGCCGCGCGCACCGAGATCGATTTTCTCTGCGAAGTGGTCGAGGCGGCCATCGAAGCCGGCGCCACGACCGTGAACATTCCCGACACCGTCGGTTACGCCACCCCCACCCAGTACGCCGCGGTCATCCGCACCCTCAAGGAACGCGTGCGCAATATCGATCGGGCGATTGTCAGCACCCACTGTCATGACGACCTCGGCATGGCCGTGGCCAACAGCCTGGCCGGCGTCGAGGCCGGGGCGCGGCAGGTGGAATGCACAATCAATGGCATCGGCGAACGCGCCGGCAACGCCGCCCTCGAGGAGATTGTCATGGCGCTCAAGACCCGCCATGACTATTTCGGCCTGACGACCGGCATCAAGACCGAGCGCTTGTATCCCGTCAGTCGCATGGTCTCGACGATCACCGGTCTTTCCGTCCAGCGCAACAAGGCCATCGTCGGCCGCAACGCCTTCGCCCACGAGTCTGGCATTCACCAGGACGGCATGCTCAAGGAGCGTTCGACCTATGAGATCATGCGCCCGAAGACGTGGGCGTGCCCCGCACCGACCTGGTGCTGGGCAAGCACTCCGGCCGCCACGCCCTCCGCGAGCGCGTGATCGAGCTGGGCTTTACCTTGACCGACGAGCAGATCGAGACCTTGTTTCACGACTTCAAGGCCCTGGCCGACAAGAAGAAGGAAGTTTACGACGAAGACCTGGTGGTCCTGATCGAGAAATACTTCGAGGACGTGCACGCCGGGTGGGAGCTTCTGGGCTTGCACACGACGGCAGGCACCAGCGTGTTGCCCACGGCCACCGTGTCGATCCGCCGTCCCGACGGCGAGATCGTGCGAGACGCCGCCATCGGCGACGGCCCGGTCGACGCCATTTTCAAGGCCGTCGAGCGCGTCACGGGCGTTCACGCCAACCTCCGCGAGTTCGTCGTCCGCAGCGTGACCCAGGGCAAGGACGCGCAAGGCGAGGTGACCCTCGAGCTCGAGGTCGAAAGCGACGACCGCAGCTTCCGCGGCCGCGCCGCCTCGACCGACATCGTCGAAGCCTCGGCCCTCGCGTACTTGAACGCCGTCAACGCCATCCAGACCCACAAGGAACGCGGCCACGTCCGCGAAGTCGTCGGCCGCCCTGGCGCGGGGGCGTGAGTCAGTGCGCGGGAAAACCCTATCGTGGCAGAATCGCTCAAACGGTTAGGGACCAGCCGCGAATCGGTGTCCCGTCTGGCTCGCAAGGCCGCGGAGGCTGAAATGGTCCTGGGGGTTCATGGCGTATCAGTAACGGCGGGCACGCCAATTGGACCCGCGTCGGCCGCTGAAAGGGAAGAGGTCGAGCGACATTTTCCGGTTCACGACACCCCGACTTACAATGACCCCTTACACCGAACGGTAGAATTACCCAAACCAGTGAATGAAGAAGTGGCGAAGAAGTTCAACGAAGTTTTCGGGCGGGAGTGACGGAACCATGGACGAACGAAGTAAGTGCTGGGAGGACGAGAACCATCCGCGACCGGAACCCTCGCCTTTTGACCAGGTGCTCATCCTCGGTTGGTACGATGGTCCGGAGGAAGGTCTTATCCGCTGCGCCAGATGCAGCCGGGTCTACCACTTCAAGTATCTCGATTCTGTGGATGAGGATGAGGGAATTCGCCTCTTCTCGTTAGCCCCTCTTCCTGCGGACTCGATCGAGAGGGTGACGGAGGCGCTCTCTCCGTACATGAAACCAGGCTGGCCGATGTGGATGCCAGTCTGGAGTTTTCCCACGGACGAGGATCGGCAACGGATGGATTCGTTAGTTGACGAGATTCTCTCGAATGCGAGCCCGCCGATGCTGGTCATCAGCACCTCGGACATGGCGCGGCAAATTCAAGGGGCCAAGTTGATCTCCGCGCAGGACGCCAGCCAGGTGAACGATTGGGTGTCCTGGTCGCAACCGGCGACGGCCTGAGACCGAGATGAGCTCGAAGTCGAAAGCCACGTCCGCGAAGTCGTCGGCCGCCCCGGCGCGAGGGCGTGAGGGAAAGCTTGAACTATCGCCGCGTGAAGGTGCGCCGCCAGGACGCGTGCGCCGTCGCGAGTCATGAACTGCTGCTGGCGCTCAGGGTCCCGACGCCGTGTAGATGTCGTCGCCGGCCGTCGTGGCATGGTTGCCTTTGACCTTGGTCTTGCTGCCGATCGAGGTTGTTCCGCCCAGGATGGCGATGCCGCCGCCCAGACCCTGGCCGTCAGTTCCTGGCGGCACTCCAAATCCACCAAACCCGCCGACGGCCGAGTTGTTGGTGATGGTGCTGTTGTCGATGGTGAAGAATGCGGAGCCCGGGAAGAACGGATCCTCAGTGGCCAGAATACCGCCTCCGATCCCATTCCCTCCCGCGCCGCCGGTGCTGTCGTTGCCCATCCCACCGTCGCCCCCGAGAGCGGAGTTGCCCGACGATCGTCGTGCCCGTCACGGTCAATACCTTGAGGTTGTAGATTCCGCCACCCTGGCCGTCACCGCCATTGCCGGCCGTGCCGCCAAGCTGCGTCGCATCGCCGCCACGGCCTCCCTGAGCCAGGTTGTCCTTGATCTGGCAATTGGAAATGGTCAGAGTGCCGAAGAATGCGTCGTTGTAAATGCCTCCCCCCTGAGCACCATTGCCGTCCGTCCCCGGGGCACCGTCGCCACCGAAGACCTGATTATCGACGATCTTGAGGTTGGTGAAGCTGACGTTGCCGGCTCCGATAAAGTTGAGGATCGCTCCCCCGGCGCTGCGATCGGGAAGAAGATCGCCACCCCCCCCGCTCCACCGATCGCCTGGTTGCTGATGAAGCTGGAGTTGGATATCACGCTTGTAATCTGCGGGCTCGCGAAGAAATCTCCGAGCGAGATTGCACCACCCCCGGCTGAGCCGCCACCGAAGGTACTGGCCCCTCCCTGTGCGAGGTTCGACTGGAACGTCGAGCCGTCGATGGAGACGTTCGCGCCGTAAGCAGTGATGGCACCACCCTGAGCCTCGCCGCCCTGTGCCTCCTCCGACCCGAGGTTGGCGGCGACCGCCTGGTTGGAGGTGAAGCTGCTGTTCGAGATGGAGAGGGGCCGGAAAGGCGTGAACAGAGCACCGCCCTGCGGAAACGCCAAGCCCTGACCCAGAGCCTGGTTGCTGGTGAATGTTGTTCCCGAGATCTCGAGCGAGCCGGCGGGAGGAAATGTCGGCGGGGTAGCGTTCGCGATCGCTCCGCCTGAGCCCTGGGCCATGTTGCCGGTGAACGTGCTATTGGTAATGTGGGTTGTTGTCCCTCCTTGGTTGGGGCCGGACAGAATGTCATCGTAGATGGCCCCTCCAGAGCCACCGCTTTGGCCCAGAGCCTGGTTACTCAGAAACGATGTGTTCTTGATCGTGACGTTCGCGCCGACCTCGTCGGCGATGGCGCCTCCGAGCCCCATGTCGGCCGGCGGCTGTGTTCCCCGAGAACGTCGAACCCTTGACAGTCAGCGTCGTCTGGTTCCAGATCGCACCCCCCTGGGCGACGAGACCGAAACCAGGGGGCAAACCGATCGCCTGATTACCGGTGAACGAGGAATCACTGATCGAAAGCGACGCGCTCGAGTCAGACGGGTCAAAAGGAACGATTTGCGCACTGATCGCACCCCCCTGGCCCCCAGGGAGATTCAAGCCGCCTCCAGCCTGATTGTTCAAGAACGAGCTGCCGGCGACACTCGACCACCGCGACGAACGAGGAGACCGCGCCGCCGGTGTAGCCGGCCTGATTGCCCAGCGAAGCTGCTACCGGTCACGCTCAACTTGGGCAGCGTGGATGCCCCGGACGGTTGGCCAACGCACCATGGCCCCACCGCTGAAGCCCGCCTGGTTACTCGGAAAACGAAGAATCGTCAACAGTCGTATTCATCACGCTCGACGCGATTCCAGCGCCGCGTCTGCCTGGTTGCCGTTAAACGAACTATCCGAGACGTTGAGGCTAGGACCCTCCTCTGCTGAGATGCCGCCCCCGACCGCGAATGTGCCCTGCGTCGTTGAATTGATAGTGAACGTGCAGCCAGAAAAACTTGCGCTGCTGGCGAACACGTCCACGCCCGACCCCTCATTGAAGAGCGTGTCGGAGCCGACCGTCCCCGAGAAGACCCCGCCGATGATCAAGTTATTCGACCATGTCGAACCAGATGCCGTCAGCGACCCGCGGTAGATCATCGCACCGGCGCCACCCAATGGCGCCTGGTTTGCGGTCAGGACATCATCCTTGAGAGTTAAATCGGCCTCAAGATCGAGAATGCCGCCGCCGCTGGCCGGAAAGGTGGCATCTTCGGTGGCCAGCCCCTGGGTGATCGTCAAATTCTTGATCGTCACCTTGCCCGCTCCGCCGAAACTCCCACCGTCAATCACGAAAACTCGAGAAACGCCGCCGCCGCTGATGGCTAGCTGCCCCGCGTCGGGACCGTTGATCTTCACGTCGTCGGTGATCGTCAGTGGCCCGCTGCTCAGCGCGATCGTGCCCGCGACCTGAGACGCGAAGTTGATCTTATCGGCTCCGGAATGCGAATTGGCCTGGGCGATGGCGTCTCGAAGTGAGCCTGTTCCGCTGTCCTGGGTGTTCGTCACCGTGAATGTGCTGAGCATCATCCGATCTTCCAGCAAGTCGATCGCGGGACGGAACCGTGGTCGTAAGGGCTTGCTGGTCACTGACCGCCAAGGTCGAGGCAACCTGACACCGACGAAATCGGAAATGGACAGCGGACCTCGGTGACCAGCTCGAGCCCTGGATGGAAATACAGGCATGGTGTGCACTCCTGGCAACGCGGAGAACTTGAACAGCGCCGGGTTGATCCAGACGCAGATCGGCCCTGGGCGTAAAACCGGGATCTGGGACATTCGGACGGGACGTACTCCGATCGGCCACCGCGAGATGTCCGGTGGCGATGATCGGATCAACGATTGCGTTTAAGTCAGAGAGGCTGACCAGTCAGTCATTGCACTCCCGCGCGCCGAATGTTATACACGGCTTCCCGAGAGAGTCGTCTACGGTCCTGCTACAATCGCCTGTCTTCGCCAGTCGGCTCCTTCGTCCTGGTTTCGCCCACGGGTTGTTCGCGCTGCCCTCTAGAACTACTATCGTGTTGGCGAAGAAATGGTGTGAAAAAAAGATGTAAGACACGCTTGGGTCAAACTCCGGTTGACGATCACCGCCGGCGAACGACTCGAAGCGTCTCTTCGTCTCGAGGCGGAGGAGTACTGACGTGATGACTCGGGGGGCGATTGGGTCGTCGATCAAGGAGCAACTGACTGATCCCGAAGGAAGCATCTGGTTAACGATCGCCGGCGATGTTCTGCCTCGCGTGCGTCGCGAGTTGCGGCGGCGCTACGGGATCGATCGCCGCTGGCTGAGCTCGGATGACGCGGTGCTGTCGGCTTTCCGGACGCTGTTTCGCAGGCTGCACGCGGGGAAGGTGAGTTCCTACGCGCTTGAGAGCCTCGATGACCTGGAGTCGCTTCTGTTCGCCATCGCTCATCGCAAGCTTGTCAGCGCGTATCGCACCAAGCAACGGGAAACAAGGCACGCCCCTCAAGTCGTGGAGGTGCGGCGTGTTCTCGGCGTCGACGCCGATGAGCTCAGCGTTTCCTTGGTCGAGCTGATGGACCAGCTCCTGGAAGTTGACTACGAGAGGACCATCTTTCGGGAGAAGATGAATGGCTCCAATGAGCAAACGATCGCCCAGCTTCTCCACCGAGAGAGCGGAGTTCCCTGGTCGAAGTACATGGTCCGCGAAGCGTGGAGGCGGTTCCGCAAGCGGGCAAGGCGACGGATCGGTGCGCTTGTCAACGAGATGAATTCGAGCCTGTCCGGGTGAGGCTCGGTACTCTGAAAGGAAATCTGTTCTAGGCCGTATGCTTGAACCCGTTGATCACCCGGTGACCTGTCACGTCGATCATTTGCTGCGCGGGCGGGCTGGCGGAGGCAGGCGGTTCGGCATGCTGCTTGGCCAGGTAGCGCTGCTCGGCGATGGCGTCGGAGGCGTCTTCGAGGCGTTCCGTTACTTTCTGACCGAGGGTGCAATAGGCTTCCTGGATCATGTGGCCCACGCAGCCGCACAGCGACTTGATTGCACGCAGTATTCTCATTCGAATCGCCTCACTGACGCTGGACAACGATGATGAAAGGAAATCGACGAGATAAGTGATCGGGCCGGTGCGTTCAAACTGCCGGGAAGACGGAAAGACCCGAGGAGGACGCTCCAGCCTCGGCCGACTTTGCTCCAGCCCGAATCTCTGACAGAAAACGGTCAGCGTCGCCGGCGGCATCGGCCGCCCCTTGCTTGAAACCGCGGACCAGCGGGTTATCAAACGCAGCAGCCTTCCTGGCAACGAGGGCCAGCGGCAATGTGACGCCGAAGGCGACTCCGTACGTTCCCACGTAGGTAAGCTGGGCGAGCAGGTCGGCCACGCCGTCAACCGAGCTGCGCCGGCGGCTCACCGGCGCGGGTAGATCTTCTCGACCTTGCCGTGGTCCTTCAGCCATCGCTCCTGGAAGACGCGGCGGGCCGTGATATCGACCCGGCGCACGAAGTCATAGTCCATCAAGATCGAGGTAAGGTCGCCCAGGATCGGCACCGCGCCGAACGCCAGGTCTTCGAGCATGGCCGTTCGCACGCCGTCGAGGTCCACTCGTTTCTTCTTCGACCGACCGTTCGAGCCGGCAGGCGCTGGCCCGAGTTGTTCGAGCTGCTGAAAAAGCTCCTGGCGCCGTTCCGGCTCGTCGGCCGTCGAGAGCTCGAGGATTCCCAGGACGAACAGCCGGTCGATCTCGGTATCAAGCGTATAACCATAGCAATGGCCGATGCGAACGATCGAGCGCAAGGTCGCGGCGAGCAATAAAGGGACGTTCAATGTCTCGGTCACAACCCCGCCGATGCCGGCGACGGCCCCGTCGACGAGCGCCAGCCGCTCCGCCGGAGCGCTGATCGAGGCTGCCAGCCGGTCGCACTCTTCAAGCGTCCATTTCCAGAGCTCGCGAACGTCGCTGACCCCGGCCTTGCGAGCGATCTCCTCGCGGCCGTCGAGCTTCTGCGACATCGTCTCGGCGCGATCAAGGATCGACCGGATCGTCTCTCGCGGAATGACCTTCGAGGCCAGCCGCGAAAGCGGCCGGCTCATCCCCCGGAACGCCGCCATGACCAGGCTGGGCCGTTCCGACTTCCACTCGGCAATCTCGTCGGCCTGCCGCGCTTCATACTCGTTCAGTGGTACCATGGGAGCTTTCTAATTTCGTGGGCCGTTAGCGACTCAAGTTGCCGAGCACGCGGGAACCTGGCTATTTTACTTTATCCCGCGGAAGCGTGTGGGGAAAGCAAAAAGCCGCCAGGAACTGGCTGGGAAAACGACCTTACGATGAGCCGATCTTTGGTTTGTGTTCAAATGGCTGGGCGGGCCATGGCGGCCTGCTTCGTCGTCACGGCAGGATTATCCAGCCAGGCCGGCGAGACACCCGTCCGGCGTGTGGCCGCGGTCGTGACCGAATACCGGCACAACTCCCACGCCGATGTCATCGTGAGCCGCCTTCTCCTGACCGACATGCTCGATGGCACCGGCCGGGATTCCCCTCTCAAGCTCGTCTCGCTTTATACGGACCAGAGACCTCCGACCGACATCAGCCGCCTGCTGTCGGCTTCGCACCGGTTTCCAATCAAAACCAGCATCGCCGACACGCTCACCCTGGGCTCGGGAAGGCTGGCGGTGGATGGAGTTCTGATCGTCGCGGAACACGGCTCGTATCCCGTCTCGCCCACGGGCAATCATCAGTATCCCAAGCGCCGCTTCTGGGACGAGACGGTCAAGGTCTTTCGCCAGAGCGGCCGGGTCGTTCCGGTCTTCATCGACAAGCACCTGTCCGATAACTGGAAAGACGCCAAGGCGATCTATGACACCGCGCGGGAGCTGAAGATCCCGCTCATGGCCGGCTCGTCGGTGCCGGGCACGTGGCGGTATCCGCCCGCCGACGTCGTGCGCGACGCCCGGGTCGCCGAGATCGTCGCACTCACCCACGGCTCGACCGACGCCTACGGATTCCACGGGCTTGAAGCCGTGCAGTCGCTCGCGGAACAGCGTCAAGGCGGGGAGACCGGAGTCCGCTCGGTGCAATGCCTGAGTGGCGATGCCGTCTGGAAGGCGTTCGACGATCGCGTGTTCGACCCGGAGCTATTCGAGGCCGCCCTGAGGCGAGCTCCAACCCATGAGAATGGGGAGACGCTGGACCGCAAGGCCGTCCCGAAACCCAAGCTCATGATCGTCGAATACGAAGACGGCCTGCGGGCCTTCCTGCTGGAATTGAATGGCGCGATCGGCACATGGACGCGCGGCGTGGCGATATCAGGACGGCCGGAGGATCGAATCGACCCGGTTCTGGACCCAGGAAGCCCGGCCCGCCGCTCACTTCACCTTGCTTGTTGACGGCATCACGAAGATGATGCTCACCGGCAAGCCAACCTGGCCCGTCGAGCGCACGCTTCTGACCAGCGGCGTCCTCGACGCCTTGCTCCAGTCGCACACTCAAGGGGGAAAGCGGATCGCGACTCCATACCTGCATCTTGCCTACCGTTCCGAATGGCGATGGCGGCAACCCGCTCCGCCGCCGCCGGGCCGGCCGTGGCATGAACAGTAAGGGCATCCAGGGCACGTCGCCGGCCGCCGGTCGCGTTCCGACGGCCTTTGGGACTGTGAGCCGCATTGGGCTCGTGCAACAGGGGTTGCCAATGAGAAGACTTCAGGGCGAGTCGGTCCTCAGCGATGTTGCATCCCAGACGCGTGCTGTCTGGTCGATGCCGCCCGAGGCGAGGCGGTAGCCGTCGGGGCTGAAGGCCACGCTGAGGACACCGGCGGTGTGGCCTCGAAAGGTGAAGACCTCCTGGCCGGTCGCCGCATCCCAGAGCTTGACCGTCCGGTCCAGGCTGGCCGTGGCGATCCGAGTACCGTCGGGGCTGTAGGCGACCGCCGTGACGTTGGTGGTATGCCCGCGCAGGGTGAAGAGCTCCTGGCCCGTCTGGACATCCCAAACATGGGCCTCGCCCGACTCGTCAAACCCGATGCCTTTGGCCAGGACGAGGCGGTGACCGTCGGGGCTGAACGCCAGACGCCGGAAGACGCCGATGCCCAGCCGCGGGGAGGACACCTCACGGCCGGTCACCACGTCCCACAGCTTCAACTCGCCGCCGGGCCGGGCATAGTTGCCGTAGCCCTGCCCCCCGAGGGCGCTGGTCGAGGCCAGGCGGTCGCCGCGGGGGCTGTAAGACAGCCCGATGACCTTGCCGGTGTGGCCCGAGAGGGTGCGGGGCTTTCGGGTCGTGAGGTCCCAGAGGCGGATCGTCCCGTCTTCGCATCCGAGGGCGAGTTCGCGTCCGTCGGGGCGGATCGCCAGGCCGTTACCAAGCTGATACGCGTCGGGGCAGACAAGCGGTTCGGCGACGTCGTGGCCGTCCGACGCGTCCCAGAACCGGACCGTGGCGTCGGGACCGAAAGAGACGACGTGCCGGCCATCGGGCTGGAATCGGGCGATCAGGGCGGGGGCTCGATGCCCTTCGTACCGCAGGACCAGCCGGCCGGTGGACACATCCCAGATCCGGACGCTTCGATCCAGGCCGATGAAGGCGCCCCCTCCTGGGACGAGCCGTCCTCCGTCGGGGCTAAAGTCCAGGCTGCTGACCCAGCCGCCGTGCCCGCGGAAGGCCAGGGGCTGGCCCGTCGCGAGGTCCCAGCTCTTGACCAGCCGGTCTATCCCGCCCGAGGCGAGGCGGCCGTCGGGTTGGAACGCCAGGCCCATCACAAAGTCCCTGTGTCCGCGGAAGGTCGCCTCCGGGCGGCCGGTCGCCGTGTCCCAGACGAGGACGCTGTGGTCCTCGCTCCCGGAGGCCAGCAGTCGACCGTCGGCGCTGTAGGCCAGGCAGCGGACGTGGCCAGCATGGCCGTAAAGGGTCCGCACCTCGCGGCCGGCATTGGGGTCCCAGAGCCGGACGGTCCGGTCCCCGCCCGCCGAGGCGAGTTGCTGGCCGTCGGGTCGGAAGGCCACGGCGAAGTTGAGGCCGGTGTGCCCGCGCAGGACCTCCTCCGTCTGGCCGGAGCCCCAACCGCCTTTGTGGGCCGTCCAGATCCACACCGTCTCGAAGCCCGTCGCGGCGAGCCGCTTGCCATCAGGACTGAACGCCACCCCGTTGATCGGCCCCGGCCGGTCCGGGAGGGTGGCCATCCGCTTCAGCTTCCTCCCGCCGTCGGACACCTCCCAGATCACGACGTGGCCCGTACCGGCCGAGTTATCTCTGTCCAAGCCGTAGCCGACGGCCACGTAACGGCCGTCGCGACTGTACGCCACGCTCAGGGCCCCCAGGCCAGCCTCGGTCTCGCTGGCCAGGGCGCGCCCGGTGCGGATCTCCCAGACCGTCAGTTCGGCCCTCCGGTCGATCCCCGCGCGGATTCCCACGGAGGCGAGCTGGGCGCCGCCGGGACTGAACGCCAGGCCAAGGATGACCGTCGGGAGGCCCCGGTGGGCGAACCTCTCCTCCCCGGTCGCCGCATCGCGGAAGACTAGTTCCCCCTTCGCTTCGGGGTGCCCTGGCCAATTCCCGCCACCGGCGGCGACGGTGCGGCCGTCCGGGCTGACGGCCAGGGCCAAGACCAGTTCAGCGTTGTGGTCGGTCCGTCGGTCGAGGTGGCAGAGTCGCCGGACGAACCACCACTCCCAGCCGCGGAGTGCGGGGGGGCACTCCTCCAGCAGCCGCTCGGCCAGGGCGACGTTGTTCGCCTCCCACTCGGGATACGCCCGGTTCACGCGATCGACGTAGAGTTGCCGCTCCAGGTCTCGCCGCGCCCGGTCGGTCTGCGCCTGCTCGCGGCCGATCAGGACGGTGCTGAGCCCCAGCGCGACGACCGCCGTGACCAGCAGCGCGCCGATCCCCGCCGCCGCCGTCCGGTGCCTTCTGCCCCACCGGGTCAGTCGCACGGTCAGCGGATCGCGGTAGGCCGACGACCGGCTCGTCGGCCAGCCAGTGCTCGAGGTCCTCGGCCAGCGCACGCGGCGAGGGATATCGGTCCTCGGGCTTCGTCGCCATCGCCTTCAAGCAGATCGCCTCCAGGGCCGGCGGCACCCGCAGGTTGACCCTGCTCGGCGGCGGGAATTCGCCCCGCTGCACCCGCCGCAGCACCTCGCCGACGTCGCTCGTCCAGCGGCGGTTTTCCGGTCGAGCAGACAGTAGAGCGTCGCCCCCAGGCTGTAGACGTCGCTGAGCGGGCCAACCTGGTCGAGCCGCCCCTCGGCCTGCTCGGGGCTCATGTACGCCGGCGTCCCCAGCGCCGTGCCGGGCAGGGTCTCGCTCGAGCCCGAGCCCGACCCCGGCTGCAAGGTCGCCTCGGCCGCGCCGGTCGGGCGGCCGCCTCGCCGCGGCCGACGACCTTGGCCAACCCCCAGTCCACCACCAGCGTCTCGCCGTACGGACCGAGCAGGATATTGGCCGGCTTCAGGTCGCGGTGGATCACGCCGCGGCTGTGGGCGTAGGCGACGACATTGCACACGGCCACGAACCGGTTCAGGAGCTGGCGCAGGTCCAGGTTCCACTGCCGCGGGTCGCTGCCGTGACGCCAGTCTCGGCACTGTGGAAGCGCTCGATCGCTTCCTTGAGGGTCTCTCCCTTGACCAGCCGCATGGCGTAGAAGGGGCGGCCCTCGGCGTCGCAGCCCAGGCCGTAGACCGGGACGACGCCGGGGTGCTCCAGCCGCCCGGTGACCTCGGCCTCGAGCAGGAAGCGGGCGCGGCTGTCCGGGTCGTCGGCGCGTTCGGGTCGGAGCTCCTTCAGCGCGACCTCGCGGTTGAGCTCGGAGTCGAGGGCCACCGAGATCTGGCCCAGGCCCCCCTTGGCATGCGGCCGGAGGATGCGAGAACCGCGAGCCGGCCGCGGGCGGAAACCTCGGCGTAGGTCAGCGTGGCCTCGGGATCGTGCCGAGTGGGATCACGTTGAGCAACGATGCGGTCCAGCGTGGCGTGGAGCTCGAAGTCGGCGATCGGCTCCAGGTCGTCACGGATCTGCGCCGAGCCCGCCCACGGCGGCCAGGCTCTTCTCGGCATCGCCGCCATGAGCCGCCAGGTGCTCGTCGACGAGTTGCTCCAGGAGGTCGTGCCGCGCCGGGGACAGGGCCTGCTGCTCGACCAGGATCCGGCCCAGCGGTTTGGATCGCTCCAGGACCCAGGCGTGCATCGCCGCGATCAGGGCGTCGCGCCCCACGAAGTTCATCTGCACCGCCAGGATGCCGAAGAGCAGGTTGCGGTCGGCGTGACTCATGAGCCCATCCTCTCCAGACCAATCATAACTGCGAACTTCGCCAATTCTGCAAAATGCTATGCTGCCGCACGGTTGCAAGCAACCCCTTGTTGCCAGTGCGACTCACGCCGCTTTCTCGCCGGCAGGACAGGCGCCGGTGGAGCGCGACTGGAAAGCCGATGAGCTGGCCGATCACTGATCTTTTCTGCCTCGCGAGAAGCGGCTGCTCGCTCATGAGAGCGGCCTGATACGCCTGGGTCGCACTCTCGTGTGGATCGCGGGGCGTGTGGGCGATACAATCCGGCGTCGAGCCGTGGCGTCAGCGAGACGCAGTCGATGCGCGGAGGAGAGAACCATGACGACCGCAGCCGGGCATACCGAGGTCTTTTCCGATCGCCTGGATGCACTCTATACGCCGGTCATCGCCGACGTGCTCGACCGACTGGGATACCGGGATCAAAGCTTTCGCGCCGAGATCCGGCCGCTCTTCCCGGGTGCTCGGGCGGCGGGCGTCGCGCGGACGGTCCGGACCATCCCCGCCCCGGAGCTGCGCCCGCCGAACCTTACAAGGGAGAGATGGCGGCCGTCGACGCGCTTGGGCCTGGCGACGTGATGGTGGTTTCGGAGTGCGACTGGAGCTTCTGGGGCGAGCTGCTCTCCACCGCCGCCCGGTACCGGGGCTGCCGCGGCGTGGTGATCGACGGCTACACGAGAGATACCCGGGCGATCATCGCGATGGGCTTCCCCGTCTTCTGCCGGGGCGTCCACCCTGCCGATAGCCTTGGTCGGCTCGACGTCGCCGAGCACGACGTGCCGGTCCGGTGCGGCGGCGTCCTCGTTCATCCGGGCGACCTGATTCTGGCCGACGACGACGGCGGCGTGGCGATCCCGCGGACCGTCGCCGAGCAGGCGCTCGCCCTGGCCGAGGAAAAGGTCCGCGGCGAGAACCTGGTGCGCAAGGCACTGGCCGAGGGGATGTCGGTCGCCGAGGCGTTCCGGCGCTATGGAGTTCTGTGACCTGCGCGGACGGCATCGCTGTCCTTCGAGAAAGGGTCGGTCGGGAAGGCCAGGTCCAGCAGCAGGAGCGTGAACTCGGGGGAGCTGCGGATCGGGTCGAGGTCGGGGTCTTTCCGCATCTGTTCGGCATCACGATAGCCGGTGGCGATGGCCCGCCGAGAGCGCCGCCAGTGCGCGATCGGCATGTGCACGGCCCTCTGCGCCGGAGCGGCGCCGCTGAGCGCTGCGTCGCCGCGCAGCCCAGGTCGTAAAGGAGAGCCGGGTCGGCGGCGGCCAAGCCCTCGATGAGCGCCTCAGCCTGCCGCAAGTCTCGCTCGGCTGCGGGGATTGAGCCGGTCGAGGCATCGAGGGCCACCCGGGTCAGGAGCATGTCGGCCAAGAGGCGCCGATATCGCGGAGCCCGGTGCTGCGCGGCAACCAAGTTCTCGAGGATCATGATCGATTCTGAGACGATGCGTCGGGCGTCGGCGACGGCGCCGAGCTGCCGCTCGAGGCTGGCGAGATTGCCCAGCGCGGTCGCCAGGTCGTGCCGCATCTCGGCCAGCTCGGGGTGGGCCGCGACGATTCGGCGATGCAGGTCGATCGCCTGGAGGTAGTCACTGCGGGCCTGTTTCGCGTCGCCCTGCCGGTGTAGTACGCCAAGGTTGCCGAGTACCGCAGCCAGAAGACCCTGGGAGTCAACGTCGGCAGGATCGACATCGCACAGCCGTGTGAGGAGGTCTCGCGCCGCCCGATAGTGGCTCTCGGCCTCGGTACCCCGGCCTCCCCGCAGCAGCAAGTTGCCGTAGCGGACATGCGCATTGGACAGTTGTTTGCGGAAGCGGCGGACGTCAGGATTGGCGGCGACGAGTTTTTCGAGCAGGTCGAGGGCCGAGACCAAGCTCGCGCCGGCGTCGGCGAGGCGCCCGAGCCGCGCTGAACGTTGCCGAGGTTCAGCTCGACGTTGGCCAGGAAGCTGCGGACCGTGGCGTCGTAAGGGTCGACCGCAGCCAAGTGGCGGCCGAGGTCGCGGGCCCGAGTCAGGCTCTGCTCGGCGTCGGCCAGGCGGCCAAGGTTGTATTGCACGCGGCCAAGGTTGTTGTCAAGACCGGCAAGCCGGTTCTGGAGCGGGACGTCGCCGGGCTGGGACGCGGCCACATCCGCTAGCACCGAGCGCGCTTCAGTGTAGCTCCGTTCTGCCTCGGCGAAGTGGGATGTATCATTCTGCACGTTGCCCAGGCCATCGAAAGCATCGGCCAAGATGCGACGGGCCTCGACGTGGTCGGGGTGGGTGACCAGGACCGCCCGGGCCAGCTCCATGGCGCCCCGGTAGTCGCTCTCGGCATCGGCGGTGCGGCCTTGCTCCTTCCGGGCCATGCCGAGGCGGAGGTGGATTCGCGCCTGGGCCTCTCGATGTTCGACTGCCTCGGGTTGGTCCCGCGCCAGGTGTTCCCGCAACCTCAGGGCCTGCTGGAGGGCCACCACGGCCTCATCCATCGAACCGATCTCGTGGGTGATGATCGCCACGCGGAGGTATGCGTCGGCCGCCTCAGCCTGCAGGCTGCGCTCATCCCCGTGGGCTGCGAGGAAGTCGCGGTAATAGTCCAGAGCCTTGCGCAGGCGACTCGGCGCGGAAAGCTTGTAGGCCGGGCAAGTCGCGGCGGAGCTGGACACTGGTGCTGACGGCGGTCAGGTAATCATCTACGGTCCGCCGGGCGCGAGCGAAGTTGGACTGGGCCTCCGCCTTGGCCAGCCGCTCGCCCGTAAGCGCCTGCTCGGCCCGCGCCGCGCCGTTGACCAGGACTGCCGCAAGGGTCGCAACCAAGGCCACGGCAACCACTCCGAAGGCGCCGGCCTGCGTGGCGCCGCGGTGTCGTCGCATCCACCACCGCGCCCGCCGCACCAGCGGCTCGCGGTAGGCGCCGATCGGCTCGTCGGCCATCCACCGCTCCACGTCCTCCGCGAGTGCACGGCAGGAGCCGTAACGCTCGTCGGGATTCAGGGCCATGGCCTTGAGGCAGACCGCCTCCAGCGCCGGGTCGAGCGTAGGATCGAACTGTCGGGGCCGGGTAAAGTCACCCCGCTGGACCTGGCGAAGCACCTCACCAATGTCGTCTCCCACGAGCGGTGGCCGACCGATCAGCAGGCAATAGAGCGTCGCGCCAGGCTGTAGACGTCCGACCGCGGTCCCAGCCGGTCGAGATCACCACAGGCTTGCTCGGGGCTCATGTAGGCTGGCGTGCCGAGCGCGCTGCCGGGCAGCGTCTCGGCGCTGCCGCTGGCCGAGGAGGGCAAGAGCGCCCGCTCGCCGAGGTCGCTGCCCGGCTCGACCCGCCCCAGCGGCTTGGCCAGGCCCCAGTCGACGACCAGCGTCTCGCCGTGCTTGCCGACGATGATGTTGCCCGGCTTGATGTCGCGGTGGAGCACGCCCCGGGCGTGGGCGTAGTCGATGGCATTACAGACGTCCATGAACCGTCGCAAGAGCTTGCGTAATTCCAGCGACCGACGTCCCGGCTCGTTATTCACCGATTCGTCGGCGTGGAAATGCTCGATGGCCTCCTTGAGACTGTCGCCCTTGATGAACCGCATGGCGTAGTACGGCCGGCCGTCGCCATAGCTCCCCAACCCATAGACTGGAACAATGCCCGGGTGTTCCAGCCCGCCGGTGACCTCAGCTTCCAGCACGAACCGCTGGCGGCTGGTCGGGTCATCGGCATGAGAGTCGAGGATCTGCTTCAGCGCTACCTCACGGTGCAACTCTGTGTCCAGCGCCGCGAAGACGGCGCCCAGGCCACCCCGCGCGTGGGGGCGGAGGACGCGGAACCGCTGGCCATCGCTGGTCGCTGTGCCTACCGAGTAAGTCGCGGTGCGCTCGGCGTCGCTGTCCTGCGCGGTCGATCCGCGCCGACATGAGCGAGCGAGGCGTCGAGTTCGTGGTTGCCGATCTGCGCCAGGCACTCGCGGGTAGAAACGCCGACGGCAATGTCCGCCAAGCTCCGTTCGGGGTCGTTGCCGTGGCGCCGCAAGTGCTCGGCGACCAGTCCTTCCACGAGCTTCACGCAGGGGGCTGAGAGAGCGCCCCGCTCGGCCAGGATCTCGGCCATGGGGCAGTCCCTGGCCTGGGTCCAGGCATGGAAGGCGGCGACGAGCTGTTCCTGGTTGATCAGCCCTGTCTGGAGCGCGAGCAGGCCGAAGAGCAGATCACGCGAGGGGTCGATAGGACTCGGCATGGGTGAACAATCCCCTGAGAAGGACCCATACAGGCTACCGAGAGTAGAAATGGCGGCGCGTGGTTGCCATTTTAACGAGGCGCCTGCCGGATTGCCGGGGATTCCTCTTCACGACGCGGGTTTTCGATCTGGGAGCCGATGGAACCATCGTGCTCCTTGCCGTGCCAAGGGCGAACTCCCCGCCAAGTTCGTGTGCAGGGATGGGCTCTGTTTGATTGCCCTTCCCAGCCGCTCCTCGAACCTGGTGCCCCAAGCGCGGCCTCGGTCGTCGCGTCTCATGGGCTTTCCCAACGACGCCCGGCTCAATCGTCGAGCGGAAACATTGGCCGGCGTATGTGGTGGAACGCGAAGCGAGCCGGGTCGATGGCGGTCAGGCCGGGTGTGTCCACCTCGATGACGCGGGCGGCGATCGGCCCGTAGGCGGCCTTGTAGGCAACGGCCGCCTTCACGACCAGGATGGCCTGCTGCGCCGGATCGATCCCCAGGCTGGTGATCTGCCCGAGGCTGAACGGAGGCGTGCGCAATGAGTTCAAGATCACCGTGTTGGGCCCGTCGATCGTGACGACGGCCGTCGGGCCCTGGTCGTTGAACCGGAGCCCGCCGTGCCGGGCCTGGTCTTCCACCCAGGTCCCGTCGTGCAGCGAATGGACCACGCCCTGAACGTTAACCGGATCGCCGTGAAGTCGATCGACCCGCCCGCCGACGGGGCACTCGAAGCGGCCCCCAGGACCCGCCTGCCGGGCAACCTCGACCGCGGCGGGGTCGTGGAGCACAACCACGGCTCCGACCGCCCGCTGCCGGATCAGCTCCGCGAGCAAGACCGTCCCGTCCCCCGCCGAGCCGCCGCCGATATTGTCACCGAGATCGACGAGGACGACGGGTCTTCGATCGGAGGCAAGCGCGAGTCGCACCGCCTCTTCCGGACCCGGGCACGGGACGAACGAGCTCGCGGCGAGCTTCCCACATCTGCCCCGCCAGCTCGTCGGCTACGTCCTGCGCCAGGGCGCGGTTGCCTTCGCCATCGGCCACGGCGATCACCGAAGGGCCCATCTTCGCAATGTCGGCGTAAGGGAACCCGGCCATCAGGCTGACCGAGAGCACGCCCGGCCGCCGCTCGGCCTCGCGCGCCCGGGCCATCAGCGACCGCATCGGCTCGCGATCCGTCTCCTGTCCCAGCAGGTTCAGGATCATCGGCGGACGGGCCAGGGTCGTCCGCGGTCGGATCTCCTTTCGGACCGTCCGCACCATCAGCTCGGCGGCGATCAGACCGATCCCGCGCTGATCGACGTGCGGATAGGTCTGGTAGCCAACCAGGGCGTCCGCGTGCTCTGCCATCGCGGGTGAGACGTTGGCATGATAGTCCAGTGTCGTGACGATCGGCAGGTCTTCGCCGAGGAGCCCGCGCAGGCGACGCAGCACCTCGCCGTCGGCGTCGGGGTATGAGCGGGCCACCATCGCCCCGTGGAGGGCCAGCAGCAGGCCGTCAACCGACGCCCGCCTGCAGCCCGTCGGCGATCTCCTCGACGATCTCGTCGAAGATCGCGTCGTCGACCGGCCCGGCGGGCGTGGCCCAGGCCATCACCGTCGGGGCAAGCTCGTAGCCGAACTGATTCGCCCCGGCGATGAATCCCCCCATCTCATGGTGCGCATCTCGCCAGACCGCCACGAGGTCATCACCGCGGCTCAGGCTGCCCGTCTCGAACCGTGCCCGATCGGTCGCAGCGGCGCGAACGTATTCGACTCGTGCATGAATCCGCCGATGGCGATGCGCATGGCCGGCGCTCCGGTGGAGAGATCAAGAAGACTCGGCGGCGAGACGCCTTTTGCATCACCAGTTTCCCCGGCCAATTCCTCATGGTCAACGATCTCGCCCGAAAGTTGATCCAGCAACCGCAGCGGCTCGCAGGCGCTCGCCGAAGAGCCCGCGCTTCTGTTACAGTCTCTTTCAGCCCGGGCGCGGATTTGCATGGGGAATCGATCGTCGGAGCTGGCTGAACGAGCGAATCATGGCCGTGCCGTCCTTGCTGGAGGAGCTACTTCACCACCGCAAATAGCTAATCAGGCGATCAGAGTGGCAGGAAGACGGTCGGAGACACGTTGAAGTGCCTGGCGAGCTTCATGATGTGGTCAGTGGTCATTTTCCTGCTGCCATTGAGAATCGCAGAGATGGTGGACTGTGCGATGCCCACGGTCTTGGAGAGCTGCTGTTGGCTGAGCTTACTCGAGTTGATCAGCTCCCTCAGTACATCTTCAGGAGGAGCATCAGAAGCGGGTTCGTTCTCCGCTTCGTAATTCTCGATGAAGTCGGACAGGGCATCAAGATAAGCGTCCCCTCCCTCATCGAGCTGCTGGCTTAGCAGGTGATCAAGAAACACCTGAGCCTGAGCCAAGTGCTCGTCGTCTTTGATGCGCGTGAGGGGAAATCGCTTAACAAGCTTAAAATAGGTGTCAGGCAGAGTGCGAGGGGTACTCGTCGCCATGCCTATGCTCTCCCTCGTGGTCACTTGGGGACACGTTCCGGTTTGGGGGGTGGTTCATGACACCGGCACTCATCTTCCCACTTGGACTTGCTCTTATTCTTTGGGTCTCGCTTATCGTACTCCCGGTGGTCCATGACCTTCAGGACAAAAACTCTCCCCTTGTCAAAGATAACCCTTGCAATCAGTCTGAATGTGTTGTTACCCACGTCAAAGACAACGCAGTTCCCCACTCTATCTGCTGTGCCGAAACTCTGCTTGAGTCCTGCCCAATCGGACCAGGATGCCCCCTTGGTGATTCTCTCCCAAGCGAGCAAGGCTTTTCGAGCCGAAGAGGCATCGGTTTTCCTGGATTCCCAGAACTGCCTCAGCCTCGACCGTGAGATCACTCGCATGGTCTAACCTAATATCGACCTCCATTCCGCTTCAAACAAGCTTAATCGCAAATTGCGATCGGTCAAGAAGGAAATCGCAAATTGCGATGATTACCTGGCTAACTGCTGCAATCTACAATCGCGCAGTGGACAGCTTCGCCGGGCCTGATCCCGACACCAGAATCTGCCCCAACCGGACATCCTCCATGACGAGCAGCCGCGCCCGTTGGAGGAACTGGTCCGCCACCGTCGCGGTCGTCGCGGTGGTGGAGAAAGGCTTGGTGCCTCTGCTCGACCCTCGCGTGACGCTGCCCGAGCAGTCGCGAGTGATCGTTGTGGCCTCCGAGCCCGCCTGATCCAAAGCAACCTCGAAGTGTGCGTCGAAACCGCGATCACCCGCCGCTGAGACTCCGAGAGATCCAAAACCGTGGTGCCACCAGTTTTCCCACGGTAAGCGATCTCGCCCGTAAGTTGATCGAGCACCAGCGGCGGCTGGAAGCGCTCGTCTAACGGCCCTCTTTTCCGGTACAATCTCTTTCAGTCACGATCTGGATACGCGTGAGGAACGCACCGTCGGGGTTGACGGAAGGAGCGAATCATGACCGTGCCGTCGTTGTTGGAGGAGCCGGGCCGAGTAGACGAACCGAAGGCGGCCCAGGAGTATGCTGCCGTGCTCACCCAGGTTGTCGCCGCAGGGCGACCTGTCATCGTGCGCCGCAACGGCGAGGACCTCGCGGCCGTCGTCCCTCTCGAGCACCTGGAGCTGGTCCGCGAAATCCTGGCACACCAGGAGGCGGAGCAAGCCGCGGCGGAGATCGATTGGACGCGGGCGAGAGAAGCCTCCGGCCCGCCGCAATCGTGGTTCGACGACGCGGCAGACAACCCCTTTGAGCCGGAAGAGGAACCAGCGTCGTGACCCCGTCCCGCCCGTTGCAACTCGGCAGCGTGCTCTGGGCGGAGCTCGAAGATCTCAACGGCTATCGTAAGATTCGCCCTGTCGTCGTCGTTTCTCCCACGGCCGACATCAAGGCCGGGAAGCCGGTGCGCGTGGTGGCAATCACGACCCGCCTCCCTGACCCCCTGCCGGCCGATCACTTATTGCTGCCCTGGGATCGGCAAGGGAAGGCGCGCTCAGGCTTGAGGCGCCGGTGTGCGGCTGTCGCAAGCTGGCAGGCGGAAATTGCTGTCAGCGCTGCGCAGCAGGTTGTGGGCATCCTGCCGCCACAAACGATCGGCGAGCTGCTGGCCAAGATCTCGGCCGCTCTGCCGCCATTCTCGGCAACGCCGGCCCCGACACCTCTGCCTGGCGACCCGGCAGCCCTGTCCTCTCCAACTCCACTGGGCGCGCTCCCTCCCGCCGCCGAAGATCGCCAGGGAGCAGATAGCACAGGCCAGAGCGCTTGACCAGACTACGAACGAACTCACCGAGACTGGAATCGCGAGGACAGCACAGAATCGGTCAGGCGCCGAGACGTAGGAGCACTTTGCCCCAGATAACCGGCGACGCGCCGGGGAGGTCCCGGTCTCAGGCCATCGCCGTGCTGATTGTCCATCTCTCGCAATTTACGCCGAGAATGAGCAGCGGCCCCGTTTGGAACCCAATCTTTGGGATGATCGACAATCCCTCGCAATGTGAGCTGAGGATTTGAAGTGGCGCCCTGACTTCGCCTCGCTGGGAAAACCGAAAAACGGATCTGACCCCGCGAAGCCGCTTGACCCCGCGAAGCCGTCCGGATCTGACCCCGCGAAGCCGCCCCGGATCTGACCCCGCGAAGCCGCCCGGCGGCGTGGGGTCACTCCCCTGATGAACCAGTATGGCGAGACGTGATCCACTGTTGATGACAGGAGTGGCCTCTCGCCCCGCGGCCATCTGGTCAAACGTATCCCACCAACTCGCCATCGCGCGAGCACGGAGAGTCTGTGCGCTTCACGTCCCGTCCCAAAAACACCATGGCGGTCTGATCTGCCCCTTTGATCTGCCCATGGTCCATCGGTGCCACCGAGCGAGGGTGCGTCATCGCGAACTCGACGCACCCTTCCCGACTGTGTCCCCGTTGTCAGTGAGTTTTGAGTGGACGAGGCCGCCGATACGACACCGATTTCGGGTGCGGAAGTTCCGGCGCGCGCGCAGGAATTCCGTTGGCCCGGTTTAACTGCACCGCTTTTATGGGCAAGGCCCGAGTCACCAGCGTGTGGCGGGAATGTTTCGTGAGCGTCGCATGTGACGACAGGGGCTGCCCGTGGAGTTGCCCACGAATCAGCTTGTTGAACGGGAGCCGCGACCTGTCGAGCCCGAAACCGCGCAAAATCGCCACGTAATTGCCGCCAGGCTTACCATCCCCGTTGCCGTCGAACTAGGTTGCCGGAAACGTCCGAAACCCCTGTCGGGGTCAAGCCGTTGACGACGAGCATGTATCGCCGATGCAGGTTGAGTCGATGCTTGGGAGATATGGTAACGGTGTTCGTGACTGGATCGTAGATGACCGAGGCGATATCTATGATCCGGTCATCGCGGGTGCCGAACTTCCCGTCAGAACCATCAGAAAAAACTTGATAGTTGGTGAGGTTCTGCGCCGGAGAGGGCGCCAGGGCCTCGTTGAAGGTCAATGACACCCGAGTGGGCTGCCAGTGAAAGCCCAATCGCTGGAGACTCTGAATCGCTGGAGCGGCGAGAGTGGGCGTTGGTAGCAGCGATTGGCTGTACGTGCCATACGCCGTCAAGGAATCCGCGACATCGGTCGGGATCGCTATTCCTCGTTGCTGGGTGATTCTTTTCAACATTCCGCCCAGGCTTGTCCCGGCGCTCGAGAAGTCACCCTTTTCGAGTGCGACCTCAACCTCGGCCAAATCCGTACGGAACGACGTGGCGAGTGCATGGTCAATCCTACCAGCGCTTTCCAAGCCGTCGATAAAGCTACGTAAGCCAGAAGGGCCCGCGTCGAGCTGCTGGAAATGAACCAATGCGTCGTAACCAAAGTCGAGAGCGGCTTGCAAGTTCGCGACGTTGTTCGTGTCGAGAACGAGACGGCGAACGTCTGCGATGTAGCCTTCGACAGTATCTAGCAGCGATTGAGAAGGAATCTGTGACGCCAATCCCATTGAAATCAAATCCTGTTCGGATTTCATGACGTCACGCTGAGCCTGGGTAAGATCGCGTACGGACAGCCCCAACTGCCCCACACGAACACGAACGCTGTCTCCGAGGCTGTGAATCGCGGAGTAGGCCGAAGCCAATGCTGATACTTGGAGAGACTTCGTTGCAAGTCCTGGGGTTCCTAGAAGCATCGCCCCCTGCTGCTCTAACCCGGCCTGAAGATCCTGGACTTGTGCAGCGGTCCAGCCGAGCTGAGTCAGGTACTTGACTTCAAATTCTGGCAAACCATTAGCGCTCAGATACGGGCGCGACGCTCCCGCGATTCGGGGCTATCGTGCTCGCGACGTATGGGTCAAGCAAGGACTGAATGGCACTGAGTTTATTCAACGCAAGAGTAGCCCTCGACGCATAATCTGCCGCTGCGTTCATCTGAAGACTCTCCCAGTTGCTATCGCCTGCATCCTTCGCGCCGAGTGCTCGATTTCGAGACTTGGCTTCCGCGACGATCCACCCCTCGTAGTCCGCAACAGTCTGTGCGAAGGTACCAATCAACACAGAGGAGAAGGCTTGAAGTTCAGGCGTCGCGGTTGGTTCGGGGGCCGCAATGACTGCGTAGTTTGGATCTGGTGGGTCGAGAGCTTGAGAGTAGGCAGCGTCCGCTGCATTCAGCATTCTGACTTCGCTTGCCAGGTATACCGCTGCGTTCGCTGGGTCGAAGCGAACAAGCAATGGCAGGGCGTAACTTGTATATAGATTAGCTTGTATATTCAGTGCTACAAAGTTCGCGAGCCACGCCTTTAGATCCTGCGAGACTTCGATCGGAAGATCGTTATGGAGTTGGATTGGCGAGAAGCCACCCCAGTTCACTTCCGCGGCATAAGAAACCATCGTCGATGGATGTGAGAAATGACTAGCTCCGAGAACTGTAAGCAAATTTGGAATGATGGTCGTAAGAAGTTCAGCAACCTCGTGTGTTAGACCAGTCCCGAGAGCATCCGCGACGACATTCAGAAACGTTTCTCGTATGTTATGCCCCGGCTCCTGAGGGGGGATCCACTCCCAGCTATGACTCACTACGCCTAGTTCGACGGAGACCTGGCTGTCATTGGCCACTGTGATGGGACCGACACTCCCGCCGTTGCTTGGATCAAGGGGATAAGGAGCAGTCGTGTACTGCTCAAACCAACGAAGCTGCACGTTGATCGGGTCAACGACATCGTTGTTGGTGATCCTCGCCCAAACCTGGTAGGTCTGCCCTTTCTGCGCTTTGTCGAGCACGTTTCCGCTCGGATCGATGAAGGAGAACTCCACCGTCGGCGCCGGGTGAACTCGAATCGCCCGGACATTGTTGTTCGGAGTTGGATCACCGATGAGATTCAACGGGTCGAGGACGACGAGGAGGTGGGTCGTTCCAGGTGGCGGCGGCAACCGCAGGTTGCCGATCAGAACGCCCGCGTCGTTGTGGGTGCCGACAGCCGTCCCTGCCGGGAGGACGACTGGGTCGGCGGCTGGACCGAGCTTCCGGCTCACGCTATCACCGGACGCCCAGTCATACTCAACAAACGTCGCCTTGGGCAGAGGAAGGCCGTCCAGCTTGTAGACGAGCCCAACTCCCGCGCTGTTATACACGAGATCAACCACCGAGAGATCTGGCTTTATCGCAATCGCCTGAACGTTATTCGGGTCCAGGCTGAACGGGCCGTCAGACTCGGTGACGGCATCGTCGGAATTGAGGACGAACAGTAGGTTAGTGTAACTGGCGTCCGGCGGTGTGCCGAGAGTTGTGGCGTCGATGTGGCCTGTATATGGGGCGGTTTGGGACGAGGTCGCGGTCGTGAAGACGGAGTTCGGGATAAGGGAGTGCTGCCCCGTGTTGAAGCTTGTGTCGGTCAACCAGTAGAGAGCGCCGGTCGCACCTTGGGGCAGATCACCGCCACTTATGGTGTATGCGTAGTCAACTCCGCCCTGCGCGGTGTTCCAGGTCAGGGACGTCGCGATGAGGTCGGGTCTTTTAATGGGCATCGACACTACGTTGTTCGTCTCATCCGATTCGGAAACAGTGTTGTTCGGATCAACTACGGCGAGTAGGTACTTGGCACCTGTTGGAGGCGTTCCGAGGGTCGAAGCGTTTACGTGGATCGAATAAGTTCCCTGGGCCGTCTGGGTGGTCGTGACGGAGCCGGCGATGAGCGTGTCCTGAGAGGGATCGAAAGTCGCGTCCGCGGACCAGTAGAGGGCGGCGGTTGTGGCCGTAGGCAGGTCGGCACCGCTGATCGTGTAGCCGACGTTTACGCCCTGGCCGGCGGTCCAGGTCGGCGGGGCCACGGCGAGGTCGGGTTGACTCCCAGGGGTCCCTGTTAACTGAAAAACCAGCGGAGTCGCCACCCACGTATGCCACTGTCCGTTATAAAATGAAGAATTGAATCCATGTAGATGTAAATTTTCACACCAATCCCAAGCGTTGTCCGGCGCGGACGCGACAAGCCAATAATTAGCATTCGCTTGAAGGTTGGTAACCAAGCTGGCTTCGGCGAGTCCCTTATGTGGAGAGTCTGGGAAATTTACAATAACGCTGGTAGTCCCGACTTCGCTGCCGGGTTTACCATTATCGTCATTAGCAATTGATAGCCGAACGGTAAAGTTTTCCATAGCAGGACCAAATGCGAGAACGATGACATTAGAGGTCGTATAATTTTTTGAAGGCTGGAATTCGGTGGCTTGTCTACCACCAGCGGAATAACCGACTATTTGCGCAAAACTAGTCCATCCATCAGTAAGGCCGGGGTCGGGCTCTCCCGTAAAAGTGCTGTAAATAACCTCACCCGACAGCAACGCCCGAGTTTCAAGGCTCTCCAGCCGAGGCTGCAATCGGTGCCGTTCCCTACGCTGCAATTTGCAAGTCAAGCCCTTACGATCGACGAAACGGAACATTGTCGTAGCCTTTAGTGGAAAATAATTGGTGTCGGTTCGATTTGTTCACTAGAAAAGTGAACCAGCGCTAATCCTCTTGTTTGGTACCTGGTTTTCAGCAAGTCGCCAGACGCCCTCAGGCGCTCGATTGCTTCATCTCTTCTATTCAGGTAAGCCACCCGAGTGCGTCGAAGCGGCAGCAAGGTGGCGAAAAAAATGCCTGGCGCTCGCTAGTCGGTGCGTCGGTTCGACAATCAAGCGGCCTTGCGAGCTGGTTTTGGCAATGCTCGCTCCGGCAGCGCACGATCCTGACGCCAGCCGTCGAGTTCACCGTTGCGTCGCGCGGCTTCCAATGCGGCCAAGGCCAACACGCCCGCTGGCGACCAACTCATCCCTTGATGCTTGCAGCGGCCTGAAACCGCCCAGTCGTTGAACTTCTCCACGCGCGTGCTGGCGATCCACAATCCCGCACGTTGTCGTTCTTGGTAGTCGGGGATGTACTCGCGCCGCTTCTCCAGGTATCCGATCAATTCGTTCACCGCCGCGGGGTTTCTCACCCATTCCAATGCCCCGTTCAGAAGTTCGATCGCGGCATCCACCTTTCCTTCCCACAACTGCCCCAGCAATTCCTTCTCGAACGCACGGCGACGATCCTTTGGACCCCCCGCGGAACTCATCTGTTCATAACAGCGTTTCCGAAGATGCCACCAACACACGATCATCGCCTTGGGCGAAATCCCCAGGCTCTCGAACCAAGTACGGATCCACGCGGCGCCATCGCCCAGAACCAGTAACCGACGCTCGCCGCTGAGGACCCCCAACTCCAGCAGTAGCGCCGAGACTTGGAGCCACAGACCCTCCGTCGTCGCTTCCGCCAGCGCGTACCGCAACCCGGCTACCAGCACCACCGCCGTGTACGTCCACACCTCCTTGCGGCCCGTCAACCGTTGGGCCTTGGTTTTGACCTCGTCGGGCTCAACGATCACGAATCCCTCGTCTCCCATGCGGGGTTTGTCCTGGGCCACCGGGAACGCTGGATCACACCCGGGAAAGCCCGTCGCCACCCATTCGGCCTGGGTCTGTTCCCACTCAGCCTGGGCTTCTTCTGACTGGTCGAATGGCGGGTCGTCATCGACTAACCCTGTCACGGCGTCGGGGTCGGCCGCGGCAGGGCCAAGCAAGGCCTGCTGCGCCTCGGACGCGCCGTTCAGGATCGCTTCGGCGCGCTGGCGTTGCGCGGCGATCAGTTGTCCGCCCTCCTGATGCACGATGTCGATAATCGTGCTGCGCCCCAGCAGATTCTCGTCCCCAGCACCCTGGCAGACGTCGGCGCGGCTCTTCCCCGCGGATTGATCACTCATCTGATCACAGACCGCATCGCGGAGATTCTGGGTGATGTGGAGTTGGTGGGACGTGTTCCAGGCGAGCGCTGAGGGTAGCTCCATCGTGCCGTCGTGATTGTGGCTGACTCGCAACCGCTGAACAGTGACCTCGCCGAAAATCGTTTTGAAGGTGAAAGGGCGTGTTCCCCGGAGCTGGATGCCGGCGTCACCGTCGCCGTGCCGGTGCAAAAGGACCAGTTCGTGGTCGGCCTTCTCCATGAGAACTTGGAAGAGCCGGCGCTGGATTTCGAGACCGGCCTGATGAACGAACGCTTCGATCTGGTCGGGGAGGTGCTCGTCTTGATTGGGCATGGGCAAGGCCATCTCCAACCCCAGTTCGAGCGAGAGCATCTGATCGACGCAGTTGACGGGGCCGACGGCGATGGTAGTCTTGAGGTCGTTGGTGTGACGCACGGTGTCTCTCCATACTGGTACTATGGGGGGGTCCATCGTGCGTTTTTTAATCGATCGGGAGCGGGAAAGTCACTACTCTCTATCTTGCGCAGTCCTCCTCTCGTCGCGCACCAACTGGCGAGCGCAGGAAAAAATGGGAAAGTTCTGGCTTTGTGAGATGATTCATGCTCTCATGAAGCGTGGAAACGATCTGCGGTGAGGCAGTCTCGCGAAGGCAGCCGAGCATGGCCAACGGCAACACGAAGCGAATTCAGTGCTGGATCGAGCGGCTCAGGGCGGGCGACCAGTCGGGGATGGACGAGTTGCTCATCCATTTCGAGCGCCGACTGGTTGGCCTCACCCGGAAGATGTTAGGGCGGTACCCGTCCGTCCAGCGATGGGAGCAAACGGACGATGTGTTCCAGCATGCGTCGTTGCGATTGCGTCGGGCGATGCTGGACGTATGCCCCAGAGATACGCGGGAGTTCTTCGGGCTGGCGGGCTTGCAGATCCGCCGTGAACTGCTCAACATGGCCAAGGTTTATCGTCGGTGGGACAGTCCCAGCGCAGCTGGGCAAGAACGGTCCGATCGACCCGAACGGTCATGAAAACGGCCAGGGCGACAGGCAGATGGATGCCGCCGAGGGACCAAGCCAAATCGCCGAGTGGACCGAGTTCCACCGACTGGCCGGCGCCCTGCCCACGCCAGAACGCGAGGTTTTCGACCTGCTCTGGTATCACGGCTTGACCCAGGAGAAGGCCGCCGGAGTCCTCGGGGTGTCTCCTCGAACGGTCAGAGGACGATGGCACGACGCAAAGCTAGCGCTCCATCTGGCCCTGAATGGCCGGTTGCCCGGGTTGTGAGCCGAAGGTTGGAGGCCCCAGACCATGGCCGAGCAGGGCAGCCGAGAGGAACGACTCCGGGAGCTTCTTCTGCTCTGGGACGAGGCCAGAGAGCGCGGCGAGGACCTCAGAATTGAGACACTCTGCGAGGGCTGCCCCGAGCTGACCGAAGAGCTTCAACAGCGAGCCGACGCGCTTCGTGATTGGGAACGCCTGGCCTTGCCCATCACAGGAAGCCCGCAGAGCAACGGGGAGTCACAGGCGCACGAGCCAATTCGTGCACCTGAGTCACCCACGGTTGCCCTCCACCTTGCGCGTTCGAGTATCATGCCCGGGGCGGACTGGGTGTGATCTTCAAGGCCGAGCAGCAAGACCTGCCGCGCGACGTGGCCGTGAAGTTCCTCGACGACTGCGCGGAAGTGCCTGGAGGCGAGAGCTGGGAGCGTTTCCTTCGCGAGGCACGGGTCACTGCGCGTCTGGAACATCCCGGGATCGTTCCGGTTTACGGCATGGGCCACGATGCCGCGGGGCGGCCATGTTATGCCATGCGCTTCATCAAAGGGAAGACGCTCAAGGCTAAGATCCTGGACTACCACTCGGCTCGATCTGAAAACCCAGCACGAGGACGCCTTCCATTGGCTCGCGACCCCGATTTCCGGGCCATGCTCCATCGGTTCAAGGCGGCCTGCACCACGGTGGCCTTTGCTCACAGCCAGGGCTTCCTGCACCGAGACCTCAAGCCTGACAATATCATGCTTGGGCCGTTCGACGAAACGCTGGTGGTCGACTGGGGTCTGGCTAAAGCGATAGCGTCATCCCGGGAATCGGGAGGCACGGTCGAGACTCAGCCAGGATCGGATGATGACAGCTGCCGCAGGCCAGGAGCAGCTCAGCCTGCACACGGAGGGCTCGATCGGGACGCTCGGCTTCGCCAGCCCCGAACAGCAGGCCGGCCGGTGGGATCGGGTCGGTCCGGCCAGCGACATCTTCAGCCTGGGGGCCACACTCTACTTCCTTCTGACAGGTGAACATGCATTCAAGGGCTCGACCACCGCCGAGCTTGCCGCCAGCGTGGAGCGCGGGGTGTCGGTTACGCCCCGCCGGGTCAGTCGCTGGGTTCCTCGCCAGCTCGAGGCAGTCTGCCTCAGGGCTCTTTCGACCAGACCAGAAGATCGTTATGCGACCACTCTGGAGCTGGTGAACGACCTGGAGGCGTGGCTGGCGGACCGTCCCGTCTCCGCGATGCCCGACCCCTGGAGCACTCAGGCCTGGCGGTGGGTGAACCGGCACCGAACGCTGGTCGTGACGTTGACGGCGGTTTTGATCGCCGGTTTGACCATCTGGGGCATCCTGTGGCGCAACGCCAGCGTCCATGCGCTGCAGCTCAACAGCCTGGCCTACGTAAAGGCTGAGAAGGCCGCCCATGAGCTGGTATTCAAGGGGCGTCCCGGCTGGACGTGGCAAGCACTCGCGAAGATCCATGAGGCCGCCCGGATAGCGACACCGGTCCGCGATCCGAAGGTCCTCCGCGACCTGGCAGTCCAGTGCTTGGCTGGAGTCGACCTGCGCGAGCGAGCCAAGATCACGTCCACTCAACTCGGCATGCCTTGCGTTCAGCCCCGACGGCAAACGTCTAGCGATCGGCGAGCACCACGGCGAGAAGCAGTTTCGCGTCCAGGTTTTTGATGTCGAGAGCCGGAGGGAACTGCACCGCCTACGTGATCTCGAGCACGAGCCTCGACTTGAAACGCACAGGCGTATCCGCTCTCGCATTCAGTCCCGACGGCCGCTGGCTGGCCGCCGGCCTGCGCAACGGTCAGATCATGATCTGGGAACGTCGAAGGAAAGCGACTCTCCTCATCACGCTGTCACGTCACACGGATCGTGTCATGGGGCTTGCATTCAGCCCCGACGGCGCGATGCTCGTTTCCGGCTCGAAGGATGGACTCGTCCAGGTCTGGGACGCGAGACGGGGATGGCGAGACTCGGTCTCGATCGAGGGTGGATGATGTACTCTCCACGATCGCGATCAGCCCCGATGGCAAGAGCCTCGTATGCGGATTTGATCATCAGGGACTGGTCTTCTCCCTGGCAGAGCTCGTGGCAAGTCCCGCCTGGCCGCGGCCAACTTTCAAATCCGAGGAACGCCATCAACAATCGAGGTTCAGCCCGGACGGCCAGACGCTCAGTGTGGCCGGAGATTGGAACTCCATTCGCATCGGCGTGGGCCAAGGCAAGGAAGGAGTGCTGAACGACCCCGAGCTCGGCTCATCTCACTCCGGATGATATTCGATGGCCTGGAATTCTCCCCGGATGGCACGCTGATCGTTTCGGGATCGAATGATAACTCGGTCAAGATCTGGGGAATGGCCGCTTATCGACTGTTGCTGAAGCTGCCGACGATCACCGAGTCGATGGTTCTCCCCATCATCAGCCCCGACGGACGGACCCTCGCTATCGGGACCTCTGAGGGTACGACGTTATACGATGTCCTCGGCGGAGACACCATGATGACCCGGGGGTATCAGCCGGATCCCCTGCTTGCCTTTTCGCTTCACCGAGCCCTCGGCTTCCGGCGAAACCAGATTTGCGACCATGACACATGAGCTCGAGGGGAAACCGCCGAAATGCGAGGATAGAGTCGCTCTCTGGGATGCCGGATCGGTCAGTGCCCTGGGAATAATTCGCTCCGATGCCGCCGTGCAGGATCGGCCGCCCGCCGCTTGCCTTGACGCTCATCCCACCCGTCCAGTCCTCGCCTTCAGCAGTAATGATCGTCTCTGGCTTGGCAGACTCGGCGAGCGGGGAATCGCCTCGATCTTGCCCCGAGAAACAGGTTTCGTCACTGAGCTTCGGCCGAGACGAACAGCGTCTCTGGGGCGTGATTGATGAGCTTGCAGGTCGTTTCCTGGTCGATCACCGACCTGAAGCGCCTCACGACGTGGGAACAGGAGGAGAGCAACAGCGCCTCGGGACGGGTCGGCATCCCCTGCCTCTCGGCCGGACGCACATGGGTCGTCGCAGGAACACGGGCAGGTCTGGTCCGGGTACTCCGGGCGACGGATGGACAACTGCAGCGAACCGTTGAGGCGGGCGGCCCGGTGGATAGCATCGCCCTCAGCCCGGACGAGTCACTCGTCGCATGCGGCACAGTGAAAGGGGGCGTTTCCCTCATCCGCCACGAGACGGGTCAGAACGTCGCCGAAATCCCCGCGCATCAGGAGGCCGTGACCGTCGGTTGCCTTCAGCCCGGATGGACGAATGCTCGCGACGGCCTCGCGCGGACAGGTCGGTCGCACTCTGGAAGCTCGATGGTCCAGCCCCGACCGAGCTGGTCCGGTTTGCCTCGCCGTCGGGTCGCGCCATACTCTCCGTCAAGTTTCACCCCAACGGCCGCATTCTGGGAATGCTCGTCCGGGGCGAGCATGCCGTTCGGCTCTGGGACTTGAAGAAGCTTCGGAATCGACTTGCGGAACTAGGGCTCGACTGGGAATGAGGTGACTCTTACCCTTGCCGTTCGGACTGGGAGCGCCCGAGAAGATATGCGATGCGGCGTCGGTCCGAGCTATCCGTCGTTAGCTTCCGCACGACCATCCCCGAGCCCGCGATTCACTGTCGTAATGCTGGAATCCCCCGGCTCAACTTGCACCATAATTGAAGTGTGGACTTCCTCGTTTGCGGGGAGACTCGCACCCTCTTTGGCAATCTGCATGCTTGCAAATTAATGGCCAGCCGCGAAAGGCCCAGGGGAGAACTCCCATCGTCGGGTCGGGCATGCGGGATCTTCCGATCCGATCGATTCTGCTGGTTCTCCGGTTCGTCGCGGCTGGCCTTGATCCTGAATCAACGCAGAGCGCACGCCAGAAAACGACAAATATAACGGAAGGAAGCCAAATTAAGGTTGACGTAAGTTATGCTATAATAGCCGGTTAAACAGCCTCGGAGCCTGAATCGTGGTCAAAAACAAAGCCAATTCGCAAGACCTTTCGATTCACGGCCGGGTGGCTCCGCCTGGCTCGTCTTACATGATCGCGTGCAACAAGGCGCGACTCTTCGAGAGTTGGCCGGAAATTGCGAATCTGCCAAATCAAAGCCACCGGGCAATTTGGGCAATCGCGTAAGTGGTTTGCCGACAGCAATTTGCATTACTCCAAGAGAGAAAGGGCCACGTGAGCTAACCCAACGTTCACGGTTTCTTCATAAACAGGAGGCGAGTCGAGGGCGGAACACACGCGGGAATGAGCTTGGTCGAAGGGGTGGACATCGTTATAATTCGCACGGGACGGCGATCCCCGAGACTGATCTACAACTCGATTGGAAATCACAAGGTCCGGAGAAAACTCCTTGAATCCCACCGCGTGCTCCTGCATGATTGGTGGCTTCGTGTTATTGCTCGGCGGGCTGGGTCCCATCGACGATTCGCCGGCCGCTTCCAGCCGCAAGGCTGAGGATGTCACGCTCAAGGGGAAGGCGTTGCCGCTGGGCACGGCGCTGCAACGGGCGAAGGTGGAGATCCGCGTTGATCCCGAACCGATCGCTAAACAGATCGTACTAGTGGGTGAGGATGGCACGATCACCCCGCTCCTCTCCGATGAGGCCAGCCGGGCGCTTTTCCTTGACGAGCGGCTGCGGGACCGGCCCGTCGAGATTCGGGGCAAGCGGTTTCGAGGGGTTCCTTACCTTCAGGTCATCACGTTCAAGATCGAAGAAGACGGCCGGTTTCAGACGCCGGAGTATTATTGCAATATCTGCACCATCAGCGTTCGGTTCCCGCAGGTTTGTCCATGTTGCCAGGGGCCGATGGAGCTGCGAATGAAGCCCGAGCGGCGCTGATCGACGAAGCGAAGCGATCGAGTCTTTTTTCACTCGCCGGCGAGGTTAGGCCAAAAAAATGTCGTCTCCTCAAAATGTCAACCTGCTGCTCGGCCTGGTGGCCATTGTCGCGGTCAGCTCGACACTGCTGTCGATGCTTTGTCTGCTCTGGGTCACGCGGCGAAGACGCAAGCTCGCCGATCACACGCCGCCGGTCACGATTTACAAGCCGCTCAAGGGGCTGGACGAAGAGCTCGAGGAAAACCTGCGGAGCTTCTTCGGGCTCGACTACCCCACCTACCAGTTGCTCTTCTGCGTTGCCGACGCCGACGACCCCGCCATTGGCGTGGTGCAGAAGCTGCTCGCCGAGTTTCCCGAACCACGACGCTCAGCTCGTCGTCGGCTGTCCGGCATTCGGTCTCAATCCGAAGGTCGAAAGCCTGGCGTCGATGGAGCGGTATCGCAAGCACGACGTGATCTTGATCAGCGATTCCAACGTGCGGGTGAAGCCGTCTTATGTTCGTGAGACCGCCGCTTACCTGGCTGAGCCGGGGGTCGGGCTGGTGACGAACCTGTTCGTGGGCGTGGGCGAGACGCACTCCGGCGCGATCATGGAGAACCTCCAGCTCAACGGGTTCATCGCAGGCGGCATGGCGATGGCGTCGGTTCTTCGTGTCACCTGCGTCGTGGGCAAGTCGATGATGATGCCCGTTCGCGTGCTGGAAGCGATCGGCGGGTTCGCCCGGGTGCGCAACCTGCTGGCCGAAGACCAGGTGATTGGTGTCCTGGTGCGCAAGGCCGGTTATTCGATCCGCCTGAGCCATCACGTGATCGAGAATGTGAATCGCCGGCGGGGATTCACGTGGTTCCTGAACCGCCACTCGCGCTGGTTCAAGATCCGCCGCCAGATGGCGCTTTCCGCCTTCATGGCCGAGCCGATGGCCAACCTGGCGACGGTGGGTCTGGTCTGGGCATTCTCGGGCGATTCGGGCATCGCGTGGGGCGGATTGCTCTGCCTGGTTGGCCTGGGCATGACGCGAGACGCGCTCCAGACGCGCTGGCTTGGCGGCCGATTCCCCAGGTTGCGAAACCTGCTGTTCAGCCCGGCAAAAGACCTCTTATTGTTACCTCTCTGGTTCGACGCGATCGTCAACACGCGAGTGCAGTGGCGGGGCCATCGGTTCCACGTCGGCCGGCTCACCCGGCTGCGCGTGGCCCGGGTGCCGCGACACGTCCGCCGCCGCGTCCGCCGGGTGCAGAAGCTGCGGGCGCAAAACGGCGCCGGCAACCAACGCCAGCTTCGCGCTCGGCTGCGGTTCTGGTCGGATGGGGCCGGAAAGATTCAATCTCCCGAAAACCCTCTTGAATGACGCGGGTCTTCATCGAATGATTGATGAAGTCTCCATTCCATCCCCCGCGGCCCCTTGGGTGAAAGAGGTCTCTTGATGGAAGAAAACTCCGGCGCATCGGAATCCGATGCATCCTCGTCCGACCTTGACGAACCTGAGCCTGATCTTGTTTCTGATTCTGATTCTGAGCCTTCGCGGGCTCGACCTTTCCGCGCGATAGGGCGTCACGCGCATTCGCTTCATCTCATCTGGGGCTCCGCGGCCTTCTCGAGGCTGGGTGTCCTGATCCTGACTTCCATCGCGGTCAACGCCGGCTTTCTTCTGGCACCTGACGCAAACGCCGATGGCCTCGATGGGGTGCGTTCTTCCGGCGTGCTGCGCTATGGCAGCGACATGGAAGGCGGCGGTCCGTACGCCTATCCCGACCCTCGCTCACCCAGCGACGTTACGGGGTTCGAAGTTGAGCTCATGGCGATGCTCGGCCGCGACCTGGGCGTGACACCCGAGTTCTGCCAGGGGCAGTGGGACAAGCTGCTTCAGGTGCTGGCCTCGGGCCGGCTCGATGTGGTGATCAACGGCTACGAATGGACCGAGAACCGAGCTCGGGAGTACGCGGCGACCCGGCCCTACTATGTCTACCAGCTTCAGTTGATGGTCCCCCGCGGCTCTGCACTTCGCGCCTGGGCCGATCTCAAGAAGCCTCGGACCGACGGCCGAAGCTGGACGGTCGGCGTGCTGGTCGGCTCGGCGGGTGATACCTACGCCGCAGAGCAAGGCGGGCCGAATGTCCGGGTGGTCCGGTTCGACGGCGCCACCGACGCCATGACCGCCGTGCAGAACGGCCAGTACGACGCCACGCTGCAAGATCTGCCCGCGGCCCGCTTCTATCGCGAACGGTTCCCCGGCCTCGAGCTCGCCGGGCCGCCGGAATCGCACGGCTATTACGTGATCTACACCCGCAACGAAGACCGGACCTTGCGCGACGCCCTCGACCAGGGGCTGGCCCGGCTGATCGCCTCGGGAAATCTGCGGCGGCTCTACGAGCGGTACGGAATCTGGACCGAAGCCCAGCGCGAGCTGACCGAATTTGCCGGCCCGATTGAAGTCGTCTCGGGCCGCCAGAGCGAGCGTGGATGGGACTTGGTGAGCCACTACGGCTCTCGCTTGATGGAGGCGGCGCTGGTCACGATCGCCTTATCGTTAGGCTCGATGCCGCTGGCGATGGCGCTTGGCCTCTTGATCGCCGTCGCCCGGCTCTACGGTCCGGCGCCGGTCAGAACCGTGCTGGCCGGATATGTCGAATTGATCCGCGGCACTCCGCTGATGCTTCAGCTCTTTGTGCTCTTCTACGTTTTGAAGCTACCGCCCTGGATCGCCGGGATCGGCGGTCTGGCGATCAACTACTCGGCCTACGAAGCAGAGATCTACCGCGCCGGGCTGCAGGCCATTCCCAGCGGCCAGATGGAGGCTGCGCTCGCCCTGGGCATGTCGCCGGGCCTGGCTCTACGGCGAGTGATCATCCCACAGGCGGTGCGGATCGTCATCCCGCCCGTGACGAACGACTTCATCGCCCTGTTCAAGGACACTTCTGTCTGCTCGGTGGTCACCCTGGTCGAGTTGACGAAGCAGTATTCCATCCTTGCCAACAGCACCGGCGGCGCGATCGAGTTTGCCGTGGCCGCGGCAGTGCTTTACATGATGATGAGTGTGCCTCTGTCGTGGTTCTCGCGGTGGTCGGAACGGCGTCTTGCCTCCGGCGGCGTGAAAGGGGGGATTGTGGCATGATCGAAGTTTGCGAACTGGTCAAGTGGCATGGCCCCATCGAGGTGCTTCGCGGCGTGACCTTGGCCGTGGGCCGAGGCGAGGTGGCCGTCATCATCGGACCCTCCGGCAGCGGCAAGAGCACGTTCCTCCGGTGTCTCAACGGCCTGGAATCCTTTCAAGCCGGCTGCGTGACCATTGGCGGCCTGCGAGTTGACGCCCACGATGCCTCGGCCGCTCGCGCGGATCCATCGCCAGGTCTGCCTGCGGGTCGGCATGGTCTTCCAGAGCTTCAACCTGTTCCCGCACCAGACCGTGCTGCAAAACGTCATCGAGGCTCCGGTCCATGTGCTGGGACAGAGCGCCGAAGCAGCCCAGGCGCGTGCGCGAAAGCTGCTGGATCGCGTGGGAATGTCCGATCGGCTGCACGCGCTGCCCCGTCAGCTTTCCGGTGGGCAGCAGCAGCGCGTGGCGATCGCCAGGGCACTGGCGATGGAGCCCCAGGCGATCCTCTTCGACGAGCCGACGAGCGCCTTGGATCCGCGGATGACCACCGAGGTTCTGGCCGTGATGACCGACCTGGCCGGCGACGGGCTGACCATGATCGTGGTCACACACGCCATGCAGTTCGCTCGCCGGGTCGCACACACCGTTCACGTTTTCGGCGAAGGGCGGATCATCGAGTCGGGCCCGCCCAGCCAGATCTTCGAAGACCCGCACCAGGAAGCCACGCGAAATCTGCTGTCGGAGGTCATGGCGGCATGAGAGCCAGTTTGGTGCGGGCGGGTCTGATGGCACCGGCCGGAGGTTCGATCATCGGGGCGCCGCGCCAGGCGCGCCCGGCTGAGCGGGTCTTGCGACAGGGGCGGGTGCAGCCCCAGCAGGATCTGAAGGCGGTTCGGTTGCGGCGCCCGGTTGGGCCGGCTGCGGCTGCGGTTCCGTTGCCGTTGCCGGCGCAGGCGCAGGGTTGGCCGACGTCCACTTCACCTTCTTGTCCGCCCTGGGTCCGCCGGACGAGGTTTGGGGAACCGGTTCCAGGGCCGAGGGTTCGTCGGCCGCGGCCACTCCCTGAGCGGAGCGCAGAGCATTGACCAGAAGTTGCCAGCGCTTGATGCCCGATTCCAGCCTGGCCAGGCGAGTGCGAAGCTGGTCGGCCTCGGCGGTGAGAGCCTTGAGATGCTCCTCAGCCTCCTTCTGGTTCCGCTCAACGAACGACTGGGCCGATTTTTCGGGGTCGTCGCCAGGGGAAGCCGCGGGTTCTGATGCCGGCGTGGGAGGCGGTACCGTACGGGTGTCCGGGGGTGCCTGATGACGAAGCCACAGCATCCCCAGGAATGGCCGGGGGAGGCAAGTTTGCGGGCGTCGCGGAAGGCTCAGTGGCGGTTGCCTTCGCCGCCTCGGGAGCGATGGGCGGCGGGGCGCTGGCCGGCGCCAGTTCTGCCCCCGACGGAGCCGGCGCTGGCAGCGCCGGTGGCGGCTGCGGGGCTTGGGCGCCATTCTGGGCCAAGGTCGTCTTGGCCATCCAGCTCACCATGGCCAGCCAGCCAAGTAGTCCCGCGATACCGACCAGACGAACGATCCGCGCAGGCGTCATCATCACTCCATCCTCCAATGATGTCTAGGTGCTTTCCAAAGCGAGTGCATCGCCGCTGACGTATCGTGCGGCAGTGTAACAAGCGCGATCTTCAGACCCAATGGGTATTTCAGAAATTTTTTCCCTCGTACGTGCATCCGGCCTGATCGTAGCGACTCCGTCAAAGTCGCCCCTTGAGCAATGTCGCCCGATGACGCCACAATGGATTCTATAGAGTCTGAACCTGCCCACCCGCCGACACTCGACCCGGGATCAACTGGCCCGCTGGCTGCTTGCCAACTCGGGCACGGGAGCCCACCGATGAAGCCGATGTTTTCCGGCGTGAAGCAATTCGCGTCGTTCTGGTTACCGGCCTGTGTTGCTGTAGTAAGCTTTACATTGGCCGCCAGAACCACGATGGCGGCTGATGAATCGGGCTCGGTGCCAGGGCCAGATTCCAGCGCCACGAAACCAGTCGACTTCAACCGCGAGGTCAGGCCCATCTTGTCGAAGAACTGCTTCGCTTGCCACGGGGCCGACGAGGCGAAGCGGGCCAAGGGGTTGCGACTGGACCAGAGGGATCTGGCGATCAAACCGCTCAAGAGTGGTGAAACGGCCATCGTCGCGGGCGATCCGGATTCGAGTGCTTTGATCGCACGGATCACCGAGGAAGACGAGACCCTGCGCATGCCCCCCAGAAAAGCGGGCAATCGCCTGAGTCAGGCCGAGGTCGAAGTCCTCACGCGCTGGATCCAGCAAGGGGCCAAGTATGCGGATCACTGGGCCTTGATCCGTCCCAAGGCCGAACCTCTGCCCAAGGTGAATGATAAGAACTGGCCGCGAAACGGCATCGACTTCTGGATTCTGGCCCGCCTGGAAAAGGAAGGCTTGCACCCTTCGTCCGAAGCCGATCCATCCACCCTTTTGCGCCGGGCCAGCCTCGACTTGCGCGGGTTGCCGCCTACGCCCGAGGAGCTCGATCGATTTCTGGGTGACAAGGCTCCAGGCGCCTACGAGCGTGCCATCGACAGGTTCCTCGAAGACCCCGCCTATGGTGAGCGATGGGCCCGCGTCTGGCTCGACCTGGCCCGCTATGCCGATTCGGCCGGCTACGGGTCCGACCCGCTCCGCACCATCTGGCGCTATCGCGACTGGGTCATCGATGCGTTCAACCGCAATCTGCCCTACGACCAGTTCACCATCGAGCAGATCGCCGGCGACCTGCTGCCCGGCGCGACGATCGAACAGAGAATGGCCACGGCCTTTCATCGCAACACGATGACCAACACCGAAGGGGGAACCGACGACGAAGAGTACCGCGTCGCCGCCATCAAGGACCGCGTTGACACCACGATGCAGGTCTGGATGGGCCTGACCCTGGGCTGCGCCAAGTGCCACACGCACAAGTACGATCCGCTCACGAATGAAGAATATTACAAGTTTTATGCGATCTTCAACCAGACGGCCGACAACGACCAGCCCGACGAATCACCGGTGATTCCCGTTGCCAATGCCCTTGCCGTGGAGCAGGCCCGGAAGCTCGACGCCCGGATTGGCGAGCTGAAGCGCCTGCTCGAGGCGGCGGCTTCCACCCTGGCTGCGAGTCAGGCCGCCTGGGAGGAAAGCCTGGAACAAACGCAAGCACACGCCGATGCGCGAAAGAACGTGCCCAAGGAGGTTCTGGCGATTCTTGACACTTCGGCCGCCTAGTCGGACCAAGGACCAGGCACGGAAGCTCGCCAAGCACTTCGTGTCGATCGCCCCCGAGCTCAAGTCGATCAGGGATGAGATCGCCAGGCTCGAAAAGGCCAAACCCGAAGTTCCGACGCTGCCGGTGATGGTCGAGCTGCCCGCGGACAAGCGCCGCGTCACCCGGCTGCTTCGCAAGGGAAACTTTCTTGACCCTGGCGACGTGGTCTCGCCCGGCGTTCCCAAGGCGCTCCACCCCCTGCCCTCGAGTGCTCCGGTGGACCGGCTGGCCCTGGCGAAGTGGCTGGTCGATCCCCAGAATCCGCTGACGGCCCGGGTTGCGGTCAACCGCTACTGGGCCCAGCTCTTCGGCGTCGGGATCGTCGAGACCGAGGAGGATTTCGGCACCCAGGGAGAGCTTCCCAGCCACCCCGAGCTGCTCGACTGGCTGGCCGTCCGCTACATGGAGATGGGCTGGAACACCAAGGCCATGCTCAAGCTGATCGTCACCTCGGCGGTTTACCGGCAATCGTCCCGCGTGACTCCAGAGCTGCTGGCGCGAGACCCGCGCAACCGGTTGCTGGCGCGTGCTCCTCGCGTGCGGCTCGAGGCCGAAATCGTCCGCGATCAGGCGCTTGCCCTGAGCGGCCTCTTGAGCCGCAAGATCGGCGGCCCGAGCGTCTTCCCTCCCCAGCCCGAGGGCCTCTGGCAGGCCGCCTTCAACGGCCAGCGCACCTGGGCCACCAGCCAGGGCACGGACAAGTACCGCCGGGCGCTTTACACCTTCTGGCGGCGGACCGTGCCGTACCCCTCGATGGCGACGTTCGACGCACCCAGCCGTGAGATCTGCGCGATCAAGCGAGTGCGCACCAACACTCCGCTCCAGGCGCTTGTCACGCTCAACGATCCGGTCTATGTCGAGGCCGCCCAGGCCCTGGCGCGGCGGATCGTGCGCGAGGGAGGATCGAACCCCGAAGATCGCGCTCGCTATGCCCTGCGGCTTTGCCTCTGCCGGCCGCCCAAGCCCGAGCAGGTCGGCGCACCTGATCGAGCTCTACCAGAGTGAGCACGCCCGCTACCAGAAAGATCGCCAGGCCGCACTGGCGCTGGCCAGCCGAACCGACAGGAACTGGGCCCGCCGGCAGTGACCCCGCCGACCTGGCCGCCTGGACCACGGTCGCCAGCGTGCTTCTGAACCTCGACGGCGTTTTGACCAGGGGCTGATTCCATGAATTCTCGACTTCGACCTGGATCTTGATCTCAACCTCCAGCGCGCCGCGCGGTGACCCGCCGTCAGTTCCTCAAGCACTCGCAGACTGGCCTGGGAGCCATCGCTCTGGCCATGCTTGGTTCTGCCGATGGGCGCGGTGAGGATCGATCGTCAAAGAACAGCCAGAATCTCACGGCCGCCGCCGACAACCCGATGACGCCACGGCCGCCTATGTTTCCGGCCAAGGCCAAGCGAGTCATCTATCTGCACATGTCGGGCGGACCGCCCCAGCAAGACCTCTTCGATTACAAGCCGGCGCTCGTCAAGCACAACATGCAGCCCTGCCCCGACGAGTTGCTCAAGAACCAGCGGTTCGCGTTCATCAAGGGCCATCCCAAGCTCCTGGGAACGCCTTACAAATTCAACCAGCGCGGTCAGAGCGGACAGCAGATCAGCGATCTGCTCCCACATATTGGCGAGGTGGCCGACGACATCGCCATCATTCGCTCGATGCACACCGACCAGTTCAACCACGCGCCCGCCGAGCTTTTCATCTTCACCGGCAGCCCCCGCAACGGCGGCGCCGCGATGGGCTCCTGGATCACTTACGGCCTGGGCTCGGAGAATCAGGACTTGCCCGGCTTCGTGGTCTTGATCAGCGGCGGTACCGACCCGACCGGTGGCAAGGCCCTCTGGAGCACGGGGTTCCTGCCCAGCGTCTATCAGGGTGTGCAGTGCCGGACGGTGGGCGATCCCATCCTCTACGTCAGCGATCCCAAAGGCATGGACCGGGCCGACCGCCGCCGCACGCTCGACGCCCTCCGCCAGCTCAACGAATATGAGCTCAAGGAGTTTGGCGATCCCGAAACCCTGACGCGGATCAGCCAGTACGAGCTGGCCTTCCGCATGCAGATGTCGGTGCCCGACGTGATGGATATTCGTCAGGAGCCCGAGAGCACCCTGGAGATGTACGGCGCCCAGCCCGGCGCGGCCTCATTCGCCAACAATTGCCTGCTGGCCCGCCGGCTGGTCGAACGGGGTGTTCGCTACGTCCAGCTTTTCGACTGGGGCTGGGACTGCCACGGCACCGGCGCGGGTGACGACATCGTCGTTCACCTTCCCCAGAAGTGCAAGGAGATCGACCGGCCGGTCGCGGCCCTGCTCAAGGACCTGAAACGGCGCGGGCTGCTGGAAGAAACGATCGTTGTCTGGGGTGGCGAGTTCGGCCGGACCTCGATGAACGAGGCACGCGGCGGATCAACGTTCCTGGGCCGCGATCACCACCCCCACTGCTTCAGCCTCTGGGTGGCCGGCGGCGGCTTCAAGGGGGGCATCTCCATCGGCGGCACCGACGACCTGGGCTACTTCATCACCGAAAACCCGGTCACCGTCCACGATCTCCAGGCCACCATGCTTCACCTCCTGGGCCTGGACCCCATGAACTTCCGGTTCCTCTACCAGGGCCTGCCCCAGCGCCTGATCGGCGTCGAAGGGGATGCCAGAGTGCGGAAGGAGTTGCTGGCCTGAAAGGGTGCTACATGAGCGAGATCACGATCTCCTTCCCGGACGACACTCTGGCGGCATTGAATATGACCCCGGAGCAGTTCGGTACCGAGCTTCGCATTGCGGGGGCTGTCAAGCTGTACGAGATGGGCCGATTGTCATCGGGAGCGGCAGCGAGTCACCCTCCGACAAAACCGGGCGAAATGGGGCGACACCCGAGGTGTTTGGCCGCCACACGAGCTTGATCTTTGAGAGGTTAGACGATTGCCGCGCCGGGCTTATTCGCCGTTACTTCCACTTCAGCCACGCCGCCGGGTCGGCATCGCTGGGCATCCGCCAGTCGCCTCGGGGAGAGAGGCTGACGGTGCCGACCTTCGGTCCGTCGGGAACGCACGAGCGCTTGTATTGCTGGCGGAAGAATCGCGTGAAGAACGTTCGCATCGTGCGCTCGATCAGGTCTCGCGGATAAGGCTGGGTAAATGTGGCGTGCTCGCTCAGGAAGAGGATCTTCTGCGGAGAGATAGCCGCATCGGATGGCGTTAAAAAGAATGAAGTCGTGCAGCTCGTAGGGGCCCAGGGTCGCCTCGGTCGATTGCTCGATCTCGCCCGCGGCGGAGGCCGGCAGCAATTCGGGAGAGATCGTCGTCGCCACGATCGACAGTAACGTGTCGCGCACGGCTCCCGCGGGAAACTCGCTCATGGCCACGTAGTGGACCAGGAATTTCACCAGCGTCTTGGGGATCGAGCAATTCGGGTTATACATGCTCATGTGATCGGCGTTATAGGTTGACCAGCCCAGCGCCAGCTCCGACAGGTCGGCGGTGCCGACGACGAACCCGCGCGACATGAGCAGCAAGGTGCGAATCCGGGCCTGCACGTTCTCAAAGGTGAGGTCCTGGCGAGCCTCGGGCGGAAGTTTCGCCAGGGCCGCTTGAAAACCATTCTCCATCCAGATCGCGACAGTTGATGCCGAACGGCGACGTGGTTCAGCTCTCGAAAAGTCTGAAGGGCCAGAGGTGTGATATCGATCGTCTCCGACGAGATGCCCAGGTGCTCCATGAGGTCAAGGGCGTTGGTCTTTGTTCGCTGCGTCGTGCCAAAGCCGGGCATGGTGAGGCCATGAACTTAGCCGGCGGTCGATCGCCAGAGAGATCGCAGGTCTTCACGGCCACCAGCAACGAAAGCGTGGAATCGAGCCCGCCGGAGACACCGATATGAAGCGAAGCTCCCGGTGCAAGCTGCTCGATTCGCTTGGCCAGCCCCGCGCACTGGATGCCGAAAATCTCGGCGCAGCGGCGATGCAGCTCGGGCCCCTCCGCGGGTACAAACGGTGTGCCGGCCACGAATCGTTTGAGGCCGGTCGTCTCCCTGGAAAGCTCGAACGGAATTCGCCGGCAGGGCCGAGCAAACCGAGGGCCTTGCTCGAAGCTGGTCGCCGTGCGGCGGTCGGCCTGAAGCTTGGCGACGTTGACGTCGTGGGTGATCCAGTAAGTATCGCGACGAAGGGACTGGCCGTCGCCGACGCGGGGCGACTCGGCGAGTAACTGGCCGTTCTCGGCAATCAGGCAGTGGCCGCCGAAGACCACGTCGGTCGTCGATTCCGACGGCCCTGCGCCGGCGTAGGCATAGGCCGCGATGCACCGCCCGGACTGGCCGACCACCAGATCGGTGCGATACTGGCTCTTGCCGATCGTCTCGTTGCTGGCCGAAGGGTTGAGCAAGATCGTCGCCCCGGCCCCCGCCTGGATGGAGCTGGGGGGGATTGGCACCCACAGGTCCTCGCAAATCTCGATGCCCACAACGACGGGGTACCTCTTGACGGCATCGCACTCGAACAGCAAGTCGATGCCGAATGGCACGCGGCCGCCGGGCAGTTCGATCTCATCCGGCTCGGACCCGTCGGCCGCTCGAAACCATCGGCCCTCGTAATACTCCTTGTAGCTGGGAATGTTCTGCTTGGGAACGACGCCTAGGACTTTACCTTTTTGCAGCACCAAGGCGCAGTTGAACAGGCTGTTACCCACCGGCACCGGCAGCCCGACGACGACGAGCTGCGGCCGCCCCAGCGTTTCTCTGGTAATGTGCCTTAGAGCCTGGAATCCCGCGTCCAGCAGCGCGCTCTGACCGAACAGATCGGCGCAGGTGTAGCCCGTGATGCACAGCTCGGGGAACACAACGACGTCGCTGTCGGCAACCTGCTTGAGAACTCGAATGATTTCCGCGGCGTTTGCCAGGGGATTGGCAACCGCGGTCCGGATCGAGGCACAGGTCAAGCGAACAAAACCAAATTGATTCATGGAAAGCAGCCTGGCCGATGCGCCGCCAATCGCCGGCTCGAGATGGGAGCGTCGTGCCCACACAACCGGCATGAACGACAAGAAACCCCGGGACCGCCGGATTGACCGGCCGTCTTCTTCGAGAGTAGAACAGGATACATCAAGGTTCAATGGCACTGCGCCCCGGCCCAGAACCAGGTGTCATGGTTTGCCGCCACTCGTACATACCCCACGACGTGGGGATCGGGGTTTTTCGACCCATCAAAATCCAGGAATCTTTATGACCAGGCACATCCAGAAACTCTCCGCTTTCTTGCTTGTGGCATCGACCGCTCTGAGCGCGGCGGCGCAGAGTCCGCCAACGGGAGCACCGCCGGCCCCGACACGCCGGCCGTTCGCCAAGGCTGACGCCCCGCGCCAGACCGAGCGCATCCGTGTGGTTGACATCAAGCACATCAAGGCCGAGCTGACAATCGACACCAAGAAGCGCGAGGTTCGGGGCACGGTCACGCACCGCCTGAGCCCGCTTCACCCTTATCTGACCACGTTCGACCTGGATTGCGGGCCCAAGCTCAAGGTTACCCGCGTCACGGCCGGCCCCCAGGCGGCCTCCTGCAAGTTCGTCGCCAAGGACCAGAAGCTTTCGATCACGCTCGACAAGCCTTACGGTCCTGAAGATACCCTCGACGTGGCGATCACCTACAGCGGATCACCGGAAGCCGGTCTGCATTTCGTGCCGCCAGACCCTGCCTATCCCGAAAAGCCCGTGGCCGTCTGGACGCAAGGCGAGGCCGAAGACAATCATCACTGGCTTCCTTGCTATGATTATCCCAACGACCGGGTCACCACCGAGATGATCGTCACCGTCGCCAAGCCCCTTTCCGTCGTGTCCAACGGGTCGCTGGTGGGCACCAAGGAAAACTCCGACGGTACGCGAACTTATCACTGGAGGATGGATCAGCCCCACTCGACCTATCTGATCACCCTCACGGCTTCGGAGTTCGTTTCCTTTCACGATCGCGTGGGAAGCCTGCCCGTCGATTACTATGTAACCAAGAACGTCGATGAAGCCACCGCGCGGCGGTTCATGGGCAAGACGCCGGCGATGATCCGTTTCTTCAGCGACAAGACTGGCCAGCCCTACCCCTATCCGAAATACGCCCAGGTGTGCCTTCCTGAGTTCGGTGGCGGCATGGAAAACACTTCGGCCACCTCGATGACCGACGGGGCCCTGCTCGATGAGATCGAGGTTCTGGAACGCGACGAGGACGGCCTGGTCGCTCACGAACTGGCCCACCAGTGGTTTGGCGACCTGCTCACTTGCAAGGATTGGTCGCACATCTGGCTCAATGAAGGGTTTGCCTCTTACTTCGACCCCCTCTTCGCCGAGCACGACCTGGGCGAGGATGAGTTTCGGCTGCGGATGGAGGGAGAGCGGAAAAGCTACATGGGCAACGACCGCATGTACCGGCGGCCCATCGTCGAGACGCGATACAGTTCGCCCATGGAAATGTTCGACGGTATGACCTATGCGAAGGGCGGGTCCGTGCTGCATATGCTTCGCGGCCTGATAGGCGACGACGCCTGGTGGAAGGGCATTCGAGGCTACGTGGCCAAACACAAATTTCAGGTCGTCGACACCGAAGATTTTCGCAAGGCCATGGAAGAAGGCTCTGGCAAGGACCTGAAATGGTTCTTCGACCAGTGGCTCTACAAGGCCGGGCATCCCGAGCTCAAGGTCCGCTGGCACTACGAAGATGCCGACAAGACAGCTCGCATCAAGATCGAGCAGACCCAGAAGCTGGATGAACAAACACCACTGTTCCGCCTGCCCACAACGCTGGAAATCACCGAGTCCGCGGGAAGCCGTCGGGTGATCCCGATCGTGCTCGACGGCGCCAGTCAAGAGCTGATCATCCCGGTTGGCGCGAAGCCCAGGATGGTCCTGATCGACCCCGAGTGCTGGCTGATCAAAGAACTCGACTTCGAGAAGACGGTCGAGGAGAACCTGTACCAGCTCGAGCATGCCTCCTGTGTCCTCTGCCGACTTCATGCCGCTCGGGCGCTGGCCCAGCAATACAAGGAGAAGCCCGAGGCCAAGCAGGCGCTCGCAGGCGCGTGGACGAAAGAGAAGTCGCGCACTGCCCGCACCGAGATGATCACTCTCATCGCCGGCGGAGCCGATGGCTCACGCCGGGGTCGCAGGATGGGGGGGCCGCGCCAGGCGACTTCAAGCGCCCAGAGTGGCGATGAAGACTACCGGTCCGCCCTGCTGGAAGCGGCCAAAGACCACGAGGCGCGCGTTCGTACCGTGGCCATCGCGGCACTCACCAAGCTCAACAGAACCCCCGAGTCCGAATCGATCCTTCGCGCCGCCTGGTCAAACCCCAAGGAAGCCTACGGAGCGCGTACCGCGGCGCTGCGGGGCCTTGTGGCCTGGAAGATCAAGGACGCCGACGAACTGTTGAGCTCCGCCGTCAAGGTCCCCGCGGGCAAGCATACGCTGGCCGCCACGGCGCTCGAGCTCCTGCTGGAACAGCCCGGCACGAAAGCTCGCGAGCTCGCCGCGCTTTATTCCAAATACGGTCAGCCGCGAGCCCTACGCTCGACGGCGATCGCCGCTTTCGACCGTCTGGCCAAGGACGATTCAGCGCTCCAAGATCTGATCATCCCCATGGTCGACGACCCGGACCGGACCGTGAGGTTTCGTGCCTGGGGGCTGCGCGCTCGTTCAAGCTCAAGAAAGCGCTGCCCGCCCTCGAAGCACGGTTGGGCCATGAAAACTTCGGCTTCACCGGCTTCACCGGCTTTGGGGTCCGCCAGCTTCAGGAGGCCATTGCGGCACTCAAAGAGCCAGTAACAAAAGCCCCCGCCTCCGCGGCCCCAACCGCCGACCAGGCCAAACCCATCGCCGAGCTGGAGAAGCAAGCCGAAGAGCTTGAAACGAAGGCCAGAGAGCTCCGCAAACGCATCGAGGCCATGAAAACCAAGCTCTCGGCACAATGAGAAGACGGGGGGAGTTTCACGCAAAGACGCAAAGAGAAAACGCAAAGACGCAAAGAAGAAAGGAACAAGAGGAAGCGAAAGTCATCGTGCGTGGTTGGCTGACGGAGGATAGATTGATCGAATCTGCACTCCAATGTGATTGCTATTGATGGGAGAACCCTTCTTCCACATCGCTGTTTTCTTTGCGTCTTTGCGTCCTCTTTGCGTCTTTGCGTGAAACTCTTCCTCCCAGTCATCGCGAATCTTATCGTCAAGCTCAATTCGAGCCGCCGATACCCAGCGCTTCGGCGTGAGGGACCAGCGCGTCGATGACGAGCTGGGTGTGCTCCTCGACGCTCACTCCTAGCCGTTCGATTCCGGCGTGAACTTCAGCCCTGTCCACCTTGGCCGCGAAGCTTTTGTCCTTGAGCTTCTTCTTGACGCTTGAAGGGTTCAGCGAGTGGATGCCTTCGGGTCGGACGAGGCAGCAGGCCATGACAAAGCCCGTCAGCTCGTCGCAGGCCAGGAGTGACTTATCGAGTGCCGAAATCGGCTCGATACCCCACTTCGTGAAGTGCGCGGAGACGGCGTGGGCGATCTCGGGCTCTCCTTGCTCGCCGAGCCACTCGACGATCAACCGCGGGTGCTCGTCGGGCCACTGATCGTAATCGGCGTCGTGCAAGAGCCCGGTGATGGCCCATCGCTCTTCGTCTGCCTCCCCTGCCCCGTAGCGATGGGCCGCCTTACGCATCGCCGCCTCGACGGCCCGGGCATGGTTTCTCAAAGCAGCGCTGGGCGTCCACTCGTGGAGCTTTTGCACCGCTTGTTCATAGGTAATCGGCATGAAACTGGCTCCTGCTCTAAAGCGCGGTTGGGCGCCGATCCGGATAAGCTACTTCAGCCGCTGATCGTGGAGCAACACCCTTCTCCCAGGGCGAGGAGTGCAAACGTGGGGATCGCGAATCGAATCCACGAGTTGATGCCGGCCTTACCAGTTCGTATCCTCGAAACATGAACGGGTTCCGCAATGTCCAGGAGCGATTGACGATGATCTCGCGACGTGGCCTACTCTTCACGCTTGTCTTGATGGGAACACTCGGGCTCCGGGTGCCTCAGACCACCCGGGGTGCTGAAGATGCGCCCCAGTCCCAGTCCGGCCGACCGGCCTCCGCCCCCGTGCTTTCGGCCGAGGCGGCCTCGCGCATGACGTTGCCCGAGGGCTTCACGGCCACGCTCTTCGCCGCCGAACCCGACGTCGTCCAGCCGATTGCGTTCACGATCGACCCGCGGGGCCGGCTCTGGGTGGTGGAGAACTATTCCTATCCGATCTGGCTGGGCGGACCACGAGGCAGGGATCGAATCTTGATCTTCGAGGACTCCGATGGCGATGGCCGATTCGATCGCCGCAAGGTTTTCGCCGACAAAGGGACGAATTTCACCGGCATCGAGCTTGGATTCGGCGGCGTCTGGGTCTGCGCGACCCCCAACCTGATCTTCATTTCCGATCGCGACGGCGACGATAAGCCCGACGGACCGCCATCGGTCGTGCTCGACGGCTGGAGCACCAAGGCACAGCACAATATGTTCAATGGACTGAAGTGGGGTCCGGACGGCTGGCTCTGGGGCTGCAATGGAATCACGGACACCTCGCGGGTGGGTCGGCCGGGCACGCCCGATGAGAAGCGAATCGCGATCAACTGCGGCGTCTGGCGCTATCATCCCACCAGGCAGATTTTCGAGACCGTCGCCAATGGCACGACCAACCCGTGGGGCCTTGACTTCGACGATCATGGTGAGGCATTCATTACCAATTGTGTGATCGCTCACCTCTTTCACGTGGTACCCGGCGCCCACTTCCAGCGAATGTTCGGCCAGGACTTCAACCCCAATCTTTACGGCCTGATCGAATCGTGCGCCGATCACATCCACTGGGCGGGCGGCCGGTGGCAAGACTCTCGCGAGGGTGCCGGCCATGCCAAGCACAGCGAAGTCGGCGGCGGGCACGCCCACGTGGGCGCGATGGTCTACCTGGGTGACAACTGGCCGGATAGATATCGCGATAGCATATTCACCTGCAACTTGCACGGCCATCGCGTGAACCACGATCGACTGGAGCGGAAGGGTTCGAGCTACGTGGCCCACCACGAGCGCGATTTCTTGATGGCCAACGACACGTGGTTTCGCGGCCTGGAGTTGAAATACGGCCCCGACGGCGGCGTCTACCTGACCGACTGGTCCGACACCGGCGAGTGTCATGAGACCGACGACGACAACGCCCACCGTGAAAACGGCCGGATCTACAAGATCCGCTCGGGTCAAGTGAAGTCTGCCCAGGTCAATCTGGCCACGTTGAACGACGAGGAACTCGCCCAGCTCCAGCTCCACAAGAACGACTGGTACGTCCGCACAGCACGGCGTCTGCTTCAGGAACGGGCGGCTGAAAAACGGGATTTGAAGGATGCTCTTAGCATCCTCCGTGGATTCCTCGACAACCAGGCCGACTCAACCCGACGCCTTCGCGCCGTCTGGGCATTGAACGTCTGCGGCGGCCTGGACGAAGCGGCGCTCGTTCGCCTGCTTGACGACCGCGATGACGCGATCCGGGGTTGGGCCGTTCGTCTACTTGTTGATCGTGATGTTCCTTCGGCCGCCGCCATGAAACAGCTCGTGGCGATGGCGCGAGCGGAAGGGTCGCCGCGCGTTCGTCTGAGTCTGGCTTCAGCACTCCAGCGCATTCCGATCAAGGATCGCTGGCCGCTGGCTGAGCCCTTGGCGGAGGCCGCGATCGATCCTCAAGACCCGATGCTGCCGCTCATGACCTGGTACGGGATCGAGCCGCTGGCGGGATCGGACGCGGTTCGTGCCGCGGCGCTGGCGTCACGCTGCAAGACCCCGCTCGTTCGCAATTACCTGGCCCGTCGCGCTGTGACGGCCGATGCGGCCGCAGGGCTCGCGGCGCTCTTGCCGGTACTCGAGCGCTCCGCGGAAGTCGTCCGCCGAGATTTGCTCTCGGGAATCCTCGACGCGCTCCGCGGTCGCAAGCAAGTTCCCCGGCCTGATGGCTGGCCGAGCACATTTGCCAAACTGGTGACGACGAGTGATCCGGACGTCCTCGAACAGACCCTGCTGGTCGCGCTCGATCTGGGAGAACCCAAGGCGATCGCCTCGTTGCGGATGACCATGTCTGACCCTGAAACACCGCTTTCCATGCGCACCCGGCTCCTTGGCGCACTGGTTGAGCGGCACGTTCCTGATCTGGCCCATGAGCTGCTCTCGCTCCTGGACGATCGACGCCTCCGTGCCGCCGCCATCCGTGCGCTGGCTGCCTATAACGACCACGCCACGCCACAGTCGATCTTGATCCGCTATGCGCTCCTCTCGGAATCCGAGCGTGACGATGCCATCGCCACGCTCTCGGCTCGACCAGCCTGGGCCCTGGCATTGCTGGACGCCGTGGCCAAGAAAACCATCCCCCGTCGCGACGTCAGCCTCACGATCGCGCGGCAGCTCCTGGCTCTGGGCGACCCAGAAGTCAGCAAGCGGCTTGAAGCCGTCTGGGGAAGCGTGCGTCCGACCTCGAACGAGAAGTCGTCGCTTCTGGTGAAGTACCGTGAGCTCCTGTCGTCCGGCAAGTATCCACCCGCCGACGCGACCCAGGGCCGGCTTGTCTTCAACCGGACATGCCTTCAGTGCCACCGCCTCTTCGACGCCGGCGGCGACGTCGGCCCCGATCTCACCGGCTCGGACCGTGCCAATTCCAGCTACATCCTCGAAAACGTTCTCGACCCCAGCGCCGCCGTCGCACGCGAATACACGTTAACCAACGTCGCCACCACCGACGGCCGCCTCGTCTCGGGCATCATCCGCGAGCAGAACGATCACTCACTCACCATCCAGACCGCCAATGAAAGGATCGTCTTGCCGCGTGAGGATATCGAAGCCCTCAAGCCCTCAAATGTGTCGATGATGCCGGAGGGCCAGCTCGAGCGGCTCACGCCGCAAGAAATCCGCGACCTGTTCGCGTATCTGGCGGCGAGCAGGCAGGTGCCGGCAGCCACGCCTGGTCGGTGAGAGGCAGGACGATCCGCGATCGCCTCGTTTCGCTGGATGACAACTCGACATCCCCCGATCGCTGCTGAGAGGTATGTTCCTAAATTGGACGATCGACTAAGCTCAACTCTGGACTCGAAGCATTGAGAGCACTCGATCGAGGCTGATCATGAATAACCTTGAAGAGCCGTTGTCTATCGAAAGGCATTTCTCCGCGGCCGAACTCAGGAAACTCCCCGCTGACGAGCGCACGACAATCCTCATGAACCAGGCAGCTCTCGCGGAAGAGCTTTACCGCCGAGATCGTCAGTTGACCGACTTCGAGGCGTTTGGCGAGGAGGACCTGCGTGGCGATGAACCCTCTGCCCAGGAGGGGTGAGATCTGGCTTGTCCGCTTCGACCCCTCGACGGGAGCCGAAATTCGCAAGGTGCGGCCTGCCGTCGTGGTCAATCTCGATGCCATCGGCCGCCTTCCCCTGCGCATCGTGGTTCCTATAACGGATTGGAAAAGCGACTTCGCGAATCTGTCGTGGTTCGTTTCGCTCCCAGCAACAGCCAGTAATGGGCTATCGAAAGACTCCGCTGCGGATGCGTTCCAGGTGAAGTCGGTGTCCGAGACACGTTTCGTGAGGCGGCTAGGTAATGTCGCCGATGCCCAGATAGACGAAATCGCCACGGCGATCGCATTGTGCGTAGGCGCCCCATGACGCTCGAGAAATGCCTCCTCCAAGCACCCCGTTTGCGTGGAGGCGAACGACATGTTGACCCCCCTTCCCCTCGCCCCTATTATTCTCGTGAGCGTGCGGCACGTTGCCCACGCGCAGTGTCCCCGCCGGGTGCGTAACGCCCTGGCGAGAAGGAGAAAAATCATGTGTCACGCCTCATGGCGCGAGAAGCGCCGGTACAGGTCATTTCATTCCGCTTTTGATCCCGATCAGGCGGAGCACCACGAGCATCATGAGCGGCACGCTCATCGCCATCGTGGTGAGCGAACAGGGTGCTTCATGGGTCATCACGACGCGGATCGGTTCGAAGGCCGGTCAGGTTTCGGCGTCAGGCGGCCGCTGCGCTTCCTGGCGCACAAGCTCGACCTCGACGAGAGGCAGATCACCGAGCTGGTGCGTATTCTCGACGAACTGAAAACCGAAAGGGCCCAGGCCGAGGTTGATGATCGCCGGGCCTTGGCCGAGTTCGCCGATGCCGTGGGCGGCGACGTGTTCGATGCCGCCAAGGCCCAGAGCGCCGGTGAACGCCGCGTCCAAAGCACGGCGAAAGTACGTGACACGCTCATCCGTTCGCTTCAGCAGATTCACGCCCTGCTGACTGCCGAACAACGGCAGCGGCTCGCGTACATGATCCGCAGCGGCATTCTCACCGTGTGAGAGAGCCGCATGCTGTCCACCGAGCCGGAGAGCCCTGATCCAGGGCTCTCTGGTTTTCCATGAGCGTATCTCATCATCCGACAGCCACTCCGGCCCAGCGGACGACCTCGATTCCGATGAGGATCAAGCCCACACCCGCCGTCGAACAGATAAGCCAGCCCCAGAGGTCTTCCCATCGGGTGGCCATGTAATACGCGGTGTAAAGTGGGATGACGAGATAAAGGACACCATAAATAAAATCTTCGCAGAAGGCTCCATAAGCCCCGGCGCTGAATCCGACCAGGATCATCACGCTGCCGATACCCATCAGGACGCAGCCCGCGATCAACGTCCCTTGCGGGAGGAGCAAGGCGATCAGGGCAAGAACAACGACAAGAACGATGGCAGACCACGCCAGCAAGGTTAACCAGGGAAAGGCGGGCTTCTCCTTGCGAGCGCGAGTCGGCGTTAGCCCTGTCGCGGATCGCTTCTTCCTCGCCTTGTCGCCGCTGGCGTGCCATCCGACCGAGACGGGACGAAGAAGGTGCTCTGGGCCTCGCTCGCTGAATCATCCTGGGCTGGTGCGTCAGATGCCCCTTCAAGCGCGTAGACGTCTGCGTCGGGATCGTCCGGGTCTGGGATCGCGAAACGGGTGCCGCAATGCTTGCACCGGACTTGCCTGCCAATGAACGCGGCGTCCGCGGAACCGGTTGCGTTGCATGAAGGGCAAGCGAACGGGATTTTCATGCTGAGCGTTTCCGCCTCGTCTGATTCTATAGAATACCAGTTGCGGCCGCAGGACCGAATCGCATAGTATAACAAACATGCCTCTTGCGGTTTCTGCACGCCGCGCAGCGAGGCCGCCCGCCGTACGAGTCCCGTGCGACTCCCACCCCCAGCAGAGCTCGCGCGACCATCGAGGATTTATCATCGTGTCAACTGTAGCCCAAAGCGCCGCGAAGCCATGGAACCACGGCTTGCGCCGGCAGGTGCTCGTGGAGTCTTTGCTCAGGGAAATTGTGAACGGGCAGATCCGTTCCGGCCAGCATCTGGTAACTCAGGCGCTTGCCCGGCGGTTTGGCGTCAGCCATACGCCGGTGCGCGAGGCGCTCGTGATGCTGGCGGGAATGGGGCTGCTCGATGTTTCACCCAACCGCGGCGCCGTCGTGCGGCGGATGACCGCGAAAGAGGTTCGCGAGATTTGCCAGGTTCGTCGTGCGCTTGAATGCGAGGCGGTTCGCCTGGCCTGCGGGCGGATTGATGGAGATCAACTCGAGGGCTTGCGTGCCGATCTGCGCACCATGATCGCCGGTTCGGCCGATCAGCACGAGGCAATTACCGAAGCCCGAGCCGCCGACAGCGTGCTTCATGATCTGATCGCCAGCCGGTGTGGGAATGCATTCCTTGTCCACGAGCTCGGCCGCTTGAAGAACCTGTTTCGGGCCTTTCGTGACGCGGCCTGGGACCACTCGGAATCTCGCAACGATTACCATCGCCTGGCCGCCGAGGCCCTAGAGCATCTGGCCATCGTCGAGGCACTCCTGCGGAACGACCGGGCCGGCGCGGTGCGGGCCATGGCCAGGCACATCGCTTCGGGCATGGCCTACTGGTGCCGTGCCCTCCCCGACCAGCCCTCACGTTCCCGGCGGGTCCGGCCTGTTGTCCAGAACCCTGCCCAGGAGGAGTCCTCATGAACTCGGTCGAACTTACCCGCGATGATGATGGCCCGACGTCGGATTGGAGAAGTGGAGAGCCGTTCATGAAAGTATCCTTAGCAATTGGGTTCGCCCTCCTCTGCCTGTGGGGTGAAACCGCCTTGGCCGCTGGGAAGCTGGAATACAACCGGGACGTCAGGCCGATCCTGGCCGAGAATTGCTTCCCTTGCCACGGTCCCGATAGTGCAGCACGCAAGGCCGATTTGCGGCTCGACCGCCGCGAGGCTGCCATCGAAGCGGGAGCGATCACACCAGGCGATGCCAAGGAAAGCGAGCTGGTTGCTCGCATCAACACGGTGAACCCCAAGGAGGTCATGCCTCCGCCCTCGATCCACAAGACGCTCTCGTCATCTCAAAAAGACGTGCTCAAACGCTGGGTCGAAACCGGCGCCGAGTACCAGCTCCACTGGTCGCTCCTGCCAGCCGTCAGACCTGTCCCTCCGCGGTTCAACGATGAATCGTGGATTCGCAACCCGATCGACCGCTTCATCCTGGCGAAGCTGAATGAGCAAGGATTGCGGCCCGCCCCCGAAGCCGACCGAGGCACGCTGGCCAGGCGCTTGAGCCTTGATCTGACCGGCCTGCCCCCTCGGCCGGAGGATGTCGATGCGTTTTGCAAGGATACGTCTCCAGACGCTTACGCCAGGCTCGTCGATCGCCTGCTGGAATCTCCCCGCTGGGGCGAGCATCGCGCACGTTACTGGCTGGACGCGGCGCGGTACGCCGATACGCATGGGTTTCATTTCGACAACTTCCGCGAGATGTGGTCCTATCGTGACTGGGTGATCGACGCCTTCAATCGCAACGTTCCCTTCGACCGCTTCACCATCGAGCAGCTTGCCGGCGACCTCCTGCCTGATCGCACCCTCGACCAGCAGATTGCCTCGGGTTTCAACCGCTGCAACATGACCACCAACGAAGGGGGGACGATCCCCGAGGAGAACCTGGTCAGCTACACCCGCGACCGCACCGAGACCGTGTCTCAGGTGTGGCTGGGGCTGACGGCCAACTGTGCGGTTTGCCACGACCACAAGTTCGACCCGCTCTCCCAGCGGGAGTTTTACGAGCTGGCCGCGTTCTTCAACAACACGACGCAGGGGGGCCTGGATGGCAACATCAAGAACACTCCGCCAGCCGTCTTCGTTCCCAGCATCGCCGACCGCAAGCGCTGGACCGCCATCCCTGAAGAGCTGGCCGACGTGAACCGTCGCATCGCGGCGCGCGGCAGCGCGGCTCGCACCGACTTCGAGAAATGGCTCTCGAGCCAGAATCAAGACTCGCTGACCGGCTTGATACCCACTCAGGATCTACGGCTGAACGTGGGGTTATGCCCGCGTGACGAGGCAACGTCAGAAGGAGCGAAAAACCCGGCGGCGCACCTGCCTCTCCTCGAGAGTGCCGACGCCGGAGACTTCGACAGAAAGGACGCGTTCTCCTTCGGAGCCTGGATCAAGATCACGAAACCCGGCCTTTCCGGCTCGGTCATGGCTCGCATGGACGACCAGCATGGTTACCGGGGCTGGGATCTCTGGATTGAGAACAACAAGGTCGCGACGCACCTCGTGAATCAGTGGCCCGACAACGCGCTCAAGGTCGCGACTCGTGGTGAGATACCCATGAACGCCTGGACTCACGTCTTGATCGCCTACGACGGTTCCTCCCAGGCCGCCGGAGTGAAGATTTTCGTGGACGGCGAGCCTCAGGCCACCGACATCCAGGCGAACCAGTTGAATAACACGATCCGGACCACGGTGCCCTTCAAGGTTGGGCAGCGGCATTCGACAGCTCGGCTCGATGGTGTTGGCATCAGCGACGTGCGGATCTATCGACATGTTCTTTCGCCCTCGCACGTTGCCGATCTGGTAGGGGCCAGCCGCGCACTCGCACTCATCGGCAAAGCCGCGGGGCAGCGTTCCGCGTCCGAGCGTGATACGCTCCTGGCGTGGTGGCTGAAGACCCGAGATCCGGGCTCGGCCGACCTGCAGGCCAGGCGCCGGGCTCTTGAGGAAGAGGAAGCCGCGATCCGTGCGCGGGGAACGGTCGCCCACGTGATGCAGGAGCGTAATGCGCAGCCGATGGCGTACGTCCTGCATCGCGGCGAATACGACAAGCGGCGAGAGCCTGTGAAACCGGACACGCCGGACGTGCTTCCGCCCATGCCCCCTGACCTGCCGCGCAACCGGCTTGGCCTGGCGCAGTGGCTGCTTCAGCCCGAGCATCCCCTCACGGCCCGCGTCACGGTCAATCGGTTCTGGCAGGAAGTCTTCGGGACCGGTCTGGTGCGCACGGCTGGTGACCTGGGGGTCAGCGGTGAGCTTCCCTCGCATCCCGAGCTGCTGGACTGGCTGGCCGTCGAGTTCCGAGAGTCGGGCTGGGACGTGAAGCGATTCTTCAAGCTGATGGTCACCTCGGCCGCTTACCGGCAAAGCGCGGCCAGCACGCCCGAGAAAATTGAGAAGGACCCGCAAAATCGGTGGCTGGCGCGTGGACCGAGATTCCGGATGGACGCGGAGATGATTCGCGACTACGCGCTTGCCGCCAGCAACTTGCTCGAGTGCAAGCTGGGCGGCCCGAGTGTCAAGCCCTATCAGCCCGAGGGCGTCTGGGAAGCCGTGGCCATGCCCGAGAGCAATACGCGAAACTATCGGCGCGACCGCGGCGCGAATCTTTATCGGCGCAGCCTGTACACGTTCTGGAAGCGAGCCGCGCCGCCGGCTTCGCTGGAGGTTTTCAACGCCCCCAGCCGCGAGTTTTGCACGGTCCGCCGCGAGCGAACGGACACTCCCTTGCAGGCCCTGGTCACGCTCAACGACCCCCAGTTCGTCGAAGCGGCCAGCGCCCTGGCTCAGCTTACCTTGAGCCAACCGGGCCAGACCACGGAGCGAAATATCGACTTCATGGCTCGGCGGCTGCTGGCTCGGCCGCTCCGCCCTGAGGAGTTGCGGATCGTCCAGGCTTCGATTGACCGCCTGATCGCGTTCTACCAGTCGCACCCTGATGATGCGGCCAAGCTTCTCGCCGTCGGCGAGCTTCCACCAAATCCCACCCAGCAGCCAACCCTCGCCGCCGCCTGGACCATGCTGGCCAACGAGCTGATGAACCTCGACGAAGTTTTGAACAAGTGAGGCTTCGACCATGAACCCCTTGCACGAGTATGTTCGCAGTGAGACTCGCCGCCAGTTCTTCCGCCGCGGAGGTAACGCGGTGGGCTGGGCCGCCCTGGCAGGGCTGCTGGGCCGCGAGGGCCTGGCCCCAGCGGCGGAAGCCGCCGAGCTCGATCGGTCGATTGCTCGGGCGCGAACTCATTTCGCCCCCAAGGCCAAGCACGTGATCTACCTGCACATGGTCGGCGGTCCGTCTCAGATGGATCTGTACGACTACAAGCCGCAGATGAACACCTGGTTCGATAAGGACTTGCCAGATTCGGTGCGCATGGGCCAGCGGCTCACGACGATGACCTCGGGGCAGAAGCGGTTCCCGATCGCCCCTTCGAAGTACAAGTTCGCTCAGCACGGCAAATGTGGAATGTGGGTCTGCGACCTGCTGCCATACACGGCCCAGATGGTTGATGACATGTGCTTCATCCGAAGCATGCACACAGAGGCGATCAACCACGAGCCGGCCATTTGCTACATGCAGACCGGCAACCAGATCACCGGGCGGCCGTGCCTGGGCGCGTGGGCTTCCTACGGTTTAGGCTCACTCAACGACAATCTGCCCACGTTCGTGGTCCTCGTGGCCAAGCCCACCAACACCGAGCAGATCCAGGCGATCTCGGCGCGGTTATGGTCGTCGGGCTACCTCTCGGGCGAACATGCCGGCGTCTCTTTCCGGAGCGGCGGCGATCCGATCCTGTTCATCAACAATCCACCGGGCGTGCCTGCCGAGGTCCGCCGCGGCACGCTCGACGGCCTTCGCTCGCTCAACGAGCTGAATTACAAGACTCGTGGGCGACCCCGAGACTCACACCCGCATCGAGCAGTACGAGCTGGCCTTCCGCATGCAGTCGAGCGTGCCCGACCTGACCGATACCTCGAACGAGCCCGCCTCGACTTACACGCTCTATGGTGAAGCAGCCAGGAAACCAGGCACTTTCGCCCAAACGGCGCTCCTGGCCCGGCGGATGGTCGAGCGGGGCGTGCGATTCGTCCAGGTTTACCACAACAATTGGGACCACCACGCCAACGTCTCCGGCCGGATGCCCTTCCAGTGCAAGGACGTTGACCAGGCGTGCTGGGGCCTGGTTCAAGACTTGAAATCACGTGGGTTGTTCGATGAAACGCTGGTGATCTGGGGCGGTGAGTTTGGCCGGACGATCTATTCTCAGGGCGGGTTGTCCCACCAGAACTATGGTCGCGATCACCACCCCCGCTGTTTCACCATGTGGATGGCCGGCGGGGGCACGAAGCCGGGGACGATCTACGGCGAGACTGACGAGTTCTCGTACAACATCGTCAAGGATCCCGTTCACATCCGAGACTTCCACGCCACCGTCTTGCAGCTTCTGGGATTCGACCACCAGCGGTTCACGTACCGCTATCAGGGCCTCGACCAGAAACTCACCGGCGTCGAGCCGGCGCGCGTGGTGAAAGAGCTGCTGGCGTGATCCCGCGGAACCCCGCACGTGAGGTCCCTTACATTGGAGAATCCCTCGGCCGCCCGGTTCCCGACGACCCAGTGGAGCCGTATTGCACGTGCAGGCGGGCAAGCCGACGCCGCGGCCCGTGCTGCCCTCGAAGGGCTGTGCCGTGATTACTGGTTCCCCCTTTACGCATTCGTGCGCCATCGCGGCAGTTCGCCTCATGAAGCCGAGGACATCGTTCAGGGCTTGCTCGCCGACCTGCTGGAGCGTGGTGATCTGACCGGTCTCGATCGCTCGAAAGGCCGGTTCCGTGCGTTTCTGCGAGCGGCCTGCGAGCATCACATGGCCAATCGCCGCGATCATGATCGGGCCGAGAAGCGCGGCGGCAAGCAAACCATCGTGTCGATCGACCGCCTCGACGCCGAGGGCCGCTACGGGCGAGAACCAGCCCACGAGCTGACGGCCGAACGAGTGTTCGAACGTCAGTGGGCGTTGACCTTGCTGGAACGCGTTTTGAGTCGGCTTGAAGACGAGTCGGCCCGGTCGGGCAAGGTTGCCCTGTTCGATCAGCTGCGACCCGCGCTTCAGGGTGACCACCTGGCCCCGTCCTACCGCGATATCGCCGCTGGTCTGGGCATGCCCGAGGGGGCGGTGCGCGTCGCCGCGCATCGGCTCCGAGCCCGCTACCGCGAGCTGCTCCGCGAGGAAGTCGGCCGGACGACGGACGACCCGACCGCCATCGATGACGAGATCGCCGACCTTCTGTCCGCGTTGGGTGCGAGCTGACGGCTTTTCTGTAACACTCGTCTGGTTTTTCTTCTTCCCAAGATAGGGGAAGGCGTATCATCCTGCGGGAGGATCAACCATGAGTGTCGAGAACCGATGCCGGGGGTGCGGAGGAGTCTTGCCGATTGGAGCGCTGGGCGGGCTCTGCCCGGTCTGCTTGCTGCGACAGGGTCTGAATGGGGACGATTCCGAGGCGGAAGCAACGGGGTCGTTCGCGAACCTGACTCACGGACCGATCTCGGCGGGTGTGCTGGCCGCGCTGACCGAAGCGTGCGGATCGGTCCCCATTCCGCAGACCTTGCTCCGTGACACCGATCCCGGCCCGCTGGTCCTGCCCGGTTCTCCCGAGATGCCCGCGCCCGGCGATCGAACCGGGCGGCTGCAACTGCTGGGCGAGATCGCCCGCGGCGGCATGGGCGCCGTGCTCAAGGGGCGTGACCCGGACCTCGGCCGCGACCTGGCCGTCAAGGTCCTGCTCGAGTCGCACCGCGACAAGCCCGAGCTGATCCGCCGCTTCATCGAGGAAGCCCAGATCGGCGGCCAGTTGCAGCACCCGGGCATCGTGCCGATCTACGAACTGGGCGCCTTCGCCGATCGCCGGCCGTACTTCGCCATGAAGCTGGTCAAGGGCCGCACGCTGTCGAGCCTGCTGGACGAGCGGCCCGACCCTGCCCGCGACCTGTCCCGCTTCCTGTCGATCTTCGAGGCAGGTCTGCCAGACGATGGCCTACGCCCACGCCCGAGGCGTGATCCATCGCGATTTGAAGCCCTCGAACATCATGGTCGGCTCGTTCGGCGAGGTCCAGGTGATGGACTGGGGCCTCGCCAAGGTCCTGCCCCAGGGGGCGCGGCCGACGACGCCTCGGCCGGCAAGACCAAGGATCGCGACACCGTGATCGCCACCGTCCGCAGCGGCTCCGACACCGATTTCGACCGCTCCAGAGCCGGCAGCGTGCTGGGCACGCCCTCCTACATGGCCCCCGAACAAGCCCGCGGCGAGACCGATCTCCTCGACGAGCGCTGCGACGTCTTCGCCCTCGGCTCGATCCTCTGCGAGCTCCTCACCGGCGACCCCGCCTTCACCGGCCGCTCCTCCGGCGAGATCCAGCGCAAGGCCTCGCGCGGCGACCTGAAGGAGGCGTTGAGTCGCCTGGATCCTGCGGCGCCGATGCCGATCTGATCGCCCTGGCCAAGGACTGCCTTGCCCCCGAGCTCGAAGACCGCCCGCGCCATGCGGGCATCGTGGCCGAGCGGATCATGGCCCATCGGACCGGCGTGGAAGAGCGATTGAGAAAGGCGGAGATCGCCCAGGCCGAAGAGAAAGCCCGCGCCGAGGAAGCCACCAAGCGCGCCCGCGTCGAGCGCGATCGCCTGCGGCTGACGGTCGCCTTGGCGGCGTCGGTGCTCGGCCTAGTTCTCCTGGGCGGCGGCGGCTGGGCCTATCTCGCGCGGCTTCGTGCTGGGCGGCGGGCGGCGACCGAGCGAGTCGTCACACAGGCGCTCGACGAGGCGAAGCTCCTCCGCGGCCAAGCGAAAGCCGCCTCCGTCGGCGACCTGTCGAAATGGCCCGAAGCCATCGCCATGGCGAAACAGGCACGTTCCGCATTGGTCGCGGGCGAGCCTTCAGTGCCTCTCCGCGCCCAAGTGGACACCTTCTTGGCCGATCTTGAGCGCGAACAGTCCGACGCAACCCAGCAAGCCGGCGATGCCGACCGCGACCGTAAGTTCCTCGAACGTCTGGAGAGGATTCGTCTCGATCCTTTCGTTCAAGGCGATAAATGGGACCCGACGAAGACGGACAGCCGCCTATGCGTCTGCCTTTCGCGAGTTCGGCATCGATATTGACCGGCTCGATCCCACCGAAGCCGGCCGACTGCTGAAGAAGCGCTCCAACACTCTGGAACTGATACACTTTCTCGACGATTGGGCCCTCATTCGGCTCGAGGTCATGAATCGACCGGACCCAGAAGAGAAGGCCCCAGGCCAATGGCGACGCCTCATAGCAACGGCCCGTGCTACTGACACGGACCACTGGCGAAATGAGCTTCGTAATCTCGTTGGCGGGACAGATGCCAAAGCTGTGAAACTCCTCACCCAAGACGAGAGGGCACTTGCGGCTCAGCCCGCGAGGAGCCTGCTTTTGCTGAGTCTGGTCTTGGAGGCCTCCGGCGAGGAGAAGCAGGCCGAGAAGGTGCTCAAACAAGCCTGGCAACTGAGCCCAGAGGACTTCTGCATCTGCTCCCGACTTGCAAGACCTAGCGTCAACGGCCTGAGAAGCGGTTCCAACGAGAGAGAAGAGCGCGCGATTCGCGTCGTCCAAGGAAAGGGTGCGATTCGCGTCGTCCGTCGTCACGCTTCGTCCGAAAAATGCGTGGGCTCACGTGGCATTGGCGGAGGCTCTACTGGCGTCAAATGTGCCGACACCGCTCTGGATCGACCAGTCATCAGAGAGGTCGTGGGTTGTGAGCAACGGACCACCTGAGCCTGACCCAAGTGTAAGTCGTCTCATGCTGACCGAGGATTTTTCGAGGTATTTGAACTCTATTGCATTTTTCCTGAATCCAGGTGGTCACTGCAGGATTCTCAGCACGGACCCTTATTTCCTCTCAATCAACGACGAGGTTGGTCAAGCACTGAGGAGAGCGGCTCAGCTAAGTCCGCAGGAGTCCTCGATCCACCATCGTCTTGCAAGAGTATTAATCCATCAGCAGGGCAGGCTCGACGAGGCGATCGCAGAGTTTCGAAGGACAATCAGTCTTCAGCCGCTAGACGGCGATCTTCACCTCGAATTGGCGGCTCACTTGTTCCTGCACGGCCGGCTCGATGAAGCCATCCCGGAAATTCGCGAGGCCATACGCATCGATCCAAAGGACGACAATCTCAAGTTCTTCCTCGGCACGGCGCTCGAAAAGAAAGGGGACCTTCACGCGGCCTTTGAGACGTTTCGGCAGATTTACTTGCTATCCACTGCTCGCGAGAGTGACTCAACTTCCGACCTCATCATCGCCGGCTTCATGCACGCGACTGCAAGTCCAGAGGAATTGATCGCGGTGTATCGCGAGCGAACCAGGTCGGGACCCCAAGACGCTGTCGCAATCTCAAGACTCGGTGATCTCTTGCAATCGCAAAAAAGGTTCGACGAAGCAAGTGCTGTGTACCGCGAGGCGATTCGGCTGCATCCGAATGATTTGAAACTCCACGGTCTTCTCGCTCGGACATTGAAACGACAGGGAAAGGAAGACCAGGCTAACGCAGAATTCGCCAAGCAGATCGGCATTCACCATGACGCAATCAAGCGAAGCCCCAAAGACATCTCAGCCCATCTGAGCCTCGCGCGGGCTCTGCTCGATCACGGGATGTGGGATGAAGCCTTGAAGGAACTGAGCGAGGCATTTCGAGTCGCTCCCTTCAGCAACCCCTACAGTAGTTCTGCGATTGACTTGCACTCGGACGGAAGCGTGTTTCAGGCAATCGCGTTGTGCCGCGAGGGCGTCCGAGTCAAACCCGCGGATTCCGATGCCCACAACGTCCTAGGTCTGTACTTGCTCGATCTTGGTGACGTCAACACCGCTCTCGCCGAGATTCGCGAAGCCAGACGGATCGAACCGAAGAATCCCAATTACCTGGACAACCTCGGATCGGTTCATTTCGCAAGGGGCGAATTGAAGGAGGCCCTCGGCTTTTTCAGGGAGGCCTCGGATTTGCTGAATGAACACCCATACTTCGACATCGCGGCTCGCCTGCGTCGTGTGGAACGTCTATTGGCACTTGAACCGCGACTCGACACAATCCTGCGCGGTCAGGAGGTGGTGGCCGGTCCTCAGAGCAAGCTCGACGTTGCTGAATTGAGCCGGGTGACACGCCGGTTTGACACAGCAGTTCGGTTCTACCGCGAGGCCTTCCAGACCAGCCCTGAACTGGCCGACGATTACCGCCTCCGCGCTGCGATCGCCGCCGCCCAGGCCGGCACCATAGAAAACCCAGCCAAGGACGATGCCCCGCTCGACGAGACTGCGCGTGCCCGTTGGCGTGCCCAGGCCCTCGAATGGCTCCGCGCCGAGACCAGTGTCCTGCGCCAAGCTCCTGGCTCAAGGCCTGCCGGCGCAACGCTCCCTCGCCCGCAAGACACTCGAAATCCTGACCCACCACCGCGACTTGGCTTCTGTGCGCGAACCTAGCGCCCTCGCCAGGATGCCCCAAAGTGAACGGAGAGACTGGCAGGCGTTCTGGGCCGACGTCGCCGCGCTTCTCAAGAAGGCAGATCAGCATTAGAATCAGGCGAGTCTCCGAGGACCTTCCTGCCGAGACCGCCATGAATCCGCGCAAGCTTTTCCGGAAAGCACTCAACAGTCCCAAGAACCTATCGTTTCATGATTTTCTCCGGCTTTTGCAAACCTTCGGCTTCCAGCTCGCTCGGATCAATGGCAGCCATCACATCTTGATTCACAGGGACGTTCCACAGCCCTTGAACCTGCAGGAGGTCGATGGCCAGGTCAAACCGTACCAGGTCCGCCAGTTTCTCCGTACTATCGAGGAAAACAATCTCACCCTGGGAGACGACTCATGAAAGATTTCCATATCAATATTTTCTATAGCCAGGAAGACGAAGGGTACATCGCCGACATCCCGGATCTGCGTTTCTGCTCGGCCTTTGGCAGCACTCCGGGGGAGGCGTTGGCCGAGTTGGAAAAAGCCAAGGCAGCGTGGATCGAGGCCGCGCTGCGCCGCGGGTAAGCGAATCCCCAAGCCTCGGTATCGCCCGGCGATCTATCAAACCAGCCGGGCGTGACGGCCTACGCTGCATTGAATTAACCAGGCTGGTAATCAAAACATCGTGTGGAAGCCCGCGGCATGGAAGTGACGGTCGTTTGTAAATGCCTGCGTAAGGTTGAGACGGCGCATCACGACGAATGACAGGTGATCCACGAGTCCCGCCTGAGCGGCCTGGCTCTGACGATAGCCGTCCCAGGCGGATCGCCAGTCATTGTCGGTTGGAAAAATCAATCCTGCGGCGACTGCGAGGCGGGCTCGTAAGCTATCGACCTCCAGGCGAAAGGCCGTCCGCGCGGCGGCGTTGCCGCACTCAGCAAGAATGTAACTTGTCGTCACGACCGGCGTGCGACTGGCCTTGATTTGCTCGAAGGCGCGGGATGCCGCGGCGTGCCATTGGTCGTCCTCGTCCCAGAGTGCGATCAACCCGGCCGTATCGAGAAAGACTGGAGTCACGGCTGATGCTCGTTGTGCCGCTCGGCCAAGTCGTGATGGCCACTATGATATCGGCGGGATAGGACTTCATAAATACCATCGAGCGCCGCGCTCTGGAGTTCATCCGACACCGGTCGGGGTTCGAACTCGACCACGGACTTCTCGGGCAGGTCGATCGGTTCCATCGGGCGGAAGACGCCGTTTTCATACACAGCCCGGATTGTGCTCATATTATGAGGCCCTCCTCCAGCCTACCGGGATGATACAAGAATGTCGCTTGACTGGCTATGGCAAGGCCGCATCGTACCGATCCTCGATCTTATCAGCAGGCTGCAATTTCACCGCAAGATATCACGAAATGCCCTGCAGGACGAAGCGGTTCTCGGAGCGGCAGCGGGAGGCGACGCGGAGGAACTTGCCTGGCTCGAGGCCTTTCTTGTCGTCGCAGGTGCGGGTATAGATTCCGCGGCGAACGAGCAGGCGGCAGACGAGATCTTCGGCGGTCATGCCGTTGCGCAACTCGACCAGGATGAAATTGGCGCTGGTGGGGTAAGCGTAGAGACCGGGAATCATGGAGAGCGCCCGGAAGAAGCGCCGGGAATGACGGATGTAGTGAACGCGCTTTCGCTCGTACTCGATCAGGAAATCGGGCCGCGAATAGAGGTCGAAGAAGTATTCGGCCAGGCCCGAGGAGTTCCAGAGGAAACCGTTGCCCAGGAGCGACCGCACGCGATCGGGTGCCATCACGGCGAATCCAGCCCTGATCCCGGCGACGCCGAAGTCCTTGGACATGCTCTTGACGACCATCAGGTTCGGAAACCGATCGATCTCGCCCGCCAGGCTGCGATACGCGTAGTCGTCTCCCTCGCAGGCGAAGTGGATGAAGCTCTCGTTGACGATCACGTTCGGAACGTGGCGCAGCTCTTCCAGCAGCCGGATCAGCGTGGCGTACGGGATGTAGCCGCCGTCGGGGTTGTTGGGGTTGATCAAGACCACCGTGTCGGGCTGCTCGCGGCGCACGCGCTCCAGATAGCTTTCCGGGTCGAACCGGAAGTCGTCGTCCCGGGAAAGTATGTTGTAGACAACTTGAGTGTCGGGCCTGACGAACTCGTGGTAAGGGGAGAACGTCGGCAGATTCACCAGGATCTTGTCTCCGGTGAACTTGTGCAGGATGGCCTGGATGATCTCGACAGCGCCATTGCCGACGAACAGGTATTCGGGAGGCAGACCCAGGGCCCCGCTCAGCTTGTTGGCAATCACCCGGTTCTGCGAGGGATAAAACTCCAGCAGCCTGCGAAGCTTGCCGGTGCGAACCACTTCACGTTGCAAATAGTCGAGGAAAAGGTCGGTCGCGTAGGGATTGGACAGAAAACAGGCATCGACCCGAAGCCGAAGTTCGGGAATCATCTTGATCAACGTCGGCGCCGAGGGGGAGTGCGAGCCCGCCTCTCTCTTCAAGAGCTTGATCCGCTCTGCGAGCGCCGATTCTCGCGGGCTCAGGACGCCGCGCCGAGACGATTGGCGGACCCGCGCCTCAAGCCACCGCGCCGAGACTCCAAGATCAAACTTCCCCAGCTTCAAAGGCTGATGTCGAGTTCGCTGACTGATCACTTCGACCTCTGTTTGCTGAATTCGCCACGGATGCTTATTTGATTAATGCCGGAAACCGGCGACTGTTTCGCGCCTCGCCATGCCGATGGGCTCGGGTTGGCGGCCGTCATTCCAGGAATCACGCTCGGACCAGCGTCGGCCCATCGAGCCTAGGCAGGTAGGGTGAACCAACTTGAGGCCGGAAACGACGTGCAAGAGTCGTTCCCAGAAGCCACCCTTCTTCATTGATTCCAGGACCAATTCTTCAACGATTCTTTGCCTATGGTAGAACGATTGAGTGACTCGGGCAAGCGCCTAGTGAATCCGGCCGCTGCTCGATTGAGCTTGACTCATGCGCCGCATCGACTTGCGTCTGCTCAGGCGGACTAGAATTGCAACTTCGCTGGCTGTTCGGCAAGGAGCATGAGGGTCTTTGGGTAGGTCAGGGGAATCCTAGCGGCATGGAGAAATCGGTGAAAGGGTAAAGAAGACTGACGTTGCGCCCTCGGGCGACAGCATGGAGCGGGACCTTGCTCGGATTCGACGGTCGGCCCATGATGGGATGCCGAACCACGCACCGTCTCCCTTTCATTCGTTCACGTTCACGGGGCCAACCGAATGACGTTTCGACCCGCCTGCGTGGCAGCTTTACTCTCCCTCGTAACGATCCTGGCCGCAGGTCCAGCGACCGCCGCTGACGCACCAAATATTGTACTCATCTATGCCGACGACCTGGGGTACGGCGACGTCGGGTGTTACGGCGCGACGCGAGTCCGGACGCCGAACATCGATCGCCTGGCGCGAGAGGGCCTGCGGTTCACCGACGCGCATGCTGCCATCCTCGACCTGCACGCCGTCCCGCTACGCCCTGCTCACGGGGGAGTATGCGTGGCGGCGGAAGGGGACGAGCGTGCTCCCCGGCGATGCCGCGCTCATCATCGAGCCCGGGCGCGAGACCCTGCCCGCAATGCTCAAGCGGGCGGGCCACGCGACGGGGATCGTCGGCAAATGGCATCTCGGGCTCGGGTCCGGCGCGATCGACTGGAACGGCGCGATCAGGCCGGGCCCCCTGGAGATCGGCTTCGACGAGGCCTTCATCATGGCGGCGACCGGCGACCGCGTACCCTGCGTCTTCATCAGGGGCCATCACGTCGTCGGTCTCGACCCGCGCGACCCGATCCGGGTCAGTTACGGTAAGCCGATCGGCGACGAGCCGACCGGCGCGGCAAACCCGGGCTTGCTGAAGGTGAAGCCAAGCCATGGCCACGACCAGACGATCGTGAACGGCATCAGCCGGATCGGATACATGACCGGCGGCAAGACCGGCGCGGTGGGTGGACGAGGATATGGCTGACGTGTTCACCCGCGAGGCCGTCTCGTTCATCGAGCGGCACTCCGCCGCGCCCTTCTTCCTGGAATTCGCCACCCACGACATCCACGTGCCTCGCGTTCCCCATCCCCGGTTCGCGGGGACCAGCGGGTGCGGCGTGCGCGGCGACGTCGTGCAGGAGCTCGACTGGTGCGTCGGCCAGATCCTCGACGCGCTCGACCGGCTGAAGCTCGCGGACCGGACGCTCGTTGTCTTCACCAGCGATAACGGGCCCGTGGTGGACGACGGGTACGCCGACGGGGCGGTGCGCGACCTCGACGGCCACCGTCCCGCCGGGCCGCTCCGCGGGGGCAAGTATAGCCTGTTCGAGGGGGGCACGCGGGTTCCGTTCCTGGTCCGCTGGCCCGGCCGGGTCAGGCCCGGTCTGTCCGACGCGCTGGTGAACCAGGTCGACTTGCTGGCCAGTCTCGCCTCGCTCTGCGGCCAGAAGCTCCGCGAGGGTTCCGCGCCCGACAGCTTCGACGTCCTGCCGGCCTTGCTCGGCGACTCGCGTGTTGGCCGCGACCACTCCGTCCATCACTCCGGCCGGCTCGCCCTTCGGGAGGGGCCGTGGAAGTTCATCCCGGCCGGGCCGGGCCGAGCCGTCATGGCCAACACAGCAACCGAGACAGGCGAAGCCCCCGTCGATCAGCTCTACGATCTCTCCCACGACCTCGGCGAGACGAGCAACGTGGCGGCCCAGCACCCCGAGCGCACCAGGGCGATGGCCGCCCGTCTCCAGTCCATCCGCGAGGCGGGCCGCAGCCGATGATGAGAGATCTTTTCTCTCAGTGCGGCGCATCGGTCCGGGGCACCAGTATCGTCCTGGCCTCAGCCACGGATTCCACCTTGGACCGAGAAAAAAGCACCGGGAAATACTCACCCTTCGCCCAGGGCTCGAAGAGATCTCGGTAGTGCGGGCTTTCCGGGTTGCCCGACTGGCCGGGGGTGTTTGTTCCCACCGAGCGGTCCCAGTCTCCCGTGTCGGCGATGATCCGGAACGAAGCGCCCGTGGATTGGTTGTCGTTGTCGGAAGTGCTGTTGACGGTGTGGCCGTATCCTCCGCGCGGTAGAGGACCAAGGTCGAGCCGAGCTTGTACATCTTTGCGGACGGCTCCGCTCAGCGGGTGCTTCAGGTGAACGTGCTTCAAAGCGGCCTGGCCGTATTTCCATCGGCTCATGTCCGGGCCAAGGCGATGCTCCAGCTCGGAGACGGCCTGGTCAAGGGCTTTACTCAAGAGCGCGTTTCGTCCCGCGATGGGATCGGCACCGAACCGGCCGTCGGGAGCCGTCAGCCAGTGGATGATCTTTTCCATGGATAACGCGCCGGGCAGAAAGACCCCACGCGCTTCCTTGGGAACCATCAGCTCCCAGACAGCGGTCCGCACGGCTTTCTCCCAGGCGGCGTAGATCGCGGCGGGGACCGAATCGCGATCGAGGACGTAATTCCATGACTCCAGCCGCTCGGCGGCCTGCCGCGCGTGAGCTTCGGGCAGCGCCAATCCGCGGAGCATGGGCACCAGGGTTCGGGCTGGCAGTGAGAGTTCGTCCTGCTGGAGACGCATCATGTCGGCCATCGTCCATCGCCGGCCCGAACCAAGCACTTCCTCGATCCGGGCAAACCGGAACGGGTCGGTCCACTGAAACCCGACGGAGTGCGGGTAGCCGAGCGGAAGGTTGTCCTGATTGGCGGTGGCGAACCAGCCTTGAGATGGGTTGGCAACATAAGGCAGGTCGGTGGCGAGCAGGAATCCGTCCCACTCGTAGCGGCCGTCGCCGGGCACGGGCAAGAGACCATCCCAGTTCGCGCGTCTCGGCGCCAGCCCGACGGCCTGCCAGCCGATCTGGCCGTTCACGTCGGCCCAGACCATGTTTTCGGACGGTGTCAGGAAATAGGCGCAGGCTTGCCGAAATTCGTCCCAGCTTCCGGCCTGATCGATTCTCAGGCTGGCGAGGTAAGGAGCGGTTCCCTCCAGCAGCCAGGCGGCTCTAAGGGCGTAGGCGCGATGATGCTCGCGATCCTCGTGGATGACCGGCCCGTGCCGCGTGAACCTGAGCTCGGCCGGCATGGCGGCCCACCCCTTCACCGGAATCGTCTCGCGGACCGTTGTCATGGACTCCCAGCCGCCGGCATAACGATATCGGGCAGGGTCGGCAGGGTCGGTCTCATAGACGTACAAGTCTTCCTGGTCGATCGCGAAGATCGTGAAGCCCCACGCTCCTTTCTCGTTGTGCCCGACCGATACGCCTGGCAGTGCGGGCTCGCCAGCACCGATCACGTTCCAGCCCGGGGCGACGAGGTGAACCCAGTAACGCAAGGACGGCAGTTCGATGGCCCGGTGCGGGTCGTTGGCCATGATCGCGGAGCGAGAGAAAGAACGCTCCGGCGAGATCACCCAGTTGTTGCTCCCCTGGGTTGTCGCGTCTTGACGATCAGCTTCCGCCGCTCGCGTTTCGCCGTCGCTCACCGCGCGATGATCGGCGGCACGGCGTTCCTTGATCCGGTAGTCAGGAGCCACGTCCTCTGGCAAGAAGCGAACTGGAGCACGCGATGCCGGGTACGGTCCGATCGAATTGATGATCGATGATCCCAAGGTCGAGAGTGCCATCGGGCTCGAGACGTGGGCGACCGGGGTGCAGATTCAGCAGCTCCCGCGCCCGGTCAGCACCCATGAGATGCACGATACGGGCGTACTGTACTTCCTGGGTCACGTTCCGGAACAAGCCGTTATGACGGGAGACGACGATTTCGGGCGTCCACCGACCGGGCCGGATTCCTAGTGCACGAAATTCGAGGGGCAACCGCCTCGGCTCTCGTTCGGTCAGCTCGATGTAAGCGTTGATGCCCGCGACGAAGGACGTGACGATCAGCTCGCCGCGAGGGTGATAACGGTTCAGCTCCCGTGACATGTCACCTCGAAATCGCAGGAGCCGAGCCCCGAGATCGCGGTTGAACGCGCGTGGCCCCTGGATCTCCGCCAGCGTTCCCGTGGCCAGACGCCGCCACATTTCAAGCTGAAAGAGCCGGTCGCGCGCCACGTTGAATCCCTGCGCGAAGAAGAGGTCGTGCTCATTTTCCGCGTAGATGTGGGCGACGCCCCAGCGGTCACGCAACACTTCCACGGGTTGCCGCAAGCCCGAGCAAGCGAGCTCTTCGGCTGTGCTGCCGCACGGCTGCGACCCGAGGGCAAGAGCGACCGATATCAAACAGACTTTACGGAAGATCTGATGCGAATGACACATGACAAGAACTCATATCAAACAGTGAATAAACAAGACATTTCGGAGGAAGAGCTTGCGACATCATCGGTCACTGGGAAATTTACCTTTCGAGAGCCAGCGTCACTGGCCTTCCGTCGCGGCTCGATTGATAAATCGCCTGGACCAGCGAGACGATTCGCAACCCATCCTCACCGGTGACTTGCGGCGGGCGATCTTCGAGGATCGCCCGAAGAAAGTCCTGGATCTGGAGGGCGTGGTAATTGGGAATTGGGTCAATCGCGACGAACCGGGCGCGGTCTTCGGCCTGGAACCGCTCGAGCAGGTGCTCCTCGCCGGGGATGGTCCAGAGGTCGTTGAGCGGCGGCTCGGCGATGCGCGAGTCATGCCGGCGATGAAGGTCGCGCCCGCGGTCGGTCTCGACGCCGACCGAGGCCCCGCTTGTGACCCGTGGATGTGCACCTTGGTGTGAATTCCCGGCTTCTGCGACAGGCTGGTGACGATCGAGCCCAGGCCCCCGCCCTCGAACCGGAGGATCGCCACGGCCGAGTCCTCGACCTCGACGGAGGGGTGGTTGAGGTTGGCCCAGTAGCCGCTGACCTCGTCGACCTGGTCGTCCATCAGCCACAGGAGCAGGTCGAGCATGTGCGGCGACTGGTTGACCAGGACGCCGCCCCCCTCGGTGTCCCACCTGCCGCGCCAGGGATCGGACTGATAGTACGCCTGGTCGCGCCAGCTATACATCGTGAAGCGCCCAGCACCGGCCGGCCGATCTTGCCGGCGTCGATCGCCTCCTTCATGCGCCGGACCGGCTCGTACCATCGCCGCTGGCTGACCACGCCCAGCTTGACCCCGGTCCGCTGCGCCGCGGCGAGCATGGCGTCGCAGTCGGCGAGGCTGGCGGCCATCGGCTTCTCGACCAGCACGTGGACGCCGGCCTCGGCCGCCTCGATCGCCGGCTCGGCGTGCAGCGGGTGCGGCGTGCCGATGAAGACCGCCTGCACTCCGCATTCGCTTGAGCATGGTCGGCAACGTCGGTGAAGGGGCGCGCGCCGAACCGCGCCGCGAAAGCCTCGGCCCGGGCCGGCATCGCTGTCGCAGACCGCGACGAACTCCGACTCGGGCAAGGCGTAGAGCGCCGCGGCGTGGATCTGGCCGACCTTGCCGCAGCCGATCAGGGCGGTACGGACAGCGTTCATCGTCATCACCCGGGAAAATACTTCGCACTCATGCGCCGCAGGAACGCCAGCGACTCGGCCATCTCGTCCATGCCGTTCATGCCGTCTTCGATGCTGATCCAGCCCTGGTAGTGGTGCTCGGCAAGGATGCGGAAGATCGCGTCGTAATCGTTCAGTCCCTTGCCGGTCACGCCGTGCCGAAGGTTGGGCGAATAGCCGAGCGTGCCATCGGTCTGGCGCAGGTCGTCGAGCGTCGCTCCCTCGGCCAGGTAGCGGTCGCTGGCGTGCATGCTGACGACGCGATCGGCCACCGCCCGCAAGCAGAGCGATCGGGTCGTCGCCGGCCACGATCGCGTTCGACGGGTCGTACTGCACGCCGAAATGGGTCGCGGTCCGGGATGGCCGTCGAGCAGCGCGAGGAACACGTCCTGCTTCTGGGCGAACTCGGGGTACTTCCAGAAGCCGTCCTTGTAGTGGTTCTCGAGGCCCAAGCACGATGTCGTGCTCACGGGCGACGGGAAGCACCTGGTTGATGCACTCGACGACCCACTCGAGCCCCTGGTCGCGGCTCGACCTCGGGATAGCGCTGGCCGGAGAGGACCCGGCAGACCGTGCCGGGACCGCCCAGCCGGCGGGCGACGGCGATCAGCTCGGCCTCGCGATCGACGGCGCGCTTCCGCGCGTCGGGGTCGGGGTTGGTGAAGTCGGGCGAGCAGCAGAGCATCGGCATGGCGAAGCCGGCGTTGCGAATCGCTTCGCCCACGCGGTCGAGGTAGGCGGCGTCGAGGCTGGTGAAGAAGCCGTCGTACATCTCCAGCCCGTCGGCGTCGAGCGACGCGGGCCATCTCGATCCAGTCGAAGACCGACATGGTCCGGCTGCCGGCGATCTGGTCGATGTAGCACTTGGGAAAAGCAGCAAGCTTCAGGCTCATGGCGAGTCCTCGCGGGCGGCACCGCGCTGGGGCGACGAAAGCGACCCTATTCTACCACGAGAGAGGCCATCCGGAGACCGGTTGCAGTTGCGGGCAAAACAACGGCTTACGAGACCGGATTTTTCTCAGCCAGCGCAGTGGTTTCGTGTCTGCGCTTACATCTGGCCACGGAGCGTCTCCGCTTTCCACAGATAAACATCGAATTCACCCAGCTCCGTATCAACCACGAGGTGCTCGTCCGGCTTGATGTCGGCCATCCGGTGCGCGACCGAAATGACGCGCACGCCCGGCGGCAGCTTCCGGAGTTGCGGCAACAATTTGGCGTTGAGGCGCGGCAGCAGGTAGAGCGTGACGAGGGTTGGCCCTTTGCTCATGTCGAGCGTGAACATGTCGCGCTGTTCAATCGTGACCAGCCGCTCCACGCCGTGCTTGCGCACGTTCGCGAGTGAATCCTTGATGCGTTCGGGATCGATGTCGAAACCGCGCGCCTTGCAGCCGTACTCCTTGGCCGCCGTCACCGGAATGCGTCCGTCGCCGCAGCCGAGGTCCCAGACCACGTCTTTGCTGGTGACCTTGGCCAGCCGCAGCAGCGCATCGACCACGTTCGGTGGCGTTGGCTCATATTCGACGTCGGTTATGGGCCGTTTGCCCGGCACGCGCAGGTCGATCGATTCGAAGTCGCCCGGCCGAACGTCGATCAGGCGGGTGACCGTTCGCGGACCGTTGTGGCCGGGAATGACCGCCTTGATGGTGTAAGTGTACTTGCCCGGCGCCAGCGGCGGCGACTCGAAGCAGAACCTCGGCCCCGTTAACCTCGCCTCCTGACCCTCGACAAACAGCCGGGCGTCCTCCGGCACATAAATCTCGACCGTGACCGTCTTCCGATACTCCTGTGCGAACGTACCGGCCAAGATCGCGCACGCCAGCATGCCCGCCGCGAGAATCAAGTTGCGCCCCATGGAAACACCTCCTCTCTTGGAAGTGTACGCACTTGAGGCAAGATGTGAATTGTGGCGGCTCGCGCGGACTTTCCTCCTGGCCAAAATCATGGCGCTGGAGCCAACGGGGGTGGAGGGGATCAACGCTATGGAATCCGCAATACCCGGCACGTCTCTTCATAGCTCGCTTCCAGGTCGAGCGCCACGGTCTGCGTTTCCGACAACCAGACCGGGAGAGAAGGGAGCGGCTGACCGACCGCCAGGGGATGGGACCAGGTATCCAGTTTCGTCTGGCGGCCGACTTTCCGTTTGCGACAAGTCACCGCGTAGATCGGCGGCACCGGCGTGCTGAACGCCGGGTCGCGACGGTTCAGCAGTGCAAGCAGCTCGGTATAGAAGTTGAACTGGCGGATCGTGACCAGATCGACGATCGACAGACAGACGTCCTGGCGCAGCAGATTGAAGCACTTGGCGACAAACAACTGCCGGCTCTCGGGCCGGTCCTTGTTGGCCGGGCTGACAATCTCGACGGCCGCTACCAACCGGCGATCGCGTTCGAGGTCAAAGATCAGGACTTCGTAGGCATACTGTTCCGGGAATTCGGCATCCAAGGTGAGGGTTGGCACAGGGAGCGCTTGAGGCGCCGTTGCGATGCCAACGTTTGACTCCCGGGCAGAGCCGGAGACGGGCTCGTCCTCTTCGTATTGCTCAAATGTGCAGACGTCGATTTCGTAATAGCTGCCAAGATGCACGCGCGGCTCCGCCACGAAGCCGTCCGGCAACCGGGGCGCCAGTTCTTGAACGATTCTCATCGGCCAGCCGCCGTGAAACCCTTCCCACGAAGAGCGTTTGGACACCGGCGGCCGGAAGTGATCGCGCAGCGGCATAGCCCCTCCTCGGGCCGATTATAGTCACTGCGGTTCCTCTGAACCAGTGTCGCAGGTTGAGATCGAACGTCAAACGGAAACGCCAATCGAAAACCGTGGTGCTGTGCCGGTCGGGGATCGCAGCGCTCTTGGATTTACTCCTGACGTTCTGGAGTAGCCATTCACGAGTTGAGGGTGACAAACGTATAGAAGAGCATCGAGCGGCGATGTTACTTCCTGGATGCTTCGATCGATCGGGCAACGCGCGTAGCTGACCACCGCCCACCCGATGCGGTTTTGATGGCAGCTATGTGGAGGTTGTGAACGTCATCACCCTTCACGTCCCTCACCGGAAGTTCCCGGCGTGCCGCCGGACCCGCTCACCGTGTTCAGCCAGGGCTCTGTACGCCTCATTCGAGAGCGGCCCTTCGACTTTGAGAACGCAGAGATTCTCATCGAGTTCCGCTCGCGTTTGTGGCGCGGAGAGCGTCACGGCGACCGCCGGCTGCTGGAGGACGAACCGGTACCAGTCCGGGGCTCGGGGGACCGAGAACGCGGCTGGGTCGTCAGGCGTCGTACGCAGGAGAGCCCCCCACCGGAGAGCGGTATAGGCGATGACCGGCAGCCCGAGCGGTTGTGTGACCGGTAATACGTCCCGCTCGGCACCGCGGTGGGCGGCGTTGTAGCGGATCATGATGGTATCGAGGAGCTCGCTCCTCGCCATCCGCGCCGCAAGTGTCCGCTGGTGACTCGTGATACCGATCCGGCGGACAGCTCCGTCGCGTTTCGCATCCCGAAGGTATTGAACCGCGCCGGTGGTCGCCGTGAGCTCCTCCCATTCATCCGCCCGCTCGACGTAGTAGAGGGTGAGCACGTCGATGTAGTCAGTCCCGAGGGCTGCGAGGACCGCACGCAATTCCGTCGAGGCGTCGGCTTCGTTCCTCGCGCCGAACTGAGCGCAAACTGCGACCGACTGGCGCCGGGTGTCGAGCGAGGAAATGGCCGTGGTGAAGGCGTCACCATCGGCTGCCCCTTCGGCCAGGCCCTGCCAGTTGAGGAAGTTGACGCCCTGATCGACTGCCGAGAGGACGTCGTCAGGAGTGATCGCGGTCCGGCCGTACGATGCGAGACCGAGGCGGCAGACGGGGAAGCCGAAGCCGGATGTAACCAGAAACGGGTGGAGAGCCGACCCGCCTGCTTCTGAAGTCTCACGCGCCGTTCCCATACCATACGCTCCGAAGCAACGGACGCCATCAATTCCGTACAGTTTATCCGCGAGCTGCTATCTCTTCGGGTTGCTGACGTCGAAGACTTGTGTGGTCGCGGATTTCCTGGGGCCTGTGGGTCCGACCAGATTCGCGTGCTCGGTCCGACAACACCCAGAAACGCCAGGAACCAGAGCACTCCGAGCACCACCCCCCGGGCGGCCCACCACGACCAAAGGGCGTGGGCGCGAGTCATCGTCGTGCCAACGTGTCCGCCGTCGTCGGCCCTATTCTTGCGACGGATCGCGAACGAATCAACCAGGCCTTCCGCGACCGATGCGGCAAGCCAGGCCTCCGCAGATTGTTCCGTAGGCCGGCTGGTGCTCTAATGTCGAGGCAATCCGCCGCGAGCTGGTCGATCGGTTTTACACCGCCTGACGAGGTACAAGGCCTATGAGCACGGCACCGTCTGATCCGCCGGTCACGACCCGTGACGTTCAACTCGCGCGGCTCCTGGCGGAGATGACCGAAAGCGTCCATCACGGTCAGGTTCCCAACGTCGAGGCAATCGCTCGGGAAAATCCTGAGCTGGGCGAAGAGCTCCGTGAGCTCTGGCTGACGGCGCAGGTCGCCGATGAGCTCGCCCGCGCGGTTGAAATCGACGCTACGGTTGATTACGCACCGGCGAAGACGATGGCCGCAAGCCACGACGACGCCTCGGGCTATGGGCATCCGCGCATCGGCGATTGCGAGCTGCTCGAGGAGCTGGGACGAGGGGGCATGGGTGTGGTCTATCGCGCCCGAGCAACTTGGCCTGGCGCGGATCGTGGCGCTCAAGATCCTGCGAGACCCGTCGGCTGCCTCGGCGCTCGACGTGGCCCGTTTCCGTGCCGAGGCGAGCTCGGCGGCCCAGCTCGATCATCCGCACATCGTCCCGGTGTATGCGGTGGGAGATCACGAAGGACAGCCGTACTTCATCATGAAGCTCATCGAGGGCCAGTCTCTGGCCCGTCGGCTGGCGGATGGCCCCATCCCTCCTCGCGAGGCGGCGGCGTTGCTGGCACCGATTGCCCACGCGGTGGATTACGCTCACCGGCATGGCGTGCTCCATCGCGACCTGAAGCCGTCGAATATCTTGGTTGATCGCGAAGGCCGGCCGCACGTGGCCGACTTCGGTCTCGCCAAGCGGCTCGACGTGGATCTCGACCTGACTTCCTCGGGCGCGATCGTCGGTACGCCCGGCTACATGGCACCCGAGCAGGTCGGCATGGGGCGAGGCCGGATCGGCCCGGCGAGCGACGTCTACAGCCTGGGAGCGATTCTCTACCAGATGCTCACCGGCCGGCCGCCGTTTCAGGCGGCTTCGGCGCTCGATACGGTCTTCCTGGTGCTGGAGCAGGACCCGTTGCCGCCGCGGCTGCTGAATCCCCGGGTCGACCGCGACCTGGAGCTGATCGCGCTCAAGTGTTTGCAGAAGCCGGCCGATCTTCGCTACCCGAGCGCGGCAGCCCTGGCCTCTGACCTGGAGGCGTACCTCGTCCGGCGAGCCGATTTCGGCCCGATCCGGACGATTGACGACGGTTGTCAGCCGGGCGCTGCGCGAGACACATCACGCGGCCGTGCTCGAGAACTGGGGGCTGCTCTGGATCTGGCACAGCGTGGTGGTGCTGTTGCTCTGCCTGCTCACCAATTCTCTGCAAGAGCAAGGGGTCCAATCGCCGGGGCCTTATCTGCTCATCTGGACTGTTGGCTTCAGCACCTGGGCAGCCATCTTCTGGTGGCTGCGGCATCGTGGCGGGCCGGTGACGTTCGTCGAGCGTCAGATCGCCCATGTTTGGGGCGCCAGCATGGTCGGCTGTTCCTTGCTCTTCGTGATCGAGATCCTGCTCGGGCTTGCCGGTGCTGTCCCTCTCGCCGGTGCTGGCCGTCCTGGCGGGGATGGTGTTCTTGATCAAGGCCGGAATCCTGTCCGGAATCTTCTATATCCCGGCTGCCGCGATGTTTCTGACCGCCGGTTTGATGGCGATCTGGCCGCGGTTTGCGGTCACGATGTTCGGCGTGGTGTCGGCGGCGGGGTTCTTCGTGCCGGGCTTGATGTACCACTACCGTCGCGTGCGTTCGGGCCAAACCATCCAGCCTCCGAAAAGAATTTCTGCTGACGGCGGTTAATCGCAGCCCTGGGCTGCGGTTCTTCTCCTGGGCTGACTGACAGATTGTTTGTTGGCAAAGGAGAAGATCGATGTTGCGTGCACAGTTGCGATCCGGCGTCGCGCAGGTGGGCCTGGCCCTGCGCGAGCCTGAAGAGTTCGCCCGCCGCTGGCATGGCGGCGAGGTCCAGTATTCCTGGTGGGTGTTCCTGGCGCTGGCCTTGACGGCGATCCTCGGCACGTCGACTTATGGTCTGACGATGGGACTGCTGGGCGGGCCGCGCGACGATCCTCCTCGAGCCGTTCGCTGCACGACGGCCGCCGGGCTGGCGTGGGGAATCGCCCTGCCGTCGCTGTACATCTTCAACAGCCTTTCGGGCTCGCGGCTCCAGCCCAGCACCACGCTGCTGGCTGCGCTGGTGACCACGAGCTGGGGTGGCCTGGCGATGATCGCCTCGATCCCGATCAACTGGTTCTTCACCGTGTCGCTTCACGACCTGGTGGCAGACGCCGGCTCGCGTCACCTGGCTGGTGCGTGGTGTGAATCTCGTCGTTTTCGCCGGCGTCGGCATTTCGATGATCGACATCTTCGGCCGGGTCATGCAGGTGCTCGAGCCCGAGCGCGGTCGATGGCCGGTTCTGTGGCTGGCGGTGGTCTCGGCGATCGGTGGAGAGCTGTTCTACGCCTTCGGGCTCTTTGAGTTCGCATTCGGTAGCTGATCGACAGGGTAGCTGGACCGTCTTCCAGCAAGGGAGGAATCGCGCAATGCAGACGATGACAATCGGCGAGCCCGTCACGCAGCCGTGGACGGCCGACTCGCCCGCCGGTACCAACGACCCCAAGACGACCGAGCTGGTCGAGCTGATGCTCAAGGACCGGCGGCGGCTCGATGCGCTCATTCGCGAAGACTCGCACGCGCCGGAACTGATTCCCAGGCTCCTGGCGGTTGCCCTGCATGGGATTCACGATCTTCGGAATCGCCGCCACGCTGATCCTGAACCTGGAGCTGCGCTGCCCCGCGTGGGTGCCTCGGGCGCGATGGTCCGACGGCACCTGGGCAAACCTGACCCTGGCCTACGTGCTGGGCCTGGTCGCGGCCACGGGCGTTTGCCTGCCGAGCTTTTACTTCTACGGGCTGCTCGCCGGCGTCAAGCTGTCGATGCTCCAGTCGGCCGCGCACGCGGTGAAGTGCCTCGCAGTCACGCGGTCGTGCTGGTGGGGGCCGTGCCGATCTACGTGGCCGTGTCGCTGGGGATGATCGTCTTCTCGGCCCCGGCGGAGTGGCTGCGCTTGACGATCACTCTGGGACTGGCCATGCCGTTCGTGGCGGGTCTCTGGGGAGTCAGAACACTGTTCCTGGGGTTCAGCGGATCTGGCCGATACGCTGCCGGCGTGTCGCAAGGCCGAGCGGGCGTGTTTCCTGCGCCGCCTGACCGTGGCCTGGGCTGCCTGCTACACGGCGGTCACGCCCGCTCATGATCATCTGGCTCTGGACGCGCCTCTCGGGCTGACGCCGATGTTCGGACGCGACCGCTCAGTCGAGGAGGTAATGCCATGGGTTTTGCCGCGACGATGATCTTCTATCACCTGATCGGCTTGGGCGTGGCGACCGCCGTTTTCCTGTCGGATTCACGACAGGGCCGGCTGTTGCCGGTTTTCCGGCTGGCGACCGCCGTGGTCTTCTGGCCGTTGTACCTGCCGATCGTGCTCTCGGGCACGCGGCCCGGAGCGGATACCGGAAGTCGCACCGTCGCAGGCTGACGACGACGCGATGTCCCAGGCGATTTCGCAGGTCGAGGCCGAGCTCGAGACGGCGCTGGCGAGCCTGGACGGCTGGGTCGAGGACGTGCTGGCGCATGAGGCTGGCCGCTTCCACGAGCTGAGCACGGCCTGGCGCGCCCAGGCAGAACGCGATTCGCGAGATGGACCGCCTGCTCGCGCAAACCGAGCCGGCGGACCGCCAGGCAGCGCCCAATGTCTCGGGCGAAGGCGCAAGCGATCGATACCGTCACAGCGAGCAAACTCGCCGTGCGAATCTCGCTCGCTTGCGCGAGGTACGAAACCGGGCCTTCGATGACCTGATGGGCACGCTGGCCTGGGTGCGTGAGCTTGTGTCGATGATCCACCTGGCCAAATACACCGGAGCACCCGCTTCGCGGGCCGAGGAGCTGGTGGCCCAGATCGCCGCTGCCATCGAGGGAATCTCGGCGGTGACATGGCAAGAGCCGCGGGCCTGAATTCGAATGATCCGCCCCAAGGGCCGGTTTTGATCCCAGAGCATTCCCAAGAGGAGATTGATTCCATGCGACTTTTCCAGCGAGTCGGCGACATCATCGCCGCGAACTTGAACGACCTGGTGGACCGGTTTGAGGATCCGGAGGTCATGCTCAAAGCAAGCCATCCGGGAGATGGAGACGATGATCGAAGGTGCAACCGCCGGTGCTGCCCGCGCCATCGCCGGTGAGCGGCTGCTTTCGAAAGACCTGTCGGACCACCAGCAAAAAGCTGTGCTCTGGCGGGCAAGGGCAGAACAAGGCCGTCTCGCGCGATGATGACGATCTGGCCCGCCAGGCGATCGCCCGCGCGCACGAACACGAGGCGATGGCCCAGGCGCTCCTGGAGCAGCGAAGGTCGGCCGAGCAGACGGCGCAGGCCCTTCGTAGCCAGGTTGCCGCGATGAGGGCCAAGCAGGCCGAAGCCCGCCGGAAGCTCGCGAGCCTGGCGTCCCGGCGGCAGCTTGCCCAGACCAGTCGCGTTCAGCACGAGATCGCCGGTGGGTACTCGAGCCGGACCAATGGGTTCGCGCGGTTCGAGAGAATGCGTCACCAGATCGAGCAGGCCGAGGCCGAGGCCGTAGCCTTGGGAGAGCTCTACGAGAGCCCCGACGTGAGCCTCGAGGTGGAAATCGAGTCGCGCGAGCAAGCTCGCCGCATCGAGGCTGAGCTTGCCGCAATCAAGGAGCGGTTACGGAGGCAATAGGACAAGCAGCCTTGTGACCGGAGCCCAAGGCGGCCGGTCCCCACCTCGTGAGTCGGTTTCAGACCGCTCTGAAACGAGCCAGCCGTTCTCCCGATCGCTGAGTCTGCCCAGAATTCTCGGATTTCGTGCGCAGACCAACGTCGCCAGACAATAACCGTTCAAGCGAATTCGCTGATCTTCAAGGTGCCACCCATGAGAAAGGCGTGAAGCCAGGAAGAGCCGATCCGTGCCTTTTCCCGCATTTCTACCTTCCTCGGATCATCCTTACCGGAATCGGCTGAATGGCTACGGTGGACATTCTGCCGATTATGGCCGTCGCGTTGACCAGCCCGCCTCGCAATTGTCACAATGACCGCAGGGGTCGCTCGCCTCGTCGCCGCGGCCGAAGTAGTCGAGCTGGTATTGCCAGCGGCAGTTGCGTGTCTGGGCGTATTCGATGAGCTGGCGCAGCTTCACCCTGTCAATCTCATCGCGCTCTTCGTAGCCCCGAGCCAGCCGCGTCATATCGTCGAGCGTCAGGTCGGGCTCGAGCAGGAGATACCTGCCCGAGAGATCCTCTCTGAGAATGCCCCGCGCCCGGAACAGGTTGAGGGCGACCCTGAGGCGAGTTTTCGGCAGCGGTGAGAGCGCCTGAATCTCGTCAAGCCTGGGGGCCGTGTTCGACAAGCCGTTTCAAGGCGTGGTGGGCGTTGACGAGGTCTTCGGCAGAGGGATATCGGCCGGCCTGGAAAAACCTGTGCAGGTTCTGATCTTCTTCGCGGAACATCAAGGTTGAGCGCGCTGGCTCGCCGTCGCGCCCGGCCCGGCCGAACTCTTGATAAAAGGCGTCGAGGGTTCCCGGCAGATGGGCATGGATCACGAAGCGAATGTCGGGCTTGTCGATCCCCAGGCCGAAGGCGTTGGTCGCCAGCATGATCGGAACCTCGCCGCTCATGAACCGGTCCTGATTGGTGGACCGTTCGGAGGCCTTCATCCGACCGTGGTAGGAGGCCACATGGAAACCTTCGGCGCTCAGCCGTGCCTCGAGCTCGGTCAAGGCCTTGACGGTGGCCAGGTAAACGATGCCGCTGCCTTCCCGTAGCCTGAGGGCCTCGATCAGGCTTGTGATTCGCGCTTCCTCATCGGCCGATGGAATCACCTCCAGGAAAATGTTGGGCCGATAGAACCCGGTATGCACAACCTGGGCGTCGGGAATGCGAAGCTGTTTGAGGATGTCGTCGATCACCTCCTGCGTTGCCGTCGCCGTGAGGGCCAGGACGACGGGTTGGCCGAGGTCTTCGATGATTGACCCGAGTGCCATGTACTCCGGCCGGAAGTCGTGGCCCCACTGGCTGACGCAATGGGCTTCATCGACGACAAACAGGTCGATCGGCACACGATGCAAGAGAGCGCGAAATTCAGGATCGGCAAGCTGCTCTGGAGTCGTGTAGATGAAAACCTTGTCGCCCCGCGCGATGGTTTGCTCGGCCTCCGCGCGCTCGGCGGCCGAGATGGTGCTGTTGATCGCCACGACCTCAAAGCCCTTGCCACGCAGCGACTCGGCCTGGTCTTTCATGAGCGCGATCAAGGGGCTGACCACGATCGTCGCCCCTTCCATCTCGAGCGCGGGAAGCTGAAAACAAAGGCTCTTGCCGGAGCCAGTCGGCATGATCACGAGGGTGTCGCGACCTTGCAGGGCCGATCGGATCGCCTTCTCCTGACCAGGCCGGAACCGCCGGAATCCAAAGTGTTGGCGCAGTCGGTCCGTCAGCCTGGCCCGTTCGGCGGCTGTATCTCGCACATTCGTTTTCATCATGCTTCCACCCGCTCGGCACGACGAGCGCGGGCTCGGCTCAACTCACGATCACGGAGCGAGGCACACGCGCGATAGTCGGACGAATCGGAAGCAAACGGCATGCCGGCTTCTGCAAGCAGACCCGCGCGGTAAGAGCATCCCCTTGATCATTTTGCCAATGGGTCGGACTGCATGATGCCGAAGATGCTTCCCTCGGTATCCTTGGCATAAGCATGCCAGCCCACGCCCGGAATGGCGTGCTTGGGCAACACGATCGTTCCTCCGCTGGCTTCGATCTTGGAGATGGATTCATCGATCGAGGGCACGTCGACAGTGTTCACATGGCCGACCGGCCCTTTTCTGATGAACATCCCGCCGTTGATCCCCGGTGTGCCATCAGGCCCGGTAGTAACCAGCCAGTATGGCTCGGGCCCTTCCCATTTGTGGAACGTCCAGCCAAACACGTCGCGGTAGAACGAAGACGCTCGTTCGGGATCATCGGCGCTCACTTCGAAGTGAACCACGCGTGGCATGATTTTGCCTCCAACATGTAGACGGCGATACAACAACCGCCAGGAAAACCGGTCGGAATCATATCCCTGACTGATGCTGAACGCAAGATCATCTACTGCGTTTTTTTGATGACGTGCAGAAGTCAAGCGGGCCGTTCGTCATGTCGGGAATTACCGGCACGCTTTCAAGAACGCCACCAGGTCGGCAAGCTCCTGAACGGTCAACTGCTGGTCGAGCCCGGCGGGCATCACTGAGACCGTGCTGGGACGGATTTCCTCGATGTCGGATCGGTTGACCCGCACCTGCTGGTTGGCTCCGGTCACCAGCAAGATTTCTTCAGAGGTTTCGTTCTTGAGCAATCCGTTCTGGACCTTCCCATCGGCGGTGGCGACGACCACGGGTTCATAGCTGCGAATGAAACTGGCGCTGGGGTAGAGAATTGCCTCGAGCAGATCTCGCTCCGAGCGGATCTGGCCAACCTTGGTCAGGTCCGGCCCCACGTCACCGCCGCGATACCCGATCGCATGACAGGTGAAGCACGCCGCTTTCTCGCTGTGAAAAGCAAGCTGGCCTCGGCGCACATCGCCGCTGGAAACTTTCGTCATAAGCTCATCAATCTTGGCCTTCTGCTTGGCGGCGTCGACGTTCAGCTTGGCATAAAGAGCCTGCGCGGCGGTCTGCACTGGTGGGCTGTACTTGGCGAGGTGCTGCTTGATCGCGTCAACCCTGAGACTCGACAGGGCCGACGATTCGCCGAGAGCCTTGACCAGCTTCAGACCGAGCGACTCGTCGGTCGCTTGCTCGAAGGCCGTGAGCAGACGATCGACGTCAAGCGGTCCCGCGGTCTTGAGCTTGTCGGCAAGCGTCTCGAGCTGGGCGGGGGCCAGCTTGGCCCGCGACACCACGTCGACGGCGCTCGACCGCGCGGCAGCCGGCTGCTGGGGGTCGAGCTGGGCAAGCAAGAACGTGAAGATCTCCGGTCCGACATGGCTGAGTCCCCCGGGAACGGCGGCCAGCGCTCCGAGACGAACGTCGGCTGGCGTCTGGGCGCGTTTGGCGATCGCGAGCAAGCGGGGAGTGAGCGAGCGGCCCTGGTCCTTGCTGAAGGGCAACGACCGGGCCGTCGCGACGGCCTGGCTCTCCAGCTCGCGATTGTCTCCACCAAGAACGTTCGCCACGCCTTGTGTCCACGATGCAGGCACGTCTTTCAGACCAGATTGGGCCATGGCCCTCAGGCTGACGAGCTTGGCGGATGCGGTTGCGTTGGCGTCGGAGAGGCGCTCGGCAAGCAATGACTGGATCTGCGGCGCGGAGGCGAACCGCGCGAGCTGCCGCTCGAGCTCGGTCTGTTCGGCGACCGAGAGCTTGCCACTTTTCAGCCGATTGCCGAAGAAGCCCGCCAGGGCGCCGGCCCATTCAGGATGGCGGCCGATGATCCATGAGGCAGTCTCCTTGAGGCTCGCATCCGAGGAGCTCAGGTATCCGGCGACCTGTTGCGAATCGAGACCGCCCTGATCCATCTGGTCGAGCGCGGCCAGAGCCGCGCGGCGTACCCGCGGCTGGTCGCTTGCCAGGCCGGCCGAGGTGCCCTTGGGATCGTCGATCTCGATCAAGGCGTAAGTCAGGGAGTGTTCGAGGATGCGGTCGGGTGCGGAGAGCTCGCCGAGTGCCTTGAGCAACTCGGGCACGGCCGATTTGTCGCCAATGCGCCCCAGCGCCTCGGCCGCGGCTCGGCGGTTCTGGAGTGAGGGACCGTGCAGAAGCTGCGTCAGCAGGGACACGGCGTCTTTGTCGCGCCGCAGGCTTGTGGAATGGATCGCGACCTGGCGGACCGTCTCGTCAGGATCGGACAGGGCCCCGAGGATGACCAGCCGAGCCGCAGGATGGTTGATCCGTGTGGCGGCCCAGACCGCGTTTCGCCGCGCCTCGGGGGAGCGGTTGGGCATGAGCGAATGGCTCGTGAGCGAGAAAGCGGCAACGTCACCGCCCCGTCCCAGGGCTTCGACGGCCCGGTGGCGCACTGCCGGGCGTGCATCATCAAGCAAGTTCGAGAGCTCGAGCGCAGTCAGTGTCTTCCACGGCAGTTTCAAGCCGCGTGGGTCGTCGACCTTGACCGCGTCTTTGCGGCGAACCCGGTAGACGCCGCCCAGGACATCGGGCTTCTGAAGCTGTGACGACGGGCAGCAGAGCTTGTACCAGCCGCCCGGTATCGACCACAACCAGGCTGCCGTCGGCGTCCTCGAGCACGTCGGTCGGGTGGAAATCAAGGTCGGGGCTGGTGACGAAATCTTCATCCGTGGTCGTGAACGTGGCTCCGCTGGGAGCCAGGACATGCCGGCTGACCTTGTGCAGGTTGAAGTAGCAGGCGAAGAGGTTGTCCTGATACGCCTTGCCGAAAGCCGTCGACTCATAGCGAGTCAGGCCGCAAGGCGCGGCCGGGCCCATGTGCAGGAGCACCGGCATGACCTCGGGACCGGTCCACTTGTGGGCCGGCTCGAAGATCGGCGCGTGGATCTTGCCGTAGATGCCGCCGTAGACCGCGTGGATCAGGCCGTCGCGCTTGCCGCCGCCGGGATGCTGGAAGAAGGTGCAGGTGAAGATCCGTCTCGCCACCAGGAGTAAAGGCAACGTCAACCGGATTATCCATCCCGCCAGTCATGACCGGCTCGATGCCTGATCCGTCGGGGCGGCAGCGGAAGATGTGCGCCGCGCGGGTGACCAAGGGCTTCTTGCCGGGCTGCTCGTGGGTCTGTCGAGCGAAGGCCCCCTTGCACCAGTAGATCCAGCCATCAGGACCGAGATAGGGACCGTGCAGGTCGTTGGCGCAGCCGGTGAGCGTCTTGCCCTGGAACCATTCGACCCGCTGGTCGGCCACGCCATCGCCGTCGGTGTCGGTGAGCTTCCAGATACTGGGCGGAGCCGAGACGTAGAGCGAACCGTCGTGCCACATCGTGCCTTCGGGGAACATCATCTTGTCGGCGAAGACGGTTCGCGCGTCGTAGACGCCGTCGCCGTCGCGGTCCTCGAGCCGGACGATCCGGTGCGGCCTCTCCGCGAGCTGCTTTTGCACGTTGTCGTTCGAGCCCGAAGAATCGGCGACGTAAAGCCGTCCGTCCTCATCGAACGCCGCGGTGATCGGCCTGTCGACGAGCGGAGGCCCCGCCATGCGTTCGATCGTGAAGCCGCTGGGGGCCTTGAGAACGCGTCCGCCGAGATTGAACTCGTCGCCTCGCACCGAGATCGGCCCGGCCACGAGCGCTGCTCCAGCTCCGAGGCACAGCACGATGGCAACAACCTTGCGCTGGTCGCTTGGTCTCTTCATTTGAGTAAATCTCATGAGAATTCCATCAATGTGACCACAATTGCGTTCGCGACGCCCGCAGCTCAACCATGCACTCATCCTGCGTGTTCTGAGCGGTTTCTCAGCGAGTGACCCGTTCTCTTGGGCATGGAGAATACCTTACAGTATCAGCTTGCCCGAGACAGGTCTTCCTTTTTTCAACCGGCCCACGCATTGAAGGCATGTCTCGATCTGACGTCTCGGGGCACGGCGCATTGTATTGTTTGGCATGGGCGGCGGAGGCGGCCTGGCCAGTTGTGGAGCGCGATGGTCGCAACCTGATGGGCCGCGCTGGCCGCACACACGGATCGGCAGCGGATGTTCTGGAGAACGAAAGCGGCATGAGTTCCTCTTTTCTCGAGCTTCGCTCGTCGTCGGGCGAAGCCGCGGACGTGGAGAGTTCTTCCCTGCCCGACCCTTCGAGGCAGGGCTTGATTCGCGCCGAGCTGCTCGGGTTGGAAAGGCTGGAAGGCCAGGCGCGGCGGCTTGCCGAGGCGTGCATCCTGGCCCCGCGGCAACGGATGAGCAGTCCCCTCTTGAAGCGGTTCATGGAGAATCGACGCGTCCTGATCCGTGCCGAGCGAGAAATCCTGGGCCACGATCGCCCGGAAGTTCAGGGGATCGACGCCGACTGGTTGGCCGATAATTTTCACATTGTGCACGAGGTGCTGCGCGAGGTGCGCGCAGGATTTGCCGCGCGGCTATGACGCGGTCCTGCCCAAGCTGGGAGTGCGCCCGCTCTCAGGCTACCCCCGAGTTTATGCGCTGGCCTTGTCGCTTGTTTCCCACACAGATAGTGAGCTCGACGAAACCAGGATCACGCGTTTCGTCCAGGCTTTCCAGCAAGTCACGCCCCTCACGATCGGCGAACTCTGGGCCCTGCCCACCATGCTTCGCCTGGTCCTGATCGAGAACCTCCGCCGTCTCGCCGACCAGATGCTATGGGGCTGGGACGAGCGGCGGCGTGCGGAGCTCTGGTGCAGCCAGGCCACATCGCCGGCACACGGAAAAGACAGTGATTCCACGCGCGAACGTCCAGCCCCAAGGGTGACTCGCCTGGGAGAGTTGACTGGGCCTTTCGTCGTTCGCGTGCTGCAAGTGTTGCGTGATAAGGGTCCCGCGGCCGCCCCCGCGATGAATCAAATCGCGGCCGAGCTCCTTGCGCAAGGACGTGAGCCCGATGAGATCATTGGCCGCGAGCACCACCGCCAGGCCGCCAACCAGCTCACCGTGGGCAACTGCGTGCTCAGCCTTCGCCTGCTCTCGGCCGTTGACTGGAACTCGTTCTTCGAGCGAACCAGCGTGGTCCAGAAGATTCTCAGGGATGATCCGGCTGGCGCTTATCCGTTGCAAGATTTTGCCACCAGCGATCGGTATCGCAAGGCCGTGGAGAGAATCGCGCGGGGCTCGAACACCGACGAGATCGACGTGGCGCGAAAGGCCATTGAGCTGGCCCGCGCCGGGGCCAAGCAAGGAGCGGCGAAAGGGCATGTCGGCTTCTACCTGGTTGATCGCGGAGAAGCTGCTCTGCGGTCCGCGTTCGGATACCAGAAAGATCTGCGAGAACGGCTTCTTGACTGGGTGCTGACTCACCCTCGGACAACGTATTTCGGGTCCATTGTGCTGCTCGAATTTCTGCTTCTCGGCGTGCTCTCGAGCTTGGCCTTTGCAACCGCGGGAGCGGCCGCGTGGGGCTGGCTGGTACTGATAGGCATGGTTGCGCTTCTGCCGGTAAGCGAGCTGGCGGTCGGGCTTGTGAATCACCTACTCACAGTGCTCTTGCCGCCGCGGGTCCTGCCCAAGCTCGATTTCAAGGAGGACATTCCTGAAGAGTTCGCCTCAATTGTCGTGATTCCGTCGATGCTGGTTCGAACGCGCAGCGCCGAGGTTCTGCTCGAACGCCTCCAGATTCACTTCCTTGCCAATCCCAGCTCCAGCCTCCGCTTTGCCTTGCTGACCGACTTCGCCGACGCCCCCCACGAGGTGATGCCCGAAGACGAAGCTCTGGTCCGCGACGCGCTGGCGCGAGTGCGGGCGCTTAACGACCGTTACCGAGGTGATGGTCCCGAGCTGTTTTTTCTCTTCCACCGCCGCCGGCTCTGGAACCCTTCACAGGGCTGCTGGATGGGCTGGGAGCGGAAGCGCGGCAAGCTGTCGGAGTTCAACCGGCTGATCCGGGGCGACCGCGAAACAAGCTATTCCGTGTGCAGTTCCGATCCGGCGAACCTACCACGCACCCGATTCGTAATCACGCTGGATACCGACACCCAGATGCCGCGCGACACCGTGGGCCGGCTGGTGGGCACGCTTGCGCATCCGCTCAACCACCCGCGGTTCGATCCCGGGCGAAGGCGGGTGGTTGAGGGCTACGGCGTCTTGCAGCCGAGGGTCAGTTTTCACCTGACCGCGGCCACTCACTCGCACTTCGCGTCCTTGCTCGCTGCTTCGGGAGGCATCGACCCCTACTCGACGGCGGCTTCCGACGCCTATATGGATCTCTTCGGCCTGGGCAGCTTCACGGGCAAGGGGATTTACGACGTCAACGCATTCGAGGCCGCTACCGGCGAAACCTTCCCCGAAAATCGGATTCTCAGCCACGACCTGATCGAGGGGAACTACGCCCGCTGCGGGCTCTTGAGCGACACGGAACTGTTCGACGACTTCCCGGCCCGCTATCACGCCTACGCACGACGCGAACACCGCTGGGTCCGAGGCGATTGGCAACTGCTACCCTGGTTGGGGACGCGCGTGCCGGCCCCCGCGGGCGAGATCTCCAATCCCTTGCCGGCCCTGGAACGCTGGAAGCTGTTCGACAACCTCCGCCGCAGCCTGGTACCTCCATCGTTGGTCTTGCTCCTTGTTCTTGGCTGGGTGGTATTGCCGGGCTCTCCCTGGCTCTGGACGGCGACGGCCATGGCCGTGCTCGCCCTGCCGCTCCTGAAATGGTTGCTAGGTGCGATCGTGCGCAGTGTGCGATCGGCCTCTTGGGCGGGAATCAGGTCGTGGCGAGAGAGCATTCCGGCCATGGGGGGGCAGGTTCTCCTGGCGATCGTGTTCCTGGCCGACCAGGCATGGCTCATGTGCGACGCCGTGGGACGCACCTTGATTCGACTGCTGGTGACTCGCCGCAAGCTGCTGGAATGGGAGACGGCGGCCTCGACGGAACAGCGCCTGGGGACGGGCCTGGCCACTTTCGTGTCGAGCATGTGGTCGTCACCGGCCCTCGCCGCCTTGATCGCCATTCTGATCGCGATCGCTCGGCCGGGGGCCCTCTGGGCGGCCGGGCCGATCCTGGCCGCCTGGCTCGTGGCGCCCCTCGTGGCGTTCTGGGTCAGCAGGCCCAAGCGGCTCAGCCTGCTGCAACTCGGTGAGGACGAACGCCGCGAGTTGCGGCAGGTCACAAGGAGAACCTGGCGGTTCTTCGAAACGTTCGTTGGCGATCGCGATCATTGGCTTCCTCCAGACAACTTCCAGGAGATACCCGACGGTCGCGTCGCTCACCGCACATCACCGACGAACCAGGGGCTCTTGCTCCTCTCGACCCTGGCCGCGCACGATCTCGGCTACATTGGCCTCGGCAGCCTGGCGCGGCGGCTGGAAAACACCTTTGACTCACTGGAGCGGATGGAGAAGCAGTGGGGGCATTTTTTAAACTGGTACGATACGCGCACCCTCAAACCTCTGCCTCCAACCTATCTCTCGACCGTCGACAGCGGCAACTTTCTAGGCTGCCTGGTGGCGCTCAAGCAGGGTCTCAAAGAGAAGATACGCGAGCCGGTCCTGGGTCCGCGGGCGGTCGCCGGACTGGCTGATACGTTCAACTTGATCGTCGAGCAATGGCGGCGCGGCAGCCCCGGCATCGGCCGTCTTTTCCAGAACCCGCCGAAGGCTTTTGCCGGTTGGACAAGCTGGCTGGAAGAATTGGAACTCGAGGCCAGCGCGCTGCTGGAGAGAATCCTCGCCAGCGGGTCCACGCGGCATGATGACGGCGAGCAGACAGAGGTTTGGGCTCGCGCTCTCCTTGCTCAGATCCAGGAACGGCGGTCCGAGTTAGCGGCGCTCGCCCCCTGGCTGTCAAGCCCTGGCGAGCACAAGGATCAGCCAGCCGAGCCAAACCTTGAAGACCTCATAGGTCGGTCTCAAGGGGCGATGTGCGAGCGAGATTCCACGGCGGCCAATCTGCGTGATCGGCTGCTCGCGCTTGCCGACCGTGCCGAGGCTCTGGGCGCGGCGATGGACTTTCAACCCCTGTACAAGCCGGAACGTCATCTGTATGCGATCGGCATGAACTTGAGCCAGGGTCAGCTAGACGGCCCCTGTTACGACCTGCTCGCCTCCGAATCTTGCCTGACGAGTTATCTGACCGTCGCTCGGGGTGACGCGCCGCGGCGCCACTGGTTTCAACTGGGACGGCCTTACATCCGGGCAGCGGGACACCTGGGACTCATCTCGTGGGGCGGAACGATGTTCGAGTACCTCATGCCCCGCTTGCTGTTGCGCAGCCTGCCGAACACGCTTTTGGCCGAGGCGTGCCAGACGGCCGTCGCTCGTCAGATCGAATACGGCAGGCGATTGGGCATACCCTGGGGAATCTCTGAATCCGCCTTTGCCGCCCAGTTCAGCGAGGGGGACTACCGCTACCAATCGTTCGGAGTTCCAGGCCTGGGGTTGAAAAGGGGCCTCGAAAAGGACAGGGTGGTGGCCCCTTATGCCACAGCCATCGCGGCCATGATCGCCCCACGAGAGGCCCTGGAGAACTTCCGCCGCTTGACGAGCGAAGGCGCGCTTGGCCCCTACGGCTTTTATGAAGCCATCGATTACACGCCCGAACGGCTTGGTCCCAATGAGCGCTCGGCCGTTGTGAAATCGTACATGGCTCATCACCAGGGGATGAGCTTGGTCGCACTGACGAATGTGCTGCTCGACGAGGCGATGCCCCGACGATTTCATTGCGAGCCCATGGTCAAGGCGGCCGAACTGTTGCTCCAGGAGCGAGTGCCCGCTGACTCGCCGATCGTCGAAACATCACTGGCCGACACTACCCAGGCACGCCAGACTCGCTCACCTGGTACCTCGCTTCTGAGCCGGCGGTTGACGACGCCGCTGACACTTGCGCCTCGAACGCATCTGCTGTCGAACTCGCATTATCACGTCATGGTCACCAATGCCGGATCGGGCTACAGCACGAGCCAGGGTCTCGACCTGACGCGATGGCGCGAGGACTGCATGAGTGAGTCATGGGGCCAGTTCTTTTACGTTCGCGATCTTCAAACCGGTCTCTTCTGGTCGGCTGGGCACCAGCCGGTCAGCCGCCAAGCCGACACTTATGAAGTGGTGTTCTCGGCCGACAAGGCTCTGTTCCGCAGGCGTGACGGCGACATCGAGACGTTGCTCGAAATCGCGGTTTCACCCGAGCAGACCGCCGAGGTCCGGCGGATCACGCTGACCAACCATGGAAATCATCCACGAGAGCTCGAACTCACGAGTTATGCGGAAGTCGTGCTGCTCGATCATAGGGCTGACCTGGCTCACCCGGCGTTTGGCAAACTCTTCCTTGAAACCGAGCGGATCGCCGGTTCAGACTTCCTGCTCTGCCGGCGCCGGCCGCGGTCTTCTCGTGAACAACCGAAATGGGCCGTTCACGTCATGGCGGTTGATGGCTCGGCCCTGGGCTGTCACCTTGTGGATGATTTGCAATTCGAGACCGATCGAGCCCGTTTTCTAGGACGAGGAGGAACGCCGGCCGACCCGGCGGCGATGAGCTCGGGTGTGGCCCTCTCGGGAACCACCGGTCCGGTGCTCGATCCGATTTTCAGCCTGCGGCGGAGGTTTCGGCTCGGCCCTGGGGGCTCGGCCGTCATCGGCTTCACCCTGGCGCTTGCGGAATCTCGCGACGTCGCGCTTGCCCTGGCCGACAAGTACCATGAAGCCAGCGCGCGTGGCCCGAGCCTTCGAACTGGCCTGGGCTCACAGTCAAGTCGAGCACGAGCATCGCAACTGGTCGCCCGAAGATGCCCACCTTTACCAGCGGCTGGGGTCTCACCTTCTCTTCGCCGGCCCCGCGCTGACGGGCCACTGCGGCGGTGATCGCCGCGAATCACCTGGCGCAGCCTGCTCTCTGGCGGTTTGGCGTTTCGGGTGATCGTCCAATCATTCTGGCCCGGATCGCCGAGGCAGCCGAGCTTTCCTTGGTACGACAACTTCTCGTCGCGCATAGCTTTCTTCGACTCAAGGGCCTGGAGGCCGAGTTGATCTTGCTCGACGAGGAACGGGCCGGCGACTCCGAAGGCGTGAGCGAACAACTTACCCAACTGGTACGCGAGGCTGGCGGCGACGATCTGGCGAACAAGCCGGGTGGCGTTTTTGTGCTTCGCAGAGAGCAACTCACCGAGGACGAGGCCATCCTGCTGGAAGCCGCTGCGCGCGTGGTGCTCGACGGTGCCCGAGGCTCTCTGTCAACTCAGCTCGATCGAATCGAGTGGGTCCGGTCGCAACCCCAGCCGCTGGCCCCAACGCAGCCGTCAGGCCACTGGAACGACGAGCCGATCTGCCTGCCGCCGGGCTTGCAATTCGATAACGGACTGGGTGGTTTTAGCGCCGACGGCCACGAGTACTGTGTCCTCATTCGAGCTTCGATTCCGTACTCCGGCTTGAGTGCCCAGAACGGCCAGCCAGGCCGTTCCACAAACCCGAAGCCAATTTTGCCGCCGGCCCCCTGGATCAACATCGTCGCCAATCCCACGGTGGGATTCTTGATCTCCGAAGGTGGAGCGGGATACACGTGGGCCGGCAATAGCCAGACCAACCGCTTGACCGGCTGGAGCAATGATCCTGTCATCGACCCTCCATCCGAAGTGATCTATCTTCGCGACGAGCAAACCGGCGAAATCTGGTGCCCGACCCCGTTGCCGATTCCCGCGGAGGCCCCTGTCCTGGTGCGTCACGGGCAAGGCTACACGATCTTCGCCTGTAATGCCCACGGCCTCGAACACCAGCTCACTCTCAGCGTGCCGGCCGAAGATCCGGTCAAGCTCGTCCTGTTAAGGATCCGCAACGCGACGACCAATCCGCGGCGACTGTCGGCGACCTTCTATGTCGAATGGGTTCTGGGCATGTCGCGGGATGCCAGTGCGATGCACGTGGTCACCGAGCTTGATCCCGATACGGGTGCTCTCCTGGCCCGCAACGCCTTCCGAACCGACTTCGGCGGCCGCATGGCCTTCATTGACGTCAATCGCAGGCCCAGAACCATTACCGCCGACCGCAACGAGTTCCTCGGCCGCCACGGCTCGCTGGCCGCGCCCGCCGCCCTGGGACGAACCGAGCTCTCGGGGCGTGTGGGAGCCGGAATCGACCCCTGCGCGGCCGTTCAGGCAAAATTCGAGCTCGCTCCTGGTGAGACGACCGAGATCGTCTTCCAGATCGGAGAAGCCGATAGTGTCGACGCGGTGCGCGCGCTGGTTCGTCGCTACTGGGATGCAGGCTCGACGGCCAAGGCTGTTCAGGATTCAAAGAGCGGATGGGATGACGTCCTTAGCGCCGTAGAGGTCAGCACGCCCGACCCCGCGCTCGATCTGCTGCTGAATCGGTGGCTGCTCTACCAGGTCAGAAGTTGCCGCCTGTGGGCGCGATCGGCGTTTTACCAGTCCGGCGGCGCCTACGGATTTCGCGACCAGCTCCAGGATGTCATGGCTCTTCTCCATGCCGCGCCTGCTGAAGCGCGCGCCCAGATTCTGCGCTCGGCCGCACGCCAATTCGTGGAAGGAGACGTTCAGCATTGGTGGCACCCTCCCGTCGGACGTGGGGTTCGCACCCGCATCTCGGACGATTTTCTCTGGCTTCCCTATGTTACGAGCGTGTACATGGAGACGACCGGAGATTCATCAATCCTTGAGGAGCAGGTACCTTACTTGAAAGGACCAATGCTGAAGCCCGGTGAGGACGATGAGTTTGGCGTGCCGGCCATCGCCGACGAATCAGGCACGCTCTACGAGCACTGCATCCGTGCTCTCGAGCGCGGACTGCGGCTGGGCACTCACGGCCTTCCCTTGATGGGTAGCGGCGACTGGAACGACGGCATGAACCGCGTGGGCGCCGGTGGCAAGGGAGAGAGCGTTTGGCTGGCCTGGTTCCTGATTGTTTGCTTGCGCAAGTTTGCCGAAGTTGCGACGATTCGAGGCGAACTTACCCGGTCGGCCCGGTACCAGGAACGGGCCGCCGCCCTGGTCGGGGCGGTTGAGAATTATGCCTGGGATGGATCATGGTATATCCGCGCCTTCTTCGATGATGGAACCCCTTTGGGCTCGGCCCGGAACAGCGAGTGTCAGATCGACTCGATCGCTCAATCGTGGGGGGTGCTTTCCGCCGCTGCGGATCCCGAGCGAAGCCGCCGGGCCATGAGGTCGGTCCAGGAGCGGCTCGTTCGGCCCGACGATAAGTTGATTCTCTTGCTGACGCCTCCGTTCAACGACGGAACCCTCGATCCCGGCTACATCAAGGGCTACTTGCCTGGAATTCGTGAGAATGGAGCGCAGTACACACACGCGGCGACCTGGGTGGTGCAAGCGATCGCCCGGCTCGGCCAAGGCCGGCTTGCCTTCGAGCTCTTTCAGATTCTGAACCCCATTCATCATGGCAGGAATCAGGCAGAGGTGGCCCGTTACAAGGTCGAGCCCTACGTGGTGGCCGGCGACGTGTTCAGCCAGCCGCCTCATGCCGGCCGGGGTGGCTGGACCTGGTACACCGGTTCGGCCGGATGGCTGTATCGAACCGGCATCGAGTCAATTTTGGGACTGCGACGATCAGGCAGTTTCTTGACTCTCAATCCCTGCATTCCACCCCAGTGGCCAGGATTTACGCTCACCTACCGCTTTCAATCCGCGCACTATCGAATCGCGATTGAGAATCCTCAAGGGGCCGAGCGTGGTGTCGCCGAAGTCTGGCTCGACGGCCAGCGGCGTGAAGATCTCGTGATCCCCCTGGCCGACGACCGACAGACCCACGAAGCGCGAGTCGTGATGGGTGATTCGTGAATCGTTTGTGGCAGCAGGTGAGGCTCTCGGCGAGGGGGGCTCCACTTCCTCAGATGAACGCACAACCAGCCCTCGGTGCAGGAATGGTGTCATTCGAGGCAAGGAAGCTCAACGAGTTCGCAGCAGGCCCCTCATCTGGAGGTGGCTGACGGGCAGAGACGCGTCCTGGAGCAGGCGGGTCAGCTTGCTCTCAACAACCTGCGCGGGACGTAGACCCAAGCGTTCATCAACAATAAGCGCCTCGTCTCGAGACCCAAGAGATGAATACTCAGTTGCCTCGAATCGATTCCTGGATCGCAGGTTACGAATACCCATCGAGCCATTCTCTGACAAAACAGGGGCTTTGTACTGAGAAGACAGTACACCGTCGCTCTGATTCATGGATGTGAACCCTTGCATTTGAAGTCGATCAAGAACCGGATGAAGTGTAGCAAGACGCGCGCCAGACGGATACCATTAAGAAATTTTTATACCTTCCTTGGTGCAGCCATGGTTCCCTGGTTGCGAACCCCTGCCAGACCATATCCGAGGCGAGTTATTTTGAGTTCTGTAGACCGCTGAAGATAAGTACGAGATTTCGCTGGTTTTCGTGGGCCGAGAAAAGAAACTCTCCCAAAAAAAGAAAGGCTTCTATAGGATCGTATTCGGTTTCGTACTCAACTACAAAGGCTTGCCATCCAGGCCGCTGATCAAAATCTCTTCTCCATTGTGCCGACGTTGCTCGGCGAAAGCAGCCGGAGTAAGCCGCTGCTTCCAGAGGGGAAACCATGGCTCGGGTCGCGACTCAGGGAATCAGAGGCATCTGGCGCGAGCTGCGCCAGATTGGCATGAGCGGCAGGCAGGTTTGGCGGTTGGTGCCCTGGCGCCATCGATGGGCCCTCTGCGGTGCGCTGCTGGTCATGTGCCTCGCCAGCGCCGGCAATACGGCGGTCTGCCTCCTTCTGGGAAGCGCTCGTGGACTCGGTAAATCCGGCGAGGAACCAGGGTATGCCGCCGGATGCGCTTCTCCGAGGTGCTGCCGGTTTCCTGGGCCTGATCGGTCTGGCTTACCTGGCCCGCGAGTCGATGAACGTGCTCCGCCGCTATCTGGTGGAGAATACCTGTACTCGAATCAACAAGGACATGTCCATCCGCCTGATCGCCCACCTCATGAAGGTGGACCTCTCGGTCCTGGCATCAGACCAGGTGGGTGCCCTGTACGGACGACTCAACCGCAGCGCCGAAGGGTTCGTCAGATTCCTCCGGATCAGCTTCCTCGATTTTGTTCCCGCCCTTTTGACCGGGGCCTTCGCCCTGCTGGCGGCACTCTCCAAGCAGCCTTGGGTCGCGCTGGCGATGGTCGGGGTGATCCCGATCTCGCTCTCGCTGACGATCTGGCAACTCATCACCCAGAAGGGGATCCGCCTCGATTTGCTCCGGACTCGAGAGGCGATGGACGGCACCGTCGTCGAGCAATTGACGGGTATCGACTACGTGCGGGCCGCCAACACGCATCGCCAGGAGATCCGCCGGGTCGCACGCACGGCCGAGCGTCAGCGCGGCAAGGAGATCAGACATCACTTCGAGATGTCGCTCTTCGGCTGCGGCAAGGCACTCAATGAGGGATTCTTCCACATCCTGGTCCTTGCCTTTGCGGTGTACCTCTTCGTTCACGGCCGGATCGAATTAGGTGATATCTTCACCTTCTCCATGCTGTACCTGAACGTCATGTGCCCCCTGAATGAGGTTCATCGATTCATCGATGAAGCCCACGAGAGCAGCCTGCGCGTTGGTGACCTGATCAAACTACTCAGGGAACCCATCGATCGATCGTTCAAGCCGGCCGAGCCACGTGAGCCAAGACTTGTCATGGGTGAACCGGTCCTCGTCACCGATGCACTCGAAGTCACATACAGGATATCGAGTGGAAAATCCAGGCCGGCCCTGCGCGGCGTTTCCATGACGATCCGTCACGGCGAGATCATCGGCGTCGCCGGACGCTCCGGCTGCGGCAAGACGACCTGGCTGCGTGCACTCATGCGCTTGACCCATCCCAGCGGAGGAACGGCGCTCGTTGGCGGTGTTCCGCTGGAATGCCTTTCCCGCGAGGCGATTGGGCGATTGGTCGGATATGTCGGTCAGAACCCCTTCGTCTTCGCCGGAACCGTGGCCACCAACATCGCTTACGGGTGCGAAGGTGCCACGTCGGAAAAGATCCGCCAGGCCGCCGAGATGGCATGCATTCATGACGAAATCATGATGATGTCCGGGGGTTACAACGCTCGAGTCGCGGAGCGAGGCCAGAACCTCTCCGGCGGTCAGCGACAACGGATCGCACTGGCGCGGATCTTCCTCAAGAATCCGCCGATCCTGATCCTCGACGAAGGGACGTCGGCCCTGGACAACATCAGCGAACGCTTCGTCCAGCAGGCCATCACCGCGGCCCGCAACGATCGGACGGTCATCCTCGTCGCCCACCGTCTGACGACCTTGATCGACACCGACCGGATCCTGGTCTTCGATGACGGCCGAATCGTCGAGACCGGCTCTTACACGGAGCTCGTCCGGCGCGATGGCGTCTTCGCCGAGCTCGTCCGCTCGGCCGGCGGCCAAGGTTCGGAGGAGCCTGGCATCGAGGTCGAAGAAGTGGAGCTCGCCCATGAGCTGGGCGGAATCGGCTAGACGACCCGATCGATCAAGCGAAAGAATCCTTCCGGGCCGTCCGACAAACCGCTCGCGCGGAGTCGTGGCCCGGAAGGGTTCTGCCTGCCCTCGTCCTGTGTATTACTTTCGATCCTTGAGCACCTTGCTGAGTTCGTCGATGGCTTTGCGAAGCTCCTTGAGCTCCGCAGACATGCCATCGAGCCGTTTGCTGAGCGCCTCCATCGGGCTCCGATGATTGAGCCTTTGGAGTCTGCTTCGACCACGTGTCCCATGTTTGCACATCCCATTTGCTGTTCTTTGTGTGGTCGGGTGTCGTCCACCAGTTTTGCCCGTCGCTCACGACGAAGCCGGGATGGACGTAGGAGTAAGTAAGATTGTTCGGTTGCCGGCGATCGACGATCGTTCCAACGGAACTGGAACCACGCCGCTGGGGCGTCAGCTCGAGATTCTGACGTTCCCCTTCCCGCACGGTCTCGACGGCCACCGACTTGTCTCCGTTCTTCTGAACGAGGTCGATCAGCGTGGCCTGATCTTTGAGCGGCTTCCCGGCCATGGTGAGCAGAATGTCGTTGACCTTGAGCCCTGCCTTGGCCGCCGGACCATTCGCAACCACTTCCGTGGCAAGAAGGCCCTGATCGGCTGGAAGCCGAAGGTGGGCCCGCAGCGCCGGCTCGACCGGCGAGACGGAAACGCCGATCCAGAACGCCGGCGGCTGGGGTTGCACTGGTCCGAACGTCACCTTGATCTGGGGCTGGACCTGAACGGTCTTCTTCGCGCCCTGATGAAGCAGGACCAGGCCAAGCGGTTTGTCGCCAGCCGCCTTGAGACGCTCCTCAAGGTCTTCGGCTTTGCCCAGTGGCGCATCGCCCAGAGTCAACAGAATGTCGTTCTCGCAGACTCCCGCCCGTGCCGCCATTCCTTGCGGTGCAACCGACGTCGCGATCAAGCCTTGCCCCTTGGGCAATTTGAGATGCTCGCGAACGGCGTCATCGACAGCCGCCAGGCTCATTCCCGTGCTGCGGTCGCCGACTTCATGATATGCAAACAAGCCTGATTTCTGGTCAAGCAACTGCGGGAGGTAGTCGACTGTCCATGCGGCTCCCTGCGCCTGCAGGTTGAGGCGATTGGTGCGCGTTGCCCTGGCCAGTGATCATCCACGCATACGAGTTTCCCGGATCTTTCGGCCCCGCCGTCTGGCCTCGAGCGATTGCGGCGAAAGCCATGAACAGGTAGAAACTCCAACTTGTCAACCGTGGCATGATCGTAACCCTCCGAGAACAAGAGAAATCCTGAGCGCAGGCATTCACAACGGCACCTGGCCCACATAACGCACCTGAACCTGATCGACGGGCACGGCCGCACGCCGGCCATCGCCCAGGGGGACGGATACCACCCTCCGACGCTGGTCGAGCTGGTAGCCCTGGCGTTCCCAGATCGCCCGCTGGTGATCGGAGATGGGTGGAGGCTGTTGCAAAAACCAGCGCGGATCGACCCCCGAGCCGGCCAGGATCGGAACTCCCGGGGGAGTACGGATCGCCGTTTCCGATGCGCAGTCGCGCCACTTCCTGAACCGTGGGGATCCGGTCTCGCGGCAGCGCCGAAATGAGATCGGACTCACGAGGATCAGAAGGGGCGGGAGGCTCGCTGGCCACAGCCACTTGGAGGTTCGGGCGCCGGATCCGCCTTCGCGGTGAGTCCGGCCGGGTTCACAGGGCGATCGCTCTGAACCGGGTTTCGCACCCCGTGAACCATCCAGCCCAGGGAGAAAGCAATGATCGCGATCCCGGCCGCCAATGCGTCACCGATCCAGCGCCGAGAGATGACGCCGCTGGTCGAGACGGGACGTAAGATCGAGGTCATCGCGGGTGCTGAGCAATCCGAACTCTCCGGCGTCCGAGTACTCTCCAGGACTGTTCCATCGAGGTTCCGAAACGTTTCGCCCCAGGCTTGGGCCTCAACAAATGACAAAGCGCACCGCCGCCAGCCGTCGGGGGTACTGTCGAGCTCCCGCACGGCCCTCCGAAGCTGCGCCGGGGTCAGACCGCCATCGACCATCCGATCAATCAGTTCCGCAAGGGGTTCAATAGAAACAGAATCCGAATGATGATCAATCATGGTCGTGTTCCTCCGAATCGTTGGCGAACTCGGCAGCCAGCGCGGCCAGCTCAGACCGCAGTCGGCCACGTGCCCGGTGCAGACGGGCCTCGATCGTGGCCGTTTTCATCCCCAACCGCTCGGCCAGTTCGCGGGCGCTCCAGCCTTCAGCGTATTTCAGCACCAGCAGATCCGCGTCACGCGGGGAGAGCTGGTGTAGGGCTTGCTGGACCAGGCGCTGGCGTTCGTCGCGCACCAGCCAGGCAAGCGGCGAACCGACCGGTCCGGCTTCTCCGGTTGCCCGCTCCTTTGCGTAGCGATCGACGAGCGCCCGCTGGCGGCCTGCCTTTCGTCGGTACAGGAGCGACTGCCGAACCGCCAGGCGGTACAGCCAGCCAATGACCCGTTTTGGATCCAGCAGCGGCGCTCGCTGCGCGACTGCGGCAAGCGCAACTTCCTGAAGCACTTCGTCGACCGCTTGCCGCTCGCGCAACCGGGACGTCACCACGCTTCGCAGCCAGTGCTCGTGCGCCGGCAAAATGGCGGACCAATCCAGCACCCAGGCGCCCGCGGCCGCTTCGTCCTGCGCGGCTTCTGCCGTGCTTCCAATCATGGGCATTGGCTCTGGAGCATTCATGATTTGCCAATATAGTTACCGCAACCCCGAAATTCCTTGCATCCGCTTTCATGAAAAAATGCCACCTTCAGCGACCGCTGCCGCTGGAAGACAGGCAACTGGCTTTACGGTAAGCTGTTGCGGACGGGATTCGCGGCACAGAGCAACCATCACCAACTGTGGGGAGACTCGACATGCTGGGACGTGTGCTGGTCCTGTCGGCCAGCGCCGGCGCGGGACACCTTCGGGCAGCCGACGCGATCGAGAAGGCACTCAAATTCCGGGGGCTCGCCTCCGAGGTCCAGCACCTGGACGTGCTCAAGTACACGAACAACGTCTTCCGCCACCTCTATTCGAAAGCGTACATCGACCTCGTCAACAACGCCCCCGAGGTGCTCGGCTGGCTGTATGACCGCCTCGACGTTCCCGGCAAGAACGAGAAGATCCGCCTGGCGTTCGACCGCCTCAACACGGTTCCCTTCATCAAATTCTTGAATACCTATCAGCCCGACGTGGCGATCTGCACCCATTTTCTCCCGTCCGAGATCATCTCGTGGCTGAAGTGGGAAAAGAAGGTGAACATCTTGAACGCCGTGGTCGTCACCGACCTTGACGTCCACGCCATGTGGCTTTGCCGCCAGGTCGAGCATTACTTCGTCGCAATGGAAGAAACGAAAGCCCACCTCGTGGCGCTGGGCGTTCCCGAAACAAAGGTCACGATCTCGGGCATCCCCATCGACCCTGTCTTCAGCGAAGCCAAAGATTCCCAGACAATGCGGCGCAAGCACGGTCTCGAAGAAGAAAAATTCACCATACTGGTGTCCGCGGGCGGATTCGGCGTCGGTCCGGTGGAGCACATTATTCAAGCACTCTCTCGCCTCTCTCACCCGCGCAGGTGCTGGTCGTCTGCGGCCGCAACGAGGAGCTGCGCGATCGTTTGGCAAAAGCCATCCAGAAACTGCCCAAATTCGCAAACGTCGCGTTCACGCTGCTGGGCTTCACTACCGAGATGGACGAGCTCATGACGGCCGCGGACCTCTTCGTGGGCAAGCCAGGCGGTCTGACCACGTCCGAGGCACTCGCCAAAGGTCTGCCGATGGTCGTCATCAATCCGATTCCCGGCCAGGAAGAGCGCAACTCAGATCACCTTCTGGAGGAGGGAATCGCCCTGCGCTGCAACAATCTGCCCGCGCTAGCATTCAAGATCGATCGACTCATCAGCGATCCCGGAAAGCTCTTGCTCATGCGCGGCAATGCCCTGGCGCTGGCGAAGCCTCAGGCTGCGTACACCATCCTGGACACGCTCGACGCTCTGCGTCGACCCAGCCGATCGAGCTTGCGACCCCTGCGAGAAAACGACAGCCGCGGCGGCAGGCGATCTATTGAGCACGGTAGTTCCACCCAGACGATGTCCCTTTTCTCACCTTCGGTTCCCGCCCTCGTTTCGACCCGGGAACGATCCCGCCGGTGCCGGGGTCAGCTTGATCCAGTCCAGGCCGACGAGGTAGTTGGTGCTCTTGGGGTTCTTGCCGGTCACGGTGATGCTCAGGGTTTGAGGTCCGGCGCCAGACGTCGCGGTGCCGAGCAGGATGGCGCCTGTGTGCAGGACGCTGGGAAAGGGCGCGTAGAGGTCGATTGGATCACCGAGGGGTTTGCCGCTGAGGGAAAGCTGCACGGTGCCGTAGTCTCCAGCCTTGGTGAAGGCCGCTGAGATGGCATAAGTGCCGGCCTTCTGGACCGGCAGTTCCAGGTCAAGCCGCGCCTTGGGCTCGTGCACGAGCCACCAGAGCTGGCTCGCGCCCGACCAGGCGTCGCCGAAGGGGGTCATGTCCTGGTTGGGCACGTCACCTGCGGTCCTGGCCTTGACCTTTAAATCCTCGCCTTCGACGACTCCCGGCTCACGCTTGATCGGCGGCTTGGGATAAACCTTGCGAGTTGACAGATCGGGGATGCCCGGCTCACTGCGCGCCCCAGACGCCGCGTAGAAGTACGCGATCGTGGCGTACTGGACCTTGACGGCCTCCCAGTGCCAGACTTCGAGGTCAAAGTTCAGCGATTTCTGAAACGGCACGTTGTCCAGGATCTGGTAGCGAATGTTGCTCGAATTGCCCTTGGTGCCGGGTCCGTCACAGCGGGTTTGCGCGTGGAACGGATTCATGTACGTGTGATTATCGCTCCAGGCATAGCCAAAGTAGTCTTCGGTCCCGGTGCCGAACGTGCTGGGGAAGCTCTCGCCATCGACGTAGATCTTTTCATCTCCCTCGCCCCACCAGGCGGGCGTGGGGTTGAACACGTTCAGGAGCAGGCCGACGAATCGGCCCGATGCCCCGGAAACGCGCAAGCCGGGCCAGTCGAGCGTACCGTCTGCGCGCTTGGTCTGGAGGTTGTCTTGATAGCGCCAGCGGGCATGCAAGTAAAGGAACTCATCGGCCGGCGGGCTTTCTGCGGCATTCGCGACGCCAGTGACCGCGACAGGCTGGTCGCTGAAGTTGGTCAGCCGGACCCGAACCGATTTCCGGTACGGCATGTACCAGTTGGCGATCATCCAGCCGTTATCGCGAATCTGATTGATCACAGACTCGAAGCGGTTGACGCCGGGCCCTGAGCCGAAAAAATCTCCCAGAGGCACAGCGACTTGTGGTTCAGCCGCCCCGTCGAAAGTGATCGTTAACAAGGTGCGGGCGAGAGCGTCTTCGGTGTTCGCTGCCTTCACCTGGCACAGGAGCCTGGTGATTGCTCCGGGTCGCCCCTGAGACCAAGAATCTGGCACGAGGTCGGCCGACTGACCGGCGGCCATCATCACGTTGATATGGATATCAATATCCCAAAAGGCATGACGCATCAGCGTGCGGCGGGTTGGTCCGATGATCCCGGCGGCTCGTTTCAGAACCTCGGGTGAATAGCTTTCGACCTTCGTCCCCTCGGGCAATGTTGTCACGCTTACCTGGAAGTACTGGTCGCCCTTGCTCGTGCTGATCTTGATCGACTTCGCGAACGGGAACGGAAAGTAGAGATTGCGACCGCGCGAGGCGTCGTGGCCGAATGGCGCCTCGAAGGGCTTGACCTCGCCGTTTGTGATCGCCGCGAACGGAGCCGCCAGCGCCGGAGTCTTGCTTCCATCAACATAAATGCGCAGCTCACCGTCAGGATTGGCGCTCCAGATCCTTGACACGTACCCGGGCCCCTGCGCATCGGCCAGCACCCATTCCCGGTCCTTGCCCTCGCCCTCGACGCGGAGGTAATGCCCTCGGTCGCCGTTGGCGAATGGGTTGAGAATCTTCCCATCCACAAGACGGCTGGCTCGATCATAGCTGGAGAACTGAACCGTCCGTTCGCCGGCCTGCGGTGGTGTGGCCAACCATCGCGTGTCGGTCATCTTGTTGAGTAAAGACTCCACGGTCACCACATCGGCGGCTTCCGCCGGCAAGGCCGACAAGGCCAGGATGAACACGGTCCCCAGCGCCGCCCATGATAAATAACGGCCAATCGTACTGCGACAACGGCAAGAAATCATGGAACGATGCCTCCTCAGGAAAACTCGACCATTACCAGCACCTGCTCGCCGCCTGGCACTGCCCTTGGCCTTTCACTCATGGGACCAGAGCCCGCACCCGTTCGCAACCCGCTCCTGGTTGGGCCGCCCAATCCGGCAAGATTCCACGACGGCTCGAAATGGCCGGGCGAGATAAAGGTCGAGCCCGATAGCAATGGAAATTGGTTCTTGCTTACCTGAAAGGTCGAGATCGTCACTTTGATTGAAGGGCTTTGGTCCGAGTCAAGCCGGAGGGGGGAAGTCGCGGATGACAGGCGGGCGACCATGCATCGCCCCCCTGCCCGCCCTTCGGCAGAGTGCGTGGCGTAGCGCTGACCACCCCCCAAGCCCCTTTTGCAAGGTGGGGAAGAAATGCATGCGCAAGCACTCTCCCCCCCTTCCAAAAGGGGCTTGGGGGGTGGTCAGCGCAGGACGAACCAGCCTGGGCTGTCCCCTTCCAAAAGGGGGTTGGGGGAAGGGCTAGCTCGTCGGCACTTGGCGACCGCGCGTCAAGGCAGGAGTGTCATCGTTCGTCTCATCGTTCAGGCTGGCGAGGTTCTCGGCAGGTACGGGGCAGAGAAACGACTCCCCTCTCCCTGTTCCGTCTCGAGTGGTCCCCTTTGTTCGAGTCGTCTTGTGGGACAATCCCATGAGCGGGACTACGAAGTGCCAGAGGCGGCCCCGCTGGGTCGGCCTCCACCAGATAGCAACCGTCGCACGAGGTGTGACCGCCTTGACGCCGCGCGCAGCTGGTTGACGGGGAACCGGAAGGCTCGGATGAGCGGGAGCCGGCCCGCCCGCATGGCCAGACGCCAGGCCAGCTCGTATCGGGCGAGATCAGAGGCCCACTGGGGCTCAACCTCGACCTGGCACGGCCAGCGGCTTAACGCCTCCACAAACGCAACCGCGTCGTCAAGGTCCGGCTTCGACCCACGCGGAGGAGACTCACGGGCGTATCGCTCGAAGAGCTCGGCGAATCGCCCGCCCATGGCTTGCGCAGCTAAAGGGATGACGCGGCGCACCTGGTCCCGCCGTTTGTGCCGCAGCGCGTCTGCAAACTGTTCGACCTGCCGCCGGGAGACGCATGCCAGCCCCAGCGCCTCCTCGGCATTGAGGCCCAGCTCGGCGCCGACGGCCGCCGGATCGGCAAAGAACCGGTCCCGCAATGTGGGATCGACGTACAGCCGCGCCAGGACGCTCTGGATCTCAGCTAGGCCCATCGCCCGTGCCGCCTCCCGATCGTTCTTACTCGCTCAAGATCGCCCAGCAGTTCGGCGAACGGCGGCAGGTTCTCGTCGCGCTCCAGGATGATGCCACGGACCGAGGCCCGCGCAACGGCGGCCTCCAGGACGTTCCAGACCTCCGGCGGTATCGGGTGGGCGTGGCTGTCGATCAGTGACCGATCGTGCCAGTGCCCGCCCGCGAAGTGGAGCTGCACGACCCGGTCCCACGGCCATCGATCGAGAATGTCGTCGAGGTCATGCCCGTGGTTCACGGCGTTGATGTACAGGTTGGTCACGTCGCAGAGCAACCCGCAGCCCGTTCGGTCGAGCACGGCCGTGACGAACTCAACCTCATCCATCTCGGCTCCCGGCACGACGACCGGCGACGTGATGTTCTCCAGGATCAGGGGGGTCGAGATCCGCCGTCGCACCCGATCCACGTTCCGGGCAACGACATCGACCGCCTCCTCGGTCCAGGCCAGCGGGGCAAGGTGCCCGATCGACACGCCCCCGGCCCGGGTGTACGCGATATGCTCGCTCCACCACGGTGGATTCAGCCGCTCAACAAGTTCGGCCATCGACTCCAGGTAGCCGGCGTCGATCCCTTCCGCCCCTCCCAGCGACAGGTCGAGCCCGTGCGGGATGATCGGGAAGTGACCGGCCAGCAGCTCCAGCTCGGCCCGTTTCTCGTCGGGGGCGTCGAAATAGTGGTCGGCAGTGATCTCCAGGAAGTCAACGCCGTCGCGGTGACGGAAGAGGTCGGCCCGAAAAGGCTCGCGGAACCCGATCCCGACCCCGAGCGCCGGCAGTTCGCAGCTCCATCGTTTCAGCCTCCGCAGCCGCCACAGCCACCGCCGCAGCCGCCACCACCGCAGCCGCCGCCGCCACCGCAGCCGCCACTCCCCCCGCCGCAACCACCACCGTCGCTCGAGGCGCCCCGCTGGAACATCGTGGTCAGGTCGGACAGAGGTGTACCGGCCAGCGAGGCCGATCCGAAGATCCCGACCATCAGCAAGCAGTCCGAGTACGATTTAGGGTCTTGCAACATCCCCCGGGCACCCGGATCGTCGGCCATGGTTAGGGCGGTGCTCAGTCTGCCAATCGGGTGGACCTGGCTCTTCAGCCCACCGTATGCCAGCTTCAGCCGTTCGAGGTAAGCCTTGCCGACCTGACTCAAGCGCGGAGTTGCCAGGCACGCAACACCCAGCGCGATCACTCCGGCGATGGCCAGGATGCACAGGAACGCCACGTTCGAGTGGCCCTTCATGAGGGCGACTGTCAGCTTGTATCCCCCCAGGCAGAGGATGATCATCGAGCTAATCAACCAAAGGCGAAAGCCAACCGCCTTCATTTCCGGTGGCGCCAGCAAGTTCGTTTCTTCCAGCTTCGCCTCATAGGATGAAGTTGCCTCCTTGACCGAGTAGGCGAGTCCATTCGGGTGGAAAAGTGTCTCGGGTGCAACAGGGAGAGCGTGAGACTCCAGCACGCATGCCTCGATCGGTGTCAGTTCGCCGAACGCCGGTTTGCGCCGCCGATCGATCATCTTTGTTTTTGTGAGCCATTGCTTCTGTTCGATGATCTGGAGAACGCCGCGCTGGACCAAGGATGCGACCGCGACCCGCGTTACCTCATTCGCCCCGCCACGGAGGTAGGCGATCTCGTAGGGATCGAGCTTGGCCGGGATTTGAGGCGGCTCCATGTCTCGCGTCCGGTCGACCGACCGGACCGACTTATAGCACGCCACGATCATTGCCCCGATCGCCAGCGCGTAAAACAGCAAGAAGTACGGCCCGTACAGGTCTGCAACCACGTTGTGCAGGAACCAGCTCATCGCATGTCTTCCTACGCCGGGAGAAGTTTGGTCTGCCGAGCATTCGTAATGAGTTCGAATGGAAATTCGCTCGACGCGTGTGAAGATTGGGTTCTAGCCTCTCCGCGTGCAGGCACCATCGTCGTCGTGACTCCGGAGCCATGCCGAGAGCGCTTCGCTGAGCTGAAAGGGGGATCGCGCGGCGGTTCCTTGCTGGTGCGAGTGTCCTGTGATACGTTCGCAAGAGAGTTTGAAACACAAGTGCCGCAGACGCGCCGCGTCTAGCCCCTGGGAGATCCACCAATGAGTGTTCTACAAACTGTTCTTGATCACCGCTGGTCGCTGGCGATCGCCCTTTCCCTCATGACGATGAGCTGCTTCACCGTAAACGTGGCTGGAGGTGAGACCCCGGCGCCCGTCGATGACTCGAGCCCCAAGACGCTCTGTCTCTATGTGGGTACCTACACGAATAGCAAGACGCCCAGCGAGGGTATTTACTTGCTGGAGCTGGACCTTGCTTCCGGGAAATTGACGAGCAAGGGTGGAGTGGCCAGGCTGGCTGACCCTTCGTTTCTCGCCATCCATCCCAGTCGCAAGTTTCTCTACGCGGTGAACGAGCTCGACAATTTCAACGGCAAGAAAGGGGGTGGCGTCAGCGCGCTGGCGATCGACGCCGGCACCGGCGGGCTGAAGCTCTTGAACCAGCAGTCGTCGGTCGGCAGCGGCCCGTGCCATCTGACCGTGGATCAGACGGGGAAGAATGTTCTGGTGGCGAATTACGGCAGCGGCAGCGTGGCCTGCCTGCCGATCGAGGCCGATGGAACGCTGAGGCCCGCGTCGTCGTTCATCCAGCACGAGGGTAAAAGCGCCGACCGGGGCCGACAGAGCCACCCCCATGGCCACTCGATCAATCTTGATCGGACCAACAAGTTCGCCTTCGCGGCGGACCTCGGGCTCGACAAGGTCTTGATCTACAAGTTCGACGCCGACAAAGGAACACTCACGCCGAACGATCCGGCGTTCGCCAAGGTCGCTCCAGGATCGGGCCCTCGCCACTTTGCCTTTCATCCCGATGGCCGATTCGCCTATGTGATCAGCGAGATGGCCAACACCGTGACCGTCTTCGCCTATGACCCCAATTACGGAGCGTTGACCGAGATTCAAGTCATCACGACGCTGCCTCAGGACTTCAAGGGCAAGAGCTACACGGCCGAGGTGCAGGTGCATCCCTCAGGGAAGTTTGTCTACGGATCGAACCGGGGCCATGACAGCATTGCCATCTTCAAGGTTGACCCGGGCACGGGCAAGTTGACCGCCGCCGGACATGAGCCAACCCTGGGTAAGAACCCCCGCAATTTCGCGATCGACCCGACCGGGACTTACCTTTTGGCCGAGAACCAAGATTCCGATACCATCGTCGTCTTCCGCATCGACCAGGAGACGGGCGGGCTCAGCAAAGTTGGTGACGCGTTGCACATTCCCAGGCCCGTCTGCATCAGGATGATCCCCAAGCCAGCCGGCGCCAGATGACAAGAAAGCCAGGATCGTTTCGTTACGATCCTGGCTTTCGGATTGGTCAAAATGCAGTGGTGCCGATTCGATTCCTTAACCGTCGAGGTCCTCATCCCACATGGGATCGGACTTCGGCATGAGCCTGGGAGGAGATGTTCGCCCGCGCCCGTGCTCTTGTTCACGGATATGGGCGCTGGTGGACGCCCAATTTTCCAGCCAGGCCGGGTCGGCCCTCGCCGTTTCGAGCTCGTTCAAGATGATCTGCCGGCTGATCCTCTGGCGGCTCTCGACCCAGCGCCTGAAGCGGTCGACATCGGCCGTGATCCGGGAAATGGGCCGACGGCTGGAGTCGGGATCGCGCAGTTCGGCCAGGAGCTGGCGTGCCACTTGCTCGGCGGCCGCAGGGTCGGCCTGGTCGTCGAGGTCGTAACTCGGGGGAAGCTTGTCGAGCAGGCCGGACTGGACGGCCCACTTCAACCAGACCCGCAGCTCGCCGCGAGTCGGCTTCGGTTCAGGTTTAAGCATGGTCAGAACTCCTGATACAAAAAATGAATGAGATACGAGGGGAATTCCCCTCACTTTTATCATACCCGCGCGGGGAGGTGCCATGTTATGGAAATCGCGCGCTGGGCCGTGTTAGAGTCGCACGGTCGGTGCTCGGGTACGAGTATGGGGATGGTTCCGCATTTCACGCTGCTGGCTTGGCCGATTGATGAATCAAGCTTTCTTGATAGATGCCCCGGGGCCGGGGCGGGAACGACAGGCCAAGCTCGCGGCCTTGCTCTTCTCGGCAGTGGAGGTTTCAAAGCGGTCGAGGCGAATCTACGAAACGGTGCTCGACCAATCGCCCCAGATCCGGGTGGCGAATTTCACGGTGATCGGCACCGACGACCTCGAGCGGCTGTTCGGCCTTTACGACCGCGAGTTCTTCCGGGGCCTGCTGGGAGAGATGCTGCTGGAAGACCGGGCCCATCCGATGTCTTTCCGCCTCTCGCGCCGACTGACGCGGGCGGCCGGCCAGACGATGCGGCAAGTCCGGCGAGTTCCAGTGGCCGGAACGATGACCGAGCGCGTTGATTACGAGATCTCGGTCTCGACCACGCTCCTGTTCAGCACGTTCCAGAATGTCGAGCGCGACGTCATCGTCGGAGGACTCAATTGCCACGACCGGCTCGAAGCCTTGCAGCGAATCTTCGAGCACGAGCTGCTGCATCTCGCCGAGTTCCTGGGCTGGGCTAGATCGAGCTGCTCGGCCGAGAATTTTCACGCCCTATCCCGGCGCATCTTCGCGCACGAGGGGGTCTCGCACGACCTGGTCACCCCGCGCGAGCAAGCCGCAATCGCTTTTGATGTGCGCGTGGGCGACCATGTCAGCTTTGAGATCGAGGGAATCAGACATCACGGCCGCGTCAATCGGATCACCCGCCGCGCCACCGTTCTGGTGGAGAGCCCCAGCGGCGAGCCATTCTCCGACGGCCGCCGGTATCTGACGTTCTACGTGCCCCTGGCCCTGCTGCGCAAGGATGCGGGCCAGAGGTGAAGACGAGCGAGCTGCTGGCTCGGCCCTGTCCTTCGTCGAATCACTTTTGCCGCGAGAGGGTTGCTCCCCCGGATTTCCTTCCTTTAACCGTCGCGGGATTTCCCGAATACTGCAATTTTGAGAGGGAATTGAGATCGTATTTCAAGCTCGTCGTGGCCTGAACGCTGGCGTGAGAAACTCCCGAGAGCTTGACGTCAACATCCTTGGCATTCAGCTCAGCAAGGTTCGCATGGCTGGTACCATCGACCTTGAGTTTCGCACTCTTCGCCGAGCCGCCGACCGCTGCATGGCTGGCGCCGTTGAGCTCGAGCTCAAACTCGGCTGCCTCTACAGACCCTTTCAAGTTGCTCGCGCCGGAAAGCTCGGCCTTGAACGGCTGGGCCGACCGGCTCCTGATTTGCGCCGAGGACGCACCGCTGAGCGTTACCTCGCACTTCTTCAGCGGAAACGTCAGGATCTTGAGTTGGCTCGCGCCCGAGCCCGTGAGTTGCGCGGCCTCGCCGGACCCGGTCAAGACCAGCGTGCTGGCGCCGCTCACATCAAAGTCAACATCGCCAGCCTCCATCGCGCCGTCAACATGACTGGCGCCAGAGACCTTGAGCCGAAGAGGCTCCTGGGTGCGGAAGCCTTTGAGCGTGCTCCTGGATGCGCCGCTGGACTCGAGACCGACCAGTTTGGGGAGCGTGATCTCGGCCTTCAGAGGAGTCTTGAGCTGATAGTTCTTGCCCGGTTGCAGGCCGAACTTCAGACTCGTGCCTTCTTTACTAACTTGAACATGCGGCATCACGTTGTCATCGCAGGAAGTGCTGACCTTGAATCCATCGCCGCGCATGATCTCGGCGCGGAATGTGGAGCCGATGACCACCGATGTGAAACCGGCTATGTCCCAGTTCTTCACGGCCGGATTGCCTGAGCCCACGATCTGATTCTCTGAGGATTGGTTGCCGATGTACGTGATGCTCGTGTGCTGCCTGTCAGCAGTGCTGCTCGGCCTGTCGGTCGCTGGCTTCTTCGCATCTCCGGAGTCCTGCTGGCCCATGAGGGGTAGAAGGGCAGTGATCCTCCCGAGTCCTCGCTGGGGAATCATGGTCAGGCCGATGACCGTGGCGAAGAGTAAGGCGGTTGCGGCGATTGTCTTGCGACTCATGCGCACTTTACCGGCGTGCGAGCCCGTGGGCAGTGCTTCGGTAAAGTCCAGCGATTCACCCCGTTGCAGGCTGGCCAACCGGCGCCCCAGCACTTCGGCAACCTCCTGGGCCGATTGGTAGCGCCCGGCCGGCTCCTTGGCGTGCAGCCGCTCGACAATCTGGGCCAACCAGCCGGGCACATCAAGATCGAGTTCCCGCAGCGGTCTGGGGCTTTCATCGCAAACGCGCCGCAGCACGGCCGGGGTTGAATCGGCCCGGAAAGGCGAATGTCCGGCACACGCGAAGTAGAGCACACTTCCCAGGCTGAACAGGTCGGAGCGATGGTCAACCGCCTCGCCCCGGGCTTGTTCCGGCGACATGTACTGTGGCGTTCCGGCCACCACGCCGCTCTGCGTCAGACTGGCGTCATCGATAGCGCGGGCCAGGCCAAAATCGGTGAGCTTGACCCTTTCGACTCCGTTTTCCAGCAGGATGTTCGACGGCTTGACGTCACGATGCACCAAGCCCTGTGAATGAGCCGCCGCCAGACCCAAGGCCGTCTGTATGCCGATTCGTAAGACCTCTCTGACCTCGAGAGGGCCTTCACGATCAACCCGATCCTGCAACGAGCGGCCGGCGATGTAAGGCATGACCAGGTAGGGCAATCCGTTCCACGAATCGACGGCGTGAATCGCGACGACATGGTCATGGACAACCGCGGCCGCCGCTTTCGCCTCACGGGCGAATCGTTTCCGAGCCCCCGCGCTCGTGGCGAGCCTGCGCGGCCAGTACCTTGACGGCCACGGTGCGTCCGAGTGCCGGGTCGAACGCTTTGAAAACGATCCCAAAACCGCCCTGGCCGAGCACCTCCGACACCTCGTACGGTCCAAGCCGGCCCAGCGACCCTGTGGCCGAGGGCGGAGCCAGAAAATCAAGGGCATGTCCCCGGTCGATCGATGGGCTTCCGTGTGGTGCGCCGTAGGTTTCGGTGTCGTTGCATCCGCCCGTCGGACGCTGTCCAGCCATCGGTGCCAGGCCTCGCAGGTCGGCCCACAAGCGGCTGCCCGCCGCCAGCCGCTCGAGGGTGCGCCGGCATCCGGCGCAGGTATCGAGATGACCGGCCAGTCGGGCATGCTCAAGCTCGGGCAAATCGTCTTCGAGAAAGGATTTGAGACGTGATTCGTCACACGAAAATAACCGTGACGCCATGCGTTAAGCTCCGACTCATAGTGGCTAGTGGCTAGATGTTGGACGATCAATTCAGTCCCTTGGGGATGCCTCTTCCGAGTTTCCCTCGACGTGCTCGATCTCGCGCCGGAGGCGGGCGACGACGCGGCTCTTGTACTGGTAGACCGTTCCCAACGTCATCCCCAGAGACCTGGCCACGTCTCTCGGCGGGCGGCCCTCGACGGCGGTCTGGAAAAAGGCTTGCCAGGCCGGTTCCGCGAACTCAGGGCGAGTCCGCTCGACCGCCCAGGTTAATAGGGATCGACGGTACTCCTCGTCAAAGATAGCTGATTCCTCGCACGGGGGCGCTGGCTGCTCCTCAAGAAGCTCGATGATCTCGGTCTGCCCGGAACCTTGAGGTTGCCGCTTCCGGGTTCGCAAGAGGTTGACGATCAAGTTGCGCGCGATAGTGGAAAGCCAGCCGCGGAACGACCCCTTGGCCGGGTTGGGATCATACCGTAAGACCGCAACGGCCACGGCCCGAAAAACCTCCTGCACAAGGTCTGCCGCGTCGGCGTCCTGCAAGCCGCGCTGTCGTGCCAGCTTGAAGATCAGAGGGTCATAGATCTCGACGAACTGCGCCCAGGCCCGCTCGTCCCGCGAGTCACGCAATCGAACCAGCAAGCTAGGACACGTCGCCCGCGCTTCGCTCATCGATGATCCTCCTGAAGGTTACACACGCCTGCCGCGAAACCTTGAATGGATTCGGTTTCGATCGGCGGATCTTGAGAGGATCTGGACATTGGAGAATCAGGCGAGCGCAGGAAGGCGGCAGGCTGTGACGTGAATTGATGGCGGACGCGGGGGAGTTCACACTTTGGCTTCGGCGTTCGCCCGATTCAAGAGGGCTCTCATGTAGGCGAAGCCGTACGCGGTCTGCGCGTAGTCGCCGCCCACAAGTCTGGGGCTGTGATCGAGGATCACAATGCCGTCGAAGCGAACGTCGCGCAAGGCTTTCATGATCTTGTACATGTCGTAGTAGCCGTTATCCATGAAGGTTTCCACGAAGTGCGGCAAAGGTGCGCTGACGTTGCGGAAGTGGATCTTCCAGATCTTCCCTGCGCCGAAGTGGCGGATCATCTCCTCGGGATCCTTGCCCGTGAGCTGGCGGCCGCCTTCGAGCCAGGTGCCACAGCAGAGACAGATCCCAACGTTCGGGCTGGCCGCGATTTCCAGGGCTCGCTTGTAGCCTTCAAAGTTGCTGAAAATGCAGCGCGGCACTCCAGCCAGGACGGGCACCGGCGGGTCATCGGGATGAATCCCCATGCGCACGCCAGCCTCCTCGGCGACCGGGGCCACTTGCTTGATGAAGTAAGTGAAATTGTCCCAGATCTCATCCTTGGTGAACTCGCGGCCATGCGAGAGAGGCTCCTTCCAGGTCTTGCCGCCCCACATTCCTTTCTTGTTGGGGCTGGCCAGGTCGAATTCGCGGGCGGACGCTCCGCGGACGTCGACTCGACCGCTGCTCCAGATTCCGTTGCCCATGTGAGCATACGTTGTGTAGTGAATGCCCGCCTTGCCGAGGCTGCGGAGATATTGCTTGTACTCTTCGATCTTTGCATCCCGCCCAGGCAGGTTGAGCGTGACTTCCGGCATGTTATGAACATCGCTGTTGCCGATATTCCATACCGTGATGCCCGCGTCGGCGTAGCGCTTCTTGATCTGCATGAAGCCTTCGGCGGTGCGCAGCTCGGGTGGTGAGCCCACGCTCACGTATTCAGCACCGATCTGTTTCAGAAAGAGCAACTGATCGTCGGTGGGTCTGGCGGGCGACTGAGCGCACAGCTTGATGCCGGGCAAGTTTTCGGTCTGGCTGGCGCCGTGGCCGCTGTATTGCTCGCTGAACCCAGGATCGCCGCCGCGCCGATCGTACCGGTGAGCGCCATCTTGCCGAATTCTCGTCGGTCGGGATCGAATGGAGAACGAGTCGTCTCCTGCCTGTGCTTGTACTCGTAAGTGCTCATAAATTAACCTCCCTTTGACTGGCAAACGACACACGATAAACCCGTGGCGGTCAACTCCAGAGGCGGTCGTTGGACCGATCTTTGTTCCACTCGTCGGTGGGCGCGAAAAATTTCTCCTCCGGAGCCAGATGGGCACGGACCACGTCTTCATTCAGATCGATGCCGAGCCCGGGTCGATCAGGAACGGCAACAAAGCCGGCCTTGACGAGCGGTTTCTCGAGGCCGGTCACGAGGTCTTCCCACCAGGGAACGTCGACGCCGTGGTGCTCCAGGGCGATGACATTCTGGGTTGCGGCCGCGCAATGGACGTTGGCCATGAAGGAAATCGGCGTGCCGGCGAAGTGCATGGCCATGCCGACTCCGTGTTCCTCGGCGAAGTCGCCGATTTTCTTGGTCTCGAGGATGCCCCCGCGCTGGCGAGGTCGGGATGCACAAGGTCGACCGCATGCGCGTCGATGAGCTTGATGAAGGCCTCCTTCAGATAGATGTCTTCTCCCGTGAGGGTGGGCAGGTCGACGTCGCTGGTGATCTGCTTCCAGAGCTCGGTGTACTGCCAGGGCACCATGTCCTCGAGCCAGGCAAGCTGGTAAGGCGTGAGGGCTCTGCCCAGGCGAATGGCGTCGTTGACGGAGAAGTGGCCGAAGTGGTCGGTGGCCAGCGGGACCTCGTAGCCGATGGCTTCACGGACGGCCGCGACGTACTCGACAAGTCGTTCGATCGCCCGGTTAGTGAGCTGGATCGCCGTGAAGGGATGGGCCGTCATCCGGTCGCGGGGCCAGTCGAACCCCAGCGGGGCGGTGATCAGGTTCCGTTCCCCGCGCAGGAGGTTGATCCCCAGGTCCATCTTGAGGAACGTGTATCCCATGTCGAGGCGGGCCTTCATCCGCCGGGCGTACTCGTCACGGTCGCGTGAGATGGTGGTGTCGGCATAGAGCCGTATCTTGTCGCGATGCTGGCCGCCGAGCATCTGGTAGACGGGAACTCCGAAGGCCTTCCCAGCCAGGTCCCAGAGGGCCATTTCCACTCCGCTGACGCCACCCCCTTGCCTGCCATGATGTCCAAACTGCTTGATTCTCTTGAAGACGCGTTCGACGTTGCACGGGTTCTCGTCCAGGAGACGGCTCTTGAGCATGAGCGCGTAGCGCGCGCTGCCTCCGTCCCTGACTTCACCGTAACCCTTCAGTCCCTGGTTGGTGTCGAGCCGGATGATCGGCACCCGCATCGGAGCCCCCTGGATGAGGGCGATGCGAAGATCCGTGATTCGGAGGTCAGACGGCTTGGAGTTTCGATTGACGCTTTGAGAGGCGTGGGCGATCTGTTCCTCAAGAGGCGCGCCCACCATCGCGGCCAGTGAAAGACCACCCAGACCAGCCGATCGAAGCATGCCGCGGCGGGTGAGCGAACCATCGTCGGAACTATCGCGCGGGACGCCGTGCGTCGTTTTATTGATCATCGTCGATGGACTCCCAGACTTCGAGGAACAGGAATGAATCAGCTCACTTGCCGCGGCCCGATCGATCCTGGATCAAGGCTTCGATCGTGGCGCGGGGCACGTCCAGACGGTCCTTGTTCTCGATGAGCCACCTGGTGAAATCGTCCTCAATGGTTTTGGTCCACTTCGTATCGATCTGGCCAGGCGTGTAGGCCCCCTCGCGCAGGCGCAGGTGGCCGAATCGGTCGCGGAGTGAGATCCGCTCTGACTGGACGACAACTTCATCCGCGAACTGAGGGGGAACGAAGATCACTCCTTCGCGCTTGGCCAGGACGACGTCGCCGGGCAATACGGCCACGTGGCCGATGCGGATGGGCGTATTGAGCCCCGCGAGCATCATGTCCCGGATGGCCGTCGGGTCCCATCCCCGGACGAAGGCATTGAAGCCCTGAATCTCCGAGAGACCGGCGAGGTCTCGGACGGAGCCGTCGAAGATGACGCCGTTGCCGGACTTGGCGAAGATCGAGTTGCCCAGGTTGTCGCCTATGAGCGTGCCATCGTGGATCTTGCCGAAGCCATCGGCAACGTAGACGTCGCCGGGCTGGAGGGCGTCGATGGGCCAGGAGTTCATGGCCCCGACCCGGCCGTCTTTATGGCCGCGGTCGAGCATGCGCGCAGCGAGCTCCGGCCGAGTAGGCATGTATTGCGCCGTAAGGGCGCGGCCGACCACGGGCACATCGTTGTGGATCGTCTTCCAGTCGCCCTCAAACTGGGAAAGGTAGCCGTGAGAGCGCAGCACGCCCCAGGCCTCCTCGATCGATACTTTGCGCATCCGAGCCAGAATTTGATCGGGGACCTTGGGTCGGCCGTCGGGAAAACGATCACCTTTCCATTCGGCCGTGAGGAATAGCATCTGCTCGCGGGAGATGGTCTGGGCACTGACGAAGTGGGCGGAACTTACGACAATGCAAGCCGCGAGCCACGTGATCATCGCGGCGCTTCGCCGCCTGCGCGGGATGTCGAGCCATGCGGGATTCGTTGTCTCGATCATGTCGAGCGGCTCCTGAGGCTGGTCGTCGCGAGACGATGTATGTGGGCGTGATCTCCACGCGGAGGGCGGGGTCATGAGACCCGCGCCCAACGACGATTCAGCCGACATTGTCAGCCCATTGCGGGCTCGAAACAAGGCATGGGGTACAGTATTCCTGCACCGTCATCCGCGCCCACCGGGATGGTCGCGTCCAAACCGAGGTTCCCCTGATGTCGATCCCAGCTTATTCTCGCGCCGGGCGCTTGCAGTTCAATGACGTGAGACGATGCCGAGGAGGGCTTCTATTCGCTTTGCCTGTACAACGCGGAGTCGAACGCGATCCCGAAGGCGATGGAGGCCGCCGGCGACACAAACCGGTCACGGTCGAAGTCGGTGCTCGAAATCCACACCAAGTTCTAATTTTCTCGGCGCCATCTGGCCCTGATGCGTGACCTGAAAAGTACAAGCTGCGGGGACCGGGTGAAGAGCGCGCGTTCGACAACGTCCTGAGCCGCGATCGTAAATCCATCTCCGATCCCGACATCCATGTGGTCCTGGCCAGGGCGGGCGATGGGGGCGTTGGGACGGCTGTTGGAGCGCCGGTGCAACGACTCAGGTCTCTTGGTCCGGTTCCAGATCAGTCGCTGCTACTTAGCAAGATCGACATCGAGGACCTGCTTCAGAAGATCTGACCGGAGATTCAACGCAAAACCATGCCGTTCCAGGGCGGCTCCGAGCATGACAGCGGGCCTTGCCCCGGTCACGCTTCTCGCTGGAGGACTTGCGATGAACTGGGAAAGTAACCCCGATACGCGACCCGCGGAATAGGAATGGGAACGGGAATACGAAGGTGATCAGCGGAGAGAAAGCGCGGCTTTCCGTTCGGGGAGACTTACTCGAGCCGGCCAAGGTCGAAGCCAAGTCGTTGCTGTCGCAGTCGTTCTCCTTGGGGGGAGACACGCCGGACGACCCCCGGGTGATCGCAGCTCTGGAGGCGTATCTTGAAGACCTGCAGGCCGGCCGGCCTTTGTCGCGGGACGAGTTTCTGGCCCGGCACGCCGAGATCGCCGAGGCCTTGAGCCCGTGCCTCCCGGAGTTGGAATTCATTCACGCAGGGGCCGCGCATCTCGGTGGGTCAGGAGTGTTTTCGGCCACCGATGCGACCGATTCACTCCCACCCCGCGCCCAGTTGGGTGACTACCGCATCCTCCGCGAAGTTGGCCGAGGTGGCATGGGGATCGTTTACGAGGCCGAGCAAGTCTCGTTGGGCCGCCGCGTTGCCTTGAAGGTGCTCCCATTCGCCACGGCCATCGACCCCAAGCAACGCAAACGATTCCAGATCGAGGCCCAAGCCGCGGCGCAACTGCACCACCCTCACATCGTGCCTATCTTCAACGTCGGTTGCGACCAAGAAATCCACTACTACGTCATGCAGTTTGTCGACGGCCGCAGCCTGGCCGCCGTCCTCCACGAGCTTCGTGCTGGCAACAAAGCCCCAGACCGGGTGGGGCAGCCGTCCGCCATGGTCGCGCTGGAAGAAACCGAAAGCGCGCCGCCTTCGGTGGTAGGAAGCCTCGACGCCGGCCCGGCACCGCCGGCCACGCTGGAACCAAGCGTGGCCGACCCGGATCGGCATCCACCTATCCGCCCTGACAGCGTTTTCACTCAGAGCCTGGGTCTCGCTTCCAGCAACCCGGACCTGACGCCCACGGCGATCGGGCCGCTGCATCAGGAGCGGGCCTTTTGCCGGAATGTCGCCCGGCTGGGCGCCGAAGCGGCTGACGCGCTCGACCACGCCCATGGCTTGGGAATCCTCCATCGCGATATCAAGCCAGCCAACCTCTTGATCGACCCCCACGGTGCGCTCTGGATCACGGATTTCGGGTTGGCGCGGTTCCCCAGCGACTTGAGTCTGACGCACACCGGCGAAAGGGTCGGGACCCTCCGCTACATGAGCCCCGAGCAAGCCGAGGCGCGCGGCGGGGTCATCGACCATCGGACGGACATTTATGCGCTGAGGAGCGACGCTCTACGAGCTCTTGACCTTGCAGCCAGCCTTCGACGGCCGCGACCACCAAGAGCTCCTGCGCCAGATCGCGTTGGATGAACCGATCTCGCCGCGCCGGCTTAACCCGGCGGTTCCCCGCGATCTGGAAACGATCGTACTGAAGGCGATGGCCAAGGACGTGTCGAGCCGTTATTCGACGGCTCAGGAGCTGGCCGCCGATTTAAGGCGGTTCATGGATGACCAGCCAATTCTGGCCCGTCGTCCCGGGGTGCTGGAACGCACCCTTCGATGGGCCCGTCGCCACCAGGAGCTGGTCGCCACCTCCACCGCGATTTTCGTGCTGGCCTTGACCATCAGCACAGCCGCGATCTGGGTCCAGGTGCGCAAGACCGAAATCCAGGCCCGCGAAACGGAGCGTGCAAACCAAAGACGCATCGCTTTCGTCATCGAGAGTTATCCCTTGCTCCACCGGCTGGGAACGGGCGCGATCGCGGACGCCAGCAGCAAGCTCTTTCCAGGCCGAGCTAGTTCCGCGACTGGGGAGGAAGCGTCCCAGATCCTCAAACAGTGGCTGAGATTCTTCCAGCAGGCGGTCGAACTGCCTCCAAGCGACCTGGAGTCGCGGGAAGTCATCGCCCGAGCCTACTCGCGCCTGGGCTATACTCGTTGGATGTTGAGCATGGCCAACGCAACCAAGGATGGCCTCGAGCCTCAGTTGCTGGCCGAGGCCGTGGCCGATTACCGTCGGTCCGTCGACCTCTTGGAAAAGCTGCTGGCCGACTCGCCCGGCGACCTGAAGATTCGCCGTTACCTGGCCGAGGCGCTTGGACTGGGGAACATGGGCTGTTGCCTCAGGTCTGCGTCCCGAACCGAGGAATCCGAGTCGCTGTATCGCCGCGCGATTCAGATCAGGCGAGATTTGCTCCGCAGCACCAGCTCAGGTAGTCTTGTCGACGGCCGGGCCCGGGCGGACGTGCCCGGCGAGCTCGACGACCTACCCTACCTGGTAAGCACGGTTCATCTCATGGCGGGGATCCTGGATGATAAGAGCCGAGCGGAAGAAGCCGATGGGCTGCGACGACAACTTGAGGACGATATCATCGCGGTAGCCGCGCGGTTGTCGGAACCGAAATTCCAACCGCGGCGTCGGATGTGGGCAGGGCAGCTCACAACGGGGCAGCTTCCCCTCTTCGATGGCAGCCGGCGTCGGGTTGCGATGATCAATCACAAGCTGGCGTTGATTCTCGACCCCGACAACGCCTCCGCCCTCAATAACCTTGCCTGGTCGCTGACCAGTGTCCCCGGCGATCCCTGGTTCGACCCTCCCCAGGGGCTGGTTTTGGCCCGAAAAGCGGTCTCGCTTGAGCCGAACGAATGGAACTTCTTGAACACCCTGGGCGTGGCTGCGTTTCGCGCGCGCGACTGGAAAACCGCCGCCAGGGTCTTTCACCAATCGATCACCTTCACCGGCGGCGCAGCCTATGACTTGTTCTTCCTTGCGATGACGTACTGGCACCAGGGAAGCAAGAAGGAGGCGCGAGACATGTATGAACGTGCCGTCGCCTGGACCGACAAAAACAAGCCGCACGACCCCGAGCTGCGCCAGTTCCGAGCCGAGGCCGCCGCCTTGCTCGGTCAACCCTGTCCGAAGCCTTAGCGAGCGGGGATTGAGGCCGTGCGGATCGAATCGTATTCGGGGTCGGATCATTCTATTGACACCAGAGAAGTTGATCCGACCCCGATGATCCGCTCCCGGGACTCTTAGTGCGATCGGTGCGGGCCAATCTCGAACGCGGCCGAATCCGCATGCCGGCGGCCGACCCTGGCACGCAAAATAAAACGGCCTGGTGCGCTGATGGTCAGGCGCTGGAACGTCGCCACGCCGCGGATCGTCTTGGCGTGCACGACGCTGCCGCGCACAAGGTGCCCGCGCAAATCTCTTCCGACTCGAATGAGGATCAGGCGGACGTTGAGGCCGCTCCAGAGCGCGCCGGATCGGTCGAAGACCTCAACCAGAAGCGGTGCCAGGGTGCTGCCGGCCGTGCCGCTGACGGGCTGTGACAGGATCTCGACCGTCACCGGATGCTTGTGCTGTTCCACTCCCGGAAGAGACGACGGGGGCTGGAAGCCGATCGCATCCAGCAAGACCGTGCTATCACCGGCCCTCGTCCCCTGGAAGGTGATCGTGTGGGTACCGGCTCCTTCGGTGAACGGGATGAGGAACTGCACGTATTGTGGGCTGCTCGGAGTTATGGTGCCTACCTGCTTTGTATCGACGAACACGGCCAGCGACTGCGGAGCTTGCTTCCTCGCCGCCTGGGCTGCCCAAACTGAGAGCGTGTAGGTCCCTTGAGAAAGGGTGATCGTCTGACTGATGCTGCTCTTTCCCTGAATGAAACCGACCTGCAGACCCTGATGCGCCGGGCCATTCCCCTTCGTGTAGACGCTGCCGTTCCCCGCGATGCCGGCGAAGATCGTGCTGCTGCTGTCGGTGAAGGTCCAGGGCTGGTCCCCTCCTGGCGGCGATAGCTGCGTCCCGTTCAGAAAGCCGCCGGTAACGTTCGCTACACCTGTCGGCTGCTCGAAACCTCCGTCGCTAATCGGACTAAGCGCGGCATACCCGAATGTATAGGCGAACGAGCCGCCAACCTCGGAGATCTTGCTGGAGTCAAGGGCCTGGGACAGTTCAACCATGGGAACGCCATTCTGCAGGTACAGCTTGGCGACCGTGACCTGGCTTCCCGGGTCGATTCCCGGACCCGTCACCTGAACATTCGACAGCGGACCGATGTTGAGCAGGGCGTTGTAGGTGTTCAGGTCGAGACCCTCGATGGTCTTCGTGGACTGGCCCGCGCCAAGGACCGTCCCCGTGCCGACGAGTGGGCCAAAGAAGTAGTAAGTTGGGGAGACCGTCGGGGGCAATCCGGTGATCGGCGCGGAGAGTGTCACCGTGCCATGGATACTGTCAAAAACCAGGACCGTCGTACCGATCGGCACGCCGGGTCCGTTGACCAGCGTTCCAGCCGTGTTGTTGCTGAAATTGGCACCCGTAATTTGATTAACCACCTGAATCGGCAGGCCGGTGATGACGCTGGAGCCGACTGGTGGGATTTGCGTGGTCGTTCCCTGCACGGGGCCAAAGTTCGCCGTGTTCGCGAACGGGTACGGGACCTTGGACGCGGGGTTTTGCACTGGCAGCCCGCCCAGTCCGCCGACGCTCACGTCAAGCTTGGCCGCGCCCCCGCGCCCACGTCACCAATATCGTCATCGAGCCCAAACGCGTAGGCGGAGAGCCCCAGTTTTTGATGGATGAACCAGATGAACGGATCCAGATTATAGACGTTGAAGTCCTGGCCGCCCGTCTTCAGGGCCGGATCGGGATACCACTGCGAAGGGTTGGAGTAGGAAGGGCTGGTAAAATCAGGCACCCCGCGCAACGCCGACTTGATCTGGTTCGTGATCGCGGTCTCGATCGCGGCGTTCTGGTTGGGAAGAAAAGCTGCCCCGACGTTCCCACCGATGATGTTGCCCAGGAGCGGAATGGAAGCGTTCGCCGTCCCCGGCGTGACGGTGAGACTCATGGTGCTCATCACCACGTACACGTTTTGCGCGAATGCCAGGGCGTAGTTCTGTTGGTCGACGCCGCCGAAGGCCAAGGGCTTGATCGGCGTCAGTCCAGAAGGGTCGTAGCCCACGATCGACGAGACGTTCGGCGGAGCAAAATTGAAGTTATCAAAGAGCGCTCCGGTCTGCGCCTGACTCAGCGTGATCGTCCTGTTGTCACTGCCGACGGCGGTGATCACGCCGTGTGAAGTCCCTTGCGCATCGGTCACCGCCATCCCTGGCACCAGCCCGAGAGTCTCATTGCCGAGCACCAGGACATTCGATCCGGCGCCGATGTTGCCTGGCACGTTCATGGCAGGCGTCGACGGGACGGTTGTCGCGTAGTAGTTCGCCCAGCTGTACCACAAGCTCGCGATGGCCTTGGCGATGGGATCCATGACCGGCCTGTTGAATGTGAACGTGTGCATGGGCGGGTCGCTGACATTGAGCGGCTGGCTCAGGTTGACGCCCACAAGTTGCCCGGTGACCGGGTCTTGCAGCATGCTGGAAATGAAGGTCCCCCCGGGAACGGGCTTGCCGTCAATGGCCGCGAGCCCAAACTGATAAGTCTGTATCCCCTGGTCGAGAAGCTGAAGAATGTAGTTATCGGCACCTGTGCTGTGATGAAGGATGAGCTGCGTTGGGGTTGGATCAGGAATATTAGGGTCCGTGTCGCCCCCAGAGACCAACGAGAAGGGGCCCGTGCCGCCGTCGGTCAGCGCGAACAGAGGGAGGTTCAGGCTCGATCCGCCCGGGGGAGGAGGCGGAAAGGTCTTATTAATCGAGAACGAAGAGAGATTGCTCTTCGTGTTGATGGGGCTCTGTAGGAAGAGGTTCTGGCCGGAAGGCAGCTTGATGGTGGCTACGCCGGAGGGTGCGAAGTAGCTTGGGTAACCCTGACCACCGAAATACGCTCCCAGGCTACTGTTGGGGCCGGTGAAATTCGTGAACGCATCCTGCAGTGCGCCGACACTCAGCGACGACCCAACCCAGCCGAACGGTTGCGACTGCGAGGTATTGGGAATAGGAACCTGGTCCGCTTCCAGGGCGACCGGCAAGGCGATGGCGTTGACATAGGAGACGTCATAGTTGACCAGGTCGAAATCGTTTGCACTGATATAATTCGTGTCCTTGGTGTCGAATCCAATCAGGTAATTAAACCCCGTTCCCACATTGATCTTGGGATTGTAGAACGTGCCCCGGAAGCTCATTTCAATGAGTTGGAACGGGGCATCATTGTTGGGGTTCTTGGCACTGAGGGCGTGGTACCACATGACCACGCCGTTGTCGGCGCTCGACGTTCCGTCCGTGATGGTATAACCCGGCTGGGAATATCGGAGCGTCGGCGCAATGGAAGTGGCACTGGTAAAGGTGAATTGCTGCACCCCCGCCGGCGTCGTGATCGAGGTTCCCTGCGGCGGATTCAAGGTGACGGAGTGGGGATCGCTCCCTACGGTGATCGTCGTGTTGGCGGGAATGCCAGGTCCGTTCAACTCCATCCCGGAGGTCAAGTTCGTCGGGGGCTGCCAGTTTGCCGCCGAGGGCTCGTAATCGTTGTTCGAGCTGTTGAAGGCGAAGGATTTGTAGACGGGCGTGAAGGTGAGAGTGTTGCCACTGACCGAGCCGTAATAGGTCGCCTGGGTGGACTGATCAAAGTAGAGGAAAGGGTTGCCATTTTCCCCCGTTCCCTTCAGGTCGGCACTGTCGGTCGTGATGTCGATGCGGCCGGCATCCCAGAAGGCCAGTGGGACATTGATGGTGATGGCGTTGCCGGGGAGTAGCCCCATGTAGGTCACGGTTTGCCCGTTCACCTGCTGAGTGTAGCCGATGTAGCCCCGGTATTCGTGGTTAAGGGGATCGAACGGATCAAACATCCCCGTTCCGGTATAGTTTGGTGCTGGAGCGGGATCGCTCGCCAGGGCCGTGCGGTTGTTGGCATCTTCCAGGAACGGATAAATGGTTTCAGAGCTGTTGTTTGTGATCGTAATGTGCTTGACGTATTGCTGCGTTGATGGGGTAGGCGTGACGAGTCCCCCATCGTAGAGCACTCCGCTGACGCCCTTGGAGGACGGGACGGTATCCGACGGCATCACTAGCCCTGTAAGCAGGAAGCGGTCTTCCAGGAGCCAGTCGCCAAACCAGCCGTGCCGCATACGGTCGCGGCAGGGGCGACGGGCCGAATTTCGGGAACGGGGACGGTCCTTCAGCCAGATCAGCCAGTCGGTAGGCAACATCGCAGCCCTCTTCATGCGGATGTTCGTCGGATGGTGCGCGTCACGCCCTGGGCGGAGAGAATCGTCGAGCTTCGGCAGCGACCGGGCAGGATCCGTCCGTCCGGCATCGCAGCGCGGGGGGCCGATGCGGCCGGACGATTCTTCGCTGGGGCGAGTGAAAGCCGCTCAGCATCGGCCCGGTCGTACCACGCGCGAGCCGGCCGCCGAGGCTTGTGCTCGCCGCGATTCGCCAGCAGCGACAACGCCAGGTCACTGGTGCCGCTCGAGCGGTATTAGTAATTTAGGGTGTGCCGGTAAACTTCGCAAGGATTCTCTTGTATGCCTCCGGCGGACCACTCGCATCGTGGTGGAGATGAGTCAGCGGGCGCAGTCTCTCAGAACCTCCTGCGCCACACGGAATGAGGAACGAGGCGGCCGTGTAACCGCGCACGAGATCAGCGCCAATCGTGAGCAGCAAGATCAAGAGGATGATTAAGGTTAAGAGGATGATTACGATGAGGAACAGAATGGGGACTGAGCCGTACGCATGATCGTACTCTTAATCGTCTTCCTCATCATACTCGTCTGATCAGTGAGCTGTCCGTGACTGGCCGTGCAGGGTCAGGCTAATCATCTCCTTCCAGCTCAAGTACTCCCTCTTCGCGCATGGCTTCGGCCTGGCGAACGAGCCGGTAGCGGGCTTTTTCGAGATCGGCGGGAAGCGAGCCGGCGGGAATCTCCTCGAGGACCCGCAGCGCGGCGACTGGGCGCTGGCAATCGCGTAGCAAGACTTGCGCGAGCTTGACAAACATCTTGGACGAGGCGCCGGGGTAAGACCTGCAATGATCGCGCATCAGGCGGATCGAGTTGACCAGGGCACCCTGGGCGTGAAGGGCCTTGATCATGGCGTAAAGGTCGGGCTGAGCGGGCCAGTCGAAGAGCGTTCTTTTTGTTTTCTCGTACATCGCCAGCGCGCCTGAGACGTCGCGATCGCTGATGAGCGACTGCACGCGCCGAACGGCTGCGGCCGCGCGCTCCTGCCGGCTGGGCTGGTCGGCGTCATACTCATGGTCGTCCCTGGAGGATTGCGCTCTGACCATCGCCTTCACGCTCGACCGCAGGACTAGCTTGTCCTGCTCGAGCTGCCGGGCGCGCTCTTCCCACTTCTTGGCGAGCGTTTTCCGCTTGGCCCAGAGCGAGAACACGTCCCAGCCCTCGCAGTCAACCAGACCCGCCTTGAGCATGACGAGGGCCACCACGGTTCCCCAGAAAGCGCCGGAAAGGTGCCCCATCTCCGAGACCATGATCCGGCCTTCGACCGATCCCCAGAACACCAGGCCGAAGAGTTGCTCGCCAATGTAGAACAGGGCCACGGTCGTGTAGTACAGATCCAGCTCGCGCACGAAGGTGCGGAAGCCGGCGATGATGATCAGCAGGCAATTGAGCTCGTTCCGTGGCGCCCAGATCATGCAGACCGCGAGCAGTCCGTAAACGACCGCTGAAGCCCCCGCCGCATGGTTGTCCAGCCCCGAATTCCGCAACAGAATTTGCACGAGCGCACCGTGCAGCGTACCGATGGCCAGGTAGGCCAGCAGGTACTTGAGCGGCCCGAGCTTGCCCTCGACGACGATCCCGAAGGCCCAGAGAAACAGCATGTTGCCGGCCAGGTGCAGGAACCCGTAATGCAGGAAGTTGTGCGTCACCCACTGCACAGGGTGCAGGCGTCCGTCGCCTATGGCAAGGGCGTAACACTCGAAGTTCGAGATGGTCTCGGCATCCTCGATCACCTCGTCATTCTCGTCGAATCGCACAATGCCCGCGACGGGAGGAACCAGAAACAGCAGCGCGACGTTGAGAACGATCACCCCGAGTGTGGCGAAGGGCCAGTGATAGATTGGCGCGTCGGTTCCTGTTGGGATGATGATCATGGGCCGAGCTCGTGGCCGGGGAAGCGGAGGTTCTCACGGCAGGCTAACATAACAAAGGGCCAAGCGTCACGGGAGAAGAGAGTTGTTCACGCCTTCGTCAGGGCTGGGCGACGTCGCGAATCGGCGGCTCACTCTCGCCATTGAGTTTCCGACGCAACTGCCGCCAGGTAGCGGGGGTCAGAGAGTCGGCCACGGTCTGTGGGTCGAGCGCCATTCCGCTAGCAACTTGAGCGGACAGCATGATCTGCTCCGGCCGTTCGTCCAGCGGCGGAGGTACTTCCCAGACCCGGGCTGTCATGTCCTCGCTTGCGGATACCAGGATCAATCGCTCCTCCGGCGCGCCAGAGCTTTGCGGTCTGGGGGCAAAGGCGACAGAACGAACGGGGCCGCGATGAAACAAAGGGCGCCCGATCGGGTGGCCGGTAGCGGTATCCCAGAGACGGGTCAATCCGTCACCACAGCCTGTGGCGATGAGACTGCCGTCGGGGCTAAACGCCACGGCGAGCACCCGGGCAGGGTGCTGAAGCGGCTTGCCGATGGGCTGGCCCGTGGCCGTCCGCCACAGACGGGCCGTGCGATCATCGCTTCCTGTCAGGATGAGCTGGCCGTCCGGCGGGTGGAAGGCAACGGCGTAGACCGTGCCTTGATGCGTCAGGGCCACCCGCAGAGGTTGATGCGTCACCGCATCCCAGAGTCGGGCAGTCGCGTCTTCGCTGCCAGTAAGAACGGTCCGTCCGTCGGGGCTGTAAGCCACGGCGTAGACTGCTTTTTCATGGCGAAGCGGTTCGGCCTTTTTCTTGCCCGTGGCCACCTCCCAAAACTCGGCTCGCCCCTTTTCAATTCCCGTGAGCAGGGTGTGCCCGTCGGGACTGAACGCGATGGACCAGACACGGTCATCCAGAGAAAGAGACACAGGGTGCTCGCGACCGTCTGGTCCGACGCTCCCAAACCAGACCTTCCGCTGTCGAGTGCCCGCGGCGAAGAGTTGACCGTCAGGCCGGTAAGCCAAGGATAGGATAGGACCGAGGTTCTCCAGGACGGTCTCGGCGTCCTGGCCCGAGTTCACGCGCCATGACAATACTTTCCCTTCACTTCCGCCGATGCCAGTCAGGAACGAGTCTCTCGTGGTCGGATGCAATGCCACGGCCGTGACCCAGCCTTTATGCCTCAGGCGACGCTCCGCGGGGCGGGCGGCGGCCGTTCCCCAGATCCGCACGGTACGATCTTTGCTTCGGGTCAAGACCGATCGACAATCGGGGCTGAACGAGGCGTCCACGACATCTCTTTGGTGGGGCAAAGGAGCACCAATCTGCTCACCAGTCTCGGCGTCCCAGAGGCGGACCTGGTCCCAGCTCACGGTCAAGGCAAGTTGTCCGTCAGCGCTGAACCGGACTGTCTTGACGGCATCAGGGTGACGCATCGGCCCGCCAATCGGATTTCCCTTTGCGAGGTCCCATAACTGGGCGATCCGGTCATGACCACCGACGAATACGGCTCGGCCGTTCGGGCTGAACGCCACCGCGCGGATGGCCCCAGATTGCCGCAAGACCGGCGGCTTGAGCTCACCTGTAAGAGTGTCCCAAACCCGGCACGTCTGGTCATAGCTGCCAGTCACGAACGACCGGCCGTCCCTCGGGTCGAAGGCGATGGCGGAGACGCGGCCGCCGTGCTCGTTCAAGATTCGGACCGGTTTGCCGCCACGGGTTCTCCAGAGACAAGCACGGGCTTCCTGGCGATCACTGCACGTGACGAACGAACCACCGTTGGGGCTGAACGTCACGAGTGCGATCTCCCGACCAAGCTCAACCTCGTGGCCGATTTGCTTCCCTGTCTCGGTTTGCCACGACTGCAGCCAGGTCGTTCGCCCGCGCCGGACTGCCGTCCAGAGTGATCGGCCATCCGGGCTGAACGAGTGAGAGAGCAACTCGGCATCCTCACCGAGATGCAGGCTACCAGGGAAGGCGGGTTCACCGCTGGCCGTCTTCCGGAGGTAGGCTTCCTGCCCAGCGACCGTCAGGACCATTGCACCGTCGGGGCTGAAAGCCGCGGTAGTAATCGCTCGCGGGAACCGAACGAAAAGCCTTGAATCATCGCCGGTCTCGGCATTCCAGAAGTGAGCTGCCTTATCGGCCCCTCCTGTGAGGACAAGGCGTCCATCCGGGCTCCAGGCGGCCGCGAAGACCTTGTCCGAGTGGCCCAGCAGTGCCAGAAGGGGGTGAGCTTGCCACTGCCAGCCCGCGAGGTTGGTGCGGATTGCGCGCTGGAGCGTGGGGTCGTCGTCGGGAACCCGCTGGAGGCACTCGGCCAGCCAGAGCAGTCCTCGGCCGATATCTCCATCTTCGCAGTGGCGCAAGGCGCGGTCGCGAAGGAGAACTGCCGAAAGACCCTGGAAAAGACGACGCTGGCGGGCTTCCTGCTCACGCGCCGACTCGGCCGCGATCCGCTGGGTCTCCTCGGCCTTCTGTGCTTGCTCGGCAACCGTCTGAGCCAATCGAGCTTTCCGTCCTTCCCAGGTCACGGCCACGAAAGCCACAATGGCGCCGGCAATGCAGAGCGATAGCAGCGAGGCGATGGCCGGCTTACGGCGAGCCCATCGGGCGGCCCGGCCCGCCAAACCGATCGGCCGGGCGTGGACGGGTTCCCCGGTGAGGTAACGCTGCAAGTCGAGGGCGAGCTCGAGGGCACTGGCATACCGGCGGCTTGGCTCCTTGTTCAGGCACTTCAGACACACCGTTTCCAGGTCGCGCGGCACCTTGGACTGGAGCCTGCAAGGTGTGACCGGCTCATCGTCGATCACTTGTGAAAGAGTGTCCATAAGCGTTTCGCCCTTGAAAGGCGGCCGCCCCGTGAGCATCTCGTAGAGGATCGCGCCCAGCGCATAGACATCTGCCGCGGGCCCGACACCCTTGCTCTGACCGCTCGCCTGTTCAGGAGCCATGTAGCTGGGCGTGCCGAGGATGTCGCCACTCTTCGTGCGCTCCATGCCACCGATGGTGAGCTTGGCAAGGCCGAAGTCAACGATTTTGGGCTCACCTTCGGGCGTGAGGAGCACGTTGCTTGGGGTGAGGTCACGGTGAATCACGCCCCGCTCGTGGGCGGCATGGGTGGCGCGGGCCAGAGTCTCCGCCAGTTGAGCCGTGCGCAGCGGAGAGAGCGGCGTGCCCCTCAGAGAGTCGGTGAGCCGCCCACCCTTTACATATTCCATGGAGAAATAAGGACGCCCGTCCTGCTCTCCCGTCTCATGGATCTTGACGAGATTGGGATGCTCCAGCCGAGCCACTACCTCGGCTTCGGAAAGGAAGCGTTCTCGGTCCACCGGCCGGGAATACTCGCCGGCCAGAATCATCTTGAGCGCCACGAGCCGGTGCAGGCCGGATTGCCATGCGAGGTAGACCACGCCCATGCCACCGCGGCCAAGCTCTCGGATGATCTCGTAGCCGGAAATCGAGGGGCCGGTGGGCGAGGCCACAGTGCCGCCGCCTCTGAGCGTCGGGTTCTCGACGACGCTCTGCTCACCGCTTTGCCTTGGCCACTGGGTGGATTTCAGCGCCAGGTGGACCTCGAACTGATCGCGGAGTTGAGCGGGCGAATTGAGGGAATCGCCGCAGATACTCGTCGATTGTCGGATTCTCTCCGAACTCCTCGCGGACCAGAACTTCGTGGTAGATCAGGTCGAGGAGATCGTCGGCGGCATTCGATTTTCGGGGCCATCGCCGCCACAAGTCTTCAACAAGCAAACGCTCGCCGCGGGCCCATAGCCGCCGCTGTTGCTCCTGAAGGCGGACTCAGTGTCGGCCGGGCAATAATTGGAGTGACCCCGCAGTTGCTCATGGACTGGAAGGCTGACCGGGAAATGTGTCACTCATCGCGACCCTTCGTCCAGACCAAGCTCTCTGGTGATTCGCGTCACGGCCCTGGCAAACCGGACCCGCAGGGCATCAGGACGGCCGCCTAATTCCTTGGCGATCTCTGCCCACTCCAGACCCTGCTCGCGTCGATCGAGAAGCTCCAACTCGGCGACCGTCATCCGTCGCCGAGCCTCGTACACGAGCTCGCAGGGCCGCGAGTTGCCGGCTAGGACTGTCGCCCGGTGCTGGGTAGTCGGCGAGCATTGTCCCCGAGCTATTGCGTCTCTGGTCGCGACGTGCAGCGTGCTCGCGGTTGGCCTGCTCGGCGACCTTGTTCCGGGCAATGGTCGCCAGCAGTCTGATCAGCTTGTCAGGGCTCTCCAGGTCATACTGACCGAGCGAGGTGCGGACAAAGAAAGAGGCGAAGACAGACTGGCAGATGTTCAACAGATTCGACCAGGCGCGAAGCCGTGGTCTCGGAGCCGCACGCGAACGGCCCGCCTGATCGCCGGTTCATAACGCACGACAAGATCCATGGCCGCTTGTTCATCTCCGGCACGAATCCGCTTGATGAACTCGGCGAACGAATTGATCTTCGCCCCCTTCAGCCGGTGGCGAACGATCCGGGCAATCCACCGCCATTGAACTGGTCCCTTATCGACTCGCCAGTGCGGAAGGACTTCGCGGGCCGATTCGCGATGGCTAGATTGTAGACCGGTCGTGCCAGCCCACGTCTCATTTTTTGGCTTTTTGTGTTCGGTGTGCAGTGCTGGCACAATAGACCTACTAACCAGGATCAGGATCGGGACCGAACAGCGCAAGGATTCCGCTCTTGAGAATTGTCAGGAATCATTGCAGCCATGCTCATTCAATAGAGTCTAATTTGGGATATTCCTCGGGATCGAACGCCATCAATGGCCGGAATGAGATCTTGACTGACACCACCTACTCTTGAGGGAGTGAACAATGAACGGATCCAACGCTCGATCGAATGGCAAGAAACGAACAACAAGGAAGCTGAAACCTCTGCTTGAGGGGCTTGAAGAACGACTGGTTCTCTCCACGTTTCGAGTCAATACCCCGCTCGATTCTGTGGCGGTGAACCTCAAAAATGGTAAGGATGCCACGGGCCACGTCTCGCTTCGGTCGGCAATTCAGGCGGCCAACGCCAAGGGCGGCTCTGATACGATCATCGTTCCCTCTGGCACATTCTTGCTGGCAATCCGTCGGGGTCAACGAGGACAACGACGCAACCGGAGACCTCGACATCAACAGCAACCTTACCATCAAGGGAAAAAGCTCGGCGAAGACCATCATCGATGCCGACGATAACGACCGCGTCTTTCAGGTTCTGAGTGGCAAGGTTTCGATCTCGGGAGTGACGATTCAGCATGGTCTGGCCGATGGCAACGGGGGCGGGATCCTGAACTCTGGGGGTCAGCTGAAGCTCTCCTCGGTCACGATTCAAGACAACCAGGCCAGTGGCAACCAAGGGCAGCTCGGCGGCAATGGTGCCAACGGCGTAACCGTAGGCGGAGACGGCTTTATCGCAGGCGGAAACGGCGGAAACGGTACGGCCGGTTCCAATGGCCAGGGGGGCGGGATCTTCAATGCGGCCGGGCAAGCCTGAGCATCTCGAAGAGCCAGATCCTGTCCAACGGTGCGTTCGGCGGCGCGGGAGGTGACGGAGGTGCTGGGGGCAACGCTACGGCGGGCGGTGCCAACCCTGGTGTGGACGGGAATCTCGGCCCGCGGCGGTGCAGGTGGTACCGGAGGTGCCGGTGGTAGCGGGTTTGGCGGCGGCGTTTTTAACGCGGCTGGGGCAAGCGTGAGCATCTCCAACACCACATTCTCGGCCAACGGGGCGTTCGGAGGCTCGAGAGGCGACGGTGGGCATGGAGGCAACGCCCTCGGCGGTACCGGCGGCAATGATAACCTCGGTTCCGTCGGGCGCGGAGGTTCCGGTACCGGAGGAGCGGGCGGAGCGGGCGGTCCGGCGGGCATCGGCGAGGGCGGTGGAGTGTTCAACCTGGGAACCGCCACGGTGTCGGACAAAGCCAGCACGTTTTCAAACAACAAGGCGATCGGCGGCTTTGGCGGCGACGGTGGCATCGGTGGCGACGGCTCCGGCGGCGCGGGGGGAAACGGCAGCAACAACGATGCGGGTGGTATCGGCGGCATGGCGAATGGCGGTGCAGGCGGCGCCGGTAGCCAGGGAGGTGCCGGCAAGGGAGGCGGCGTGTTCAACGGAGGCGGCGCTTCGTTCGTCAACACAGCGTCCGTAATCTTCACGGGAAATCAGGCCAATGGCGGCTTCGGCGGTTCAGGCGGAACCGGCGGCAATGGATTCGCCGGCAACGGGGGCAACGGCGGCGGGGTCGGCGGACAAGCGGGCCAGGGGTTCGGCGGCCAAGGCGGCCAAGGCGGTTTTGCCGGCGAGGGGGATGGCGGCGGAATGTTCAACGATGCCCTCGGGACGGTTACCTTCAAGGCCCAGAGACCATCCAACCCTCCTGCCGCAAGTGCGTTCACGACTAACCAGGCCAACGGCGGAAAAGGCGGCCTCGGGGGCACAGGCGGTCTTGGCCGCGGGGGAGCCGGAGGCAATGGCGGTGCCGCCAGTGCCGGCGCGACGGGCGGAGTGGGGATCGGCGGCAATGGCGGTGCAGCCGGGTCCAGCAACGCCGGACTGGGCGGTGGTCTGTTCAACGCTGGCGTCACCTCCTTCACGGGCATCACCGTGAATTTCACGGCCAACCAGGCCAACGGCGCCGCCGGTGTTGGCGGAGGTGTTAGTGGTGCCGGCACCGGCGGCGCGGGCGGCACCAGCCACAATGGTGCAATCGGTCCGTCGGGAGGAATTGCCAGGTCAGGTGATGGCGGCAGGGGCGGCGACGGAGGCATCGGCGAGGGTGGTGGGATCTTCGACGCGAACACCGGCACCTTGATCATCAAGCCCAGGCTAGGGGCGAGGAAGGGGTCGAAGCAATCTCGGGCGACCGACATGATCACCGCCAATCAGGCGAATCGGGGCTTGCATGGGGCGGGCGGCGTCGCAATATTTTTTCCACCGGCGGGGCGGGCGGCGCACCCAACGGGACCCCGGGCCAAGCGATCACGGGGTTTCCAGGGGCACCGACGGTGTCGACGGCGTTGGTATTGGAGGCGGCATTGCCATCATCGGTGCCGCAACAATCGACGACACGACCATCACCGGCAATACCGCATCCACCAATGGCAATGATGTGCTCGGCACGTTCTCGATGTGACCGACAAGATGCGCAGGTACGCGCGACTTGCTCGCGCGATGCCTGTCGCGTGACATGTGAGGTCTCACCTCTCCTGCGTTCATTCACTCCCCGATCCATGCCTTGCGGATGGCCTTCTGCGCCGGCGTGGCATCGGGGTTGGCTTCCAGCCCCCACTGGCGGACCGGTTCCTGGCCGAAGGTGGCGTCCAGCCGCTGAAGCCGGTCGCGCCTGGAAATCAGGATCGAGACCTTCTCACCGACAGTGAAGTACTCCATCCGCTTGGACCACTGGTCGGCGGGAACGCGGTCGTCGCCGATGGCCAGAATCTCATCGCCGACGTTGAAGCCTGCCTCATAGCCGGGTGTGCCGCGCTTCACCTGGCTAACCATGAGCCGGCCCTCCTCGTTCTTGGTCACAAGACCCAGCCAGGCTTTGGGAGGCTTGCTGGAATTATGATTCTTTTTCTCATCCTTGGCGAATCGAAGCCCGAACCACTCGAGGGCCTCGGTGTAATCGAGCTCGCCGGTCGTCTCGAGGACCGCTCGGAACCAAGCCGACAGATCGATGCCGGCAACCTCTTGCGCGGTGGAGCGGAATTGCTCGGCCGTGAAGCCCCTGGGGCCCGAGTAACGCTCGTAGGCCAGTCGCATCACGTCGTCGAGGCTCTTCTTTCCACGAGTTGCCCGGCGAATCTTGGCGTCCAGCAGGAAGCCAACCACGGCGCCTTTCACGTAGTAGCTGGTGCCGGTATTGGGAGTGTTCTCATCGCGGCGGTAGAATTTGATCCAGGCGTCAAACGATGACGCCTCCAGCGGCTGCACCAAGCGGCCGGGAGTGGTCTGCAGCCGTTCGATATCGTTCGTGGGCTTGTCGGAATCGGAGCTGGGCGCGGGAGGGTCGCCGGCCAGGTACTCTTCGACACTGCACAGCCCCGCGCGGCGAACGAGCAAGCGGTCGTAATAGCTGGTGATTCCCTCGGCGACCCACAGGCTGGGCGTGTAGGTTTCGCTCTCATAGTCAAACGGACCGAGCTCGACGGGGCGCATGCGCTTGACGTTCCAGGTGTGGAAGAATTCATGACTCACCAGGTTGAGCCAGGAAAGATAGCTTGTGCGAGTTCGCGTGGCCCAGCGGCTGGCCATGAGGACCGTCGAGTTCTTGTGCTCGAGACCGCCGCCGGTTTCCGTGAGCAGGTTGAAAAAGACGTATTTCTCATAAGGGAGTGATCCCCAGAACGCCTTCTGCGTCCGGACGATGGCTTCGACGTCACAGGCCGAGCGCGGGCCGTCCCACAAGCCTCCTTCCCCTTCGTTGACGAAGTAATGGGCAACGCCGTCAATTTGAAACTCGTAGATTGCCGGGCTGCCCGCGTAAAGAGGAGAATCAACCAGGGTGTCGAAGTCGGCCGCGACGTAATGGTGAGGTTTTCGATCGGCAGCCGCCGGAAGCCCCGTGACGCTGGTCTTCCAACCTGGCGGCAAGACCAGGGTCACTTCATGCGGTCGCGCAAGCGAGCCGGCGACAGTCAAAAACGTTGCCGCGCCATTGAGCATCGCGAATGAGCCGTCCACCCAGTTCCCCTGCACCGACATCGTGCGTGAGTAGACGCGATAGGAGACCGTCACCACGCCCGCACCACCGGTCTGCACCTTCCAGCGGTTCTTCCGCACCTTGGCGAGATCAAGCGATTTGCCGCCAGGGTCCTGGGCCGAGATACTTTCGAGATGCCGCGCATACTCCCGCACCAGGTACGAGCCGGGCGTCCAGACCGCCATCATCAGCTCGACCTCTGATGCTCCTCCGGTCGGAACGCTCGCTTCGACCTCGACGTAATGGGTCTGCGCCGCGGGAAACCGGAGCACGTAACGGATCGGCTCGGCCGATTCCGCGAGGTCGGACAGGAGTGTCGTCATGATGCATCCAACGCAAAGAACTTGAAAGCCGTGAAGAAGTCGCACAATTTCATCCTCTCAGGTGGGCTCGCACTGACCCGGCCAATTCGGCCAGCCGCGCCGGTTGTTCCATCTTAGAAACCTGGGCTTCGGTCCGGAATGCTCATGTTTTTTGAAGTCATCACGCTGTCACCCAGCTTTGCATCCCACGCGAGAATCTGCTGGTTCCGGGGGTTCCGAGCTGATTAGGGTTCCAGAAAAATAGGGAGGTTCGGGTAACTTTTTAGGGAGATTGGAACCGTTCGTGCATTATCATCAATCTTCTGGCAGTTGCGGAGTTTGCTCGTTATTCCCGGCGAATGAGTGTCACCGCGCCGGGTAGCTTTGCACCCTGATCGATGTCTCCCGCAAGGACAGGAGAGAAACTGATGAAACTCACCTTGGCCGTGACCAGCTTGGTGATCGCTTGCTTCAGTCTCGAGACTACGCGCCTGGGCACAGCAAAGCCCTGCCTACCCTGGAGCAGTCGGTGGCGTGGCGGCATGGGCACCGGGCTCGCAAGTCGGCAATGGACCGACAACACTGCCCCAGCAGGTTCTGCTGCCGTACAGCTACTATGCAGTGGCACCCGCCCCGGCGCGGGTTTATGTTCCGTACGGAGCAAATGATCAGTTCCCGTTTCTGGGACGAGCCTATGGAAACCCTGGTGATCGCTGGTCGTGGTACACGCTCGGTGGGGGGTCGAGCCGTTATCTGGCTAGATACTACTATCCACCGCTCCGGTAGGGTTAACGTGGGACAGCCGCCCTTCGGCAACACGCCGCAATAGTTCACGAAATCGAGAGGGGGCATGGTAGGCAGCAAATATCCTGGCAAGTTTCGATGCTGCTCCTGAATATCGCGAGTCCTCCAGCACCTGGGTCACCGCGGCACGAACCGCCGAGCGATCAGTCCGCTCCGAGCGGAGGAGGATGCCGGCACCTAGCCGTTGCACCCCATTCATGTTGAGATGCTGATCCATGTTGCTGGTCAGGCCAAGCACTGGGGTGCTCGCAGCCAGAGCCTGGTGCGTGGTGGGGCTGCCGCCGTTGCAGATGACGAGGGTTGCGAGGGCCGCGGCACGCTCGCCCGGCAAGAACGAGGCCAGCCTGACATGGTCTGGACAACGATTCGGAGGACTTCGGCCCAGGGTCGCCGCAACCACGAAAACGCGAAGGTCTGCCAGCGCATCAAGGACGATGGGCAGCAGATCGCTCCGACCGGAACTTCCGAGGTTCACGTACACCACGGGTCGGTCACGAGGGCACATCTTGCCACCACGTGGGCAGCTCGACGGGTGGGGACCAGAGGATCGGGCCAAGGTAATGGTGGTTGTCAGGTCGGCCGAAGGTCGGCACCATCTCCGGAACGTCGGCGTAGAGGGTGTGGTCCGCCTCCGTGTAGACACGACGGAGATCGAACCCGAGGCTGGGAAGGCCGTACTCCTTCCGGACACGGTTTAAAGGCAGGGTATGGTAGGCAAACGCGAATGGGCGAGCGAGTTGAAACAGCCCTCGTGCGATCGGAAGGCCGAGACGCTTGGCAATGGGCAACTCTGGTACGGGAAAGCGCTGGCGGCCATAAGGGCTCCAATAGGCATTCGTGATTGTCATATAGGGGGTGTTCGTGACCCGGGTGCTGACGGCCAGTGACAGGCGGAAATCGCCAACCACCACGTCCGGTGCCAGTTCCCTGATCACCTCGAGTTCATCCTCCACGTAGGTGCGCAGAGTCTTCACATCATACAGCGGACGACCGTGAGCCAGAGCATTCCGGAATTGCTCGCTCGGGATGGAACGGATTGGCCGCAGCGGGATCGAGAGGCTCCTCCAGAGGTCCTGGTCGCGAGGATCAACAGCCAGGACGCTATCGAAGTGGACTGGGTCAAGCCCACGTGCCAGAGCGATGGGTCTGGCGACGTGGGCCAATGTGACCGCCTCCGCGACGAAGAGGACACGGAGCCTTCGCCCACCCGGCTCTCGGTTCGCCCCAGAGGTGGTCATATGTCCGCCATGCCGCGAAGTCGGCGACGCTTCAAGGACTGCACGAATCCGGGTCGGCCGACTCCGCCGAGGAAACTTTGTCCAACATTCGAACTTGCGGTGCGGGCCGTGCCAGGATTTCCGGTGAGACGTATGGCCTCTCGGTCTCGGTCTCCATTTCGGATTCCGCCTTTTCGAGTCGTTCCACGATTCTCCTGAAGAAGTGCGCGGCCTGGGCGCCGGCCATCACGCGACGGTCCAAGCTCAGCGTGAGAGTGAACGTAGGACATGCCACGATCGCCTCTCCGCGGACGACGGGGCGCCTTTTGGCGATCCCGAACGACACGCCCAGCGGATGCGTCCATGTTCCTGCCACGACGTTGACGCCATACTTGGCTGGAGACGTGACGAGGACCGCCCCACCTCGGTATCTGGTCCAGAGGCTAGGCACCAGGCAGGGCAAGCGGATGAGCAGCGTGGAGAGCCAGGATGGCAGCCGAGCGACGAGGGTGGTGAATTCACGCCACTGTTTGTTGTTGGACGGATTACAAACCGCCAGCTCATGGAGGGCCTCTGTGATCTCCATCAGGGAGAGCCGGTCGGCATCGCGAAGGATGTCCAGAAAAGCGACGGATTCGGCCCCCGGGATGTCGCGCTCGCAGGCGACAGCCACATCGTTGTGATGGAACTTTTGCAGGCGCGGACCCGAGAACGGAATCCAAGGGCGCCGGCACACACGTCGGTTCGCGTAGGAGAAATCGCACAGGGCCAAAGCCACGGCCTTGACGACGAAGGCCGTATAGGACGGCTTCCGACCCCCGGTCGCAAGGGCGCGCACACGTTCGACTTCCGTCAAGTCCACCTCGGAGAGGAAGACGACGGCATTGCCGGGGCGGATCTCGTATTCCGCGATGGCTCGGATCGCTTCGAAGTACCTGTTCTTGGGCTCGATCTCGTAGGTGGCACCCGAGCCCGGATCTGGCATGCCCTTCCTCATGCTGCACCTTGCTCCGACGAAGCCACGGACCGACCGTACGGGTGATGCGGCCAGGGCAATGTGGTGGCGTATTGCGCGACCGCGTCCATGGGGAGACGGCCGGTACGTCCGCTTGGGGCCGGGGCGAAGCCGAACCGCATCAGGAATGCCGGACGCCAGCCTCCGAGTTCTGGAACCAGGGCGCGGAACTCGTCTTGGAGGGCCGCGAGCGTGCCGCGGCCCAGGGACTCGACCAAGGCAGCGTCGCCGTGCTCGCATACGTTCTCCAGCACGAGCAAGGACATCATCGGCTGGACTGCGAGGCCCTCCGCAGTGAGCACCAGCCAGGCCCGTTGCATTGCCCTGCCTACGAGGAGGTCCGTCTCTTCGCCGTCATTCCGCGCCATGACAAGACAAAGTCCCGAGGAGCTGTCAACCAGCCTCCTCGCCTTGGCGGCGAAGACCCGCGACACACCGATAAGCCTGAGCCATCGATCGGGGGCTCGCCTGATCGCCCGGAGAGCCCATTGATCGAAGATCGGACAACTCCAGAGAGGATGGGGAGAGCCCATCGGCCACAGCCTCGCCAGGGGCTGCTTCGAGCCGGACCTTTGATAAGAACGCGCGGCGCATGGAGGCCTCGCCGAACATGGCGGCATCGGCGCGGCCGATCAGGCCGGCCAGCCTCGCCAGCCGATCCACGCCCACGATCCACTGCGTTCTCACACCGTCATGGTCGGGCGTTGCCTCGATGAGCCGATCGAGGATCTCGCCGGGGACCGGGCGCCTGTCGAAGAGGCGACGGTTGGTCGATCGGGACGCAAGGGACGTCTTCGGTGGACTGCACTTTCCCGCCTGTCTCGGTCAAGCGGATTTTGGCCAGGGCGGGATAGACGGCTCGTTCCAGCTTCACGCCCCAGCCCTGGCTCTGGGCCTTGCGGATCAGGTTCTCAAGCGCGGCGCCGACCGCGATCCGCGACATGCGTCCTCCGGCATTCATGGGCGAAGGGTCGCGCGTCGCATCCTCCTCGAGGGCGATCGTGCCGCTTTCCGGATCGACGACGAAGCGCCAGGGCTGCGTATTGTCGCCGGAGGGCGCCTGCCCCGCAGCGATCAGGAGGGACGCAAGCGATCTGTCCATCCTATTTCCTTCCCTTAAAGTTCAAGCCCGACAGCATTCCAACCCATCCGGGTCAGGAGGCTGCGCAGAAGCTTGCGTTTCACCCGTTGCCAGGGGTGGCGATTCCCTCCGACTAGGCGTCCCTTGCAGAGCCTCTGTCGATAAGCGTCGAACTGGAAATACCATGGCGCCGGCCGGATCGGGGATCGGCCCAAGAGAATCTTGAGGATCTCCGCCGCCACGACACCACTGCAGAGGTGGCAAGCCAACCCCGCGGACGGTCCCCTGCCCGCTTTCGGGTCTACCTGGGTCAGGTCCAGGTAGGCGCGCTGGGTCGCTCGGGGCGTGAGCCCGACGAGAAACGCAACGAGCTGGTCCGCCCGGTCCATGCCGTCCTCGAAGTCGAAGTAGTCGTCGAAACTCATACCGGTCGGTGAGAAGAGCAGCCAGGCGGCACTGAAGCCAATCGGACCGGCGGTGATGGCCCAGATCCCTCGCCGCCGCGCCTCGCGGAAGACAAGCCGGCGGGCGGCGATGTCGAAGAAGTCGATGCCGTCGACGAAGACATCCACGCCATCGAGGAACTCACCAACATTCTCCGGGGTAATGGCCTCGGAGAAGACACGCAACTGTAACTCGGGGTTGACGACCCGCGCCTCGTCGGCCATGACCTCGGCCTTCCCCCGGCCCAGGCTTCGCACGGTCGCGCCGTATTGACGGTTGAAATTGACGAGCTCGAAGTCGTCGGGGTCGGCGATGTGGAAGGCACCAATGCCCAGACGAGCCAGGGTGATGAGGTGGATCCCGCCGACTCCTCCCATGCCGGCAATGGCCACTCGGCTCGAGCGGAGGCGGTTCTGTTCCTGGGGGTTCACGAGTCCGCGGTGGCGGGCAAATGCCTCCTGATATGAGAAGGCCGTGTGGTCCGGGACATGGTCAAGCGTGACGGCACGCCCCACCAATCCATTCTGTTTCATCGCGCCACCTCCGTAGGGGCGACCTGGATGCGCGCCTGCACGCGCAAGTTCAGGGCCGGTTCCGTCCTAGTGTCGAGATCGAGCACGACTTCTCGGAAACCAAGGTCTGTGTGTTCACCCGGTGCGTTGTTTTGTAGTACGCGTTCGCCAATTTGTGGGGCATGCCGGCTGTCGCCAAAGGTCTTTTGGACCTCGCGGACGACGATAGATGATGCCATGCATCCATCAGTTTTCGTGCTATGTGTCCGACCATCATCGGCCGCTCTTCCGAGTTGGATCGGCGCTGGCGTGCCCCGGTTGACACGACCGACTTGATACTTGATCACCGCATCTTCCAGAGCCGGATCAATGTATTCCACGATCCCTCACTTCCGCAACGCGCTAGCCGGGTCGATTCGCAGGGTGCGCCAGTCGCTCTTCCGTGAATCTTCGGGCGGGATGCCCCCGCCTCCGGATCATCCCATGCGGATCGCGTCGTCCTTCCACCGGGGAGGGCTGCCAAAGCGCTCCACTTGGGTCAGGAGGTTGTCGATCGTACCGCCATCGGCCTGCGTTGACCGCTGGCCGAAGTAATGCACCCGAGAGGGGGACCATCGAGGCGCCCGCAGGACCGAGTCGGGCAGCGGCGCCCCGAACACCTCTCGATTGATTTCAGGAGCATGGGTTCTCAGGAGATCGACGCCGGACACATAAGCCTCGGCGGGATGATCCTGAACGAAGGGATAGGCCCGGCGCGGTCCCAGAGGCACGAATCCCAGCACCTTCTGATAGAAACCCCGGTGCCGAGGGTTGACCGCGATCACCCAGCTATCCCCTCCCTGTCGCACGTGGTATTGCATGCCAACCTTGATGAGCGTCTTGAAAACGCGTACGAACTCGTGAATACCAAGATCCTGGTCGGCCAGGCTGGTGGCCTCGGCCAGGCGACGTCCCTGCTGGCGCAAGGCTTCAATCTCCGCCGGGTAGACCGATTCCATCGGCAAGCCGCACAGTTCCGTATCCGGGACGACCGAGAGCGTGGCCACCACACGATCCTCATGTTTGGCCACCAGAATGACCGTGGTGGGCAGCACGTGATAGGGAGTGAACCGGAAGAACCCCGTGCTCTCTTTCTCGTAACCGCAGGCCCGATAATTGGTGGCCAGAAGCCGGAAGGCACCCTCGAATTCCTCGCGGCATGAGGCAATCTTCACCCGAATCTTGCGTGTGATGCCGGGAACCTCGATCGAGGCTGGACCGCGGCTGCTGGGCGCGTCGCGCCGCATGCGAGGCCGCTTCACCCGCGTATCGAGTGCGCGGAAGACGTAAGCGGTTCCCTCGGCTCGAGTGCCAGCATCGATGCGTTTTATGTAATTCGTAATCATGTATTCGTGTCTCAAAGCTGCCTGGTTTCCTCAGGGGAAGCCACGGATCGGGCGTTCAGAGGGATGTTGATTAAAACGCAATAATTCCTTATTAAGAAAATAAGACGTAATAACTCCTTATTTTTCGCGCAAGGGACCGGAAACAGCATCAGACGAGCACCTCACGGTGTCGGCTGTAGCGAATGAAGCGGGTTGGCGAGGAACTTTCCTGGAGAAGGAGAGGGCGACGGAATCCTCTTGAATGGGGAGATCATGCCGATCCATTACGGCCGATGTCGAAACGGCATCGTGCCCAGCCGTCGCCCGAGTTCATCGAAAACTTAGCTCGTAACGCGCAGAAGGTCAACGAGCCAGAGATTTCGAAGGCGGTGGATTTTACCGATGCTTGCATCGACCCAACATAGCAGACAAGCGTCCGAGGTGCTTCGAGAACATGAGAGCGAGGCATCGTGAAGGTGATGTGGGGCGGTCAAAGACTGGGAATGACGACCTTCACGCGGCCGGAACTTCCTTGGCGATCAACGTGAACGCGGTTCAAAGCACGACCGATCGAGCGTCCAAAAGAAGCAAGCAACTATTGTGCCACTTCCTATTGAGACGTCGAGCAAAGCCAACGACTGTGGCCAGACCTCACCACAATTCCCTGAGTCATTTGGAGAAACGACGAAATGAATTCTTGTCGATGAACGCTCCGGCGCGGACTCCGGTCAAGCATTCATGGGTTGGAATCTCTTGAAATCTCTTCCGGGCGGCCGCGGCTGACAGACCGAGAATTACAAAACCGCCCACGAAAGCCCACATGCTTTCACGGGCGGTGAGAAGTGGTCCTGGCGCCTGTGTTGATAGTAATCAATATGCCATAAATGCCGGATGTGCGAGCCGCAGACGAGGGACACACGAGTGCCCCGGCAGGGAGGGTCTTCGAGATCACAGAGTGGGAACTACAAACAATCGCTTGAGCATCTCATCGAGGGAATCGGCGTTGAATCGTTCCTACTCATCTCCGCACCCAAGTCACCAAGCCCAGAACCGCGATCAGACCCAAACTTGCCTGGATGATGCTGGCGGGTTCGGGGATCGAAGCCGCAGTGAAGGAAAAATTCGCGTCGGTCTGGAACTGAAAATCCGTCCCATTCAGCCCGTTAACCGTGCCGATACTGGGGGTGATGTTCGGGGCGCGCCACCGGGCAGACCGGTAAAGAGCGCCGAGGGACTCGCCTGGTCGAAGGGCGTGACAAGCGATGAGTTGAAACGGATCTGGCTAATCGGTGTCTCGAAAAATGCGGTATTGAGGTAAGTCACATCTGCTGAGAGCATTGCTGAGCCTGAACCCGCGACGGTGTTTATGCCAGGGTAATGATTGGAAATAAACTGGTCGAACGCCGCAGTTACGGGGGCGCCTGTCGAAGTGGTGGAGAGCGAAAAGATGCCGATACTAGCCTCCGTGGTGGACGGCTTCCCGGCCAGGATCAGGGTGCCCTGGTTGAAGCCGGTACCGGCCAGACTATTGGCGACTACTGCCGGGTTGTAGTACATTTCGAAGAAACTGTTTGACGACTGGTTGGGTGCCACAGCGAACGTTGCCAGGGTTCCGCCGGCACTGAGACTCGTGACAACCTCGGTGAAGCTGCCGACTGTTGTGAACTGATAGCTCGAGTTCATTCCTGACGGGACAAGGGGCAGGCCGTTGGCACCTACCAGGACGGAGACACTCGCCTGATAGTCGAGTTGAAAGGTTTTCCCGACGGTGAGCGGGACCGCCCCTACGGCCAACGCATTACCTGGACCGGGGTCAATGCCCTGGATCGTATACACCGGATCGCCAGCGGTACCAGTCGGGTTGAACTGGATGGCTCCCGCCCGGGCTGAGGATCCGAGAACCGCAATTCCTAGAGCCCACAGAGCCATCACCAATGGCATCCTTACCGAACGTTTATTCTGGTTTAACATGGCTTCACTTCGCTCCCTCCTGAATGGAGCTTGACGCTCAGCGAAAAACAAGTCACCTGGGGCATTGTCGGACTTTAAGTTGGACCACATCGTAGTTCAACTCTTGCCTTTTTGCCAGCATGGTTTTCATTATTCTTACAATGTTGCTCTGGTAAGAGTAGGCATGATGCCATACAGCCTCGGTCGTGGCTCCGCCAGGGCGATCCTCATCATCTTATCTATCGCCCAATAAGCTAGTTCGGGAATCCATCAAGGTAAGAAATGCTCGGCATGATTCGTGCAGTGACGACGCTCGCTCACGACATTATGACCCAGTCTTCAATTTCTAGCAGCTATTGCGCCTGAAACTTGTAGCGCCGCAAGAATCGACCGGACTCAAAACTCGGCCTCTTTCTTATAATCCATTGTATCATGCAAGGCACCACGACACAATGCTTGCTAGTCAACTACCCAACGACGATACTGCGAAGCGTGTCTGCGCATCTTGCTTTTCATAAGCAGCCCTTATGTGCCCTACGATGTGGGCGATGCTGCCAGATCGCCGACGCTCGTGTCTGGGTTGAACCGCGCTGACACACCTGCGAGCCCGCTTCCATGATCCACATCGTCAGGTGCATCCAGATCACAGGGACGATCATCGCGGCCTGTCGGGTGTTGAAGATGAATTCTTCAATATGAAACTGGGGGAAATACCTTCGAAAATATAGTGTAAAATAAAATGCCTCTATACCGAGCAGAAGGTGCCGTCGTGTGACTGACCGGCGTGGATGTGGCCGCGCGGCGGACCATGCATGGATGCAAGCGCTGCCCCACAAGTGGTTGCAACCCCGAGACTCAGCGTATAGTTCCCTCGCTTACTCGATGTATCGGACTGGTTTTCCGCCGGTCCCGCCGCAGCAATTCCGGAAGCGATCCGGCCAGCGGCGATCACGCGTTTGGTTTTCGCCATGATCCGAGATCGGTTTGGCACAGAGTATCCGAACGCGACGGATTGACAACTGGAAGGTGAGAGAAATTCAGGTTGTTCTGCGGAAGATGAGGTTATGACCATGAGAAGGTTCCCGAAAACGAAAAAGAGAGCTGGTGGCCTACCCCTGGCCTTCCGCAAATTCAATCCGACGTGCGAGTCTCTCGAGCGAAGGGAACTCCTCGCGTCGACGATCACCTTCAACCCGACCGGCTCAAACGCCACGCAGCCGATCTCCGTCGGCTCCTTCGACTTCGCTCCCGGCAATTCCCTGTCCGTGGGCGCGCTCCCGATAACGGTCGGGCAGACCATCCAGCTTGACTATCAAGCGGTCCTGGCTGATGTTGTCGACTCGAATGGCAACACTGTTGTCCCGCCCGGGCTCAATACGAGCTACCAGATCACGGCAGTTGCGAGCTTCACCGAGGTCGTCACGAGCGCCACTCCCACCGTAGCGACATTTGCACTTGCTCCCACCCAGTCGGCGAACAGCTTCTTCGAGCTCTACTACAACCCGGTCGTGGTCGCCAATGACCTCGCGGGCACCGGGTTCAACGTGGGCACCTTGATCCTTGCGGGAAAGCCGGACCCCTCTTTGACGAACTCTGGCAACTTCGCACTTGCGGTTGACGCAACCGGGAATCCGGTCATCCAGCCGTTCGACCTTTTCAATACCAATAACTATCCCGGCATCCTGTCGGTAACGGGTGCTGGCTCCGCCCTGGTCGGTGCCTCTGTCACCTCACTGGATTCTGCATTCTTCATCACGCCAGCGATTCAGCTCGCGTTCAACACTTCAACGACCATCCCCTTCGCAACAACGGATCCCTCGGCGCTGTTCGTCGGCCTACCCGGTGGCGCGGCCCCAAATGTTACCCCCAGTATCGGTACCATCAACGGTGTGAACGGGACAGACTTCCAGCTCCAGTCCGACGCCAACAATTCGTTTGTCGCCGCCGCGCCGGCGATCGCCATCGCCAAACAGACCAACGGTCAGACCGCCCTCACCCCGCCGGGTCCCATCGTCACCGTCGGCAGCACGGTGACCTGGACCTATGACGTCACCAACCCAGGCAATGAGCCGCTCAAAAACGTCACCGTCACCGACGACAACGGCACGCCCAGCAACCCCGCCGACGACTTCCACCCCAACCCCGTCCTGGCGGGCAGTTTCAATGTGGGCGACACCAACCAGAATGGCCTGCTCGACCCGGGCGAGGACTGGAAGTACACCTTCCAGGGAACCGCCCAGGCCGGCCAGTACGCGAATACCGTCGTGACCAAGGCACGGGCAACGTCAGCAACCTGCCAGTCACTGCCAACAGCATCAGCCACTACTTCGCCGCCGCGCCGGCGATCGCCATCGCCAAGCAGACCAACGGTCAGACCGCCCTCAACCCGCCAGGCCCCAGTGTCACGATCGGCAGCACGGTGACCTGGACCTACGACGTCACCAACCCCGGCAATGAGCCGCTCAAAAACGTCACGGTCACCGACGACAACGGCACGCCCAGTAACCCCGCCGACGACTTCAACCCCACCCCCGTCCTGGCGGGCGCTTTCAACGTCGGCGACACCAACCAGAATGGTCTGCTCGACCCGGGCGAGGACTGGAAGTACACCTTCAACGGGGTCGCCCTGGCCGGCCAGTACGAAAACAAGGTTGTGACCACGGGCACCGGCAATCTGAGCAACCTGCCGGTCACTGCCAACAGCATCAGCCATTACCTCGGCGTGGCACCACAGGCCCCGGCGATCGCCATCCTCAAGCAGACCAACGGCCAGGTCGCCCTCAACCCGTCAGGCCCGGTCGTCCAGCCCGGCAGCACGGTGACCTGGACCTACGACGTCACTAACCCGGGCAACGAGCCCCTCAAAAACGTCACGGTCACCGACGACAACGGGACGCCCAGCAACCCCGCCGATGACTTCCATCCCAACCCCGTCCTGGCGGCGCTTTCAACGTCGGCGACACCAACCAGAATGGCCTGCTCGACCCGGGCGAGGATTGGAAGTACACCTTCACCGGGATCGCCAGGCCGGCCAGTACGAAAACAGGGTTGTAACCACAGCCGCCGGAAACGAAAGCAACACCTCGGTGACGGCCAACAGCATCAGCCACTACTTCGCCGCCGCGCCGGCCATCGCCATCGCCAAGCAGACCAACGGTCAGACCGCTCTCACCCGCCCGGCCCCAGCGTGGAGGCAGGCAGCACGGTGACCTGGACCTACGACGTCACCAACCCAGGCAACGAGCCCCTCAAGAACGTCACGGTCACCGACGACAACGGCACGCCCAGCAACCCCGCCGATGACTTCCATCCCAACCCCGTCCTGGTGGCGGGCGGCTTCAACGTCGGCGACGTCAATAAGAACAACCTGCTCGACCCGGGCGAGGACTGGAAATACACCTTCAACGGGGCCGCCTTGGCCGGCCAGTACGAAAACCGCGTCGTGACCACGGCCGCCGGCAATCTCAGCAACACATCGGTGACGGCCAACAGCATCAGCCACTACTTCGCCACGGTGCCTGCCATAAGCCTCGTCAAGGAGACCAACGGCCAGGTTGCTCTCAACCCGCCGGGCCCGACGGTCTTCGTCGGCACACCAGTGACTTACACCTATCTGGTCACTAATCCAGACACCGACCCGCTGCACAATGTGACGGTCACCGACGACAACGGCACGCCCACTAACCCCGCCGACGACTTCCACCCCGCACCCGTCCTGGCGGGCGGTTTCAATGTGGGAGACATCAACCAGAATGGCCTCCTCGACCCGGGCGAGACCTGGCGCTACGAAGCGACACAGACCGCCACCACCATGGGCCCGTACATAAACGCCGCGACCGTGACGGCCTTGAGCCCGGCTGGTCTACCAGTCCAGGCCCAAACCCTGAGCAATCACCTCAACGAGTGTCCGGTGGTCGTCAATGTCCAGCGCTTTGGCATCCACCAGCAGCCCACGCAACTCGTTGTGACCTTCAACGGTCCTCTGGACCCCGCAGAGGCGCAGAACGTCAATAACTATCACGTGTACACGCTAGGCCCGGACGGGAAATTCACTCGCCCGGTTCCGGTGGCCTCCGCGGTGTACAACCCGGCAAACAACAGCGTGACGCTGACGCTGGCCCACAGCTACAATGTCCATCACCTCGCCGAGATCGCGGTCACGAACCCCTGCCCCGGCGGCCCCCCCTTCACCGGTGTCTTGAATCGGAAGTTCAGCCTGGGAGCGATCGACTTACACGGCCACGTGTTCCTTCCGAAGAAAACCCATATCCCCGGCGTGCTCAACCCGGCGGTCTTGCCCAAGCGGATAACGCTGGCCACTCGAGGGGCCGAGTTGAGAATTGCGAGGAAACCCAGCTCAAGCGCATTTGTTTCGGTGAGCATGCCGCAAGCGAGCCGGTCGAAGTCCTGGCCTCTGCCGTCGGTGTCAATTGCCGCGGCCCGAAAACTCATTAGCCATTGGACAGCGATCCGGGATCTCGGAAAGCACATTCGGAAGACCCTGTCCCGAGCCCGAGCCTAGCCCATGTTTGGGGTACGTTGACGTAAGTCCTTGGCACGTAAGGGTCGAATTTCCAGATTGTCCACTACATCACGGTCTTTTCCTTCGGAGAGTCCGTACAGAAAGACAATCTGCCTGTGCAACCAGTAATGCCTGTCGTTGGCGGCGATGGCTCGACCGACCATCCGGCGCAACTCAAGCTATTTCTTCTTCCACACCGCCAGCAGATCGTCCGAGGCTTGCTGGCGAATGCCGTTGTCGGAGAGGATCTCGTCGGTGGCGCGGAGGGCTTCCTGATGGTCGAAGACGATGGTCTCGGAGAACTTGTCGTCAAAGGAGATCGTCGTGTACTTGCCCTTGTTGTCGCGCAGCAGCTCGACCAGGTGCTTGAGGTTCTTGACCTTCACTCCGCCTATCTCCTTGACGACTTTCGAGAACGGGTTGTCGTAGCCCTTGCTGATCGCGTGCGGGAACATGGGCGAGGTGACCGCGACCAGCTCTTCGCCCTCGTAGGCGGGCCGGTCGCCGCGACGTGTCACCAGCGGGCTGCCCATGACGGCCAGGGCCGACGACACCGCGCCGCCACGGTCAATGGCCGCGCAAAATTCGCGGCTCACCGATGAGAAGACCAGGGGACCGTACACGAAGTACGATGGATAGTGTCCCAGGAGCGACTCGATCAGCATGGGCCGCTTGGAACTGACCGGCAGTTCAATAGCCTGAGGCTTGCCCTGGCGTACGATCGTGAGGGGAACCTTGCCGGCCTTGATATATTTCTGAATCAAGTATTGAAATTGCATGCGCAAATTATCTTTGATTTTTACCATGCCCACGTTGTCGATCTCGCTGTCGCCTATCTTGGTGATCAGGTCCCAGGTCTTGAGCGGGTAGTCGGGCTTGGGTTCGGCGGGAGCGTGCACGATCATTCCCTGGGTTTTCTTGTCAACGCGGAGGAAGCCGGGAAGAGCAGGGTTCTCCTTGGTCTGAAGCGACTCGTGCATGGCCGGCTTGCCGTCGTATTTACCGTCGGCGACGTCCTTGAGGAAAAGCTCGATCTCCTCGCCGGGGATGATGTAGCCGATATTGTCGGACTGGGTGAGCTTGCTGAAGATGAGCCCGATCATCTTGCCGTCGACCAGGGCGGGGCCGCCGCTGTTTCCCGGGTTGATGGCGGCGTTGACCTGGATGCGCACGCCGGAAGCCCCTTCGCCATAGGCGGCGAACTCGATCCGGGAGACGATCCCCTTGGTGACGGAGAGGCTCGTGCCTCCCTGGGGATAGCCATAGACGACCACGGTCTCCTTGACTTCGGGGAGCGTTGTGACCCGGGAGAGCGGCGGGCGCTTCTCGAAGAACGACTCGTCGTCGAGCTTGAGGACCGCCAGGTCCATGCCGGGACTGACCGCCTCGACGGTGGCGTTGAGCTTCTCGCTGACTGCTGGCTCTCAACCGAAAGCTGGCTGGCGTAGAGTACCATGTGGGCGTTGGTGAGAATTCGCTTGCCGGCGATGATCACGCCGGTGCCGCTGGCCTGCCGCGGGCTTTGCTTGGTCCAGGGGTGGAGGATGTCGGGATAACGCAGGTTCGCGGAGATCTTGACAACCGACTCGCGGATCGTGCTTTCGCTTACGACGCTCGGAGGTCTGGTCTGCCCGGCTCGTGGTCGGAGCACACAGGACCGCGCCTTCCATGATCACGAGCAGCGTCAGGATCATCCTCGGTGTTTTCATCGCATGAGCTCACTTGAGTGTGTTGAGTCGAATGCGCCCCGTATGGCATTGCCCGGAGAGCGCCGATCACCGCCGATCGGTTCACATCGAGCGACACCAAACTCGCGCATCTTTCCGTCAAGAAATAGGAAAGCCATCTTAACCCCTGTCATGGGCAGACGGTAGGGCTGCCTTGCCTCGGGCGGGGGGTACGCACCATGCCGGACGTGCCCGCATCGGTCGATCACCCGGTCGTGGAACCTTCCCACTTGATTGCAGACGTCCTGGCCTTCAGGATGGATTCCGACCGCGTTTGGTTCTCAAGATCATTCCCGCTGTCTCATTCTTGAACAGGACCGGTGATGCCAAGCCGCATGGGATTCATGAGTCTGGTCGTGGCACTGGCTTTGAGCTCCGCACCAGCGCGTGGGCAAGACCCAAGCCAGCCGAAGGGATCCGCACCGCCCAGGCAAGCCGAAACACGTGCCCACTGGCAGGCGTCCGGGCACGAAGGCGCCGTATCCACGGGCGGGCTCGCGGCGGCCCAGGCCGGTCTGGAGATCTTGAAACAGGGGGGTAACGCTACCGACGCGGCCGTCGCGGTGATCCTGGCCCTCTCCGTCACGGATTCAAGGTCGTTTTGTTTCGGTGGCGAGGTGCCGATGTTGATCTACAGCGCCAAAACGCACGGCGTGACGGTCATCGCGGGCCAGGGAGCCGCCCCGCATCTGGCGACTCGACAGCATTTCGAGGCTCGCGGCGGCATACCCGGCCGCGGCATCGAGGCCGCCGCGGTGCCGGCGGCACTGGACGCTTGCTTGAGCGCCCTGGACCATTCTGGAACGATGACTTTCACGCAAGTCGCCGCGCCGACCTTGAAGCTGCTCGATCAGCACACCCAAGCCTGGCACGCGGATCTGGCCCGTACGCTCCGCGAGCTGTCGGCGGCCGAGACACGCGGTCAGGAGCCGGCGCAGACCGGAACTCCAGATCCTGGAGGGGCTGTTGACCGGTCTCGCGGGTTGCGATTGGTGGCCGATGCATTCTATCGCGGTGCGATCGCCCGCCGGATCGACGCCTGGTCGCGCGCAAACGGCGGCTTGCTTCGTTATCGCGACCTGGCCGCCCATGTCACTCGGATCGAGGAGCCAGTAGCGGTCGATTATCGCGGCTTTTCGGTTTACAAGTGCGGCCCGTGGACGCAGGGCCCCTGTCTGCTCGAGGCGCTTCAAATTCTCGAAGGTTTCGACCTCGCGCCCTTGGGGCACAACAGTGCCCAGGCCATGCACGTCACGGTCGAGGCGATGAAGCTGGGCCTGGCCGATCGTGACACTTTCTATGCGGACCCGCTCTTCGAGGAAGTTCCCACCAGCGCGCTGCTTGGACCCGGCTTATGCGCTCAAGCGGCGTGGCTTGCTTGACCTTGACCACGCATCACTGACACGCCGGCCGGGAGATCCCCGCTCGGGAAAGGCCCTTCTCGATCCGGCCGCGGATCCCGCGGACCGTCGCGCTCAGACCCGAACAGCCGCGGCCCACGACACAACCACTTGCGTGGTGGTCGATCGCTGGGGCAACATGGTGGCCGCCACGCCCAGCGGCTGGTCGGGAGTCTTGGCCGGCGATACCGGCGTCTGGCTGGGAAGCCGGCTGCAAAGCCTCAACCTCTGGCCGAACCATCCCAATGTGATTGAGCCGGGCAAACGGCCGCGGATCACGCTGAGCCCGACGATCGTGCTCAGGGGAGGCAAGCCCGTACTCGGAGTGAGTGTGGCCGGTGGCGACAATCAAGATCAGATGACGCTCCAGCTCTTGCTGAACCATCTCGATTTCCACCTGCAGCCCGCGAAGTCCGTCGTCGCGCCTCGGTTCATGACCGAGCATTTGATCAGCTCGTTCCTTCAGAAGCCGCCATCACTGGGGAGCTTGCGTGTCAACCCCGAGATTGATGCGGCCGCACTCGAAGGATTGCGCGTACGGGGTCATAAAGTGACCGTGAGCCCCGGACCGATTGGTGCTGCGCCTTCGGTCATCAGCATCGATTCCGGCACCGGCGTGATTCAGGCGGCTGGAGACCCGCGTGCCGGACGTCATGCGGTGGCGTATTGACGAGCGCTCCAAAACGTGTTTTAACGTTCTAGGAGACTGGGCCGTTGCCACGTTGGGCAATTGGTGAAATAATGGCATGATGCGAGAATGGCTTCGTTTGCCACGCACAAAGCGCCGTCCTTTGCGGCAGGGCTGTTCCGTCGATCGTCCAACCGCCAGAAACTTCGCTGGATTGGAACCGATCTAGATAGAAAGGCGCGATGTTCAGGCCTGCCGTCTCTCCACGACCCGCCGGCTCGTCTTGTCTTCCGTCCATGGTGCGATGAGGTTCCAGGGGCAGAGAAGGATCAACGCTAGTGATCTCCGATACGAGTTTTCCAGCCTCTTCAAGCGCTTGCTCCGCGCTGGGCGCCGGAGTTTCCGCCCCGGAGGAACGGCGGCCTGGCCTTGAAGCGAGGCCTCGCACTGATGAACACCGCCAGCAACCGGCTGCGCCCCGATGCGGCAACCATCGATCAGAGCCGGTGAGTTCTGGCTCCTTGCCCAATCCAGAGGCTGGTTCATCAGGTGACGCGTCAGCCCCGCCATCGGCCCCTGCGCGCGTGTTGCTGGCCGAGGATAACCGTGACCTGCAGCAAATCTTCGCCCGCCAACTGACCTTTCTGGGTCTGGAAGTTTTGACGGTGACAAACGGCCGGGACGCGATCGACTACACCCTGGCCGCACATGCCGCGGGGAACCCCTTCGACCTGGTTCTCATGGATCTCGAGATGCCGATGGTCGATGGCTTTGAAGCCACCAGACGGATCCGCGGCGGTGGCTACAAAGGGCCGGTCCTGGCCCTGACCGCCCATTCGACCGACGATAATCGCCTCGATTGTCTCAATGTCGGGTGCGACGATTGTCTCTGCAAGCCTATCGACTGGAACCAGCTCGCCGAATTGATTCGCAAGTTTGTTCCCGGCATCCAGGAATCGGCGCCAATCCTCTCGCCAATTCCCTGAGTGCCTGATCTGCTCCGTCAAGTCTATCAGTCTCGACCGCGAATTGGGCCCGGCCTCGGCCGTTCGCATGCTTCCCCAGAAAGCGGGAACATTTCAGGTCCGCCCGGGACACTGATGAGGTGTAACATTGGGTTTGTAGGCAGGCTTCCTTGCAAAGGGTGCAACGATGAGTGTAACAGGCCAACGACCACTCCGGACGGATCAATCGTCAGGAATTGGGTCTGTACCCATGCGAGCCCTCTTTGAGGATGGGACGCTCACCGGTCTGACGGACGGACAGCTTCTCGAGCGGTTCACACTGGGCAAGCGCGAGCTTGCCGAAGCGGCTTTCACGCTCCTGGTCCAGCGGCATGGCCCCATGGTCCTGCGAGTCTGTCAACAAGTGCTTGGTGATCCGCACGACGCCGAGGATGTCTTCCAGGCAACGTTTCTGATTCTGGCCCGAAAAGCTGGATCGATTCGGCGGGAGGACGCAGTGGCCAACTGGATTTATGGCGTGGCGCGTCGGTTGTCGCTCCGATCTCGGCGGCTGGCCGCCCGGCGCCGAGAGCTCGAGCGCAAGCGGTTGCTCAGGTCAGGACTGACAGAGCCGGCATCGGAATCTCCTCCGGAGCAATGGCCGGAACTGTACGAGGAGCTTGATCGGCTGCCCCAGCCGTTCCGAGCGGCCATTGTGCTTTGCGATCTTGAAGGAAACACCTACGAGCAGGCCGCCGGTATGCTGCACTGCCCGATCGGGACGGTTCAAAGCCGGTTGTTCCGAGGACGCCAGCGACTCCGCCGACGGCTCGAACGTCGAGGCCTGGGGTCGGCTCTTGCCCTGGGTGATGGTCGATTGCCTTTGGGTTCGACGGTGCCAGAGGTTCCGAGGCAACTGACGGCGTCGCTTGCGCACTCGGCGGCAAGCCTGACTCAAGGGCAACCGCTCGGAGGATCGATCTCGGCGACGGTCGTCGCCCTCATAGGATCGGAACTGAAGCGAGAGGTCCTGAGGCGATTCTTGACGGCGAGTATGGCGGTCGTGGTTGCCGGGTTAATGGTTGCCGGCGCAGTTGGACTCATGTTCGGCCAGCGAGACGGCACCGCCAGATCGCGCAATGCGGTTGCAAGCCCGAAAGCCAGACTCCATGCCGCCCCTATCAACGTCCGGGTCGTCGATGACCAAGGAACAGTAACTCCCGGAGCCCGAGTACACGCAGTCGAGTTTTCAGCTCATGCCTCACCCGAGATCTACACAACGGATGCTCGGGGGCAAGTTGAGATCCCACGGGTAGAGAGAGATCAAGATCTGCTTCTCCTAGCGCAGGGAGTTAACGGCTCGCTCGCCTGGGCAAGTGTCGGCGATCGGCATACCGACCAGCCGGCGGGGACCCTGGCAGATCCCTTGATCATGAAACTCGTTCCCCTCAGCCATCTCGCCCGAGGCTCGGTGGTGGATCAAGCCGGCCGACCAATTGCGGGGGCTGAGGTCATGGCATGGGGATTCCAAACTGCGCCGGAGGACTGGGTCGCATTCTTATTTCTACCTGAGCAGTTGCCGCTGCCTCGATCGGTCACCGACCAGGCCGGGCGATTTTCCATCGCGTTGCCCACTGGGGCGAAAGCAAATCTGCGTACCCGCCATGCTCGCTTTCTTGGATCGGGGAAAGTCATCGAGGCGGACGCCAAAGCCGTCGAGCCTTTTGTCCTGGAGCCTGCTGGAGGGATCGCGGGGCGAGTGATCGACGCGGCCGGCCGTCCCGTTCCAAGAACTCTCGTCGGCGCCCAGCTCACCGAATACCGCACGCGGATCCTCGGTGGCTGGGGCGAAACCCAGGCCGACGACCAGGGCCGCTTCGCGGTCACGGGCCTGGAGCCGGGTGTCTATAACTTGCTTTTTCAAGAAGCTCCCGGCCGGCCGACGGCGACCGCACGAGCCGTGGAGGGATTGCGCGTTCAGGCCGGCCACAATACGGCGGCACTGATGAAAGTAATCGAGGGACGGCCCCTCCGTGGAGTCGTGATCGATCAGGAGAACGACCAACCGGTTGTTGGAATTCAGGTAGGCTGCTACGGTCCCGCACGACCCCAATCGGGAGCCGCCGTCGATTCACGCAAGACCGATGCGACCGGTCGCTTCACCTTCCATGTTCCGCCCGGCGAACAGCACGTCTACTTGCATGGACGGCAGTTCCTTCAGCAGGTTGAGCAGGGGCACGGTTGACGTCCCAGAGGAAGGAGAAATCGAGCCAGTGCGGCTGATCAGGATAAGCCAGTCGGCTAACTCGCGATCGTCCCAATACATGACGAAAGCCGCGATTCGGCCGAGTGAGGCCACAAAGGGGGAAGCCAAGCCAAGAGAAAAGCGCGACGTGGCCGAGAACAAGGAAGTGGCGGCGCCCGCCATTCGTACCTTGACCGGCCGGGTGCGCGGCCCCCAGGGCGAGCCGCTCGCGGGCATCCAGGTGACCGTCAATTTTGATACGCAGGCCCCGAATGCCGAGCCCGAGCAATTCGACAGCGCGATGACTGACCGAGAGGGCATCTTCATCCTTTCCGGTCTTCCTCGCCGCCCACTTCAGATCAACCTGCACCGGTCGGGCTTCCAATACCAGACGGAAAACTCGCCCGCGGATAATGACGATGTCAAGTACACATATCAACTCAAGCCCGAAGAGAGTTCCAGGTTTCGGCCGCCGCCTCAAAAGGACGATCCAGTTCCCGCCGATCGACTCAATCGCCTGACCTTCGTGGATCTGTCTCCGCGTGGCACCGAGTTTCTGGCCGACGGCCCGGGCGGCATGGGCAACGACCTGAGCCGTTTGACCCGAGGTGTCCGACAGATGGAAGATCTTTTCTTTCGTATCGGCGAGTCGATCGCGCATGCACAAGGCCAAATGCGAGGCGACCTTCCCAGTGAGATCAAGGGAATCAAGGTTGGGGGACGGGGACAAGTGCTCCACCTCCTGCACGCGACTCAGATGGGTGCTGCCGCAGGCACGGAGGTCGGGGCCTACGTGGTGCACTACGCCGATGGTTCCACCGAGCGGATTCCCCTGGTCTATGGCCGCGAGATCGTCGATTGGTGGTCGTTGCAACGTCCGGGCGTGCAGGACGCGCCAACAGGCGCGAGGGTTGTCTGGACAGGATCGAACGACTCGACCGAGTCGAATCCGGGATTGAAGATCCGCCTGGTTGCCCAGTCCTGGACCAACCCTCATCCCGAGAAAGAGATCGCGACTTTCGACATCGTCTCCGCCAATACGCTCTGCGAACCTTTTCTGGTGGCCGCGACCTTGGAGAGGGCGGAATAAGCCACTGAAAGAGGAAGGTGCGGGATCGCTGTCGCGCCCGTCGAGATCGCCATCCCGAGTGACAATTGCCTGGAAAAACGGTAGATTCGAGCGATGTCATGGGTTCCGGCGGGCGTCGGTTTGAGGAACGAGCCCTCAACGACCAAGGGAAAATTCTGCTCCCCAACCGGCTCATCCGCGGCGCTTTTTGCCAGTTTCGGTGACTTGAAATGAGAACTGGCGGAATCGTTCAGACTGGAGGGAAGGACCGTGCGCCGACTCTTGACGAAGTCTCTGGCAGCTCTGGTTGTTGTAGGGTCAATGGCCGCTGGAGGGGCGGAGCTCGATCGCGGCCGACCCGCCCCCGAAACCCTCCAATACCCCGCCCACCACCGCTGCTCTGGGCACGCGAGTTCAGCAGATCACCGACGCGGTCTTGCAAAACCACATTGACCCACCCGCCCGGCAGCAGATGATCCTGGCCGGCATCAAAGGTCTGTATCAAGCGTCGGGTTTGCCGGTTCCCAGCGGGCTGAGCCGGAGGATCTCGACACTGACGACGCCTGAGCAATTCACGGCACTGCTGGCGGAACTTTGGCCCGCCAAGCCGGCGAAGCCGGTTCCGGCTCAGGCACTGGAAGAGGCTCTCCTCGAAGGTCTGCTCGATAGCGTTCCCGGCCATGCCACGCTGCTTGCGGCCAAGGAGCTGAAGGTGCAGGAACAGATCCAGGGCAACCGCTATGTGGGAATCCATATCCAGTTACGTTACGACGACAAGGAGAAGCGGTCGGTGATCCAGGCCTTGGTGCCCGGCGGCCCCGCCGACCGCGCCGGGGCCAAGAAGGATGACAGAATCGAGCAGGTCGATGGAGTTGACACGATGGGCATGACCATCGCGCAGGTTGTTGATCGGATTCGCGGCCCGGAAGGAACCGAGGTGGTGCTCGTGGTCAGGCAGCCAAAAGCCAAGGAAGCCAGAACGCTGAAGATGGTGCGCGGCACACTTTTCTTGCCGACGGTGGCTGGACTGCGCAAGCGATCGTCGGGCGGCTGGGATTTCGACGTCGGTGGGCCTGACAAGATCGGCTACTTGCGGGTGCAGGATATTACCGCCAGCACACCACACGAGTTGCGAAAGCTTGCCGCGGAGCTCGAAAGCGAAGGGTTTCACGCGTTGATCCTCGATTTGCGCCACCTGTCGCAAGCATCGTTTCATCCGACGGTTCTCCTGGCGGACAGCCTGCTCGACCACGGGCGGATCGGCCGGGTACGGCAGGCCGATCGCGTGATGACCTACGAGGCGACGCCCGACGCATTGTTCCGGGGCTGGCCGATCGCGGTGCTCGTTAACTGGGAAACGACGTGCGGGGCCGAGTGGCTGGCCGCCGCCCTCCAGGACAACCATCGGGCGATGATTATTGGAACCCCCACGGCGAGCGCTTTCCCCCGCGCCGAGGCCGGTACTGCGGATGTATCGTCCACGATACCTATTGGCGACGGCTCATGGTCGCTTCTGCTCACGACCGGCGAGCTCGAGCGCGGCGACGGCCGCTCGATCGCCCCACCGCCGGGGAAAGGGCCAGTCCATGGAAGGATCGAGCGGGTGTTGCCTCCTGGGTCCCCGGACGTCATCAGATGGGGAGTGAAACCTGATCATCTGATCGGTAAGGGGCCTGGCAGAACCGGCTACTCCGAGCCGCGCCGAGGATCGGCCTTCGATCATGAAGAGGCGGAGGCGCAGGCCAAGCCCGCCAAGGATGAGTTCATCACCAAGGCCGTGAGCCTGCTGCGCGATTCGTTGAAAAAGTCTTGACCGCCATGATGGGTGACGGAGCCATCCAAACATGATGACGATCAACGAGAAGCTGGTCGTGCTGTCTTCCCTGTTCCCGTTGCTGGCTCCGGCATTCATGCTTTGTGGCAACGTTGCCGCGCTGGGAGGCGAACCGGACCACTCGACTTCAGAAAAGCTGGCCCGCCGGATTCGACAACCAGTGGCCATGGTGCTGGCCGGCGGTGGAAGCCGCCTGCTGGTGGCTAATGGGCGCAGTGGATCGATCTCGGTCGTTGACACCGCGGTGCGCCGGGTGCTGTCCGAGCACGACGTTTGCCGTGGTCTGGCCGACCTCGCCTGCTTGCCCGACGATCGACACGTGCTGGCCCTCTCGAGCGAGGAGAATGCGGTGGTGCTCCTGGACCGGCAAGATATGTCATTACGAATCATCATGCGTCTTCAGATCGGTCCAGACCCCGTTCGAATGCTCATTTGCGCGATGGGTCCTTGTGTTTTGTCGCTTCTCGCTGGCCGCGCCGTCTGACGCTATTAGAGCTCACCCCAACCTCGGCCAGTGCCCCTCATCCGTCCCTGAGAATCGCCCGCACGGTCGAGCTGCCGTTCAGTCCCCGCGAGCTGATCGAGCCTGCCTGGTGGGGCGGGGTTGCTGGCCGCGGACGCATTCGGCGGTAAGCTTGCCCTCGTGGATAGCCGGTCGGGATCGCTAAGATCCGTCAGGTCGTTGCCGGCGCATAACATACGGGGAATGGTTCTGGCTCCGGATGGCAAGACCCTGGTGGTCGCTCACCAGACGCTCAACCCCCTGGCGAGGTCCACGTTTGATGATATTCATTGGGGGCTCTTGGTCAATCATCACCTGTGCGTGCTCGGCCTTGAAGCGGTTCAGAAACCCGACGCTGACCTCGTGGCGGCCAGCCGGCTGTTCGACCTGGGCGACGTGGGCAACGCAGCCGGTGATCCCTCGTCGCTTGCGATTGGTTTCAAGGACAACCTGGTTGTTGCACTCGGCGGCGTGAACGAATTGGCAATCACTCCCAGGCCCGGCGGCCCCGTGCGCCGGATGGCCGTGGGTCAGCATCCTGTCGCTCTGGCTTCGAGCACTTCTGGAAAAACGGTCTATGTCGCCAACCGCCTGGACGACACCATCTCGGTGATCGAGAGCGACGGGCAAGGCCGGTCGGCGACAATCTCGCTTGGCCCCGCGGGCGAGTTAAGCTTGGCCGATCGAGGTGAACGCTTGTTCCATGATGCTCACCTTTCACACGATGGCTGGATGAGCTGTCAAAGTTGCCACACCGACGGACATACGAACGGCCTTCTGAGCGACACTTTGGGTGATGGCTCCTTCGGCGCTCCCAAGAAGATACCGTCTCTGCTCGGTGTCGGCGACACGGCGCCTTGGACGTGGACGGGATCGATGACCCGGCTCGAGGATCAAGTTCGCAAGTCAATCCAGACCACGATGCACGGTCGGGAAACCGCCTCGAACGACGACCACGTCAGGGCTTTGACGGCCTACCTTCGTTCGCTTCCACCGCTGTCATCCGCGCTTACCGATGCCCCGGGTTCGGCTGATCCCGCAGTCTTGCGCGGTCGACATGTCTTTCTTGAGCACAAGTGCGACGCTTGCCATGACTCCCCAGCATACACCTCGCCGCAGCGGTTCGACGTCGATCTGACGGACGAAGTGGGCAACCGAGAATTCAACCCCCCGTCCCTACTGGGAGTGAGCCGCCGCGAGCCGCTCCTGCATGACGGCCGGGCGACTACGCTGAGCGACCTCTTCCAGCGCCATCGGCACCCTCGGGGAACGATGATGGCTCCCCGAGAGATCGAGGATCTTACGGCCTTTCTTAAGTCGTTGTAAGGCCGGCCAGGTGTACCAAGGGCCGGCGCGCAGCATACGAGCCCAATCGCAACTCGTCCTTACCGATCGCCTCGAGAAGCACCATCGTCATGGTGCGGCGGGGTGACGCCGGTGTAATCGCCTATCAACTTACACCGTGGTGATTGCGTTCGCGCCTGGTCGCACGAGGGACGCCTCCAACGACATTTCTAAAAAGAACCATTCGGTAGACGGTCGGAAAGGCGGATTGTCCGTTTAGTGAAAGAGACCGTTCTTCTCGGTAAGGAAAAGGATCTTAATGCCCTGTGCGACTCTGTAAGTCTGGCTTAAAAAAACTCATGGACACATCGTTTGTTACAAGAGAAAAGGCGCCTTCACCGGTGCCTTCCTCCACTGAAAGTGAGTAGCGGCCGACACCTTTTCCGGCCGTCAGGGAGCGAGGAAGTTGGGGCCAGTACCGGATGTGGGACAAAGGTTTCGCTGACGCCGACCCAGCATGTTGTCTTTTTTCAACATACAAGTCACAAGCGGCCGGCGCAAGGTCCTGCTTTCTAGCCATTTTGCAGAGAGCAGGCTGCGGAAGATCACCTATGGTTTAGAGAGAGCATCGGCCTGAGTGCCAGGAATCCGGCGGCGATGTTCCGGCCCAAAGATTGCTGCTTGTGACCCATGTGCTGAAAACGAAGACGCTTGTTCTCTTTTGAGCGGTTCTGGGTCCACGAGAGCCAGGAGGTTGTGCGATGCGTCAGATAGGAGATTTACTGGTCTGGTTTGTGCTGGTCGCGGTATTGGCGGGGGTTGTCTACGTCACTCCCAAAGTCGCTCAGTTCGTCTCGGATGATAATGCACCGAAGCACGCTTATTCGTCAGATCGAAGCCTGGCACTGAATGTGGCGATCTCCGCCGAGGAAGAACCCTGAGCCTCTCACGATCTCCCACGTGAATCCGGGCTCTTGCCTACCGGCGCTACAAGATTCAACTTGTGGCGCGCGACGAATCGACAAACCGACTTCACCACTTCCGGCCTGCTCGGCATTTCGGCAAAGCCCTACGATTGCCTGGCGTCGACTCGCGTCTTTTCCCCTTCATAATTTAGATGTTCCTGTATTTAAATATACTGACTTATTTTGCTGATCGCTGAACCCTGTTCAAATTCACCATTTCTTCACGTCCGTTTCATCAGAATTACCTAATTGGTCTGCTATGCTCACTGCCCGGTTGCATGAGGTCTCTTCCCACTCGTCCCCATCCCTCCTCACACAACAGGCGCACAGCATGAAGATCGAACACGGTCGCGGCCAACGCGGCGGCTTTACGCTGATCGAGCTCTTGGTGGTGATCGCGATCATTGCGGTCCTTATCTCACTGCTGCTGCCGGCGGTACAGTCAGCCCGTGAAGCGGCCAGGCGGATTCAGTGCACCAATAATCTGAAGCAAATTGGCTTGGCGTTCATGAATTACGAGAGCGCTAATTCGGCATTCTCGCCGACGACGATCCTGGTTCCGTCTCCGACGGTGGTCGGATCGTTCGATCAGGTCAATGGCGGCTTCGAGTCGTCCTGGAGCGCCTTTGCGCGGTCAACTCCGTTCATGGAGCAGGGCTCGTTCTTCAACTCGATCAACTTCGACTACACCTACAGCGATGGCACCAACACAACCCTTACTTTCACGCCGCTTCCTTTCCTTTACTGCCCCAGTGACCCCGGCAATCACATCGACGATGCATCCATGGGAGGGACGCTCGACGCTACCACTAGCTACGGCACCTGCGACGGCGACTGGTATGTGTGGTCGGTCAACTGGGGACCTCCCAACACGGTCGGGCCGATGAACCGATCACTATTTGGGCCGAACTACTCGCGGCGGATCTCGATGATCACCGACGGAACGAGCAATACGCTGATGGCGGCGGAGGGCTATATTGGCCATCCTCAGATGCGAAGCTGCAGCAGCTCGGTTGGTAGTGCTCCCAGCGACCCGGTCACCGGATCCTACTCCTTCACCAACATCCCCGCGCCTGGAGCGGCTTCGGCCGCGGCGCTGGCTTACCAGATCACAAATTGCGGCGCGAAGACGGGCAAGGTCAAGGCTGGGGGACCAATCGGCCATACCCGCTGGGCCAACGGCGGCGTTTATTACTCAGGCTTTACCACGGCAATGCCGCCCAATCAGACGGTGTCAACCGTCAGCAGGGCCACGGGTACCGCCGACGCCGGCAAAAACGTACCGATGGACTGGGATTGGATCGACGAGAACGACGGCGGCCCGACGTACATGTCTCTGTCGGCCAGCAGTTATCACCCTGGGGGTGTCAATGCCCTGTTCGCTGATGGCAGCGTCCGTTTCGTCAAGAATTCGGTCAGCCCCGTCACATGGACGTCACTGGGCACGATTGCAGGTGGTGAAGTTGTCAGCGCCGATGCGTATTGATCGCTGGGGGTAAACATTCTCATCGATGGAAACAAGGGCGGGGTGGAAACATACTCCCCGCCCTGTTCGTTCTCCATCGAAGTTCCGGGAGACGATTCATGCGCATGAATTCCGCCCATTACTCCGCACTGACCGCGATCCTAGTCGGTTGTTGCTGGGGCTGTGAATCTGGCAGCGCGGTTCCTGCCACCTTGATCCCGGTCAAGGGAACGGTTACCTACAAGGGGCAGCCCGTGACCAAGGGCGTCGTCCGATTCGAGCCCGACGGCGGCTTCGGTCGGATGGCTACCGGCGAGCTTAAATCTGATGGAACTTTCGAGCTTTCCACCCTCAAGCCGGGAGACGGAGTTGTTGCGGGTGAGCACCGGGTTACCGTCGTCGAACTCGACAAGAGCCTCGCCAAGAATCGGGCGTTGAAAAAATATGGAAGCGCCAATATCTCGGGCCTGACGGCGGAAGTCACCCCTGAGAAAACCGAGTTCACATTTGATTTAAAGTAAATCGGACTACTCAGACAGAAGGGCCGTCCATGAGATCCGCGGAATACTTCAAGGTAGGACTGGTGGGCCTGGCTCTGGCTGCGTCAATAACGGACGCAGCAAGCGCCGACGACTTCATTGTGGAACCACAGACGTTTCCCGCGCCGTTTTACGAGCCAACGGGCTCAACCGGGCCAGTCTATCGGCTGGACAACGTGCTGGAGGCGTCGGCAGTCCAGCCGATCGGCGACGGCCGGCTGCTGCTGGTGGCGCACGACAAGAAAGTACCGTTCCGCTTGATTGACACCGCAACCGGCCGGCAGGTGGGTCCGCTCCTGACCTCGGATCGGTTTCCCGCCGAAACCCCCAAATCTTCGAAGTGGGAAGGCTTAGCCCAGGATTCCGAGGGGAACCTCTACGCGATCGGCTCGCACTCGGGGAAGACCCAAGGCGAGCGCGACGAGCACGCCAAGCTGATTCGATTCCGGCTCAAAACCACGGCCGCGACCGAGGGTCATTCCAGTGCCGTTGCGGTCGATGACGGCTCTATCATCTCATGGCGGTTGGCCACGCCCCTGGTTCAGGCGCTCGAGCATGAAGGATTGGCCGCCAGGGCGGTCGATCAGCGCAAGATCGAGGGCCTGGCCATCCGCGAGCTTTCGGGTGGCGCCGACAATCGCACTCGCCGCGAGCTGGTCATCGGCCTGCGCCAGCCAGACGACCTGGTGCGGGCCTTCGTGGCCGACATCACGAGCGCCCCTGGCCCGGACGCCGAGCTTCCGCTTGCGCGGCTCTTTGCCTTCGAGCCGGGCGAGCGTGAGGGGGTGCGCTGCCAGCTCACGTCCCTGGAATACGTCCCTGCCTGGAAAGGATTCCTGGCCGTGACGGCCACCGAGGACGAGCAGAACGCATTCCATGGCAACACGCTCTGGTTCGTGCCCGATGCCCGCATCGCCCATGGCGCCGGCGCACCGATCCAGGCCGAGAAAATCTGGACGTTCGAGGCTGCCATGAAGGCTGAGGGATTATGCATCATGCCGACGGCGGCCGGTCGCGATGAACCCGACGCCCTTCGGCTGCTGATCACCTACGATAACGACCCGCACGCCACGCACATCCCCAGTCGTTTCCAGCGGGTCAACCTGATTCGCCGATCGGCCTCACATTGACGCCGAATAAATACTCCACGAGCACCGCGACCGCCCTTGCCGTGACGGCGGTGCTCGCAGAGCAACTTGCGCGGATGGATCGATCGGATCGATCAGGCCTTCAACGACGCGATCGCGTCGGCGGTTCGCTTCAAGAGGTCGTCAATCTGGTCGGGCGACTCGAAGCCGATGATGAAGGCATTGACAGTGCCCAGACCAAGGACGTAACGCAGCGAGGCATCCTTGCGCTCGGGCGTGTTGATCTTGCCCTCGCCCAGGATCTTCATGCCCACGATGCCCTTGCCGGCGTTGTGCATCTCCTCGAGAACGCTGGCCACCTCGTCGGGTTTGCGGTCGTCCATGATCAGGCCTTCGGGATTGATCCTGGCGAGATCCACTTCGACGAAGGGGTTCTTGGCCGAGGTCCGCAATGGATGCATGCCATGGCAGCTTGTGCCGTGAGCGCGAATGAGCTTCTCTTCCTTGGCCCGCATCAGGTATTCCATCGAGCCCCGGTTCTCGGCGGGCCAGCCTTCCTTGGTCATGCAGTGGAGCAAGAGGATGTCGATGTACTCAACTCCCAGCTCCATGCGATAGCGCTCGATGTGGCTCCTGGCGTCGGCGACGTTCGTCGCATGGGTCTTGGTCTGAATCACGTATTGGTCTCGAGGCACACCCTTGAGCGCTTCTCGCAGGTACGTGTGAGACCCGTACTGATCGGCGACGTCGAAGAAGCAGATCCCCCGGTCGAGTGCGTGGCGGACGACCTTCGTGAAGCCCTGCACGCCCAGGCGGGTCTGGTTGCTGGCCTGCCCAGAGCCCACGCTGCCCGTGCCCATACCCACCAGGGAAACCTGGATACCCGTCTTGCCCAGCGTGACCTTGTCGGTCGGGCTCTTGGGTAGCGCGTTCTTGGCACGCGCGGTCGCGGCCAGGGTGGCGGGCGTCCGGCCGAGGCCGTCGCGGCAAGTGCGGCCGTGGCCGTTGCCTGGGTGAGAAAATCGCGGCGATTGAGGGGGGGTGTCATCTGGTCGGTCTCCCCGGTGTCAAAAGTCAGGTTGAGAGGTGAGATCCGCTTGATTCGGGATGATGACTCGTCAACGATCCCGCGACAAGGCCAATCATCTCCAGTCGCTCGAACTCGTCTCGAGAAGGATACGAGGCTGATTGACCGTCGCCGATTCTACCTTCAAGGCCGCGATGCTACCATAGATAGGTCCAAAAGCGCTCGTCGGCCTGAGTTCCTGGCTGCACGCGCCAGTGATCGTTTGATGCGTGAATGATGGGGGTGCGAAGACGTGTTTACAGGGTTGGTCGAGACGCTGGGCCGGGTCGAGCGCGTCGTCGAGGAGAATTCTGGCCGTCGCTTCTTCTTGAGCTGGCCTGGGTTGACCGAGCCCCTGGCCATCGGCGAAAGCGTGGCGGTCAATGGTTGCTGTCTCACCGTCGTCGCCGCCTCGAACGAGCGTTTCGAGCTCCAGGCCGGGCCAGAAACATTGGTTCGCACCAACCTGGGTGACAAGCAAGCAGGCGACCGTGTCAACCTGGAGCGATCTTTACGGGTGGGTGACCGCCTGGGGGGCCATTTTGTCCAGGGGCATATCGACACAACCGCCATCCTGCGTGAGCGTAGGGGGGAAGGAGAATGGGAATTCCTGGCCTTCACGCTCGACTCGGCGTGGACCACGCTGTTGGTCTCCAAGGGGTCGATCGCCGTCGACGGTGTGAGCCTGACGCTCGTCAACGTCTGGCCGGATGGTTTCTCCGTGATGCTGATCCCGCACACGCTCTCTATAACCAGCCTGGGCCTGATCAGCCCCGGTGACCGAGTCAATATCGAAACCGATATCCTGGCCAAGCATGTGGCGAAGCTGCTGGGAAAGTAAAGACTTTCACGCAATGATGCGGCACTCGAAGATTTCACGCAAAGACGCGGCACTCGAAGATTTCACGCAAAGACGCAAAGGAGGACGCAAAGACGCAAAGAATAAAGTCAGGAAATCAAAAATTTATGAGTGCCTTTCGCTCCACTCTCCACTTGCCACTGACTTCTCTTCTTTGCGTCTTTGCGTTATTTCTTTGCGTCTTTGCGTGAAACTCTTCAATTCTTCTGTGAGATTCCCTTGGCCAGGCAGACCCAATCGTTCCTGAGGAATCTTTTCGCCCGGAAGGGCATCGCGCCCCGCCATCATCTGGGCCAGAACTTTCTTGTTGATCTGAACATTCATGACTTGATCGTGGAAACGGCAGCCGTGGGGCCCGAGGATGTGGTTCTCGAAGTCGGCCCCGGGGCTGGGGCGCTCACGGCGCTCATGGCCGGCCGAGGCGCAAGCGTTCTGGCAATCGAGATTGATCGAGGAATGGCAGCGCTGGCGGCAGAAGCAGTGGTCGGGCTGCCCGGCGCCCGCGTGATGAACACCGATGCGCTCGCCAGCAAGAACACGCTGAACCCCAGCGTGATCGAGGAAGTTCGCGCCATGATGAACGCCGCCCCAGGCAAGGTGTTCAAGCTCGTTGCCAACCTGCCCTACAATGTTGCGACTCCGATTATCTCCAACCTGCTGGTTCACCCCGGGATTTGCCCCTCCCTGATGGTAGTGACGATCCAGCGCGAGCTGGCCGAGCGAATGATCGCCGCACCGTCCACTCCGGCGTATGGGGCACTTTCCATCCTGGTGCAAGCCTTGGCCGAAGTGTCGATCGTACGGATCTTGCCCCCGTCAGTCTTCTGGCCTCGGCCCAAGGTCGAGTCGGCGGTCGTGATGATCCGCCCGGTACCGGAACGTCGAGCGGCAACCGACGTCGCCTGGTTCCACACCGTGGTGCGCCAGGTGTTCCTGCATCGCCGCAAGAACCTGCGGCACGTGCTCTCGGAGATGTGGCCGGGCCGTTTGTCCAAGCCGGAGGTGGACGCCTTACTTGCGAGTCTAGGTCTTGATGGCCGGCTCCGCGCCGAGGCACTCGACGTCAACCAGTTTCGCAAGCTCTCTCCGGCTCTCAAGGAGAGCGCGGGGCAGAGCGCCGAGAATGTGCCGGATTCTCAGGTCGAGGAGGCAAGATTGTAGGGCGGATATGGCGCACGCCGCTGGCGGATCGGCCGTCGCGGAAGACGAACTCAGCACGATCGGCCACCAAGTTCCACACCCCGGCCAGCTCATCGCGGGCCGTTTCCGGGTGCGCCTGGGCGCGGGCGACGATTTGCTCGAGCTCCCGGCGAAGTGAAAGCATTTGCTGGCGATCGAGCAGGTTCGACCCAGTGACCGTGACCAGCAGATCGTGCGTTTCCCGCACCGCCCTGCGCCAGTCACCGGCCGTCACATCAGGAGGAGGCGTGTCGGCAAGCGCGTCAATCACAGGCGCAACCTGCGTCGCTCCGAACCGCGCCCGTTCGTTGTACCGCGCTCGCCAGTCGCGAAAGATCAGATACAGAGCCCCCCAGAGCAGAAGAAGCACAATCCCCGCTCCGAGCACGAACCGCCTTCCGGAGTGGGTCAGTGGCGATGCCGCGGACGACTGGCCCGCGGCGGCCTGAATCGAGTTTGACGTCAGTCCATCAAGCTGGAAACGACGGTGTGGAGAACCATCCCGATGGCCATTTGGCGTGCTTGTCATCACTCGTCGAGAATGCGTAGGGTGCCGGTCGTGTTCGAATGGTTTCAGTTTAACGCGTTTTCGGGCTGAATCGATGAAGCTTTGGAGATTGGTGAATGCTCTCCCCCTCTGAGCTCCACTCACCATCCGGTGCGCCCCGACTATGTGCGCCGGAATTGTCGGCACCAACGTTCCTCTGACCGTGCCTGCATCACGACCGGCCTCTCATCGAACCGGATCGATCGTGAAGCCACCGCCGAACGTTGGCTTCGGCTTCCCGCCTCTGTTCCTGCCCTGTGCACTCAAACCCTGGTTTACCATGCTGTTGCGACGTTCGAATGACTCGCTACGCATTTCAGCGGTGGCTTTGTTTTGCGCCTTTTGCTCCTCGGGATCGAAGGCATCTCCACTCACCGGTGGGTTTGCTTTGCGCCTTTTTCTCCTCCAGACCAATCACACCCCAACTTGAGGGGAGCAGTTCACCCGGAGCCCATCCGGACCGACCGCCTGAACCTTCCCTGGATTTGACAGATTCAGGCATCCGCACACAACCGTCGCAGATGCCACGGCGGGGCAATCTCTCAAATTCAGAATGATCAATCAGTTCATTGTCATTGGCGCGACCACCCTGCCGCGGCGGCGGCCACAAGAGTCGCCCCGCCTTCCCGAAACCGAATTGCCAACGAGCCCGAGGCGACACTTCTCCACCCTAAGCATGCGCCACCTCCGCATGCTTCTCGCGTTTTCTTCATAAAGCTGCACCTGATCTCAAGAATTGGGAAGAGGGATGAAAAAAACATGCTGCATCCCCGTTCCATTCCCCCGCCGTGCAGTCTTTCAGAAACGCTTCGGTCTCATGAGGAGGAGCACAGGGGAAAGGCATGGCCAGGAGCACAGCTACACGCATTCCATCATGGTTCAGGCCAAAAGTGCGTGCCCTGCGGCCTCGCTACCCTTCCCTCTTGGTCGTATCTAAAAGTGCGTGTCCTCTCTAAGTCGTCTTGGTGGCGGGCAATGCCACAGATATCGTACAGTGGCCCTGTTAGCGTTCCCGTGCGTCCGTAAGTTTCACCCAGTAATAAGATTGAGCGTGATCCATTACAATTGATGCATTCCATCCTGCTGGGCCGAATCGCTCATCCATCGCACGATCCACGGCCTCGAGGGTGACCTGCCCGCCTCGCTTGGCTTTGTCCGCTTGGGCCTTGTATTGCAAATAAGCTGGCAATCCGACGTACACCGGATTACCCGTGTAGTATGTAATGGCTTCTTCGGCCTCGACCAGTAAAGCCTGGACGGCCCTCACATATTGTAGGTTCGTTCTCCCCCTATTCTTCTCAGCGCTTCGTCCGGTGTCAGAGGCATGGTCATCTCCTAACGCGGCAGGGCCGCAATCAAAAAGTGAGCAATAACGGCGTTCTCCCATGAGAATGGGGTTGGAGCCGATCCCACCCCAAAGGAGAACGTTATGTGAGCGGAGCAGAGGGGACAGATGTACCATTAAAAGTCAAGAACCGTCCAGAGTGATGACGGCGAGCCGCTAGGTCCGTTCAGGCGCACACGTCTCACGAGGGATCCCTGGCAAGTGATCCCGGAGGCGCATCTGCCGTCAACATTCGCGCAGGTCTGACAGTCTTCTCTCTATCGATCACACCAAGAGCATCAACAACATCAGCACCGCGACTCCGAAGCAAACTGCGGCCGCGCCGAATATCCTCGCGAGCCTGAAATCCTCTCCCCTGGCACTGGCGATCCCACCGAGTCCGACGGACAACACACCCATGAGAGAGAATGAACCAGGGACGCGAAACCAACGAATATAGAGTCGGGGAGTGACGCGGTGGTTTAGGTTAAGCCTGTCTGTTACCGGCCCTTTCGTTGGCCGGTGCCTCACTAGTCCCGGCGCGTAAGCGCACGGGCCATGCGCCAGAAACGACTCGGGTAGCCCCGCAGGCGATTCAGGGCTTGCTCGTGGTCGCAACCTTCCCCACCCTCCGCCAGCCGGCGGCGACGGCGGCGACCAGGTGGCCCATCTTGGGGTGGTCGGGCTCGATATCGATCGGTAAGGAATGTTCGCGGAGTACTTGAGACGTCGCCGGGCCAATCGAGCCAACGACTGTGTGGCGTGCCAGAGCATCACGGAGCTTGGCGGCCTGGCCCTCCTGGTCGCCGATCTGCAGAAGATGCACGACTTGCTGTGCGGCTGTGAAGAGGACGATACCCACCCGACCCTCGGCGATCTCGGCGATGGCCGCACGGAGGGGGCCAGTGTCTTCGGGCAAGGACCAGCGGTAGACAGGTAGCCGCACAACGTGGGCGCCACGCTTTTCGAGCCCCTCGATCAACTCGGGGATCGGCTTGCCGTACTCCTGGACGGCGATCCGCAGACCGGCCACCGGCAAATGGGAGTCCAGAGCGGCAAGAGTTTCATGCCAGGTGTTGGGCTCGGGAACCTGGAGATCGATCCGAGCCTTCAGTTCTCGAAGCGCGGCCACCGGCTTGGGGCCGCGGGCGACGACTTTGGCGCGGCTGAGGGCGGCTAACCATGCGTCGCGAGGGATGCGCGTCTCGATCGCCTCGGTCAGGTAGCGCACGCCGACACCGGTCTCGAAGATGACAACGTCGAAGTCGCCGGCGATCAGATGGTCGGCGAAGTTGAAGATTTCGGAGTTGTCGTCGATGGGAACCTCACGGAGGGCCGGGGCCGCGAGGGGAGTGCCGCCGTGCTTCCTGATCAGGTCGGCCATCGGCGTGGCCAGACGAGCCTCAAAGGTGGCCACGACCAGTCCCGAGAAAGGCAGTTCAGCGGCAGTGCTCATGAATGGTCGAATTCCCTGGGTTGGAACGGTTTGCTGGCCCTCAGGGTATCATACGAAAAAAGTGGTTTCAGGCAAAAGCGTCGGCTTCCACCAGCGTACCGAGCGGCGCGGGAACCTCAGCCGGCGTGGTAGATTTGCCACCGATCAAACCGCCCTGCCAGCCAAGACTCGCGTAGTAGAGCGCCGCGGAGCATCCGAAGCAGCCGAGCAAGGCAAAGGTCAGGAAGCCGCCGGAGAAACTGCCGGTCGCTTGCTTCATGCTTCCCAGGAGGTTCGGCAGCACGAAACCGCCGATGCCACCGGCTGCGCCCACGATGCCGGTGACCACGCCGATCTCCTGGGAGAATCGTTGGGGGACGAGTCTGGAAAACCGCGCCGTTGCCCATGCCAAGCAGCCCCATTGCCGCGAGCAGCAGCGCGGTTGCCCAGCCGAGCGGCGGAAGCGTCGAAACGCCCAGGATCGTGACCCCGACACCGAGGTAAAGGGCCAGGAGCATCCGGACGCCGCCCAGGCGGTCGGAGAGGTAACCGCCCAGCGGCCGCAGGAACGAGCCGGCGATCACGCAGAGCGTGGCGAAGTTGCCCGCCTGGATCCTCGTCAGCTCGTACTGGCTCAGGAAGAAGACATTCAGGAAACTGGCCAGCCCCACGAAGCCGCCGAATGTCACCGCGTAGAAGAGGCAGAACCACCAGGTGTCGCGCATCTTGAGCACGTTCGCATAAGCGGAAAGCGGTCGGGGTGCCGGTTGCCGCGGGCTATCCTTGGCGAAGATGATGAACACCGCCAGGGTCAGCAGCAGCGGCACCAAGGCGAGGCCGAAGACGAAGTGCCAGCCCCACACCTGGGCCAGGCGGGGGCCGAAAAAGGTGGCCAGCGCCGTGCCGCTATTGCCCGCCCCGGCAATTCCCATGGCGAGCCCCTGATACTGGGGCGGATACCATCGGCTGGCCAGCGGCAAGGCTACGGCGAAGCTGGCCCCCGCAACGCCCAGAAGCAAGCCCACCAGCAAGACCTTGCTGAAACTATCGGCCCAGAGCCAACCCATGAGCAGCGGGATGATCGTCAGAGCCATGCCCAGAATGCCCGTCCGCCGCGCTCCCATAACGTCCGTCAGCACGCCGAGCACCAGCCGCAGCACCGCCCCGCCCAGCAAGGGGACGGCAACCATCAAGCCTTTCTGGGCGTCGGAGAGGCCGAGCTCCGGTACGATCGAATTGGCCAGCGAGCCGATCAAGACCCAGACCATGAAGCTGACATCGAAGTATAAAAACGCCGCGAAGAGCGTGGGCGCATGGCCGGCGCGGCGGAAATCTCGCAGTCTCATCGGCACAAAACTCCAGTTTTGGCATGACGATCCATTGAGCGGTATCCGGGCTCCGCTCAGACGCAGGAAATGCGCGCACGAGGTCCCCGCCCGAAGCGGATTGTCGAGCTCCTCTGCGGGCGGCAGCTCAACGTAGACATCGTCTCCCTCGACCTTGACCGGGAAGACCCGGACCTGGTAATCCTCACCACTTAAGCAGTGCCAGAGGCGAGTGAAAACGTCTTCTTATGAAGCGGGCATGCAACCTTGGGAATGCCTGCCTGATCGCCGATGATGCCGCGCGAGAGCACCATCTCTTTCTTGTGGGGGCACATGTTCTGGCAGGCGTACCACTCGCCGCGACTGCGGAAGTGGAACACGGCGACCTGCGACTTACCGTGCTGGATGGTGCGTCCGCCGTCGATGGGAAAGTCCCACACCTTGCCCGCCGGCACCCACTCCTTCGCCGGTCCAGGCCGCTCCCTGTCGTGGGCTGCGCCGTTCTTTGGCCTGAGCCGCTCGATCGCCACGAAATCGGACGGCCAATTGGCGGGCCGCCGCTGGCCGCGCTCGGTCACGAACTCGACGGATGACTCGGTCTGGTCGGTATTGACGAACTGCTGGAAGAGCCGCCGTTTCTCCGGGTCATCGACGACCGCCTTCCACTCGCACTGGTAGCTATCGACGAGAAATTGCATCTGCCGCTCGAGCTCTTCGCAAATACCAAGCCGGTCATGGATGATCACGTCTCTCAGAAACTCGATGCCACCCTCCATCTTCTCGAGCCAGACCGAGGTCCGCGTGAGTCGATCGGCTGTTTGGATGTAGTACATGATGAAGCGGTCAATATATTTAAGTGCAGTCTCTTCATCGAGATCGGCCGCCAGCAGGGTGGCGTGGCGCGGGTTCGCACCGCCGTTGCCGCAGACATAGAGGTTCCAGCCTTTCTCGGTGGCGATCAGGCCGAAATCTTTGCCCTGGGCCTCGGCGCATTCGCGGACGCAGCCGGAGACGGCCGCCTTGATCTTGTGCGGCGCACGCACGCCGCGATAACGAAGCTCGACCCGCACGGCGAAGCCGACGGCGTCCTGAACGCCATAGCGGCACCACGTTGTGCCCACGCAGCTCTTGACGGTGCGCAGGGCCTTGCCGTAAGCATGGCCGCTCTCGAAGCCGGCATCTGACCAGGTCTTCCCAGATCTCGGGAAGGCGATGCACCGGCGCTCCGAACAGGTCGATCCGCTGGCCGCCCGTGATCTTGGTGTACAGCCCGAATTTCTGGGCCACCTGTCCCAGAACGATCAGTTTCTCGGGCGTGATCTCGCCGCCGGGAATGCGCGGAACCACCGAGTACAGGCCCCCGCGCTGAATGTTGGCCAGGAACCGGTCGTTCGTGTCTTGAAGCGTGGTGTGGTCCATCACGTTCTCGTTCCAGAGGCTGGCGAGGATCGACGCGACGGCCGGCTTGCAGATCTCGCAGCCGTGCCCCTGGCCGTGGCTGCTGATCAGCTCGGTGAACGACTTGATGCCCTTGATCTTGACGATCTGAAAGAGCTCCTGGCGCGAGTAGGGGAAATGCTCGCAGAGGTGATTGACCACCTTCTTGCCCAGCGCCGCCAGCTCGGCCTTGAGCAGGTCGGTCACCAGCGGCAAGCAGCCGCCGCAACCGGTGCCGGCCCTGGTGCAGTTCTTGACCTCGGCCAGCGCCGTCAGGCCGCGGTCGCGGATGGCCTGTCGCACCTGGAGCTGGCTGACGTTGTTGCACGAGCAAACCTGGCGCAGTCGGCCGCCGGTGAGAGCGTGATCGCTCCGGCTTCCTGCCCCTCTCGCTTGCCGAGCAGCAAGTCGGCCGGGGCGACGGGCAGGGGATCGGCGCTCTTGTAGTAAGAAAGCAGCGTGCCGTAGTCGGTGGCATCGCCTACCAGGATGCCGCCCAGGAGCCGGCTGCCGTCGAGGTTGAACAGCAGCTTCTTGTAGACCTGCCGGAACGGGTCCTCGAAAGTCAGGGCCCGGTTCGCCGCCGGGTCGTCCTGGCAGTTGCCGAAGCTGGCGACGTTGACACCCATCAGCTTGAGCTTGGTGGAGAGATCTGAGCCCGAGAAGGTTTGCTGCTGGCCCGTGAGGTTGGCAGCCAGCACATCGGCCATGGCGTATCCGGGGGCCACCAGTCCGTAAATCATGTTCCGGTGCAGCGCGATCTCACCGATGGCGAAGATATCGGGATCACTGGTTTGCAAGTGATCGTCAACCACGCACGCCGCCCCGCGGGCCGACTGTCAGGCCGCACGCTCGTGCCAGCTCGTCGCGAGGATTGATGCCCGCCGAGATCACCACCATGTCCAGGTCGATCTGGCCGCGGTCGGCAAATTCCATCCCATCGACCTTGCCATTGCCCAGGATCGCCTTGGTGTTCTTGCTCAGGTGGACGCGAACGCCGAGGTCCTCGATGCGGCGCACCAGCAGCCGAGAGCCGGCTTCATCAACCTGGCGCGGCATCAGGCGAGGGGCGAACTCGACGACGTGCGTCTCCAGCGAAAGGTCGTAAACCGCCTTCGCCGCTTCCAGCCCGAGCAGGCCTCCGCCAATCACGGCCGCGCGTTTCGAGTGCCGCGCATAGGCGATGATCCGCTCCAGGTCTTCGATCGTCCGGTAGACGAAGACGCCCTTCTTGTCCACGCCGGGAATCGCCGGCACAAACGGGGCCGAACCCGTCGCCAGCACCACCAGGTCGTAAGCGATTTCGCGTCCTTGCTCCGAGCGAACCACCCGGCGGTCGCGATCGATGGCCGTGGCCTTATCTCCCACGTAGAGAGTGATGCCGTGATCTTGATACCACTCCTGCCGGGCCAGCATCAGGGGCTCCGCGTCGCGGTAGCTGAAAAACTTCGTCAGGTTGACGCGGTTGTAGGCTGGCCGAGGCTCCTCGCAGAACGTCACGATCCGGTATTTCTTATCAACATCGCGCTCTACCAGGTTCTCGCAAAACCGGTGGCCGACCATCCCGTTGCCGATCACGACCACGGTCTGCCGGTCCAGATGCGCTTCGCAATTTGCGATCATTGTTATATTTTCCTCTCATAATTTTCATTAAATGAAATATTTAACTGTGCTCAGGCCGTGAAGCATCCCGGCGCCCGAGCGGGCTGATCCGCACGGCGCACGCCTTGTACGAAGGTTGTTTCGAATAGGGGTCGAAGGCGGGATGCGTCAGCCGGTTCACTTCCTCGTAATGCATGGGCAGAAAAACCTGGCCCGGCTGAACCGCGTAGGTAACGGCCGCCTTGGCCTTGAGCTTTCCCCGCCGCGATTCGACGAGCACGTGCTGGTCGGGCCGAACGTTCAGGGCTCGCGCGTCATCAGGATTGATTTCAACATAGACTTGCCGCGGCGCGAGTTTGCCCAGAATGGCTGACTTGCTCGTGCGCGTTTGCGTATGCCACTGGGCGACCGAACCGCGTCCCGTCAAGAGCAGCAAGGGAAACCTCGAGCAGGGAGGCTCGGGCATCGGTCGAGACGGCTCGAAGAGGAACCGGGCTTTCCGGTCGGGGTGGTAGAACGACCCGTCTTCAAAGAGCCGGCGTTCGTGGCCTGCCGGCTCGGACCCCGCGGGGTATGGCCACTGGATGCCTCCCTGCTGGTCGAGCATCCGGTAGTCTGCGATGCCCGTGATGTCGCAGGGCTGGTCCCGCGAAAGCTCCTTCAGAATCTGGAAGACCGCCTCAGGGCTGCTCCAGCTCTCGAACATCGCCTCGCAACCCCAGGCGCGGGCGATTCGCTGGAAGATCTCGAAGTCGGGCAGTGCCAGCCCCGGAGCCGCGCGAGACCTTCTTGATGAGCCCGATCCGCCGCTCCGAGTTGATCAGGGTTCCCTCCTTCTCGCCCCAGCCAGCCGCCGGCAACAGCAGGTCGGCAAGTTGCGCGGTCTCGGTGGTCGTGTACATGTCCTGCACAACCAGGAAGTCAAGCTGCGCGAGCGTCTCACGCAGATCACTCTGGTGGATCCACGAATGCGCGGGGTTGGTGGCGATGACCCACAGCCCCTTGATCGCGCCGGCGCGGATACCCTCGATGATCTCGGTGTACGACCAGCTATTCCGATCGGGAATTCGCGCGGCGTCGATGCCGAGAATGTTGCGCCACCTTGTGGCGGTGTTCCGGGTTGAGAAAGTCATGCCCGCCAAGGAGGTTTGTGGTGTTGCTGAAGAGGCGGGAGCCCATCGCGTTGCACTGGCCGGTGATCGAGTTGGCACCCGTGCCGGGCCGGCCGATGTTGCCGGTGAGAAGTGCGAGGTTGATCAAGCTTTGCGCCGTGCGGACGCCCTCATGGCTCTGGTTGACGCCCATCGTCCACCAGAACGAGACGCGTCGCCCCTCGTGGATGGCCCGCGCCAGATCGACGACCTGGCGTTCGCTCAGACCGGTGGCCCTGGTCACTTTTTGCAATGAGTAATCGGATACAAACTCCTTCAATTCCTCGAAGCCCGAGGTGTGCTCGTTGATGAAATCGCAATCGATCCAGCCCTCCTGGATCAAGATGCGGGCGATGCCGTGGAAGAGAACCAGGTCGGACTTGGGATGGATAGGCAGGTGCGTAGTGGCCGCCATCGCCGTCTCGGTCTTGCGAGGGTCGACGACGATGATCTCGGGGATCGTGATTATTGCGGCAGACGCGCTCCCACAGAATCGGGTGGGCGATGCACAGGTTGGCTCCGACCAGGACGATGACATCTGATTCTTCGAAATCGCGGTACGTATAGGGAGGTGCATCGAAACCAAACGCCTGCTTGTAAGCCACGACCGCCGTGGCCATGCACTGCCGGGTATTGCCGTCTCCATGCACGATTCCCATGCCGAACTTGGCCAGGGCCCCCAGCAGCGCCATCTCTTCGGTGGCAATCTGGCCGGTGCTCAAAAAGGCGACCGAATCGGGCCCGTGCTGGCGCTGGATAGCACTGAACCGGTCGCGAAACGTCTCCAGCGCGGTCTTCCATGGAACGGGCTCCAGGCGGCCCGAGGCATCACGCAATAGCGGCGTGGTGGCCCGGTCGGGGGCGTCGAGAACCGTGAGAGCTTCCCACCCTTTGGGACAAGCCGTGCCCCGGTTCACCGGGTAACGAGGTGCCGGCGTCAGGCTGACGGCCTGGCCTTCCTGGAGGTGGACCTTCAGGCCGCAACCGGTCGAACAATAGCCGCAGACCATCGTCGTGGTGGCGTCTGGACAGTGCTTCTCCGGCACCTTGCCAAGCCCGAACGGACCGTTCGCCAGTCTTAGCTCGCGCGTAAGCCGGCCTTCCCGCTGGTGAATCAGGCGCCCAGCCGCTGGCGCAGGGTCCGAGCCGGGGCCGGCGCGTTCTTACCGCTCATGACGCGAGCCCTCCCGGCATCTTGGGCGCGACCGACGCCGTGAAGAACAAGTAACGTTCGAGCAACTCGCCTGAGAGCGTAAGGAGCAGCACGAGCACCAGCGCGAGTCCGCTTGCGATCGGCGGGTAGTCTTGCGGACTGACTGCCGTGTCCGCGGCAAGCACGAGCCCGGGCAGGAGGATTCCGCCAACGGCTCCCAGAATGACTCGCACTAGCACCACCCGCCTCAGCTCACCGGTGAGAAGGATTGCCGTCCGCTTGAGTGGCGTCAGCTTCGTGTCGTGCAGGCGGTGGAGCACCAGGCCTTCGATCGCGAGCTTGGCCAGGGACGCCGCCATGAGAATCAGGAGAAACACGCGCCCGTCCCGTGTCATGCCCTCCGCCGCCGTGTCCGAACCCGTCCACGCCTCACCCAGCCGCGAGACGAGCAAACTCAGCGGGATACCCAGCACAACGGCCGACGTGAAGAACTTGAAACCGGTCAGCGGCAAGCTCCAGAACGGCCGCCGCGTATCGACGTAGATCATCACGGAGCAGAACACGCCAAGCAGACCAAACAGGGCTGTCAGGTACTGGAGAATCTCTTGTAAGGCCGTCGGCGGCAAACTCTTTTGGCGCAGCCAGAGGTTGGCTCCGTAGGCCGTGGTGAACGCCGCGAACAGGCCGAATGCCAGGATCTCGCGGCTCAGCCACGAGGTTCGCAGACCGATCAACGCGCGGAAGGCATAGAGCGGTCGGCCGAGATGTCCCACCGCCGCGATCAAGCCCAGCAGTCCCACCAGGAGCGCGACAGTCACACGGAACAGGCGGATGCCGCGCACTTCTTCTTGATGACCGATCGCGCTCAGCGCCAGGTCGGCCACGAATGCTCCTACCGACATCTGCGTCAGGATCAGCATGACCACAAGCGCCGGATGGGCGTGGGCCGGCTTCACCGCGTAATGGTCGGTCGGCAACACGTTTCGCGGCAGAGTCTTGCTGTTTCGGTAAACCGTGGTGGGCTGTGTATAGGCGGGCTCGGGCGCCCCGGGCAGGAACGGGTTGGCCTCGCTATTTTCGATCACATCCCGCACGCTGACAACCGAGATCCGGATGGCCTGGGTTGGGCATGCCTGGCGCAGGCGGGCGCTTCGCCAGAGGTCAGGCGGTCGCTGCACATGTCGCACTTGCGCACGATGCCGAGCTTCTTGTTGTATTTGGGGGCATCATACGGGCATTTGAGAATGCAATACTGGCAGCCGATGCACTGGTCGTCGAGGTGCTTGACGATGCCCGTCGCCGGATCTTTTTCATACGCATTCACGGGGCAGCCATGGAGGCAAGCCGGTTCAAGGCAGTGGTGGCAGGCGGAGGTAATGTGCTGCAGCACCGGCAACGCGGAGGTTCCTCCCTGAAGCAAACCGACGGAACGCCATGCCTCGTCGTCGTCGAGCCCGTTGAGTGCATGACAAGCGGCCACGCACGACTTGCAGCCCGAACAACTGTCGAGATCAACCTCGAACGCGAGCTGCTGTCCGGGACCAGGAAGACTGACGGGCATCCGCGCCGAGTAATATCGATCCTGGAAGGATTCATCTTCTCGCTCGTGAAGCAGCGAGAAGGCATGAGCGGCGCTGAGCTCAGCTCCGAGGTCATACTCGAACGGCAGCAGTGATTCTTCGGTCAGCCGAAGAGCGACGCCAGGGTGCTCGTCGAGCTCCAGAATCGACCCCGAAGCAGGCGAGTGGTCGAGCTTCATGCTTGCGTCACTCCCGTAGCCGTTCCGGAGAATCCGTGCGCGGCATCGCCGATAGGGCGAAAGTTTTGTGGGCTCGCAAAGGTGCTCACCGGCCGGGAGGGAGACCGGTCTGCTTCATCGTCTTGCCCCAAAGAGCACCACTCATGCCAGGCCCTCCTGGACCGATCCAAAGGCCGCTGATCCCTGCGGAATCAGGAAGACTTGCTTCGGCTCTCTGTGGAAACCCTTCGCAGAACCGAAGGGAAGTGCCCTTGGAGAAAGAGTTTCGCCTGTTTACTTATTGGGCATGATTGCCGAGATGGGGGGCAGAAAACGATTCAAGAACGTGCGTGCGGTACGGCCAAGTGACGGCTTCGCGGGCCCGTTATCGCCCGTTCTTGGGGCTCTCTGAATGAACCTCATGAGCGATCGTCAGCCGTAAAAGTTCCATCAGCGAGCAGACGCCCAGCTTCTTCATGAGGCTGGCGCGGTGCATCTCGACGGCGCGGGAGGTGATCTGGAGGCGCGTGGCGATGGCCTTGTTGGGCCTGCCTGCCTTGATCAGCTCAAGGACTTCGCGCTCCTTGTCGGTCAGCTTGCGGAACCGCGTCTGCAGCGCCTCGCGATCGGCGTGCGATCGACGGCGCTGGAGGTCCTCCTTGATCGCCCGCTGAACTTTCTCAAGCAGCCGCTGGCGATTGAACGGTTTTTCGACGAACTCGACCGCGCCGGACTTCATAGCCCGGATCGCCATGGGCACATCGGCAAATGCCGTGATGAAAATCACCGGCATCCGCTCGCCACGGGCAACCAGGGTCTCGAAGAGATCGAGCCCGCTGGTGCCGGGCATGCGGATATCGAAGATGAGGCAGCCGGGTGAGCTCGGTGAAAAATCACGCAGGAAGTCGGCCGCCGAGGAGAATGCTTCCACGTGGAGCCCGACGGTCTTCATCAGCCATCGCAGGGAGTCGAGCATGTCGGGGTCGTCGTCAACAATGTATACGATGGGATCCTGCATCATCGACCCCGGCGGCTGGAAGCGTGACACAAAACGTCGTCCCAAGTCCGGGAGCCGACTCGACATCGATCCGACCTTGATGGGCTTCCACAATGGTTCGGCTGATCGCCAGCCCCATGCCCAATCCTCCAGCACGTGTGCTGAAATAGGCGTCGAAAATTGCCCCCAGGCGTTCGGGTGGGATTCCCTCTCCGTTGTCGGTCACGCGGAACTCGACGTCCCCGCATTGGCTCCTGCTGATTTTCATAACGACTGTTGGATCAATCGGTTCCGAGGCGGCGACCGCCTCGAAGGCATTGCGAACCAGGTTGACGAGAACCTGCTGAACCTGCACCAGGTCGCCCCAGAGATTTGGCAACTCGGATGCCAATTCCGAAACGAGGACGATCCCGCGCCGCCGACTCTCGTCGCGGAGCAGCTCTTCGACATCCTCAAGCACGCGCTCGGGTGGGAATGTTTCATGGCCGGATTCTTGGCGGGTCACGAACCGGCGAATCCGTTTGATGATCTCGCCGGCCCGCATTGTGGTTCCCACCAGCTTTTCGAGTGCCGTTCGGATGTCCGGCAGCGCGGGATGAGCGGAATCGAGCTCGACCAGGCAGCCCTCGGCGTAATTGGCGATAGCGCCGAGCGGCTGGTTGATCTCGTGGGCCAGCCCGCTGGCCATCTCACCGATGGTGTTCGTGTGCGCCACATGGCTGAATTGCTCCAGCAGCCTGCGATGGCGTTCCTCAGCCAGGCCACGTTCTCGCGCCTCACGCGCCAGTTGTTCGTTGGCCGCCTCCAGATCCTTTGTGCGTTCGAGCACCTTGTCTTCGAGTTCGTCGCGCGCTGCGCGCAGTGCGTCGAGCTGTCGCCTGATGAGCATGGCCGCGGGCCGCAGAACGAACATCCCTATCGCCGCCAGCGCGGCCAGGATCAAACTCGTAACGACCCAACCGGTCCAGAGCAGCCGGTTCAACTCGATCGCGTGACTCCTGTTCGAAGAGTCCCACGATCCGGTCCATCCTGCGCCAGATACTCACCCTCGGTCGCCAGGATGGTCGAGAGGCCCTTGGATCGCGCAGTCTGTTTTTTTCCTGTAGCTGACTCAGCCGCGAGCAGCCGCGTGGTCGCCTCACGCATCCTCGTGTAAAACGGCTCGATCTCGTCGAACGCCTCGCGTATGGCCTTGCTATTCCGGCCGGGCAGGCGCATTGCGCGATCGCCTTGTCGCAACCCGTTGTGCGAGGACGACCAGAGCTGGACCACGGCCTGCAACTCCTCGACCAGCCGTTTCTTCTCCGCCTGATCGCTCGCCCTGTCAAGCGCCAGGGCCGCCTTGGCCAACCGCTGGCTGAGCATCCGCTGCCGTCCCGCGACGTTGATCGTCGGCGCGTCGGTTGTCATTTCCGTGATCGGCGGCTGCACAAAGACTTGATTGAGCAGCACCAAAAGCGCCACCACCGCCAGCACGATGAGATAGCGCTCGTTGAGGATGCCGCCGGTGTATTCTTTCATGGTGGCATCAAGTCCCCAGGCCATCATCGCGATAGAGACGCAAGGTCTTTCGGTCTTTTTGATCAAGCCATGGATGCTCTATGCCCATTCGTGGTTCCTGATACAATCGAAGCCGCCATCGTAGAGGGGCGGGATTGAAACGTGCAAGCGAAGCCTGGCCGCGGGCGAAAGCAAAGAGGAGATACGTCATGGCGACCATCCCCGGATCTCGCGCGCGCGAGAGGTCGATTATCCCACATCGGACGGAAAGCCCATGGGTGAAACGGACCTGCATCGGCAGGATATGATCGACGTCATCGAAGTGCTCGAAGACTACTTCGCGGCTGATCCCAGGGTCTATGTCTCCGGGAACCTGCTGCTTTTTTACGAACGCGGCAATCGGCGCAAGCATATCTCGCCCGACGCCTTTGTGGTTCGCGGAGTCCCCAAGCTTCCCCGGCGCGATTATTACCTCCTATGGGAGGAAGGCAAATCTCCCGACGTCGTCATCGAGATCACCTCGAAGACGACCCGGCGCGAGGACCAGAAGAAGAAGCGAGAAATCTATCGCGAGATCTTGAAGGTCACGGAGTACTTCCAGTTCGATCCGACGCGAGATTACCTTAAACCACCCTTGCAGGGGTTCCGGCTGATTGAAGGCGAGTACGTGCCGATTGCTCCGATTCGGGGGCGTTTACCCAGTGAGGTGCTGGGGTTGCACCTGGAGAAATCGGCGGAACAGCTTCGCCTGTTTGATCCGGCGGCCGGCGGATGGCTACCGACTCGATTCGAGCGAATCCAGCAGGAGATGAACGCGCGCCGCGAGGCCGAGTTCAAGAATCAATGCGCCGAGCTGGCGCTGGACCGGTCCGAGGCCGCGCGCATCCTCGCAGAGGCCGAGATCGAACGTCTTCGTCTCGAGAATGAAATCCTCAAGCGCCGGCTCGGCGAACCGAGCTGATCGGGTCGAGCGGAGGGCGTTGCGTTTGCCGGTTCTCTCTCACCGTCCAAACGATCGACGATGATCCCGCCCGGCCAGGTCAGTCCCGCCGAACGATGTGGCGCGCGGGCTGCTCTTCGTCCGGGAGAGATCGGAGCCAGCCTCATGGATCATAGCTCCAGCCCCGTCTCCTTTGAAGAGGTTCAAAGCCTTGCCGGCCGGTGCCAGTTCTATCTGCTGCGCTGGGAAACCGAGTTTACGCCATGCACCGGAATCACCGCGGTGACCCGCCAGGAGCGCCGGTATTTCGGCTCTCGGGGAGTGATGATCGCACCGTGGGAGCCCGAAGTCCCCGCGGCCAGGGCTGCTCGTGACCAGGGGAAAGTCGTCAACACGGAATTCTCGTTCAAGATTGCGGGCCCTTGCCCCATGGCGCGATCGTGCATATCCTGGTCACTCCCCGTGGTGACCAGATGCCGATTGTCTACCTCGCCGTGCAAGGGGCGTTTCAAGGCTCTCCCACTCCTTATGACACGCCCGAATTGGCGCGCGACACGCTGCTCTTCGGGGCGGCCCTGGCTGAGTTTCTGCCCAAGGTCGGGGCCACGGCGCGGCAGTTTGTATGGGGTGCTGACTGGCAGACCGTTCCTGCTTTGACCCGCCTGCGCACGCGGCACCATACGGTCTTGACTCTGCACAACGAATTTGACGCCTGGCTCTCCAGCGAGGCGGCCGAGTTTGGCGGCGGACTGTATCCCGCCCTGCGGGGCCAGGAAACGGCGCTACGGGCCGGGCTGCGCCTCGCCGACGTTGCAACCACGGTCAATCGGGGATACGTCAGGGGTCTGCGCACCGAGCCAATTCATACGCAAGTGATGGCTCACCACCTGCAAGACTTGCTGCCCAAAGTCGTACCCGTGGAAAACGCCAATTTCGCCTCGTTGAGCGCCGACCACACGGAGCTGGAATCCCTGCTCGCGCGCGATCCCGCGCTGGGTTTGAAACGGATCGACGAGTCACAGCGTCAAGCGCGCAGGGCCCTGCCGGAGCCGCTGCGGAGCCGAATCAATGATCGCGTTCTCGTGGTCGCGATGGGCCGTCGCGTGGCGCAGAAGCTCCATGACGTGATCGTGGAAGGAGTGCGCGGCCTCCTGCTCGAGCACCCCTCTCTCCCTTTGTTTGTGGTCTTTGCCACCGTCTCGGGTGAATCAGCCGACCAGATCCGAAAAGAGCGGATTGAGAACCTGGCTCGTGAGTTTCCAGACCAGGTGCACTGTACGGACGGGCGGCTCGAGTATTACAGCACGCTCATGCACGCCGCCGATTACAACGCGATGACCAGTCTGTACGAACCACACGGCGCGGCGTTCGAGGGGGCCGTCGTACCGATCGTGCGGCTGATTGACGGCCTGGCCCGGCAGGTCAGCGTCTTCGAGCCCACGGGTCGTGCGGCGCAACTTGGCGCGCTCTGGCACGAGCCCTGGGAGCTACCTTCCGGTCTGGGCTTTCGCGAACCAGTCACGCCGATGGAAGTCAACGACCTTCGCGCCATCCTGGCCTTCCCCGAGGCTCCTGATAACCCGACGTTTCGAGCGATGGTCTCCTCGTTCGCCGAGGTGCTGGCAAAGGCCGTCTCGATCCGCCGCGACCGTCCCCAGGCTTACGCGCAGTTGGTCCGAGGCGCCCTCCACGCTCAGATGGGCCGCGACTGGCTGATTCACCTCGGCGGTATTCTGGCACTCGTCGAGGAGGCCCGGTTGCGAAGGCCGCTGTGAGCTTCACGGACGGGTTCCGAGGACTTGATCACGAGCCCTCTTACGAACAGCCAATCAGATCAGCCCTCGATCCGGACACCCGCGGCTTTCAGTGCCTCGATCTGCTTGGTTTTGGTCGCATCCGTGAGCGGATTCCCCGCAATGTATAACCGCAGGTAAGGGGCGAACCGTTTCGGGCCGTCGGCGTCGGCCTTGGCCGCGCCCACCAGCGGCTGCAAGTCCTTGATCTTGTTCCGCTCGATCAAGAGCAGCGTCAATTCGGTCTGCTTGGCCAGGGGGCCGACATCCTCGATCTGGTTGTCTTGAAGCTCGAGCACGGAGAGCTTGTTGACCTTCTCGAGCACCGTGATTTCCTTGATCTGATTCTTGCTCAGCGCGAGCGTCCAGAGCTTGGAAAGAGAGGCCAGGGGCGTGATGTCCTTGATCGCGTTGCCACCCAGGTAGAGCGATCTCAGATTAATAAGCCCGCCTAGCGGAGCCACGCTTTCAACCTTGTTGCCCGAGAGCTCGATGTACTGCAACCCCTTCAGGTTTGAAAGCGGCGTGATGTCCTTGATCGCGTTGCCGGCCAGGTCGAGCGACTCCAGGTTGGTCAGGTCTTTGAGCGGCTTCAGGTCGGTGACCTGGTTCTTGGTCAGTTTGATGAGGGCCAGGTTCTTGCACTTCTCCAGTCCGGTCAGGTCTTTGATCGCTTTCTCCGGAGCCTCAAGAATGTACACATTCTGAAGCTTCTCATCGGTAAGCTCGACCTTTGGCTCATGCTTCAAAACGTTGCGAATGGCGGCCTCGAGATTCTTGTCGGGAAAGGGAGATGCGCCGAGCGCTTCTCCGGCAAGCAGCAAGGTGGTAAGCACCGCAGCCAGCGCGGCCGGGGCCTCGTGCTTGAAGATCCATGTCATCGGTCATTTCTCCGGTGGTCAATTCGAGCGGCGTACGGGTAAGGGTCCTGCCCAGGGGTGTGGTCGGGCGTGCGCAGCGTGTTTGAGACCCGCCTAACTTGGTGCTGCTTCACGTCATGATTCTCTTGAGAATACGCCAGTTTCCCGGCCGGGGAAAGTGCGCGACAGGTTCAAACCTCAAGACTGTTCCGCACCCTGGTTCTTCTCCGCCTGCTGTTAACATCGTATAATATTGATGAATCAGAGTGCCACGTGGAAAGCAAGGCTGGGAGGATTACCCGGACGATGAGCGATATCGAAAGAGCGCCCTTGACCTCGCCAAACGTCATTGACGTCACATCCGAGGCTTTCAACCAGGAGGTTATCGAGCGTTCCCTGGCCGTTCCCGTGGTTGTCGATTTCTGGGCCGATTGGTGCGGTCCGTGCCGGATGCTCAGCCCGGTACTGGAGAAACTCGCCCGCGAGTACGATGGCAAGTTCGTGCTGGCGAAGGTAGACATCGAGCACAGTCCCGACGTGGCCGCCCAGTTTGGGGTCCGGTCGATTCCAGCGGTGTTCGGCGTGCGTGACGGCGGCGTGATCGACGCCTTCGTGGGGGTTCAGCCCGAGTCCGTGCTCCGGATGTGGATTGATCGGCTCTTGCCGAGCGAGGCCGAATCACTGGCCTCTCAGGCCCGAACGCTGGAACTGACCGATCGCCAGGCCGCCGCGGACAAGTATGGCCAGGCGCTGGCGCTAATGCCTGACCTGCCCCAGGCCCAGATCGGACTGGCCCGGATCGCTCTGGCCGACGGCCAGATGGAAGACGCCACCGCCCGGATCGCAGGGCTCGAACGCCGGGGATTTCTCGAACCCGAGGCCGAAAAGCTCAAAGCCGAGCTCACTCTTCGCACCCAGGCCCAAGGTGCCGGCAGCGTGGAAGCCGCGCGCGCCGCCCTGGCCGCGCACCCCGATGACCTTAACCTCAAGTTTTCCCTGGCGGAAACCCTCGCGGCCGCTGGCCAGTATTCCGACGCCCTGGCCCTCTGCCTCGAACTTGTCGAACGCGATCGCAAAGGCCTCGGTGAAAAAGCCCGCCAGACCATGATCGCCATCTTCCGCTTGCTTCCACCTGGCGATGATCTGGTGACGGAATATCAGCGGCAGCTCTCGCTGGTGCTGTGAGCGCATGCCCACCTCTGGAGCCTGCCCTCGACGCCCCCCATACAATTGGGAAACCGCGGCCGGCTCGGCCGGATGAACTTTTGGCTCATTGATGAGAAATCCATGACTCGCATCATGACCCCAAGCGTGGCAAATGGAAGTCCGTCTTCGAGGGGCTCGGTTTCGGTCTTTGGAGAAGGCGACTGGCAATTCCGGCTGGCTCAGATTACCGAGCTGATGCGCGAGATGAGCATGCAGGACGATCCCCAGGCGATGGTGCGGACTTACGCCGAGCGGCGCGGAAGATCTTGCCCAGCGACCGCTGGATATCGCTTAGCCGGCGGGGACTCGAATTTCCCAGGTATCGAATCACGCGCTCAAGCACCTGGCCGGAGACGATCAACCCGTGGAAGCAGAAAGATCGCCTGCCGCTCTTTGAAGGGGGACTGCTGGGAGATTTGATCTATGGCGACAAGCCCCGGATCATCGACGACATTGCCCCGCTGCTCAAAGCCGATGATCCTGCCTATGAATATCTTGCCGGTCAAAGATCGCTCACGGCCGTGCCACATTTCGATCACGGCGTGGGACTGAACATGGTGGTCGCGTTGCAAAAGGAGCCGGGTGCCTACGATCCCGACCAGTTTCCCGAGCGGTTCTGGATCAGCAGCCTCTTCGGCCGCGCGACCCAGTCGCTGGTTCTTTCCGACGAGTTGAAGAAAGCCTACGAGATTGTCGAGCGCGAGCTGAAGGTCGTGGCTGACATCCAGCGGTCGCTCTTGCCGCGTAGCCTGCCGGCGATTCCCGGCCTTGAGCTGGCGGCGCATTACCAGACGTCGCAATGGGCGGGCGGTGATTACTACGACTTCTTCGAGCTGCCCGACGGCCGCTGGGGGTTCTTGATCGCCGACGTCAGCGGCCACGGCACGCCGGCCGCCGTGATGATGGCCATCCTGCATAGCCTGGCCCATGGGCATCCCGGCCATCCCGAGCCGCCGTCGGCCATGCTTGAACACGTCAACCGGCGGCTCTCGGCGCGGTACACGGCCGAGAACGAAGTTTTCGTGACGGCCTTTTACGGCATCTACGACCCGGTTCGGCGACAGTTCAGCTACAGTTGCGCAGGGCATAACCCGCCGCAGCTCAAGCGCTGCTCTCTCGGCCATGTCGAGTCGCTCGAAGACGTGGGAGGCCCGCCCCTGGGCGTCTTTGACGACACCGAATATCCCCAGGCAACGCTCACTCTTCGGCCCGGCGACATCCTGGTGCTTTACACCGACGGCATCACCGAGGCCATGGACGCCCACAACAAGCAGTTTGGCCTGGAACGGCTCAACGAGGTTCTCGCGCGGTGCGATCTGAACGCCGCCGCGATGAGCGACGCCATCCTTGACTCCCTCGGCCGTTTCACAAGTGGAAACGCCGCTCACGACGACCGCACGCTTCTGGTCGCCAAGGTTCTCTGGGAGGGCGCCGACTCCGCGAACGGAGCTGCCTCTGGCCGGTTGTCGCAAGGTTTGCCAATCGTGTCTCAGATCGAGACGCACCCGTGATAAGGTCCACCTACCGGCCCTCTGACGGAGTTCCACCGCGATGCCACCTGGCTCGAACAATGCCGTCAAGCTCGCTCCTTCGATTCTTTCGGCTGACGCGGCGCACCTGGCAGAGCAGGTGGCCGAGGCGGAGAGGGCTGGGGCCGACCGGATTCACGTCGATGTGATGGACGGTCATTTCGTGCCCAATCTCACGTTCGGACCACACATCGTCAGGTGGCTGAGGCCGGTCACGCACGTGCCGCTGGAAGTTCACCTCATGATCGCCCACCCCGACCTGTTTCTCGACGATTTTGCCCTGGCCGGGGCCGACACCCTGATCGTTCACCAGGAAGGGGCAACTCACTTGAATCGGGTCGTGCAGCGGATCAAGGGCCTGGGCAAGCGCGCCGGCGTGGCGATCAACCCGGCGACTCCGGCGATCATGCTCGAAGAGATCTTGCCCGACGTCAACCTGGTTCTGGCGATGACCGTCAATCCTGGGTTCGGCGGCCAATCGTTCCTGGCCGGCACGCTTGGCAAGATCAGGACGATCCGGAGCATGATCGACGCCAAGAACCCGGAATGCGAGCTGGAGGTCAACGGCGGCATCGACCACGAGACCGCGCCCCTGGTGGTCGAGGCGGGGGCGCGGGTGCTGGTTGCCGGTTCGGCGATCTACGGGGCCGCTGAAGGCGTTTCCGGCGCGATGAACCGTCTGCGCGAGGGGGCCGGACGAGTGTTGCATTCCTAAGAATTGGTTGACCAACAGGAAAAGGCGGCACAAGATCATCTGGTAAGGCGACGATGGGGCCTCCCTGCCGTAAGGCCCCTTCGGCAAGGCGAGAGCTGGTCCGAGTGTACTGCGGACGAACTTTTCGGCATCTGGCCGTGGGGGGTAATTTGGAGCGATCAGAGCCGCACGGGGCTGATTCCGTCTCGACCGGTTTGCGCCGACTTCCGCTCGTGACGGTTGCGGCGCTGATCGCGTGTTTGTGCGGCTTCTACGAATGGCGTGAGTCCCGGAATCTTGATTTGAACAGGCACAAGGAGCGAACGGATCCCGCAACTTCCTTCGCCACCCCGTACAGGAACACAGTGAAGGGCGTGGCCTACGTAGGTAACGAGGTCTGCGCCCGGTGCCACGTGGAAATTAGCCAGGCGTATCGCCAGCACCCTATGGGCCGTTCCGCGACTACACCGGAAGAAGTGCTTCCCGGAATCAGTGGTTTGGTCTTCGAGGTTAAGAATCTGGCGTATTCGATCGAGCGTCGCGACAACCGACTGCTCCACCGGGAGACCCGCAAAGACGGTTCGGGCGCCGTCATCGAGACCACCGAGGCAGAGGTCCGTTACGTGATCGGATCGGGAACGCGCGGATATTCGTTCCTGGTTGAGCGCGGCGGCGGTCTCTTTCAATCACCAATCTCCTGGTATTCTCAGCGACAGAAATGGGACCTGGCGCCTGGCTACCACGAGCGAAACATGCACTTCGACCGGGTGATTACTGCGGGCTGCCTTTTCTGCCACACCAATCGGTTCGACCAGGTGGTGGGGAAAGCCCCGGTCTTTCACGGGCTAGCGATCGGCTGCGAACGCTGCCACGGGCCCGGCGAGCTGCATGCCCGGCACCCTGACGACGTCGGCAAGGATCTGAACATCGTTAATCCGGTTGATCTCAAGCCTACGAGGTTACGAGAGAACGTTTGCGAACAATGCCACCTTCTGGCGCGAACCGCATCGAGCTTACGGAAGGCTCGTCCTTCGACTACCGCCCCGGTCTACCACTGGAGAAATTTCTGCGCATCTCGACCACGGCGTCCGATCCGTACCTGCGCAATCAGCGCCGTCGGTCATGTCGATCAGATGCGCGAGAGCCGCTGCTACCAGCAAAGCGGCGGCGATCTCGGGTGTACCTCCTGCCATGACCCGCACCGCTTGCCAGAGCCCGCGACCCGGGTCAGCTATTATCGAGATCGCTGTCTGGCCTGTCACATCGACCGAGGCTGCAGTTTGCCCAGCGCCGCTCGGCTGTCGCAAAGTCCGCAGGACGATTGCGTGGCCTGCCACATGCCTCGAAGATCCACCATGAATGTGCGCACTGCGCAGACGAACCATACTGTGCCCCTCCGCTCAGGCTCGGTCCGTTGAGGGTGCCACGACGGATGAAACATCTGGGCGTGCGCGAAGGGTCTGAAATTTGATGAGGCAGGAAGCCGCTCCACCGCGTATGATTGTTGCGATCTTGGGCTGACCTGGTCGGATCGCTGAACAGATCATCGATGGTGGTGGAGGGTCAATGAACAGGCGAACGGTTCTGACGACGCTTGTCGTTCTGTGCGTGCTTGTCTTGTCGACAGGCGCAGGGATGGTATGGGATCGGCTGGGAAGGCGTTCCCCGGGCGTGCAGGTCACTCCGCCGACTGGGGAAGCGGCCGACGCCACACTCGAGAAGGATCAGCGAGAGTATCTCTGGCAGGTGGAGCACCATGGCCTGCTCCTGAGCCGGCACGGGTTCAGCCGGTTGGCCCAAGCTCTGAGGCGCAACGAGCCTGCGGCTTTCCTGGCACTGCTGGCCGATGGCGACGGTTTCGAGGGGCGCATCCTGGATCAACCGCGTGAGGTCCAGGTGGACAGCGGGTACTTGCGCGTGCTCCGTCAGCGGGATTCCGGACATGACCCCGTCAAGCTCGATCGCCAGCGGTTTGCGACCAGACTGTTCGAGGACCGCGCCCGGTTCACCAAGGCGCCCCAGGTCAAGCTGGCGCTCATGGCGCTGGCGCCGCTCGACACGCACAAGCTGGATGGCCTCTGGGAGGGAACCTGCCAGTTGCGGATGTGGGGTGAGATGGAGTCCAAAAAGCCCGGCGAGGTCGTCCTCTACCTGCGCTACCGGTTGCCACGGCCCACCGAAGAATTGCTCAAGGGCAATGGCTGGCTGCGGTCTTGCGTCCTGACGCAGCGGCAGGTTTCCGAGGCTTCCCGGTTCTTGATGCGCGAAGCCGCCGCCGAGCGCGGCATTCAGATCGAGAAGCTGCACGACAACTGGAAGCCAGGGACCAAACGCGAGTTCGTTACCGGCGGCGCATATCTCTGCGACTACAACCGCGATGGTTGTCTCGACCTGCTGCTGACAGATCTCAGCGGCAACGCCCTGTATGAAGGCAAGCCTGGTGGAGGGTTCATCAACGTCACCACCAAGGTGGGCCTGCCCCGGCTGCCTTCGCCCGTTGGGCCCGTTGCCGTTGGTGCCGCCGTCGTTGACCTGGACAACGATGGCTGGGAAGACGTGATTCTCGGTTCCTCGGTGTATCGCAACGACGAGGGACGAGCCTTCCTGAGCAGGGCGCCGATTGCGGGGATCAACCTCTCCTCTGAGAACTCGGCCATCGTCGCCGACTACGATCGCGACGGCCTGCCCGATCTCTACATGACCGCGCTCGGGCAAAGGAAAGCAGCCTCCTGGGTTGGCGGCGAGGGTAGCAGCATCTCCGGCAATGCGCTCTGGCACAACGATGGAAACTGGCACTTCACCAACGTGACACAATCGAGCGGCACGGCCGGCGGCGGCCGCTCGACCTTCAGCGCCGTCTGGCTTGACGCCGATGAGAACGGCTGGCCCGATCTTTACGTCATCAACGAGTTTGGGAGCGGCGTGTTGCTGGTCAATCAAGGAGACGGAACGTTTCGCGAACGGAGCATCGACCAGGAGCCCGGTGATTTCGGCTCGATGGGGATCACCTGCGGCGACTACGACAATGACGGTCATATCGATCTGTACGCTGGCAACATGTACTCGAAAGCCGGCAACCGCGTGATCGGCAATCTCTGGCCGGGCACTTATCCCGAGCCCCTTCTCGCCAAGCTTCGCTCCTTGACCGTCGGCAGCCAGATGCACCGCAACCTGGGCGGACTGAAATTCGAGCGCCTGGGCCAGGAGCTTCAGATCGCCGACGTGGGATGGTCGTACGGGCCGGCCATGGTTGACCTCAACAACGACGGATGGCTCGATATTCACGCAACTTGCGGGTTCATGAGCCGGTCTCGCGATGATCCAGACGGGTGAAACTGCGTCTGGCAGGCTGTCGTGTCACAGCCCTTCAATCGCGGTGCGACGATCCCCGCCCCCGGGTCGGTTGACCCAGCACTCGGTGAATTCTGGGTCAGTAATCCGTGGGACATCGTCTCCCAGGGGCACAACCTTAGTTCCTACGAACGCAATCGATCGTTTCTCAATATTGCAGGGCAGGATTTCGTCGATATCAGTTTCGTGACCGGTACCGACAACGACGGTGACGGCCGATCTGTTGTCGCCGGTGATTTTCGCAACAATGGGCAGCTCGACCTGCTCGTTCGGCAGGTAGGAGGCGGCCCGGTCTTGCTCTATGAAAACGAGTTCCCCAAGGCCCATTATCTGACTGTTTCGTTGCGGGGTACGAAGAGCAATCGCCTGGGCATCGGTGCCCGGCTCGTGGCAACCGTTGCAGGACGCTTGTTGACGCGCGAACTGTATCCTCTGAACAGCTTCCGCTCTCAAATGCCCAGCCGGCTCCACTTTGGACTGGGAGACGCAGCGAAGGTGGATCGTCTAACCATCTACTGGCCTTCGGGCGCGATCCAGGAACTGACGGACGTGGCGGCTGACCGCCATATCGTGGTCGAGGAAGGGAAAGATGGCTCGGACGCCGCGGAACTTGTGATCGCGGGCCGCGCGATCAAACCCTGAGCTCGCCGAGCATGGAGATCCGCGGACGTCAAACGTGCGGGTCGTGCGCCTTCGCTTTCCCCCCCCTTGTGAAGGGGGGGTTGGGGGGTGGTCAGGGCACCGCCAGCCGCCCTGACTTCGCGCCCTCCTCATGAAAACGAGGCTTGACCGTACATGATGCTTCTGAGAACCGCACTCAGGCCGCTCCCCGGCGCATTCGATTGGAACGCGTGAAATGATATCGCAGAAATCAATTACGGTGCAGGATGTGACCCGTGACGCGCATCGAGAATTAAAAATTTGGAACAAGTGCTTGACATCACGTCGGAGGAAGGGCTAACTATTATTGGTTCATCTTTCACAACTATTTTTCTTCGTCTTCCAAAGTTGTCTTTACAGTGGGCTCCGCTCTCCTGGATGTCATTCCATGGGGCGAGACTGTGGTGGAGTGTTTCCCCAGAAATTCTCCACGCATTATCGTTGTTGCTGGGATTGCTTTCCAAAGACGGCCAGCTCGGATTCGAAGGAGATTCCGTCCATCGCGTGTGATGTGCCTTTGTGGCTGTAGGTCGCTATTCGAGGCTTACCGCTGCCTAGTTTAGCCGAAAGAATGCGCGGGTTTCAACTGCTCAATCTCTTAGCGTCTCTTTTCCGGGTTCAGGCCTCTTTTTTTGGACTGTTCCTGGATCATTTTTCGCCCTCTTACCATTTTTGAAGTAAGGAGCTATTTTGATGCGTCGTCGCGGTTTTACCTTGATCGAGCTTCTTGTGGTGATCGCGATCATCGCGGTCTTGATCTCCCTGTTGCTCCCGGCCGTGCAATCGGCGCGGGAAGCGGCCAGGCGAGCCCAGTGTGTTAACAACCTGAAGCAGATCGGCCTGGCCTTGCACAATTACGAGAGCAGCCAGAGCTGCTATCCTCCCGGCGGCGTCGCCGATGAGAGCTTGTCGGGAACTCAGGCGACATCTGGGGCGCTGTCGGAGGAAATAACATCGCGTCGTGGCGAGCGCTCGTCATCCCACAGATGGAAGGCGGTGCAATCTACAACGCGATCAACTTCAACATGCCACTGAACAATGCGGCCGCGGCAAGCGGCTCCGCTCAGTGGACGGCGCTCATGACCATCAACCGGACGTGGCTCTGCCCCTCGGACGACAACCTGCAGGGCTCGAGCGACGGCATGCGTCCTTCCACGGGTCCCTGGGGCAATTATCCCAATGGCGACAGTCCGAACAATCCGTTCACGGGGGCGGCCGAGACACGGACACCGATCTCGAACTACGCCGGCAGTTTCGGCGACAACTACGCCATCGGAGCCCTGACGCCTGTCCAGAATCCCTGGGAGACGTACCCCTACCCACCGATCCTGCTCCCTGGCCAACCTCGGATCGGCTGGCCCAGGCTTCTGGGGTACGGCGTTGGACGATGCGATTGCTAACCGCGGCCCCGGCGCACTTCGCGGGTATTTCTGCCTATCGGATCGCCCAGGTTCCCAAGGTGACGATTGCCTCGGTCACCGACGGTACCTCAAACACGATCATGGTCGGCGAGGTCATCCCCGCGCAGACCGCCGACAGCAACTTCTGGGATCACAACGGCTGCCTGCTTCGGCACCACGGTGCCGATCAACTGGCAGACGTTGCGCCGATTTGCACCGACGGCACGACCTTTGGCATCGCCGACTGGCAAAACCGTTACAGCTATGCCAGCAAGGGAGCCAAGAGCAAGCATCCGGGCGGTGCCAATTTCTGCTTCGGAGACGGATCGGTCCGGTTCCTCAAGAACTCGATCAATCTCCAGACCTACTGCGCGATCGGCAGCCGAGCCGGCGGCGAGGTCGTCAGCTCAGACGCCTATTGATCGCTCGACCTGATGCTAGGGAGCCCGGCCCCACGCCACGACTGAGGTGGCGGGGCCGAGCTTCGTTTCTTAACAATCTCGCGTTCCATCCGCGGGGCAATTCTCTTCGAGGATATCACGACCCATGTTCACTGATTCTGCGTCATTTCGGCGGTCGATGACGATGACCGCCGCGACCCTGACTTCGGCTCTCGGCTTGCTCATGGTCATTGGCTGCAGCGACGACGGCCTTGGGCAAGCGCTATCCGGTCTCCGGCAAGGTCACTTACAAGAACGAACCGGTCGCCAACGCTTCAATCGCGTTTTACCGCCAGTGGCGAAAATGCCGAGACTCGCGGCGCCACGGGCATTGTCAAGGATGGCTACTACACTCTTTCGACACTCGGTGGCGACGATGGAGCCTTTCCGGGCGATTATAAAGTCTCCATCACTGCCCGCGAAGCCGATATGTCGCAGGCCAAGGCCAACCAGGAAAAAACCGGCGGTTCTTTCCGGCAGGACGACGTCGCCAAGGCTTACAAGAACGCCAAGATGCTCGATCCCCAGAAAATACGAGTCCCCTGATGCTGGCCTGAAGGCCAAGGTCGAGGCTCACAGCAACACGATCGATTTCGACCTCACCGACTGAGCGGTTGCAGGAACCGCAATCTTTGCCTTCTGTCTGACGGCGAAGGCGCGGTAGGAAAGCGTGATCGCAGACATCAAATCTCCACGAGGGCGAAGATATCGCCAGGTCCGGTCATCCCGGCCTCGGCGCGAGCTTCGCCCTCTCACCGTCGAAAGCTGGAAATCTCCCGGGGGCCTGGGATGCCGCGCCATCGTTTCGCCGTCCGATTACAGGGCGTGTTGCTGCTTGGGCTGGGCGCGGTGCCTGGGCGCTCTGGCCATGATTTCGAGCCGGGAAGTGCGCGGCCAGAAAAACAGTGAAGAGCGGCCCACGGCGGTTGTCGCATCCACACCGGCCAGCACGCAGGATTACCTGAGGCAAAGCCCCGGCGCCCGGGCCATCTCGCAGGGCCGAGAAGCGAACGACTTCGGCCTGGGCGATTCCCATGCTTCTCGCCTGCTTCCCTACCCCCGGCCCTGCCTCGAAGGCATGAGAACGCCCTTCGACCTCTGGCGCTACGCCGGCAAGGGCGTTTCATCCTGGGGCTCGCCCCAGCTTCGGATGCCGTTTTCCGATTGGCTCGAATTGCATCGCGTTCAGAAGCCTCGGCTCATGTGCGAGGTGCGGCAGTACATGGACTCGCGGTACGACTTCTCGGGCAAGTCCATCCCGGGCGTGTTCATGTCCGGCGGCCGCAAGGGGGTTCCAGCCGGGCCCGGTCGCGCGGCTGCCCAAGCAGGCTGCCTCGTTTGAAATGCTTGCCACACTCGCTCCGGAAGAGGTCAAGCGGCGCGACCTGTTCCCCTACAAGCCGCTGGCCCACCCGCTGCAAAGCACCGCCCACATGCTCTTTCCCAAAATGTGGGTCGACGCTCACCCCGAGCACGAGCGCATCGACGTCGATTTTGACATCCCCGACTCATACCTGCCCGAGTTTCCGCCTCCCCTCTTCTTGACCACGCACAAAGAACTCGGCGACGTGACGGGCGGCCGGGAAGTGACGCTGGGCAATTACTACGAGATCTTCGACGGCCTGCTCACCGCCGAGCAGATGGAGGGTCTGAAGGAGCTGCTTCGCCCAACCCCCACCACCTGGTTCAACCACACCGAGCACCGCGTCACCGCCGAACCCAGCGCGGGTGTGAGCTGCCTCTCGTGCCACGTGAACGGCCACACCAACGGGGCGATCGAGCTGACTCCCGACGCGCGCCCCAACGAGGCTCGGCTGCGGGTTGACACGCCCACCATGCGAGGCAACTTCAACCTGATGCAGCTTTCACTCAAGCGGTCGATCCGCAGCCTTGATCACTTTTGCGAGGTTGAGGAGTATTTCGACGGCGACCCCGGCCTGATGCAAGCGATCGGTCCCCGCGGCGTGCAGCGGCAGATTACGAACCGGATGGGAGACTTCTGCGCGATCATCGATAACCCTCCCGCACCCAAGCTCGGCCCGCTCATGCGGCTGATCCCCTCGAAGGCCAGCCCGGCCGAGCTACGCGGCGAGACGCTCTTTCACGGCAAGGCCAAGTGCGCCGACGTGCCATTACGGGCCTTCGTTCGCCGACGACTACATGCACGACCTTCAAGTCGAACGGTTCTACAAAGGCCGCCCCGAGGGCCCGGTCAAAACGTTCGCCCTCCGCGGTATCAAGGACTCCCCACCTTACCTTCACGACGGCCGTTGCCCGACGTTGCACGACACCGTCGAGTTCTTCAACCTCGTGCTCGAGCTCAAGCTCACGCCTGAAGAGAAGGAAGACCTGGTCGCGTACATGCTCTGCCTGTAAGTTTCAGAGATGTCGGGGGACGGAGCCCCGTCCTCTGGGCCATACCGTTGAAATAGACCTGACTCAATGGACGGTGGGTTTTGATTCTACCTTCTCCCCTTGCGGGAGAGGGAGCCAGAATCGTCTGCCATGCAGCCAGTGACTACTCTGTCTACCGTATTGCGCCTACGGTTTCTCTGTAGGAGGGGGCTACTTCCCCCGGTCTCCCTGATCGCCCGCCTGGACACGGTAAAAATTGGCCAGGCCGCGATTCCCCTGTTTTTCGTAATAGTCGGCCAGTAGCCGATTGGTCTCCGGGTGCTGGGGACGTTCGCGGAGGATTTTCTGCGTCCAGCGCAGGCCTTCTTCCGGGTGGCCGTGGTCGAACAGCCAGAGTGCGGCATTGAATTGCAATTGGAGATCGTTGGGGGAGCGATGAAGGTCTTTGAGAAGCTGATCGAGCTTGTTCTTCTCCTGGCGTAGGCGAACGCTCGCTTCCTGCTCGGCCTTGGCGGCGGCAGTTCGGCCCAGACGAGCCAGCACCAGGCTGCGCTGGTAGTGAACCTCGGGCTCGGTCGGGTCGACTTCGATGGCTTTGTCGAAGTACGCCAGCGCGGACGTGCTCTTGCCCCGCCGAAAATCAAGCTTCCCGCGCTCGATCAACGAGCGATTGTCACGGGGAGCAAGCTCCCTCGCCCGGTCGAGCAAACGGATGGCTTCTTCGTCCTGACCACGTTCAGCGGCGATTCGCCCGAGGCCAAGGCAGGCCTCCGGGTCGTCCGGATGGGTTTTGAGGTGGGTTGTGTATTCCCGCGCGGCGTCCTCCTGACGGTGCGCTTTGAGGTACAATTCAGCCAGGGCGAGGCGGGCCTTCTCGTGAGAGGGATCAAGCCGCAGGGCGTGTTCAAAGTCGTCGATCAACTGGGCCTGCTCGGTGTCTGTTTTACGCCGGTCGATTTCCCCTTTCCAGTAGTAGGCCCTGGCATCATTCGGCGCGTCGTCAATCCAGCGTTTGATCACCTCTTCCGCGGCGCCGATCTGAAACGATTCGATGATAGCACTTGGCCAGGGCTTCATCGGCTTCCGGGTCTGGCTTCTTGTCGCGGCCGGCCATGAGCAGTTTGCGGAGAATCGGCTCAGCCTCGGTAAGCCGCCCGGCCCGCGAGAGTGCGATGCCGCGCTCGCGATCGATGGCTTCCGCGGGGTAACCGAGCATTCGCGCCCTGTTCAGTTCGGCCAGGCCGAGATCGAACAGGCGCAGACCGATCGCCCCCCTGGCGGCCAGAAAGTGCGGCTCGGCTGCGTTGGGCTTGGCCTTGATCCATCGTTCCAGCGGGGCGCTGGCCTCCTGGTACTTTCCAGCGGCCACGAGTCGTCGCGCGGCCTGCGCATCGGTCCGGATGGCGAGTTCATCACGAACCTTGAAGAAGAGCCATGGCAGGGCGATCAGGACCAGGGCGGCTGCTACTGCGGTTTTCAGACGCATTGCATACGCCCCGTCACCCCCCCCGACCCCCCCTTCGCAAGGGGGGGAAAGGGAATGGCGAGCGACCCAATTCTCCCCCCCTTGCGAAGGGGGCGTTGGGGGGGTTCTTTGGCAAGGACCGCCGCGCGTACGCAATCGGCTCTTCCTCTGCTCGCTCACGCTCACGCCAGGATCTCCTTCACCACCCTGCCCGAGACGTCGGTGAGGCGGTAGTAACGCCCCTGGTACTTGAAGGTCAGCCGCTCGTGGTCGATGCCCAGGAGAGCCAGCGCGGTGGCGTGGAAATCGTGGACATGGACCGGATCGGCGACGATGTTGTAACCGAACGGATCGGTCTCGCCGTAGGTCAACCCCGGCTTGATGCCGCCCCCCGCGGCCCAGACGGTGAAGCAGCGGGGATGGTGATCGCGGCCGTAGTCGGTTGGCGTCAGCTTGCCCTGGCTGTAGTTGGTCCGGCCGAACTCGCCGCCCCAGAGAACCAGCGTATCGTCGAGCATGCCTCGCTGTTTCAGGTCCTGGATCAAGGCCGCGCACCCTCGATCGGTCTCGCGGCAAAGTGAGCGGATGCCCGCCGGCAAGCCGCCGTGGTGGTCCCAGCCGGGATGATAGAGCTGGATGAACCGGACGCCGCGCTCGGCCAGGCGCCGGGCCAGCAAGCAGTTGGCCGCGAACGTGCCCGGCTTGCGGGCATCGGGGCCGTAGAGCTCGAAGATGTGATCGGGCTCGTTTTTCAGGCTCATGACTTCCGGAACCGAGGTCTGCATCCGGTAGGCCATCTCGTACTGGGCGATCCGGCCCTGGATCGCCGGGTCGAGCGTGGCGTCGTATTCCATCTGGTGCAGCTCGCGCAGGCGGTCGAGCATCTTTCGCCGGCCGGCCGAGGAGACACCCGGCGGGTTTTCCAGATAGAGAACCGGCTCGGCCCCCGCGCGGAACTGAACGCCCTGGTGAACCGAGGGCAAGAACCCATTGCCCCAGAGCCGCGAGTAAAGTGGCTGATCGACGGGTCGCTGGCTGATCAGCACGCAAAACGTGGGCAGGTTCTCATTGGCCGAGCCCAGGCCGTAGCTCAGCCAGGCCCCCATCGAGGGCCGCCCGGCGATCTGCGAGCCGGTCTGGAAGAACGTGATCGCCGGGTCGTGGTTGATCGCCTCGGTGTAGACAGAGCGAATGAAACAGAGGTCGTCGACCATCCTGGCCGTATGGGGCAAGAGCTCGCTGACCCAGGCGCCCGAACCGCCGTGCCGGCCGAACTTGAAGAGCGACCCGGCCAGCGGCAGGGTTGCCTGGTTGGCCGACATGCCGGTCAGGCGCTGGCCCATGCGGACGGAGTCGGGCAGGTCCTTGCCGTTCATCTCGTTCAGGACCGGCTTGTAATCGAACAGGTCAAGCTGCGACGGCCCGCCGCTCATGAACAGGTAGATCACCCGCTTGGCCCTGGGCGGAATGATGCGGCAGCGCGCGCGAGCACCCGCGATACGCCGGGTCGATCGCCTGCGAGCTGCCAGGCCGTGGAACCAATCCCCAGGCTCGTCCCGCGAGAAATGCGGCGATTCAGCCCAGCAGGCATCGCCAGGAGCGCTCATGGATCACCAAGCCCCAGAGCTGGTCACGCGAGAAGAAGATGCACGGCGAGTTGAGCTCTCAGGTTAACGACGCGGAGATTCCATTCGATGTAGTAACGTTGAAATTGATCAGGAAAATGCTGTCGCTCAGACGCAGGTAGGTAGCAATTGCTTTTTGGATCGGAGCGATTCTGACGGATTTGAGTTCAACCATCACCAGGTTTTCGACAATCAAATCGGCTTGAAGCCTCTTCAATGTGAACTTCTTCATAATCAATCGCAACGGGATGCTGATTCACCACTTGAAGACCACGCTTCCGCAATTCATAAAGGAGAACTCTCTCATACACCGATTCAAACAATCCTGGCCCGAGCGCCGAGTGGATCTTGAACGCAGCATCAACGATCTGCCCCGCAACCTCGTTCTCAGTCAATTCTCTCTCCGTATTCTTTGCGTCTTTGCGTCCTTTCTTTGCGTCTTTGCGTGAAACTCCCCCCGTCCGCCTATCGCTTCATGACCGCTTCATCGTAGTTCATCACCGCCTGGGCCAGAACGGTGAGCGCGGCGCATTCCGCGGGATCGATGGCCCGATCGGGCGGAGCGTCACCGACGCGAGCAGCTTGTTCGCATCGGATCGGCCGCAGCGGAACTCGTCGTACTGCTCGCGGTACAGAGCGTTCAGAGTCTGCAGTTCTCGCTCGGCCGGGCGTCTGCCGGTCAGGCATGCGGAAGATGAACGTCGGCTCGATCGTCGAGCGATGGGCCCGCCTTCATGAATGGCGCGCTGGGCAAGTGCACGCGCGGCCTCGACGTACTGGGGGTCGTTCAGGAGCACCAGGGCCTGGAGCGGGGTGGCCGTGGGCTGGCGCTTGACCGCGCAGACTTCGCGGCTGGTCGCGTCGAAGGTGAGCATCGCCGGCGGCGGCGACGTCCGCTTCCAGAAGGTGTAGAGACTGCGCCGGTGAGACCCCTCGCCGCGATCACGAACGTATGGCGATGTTGGCCTTCTCTTCCCAGAGTCCGGCCGGCTGATAGGGCTTGACGGGCGGACCGCCGAGCTTGCCGACCAGGAGACCGCTCGCGGCCAGCGCATTGTCGCGGATCATCTCGGCGGGCAGCCGGAACCGCGGGCCGCGGCCGAGCAGGATGTTGTCGGGGTCGTGGGCCAGCAGCTCGGCCGAGCGCCTCGGAGTCTTGCCGGTAGGTCGCCGAGGTCACGATCTGCCGCCAAAGGCCTTTCACGTCCCAGCCCGAGTCGACGAACGCTCCGCGCCAGCCAGTCGAGCAGTTCGGGGTGCGACGGGAAGCTGGCCCTGGCTGCCGAAATCCTCGGGCGTGGCCACGATCCCCCGGCCGAAGACCGACTGCCACCAGCGGTTGACGGTCACCCGTGCGGTCAGCGGCTGCTTCGGATCGGTCACCCACCGGGCCAGTCCCAGCCGGTTGCGAGGCCAGTCGGACGAGAAGGGCAGGAGAGCTGCCCGGCGTGTCCGCGCGTGACCGGCTCGCCGGGTGCGTCGTAGGCCCCCCGGCGCAGGACGAACGTCGGCCGAGGCTGCGGCAGCTCCTTCATGACCATGATCTCGGCCACCGGGTCGACCAGGCCGCTGCGCTGCTTGCGCAGCTCTGTGAGTGCCGCCAGGCGTGCCTGGTACTCGGCGTCGAAGTTGGCCAGGTAATAGGCGAAGCAGGTCGTCGCCGTTGCGCGAGCGTGAGCGTCGTCGGGCTCGTGCGGCGAGGATCCTGGCCAGCGTGGCTTGCCGTCGTGGAGCTGGGCGGCTTCGAGCGGCGTCAGCGCCCGGTCGAAGACCGCGATCTCGTCGACCAGGCCGTTCTTGAACCCGCGATCGCGGAACCGCTGGCCGACGGTCAGCTCGTCGCCGCCTCCGCCGGTGATGTTCTTGGTCAGCTTGTCGCGAACGACCTCGCAATCGGCCCGACGGCCGTCCAGGTAGAGAGCCAGACCACTGGCCCGGCTCGAGCCGTCGTAGGTCATCGTCACGTGGACCCACTGGTCGAGCGGAACGGTCTCTCTCGTCTTGATGCCGATCGCGTTGCCGGGCCAGAAGTGGACCAGGTCCGCGCAGAGCTTGCCGTCCTCGATCAGGATCTCGTACCCCCGGCTGCCGGCGTCGGTCCAGGCCCTCGAGCGATGGAGCACGACCGCCCGGTCCTTGTGGTCGGGCGTCTTGATCCAGAGCCCGATCGAGAACGGCTGGAACCGGTCGAAGTTGCCCAGGGGAAGCGTGACGTTGTTCTCGCCGCTGAGCTTCAGGGCCTTGCCGATCCGCCCCTCGACCACCTCGGGCCCTCGAAGGCCTGGCCGGGCTTCGTGGGATCGGCGCGGTTCTCGACCTTCAGGTTCTTGATCGCGTCGAGCGGGAAATCGCCGATCTGTCCGCTCATGATCGGCGGCGAGTGCGACTCGCGATCGAGACCCTCGCAGCCAGGCCTCGAACATCCGCGATCGCGTTCGGGCCCAGCGCGCTCGAGCTCGGCTTCGGCGTCCTTGATCTTCTGCTCGATCGCCGCGATCGCCTGTAGCCTGCTCATCGGTGGTCAGAGCAGCATGGTGGGCGTGGGCACCGCGTCGGTGAAGTGCGAGTACAGGCCCGATTCGTCGATGCTGTTGAAGAAGCTGAAGAGCGAGTAAAAGTCTTTCTGGGTGATCGGGTCATACTTGTGGTTGTGGCACCGCGAGCATTCGAGCGTCAGCCCCAGGAACGCCGCGCCGAAGGTGATGGTCCGGTCGGCGACGTACTCGGTTCGCCACTCCTCCTCGATCGATCCGCCCTCGTTGGTCTGGCGATGGTGGCGATTGAAGGCCGTGGCCAGGACCTGCTCGCTGGGTCGGGTCTGGGCAGGAGGTCGCCGGCAAGCTGCCAGGTGATGAACTGGTCGAACGGCAGGTTGGTGTTGAACGCCTTGACCACCCAGTCGCGCCAGGGCCACATGGCGCGATAGACGTCGGCCTGATAGCCGTAGGTGTCGGCGTACCGCGCCACGTCGAGCCAGTCGACGGCCATCCGCTCGCCGAACCGCGGCGAGGCGAGCAGCCGGTCGACCAGCCGCTCGTAGGCATCCGGCCGAGTGTCGGCCAGGAAGGCGTCGATCTCGGCGAGCGTGGGCGGCAGCCCGGTGAGGTCGAACGTCACCCGGCGGATCAATCGCTCCTTGCTCGCCTCGGGCGAGGGCGACAGCCCCTCGGCCTCGAGCCGGGCCAGGACGAACCGGTCGATCGGGTTCCGGGGCCAGGCGGTGTGCTTGACCTCGGGCAGAGCGAACGTCTGCCGGCGGAATGAACGCCCAGTGGTCCTTCCACTCGGCCCCTTGCTCGACCCACCGCTTGAGCAGATCGATCTCCTGCGGCGTGAGCGTTCGCCCCAGCGACTTCGGCGGCATCCGCTCGCCTTCGTCCTCGGCCGTGATCCGGGCGACGAGCTCGCTCTCCTCGAGGTTTCCCGGCACGATGGCGCGGCCATCCGACTTCGAGCTCGGCGAAGGCCCCTTCCTTCGTGTCGAGCCGCAGCCCGGCCTTGCGGTTCCTGGCGTCGGGCCCGTGGCAGTTGAAGCACTTGTCCGAAAGGATGGGCCGGATCTGGTAGTTGAAGTCGACATTCTTCGCGGCCGAAGGTTCGCCGGCACACGCGGGAAGCGCGGCCAGGAGAACCAGGGCAACAGAACCTAGGGATACCGGTCGATTCATGCCGTCTCCAGACGACTGCTTTGGAAGATCATCGCTGCTGAACCTTTGTTCGATTATATCGCGATGGCAGTAGTTGCGGGAACCTCGCTGAGGCTCGGCGCATCGTTTTGAGTCGATCGGTTTTCCCAAGAATCGCGGCCAAGTTCCGCCTGTCGTCGCAAATTAAGATATGCGTTCAAGGCGCGACCTGGTCAGAATAAGGGCTGGGAAAAGGGAAAGAAGCAGCGCCAATTTCAATCAGCGGTCAGGACTGAAGACGGTTTAACGCAATGAACCATCAAACCTTTACAGCGCGACGCTCTGGTTTTCCTTCAGGGAAAGGCGGCAAAGCGCTCTTGATCATTCTGGCCCTGGTTGGGGCCGTCGTCATCTACCGCTACGGGTTCTCTTTCGCCCGGTTCTCGGTCGCCCGGCGGGTGAGCCTGGCTGAGCTAGAGCAGGCGACGAATCACCTGTCCTATATCTCCTATTGCGGCACCGAGGGAAATGACCATCGTTTCGAGACCCAGGCGGGGGCGGCTTACCTGGTCAGCCGCGATGAGCTCCAGGATCTGGAGAAACCCTTGATTTCATTTCCCAGGTCCCGGGGACTGAGCCTGCTCGTGACGATCAGGGATGGGAAAGTTCAGGTTCCCGATGCGCAAAAAGCCGCGGGTTTGAAGCAGCAAGAGGTTGGCGATTCCAGCCCGGATCAACAAGCGGCTCCGGCGATCGCGGCTGCCGCTGTGGCCAAGGAACTTCCGGTGGTCCGGCACGACACGTCGCCCGAGCCGAAGCTTCTGGTCGTGACGTCCGCCGGCGAGTGGACCGACGCGGATCTTGCCCGGCTCGATGTCGTGCTCAAGACATGGATCGAGACCGAGTGTCCAGACCGCAAAAAGCTCGAGGAGCTAGACCCCGAGGACCGCCCCTGGCTGCGGTCCGATCCGACGAGATCATCCCCGGACCGGATCACGGTCGCCATCCAGGCAGAGAACTTCAAGAGCATCTGGTGCGAATCGTTGGGCCGTCGCCTGGTGCAAGAATTTCCCTTTCTCTGGCAGCTCGAGACAGGTGAAGTGCTCGGCTCGGCGTCGCCCGTCGAATGGGATGACACGTTCATCGCCGTGCCACGAAAGACGATCACCCTGGATGGTGGGGTGAAGACCACCGTCGAGCCGTTCGAGATCGCGCGCTATCCTGTCTCGTACGAGCAGTTCCTTGCCTTCGCCACCGAAACCGGTTACGTGACGACCGCCGAGAAGCAGGAGGCCGAGAAGACCTTCCGAAACCCCACGGGAACCGGTGACCCAGTGGCCAGAGCGGACCTGAAGCTGCCGGTAAGCCACCTCAGCTACCAGGACGCGATGGAGTACTGCCACTGGGCCAAGGTCCGGCTACCGACCGAGACTGAATACCTCGCGGCCATGATCCTCGACGACCGGGTCTTCCCTCGTGGCGATAAAGACGCCAGCCAGCTTCAGGAAGAGCTTTTCCTCTCGCCGCAGGCGCTGCGCGGCGACTGGTTGAATTTCACCTCGACCGAGGCAAAGGCGGGAATCGTCTGCCGTTACGGGCCGCCCATGCTCCGGTTCACGGGAATGCGCTTGCAAGACTCACCGTCCCGGATCGTGGTCGGTGTGGATTCCCACAAGGAAGGGGTCGTGCCGCGAGTTTGCAAATTGAGGGTGGACGCCAAGTGACGAACCGCCAGGCCCCGGCGACGCCGGCCAGCCGCGCGCCTGTGGGAATGCCCTTGGCTTGCAGATAGAATCTGGCGAGGACCACGTTGATCCCACGAGCGAGGAATGGGTGATGAGCACCGCGGTCGCCCGACCGGCCGGCAAGGTCAAGCTGACGGTCGATGAGTACAAGACCATCCTCGATACCGGCCTTTTCGAAGGCCGGCACGTTCAACTACTCGACGGGGAGATGTTCGAGGTGACGAAGCACCCGCCGCATGACTTCACCGTATCCATCCTGGCCGAAATCTTGCGCAAGATTTTGTCCGCGAAACGGTGGTCCGTGCGTGAGGAAAAATCGATCGAGGCCTGGCCGTTCTGGTGGCCCGAGCCGGATATCGTAGTGGCTCGGGGACCTCACCGCAATTACCAGGACCGTCATCCTCGCCCCCGAGAAGTGGTGATCTTGGTGGAAGTCTGTGACACCAGTCAGTACGAAGACAGGATCAAGAAGCTGCCGGCCTATGCCAAGGTAGGTATTCCTCAGTACTGGATCGTCGATCTGGGCCGGAGAGTCGTGGAGGTCTACACGAACCCCGTCCGGGCCGGTCGCCCGCCGCGCTACATGTCGCTGCGTGAATACCCGGAGTCCGGCGCGATCCCCGTCGTCATCGGAAGCAAGAGGTACGGCTCGATCCCCGTAGCCGATATTCTGCCGGCAAGAACGAAGAACCAACAATCGTGACGATTAGCATTGGCAAGCGAGATGGTTCCAAGCGGTCGCGGAAAGGTCTAAGCCAACGCGCTTTCACCAGCTATCGAGCGGCGATCGCCAAAAGGAGAACTCCCAGATGAGCCAAGCGAGACGACTGGTACTTTGGTTGGGCTTGGGCCTCTTCGTCCCCATGATTGCAGCTCCGGAGACCGTGATTGCCGTCGACACGTCCGACACCCGGCTGCTGTCGTCGCCGGCGATCACCGAGGGGAAGATCGCGTTCGTCTACGCCGACGACATCTGGGTGGCCGATGCCGATGGGACCGGCGCCCGGCGGTTGACCTCGCATCCCGGCGAGGAGCAGAACCCTCATTTCGCTCCCGACGGCAAGCACATCGCCTTCACCGCCAGCTACGACGGCAACGTCGACGTCTACGTGGTCCCGGTGGAAGGGGGCGAGCCGAAGCGCCTGACCTGGCATCCCGGCGAGACGACATCGTCCGCGGCTTCACGCCCGACGGCAAGGTGCTCTTCACCTCGCAGCGCGCGGTCTTCTCGCGCAGGCATTCGCAGTTCTTCACCGTGGGCATCGAGGGAGGCGTTCCCGCAGCCGCTGCCGGTTCCGACCGGCGACATGGGCGCGATCTCGCCCGACGGCAAGTACCTGGCCTACACGCCGCTGGGCGAGCGGTTCCGCCAGTGGAAGAACTACCGGGGCGGCACGGCCTCGCGGATCTGGGTGCTGAAGCTGGCCGACCTCTCGCACGAGGAGATCCCCAAGCCTGCCGGCGGCTGCAACGACACCGAGCCGATGTGGATCGGCCAGACCGTCTATTTCCTCTCCGATCGCGACGGCGAGTTCAATCTCTACTCGTACGATCGCCAGCCGAAGAACGTCGTTCGCCGCACCGACGCACGGCGATTTCCCGATCGAGAGCGCCTCCGCGGGCGCGGGCAAGGTGATCTACGAGCAGGCGGGATACCTTCACCTCTTCGACCCGGAGAACTCGGGCCATTCGACCCGGCTCAAGATCGGCGTGGCCGCCGACCTGGCCGAGACGCGTCCCCGTCGCGTCAGCGACGCCAAGGCCATCCGCTCGGCCGACATCTCGCCCACCGGCAAGCGCGCCGTGCTCGAGTACCGCGGCGAGATCGTCACCGTGCCGGCCAAGAAGGGAGATCCGCGCAACCTCACCGAGACGCCCGGCGTGCACGAGCGCTCGCCCGTCTGGTCGCCCGACGGCAAGTCGATCGCCTACTTCTCCGACGCCTCGGGAGAGTACGCCCTGCATGTCCGTCCCCAGGACGGCAAGGGCGAGCCGCGGGTCCTACGCGCTCAAGGGGGCGGGCTTCTACGAGCGGCCCGTCTGGTCGCCGGACAGCAAGAAGATCGCCTTCATCGACAACGCTCGGACGCTGTACTGGATCGACCTCGGCACAGGCGCAGTCAAGCGCGTCGCCGCCGAGCCGATCTACAGCCCGATCAAGACTCATGAGATCGAGCTGGTCGCCCGACTCGAAGTGGCTGGCCTACACCGCTGACCAACAAGGTCGGGTTCCAGACGATCTGGCTCTACTCGCTCGACCAGGACGAGTCGTTCCCGCTGACCGACGGCCTGGCCGAGGCCGGCGAGCCGGTCTTCGACGCCGGCGGCAAGTACCTCTACTTCCTCGCCTCGACCGACGCCGGGCCGGTCAAGAACTGGTTCGACCAGTCGTTCACCGACATGCCCATCACCGTCTCGCTCTACCTGGTCACGCTCCAGAAGGCGACGCCCAACCCGCTGCTCAAGGAGAGCGACGAGGAAACCGCCGAGGGCGCCGACAAGGGGAAAGACGACTCCAAGGCTCAGTCCAAGGAGGAACCGAAAGATCAGGAGAAGAAGACAAGGATGCCAAGTCGGAGCCGCCAAGGCCGCGGACAAGAAAGATGATGCGGCGCAGCAAGTCGAGCAAGCCCGTCGTCATCGACCTGGAAGGAATCACCGGGCGGATCGTCGCCTTGCCGCTCGAGCCCGGGTTGATCTCCGGGCTGACCGCCGGCGCCGAGGGGCAGATCTATTACATCCGCCGGCGCGGCGCGGCCGGCCCGGGGCGAGGAAGGGCAGGGGAAGCCGTCGCTCCGCCGGTTCGACCTCAAGACCCGCGAGGAGGAGACGCTGGCCGAGGCGATCGACGATTTCCACCTCTCCGCCGATCACAAGAAGATCCTCTACCGCGCCGGCGACGTCGCGCGGGATCGTCGACGCGGGCAAGTTCAACAAGGGAGACGGAGCGCTTGACGCTCGGTCGCCGCGATCTCGGTCCGGATCGAGCCCCGCGCCGAGTGGGCGCAGATGTTCCACGAGGCCTGGCGGATCAATCGCGACTACTTCTATGCCCCGAACATGCACGGGGCCGACTGGGACGCCGTGCGGACGAAATACGAAGCCCTCCTGCCCCACCTGGCCACCCGCGGCGACCTGAACCGGGTGATCCGCGCCATGCTCAGCGAGCTGTCGGTGGGCCACAGCTTCCTGGGCGGCGGCGAGCGGCTGTACGAGCCCAAGCCGATGCCCGTCGGCCTGCTCGGGGCCGATTACGAGGTCGCCGACGGGCCGCTTCCGGTTCAAGACGATCTACGGCGGGGCCTACTGGGACCCGAGCCTCCGCGCTCCGCTTGACCGCGCCGGGCGTCGACGTCAAGCCGGGCGATTTCCTGCTGGCCGTCGACGGCAAGGAGGTCAAGGCCGACAGCGAGGTCTATCGCGCACTTCGAGGGGACCGTCGGCAAGCGCGTCGAGCTCAAGGTCGGCCCCAAGGCCGACGGCACCGGCGCCCGCACCGTCGTCGTCGAGCCGATCGCCGACGAGGGCGCGCTGCGGAACCGGGCCTGGGTCGAGGGCAACCTCCGCAAGGTCCACGAGCGAACCAAGGGCCGGGTCGCCTACGTCTACGTGCCCAACACGGCCGGCGCGGGCTACGCCTACTTCAAGCGCTATTTCTTCCCCCAGGCCGACAAGGAGGCGATCATCGTCGACGAGCGGTTCAACGGCGGCGGCCAGGTGGCCGACTACTACATCGAGCTGCTGCGCCGGCCGCTGGTGAGCTACTGGGCGACCCGCTACGGCGAGCCGATCCGCACGCCGAACGCGGCGATCCTCGGCCCCAAGGTGATGATCATCGACGAGACCGCCGGCTCCGGCGGCGACCTCTTGCCCTGGATGTTCCGCAAGTTCGGCCTGGGCACGCTGGTGGGCAAGCGGACCTGGGGCGGCCTGGTCGGGCATCCTCGGCTTCCCGGTCCTGATGGACGGCGGCGCCGTGACCGCGCCCGACCTGGCGATCTTCACCGAGGACGGCTGGGTGGTCGAGAACGTCGGGCGTGCCGCCCGACATCGAGGTCGAGCAAGACCCGGCCGCCGTGGCCGCCGGCAAGGACCCGCAGCTCGACCGGGCCATCGAGGTCGTGCTCGAAGCCCTGGCCAAGAACCCGCCTCCCAAGGCTCCCCCCGCGCCCGCCGTTCCCGGTGCGGGTGCGCGAGAAGGCCGACGTGCGAGCGAAGGGGGCACAGGCGGCGGGATAAGATAGATTCGGGTATGTCTAAGCCTGCAGCGCAAGCGAAGGTCCTGATTCAGCCTTTGCTTGCGCTTCAGGCTTGTAAAACTTTGACCTCTCAATCAAAGGCAGACGAGCTACTAGGTTCGCACTTCTTGCCGAGTAAGAGAATCAATGCGAATGATCAGCGACACGACTTTCCGCGATGCCTGTTCTGCTCAGTCGCCTTCGCTCCCAGCCTGACGGACGACTTTCTAGTCGCGCACGCGCCGCGATCAGTGTTTCATGGAGCTTACGCCGCAAAAGCTGCCTCGGCGGCAGGTCCGTCAGATACGCCGCCACCCGGATGCCGGTTTGGTCAAGCTGGAGCAGCTCGATCCGTTCGTCACCCTTGTCGGCGCACAGGATCAGCCCCATTGGCGTCTCCTCTCCTGGCTCCATTTCGTGCTTCTCTAGCCAGCGGAGGTATAGCTCCATTTGCCCCTTGTCCGCGGCCTTGAATCGCTCGAGTTTCAGCTCGACGGCCACCAACCTGCGAAGCTTTCGGTGATAGAAGAGGAGATCGAGATAAAAATCCTCCCCGTCGATCACCATCCGTTTCTGTCGGGCGACGAACGTGAAGCCTGCCCCAAGTTCGAGGATGAACTGCTCCATCTCCCGGAGGATTGCCGCTTCCAGGTCTTTCTCGCTGTAGGCGTCCTTAGTCCCAGGAAGTCAAGAAAATACGGGTCGCGAAACACCAGGTCCGGGGTGAGAATGTCCTCGTCCCTCAGCTTCGTGAGCTCCTGCTCGACCAGCAGTTGCGGCTTCCGTGACAGCGCGGTCCGCTCGAAGAGCATGCCGCCGATCTTGCTGCGCAGCGTGCGTACACTCCACCGCTCGATCCGGCACATCTCGGCATAGAAGTCTCGTTGGAGCGGCTCCTTCAGTTGCAGGATTTCCACGAAATGACTCCAGCTCAATTGTCTCGACAGCGTCGAGACAATCTCGCCGTCCGGAAATACCTCGGCGAAACGCAACATCCGGAATAGATTCGGGCGTGAGTAGCCGTTGCCGAATTCCGCGCCTCAACTGTCTCGACAGCGTCGAGACAATCTCCTCGCCGTAGGCGGCCCGCTTGATTCCAAAATGCTGGTCCGGATGCGCTCGCCGACCCGCCAGTAGAGAAGCACGAGCACGAGTTGACGGCATGGGCCAGCCCGATCCGCGTCGATTGGATCAGGTTGCGCAGGTCATTGATCAGCCTTGTCGGAGCCGGCTCATTCTGCGCTTGCCGGGTTGTCAACGGCAGCCTGTCGTTCTTTGCTCGCTTCCTGGCCATGCCCAAACGTTAATCGATATCCCGCCCAAGTCCAGCAGTTTCCGGCGTTCCGGCTGATTTACAGAGTCCGCGGTGTTTGTGGGCATTCCGTCTTCCCGCCTAGAAAACCGGAACCGGGCTTGATCTCGCGAGGCGACTGGAGCCATGGGTCTCGGGCCCTCTGACTGGCCCGGTCTTACCCCAGGTTCGAAGCGCGGTCTCCCGACCCCGCGCCGAACGAGGCCCTGGTCTCCTGCCTCTGTCTATGGTCCTGGGACATCGCCCAACCGTCGCCACCGTCGTAATCTATGTGGGTCGTCAACTCTTACAACGCCACGACCGCGGCCCTCGGGATCAAGACGATCGGCATGTTGTAAAATTCAGGTAACGGGAACGTGCGCGCCCTTCGCGAAAAGCAGAGCCGGCGCAGGGGTCTCGACCTGCGTGCCGAGTTGACAGATTCGCCACCTGGAACATCGCAAGGATCAGACGATGTCCTGCAGCCCATAATGCCGTTGGACTTGCCGGTGAAAGTCCGGTCGTGGGAGTTGACTGTTTACCCACGTAGTCATATTCGACGTTGGCTCGGGGCGACCCGGCCAGCGCAAGCTCGAATGTAAACGTCCTCGTAAGGAGGGCTAGCCAGCTCGCGGGCCGTAGTAGGAGCACGAATTTGAGCTCGGAACGAACTCTGCAGCCTCGAAATGATCAATGTGGTTGTCGAACCCGTGACATTGGGGTGAAGGCTAATACCGAAGAAGAAGCAACAGTCATGTGCACTCTTCGGGGCCACCGGGGTATGGGAGGCGGCACGCGAGCACAGTCCAGCGGAGTAAATTGGGGAACCTCTGGATTCCCACCCCAAGCCGATAACCTTGGGTGCAGCAGCCTCCGCCGCGAATCCATAAGCGGCGGAGAGGAGTCCAGAGGGGCGGATGAGGCCGTAGTAAGCGATGACCCGCCGGGACAACAAAACCCGATGGCGAGCCAAGGGCCTCTGGATGGACGTGTTGGCGCTGCTGGGAGTCGTGCCACATTGAACCTAACGGTTCTACAACGGGGAAATCCCTTCGGGGATCGCGTACTTCTGGGAGCAAGAACTGCGGTGGCGTATAAGACGGTGTCATGGGGCGCATGTGGACGGCACTTAAGCCTTGGGATGTCGCCGAAGGTCGCCATTGACGGTCCATTTGAAGCCGTACTGGGGAAAACCCGCCGTACGGAATTTTAGAGGAGGAAGGGGAAACCCGAATCCCGGCATGCCGGGACCGCCGGGCACCCCTTCCTTACTCGGCACAAAATGTCACACTACCGGCGATGATTTCGGCCGCCCAGTCGCTCTCGGTCGAGGCCCTTGCGCCGCGCTTCCCCACGCCGTTTACACTGATGTACAAACGCTCGAAACACACCCCCAAAACTGCCATTTCCGCCATTTTGGGGAACCTTCGGCGCGGCTTCCAGGCGGGACGGTTCGCTCGGCAACACGGTGCAGCATCATGAGATCGGACATGACCGATGGTCGGCCGGGCGATTCCAAACCGAGTGGGTATGGGTGCACCGAAACTGCCATATCGAATTCCGCTGATTGCTCACTATCTCAGATGGCTCACGATGGCACCCGAACGGCACTCGTTGGCGTTCCGGGGCCGTACCGGGTTTCGGCGCTGGCTTGTAGCGATCAATGACCTCGACTTCGAAGTCTTCCCTGTGTCAGTTGGGCGGAGCCAGTTCAAGAAGCCTCGACCAACCGTGCGTCCTTTGATTACCATGAACTAACAGCCTATCCCCCATTCCTTTCTCACATTTGCAGGGGGTTTCCCATGACAACGGCGCTGCATCACGACTTGGTTTCTCCTCGGATTGAGGAGCGGTTGCGGCGGGGTCGAGCTCACCGAGGCGCAGGTCGACGCGTTTCGCGAGTTCCTTGATCGGGTCGATCGCGACCTGCTTCACCACCGTATCATCACCGACAACGCCTACACGCGCTGGTTTCGCGACGGGCAGGCTACGGACGCCGAGCTTGCCCACTTCGTCCGGCAGTTCTCGGTCTTCTCGAACCAGTTCCTGGTCGCGGCCCTGCTGCGGGTGATCAACGCTCCGACGCTTCAGCAGGCGAGGGCGGCCAAGGAAATCCTGATGAACGAGCTGGGCGTGATCTACCGGCGGACAAGACGGAGAGGCATGCTCCAGACCGGGCCATCGACGAGGAATCCAAGGACCGGGAAGGCGACCCCGACCTGGTCAGCACCGAGGGAACCGTCGACGGCGGGCATCTTCCGGTTCCGTGCGGCCCATTTCGAGTGGCTGCTCGCCGTCGGCGAGGCGCTCGGGCTGGGCTTTGACGACATGGGCAAACGCCGCAACGGCCGCCCTTACACGCTTCAATTCTGCGACGAGCTTCAGCGACTCTTCGGCAGCGAGGACGGCCAGCTTGCCGAAGGGGCCAGCTTCGCCGTCGAGAACTGGGCCGCCGCGGGCTTCTGGCAAGAGCTGGAGGATGGCTTGCTGCACATCAAGGCAACCCGTCTGCCCAAGCTCAAGGTTGCCTTCTTCACCTGGCACAACCGGGTCGAGGCCCAGCACGCCAGCCACACGATGGAAGAGCTCGAAGAGGTTTTCTTCAATCCCAGGTTCGACGAGGCGCGGTTCTTCCAGGGGCGCACGAGGTCCTGGACGCCATCGCCGGTTTCTGGGACGGGTCTGGAAGCCGACCGGCTGCATCACGTCACCAGCATGGGGAGGTGATTCGCATGCCCACTGACGCCATGGCGCTGCAGCGCATCGACCACGTGCGGATGTTCGTGGGCAATGCGCGACAGTCGGCTTATTTTTATCGTAACGCGTTCGGCTTCGAGGTGGTCGCCTACGCCGGGCTCGAGACCGGGGTCAGGCACGAGGCCTGCTACGTTCTGCGCCAGGGCCAGATCACGTTCGTGCTGGCCTCGCCGCTCCGGTCGGACCATCCTGACGCTCAGCCGCCTGATCGAGCATGGCGACGGCGTGCAGTCGATCGCGCTGGAAGTCGATGACGTGGCCGCGGCCTTCGAGGCCGCCGTGGCCCGGGGTGCCCGGCCCGCGACACCGCCGCGAACCATCGAGGACGAATTCGGCTCGATCGACCTCGCCGAGATCCACGCTTATGGAGATACGACGCACACGTTCGTGAATCGCTCGCGGTATCACGGCGTCTTCGCGCCGGGATTCAAGCCGCTCGACCCGGACCGCTACAGCCCGCGTACGTTCCATCCCGTCGGCCTCAAAGCGATCGACCACATCGTCGCCAACGTCGAGGAAGGCAAGATGGGCGACTGGGTCGATTACTACAGCAAGGTTCTGGGCTTCTCGCTCCTGGTGAGCTTTGACGACAAGGACATCAGCACCGAGTATTCAGCGCTCATGTCCAAGGTCGTCGCCGACGGCCGCGGCCGGATCAAGTTCCCGATCAACGAGCCGGCCCATGGCCAGCGGCGGTCTCAGATCGACGAGTTTCTCGAGTACTACGGCGGGCCGGGCGTGCAGCACATCGCCCTGGCGACCGGAGACATCATCTCCAGCGTTCGGGCCATGGCCGCCAACGACGTCTCGTTCCTGAAGGTGCCGCCAGCCTATTACGAGATGCTGCCGGAACGGGTCGGCACGATCAAGGAAGATCTGGACGAGCTGGCCGAGCTGGGCATTCTGGTCGATCGCGACGAGGAGGGATACCTGCTTCAGATCTTCACCAAGCCCGTCGAGGATCGGCCGACGCTGTTTTTCGAGATCATCCAGCGCCGCGGGGCGCGCAGCTTCGGCAAGGGCAACTTCAAGGCCCTCTTCGAGGCCATCGAGCGCGAGCAGGCGCGGCGAGGAACGCTTTGACGGCTGACGCCCTCCTCCAGGCGAGACCACGCATGAGACGTCCACTCCCCGAGGTGGCCAGCATCCGCGATTTCTATGCGTTCGAGCAGCACGTGGCGACCTGCCGGCGCCATCGCGGGCTCGAGATGGTACCGCAGTGGTATCAGGTGCCGGTGTTCTACTTCTCCAATCCGGCGGGCGTCATCGGCCACGAGGCCGAGGTCTGGGCGCCGCAGGGGAGCGAGGCCCTCGATTACGAGCTCGAGCTGGCCTGCGTGATCGGCCGCGCGGCCCGCGACCTTCCCGACTGATGACCGGGCGCTCGAAGTGCGTCGCGGGCTTCACGATCATGAACGACTGGAGCGCCGCGACCTTCAGCGCATCGAGATGGCGGTCGGCCTGGGGCCCAGCAAGGGAAAGGACTTCGCCACCTCGCTCGGCCCCGAGCTCGTCAGCCTCGACGAGCTGGCCGACTGCTATCGCGATGGCCGCTTCCATCTCGAGATGACCGCCGCGGTCAACGGCCGCGTGCTGTCGAGAGGCAACGCCGGCTCGATGTACTGGACCTGGCCGCAGTTGCTCGCGCACGCCAGCCGAGACGCGACACTTCGGCCCGGCGACGTGCTCGGCTCGGGCACCGTCGGCACCGGCTGCATTCTCGAGCTGACGCCCGAGGCCGCCGGCGGCTGGCTCAAGCCCGGCGATCTCGTCGAGCTGACGATCGAGCGTCTGGGAACCTTGCGCAATCGTGTCGTTCCCCATCCTTATCCTTGAGGGGAACCGGAACCAGAGGGAAAGACTCATGCCGCCTTATCTTCGACTCGGCTCGATCCCGCCGAAGCGGCACATCGCCCACCCGCAAAAGCCCGGGCTTCAAAGGCGAGGGAATCTACTACGAGGAAGTGGTCACGCTCGCCGGGTTCTCGCGGGCCTACAGCCTTGTCTACCACCTGCGTCCGCCCACGCGCGTGATCCGGATCGAGCCGGCCGGGACGGTGGACCATCGAGCTCTGGCGATCAGCCCGTGCTCCGCCATCACCACATGAAGACCCGGGCCGATCCCTCGCGCCGGCGACCCGATTTCGGGGCGGCTGCGTTCTGCTTGGCAACGACGACGTGATCGCTCGCGCGCTGCCGGCCCGCGCAGCCCCAGGAGGAGCTTTTCCGCAACGCCGACGCCGACGAGATCGTCTTCGTCCATTCCGGCCGGGGCGTGCTGCACACGATGTTCGGCCCGCTGCCCTTTCGCGATTTCGATTACGTCGTCATTCCCCGCTGCACGACCTATCGCCTCGAATTCGAGCCCGGCTCCGCGCCCGATCTGCTGGTGATCGAAGCGGCCGGCAACATCTCGATTCCGGCGCGGTATCTCAACCCGGACGGCCAGTTGCGGCTGGGTGCTCCTTACAGCGAGCGCGACCTCCACGGCCCGCGCGAGATCGCGGTGATCGACCGCGAAGAGGAGACGACGGTCGCTCATCAAGGACGGCCGGCGGCTGTCGCGCTACACCCTGGCGAGCCATCCGTTCGACGTCGTCGGCTGGGACGGGATGGTCTATCCTTACACGTTCAACGCCGACGACTTCGAGCCGATCACCGGCACCGTCCATCAGCCGCCGCCGGTGCAGCAGACGTTCGACGCGCCCGGGTTCGTGGTCTGCACGTTCGCGCCGCGGATGCTCGACACGCATCCCGAGGCGATCAAGGTGCCCTACGCCCACTCGAACGTGCAGGCCGACGAGGTTCTTTACTACGTGCGAGGCCGTTTCGGCAGCCGCCGGGGCGTCGAGGAGGCGTCGTTCACGCTGCACCCGCGGGGCATTCCCCACGGCCCGCATCCCGGCACGATCGTCGCCAGCCGCGACGTCACGCGAACCGACGAGCTGGCCGTCATGGTCGATACGGTCCGGCCCCTGCGGCTCTGACGCGCAGGCCATGCAGCTCGACGACCCGTCCTATCCCCTGAGCTGGATCGATTGAATGATCATCGACGTGTCTTCGGCGGAAGTCGTCTCGGTCTATCAGGCTCTGGTCGACGTCGTCGCTCCCCGGCCGATCGCCTGGGTGACGACGGTCGACGCCCAGGGCCGGGTGAACCTGGCCCCTTTCAGCTTCTTCAACGCCTTCGGCGCCAATCCGCCGGTCGTCGTCTTCTCGCCGACCTTGCGCCGCGACGGCTCGAAGAAGGACACGTTGCTCAACCTGGAAGCCGTCCCCGAGTTCGTCCTGAACGCGGCCGTGGAGGACCTGGCCGAGCAGATGAACGCGACCTCGAAAGAGCTGCCGTCGGGCCAGAGCGAGGCCGACTACGCCGGGTTGACCTTGCAGCCCTCGATCAAGGTCCGCCCGCCGCGCGTCGCGGAATCGCCCGTGCACCTGGAGTGCCAGCGTTCGCCAGATCATGTCCATCGGCGACGGTCCCATCGCGGCCAACCTGGTGATCGGCGAGGTGCTCCTGATCCACATCGACGATTCCGTGCTCGACGACTCCGGCCGCGTCGACCCACGCAAGCTGCGCACGATCGCCCGGCTGGGCGGCAAGCTACTACTGCCGGAGCACGGACCTGTTCGAGATGGAGCGGCCGTGAGTCAACCGATTCTCCCAGCATAGCCTCATCATGGTCAAACAGAGATCCGCGAGGAAGAGACAATTGGCTGCGTGACATCCCGCCAGGGCGCGAATGGGTTCTTCACGCCGAAGAACGTGGGCCTCAGCTCCGGGTAGTGCCGCAGCAAGACGCTCTCGAAACCGTTATTGTTGACCCAGTCGATACCAACCGGGGTATATACCTCGGGACGGAAGTCGGTGGCGATGAACCGGTCGCTCTTGAGGCGTCTCGACGCCATCAGGATGAAGATGCGAAACGCGGTGTCGCTGAAACCGAAGCCCTGAGGGTTGACCTCGGCGAACATGCCGACCATGGTGTCCAGAAGCTCGACATTGTCACGCCCGTCGGTCTGGCCGTAAACGGAGCGCAGCTCGGCCGGAAGACCCGGGTGCAACGGGTTGGCCAGCTCTTCGAACGAGCTGATCCGCGGCTTGTGCAAGAGCTCGAGAAACGTGTTGTAGCGCGGCACGCCTCGTTCCCGATCACGCAGGATGTCGATTGTGGCAAGATCGATCACCTCGCCGTCGGGCCGTTTCAGGTCGCGCAAGAAGTTGGGGAAGTTGTGCAGCGTGATCGCGCCAGGATTCGCCAGGCCGAAGGAATAGAAAAGATCGGCCATGGTCGCCCCGCTGCTGAGCGCGGTCAGGCGCGCCTGGTCGCCAACCACACCGTCGGGCAAGGTGAACGTCTTCAGATCCCGGCCGTCGTTCACCGAGAAAATCCGCAGCTCATCGGGGATCAAGGGGTGCATCCGGTAGACCGTGACGAATTCTTCGGTCAGGGAGTAGTCGGCCCCGTGATGGTTGACGCCCGACCCGGGGATGCCGCTGATCGCCTCGCTCGGGCTGATTCGCCCGAACAGCCGCTTGACCTTCTCTCCCGCCAGGCCCCACCAGTTCGCGTTCATGGCGACCTGCAACGCCGGATGACCCAGGATCGCCGGTGTCCATTCGATCGTGTGGATCTTGGCCATCAGGGCGGCGTTCACCAGCCGGGCGACGCGGAAGATCTGATCGTCGGGCCAGTGGGGATATTCCTGCCTCAGCCGGTCGCAAATGGCGTTGTGCTCACGGATGAATAGCGTCTGCAAGAGGCTCAGGCCCAGCCACCAATTGGCGGTCAACCCAGTGAGAGCGAGTTCCGAGTTGCTGGGGTCGAGCGCGAGGTTCTCGCCATCGAGGAAAAGCTTGCCGTCGGGGACAGGCTTACCCTGGCGGTCGGTTCGCAGGTGCTGCAAGGTTTCGGGATCGCTGCCGTAAATCTGCGAGGCGTCCCACCAGTGCGACTCGGCGTTGGCATACGACGGCGGCGCTGGCTTGAAGCTGGGGTCACGCGCCGTGCGCTGTTGCTCGGCCGCGTAGTTCCGCGTGGGATCGGGCCGGGTACGGCGAATATGCATCGGGCATTCGTGCCAGGTGTCACCGTCGCCTATGGGAACCTCGAACGGGTCATCGGATGGTGAGTTGCCATGGTTGAACCAGTCGTGAGTCTGGAACTGAATCCACGCTGCCGCCAGCAGGTTCAGCGACTCTGCCGGCAGGAACTTCTTGCGGGCCAGCAGCCGGCGGCTGATCTCGCGCGGGCTTGGCGTCAGCAATAGTGACTCCGCTGGATAGGTGTACGACAGAGGCACGTTCCGGCCGAACCGGGCGCCGGGATTACTGCGCGTGAAATCCATGCTGTCGTGGGTTGCATCTTCCCTCGCGCTGGCGCTGCCCATCGGCGGCTTGCTCAGGTCATCGTAGTAGCCGTCGATGTGGCGTTCGACCATGAATTCCGGCTGGAAGGCGGGGGTAGCGGCCAGGTTCTCCGGCCGCGAAACTGGAATGTCCGAGGTGTCGTACAGGTTCTTCGCCCGCAAGACTTCCCGAAAGGCCACCAGGTTGAGTACCGCCACGGGCGTCGGTAGACGGTGCCAGGGAATGAACCGGTTGACAACGTCAAACGCACCGATGAAAAGCCGGCCCGCCAGCGAATTCTGGTCAAACTCCACAAGCACCACGCGTAGCAGGGCGAAGACCAGAACCGCCAGCACCATGAGTATCCCCAAGGCGTGCAGATACCAGGCGTCCGCCTCCAGCGATCTGACCAGCAGTACAGCGAAGACGATCACATGAAGAGCCCCACGGACTAGCCGGATCGGCCCTGTGATCCCGCCCACCGTCAGGGCCAAGACCACATCGATGCCCCACCAGCAGAGGAGTACCCAGTCGATCCACGAAGGAAGCCCGGCTACGTGTGCTCGCACGATCTCCGTCCCGTTGCTGATCCTCACCACTGGCGAGGCTCCGACATAGACGAGATAGACGAGGTAGGCGAAGATCCAGAAGCTGAGCCAGCCCGGCAGGCGGGCACCCGATCGCTGCATGATGAACAACCCAAAGCCCGGCGTGGCCAGGATGATCACAACCCCCAGCGCGTTCATCGCAAAGTCATAGGCGAAGCCGTGCAGCGGCGAAACGAGGTGAGACTGCCGCATCGCGACCGCGTAGGCGAGTCCAACAAGAAGGGCTGCAAGCACGCCCACGACAACGAATTTCCAGGCGGTTCTCATGGTATTCGGTCTCGTCCAGGAGAAAAAGAAATACTGCGGAGCTGGATCAAACCATCGGCGAGTGGTCCGGACCGGCCTGGCATTGCCGTCCCGCCGTGCCTGATCGCGTACCTTTCTACACGAGCCAGGGAGTGACCGCTAAGGAAAAAGCATAGATAAGCGGATTTCCGCCGCCGACCATTTCGGAGCGGGGGTCGCGGGCAGGATTCCGTTGTATCCGGCCTGCATCATTACTGAAGACTGGGCAGACAAATCGGGCCCGTTCGGCGATACTTGCTCTGATAACCACCACCTGACTCGTGGAACATCTCGACTGGGAGCTCTGTCCGATGGCCGTTCTCAAGCAAGTGACCGGAGACCTTGCGGGAAACTTGATCGAGTTGAAAAAGGACGTGACGGTCATCGGTCGCTCGCCGGAGTGCGACATCATTCTGGCTACCAACGGTGTGAGCCGTCGTCACGCCGAGATTCGCAAGTTCGGTGGCACCTTTTTCCTTGCCGACCTCAAGTCACTGAACAAGACACTGGTCAACAACACCGCGGTGACGTCTGGCGCCGATCACTCACTGAAAGAGAACGACCGGATCAACATCTGCGGCGTCGAGTTCATTTACTACCCACTCGCTCCTCCCAAAGCTAAGGATTCCAAACCCGACGGCAACCTGATGTCGATCACGGAGAGCGACGGCATTGAGGACCCGGGCATGCTGACCTTCAGCGCATTGCGCACCAGCGCGATGGCCAGCGTGGTTTGCCCCGAAGCCAAGCTCAAAGCCATCCTGGAGATCACCCGGAACCTGTCCAGCGAGTTGCGGATCGACGCGGTCGCACCCAAGATCCTTGACTGCTTGTCGGAAATTTTTCCCCGGGCTGAGCGGCTCTTTCTGTTGCTGCTCGACCCGGCGAGTAAGCGCCTGGTACGCCAGGCGTTCAAGTACCGCCCGCAGAGGCGGACGACGTTCTCGGGCGCCGTACCCGATGATGAGGTTCCCACAAGCATTAGCAGGTCGATCGTGGAGCACGTGCTTGGCCAGAAAAAAGCGGTGCTGAGCCAGGATGCCGGCGACGACAAAAACCTTCCCGTCAGCGCCTCGATCGCCGACCTGAAAATCCGCTCGATCATGTGCGTACCGCTCTTGGCACCGGACAGTCAGGCACTGGGCATTCTCCAGCTCGACACAAGCGACCGCCGCCAGTTTGTCCAGGATGACCTGGATGTGCTGGCAGCCGTTGCGAGCCAGGCGGCAATCTTCATCCAGAACGCCTCGCTGCACGAGTCGCTTCTGAAGCGTGAGCGGCTCGAACGCGACCTGAAAATCGCTGAGGAGGTTCAGAAACGGTTCTTACCGCAGGCGGTGCCGGAGATCCCAGGTTACGAGTTTTTCGCCCATTACCAGCCGACCTACGAAGTCGGGGGTGACTACTACGACTTTGTCGCTCTGCCTTCAAACCAGATGGCCCTCGCGCTCGGGGACGTGTCAGGTAAGGGTGTGGCCGCGGCCCTGATGATGGCCAAATTCTCGGGTGATACACGGTACTGCATTCTGACCGAAAACTCTCCAGCGTCAACCGCCACGCGACTGAACGACCTGCTCTGCGCCGCCGGCATCGAGGATAAGTTCATTACCTTGAGCCTGAGCGTGCTGGATGCCCACTCGCGCAAGCTGACCCTTGCCTCGGCGGGCCACATGCCCTTGCTCGTCCGTCGTGTTGACGGCAGCGTGCACGAGGTTGGCAAGAACATCTCCGGGATACCACTGGGCATCATGGACGGCACGGATTATGAGCAGACAGAGCTCCACTTGAACCCGGGTGACGTCGTCGTCATCTACTCCGATGGTGTGACAGATTGCGCAGCCCTGCTGACGAGCTCTACGATTCCCCGACCAATCCGCGCCTGCTCAAACGAGTGGCCGAGTCATCCGGCGGCCCCGAGGCCGTCGGTCGGGCAATCCTCCAGGACATTCGTGAATTCTCCGCCGGACATTCACAGGCCGACGACATCACCCTGGTTTGCTTCGGCCCGTTACTTACATAGAGACATTGATTTGTTACGGAATGGGAATGCCAATGAGCCCGCTACGGATCAAGATCCCATTCTTGGTGGATCTTGTCATTGTGTCGGACCCAGACCAGATCCGCCGCATTGAAGCGACGGGCGACGTCGACCGGCTGCATGTCTTCGAGAGCGCTTCTCTGCCGTGGTGGGTCCGGTACTTCTTCCGGGCCACCAAGTTTCATGACGACAAGCGCGATCTCTGGTTCTGCCCGTTCGAATCGGCCTCAAACCCTACCTACCCTGGCCGGCGGGCTTATCTCGAGCAGAAGGTTGAGGAGGGCTATACCCCGGACGATGTCAAGACGATCGCCGACCTGTTAATCGCTAACGTGGACGACGAGACGCTCTCACAGGCGATGGTCCAGGTGGTTAACCGGCGGTTCTTTGGCCAGGAGATTCCCCCGCCGATCACGAAGGCGGCGAAGAACACGTTGCAGAAGCTCGGGGAGGCCTTTTTTCCCTGGAAATACAAGCGCAATCCAGTCGCGCGAAAAAATCATGGAATTCTGCGAGCGGACCCTGGAAAAAAACGTGCACATCCTGGACGTTGGCCACAACATCGGCGAAGTTGTCCAGGCGACCACGGGAGCCCTGCACAGGCTGAAGGAAAACCTCGACCGACCGATCGAGGAAACCTTCACGCGATACGGCCCAACTGACCAGGTTCCGCGAATCGCCACACGCGCATCGAAGCTGGACGGCCTCTTGTGGTTATCGACCACGCCTGCGCAAGACCGTGGTGATCCTCAAGGTCGCCAAGGCCGCAGCCACTTCGCACGATCTTTACTTCACCTTCGGCACGGGAAAGCCCGAGCGTGCCTGTGTTTTCATGCCGTTCTTCGTCGCTTTCATGAAGGACCTGCAAGCCGAGCTACGGCGCCGGCGGTGACTTCCAGACCACCCGTGACGAATCAGCCAGGCGCTCTTGCGGGTGTCGTCGTCAGCCGCTGCACTCCGGCTATTCCTTCTTTGCCGCTTCGTCGGCACCAGCCTTGGCTTTGGGCTCTTCTTTCTTCGGTTCGGCGGCGGGTTTCTCGGCTGCCTTGGCGTGCCGGCTGGTCTGGATTTCGGAGACGGTGACGGGGATCAGATTGTACCGGGGTTCCCACTCGGCGGGACGGAGCTTGATCGTGGTCTCGAGGAAGCGCATGACGGCCGGGATGATCTTGCGCTCGAGCCGCATCAGCTTGTACCCGTGGAGTGACGTGGGAAAAAGCTCTACCTTGTTGAGCCGCGCGCGTTCGACCATCTTGCGGACAGACTCGACCGCGTCCTTGGAGGCGACATCCTTGCCGCCAGCGAAGAGGGCCAGGGGATCCTGGGGGCGAGGGATGTCACGACACGGCCGACGACATGCCCGCTCCCGTCGAGTACCTGCGCGATCTCTACCCTGGAGGGGGCGAGGGGTGCCAGGACATGCCCGAAAACGTAGCCGAACCCCTCGGGAAATGGAGAAATCAGCACCAGGGCGTTGAGATCACTGGCCCGCCCCTCGGTGGAGACCGCGGCGCCGGGCTGATAGGCCCAGGCAACGGCGAGATTGGCTCCTTCGCCCAGGGCGATCATCCCGAGCTTGGCCACATTGAAGTCGCCGCGGTTGTGCCGGTCGAGCAGGAAAACGTAGCCCGCTTGAATATCATCGGCCAAAAGCGGCCGGTCGCTGGCCGTCAGGTTTCGGCGAGGGTTCTGGCCCTGGCCGCGGAGGTCCATGCTGAAGAACGGCATAGCCTTCGTTTTGGAGGTGCTCGGCCAGTCCTTGCCCTTTGAGCTCGGTGACCGGTTCCTCGAAGTCCTTGCGCGAACGGTTAGCCTCGTGGATCAGCATGACCACAGGCGCGCTGGAGCCGAGCTTCGAGGGATAAAACGAGGCCGCCAGGGGTGTGCCATCGAACGAGTGAAGCTTGAAGATGTAGTGAAACGATCCGGTCGCGGCGGCCTTGTCTTTCACGTCGGCCGCCTTGGCCAGCGGATCAGCCGCCTCGGGACGAGCCTTCTTGAGTGGCGCTCCGCCCTGGTTGCGCACCCGGCCGCGGTTCTGCCGCGGCTGAGCCTGGGCCACCACAGCGCCTACCATGGCCAGCATCATACTCATGGCTGCCAAGGCCTTCCATGTCCACCCGCCATGCCCGTTCCGCATAGTACTTGGTCCCCCTACCGATGCGAGTGCGGTCCACGTTGACTCTTGCCCTGAGTCTCTTGCTACCGTCTCGTTCATCGTAAGGTCGGGCCAGACAATGAACAAGAGCGATCCACGGGCCACCGGAACCTCTCATTGTAACAGGCACATTGCAATCGTAATCCGTTCTTAAGAGCTGAACGGCGAGGCTCCAGTTTTGAAGTATTTCACCCAAGCATGACGCTCTGCCGATTGGGTGACGCACCCTGAGCAGCCGCTTTCCTACAGTTGCCACGCAAAATGAGGCCTTATCAGAGCTTTCTCGGCACTTCATTTGCCACCCTCCATGCGGCAGGGGTTGCCAGGAAAGCCGGCCGCACGGTCCGGCGGGCAGGGCCAGCAACTTGATGGAGGGACATGATGATCAACCTGAAGAACCAAGCTCGCGCAACCTTTGTCACGGCCGTGATCGGTCTGTGTCTCGTAAGTGGGTGCAACAACCAGGACCAACGAGAAACCGGTGGAATTGGTGGAGCCGGGGGGGTTCGTGGAGGCGCGGCACGGGCGGAAGCAGCCCGTCCATCTCGGAAACCGGCCCGGGCGGACGTACTTTGCCCTCGCCGACCGGCGGCGAGACAGCAAACGGCCGTGGCGGCTCGAGCTCGAGCATAGGCACGGGCCAGGGAAACACGGGGGCTCGAGCCCGGTCACGAGGCCCGCCACGGGAACGGGGGTCAGCCCGGGAACGGGGACCGCCGAAGGAACCGGCACCAGCGCGAGCGAGCGGAACGGCTCGGAGCCGGGCAGCACCTCGAAAGCCGTCGGCACAAGTCGGCGGGTAGTTTAGACAAGTCTTCCGGGTCCAGCGCGAGTTCCACGGAAAGCAAGTCGAGCGGGACCAGCGGCTCGGGAAACCATCCCTCGGGCTCGGGCACCGGCACGGGCGGCAGTGGTGGCACGGGCGGCCCCGGTACTGGCAAGACACCACGGTAAATCACGGATTCGCTCGCTGGCTGATCCCGGCAGGTGCGAGCCATGGCCGGGATCGTTCGTTTCATCCAGCCGTCGAATCCCCCGATCCTGATTCGTCGTGGGACGTATCCATGTCTTCGGTGCATTGCTCTTGGTTCCATCGGCATATCATTTGCCACCTATCATCACGGGGCGTGCACCATTGGCACAATCGCAGTCCCAAGAGTGATTTGCCCCGCAAATATCATCGCGCCAAGCTGGCGCATTCCCAGCCGGACAATAGTGGCTGCAAGAGCGTTTGTCATGATTGACGAATCAATTCCGAGCGAGCAGCCGACCAACTCTGGGCGTCGAGTTGGAGCTTCAGCTCGTCGATGCCAGTACCATGATGCTTCGATGTGGAGTGGACAGCCTTCTTGCGGAGCTACCCGCAGCCTTGGCCGGCTCGGTCAAGCGAGAATTCCATTCGTGTTGCGTGGAAGTGAGCACCGACGTCTGCGGGAATGTCGAGGAAGTTCGGCGCGATCTCAAGGCCAAGCTGCGGCGGGTTGCAAGCGCAGCCGCCCACCGGGGCCTGCTCCTGGCCTGGGGTGGAACACATCCCTTCTCTCACTGGAAAGACCAGGCGATAGCCAGCGAGCCTCGCTATCGCGCTCTGGCGGATTCCTATCAAGAGACTTTGCTGCGTCAATTGACGTTCGGCCTGCACGTTCACATTGGCGTGCCGTCTGGCGACGCGGCGATCATTGCCTGCGATCGGATTCGTGATTACTTGCCGGTGCTGCTTGCGCTTTCGGCCAACAGTCCTTACTGGTGCGGCCGTGCCACGGGGCTCCAGTCTCACCGGATCGACGTGATGGGCAGTCTCCCATCCGCCGGCATACCGCCTCGCCTGTGCAACTGGCAATCATATCTCGACCTCCTCAAACAGCTTGCCGATTGCGATCTCATCGAGACGCCCAAGGATCTCTGGTGGGACGTTCGACCCAGCCCTGTGCACGGAACCGTCGAAGTCCGCATCTGCGACATGCCCTTGGGGCTCGAAATGGTGTTAGGGCTGACATCCCTGATCCAGTGCCTGGTTCATGCCCTTTCTCGAGGTGATGATTTGCCGGGAAGCAGGATCCCTGCCAGCCAGGATGACCGAGGTCTTGATGGATCTTCGCACCAGTTGGTCCTGGAGCGGAACCGCTGGCTGGCGTCGCGCCATGGTCTGGACGCACTCCTCGTTGATCCCTACACCCGCGGCAAGGCCCCGGCGCACGTGATCGCTCGTGGTCTCATTGATCACCTGACCGACGTGGCCAAAGAACTTGACTGCGCTCTTTCGCTACGAAGCCTGAGAGCAAAGACGTGGGGACCCACGGGAGCATTGAGCCAGTTGTCAACCCATTCGCGGACCGGCAATCTCAAGGAGGTGGCTCGCCTGATGACGCGAGCCGACTCGTCCGGGCTCAGGCACCCCTCGCTCGTGATGTCGCTCGACCACGAGCCGCTCATGGGTTATTACGAAGCGAACCTCTAGCATCACCGTCTCGAATACTCGGGCCCGCGCTTCGAGATATTTCCCAGCGCTCCTCCGAGTCGAAAGACCTCGGCCGCTTCATGCTTTATTTTGGCTGTGCCGATTTTACGGCCACCTTGCGGCCGGCAAGCGGTGGAGAACGCATGGGAACAGGCACTCCACGGTAGCAGATTTGAAATTCGGCGGGCGTAACGCTTGGGATCACACAACGATAAGCGCCAGAGTCGCGGCGGTGATCTCGGGCACCGCGCTCACGCTGTAGAATGTCATGTACTGGCGCCCGACTTCCGGATCGGTGGCAATACGGCCGGCAAGGGTGGCGACCGTTGCGGGATTCAGGGCGGAAAAGCCATAGGCTTGGCGAAAGTCATACTCCATAGCCCAATGACCGGCTGGTGGGGAGGCGCCTTGCCCACCGCTTGCAAGGTTGGTCAGATAAAAGGTTTGGTAATTCAGGATCGCGCCGCTGTCGCGATCGTACTGGTAGACCTGAAAGCTCGGGTTGTTGCCGTAGATGGGGCTGACGGCCGGCGCGATCTTGATGAAAAGCGCGGGCTGTCCGTCCCGGCTGATAACTCGATAATCGTCCATATGCGTGTGACCCGCGAACACAGCCTGAATCATGGATCGGTATTCGCCAACCAGTTGTAAGAACCGGCTCGTCAACTCGGGCTGCCAGAATGTGATCGCCGGCCCGCCTCCCTTCACACTCTCCGCGGTTTGATAGCCGTTCAGACCCGGTGGAATATGCATCAGCAGCCAGACCCGTTCCCCGGCCGTGCGTGCGGCTTCGAGAGCCTTGCCCAGCCAGTTGAGCTGATCGAGGGCGGGTGTCTGAGTGCTCTTCCCACACGCGTTGTCGTAAAGGGTTGAGAAGAAGACCGTATTGAGCACGATCAGCCGGTGGTTCCGCGCCGAGGCAATTTCAAGCTGTAATGACCGCCTCGTGTGAACGTTGCTCGGAACGCGTCGCGGTCAACCTCGGGGCCCAGAAGTGGCGCCCACGTCTCGGCGAACATCTCCAGGAATGGGCCGTCTGGGGTGATCATATAATCTCCACAGTACGAGTCGTCGTTACCCATGGTCGGCAGGATCGGGGTATCCGGATACCGCGTCGGAACTCGCCGGCCAGGAACCGAATGACCTTGGAAGTGAAGGCGCGGTATGACCTGGAGTCGGCCAGGTGAGACGTCCTGGCGAGCTGATCGTACTTGCGCTGCCAGTTGTGGGCCAGAAAGTCTCCCGGAAAAAGCAGGAAGTCGGGGGCCGGCATTCGCCTTTGGGCATCGTCGAGGCTGCTTTTCAGCAGAGCGTAGTTGCTGTCAGTGCCCATGGGATTGAAGCCGCCCGGCTCTGATTTTCCCAGGATCTCAGTCCAGCTCTCGACTGGCTGTGCGTCAAGCTTGGCGAAGAGGGCGCCGTCGAAGAATGGATCGAAGTGGACATCGGAGATCAGCAGAAACTCACCGCCGGTGGACTGCGCACAAGAGGATCCGGAGCGACCACCAGGACGATCCATGCGAGAAGTGCGATCGCCAATTTCTTGTCTTGTCACCTGCTGATGGGCTCGGCGGGTGAAGTGGAGGCCACGTTTGGCTCGTGTCACGAAGAACGCCGAAGACGTCGTGAACCGATGAAGACGTCGAAAATCGACATAGCCTCGGTCCAGCACATAAAATGGCCGGGCTCGATTGGCAGATGATCGAGAACTGTCACATCGTGGGTTTGCCGTGGGTAACGGCACGAAAGTGGGAATGTTGCCGTGCAGATCCAGAAGAGTGTGCAGCTTTACGGCCCCTTTGCGACGACGGAACGCGCCAAGGGAACAGACTCAGACAGAGGTCGATCGTGGTACTGTCGAGGGCATAGACAGTCTGCTCCAACTCCACGCCGAAGGGTTCGTCGGCGTAAAGTTTCGCGCTCGACCGATCAACACTGAGCGAACTCGGCAAAGATGCGCAGTGTGAGCGCGGTTGGCATCGGCCAATGTGCTCCGCGAGACTTGCCGCGGAAGCGATGGTAGACGGGCGAGAGAAAGTCATGTTCATTTCAAGTCCGCCTTCGTAAATTAGCTGGGAGTCTCAGGCTGTCCAGCAGAATGTACTGATTGCTGGCGCGGCGCACAGCATGGCCCGATGAGGAATCACGAGACAGGAGAGGAGCCAGGATGTTGACCAGACGAGACATGATTCGCTTGCTGCCCCCTACGGCATTTCTGGCGACCGTCCATGCCGCGGATGTGCCGGGCTTCGAGCGGATCGACACCCACATTCACATTCACCGCGACGCCCCGGCGCTGCTTTCCGCCCTCGAAAAGTCGAACTGGCGAGGGCTCGACATCGTCGTCTGCGGGGCCAGCGGCGGCGAGGCATTCGACCTGGAGGAAAAGCTTCGCGCCACGCTCAAGGTTCATCGCGACAGTCACGGGATCGTGGCCTGGGCCTCTACCTTTGACGCCCGCGGATTCGAGACGCCGGGCTTCGTCGACCGCACGATCGCTCGTCTCCGCCAGTCGTTCGATGATGGGGCCGTCGGCGTCAAGATCTGGAAGAACATCGGCATGGCGATCAAGTCAAAGTCGGGCGCGTATCTGCTGCCAGACGACCCTGCTTTGCTGCCAATCTACGAGGCGATCGAGCGGGCCGACAAGACACTCATCGCCCACCTTGCCGAGCCGGACGGAGCATGGCTGCCACTGAACGCCAGCAATCCGGAACTCACGTACTACTCAAACAACCCACAGTGGCACATGTTCAACCGGCCTGGGGCGCCCGTCAAGAACGCGATTCTGGAGGCCCGAGACCGCGTACTGGCTCGCTATCCCAAGCTGCGCGTGGTCGGATGCCATCTGGGCAGCGATGAGGACGACCTGTCTCGATTGGCCAGGCGGCTTGACGCCTATCCCAATTTCGCCGTCAACACGGCGGCCCGCGTTCGCTATTTTGCCCGCGGCGACCGGGACCAAGTCCGGCAATTCCTGACCCGTTACCAGGACCGCGTTCTCTACGCCACGGATTTCTCGTTCCGCAATGGCGACCCGAACGCCGCGGCAAGGTCTTTGCAAACCACGCACGACCGCGACTGGGACTTCTTCTCCCGTGGCGACATGATGGATTACGCCGGTCGCCCCACGCGAGGCCTGGCCCTTCCGGACGACGTCCTTCGAAAGATCTTTCGCGACAACGCACGACGCTGGCTGCCCGGCCTCGGTGCCTGAGTACCGCTCCCAGCAAACGGTCGGATTCCGCTCCGCCGGCCGTGCAGCCACCCAGGTTAGCCACGTGGTGCTCGCCGGCGTTACCAGAGAGGGGACATGCAACGCAGGTCCGACTCTTTGCAACTGCAAGCGTTGCGAACGCCCGTTCGAGTGCGTTTTTTCGGAAATCTTCCTGATCGTAAGTCGTCCGTGTGCTGAGACATTCGTCGAAACCCCGGCTTCAGGTCTCGATCAAGAGCCCTCGACATAGCGCATATTGATCTAGCAGAAGACACAGGTGGGCCGCGCCCCCCGGGATGAGTAAGGGTATCCGAACATCCAGCACACTGCGGGCTCCTTCGCCCTGAGGTCGCAACGCGACTGCCGCGCCAGATTCTGGAGCCAAGCTCGCCAAGGTCCACGACCATGAAACCCAATGGTAAACCGCCTGTCGCGGGGGTCGGTTGTCAGTCCACTCACCTTGCTCCCCGCAGAAGCTCACAACAGACAATGTCTCGCGTGCTCCAACCCAAGAACCGCCAGGTCAGCCTAGTGTACAGATGCTGGAATTTCGCTGGAAAAGTCTCATTTAGTCTCACTTTTGGGGACCCTCGGCGTGCCTTCCAGGCGGCCATGCTCACTCGGCATGCCGTTGCAGCAACAGGAGATAGGGCGGGCGAGCCGCACGCCCAGGCGGCTCAGGAACCGCGTGGGACAGGGCGCCCGAAAAGTCCCACGGCAATTTCCGCTGATCTTCAGGATCTCAAACCGAAGCCACTTCTCCGTAGTGCCCTGTCTTTCCCCGATTTCAGCCACCGTCGGAATCACCCGGCATCGCCGAGCCAAGTCCACGCGGGTCGTCGTCCAGTGGAGGCGACGTTCCAGTTCGTTCCGTTCCTCTCGGAGGCTCGTCACGGCGGCATCGGCCAGGGTCTGTTTGTGAGGTTCGTCGAGCTCGGCTCGCACACAGAGGGCTAACTCGCAAGCCGCGCTGTATAAGTTGAGCTGGTTCCCGCGGCTTGAGTGTCAGAAGCTCGCGCGGCTTCGCCGGCGGCGGTGATCCGTCCTTGCAGCCGCAGTACGCCCGCCAATCCCAGGATCTGCGCTCCTCACAAGCCAGCCACGCCTCCCTTCCCGTTAATTTTGTTTCAATCAGTTCGCGGGAGGCAACTCCCCGGTATTGATATGCCGGCTCTGGCGCAAGTCAACCATCAGCCGTCGTCCCAGGTAGTCTCCGTCAAACGGCGAGGCTCTTTGCTCACCTCGGAGTCGCGGTTCCCGCGTCCCACTTGCCAAGAGGAGAGCCGAGTGGCGAATTGCCGCCCGGCCTGTTGCTTCAGATCGGGCGCGCCTCAAGATCACATAGCGATTGAATCCCTTTTTGATCGAATCCGTGCCGCGTGGACTCTCCCTGCAGCAGCAAGCAGCCCGGCGGAGATCAGGGCGAGATGGATTGACGACGGTTCCGGAACGGCCTCGAACCGCATATCAAAAAAGTTTGTCACGCCGCCGTCGTTGATCGCCCACGTGCTGTTCGCTTGCCAGTTGCCGGCCGTGCCGTCACCGTACCAGACCGTATTGATGGCGCTTCCCTCCAGCGGAGGGAGCACCGCCGCGAAAGGCCCCATGAATTGCCCGGGCGTCGTGGTGCTGTAGGTCGAGCTGATCACGGCGGTCAACGTGTCGGGAACCATGATGGGGTTGAAAAACCAGTTGACGCCATAGCCTCCGTTGCCAGGCAGCGGCTGATTCGAAGCATCGGTCTTGAACTCCCCGATCAGCGTGCCGGGCATTTGCAGGCCGCTGTTGGGGTCGATCGCACCGTCGTTGCGGTAGAGGTCAAGCGTGTACGTATCAACCTCCTTGGGGCCGATTGAGGCAAAGACAACCTGCACGTGAAACAGCTCGCGATTGGTGCCGCCAAAGGTGATCTGATTGCCCAGATGGTCTCCGGGCGGACGATTCGGGGTTCCGTCATTTTCGAAGGGGATAAAATCGTTCGAACCCAAACCCGTCACGTCGTAAATGATGTCGGCCCTCGCCAGGGGCTGCAAGCCAAGAAGCACCAGGCCGATCGCGGCAAGACAGATGCCGCGGACTTTCGCATCGATCATGGAAAACTCCTCCTGGATGGATCGGCTCCCAGGGATATCAAGACAAACCGCGCCCAGGGAGCCAGATGGGCGCGAGATGCGGGCGCAGCCTCAGACGGCGGCTCGGTGGGTGTGTTCAAGAGCCGGGCCGTGCGGGGTGAAGAAAATCGATTGACGATGGATTAAAGTTTGTTCTTCAGGATCACTTGCCCGAATGAGAGGCTTGTCTCGAAGATGTCTTCTCGAGGTTCAGGGCGCGAACAGCCTCGGCCTGGAAGCGGGACAGCTCATCTCGCGAGACTGATGGATTGGCCTTCGTCCAGGCTGCCGCGCGGTCGTACCACTGACGGGCTTCGTCTTGCCGGCCCTGGCGTTGGCGGATCATGGCAAGAAAGAACCAGTCGTAGGGATCGCCACCCGACCGCAGTCCGATTGACCGCTCCAGGGCTTCAGCGGCGGCAGTCCAGGCTTTGACCCGATAGTAGGCAACGCCCAGGGTGTTCCAGTACGCGCCATTCTCCGGCGTCAGCGCGACGGCCTCCTTGGCGAGCTCGACGGCTTGATTCGCGGCCAGTGAGTCGATCACCGGCTGGCTCGCCATCAGCCAGGCAAGGTTGTTCCGAGCCTTGGGGTCAGTGGGCGAGCGATTCGCGGCCAGGATGTAGTTCTTCTCAAGCTGTCGTCTTACGTCGTCGGCCTCTTGGGCCTGGCCCGCGGCCACGAGCAGCTCCAGCAATTGAGCTTGGTGATAAACGAGGCTTATCAGGTAATGAGTCGCCGCCGGGTAGCCCGTGGCCAATCGCTGCTGCAACGACACGACCCGGCGCAGGCAAGCCATCGCTTCGGGCGGCTGATGGGTTTTCGAGAACAGCAGCGTGAGGTCAACGTATGCCAGGATGATCTCTTCCCCGAGTCCTGGCTCGAACCCCGACTCTTTCAGCAAACCCTCATACAAAGCAAGAGACTGATGGTATGCGGACTCGGACCCGGCTTCGTGAAGTATCATCCGGATGAATCCGATGCGATGCAGGGCAGCCGCGGTGATGCGCCTCATCTCGGGGTCGTCCCTGTAGCGGTCAGAGACCTGCAAGTAATAATCGAGGGCCCTGCGGCAGAATTCCTGATCTTGCCCCGCCGGAACCGCATTCGAGGCGACCATGGCCAGCGCCCGGCCGGCAATCTGATCGGACGCCGCAAACGTGAACCGGAGCGCCTCGCGTTCGCGCCGGCGCGCTTCTTGCGCGGCCGACAGAGAGGTCTGGGTGCGCTTCTGCTCGTTCCAGAGGATCGCCATCCCGCCGGCCAAGACCAGGGCCGCCAGCACCAGCAGAGCTGTTGCCGAGAGCACGATCCGTTGATGCCGTCGCGACCATCGCGAGCCCCTATCCACAAGGCTGGGCCGGCGGGCAAGGACAGGCTGGCCGGCAAGGAAGCGACCCAGGTCTTTGGCCAGGTCGCTTGCCGTGGCGTAGCGGTGGTCGGGTTCTTTGGCCATGGCTTTCAGGACAATCGTCTCCAGAGCGAGAGGGATCGTCGCGTCAAGGCGGCGTGGTGGTACTGGAGCGACCGCCGAAATCCGGCGCAGCAAGTCTTCACGGTCGGCGGCGGCGAACGCCGGCAAGCCAGTCAGCAGCTCGTAAAGCGTTGCTCCGAGCGCATACACATCTGTGCGCGCATCGAGAATTCGGCCGCCGGCCGCCTGCTCGGGGCTCATGTAGCGCAGGGTTCCCAGCAACTCCCCCGTGAGCGTCAGGTCGCTCACGCCCTGAAGCCGCGCCAGGCCGAAGTCAGTCACCCAGAGGTGACCGCGCTGATCGAGCAGCAAGTTGCCTGGCTTGATATCGCGATGCAGGATTCCCGCGCCATGCGCGACCTCCAGCGCTTCGGCCGCCTGGATCGCCAGGCACGCCGCTTCTCGAGGAGGGAACCCTCCGCCGCCCCGGCCCCGATGGCTGATTCGTTCGCGAAGCAGTTCCGCGAGTGACGGCCCCTCGATGAGCCGCATGGCGTAGTAGTGCACCCCTTGATCGCACCCGACGGCGAAGATCGGCACGATGTGCGGATGGTTCAAGAGCGCTGCCACCTGAGCCTCGATCTGAAACCGCGCCAGCGGCTTCGGCCCCAGCCCCGAATTGACCGGTAGCACCTTCAGCGCCACCTGCCGGCTAAGCGATATCTGTTCGGCCTCGTAAACAATTCCCATACCCCCCCGGCCCAGTTCGCGGACGATCCGAAAATCGCCCAGAACCCTCGTTTCGCCGAGCGCGGCCAGCGGCCCAGTTGATCGTGTCTCGACTTCCTGAAACATGCGCAAGGCGGGAAGGATCTGGGGTAGGACTCCGGCAATCTGGGGATAGCGCTCGGCGAAGCTTTCCAGGTCGGGCTGCTTTCCCCTGCCAAGCTGATCGAGAAACTCGTCGGCGGCCTGAGCGACCAGCGATGAGAGCGAGGCTCCGGCGACGGTCCTGGGGTCCTTCACTGGCCAGACTCCTTCAATCCATCGGCGAGCAGCAACGAGCGCAGCCGCAGCAATGCACGACCGTAACGCTTTCGGGCCGCGGCCGGCTCAATCTCCAGGCGACGGCCGACTTCCTCGTAGGGCAGGTCCTCGATCACTCGCAGTTCGAGGATCGTTCGATCCGCATCGGAAAGCTTCTTGAGCAGTCGGGTGAGCCGGGCCGACCGCTCTCTCTCGGCGAGTTGCTGGCTGGGCGTCGTCCCATGGCCCAGGCGCGGCCGGGCACCGGGGGTTGACCCACTTGCCGGCAAGCTCTGTTCCCGGCCGACGTCGCGCCGAGCCGCCAGGGCGTGCCGGCGCAACTTGAAGAGCCGCTGCACGGCCGTCCGAAAGAGCCAGTCCCGAAACGGCATCGGCCTGCGCCCGAGGTAATCCGACAGCCGCTTCAGGGCTTCCATTTGAGCCTCCTGAACGACATCGGAAGGATCCAACCGCCCGCGCAGCGACCGATCCAGCCGTCTGGCCACCACGCGCCGCAGCCCCTCGCGATGCCTCCCAAAAAGACGGTCAAATGCCCCGGCGTCACCGTGACGAGCCCGGTCCAGAAGCTCAAAGGTCTCGTCAGTCTCACTCTCTTCGTGGTTGCGGCTCATCGCGTCCCTCCCGTGGGAATACCTCCAAAGCCATTCGTAATGTGACAGGAGACGCGTGGAAAAGTGCTCGGATTCCGTGGACAATATCTAACGGTTTTCCCCGTTAGCCCTCTTCCCAACGAACGAACGTCGTCTAGAATAACTGACGTATGACACATGTCGTAGGCCAGACCGTACATTGAGAGGTTCATACCGATGACGTTTCTCTCGGAGGATCCGACGTATCTGGCGGGAGCCCTGGGGGTATTGGCCGGGGCATTCTTGATCGCGCTGCGAGTGACGCAGCAGGGCAAATACCTGATCTGGGCCCTGAGTTCGCTGGGATTGGCAATGATGGTTCTCATGATCGAGCGGTTCTGGGTCACGGACAACGAGCGGATCGAACGGGTGGTGTACGACCTCAGGCGCGCTGTCATGGCGTCTGACGCCGAGGCGGTTTTGAAGCACCTGACGCCTGATGTTCAGTATGTCCAGCATGGAACCGCCTTACCGGGCGAGGCAACCCGTGAGCTGATTCGCAATAATCTGTCCAACGCGACGTTTGAGTTCGTCTATATCCGAGAACTTCAGACCAGCGCCGGACGCCAGACCCGCCGCGGCAAGGCCGAGTTCCGGATCTACGCCAAGGGGCGTTTGCATACGTCACTGGCAGATTACAACGTGGGAACTGCCGACTCTACCTGGTCGCTGGGGTTTCAGGAGACCGCTCCGGGAATCTGGATGGTCAACCGCATCACGCCCGTTTCGGTACCCGAGGGCATTCGAAACGTTCCAGCGTCGCCCAGATCACGTGAGCCGAGCGGCGGTCATGGCGGTCTCTCAGATCCGGCCGGCAGATTCATGGTGCCGGGGAACCGTCTGAGAGGGCCTCGCATTCGCGTTCCGCCATCCGATTCGGCTGCTCCCAAAAACTGACGCCAGCGACTTCTTGATTTCGCCTTCCAGCGCTCGCGCCGATCACTGCGGTGGCGGCTGGTTCTTGAGCTCGGGGTACTCGAGGATCACCAGCTTGTGCTCCTTCTCGTCGTACCCGTACTGCTGATAGTACGGCAGCTTGGGCAGCGCAATGTTGTTGGCCTTGATGATCTCGTTCATGAACTCATCGTAATCCTTGGGATAACGATCGTTCGCGGCGTGATAAAGGTCCATCGCGTGTTCGATCGAGAGAATCGACATCTTGCCGACGCTTGTCACGTATGCGTTGCCTTGAAGCGTGATGTAGTCTTTGGCGGTGATCTTGGTGGTGGCGACCTTGGCGCCTCCTTTTTCAAGCTCGGGAGCGGCGTTCTTGATCTCCTGGGTTCGCTTGCCGACGATGAATTCCGCTTTCCTGGGGGCTTGAGCCTTGGCCTTGGCTTGTGTCTGACCTTGCGACTGACCCTTGCCGCTCACGTTCCGCTCTTCCTCACAGCCCACGGTCAGGAACACAACCAAGGCGGCAAGCGGGGCAAGAAGCAAACGAAGCGACGGAACCAGAGGCAAGCAGGCGAGTTGCGATCGTGGATTCATCGAAGTCTCTCCATTCTGGTGCGGATCGCCATCGACAAGGCTCACGTCTCGCTTCGTTCTCGGTGCCCGCCATTCCCCGTCCGCGTCACTCGGCCCAGTTCCACCCGGCAACGTCTTGAATCAGGTCATGGCGGGTCAGATCGAAGTGGAGCGGGGTGACCGTGATATAACCTTCACACAAGCTGGTGACGTCTGTCTCGGGGCCCTGGAGATTGTAGGGAGGATTGTACGTCATCCAGTAATAAGTACGGCCGCGAGGATCCTGCCGGCGCTCGAAGCCCTCGCCGTAGCGGCCCAGGCCCATGGGGACGACGCGGATGCCCTTGGCCTCGCCCCGCGAATGCGCAGGCAGGTTGACGTTGAAAAGCGAGCCGTTGGCCGGCTTGTTCGCCAGGATCTTCTCGATGACCCGCCGCGCATGCCTGGCCGCATGGGGAAAATCAAAGTGCTCGGCCAGCTCCAGCGACACGGCAATGCTTGTGATCTTGAAAAACGCCCCTTCGATGGCCGCGGCCACCGTGCCTGAATAAAGCACGTTGATCCCCGCGTTTGAGCCCGAGTTGATTCCCGAGACGATCAGATCTGGAGGACGGGGCATCAACTCGCAGATGGCCAGCTTCACGCTGTCGGCCGGCGAACCCTCCACCATCCAGCCGAGCGCGTGCCCCTCTTCATCGTCAACCTGCTTGACGACCAGCGGCGTCAACAGCGTAATGGCATGCGCCACGCCACTTTGCTCCAGGGCTGGGGCCACCACCGTGACATCCCCCAGCCGCAAAAGCTCCTTGCGCAAGGCCCGCAGGCCCGGGGCGAACACGCCGTCATCATTGGTCAAAAGAATATGCATCGTTACCGTTGCCGCCGGGGTTGAGTAGGGCCCAGGGAGAGAGCCTGGTCGATCGGAGTCTGGCGGTCCGCCTCGCGACGCATCTTCTTGACGTGCTGGACCGTTACAAGGCGATCGTAACGGCCCCGGCCAATCAGCGTCAATCGGAACAGCCTGCCTGTTCCGCTGTCTCCCCGGCCTTGTCGCCGGTTTGTCTGGTCTTTCGATGGCATTTGATGGATCATGGAGCCAAACCTTGAAGCTGTGGCTGGCGCCTGGCTTCGAGCCGATCATGTGTCCCCAGGTTCACACTGCTCCATCTTGGTCATGGAAGGAGACGAACACGCCGATGGATCGACGTAAGTTCTTGAAAATCGCAGGGCTGACCAGCCTCGGCTCGGCCACCGCCGCGGGCGTTTACCCCTTCCTGGAAGCCAAGTGGTGCCGGGTCGCCCGCCAGACGATCAGGCTGCCCAGGTTGCCAGCCGCCTTTCGGGGCACAACCCTGGCGCACGTTTCCGACGTTCATCACGGGCCGTTCGTCCCGCTGGCCTACGTTCGCCATATCGTGGATCTGACCAATTCCCTCGAGCCTGATCTCGTCTTGCTCACCGGAGATTATGTCTCGCGAAGCTCCCGCTACATTGCCCCGGCTATACATGCCTTGGGAAAGCTCGATGCCAGGCTGGGGCGGTTTGCCGTTCTGGGTAATCACGATCACTGGGAAAGCGCTGTGGAATCTCGCCAGGCCCTGGACGACTCGAGGATCAGCCTGACCGATAACACCGGGTTCTGGATCGACAAAGGCGGTGCCCGCCTGCGGATCTGCGGTGTTGGCGACCTCTGGACCGACCGCCAGAACCTCCCGTCCGCGCTGGGCGACGCAACCGAGCGCGACGCCGTGATCCTGCTCTCCCACAATCCCGACTTCGCCGAAACGCTGGACGACTCCCGCGTCGGGCTGATCCTGAGCGGGCACACCCATGGCGGCCAGGTCGTCTTGCCGGGCTTTGGCGCCCCGATCGTTCCCTCCCACTACGGCCAGAAATACCTCCATGGCCTGGTCCAGGGCCCGCGTTCCCAGGTGTTCATCAGCCGAGGCGTTGGCACCGTCACCCCACCGGTCCGGTTCTTCTGCCGGCCGGAAATCGTATTGATCACGCTGATTTGATCTGAACAGATGTCGAAATCGTCGGATCAGTTTTGCGTCGTCGGGAGCACACAGACCGATCTCTTCTCTTGCTCAGGGATCATGGAGTGCCCGCCCACGGCGGTCTCCCAACGAGCCAGCCACACCAACCAGACGTACAACGCAAGCAGAGCATAGAAATGGACCGAGAGGAAGAATAGAAGGAAGAGGGGGCGGTGGATGATGTAGGTTCCCCCCGGAACGCTCTGGAAATCGGGCCACTCGCGCAAAAGGTCAACTCCACCCAGCCGCCACAATTCGCTTGCACTCACCCACACCGGCATAATGAGGATCGGAAACGCAACCCTCTCGAGGCTTGATGAGCCTAGATGCAACCAAATTAAGAAGACTGGTAATGCCAGCAAAAGGAGGTAGTGATCCCAGCACACTGGTGTGAGAATGAGCATAGCAACGATTGTCATCGCATAGCAGATGTCGTCATGTTGGAACCGATCATGGTTTTCGGTCACGCGGAGCTTGTTAAGAGAGAAGATCATGGCCGCCAGAACCAGTGTGTATGATGCGACAATTCCCGCGTGGGCCAGGAGGGGTGCCCTGATCACGGCCTCGACGCGGACTCCGTAATGGGTCGCGCCAGTCGCAAAATTCTTAATCCAGAAGGCCGCGACGGAGGTATTGTTCCAGTCGGATCGATATTCCCTCAATGTCGGGAGGACAGCGTTAGAGTAATCCCGATAGGCACCCGGCCCGAGAACCGCGACCGACACGAAGCTCAGCATTACCAACCAGAGGGCGCAGAAGATGAGTGCTCGCCAGCGACGCCGGATGGCGAAATAAAGAAGAAAAAAGACCGGAAACAGTTTCAGGGCAGCCGCGGTGGCCACCCAGAATCCAGCACAGTGGCTCCGGCCCCTACGCTCCGCGACCCAGGCCAAGGTGAGCAGCAAGAGCAATGGAGCATTCCACTGCCCCTGAGCGACCTGCGTGCGGATCGGACCGCAGAGCAACCCGAGAGTTGCCATCGGCGCGACCGACCAGGCGCGGACGGGGAAGTCGAACTCGTAAATGATCAATCGAAGACTGGCAATCAGGGCAATCAAGCTCAGAATGTTCCACAGCGTCCCCGCCTCGGGATAATCTAGCAAGGCGAAGGGCAGGGTCACGAGAACGGATGTCGGGGGATGGGCGTTCCAGGGAAGGGTTGCGACGGGTGGGAGTTCACCTTCGATCCTCGGGCGGTAGAGATCCAGAGCCACGGACAGCGGCAAATAGGCTGGCAGGCCACTAAGGACATTGCGCGGAGGCCCAGTCCTGGAAAAAATCGCTGCCGACCTGCCATGTCATCCGCATGCTGCGAAAAAAGGAAGGCCCTTGGAGAACCAGAGCGCAGGTTGCGAGGACGGCCCAGATCCACTTTCGTCCAGCGGGCCAAGCATTCAGAGGATCCCAGAGAACTGGTCGTTCTCTCTTGTCGGGACCGGAGTGTTCATTAACCCTCATGCGAACGCGACTCCTCTTCCGGCCCGGCCTTGAGCATCTTGAGTCCGTGAAGCAGCCACGGGGCCGGTGCACGATATCCGGCCCGGCCTCGCTACGGACTAAAGAAACGATCGGCCGAACGCCGCGTGCAGCGAAGCTCGGGCGCGGAGCAGAGAGGGCGAATCACCCGTGCCAACGTTGAGCCGACGCATAGCCATCTCCTGGAAGCCAGCGGTGCCAGGGTGGTTCACCCCTTCCCGCGATGAAAACCCCAGTCGGTACCCAACCAGCGCCGCCAGCTCGGTCGTGCGCGTAGTGAAGGTGCCCGGCCAGCCGAACGGGTAGGCAACTCCCGACACCTCGTGGCCTAGCTCGCTCTCCAGGATCGTCTTCGACCCGGCCAGCTCGTGCGTCTGGCCATCCTCATCAAGCTCCCCCAGCGCAATATGGGTATGCCCATGAGACCCGATCGACATCCCCGAACTGTGCCAGTTGCCGCACCTGTCCCCAGTCCATGAACAGCTCCCGTCCCCGTGCCTGCGTGTCGATGCCGACCTCCGCCTGCCGGTCAAGGTCGGCCAGAAACCAGGTCTCGTCTCGGATCGCCCCATCCAGAAAAGCGCGGATGACCGTCATGATGGCCTCCGTCCGGGCCTGGTCGCTGGGCTCAGGCCCTAGCTCGATGACGAGCGGGGCCGTGTCCTCAGGCTCGCGGTGCAGCGTTAATCTTGGAGATCGCGTCTGCTTTGATCGCGCAGGCCACGTGGTCCCACCACGGCAGCCTCGGAGCTTGAAAAAAACCCGTCGGGAGGAAGAAGGCCGCCGGCACATCAAGCTCGCGCAGGATCGGCAGCGCCGTCTCAAAGTTGTCTCGATAACCATCATCGAACGTGATGAGCGCCGCCGGCTTCGCCCTGGAGCCCAGACCTACTTGATCCAGCCCGGCAATCTCCTCGAGCGCGACGATGGAGAACCGCTCGCGAAGGAACCGAACCTGGTCTCGAAACGCCTCCGGCGTGGCCGAGATCACGGGATCATAGTAAGGGTTCGACCCGATTCCCGGAAAGCCGATCCGGTGATAAGTCAAAACCACAAGCGCCGGCCACCGCCTCGTCGAGATCCTTTCCAGCACCCGGAAAACCCCTAGCGCCCCGAGCGATCGGGCCAGAAACTCCCGCTTCTTGGGTATGCGGTCGAGGAGACGAAAGGCCAACGCAGGATGCTCCTGTTGTCAGTGAGGAAGAAGGTTGTTGTCACGTGCACGCGGGTAACCGGTCACTGACAAATTCTCGCTTCCATTGTCGCCTCTCATCGCACCCGGATTGTGAAGCAATCAGAAAAATGGGGTCACGAAGCGCCGGCCAAAATCGGCTTCGACCCATTGTCACATCAGAGCATTCCGGCCCGGCTGGCTGGAGCTTTGCTCCGCGGAGCCTTACCCACGTCTCAACCACGCCCGAAGCTCCCCGAGGGGGACACCTTCCAGGGTGAGTGTTCCGTTTACTTCGCCCCATCCTCGGCGGCTTTGATCGCAGCATCGATCAGGGCACGTAAATCCGTGTGCTGCCACTCGCCGGTCTTGCCGCTGAACTCGTAGATGTGGCCGCCATACTCGACGTCGATCGACTCCGGGGACAATCTCATGCCCGGTTGCGCCGGAGCCTCTTGAGGTAACTCGAGGATGCTCCACCGCTTCGCCCCGGTGCTGAAGGCATAGATGGTTCGGCCTTGGGCGTAGCCTGCGACCGATTGTCCCAAGACCGGGTACAGGGCTTCAGCGACGGGCTCCTTCAAATCTTGAGGATACCACTTCCAGTCTGCGCGGCTGAAGACATAGAGCCGGGTCAGCTTCGGCCCATAAAGGCCAAGCGAGATGAGATTTCCCGATCCGAGAATGGGGAACACTTGGAGCGAGGACTCCTTCGAGCCAGGCAGCCGGACGGTGCTGGCTTTGTTCGTTACAGAGTCGTAGATCGAGAACTTGTCGGCCAGAGGCGAAGTCACGAAGAAGAGGTCGCCCTGCCGCAGATAGCGGGGCTCGTTGGGGCCACCACCAAACCCACGATTCCTCTCGCCAGGCAATGCGGGGACAACAACGCCCTTCTGGGCAGCCAATTTTCTCCTCTGATCAGATCTGACATTCCCCTCCTTGGAGGCCTTTTCTTGGTAGGCGAGGCTAGTTCCGACGACGGTAAGCGTAGCGCCCATGAGCAGGAATGCCGTGGTGACCTTGAGCTTGGACAGCAACATGATTTTCAGCACCTCCCCCGTCAGGGCAGCGACCTCGGCGGAGACCACCCCCGCCGTCAACGCTCGTCCCGCCGCAAACAGGCTTGCGGCCTGAGCCGTGGAATCGATCAACCAGGGTGGCATGCTGGCCGACGCTGACTCCTGAGCCAGAAGCACCGCCAGCGAGCTAACCGAGAGCGACACGCCCTGCCGGGACAACCGCCTTGCCAGCATCGACTTGGCCCTGGACAGCCGGCTCGATACCGTCCCGATCGGCCACCCGAGTTGGCTCGCCGCCTCCTTGTGGGTCCTGCCCTCCAGTTCGCACAGGACGATGGGGATGCGGTACTTCTCGGGCAGCCGGCTCAACTCCTGGTCGAGCAAATCAGTCAGGTCATCTCGAAGGTCGCGCGACGTAGCCTCGGGCTCCGGCATGTCCGGCACCTGGCCTTCCCGCCCTCGCCTCTTCGTCCTCGTCGCCCTCGCCTTCATGGCCGTCTGGTACGCCACGCCGTAGAGCCAGTTGCCGAGCTTCTCCCGTGGCATGATGGAAGCCGCCTTGCGGGCGAGCACGAGGAAGGTCGCCTGGAAGGCGTCCTCGGCGTCGTGATGGTCCCGGAGGACCCGGCGGCAGACGCCCCAGACCATCGGGCCGTGGCGACGGACGATCGCCTCGAAGACGGCTCCTTCCCGCCGTTCCACGAAGCGATCCAGGAGTTGCCCGTCCGAGCGAGCCCCCATCACCCCTATGCCGAAGAGGGTCTGGAGGTCTCGGACCACAGCATCCATCACGCCGTTCTTCTCCACGTCGCCCCTTCCGCAGGTCTCGCTCGTCCTCTACCCGCTTATTACCCGGTCGAGCCCGTTCTCATCCACTTTTTCCCCGCCGCCAGAGGCTTAGCGCGTTTTCGATCGCCTTGCCGACCGTCCACATGGAGGAGGAGGCCCCGCATGCTGTTCCGGGGCGCGACGCCGCAACGGCCTGCCGACCAGGTTACTCTGTTGCTGGCGAATTTGTCGCCGGTCGAAGCCGACTCTACTCGCGGCTGCGATCGTCGTCATCGAGCCGGCGCGCCTCAAGGTTCGTTCACTGCAAACCAGAGCAGCGTGTGCGTATCAAGTAGGAGTCTCAAGGCATGTATTCCTTGAAGGCTTCCAGATGCTCGTCATCCTCCGCCACAATGGTGAGCATCCCCTTGCAGCGGCCAGGAAGCGGGCGTGGCTTTTCGGCTCGTGATGCCACCAGCTTCGCTACGGGCTCGTCGTTCTCGGTGATGACCACTTCCTCACCCGGCGAGAGCTGATGAACCAAGTCTGACAGCTTGGCCTGTGCTTCTTGAAGTGTGACGGTCGCCATGTTTGACTCTCCTTTCCCGATCATTTTACCAGATGACTCTTGCCGTAGCGTCCCGCCCTTGTTCGACTTCTCGAACGGACACGCATTCCCTGTGTTCGCGGAGGCCGCGATGGTCTTCGTCCCATGTCTGGTTCGAGAATCTGCTTGAATCCTCGGCTGCGGCGGGGATATCGTGAGAACGTTGGAGAGAGCCGAAAGCTTTCTCCACAATTCCTATCAGCGATTGCGCGTGGGACGTTTGCTCCGACGCCTTGAGTCAAGATCAACCGGGGCCGGTGTGGGTGCATACGAAGCACCCGGATGGGAAGTGGCCATGGCCACGGCCAGGAACTTCGGGGAATGGTTGGGCCTTGCCTCGTCGGGCCGGAGCGGGCTTGACGGAGTTAGGGATGATCAGGCTGCGCGCGGCGGGCGCAGGAGGTGTTTCCAGGACTGGGGTTCTCGCTGACGGCGGGGCTGATTCTGGGCGCGGCGATGGGGTTTGGGCTGGCCTGGATTAATGACTCGCACGGGCGTGGCGTGGCCGGTTATTCC
>CAWFAF010000080.1:0-62749 GCA_963813575.1 uncultured Planctomycetaceae bacterium
TTTGTATCCGAGAAGTGCCGCGAGGGCTCTGCGTGAGGGCAGAGCTTTGCCTCAGGCACTCCGGATACAATCCTCTGCGTTTAGCGGAGCGGTGGGTAGTAGTATCGCGCAGATACCGGCTCGACCCCCCCCCCAGCGTGTACCACGACCACCGATCGCTTGGGCTCCCTTACGGCCGACCGTGGAAGGGGAACTGATCAACTGAGCCATACTCGACATACACTCAAGGACTAGGAGCGGAAACCCAGTAACTGTACGGCAACAACTCACCCTGGGCCGGGAATGTCGTGATCGCCGGTGGGGGTAAGCCTGGCAGAGTACTTATCAATTGGGCCTTGGCATTCCCCCCCACGATCAAGCACGCCAGCGGCAAAAAATCCAACGAGCATCACTCTCATCGGTCGCCCCTTCTTCTCACGGCAAGTCATGGTGCTCATGCGATTGAACGCGTACACATAGAACCTTTGGGATGACCGGACAGTCCACAAGACCGGTCCATGAGAATTCCTGGCCCCATATTCTATCAATCTTATCCTTGCTGTCTATTCTATCTATCATGCGGTTCCTGGAAATTGTTCTGAGTGAGCATATTCTTGCAGAGCGTTGGCGATTGAACGTGTTCGACGTGGGATCAGACCTCTCCGGGGTCACATGTCTCAGAGACACTCGCTTCCACGAAGGCTGGAGACTTCGAGCCGCTTGCGATGTCGTTTTTGCCCGGGGCAAGCCCCCCCGGGGGTATCCATGACGATCATGGGGTATCACAAACGTTGTCGTTTTCGCTCACTCGTCTCTCTCGGCGGACCTCTCTCGGCTGATCTGCTCGTCGAGTGCCTTGGCGATCGGACTCAGCCGGGTTCCGCCCAGAGTTTTCATCTCGCTTCGTCCGGTCCGTGCCAACGTCGTCGCCAGCGCCAGGTGGACCAACAGCATCATACCTGCCATCGCGTGAAACCGTCGCGCGCCGATCACGTTGCCGTCGTCGGCCCCCCAGTACAGCTTCAAGCGGGCGTTGACCCGTTCCACTGCGGTACGGCCGTTGTACAGCCGCTCGAACTGCTGGTCGCGCGGAATCGGCGGGAACCGACGCAGGTCCAGTTCGCTCTGATCTGCGCTACCACGCCGTAGCGGAGCCCGGCATTGCACCGTGCGTCGCTTGGGCACGTCCACCCCTCGTGACGCGCCGGGCAGCGGTATTTTAGCGTCCCGCGCTTTGCTTCATGGCCGATGTAGGCCATCCGATATCGCACGGGAGGTTCACTCACTTTATCATAACAGTGAATCGTTCCGGATTCGTCGTACACCAGGTTCGACCGCCCCGTGTGCCCCGGCAAGATCCGGTCCAGCTCGCTTTTCCACAGCGCGCGGTTCTCGATCAGCGGCTTGATCCCGGCGGCGTGTAGCAGCCGATGCACGGCCTCGTCATCGGCCGCCTTGTCGTAGGCGAGCGATTCAATCCGCCCCGTTGGCAAGTTGCCGCGGGCTTGCTCCAGGAGCGCCGCGATCATCTGGTTGTCGCCGACCGCCGGTTCGGTGATGCAATAAGCCAGGACCAGTTCGTGCCGGACGTCGACCAAAAGATGGAGCTTGTAACCGAACCACGACACGACCTTGACCACCACGCCGTCGTCATTCTTGTATTCCTTGCGGCCGCCGGCCGGCTGAGGCAACCCCAGCCGAGTCTCGGCCTCCTGACGCTTCGCGTCGCCGCGCCGCGCCGACAGCGCCGTGGCGTCGCCGGCGGTGCGCCGCCCCAGGTCAGGCACGACCTCTCCCAGACGCCGAACCATCGCGTCGAAACACGCCCGGATCGCGGCCAGATGCGCGGGATGCCCGAGGACATCGAGGAACCGCGAGAGATTCCAATGCTTGGGGATCTGATCGTCGGTCTCAACCCCCAAGAGACGTTTCAGCGCCGGGTTGCGGCGCACCTCGCCGAGGCAAGCGTCATAGGAGGCGTGGCGCAACAGGGGGGTGAGCAGTGCGACGCCCCAGAGCAGTGCGACCGGAAAGTCGTCGCGGCCGCGGCCCCGCGCTTTTTCGGAGCCCCTCCAAGAGCGCGGCGTCGGGGACGGCCTCAATGCATCGGCGCACGACGCTCAAAGTGGGCGAGTCTTCGAGTGCCGCCCAGGCAAACAGAGGCTGAGTGACGTTGATCCGCATCGCAGCGAGAGCCCCCTGTTACGAGCTCTCATCATACATCGCGACAAATCCCCCACGCAAGGGGGTCGTGGGGTAAAATTCGTGGTTCCGCGGGCTTTGCCCTACAAAGTAGCGGAAAAACCGGGGTTGAAATCCAGATTTTGGGGTAAGAGGCTTTTCGGCTTGTCGGGCGGCCTAGGACAATTAAGGACTTACGACATCGCACACGGCTCGGAGACTTCCAACTCCTGTAGATTTCGCCGGCTGTCGGCTTCTAAGATGAGACCGGCGAAGCGGAACGCCATCCCGGCCAGGGTTCTGTCCGCTTGATCGCGAGGGTGGGATGGTGCGACTCGATTTGTGGATCAGCCTTGTTACTGGATTGGTCGTGATGACTTCCACGCCAAAGCTTGCGGAATCGGCCGAGCCGATTCGTTATACCTTACGGTTTCCGGCGCCTCACACCCATTACGTCGAGGTCGAGGCGCGGGTGCCCGTGCGGCGGATCCTCGGACGTCGAGATGATGATGGCGGTCTGGACGCCTGGATCGTACCTGGTGCGCGAATATGCGCGGCATCTTGAGGAACTGTCGGCGACAGGACCCGGATGGCAAGGCCCTCGAGCTGTCCAAGGTGCGGAAGAACCGGTGGAGGATCAAGACGGGGGGAGCCGGCGAGATCACAGTGTCCTACCGGGTCTACGCGCGGACGATGTCGGTGCAGGGGAACTGGGTGGATCGCTCGTTTGCGCTGCTGAATGGTGCCGCAACCTTCTTGACGCTGGCCGGCCCAGAGCCCCGGCCTCACGACGTGTCGCTCGTGCTGCCTCCCGGCTGGCGCACCAGTGTGACAGGGTTGTCCGAGGCGCCTGACCACAGGCCGCAGCACTACCTTGCGCCTGATTTCGACACGCTGGTGGATTCGCCCATCTACGCAGGCAGCCCATCGATCTACGAATTCCGGGTCGATGGGGTGCCTCACTTCCTGGTCAATGAGGGGGAGGGATCGCTCTGGGACGGTCCGCGGTCGGCCCGCGATGTTGAAGCCATCGTCCGAGTCCAGAAGGAGTTCTGGGGCGCGCTGCCTTACGAGAAGTATGTCTTCTTCAACGTGCTGGCCGAGACCGGCGGTGGCCTGGAGCACAAGAACTCCACGGTCTTGATGGCCAGCCGGTGGGCCACGCGAACTCGATCTGGCTATCTGTCCTGGCTTAACCTCGTCAGCCACGAGTACTTCCACACGTGGAACGTCAAGCGGCTGCGCCCGGTCGAGCTGGGGCCGTTCGACTATGAGAACGAGGTCTACACGCCCAGCCTCTGGGTCGCGGAGGGGATCACCAGTTACTATGACCGCCTCTTGGTTCGCCGCGCCGGGCTTTGCACGGTCGAGGAGTACCTGGCTGGCGATCCACCGTCGCCTGGCTCGGATTCCGACAAGACCACGAACGATATCGAGCGGCTTCAGACAACGCCCGGCCGGCTGGTCCAAGCCCCTGGAGGCATCATCGGTCGATGCCTGGATCAAGTTCTACCGTCGGGATGAGAATACACCGAACACCGGCATCAGTTACTACGTCAAGGGCGCCGTGGTCGCGTTCCTGCTGGATGCCAGGATTCGCCGGGCCTCCGAGGGAAAGAAGAGCCTCGACGACGTGATGAGGCTGGCCTACAGCCGCTATTCTGGACCGCAAGGCTTCACGGGTGAGCAGTTCCGGGCCATGGCACAGGAGGTTGCCGGCATCGACCTCTCAACCTGGTTCCGCAAGGTCCTGGAAACCACCGAGGAGCTCGATTATGCCGAAGCACTCGACTGGTTCGGCCTCCGCTTCAACAAGGAAGAGAAGAAGAACCAGGCCGCCAGCAAGCCTCCCAAGGCCTGGCTCGGGCTCGTCACGAAGAACGAGGACGGCCGCCTGATGGTGAACCAGGTGAAGCGGGGCACGCCCGGTTATGACGCCGGCTTCAATGTTGGCGACGAGATCCTGGCCATCGGTGACGATCGGGTTCATGCCGACCAGTGGTCCAGGAGGATGGAGTGTTTCTCACCCGGCGAGAGGGTCTCGATCCTGATCTCCCGCCGCGATCGCCTGCAACGGCTTGACGCCGTCTTCGGCCAGGAGCCTCCCCGCCAGTGGGGGCTGGAGGCCAACCCCGAGGCCACGGAGGCTCAGGAAGCCCGGCGCAAGGCCTGGATTGGCGGGTGAGCGAGGCGAAAGGCGAAGCTCAAGAAGGCAGGCATTGAACTGCTTGTCACTTGACATGCGTTCCCGACGAGCTTCCTTTTCTGAGCAGGGGCAAGGGCACATAGAAGGTAAGGTATCGGCGGCCGTCGGAAAAGGGTTCACCGCGATGGGCTCTCGACAAGGACAGTGGCTCGGCGGGTGATGCGGTTAACGCGGCCCTGATAGGTTCTCCCCTCGATCTCGAAGTTGACCTGATCACCCACCCGGACATCGAAAGCCACTGCGGCCTGCTCGCGAGGCGTGACCAGGTCGTGGGAGACCCCCTCGTGGGCGAAGATTCGTCGCGAGAGCATGTGGAAGTTCTCGGCCGAGCAACTCGACCGGCCCCAGCCCAGAAACTCGGCCAGGTGAAGTAGCTCATGCTCGAAGATCCGCTGCAAGGCCTCGAGCCGGTCGTGGCACATCAGGCCTCCCACAACGACCTCCCGTTCGACGTTCTGGAACGTGCTGAACAAGAGCGTGGTCGAGACCGAGATCTCGTAGTCGGCGCGCTCGGCCATCCGTCCGGCGACCGGCACCCGGCGAACTTGACGCATGGTCTGACCAGCCGCGCGGGTGAGCCGCCGTGACAGGCGGAACGCCATCGGATGTGCCCAATCCTCCATCAGCATCTCGCCGAGCAGTCCGCGGAAGAACTCCCGGTCATACAGGTCGAACATCCGCTCCAGGTCATCGGTGCCGATCACCGTGAAGTTCGGAGTGCGAATCTGTGCCGAGTGCTCGAGCATCGCTTCGTAGACCCGCCTGCCGCGGCTCGCGACATCCGCCGCCGAGAAGAGAAGCGAGGCGAGCTTGGCTTGACGCTCCCGCCCCGGCCCCGGAGCATCCATCGAGATCAAGTCGTTCATCAAATGCGAAGAAACCAGATTGTGGGTTTTCCGAGAATCACAAATTGAGCTTGATCACGGCGCTGGCTGTCTTGGCGGACTACTCCGCCGATCCAGGGCTACTCGGCAACTGGCTCCGCCCCTCGCTTCGGGATCATGCGTATGCATACGGGCATGGGAACGACAACGGGCTCCCCAACCTGCGTGAGACCACCCGTCTTCTGGTCGATGCGGAAGACCACGATCGAGTTGGAATCCTGGTTCTCGGCCAGGAGGTATGCACCCGTCGGGTCGAGAGCGAAATTCCGGGGGTTCTTCCCTAGGGTGGATTGATGGCCGGCGGTGGCCAGCTTGCCCGTTGCGGGATCCACGACGAAGATCGCGATACTGTCGTGGCCCCGGTTTGACCCGTAGACGAACTTGCCCGAGGGATGAACCTGGACCTCGGCCGTGTAGCTGGTCCCCTGGAAATCGGCGGGCAAGGTGGAGATGGTCTGGATCCGGCTCAGCGTCCCCCTGCCGGAATCATAGCCGAAGACAGTCACCGTATTGGCCATCTCGCTGATCACATAGGCAAAGCGCCCGCCTGGGTGGAAGGCCAGATGGCGAGGGCCGGAGCCCGGGGCAACCGTCGCGAAGGGAGGATCATTGGGTGTGAGTGAGCCCTTCTCGGCATGGAACTGGTAGACCCGAACCTGATCCAGGCCGAGGTCGGCCACGAGCGCGAACTTGTTGGCCTGGTCGAGGTTGATCGAGTGGGCATGAGGGCCTTCCTGCCGCGAGGCATCGGCGCCCTTGCCTTCGTGCTGGATGAACGACGAGGCGGGGCTCAGCCTGCCATTGGTCTGGATTGGCAAGCAAGCGACGCTGCCGCTTCCGTAATTGGCCACCAGCACGTTCTTCCCCGCGCTGATCCACTGTGAGGTGACAGGGTCCACTGCCTACCGAGGATTGCTGGTTGAGGAGAGTGAGCTTTCCACTGGATGGGTCGATGGCCAGCGCGCTGACGCCGCCCCCCTTCTTGCCGTTGAACTCGCCGAGCTCGTTGACCGCGTAGAGAAACCTCCGGCTCGGGTGGATGGCGAGGAATGAGGGGTCGGGGAGGTTCGGCCCGGCCGCTCTGGCGTTCAAACTGCCCGAGGCCAGGTCAAGCTCCAGGAGATAGATGCCCTGGCTGGGGGTCTTTCCATGGGTGTAGGTTCCCACATAGACCCAGAGCACCGTAGGCGATTCTTTCTCACCCGATCTCATGTCGCGTTCTCCAGCCAGACTGGTGGTCGCTGCGCCCACTGCGATCAGAATCACAGCAGCGCTCAGCGGCCAGCGGCGATGACGAATCGGTGATCGTGAAAGCATTACGGGTCTCCCAGGGGCCGGATCACCGGCCGTGAGTGGCTCATCCCATTCGGGGTCCACCGGCCGGATTCTCGATTTCTTATGACGGCTTCACTTGCCCCGCGACCTTATCACAGGCCGCTGAGCCGGGCAAGAAACCATCGGGTTCGCTTCGCGCCCTTCAGTCGGTCTCGGCCAAGGAAATCGATCATGGCTTGCCGGCCCGGCGAGCATAGGCCTGGCGGTGGATGGCCCGGGCTGAGGCGACCAGCTCTGGGTAGGGGGTATCAGTCACCGTGAGGAAGCCGATTTCGTCACCGAACCCTCCCCAGCTCAGCTCGTTGTCCACAAAGTAGCCCAGGCACCAGGCGTCCCCCTTGACCTGGGGGACTACCCGGCGAAGGCTGTTCCGGACGCTGGCACCGAACCTGGGGTCAAACGGGTCGTGCATCTTACCCCAGTAATCCGAGCCGCTACCCACCCGAGCGTGGTCGCCTGAAACGTCACCGTTGCCACGTAGGGAATCCGGCCGTTCCGATAAAGGCGACGATCAGACCAGTTGCCGATTGTGTTGAAGCCCCAGGAACTCAGGCGGCTCAAGGTGGTCTCTTTCCAGTGTCTCTCGGGGTCGGGACCGAACGTCCGTTCCAGGTTGGCCGCGTAGAAGTTGAACGTCTTGCCCTCCTTGACCGGTCCAGAATGAATTCCGCGGGCCGTCCCGAAGTACCGGGCCAGCGGCTCGCCGATCCGGGGTAAGGCGGTAAACATCGATTCGCGGCCTGTGATGATAGTCGCCTCGTTCGGAGTCACGACGTCGACGCCCAGCGAGATGAAGAGCGCGCCGTCGGGATCGACCAGCCACCACTTGCCATCAAGCCTTTCGGTGCGAAAGAAGCCGGTGGCTGTCTGCTTGGGTCCACCCTGCCAGCCCCCAAACCGGTCGCGGTCGGGAGGAGCAGGATGCGCCTTGAGGTCGGCGGCCTCGATTCTCATGACGGTGGACCATGTCCGATTCGGACTGGACTTTCCCGGGCCAGTCCGCCCTGGCGTACTGGCCCAGCGGGTCCACGATGCCTGCAAGCGAGAGTTCGGGCTCCAGCCGGGCCGATCGAATCTCCAGTTCGAGGGGTTGCGTGGGCTGGTGCAGGAAGATCTGGAATTCCACGACATGCCCGAGATTGAAGGTCCCAGCCCCAGAAGCGGTCACGTTCCGCGTGCCTGGATGGGAGGGCAACCCGCGCATGCCGTGAGCCATGGGATCAGAGCCACTCAGGGCCACGGCAAAGGATGTGGTCTCCCCTGCCCGAAGCTTGACCTGGGCGGTCCGGCAATGGGTACGGCCATCAGCAGCGGGGTCATCGTCGATCCGGATCCCCAGCGTGATCTCCCGCCCTTCCGGGTTCTTCAGCTCGAGCACAAGAAATCCCTGCGAGCTCCAGTCCCATGCCCGGTCCTTGGGCGCTGACAACTTCACGCTGGGCCACTCCGCAGGCTGGAACGTGACCCGGACCGCGCCGGCTGCCCCGGCGAGAGGATCGACCCTGCGCCTCACGGGGATCGAGGCTGCGCAGGTCCAGAGCCGTGGCTCTCCCTGTGGACCCGGTCCATCGGCGCGGCCCATCGTGGGTCCTACCAGTCCCGAAGCCATCGCTGTGAGGATGAGCAATCGATTCATGACATGTTCCTTACGACACAAACCCCCTTATCCGGAGCGGCTCAGGATCGGGGTGATCAGGTTATGAGCCATCGAGGCCGGGCTCGATCGCCCGTGATTGGGTGGGAAAGACCCCGTAAGGTCTTCACGCGATTATAGTCCTCTCCCATCGCGGCCACGAGAGCCCTCCCAGGAATGACCGGATACGGCTACGCCTCATGCTTGCGAGTCGATTCCGGCTCTGTTCCCATGGAGAGTGTGCGAGGCTCCCGCAGGCGAATCCTGCTCTGGAAGCTCACGCCCCTGAACACCGCATGATCTCTGGCCCGATCACGAGAGGATTGGTCTTATGCAATGGCGCGCTCAGAAACTTCGTTTCGGATCAGCATCACTGAGGATCTTCGTGATCTTCGCGCTTCTACTGGCACTCCAGGCCCGGGCTGCGGATGCCCCGATCACGGTGGAGACGCTCTTGAGAAAGATGAGCGATCCTCGATGGCTGGCTGATCCGCCCGTGCCTGGCGAGCAAACTGTCCAGTTTTCCAGCTATGATCGGGCGACCCGTCTTGAAGGTGGGAAGATCATCAATCCCTTTGCCAACGGTGACGCCGGCCATTACCTTCGAGTGGATGGGATGGGAGATCAGCAGGAGTGGGTCCTCGCCGAAGCTCAGGGACCAGGCTACGTCTCGCGGATCTGGAGTGCCAACCCAGACGGTGAGCTGAGGATCTACATCGACGGCAGCCCGACTCCTGCCCTGGCGGCCCCGTTTGCCGCGATCACCAACGGCGAGATCGCTCCCTTCGCTGCACCGTTCGGCCATGACGCCTCGCGCGGGCGAAATCTCTACTTCCCATTTCCGTTCGCGAAGTCGATCAAGATCACTACGACCAAGGGGAAACAATACTTTCAGGTCAGCGTGACAAGCCTGCCCGCGAAGGACGAATGTCGAGAGCTACTCGGCCGAGGTCTTGAAACGAGCCGGACCGGTGCTGGAGGAGACGCGCCGCCAGCTACTTCTAGAGCTAATCCGTCATGCGAGGCCCCGCAGATCACTGGTGCATCGAGCTTCGGTGAGCATACCGGCCGGGCAGTCGGCCGACCTGATGGCGGAAGCTGCGTACGGTCAGCGTCCAGGCGCCATCACGGCATTAACGTGCAAGGTCGACGCGGTCGACCGCGAAGACGCTCTAGCCCGCACGCTACTGGCGATCACCTTCGACGGAGCAGAACAGCCCCAGGTGGCCGTTCCCCTGGGCGATTTCTTTGGCTCGGGCCCCGGTGTCAATGCGTTCGAGTCGTCGATAAACAGGGTTCAAAGTGACGGCTCAATGGTGGCGAAATGGTACATGCCCTACTCGGAAGTCCGTACGCATCCGCCTGACGAATTCCTCCAAGGAGCCGGTCACGGTATCCGCCGTGGTGAACGTCGACCAGGTCCAATCCCTCCGAGGGTTCTCTCTACTTCCATGCCCGCTGGCGATACCAGGACGATCTTCAGACGAAGAAGGCGGAGGGCACCCTGGACTGGCCCGCTTTGCGGGTATCGGGATCGCCCGGCCGTTTCGTCGGGCTGCTTCTGGATATCTTCAATCCCACGCCGGCCTGGTGGGGCGAGGGCGACGAGAAGATCTACGTGGATGGCGAAAGCTTTCCCAGCACCTTCGGCACCGGAAGCGAGGATTACTTCGGCTATGCCTGGGGTGACAACCACCCCTACATGAATCCGTTCCATGCCCAGACACGATGCGACGGCCCCGGCACCAAGGGCAACACCAGCAACATTCGCTACCAGATCCTCGACTCCGTACCATTCCAGAAATCACTCGGTTTCGACATCGAGGTCTGGCACTGGGAGGCCGTCAAGATCCAGTACGCCACGATCGCCTACTTCTACGCCGGGCCCGGCGCAGGATCGAGCCCGGTATCCCCGACTTGTCGGTCCGAAAGGTCCATCCCAAGCCGGCGCTCAAACGAGAGCCAGGCGTTATCGAGGCAGAGAGCCTCAAGGTCAAGGCGAAGACAAGCCGGCGAGGTGCCCAACCAGGACATGCTTCCCTTTGGCGATGCCTGGTCGGCGGGCAATCAGCTCTGGTGGGTCGTTCATGAGCCGAATGCCAGGCTGGACCTGGAACTGCCGGTCAAGTCGGCCGGAAGCTATGCGCTCTCGGCGGCTTTCACTAAGGCGGGCGACTACGGCACGGTGCAGATTACTCTCGACGGCAAACCACTGGGCAAGGCCATCGACCTTTACGAGCCTGCCCCCGCGGTGGTGCATACCGGAGAGGTACCTCTTGGCACGTCCACTCTGAACGCAGGACTCCACACTCTGAGCATCATCCTCGCGGGCAAGAACCCCAAGAGCACCAACTACCTCGTCGGTATCGATTGGTTCAAGCTTTCCCCAGCTTCAAACAGCTCGTCCTCGTCGCAGAACAAGGGGCTACTTCAGCGATGAACCGCCAATCTCCGGGTCAAACTTCACCCTGCTCACCTGTCTCAGTAGGAGAGCTTGCGGGGTGCCCTGCGTCTGCGTCCCGAGGTTGCGCCAGGTGCCGGCGCCTGGAGCGGTTGGATGCACAGGTTATCGAGCCGCTCCAGGATCGTGAACGCCGCTTGGGGTTTGCCCAAGGCCAGCGCGTTCCCTTGCATTAGCACGAGCTTGCCGGGCTCCTCAATCAGCCGGTCGATCTTGTAAGCGAGGGCGGGCAGGTTGTTGCAGCGGATGGCAATGCCCTCCTCGAGGAGATGGTCGGAGTTTCGTTCTTCCTGGCCAGGAATGGGGTTGATGACAACCATGGGCAGTCCCTTGGCCAGCGCCTCCGACGTGGTCAACCCGCCCGGCTTTCCCACGAACAGATCGGCCGCGGTCATAATCTCGTCCATCTCCGTGGTGAAGCCGAGAAGATGAAAGTTTACACCTGGAGGTCTTGCAAGCCGCCGAAGCACTCGCGACAGCCTCGTGCGGAGCTCTTCGTTCCGGCCGCAGACCACGATAATCTGAGCGGCATGGCCTCAGGGCCGATAGCGCCTGAATGATGTGTTCCACGGGACCGACTCCGAAGCCGCCCGCGGAAACCAGGATCGTGAACGCGTCCTCGTCCAGATCATGTTTCCGGCGCATGGCCCGGGTATCCTTCGCTTCCCCGAAGACGGGATCGATGGGTATGCCCGAGACGGTGACCCGGTTCGCCGGCACGCCGAGGGCTACAAGGTGGACCTTCGTCTCCTCGAGGGCCACGAAGTAATGTTCGCAGTCGCGGCAGAGCCACATGGCGTGAACGTCGAGGTCGGTCACCACCACCGCGTTCAGGATATTCACCTGCTTTTCCCGCTTGAGCCAGGAAATGATCTCGGACGGCAGAAAATGCGTGCAGATCGCAACGTCGGGCTGGTACTTGTTCAAGAACTTGATGAATGGAACGGTGTTGAGCCTGTCAAAGGCGAGCCGGACTTTCTCGTTTCTGCCGGGGACGTCGAGATGATCGTAGAGCCAGCCCAGCACCTCGGGCGCCTTGTTGACCAGGTCGATATAGGCCTTGGAGTAAAGATGACGGAAGACGTTGTTGGTGTACTTGAGCACATCGAGGTGCTGAACCTCGGAGGCCAGGCCACGGACCTTCAACGCCTTCTCGATCGCGTCGGCCGCACGAAGGTGGCCTGCGCCGGCGCTGGCGGAAAGAACCAGGACTCGTCCCAGCATCTCGAGCCCCCTCCAGTCAGATTCTCCTCATCAGCCAGCTTCCCGGATGACTTGCTGAGTCTACTGCAACTGGCGGCACCTGTCTTCCTGCTGCCGCGAAAACTCCGCAAGTCTCCCTCCGCCTGGAGCTTTGAGATCGAGGGAGCCGGCCGACTCAGCCACGATCCGGGCCAGGCAGTGATCCCGGCCTTGTGAAAAATTCGACGCAAGGGACAGCGGGCCTGCGGCAACTATACTGACGAACCATGGACGCACCAGAGCTCAGACCCACGACTGGATGCGAGAGGGAGCCAGCGGCCATCACGGCCGCTACCGCCGGTCCTCGACTGGACCGCGATCCTCCTGGCCCATGACCGCTGGCTGCGCCGCGTGGTCACGGCTCGAGTGCAGGAGCGGCAGGCTGTGGACGAGGTCATGCAGGAGGTGGCGCTGTCGGCCGTTGCGCAGCGATCGCCCCTGCTCGAGCCCGGGCGGCTCGTTGGCTGGCTCTATCGGCTGGCGGTTCGCCAGGCGCTGATCTACCGGCGCAAGGCGGGCCGGCACCGTGCGCTCGTCGGGCGTTATGCGCGACCGGCAGGTCGCGAGGGCAGCAAGATCCGGCGCCCTCGCCACTGGGCTGGTTGCTCCACGACGAGCGGAGGAGCCTGGTCCAGCGGGCACTGCTCCGCCTGCCGCCGCGCGATGCCGACCTGCTCGTCCTGAAGTATGCCGAGGACTGGAGCGCTCGCGAGCTGGCCGATCGTCTGGGACTGAAAACCGCCGCCATCGAGGCACGGCTGCATCGAGCACGACTCCGCCTCCGAGCCGAGCTGGCCGACCAGTTATGCACACCAGGCCCGAGGAGACCGACGATGCCGACCCATGATGCCGATCCCGGGCCGTCGATCCAGGTCGCTGATCGACCGGATGATCGATGGTGAGCATGTCGCCTCAGCAGTTGCGCACGTGCATCAAGCGGCTGGATTCGGCCCCCGACGGCTGGCGTCGATGTGCCCTGGCGTTCCTGGAAGCGCAGAGCTGGGGGGAAGACCTTCCGGAACCTGGACGAGGTACCCCGCGATCAAAGCCTCTGCGCTTGCGAGCTTCGCGAGCCCCGCGCCGAAATCTCGTGCTACTGTCGTTTCCTCGAGGCCGGGCCAGCTCTGCACTGGCGGCCGGCATCGCACTCATCGCGTTTTCTGCTGGGCTGGATGGGGAATGGCCTGAAGAGCTCGCGGCAAACCCGCGGTTGCTCCCGGCGAGACAGCCTCGACCAGCCCGGTAGAGCAGGCCGTCCGATGGCGACCCGGACCAACGACTTCCAAGATACCCGAGCCAGGGACGCATCGCCGGAATTCCCGTGGATCGAGTTCCCACAGTTCGCGAGGTGGCCCGACTGCGAATTCGGTACCGGTGATCAGGGGCGGCCGAGGTTCCGATTCTCGCCGGGCCGGGAATCAGCGGACGCTGGCTGATGGAGCAGCCTCCTCCAGTCTCGGAGCACGATCGAGCCGTCTGGCAGCGTCAGGGCTACCAACTCGAGCAGCGCCGCCGGCTGGTTTCTGTTCCTCTCGCCGACGGCCGCAGTGCCGCCGTTCGTGCGCCTGCAATTGCATCGAGTCAGCAGGGTGAAAGTCCTTGCCGGAATGCTCTGGCATTCCGTAACTGAAGGTAACTGCGTCGCCGTGAGGCGGGGTGGAGAGCAACCGGAGGTGAACGATCAGTCCGTAACGCAAGTGAACTCGATTCGGCCGACCGTTGTGGCGAGCCTGCGAACGAAAGGCGAAGCCCAAATGACGCATGGCCCCTAAAGGGTGACCACGGCAACGCGGTCCGGTAAGCCTGACGCAATAAAACCCAGAAAAGCGTCGGGACGGCGGTAGGTGGTTGGAGACGGAATGATCGGAAGATTCGATGACAAAACGCAGGGATACCTGGATGACGCCAAAGCCGGTGTTCATGCTCCCGTGTGAGCCGAAGAGCCGGGCGTCCAGGAGTCAGAGCACCCATAGTAGCGAAGAAACCGGGTAATGCCGGTGGAGCGAAGGGGTGCAGGAAGGTGGAGACGCGATGACCAAACCGACGGAAGAACAACCGGAGGCAGTGCCCGCGAGGGCTACACGTGCCGGAGAGATCCTGCTCCGCTGGGGCTGGGTCGAATCGACGGTTTGGACAGCGCAGATGTTGACAGCCCTCGAACAGGGGGTCAAAGGAGGCAAGTGGTTCAGCCTGATCGACAAGGTCCATCCCGAACGCACCCTGCTTGCGGCGTTCTCTCAAGTCGCTGCCAACAAAGGTGCGGCCGGAGTGGATCACGTGACGGTCAAGATGTTCGATGAACGCCTGGAAGAGAACCTGAAGATCCTCAGCGAGGAACTGCGGAGCGGTCATTATCGACCGCAACAGATCCGCCGACACTACATCCCCAAACCGGGGAGTAAGGAAAAGCGGCCGCTGGGGATTCCGACGGTGCGCGACCGGGTTGTTCAAACAGCGGCGCTGATGGCCCTGGAACCGATCTTCGAGCGCGACTTCGCGGAACACAGCTATGGCTTTCGCCCCGGAAGGGGATGTAAGGACGCGCTGCGTCGAGTGGACCAGTTGCTCAAAGAGGGTTACATGTACATTGTCGACGCTGATTTGAAAAGCTACTTCGACACAATCCCGCATGACCGCCTGCTGGCCCTGGTGGCACAGAAGGTGTCGGACGGTCGCGTGCTGAGTCTGATCGAGTCGTTCCTCAAGCAAGGCGTCCTGGACGGCTTGCGCGAATGGACGCCCGAAGAAGGATCGCCGCAAGGCGGTTGCATCAGCCCGATGCTCAGTAACATCTACCTCAACCCGCTGGACCACATGATGGCCCAGCAGGGATTCGAGATGGTGCGTTACGCCGACGATTTCGTGATTCTGTGTCGCAGTCCCGAGGAAGCCGCAAGAGCGTTGGCTTTGGTGCAACAATGGACGGCGGACGCCGGCCTGACATTGCATCCGGAGAAGACGAAGATCGTTGATGCGAGGGAGACCAGCTTTGACTTTCTGGGCTATCGGTTCGAGAGGGGGCGACGCTACCCGCGATCCAAGAGCCTGCAGAAGCTCAAGGAGGCGATCCGAGCGAAGACGAAGCGGACCTCTGGGGAGAGCTTGACGAAGATCATCAATGACCTCAATCCCCGGCTGCGGGGCTGGTTTGAGTATTTCAAACATAGCTACCACAGAGCGCTCGGCGACCTGGACGGTTGGATTCGGATGAGGCTGCGAAGCCTGCTCCGTAAACGTCTTGGTAAACGAGGGCGTGGTCGCGGGAGCGATCATCAGCGCTGGCCCAATAAATTCTTTGCAGAGCGTGGGTTGTACAGCTTGAAGGCAGCCCATGCTCTGGCCTGTCAATCCTCTTCGAGGTAAAACCACCGACTGGAGAGCCGTGTGCGGAAAAACCGCCTGCACGGTTCGGAGGGAGGGGGGACCGAACTCAATCGGTTCTCCCTACCCCTATCCATCGATCACGTCCAGGTTCGCTACGTCGGCCATGACCCGTTGTGAGGGTGCCAACATCCTCCTGGAGTGCATGGCCATCTCGGAGGCTGGCTGCACCCTTCTGGGTTCCCTACGTGCCTCGGCACTGCTTTCTCTTTGCAGAAAGGAACGCGATCATGCTGCAATCGATGAAATGGAGCTTCGCTCTCCTCGTGGCGTTTACCTCCGTCGCACACGCACAAGGCCACGAGCCGAAAACACAGGACAACACTCCGGGAAACCTATGGTGGGACTTCCCGACTTGGAGCACCAACGTCCAGGATCCCCAGTCTCTCAATGGAGCACTTGCTAACCAGTACCTCAACGACATCAACCGACAGCAGAACGCCTACTTACTCTTCCAGGGAAAAGATCAAGGCTCGGGCTTACGCCTCGCGCCCGTGGACGATGCCGCGCGGGCCCACCTGAAGTTACCCAAGGGACAGGGCCTGATCGCAACCTCGGCTGCTCCTGAAGGGCCCGCTGCGCACGCGGGTGTCTGCCAGAACGACATTCTCTTGACCCTGGGCGATGCTCCACTGGGCAAGCCGGAAGATCTGGACGAGCACCTCAAGGCGGCGGGGGACAAGCCTCTGGGTCTTGTCCTGCTACATCATGGACAAAAGAAGACGCTCCAGGTCCAGCCCCAGGTTAAGGTTATCTTCGGGCCTGTGCAGCCTGCACCGCCGGAGTTCTGGATCGGTGTCTCCGTCTCCCCGGTCGAGCCGGCGTTGAGGACCCATCTCAAGATCCCGACCGGTCAGGGCCTGATCGCCACCGAAGTGATTGCGGACAGTCCTGCGGCCAAGGCCGAATTCAAGGTCAATGACATCCTGCTGACGATGGCGGGCCAGCCACTGCACGACCAAGCGGGCCTGATTGACCTCGTGCAGAAAAACGGCGAGAAAGCCGTGTCCGTCGACATTGTCCGAGAGGGATCACGCCAGATGCTGCAGGTAACTCCGCAGCGCCGGAAGAATCCCAGCCTTAACCCGGTGCAACTCAATCTTATCTCGGATTACAACGTCCTTCGTCCCGGTGCTGTGTTGCAGGCGCAAGGATCGCCCGTCCTTTTGTTGTCCAATCCCAGTGACGCGCTCTACCCAAACGTTAACGATTCCGCCGAGCTCAATGTGGCGAATGGAAGTGCGAATATGCCTCCGAGCAAGGTGAGACCCCTTTCTGATCGACTTGCCAGCATGGCGACGGAAATCAAGGAGCTCTATAGTGGACCCCAATAGGTGGACCACTCAGGCCACCTGTATTTGTTAAGGCTTTTCCCCTCTCAGCCCCCGTGAATCCCGGCCCAGTGGACCTCTCCGGGGGTCCGGTAATCGAGAGACTGATGGGGACGCTCCTCGTCGTAGAACCAGAAGTAGGCACTCAGGCCCGACTCCAGTTCTGGTACATGGTCATAATCCTTGATGTAGATGTCTTCGTATTTGACGCTCCTCCACAGACGCTCCACGAACACGTTGTCCAACGCCCGCCCCCGACCGTCCCGGCTCACCGCGACCCCGGCCTCCTCCAAGCGGCTGGTGTACTCCTGCGCCGTGAACTGCGAACCTTGGTCGGTGTTGAAGATCTCCGGCCGACCCAGCGACAGCGCCTCGTCGAGGGCCTCCAGGCAGAACCGCCCCTCCAGCGTGTTCGACAATCGCCACGCGAGCACGTACCGGCTGAACCAGTCGATCACCGCCGTCAGGTACATGAAGCCATTCTTCATGGGAACATACGTAATGTCCGAACTCCAAACCTCGTTGACGTGGGTCAACACCCGATCGCGGAGCAGGTAGGGGTAGACCCGTGCGTCTGGCGCCGCGGTGGTAGTCCGTGGCCTGGGGAAGACCGCCTCCAGGCCCATTAATGCCATGAGCCGCTGAACCCGCTTGCGATTGACCGTCTCCCCGGAACGTTCCAAAGACGCTGTCATCCGCCGACTGCCGTAGAACGGGGTCCTCAAGAACTGCTGGTCGATCAGTCTCATCAAGCGCAGGTTCTCCACCGACTCGGTGGTCGGCAAGAGGTAGTAGCTCGATCGGTTGAGATCCAGAAGTTCGCATTGTCTACGGATACTCAGATGACTATTCAATGGCTCGATCAGGGGCCGCTTGAGGTCAACGGAAGCGGGCAACTGCTTTTTTCAACCACTCGACCTCCATCTTGAGCCGGCCGATCTGCTCGTACAACTCGGCTTGGATCGCCTGGCTCTCGTCGTGGTCGCGGCGGCGGCCGTCGCGGAACAAGGATTCGATGCCGTCCAGGAGTTGCTTCTTCCATTGACTGATCTGGACGGAGTGGACCTGATACCTTCCTGACAGCTCGGCGAGGGTCCTGGTTTGCTTAGCCGGCGGTCAAAAATAATTTCAGCAATCCTTCGGTTTGCCGTGTGGCCAAATGGTGTAGTTCCACTTGGGTAACACGGAACGCGGTTTCAGGCGAATGCGTCCTTTCGCTGCGGGTGTTACCCTGTACCCCTCTGGGATACTCCTTGGTATCCAGACGGGCACGACAATGAAACCCCATCGAGGAACGAGTCCTTCGGATGAAGCCCAGGATCGTCTCGTAGTTTTCCAACGGTTCACCGGCCCAGTTGGCGCTGATCAGGCTGAACATCCGGTGGTCGATCGGGTTCCACTTGCTCGCACCCGATGGGTAATGGGTCACGGTGATGATCAGGCTAAATTCGTCGGCCAAGCCTTGCAGGGCCTTCTTCCACTGCCATTTGCGGCAGTCATTGGCGCCGCCCGCATCGGCCTCGATCAACAACCGCCGCTGGCCCTGATAACGCCAGCGACCGATCTCCAACCACCAACGGCGAATGGCCGATACGGCAAACGCTGGTGTCTCGTGGGAAGTCCCGATCACGACCAAACCATCGTTGTGGCCCACGTCATAGATCCCGTAGGGGATCGCCTTCCCCTGGCCCAACTCGGGAAATCGTGGTCCAACACGGCCCGGCTTTCCCGCCGCCAGCACCGTCCCGGGTTCTTGAACTCCCCAACCAACTCTTTCTTCTTCGTATCGACGCTGATCACCGGCAATCCCAGCGTCCGATACAGGTTCCGCAACCGCGTCAAGTAGCGGAATTGTCGGTCGCGGTTCTTGTCGTGCATGCCCGCCTTATGCTTGCGACAGGTTCGCAAGGAGAACTTGAGCTGTCGCAGCAGCCGCGCCACGGTAGCACGTGCCACCTTGATCCCCCGGCGTTGCAGGGCCTTGCGGAGAATGCGGAGCGAGCGGTGGGTCCACTTCATCCCGGAGGCCGGGTCTCCCGCCGTGGTATCCACCAGCAAGTTCTCCAAGGCCCTCACGACCCCGGGGTGGGTGACCTCCACCCGCTTGCGGCCAGCACCGGGCCGTCGCACCCGGCCTGGCTGGGTCGGTTCGTGTTGGTACAACTCCCGTAGCCCCCGAGCAATCGTGTTACGATCCAGGCCGGTGATCTGTGCCAGGTGTGTGAGGCCGCCCCGGCCGTGTTGTTGGGCGAGGAAGCCCGTCAAGAGGCGACGACTACGCTCATCGGAACAAGCGACCAAGCGGTTGATGGCCAAATGCTCACGAGCCACCGACCCGTCAGGTTCGCGGCAACATATGGGGCAGTTACACCGATGAATGCCCCGCTCATGGTTCTCCTTCGTCTTGGCCATTACTCCTTACCTCCCTGCAGCCTAGAGAGAGAGTAAGGCGATTGTACCACAAAAATGCTGAAGTTTTTTTGAACACCGGCTTAGTTCGACTCTTTCCCATTTTAGCAACTCGATCTGCACGGCGCGCAGCACGAGCGAGCAATCATCCCGAGCTAGCTCCACGTCCCTTCACTGGCTCCTGGCGGCGGCCTTTCCGGCCGCCTCATGCCGCCGGAGCCAGTCCATGGAGCAGGATTTGTCGGAATGGGCTGCTGAGTTTTGAAAAGGCTTCGCGATGACCGGGGATCGCAAAAACCCACTCCACCCACAACCAGCGCCGCACTGCCGTGATCGCGTCCGAGAAGGTCACATCACGCTTCCCCGGCCAGTCCACCACGTGCACCCGGGCGTACCGCGCCGGCAATTCCGAATACAGCAACGCCACTACTGTATAGAGACCGAACAAGCACGGACCGACCCGTAGCACCGTGTTCCGACTCCAGCCCCGTGTCGTCTCCAACCCGAGGTAACTGCGAACCTCTTGAAACATCGTCTCGATGTTCCAACGACCGGTGTAGGTCTCGATCACCATCTTCGGGTTCATCGTCGGGTCGGTCGTGAAGAAGTATTCTTCCCGGTGCGTCCCGGACCGATCGTGGACGAAGACCCAGAGCACCGGCACGAGTTTCCCCCCGCTCTCATACCAGCACCCCTTTCCGGTCACCACTTCCACACGACGTCGGCCGCCGCCATACCAACTGACCTCCAAGAGCTGCCGCGTCGAGGTGGCTTGGACGACCGTGGCCGGATTGGGCAACTTGCTTCCCTTGACCCGCGGGCGGCCGCGGCTGCGTCTGGGGCCCGCAGACGGTGGCTTCGGACTCGTCAGGTTGGCAGTCGGGTAGAACTTGCTGACCAAAATCAGTCGCCCGGGATACTGCGTGGTCAACTCGGCCAACTCGTGGGTGGCGTAGTTGCCGTCGCCCGTGATGACGAACTTCCGCTCGGGGAACCAACGCAACAGCACTCGGAGTAACTGCCGCATCAACTGCGACGGTGTCTTGTGACGCCGCTTCTGTGCGCGGTTCGCTTCGGGGGTCTGGTACAGTACGATCAGCAGGGGCAGGGCCCATCTCCGGGTGGCCCAGGGGACTTTGACGAGCAGGGTCAAGGCGACCCACTTGTGCCCCCAGCGGTAGGCAGTGTAGGAATGGGTGGACCGGACCGGGTCGCGATGACAGCCCTTGCCGTAGACGTGCGGGCCGGGGTGCTCGGTGACGGTGTCATCGCCGGCCAGTTCGATAGGGCCTTGGGGTAGGAACCGAGCGAGGACCGTGTGGGCGAACTGGCGTGCCAGCTTCCAGGAGGACCACCGGCGGTGGGAAAAGACGCGGTGATAACTACTGGAGTGCCCGGGGGCCAACGCTCCAAGGCAGCGGAGCAGGTTGGCGATGGTGCGTCCACCCAAGGTCAGAATGGCGACGACGCCAAGCACGAGGAATCGGCGATGGGTCGGGCGAGAAGGCCGATTCGAGAGGGTCCAAGACGGCGTGAACCTGCTTGGGCAAATGTTGGTGGATCCGATCGAGCTGGCGTCGACTGACGCGTGCCTGTTGGACCTGTTGGCGTCGGTAGGCGCGGTATTGCTCCCTGGTCAAACGCCTGTGGAACTGACGAGTTAGACTGGCCATGGCGGCCTCCTTCCGTGAGATGTGAGACCTGGCCTATATCTACCATCTCACCAAGGAGGCTGCCCTTCACAAAAGCCCAAGAAAAGGGCAAAAGTCGAACTTAGCGGCCTCCAGAGCGACCCGAGCCTTGAAGGCTGCAGGATGTCGCTTGCTTGTGCCTGTCATGACGCTCCTCGGAATGGAACAGTGATCTTCGATCAGTTTAACATCCCGAGTGGTCCAGTTTTAGGGGTCCACCTCACTCCGCAAGGCGGTCGAGGAGCTTGGCAAGGTGCTCAAGGATCGGAAATGACAGAGCAGCCTGTACCGAGCCGCGAGCTGATCTAGTGCTCAGGCGATTTCCTGGACCGTCCGGGAAATCGCCTCTTCTTCGTTCGTCCAGAACCGGCTCATCGATCAGACCGCCGTGGGCAGATCGCACGAGCTCGGCAAAGACGCCGTTGGTCTGGATCAGCTCGGAATACGAGCCGGTTTCGACGATCCGCCCATCGTCGAAGACGAGGATACGGTCGGTGTCGAGCAGAGTCGTCAGGCGATGGGCGACGAGGATCACCGTGCGATCACTTCGGGCCGCGTTGATGGCTTGCTGGATGGACTTCTCGCTGATGTTGTCCAGGGCGGAGGTTCCCTCGTCGAGGATGAGGATGGGAGGATTCTTCAGGAAGATCCGGGCCAGGGCGATTCTCTGCCGCTGGCCGCCGGAGAGGTTCTGTCCCCGCTCCGCGACGCGGGCCTTGTAGCCCCCCGGCATCCTCATGATCTCGTCGTGGATACATGCCAGTCTCGGCGGCTCGGCGAATCTGGTCCGGGGTGGCGTCTTTCGATCCATAGGCAATGTTGGCGGCGATCGAGCCGGAGAAGACGAACGGGTTCTGGCCCACGTAGCCGACAAGCCGCCCGATGGCCTCGCGCGAGATCGATTCCAGAGGCACTCCGCCGATCAAGGCGGTTCCACTCGTTGGATGAACCAGCCGCATCATGGTCCGCAGCCAGGTGGTCTTGCCGCATCCCGATCGTCCCGCCACCCCGATGGTCTCGCCGTGCCGGATGACCATCGAGACCCCATGGACCGCAGGTCTCGAATCTCGGGAACGGGTTGGATAGACAACGCTCAGGTCCTCGGTGACGAACACCGGCTCCCCCACGGTGAGCCTGGGCTCGCGGGGATCGGCAGGCTTGAACGAACGATCGACCGGCTCGCGCAGCAGCTCGAATAAGGTCGCCCACGCGAAGGCTGCTCTCATGGGCCTCATCGATGAATCGGTGCACCTCGTTCAAAGGGCACATCACGTTCAGGTAGAGCACGGAGAACGTGAGAATATCGCCGTAACGAACCTGCCCGTGGACAAACAGGTAGACTGCAAAGGCAAGCACCAGAATATGGAAGAACCCCTCGTTGAGGGCCTTGCCGCAACCAAAGAGCGACATCTCGAAATGGTGCCGGATCTCCCTGGACCGCTGCCGCTCGGCCGTCCGCGCCACGCGGCGGATCTCCTGGCGATGGGTATTGGCCGCCCGCACGTAATCGATGCCCGAGAGCAGCTCGACGACGGTGCCATCCATCACCTCGCGCGTTCGCATCATGTCGAGCCGGATTCCTTTCTGGGTGATCAATTGCCAGATCGTCAGTGAGAGCGAGATCGGCACGACCCCGACCATCGCCAGCGCGACCCAAGGCTGCTTGGAGAGCGCCGCGGAGAGGGCGAAAATACCGGTCAAGAGGGCAGGGACGAAATCGAGGAAGCTGATCCGGAGAAACCGGACGAACCCATCGGCACTGCGGTTGATCCGTCCGTACAAGGCTCCTACCTGATCCTGGGCCAGGATCGAGAGATCCACCTTCATGAGGTGAGCGACCAGGCGAACGCACATATCTTTGTTAATGCGTGTGCATGTGTTCTCGACAAGGTATCTGCGGAGAACGTTCATGGACTCGCGCACCAGATATGCCAGGCCGATCAATCCCAGGTAGAGGCTCGCTCCCCTAAGAATGGCGTCAGGGGGCAGTCCCTGGTTCGGGCGGGATCGACGCGAATCAACGAGCCTGCCCAGACAGAGGGCGACTGCCGTGTTGCCGGTACTGGCCAGGCACATGATCAAGAGTGCCCCTCCCAGTGCCCATCGATGACGCCAGGGAACCAGATGCCAGACCAGCCGGCCACGTTCTGCCAATGTGACGCAGCTCGCGCCAGATCCCTTTCACCCCCCCCATCCCTCGCTGGACCATGTCTTTGCCTCGCAACCGCGGTTCCTCAGCCTCGACTCCTCGTAAAAGCCCTTCGGGACGAGCGTCAAGAGGACAATCTCCATTCTGCCCACCAGCAAGCTCGGCTGAGATTGCATCATGAGATCCTAGCGAGGCTTTGCCTCAAACCAACTTCCGCGTGGCGACTGGTATCTAGACAAACGGCTCCGAGGTGTCGAAGACAGGGCGTAGCCCTGTCCATGAAACCGCAAAGCGGTTGGTGGTCCTGACGGACCCGACACCCGGAGCCAGCCATGAGCTTACCGCGCACTGTTGCCGATGTCATCGCCTCCCACGTGACGCTAGAGCTTGAGTCCTTGGACCGGGTGTATCTCAATGTCTACCAGCCGAAGCTGCAGACTCCGCGCGCCGTGTTCCACTTCCTCCGTGAGAACTTCGGAGCAGGCGCCGTGTCGTCCCACCAGATGAAGGCGATCACCGAACAGTTTCTCGAGAGCATAGAAGACTATGTACTGGAGCATGAGATTCCGGTGATCAGTTTTGAGAAAGGCCAACGCAAAGAAGATGTGGCGGCAACGTACTTGGCTAAGTTCTCTGGCACCGAGGGAGTCCTCTTCATCGGCAAGGCCCAGGAGAAGGTTCGCACCTTCCGGACTGAGGGACGCCGCAATGAGCGAGGTGAAACCTATCCCTGGATCGTCGATTCCACCGCAATGGTCAACCAATACTACTTCTATGCCGTCGACGCAGACTTCGGACCCTTTTTCCTCAAGTACAGTTCGTACTTTCCCTACGGTGCCAAGCTTTGCTTCAACGGCCATGAATATCTCAAACGGCAGCTCGCCAAGGAGGGCATCGGCTATGAGGAACTGGCCAACGGAATCTTGAGTTGTGAGAACCCACGGCGGATGCAGACTCTGGCCAATGGACTGACGCCCCATCGGATCGAGCGATTCTTGCGCAAGTGGCAAGACTGCCTTCCTTGTCCCTTCTCGACGCGGCAACAGGCCACCGGCTACCGCTACGATGCCTCGATGTGCCAGATCGAGTTTTCCCTCACACAGGTTATGGACCGGCCCGTGCACGGGCGGATCTTCTTCGAGGAGGTGCTTCGCGAGAACCTGGACCTTGGTCGGCCTGACAACCTGCAACTGATCTTCGAGCGTCGCGTGACGAAGAGAACTCCTGGTCCCTTCCGTACGCGTGTCGTCCGCGAGGGCGTGATCCCCTCACTCCATGTGGATTACAAATCCAACCGCATCAAGCAGTACTTCAAGGAAGGCCGTGCATTGCGAACGGAGCTGACCGTGCACAACCCAGCAGACTTCGGACTGGGACGCAGGCTGGAGAATCTTCCCGCGTTACGGGAGCTTGGTTTCCAAACCGACCGACGCGTGCTGCGCGTCCAAACGACCAGCCAAGACTTCGTCATGTCCGAAGCACTGTTCCGCGAAGTGACCGGTCCGCGCCGTGTGGAAGACCAGCGAGCCTCGGCGCTGCGCTTCGGCGATCCGATCGCCCAGGCCTTATTCGGCGTGTTGGTGCTATTTCGCCTCCTGCCCCGTGGATTTCGCAGTCGTGACCTGCGGGAGCACATCGCTCCGCTGCTGGGGGACGATCCCAGCCAATGGACACAGGGCCGGCTCACATACCAACTGCGTCGACTGCGTCTCCATGGTTTGATCGAGCGAGTTCCCAATTCCACGCGCTACACGGTGACGGACCGAGGCATCAGTGTGGCGCTTTGGTTTTCGAGATGCCACGCGCGTTTGTTCCGGCCTGTTCTGGGAGAACTATTGGCCCAAGAATACCCCCAGGAAGGTTTGCTGCGCCGCGCCCTGGATTATTTCGATCGACAAGTGGATCGGTACTTGGAGGCTGTCAAAGTTCCCCCAGCAGCTTGACTCAAAAACTTGACTCAAGTTCTACGAGTTTTGGTTTATAAGGGGTCTAATAGAACGTACGCGCTCTTGGGGAGAGTTTCTTTTTTTCTTCTCCCACAGATCGGCGGAAAATCGCGTACTTATTGTGGGAGCGGAGGATAAGCCCCCTCGCCTCGAATACTTAGGTGGCGTTGTTCAACAAGTATTTGCACGACCTGAAACAATGATTGAAGGCCAGATCGAATAAAAACCTCTCATCATCATCCCTCGGCGCAATTCTTGCGTCGGTTCTGCCCTGGTTTTCGTCGGTACTAGAAAGAGGGTTCGACATCCATGAATCAGAGCGACAGTATGTTGTCCTCGGTGGTCAATGCATCCCTTTCGATGAGGGGTGACGGCTCGATCGATACTCGTCCCAAGCGTTCGCGAACCGTCTCGAGCCGATCGACCGGCCGACTCTGGGTTGTCGAGAGGAAGCTCTGGTCGTCGATGAACGCTCGCATGTGAGGCCGGCTCAGGTGGTTGAGAGCAAACTGACTCGCATGCTCAAGGACGCCTCACTCCCGGTCAGCCACCTTCAGATGAGAGGGCTGTTGCGAAGCCGGTAATCAGAGCCTCAGTGATGGTCTGAATTCGTCTGTAGAAGCCCTCCCAGCACGGCGCGAAGCTGTGAACCTTTCCATCGTCGACCAGAGGAATCATCCAGGGTCACAAGGCTGGCCATCGAGGGAGATCGCGGCGACCCCCCGTTCTCTTCCTTCGGGGTTTTCCACCGTGATGTGATAGGTCGCGGAGCCGAACCGATAGCGGATCGTGAAGCCCTTCCACTCAGGGGGAATGCACGGGTTGAGTGTCAGGCAATCGCCCGAACGCTGAAGACCAAGGATCGATCCAAGGCCCACGCGATAGAGCCAGCCTGCGGATCCGGTGTACCAGGTCCAACCTCCCCGGCCAACGATGGGGCGGCTGGCTGTATACGTCGCCGGCCACGACATAGGGCTCCACCTCGTAGCGTGACATGTGGTTATGGTCCCGCGCACGTGAAATCGGGTTCAGGCTCTGGTACAGTTCAAACGCGAGCCGGCCCTGGCCAAGGAGCGCCATGGCCTGGACGACCCAGGCGGCCGCATGCGTGTATTGGGCCCCGTTCTCGCGGATCCCTGAGGGGTAACCCTTGATGTAGCCGGGATCGAGTGGCCCGTCATCAAACGGCGGAGTGAGCAGGAGGACAGCCCGTTCCTGCGATCGACAAGCCGCTCCTGGACCGACTGCATCGCTCGGCGGCCCCGCTCGGCATCGGCGGCTCCCGAGATCACGCCCCAGGACTGGGCGATGGAATCGATCTGGCACTCGCTGGCCTCGAGACGATCCCAGCCTGGTTCCATCATCGAAGAAGGCGCGAATGTACCAGTCGCCGTCCCAGGCATTCTCCTCGATCGCGGCACGGATCGCATCGGCCCGATCACGATACCGATCAGCCCGGGACTGGTCCTGCCGCATGGCCGAAATCTCGGCGAAGCTGCGAAGGCAATCGACCAGGAACCAGGCCAGCCAGATGCTCTCCCCCCGGCCGCCGGCTCCCACACGGTTCATCCCATCGTTCCAGTCGCCGCTTCCCATCAGTGGTAAGCCATGCGGTCCCAGCCGGACCCGTATTCCAGAGCACGGCTGGCAATGCTCATCGAGGGAACCGGACTCCTCGGAGACCGCCGGCAGTCTGATAGTCATCATCCTGACCGGGTTCCAGCAACGGCGCCTTCAGGTAGGGCACGTTCTCATCAAGAATCGATGAATCTCCCGTGGTCTTCACGTAAAGGGCCGTCGCGTACGGGAGCCAGAGCATGTCGTCGGAAATCCTCGTGCGAACGCCGCGCCCTTCCGGAGGATGCCACCAGTGTTGCACATCACCTTCAACGAATTGGCGAGACGCTGCATGGAGAATATGGGCCCGGCTGACCTCCGGGGCCGCGTGAAGCAGGCACAGCACATCTTGAAGCTGATCGCGGAATCCGAAGGCACCTCCTGACTGGTAGAACGCGGAACGTGCTCGAAGCCGACAACTGATCACCTGATAAAGCAACCATCGGTTCAGGAGCAGGTCGAATGCGGGGTCTGGAGTGTGGACTTGAACCTGAGTCGAGAACTCGATCCCATTCAGCGGTTGTCTCCGCCAGGCCCCGGACACGGCGGACGAATCCCAGTAGCGGCGGACCAGCGTGCGCACCCGGTCGAGGTCCTCGGCTTCGCCCAGCAAGAAGACGATCTCGGTCGACTTCGTCGGGATCGAGCGTGAACTTGGTCCTGGATCGCCGCGCAGGGGTCGATCCCCGCACCTGTGCGTCCGGAGAGACCGACGCGGCCCAGGGCGGCCGGGCGCGGCGACCGACCCGTGCCGGCCGAGGAACTCGACCCGGTCGGCGGTGACCGTCCTGGGACGCCGATTGACGTCGGCGAAGGCCACTCGAGTCTGCCTGGTCGACGCGAAATGCATTCCTTGCCAGGAGTGCGCCGGTGTCCGGGTCGATCTCGGTCACCACGTGCATCGCCGCTCTGATCTCGCGATGTCCCCAGCACCCATTCGGCGAAGAAGGTTGCGGAGAGCTGCCTCGGCTGCGGACCGGCGTTGCGGAGTCGTCAGCCGGATCAACTTGATCGGCTCATGGGGGGGGACGAACAGGGTCAGCTCATGCTCGATGCCGTGCGTGTTGCGCTCGAATACCGTATATCCCTGGCCATGGCGGACGAGCGTGGGGGCCTCGGATGGCACAGGGAGAGGCGTCGGGCACCAGATCTGGCCCGTCTCCTCGTCGCGGAGATAGACCACTTCACCGGGACGATCCGTGACCGGATCGTTGCTCCAGGGCGTCAGGCGATTGGTCTGGCTGTTGCCCGCCCAGGTGAATCCCGAGCCCGTTTCGGAGACGAGGAATCCGAACTCGGGATTGGCCACCACGTTGACCCAGGGTGCCGGGGGCAAGTGCGGATGAGCGTCGGCCCGGCGGCCGGGCTGGCCGTTCAGGACGGCTCGGAGTCCGTGCCCTGGGAATCGATGAGGAGGCAGTATTCGCGGCCATCGGAGGTGAAGCCGCCCAGTCCATTGAAGTACCGAAGGTCGGACGGCAAGCGGACCGGTTCGTCGTCCCAATGGCCTGGGCCTGCGGGTGGGAGCCAGGGGCTCGGGCAGCGACCGGACCCATTCGGTTCGATCGAGCTGGCCCGACAGGGTGCCCCGCGCGCCGTCGAGGACGACGCGGGCCGCCGCCTCGAGCAGGAGGACCTCGTCCTCGGACGAGGCCTTCTCTCGTCGAGCACGAGGATCCCGCCGGAGTCGGCCGAGCTGGTCCTGGGCTCCCTGCTCTCTGCACCAGCGAGCGGATCTGCTGGCTGAGACCGTCTTCTTCTTCGGATTGTCCCTCGTGCAGCAGGACGAGCGTGGCCTCGAGGCCCTTGAGTCGGAGGAAGTCGTGTGCGACCAGGAGCTGCCGGACCAGGGAGAGCTCGGCCGGCTCGGCGATCCGCGCGAGGATGATGGGCCGGTCGCCCGCGATGCCGTGTTGCCAGAGGGCCGGCGGTCCCAGGCGATTCGCCGCGAGCCCTGTGCGCATGGGCTCGCAAGGACGGAGCCGGCGAAGAGGAGGTGAGAGGCCAGCCGCTGGTAGAGGTGGGAAGTCTTCCGGAGACCAGTTGCGATGCCGGTGCACCACCTGGCTGTGGGCCCAGGCCAGCTCGAAGGCGCGGGCCGCGGCGCTGATGTCCATGGTACTTGTCGGCGAGGGCCAGGGCGGCATCGCGAGACTCCGCCGTGGCCAGGGTGAACCCGACGACCGCGGATCCCCCGGGTGCGATGCGGAACCTCCGGCGGAGGCTGAGGATCGGGTCGAGGACGGGGCCGGTCGTCCCCGAGAGGACTCGCGCCCGGGCCCAGTGCGGCGGGGTCCGCCAGGGTCCGCCCCGCCCCACGAATCGAGCCCGATCGGTCTCATATTGCAGATCTCCCATGACCGCACTGCCCGAGGCCGAGCGGTCGACCGCCATCACGTGGACCCCCCAGATCGGACGCTCGTGGGGAGACCGGGGCCGACGCCGGCAGAGCAGGGAATCGGACCCCGCGACATGCTCGGTCTCGAGGAAGAGCTTGCCGAAGGCCGGATGCAGCAGGTCCGAGCCCTGGTCGCCGAGGACCGGTTCCAGATAACTGGTCAGCTCCAGCTCGCGGGGCTGGCCGCCGCGGTTGGTCAGGGTGACCCGGCGAACCTCGGCCGGCTGCTCGGGAGATACGGTGATCTCGAGCAGGGTCTCGATGTCGCCGTCGCGCCGGCGGAACGTCGCCTTGTCGGGGGAAAAGACCACTTCGTACTCGTCGGCGGGCCGGCAGACCGGCTGGTGTCCCGCCGACCAGACCACTCCGGTCTGGAGGTCGCGAATGTAGCAGAACTGGCCCCAGCCCTCGCAGGTCGGGTCCTCGCGCCAGCGCGTGACGGCCAGGCCCTGGTACTGGCTGTAGCCCGAACCCGCGTTGGTCACCATGACGTGATAGCGACTGTTCGAGAGGAGGTGAGTTCGTGGCGTGGCGGTGGACGGAGAGGTCAGGCGGCGGCTCAGGAGCGAGCCGGTAGCCGGATGCTGTCGGCCGCGCCTGTCCTGGCCTGCGAGCGGCCGGTTCGACGATCGGCGAGTCGGGAGGGATTCGCTCCTGGAGCAGAAGCTCCGCAGCGCGCACCATCGGCTCGGCGTGGAACCGCCGCGGCATCAGGTCGTGGAGCAGGGCGTTGGTCAAGGCCACCAGGCTCATGCCTTGATGATGGGCCATGTACGATCGCACGACCGCCAGTCGCGCATTCTGGGGGAGCCGTTCCGGCGTGTAATCGATGGCCTCGTAGAAGCCGAATGGCCCCTCGGCCCCGTCGCCGGCCAGACGCCTGAGGTTCGCCAGGGCTTCGCGGGGAGCGATCATCGTCGCCATGACCGTCGCGTACGGGGCGACAACCCGATCCTGCTCCAGCCCCCTCTTGAGGCCCAGCCCGGGCACGCCGAACGACTGATACTGATAATCGCCCTCGAGGAACTGGGAATTGTATGCGGATTCGGAGACCCCCCAGGGGATTCCGAGCTGCTGGCCATACTCGATCTGGCGGGCCACGGCGGTCCGGCACGCCTCGGCGAGCAACGTATCGGGCAGGGTGCGCAGGAGCAGTCGAGGCATCAGGTACTCGAACATCGTCCCGCCCCAGGAGACCAGGCCGATCCGCCCCGCCGCCCGGATGTAGGGGCGCCCGAGCTGGAACCAGTGGCGCCTGGGGGTGTCTCCGCGCGCGACCGTCAGGTAGCTGGTCAGGCAGGATTCCGAGGCGAGCAGGTCGTAGCAGGCCCCGTCGAGCTGCCCCTGGCTCAGGTTCGCGCCGATCGCGAAGAGGTGCCGTTCCGGCTTGTAGAGCGGGCGGAAGTCCATGGCGGCGGCAAGGGCGTCGGCGCGGTCGATGAGCTTGAGCAGGCGATCGCGCAGGCTGGCTGCCGCGGAGTGACCGGCAACCGCCTGGTCCTCGCCTCCGCCGCGGCGATTCCGACCGCCTCAGTCCCGGCGATCGCTTCGCCGCCTCGGCGCGACAGCTCGTCGAGGCTCAAGAGATTCGCCGGGTCAGCACCGCGCCCTGCCGGTCGGCTCTCTTGAGAGCCGACTCCGGCTCCCGCGGTCCGATCACGCAGGAGCGGCAGCCACGGGGCCAGTGCGGCGAGCTCGGCACGGTGCTCTCGCACCTGGGCGACCAGCGCGCGGCCCACGAGGTCGACTCGTCGGCCTCTTCGACCGCGGAGGCTGGATGAGGCCTCCAGGCGGCCGAGCAGCTCGGCGGCCTCGTTCTCCATGCGCCCCAGCCAGCTCGTCCCAGGCAGAGCAAGTCGCCCGGCGGTTCATCCAGAAGCCGCTCGAGCTCGGGGGACGCTCCGCCGCCATTGCTCGTCGATGAGCCTGAACGTGTCGGCCAGGCCGTCCACCACCGCGCGGCCCAGCACCGGCTGGCTGAGCTTCTCCTTCAAGCCCTGCTTGAGCGCCACCAGGCAGCCGAGGAAGTTGCCGCTGTCGACCGTCGAGATGTAGGCCGGGGGCAAGCGGCTGGAGCGTGCGAGTGTCGTACCAGTTGTAGAAGTGCCCCCAGTGCCTTTCCAGGCGCTCCAGCGTGTCGAATGTCTTCTCCAGCCGCTCCACCAGCCTGCCCAGGCTGAGATAGCCCAGGTCGTGTGCGGCCAGGGTCGAGAGCAGGAGCAGGCCTTGATTGGTGGGAGAGGTGCGATGCGCGACCCGCCCGTCGGGGATTTCCTGGAAGTTGTCCGGGGGGAGCCAGTGGTCCTCCTCGCCGACGAAGGTCTCGAAGAAATGCCAGGTCTTGCGCGCCAGCCGGCGAAGTGCTCGCCGCTCGTCCTCGGACAGGATCGGATTCACGGACCTGCTTGGGACGGCTGACCCAGAATGCCACGACCGGCGAGAGGAACCAGGCGGCCAGCACGGGGCCGGCCGCCCAGAGCGCGGCCGGCCGGAGGACCCCGACCGCCATGGCGATCACCAGGGCGAGCAGGGGGGCCTGCCACATGCCGGCCACGAAATCGCGCAGGGTCGAGCCGAGGCGTTGCTCGGTCGATGCGGCGGTTTCCCACTCCAGGAGTCTTCGACGGGTGAAGAGCAGCCGTTTCAGGGTCCGCGCCACGGCGTCGCACATCAACCAGGACTGGTCGGCCAGGAACACGAGGGCCAGCAGGGCCTGCCCGCCCATGGCCGGGAGGCTGGTGCGCCACGATCGGATCCCCGCCAGCGATGCCGTGCGAGCACAGCCCACGGTGGCACCCATGAGCCACTTCAGGAGCGGGAGGGCCAGCACGGCCAGGGCGATCGCGGTCCAGAGCCATGGGGAACCCGGCAAGACCGTCCAGCCAAGCGCCAGCATCACGACCAGGGCCGGGGGCACCAGGCTGCGTCGCAGGTTGTCGAACAGCTTCCATCGTTCCAGCGCCGGCAGCGGATTCGTGCGCTTTCCCTCGGGCGCCGGCACGCGCCGGCCCAGCCAGGGCAGCAACTGCCAGTCGCCGCGTACCCAGCGGTGCTCCCGGCGAGCGTAGGCGTGATAGCGGGCGGGGAAATCATCGAAGAGCTCGGTATCGCTGAGCAGGCCGCACCGGGCGTAGTTCCCCTCGATCAGGTCGTGGCTGAGGATGCGGTTCTCGGGAAATGTCCCCCCGGTCGCCGCCTCGAACGCATCGACATCGTAGATCCCCTTGCCGGTGAAGCTCCCCAGGCCGAAGAGGTCCATGTAGGCGTCGGAGGCCGCGGTCGAATAAGGGTCGATCCCTCCCGACGCCGCCAGCAGCGCGGCGAAGTGCGAATGCAGTGGCCGCCGTCAGGTGGAAGCTGACTCGGGGCTGGAGCACGCCATAGCCCTCGACCACCCGCCCGGTCTCCGGATCGAACCGAGGCTCGTTGAGCGGATGGGCCAGCGTGCCGATCAGCCGGCCGACGGTGTCGCGTGGCATCTGGGTGTCGGCATCGAGGGTGATCACGAACCGCGTCCGCGGCAAGGCTCGCCGGATCGGAGCTGCACACGGCATAGGTCGTGTCGGTGGCTCCCCGGATCAGCCGGTTGAACTCCGTGAGCTTTCCGCGCTTTCGCTCCCATCCCATCCAGCAGCCCTGTGACGGGTTCCACAGCCTGCGGCGATGGAAGAGGAAGAAGAGGTCCGGGCCCTCGGGGGCGTACCGCCGGTTGAGGGCGCGCACTCGCTCGAGGGCATCGCGAATCAGCGAATCGTCCTCAGGCATCACCTCCTGCGGGGCGTCGCCGAGGTCCGTCAGCAGGGCGAAGCGGACCCGGGCTGTGGGATTGGCCAGATAGTGGGTCTCGAGACGCTCGCAGAGGACTTCCGCGCTCCGCGGCCGGACCAGCATCGAGGGCATGACGATGAAGGTCGCGAACTCCTCGGGGATGCCCTCCTTGAACTCGAGCTTGGGGAGGACTCGCGGCGGCAAGAGCAGGGTGAGCAGATGATTCACCAGCCCCACCGCCAGCTCGCTGACCGGCAAGATCGCGGCAACGAGGCCGACCGCCAGCCAGAGCCACGCGGATCGGATGTCGCGCTGCCCTGCAGCCAGCTCGCCAGCGCGAGCAGAGATGTGCCCAGGACCAGAGCGACCGATCCGAAGTAGGTCGCCTTCGGATGGGCCAGGACCCAGTCGAGCAGCCATTCCCGGGCGCTCGGGCGGTAGCGAAACGCGGCCCTCAGCTCCGCCTCCCCGCGGCCGACCAGATAATAGCCGACATGGCCCTTCGGCTGGCCCTTGTTTCGATCCCGGCACGCGCCATTTCGATGGCCCTGGCCGCCACCTCAAGCTCGTCGGCGTTCGCTCCCCTGGCGATCTTCTCCACGCCCTTCCGGTACCGGTCACTGGTGGCGAAGTCTTGAAGGGTGTAGGCCCCTGCGGGATCGTCGCGGAGGATCTTCTCGACCAGGCTGTTCCGCTCGAAGAACGAATTCCAATCCACGGCCGAGAGCAAGCGAAGGCTCAGCACGCAGTTGCCGACAGTGAGCTGGTTGGCGGCCTGGCGATGGTGCTCGCGATCGAGGATCTCATCCGAATCTCGCCCTTGCCCGGCAAGTTCGGCTTCCAGGCGGCGGATGGCGGGGACAAGCGGCCGGCTCCTGGTCGCTCAAGAGTTGGATGAGGCGGACGACGAACGGATCGCTCAGCTCTCCCAGGGGGGGAAGCGAGGCTCCCGCTGCGGGTTTCCGGATTGGCGGGTGAGGAGACCGCCGTGGACAGCCCTGGCCTCCTGGTACCACCGCTCGGCCCGCTGACGCTCGCCCCAGACCCAGAGCATCTGCTCGGAGAGCCGCCGCAGGTTCTCGAGCAGGACCAGGCGAAACATCGTGGGCAAGGCCCACAGCTCGCCGATGGTCAGGGGCGCGACCTCCTGGAACGCCTGGACGAAACGCGTGATCCTCGGCTCATCGAGCTCGCTGTCGGTGTGCGCGACAAGTGTCAGGGCCAGGGCGTAGACCCTGGGGTAGCCCGAGAGCGGGCCCGCACCCAGCTTCGGCAGCACCGCGTCGTAGCCGCGCGGAAGATCCTGACGAACCTCCCGCAACACCTCGTCGACGATATGGAAATTGTCGGCCAGCCAGTCGGCATCGAGGCCCTGGATCTCCTGGCGGTCGTGTCCCAGGATCTCGCGCCGGGCTCGGACCAGGACGCGCTGGTTCTCGACGAATCGCTTCAAGCAGGGGGCTGGCTACGCGCCGAGCTGGTGCCAGGGCACAGGCCTTGGCAAGCTCGCGTGCCCGCCCTTCCAGCCGTTCCAGCCCAAGCAGATCCGCGCGAATCGGCCCCTGGGTTCTGGGGATCGAACAAGGGCGAGCTCTGCGGAACTGCGATCCCGGCGGATGGAGGGGGAAGATCGAGAGAGGAAGAACTCATGCCGAATCTGGTTCTCCTGCACGCCCGCGCCACGCCCTGCTCGACGCGAGACGTCATCCGATCGAGGCCCAGAAGGGCCGTGGTCGATCCTGTTCATCACCAGAGGATCTGTCATTCTAAGGATAGTCGCGATCCCGGTGATAACCTGATCATTTGCCGAGCAGTTGAGTGCATCGATGCCCTGTCCGCGAGGCTGAATGAGGCCCTGGCCAGATCGCAATGCTCAGGTCGAGCCGATAACCGTCGATTTTCACTCCTCGCGACCCGCGGTGGTTGACGGGGCTAACGCAGGTCGAATAGAACAGCGGGAACTCACCAGTGGTACCTGGGCTTGGGTCTTCGCCGTGTCGCTCACGTCGGGCAACCCTCGGTCATCGCCCTTTTCCATGGACGCATTCCGATGAGCACATCCGCCTTTCCCGGCAAGCGCACTCCAGCCTTCCGCCTTGCACTCTTCTCGATCCTGGTCGACGACGATCCTGACGCCGGGCCGCGCCGGCGAGTTCAAGCTGGGAGAGCGCACGCTCCGGGTGCCCGCGGGTTTCGTGATCGAGCCGATGGCCGGCCCACCCCTCGTCGATCGGCCCATCACCGCCGCCTTCGACGAGCAGGGGCGGCTCTACGTCAGCGATTCCTCGGGCTCGAACGAGAACGTCCAGAAGCAGCTCGCCGAGCGGCCGCATCGAATCCTCCGGCTCGAGGACCGTGACGGCGACGGCCGGTACGAGACGCGGACGATCTTCGCCGACAGGATGATGTTCCCCGAGGGGACCATGTGGCACGACGGATCGCTCTACGTCTCGGCGCCGCCCAGCATCTGGAAGCTGACCGATACGGACGGCGACGGCGTGGCCGATCAGAGGATCGAGTGGTTTCAGGGCAAGACGCTCACGGGTTGTGCCAACGACCTCCACGGCCCCTACCTGGGCCCCGACGGCTGGATCTACTGGTGCAAGGGGGCTTTTGCCCAGCAGACGTACGAGCGGCCGGGCAAGGCGCCGTTCGTGACCCGCGCGGCGCATATCTTTCGCTGCCGGCCCGATGGCAAGTTCATCGAGCCGGTGATGACCGGAGGCATGGACAATCCCGTCGACGTCGCCTTCACGCCGGGCGGCGAGCGGATCCTGACGTGCACCTTCTTCCAGCATCCCGGCGGCGGCAAGCGCGACGGCCTGATCCATGCGATCTATGGAGGGATCTACGGCAAGGTCCACGGCCCGATCTTCGAACCGGCCCACAAGTGGACCGGGCCCGAGGTCATGCCGGTCCTGCTGCACATGGGCCCGGCCGCCCCGTGCGGCCTGACCCGCTACGAGTCCTCGGCCTTCGGTCCCGGCTACCGTGACAACCTCTTCGCCTGCTACTTCAACCTCCACAAGGTCAGCCGGCACGTGCTCACCCCCGAGGGGGCCACGTTCACGGCCACGGAGGAAGAGTTCGTCACCAGTCCGGACCTCGACTTCCACCCCACCGACGTGCTCGAAGACGCCGACGGCAGCCTCGTCGTCGTCGATACCGGCGGCTGGTACAAGCTCTGCTGCCCTTCCTCGCAGCTTCAGAAGCCGGACGTGCTCGGCGGGATCTACCGGGTCCGGCGGCAGGACTCCACCCGCCCCGACGATCCGCGCGGATTGAAGCTGGCCTGGGAGACCATGACGCCGCTCCAGCTCGCCAGCCTGCTCGGCGATCCCCGCCCGGCCGTGAGACAGCGGGCGATCCAGGATCTGTCAAGGCGAGGAGAAGACGCCGTCGCGGCCCTGGGCCAGGCGGTGCAAGCGCCTGCGAGCTCGCCCGAGGCACGAAGGAACGCCGTCTGGACGGCGACGCGAATCGATCATCCGACCGCGGCCGCTCTCGTCCGCGACGCCCTGGCCGATCGTGATGAGAACGGTGCGCCAGGCCGCGATTCATTCGGCGAGCGTGAGGCGCGACCGGGATGCCGTTCCCTTGCTGATTCCAGCTCCTTCATCAGCCATCGCATCACAACCGGCGCGCCGCGGCCGAGGCGCTGGGCCGGATCGGTGAGAAGTCGGCGGTTCCCGAGCTGCTCAAGGCCATCGGCGAGCTCACGGCGTCGGACCGGACGCTCGAGCACTCGCTGACGTACGCCCTCATCGAGATCGGCGATCAGGAAGGAATCGCGGCCGGCCTCGCAGAGCGCCAACACCAGAGTCCTTCGCGCAACGCTGGTCGCGATGGACCAGATGGGCGGAGCCAACCGGCTGGATCCCGCGAAGGTCGCAGGGCTCTTGACCGCGGGCGACCCCGACCTCAAGGAGGCCTCCTCCTGGATCATCGGCCGCCATCCCGAGTGGGCCGGCGCGCTCGCGGGCTTCTTCCGTGATCGGCTGATCAAAGGCGGCCTCTCGCCTGCCGAGCAGGCCGAGCTCGAGCGGTCGCTCGCCCGATTTGCCGCGGCGCCCGAGATTCAAACACTCCTGGCAGAGCGCCTTGCGGATCCCTCGGCTCCCACGCCCGTCAAGCTGAGCAGCCTGCGGGCGATGGCCCAGGCGGGTCTCAAGGACGCGCCGGCGTCCTGGATCGAGCAACTCGGCGAAGATCCTCGATCGCCGCGATGGTGAGCTGACGGGCCAGGCGGTCGCCACGGCCCGGGTCCTGGCCCAGAGCCCGGGAAAGGGCGGATCGCTGGTCCCGCGCTTGCTCACGATCGCCGAAGACGCCGAGGCCCCATCCAGCCTCCGGCTGGCGGCCCTGTCCGCTGTGCCGGGAGGGCTGCCCCAGGTGGCGCCGGCGCTCTTCTCCTTCCTGCTCGGCCAGCTCGATCGCGAGCAGCCGGCCTCGACTCGCACGGCGGCCGCCGATGTGCTGGCGCGGGCCAAGCTCACCACGACTCAGCTCGGTGCCCTCGCGGATGTCCTCAAGATCGGCCGGTCCGCTCGAAGTCGACCGCCTGCTGACCGCGTTCGAGCAATCGGCGGATGAGACGATCGGGTTGAAACTGGTGAAGGTCCTCGGCGAGTCGTCGGCCCTGTCCAGCCTCCGCGCTCGACGCGATCAAGCAACACCTGGCCAAGTACGGTCCCCCGGTCCAGACCGCGGCACTTCGGCTCTATTCCCAGCTCAATGCCGACGCCGCCAAGCAAAAGGCCCGGATCGACGAGCTGATGTCCAGGATTTCCAGCGGCGACGTCCGCCGCGGCCAGCTCATCTTCCACAGCGAGAAGGCCGCCTGCTACACCTGCCACGCCATCGGCTACCGGGGCGGCAACGTCGGTCCCGATCTGACGAAGGTCGGCCAGGTTCGCGCCGAGCGCGACCTGCTCGAGGCGATCGTCTACCCCAGCGCCAGCTTCATCCGGAGCTACGAGCCGGTGGTGGTCGCCACGGCCGACGGCAAGGTGCTCAACGGCTTGCTCAAGAACGAGACCTCCGACGAGATCCTGCTGGTGACCGGCGCCAATCAGGAGGCGCGCGTGGCCCGCGCCGACATCGAGGAGATCCGGCCCAGCACGGTCTCCGTCATGCCCGCCGGCCTCGATCAGCAGCTCACCAATCAGGAGCTCGCCGACCTGGTCGCGTTCCTCAAGGCGTGCCGGTGATCGACCTGCTTCCTTCTTGCCGGCGAGGAGACCTGGAGATGCCGCTGAAGCTTTCCGCGTTCCCGAAGTGCTACATCGACCAGATTGCCGGAGACCGGACGATGTCCGTCTTCGACTGGATCGAGATGGCCCGATCGCTCGATGCCGATGGGCTGGAGATGTACGACGGCTTCTTCACCAGCCTGGACGACGCCTACATCGATCGCGTGGGTGAGGCGATTCGCCATGCTGGCTTCGCCATGCCGATGCTCTGCTGTTCGCCGGATTTCACGAATCCTGATCCCGACGCTCGCCAGCAGGCGATCGAGCGGGAGGCGATCTTGATACGGGTCACCCGGCGGCTTGGCGGACCTGGAGCGGTCTGCCGGGTTCTCTCCGGCCAGCGCTATCCCGAGGTGAGCCGGCCTCAGGGGCTGCAATGGGTTGTCGAGTGCATCACCGCGGTGCTCCCGATTGCGCGTGAACATGGCATTATTCTTGGCCTGGAAAACCACTACAAGGATGGCTTCTGGAAGTATCCCGGAGTTCGCGCAGAAGCAGGACGTCTTCCTTGAGCTCCTCGATGCCATTCCGGACCGAACTCACTTCGGTGTTCAGTACGATCCGTCGAATGCCATCGTGGCCGGCGACGACCCGATCGCTCTGCTTCGTGCGGTCGCCGATCGCGTGGTCAGCATGCACGCCAGGGCATTCTTTCGGACTTATCCAAGCCCTTACCTGGGTCTATCGGATCGCACCGTAACGCCCAGTGACGTTCACTGTTGGCAGTAACTCGTTGAGTATCAAAGCCTAGCTGATATGGAATGAATGTCTGAACAGGAGAGGTCGGCCGGATCGGACCAAATGTCGGCTGGGAAAACTCGAAGCCAGCCGACCCGACGAGTGTCAAGAATCGAAGGCGGGGCAGGAGGGGCACCGCTTCAACCATGGACTTACTGCCGAAAATACTTCGCACTCATCCGCCGCAAGAATGCCAGTGATTCGGCCATCTCGTCCATGCCGTTCATCCCATCCTCGATGCTGACCCAGCCTTCGTAACCATGCTCGGACAGTATTCTAAAGATCGCGTTGTAATCATTCAAACCCTTGCCAGTCACACCGTGGCGGAGGCTCGGGGAGTAACCAAGAGTACCGTCAGCTTGGCGGAGGTCCTCGAGCGTTGTTCCCTCAACCAACGATCGATCGCTTGCGTGCATGCTTACGACTCGGTCTGCCACCACTTGGAGTAATTTGATCGGGTCGTCACCCGCTACGATGGCGTTCGACGGATCGAACTGAACACCGAAATAAGTCCGCTCCGGAATCGCATCGAGCAGTTCAAGGAAGACGTCTTGCTTCTGCGCGAACTCGGGATACTTCCAGAAGCCGTCCTTGTAGTGGTTTTCCAGGCCAAGGATGATGTCGTGTTCGCGGGCGACCGGGAGCACCGCGTTGATACACTCGACGACGGAAGCCAGACCCTCCTCGCGGGAGACCTCCGGGTAGCGCTGGCCTGAGAGGACCCGGCAGACTGTCCTGGGACCGCCAAGCCGCCGGGCGACGCCGATCAATTCGGCCTCCCGGTCGACGGCCCGCTTTCTCGCGTCGGGATCGGGGTTGGTGAAGTCGGGGGAGCAGCAGAACATCGGCATGGCGAAGCCGGCACGGTGAATCGCGTCTCCTACACGGTCAATGTAGGAGTCATCCAGGCTGGTGAAAAAGCCGTCGTACATCTCCAGCCCATCGGCATCGAGTGAGCGGGCCATCTCGATCCAGTCGAAGACTGACATCGTCCGGTACCAGCGATCTGGTCGATGTAGCACTTGGGAAACGCAGCGAGCTTCAGGGGCATGACCTTCTCCTGAGCATCTCTCGCGACAGTCGTCCAGGTGGCTAGCTTGCCAGTCTCGGCAGCGATGGTGGATGCCAGGAATTATAGCCTGAGGGGTAGTTTAGAGCTGCTAGCGTCTTTCTCGAAGTCTGGCGGAGCGAGGTTTCCAAGCGGAGGTATTCCAAAGCCTGCTCCACCGGGTCCTCGTAGCCTGACGGAAAGCACACACCAAGACGCTGTATGGGGGCGGCGGCCCCAGTAACCGGGCGCGCTGTGGTGGTTTGCTAGGACTCAGTTCCGCTCCGGTAGGAGCGGGTCGGATGGTCCGCCTGGCATGGTTGACTGCCCAGGTGATGCGCTCCTCTGCTTCGAGGGGCAGAACGTGGAGCGAACCCATGATGCCAGACGCCAAGCGACGGGCATTGCTCTCGGTCGGTGCGAAGTCCCACCCGCTCATGGTCTTGCCTATCGACAAATGCCTGAGGATAAAGAAGGTCAACTCGCCCTTGGTTTCGCCCTCACGGGCTCACTCCAGTGCCTTCTGGTAGGCTGCCTGGACGGCGGATGGCAAGTCTGATAAATCCATGGCGATGCTCCTTAACAAGTGGTGAGAGTGCCGGCGCACTGTCCGGCCCGACGCCGGTGACATCACCGGCGGCCACGTTGTAGTAGGCACCAACAAATGTTCATTTTGTCATCATGAAGGCACTGTGTTGCTAAATATCAGGCGCCGTGCCGCGAGATTCCTGGCCAGGCACTTGCAAAGCTCGACCGCGATCTGGTAGCGTTTAATTCCCCAATATGGTAAATGCCCGACCTCCCGCTCCTGATCAGAGCTAACTAGGCGCACGACGGCCGACACCGAGGCTGGATCAGCCCGACAAGCGGCCCGAAAAGTCCGGAGGGGACCACGTAAGCACAATCCCCATCATCATTGTGCTGGGTCCCGAATCAATACGCGCACTTAGGAACCAACCGATGCCAGATTATGATCAGGGCTCGCTAGCGCGCTTGGCCCACTACCGGGCCACGCCGACAAGACCCACGCCGAGGCCGTCCAACGCCAGGAACAGGCGGAGGCGCAGGGCCAACCGAGCGAAGGTTTGGGGGACGTCGAGGCAATCATCGCGGTAATCGCGATTCAACTACTCCGGTGGATCTTGGCGGGGTTCGCCTTCAGGTCCCGCGTCCTGATCGAAATTCCCGGCCTGAAGGGTGCGTATTCCAAATCCAACGTGCTCGGGACAATCCTTGGAAAGGGGATCGGCGGCGAGGGCGGAGTCCGGCTCGAACGGCCGGCAGCTCGCGGCCAGTCAGTTTTCGTGCCTTGCCGGGAGAATGCGGAGCTGCTCTGGGGTCGGCTAATCGACCGCATGGAACAGGCAACCAAGGAACTAGGCTTCGCCAGCGACCTTGAAGTGTGGGCCAAAATCCAGGACCTACCCGACCTGACCACTCTGCCCCCCGTGGCCACCCTACCCACCGTGACCCCTATCGTGGCCAAGTCCAAGCGCAAGCGGACCGCAACCCAACCCAAACAAACGGACGAGCAGCTCCCCCCGGACGAGGCACTGTACGTGGACGCACTTTTGGCGGGAGCCACTGCACGGGCTGTCGCCATGGTGCCCCCGACGGAGCCAGTCAGCCGCCACGAACGGATAATGGCGGAGAACGACAGGCTGATTCAGATGAAGGGGTACGCCGTCCTGGGTGAGAACCCCGACGCACCCGATTATGGGGAGTACGCCCAGGACCAGAAGGCGACCAAGGCCGCTATCTTGGACCGCCAAGCCGTCCACAGGCTGATAACAGACGCCAACGACGTGAGGGCCGCAGAGGGCCGTAGACTCTTGGCCGAGTCATGGGACGATCCGCAGTACAACGAGGGTGTCCCCGCCCAGGACCAGGACCGGGCTCGACGGGCTTTCCAGAAGCGGACGGGCCGCCCGCCCCGGAGGCCCGGCCCCTGGCCCCCAAGCCGCAGGACGAAGCTCCCGAGGCCCTTTCCAGCCACGCCGACGAGATGGACGAGACCAGGTCTGCCAAAGCCGACGACGAGAACGCCATCATTGAGGAGGAGGTGCTCCCCGATGATCAATAACCGGCTCCTCCATCAGATCCAGCGGCACTTCCATGAACAGGGCTTGGAGGTCCAAATTATGGAGGTCTCGCGGGGGCTTCAAATCCAGTTCCATCCATGGCCATCGGTCGAGGGGAAATGTGGCAACTCTGTGATTCTCGGCCCGAACCGGGCCGAGTACGGCGTAGCCCCGTGCGCGAAGGGCTGGCTCGTTTACGACAGCTTCCGCGAGCGGGAATTCGTGCGGGCGATGGCCATTTGGCCGAAGTTCGTACGGACTCTGCCGGGTGCCTTGACCCTGATCGACCGCATGCGAGCGAGACATATCGCTAGGCAGGCCGGGGAGTAAACACCGGCTTAAGTTCGAGCACAATACCCGTAATTGCTCAGGACCGTAGTAAGGGGGTCGGCGGATCGCAATTCCGACGACCCCATCTCTACGAACAGACCGGGCATCATCGTCCTCTTCCGAGGTTTCACTAACGCGATTGATTCAGAAAGGAGAGCCCATGCCAATCGGTGACTACGCCACGGCAATCGAGATCAGCCAAGAGGAACTGGATGAGGCTCTGGACGCGCTCAACTGCTTCCAGCAGGCGATCGCTCTGGAGTGGCTGTACCTGATCGCAATTCTCCGGCATGCGAGCAAGCGTGGTATAAAATATGTCCGAGCCTGGGGCAATTTTCTCCACGGCCTGCCAAAAGAAGTGGCCTTGCAGCACGTCCCCGCACATCAGCATGTTCACGGCGCGGCTCGGGCTTCCGTTCAACGGCAAGACTCACAAGCGTGTCTATCGCGTGCCCGATCCGGACGAGTTGGAGGTGCTGATCAACCGGTGGCTTGAGAAGGAGATTGGCTTCCCGATGATCGCCAGCCAGGTAACCCAGATCTTCCGGCTCGACGACCAGCCCGACCCGGTTCCGGCCGAGAGCGAGCCTCATTCCCAACGCGATGGGGAGGAATCTTGAGCGAGGACAAACCCGAACTTCCCCTCGCGCATCGCTCGCGCGAGGGGATCATCGAAGAAGCCTGGGCGCGACTGACCTAGCGGCTGGGGGCGGGGTGTCGGTGTCGTAGTCGGCCTCGTCATCAGCATCAGCCAGTACAACCGCATCCACCTGCTGATCGGTGTAGCCGGTTGAGTCGCTCTCTTGCCAGTTGGCGTGTTCCAAAATGTACGCCTCGGCGTACTCTCTGGCGGCTTGCTCGTTGGGTGCCGCTATGATTGCGACTGCATCAAAGGTGAGGTGCTCGTCGCAGACCATGATGACCCTGTAGACCTGTTTGATGAGATCGGCGCGGCCACCCAGCAGCAATTCCCCGACCTGGAATGCCAGGTGGACGTGTGTAATATGCCCGAACTGTCCGGCCCTCGCCGTATGGTGGTGATCCGCACCCCTAAGGCGCGGTTCTTCATCTACTATGATGAGGCGGGCCGGCAATGTGTCCAGGTGATTCAACAGGCTGGCCGCCATGGGCAGGTGGGCCAATATTGTTATCCCGAACTGGAGGAACCGGAGTTCAGTACCTGGTTGTTCGGGGTGCTGGTCCAGATTGGTGCCGGCGAGTGAGCCAGGCAGTAATACACCTTCAACGCCTCCGTCAGTATTTACATGTTGGTACAACCGTATACCAAGTGTAGATATTTGCGGAGGCGATTATGTCTGATGACGAACAAGCTGTACGGTCCCCGGTAGGATTCCTACGGGTCCGGGCCGACGAATCGTACCGGAACTGGATGGCGGAATTCGCCTACAAGACGGGGCGGACCAATGCCGGCCTCATTGACTTGGGGCTCCGGGAACTGGCCCAGAAAGAGGGCTTCCGGCCACCGCCAAGAAGGGTGGCTGGCTTTGGCTCCATGCCCGAATAAGCAAGCACCCCGGCCTAGCGAGAACTAGTGCCGGAGTGCCCGCCTACAACTCTGAACTGTGTCGCACGGGCCGGCAAGCTGGCGCGATGGATTGCCCCACCCACCGGCAAGCAGGAGAAGCAAGCAGTGTCCTCAATACCTTTGCCAGCGTCCGCCGCTATTCGTAAGTGCCGCAAACAACGCGGCCGCGCCCTCAACCAGAACAACAACCGACCAACGCAGGGCAAGGTGGACATCATCCACGCCCGGATCGTGAGCAGGGTCATCAGATACATGGACCCAAGGGTCGGCAACCTCTCCTGGGTCAGCCACGCCACGATCGCCAAAGACGTGGGGATCAGACGCGAAGCAATACACTACCACCTGCTAGCCGCCACCCTGATAGGCGAGCTACGGGTTCGATACCACACCGCCACCGCCGCCCACCTGCAAATTAGTCAACGCTACCCCCACTACACCGAGTACACAGGCGGGCAGACCTTCACTGAGATGCTGGGAGAGCAACCGGGCAAGCCCAAGCGACTCAACTACTACACCATCCACAAGTGTATGGGCTGCCCTAGTTATCACGGCCAAGCCCTGCCCGACTGGCAAATTGAAATGGGTGCAGTTCGCTTTGCTACAGGCATTTTCATGCTGCTCGAGGTAATTCCATCGGCTCGTCTGTGCGGATCTGAACTACTTGGCGGTCACGGAGTTGGTCCTGATATCGCTGATAGACCCAGACGATGAACTCATCCCAGTCGCCGTTCAGTTCGATGCAGCGCAGGTGCAGCAACGCTTCCGCACGTTGGGGAATCCAACGCATGCCGGCGTAATCCATTCGTTCGCCGACCACGTGTCGCACAGCTCCTTCCACTTGGCCGCTAGCAATAACCAGGTCCTGCTCCCTCCATTCGCGATAACGCATCATCTTCAACCGCGGCTCCAAGTAGCCGATCAGTTTTTTCAGCGCCTGCCGCCGTCCCTTGGTTCCCGGGCCACGCATTGGTACTTGCTTGAGAAGCTTCTGTAACCGTCGCACCAACGTCGCGGCGCAGTCCCTCGTACACCAGCCCTTTCAATTCCTCCACCCAAGCCTTCAACTCCTCGCTCCCTTCCTTGTAGAAGCGATGGCCCACTTCCCACAACTTCTCCACCACGTGGCACACATCCAGCGTGATGATCGCGTTAGGAAAGAGCGGCTCCAGGTTATCCTTCAACCCGTTGGCACCATCCACCACAATCTGTACCGTCTTGGTCGTCTCCGGGCCAAAGCCACGGCTAGTTGCCTCCTCCCGCCCCCACAGAGCCGCCGCCTTTCGCCCCCCAAAAGTTGCCCACGTCTTCTTGTTGATCGGCCCGTGCAGCTTGCCGTCAGGACCACGCCGTAACGTGTACATCACAACTACCATCACTTCCTTGCCGTTCTTGCTTTTGTCCCCTTTTTCCGGCGTTTCTTGCTCCCCCGCGCCTTCCGCTTCGCCTTGCCTCGATGCCGTTGGCAACCGCAGGAACAGCCCTTCGCATGGCGACGTTTTCCTCGCCGCTTGCTCAGTTCCTGTTCGGTCGCCGTGGGAGGGCACTTACCGTCCACCTCGATCACCAACACCTCGCCGTCGTCCGGCGGCGCTCCCATCTGTTGCATGAACGGTGCTGCTTGCCGCCCCAGACCCAACACCAAGTGCTCGATCCCCTCGGTGGAGGGGGACCACCCTAGCGCCGCCTTACAGATCGTGCGACTGGCCGCAAAACTCATCCGCGTGGCCAACCGAGTCACGAACTGCACCACCCACGGCGAGAACCCGTCCCGTGTCAGACCCAACACCACGTCCAAGGGATGAAAACCGGTGCCTCCTCCCTCCCGGATCAGATGCGCCCGACTGTAGGTGATTTCCCCGAATGCCGTCTTCAACTTCCGCTTGGCATCGCCATCGCCCAATCGATACCCCTTCATGCCAAGGTATGGCTCCAGATTCAACCGCAAGTGACGGTGCACCAACATCAGTCGCGTCAGCACTCGGCCCAAGCCGAACAAGAGTACCAATAAACGTTTCTCGAATTCCCAGAACGTCCGTTCCTCGCTCTGGCAGAAGCAGACCAGTTCCTCGAACGCCTGTCGCGCTTCCGCGAGCACCGAATCCTCGGTGGGTAGACAGGGTTCCGTCCCAATGTTAAGTTGACCATCCATGGAGCATACTCCAAGCCGCGTCTGTGTGGCGCACAGCGGTGCGGTGAGGATATGCTCCGGTTCTCTTTCTGCCAAGAGCTGGCCAATATTGGCCGTCAATGGATCTTTACATCGAGCATGCTCTTGAAAGAACCGTTCGAATCGCGTTCAGCGGCCAGGAGTTAGGGAAATCGCCCGTCTGTAGCGAGGCCGATTGCACCCAATTGAAATCATCAAGTTGTGCGCCACACAGAAGGCCGGGAAGGTCCGGCAAGCGAAGGAGATTGCCCGACAACACCAGGCCGACTTGGAGCGTGGGGTGGCATCACCGCCCAAACCGTCCTGGGTGAGTATTCGGCAGAAATTGCAGACGCAGCGGCAAGCGGAGCAGTCGGGGCAGCCAATAATCACCATCGAGGAGATCGAAGAGAGGCCGCGCGTCCCGGAGCCGACCGAAACGGTGCGGTACACCGCACCGTCGCCTCCCGCTGAGCCACCTAGGCCGGGCAACACAGGCTGTGCGGCGGACCGCAGAGAACCTCTTCTTCCTACGAAAGAAGACGGGCTACGCCGGAGGGGTAGTAGCCCGTCTGGGGGGAACCAAAAAGGGAGAGCGGAGCAACCGCCGGCCACGGGCAGTGATTGGGCGGCTGCTGGCGCAGCCGCCGGGCCGTCCGTCCCGCTGAGTACAGCGGGGACGCCCGGCCCCGCTCCAGAAAGAGAAGCCCGCCAGGGGTTGGACCTCCCTCGGCCAGAGGAACCATGGGAACCAGTCTACGTGGAAGCCTGGGACGACCCGAACCCGAAACCCAAGCCCAAGGTCGAGCCGGATGACTGGGACGAGGTGGAACAATTGATCGCCCGGCTCACGGGAGAGGAGAGTCCCCCATCCTCTGGAGAGCGAGGCGTCGGCCGGGCGGGGCAAGGCTAGACGCATTCAATCAACAACCCCCGCGACTTGAGCGCGGGTACCTGTGATCAAACCGAGCGACAAACCAACCGGAATCGTCTCATCGATAAACTACGGGCCAGAGTGGGAAACCGCTCCCTCCACCCAGAGGTGGGTGAATCGGAGACCGCCGCCCACATAGTCCATATCTGGAGATAAAAGTGATACCCAAACCAGGTGCTCTTACCGAGACCCTCAGTGAACATCTAGACGAACTCTTCGGCCAATACCGGGGCCTAGGCCATCCCTGGATTACGGTCCTCCCAGGCACCCACCTCAAACTCGACCAGTGGGTAATCAACATCCGGGTGGACGTGATGCCTAAGCTCTACATCACCGTGAACTTCCTCAACGGCCCCAAAGGAGTCATCACTTACCAGCGCGGCAGATACTGGTTCCCCAATGAGATACCAATCAACCTAGCTGACCCGGACGCTATTGAACAAATAGAGGTCCACGTCGCCAATCTGATCAACAATCCCCCCAAGCAGCCCAGGAGATGACAAAACACGAGGTACCTGTTTCGCTATCCGACCTGAACGGAGAAAGCAAACACCCTGGCCCGGCAGGACCAGGGTGCCCGCAAATCCTACCGAAATGAAGATCGCGTGGCCCGCCAAAGCAACGCGACCAAGAGCAATACCCACCAGCCAGCGAGGTAAGCCCCATGTCTGGAAATACGCACAGCGCAGTCCCGCCATATATTTGCCGACCACGCGCTCGCCTACGCCCGCCAAGGCTACCTCGTGCTCCCCGTCCGAGGCACCAAACAACCCAGCATCAAAGACTTCACCCGAACCCGGAACTACTACGAGCTAGTTCCACAACACGGAAACGGGGTTTCAAGAAATCGGGAATTTGCGTATACCTCCCAGGCCCTCGATTGTGAGGCCAAGGAGGTGACGAATGCCAGGGACGGCGGCAAAGGTCAGGGTGAGCGAGAAGCAGTTGGCGGTTTTGCAGGAACTCAGTCGGTCGCGCACGGCGGCGAAGGGGATTGTGCAGCGTGCGTTGATTTTGGTGCTGGGGTTTCAGGGGCTCTTGAACGAGCAGATTGCGGAGGAAGTCGGGCTGAACCGGCAGCAGGTCGGCGTGTGGCGGCAACGGTGGCGAGATGCTTGGGAGTCGCTGTGCGTCTGGGAATGCACCGAGCCGCACCGGCTCCGTGAAGCGATCCTCGAAGTCTTGTCCGACGCGCCGCGTCCGGGGTGTCCGGGGAAAATCACCGCCGAGCAGGTCGCGCAGATCTTGGCCGTGGCGTGCGAGTCGCCGAAGTTGTCGGGTCGTCCGATCACCCGTTGGACGCACAGAGAACTGCGGGACGAGGTGGTCAAACGCAAGATCGTGGAGAGCATCTCGGTCGCGCAGGTGGGCCGCTACTTGAAGCAGTCGGCGCTTCAGCCGCATCGCTCGAAGATGTGGCTCAACACGACGGAGAAGAATCCGGACACCTTCGAGCGCGAGGCCGCCGCAGTCTGCCAGACGTATCTCGACGCCCCAGGCAAGGCCGCTCTCGACGGCACTCACACGGTGAGCGTGGATGAGGCGACGTCGCTCCAAGCCATCGAACGCAATGCCCCCGACAAGCCCGTTCAACCCGGCAGTGTAACCAAGCAAGAGTTCGAGTACACGCGTCATGGCACCACCACGCTGACCGCCGGCCTCGACGTCGTGACCGGCCAGATCGTCTCCCCCACGCTGGAGGCGACCCGCACCGAACCGGAGTTCGTCGACCACATCGCTCGAACCGTGAACCTCGACCCCACGGGTGAATGGATTTTCGTTGTTGACAACCTGAACACACATGCCTCGGAAAGCCTGGTCAATTGGGTCGCCGAACAGTGCGGCATACACGATCCTCTGGGAAAAAAAACGTTCGCGGCATTCTCGAATCCATGACGACGCGGCGCGAGTTTCTCTCGGACATCAGCCACCGGATCCGCTTCGTCTACCTGCCCAAACACAGCTCGTGGCTCAACCAGATCGAGATCTTCTTCGGCATCCTCCAACGAAAATGCCTGCGCGGCGGGAACTTCACCTCGGTGCCCGAACTCGAATCCCAAATCCGAGAGTTCATCACCTACTACAACACGACCATGGCCCATCCCTTCAACTGGACCTACACCGGCAAACCCCTCCAGAAGAAACGCCGCCCCCATTTCGTTCCGCCCCACCACCGCGTTAAGCTGCAAGGCCCACACAAACCACCAAGCCTTGTACTCTCATGAAACTTTCTTTCCGCGTTGTGGAACTAGCCACCAACGCCCCCAGCCAAATCAAACGCTGGATCACCAAGTTCGCCGACCACAACATCGGCCTCGTCCCCGGCCCCCGCCTCGTAGTCATCGACATCGAAACCGACCCAGCGCTACAATTCATAGCCCGGATACTCGAATGCAGCCCAGCAGCGCTACTCGCGTCAACCAGATCCGTCCGCACCGGCGGCGGTGGATATCACCTCTACTATGACAGCGGGGAAGTGCTCTACAAGAACCACACCGCCCGCCACCTACGGGACGAAGAGGGTAGCCCACTACCCATAGACATCAAAGCCTGGAGGGGCTTCGTGATGGCCCCGCCGTCAGTGTCCTCCAAGGGAGTCTACACCTTCATACATGAAGTAGACCCGGCCCCAATACCGGCAGCCCTACACGAGCTGCTAGCCGACATCGGATTGGTCAGACTAGGACCGGGGATGGTCATCCCATCGCCCCCGCCGCCGCCAACCTCGGTCGCCGGCTGGGACAAGGATGAGTACGCGGGCTGCGAAGACCCTCCCTCGGCCACCGGAGAGAGCGAAGAGGCAGAAAACGGGTATAGGGGCTCACGGCGCACCTCCCCGCGCCGCCGGCCGGCGCGATGATCGACGACAAGACCAACCAGATGCTGATCATGTTCCCCATCGACAAAACCAGGGGACTCAATCGCGACAAGCAACAAGGTCGGATGCTAGCCCACCTGATCCGAACCCAGCGCCGACAGGGCAAGGACTTCATCCGACAGATTGGATACCGCTGGCTGGCTGCCCAGAAGGACCACTTTGATGCTCAGCCGGACCAGGCATATAGGCACCTCGACCAGAACATCGACAGCGCCTGGACCGCCACCAACCCAGACAAGAGCCTGCGGCTGGCCGGTCCGGATGAACAGGATTATGTGCAGTGGATGACACAACAGTGGATTCCTCCCTCCCCCCTTCTGAGAGAGGCCGAGAGGCAGAAAACGGGTATAGGGGCTCGCGGCGCTGCCGCCAGCCTGCTCGCCGCACTGATCCGGCTAGTGTTCTGGAAACTGCTCGAAACCGACGAGCAATACATCTACGCCACCAACGGACAACTGATCGCAATGACCGGGATTAGCAAGGCTCAACTGAAGCGGCTCAAATCCTCATACATCTCCAGAACAGACCGACGGGCCACTGTGCTGGAGATACTGGTCGAGGTTGAGCAGGGGCATCACGACCAGTCGGGCCGGGCAGTCCCCGGCAAGTTCCTAATCGGCGATGACTTCCCGCGTTTGGCCTTCCCGGAGGAGTATCCAGAATGATTCATCCGGTTCGGCCAGGTCGATTTAGTCGCTCAGCATGAGAGCGGGGACCACTTCGCAATCCCCGCCGCCTGGTACTTTGCCTCATATGAAGCATATGATCACTATATAACCGATGGCTCAAGGGGGAATCCGCTTGCGACAAGACAGCCTGGGCCTCTGGCCGTGCTCCCCCGCCCCGCCCAGGTCGGCTGCCTGGACAGGGCTAGTGCGGCGAGCGCCGACTCTCCACGCCCCCGCAGTGCCGCGCTGACAGTGGCCAGCGTCCCGGGAGTGCCGAGCACAGACCGAGATCGTGGAGGAATGCTCCCTCTCCGTCGCCTTGCGGTATCCCGGTGAGTAGGGACAACCGCTGTAACCCCTGCGCAAATTCACCGCCGGCGCGTCGATTCGCGTCAAGCCCACCGTGCCCTCGTCGCGTTTGAAGAGGAGGAGAACCAGATCGCCCTCCCGTGCTTCGACCCTCTCGACGAGAAACCGGATCGAACCGAGCGCCGGTCCGGTCGCCGACGTTTCCGGCCAAGTGATGCTCACCACCGCGTCGTCAGCGGTCAGCGATCGCCGACCGCCTGGCATAACCCCGAGCCAGGCTGCGATCGCAGCCGGCATCTGCCGCCCGCTGCCCCGTATCGTGTCGGTGGTGACCTCGATCCGCCACGAAAGGGCATCAACACCGAGGAGGTAACAGCTAGCGGTCTCAGTGACCGGGGGGACAGGGTCCTGGCCATCGGCGCTTGTCCGGCGGCGAATCGTGTCGCCTTCCAAGACGAACATTGGCGCGTTGAGGTAGACCTTGATCGACGCCTCACGCAGGTTGAACCTGGTGACGAGGGTAACGATCAAGTCGCCGAGGTCCGCGGTTCCTCCTCGGCGCTCAAGCTCTCGGTCGATTTCCTCGGCAATCGACGAGTATTCCTCCAGCCCCCACGACCGAAGGCCGACCCGTGTCATGCCCACACGCATGAATCGCTCGTCCTCAAAGAGTCGCGAACGGGTGGCCCTAACGTCATGCCCTTCGCCGATGGCGTTGACAATCTCCTCTGGGGTCGCTGGCTCGCCCCATACCTCAAGTAGACGCGCGGCTTTGTCAAGCACTGTACCCGTCCAGAGCCGCCAGGTGCCCTCGACGTTCCTAAGCTTGCCGATCTTGTCCGGCCAGAACGTCTGCGCAGCCCGGCAAAAGCCCGCAGCCTGCAAGATGCTGCTGGAGGCGTTCCATGTCCACCCGGCCGCGTCCGTCGGTGAAAGCGTCTATGATCTCGGGGCCAGGCACCTCCCCAGCCCGAAGCCAACCAGTGGCAGAATCCCACGCGTACGGCCCAGCCAGCCACAACAGAAGGTCGAAGACGCGATCCCGGCCCGCCTCGGACGCGCCGATTGTAACATGCTGTCTCGCTTCGCTGAGGTGGGGGGTGTCGTTTGGGATGGCAGTTCCGAGCATGGTCCGCAGGGTGTGAGCACGCCAGCCGATCGGCGCGAAGCGGGGCGTCGTTCGCGCATAACGTATCCACTCCTCGGCCTGCACAGACAATTGCCGCACGCGCTCTTCTTGTCACCCCGAAATCGGTCGCCAAGTCATCCAACGTGCGAAGGTGGTTGAGCGAAATGCGCCCAGGAAGATTGCCTGGCTTCGCTCGTCCAATACTCCGCATAAATCGTCCACCAGCGTTTCCAGCGTCTCTTCGCGGGTGATTCCCGGAAACACGTCGGATAATAGCGTCGAGCGAACTGCGTCGTCCAAGAGAGCGATATCTTCAGGCAGGCAGCGTTTGGAACATGCGGTGAGAAAATCGTTGACGGTTATCGCTTGTGCTTCGTGTACTGCCCAATCCACCAGCCGCCGGAATTGGCTGGACTTGAAGCTCAAACGCGGCGGAAAACAACGCGATTCAAAAACATCGATCGTCGTCGGTCTCGCCGGTGGTGTCTGGCGAGAACACGCCTCTGCAGAAACCCGCGCTGCTGCAGCCAGAAAGTGCCGGAGAGTTCCCTCCCCGAAACCCCTGATGTCGAGCAATAGCGACGGCGTCAACTCGAGTACCTCGCCCCATATCGTGATGCTTAGCCGTGCGAGAGAGGTGCCAATTCTGACCGGCAGAGGGGCGGTCTTAATCGCTTCATCTCGAGCCAGCAATAACCCTGGCAGAGTTGTCCCAACACAAGTTGAAGGGTTACGGAGCATCCAGTCCGCGAGAGACTCGAACGCTGTATCCGCGCAGCGGATCTCATCAGGGAGTCGATCGATTCGTGGGGGGACAGTCCGGGAAGTAGCCCGACGAGGCTATCCTCGGGGATGAGCGGAAACGCGGTACGGATGTTACAGAGTCGATGACTGCCCGTCATATCCCCGGAGGCGATTGTGGCCGGAGGATTATTCTCCCCCTCGGCCCCCTTGTGCCGCTGCCCCTCGACCTTTATGAGGGCTTCACACTCGAGAGTCGGTTTTTTCATCAGGGCTGTCATGGTCCGTTCGGGGGTTGGGGCGGAACATCCCAGTAGACGGCCAATTAACCCCCGCTTGTCTCGTCCCTTATCGTCCAAGCTTAGGTCACGGCAGATCTTTTTCAGGTCTTCTCTGGAAAACAGTGCAAGAACTGCCTCGGCTGACACCCTGCGCACTCCCAGCAAGGCACCGATGATTTCCGCCTTGCTCTTTCCCGTCAGGCCGGTGATTTCGAAGTTCTTCGCAATGTTCAACAAGGACTGCCGAGAAAACGTCTCCAGAATTTTGCCTTTCCTGACCATGAGTTACATCCTACCGTGTGCTTCGCCTTGCAGGCCGTGTTTGCCGCTGGTCTGCCGATCGCACACCTTCTGCTTCGAAGATTCATGCCGTTCCGTAAACTCGCCGCCGATGTCATTAATTGCCAGGTCGGCTCGCATTGGGGGTATCAGTATTCTTCAGGCAACAACACGATGGTCCCGCCTCTCGCATCCAGACGGGTGATGACCCAAAGCCGGATCCGCCCCTGGAGTCGTGTACTCGCTCATGACCCGATCCCGGCGGCTGATGAGGTTGCTCTTATTGATCTTGCCCGAATCGTCGGTCGCCTCCCATCCTCGCCGCCGTTCATCTGCGCTCAGTTGGATATCGTCACAATGACCGAATTCGCCCCAGTCCCCGCGAACATGGCGAACCAAGAAAGTACCAGCGTGCTCGCCGTCCTCGGCCAATGCGTCAACTGCCCCGCCGGTAATCGTCACTTTCCCCAGTGGGAATCTGGCCTTCTCCAGCTCATGCCGCAGTTCAAGGATTGCCCCGCCGCCGGCAAGGAACTGCAAGTCAGTACAGGTGGCACACAGCGACGCCGCCACCTCTGTCCCGGCGAAAGGCTCAGTGACGGTTAGTTCGAGCGGTGCCCCGCACACGGAACATTTCCCTTCGACCTTTGGCACTGTCCCTTCCCTCTCTATTGGGACACTCTAGCACGGTCGACTGGAATCCAACCTTGAACGCTTCAGGACGAGATCAACCACTTGTTCTCCTCGGCTAATCTCGCTTTTTGACCAGCTTGACCTCGTATCCCAGCGCTCCTGCGATCGCTTCGAGAGTGTCCAGCTTGCAGGTCTGGACCCGACCCTTCAGGATGCGGTTCAGAGTGGCCTCGGTGCAGTCGGCTGCTGCCGCGATGACTCGGTGCGGCTTCCCTGACTCACGGACGAGCTTCTCAAGATCGATCCGCATAACTGGACTCCTCCAGCAAAGAGTGCAAGGGAAGGCGAAAGAAGGGCTTCTTCGGCAGTCTCAGTGATAAGTGCTCGGTTGCGTTGCTCGACCTGATCCTGGTTGACGACCAGGAGAGTGTGGGGCAGTAATCCCATGAGCAGAGGGCCATCCTTGGCTCTCAGGACTCAGCGGGACCGAACCACGGTGATCTGAAACTCCTGCCCGTCGGGAGCGCGGAGGACCAGACCGGCATTGCTGGTCAGGACCCCAAGGTCCTCGAAGCTGCGAACGGTCGGCTTGTCCCCATCGTCGGACCAGGGCTGGTCGTCCAGCTCGATGAGATCGATCAGGAAATTGGCGATCGCCTCTGCGTTGAGCGTATTCACGGTTCACGTCTCCTCTTCTTGGTGTCCTCGTTCCAGTAATCACAGAGCTTCTCTTGGTCCTCGTCCTGCATGACTCACCGGTAGAACGGCGAGAAATCTTTGACGTTGGCCATCATCACGGCCATCACCTCGGTCAACTTCGCTGCAAAATCCTCGTCGTGCGGTCCAATCCCCAACGCCCCGTGCACGAATTCGTGCGCCGCCAGGCTCATGATCTCAAACCGACTGGTCCAGGCCGACGAGAACCGGGCCTTGAAGGACCGCGAGCTGAATTCTGGTTCTTGACGATCTCGGCTGGCGACAGGTAGTAGACGAGCCCGTACTCGCTGGACTGCTCGCACTCCGCTCGGCAGTCCTCGTCGAAGATGAATCCGACCGAGAACGAGCCCTCCAGGTCGTGCAGCTCGTAGAGCCGCTTCAGGGTCATCACCCACGCCTTGACCAGCCCCTTCGCGTACGACGAGAACTGGTCGCCGGGCAGGTAGTACGCCGGCGTCTCCATCCCCGCACACTGCTTGCAGATGAACTCCGGTCCGATGCTCACCTGGCGGTTCTCACGGGAGACGGCGACCGACCGGATGCCCCCCTGTGGCTGGCTGCTCTCCTCGGGCTGGCTGATGGTCTGCACCAGAGCGGCAACGTCCAGACCCGGCTGCGCCTGGGGCCGCTTGCCCTCGGCCTTGATCTTCTCGCCCTGGTATCGCTTGTACTCGGCCCGCTGCTGCTTCAGAGCCGACCTCGTGTCCACGGCCAGCTCGTTCAGGAGGTCGTCCAACTCGTCGTCATACCGGTATTGCAGGCGGTCGCGGGACGCCACCAGCCGCTGTGCCGAGGTGCCGGTCAGCTCGACCAGCACGCAGCCCTTGAATCTGATGTTCCGGGTGAACATCGGCTGTCCGCCGATGCGAACCACCAGCAGGTTGCTGTGTTGCTGATTGGTGTAAACCTTGCCCCATTCATACTCGCGGCGAGGACTGCCCTTGCGAAGGTCGGTGGCGAGCATCTGACCATTAACAGTTAATAGTCCCTTCCACTGAGCGAGTGCGGCGAACCGCTCGAACATGCGCGACCAGTCGGCCCACCTCGTCGCCCTCCATCAGAACGGTGGTGGTCGTGCCGTGCAGCGGGTCGAGGCCCAGAGGTCAACTGGTAGTCGCCGCCTTCTCCTTCAGCGAGCAGGGTGCCGGTGCGGATGGACCAGCGAAGATGGCAGCAAATCAAGACTTCCTTGGCCTTGCCGAAACCTCCGACTCCTCCATCCTTGGCCGATCCGCCGAGGGTCAGGAACTTGTTGACGAGAATGTCCTCGGTCATGGGCTGGCCGTCGTTGCTGACTGTTATCTGGGTGTTCGCGCCCTGCCGCTGGATGGTGACGTCGATCCGGCTGGAGCCGCAGTCCATGGAGTTCTGGCAGATTTCGCGGACCCAGGCCCACCGCCAATCGGCGTAGTCGGCCTTGGCTTTTGCGAAGAACTCTCGGCTGATCTTGATGCTTGCCATCGCTCTGGTCCTGCGTCGGTGTCCTCATCATTCCTCTACTCAATTATACATCATGTGAACATTTATGTCAAGTCATTGATGACTCGGAAGTTGTTGCTGGAGAAACAGCTGATGTGGCGAGACAGTGAAAGTCGCGCTCGGTCAGGCAAATATCACTGGAAACACCGTGTCCAGTGGAGAGCTATCATGTTCGGGCAGGATTCGAGAATTGCTGGTATAAGATCCCAGGAGTGCTCAGCCTGGAGCTGTCCGGTGATCTCAGGTTTCGCGGTCCTCGGGGGCTTCGCAAGCTCGCCACGACCGCAACGGGCGGCCTTATGTCCATGGCCAGGAAGGTTGTCGCACGAGTCAGATGGAGAGGCACGGAAGGCCAGGGTGATGCTGCATCGCGCGGTGATGAGCGTGATCCTGGGCCGGCAGCTCGGTAGCGATGAGTTCGTCTGCCATCGGAACGACGACAAGACAACAACTGGCCGGAGAACCTGTACCTGGGCGATCACGCCAGCAACGCGGCCGATAGCGTGCGGAACGGTGGCGGTTGCGCGGGGGGATCGCCATCCGTGTACGAAGATCAGGGACGCTCAGGTCCGTGAGATCCGTTTGGCATTGTCTCGCGGCGAGCGGGGAGTGGATCTCGCCCGTGTTCACGGCGTGCACCGGTCCACAATCAGCCGGATTTGGCACGGCGTGCGTCGCCGGTCGTGCTAGCCAATCAGTCCTGCGACTTCGGAGATCGCGGGCCTCCGTCGGGGCGGGGTCGAGGGATCACTGGCTAGCGGTCTCTCGTGGCCGAAAGCCTTCCCGCGTGGGTCTTGGCCTCGGAACGGCTTCCCGGCCGGGCAGCAGGCCAGAAGGGCCAGGAAGACGGTTCCAAGGGCCTTCCTTGCCCAGTCCGAGCAGCCGGGCAGGGCGGGAGGCCGTTGGAGGCCGAGCGAAGTACCGGCCAGAGGACCAGGCAGTCTTGCCGCAAGCGGACTCTCCCTTGTCGATGGGGAACATGATGATCATTTGGTTGGTCTTGTCTTCGATCATCTAGCTGGCTGGCGGCGCGGGGGCGCTGGCCGTGAGCCCCTATACCCGTTTTCTCCCCCCTTGCTCTCTCCGTGTTGATCGCGGCCAGAAGTTGAGCCATTTTCGCGGCCAGAATTGAGCCACCGCGGTGATTGCAGCGTGAGATGATCGTGCAACTCCCGCGGATCTCTTCGCGTCCTCAGCGACTTATCTGGCCGCGCCGAACTGGGCTCGATTCGCCATGTCGCTTCCAAGGGATATCCAGATGGAGCTGTTCGCAGAGAGCGATGGCGGCCTGGAACACTCCCTGTTTCGTCACCCGGGCGTAAAGATCCAATTGATTTCCTTGAGATCTGCATGTGAAGCATTTGTAGACATGAAGATTCAAGTTCGCGGAGAAGCTACGGCTGAATGGATTGGAGGAAACGTGGATCGGGCACGGTCCGCGGAGCTGGTCGCCGGATCGTTCGCAGGGCACGAAGCCGATCAGGTTCAGAACCTCGGCCAAGGGGATCCTGACCCGAACTTCGGCGAACGAGATGCTCGGCATGGTGAAAGCTGGGACGATGTAGGTGGGGTGTGTCAGGCCCGATCACATTGGGTGAGACACCCACGGGAACAGAGAAGAGGAACCCGTAATATGTTGATATAATCCTACAAATGTGTATTAGTATTGCGGCATGCAAATCAATTCACATATGACATGTTGGGTTGCGAGATACGAAAGGCCGCATCCCTCGATCTGGACCGCCGAGTTTCAAGCGGCAGACCCTGATCTGCAGAACGGTTGCCCGCGGGCAACTCGGCTGTGGCCTCTGATCCAGATGACAATCGGACGGTGCCGGCTTGGTGCCGATCAGGCGCGATCATTGTGCGAGGCTCGACGGGTCGCGTCAAGGACTTCTTGGAGAATACGAGCCGTGTGCGATGTCGTAAGTCCTTAATTGTCCTAGGCCGCCCGACAAGCCGAAAAGCCTCTTACCCCAAAATCTGGATTTCAACCCCGGTTTTTCCGCTACTTTGTAGGGCAAAGCCCGCGGAACCACGAATTTTACCCCACGACCCCCTTGCGTGGGGGATTTGTCGCGATGTATGATGAGAGCTCGTAACAGGGGGCTCTCGCTGCGATGCGGATCAACGTCACTCAGCCTCTGTTTGCCTGGGCGGCACTCGAAGACTCGCCCACTTTGAGCGTCGTGCGCCGATGCATTGAGGCCGTCCCCGACGCCGCGCTCTTGGAGGGGCTCCGAAGAGCGCGGGGCCGCGGCCGCGACGACTTTCCGGTCGCACTGCTCTGGGGCGTCGCACTGCTCACCCCCCTGTTGCGCCACGCCTCCTATGACGCTTGCCTCGGCGAGGTGCGCCGCAACCCGGCGCTGAAACGTCTCTTGGGGGTTGAGACCGACGATCAGATCCCCAAGCATTGGAATCTCTCGCGGTTCCTCGATGTCCTCGGGCATCCCGCGCATCTGGCCGCGATCCGGGCGTGTTTCGACGCGATGGTTCGGCGTCTGGGAGAGGTCGTGCCTGACCTGGGGCGGCGCACCGCCGGCGACGCCACGGCGCTGTCGGCGCGGCGCGGCGACGCGAAGCGTCAGGAGGCCGAGACTCGGCTGGGGTTGCCTCAGCCGGCCGGCGGCCGCAAGGAATACAAGAATGACGACGGCGTGGTGGTCAAGGTCGTGTCGTGGTTCGGTTACAAGCTCCATCTTTTGGTCGACGTCCGGCACGAACTGGTCCTGGCTTATTGCATCACCGAACCGGCGGTCGGCGACAACCAGATGATCGCGGCGCTCCTGGAGCAAGCCCGCGGCAACTTGCCAACGGGGCGGATTGAATCGCTCGCCTACGACAAGGCGGCCGATGACGAGGCCGTGCATCGGCTGCTACACGCCGCCGGGATCAAGCCGCTGATCGAGAACCGCGCTGTGGAAAAGCGAGCTGGACCGGATCTTGCCGGGGCACACGGGGCGGTCGAACCTGGTGTACGACGAATCCGGAACGATTCACTGTTATGATAAAGTGAGTGAACCTCCCGTGCGATATCGGATGGCCTACATCGGCCATGAAGCAAAGCGCGGGACGCTAAAATACCGCTGCCCGGCGCGTCACGAGGGGTGGACGTGCCCAAGCGACGCACGGTGCAATGCCGGGCTCCGCTACGGCGTGGTAGCGCGGATCAAGAGCGAACTGGACCTGCGTCGGTTCCCGCCGATTCCGCGCGCGACCAAGCAGTTCGAGCGGCTGTACAACGGCCGTACCGCAGTGGAACGGGTCAACGCCCGCTTGAAGCTGTACTGGGGGGCCGACGACGGCAACGTGATCGGCGCGCGACGGTTTCACGCGATGGCAGGTATGATGCTGTTGGTCCACCTGGCGCTGGCGACGACGTTGGCACGGACCGGACGAAGCGAGATGAAAACTCTGGGCGGAACCCGGCTGAGTCCGATCGCCAAGGCACTCGACGAGCAGATCAGCCGAGAGAGGTCCGCCGAGAGAGACGAGTGAGCGAAAACGACAACGTTTGTGATACCCCATGATCGTCATGGATACCCCCGGGGGGGCTTGCCCCGGGCAAAAACGACATCGCAAGCGGCTCGGAGAATACGATGAAAAAAGAGCACAAAGAGAGCCACACGCCGCGATCGACTGATCGCGAAATGGCTCAGCTGGCTCCACGATAATGGCTCACTTCTTGACCGCTGCTAACACTGATTGGGGACCAATGGCGTGAAACGCCCGACCACTCCCATGCAGGCCCATGAAATGGAGCGGCGCCCAGGGAGTGCGCCAGAATGTCCAGCGGCATCAGGCCGCTGGGAGCCGCCCGCTCGAGACACGGCCGCGGTAAGAAACGGCAAGCGGGAAACTCGCGCATGGTCCCATGCGGGAGGCGGGTGGCTCGCGTGATTCCGCCCGCGTCGTGAGCCCTCCCGCTTCTATCGTCGATTCACGGACCGTCGTCAAGGTCAACTTCACATCAGTAAAGCCTTACCCATCTTGAGTTCGCATGATTCGACCACCCCGTTCAGCAGGTCTCGATCGAGCCAGCGCCAAGGCTTTCGGCGGAATTCGACGAGCGTTCGATCGGCAAGCCGCTCGACTTCCCCCCCGGACCACTTCACTCCCGAGAAGATGAAGGCGGGAGCCGACGATCAAGGTTTTCAAGCCGCGGATGAACCGCGGATGGGAGAGTCGGGAATTCACTGGCCGCGGGTCTCGAGACACGCCGCGACCAAGCCGTGGCATTTCCTCACATCATCGTATTATATAATATTATTTATATATTGTGAATACGCACAGTGACGCTGTTTCTGTACAAGTCATTTGACCTGAATTTACTGTCTATCACATCACTGTATGTGCCTATGTTTCATACTGGGCGAGACGTCTGTCTGATCTTACTCCTTGCTCTGATTCGTGTCTCGTCCTTCATGGGGAGGGCGATCGCGCCGAGGTCCGGCTCGATTCCGCGGAATCCATGCTCTCACCCCTTGCCATCGAACAGTTTGATCCGGGGCCGCGGCTTCCATGATCGAGCAATCCCACAGCGCCCGTTCCCGATCATGACAAGGTGGCCGACGACAGTCGACCACCCCTCATCATCCAACCCCGTCACGATGTCGGCGTTGGCCCCAGCAGTTTCCTCCGCCACGGGTGAGTCGCAGGCGGACGATAGGCAACCCTCGGTCCATCGGCGGTTGTGCTTTGGGAAGGATCGGACCCGGCCGAATTGCCTACCGAGCAGTCGCCGGTCGGCGTCGCGTCCGGGGGCCGTGGCTCGGCGGAGACTCGGTCTTCCACGCCGCCATTGAGTTGCGAGCCACGCGATAAACTCCGTGACTTGGGCGGCACGACCCCCAAGTCCGTATACTTCAGGTAGTGCTCACGGAACCGGATCGCCAGGCTGCCGTCCAACCGCTCTTCCATGACCACCCATCCCTGACGGAGACCAGGCAACGCGGGCTTGTGCACCTGATAGAGCCGATTGTGGAACCGAATTGTATAATCGTTGCCCACGAACCGAGATTCCTGAATACTCAAGATGGCGGCGACGTTCTGCCGAGGACCCAATGGGCGATGGGCATCATTGAGGCTGCCGGGCGGCTTCGTGAACCGACGGTTGTGATCGGGCAAGAGCTTGCGGTCTACAACCGCGTTCGCTTCGGCTCGCGTCTTCACGCCCGCCAAGCGGAGCAGCTTTACCCACCGATCCTGGTTGGTTCCGTGGTTTCGTTCCACGCGCCCTTTGGCTTGTGGACTTCCAGCCAGGATCAATTCAATCTCCAACTCCGCCGCGGCCCGACCGAATTGGGTTGTTCCCTGAATCTTCTCGCCTTTGGACGTGGCCTGGAAGATGCTGTCGTGGTCGGTGTAAAACGCCAAGGGGCGGCCGTACTTGGCCAACCATCGGCCCACGAGGTCGAAGTAGGCCTCCACCGTCTCGCCATCGTAGAACCGGGCCATCAAGCGGTTGGTCGCGTCGTCGATCATCGAGACGAGGACCATCTCTTCCCCACGCCCCTCTAGCCAATCGTGAGTGGATGCGTCCATCTGGACCAGTTCTCCAAAGCACTCTCGCCGCGGCCGGCGGCTGCGGTGTTGATCGCGTCGCCGATGTCGCTTCCACAGACCCAAGGCCGTCAGCCACGCCGAAGAGTGCCAGGCGAGACGATCAGACCGCGCTCTTCCAAGACCTCACTGGCCAAGGTCGGACCGAAATCCGAAAGCTCTTTCTCGTAGACCTCCAGGACCTGCTCGCGGAGCTTCCCGCCGAGTTGTCGATTCGACGGCCGTCCCCGCAGCCGATGAACCACCGCGCCGTCGCCCTCGGCCTCCAGGCGTCGTTGGATGCGACGCACTTGCCGCTCGCTCAAGTGAAGCAGATCCGCTGCCTCTCTCTGTGTCCGCTCCCCCAGGAGCACGTGGTTCATGACCGTCAGGACGTCTCGCTCGTGTTGACTCATCTCGATCCGGCTCTCCATGAGGCCCTCCTTGGCGTGGTGCCTTGAAGGGCCCATTGGAACCGGACATTTCTATTGCGTTAAGACCGGACATTTCTATTGGAGTTCGACAACAGCTTTTCCAGGGTCTTGAGGAAGGAGCCCACCTCTAGGTAGGCTTTTCACCCGGCGAAATATGGCAATAGACTGCAGCAGACCTGCCACGCACCACCGATGTCGCATGCTGCCATCACGCCACCGCGTCACCATTCAAGGGTCATATACTGGAAACGCGTCGCCGATTAGCAAAATGGTGCTCCCCATCCTACCTTGCATGCTACCGGCAGAGTCCTCGACCTGGAATCAGATGATCAACCACAGCCTCGCCCACTAGCGGGACGCCCCGTTCTTCCGGAGCAATCGCATCATCTCCAGCTTTCTGCCCCGCAGAGGTCCGGGGTCAAGGCGTCGTTTGCGGAGCGGACCCTGGTCCACGGCCCACCGTGCGATTGGGCAGACTCGTGAGGTCCGCACCGCCCTCGACAAGTCCCCCGTCTGTCATCCGCCCGAACCGGGCCTCGCCGATCAGGAATGATCGCCCGTGGGCGAGTTCGACGAACAGCCCGGCGAGGTCGATGACCTGATCACTCCGATCGGCTCCACAGCATCGCCGGTCTTGTCAACCTTGAGTGTCCAGAAGAAGAAGCTCCTGGTCCATCGCCTCATCCCGGCCCCATCGCCATTTCCTGCAAAACACATCGTACAGACGTTCCGTCCATCTCGGGTTTTGCAGGAGCCACACCCATAGCTCGGCAACCACACACCCACCACACACGACAGAATCCACGTATTGACATAACACGTCTTATAAGTTATACTTTTAGTAGAGAGCAGGGCGGCTCTTTCTGATATCACAAGCCGAAGCTAATCCGGATGGGCCTTCGTGCCATCCTGGATCAGTTGGACAAGGCCGATGCCGAGATGACCACTCCGGCCAGAAGAGGCAGACGACG
>CAWFAF010000081.1:0-256203 GCA_963813575.1 uncultured Planctomycetaceae bacterium
ACTCCGGTTTACGATCGCGCGGAAGGCTTTCGCGGGGTCAGAAGACTTAGAGAATCCCTCGGGGTCTGCCCCCGAGAGACTCGCTTGTTTTGGGATTAGTATGCGTCGGCGCTGACGACCTCGCCGTTCGCCAGAGTGCCCAGTGCCCACCAGGTCTGTAAGCTGATCGAGCTCTTGACGAACCTCACGCTCCCGTCGCAGAACAGCACATTGCACCCGCCGGGGTGGAAGCTGCTCGCGTTGACGATGTGCGAGCTGTCAACGCCGCAGCCCGCGCAATCCTGCCGGCAGGTGTTCCACGGGTACGTCGTCGAGTTCGGTGGGACGACGGTCTGGAACATCGTCAGGCCCGGGGTTCCCCACGCCCAGTATTCTCCGGCACATTGCCAGCCATCGTAGCTCGTGCTCTTGGCGGCGTAAGCCATGTTGCACTGTTGGAAGATGCTCATGATGTTCGGCACGTTGCTCGAGATGTCCAGCACGTACCAGTTTTGGCCGCCGCCGACGTTGAGCAGCCCGTTGCCCCGGTAGTTGATAGTTCAACCGGCCTGGGTCGCCTACCACGGTCTCCGAGAAGGCGACCGTGTTCGAGGTGCCGTCGAGGACGTCGCGCAGGTTGTGCCCCTGCGTCTCGGCGAACAGGCCCGTGCTCATGGTCTGAGTCTGATACCCGATGGTCGTCCCCATGCTCCCCTGATAGCTGTTGGTGAACTGCGTGCCGGCTTTGGAGTCCGACGGGCAGAGGAAGGATTTGATCCGCACCGTCAGCGCCGTGTTCGCCGATGCGGAGGTGCCGCCGCCGCCGTCGATGTTGTTGGCGAACGGGGCCAGGCTGAAGTTGATGGTGTTGTAGGCTGTGCCCTGCTCGATGTAGCCCAGCAACAGCGCCTGGGCGCTCCAGTTATTCCAGTTGTAAGTCTGGCCCATGGCATAAGGCCCCACCGAGGATCCCGGCGGGAATGAGTCCATGGCGGTATGGTAGTTATGCAGAGCGATCCCGATCTGCTTGAGGTTGTTGACGCACTGGGCTCGGCGGGCCGCCTCGCGGGCCGACTGAACGGCCGGCAGGAGCAGTGAAATCAAGACCGCGATGATGGCGATGACGACCAGCAACTCGATTAGTGTGAAACCAAGGGGGGCCACCCGCCTCGGATTTAGGGAGCGTCGCATCGAAACCTCCATTTGGAAGGGAGAGGCAGGATTGGCCCGGACCCCGAAATCAAGCCCCGCGGCCCAATCCTTTCACGGCTTCAAGACAACGATGACTGGAATACAAAGAGAAAATAACGTTTTCCGGGAACGGGAGCAGCAGTCAGGCCGTTGAGACGGGTGCCGAACAGACTACTTGGGCCTTTGTCCCCCAGGGGCCTGCCCCTTCTTCTCCATGATGGCTCTCATGCCCTCCATGGAGGCTTTCCGACCGGCCTGCGCCTCGGGCGTGTCGGTCACCGCCGTGCCCGATTGCTGCTGGTCGCTGCATCCGGTGAAGGACACGGCACCGAGCAGGGTCAGGCCGAAGAGGGCGGCCGAGACCTTGAATTGTCGAGACCTGCACATCGCTGGCACTCCCTGGATCAGGGCCGAGCCGCGGCCGCTCGACGTCTGAGCGACGCGGAGGTGACCCGGTTCTGAGATGGGAAACGAGACCGTGTGCCGCTTCCGTCCCCTCGCACCGCCGCGGACCTGGAAATCTACGGACGGGTCGTCCGCGCCCCCGATCCGGCACGCAACTCCGCCGACTTGGCGAATAAACCATAGCAACCCCGCCGGACGGCCGCAAGTGGTTGCCATGCGCATGACACAGGAAAGTCGGACGACACCCCGCGGCGCAGACCCCTCGGCCGCGCGGGGCTGGATCTCCCCGGCGGGCGCCCGGGCGGGGTCAGCGGGGGGCCCGCGCCCGGAACCCAGCAAGCGGCCTCTCCACCGGGTCGCCCTCGCGGAGGGCGTAGCCGCGATCGGCCTTCAGGCCGGCGAACGAGTCGACGCGGCCCGAGGGCCAGCGAACCTCGACGGCGTAGGCCGACGGCGAGGCCCCCAGCCCGAAGTGGAGCCTGGGGTCACCGGCGGAGAGATAGCTGCCCCCGCCGAACCGGGCCGCCACCTGCCGGGCCCCGCCTTGGCGGATGGTCACCACCGCGCCGACGGCGTCGCGGTTCGAAGCGGAGCCGACCAGCGATAAGGTCAGCCAGTGGCCAGAGCACTCGGACCGGTTGCGGAGGACGACCAGCGGCTCGTCCAGGGCGACGAGTAGGGCGTCGGTCCGGCCGTCGTTGTCGAGGTCGCCCACCGCGAGCCCGCGGCCGAGGTGGTGTGCGCGAAAAGGTTCACCGGCGCGGGCGGAGGCGTCGGCGAGTGCGCCCCCGGGCTGGCCGAGCAGGAGCTGTGCCGGCATGGCGTACGGGGCGGCCGGGCGGAAGTCGTTGACGTGGCCATTGGCAGAGAGGATGTCGAGCCGACCGTCGTTGTCGGCGTCGAACAGCGCGACCCCGAACCCGAGGATCGACCGGGTCGCCGCGGCGAGGCCTACCGCCGCCGACCGCTCGGAGAAGTCGCCGCGGCCGAGGTTCCTGTAAAAGGAGGTGGACTCGCCGAAGAAGTTGGTGACGGCCAGATCGATCCGGCCGTCGCCGTCGAGGTCGCCGCAGGCGACGCCCATGCCCGCCTGGTAGCCCCCGGAGGCGTTGGCCGAGAGGCCTGAGGTGAGGCCGGCCTCCTCGAACCGGAACCCGCCGAGGTTGCGCCAGAAGAAGTTGGCCGAGCCGTCGTTGGCGACGAACAGGTCGGTGCGGCCGTCGCCGTCGAGGTCGGCAGCGACGACCCCCAGTCCCCGGCCGGAGTCCTCGGTCATGCCCGCCTCGGCGGTGACGTCGGTGAAACGCCCGCGGTCGTTGCGGAAGACGTGGTCAGGCTCGGACTCCAGGGCCTTGGGGTCGCATGACGTGTAGTCTGGCCGCGCCGGGCTCCGGCAGAGCCGCGGGTGTGCGGCGTCCCAGGCGACGTAGTGGCAAACGTAGAGGTCAAGATCGCCGTCGCCGTCCAGGTCGGCGAAGGCTGCCGAGGTCGGCCAGCCACGGTCGCCCGCGAGGCCGGCTGGCTCGGTGACGTCATCAAACGTCCCGTCGCCGCGGTTGTGGAGCAGCCGGTACGAGCGCCATCGTGTCAGGAATAGGTCTGGGTGGCCGTCATTGTCGATGTCGCCGACGGCGACGCCGTGACCGTAGCCTGCCCCAGCGTGGTCGATGCCGGACCGCTCCGTGGCGTCGTCGAACGTCCCGTCGCCGCGATTGCGGAAGAGGCGGTCGCCGGGGGGCCCGGGGGGCTCGATCGGGGGGAACGGCCCGCCCTGGACGGCATAGACGTCGAGGAAGCCATCGCCGTCGACGTCGACGAGGCCGACGCCGCCGGCCATGACCTCGGGAAGCTGGTGGAGGGGCGTCTCGCCGCTCCGGAACACGAACGCCAGGCCCGACGGCGCGGCGTCGTCGGCGAACCGCGGGACCTCAACCGGCTCGGGCTCGGGCGCCGGCCGGCCGGCCGCTGCCAGGTTGTCCAGGACGAGCGCCGCGACGGCTAGCGGCAGGGCGGCCGGGGTGGCCGATGGGTCGTCGGGGGTGGCGGCGAGGGCGCGGCGGGCTTCGCGGTCAGAGGGCACACGGCGGACGGCCATCTCCAGGAACGCGCGGGCTTCGAACCGGCGCCCGAGGGTCGCTGCGAGGCGGGCCAGCGCGCGGGGGTTGTCGGCCAGCCCGTCGGCGAGCGTCGAGGGTGCGGTAGCGGTTCAGCGCCCGGTCGATCTCCGCTTTGCGGCGGCGGAGCTCCTCGGCCCGGCGGACGTCGCCGTCGGCGTGGGCCAAAGTCGCCAGCCGGTCGAGTATCGCGGGGCGCGCCGGGCCGGACTCGGCGAGGCGCTCCCAGGCCGCGCGATCCCCGCGACGGTCACCGCGTAGGGCCGCCCGCCAGGCGTCCAGGGCGAGCCGATCATCGGCCGACAGGCCGCCGGAGCCTAGCGCCGCCGCGGCCGCCTCGACCTCGGCGTAGCGGCGGGCGGCCAGCGCCCAGCGGAGCCGCGCCCGGGCGACCGCGCAGTCGGCCGGCCCGGCCCGCAAGGCGTCGTCCAGAGAGTGGCGGGCGTCGTCGAGCCGGTCCTCGCGGATGGCGAGGTTCGCCCGAGCGAGGGCGACCCGGCCGTCGCCCGGGGCGATCGCGGCGGCGCGGTCGAGCACCGCTCGGAGGCCGGTCAGGGGCGAGGTGTCGAGGTCGATGGCGATATGCGCCCGGACGGCGGCCAGCGCCTCCGCCGGCCTGGTGGCGGCCAGGTCACGCCACTGTCGCTCGAGGAGGGTCTGGGCCTCGTCATACCGCCCTTCCTGCACGAACAGGTGGATCAAGTGCCGACGAATGTCGACCGCCCTGGGTCCCGCCGGGTCCACCGCGAGTGCCCCGGACAACGCCCTCTCGGCCTCGGAGAAGCGGCCGCGCTCGAGGCCGAGCCGTCCGCGGGCGAGCGCCGCGTCGGAGCACAGCGGTGAACCCGGCGGGACCCGCGCCAAGCCGCGAGGGCCGCATCGGGGTGCCCCAGCTCCAACTCGCAGTCCCCGAGCCCGTATTCGACCTCGGCGGTCCCGGGCCACCGCCGGGCCAGCGCGGCGAACCGGGGGGCGGCCGCCGCGTAATGCCCGCGGGTCAGGTCCTGCAGTGCCCGGCTCAGCGCCGCGCGGTAGAGCCAGGACTGGATCCCCATGTAAGCGGCGTAACCCAGGGCCAGAGCGAGCGCCGCCCCCCATAGCCGCACCCGGTATGTTTTGAACCCGCGACCCACCGTCACCCCCGAGCTGCCGCCCCCCCGGGGCGAGCCGGTCTTTTCGCTAGAGCGGTTCACGTGTACCGACCGGAGTTGATTGGACACCTCGTTGAGCCTAATGGGCTGATCCAGGAAATGCCAGATCCCGACCGTGTGACAATGATAGCGAGGGGAAGAGGAAGATGCTCTAATCTGTTGCGGTGGCGTATTGCCCTGATCTTGGCGCTCCCTGTGGTTTCGGCTCTCCGATTGGCGGCTCACCCTCGCCCTCTAGCGCCGTAACTCGGCCAAGCCGACTGGCTGAGGCTTTTTATCTTCTGGGGTCAGACAGTATCGTCTGGGGTCTGACCCAGACACCCCTCGGCGACCTCGCGGCCGCCCAGGACGAACTCCGCCGGCTCCGCGCCTTCGACCCCGACGCCGCCGCCGCCCTCCGCCGAGACTTGTTCGCCGGGAAAGGCGGGGCGGTGGGCGTCGCTGCCGTTGAGGGGGCCGACGTTCGACGAGGAGAAGGGGCCCGCGATGAACGAGACGGTTGATCCGTCTTCGATCCGCGACATGGGGCTCAAGTCGCGTCGCTCAGTCAACCTGCAAGCCCGTCCGGTGGGTGGCGCAGGTCCTCGGAGATTATCCATCCTGACTCACCCACTCCGAACGCAGATCATCCCTCTCCGACCCTGGCCCTCGTGCGTGAAGCCGGTGCATTCATCTGGCTCTCGAACTCGCGGAGCGCATCTTCGGCAAGCTGGCCCTGAACGGCTTGCTCCTGGCGGATTTCGTCAACGCCTTCCGCCGAGAGATCCACGGCCACGCGCACCCGGGCACGGTTCTGGTCGATCCGGTCCTGGATGACGCTTTCGATCTGGCCGAAGTCGGTGGTGACGTCAACGTGAAAGTCCTGGGCGAGCTTGGCCATCTCGGCCTCCGCCGCGCTCATCTTCAGGTCGGCGTCATACCTGGCGATCTTGTTGCGGATCTCCGCGAGCTTGCCGCCGGCATGCTTGATCTTGAGCAGGTTGTTCTCATAGGCTTGCTCGTGCAAGCCAAGCTGGGCGTTGTTCTCGTCGAGCTCTTTCCCGCGCTGGAGCTCGAGCGCAAATTTCGCGGCCGTGTCGCGATCGCCGGCCCGCAGGTAATTCTTGACCGTATCCTCGAGCCGTTTGACGTGCGTTTCGTGCCGGGCCACCTGCCGGCCCACGCGCTCGACGAACGCACGATACTGCTCCAGGCCGATCCGTCCCTCCCGAAGCTGAGCCACGGCGAGGTCGTACTCAGCCTGCATAAGGGCGATCGGATCGGCCTGCCAGAAAAAATTCGCCAACTTGTTGATCTGAGATTGCAGCAGGTGCCACAACGAATCCAGGATCATGGTTGCGCGCCTATGAGGATAGGTCGTAAGTTGGATTCAGCTCGCCGGAGGCGCCGATGCGGCCGCCACGGTTGCCGGAGCCGAGTCTGGGACGCGCACGAGGTTAACGCGCACCCAGCCGGTCGGGTCAAGCGGTGAGATCGACTGAATGGCAAAGCCGCGGAGCTTCAGGTTATCGAGATTGGCGTCAATGGGTTGCGACCGAAGCCGAGCCGCCAGAGCGCTCAAGACCAGTGCTCCACTGAACCGGCTCAGACGCGTGGCCCTCGCTTCGTCACCGTTGATCGCCAGGACCTCTGAGGTGGGTGCCGGGGTGAAGTCCTCGAGCTTGGCCTTCACCCGGTGTGACAAGGGAGCCGGAGTTTCGACCTGATAGGAAAAGGCGGCCTCGAGCTGAGGAATCTTGATTCGCAGCGTCTGGGCGGGAACACCAATCACCGACCCCGCCTGGCTCTTGGGATCGGGGGCCGGGACGTCGATCTCGACATCGCGCAAAATCGCCACCAGGAATCCGCGAGCATCGGTGGCGAACTCAGGGGGCTGAGAAGGCCGCTTGATCCGCAGGGCCGCGACCTTGGGATTATTGGCCCGGCGAGCCTCGTCCGCGACCTTGGCGTATGTCGGGAAGTCAACGTTGATGCGGATGGTCACCGCTTCCTTGGGAGGAGTGCCCGGGGGAACGTCCTTGGTCAGGATCATCACGTTCTCGACGAGTTGAACGTCCGGACGCTGCAAGAGCGCGGCCACGGCGCTCGTCAGCACGGAGTTCAAGTGCACGTCGGCGGTCAGACCGGCATCGGGCACGGCGAGCCTGGTGGGCTGAGGCGCATCGGCCCCACGCTGCTTCTCGCCGGTACGTGACTGGAGCAGTCCCCCGACGTACACGGCCTCCGGCCGGGACCGTAGCGACAGCCCCGTGATCAGGAAGTTCTGAATGGCTGCCATATTGTTGCCGATCAAGTACTTCGACAGGTCGGCGTTGCGCTTGGCGGCCTCGGCGGCGATCCTCTCTTCTGCTTCTTCCTGCGCCTCCTGCGGGATCCGTTGCTGTAGGTCTTGAAGGGCTCCCTCGTAGACCATCTGCGTGATCTTGCCCTGGTTCATGCCGATCAGGCCGGCGATGGCGCGGGTGAGGCCGCCACCCGGCGCGGGGGCCGAGCCGATCTGGGCATCGATATTATGGTTGTATGCCGGTGCCAGCGCCAGCCCGTTCGATCGCAACGCCGTGTAAACCGTGAGCTGGGCCGCGTCGATGCTGCTCAAAGAGAAACAGTAGAGCTTGGCCGCCCTGCGACCTTGCGGGTCTTGTTCGAGCTTTTGCTGGAAGTCATAGATGGGAGTGACACTCGTGAGCATCTGGCTATTGTAAAACTGGATGCCGTCGTCACTGGGCAGCAGACCGAAACCCGTCTTCGGGCCCGCCGTCACCTGCGACCAGTAGCCCTTGCGGTAAATCGGTCCGGAGGTCACGAGGTTCTGATCGAAGAGCGGTGAGACCACGCTGACATCGGCCGTGATGTCCAGGTTGGGCTGGTTGAAAAGGTCGCTCAGGGCGGCTTGCAGGTCGTATGCGGGCTGCCAGGGCCGCTCGGCGTTACGTGTTTGCAGCGACTTGAGGGCCTGGTGAACGCGGTCGAGTGCCTGCTGGCGCTGAGACACTGTGGCGGCCTGACCATACTGGGCCAGAGCCTGTCCCAGGTCGTTATCGACGAAGTCGACCCAGCGCTGGCGGTTGGCCAGGGCCTGGGAGTCGCTTGTGGGGGAAGATTCCGCACCGTTCGCTCGAGCCGCTGCTCGGCCCAGGCCAGGCGGACCCGCGGGCGAAGCCATTGCCGAAGCTCCTCACGAACCTGGGCGGCAGGCGGCCAATCGACCGTTCCCAGCGCGAGCGACATCTGGTAGATCCGATAGAGCGGCGTCAACCGCGCCGTGGGGCTCTGCGCCTGCGAGTACTCGCGTAAGTCGCCAAGTAGGGCAGTGAAAAAGCTCTCCCAGCCAGGTGCATTGGGATCCTGGGCCCCCGGTCGCGACCAGGCCTGACGGATCGATTCGATCGATTTTTCCACGCCCACGTAGCTCGAAGCCGCTGGGGCCGCGCCGGTAACAATGGGGGTCCATGGGCAAGACGCCGCGAAAACTCCCAGAAGCATTGCCGCATAAAGAGGACGTCGCATTCGTTCACTCCATCGGTGGAACGCAAGGGTCGCGTGATCGACGGATCACTCTATCGCCCAGTCGCGCTCTGCAATTGACCTATTTTCGTGCCCATCCTACCAATTATCGTCTAACTTGCCCAATCACCCGATTGACCGGGTAGAGGAGGCTCAATGATGTCATGAATGGACTGCGTCCAAGAAGCCAACCTGACCGGTCATGCTCCAGGCAGTCTTGCCCACTCGTGAACCTCGCGACCCGATCCTGCTCCGGATCGACCCGGGTGGGGGGACAGAAGCTGAGACGGATGTTACAATCGCCATTCCGACCCGCGTGTTACATCAATCTCGAGACTCAGCCCTCTCCGTACGGGTCGGGTCGGGTTCCGATCTCTCGCGATCTCATCGTGATTCATACTTCTTCGCCGGGTTGAGCTCGGGGCCTGGAGGTTCCTTTCCATGTGGCGACCTATGTGTATCGATTCGAGCAACATGCTGGCTCGATGGCCTGGGCGGCTGGCGAGCCTCGGAATGATTCTGGCCCTGGCAGGCTGCGATTCCACCGCGGGGCCTGGCTCGACCAGGGCCAACCCGCGCTCGGCCGAGGCAGGCGGCGGGCTCACCGGACGAACGAGTTCAACCGGCGGGGCCGCGTCAAATCAGGCTTCCTCGACAGGCAAGTCTCAGGCCAAAGTGGTGTCACAGATCGAGGGAGACCGCTTGACCGTCGTCGCGCCTGTGGTCCTGTCCAAGCAGACCGAGTCGAGCCCGTTTCGCTTCGCCGAAGTGTCGCAGGAATCGGGCATCGACTTCGTGCACTTCTCGGGCATGACCGAGGAGAAGCACTTCCCCACGGCCAACGGCTCGGGAGTCGCGGTCTTCGACTACGACAATGATGGCCTGATGGATATTTATTTCGCCACCGCGACGCTCCTGCCCCTGGGAACCGCCGGTCAAGGGGCCGAACCGGCTGTACAAGAACCTGGGAAACGGCAAGTTCAAGGACATGACCGAGGCGTCCGGGCTGGGCTATCGCGGCTTCTGCCACGGAATCATCGTCGGCGACATCGACAATGACGGCGATCAGGACGTGTTCCTGTGCAACTACGGCCCCAACGTTCTTTACCAGAACAACGGCAACGGCACCTTCAAGGACATCAGCAAGCCGGCCGGCATCGACGTGGTCAACTGGTCGTCCGGCGGCGCGATGCTCGATTACGACAACGACGGCGACCTGGACATCTACGTGTCCAACTACGGCCGCTGGGACTATCCCGACGATCACCAGCGGGTCGGCGACCTCGAGAAGAAGATCTGGCTCTACTCGTCGCCGCGGACGATCAAGACGGTCAAGCACATGTTCTATCACAACAACGGCAACATGACGTTCACGGATGTTTATGACAAGGTGATCACTGATCGAGAAGGAAGTTGTTGTCGGGCAAAAGGAAGTGATCGACCCGAAAACCAAGGAGAAGACGCAGGTCGACGTCAAGGTGAAGAAGCGAGTTCCCAAGCCGCGCGATGACGGCCACGGTTTCGGCGTGGTCACGGCCGACGTCAACAACGACGGGCTGATCGACATCTACGTGGCCAACGACATGAACCCGAACTTTTTGTTCTTGAACCTCGGCGACGGCACGTTCGACGACGTGTCCGAGGCATCGGGCGCGGCGTTCGACATCAACGGCACCGCCCAGTCGGGCATGGGGGTCGATGCCGAGGACGTCGACGCCCGCGCTGATCATCCCGAGCTCAACGGTCTTCCCGAGCTGTACGTCACCAACTTCGCCAACGAGTACGACACCCTCTACCAGAACTTCGGCAAGGGCGTTTTCTATGACAACACGGCCTTCTTCGGGCTGGCGTCCGACACGATGCCGTTCGTGAAGTGGGGAACGGCCATGCTCGATTTCGACAACGACGGCTGGCCCGACATCTTCTTCACCAACGGCCACGTCGACAACAACCGCCGCTTGCTCAACCAGCCCGTCGATTACGAGCAGATTCCCTTGCTCTTCCGCAACCACGACGGCAAACGGTTCAAGCTTTCCACCAAGGACGTGGGGCCTTATTTCGACAAGGGCCACGTCGGCCGGGGCGCCGCGTTCGGCGACCTCGACAACGACGGCGACATCGATATCGTGGTCAACCACAAAGACCGACACGCCGCCTTGCTGCGCAACGACACACCGGCCAAGAACCACTGGGTTCGCCTGGCCCTGCGTGGAACCAAGAGCAACCGCGACGCCGTGGGAACGCGCATCGAGGTCGACAGCCGGCACCGCACCATCTATCGCCAGCGCAAGGGGGGAGTCAGCATGCAGTCGTCGCACGACCCGCGACTGCTTATCGGCGTTGGCGACCTCTCCGAACTGAAGAAAATCACGATCCGCTGGCCCTCGGGGATCGTGAGTACGCTCGAGAATGTCAAGACCGATCAGACCTACCAGGTTGTCGAGCCGAAGGCCACAGAGGCCAAACCGCCCAAGCCGTGACGACGGCGACGAATTGAACCGGTCGCCGCGCGTTCAATAAAAAGCCGCTCGCCGCGAAGAACCTATGTGGCGAGCGTGGCGACTATCGGGCTGATACGCAGCGGTAAGCGAGGTCGGCATGAAAAACGCAGCGGCAGAGGAACGGATCGGTGGAACGAGGCCGGCGATGGTCGATGTCGAGACGGCGTGGCCGACGGTATCGTTCGCAGCTATCGGCGAAGCATGGCGGCTTTACCGGCGGTACTGGGGCACGTGGTCGCTGACGATGCTGGCCGCGCTTGTTGCCACGTTTCTCGGCCAGGGGGTCGCGTGGCTCTTCACCGCGGCTGTCAGCGCCGGGATGATGGGCGGGCTGTTTGCGCCCGGGATGCCCCTTCTGGGAAGCCTGCTGGGGATGATGATCGCCGGTTTCTTCGTGGGCGGCATGGTCCGCATGGCCGTGCGCCAGATCCGCGGCCGGCGGCCGCATGTGCGCGATCTTTTCGAGGTCACCGATGACTGGTTTGACGTGGCGCTGGGATCGATCCTCTTCGGCATTCCCTTCGCGGTAGGCTGCAGCCTGTTCGTCGTACCAGGACTGATCGTCGGCGGCCTCTGCCTGTTCATGTTCCCACTCATCGTCGACGCCCATCTGCCGGCCACGGGCGCGATGATCCGCAGCTATCACGCGGCCCGGCCGCAGTGGCTGGCCGCGTCGGCCGTGCATCTGGCGACTCTGGCGGCGGCCGGATCGGGTTTCCTGCTTGCCGGCATCGGACTCCTTTTGACGGGTCCTCTCTACGCCCTGTCACTGGCTGTACTCTATCGCGACGTCTTCTTGAGCCCCAGCGCAGTCTCATGGGACAAGCCTCGCAACCCGTTCGAGGACTTTTAATCATTGATCATTGATCGTCGTCGTCAGAGGAAGAGGAGACCGAGACTGGTGCGAGACATACGGGTGGCCTCGGCACAGTTCGAGCATCGCGACAATGATAAAGCTTATAATCTTTCGCGTATCCGGGATCTGACGCGGCAGGCGGTGGAGCAGGGTGCTCAGATCGTCAGTTTCCACGAGTGCTCGATCTCCGGCTACACGTTTCTGCAACGCCTCGACCGCGCGCAGCTCAGCCAGGGTGGCCGAGCCCGTGCCCGACGGGCCATCGGTGCGCGCCCTGATTGATATCGCGCGGGAGTTCAAGGTCGTCGTCATGGCGGGCCTGATCGAGGCGGGGCAGGAGGGCAAGCTCTTCAAGTGCTATGTCACGGCCGGTCCAGATGGCTTCATCACCAAGTATCACAAGCTGCACCCGTTCATCAGCCCGTTCATTACGCCGGGTAACTCTTACCACGTGATCGACTTGCTCGGAGTCAAGGTTGGGTTCCTGATCTGCTACGACAACAACTTGCCCGAGAACGTGCGGATCACGGCCATGATGGGGGCCGAGGTGATCATGATGCCCCACGTCACCGGCTGCACGCCGTCGCCGATGCCGGGCCGAGGTGAGGTTGCGAGTGAGCTCTGGGATAATCGTGACCGCGACCCTGCTCGGCTGCGGCAGGAGTTTCAGGGCCCCAAAGGCCGCGGTTGGCTGATGCGCTGGCTGCCCGCCCGGTGCTGGGAAAACGGCGTCTACGGCGTCTTCAGCAACGCGATCGGCATTGACGACAACACGATCAAGCCCGGCCTGGCGATGATCCTTGACCCCTTCGGGGAAGTGCTGGTGGAAAGCTCGGCCCTGGGGGATGACGTGGTTGTGGCCTTGCTGACGGCCGAGAAGCTCGAACAGTCTTCGGGAAGGCGCTACCTGCGTGCCCGCCGTCCCGAGCTTTATGGAAAGCTTGTCGAGCCGCCCCCGCCGGGGCAAGCGCCGATCACGAAGCCGGGATGGGCAGCTTGCGCACGAGGGTTAAGATCGGGCTCGCGGCAGCGAGTCGTCGTTACGGCTGCCGGATTGGTGCGGGAGGCCGAGGGGCCTTTTTCTTGAGGTCTTCGTAGCTCATCCCCGAAAAGAAGTCTCCAGCCTCGTTGCCGGTCGAACTGGGTGATGAGGTGCTGGCCAGGGCAGGCGCGACCTCGTTGCGCAGATCGACCAGCTTGGGATAGAGCGATACATAGACTTCTCGCTGCGCGGGCGTTGTGGCCCTGCCGAACCGCAGGTTGAAGGCGTTCATGAAGTTGAGCAGCTCTCCCAGAGTCGCGTCCTGGCGCTTCTCGGCGCCTGAGAGAAGCACATCGAGCGCGGGGGTCTCGAGCATGGCCACCAGGCCGTGCAAGGCCTTCAGGTACCTGTCGGACTGGGTTCGATCGCGAGTGTTCGCCGGGAAGAGCTTATCGGCTTTCTCTTCGGCGGCGTGGATCGCCGCGAGCAGTTGGTTCACGGTCTCGCGGTCGGGGGGCTTGTCGGCCTCGAGCTCCTTGCGGACCTGCTGGCCCAGTCCCTTGATCGTTTCACGATCGGACTGGAACTCAGGTCTCAGTAAGGGCGCTGGCGGCGGCTCCTTGGTTAGCTGGTGAATACTCATCGTGATCGCGGCCGAGGCGGACTGGAAGGGGATGTTGCGGATCGTCTGGCCGCCAATCTTGGCCTTGGCGCCTTGCAGAGCCTTAACGTAGACCCTGGGGTCGTTGATCTCGTCGAGCGCCACGTTGAGGGCGTCGCCGCTCAAGATATCGGCACGCTCGGGATTGTCCCGCAGTCGTTTTTGAACCTTGGCCACGTCCTGAATATTCATGTTCCGATCGCGGGCCAACCGTTCCGCGTGGATGCGATTGGCGTTCATCTGCGACTCATAGACATACGAGTTCCACCGCATGACTGTGTCGGCGTTGATCGAGTTGGCGACGGCCGTTGACTGATTGTAATACCCAGCGCCGGCGGCATAGGCCCCCATGCCCCTGGCGATGCTTCCCTGAACGGTTCCACCCCCGCCCCAACCGCCCCAGCCGTAGCCTCCATAGCCGCCGGGATAGCCCCACTGGGCGTGCGCCAGCGGGCTCTGGATCGCGGCCAGCGCCAACGCCATCGCACCCACAATTCGATATCGCCAAGACATTTTGGTTGTGCCTCCTCGCAAGAATCAGACCTGGGAACAGTGGCCCCGGTGCGTTTACCTCGACTCAATGTCAGCATAGCTCGTTGACACTTCGCCAACAAGGCGGCAAGATAGGCGCATTGGGCCGCGATCGCGATAAGGTCGTTCCAAGCAAGACAAGCCGATTCGATCGCTGCGGTTCCGTGCCTTGAGCCCTTCGATTGCCTCGCCGCATGAGAGCAATCTCCTTCGTACCGTGCGACTCGCACCAAAGTGATCCATTCAGCCAGGCGCAAGGGTTCCAGGCGATAGGCCGGGCCTGTTCTTCATCAAGGTTCAAATTGGGTTCACCATCTCATGAATCGCCCTCATGTTAGCCGCCCTTGCTGGAGGCTAGCGCTCACGGTAGCGGTCTCCGTGGCTTGGTCAGGTCTGGGGCTCGTTGGCTGCGGCAGGGAGACGGCGACGGCTACAAAAGCCTTACCGCCGACCAAGGTCGGCGTCGTCGTGACTCGCAGACAAAACGTGCCGATCATCGGCCATCCCGACGGACACACGCGGGCCTTGAACGACGTCACGATCAGGGCCCGAGTCAAGGGGTTTCTCAGCGAGAAGCACTTTGAGGAAGGCTCGAACGTCAAGAAAGGCCAGCTTCTGCTGGTGATCGACGAGCAGCCGTTCAAGGTCAAGGCGGCCCAGGCCCAGGCCGTGCTCGACGAGGCGGAGGCCACGCTCAAAAAGGCCACGCAGTCGAAATCGAGGGAGGTTTCCAAGGCCCAGGTCGCGCTCGACGAGACGCAGCTTCAGCTCGACAAGGTCGAAGAAAGGCGGGAACGCAACCTCCTGGCCCGCAAGGCTGCCTCGCAGGAAGACTACGACCGAGCTCGCGCCAAGGCCGAGAAGAGCGCGGCCCAGGTCGAGTCTTCATCGGCCAGCATGCAACAGGCCGTGGCGGATTATGACATCAACATCCTGACCGCCAAGGCGAACATCGAAAAGGCGCGAGCCGATCTGGATTCGGCCAGGATCGAGCTGGGTTATTGCCGGATGGTCGCGCCCATCGATGGCCGGATCGGAGAGCTGCAGGTCAAGCTCGGCAACCTGGTGGGTCCGGCCACCGGCTCATCGGATACAACGTCCCTCGTCTCGATCCAGCAGCTCGATCCCATGGGAGTCGACCTTCGACCCGCCTCGCGATACCTGCCGCTCATCACCAAGCTGCTCCAGAGTGGACTCGACGTCAAGCTGAGCACCAGGGGCACGGCCCTCCATCCTCACACGGGAAAAATCATTTTCCTGGACAACACGGTCGATCCGACGACGTCAACGGTGCTGGTCAAGGCCCAGGTGCCGAACCCCGACCAGACACTGCTGCCCGGCGAGTACGTCAAGGTCGAGCTCAACGTGGGAGATTACGCCGGCACCGTCGTCGTGCCCGACCAGGCCGTGGTCGAGGCCCAGGAGGGATCACGCGTTCTGGTGGTCGACGACCAGAACACGGTGCGGCTGGCGGTCATCAAGCCCCTCGACGCCTACGAGGGTCTGCTGGCCGTGGAGTCGGGACTTGAGCCCGGGCAGAAGGTGATCGTCGAGGGAACTCAGCTCGTGCGTCCAGGCCAGACCGTCCAGGCCGAGGAACTCCCGCTCGACAGGTTCATCAGGACCCTCCAGACGACGGAGACTGTCGATCCCTTGGACAGCCCGCTTGTCCGGCTGCGAGGCTCGGCGCCCGAGTCGGCACAGGGCCCGGCGTCCGCCAAGGATACCGCGCCGCCCCAAACGTCCACCAAGCCGCCGGCTCCGTCCGGGAAAACATCCCCATCGCCAGACGCTCACCGGAACTGATGAACCATGGTCAACTTCTTCATCGGCCGGCCCATCTTCGCCTCGGTTCTCGCGCTGCTGATGCTCATCATCGGCGGCATCTGCATCTTCGTGCTGCCGATCTCCCTCTACCCAGACATTGTTCCGCCGCAGGTCCAGATCACGGCCACCTACACGGGGGCCGATGCCCAGACCGTGGCCGACTCGGTCACCACGCCGATCGAGCAGAAGGTCAACGGCGTCAACGGCATGATCTACATGTCGTCGGACAGCACCAGCAATGGCGTTTCCAGGATTCTGGTCACGCTCGACGTTGGATACTCGCAGGACATCGGGGCTATCGACGTTCAGAACAAGGTCGACACCGCCAAGCCAACCTTGCCTCCCGAGGTGACCCAGGTTGGCGTTGAGAGCAAGAAGACGACCACCAATATGGTCTGCGTGGTTAACCTGGTCAGCCCCAAGCAGACGTACGACTCGAACTTTCTGGACAACTATGCCCAGATCAACATCATCGACGTGCTCAAGCGAATTCGCGGGATCAGTGATATCTCAGTCTTCGGTCGCAAATATGCCATGCGGATCTGGCTTGATCCCGACCGGCTGGCCAACGAACAGATCAGCCCCGACGAAGTCATTGCCGCGATCAAGTCCGAGAACCGGCAAGCCGCCGCGGGCAAGATCGGCGGTCCGCCAGTCCCTCCCGGGCAGCGGTTTGAATTCCCGGTCATTGCCAAAGGCCGGCTGTCGATGCCCGCGGAATTCGAGACGATCATCGTCCGCGCCAAGCCCAACGGATCGAAGGTCTTCCTCAAGGATGTGGCACGGGTCGAACTGGGGTCCGAGACGTACGAGCAGGGGGGATACCTGAGCGGCAAGGCCGCGGCCACCGTCCCTGTTTACCAGTATTCCAATGCCAATGCTCTGGACATCGTCAAGCAGGTCAAGCAAGAGATGGATCGGCTGGCCAGGAACTTCCCGCCGGACCTGGAATACCGGATCGCCTACGACACCACCAAGTACGTCGAGGAGAACATTGACGAGGTCAAGCACACGCTCCTTGAGGCGTTTGGGCTGGTGCTCATTGTGGTGTTTGTCTTTCTCCAGGGTTTTCGCACGACGCTCATCCCTTTGGTCGCCATTCCGGTAGCGCTTGTGGCCACGTTCGCCCTGATGGCGGCCTTCGGGTTCTCGATCAACACGCTCACCCTGATGGGGCTGGTTCTGGCCATCGGCCTGGTGGTCGACGACGCGATCATCGTTGTCGAGAACGTCGAGAAGTACCTGGAACGCGGCTACCAGCCGCTGGAAGCGACACGGGCCGCCATGGCCGAGATCACCACGCCGATCCTCACGATTACCCTCGTGCTCGGCGCCGTGTTCGTCCCGGTCGCATTCATCCCGGGACTGACCGGGCGGCTCTACAACCAGTTCGCCCTTACGATTGTTTTCTCGTTCTTCTTCTCGGCGCTCAACTCGCTCACATTCAGCCCCGCCATGGCTCGGCTCTTCTTGAAGGCCAAGACGCATCATGGCGAGTCGAGATTTTTCTTCTTCCGCTGGTTCAACCGCGGCATGAAGTGGCTCGAAAATTCCTATGACTCGTTCCTCGAGTTCACCGCTCACCACTGGCCAACCGTGGTCGTGCCGTCGCTTGCTCTCCTTGCGCTGACCGCCTGGATGATCATTGATCGGCCCAAGTCGTTCATCCCGGTGGAAGATCAAGGCTACGTCTTCATCACGGTCCAGACGCCTGATGGCACGACGCAGGAGCCAACGACCCGGGTCATGGATCGGGTTGAACAGATCGCACTCAAGACCGAGGGGGTGTCCGATACGGTCCGATTTGACGGGTACAATCCGATTACTCAAGTTAACCAGGCGAACAACGGAGCCATTTACGTGGTTCTCAAGCCCTGGGAAGCGCGCAGGAGCCGGGGCTGCGTGCCCGCGCCTGGTGGCCCGCCTTCAGCAAGAGCTGGCCGACGAGGTCAAGGATGCCCTGGCCCTGGTCTTTCCGCCGCCGCCGATCCAGGGGCTGGGAACCACGGGGGGCTTCGAGTTCCTCATCGAAGACCTGGAGGGCCGTGGGGTTCAAGGTCTTGCGGACGTTACTGACAGATTCATGGCCAAAGCCCGCCAGCGTCCCGAATTGTCCGGACTGTACACACCCTTCTCGGTGCGCGTGCCTCAGATCCGGTACGAGCTCGACCGTGGCAAGGCGAGAAACCTCGAGGTTCCGGTCAAGACCGTGTTCGAGACGCTTCAGGTCTACCTCGGCGGCTACTACGTGAACGATTTCAATCGTTTCGGCAAGACCTGGCGAGTGTACGTCCAGTCCGGTGGTGACAGCCGCCGGGCCCCGACCGACCTCCTCCGTCTAAAAGTGCTGAACAACCGCGGCGAGCAAGTCCCCTTGAGTGCTCTGGGCGACATCAAGACGATCGTTGGCCCGATTGACGTGCCCCACTATAACCTTTACAACGCCGCCAAGATCACGGGCAACCCCGCGCCCGGGTACAGCTCTGGGCAAGCCATCCAGGCCATGCAGGAAATCGCCGCGGAGATTCTTCCCGAAGGCTTTGGATATGAATGGACCGGTTCAACCTACCAGGAGCTCAAGACCGGCAACCAGGCGACATTCATCTTTGCCCTGTCAATCCTTTGCGTCTTCCTGTTCATGGCTGCGCTTTACGAGAGCTGGATCCGCCCGATGGTGATCATCCTCACCGTGCCCCTGGCCACCTTCGGCGCGATCGTCGGCCTCTGGATCTTCAACCTGCCGCTGGACGTCTTCGGCCAGATCGGGCTGGTGATGTTGATCGGCCTGGAGACCAAGAACGCGATTCTCGTGGTCGAGTTCGGTGTCGAACTCATGGAAAAGCAAGGCATGAGCATCATCGACTCCGCCAAGGAAGCCGCGCGCAGCGGCTGCGGCCGATCCTCATGACCTCGTTCGCGTTCATCATGGGCGTCTTGCCCATGGCCCGCGCCGCCGGCGCGGGTGCGTACAGCCGCAACTCGCTGGGTATCGTCATCGCCTCGGGCATGCTGATCAGCACCATCCTTGGCCGGTTCGTGATCCCGGTTTACTACGTGCTTGGCGAGCGCATCATCCGCTATTTCTCGCCACCGGCACCGGAAGCTGGCGAACCTGCTGGCGGTACCGTGCACGAGCCGGACTGGACGGCGCCGGACGCGACAATTCAGGACCAGGCCTGAGATCGCTCTGGTGTTCACATAGACGGCTTTATCAGGTAACGGTTGCCAGGGGATCGGCGAACACGGTGTACGCCAGCCAGGTCGGGTCGCCGGAGGCTCGAATTCCCAGGCGTGCCTCGTGAGCCGCTTTGCCAACAGGGTCACCGGCCAGGAGCCGGGCGTAGAAGGCCTTGGCGAAGTTCAAGGCCGGCTCGTCGTAGACCGACCAGTAAGCACCCAGAAAGCCCCCGGCACCTGCGTTCAGAAAGCGGATGGCCCAGCCCCCCATGCCCGTGAGCGACATCCCCGACTGGCCGACCTGGCAGGCGTTCAGAAAAACCAGCGGGTGGGGCCTGCCCACGTTGGCCGCCCGACCGCTCAGGTCTTCGGGCGTGAGCCGGTCTCCGCCTTGCAGGATAAGCGCCGATCGGTCGGGCAACGCCTCGTTCCGAAAGGCGCCGTGGCCGCTGAAGTGCCACGCGTCGTAAGCGCCCAGGGCCAGGGCCGCCTCCACGTCGAGAAAGGTCGCTGGGATTCGCGTGACTTGCCGAGCCGCTGCCGCCAGCGAGAGCATGTAATCCCGCTCGGCGGCCGCGAACGCCAGGCCGGAATCGTCGGGGACAACGAGCGCAAGGTTGTTCATGCTAAGTCGCGGGTACTGAGAGAGGCCGGGTATCCACCGCGTGAGCTGGAAGGCCTCGCAGAGAAACGGGCCTTCCTCGACGCCGCCGGCGGCCGACGAGCTCACCAGCTTGCACAGTTCCCAGGGAATCCAGGGCTCTTCCGACTGCACCTGCACCGAGGTGATGCTGTCTCGAAGTGTCCAGAGAATGTTTTTCAGCTCATCGGGCATGAGATCCCGGAAGAGGCTCGCGCCCATGTTCGCCAATCTGATCTCGGCCCTGGCCTTGTCGGTGGCGCTCTGGACCGGCAGGCGTTCGATATCCGCGAAAAGGCTCTGGAAATAGGCGAAAGGATCGGACCGCAAGCGGGTCGGTCCGAAAAGCTTCAGGTTGTAACCCAGCGCGGGGTTGGCAGAAGTCAGCCGCAATGAGAGAAGCGTCTCGCCCTCATCTTTCGTCTCCAGGATGAGCAGCGACAGGTCCGGAATGCGCACCGTTGCCGGAGCCAGGGCTCCCTCGCGAGACATCGCCGCCGCATTCACCTCACCCGTGGTTTCCAGCACAACGGGCGCCAGCGTGATCATGCCCAGCGGTCTGCCCGTGTGGAAGGCGAGGATCCGAATCTGGCCGGGGCCTGGCGCGGTGCCGCGTAGCTTGAACTGGAGCGGCAGTCCCTCGTCTTCTCCCGTGACGACGAGCTTACCCTCGCCGGGACCTTCGAGCGCGAAGCCGCGCCTGGCCTGGACGACGATGTCGATTTCCGAGCCTTGGGGCAGCGACACCACCACCGATGAGCCGGGAATGAAGCCACGTACGATCGAGACGAGCAGCGAAGCCGTCTGATCGAGCGCAATCTTCTCGGGAAACTCCGCCGTGATCGACCGGCCGGTGTCCTGCCCGGACGTCGCACGGGGAGACAGCAAATCTCTTGTCAACGATCCGGAAAGGTGTGGGTCAGGCCCGCCGCGCCTCGTTTTTGAGGGACTCAATAAATCGATCGGCCACGTAGGGTCTGAGATGGCCTCTGGAACGTCGTAAAAGCCAATGATGCGCCCCTCCTGGTGCACGATACAGGCGGACGGAGCCAAGGACGACTCCATGTCCGCCTCGATCAGCGGAGTAGGTGTCAGCTTCGACAACTGAAGCACTTCACCGACCGGAATCGAATCCTCAGCAGGCACGAGCTGGCTCTTCACCGTGTCGGCAGGAAGTAGATAATAGTCCTCCGGCTGCCCGGTGCGCCGGATGATCACGTGCGATGGGTCAAGCCGCTCGATCAGGCTCCTTGCCCGCTCTACCGGCCAGTCGGAGTCGATCAACACGAATGAAGTGAGCGTAGCCTTCGCAAGATCCATGGATTGGTTCCTTGAATGGAACATCCTGCTGGGATCGTGCAAAGGATAAAGCCTCTTGTTCCATCGGTGCAACAAGAAAAGCCATGAATCGGTCCAATGAGCCGCACACTCTAAACCGCGGTTACAGGTGCGGGATCTGAGCGCGACTCCGCTCCGCGAGCGACCAGATCGGCCGCGACGCTGAGAGCGTCGCGGTGCCGTCTTCACTCTGCGCCGACAAGAGCGGGTTCGAGCCGCTTGAGGAACCAGAGGTACTCGGGACACGCCTCCACTTCCTCGACGTCGGTCGCCGTCTCGAGCACGCCGAGCATCGAGCTCGAGCTCGTCGCGGTGTTCCTCGTCGTCGTAGTCTCCCTCGTGCAGCATAACCTCGATGCAAGACAAGGCCGCATCACGAGCCTCGCCGAAGGTGGTGAACCGATCCGAGCGGTCGCTGTCAAAGCGGCCCTCCGGGTCGTGGATCACCGTATCCACGGCGTTGATAGAGAGGTGCACATAAGGCTTTGATTGGTAATCCATGATGTCGTCTGCCCCCTGGCGGCGGAAAAATATGAAGGCCGAGGAAGCGATATGCTCTTGCTCGGTCACTTATTTGCAACGTCCAGCCGATCTCGTCACTGAGACTATACGTCACTTCTTTCGAACTGGTTCAAAGTCTCGCATCACAGCAGGTCGTGACCGGGGCGGTATTCCTGCCCAATCACCGGCCTGATGCAAACAGGGAACGATCAAATCAACCTTGTACGGCGTAGGAGGATTGTTTGGGTGCCAAACCGCACCCTTTCAAGGGCACGGGCTCAACGTTTCAACCAAGGGAGCAACGTGATGAACCTGCGACGCGGTCTCGGCACCAAGGCACTCGCACTGGGAATCGCAGTGGGACTGTTCTCGTTTGCGCCGGTCTTCGCCGGCCACGGCGGCGGCGGAGGTGGTCACGGCGGGGGCGGCGGTCACGGTGGCGGTCATGGCGGCGGTCATAGCGGCGGTCATAGCGGCGGCCATCATGGCGGCGGCTACCACGGCGGCGGCGGCTACCATGGTTATTACGGCGGCGGTTACGGTGGAATCGGCTACCTGCCCTATTACGGCGGCGGTTACCTCAACTCCGGTTACGGCTATGGTTACGGTTATGGATCTCCTTATTCGAGTTATTCCTACTCCAGTGGCTACGCATCGCCTCCCGTGACTTACACGACCCCCGCCACTTCCCAGCCTTATCTCACCGATCAAACCTACGAACCGGGCGACGGCTACCGCTATCCACTCTATTTCAACCCCGCCACCGGAACGTACTTCTACTACCCCGTTGCGCGGTAGAACGGCCGCGCGAGCCCTCCATCAAAGGCCGGCGTGTGGGGCCACCCTCAATCTTCCCCCGGCCAACAGCGCCCAACCACGGCTCCAAGACGCTTACTTCTTTAGGGACACATCGATCCCCTATGCGATTTCGAGCGTGACTCTTGGCCTTGGAGCCGCGTGTTGCATACTATGGCAATTAAGGACGCACCAATCGGTCCTTAGAAAGCCTCGCCGTGAGCCGGTCGGAGGGATTCCGGTCATGGAACAGCCCAGCGATCGCATCGACAGGTTGGAGGTCCTGCGTGGGCTTGTGGAACGCCTTTGCGGAGCGGACTTGACCTTGGCCGAGGCAAAATTATTGCGCATCCAGGTGCTGATCCTTCTGGATCGTGACGAACTCTCGGCCGAGACCGACTCCTCAGCCTCCTCGCTGTCCGAGGCTTCGACAGTCTGGCCTTGCCGGGACGGTCATTCAGCAGATTTCGTGGTTGAGAAATCTCGATCGCGCGAAGACTGCTGAAATGCCTTCCGGATCTTCTCGACACGGTCTCGGTTGGCGCCGAGGTCCGACCGGCCGACCCGGGAGGCCGATCGGATGTCGATCCGCTTTTCGTCTCCGGCCACCAGGAACTCCACGTCATCAACGAACCGAAAGATCAAGCTTGTGGCCTCGGCGAGAAGATAGCCGTCGTGCTCGCTGACGATCCGCATCCGCGGGATGGTACCGATCGCCTGCTTGAGTCGAGCAAGCGCCTGATCGGCCGGCCCGTCAAAGACAATCGGGTCGATGCGATGCATGGGGTTTTCGGCCCGCGTTGAAACGCAATTTGGTGAATCCGGACAAGGTGCGAGACGGCAGTCCACAACGCCGAGATTTTCGGGTTTCCTTGCCAAGGCACTCAAGACTCCCAGCGAAACGGCAGGCGCAAGCGCGCAGGCGGCAATGGAGACGAGAATCACGCGCTTCCACGAGCGTTTCACGATGATCCCGTCCCACCTTCACGTGAGCCTGAAGCAACGGCGAATGATGGTTCCCGCCGGTCCCAGGTTAACGTGAAGCCGACCCATTTCAAGACGCTGACTCGCTCAGGTTCTGGCGGGTTCGCCAATTGCCGCAAAGCTAGATCAGCCGATCACGGCGCAGGCGACTCCTGCCAGTAGTCTGGCAGGTCGTGCCTCGTCGCTCGAAGAATCTCGAGAATCGCCTGACGATCTTCGGCGGCAAGCGACGGACCCTTGCCGTCGGTCGCGCCATTGCTCAGGATTTCCCAGAGGCGCCTGTAGACGTGATCTTTGACCTCGGCGGGAAGCGAGTCGAAGGCCCTGGGAATCGATCAGGTAGCTGCACGGGTAGCGAAAGAGGCGGGTCTTGAGGTCGAAGTCGCGGAGCGACCGGCCCTTGGCGTCGCGCGGGCCGCGTGCGGCGAAGTCGGCCGCGAACGATGACGTGCCTTCAATGCGGTCGGTGAGACGCGCTTCGTCGTGGAAGAGCATGTACTCGACAACGGCATCGCCCACGCCCCGGATGCGCGACCGGGCGCTGTCCGATGGCTCGTCGGCGGGCCGGCCCATGGCCTTGTTGAGCTCGCGCTCGTAATGAAGTGCCATGCGCGTTTCCATCGCCGCGCGGGCCAGCCGGTTGAGCATTCCGGCCTGATGCTCGAGCACCATGAGGGCGACAATGTCGCTGTGCGGCGTCAGATAGAAACCGGTCGTGAATCGATCGCTCAGGTCGACCACGTTGACTCCGCCCGTGTTATCGATCACGTCGGGCCGATCTGGCCCCGGGCAGATCATGTTGCCCATGTGCTTCTGGCGGCCGCTCTTGCCGGTCACGTACCAGCCACCCCAGCGCTCGGCGAGCGGGCTCGTGTGATCGGTGCGGAACGACCCGCCGGAAAGAAGGGGATTGCCTTGCCGATCCACGAACAGCGACCGGACGAGATGCCCCGGGAAACCCTGATTGGCCGATGAGCTGTGGCAGACCAAGCACGACTCGGTTTGTCGCGCGGGAACGGCCGCCGTCTTGCGTGACTGACCAAGCGTGTAGAAGGCCGTACCGACGACTTCGTCGGCCGCCGAGATCTCGATCACCCGGCCGCCCCGGCAGAACCCGATCATGACGTCGTCAGTTGAAATAGACTGCGCGAGGGGTTTTGGGGGATATTCGCTCGCGTTGCAGGCTCGTCTTTGAGAAAACCAGCACCTGCGACGACTCGGGTATATCGAGCGCGCGAAGCAGCGACTTCAAGTATCCGTGATCGGGCTCGAAATCAAGCTTCGCCTTGCCCGATTCAAGCCGCTCGCGCAACCGCTCGACCACGTTTCGAGGCGTCGCCTCACTGTAACGGATCGGCTCGCGCTCGATGTCCTGCGCAGCGGCCGTCGCGGCGAATTGCGAAATCAGCGCGGTCAGAAGGACGGCAGGTGCCAGTAACCTCCGACCAGCGCCGGTTCCACGTGCGTGTGAGAGGCGGGCGTGTGCCATCATACGTCCTCGTCGAGTCCCGAGAGGGAAAGCCGCCTCGCTCCGCGTGGGAGGTTCAAGCCGCGGTAAAATGGCAGAGCGAGTCACGCTTCTTTTAATTTGCATTTAGAATCCATATTATAGTCGTGGGGCTGGTTGTCAACCTGCCGCCGACTTTTCTCGACCGGTCTCGTGCCGCGAGGGTCTCCGTGCATCTGACCCAGTTCTCTGATTACAGCTTGCGGCTGGTGATCTACCTGGCCTGTCATCCCGGGCAATTGAGTCTCGGTCGACGAAGTCAGCCGGGCGTTCCGGATCTCGCGTCATCATCTGGTGAGGGTGGTGCAGAGGCTCACAGATCTGGGTGTCGTCGAAGGCCAGCGAGGCAGGGGCGGCGGCATGCGGCTGGCGATGCTTCCCTCGGAGATCAACGTGGGTTGGCTCGTCCGCCAGACCGAGCCCCATTTCGATCTTGTCGAGTGCTTCGACCCCACGATTAACACATGCCCGATCGCGCCAGCGTGCGGACTGAAGGGCATTCTCCAGCGCGCCCAGCAGGCCTTTCTTGCAGTGCTTGACCAGTACAGCCTCGATCAGCTTTTGACGCGGCGGGTGGACCTGGTCACCCTGCTGGGCAATTCACTACGGCGCGGGGACTCGCTCGACAACCCTGGAGACGGATAGGGCCATGACAGTCATCAGGGTTCGCGTCGCCTGAACCCAGTCCTCAGTCCGCAAGTCTCGCCGCCACCGGCACGTAGTCTTACCGGAACATGAGGGCGATCGTGAGCACCGCATTCACGCGAAGCACAGATATGGTGCCTTTTAGCAGCTTTTTTCGCTAATCGTTTTAATAAGTCATCCTATTCTTTATCTGACCTTTCAGAACGCCATCAAAGTCCAATAAATTCACGGTGTGTCGGCGACCCTATAAAGGAACTGCCGGCACTTGCTCGGTAAAACCTCTCGTTTGATCGAGCACCAGCTTGATGCGAGATGCGACTCCGGGTGTTCGTTTTTGTTTCGAATTCATCGGGGTGCCAAGTATTCAGGAAGTGTTCCTATCATGAGCCTTTTTCTAAAGCGTGCCGTGGTTCCAGTCGTTGGGCTCCTGGCCGCATTGTCCGCAGGTCACGTCGAGGCAAGCCTGACATCCATCAGCGTCGCAACGGGCGCCGGCGAGGTCAGTCTGATCACACCGCAGGAAGGTGCTGTGGGCTCGACTGCCTTCAATCAGGGCGGCAACGTGTTCAAGTCGATCACCGATCTGTCGATCGTCAAGAACAGTGCCTCGTCTGATCCGATGGGTCTGCTCGATCAACTGTACGGGCGGGGAAACTACACGCGCGTGAGCGATCAACTCGACCAGCTCTGGTCACATGGGGCGAACGGGACCTCGAGCATCACGCTCGAGCTTCGCTATGCCGGGCTCCAGTACCAGCTTGGCATCGACCCTTACCCGCAAGCTACGGCGAGCACACTTGCAAAGGAGTTCGCGCCCCTGGCGACTGTGATCGGGGCGGGTTTCAACGCCAAGTTTTCGAGCGTCAATTCAGATTTCGCACGCGTTGTCTCAGCCGATGAAATTCAGATCTTTCGCACCGGCACGACGATTCAAGGCAAGGCTTACCAGGGTCTGCCTGACCCGTTCGCATGGCTGCTCAAGACGACAGTGACTGGCTCACATCAAACCTCGGACGTCTGGAGCACCCTGGTCAGACAGAACTCCGACGGTCTGGATCATGTGGTGACGTACAAGGTCGGCAGCGGCACCTCCTCGCGCTATGTGCTGGCATTCGAAGACCAGCGCGGCGGCGGCGACTTTGCATACAACGACGTGATCTTTGAAGTCTCCTCGATCCCCCTGCACGCCCCCGAACCGTCAAGCCTCGTCATCGGCGGCGTGAGCGTTCTCGGGCTCATCGGCTATCAATTCAGCCGGCGTATGAGCGGTCGCCGCCGGATTCCTTGAGTCCGGAACTGTCAGATAAAGCGCCCTCCTGCGGTCGAAAGCTTGACGAATTGCCGGCTGACACTTGATTCGCTGTCGAGTCCGTGTCGGCTGGCTCGTCAAGTTGTTGCCGCAACCGATCGATGATCTGTTCCGAGATCGCGATCGCCACGAAGTGTGCTCCCGGAACGAAGTGCGCCTCGCAGTTGGGAATGACCTGTGCCATCTTCCACGCCATCGCGGGCGGGACGATGGAATCGTCCAGACCGTGCCACAGCGTCACCCGCGGCTCTGCAGGTAGGTCGGTGAGGGAGAAGCCGTAGTTGCGGTAGAGGTTTAGCTCCTGTGCGAACGTCTCCGGACCTTGACCTTCAGTGAATACCTGGTGAAGGTCGCTAAGAAACAGGTCAAAGACTTCAGGCCGACGGAACAAGGCCTGGTCGGACGCCGGCCATGTTGCGATGAGACGCTCGAGGAACCGAGTAGGGTCGGCACGGAAACGATCCGCCCACTTGCGGCACTCGCGCTTGGCGACGGTTGGATAGCGCGAGCCGATCTCCAGCGCCGCCCTGCGGCGGCGGTCCATGCCAGCCAAGGCACCGGGCAGACGCATGGGACCCATGCCGCTGATCAGCGTTACACTGCGGATGCGCGTACCCAGGCGGTGAAGGCAGGCCAGAGCATAGGGAGTGCCGCCCGAGATGCCGATCACGCTGAACCGATCAAGTTGCAAGATCCTGGCCACGTCTTCCACGTCGACCACGGCTTCGAGCGGGCTCTTGCGTGGTATGAACGCCGAGCGGCCCACCCCGGGCCGATTGGGTGCGATGATCCGAAGGCCGCACTCCTTGGCCTTCTGCGCGATGTAAGACGCCTGGTGGTGCGAGCCGATCAGACCGTGAAAGAAGAACGCCGGGTCACCACCGGGATCGCCATATTCCCGCACCTCGAGCACTCTACCTGTTCTTGTGCGAATGACGGGGCTGACTTGTGCTGTCATGGCGTCCCACTTGGAAATCTCGGGAGCTTCGGGTCGAATAGAAACTGGCGCTTACCTGGAGAGCTCTTAAACCCAAGTGGCCGAGGTCACACCGGTCTCGGATCGCGATGTCTGTGATCAACCTTTCCCTCGAACATGGCCAGACCCTGGAAAAGGCTCGTTCACACATGCGGACGGCCGTGGACGAAGTTCAGAAATTGTTCGGCGCACTTGTCCGGTCGGTTACCTGGAGCGCCGAGGGCGACCAGGCGCGGATCGATGGAGCTGGCTTCTGGGTCGAGATGAAAGTCGATGCGAAACATCTCCATGCGACCGGCGACATCCCCATGCTTGCCGGTCTGCTGGGGGGACCGATGGCGAAAGGCCTCAAGCAGATTGTGGAGCACAGTTTTCAGAAGAAGCTGCCCTGACGCAGCGTCGAGTGATTCGAGGAACTCGCCAGACGAGTGAGACGCCGAGAGCTGAACCGGCGTCGCGTCGATATCAGGTGCGTGCGCGTCAGTCGTTCTTCTTGGGCACTTTCGCGCCTTTCTTGCGGGCCTTGGACAGGCCGATGGCAATGGCCTGCTTGGGGTTCGTCACTTTTTTCTTCGACTTGCCCCCACTCTTGAGCGTACCCTCCTTCATCTCGTGCATCGCCTCCTTGACCTCTTCCTGGGCCTTAGCACCATACTTCGCCATGATTCGCTTTCCTTTCCGGGTCCAAGTGGATACCTCGCGGGAAACCCTGCCTACTTCCGTTTCGCCAAGCAAACGCGGTGCCGTGCGAGCGCATCGAGATCGGCTTCACGAGGGTTGCGGACCGGGGATAGACCCGAACCGCCGGGCAGCCCGAGCGATGAGCCTGATCCCGTTGCCACGGTGAACATCGGCAACGACTGCCATCACGATCACCGCGCCGGTGATGAGCCGCTTGGCGGGCTCGGAGGCGCCGATCTGGGCCAGGCCGGTCTGAAGCGTGGCGATGATGAGCACGCCGAGGAAGGTGCGTAGCACCGACCCACGGCCGCCCATGAGACTTGTGCCGCCGATCACCACGGCGGCGATCGCGGCCAGTTCCATGCCGCTGGCACCGTTGGGGTCGGCCGAGGAGACCCGTGCCACCTGGAAGACCGCGGCCAGGCCCGCCAGCAGGCCGGAGAGCACAAACGCGGTAAGCTTGACCGGCCGGGGGTCGATGCCCGAGAACCGTACCGCCTCTTCGTTCGTCCCCACCGCGATCATGTACCTGCCGAGAACCGTCCGGGTCAACAAGAGGTGACCGGCGACGACCACGGCAAGCGCGATCAGGAAGGCCGGCGACGTTCCCAGTCCGGTAACCGGGCGCGCGATCCATTCCACGCGGGGTCCGATGTATTTCGTCTCCGAGTTCGTCACGAGGTAGGCCGCGCCTCGCGCCATCTCGAGCATGCCAAGCGTGACGATGAACGAAGGAATCGACCAGAGCACCGAGACCAGGCCGTTCACCACGCCGCAGAACCCCGCGACACTCAAGCCGGCGACAAGTGCCAGCCAGAACGGCCAGCCCCAATCGACGAGCGCGATGCCGAGCACCGAACCGGCCAGCGCCAGCACCGAGCCAACAGACAGGTCGATTCCGCCGATCACCAGTACGAGCGTCATCCCCACCGCGACGACCGTGAGATCAGGGATCTGGTTGATGATGATCCGAACGGTCTGACCGGTCCAGAAGTGCCTTGTGGAAAGGCCAAAGAACGCACCCAGGCCCGCCAGCACGATCAGCATCGCCAGCACGTCGCTCAAGCTCGAGAGCCGAGACGAAAAGCTGCGCACGGACCGCGCGTCGGTGGCCAGGCCGGCTGGTGATTCGTCCCTCGTCATGGCCCCGGTGTCCTTTCCTCCTCGCGGGGTCCCAGGTAACCGCGAAAGGCCGCGGCCAGCAGCCCTTCCCGCGACCATTCCCCGCGTTTGAAGGTCTCAACGATCCGGCCCGCGGAGACCACGGCGATCCGGTCGCACAGCAGCATCAATTCCTCGACCTCGCTGGAAACGACGACGATGCCCTTCCCGCGGCCGGCCAGATCATCGATCAGCCGGTAGATCGTGAACTTGGCCGCGACGTCGATGCCGCGCGTGGGCTCATCCAGCAACAGGACTTCGGGCTCGCGCAAAAGCCAGCGGCCCAGCAGCACTTTCTGCTGATTGCCGCCGCTCAACTGGCCGATCGGCTGCTCCAGCGTGTGGCATCGCAGCTCAACTTGCGTGCCGGCAACGGCGCCCGCGGCGCCCTCTTTCCTCGCATCGATCCATCCGAGGCGGCCGCGGTACCGGAAAAGGCTGGCCAGGGTCAGGTTCGTTCGAACCGGTAGCGAGAGCATGAGCCCCTGCGTCTTGCGATCCTCGGGAACCATGCCGATTCCCGCGTCAACCGTCTGGCGAGGGCTCTTGAACCGGCGCGGCCGATCCGAGCCGGCGAGAAAAACGACGCCCGAATCGGGGCGATCGGCGCCCAGAATCGCGCGCAGTAATTCAGTACGGCCCGAACCCACGAGGCCGTGAATCCCCAGCACCTCGCCGCGCCGTAGCTCGAAGCTCACGCCCCGTACCCGGTCTCCTCGGCACAGCCTCTCAACTCGAAGCGCCACGGAACCGATTTGCCGCTGGTGGCCGGCGAGGTCCTCCCCGGAGCCCGTTCCGACCATCAGCCGTAGGGCTCTGGCCATGTCGAGCTGGTGCGCGGGTTCGCTGGCGACTACTCGGCCATCGCGAAGCACCGAGATCCGGTCGGCGATCCGCCTGACTTCGTCTAGACGGTGGCTGATGTAAATGATGGCCACCCCCCCGGCGCGCAGCCGGGCAACGTGACGAAACAAGAGCTCGACCTGATGATCCGAAAGCGCTGCGGTCGGCTCGTCGAGGATCAAAACCTGGCACGTCCGCGCAGCGCCCGGGCGATCTCGACAAGTTGCTGCTCGCCGACGCCAAGCCCACCGGCCGGCGCGGCGGGATCAAGATGGCCGAGGCCTACTGCGCCTAGCGCCCGTGTGGCCTGGCTTCGCAGCAAGCCGAACCGGACAATGCCCCATCGCGCCGGTAGTCGGTGCAAGAACAGGTTTTCGGCGATGCTGAGGGTCGGTATGAGCGTCAGCTCTTGTTGAACAATCTGCACCCCGCGCGACTCGGCATCCGATTTCTTCGCCGGTCGGTAAGGCGACCCGCCAAGTGTCATCCCTCCGCGATCGGCGGCGACGAGGCCGCTGACGATGCGCGCCAGGGTGCTCTTGCCCGCTCCGTTGGCGCCGAGCAGCGCATGCACCTCGCCGGGAAAGAAGTGCAGGTTGACTTGCTCGAGAACCGGTGCGGCGTAGGTCTTGCCGAGTTCGCGCAAGGTGAGAATAGGTTGGGTTGGATTGCTGGCTGTTGTCATCGAATCGGGATCGCTACGGCTGCGGCGACGATTGTGAATGCTCCGCGGTGATCAGTTCAACGGGCGTGGTTTTGTCGGCCGGAGGCGCCTTGCCGCGCACGAGGTCGAGGGCAAACTCGATGCCGAAGACCGCGAGCTGGTCGGCGTGCTGGTTGGCCGTTGCCAGGATCGCTCCGTCCTTGATGGCCGCTTCGACCGCCGAGATGCCGTCGTAGCCGACGATCAGGACCTGGCCCGCCTTGCCGGCCGCCTTCACTGCCGCGAGGGCGCCCAGTGCCATGCTGTCGTTGCAGCAGAGCAGCCCCTTGATGTCCGGGTGCTCGCCGATGATGGCCGAGGCGATCTTGTTGGCAGGCTCGATCTCCCACTGGGCGCTCTGCGAGCTGACGATCACAAGCTCGGCGTCTCGCATGGCGTCTTCAAATCCGAGCTTACGCTGCTGACCGTTGAAGGCGGTCTTGATCCCTTCCAGCATGCCGACGTGATCGCCCGACTTGAGCTTCTTCGCCAGGAAGACGCCCACCCTCTTCGCCCCCTCGCGGTTGTCTGGTCCGACGAATGGAACCTTGATGCCTTGCTCGGCGAGCACCTGCGAGTCGAGCTTGTTGTCAATGTTGACCACGGCGATACCAGCCTCCTGGGCTCGCTTGCAGGCCGAAACCAAGGCCTTGGAATCGGCCGGGGCGATCACTATCGCATCGACTCGCTGCGCGATCATCTCTTCCACCAAGGCGACCTGGCGGGCAAGGTCGCGCTCATCCTTGATCCCGTTCAAGATCAGCTCATATTCCGCGCTGTGCTCTGACTGATGCTTCTTCGCGCCGTCGGCCATGGTCTTGAAAAACTCGTTGGCCAAGGATTTCATGACCAGCGCGATCCGGGGTCGGGACGACTTGGTTCCGGAGGCCGGCTCAGTGTCGCTCAATGGCTCGGGAGCGTCGGAGCCGCACCCGGGCGATAAGGCGCAGCAGATCATCAGCATGATCCTGCACGCAGAGCGCCTTGCTTGCGGGCGGAGTCAATCTGTTCGTGTGCTCGCGCAAGTTGATTTTCATGCTCGCGGCGCTTCAAGGCAAGAGGGGTGGTTGGCTGGAAAGCTGCACGAGCGCTTCGAGCACCCGCGGCTTCTGCTCGGGCCGAAGAATCAAGTACGAGCGAGATCCTTGCGAGTCTTCCTCGAACTTCGTCGCCCCGCCTGCGTCAACCGTCACGCGGCCTCGCGGGGAAACGTCAAAGTAGCCGCGGTCACCAAGCACGGCGTAAAGCACGCTGGTCAAGTCCCAGGTGGGCCGGTTATGGGGCGGTGGATTGTACAGGATGTACGCTTCGGCCAGCGGGTGATGCGGCACGTAATTGTAGTCTTTCAGAATACTGGTGGCCGGGTAGGGGAGTGCGATCCCGATCTCGAATCCGCTGAACACCATCTCGGTCGGCCAGCGCTCGACCAGGGTGCGGAAGCTCGGGATGTCTTTCACCACGTTGTATTCCTGGTATCCCTCTTTGCCGTCGATCGGCTGGAATGCGCCGCCATGAGCGGACAGACGCTTGACCTTGCGTGCGACCAGCTTGTCGCCGCGAAGAGGCGAGTTCTCGTCGGCTCCCGAGTCGAGCAGACGGGCCAGATTCGTGGAGAATCCAACCTGGACGATCACCACCGAATGATCCGGCTGGGCGGCAATAACTTTACGTAAGAGCGGCGTCGCGGAGGGAGCGTCCGTGCCGGAGAGCAGGTTGTGGGGATAGCGGTACCGGCCTCGTTCGTCTTGCTTTTCGACCAGACCGAGATACTTGCTTGGCTGAACAACGCCTCCTTTGCCCACGGTTCCGATCGGGATATCACCGCGCCCGTAGAACGTGTTGACGGCGTTAACGAAGGGAGCGGCCCGGTCGTTGTCGACGCTCACCGTCACCGCCAGCAGCTTGCAGGCCCCGCGCGACTGAAGCGCGTGGATCATCCCCAGCGCCAGCACGTCATCACAGTCACCGCAAATATCCGTATCGAAAATCAAGCCCACAGGCTCGGCTCCCCGCGATGGGTCTGCCATTCCTGCCAGCAGAGTGGAAACCAGAATCGCCATGCCAGCCATCAATCGCATCAGCAACCTCTCGATCCGTGTTCAGGCACGACCGCCCTGGCTGCGGAAGCACTCTTGTCAGCTATCGCTTGAGACTCGCCATGTAGCTACTTGCCTCAGCGTGAGACATCGCATCCGCGGCGAAGGTAAATGTTCCCCTGTCTTTCACTTCGCGCAGGCGCGAACAAAGGCTCCAAGGGCTGCCCTGGCGAACGCACCACCCACGCTTATCCGCTTGACTCCGGCAGAAGCCAATTCTGGAACGGAAAAAGTGGCGCCCTTCAAGCCCATCAGGACGTTGACTGGCCGGGAAACCGACGCACAAACCTCTCTGATCGCTTCAAGGCTCGGGAGGCCGGGCAGTACAAGACATCAGCGCCGGCCTCGGCAAACGCTTGCAATCGCCTTATGGTGTCGGTGAGATCGGAGCGGCCATGCAGGAAGTTCTCGGCTCTTGCAGTCAGCATGAACTGACAATCGTGAGCTGCCTTTGCCGCCGCGGCGACCCGATCCACCGCGAGTTGGAACTCATAGATAGGATTTTCGGGATCGCCTGTCGCATCCTCGATGGATCCCCCCACCAGGCCGATCTCCGACGCGAGTCGAATGGTCTCGGCGCAGAGTTCAGGCGAGTGGCCGAACCCATTCTGAAGATCAGCCGACACGGGCAAATGAGTGGCCTCGACAATGGCCTTCGCATTCTCCAAAAGGTCATCGCGCGAGAGCTCTGCCGCGGAGTCAGGACGTCCGATCGAGAAGGCGTAACCAGCACTTGTCGTCGCCAGGGCTTCGAAACCCAGCGCCGTCAGGATTCTGGCTGTTCCTGCGTTCCACGGATTCGGGATCACGAAGGTCCCGGATTGTTCATGGAGCGCCGGAATGTCTCGTATCGCTGATCGCGAGTCACTGTCGTGAACATCCTGTCGAAGACGATCATTGTGCCAGGGCGTACCGGATCTTTGAACGCATCCTACCCCGACGGCCGCTAAGGCCGCAAGAATGACGGCGAAGAGGTTCATCATGGCGACGGGCTTGGGGGTGCCTGCTTCGAAGTAAAGCTGGACCATCCCCAGACGTCCCAGCCACGTCGAAAGCGGAATGGTGAGCAGTAAGCCCGCGCGAATCAGGTCAGCGCCGATCAATAGCGGCCGTTTGGCCTGACGGTCAACTCGACCGCCCAAAACAAGGCCGACGACTTCCCCGGGCGCGATCGGCAGCGCCGAGAGGATGGCGACTTGACCAAGGTTCAACGGCTCATCGCGATGGGGTGAGGTGGTGTTGTTCCTTTACGCCGCGGCCCGGCGCATTCTCCGTAAGAACCAGGCACTCGCCAGTAACCCCATGGTCGCGGATACCAACGCCGTAGGCTCAGGAACGACGCTCGTACCCGAAATCGTGATCGTGCCGCTGTTCAGCGTGTCGATGGGGATGTCGTTGAGATTGGGGTCGGTCAGGCTGGTGGACGGGAAGGGCGTCAGGGAGACCGTCACCGGCCCAACGGGGGCCAAAGCGGCGACGTCGAAGAGCACCCGCCCCAGAGCAAGAGTTGAATTGGTGCCCAGAGTCGTGGACCCCGAGGCCGCGTTGTCCGAGGCGTCCAGAATCGTGCCCGTAAGGGTGTCGATATTCGGCCCCTGTGCCGAGTTTCCCGCAAAGATATAGGTGTTGACCGATGTGTTGATGTCGGCGCCGGTAAAGGTGATGCCGCTGCCGGCAGCCACCGAGATCTCGAAAGAAAAACTCGCGATATCAACGGGCGCGCCGGTATTCTGCACGTCGACCTCGAGGGCGTTGCCGGTCGTGCCCTGGTTGGCCGACACACTCTCGACCGAAACAATGATACCAGCTCGGGCGGGAAGAGCGGTGCTGAGAATGAGTGCGGCAGCGACCAGGGCCGGGATACAGCGCCATGACCGGTAAGCGAGCGGAACGTGCATCAAGAATCTCCTCTATTCAGTGTTGGGAAATCGGAAACCGCGGCCGCGCTGGCGTGATCAGCTCCGCCGGCGCGGCCAGCAGTTCGGGATTACAGGTGGTGGCCGATGCGGTGACGGGCGATCTGGACATCCGTGTTGTTCACACCTCCGTCGCCGTTGAGGTCGGCGAAGATGTCGTAGGGTTGGCCGATGAGCGTAGTAGATGCCGAGGAAGTCGGCACTACTCACATTTCCGTCATCGGTGAAATCCCCGTAAAGCACGTTGAAGTTCTGAGCGAACGGGTTGAGAAGGCTGTTGCCGGCGGCGTCCGTGATCGCATCGGGTCCGGTGTTGAGCACGCTCGTTGAGAATCTACCCTGGGTGAGGGTGCTGATCGACCATGTCAGCGTATTGGTGCCCAGGCCGCTCAACCCAGAGGTGGTCAGGCCAGTCAGGCTGTTGACGTCTGCCGCGGCGATCGGCTTGCTGAAGACGACCTTGATACCAGTGATCTGCCAGGGCAGATCGAACCGGGTCGAGCCGATCAGGTTGTAGGTCAGATTGTTGATGCCGAAGATGACATCGTATTCCATGACCGTGGGACGAACCGTGTCGATCTGGATGTTCTTGTTGGCGCCGAGCGATCCGGCCGTGCCGGGGGCCGGCAGGGTCAGGTTGGCGGCGTTGGGGTTGGTCACCGTGTCGAAGATCGTGCCGCCGTTGAGGGTCAGCGCGGTGGTGCTGGTGTAGTCGAGCTTCGGGCTGTTCTCGCCGGCGGCGACGGTGTAGGTGAACGTCAGCGTGCTGGTGCCGCTGCCGCTGGTGTAGCTCGCCGTGCCGCCGGAGTTGAGCGCCAGTTGCGGCGTGCCGGTGACGACCACGGCCTTGCTCCAGCCCACGGTGATCGCGATCGTCGCGCCGATGCCGTAGAGTGCCGTCGGCGGTCGTCGAGGTCACGTCCGTCACCGTCGGCGCCGTCGTGTCGATCACGATCGACTTGGTGCCGCCGATCGAGCCCGCCGAGCCAGGCGCTGGGCAGCGTGAGGTTGGCGGCGTTGGGGTTGGTGACCGTGTCGAAGATCGTGCCGCCGTTGAGGCGTCAGGGCGGTGGTGCTGGTGTAGTCGAGCTTGGGGCTGTTCTGGCCGGCGGCGACGGTGTAGGTGAAGGTCAGCGTGCTGGTGCCGCTGCCGCTGCTGTAGCTGGCGTGCCGCCCGAGTTGAGCGCCAGTTGCGGCGTGCCGGTGACGACGACGGGCTTGCTCCAGCCCACGGTGATCGTGATGACCGAGCCGACGCCGTAGGTCCATCGGCGGTGGTCGAAGTCACGCCGGTGACGGTCGGCGCCGTGGTGTCGATGACGATTGACTTGTTGGCGCCGAGCGAGCCGGCCGTGCCCGGGGCCGGCAGGGTAAGGACGGCGGGCGTGCCGCTGGTCGCGTCGTTGATCGTGCCGCCGTTGAGGGTGAGGGCCGAGGTGGATGCCTCGTCGAGCGGGTTGGCGTTCTGCCCGGCGGCGACGGTGTAGGTGAAGGTCAGCGTGCTGGTGCCGCTGCCGCTGCTGTAGCTGGCAGTGCCGCCGGAGTTGAGCGCCAGTTGCGGCGTTCCGGTGACGACCACGGTGTTGCTGAAGCCGACGGTGATGGTGATGACCGAGCCGACGCCGTAGGCGCCGTTGGCGGTCGTCGAGCTGACGCCCGTCACCGTCGTGGACGCTGGTGGCGATGATGATCGTCTTGTTGACGCCCAGCGACCCGGTGGTGCCGGGGGCCGGCACGGTCAGCAGGGCAGGCACGCCGCTGTTGACATCATTGATCGTGCCGCCGTTGAGCGTCAGGGCCGAGGCTGATGCCTCGTCGAGCGGATTGGCGTTCTGGCCGGCGGCGACGGTGTAGGTGAAGGTCAGGGTGCTGGTGCCGCTGCCGCTGGTATAGCTGGCCGTGCCGCCCGAGTTCAGCGCCAGTTGCGGGGTGCCGGTGACGACGACGGGTTGCTGAAGCCCACGGTGATGGAGATCGTCGCGCCGACGCCGTAGGTGCCGTTGGGGGTCGTCGAGCTCACGCCCGTCACCGTCTGCTGGACGCCAAAGGCGGTGAGCTGGGTGGACCACGTGCTATTGTCCACGGTGCCGACGGTACTGGCCCACTCCTGGATCGACCAGAAGGTTTGATGGTCGTTGGGGTCGAGGACGACCTCGCTATAGTCGCCCCAGCGGTTGCGCCCGCGCCGAAGTCGATGAAGTACGGGCCGGTGCCGGCCTGGATGAGCTGCGGGGTGCCGAGGGTGGTCGTGGTCCCGATCGAACGTACCGGTCACCGCGTAGTCACCGGCGAACGTTGACGTGCTGCTGCCGCTGAACCCGATCACGATGCCACCCGACTCGTTGACGGCGATCGAGGGGTAGTAGAAGCTCAGCGAGCTGTCGGCGATGGTGCCATTTTCGAGCAGATTGCCAGACGCGGCGTCGATCCGGTACCACGCGATGGCCGCTCGGCCGTCTGATGTCGACCCCCTGCACGGCCCAGATATTGGTGCCCTGCTCGATCACGTGACTGCTGAAGCGAGTGTCACCGGTTTCCAGCGTGTGAGAATCACCGAGCTGGGGGGCGGGATCGGGGCCTCCTCGAGCGGGCACGGTGAAGAAGCCGCCTCCCAGGTCACCTTCAGAGGGGTTTGTATTGAGAACGGGGGCTGTGACGGTCCCCGTGATCAATGATATTTTGGCGATCCCGGCCGGTGTATTGAAATCAGAAAGGATGGTCTCCGGCTGACCTTCGCTACTATTCAGGTCGAATACGGGATGCGGGGTGAAGCCCGTGGTGTTGGGGTCCAGATTGGCGAACAGCGTGGCATTGGTGACGCCGACACCCGAGGTCAGGTCGGACTTGGGGATCACGAGGATGTCGGTCAGCGATGTGTTAACTCCGCTGCCGGTGATCGGAAACAGGTTGCCACCGAGATAGACTCCGTCGTGGTTGAGCCCGAGCGTTGGGTAATCCATCCACCGCTTCCCAGTCGGGTCGGCCGCAACCTTCCACGCCTTCCAGCCGGCCGTCGCATCGGACGAATTGGAGACGGCGACAATAAAGCTGTTCACACCCTGTGCATTGTCGTCGCCCGCGACGAAGAAGCGCTGGCTCTGCCCGTCGTAGGCAATGCGTGGGTCAAACGAAAAGCCCGTCACGGTGCCGCCACCGCCTGCGGACAGGGCGGTGTTGAAGAAGGTGTCGAGCGAGGTCCGCGCGACGACAGCCCCGGTCTTCGAGTAGACGGAGTAAACACCGTTGAGCGTTTCGACAAGCTGCGTGGGGCCGGCGGCGCCCTGAGTATCGGGCGGGATGAAGCCGCTATCGTTGATCGTGGCGCCGGTGAAGCTTGTTCCCACGCTCAGCGACAGCAGAGTACGGTCCTCGAACCCCTCGACAACCGGAATCCAACGCCGCTGCGCGTGGCGAGCATGGCTCCTCCGCGCGCGGACTTCAGAACGCCTCGTCGAGTTCTCTGTTTTCCATCGCCATTGCATCGGCGTCTCTCCTGGGTGTGGGCGCTATCCGACCGCGAGATCTGCGGGATTCGGCAACCGGTTCTGGTGGCGTAATGTAATCGACCTAGATGGATGGGTTCGCAGGCGTCATGGCAGCATGGGGTGTGGTCGTCGGCTCCGTGACTCGAAGGACCGGCGAAGACGGTGTCAGCCCGAGCACAGCGCTCACGGCGGTCATGCAAAGGCTGGATACTCGAACGCTCCCTCACGTTCGACAGTCGTGTCACTCAAATCAAGCGCAAGCACCATCTTCTCCACGATGTCTGACCAAGCCGACTCTTTCGACAATGTATGAGGACGGTTAATATTGAAAGGGATCTAAAAGCGTCGGTCAAGAGGGGACCAGAATTTGATGTTTCTCATTCACACCATCCCTGAGTCGCTGCCCCAAGCGGGCCACGAAGGCATGAGCAGCAGTGGCGATCGAAACCCGCGGTCGTCAACCCTACGCGCGGAGTGGCCAAGCTCGCTGGGAATGGCAATCGACATCCCGACCTCGGACGGCTCGACTCGGAAGGCGATCCCTGAGCACACGGAGGGTCGGCGAAACGGACGGCTCGGCAAGGCCGCGCATCAATAGCCGTCCGAGACGATCTCGGACGATGATCTCGTGCTCAGAGCCTTGTAGGTCGCGTAGTTCGATCGAGTTGTTCAGGTACTTGACGTGTCCGTCGCAGAACAGGAAATTCGCGCCGCGTCCGTGGCGACTGGTGAATTGGTTAACATCACTGTATGGGTCGCCGGGCCCGTGCCCTTCGCCCGTATGGCCCAAGGTCATGCCGGAACCGTCTTCCTTGACGCACGGGCCGCTCGCGTCGGGGTCTCCGATCGCCGTCGAGTCACACGTCCAGAACTGGGCGCCGGGCACGGCGCCGACCCAGGTCGCTTGCCCGCGTCCGGTCTTCAATTGGCTCGATCGTTCGCCGACACAGAGAGTCTGGCTGAGGCCGTCGGTGATCTGGGCAAAGCCGACTGACACGTTGCGAAAAAACACCCCATCGCCGGCTACCCCAGGCTCGCCGATCCCGAACACGCCGACGTAGTTCGAGCCGGCGACGTCACAGAGCGGAAAAACCAATTCCAGGATGGACGCCGCCGGTCACTTTGACCAGGCCCACTGAGGCTTTCCATGTCAGGGGCATGTCATCGGAGGGGCAATAATACGTTGCAGATCTGTGTGATTCGAACCGTCGCCTGGCTGGAGTCCTGAATCTGCCGACGGAAGTCGATCTGGTTGTAGATCGGGATCTGCTCGACCTGCGGCAGGATCATGCTCGCCCACCCCCAGCCTGGCCCTCTCTCTCGCAAGAACACCGGGTCCCAGGTGGAAACATACCCCGGGGGAAGCGCGCCGTGGGCCTGGCTGTAATTGTGCAGCGCAAGACCGATTTGTTTGAGGTTGTTGGAGCATTGCGCCCGTCGCGCCGCCTCTCGTGCTGCCTGCACAGCCGGTAAAACGAGGGACGCCAACACGCCAATGATGGCGATGGTGACGAGTAGCTCGATCAGGGTGAACGCCCGAAACGCGCGTGAGTGAGGACCCGCCGGCATCGTGACTCCTCGTTGCTAATACCCGATCCCTCGCCTGCTGGCCTGGCTCCCGGATGCTGGACGTCGAAGGTCCACTCACAGACGATATGGTTGCCGCGACAGGATTTGATCATATCCAACCGGTTGCGTTCCGTCAAGCGCTTTGGCTATCGACATCGGCCAATACGGAGCCATGCCGCACGCCAGAACATGAACTGGTCAGACGCGGCCAGCGCCGTGTCGCAGTTCAGCTCGGCCCGGGGATGCCTTTCTGGCTCGCCTTCCCGGCAAAAGACATCACGAGGTTGCTGCCGGCGAGACCGTTTCCCTTGCCGTCGAGGAGAACCCCGGACAGGTTCGTCACTCCTTGAGGAGCAATGCCGTTCACCGTGATCTGGTAGACCTGCTGGAGGTTAAGCCGCTTGGCGGTCCTGAGCGTGACGGTTTGTGTCGCCGCACTGTAGACAGCCGAGGCCACTTTGATCGCCTGGCGCGGCCTGGTCTGCACGCGGCCGCGGATCACGGGCCGGAAGACATAGTTGCTGGTCAGTTGAGCCAAGGAGGGATTCATCGGCTCGTCGAACGTCAGCACGATTCGCGTCGGCTGCAGGCGGACCCCGAATCGCTGAAGGCGGAGCACCTTCGGAGGCGTGACGATCGTCACGTTGAAAGTGAAGTCCTGGGTCGCCGCGGCACCTACGCCGTTGGCGGCGGTGATCACGATGTGGTAGGTGCCGGCGGCGCTCGCGGCGGGGGTGCCGGCAAGTGTCGCCGTGCCGTCGCCATTGTTCACAAAGACGACACCCGAGGGCAGAGCGCCGGCCTCACTGAGCGTGGGCGTCGGCAGACCGGTGGACGTCACGGTGAACGTGCTCGCCTTACCGGCCGCGAACGTCGTGCTGGCGGCACTCGTGATGCTTGGTGCCTGGGCGGTTGGGGGGCTTGGGTTGACAGTCAGCGTGAAGTTCTGGCTCACCCCGGTGCCCACCCCGTTGGCGGCGGTGATCATCAGGTCGTAAACGCCAGCAGCGCCGGCCGCGGGCGTGCCGGCGAGCGTCGCGGTGCCATTGCCGTTGTCCACGAAGATCACGCCAGATGGCAAGGCCCCGGTCTCAGTCAGCGAGGGTGTCGGCAGACCGGTGGATGTCACGGTGAAAGTGCCGGCGTTACCAGCCGTGAAGCTTGTGCTACCGGCGCTCGTGATCGCAGGTGCCTGGGTGACTGGGCTGACACTCAGCGTGAAATTCTGGCTCGCTGTGGTTCCCACCCCGTTGGCCGCGGTGATCATGAGATTGTAAACGCCGGCAGTGCCCGCCGCGGGCGTGCCCGCGAGCGTCGCGGTGCCATTGCCGTTGTCCACGAACATCACGCCAGTCGGCAATGCCCCGGTCTCACTGAGTGTCGAGGTCGGAAATCCGCGGGTGGTCACGGTGAACGATGTGGCGATGCCGGTTGCGAACGCCGTGGCAGACGCGCTGGTGATCGCGGGTGCCTCCGTTACCGTCAGTGTGAAGTTCTGAGTGGGGTTAGGAGCCTGCCCGTTCGAGGCGGTGATCATCAGATGGTATATGCCGCCGCTGCCGGCGGCAGGGATGCCGGCGAGCGTGGCGCTGCCATCACTATTGTCAACAAACGTCACGCCCGAGGGCAAAGCACCGGTCTCGCTCAATGACGGGGTCGGACCCCCGATAGCGGTCACGAAGAACGTGCCCGCCGTGCCCGCCTCGAACGCCGTGTTGTTGGCGCTGAGAAATTGGGGAGGCTGAACAGGGCCGATGACGGTCAAAACAACGTTGCGGTCACCGCCGACCTTATAACTGATCTTGAATGGGTGGCCGCCAATGACCAGAGTAGCTCCCTCGGCCAGCCCTTGAAACGTGCCGACGATCGGCTCTGTGCTCCGGATGATTGAGAAACTCTCCCCGCCCTGCGGCGTGAAGCCGGCTCCGACCGAGCGACTTAGACTGCTGCCGTTGAGATTCACGGCCCCGGTCACGTTGAGCTGATCGAAGCCCGTGCCCGGGGCGGCGCCATTGAGCTCAGCAACGAATGTCGACGGCAGGATCCAGCGTGACGTTACCCTGAACGTTCAGAATGCCGGGGCTAGAGCCCGGACTGACTGTGCCACCGGTCGTGGTCACGGGACCGACCGTACCTGTCCCTCCAAGGGTAGCACCATTGTGAACGAACACCGCGCTGCCTGGCTGCGAGCCGTTGACGAGCAAGGTTCCTGAATTCACCGTTGTTGAACCGGTGAATGCGGGGCTGTTTCCAGCGATGGTCAGCGTCGTCGGTCCATCCTTGATCAGGCTCCCTGCACCGTTGAAGGTCGTGCTCTGATCAAAACTGAAAGGCGTCGTGCCGTCGAAGTCGACCGCGGCTCCGGGTTCAATCGCGAAGGCCCCCCCCGTTCCCGTCCCACCTCCCTGCAAATGGAGCGTCCCAGTCTGCACGTTGATCGTCCCCGCAGTGAGGGTCAACAGTCCGCTAACGGTAATGTCGCCGGCCCCTGTCAGACGCCCCCGCTGATGGTAAGCGGACCACTCGTGGTGGATGCCCCCGCGATCGAGAGAGTGCCACCCGAGAGCGTCAAGGGTTGAGTCGAAGTCAGACTCTTGATCGAGTCGGCGACGGGATTGGAATGCACGACGTTGGCGGCGATATTAATCGTGACATCGTCCCCCGCTCCGGGTTGACCTGTGTTCCAGTTCAGTGGATCGTCCCAGTTGTGACCATCTCCGCCGCCCGTCCAGGAGACCGCCGAGAGCAGCATCCTTGGCTCCATCCACTCAAATCTAGGCAGGCAAACCTTCGACCGGGGAAGATGACCACCAGGTTTCTGCCCGAACAAGCGACGTCGCATCACGAACCTCCAGAGCGGTGCGGAACGGGGTTCCGATCAAGAACATCCTCGCCGATGTGAGTAAAAATGGGCAATCAAAGATAAAGTACAACAAAAAAGAGAATCGACCAGGAAAGACGCAAGGCCATGGGAAAGAGGATCCAATGGAGTGTCGAACCTGTCTCGATTGTTATCGCCCGAACTGCCGGTTCTTAGGTAGGACAACCGTTCAAAAGTCCAAGTTGAGCCCACTACCTCCCCATGACCGTTCCAGGTTTGCGCTAACATGAGTGAGTGGTGGACATCAAGCAAGAATTCATAGATTCGCAGAAGAAGAACACGGTGTCAATAGCCAGGGGATTCCCGCTCGATCACGTCGTCACAAGGGATGCGACAAGCGTCTGGTAGGAAGCGGAGTGTGGGTAAGCTGGGACTATGCTTACCCAGGGAGAATCGGACCACGAGCCGGGTCATTCCCACCGCACCTCCAGGGGCGCGAGCATCGCTTGAGGGCTTGTCTTGGCGCCGACCTGAACGGGCATTGTTACGAAGTGGATCCAGAACCGGAGGATCTTCTTCAGAGCAAGCGCCGGGTCCTTGCCGGATCTAGGTCGAGCCTGTTCGGGGCGAAAAAGGCGTTCGAACCGGAGGAGGCCTTTGGCATCGATCTCGAATCGATCGAGCGTGTCCTGGGACTGTGAGTATCTGCCAAAATCGGCGATCGCCATCGCGGTGCAACGGGTTCGATCCATGACGTGCACCCAGCCTTCCGGTTCGCGCCCGGAGCGCTTCTCTTCGGCTGCCTCGAGCAAGAGTGGTGAAGTGCTGCTCCCCTTCTGGATGGCCCAGTCAAGCTCACGGCCTTGGATCTTGAGAGGATGGCCTGCCTCGAACACGATTCGCTCGCGAGGCCCGAGCGTGGTGTAAACGGTTGAGCGAGCGCCGCAGTCGATCAAGATGGGTTCGCCCTCGAGGCGAAGGTCGAGCTCCAGTCCCATCGAATCGATGCGGCCTTCGGCATCTGCGATGGTCCAGACCACCTCGACCCAGCTCTTGGAACTGGGAAACGACATCGCGATGCTCGAGGCCAGGTGGGATTTTTCGTCGAGCTCTATGGCATGGTCGAGGCTCAATCCTACCGCCAAGGGGCCTTGTCTGGCGACTTGCACACGCGCTGGCTTTGCAGTGGGGCCGGCTGTTGCCTCCAGGTAGGTCTTCCGACCCCGAGAACTCACGAAGAGGCCGGGTGACTTCGGCTTCAGGAACTCGGTGCCGGAATTACGCACCGAGCGCAAGAAACCGGAGAGATCCTCGCCGATCGAGTACGTGATGTACGGACGATGAGACACGTCAATCGTTCCGTTCCCCGAGTTGGCACTCATGCCTCCCCGCGGTTCGGGGTTGGGAGGGCCTTGATCGCCGGCGATGAGAACGTAGTTCTCGACCTCAAAGGGACCTGGACTGGCATTGAAGTCGAGGACCACCGCGCCGCGGCCATCGGGGCCAGCGACCGCTCGAAACTGCGCCGGGATTTCACGGCCGTCTTTTGTGAGGTGAAAGCGAGTGGCAGAAAGGCCCGCGGGGAGTTGCGCACTGACCGGGTAGCCGAAACGCCGTATGCCAGCGGTTTCCGTCAGCCGTAGGGCAAGCCTGCGCTCGCCAGGCGCCGAGGCTGATGCTCGGCGTGGCGCCCATGGTGGTCAAGCCTGCGCTCGTCTCGAGAAATCTTCGGCGGTTCATGGCGGTAGTTCCTGGATGGTTCGACAGAACGGAACGGACGCGAGTCCCGTCCTCGCTTGCGGATCTTTAGAGACTAAAGGTTCAAGACGCTAAGCCCAAGACACTCCCTCTCTTCGCCACTCGGAACATTGTGGAAACCGGGAGAACACTCGCAAAGGCTCGCGGGCTGGCGTATTGTGGCGGGGAAACGTCGGGATTCATGGACCTCGTTGTCGAGAACTCTCAAGGGATACTCAAGGCGATGAAACGCAATCAAAAGCTGAAGGCGGATCACGGAACAAGTCGGCGGGGTCTTCTGAAAGGCACCGCCGGCGCGGCGATGCTGGGCGTGACGGGGCTGGCGGCCGGTGGGGAGAGCCTGGCCAGCTCGACCGCGTACGCCGACCAGGGGCCGGCCGTCAAGAATGGTCGGATCAAGCAATCGATCGTCCACTGGTGTTTCGAGAAGTACTGGCCGATCGAGGAATTCATCAAGACCGCCAAGGGCCTGGGTTGCGAGAGCATCGAGCTGCTGCCGGCCAAATATTTTCCGCAACTTAAAGCAGCCGGGCTCACCAATGCCATCGGCCAGATCGACATGAGCCCCGATCCGCCGTTCGTCAAGGGCTTCAATAACCCCAAGCACTGGGGGCCCGTGATGAAGGCCACGCGCGAGGCGATCGACGCCTGCGCCGAGTATGGGTACAAGAACGTGATCTGCTTCACCGGATACAAGGAAGACGTTCCCGACGACGTTGGCGCCAAGAACTGCGTGGAAGGTTTCAAGCAAGTCGTGGGCGACGCCGAGAAGAAAGGCGTCACGCTCTGTCTGGAGATGCTCAACTCGCGCGTGACCACGCACCCGATGAAGGGCCATCCCGGCTACCAGGGCGACCATACCGATTATTGCATTGACATCATCAAGCGCGTCGGCTCGCCCAACCTCAAGTTGCTCTTCGACATTTACCACGTGCAGATCATGGACGGAGACATTATCACGCGACTCCACCAGTACAAAGAGTACATCGGCCACGTTCACACCGCGGGTAATCCCGGCCGGGGCGAGCTCGACGAGACCCAGGAGATTTTCTATCCGCCCATCATGAAGGCTTTGCTCGAGATTGGCTATCAGGGTCACGTCGGCCAGGAGTTCATCCCCACAAGAGACCCGATGGAAGGGCTGCGGCAGGCGGTAGGGCTGTGCGATGTTTGAATGCCCATTGCTCGCCGGAAAGGGCCAGCGCGCTAGCCATCGCTTGCTCTGGTGTGTTTCGAGCTTCGATGACCCGAAAGGATTGGCGGCATGGTAAGCGGCGGTTCGACAAATGCGCTTCCCGGGTTTGCCTCGCTGGGCCTGGACGCCCGCTTGCTGGCCGCCTTGACCGACCTGGGTTACGAGGAGCCGACGCCGATCCAGCGGGAGGCGATTCCGCCCTTGCTCCTGGGCCGCGATCTCGTCGGGCAGGCGGCGACGGGCACGGGCAAGACCGCGGCCTTCGCCCTGCCGCTCCTGCACCGGCTGGCCGCCAAGCAGGGGAACGGCGGCAGGCCGTTCGCATTGATCCTGGTTCCCACGCGTGAGCTGGCGATGCAGGTTGCCGAGGCCGTTCACCGCTACGGTCGAGCCATCGGGGCCAGCGTGCTGCCAATCTATGGAGGACAGGCGTACGGACCGCAGTTGCGAGCGCTGGAGCGCGGGGCCGACGTTGTCATTGCCACACCGGGCCGGGCACTTGACCTGGTGCGCGGCAAGAAGCTGAAGCTGGAGGGAATCGCCGTCGTGGTTCTGGACGAGGCCGACGAGATGCTCGACATGGGGTTTGCCGAAGACCTCGAGGCGATCCTTGCCGAGACGCCCAAGCACCGGCAGACAGTCCTCTTCTCGGCCACGCTGCCGCCGCGCATCGCCGCCATCGCCAAGCGGCATCTGGGCGAGCCGGTCCGGATCAAGATCGCGGCCGAGCCGGCAGTCGCGGGTACCACGGCACGAGTCAGTCAAACGGCCTACATCGTACCCCGCGGACATAAGCTGGCGACGCTCGGGCGCGTTCTCGATATCGAAAACCCAGACGCGGCGATCGTCTTCTGCCGCCGCCGCAACGAGGTCGATGAGTTGGCGGAGAACCTGAACTCGCGCGGCTACCGGGCCGAGGCGCTTCATGGCGGAATGACGCAGGAGCAGCGCAATCGCGTGATGAAGAAGTTCCGCGGCGAGGCCTCCGACCTCCTGATCGCCACCGATGTCGCCGCTCGCGGGCTCGATATCCAGCACTTATCTCACGTGATCAACTTCGACGTCCCTTGCGAGGCCGAATCGTACGTGCACCGGATCGGCCGGGTCGGACGCGCAGGCCGGGAAGGGGTTGCCATCACCCTGGCCGAGCCGCGAGAGCATCGCCAGATCCGCGACATCGAGCAGACCACGGGCCAGAAAATCACGATCGCCAAGATTCCGACCATCGCCGACCTGCGGGCACGCCGGCTCGAGCTCACCCGGGCCTCCGTCCGTGAAGCCATCGTCGAGGGCGACCTCGACCGGTACCGGGTGGTCGTCGAATCACTGTCCGACGAATTCGACCTCATGGAAATCGCCATGGGGAGCGTCAAGCTGCTCCATCAAGCCAACGGCGCGGAGGACCACGAGGAAGACGAGATCCCCGAGGTCGAGCTGTTCCGCGAGAAGCCTGTTCGGGGCAAGACGCGGGACAAGGCAGGCGACGGCAAGCGGCCGGGCAAGAAGCCGCCGCGCGACGCCAGCCGCGCGAAGACAGCCGCGGCGGCCGGATGACGCGTCTCTTCGTCGGCGCGGGTCGTTCCGCCGGAGTCCGGCCCCAGGACCTGGTCGGCGCGATCACGGGCGAAGCCGGCCTGACCGGCCGCCAGGTTGGCGATATCGATATCGCCGACAGGTTCTCACTCGTCGAGGTTCCCGAAGATCTCGCCGAAGGCGTCATCGAGGCCCTTCGCCAGAGCAAGATCAAGGGCAAAAAAGTCACCGTCAGGCGCGAGCGCGGGAAGGATTGAAAGAGCCCGTCCCGGGCAAATAGACCGGAGTTGGGACATGAACAAAGCACTTCTGAAGGCCGCCTTCATCGTGACCGTCATCGTATTCACGATCGCCTTCCTGGCTCCGGCGACCTTGGTATTCGACGCCGTTCTTGCAGGCTCGCACGACGCAGAGGGTCGTTTGCGAAGGATTGATACTCTATTCCCCGGGATTCTGCTCATCGTCGCGTGCTTGATGGCTGCCAACAGAATCACATCGTTAATCTTCTGGTCGGCGCATCTCTCTGACAAGCGATGGTCGATCTTCGAGGACCGACGCAGGCGGAGATCGGGTTGAGGCACGTGCACCTCCGCCACGTTCGACGTCCGCGATTTCCGGCTGTCGGCGATCGACCACGTCAACCGGATCGGATTTTGATATGAGTTGATTTAGATAATCTGCTTGATCGGCTCCGCCCCTTCGACGCCGACGAGCTTCTGGTGCAGGCCGCCGTAGAAGTAGGACAGGCCGTTGGGGTCGAGGCCAAGCTGGGTGAGCATTGTCGCGTGCAGGTTCTTGACGTGGAGACGGTCTTCGACCGCGGCGCTGCCCAGCTCGTCGGTCTGGCCCACGCTCGTGCCGCCCTTGATGCCGCCGCCGGCCAGCCACATGGTGAAGCCGTAGGCGTTGTGGTCGCGGCCAGTGCCCTTGGCGTATTCGGCGGTCGGCTGGCGGCCGAACTCGCCGCCCCAGACGATCAGCGTCTCGTCGAGCAGCCCGCGCCGCTTCAGGTCCTTGATCAGCCCGGCGATCGGCTTGTCGGTGCGGCCGGCGTGCTTGGCGTGGTTGGCGATGATGTCGGTGTGGGCGTCCCAGTTGTCGTCGTTGTGAGCGCCTCCGGAATAGATCTGGATGAACCGCACGCCGCGCTCGACCAGCCGCCGCGCCAGCAGGCACTTGCGGCCGAAGTCGGCCGTCGCGGGCCGGTCGATGCCGTAGAGCGCCAGCGTCTCAGCGGTCTCCTGCGAGAAATCGACGGCCTCGGGCGCCGATTGCTGCATCTTGAAGGCCAGCTCGTAAGCGGCGATCCGGGCGGCCAGCTCGGAGTTGTCGGCACGCGTGGCGCGATGGGCCTCGTTCTTCTCGCGCAGCCGATCGAGCAGCCGGCGCTGGGCTGCCGGGTCGGAGCCTGGGGGAACCGCCAGGTCGTGGATCGGCGCAGCCTCGGCGCGGAGGACCGTGGCCTGATAGGCGGCCGGCATGTAGCCGCTGGACCAGTTCTTGGCCCCGCTGATCGGCCCGCCCGTGCGGTCGAGCATCACCACGAAGCCGGGCAGGTTCTCGTTCTCGCTGCCCAGGCCGTAGGTGACCCACGAGCCGAGGCAGGGGTGTCCGCTCAAGATCCGGCCCGAGTTCATCATCAGCATGGCCGAGCCGTGGATGGGCGACTCGGCGTACATCGAGTGCACGAACGCGATGTCGTCGACACACGTGGCCAGGTTGGGAAAGACGTCCGAGACCATCTTGCCGCACTGGCCGTACGGGCGAAACGCCCACTTGGGGCCGACGACGCGCCCCTCGTTCTTCTTGCCGCCCCGGCCGAACGTCTTCACCTGGATGGTCTTGCCGTCGAGCCCGTAAAGCTTGGGCTTGTAGTCGAACGTGTCGACATGGCTGGGCCCGCCGTACATGAACAGGAAGATCACGCTCTTGGCCTTGGCCGGATACGCGGCGGCTTCCTGGGCGCCATCGGGTTATCGAACGGCGTCGCCCCGTCGGCGGCCACCGCCTGTCGTGCCAGAAACCCGTCGCCGCCCAGCAGCGCCGTCAGGGCCACCGAGGCGAAGCCGCCGCCGGCTTCCCAGAGGAATTCGCGGCGCGTCCGGCCGCAGAACTGGCGGCCGGAAGCGGGCAGAGGATGAAGAGATTCGCCGTGTTCCATGAGAACATTGGCTCCGTCAGTTCAATCCAGGTACAGGAAAGCATTGGTGTTCAGAGACAGCAGGCAGTACTGGGTCACGGCCGCGTGCTCGCTCAGGTGGAGATCCGCTTCGAGCGCCTTGATCCAGGCGACGTCGCGAGCCACCTCGTCGGCGGCGGGATCGTGACTCGTGGTCAGGCGGATGGCCCGGCGAACCTGGTCGGCCAGATCGCCAGGGCTCTCTCGTCGAACCCGCTCGGCGAACCGCTCGGCCTGCTCGTTGGCGAACTGCCCGTTGAGCAGGCCCAGCGACTGCGCGGGGACGGTCGTGGTGTAGCGGACCGGGCAGCTCGAATCGGTGTCGGCGGCGTCGTGGGTGGCCAGGATCGGCACCTGCAGCGATCGCTTCACATGGATGTAGACGCTCCGCCTGGCCGATTCGTCGGAGGCGAGACCGGCCAGCCATTGCCAGGGACGGATTGGCCGGCCAGGACCTCGCGCGGAATGGGCGGGTAGACGCTCGGGCCCGCCGGCCTTGTCATTGAGCGTGCCGCTGACCACGAGGATCGAGTCGCGGACCTCCTCGGCGGCCAGCCGGCGCATCGGGAACCGCCGAACCAGCGGTTGCCCGGGTCCTTGGCGAGTTGTTCGGCTGTGGCCCGCGACGACATGCGGTAGGCGCTCGAGAGCAGGATCAGCCGGTGCATCCGCTTGATCCGCCAGCCGCCCTCCATGAGCTCGGCGGCCAGCCAGTCGAGCAGTTCGGGGTGCGAGGCAGGCTCGCCCAGCTGGCCGAAGTCGTTGGGCGTGGGCACGATGCCCCGGCCGAAGTGGTATTGCCAGAGCCGGTTGACCAGCACCCGGGCCGTCATCGGGTTGCGGCGATCGGTCAGCCACTCGGCCAGTGCCCGCCTCTTGCCGCGACCGGCGGTGAACGTGGCCTGCGTCTCGCCCAGGATCGCGGGTACTCCGGGCTCGACCTTCGGGCCCAGCAGGCTGGGATTGCCGCGGAGCAAGACGTGCATCGGGCCCTGGCCGCGTTCGCGAACCGACATCACCTCGATGGAAGGATCGTTGCCGACTCGCCGAATGTTCCGGCCGTCCTGGTCGGTCACGTCGCCGAAGAAGGCCAGCAGCCGGTAGTAGTCGCGCTGGGGGATCGGATCTTTCTTGTGGTCGTGGCAGCGGGCGCAGTTGATCGAGATGCCCAGGAAGACCTGGCCCGTGGTCGAGACGATGCCGTCGAGGACGTCGTAGCGGGCCAGGGGCTTGTCGGCGGGTTCGTCGTCCCAGATCCCCAGCCGGTAGAAGCCCGTGGCGATGAGCGCCTCGGACGAGTCGCGGTCGATCTCGTCGCCGGCAAGCTGTTCGTGCAGGAACCTGTCGTAGGGCTTGTCGCTGTTGAACGCATCGATCACGTAGTCGCGATACCGCCAGGCGAACGGCTTGGCCGAGTCGCGCTCGTAGCCGTTGGTCTCGGCGTAGCGAACCAGGTCCAGCCAGTGCCGGCCCCAGGCCTCGCCATAACGGGGTGAGGCGAGCAACCGATCGACCAGGCGCTCGTAGGCATCTGAGCGACTGGTCGGAACAGAAGGCGTCAACCTCTTCCGGCGTCGGCGGCAGCCCGGTCAGGTCGTAAGTGACCCGGCGGATCAAGGCCACCTTATCGGCCGGTTGAGCGGGTTCAAGCCCCTCGGATTCGAGCCTGGCCAGGATGAACGCATCGATCGGTCCGCGGACCCACGCGTGGTTCTTGACCGATGGAACCGAGGGGCGAGCGACCGAATGATACGCCCATCCGGCAACCGCGGTGCCGCGATTCTGAGTGTCGCTCCCGGCAACGGCACTCGCGGGCCGGTCTCGTTTTCCGTTCGTTCGCAGGCCAGACCAGACCCTCCTTGACCCACCGGGTCAGGACGTCAACCTCCGCGGCGGGCAGCTTTCCCGAGGGAGGCATCTCCAGGCCCTCGTAGCGGATGGCCTGGAGCAGCAGGCTCTCCTCGGGCCGATCAAGCGTCACCGCGGGACCCAGGTCGCCTCCGCGGAGGATTCCCTCGCGGCTGTCCAGGCGGAAGTTCCCCTTGATCTTGGCCTCGCCTCCATGACACTTGAGGCATCGGGCTTTCAAGATGGGCTGAACCTGAGTGCGGAAGAACGACTCGTTTCCGGGCTCAGGCCGCGCACCGTCCTTCTCGGCCGTGCTGGCCCGAAGCCCGACGCAAAGCACGAGCGCCGCCGCGAGTACGACGGTGCATCTGCATCTGACCAGCGGCTCGTGACGCCCGAGGCTCATTGCCCGACTCTCGTGGCAAGAGGATTCAAAAACAAAGCTACATTTGAAACTAGTTCAACAAAACTCCAACGCCGAATCAAGAGCGGCACCTGGGGGCCGCTTGGTCTCACGAGCCCTTCCCACTGATTCGCTGTGCTGGCCAGATGTTCCGTCCCTGCGCCACACGTCGGGATCGCATGGTTCAAAAAGCAGCGTGAGCGGGTCACCGTGAGATCGACGCACGGGCATGCGACTTGAGGCGCTGGAATCGGTGCGGGCCCGGAACGTAAAGTCATGCTGCGTCAGCCTTGGTATGGCGGCCCGACCAAAGGTTACTTGCCCGACGAGTAAGAGTAGGAAGATGATTAAGAGTGGGATCATGAAGACGACTCAATCCTCATCTTGTTCCTCATCGTAATCTTCTTCTTAATCCTACTCCCCTACGATTCGCCGTGGCCATCGGCTGACCGCCCAGGTCTTGCCCGTCAAACCAGCGCTAGCGTACGTCCACGCCGTTCGGGTGCCATCGTGAGCCATCTGAGATAGTGAGCAATCAGCGGAATTCGATATGGCAGTTTCGGTGCACCCATACCCACTCGGTTTGGAATCGCCCGGCCGACCATCGGTCATGTCCGATCTCATGATGCTGCACCGTGTTGCCGAGCGAACCGTCCCGCCTGGAAGCCGCGCCGAAGGTTCCCCAAAATGGCGGAAATGGCAGTTTTGGGGGTGTGTTTCGAGCGTTTGTACATCAGTGTAAACGGCGTGGGGAAGCGCGCGCAAGGGCCTCGACCGAGAGCGACTGGGCGGCCGAAATCATCGCCGGTAGTGTGACATTTTGTGCCGAGTAAGGAAGGGGTGCCCGGCGGTCCCGGCATGCCGGGATTCGGGTTTCCCCTTCCTCCTCTAAAATTCCGTACGGCGGGTTTTCCCCAGTACGGCTTCAAATGGACCGTCAATGGCGACCTTCGGCGACATCCCAAGGCTTAAGTGCCGTCCACATGCGCCCCATGACACCGTCTTATACGCCACCGCAGTTCTTGCTCCCAGAAGTACGCGATCCCCGAAGGGATTTCCCCGTTGTAGAACCGTTAGGTTCAATGTGGCACGACTCCCAGCAGCGCCAACACGTCCATCCAGAGGCCCTTGGCTCGCCATCGGGTTTTGTTGTCCCGGCGGGTCATCGCTTACTACGGCCTCATCCGCCCCTCTGGACTCCTCTCCGCCGCTTATGGATTCGCGGCGGAGGCTGCTGCACCCAAGGTTATCGGCTTGGGGTGGGAATCCAGAGGTTCCCCAATTTACTCCGCTGGACTGTGCTCGCGTGCCGCCTCCCATACCCCGGTGGCCCCGAAGAGTGCACATGACTGTTGCTTCTTCTTCGGTATTAGCCTTCACCCCAATGTCACGGGTTCGACAACCACATTGATCATTTCGAGGCTGCAGAGTTCGTTCCGAGCTCAAATTCGTGCTCCTACTACGGCCCGCGAGCTGGCTAGCCCTCCTTACGAGGACGTTTACATTCGAGCTTGCGCTGGCCGGGTCGCCCCGAGCCAACGTCGAATATGACTACGTGGGTAAACAGTCAACTCCCACGACCGGACTTTCACCGGCAAGTCCAACGGCATTATGGGCTGCAGGCCGAGTAAGGAAGGGGCGCCCGGCGGTCCCGGCATGCCGGGATTCGGGTTTCCCCTTCCTCCTCTAAAATTCCGTACGGCGGGTTTTCCCCAGTACGGCTTCAAATGGACCGTCAATGGCGACCTTCGGCGACATCCCAAGGCTTAAGTGCCGTCCACATGCGCCCCATGACACCGTCTTATACGCCACCGCAGTTCTTGCTCCCAGAAGTACGCGATCCCCGAAGGGATTTCCCCGTTGTAGAACCGTTAGGTTCAATGTGGCACGACTCCCAGCAGCGCCAACACGTCCATCCAGAGGCCCTTGGCTCGCCATCGGGTTTTGTTGTCCCGGCGGGTCATCGCTTACTACGGCCTCATCCGCCCCTCTGGACTCCTCTCCGCCGCTTATGGATTCGCGGCGGAGGCTGCTGCACCCAAGGTTATCGGCTTGGGGTGGGAATCCAGAGGTTCCCCAATTTACTCCGCTGGACTGTGCTCGCGTGCCGCCTCCCATACCCCGGTGGCCCCGAAGAGTGCACATGACTGTTGCTTCTTCTTCGGTATTAGCCTTCACCCCAATGTCACGGGTTCGACAACCACATTGATCATTTCGAGGCTGCAGAGTTCGTTCCGAGCTCAAATTCGTGCTCCTACTACGGCCCGCGAGCTGGCTAGCCCTCCTTACGAGGACGTTTACATTCGAGCTTGCGCTGGCCGGGTCGCCCCGAGCCAACGTCGAATATGACTACGTGGGTAAACAGTCAACTCCCACGACCGGACTTTCACCGGCAAGTCCAACGGCATTATGGGCTGCAGGCCGAGTAAGGAAGGGGCGCCCGGCGGTCCCGGCATGCCGGGATTCGGGTTTCCCCTTCCTCCTCTAAAATTCCGTACGGCGGGTTTTCCCCAGTACGGCTTCAAATGGACCGTCAATAGCGACCTTCGGCGACATCCCAAGGCTTAAGTGCCGTCCACATGCGCCCCATGACACCGTCTTATACGCCACCGCAGTTCTTGCTCCCAGAAGTACGCGATCCCCGAAGGGATTTCCCCGTTGTAGAACCGTTAGGTTCAATGTGGCACGACTCCCAGCAGCGCCAACACGTCCATCCAGAGGCCCTTGGCTCGCCATCGGGTTTTGTTGTCCCGGCGGGTCATCGCTTACTACGGCCTCATCCGCCCCTCTGGACTCCTCTCCGCCGCTTATGGATTCGCGGCGGAGGCTGCTGCACCCAAGGTTATCGGCTTGGGGTGGGAATCCAGAGGTTCCCCAATTTACTCCGCTGGACTGTGCTCGCGTGCCGCCTCCCATACCCCGGTGGCCCCGAAGAGTGCACATGACTGTTGCTTCTTCTTCGGTATTAGCCTTCACCCCAATGTCACGGGTTCGACAACCACATTGATCATTTCGAGGCTGCAGAGTTCGTTCCGAGCTCAAATTCGTGCTCCTACTACGGCCCGCGAGCTGGCTAGCCCTCCTTACGAGGACGTTTACATTCGAGCTTGCGCTGGCCGGGTCGCCCCGAGCCAACGTCGAATATGACTACGTGGGTAAACAGTCAACTCCCACGACCGGACTTTCACCGGCAAGTCCAACGGCATTATGGGCTGCAGGACATTGTCTGATCCTTGCTCTGTTCCCGGTGGCGAATCGGTCAACTCAGCGCGAGGTCGAGACCCTGGACCGGCTCTGCTTATCGCGGAGGCCGCGCATATCCCCGTTACCTCAATTTTACAATAAACCGATCGTCTTGATCCCGACCGCCACGGTCGTGGCATCGCATGGGTCGACGACCCAGATGGATTTTGGCGTTGACGACGGTTGGGTGATGTCCCATTGGCATCGCGGTGACACACTTTGTTTCCTGTTTTTGAGATTGACGGTGCTTCTTTCCCAGGTGACTGACTTTCTGACATGCCAGTGCGCCTTCGGACCGAATTCCAGGATGCCATCGATCAGTTCTGGGCGTGAGGCAACGCGCGAGAGTTGATCTTACGCGATGATACGGACCGACGCCGGTTGTTGACGGCCTCGAGCACACGGTCGTCCTGCGACCGGGGTTGGGCCGAATAAAAACAATAAACAAAGCTCGACACGACGAGTCGCTCTGAGGGCTTTTGACCTCGGGCGCACGAGGGAGTGTTACCCGCCTTTGAACCATGCGGTCGGCATCAGACACCACCGTTGCCGGCCCGTCAACGCGGGACGAGAACACGTCGAGCCCAGGCCCGGCAGTTTTCGAGAAAGGCGAGGTCCTCCCTCTCGGGGTCGTCGAGCCGCTCCAAGACCTCGGCTGAAGCCAGAATCGGGAACGCCCGGCTGCGGGGCTGCGGCCTGTACGTGCCCTTTTGCTTGCCTGTGGCCGCCAGGTGATAGAATGTCAGCCGGTGCCTGGGGATATTGAGGACCCACATTTCGGGGATCTTCAAGAAAGCCCCGGCCCGCAGCGCCTTTCGCGCGGAGTGGGAGACCACGACCTCGATGGCAAGATCAGGAGGCTGGTGCTCCTTGGCCGTTCCTTGGCTCTGAACGTAGTACGCGTTGTCAGCCTCATGCGCGGTGTCGCCGGCTCCGAAGGGCAACTTCCAGGTGGTCGAGCGAGCGCCTCGCGCCTGATTCCTAGCTCGAGGCACACCGCAAGGATCAAGAGGTCCAGCCGAGACCCCGATTTTTCGTGCGGGATTCCAGGTGACACGAGTGTCACACTCCCTTCGAACACTTGAGCCTGGGTCCGCCTTCGGCCCTGGCATCAAGGAACTGGAGAAGCGTCCCGGGGTTGATCTGAAACGTGACCACCCGGTCCCTTGTGATCGCCCTGGCGAGTGTTGACGGCATTCCGGCAGTCACCTGATTTGAGATATGGAATTCCAGGTCAGCTCCAGCGGGGTCGAGCTGGCTTCTTCTGGTCGGCCATCCCGATTCTGCGCGATTCACCTCAGTGCGGCAAGTCGGTGGCAGCATCTCGAGTCGCGCCGAGCATTTCGGACTCGACTTCGCCCGGCCGGGCCTTCAGGACAAGGCCGGGATGGTCCGCGACTGGGCCAAGAAGTTCCTGGCGAGAGACGCGAGCAAGTCACGCAGCAAGTCCAGCCGCCCACGGCGAGCTCCGGCCTCGAACGACAAGTGAGCCCACAGCTGCCGAAATCCTCGGAATTCTGAAATGGTCCGCCCCCCTGGACGGCACTACGAGTGGAGAGACACACTGACCGGGAGGGATGAGACCCATGGCGCTCGAGGCAACGGCAGGAACGAAGGCGATCCCGAGGCGTCGGGACCGTGATCCGATCGTAGTTTGGTCTGACGAGCAACTCTTGCAACGTTTTCTCTCCCGGTCGGACGAGTCGGCCGAAGCCGCCTTCGCCACTCTCATCGAGCGGCATGGCCCGATCGTTCATCGGGTCTGTCTCGACGTCTTCACGCCATCGGGAGGAGGCTCGGGACGCGGCGCAGGCGGTGTTCCTCGTCCTGGCCCGCAAAGCCGGTTCGATTCGCAAGCCCGAGTCGCTCGGCCCCTGGCTGCACGGGGTCGCGCTACGCCTTGCCCGACGCGCCCGGACCGACGAGGCCCGCCGAAGAGCCGCGGAGCGAAGGAAAGGGCGAGATCATGCGCCAGCGACAGCACTCGGAAGCAGGGCCCGATCCCTTGGGCTACGCCGAACTGCACGAGGAAGTCGATCGACTCCCCGAGAAATACCGGAGACCGATCATCCTCTGTTACTTGCAGGGGCGGACCCAGGTGCAGGCCGCTGAGGCACTCGGCTGGCCACTCGGGACGGTGCAGGTCCGCTTGCACCGCGGCCGGGACCGGTTGCGGTCGAGGCTGACCAGGCGCGGGGCGCTCGGCCCGATGGTGATCGCAGGCCTCGCGGCGTCGCGACATCGTTCTCCGCGGCCGCCGGCATGCCAGGTCGGGCATGGACCGAGGCGACGGCCGCCGCCGCGGTCCGGTTCGCCGGCGGCAAGGGGACGGCAGGACTGGTCGAGCCGGCCGTGACCCGGCTGGCCGAGTCCACGCTGGCGGCCATGTTCCGCGGATCGCTCAAGGTCGTCGGCATTGTTGGTGATCGCCCTGCTCCTCTCCTCGGGCATGTTCCCGTGGACCGGGCCCCGGCGCAAGGCGAAGTCATCGTCGACAGTCTCGGGCACGCCGAACCCGGACCGGCGATTGCTCGGCACCGTCGAGCCGCGGCCGGCTCCGACGCTGATCCGCCCGAGAAGCCGCGATGCCGAGCCTCGATCGGCAACGGACCCAGGCCGAAGGGCTCGACGGCCCGAGGCCGGGAGCGATTGGAGGAGCGGCCTGCCCCGGCAAGATGCCGCACGAGACCCGCATAGCGCGGCGATCTCCTGAAGCTCGTCCATCTCACCGGGCCGATCCCGGGATCCGGCTCCTGTCGACCGTCGGATTGAGGGAGCCGCCGAAGCTCGGGCGCGAGCTGTTCGAGAGGGTCTGGGTGAAGGATGACCCGAGAAGCCACGGCGGGGACGGACTCGGGCCGGTGTTCAACGGCTCGTCTTGTGTCGCCTGCCATCACCTCGGGGGAGTCCGGCGGCGCAGGCGGGGTCGACCGGAATATCGAGATCGCGACTCCGACCCCGACAGACAACCGCTCCGAGGGCACAGGCTTCTTTTACGCGTTCAGCATGGACTTCGGCTCGGGTCGGATGGATTACCGGATGGGGAATGGCTCCGGGCACTCGGCGCGTTCCGCGGGCCGCGTTCGACTCGAGAACTGCTGGCCGCGATCCATCCCGGCTTCCGCGAGTCGCGGAGCGTCGTGCTGCACCTCTACGGGACCGACCCCGACTACAACGCCTGGCGATCGTCCGTGTCCGGTCGGCACGGGACGATCCTGATCCGCACCTCCGAGCGGAATCCGCCCGCCCTGTTCGGTGCGGGCCTGATCGACGCCATCCCCGACGAGGCGATCGAGGCGGCAGCGAAGCGAAAGTTTCCCGGCTCTTCGGAGGTCAGGGGGCGAGTGAGCCGCCTCAAGGACGGGCGGATCGGCCGGTTCGGGTGGAAGGCACAAACGGCGACGCTCAAGGAGTTCGTTCTCTCCGCCGCCGCCGGCGAGATGGGCCTCGAGGTCCCCGGCAAGCACCAGGCGGCTGACCCTCGCCTGCCAGGCATCGTCGCCACCGGGGTTGGACATGGATGCGGCGGAATGCGACGCGCTGACCGAGTACGTGCGCAGGCCTTCCCCCGCCTGTCGCCAGCAAGCCTGCCGACAAACAGGAAGCCGAGCAGCTCAGGTCAGGCGAGAGGACCTTCAGGGCGATCGGCTGCGCGAACTGTCATCTGCCCAAGCTGGGCAGCGTGAGTGGAATCTACAGTGACCTGCTCCTGCACGACATGGGCGGACGACTCGAGGACTCCGCCGCGTACTCGGTGTTCGTGGGCGAACCGCCGAGGGCCGAAGCTGGCGAGGCCCCCGGCCCGGCTCCGGCGCCGGCGTCGCTACCGCAACGATCCAGGAGTGGCGAACGCCGCCCTTGTGGGGGCTTCGCGAGTCGGGCCCTTATCTGCACGATGGCCGGGCCGCGACCATCGATCAGGCGATTGCGATGCATGCCGGCCAGGGTGCGTCCGCGGCGAGACGCTACGCGGAGCTTTCCCCGGCTCGTAAACGGCACCTCGCCGACATTCCTCCGGTCACTCGCCGCTCCATCGGCGAACCAATGACGCGTGTAGCGGCATCTTGCCGCCCCCCCGTCGGTCTTGTGTGGGAAGGCGGCCCTCCGCCGTCCTGAGCCAGCCGACGGCGGCTGGCCCACATTCCAAGAGGCGAGGGGTTCTTTAGATCGGATCGGACACGCAGAAGCCGCTCACGTGGCAGTTCGACGTTCCATGAGTTGATGCAGCACGAGGCTGATTGAGGACCGGCCCCGTGCAGGTGGGAGAGGCAACGGCGGTTTGCCCGTCGATCTGCACGTCGATCGTCACTCCGCGTACGGCCTTGGTCAGGTATGTCGAGGCGATCAATCCGCTCAGGTAGCCCGCCTCAACTTTTCGGCCGGTGGTCGTCACACGATTGACCTTGGCGGTGGAGTCGATCACAAGCTTCGTCGGGCTGGACTCCTGGCCCGGTATCGCCTTCTCGGCCCAGATGATCGCCGACTCCGGTATTTCGAGGTAGGTTGATAGATCGAGATCTTCGTAAACCGTGACGGTCTTCTTATTCGTACCGGCCACGTAGCCGGTGAGAACGAGATACTTGCGCTGATCATCGGGTTGCGGCTTGATCGTCTCGAACAAGGGGTTGGTGGACAGGTCGAGGGGATTGGGCATGATGCTGATCCTTTCGATCGGAGGCTGATCGGTTGAATAACCTGCCCAGGACGGGCTCAGTAACGTGACTCAACCGCACGGTTGGGAGAGACTCATCGCTCACCCTGGACAAGCTGGCGGCGCTCTAGCCAGGCACTCGTGTCGAGCACGCGGACGACGCCCGAGTCATCAAGGCTGAGGCCGGTTCGCGCTTCAAGGCGGTCGGGCGTGGCATCGAAGTTACGCGACGGCAGGGCGATCGACCAGACGCGGGCGGTGCGGTCCTCAAACAAGCTGAGGACGGACCTGCCGTCAGGGCTAAAGGCCACTTTGTTGACGATGAACCGGTCACCGCCGCTCTTGTGGGGATGGATCATCGCCGGGCCGACAGGCCGGCCCGTGGTCGCGTCCCAGAGCCGCGCCTCGCCGTCGTCGCTTGCGGTCAATACGAAGCTGCCGTCGGGGCTATAGACAACGCTTCTGATCCACGACCGGTGCAAGAGAGGCTGCCCTTGGGGAGCGCCTGTGGCGGCGTTCCAGAAGCTCGCACGTCCGTCCATGGCCGCCGACAGTATCGTCTTGCCGTCAGGGCTGAAAACGGCGGCGAGCACGCCTCCCTGGTGCGGCAGCGACGGACTTATCGGCTGGCCTGTGGCGACGTTCCATAACCGGGCGCGGGTATCAACGCAGCCAGTCAAGAGCGTCTTGCTGTCCGGGCTAAACGCCACACACAGCACAATGTCTGGATGTTTCAGAGGCGGGAGCAGGGGTCGCCCGCTGGCTGTGTCCCAGAGCCGTGCGGTGCCGTCGATGCTTGCCGTGGCAGTGGTTGCGCCGTTGGGGCTGAACGTCGAGGCCATGATCGGCTTCTCGTGGCGTAAGAGCTCTCCACGAGGTTGACCCGTGGTTGCATCGCAGAGCCGGGCGATTCCATCGCCGCTGCCGATCAGCACCGTCTTGCCATCGGGACTGAAAGCGACCGTTGACACCTGGCCCTGAAACTGCAAGGGCTGGCCGACCGGCTGAAGACTGGCGATGTCGAAAAGCTGAGACTTGCCGCTTACCCCTCCCGCCAGAGCGCGACGTCCGTCCGGGCTCCAGGCCACCTCGCAAATGGGCTCGCCATGCACGTAAACCTGGTCGCCCGGCTGGAATGTTTGTGAATCCCAGACTACGGCCTCGCCCTCGTGTGTGCCCAGCAGGATCAGCTTGCCGTCAGGGCTGTACTCCGCGCAGCGGACGGAACCCTGGCGTGGCAACTGCGACTGCCAGCGGCCAGGCAGCGCGGTGTCCCAGAGGCGTGCCGAGGCATCAGCGCCGGAGGTCGCGATCATCTTACCGTCGGGGCTCAAGGCCACGCTGTTGACGCGGCCCTCGTGGCGGAAGGGCCGGGCCAGCGGTCGTCCGGTGTTCGCATCCCAGAGACGTGCCGTATGGTCCCAGCTACCGGTCGCGACGGCCTTGCCATCGGCGCTGAAGGCGAGGGCCCATACCCGGTCATCGTGTCGAAGAATCTCGCCGCGAGGGTTTCCGCTAGCCGTGTCCCAGAGCCGCGCGGTGTGGTCGGCGCCGGTGGTCGCCACGGTGTTTCCATCAGGGCTGAAGAGCCCGAGCCAGATCTCGCCGTCCTGCCGTAGGGTGTGGATCAGCCGCCCGGAGGGGACATCCCAGATCCGCGCCGTGTGGTCGGCACTGGCGGTAAGAGCAAGCGTGCCGCGAGGGTTAAGGTCAACCCACTTGATCATGTCGTCGTGGCGCAGCGGCTGGCCCAGAGGTTTCCCGGTCTCGGTGTTCCAGAGCCGCGCCGTGTTGTCTTCGCTGGCGGAAAGCGCGGTCTTGCTGTCGGGTGCGAGGGCCACCGACACGATCCTGGAAGCGTGGCCCAAGAGCGTACGTCGAAGCTGGCCGCTGGCTGAGTCCCAGACTCGAATCTTCTGGTCGTCGCCAACGGTCACGATCGTCGTGCCGTCGCGGCTGAAGACGCCATGGGAGACCTCTCCCTCGTGGCCCGAAAGCTCATGCATCAAGGCGCCGGTCCGGGCGTCCCAGAGACGCGCCTCGCCATCCCGGCTGGTGGTCAGGACGGTCTGGCCGTCGGGGGAGAAGGTGCCGTACAGGGTGCGACCCTTGTGCCGCAGGGGCTGGCCGACGGGCGATCCAGTGCTCGCATCCCAGAGCCGCGCGGTGCGGTCGGAGCTGACGGTGAGCACGGTTTTGCCGTCGGGACTGAACGCCACCCACTTGACTTCGCCTTCATGTGAGAAGATGGCGCGAAGCGTGGGGATCTCGCGCTGCCACGACGCCAGGTTTGCCTGCGCCAGGCGTGTCAGGATCGTGTCGTCCGCCTCGGCCGCCGCCTTGAGGCTTCGTGCCAGCCAGTGCAGCCCGGGGCCCACTTCACCGCGCTCGCACGCGGCGCGGCCCAGCTCGAAGTTCACCAGCGCCAGGTGCCGATTCGACTCGATCAGCATGTGGCTGCGATTGAAGGCGAAGAGCACCGAAACCACGGCGGTCGCCAATAGAGAGGCCGCCACCGCACCAAGCGCTGTCGCAAGTTTGCGATTGCGCCGGCACCACCGCCAGGTACGTTCCGCCCAGCCGACCGGCCGAGCCTCGATTGGCTTGCTGTCGAGGTATCGCCCCAGGTCGAGGGCAAGCTTGCGTCCCGTTTCGTATCGCCGTGACGGCTCTTTCGACATGGCCTTCAGGCAGATCGTTTCCAGGTCGCGCGGGATGCGGTCGTTGAGCCGGCGCGGGGGCGGGGCTCGTCGTGCAAGACCTGATGCAAGAGCATCCGGGTGTTGCCGCGGAAGGGAAGCTCGCCCGTGAGCAGTTCGTAGAGGATGACTCCCAGGCTGTACAGATCGCTCCGTTTGTTGACCCGACTCACATCTCCCCTGGCTTGCTCGGGGGACATGTAAGCGGGCGTGCCCAGGATTTGACCTTCGAGGGTGATACTGATCTCGCAAGCCTCGCGCTTGGCCAGGCCGAAATCCATCAGGTGAGGACGGCCGGATTCGTCGAGCATGATGTTCTGTGCCTTGACGTCGCGGTGGATCACGCCTTTCTCGTGGGCGTAATGCAGTGCTTCGGCAAGGTCGGCGACCAGGCGGGCCGCCACGTCATGAGCCGGTCTGCGAAACTTGATCCAGTCGGCCAGGGTGACGCCCTGAACATAGTCTCGGACGATGAACGGCGCGCCCTCGAACTCGCCGACCTCATGGACGGGAACGATCGACCCATGGCGAAGCTGCGCGGCGCTTCGAGCGTCTTCCCAGAAGCGAGCGAGCTCTTCATCGGAAGCCAGGTTGCCCCGCGCAGCACCTTGACGGCGACTGTGCGGTCGAGCCGCGGGTCATGCGCCCGGTAAACCGCTCCGAAGGCACCCGATCCAATGTGTTCGAGCAGTTCGAAACGGTCGAGCTTTTTCTGGCCGTTACGGGGGCTCCAGGGTATGACAGCCGCAGACTCGAGATGGAAGATCGTGGCACAGGATGGGCACTTCACCTCGTGGGCGGCAATCAAGTTGACCAGCTCGATCGCGTTCTGGCAATGTGGGCAGAGGATGTGCAAACCATGGGGCTGGTCTAAAACCTGGGCATCCTGCTTGGTCTCCGCGGGCGGAATCAGGAATTTTTCCAGTTCGGCCCGCGCGTCGCTGGCCAGCAGGCGCTCCACCTCGGCCCGCATGGGCGGGTCGCCGGCGCAGCGGCGCTGCAAGAGCGCATTCCGCTCGTCCGGCTCAAGAGCCAGCGCCTCGCTGAACAGGTCGTAGACTTGCTGCCACCACCCTGGGGTCATCTGTCAACTCCCTCGAGCTGATCGCGTAGCCAGGCACGGGCGAATCTCCAGTCGGCTTCCACGGTGCCTACCGACACATCGAGTGCCTCGGCGACCTGGGCGACCGAGAGCCCGGCGAAGAAACGAAGCACGACGACCAGGCCCTGCCGCTCGTTCGTTTCGGTCAGGCGGTCCAGGGCCGAGTTCAACCCGAGGAAGTCCAGGTCCTGCTCCTCGACATGGGCCAGAACCTCGTCGAGCGGAACGCGTTTCCATTTTCCTTCGCGCATGAGGGCGCTCCGCTTGCGATAGTGATCGACCAGAACCTGCCGCATCACTCTGGCGGCCGCCCCGAAGAGAAAGCGGCGATTCGGCGCTTGCTCCACGGCGTGGCCGTTCAGCAGCCTGATCACGGCCTCGTTGACCACGTCGCTGGGGTGCAGTGAATGTCCGCAGCGCTCGCTGCCCATCAAAACTTTGGCGATACGGTGGAACTCCTCGTAGATCGCCCTGAACAATCGGTCCCTGGCGATTTTGCCGCCGGCGCGAGCCTCATTGATGAGGGCGGTGACATTATCTCTATCGTGATCGTCCATCGCGTTCATCCGGAGAGCCGCCGTGCACGCCAGAAACGTCCTGGAACCGGCGTTCCCTGTTCCCATGCGTAATCACGGCTCAATCACCTTAACGGGGAACAAAAAGAAATCTTTCTTCGTAGTTCGCTAAGGGCCGCGGTTCTCGACTTCGCATTCCTTTAGGGAGGCCAGGTAAGCGACGCCGCACCGTCTAGAAAGGAGCGGGAATGACCGACAATTCACACACCAATGCATGGAACAGGGAGAAGAAAGCAGGGACTGGGCCTTTTTCTGCCTCGCGATTTGGCTACGGTTTCGCTATCACCGGTGACGCCGAATCCAGGCCTCGCCTGCTAGTTCGCCCCATGGGCGATTTGACGGCTGTGGACTTCTTGAACGCAGCAGGGGTTCTCCAGGGTGAGGCGGTTCGGGATCTTGCGGGTCGGCTCCAAGGCCTGGTGAACGCCGGGCACGACATGCTGCTGCTGAACCTTAAAGGGGTGGTTTTCTCGTCGAGCTCCGTGCTGGGCAGCCTGGCCTTGCTTCAGCGTCGGGTCGGTGAGGCAGGGGGTTTGCTGAAACTCTGCGGTCTCGACCCGGTGCTTCGAGAGTCACTGCGGATCTGCCGGCTGGATCGCGAGTTCGTGATTTACGATGACGAAGAGGAGGCGCTGGCGGCGGAAACTCCGACCTTACGCCAAGATCTCGACCAGTAAGCCATAACCCCGCCCACGCACTCTGATACTTTTCGTTGAAGTTGCCCCGCGGCCGTTGCCGATCGCCCCGATACACCGTAAGGTTTCATTGCATGTCGAAGATTTCGGGCCGGCGCGCGAATGACTGAATAGTGTTTCGCCGAGGCCGAAGCAAGGGGCGCGGATCATGGGTTTGGATTTGACCATGGGGGCAGTCATCCTGATCGCGGCCGTTCGCGGCTGGATCAAGGGTTTCGTGAACCAGGCCGTACGTATCGGCGGCATCATCGCTTGTGTTTACCTGGCCGATCCCGTCAGGGACCAGGCGCGCCCGTACGTTCTGACAAAGCTGCCCAAGATCGACCCCGTGCTCATGGACCGGATTCTCTGGTGGGTCTCGGCCGTCGTTTGTTACATCGTTCTGGTCGGATTGACCACGCTGGCGATCCAGATGATGCGCACGCCCCCCCCACCGGGAATGGCCCGCTCATCCCGCAATGATCAGTTCGCCGGTTTTCTGCTGGGTGCGGCCAAGGGGCTGCTTGTGGTTGCGTTCCTCATTGCCGGCCTCCAGACCTATGGAACCGACCTGGTTCAGAACGCCGCATGGGTGCAGCAACAGACGAATGGTTCGCTGGCCCTGAAGTGGACCGATCAATATCAGCCTGTTCCCAAAATCTGGTCCACGCCGGCAGTTCGGCATTTCGTCCATCAAATTCAGCGCAACGGATTGAAACAACCTGGCCCATCCGATGGCGACGAGCCGCGTCAGGTTGCCGAAGCCGAAGGCGAACTCCGAGCCAGAAGCCGAAGCAAATCCCGAAACGACAAACGACGAGATTGCCAAGGCCGTCGAAGGGCTCAAGGCCCAGCTTCAGTTACGCGGCCCGAATGCTGATTGACGTTGACCGAACGTCAAGACCCGGGCACACTTCGCCGCATGGGGAACGCTGGGGATGCGGAACGGCAAGAGCGACATCGGAGTGAGGGATACTCCGTGTCCGGCGCGGTCCGCATTCTGATCGTCCTGGGCCTGTACTTGAGCTTGCGGGGCTATCATAGTCTTGACGGCGATCAGGCTTACCGCCTTCCTTTGCTCTTGCACCAGCAAGATCCGCCACTTTACGCGAGCGACCCCTTTGTCAGGGCGTTTGATGACTTCAACCCGCATCGCGGGTCGCTCGTCATTCTGGGCGGGGCGACACGCCTGCTGGGACTCTCGCCGGCTCTCTTCGTCATCTTCGGTTCTGACCTTTCTCACAACGTGCTTCGGGATCGATCGACTGGCTGGAGCGGTCTGGCCTCAGGCCAGCGGGAGGGCCGGGCTCGCCGCCGTGGTCCTCGTCTTGATCGCCAAGGCTGGAAACATCGGCACGAACCACCTGTTCGAGGCCATGGTCCTGGACCGCTTGATGGCGATGGCCTTGGTGTGGCTGGCCCTGGCTAGAGTCGTGAGCAATCCGGCCCGTGGTTTGTGGCCTGCGCGCTGGCACTTGGGGGCGCAGGCGCTCATTCATCCGTCGGTCGGTTTGCAGGCTTCGCTCGCGGTCATCGGATCCTGGGGACTCTGGGCCTTGCTGGGACCGCGGACTGGGGTTGGCTGGAAGACGGCCACGGGCGGGATGCTGGCGACCGGGCTTGCCTTGATTCCGGGACTTGTTCTCAATCTCGCCACGAGCCGATCACTTCTGAACGGGTTACCCGCGGCCGATTTCTGGGTCCTGGCCGTTGAGCTTCAAAGTCCGCAGCACATGCTGCCGCACCTCTGGCGAATGCCCCAGTGGCTGGCCTGGGCGTCTTACATGGTGCTCGCGGGCATGGCTGCTGGCGCAGCTTCCCAGAGCGAGCCTGGCGCCAGGTCACTCGCACCCCCCGCTCCCGACCCTTCGGGCGTGGGCCCGCCCTTCGCAAGGGGGGGAAAGGATTTGTGGCCGGCAGCACGGTTGCGGTTGGCACTGATGCTGGCCATCGTTCTCGCAGCGCTGGGCGCGGCCTGGGTAGCGATTGAGGTCCTGCACAACATTCGGATCACAATCTTCCAGCCGTTTCGGATGGCGACAGTCGCGCGCGGGCTCGCCCTCGTTTTCATCGCTGGTAAGCTGGTGAATCTCTGGGAACGAGGCCAGTGGTTTCCCCGGCTTCGGTCCGTGCTGATCGGTGTCGCACTGGCAGGCGACTGGATGCTGGTCGTGATGACGATCGCCGAAACGGGTGTGGCGCTGTGCGAGTGGCTGGACGATCGGTCGTTCAGAGGCCGTTTCGCTTTCGGTCCCCACGTGCAAAAGATCGTCTTCGCCGGACTGTTGGGTCTGGGACTCGTTTTCCTCTCGCGTCACGATACGGAGTCTGGCCATTGGCCGCTGCTGGCGGTTCTTGGAGTAGGGCTCGCCGTCTCTACATTTCGGTGGGCGACTCGATCCGGCGAACGTCCAGCCGGAAGTGCCAGGCTCCGCCAGAGCGAGCTCACACGTGGCCAAGGCACGCGCCGTTGGGGCGCTGGCTCTGGCCTGGCTGGTTCCCGTGGCCGCCTTCTCTGCCGGCCTGGTTCCGGCCGACCATCCCGCGGGGCGCTGGCCACTGGTTCAAGGACTGTTGACACGGTGCCGGTTTGGGGCCACGCCGATCGACGATATCGAACGGCTCGCCGTCTGGTGCCAGCAGCACACACCGACTGAGGCGCGTTTTATCGGTCCGCCCGGTCCCAAGACCTTTCGGCTCTGGTCAAGGCGCAGCCTGGCGTTCAATCGTGCTGGCAGCCCTTATCCTGCCGCGGCCCTCGCGGATTGGTTCCGTCGATTTCAAGATCACGTGGACGTCCACGAACCGCCGGCCGAGTTCGTCCGCGATTACCTGGCGGGCCGGCACCAATTCGAAGCTCGTTATGAACAGCTCAATGACGAAGAGCGAGCCGCGCTTGCGTTTCGCCAGGGGGCGGAGTACGTGATCGCGCTGTCACCCTCGGCTCGGAGGTCAGCCGGCGAGTCGTCTCGGCAGAGTCCCATGGAGCTGTTGCACACCGAGGGGCGATACGCGGTTTACAAGGTCAATCAGGAGCTGCTCTCCCAACGCCAGCGATAACGAAGCCGGTGGGTGAACGTTGCAGGATCAATGTCGGCCATGGCCTGAACGCGCGTGGCCTGGCGGCCGGCCTCCGCCAGTGCCAGCGTGCCAGCCGCGGCGCTGCACCCGAGCGCCTGGTCGACCTGGCACGATCGTGCCGCAATTCCAGGCAATGGCGTGTGGGTCACCCGCGGCCAGGTCGCTGGAGCCGAGGCGTACGAGGTAGGTCGCTGCCAGCGACTCCACAGGCGATCGGCAACGATCGGCGACGTCGAAATCTAAGCACCACGAAGCCTGGGCGGTCGGCATCCCGAAACAGGCTGATCGCCGCGGAAAAATGGTGCTGGAAGAAGTGGCCGGTCAAGAGCAGGCAAACCCCCTCGGTCTTCTCGCCGGCGGGCTCATGGCGATGAAGCTCTTGATAGACCGGGCTGACGATCCGCGCGGGATCGTCTCGCTCGGGCTGGCTCTCCAGCGACGCTGACGACCTCGGCAGGTTCGTGACCAGGACTTCCGAAACCACAGCGAGTGTGTCCAGCGATCGCCCGCGCGGTCGAAGCGGACGGTCCAGCCCGGGCCGCTGATCGAGAGCCGATCGTCGGTTTGGTCACAGAGGAAATCCAAGCCGGCCATGCCCGTGCTCTACACTTTCCGGCCATGTTCGCGCCAGGCCAGGCTCAGATTACCCCTTGGCCAGCTTCATCCGCAGATAAGACTCGATGAAGCCGTCAATGTTGCCATCGAGCACTGCGCGGGATTGCCCACCTCGTGGCTGGTTCGCAGATCTTTGACGAGCTGATAGGGCTGAAGGACGTAGGACCGAATCTGGTTGCCGAAGCTCACATCACCCTTCTCATCGTACTTCTTGGCGTACTCGGCCTCGCGTTTCTCTTCCTCCGCGCGGATCATCTTGGCTTTCAGGAGGGCCAGGGCGTTGGCGTCGTTCTTGTGCTGAGACCGTTCGCTGCGCGACTCGGCGGCAATGCCCGTGGGAAGGTGGGTGTAGCGCACTCCCGACTCGGTCTTGTTCTGGTGCTGGCCGCCGGGCCCGCCCGAGCGGAACACGTCGCGTTTGAGGTCATCGTCCTTGAGCACGATGTCGATGGTCTCATCGATCTCCGGCAAGACGTCTACCGATGCGAACGAGGTGTGCCGCCGGGCCGCGGAATCGAAAGGGCTGATCCGCACCAGCCGATGAATCCCCGTCTCACCCTTCAGGTATCCGTAGGCATTTTCGCCTTTGATATGGATCGTTGCCTCGGCGATGCCCGCCGCGCCGCCTTCTTCACGGTCCGTGATCTCGGCACCGAAGCGTTTCGACTCGGCCCACATCAGGTACATACGCAAGAGCATGTTGGCCCAGTCGCAAGCCTCTGTGCCGCCGGCCCCGGCATGAATGGTCAGGAACACGTTGCAATGGTCGTTGGGCCCGCCCAGCATCGAGCGCAGCTCGAACGCCTCGAAATCAGCCTCGGCTCTTGTGATCGCTGCTCGAATCTCAGCGTCAAACTCGTCGGTCTCCGCCTCCTCGGCCAGCTCGATCGAGGCCGACAGATCATCGGCCTGCTTGACCAGCTCTTCAAAAGGCTTGAGAACCGAGTTCAGTCCCTTCAATTCCTGGATGACAGCCTTGGCCTTCTCTTGGTCGTTCCAGAACGTGGGGCTCTCCATCTCACGATCCAAACCATCGCGACGAGCTTGCTTTTCGCCGAAGTCAAAGAGAGTCTCGGAGATGGAGAATCCGATCGATGACACCCTTGGCCGATCGTTTCAATTCGGCATCCACGGCGAAACACTCCTTGTGGGTCACACTTTCGCGACCACGTCGATGGATCGTTCGAGACCAACTGCACTCGAATTTCTATTTAACAGAATGATACGGGTTTGGACCAGACCAGTCGCCGAGAGCGCGGAACATGCAATGGGCTGGCCGCACGTGAGTGGGGAGATCTGTACGACATGGGGTTCTCGACTATTTTCAGTTTGAAAACTATGCTAAGCGGTTGGCCGCGGATTCGCTTCACTTCGAAGCCAAGCGCATCTCACTCGCTCCCACGGGGACCGTGGGAGCGTCGTCCGGGACGCTCTGCGTTCCTTGCCTTGTCCATGGAAGGACGCGGAGCGTCAAAGACGGCATTCCCACGCAGGAGCGTGGGAACGAGTTTCCGGAAAGTGAACCAGAACCCCGGCCACGTGCTTACAAGATTCAAGAAGAGAAGCAAACTCTTGGAAGAAGTGAATGGTCCTTATATGACCTTGGTCCAGCAGTTCCCCTTGCCCCGATTCGGACTGACCACGAGCTCGAATCAGCATTCGCGATGATCGACGAACTCACCAATCGGTGACGATCTCTCAGAGGTGGAATCCGATTATCTCGAAGTTCTGGGCGACCTCGTGCAAAAGTACGAAGACGAGCACGTTGCCATGCCCTTGGTGAGCGACTCCGAGATGCTTCATTCCCTGATGGAAGAGACAGGATCGAAACAGGCCGACGTGGTTCGGGGCACCGGCATCAGCAAGACAGTCATCTCCCTGGTACTGAGTGGAAAGAGGCGCTTCACGCGCGAACATATCGAGGCCTTGTCGCGCTACTTTAAGGTCAATCCGGCCTCTTTCATGGGTTCAGATGAGTGAACTGGGTAGCCGCGCGATCGGACGAATCCGGCCTGTCATCGGCCGCCTCGCACCCTCGCCGACCGGCGGTCTGCACCTGGGCCATGCCCGAACCTTCCTGATCGCCTGGCTGGCAGCACGGCGGGCCGGTGGGAGGGTGATCCTCAGGATCGAAGACCTGGACGCAACACGGGTCCGCGCCGAGGCCGTCACAACCGCTCTAATCGACCTGAAATGGCTGGGGCTTGACTGGGACGAAGGTCCGGATGTTGGCGGGCCGAATGGGCCATACATTCAATCTCAGCGCAAGGAAGTCTACGACGGCGTGCTGGAGCGACTGAAGGCGATGGAGCTTGTCTATCCCTGCACGTGCACTCGCGCCGACATCGCACGAGCCGCCAGTGCGCCGCACGCCGAAGACGAAGGGCCAACCTATCCGGGCACGTGTTCGAGGCGAACTGCGGCCGATGCCGCCGCCCTGGGCGATCGCCCGTTCGCCTGGCGATTCCGAGTCGCGAAGGGCAGCGTGGCGTGGGACGATCTCTTCCTCGGCAGCGTCGAGCTCGACCCGTCGCAGGTCGGAGGAGATTTCCTGGTGGGGCGGCACACCCTCGGCCCCTCCTATCAGCTTGCGGTCGTGACCGATGATGCGATGATGGGCGTCAGCCAGGTGATTCGGGGTCTCGACCTGGTTCCGAGCACGCCGAGGCAGATCTTGCTCTATCGGGCATTGGGCTGGCGCGAGCCGCGTTTCGGCCACGTGCCACTTGCCGTCACCCCGACGGCCGTCGCCTGGCCAAGCGTGAAGGCTCGATCAAGCTGGCCACCCTCAGAGAACAAGGCGTCGATCCGCGCCGGCTGGTGGGAGGGCTGATCGAGTCATGCGGCTGGTCGAACTCTCTTGTGCCGTCTACCCCCCATGACTGGATCGCGGCCTACGATCCCAAGGGCTTGCCCCGCGAACCGTGGGTCGTTTCTCACGGAATGGCTTCGGTCGATTGGCGAGAACTCGGCTAGAACCGGCTGACCCGATAAGGCTTGGGGTCGAGGAACGTGGGGCCGCCCCTGAGCATCTCTGAGACCAGCTTACCCGTGGCGGGCGCCATCGAGAGGCCCAGCATATTGTGGCCGGCGGCGATGAACACGTTGTCCAGGGCTGGGCTGCGGTCGATGATCGGCAGACTGTCCCAGGTCATCGGCCGCCAGCCGTACCATTTCTCTTCAATCGGCTCGCATTCGGGTTCGAGCAGATACGGGACTGCGCCGTCTCTGAGAAGCTGGAGTCGATCGGCGTTCAGGGTCGTGTCATAACCGGCGAACTCCATGGTCGAGCCGAGCCGATAGCCGGATTGAAACGGGGTCACGGCCACGCGGGTTTCGGGGAAGATCAAGGGGATCTTGGGGCAAGTCGAGGGACGCGGCATGGTCAGGCTATAGCCCTTGCCGGGCTGGATCGGCACGCGGCAGCCAAGTTGGTCTTTCAAGAGAGGTGTCCATGCGCCGGTGGCGATCACGAACGCGTCGGCAGTGATCCCCTCCTGCTCGGTGTCGGCAGCCGTAGCTCGACTGTTTTGACGGCGAAAGCCCCGGAATCCGCAGTTCTCCCGGATGGCCACGCCGGCTTCTTCCAGCACTTTTCGCCACGAGCGCATCAGCTTGTCAGGCCGGAGGTGGGCGTCGTCGTGGTAGAACCAGCCGCCGGCCAGTCCGGGTTTCAGAGCGGGCTCGAGATCGGCCGCGGCCTCGCCGTCAAGGCGGAGGGCCGGGCAGTGGAACTGCTCGTCGAGCAGCCGATCGGTCGGGGCGAAGGCGTCCATCTGGTCCTTCGACTTGTAGGCGAACAGCAGGCCCTTTGTTTCCCATTCGCAGTCGAGACTTTCGCTCTCGATCAGCTCGTGATAGAGCCGCAGCGACGCCTCGAGCAAGGGCTGAATTCCCCTGGCCGCGTCGATCATGTCGCGGTGATTGCAGCGCAAGGCGAAGTGACAGAGCCACGACCACAAGGCCGGGTCCATGCGAAACTTGATCGAAAACGGCGAGTTCTTCCGCACGAGAGACGCCAGGCCCTTGCCCACCATCCCCGGCTCGGCCAGCGGCAGGATATGGCTGGGACACACCAGCCCACAGTTGCCGTGCGAGCTTCCCGAGCCCACGGTGTTCTTCTCGATCATCGTGACTCGCCAGCTCGATCGCGAAAGGAAATAAGCCGCATGCCGTCCCGATCACACCACCGCCGATGACGACCACGTGCCGCGGTGAAGTGCTCATTGCCTGATTCCCAGGGCGAAAGGATCATTCGGGTCAAGGATCAGCGTTGACTCGGCGTTTACATAAGCTGATCCCCTGATGCGAGGGATGACGGCGTTCCCGTCGATGCGGACCGAACCTTCAAACACGCTGCCGATGATACTTTCCTGCCGCCAGACCTGGCCGGGGGCGAGCTTGCCGTCAGCAGCCAGGCAGGCGAGCTTGGCGCTCGTGCCGGTTCCGCAAGGCGAGCGATCGTAAGCTTTGCCCGGGCAAAGCACGAAGTTCTTGCTATCGGCGCCGGCCATGGCTGGCGGGCCGAAGAGCTCGATGTGATCGATCTCCGCGCCGTTTGTTCCGGTGATCCCTTGAGCGGTGAGGGCGTGCCGGATTCTCCACGTGACCTCGGTGAGGCGATCGACATGAGCAAGGTTTATCGTCTCGCCGTGGTCCTCAACCAGGAAGAACCAGTTGCCTCCCCAGGCCACGTCACCCGTGTATCGGCCCAGGCTGGGCACTTCGACCGCTGCCGACCTGGCCGTCCGGAAGCTGGGCACGTTTTCGATCGAGACGACATTGGGCGTTTCAACGGTGATCGCAACAACGCCAACCGGCGTTTCCAGCCAGTGCGATCCTGGCGCGATCTTGCCCAGATGGGCAAGCGCCACGCCCACCCCGATCGTGCCATGACCGCACATGCCCAGGTAGCCGACGTTGTTGAAAAAGATGACCCCTGCCGCGCAGCACTGGATCGATCGGCTCGCACAGGATCGCGCCGACCATGACATCGGAGCCGCGAGGCTCGTTCACCACCGCCGATCGAAATCCATCGTGCCGATCGCGGAAGACCGCCAGGCGCTCGGCCATCGAACCGTTGCCCAGGGCTGGACCCCCTTCAATCACCACGCGGGTCGGCTCTCCGCCGGTGTGCGTGTCGATCACACGAATACGTTGCAAAGTCGAGTGTGACATGCTTGCTGCCTACGAGCTTGGGCCGTGTCGCGATCCCGCGGCGTATGATACCCAGGATTCGTTCTCTCTCCTCACCTTCCAGCATGAGCCTGGGGGCCCTGACCACCTCCGAGCCCAGGCCGCATTCTTGCACGGCGAGCTTGATGTACTGGACGAGCTTCACGTGGGTATCGAGGTGCAACAGCGGCGTGTACCAGCGGTAAACCTCGACGGCCTCGTCCCATCGTCCCGATGTGGCCAGGTCCCAGAGCAGGCGGTTCTCGGCGGGGAACGCGTTGACGAGCCCCGATACCCAGCCTGTCGCGCCCAGGAGCAGGCTTTCCAGAACCAGATCATCAACTCCGCAGAAAAGGGTGTACCGATCTCCGCATGCGTTCTTGATGTCGGTGATGCGCCGGACGTTCTCGGACGATTCCTTGATCGCCACCAGGCTTGGGCTCGTCGGCCAGCTCGGCGAACATCTCCGGCGTGATGTCAACTCCGTAGGAGACTGGATTGTTGTAAACCATGATCGGCAGGCCGCTGGCGGCGGCCACGGCGCGGAAATGTGTCATGGCCTCCCGGCCGTCTGACTTGTACACCATGGCGGGCAAGACCATCAGGCCCTGAACCCCTACGCGCTCGGCGTCGCGAGCGAACCGGCAGGCGAGCGCGGTGGTGCACTCGGCCACGCCCGAGAGAACCGGCACACGACCCGCCACATGGCCGACCGTCGCTTTCAAGACCTCGAGCTTCTCGCCGTATTCCAGCGAGCAGTTCTCACCCACCGTGCCCAGCATGATCAATCCGTGAACCCCGGCCTCGATCATGCGATCGAGGTGGGCCATGGTCGACCGCAGGTCGAGTGCCTGGTCAGGGAAAAACTGGGTCGTCGCCGCGGGGAACACACCATGCCAATGGACGGCCATGAATTCCACTCCTCGTCTTCCGTAAGTCACGCGAGAGCCCGACCTACCGTGTTGCGAACCGCGTGAATCATACCTTATTCTCGGCTCTGTTTCGAATGCCGAGTCTTCATGCAGAGGCTTCTTCGTGTGCAAGAGCATGCCGCACCCGCGTCTCGACGCTTCGTTCACGATCTGGATTCTGGCTGGGGTACTGGTGATCGCTCCCTCCGAGTCGAAGCGCAGGGCACCAAGGCCGATTACGAACGGGCCGATGCCCTGGCAGCCAGGACCAACGGGAAGGTTTTCAAGACCCGGGTCCAGCCCTACTGGCTGGCCGGGAACAACGAGTTCTGGTACCGCAATGCGCTGGCGGATGGAGCCAGCGAGTTCATCCTGGTTGACGCGGTGAAAGCCACGAGGCAGCCAGCTTTTGACCATGCCAGATTGGCTGACGCACTCGGCAAGTCGCTGGGGAAGCCTCAACGGGCGAGTCACCTGCCGTTCGAGCGGATCGTGGTCGCGGCCGATGGCGCTATCCATTTCGAGGCCGGCGGCAAGGCGTGGCGCTTCGATCCCAAGGCAGATACACTCAAGGAAGCGGCGATGCCCAAGACCGAGAACTCGAATGCGCGTGCCGGTCAGCAGGCAGCCCGGGGCCGCCGGCCCGAAGGGTCGCCGCGAGGTGAAGACTCGCCCGACGGCAAGTTTCATATCTCGGTGAAAGACTACGACCTCGTGCTGCGCGATCGCGCCGCAAGCAAGGACTTCGCTCTCAGCTACGAAGGCGCCGAATCCGATGCTTACGAGCCGCGAGTCTTCTGGTCGCCCGACTCGAAGAAACTGGTGGCCTTGCGCACCGCCAGGGGAGACCACCACGTGGTGAACCTGGTCGAATCGTCGCCCTCCGACCAGCTTCAGCCCAAGCTCAATTCGTACGATTATCTCAAGCCTGGCGATCGCATTCCCGTCAGCCGGCCGCATCTCTTCGACGTCGCCACGCGCAAGGAGATCCCGATCGATGGCGATCTCTTTCCCAATCCCTGGAGCATCGAGGAGATTCGCTGGTCGCCCGATTCCCGACGGTTCACGTTCCTGTACAACCAGCGCGGGCACCAGGTGCTGCGCCTCGTCGCCGTGGACGCCGAGACCGGACACGCTGCTGCGCTCGTCGACGAGCGGAGCAAGACGTTCATCGATTACGCCCACAAGCACTTCCTCCATTTTCTGGACAAGACGAATGAGATGATCTGGATGTCCGAGCGCGACGGCTGGAACCACCTCTACCTGATCGACGCGCAGACGGGCGTGGTGAAGAACCAGATCACGCGCGGGGACTGGGTGGTCCGGCAGGTCGATCGCGTCGATGACGAGCATCGCCAGATCTGGTTTCGGGCCGGCGGCATCCACCGCGGGCAGGACCCTTATTACGTCCATTTCGCCGCGTCAACTTCGACGGCACCGGCCTGGTCGTGCTCACCGAGGGCGACGGCACGCACCAGGTCGAGTATTCGCCCGATCGCCGGTTCCTGATCGACACCTATTCGCGGGTGGACTTGCCGCCGGTGACCGAGCTGCGGAAGGGAGACGACGGACGCCTGGTCTGCGAGCTCGAGCGAGCCGATTGGACTGCCTTGCTGGCGACGGGCTGGAAGACCCCCGAGCGGTTCGTGGCCAAGGGACGCGACGGCAAGACCGACATCTACGGCGTGATCTTCCGGCCCACGAATTTCAGACCCGACAAGAAGTACCCGGTGATCGAGCAGATCTACGCCGGCCCGCAAGGGGCCTTCGTGCCCAAGCGATTCGCCGCTCTGCATCGTCCGCAATCGCTGGCCGAGCTCGGCTTCATCGTCGTGCAGATCGACGGCATGGGCACCAACTGGCGGTCGAAGGCGTTCCACGACGTCTGCTGGAAGAACCTCGGCGACGCCGGCTTTCCCCGACCGGATCCTGTGGCTCAAGGCGGCCGCGCAGAAAGAGAAAGCCATGGACCTGACTCGCGTCGGCATCTACGGCGGCTCGGCCGGCGGTCAGAACGCGCTCGGGGGCTTGCTCTTGCACGGCGACTTTTACAAGGTCGGCGCGGCCGATTGCGGCTGCCACGACAACCGCATGGACAAGATCTGGTGGAACGAGCTCTGGATGGGCTGGCCCCTCGGGCCGCATTACGCCGAGCAATCGAACGTCACCCACGCCCACAGGCTTCAGGGCAAGCTGCTGCTGACCGTGGGCGAGCTGGACCGCAACGTCGATCCCGCCTCGACCATGCAGGTGGTCAACGCGCTGATCAAGGCGGACAAGGATTTCGAGCTGATCGTCTTCCCCGGCGCGAACCACGGCGCCGGTGAAAGCCCGTACGGCCAGCGCCGGCGGCGCGACTTTTTCGTGCGGCACCTGCTCGGTGTCGAACCGAGAAGCCGGTGATCAGCGCCTGAACATCACTCGCCCAATCATCTCGATCACCGCGACATACGCGTTGCTCCAGCTATCCTGCCGGAAGAACTGCACGGGTGCGCCCGGATCGCCAATGAACGGACGAAGCACCCAGCCCATCTGGATACCCACAAAGATGTAGATCACGATCCAGGTTCGCAGCATCCAGCGATGGGCGGGATGAAGGGCGATCAAAGGGCGGTACTCTCGCCGCAGCAGCCACTCGGCGCTCAGGCTGGCCACGGCGAACATCAGGCCGTTGAAGAGGATGGCCGGCTGATAATCCGAGCCCGAGACATACCAGAACGCGGTGAAGGGAGCCAGCGACGCCAGAATCACAGTGAGCCCAGCCTGCGTGGCCAGCAGAGCCGCCACAACCCGCGCGAAGTCGTTGCGCAGCCCGAGCAGGGTGTTGAGCACGAAGAAGCTGGGAAGACCGAGCAGAAAGGTGACGACCAGCAGGAACGGGACTTTGGCACCCGAGTACACGACCTGCCAGAACCGGTCTCCCGCCATTCCTCCGTAGGTTCCCATCACACTGCCGTAAAACATGCCGAAGACGATGATCAGAATTGCGAATGCTCGCAGCCGGCCAGCGCCGGCACGAGGGCCGCGAACAGCGATCTCGCTACCGCTGCGCAGCACTTCATCCGCGAGTCGAAAGACGCCGACCAAGAGGTCCATGATCCCCGACCCGTTCCGCTCGCATGCTCAGGAGAAAAGATTCAAGAACGTCTGGAGCACGGCCTGAAAGAAGTTGGACTCGCGGCCGCGAAACCAGGTGAAGGGGAGATTGGGACTCCCCACGAAGGGGCGAAGCACCCAGCCCATCTGGGCACCGACGAGGCCAAACACGATCAGCCAGAGCCGGAAGATCGTCTTGACGTGGCGGCTCAGCCCGTGGTCACCAGTTCGATCGAGCGCCTCCGACGGGACCTGGGGCAGCCTCGCCGCCGAGTGGTGCAGGCTCGTCCATCGCGGCCTCGGGCCTGGCGACGCTCAGCCGGTGCAGGGTCTGTAGCAAGAAAAGCATCCCGAGGAAGCCGGCTGACGCGAAGATCGCCACGTTGAAAAGCAAGATGAATGGGTAGCTCGTCGTGCTCACCGAGAAGAAGGCGACAATGGGGCCCAGCGAGGCCAGCACGGCGACAATCACCCCGAGCGTGGCCAGCAGCAGCTTGATGACGGCGGTCAGCGTGAGCCGAGACCCCACCAGCGCGTTGAACACATACAGCGAAGGAAGCGTCACCAGCAAGGTCAGAAAGAAAAGTGCCGGCACCTTCACCATGCTGGCCACCACCTGCATCACGTGCCCCCCTCGGGCCGAGAACAGGGCGAACGTTCCCATGCAGGCCCCCGAGATCATGCACAGCAAGATCACGACCAGGGATAACCGCACCGGATCAATGTCGATCGCCCCGCGCCGCAGCGACGAGACCGTCGTCGCCTCACCGCGCAAGAGTCGATCGAGGTCGGCGAAACCGCTGAGGAAGCCGGGAACCCTTGAGACCGAAGACTTGCTACCGTTCGACATATGAATCTCTGTAGTCAGCTGTGCGGACCGGCACGAAGGGTCTAACGTCACATCCTGTCAACCCGCCGGCAGCGGCACACCAAGTTGCTTACAAATCCTCATCGCGGTGAAATCGACGACCTCTCTGTGTCGCGGTATCGACGCTCGCTGCCTCGTTGCTGGGTTTTCCCAAATGGAATGATCGCCTCCTTCACGCACGAAACGACAGCCATGTTGAATCAGATGTTGCAAAAGATCGCGGCGTTTCATGACGCGAGGCTCTGCGGTACAAGCTCGACGCGTGACGCGGCGGTGAGCAAGAGGTGAATCGGCTCCTCCACGTCAGCTTCAGGATCGGTTGCCTTGGGATCAGGGATCGGCAGTGCTTCGCCAAGAAGTAGATGGGTCTCAGCCATGTCAACCAAAGCGCTGGCAAGCAAACGACGCGCTTCATCATGGCTCGCCCCGCAGGAGATCACTCCGGGAAAGTCGAGAACCTCGGCATGAACTCCCGATTCCAGGAACTTGTACATCGCCTTGTAGGTCAACATTCGTTTTTTCCCGAAATGATTGATCGAAGATCAGCTTCCATGATACCACGGCCGCGAGTACCGACGACCCGTTGCACCTACTGCACACGTACCTCGACCGTTTCCATCTGGCTCTGCCGTCGCCCCAGCACGGAATGGTGCCGGCTGTAGCCGAGATAGATCAGCATGCCCACCATGAGCCACACCAGCAGCCTGATCCAGTTGTCGTGGCCCAGCCAGAACATGAGACCGCCGTTGACGGTAACTCCCATGATCGACACGAATGGGGCGAACGGCACCCGGAACGGCCGGGGAACTTCTGGGTCGCTGATGCGCAGGATCCAGATCGCTGCGGAAACGATCACGAAGGCGAACAGGGTGCCGATGCTCACCAGCTCGGCCAGGAATCCCAGCGGCGCCAGCGCTCCGCCCAGGGCGACAACTACGCCCACCAGGATGGTCGATTTCCAGGGAGTCTTGAACCGAGGATGTACTGCACCGAAGAAGCTCAAGGGGAGCAGGCCGTCGCGTGCCATTGCCAGCAGAATGCGTGGCTGGCTGAGGTTGCCGACCAGAAGCGAGCTCGTCATCCCCGCCAGGATGCCGATCGTGACGAGGCCTCCCGCGTAGGTGAGCCCATGGGCTTGCAAGGCGGCCGCTAGTGGCGCGGCGATGTCGATTTGCCGGTAGGGGACCATTCCGGTGAGGACTGCCGCCACGGCAACATACAGCACCGTGCAGACCGTCAGCGCGCCCATGATCCCCAGTGCAAGGTCCCGCTGGGGGTGCCGAGCTTCCTCGGCGTGGGTCGAGATCGAATCAAACCCTACATACGCAATGAAAATCCGGGCAGCCCCAAGCGCAATGCCTCGCCAGCCATGGTCCTCGTGAAGAAATGGTCGCCAGTTCGCAGGCTCGACGTAAGAGACTCCCACACCGATGACCGCGAGCACCACTCCGATATTGAGCAAGACCATGGCCGCATTGAACCCCGCGCTTTCCTTGATGCCGATCACCAGGACGATCGTGATCAGAAAGGTGACAAGAACCGCCGGCATGTTCAGCCAGGCGAGTACGCGGGACCCATCCTTTAGCGTCACATACTTGAGGACGAAGGCCTCCTGGCCAATGTCGTAATCCCAGGGCGGGGAGAGGAGCCGGGGATCGAGTTGAAAGTGAAAGACGTTCTGGAGCAGCGAATCGAAATAGCCCGACCAGCCGTTGGCGACGAAGCACGAGCCGATGGCGTACTCGAGAATCAGGTCCCAGCCGATGATCCAGGCAATCAGCTCCCCAAGCGTCGCATACGCATAAGTGTAGGCGCTTCCGGCCACCGGCACCATGCTCGCCAGCTCGGAATAGCAGAGGGCGGCAAACCCGCAGCCCACGGCCGCCAGCAAGAAGGAGAGCATGAGTGACGGACCAGCGACTTCGCGAGCCACGATGCCCGTCGAGACGTAAAGGCCGGTGCCGATCGTCGCGCCAATACCCAGTGACATGAGCGCGAACGGGCCAAGCCGCCGGTGCAGCCGCTCGCCCTCGTTCATCTCGCTCATCAAAAGCGCCACCGGCTTGCGTCGAAACCACGGCGTCGAGAACCATTGCATTCCGCGTTTCCTGTAGATTTCCGGTGGCGTCCCCCTGAATTGGACAAGCCACACTACGACATTCCGCCAGCGGACGTAAAGTCATGCGAGAGCGCCGGCCGCGATCTCAGGGAGACTGCCTGCCTCCGTTCACAAGAATGCGCGGAGCTTAGCGCAGTTTTCAGACGCATTGAATGCACCCCCCCAACCCCCTCTTCGCAAAGGGGGGAAAGGAAGTGGCGACCGACCCTATTCTCCCCCCTTTGCGAAGGGGGGGTTGGGGGGGGTGGTCCTCGACGAAGGACTTTGCGCGTACGCAACCCGAGCGAAAACCGCGCGAGCTTGCTCGGAGATTCCAAGCGTCCGGACATGACAGCGGGAATAGACCGATCGCGGCGACCGACGAAACCAGCTCCGCCTACCTCGGCCCGTCGAGCCCCTGCTTCGATTCAACGGCTTGACGAGCGCGCGCCTCGAGTCGATCCGGGCTCGTAGGAACGCCCTTCTGCTCGGGCGCTGATCAGCTCTGGCAGGATGGTCGCCAGCTTGCCGCGGGCCTCTGTCGAATAGACGCGGCCCGTCGGGTCGATCACGAACACGGTCGGTATCTCGCCGATCCCCCACGAGTTGTGGAACTCACCGTCCCAGCCCTTGCCTTCGTAGTATTGAGGCCAGGGAACCTGCCGATCCTTCACAAAGGCCTTGAGCGCCTGGAGGCCGCCGTCCTTGGGGGACTGATCGAGACTGACGCCGATGAATTCGACCCCGTCGCCATGGAACCTGGAATAAATCTCCTTCATCTCTGGCAAATCGGCGACGCACGGGCCACACCAGGTCGCCCAGAAATCGATGACCAGAATCTTCCCCTTGAGGCTCTTGGTTGCGACCTTCGCTCCCGTGACGGCATCGGCGAACTCGAGGTCGAAGGGCTTGCCGAGCGCAGCCTGCCGGCGGCGCGTGCCTTCGATTGTCGCGGCGTATTCGGGAAATTCCTTGCTGATGCGCTTCTCGAGCGCGAGCTTGGCTTGCGGTTCGGCTGTCACCGTGGCGGCATGGTAGAGCATGGCCGCTCCGCGAGGATCGCGGGGTGCGAGCTTGATGAATTCGTCGATGGCCGCGATATCAGGCGATCCGCTGCTCTCGCTGTCCCTGAGCCTGATACGGGTCTTTGTGAAAATCGCTTCGACCCTGAGCTTCTGGCTCGCCGTCTCGCCAAGGACCCTGTCAACTTCCTGCTTGAGCTGATCCCCTTCAGCGCCGACAGCCGACATGATGCCCCAGCGCTCGGCCATGAGCGCGGGGATCCTCTGATGATCCGGGTCAGCGTTGTACAACTCGAGGATCAGGGCGGCTTTCTTTGCGATCGCGGCACGACGCTGGAATTGGATCTCCTTGACGTAAGCTTCGTCTCCAGATCTCGCGGCATCGATCGCTGGCATCTTGACCCTATCGATCTCCTTGAGAATCGCGCCGGCCGTCCGATCGGCGGCCAGCGTTTCGCCCGCGGAAGCGAGCAAAGCGCCCAGGACAAGCACCACCCAAGTGCCTTTGAAGACTTCGCTCATCGAACGTCCCCTCTCAAATTGACGCTTGCAGTATTCCGGAAATCGCTGCACATCACGAGAAGGTATTGAGTTTAATCCCCCAGGCACCTCCAGGAGAACGAGTCACTGGCGAAGACTTCACGGCCGATCCTCGACGCCTCCATCGAGTGGGGCCATTCTCTGAAGTAACCGCGTTGCCGTCCCGTTCGATCCGATCATGGCGCTCGGGTGTCCGACCAGTCGCCCCGCGACGTCCGCCGCGGAGACGGCGAACAGGGCCGCAGGAGCGAATTCCGCCACTTTGTGCGCATCTGAACAGCGCCAGGATCATCGTCGAACGGGCGTGGAAACGGCATCGCAGCCGCCTATAATGAGGACATCAGTCGGAACGAATTCACTCGGTACTAGACGTGTGGAATCCATGATTCTATCCATCAAAGGAGCGACGTCGGCAGGAGTGTTACCATGAGCGCGCTATGGGCCTCATGCATCGCTTTGGTCATAGCGAGCGTCGCTGGGGTTATGGGTTTCGGTGGCGTGCAGTGGCGAGCGGCGAGGTTCGCGCGTCTGCTCTTTGGAATCTTCCTGTTCGTCTCATTCGTGTTGCTCATCATGTCGTACGCTGGGGTAAACCTGGACGCGAGAGTGCTCTCGTCGTCGCTAGCTTTCTAATGCGGTTTGAGCATTGAGCTTGACGGCGATGAACGATACGGAGAGTGATCATGCGATGTCGAAAAGCGATGATTGTGGTCGCCCTCGGATGTCTGCTCGGCTGGGCCGGCGGAGAGAGCCTGGCTGGGCAAGAAGCGCTCGTGCCGGTTGCTTGCGGCCCATCAGGTCCTGAGACGACCGATCTGGCTCCCGATCTTGCTCAGACAGCGAAGCTCATCGTCGCAAAGACGAACGAGTTCCGCCAGGAGCAAGGGCGGGCCGCGGTGAAGACGAACCCCTTGCTCACGGAAACCGTCCGCGAGTTTGCCGCGTTCATGGCCCGGACCGAGACGTTCAGTCACGAGGCCGACGGCAAGCAGCCCTCCGACCGGGCGCGCCAGCACAAGTACAACTATTGCGTGATTGCCGAGAACATCGCCTACGAATACAGCTCGGAGGGGTTCGCCACGGCCGATCTCGCGGCCAGGTTGGTCGAGGGCTGGAAGAAATCGCCGGGCCATCGCACGAACATGCTTGACCCCGACGTCACGGAGACGGGCGTCGCCGTCGCACAGTCAGAGAAGTCTGGCAAATACTACGCGGTGGCGATGTTCGGCCGTCCCAGGTCGGCCGCCATCGAATTCTCGATCAAGAACGAGACCGACGCGGAAGTGAAATACAAGATCGGCGATGAGACGCTAGCCCTGCCCGCGTCATCAATCAGGACCCACGAGCAGTGCCGGTCTGCCGAGGTGAAGTTCGAGTGGTCCGAGGCTGAAGGCCAGCCCCAGACGCTCCGTCCCAAGGCCGGCGACCGGTATGTCGTGACGAAAAAGACCGGCAAGCTCATCGTTCGCAAGGAAGATCGCGGTGACGACCAGCCGGCTCGGTCCGAGCAGCAGGAAAGGCCGATCAGCCCTGACTGAGGTCCGTGCTATCATCGGCGTCGTCTTCTGAGATATCTCCCTCCGAGAGCTCTTCCTTGAGATGGTGCGCCTCGGCCGTCAGGCCGCGGACCTCGCGGATGTTGGCAAGATAGATGCACGCCGCGATGAGGCCGCAGGCATACATCAGCACCCTGAAGCCGAGCATCGCAAGCGCACCGTTGGGATGGCCGACCAGATCGCCAAGCTGCTTGCCCACCTCCTCGCTAACGCCAAGCGCCCCGAAGGGGATGGGAACCACCATGGTGAAGAGCGTCAGCGGTACCATGAGGAAATGCTCGCCCAGCGTGGTCGTCATCGCGGTGCCGAAGAGCATCTTGCCCATGAGGTAGAACGCCAGAACGTTCAGCGAATGGACCAGCATCGACAGGAGCAGTCCCGCGAAAACCACGTCGAGCCTGCGGCGATAGATGCTGGACATCGTGTTCAGCTCGATCATGATCGTGCCCAGGCGGCCGCGGCCGGGATGACTCAGGTTCGGGAAGAGGCGCGTGAGCGCCTGGGTAAAGATGATTACGAGCGCAAGAGCTGCCCCCGCCATCATGATCCAGGCCGCCATGATCAGCTTGCGGACGTCGCCGTTGGCCATGCTCCAGGCGAAGAGACCCGCCACGGCCGCCAGCACGAACAGGCCGAGGAGGCCGAGAATCCGATCGATGACCATCGACGCCACGGCCTGCGTCCGGCGGATATGCATCCGCACCAGGAAGGCCGCCTTGATGAGGTCTCCCCCCACTGCGCCGGGGATCACCAGGTTAAACACGTAGCCGACGAACCCCAGCAACATCGTTGATTGGAGCGTGAATTTCGGTTCGATGACCTTGACCAGAATGTACCAGCGAAGGAAGGTGATCAGCAGGCTGACTTGAAAGATCAAGATCCCCAGCGCGAGCAGACGCAAGTCGAGGGGATGAGCGAACACCTCGCGGATTTTGTCGCGGTTTCGCCATAGCACAACGCCCAGCAACGTGAAGGCCAGAACAACCAACCCGAAGTTGATTGTGGGACCAAGCCAGGGGCGCTTGGGTTTGTGGGAAACAGGCGGGCCGTCACGCATGAGATCGATCTCGCCATCGAGGGGAAGTGTGGTCCAAGGCGCTAGAGCGTTCCCTTGGTGGAAGGGATTTCCGTCGACCGCGGGTCGGGCTCGACCGCGGCTCGGATCGCGCGGGCCAGGCCCTTGAAAATTGCTTCGCTGATGTGGTGCGTGTTGCGGCCGTAGTGCAGCAGCACGTGCAGGTTCATGCGTCCCTGGGTCGACACGGCTTGCCAGAAGTCGGCCACGAGCTCGCTGTCAAACGTGCCGATCTTGGGGGCGGGCATGGGAGCGTTCCAGACCCAGTACGGTCTGCCGCCAAGGTCAACCGCGCAGGTGACAAGGGTCTCGTCCATGGGCAGCACCGAGTGTCCGTATCGTCTGATTCCAGCCCTCGTTCCCAGCGCCGGGCAATCGCCTGGCCCAGGCAGATGCCCACGTCTTCGGTGGTGTGGTGATCGTCAACGTGCAGGTCGCCGGCGCACGAAATCGTCAGATCCATCAGTGAATGCCGGGCGAAGAGCTCGAGCATGTGATCGAGAAAACCCACGCCGGTCGCCACCTCGGCGCGTCCCTGGCCGTCGAGGTCGAGCACCAGGCGAATGTCGGTTTCCGTCGTTTTGCGGACGATTTCAGCCAGCCGGTGAGAATCGCTCAAGGCAAGGAATTCCCGACGTTGAAGGTAAGAGGGAGGGTCCGGGCAGATTCAGGGCGGCTCGGTCGCGCGGCGCCGATTATACCTGAGGCCACGAGTTTCGTTCAGCACAAACCTCGCAGAATCTCGAGCAGATGGTCAATTTCCTCGTCGGTGCCGATGCTGATTCGCAATCCCACGGGATAGCCCGGATAGCTCATGAGGCGGACAAGAATGCGGCGCTCCTTCAGTAGCTGGAACGTCTCCGGTGCGGGCGGTCCGCCGGTCGCCCAGACGAAATTGGCCTGGCTGTCGGCAACCGAGTATCCCATGTCGCGCAAGGCTGCCGGTCAAACGGCTCCTGGTGGCCAGGATCTTGGCGAGGTTACGCTTGAGATGGTCCTGGTCTTCGAGAGCGGCGGCTCCCGCGACAAGACTGAGGGCATCGCAGTTATACGAATCCTTCACCTTCATCAGCTCGGCCACAACCTCGGCCTGGGCCACCAGGTAGCCCAGGCGGATTCCCGCCAGACTGTAGCCCTTACTGAACGACCGGGTGACGATGAGGTTGGGGAAGTCGCGCACGAGGCCGATGCAGTGCTCGCGAGCAAAATCAACGTAGGCCTCGTCAACGACAAAGGGGCAAGCCAGAATGCCCGCCAGCTCGGAGATCTGGCTCTGCGACAGGGCCGTTCCAGAGGGGCTGTTGGGGTTCGCCAGATAGACGAGCTTCACGTCCGGCTGCGCGAAATCGGCAGGGTCTAGCGTCCAGTCACTCGTGAACGGGACCACGTGCTCCCGGCCGTTTTGAAGGCGGATCAGCGTGGAGTAAAGAAGGTAGCTCGGCGTGGGATAGGCCGCCACGTCTCCCGGCCCAATGAAGGCCCGCGTGATGATCGTGAGCAAATCGTCCGAGCCGTTGCCCGCCATGACCATCTCGGCATCGACGCCGTGCAGTGCCGCGGCGACCTTGCGGAACTGGGACCCGCCTGGATCGGGATAAAGCCTCAGCCGGTCGGTCACGGCGCCCAGCAGGCCCTGCTTAACGCGGGGCGAGGGTGGATAAGGGTTCTCATTGGTATTGAGCTTGATGAACCCACCCCCCTGGGGCTGCTCACCAGGCACGTACCCGGCCATCGCGGCGATGTGCGGTTGAAAGAAGCGGCTCATGCGTTGATTTCACTCATCGAAACTGTTCCTCGAACCTCATTTTTCCGGAGCCAGCGCGGCCAGGCGGTCAAGCGCACCGTCATCGATCCGGTAGACCGTCCATTCGTCGAGCGGCCGTGCGCCCAACGAGCGATAGAACCCGATGGACGGCTCGTTCCAGTTGAGCACCGACCACTCTAGCCGGCCGTATCCACGGTCCCTGGCCAGCTTCGCCAGCGTCGCCAGCAGCGCCTTGCCGATGCCCTTGCCCCGATGCTCCGGTTTCACGTACAGGTCTTCCAGGTACAGCCCGGGCTGACCTCGGAAGGTCGAAAACGTCGGAAAAGCGAGCGCGAAGCCCACCGGCTCGCGAGCAACCTCGGCCATGAACGCCAGGGCAAAGGGGCGAGAACCGAAGAGGTGTTCGCGAAAGTCATCCGCCGTCGCCTGAGCGAACTGCTCCAGCTTCTCATAGACGGCCAGCTCACGAACGAGGTTCGCGATGGTGGCCGAGTCGTCCGCGCGCGGTCCGGATCAAGAAACTGGCGCCAGCTCTTGTCGAACTCTCTGCCGTTCTCGCGCTTTCGCCCATGGTCAACTTTTTCTTCAAGGGTGGTTTCTTCTCAAGTTCATGAGCTCGCGCGCGATCACCTGATCGATCTGCATGTCAACATCAATGCCGGGGATCGCCTCTTGCAACTTTTTCACGCCCTCGGGCGTGACGTGCGTCCCGCCCAGACGAATCGCCTTGAGGTTCTTCATGGATTGAAGTGAAACGATACCCGCGTCGCTAACATCGGTGGCGTCAAGATCCAGGGTCGCGAGGTTGGGCAGATGAGCGATGAGCTCGAGGCCCTTGTCGGTGATCCTGTTGCCCGAGAGTGACAGTTGTTCGATCTGCGTCAGACCTTGCAGGGGAACCAGGCAACTGTCTGTCAGCCCGGAAAATCCGCCCCCATAGCGAAACTGATGGAGTCGCACAAGACTGAAAGCCCTGAGCTCGTGAAGCGCGCTCAGGGCCGACAGGCCCGCCTCCGAGACATCACATTCGTCGAGTTTCAGCGATTGCAGATGCAGCAGCTTCGAAAGTGTCACCAGGCAGGGATCATAAGTACCGGCCGCGGAGGAAGTTCCCACGAAGAAGAGACCTCCCTTGCATTCGACTGCGCTCACGCCGCCGGTCATCCAGTTATCGGCGTTGAGGTCCCAGTCAACCCGGAAGCCAGAGGCGCCAAGTGTCCATTCCGTGCTCGAGCTGCTTGTACACGGGGAATGAAATCGCGGTGACAGCCCCGAGAATCGCCAGCACGACGAGGACGACGATGCCGCGCCGGATCATCTGGCGATGGTGCATCTTGCGCATGAGCCTCAAGCTCATCGAGATCGACCGCGGCGGGTGCATCCTTGGTCGAATGCGGATCAGGGCAGGGCATCAAGATTCAGCTCCCTGGCAGCGGGTTAAGCCGTACATCAACACTATGGCGATGAGCAGTGAGCCCTTCGACATCGGTCAGGCGGCGAACATCAGGCGCCAGGCTTCTTAGCCCCTCTGCGTTCACGGAAATCAGGCTGGATCGCTTGAGGAAGTCGTTGGCCGTGAGGCCCGAGGCCCACCGCGCGGTCCCTCCGGTCGGCAGTACGTGCGACGGCCCGGCCGCGTAGTCGCCCACGGCCACTGGAGCGTCGTGCCCCAGGAAGATCGCGCCGGCGTTCTTTAGCTCGGGCAAGAGCCGTCCTGGATCGGCCGTCGAAACATGCAAGTGCTCGGCGCAAACGCGTTCGAAGAGCGCGACGGCCTCGTTCTCATCGCGCACCAGGATCAGCGCCCCAAATCGTTCCAGACTGTCGCGGGCCAGGTCGCCCCGGCTCAGTCGGCCAAGCTGGTCTTCGAGCGCCTGTCCAACCTGATCAATCAACGATGCGACCCATGTCAGTAGAATGCTCGCGCCCGGCGAGTGCTCGGCCTGGCTGATCAGGTCGGCCGCGACGTAGTCCGGCCGGGCCGTTTCATCGGCGATCAACACGACCTCGCTGGGCCCGGCGATGCTATCAATATCGACTTCACCATAAACATGTTTCTTGGCCAGCGCGACGAACAGGTTACCGGGGCCCACGATCTTATCGACAGCCGCGATCCCCTCAACTCCATAAGCCAGTGCCGCGACGGCTTGGGCGCCGCCGATCCGGTAAACCTCGGTCACACCCAGCGCATGGCAGGCGGCCAGCAGGTCATCGTTGTAGCCGCCAAACTTCGTGGGAGGAACCACCACGGCAATCTCGGCCACGCCCGCCGCCTGGGCAGGCACAACGGTCATGAGCAGCGTGGAAGGATAAGCCGCCGCCCCTCCAGGTACGCACACGCCCACCCGGCGCAGTGGCACGTAACGCAGCCCAAGCTCGATGCCCGGCCCACGGTCAACCGTGACATCATGATGGAGAACCGCCCGCTGGTATGCCAGGATGTTCTGGCGGACGTTTTCCAGGGTCTTCAAGTAATGTCCGTCGGCGGCCCAGTAGGCGCTCCGGAGCTCACCCTCGGAGACCCGCATCGATTCAGGCTCCAGCGTCACTCCATCGAGCCGCTGAGTGTAGTCAAGCACCGCCGGCAGGCCCTTGTCCCTGACCTCTGCGCAGATCTTTTCGACCACCTGCTGGGGCGAGAGCGGCTCACCAAAGGCAGCCATCGTGCGTGCCCGGCCTTCGGGGCTGACAATGTTGCCTTGCGGGCCAAGCTCGCGCCTGAGGTCGGCGATCGCCGCCCGGGCGTCGTCTTTCGAGCAGTCGATGTGACGGATGTTCAAGGTCAAGGAAAACTCGCTGCACATGGCCGCGGAATCAAGGAAAACCGCAGTTTCATCTATAACCCGCGTAGACCGTGGCCGCAACCCGATGATCATCGAGACCGCCCGCCGATCGAGACCGCGTCTGGCTCGGATCAGTCGGTCGAGGGCGGGTTCGCGAGTCGCTGGTCGCCATTCTCGACCGCAAGGCATTGAGCCTGGGCCCACAAGCCCAGCACGGCCAGAAGCGCCAGGTCGGCGAAGAGCAGGGGGGCAAAGATGGGCGCACCGGCGACGAACGTGTCCCAGAGCGATGCGGACTGCCGGCTCCAGTTGGCGCGCAAATGCAGATAAGAACCGAGCAAGCCCACCCCAATCTGAATCACCATGAGCATGAGATTCATGGCAAGCAGCGCACGGCTCTCGGGGACGACGACCATCGCCGTCAGAAAGCCGACCCCGATGGCGCCAGCGACGACGCCGATCCATTCGGCGGGCTGAAAAAACCCATTCTGCGCGTGGTCGGCCAGGCTGAGCACGAAGTTGCCCATGAAGCCGCCCGCCGCGAGCAGGACGACCCAGCGAGCCCACTCCATGCCGCGGTGATCAACCATACGATCGAGGACGAGCAAGAGCCCGAGGCCCGTGTAAGCCAGGGGCGCCGCGAAAGGCGCCGTGTAGACCAGGTTCCTGAGCGTGACCTCCTGAAAGAACCGACCGTTCAAGTGCCATAGCAAGCCGCCAATCCCGACCGCGACCGAGCCCCAACCGACAAATAGCCCGATGCCGCGGCAGAGCCGTCCCCGCCAGTCCCGCGGACCGGTTCGTGAATCGTCCGGCCCCAGCCCGTCCCGCCCGCCGAGCAAGACCGCCAGTAGTAAGAGCAGCGTGGCGGCCGGTGAGAACACGATCGGAACCCACTCGGCCTGGTGCTCGAAGAGATTGACCGCATGGGCCAGGCCGATGTCCACGGTCAGGAACGCCAGGTTCGCGGCCACGAACATCTCGATCCAGAAGAGCGGGCTCGCCCACCACGGGCTATTGTCCAGCGGAGTTCGCATGGGCGGCGGCTCCCGTCTGATCCGATGCCCCCTGGGACGTCTTCATGGCCGCGCCTGGCTTCGCATCCTTGCGAATCTCGGCAGCCGATTTCTTCAGCTCGGCCAGCTTCGAGACCAGCTCGAAATACCCATGCCACTGCACGAAATCGGCCCCTCCCATGTAGGCGCCGTGCTTGGCCGTACGGCCGCCGTAATGCCAGAGGTTGAAATAAAGGTACTCGATCGGTTCATCGAACGGCTGGGCCGTGAGCAGCTCGTGCTTTCGCAAATCTTCGACGATGCCCTTGGCCTCGTTGACAATTTTATTGGTTGACCTGACGACTCCCTCGGCCTCCGAATAAAACTGGAGAATCCGGGGGTTCGTATGGCACTTCAGGCAGATCGCCTTCATGTTGCGGCGCCCCTCTTCAAAGTTGGGTCGGCGGTCGGAGACGGCGGCGAAGAGGTAATAGGAGAGCCGCTGCGACGTATCATGCGTAACTTTCTCACCCTCCAGGCCGCTCATGTGGCAGGTGGCGCAGGTAGGAACGGGCATGTCGGCCGCGGTTAGCCGTTCGGGCGCGACTTTCAGGTTCATGCCGCCGCGCTGGGCGTTGAACAAGACGCCGTGCTTCGATTCGTGGTAGATCTCAAGCTGGGCGTGATCGGGTCCCATGTGGCACTGTCCACAGGTCTCGGGTAATCGGGCCAGCTCAACCGACGAAACGTGCCTGGCATGGCACGCCGTGCACGAACCGATCGAGCCGTCGATGTTGGGCCGGCCCACGTCGTGGCACTGCCGGCATCCTTTGTTGACCGCGGCCATCCCTTCGATCTTGGTCAGATCGTGCGCGGGGCGGTCAACGGCTCCCGGGTGGATCTTCTCGGCAAAGGCCACCTGCTCGGCCGAAAAGTCACCTTTACCCGAGACCGCCGCCCAGGCCGGCGCTGCGTGGCGGCTCTTCAGATACTGCTGATACTGCTCCGCGTGGCAAGCCTGGCAGTTGGCTGCCGACAGCCTGCGGGCAATGGTAAAACCTTTGTGATCCACCGGTTCCTGTCCCTTGCTCGGCTGGTGGCAGTCAAGACAGTTGACTCCGGCCCGGCTATGTGTGCTCATATCATATTCATGCACAACCGCCGAAGTTTCATGGCGGTGGCAGTCGGCGCACTTGCCGGTCGCCTTGACCAGAGCGGCACTTGTCCGGTTGACCTCCTGACGCGGCCGCGCAGACTGAAGTATGAACGCTGAGACGATCATTCCCGTGCTCAGGACAAGAGCGATGAACACGCCGCGAAACGACATGGGCAGGTCCTCAATTCATGGGAACCGATGGCAGGTTTGCGACCGCTTTGTCGTCGATGCCGCCGCCGACGTATCGTGTGTTTCCTCATCGAGGAAGGCCTGGCGCGTCGCCTGCGCCGTTGACGTGGCCAATGTAACAGTCCCGATTCACCGAGCCAAGACCCGAACCTCATCCGGAGTGGTTCGCGCCTGGCCCCCATCTCATCTGCTTGTAACAGGCTCGGAATCCAGGCCATCGGGAGCCAGTTCCCTTCCCAATCGACCATAACTGATGCCAGCCGTGATATCGTAGGCGACGTGGACAGCCATAGCGACATAGAGCGATCCGGCAACCCAGACGAGTGTGTGGAAGCCCAGCGCGAAGACGATGATAATAGCCGCTGACCTCCAACCCTGAATCATGTGGGTCAAGCCAAACGAGGTCGAACAGAGCAGTGCGGCGATCCAGAAGTTGCCGGTGACGATGCCAAGGAGCGCGGCCTGAACTCCGCGCCAGGTGATCTCCTCCCCACGCCGGCTAGGACGGCCACAGCAACCCACCAGCAGCGTTCCAGAGCGTTGGCAGGCATGAACAGATGCACGACCCGCGCCCGTGCTCGACCGCCCTGCGCCAGCGCGGCCGCATGAAGGCCACGACCGCCGCGAAAAAGGCCAGTCCTGCGATGACCGCGGACGGGGAGGGCAGGGAGCGCGGAAAGAGACGAATCCTCTGCACCCAGGCAACCGCGAGCGACACGGAAGCGAGCATCACCAGTTCGAACGCCGTCCTCTGAAAGTGTCGCAACCTGTTCGGCAACGGTTGATCCGTGGGGAGCAGCCTCTTCCGCTTGTATACCACCAGGCCAGGAAGCAAAACGCCGAAATAGCCGACGTGAGCCCATCCTGCCAGGTTCAGCGGATCTTTGTAGGGAAACATCTTCGGAGTGTAGCCTAGAGCGTGTGAATGGTGCTACGGAGATTCGCATCGAAACCATGGCCATTAGGTGCTCCAGAGTCTATGATCTCCGCTGGCGGCTTTCCCGCGACCACTTGGGACTCGAGCCGATTGATCCTCGAAATTCTCACGCTATTGGATTGAGCAATGATGGGTCATCCGTGGGCACAGCTTCGACTCGGGCTTGATCGATTCGGGCTCGGAGATCAAAAACGCGCCGCATGCGGTAGGGGCCATCCTGCCCAGTGGTGGAGATCTGATACTGGCCTTCGTCGCTTCGCTCGTCGCAGTCGCTCTGATCGCCGCGGGACTTATCTGGCTGGCGCAGGCGCTCTCGCGATACGGTCGAAGGCAAGATCAAGAGCTTTCGCAAGAGCTCGGTCGAGGTCATGGATAGGCTCGATTCGCTCAAGGAACGGCTCAAGCTGCTGCCCACCGAAGACCTTGATTTCAAAGTGCCCATGAGCGGGGAGACGCTGGTCTTTTATGAAGAAACACAGAAAAAGGTGGGCGGGCTCTGGGATCGATGGCTCGAGGTCATGGACTCGCTCGACAAGGCCCAAACTCTCGCAAAGGAGAACTCGGCCCTGGGTAGCCAGAAGCTCAAGGAGGCTGAGCTCCTCGTCTCCGGCTCGAAGGTGTTCGAGCAGATCGACGCTGAGTCGAAAGCCTGCGTCTCGAGCATGGATCGTCTCAATCGCGCCCACGAGGAGGCGAGAGCCGCCGCGGAAGCTCTCAGGCAACAGGTCGCCTCGATTCGAGCCTCGATGGATCGCCTTGGCAAAGAGGGGCTGCCGACGACGCCCTACCAGGCCGAGATTGATGATATCGCGTCACGCGTAAAGCAGCTCGGCGCGCTCCTCACGCCAGATCCGATCGGCGCATGCTCGCAAGCAAGCCAGGTGCGCGATCAAGCCGCGCTGTTACAACAGCGTATGGACAGGATTGTCGATATCCACCAGGAAGCGCGCACCGTTACAGAAGCGCTCACGCCGGTCCGTGAGCAAGTAGCCAATTACCGGCAGGACGGTTTGCGGCTTGATGAGCAAGGAGGCAATCCCGATTTTGCGCTGGCCCAGGCGGCCCAGTTCGCCGAACAACTGAGGCAGGCTTTGAACGAGGGTGATGCCAAGGCCGCCGGCGCACATCTCGCGGCCGCGCGGGCGGCACTCGACCAGGCCCGACAAACTCTCGAAGGGGTGCTCAAGGCCCGGAAGTTTTGTGAAATCCAACAGTCCGAACGCCTGCGCGAGACCCAGCGCCTTCGTGAGGCCATGGCGCAGTACGAGGCATTCGAGGCCGAGCTCCAGCACGACTTCGCCCCGACGTTATGGCAAAACGTGGCGGGCAACCTGGCGCAGGCCAGCGCCCTCTTGCAAACTTTTGACCGCAAGGCGCAAGAAGCCGCCGAGGTCGCCTCGAGCGCAGAGCAGAAGTACCTGCTGGCTGCGCGCTTGCTTGGCCAGCTTGTCCAGGAGCAGCAAGCCGTTTTTCGGCTGATGATGGCACTCGGCGACCAGCTCACCGGTCTGCGGGCGGTCCGCGAGGATTGTCGGAAACTGGTCCACGAGCTCGACGATCAGAGTGCCGCCGCTGCCCCGTTCTTCGAGCGCAACCAGCGGAGCATCGGCGCAGCGGTTCGCGATAGCCTGGCGGCGGCCCAAGAATTGCGGCGACAAGCCGAAGACCTGCTTGATGACAGGCAGCCCGACTGGCCCAGGATCAGACAATTGCTTGAAAAGGCACTACAAGGGCAGGCGATGGCGCGGAGCCAGGCCGCCGCCATGGCCGCGATTGGAGACGCCTTCGCCGCCTCGACCAGTCAGCAACCCATCTCGCCCTACCGCCTGGGGCCGATGGAAAAAGCTCCCGACATCGAATAGGATATCGTGTTCGTTCGGTGGATTCTCAAGGTCCGTCTTACAGGTGAACCATGATCCTCGGCAAACTCTGGCACGCCATCGCGGCACAGTTCAACAAGCTGGCCAATGCGATCAGGGGCTACGACCCAATCGCCCAGATGCAATACGAATACGACCGGTCCATCGAGCAAATGAAGGAAGGCCGCGAGGGACTGGCCCAGTATCGGGCGCTGGTGGAGCGAGTTACGAGGCAGACCGACAACCAGCGCAAGCAGGTATCCACGATCGAGGCCAAGATCAAGGCCTACCTGGGTGCAGGCGATCGAGACACCGCCGCCAAGTTCGCCCTCGACCTCAAGCGCGCCAAGGACGATCTGGCCGAGAACGAGAAGCAGCTCGCGCTTCACGAGCAGGCGTATAACAACAACCTGCTCAAGATCAAGCACGCCGTCCAGAAGCTTGAAGACGTCAAGCACAAGATCACGAAGTACGACGCCGACCTCAAGATGAGTCGTGCCGAGGCCGAGATGTCGCAACTGGCCACCCAGTTCAATTTCAACGTCACGACCGACTTCGGGCAGGCCGAGCAAGTCCTCCAGGACCAGATCGACAGGAACCGCGGCCGGGTCCGCGTGGCGGCCGATCTCTCGGGAGAAGGCGTCGAAGACGTCAAGCGTGAGATCGCCGTCGAGAAGACGATGGCCGAAGACGCGCTCAAGGAATTCGAGAAGGAGATGGGCCTGGCCACGCCGGCGACCGCACAGTCGGCCAAGCAGCTTGGACCGGCAACCAAGGCGCTCGAGCCGCTGCCCGAAATCTGACCGGCTCGGGCCCGTCTTCGGGCTCATCCCATATCGAATCGACAAGCAGGAGACTTGATCCGTGGCCAAGGCGACCTCAGGCTCTGAGCTCGCGGCTCAGCCGTCCATGCTGCCGGGCGAAGGCGCGCTCGCCGTGCCGAAGTGGTATCCCGCCTGGGCCCGCGAGTTCGCCGACCAGTACTTCGCGGGCACCACTTGTCTCTTCGTCTTCCACGGCAACGTACACGACCTGGTGCGGCAAGACGACGCTCAGCCCGGCAGCTACGGCACCGTGGCCGACTTTCTCTCGACCCAGTTGTTCGGAACCTGGGACGTCGTGCTGCGGCACGACCTTTCCCACGGCCTCCGGATGTCTGCCGGCACCGATGTTGACCGGCTCCGGAAGATGTTCGGCCCCCTCTCCGAACGGATCGGCGAGCCCAAGACCTGGCCCAGGGATCCTGATTCGATCCTGGCCCTGCTGGATCAGCTCTTTCAGAAAAACCTGATGGAGGACGACCCTGCCAAACGCATCAGCATCGGCGTGATCTTCGATCATGCGCAGTACCTTACGCCATCCAGCGACCTGGGCCAGCTTACCGGCCCCCTGGGCACACGCCTGGTCCGCTTGTTGTCGTCGGCGCAAAACCCATACATCAAGCGGAATAACATCGCAATCTGTTTGTTGTGCGACCAGCTTTCCGAGCTCAACGAGCGGCTCGTCGGTAGCCCGCAAGTCGCCACGCTCGAGGTTCCCATGCCCGACTCCCCCGCGCGCCAGGCGTATTCCACCTGGTTTGACGGCAAGGACGGCAGGCTCGGCAACCTGACCGATTTCACGCCCGCTCAGCTTGCCGAGCTGACCAGCGGCCTGAGCTTGGTGAGCCTCGAGCGCCTGCTGGCCCGCGCCGAGAGATCTGGAGTCAAGCTCGACGCGAACAGCCTCAAGTCGCTCAAGAAGAGCTTGATCGAGCGGCAGGCGCGCGGCCTGGTCGAGTTCGTCGAGCCGCCGCATACCCTGGACGATTTCGTCGGCAACGATGGCGTCAAGCAGCGGCTGGTCAACGACGCGGCCCTTCTGGCCAAGGGCCGGCTCGACGCCGCTCCCATGGGATACCTGATCTGCGGAACCGTCGGCACCGGCAAGACCTATCTCGCCGAATGCTTCGCGGGCTCGGTCGGCGTTCCCTGCGTCAAGCTGCGCAACTTCCGCTCGAAGTACGTGGGCGAAACCGAGGGCAACCTCGAGCAGCTTCTGACCGTCTTGCGTGCGATGGGACCAGTTGTCGTCGTCATCGACGAGGCAGACGCAGCGCTCGGCACCCGCGAATCGGGCGGAGACTCGGGCACCTCGGGACGGGTTTTCTCGATGATCGCCAGCCAGATGGGCGATACCCGATACCGCGGCAAGCTGATCTGGATGCTCCTCACCAGCCGCCCCGACTTGCTGCCGATCGACCTCAAGCGGCAGGGTCGCGCCGAGGTGCACTTGCCACTGTTCAACCCGCGCGACGAGAGCGAAGTCCGGTACATGTTCTCGGTCATGGGCCGCAAGAACAAGGCCACCCTCAACCCCGATCTGCTGCCCGAAGGCCTGTTGGCAAAGGAGTTGAGCGGGGCCGACATCGAAAGTATTGTGCTCTCCGCCAAGCGCAATTCGCTCATCGCGGGTCATGAGAACCTCATGGCCGAGGATCTCAGGCGAGCACTCGACGATTTCGTTCCCTCGGCCCAGGGCCTGGAGAAAGAGAAGCAGGAGCTCGCGGCGGTGCTCGAGTGCACCTCGATGAGCTTCCTGCCGGAAGACTGGAAGACTCGGCTGGCCAAGCCGAACGAGCGCAGCAAGCTGCAAGAGCGGATGGCGACCATTCGTCAACTGATCGAAGATTGACCGTGGTCGAGTCTATGGATTGAAAACCAGGGCGCAGCGCCCGCGGACATCATGAGGACGAGAGAATGAGCAAGCAACCAGGGAAATCCCCAGGCCGCACCCACTGGCTTGACGAGAGCACCGACGCACCGTTGATTCACGATTACGCCAGCCGCCTTTCGGGTTTCCTCGAGGCGATGGCCGACGGCAAGATCGAGGCCAGCGAGCTCAAGGGCCAGGAAGCGCGGCTGGTGGCCCTCATGAAGAAGGTCGAGCCCGAGCTGAGCGACGCCGTGCATGAAGACGTCACGCACTTGCTCTGCGAGCTGACGGCCTACAACATCATGCACACCCTGCACGAGCTGATGGCGGCCCGGCCGGCAACCAAGTTCCGAGGATAAGGTTGAGCGCGTCCGCGGGAGCACGCCCTGATGACTGCCCCACCCTCGCTCGCCTCGGAAAGCATCGAAGGCGGGCGTGAGGCGGGGCGATATCTCCCAGCGTGGACGACGGGCGATCTGCCCACCCCGCCGCCCGGCGGCTGGCGGCTCTGGGTGGGGTTGATCGGGCCGGGAGTCGTGCTGGCGGGCACCAGCATCGGCTCGGGCGAATGGCTCTTCGGCCCCGCGGTCACCGCTCAGTACGGTGCGGCGCTGCTCTGGCTGGCGCTTCTGAGCATCCTGCTCCAGGCCTTCTGCAACCTGGCGATGATGCGCTACGCCGTTTACAGCGGCGAGCCGATCATCGTCGGCGGCCTGCGCACCTGGCCCGGTCCGGCTGGCCTGGATGGGTGCTTTACGCCGTCCTCGATATCGCCGCCATCTGGCCCTACAACGCCTCCAACGCCGCCGTTCCCCTGGCCGCCGTCTTCCTCGGCCACCTGCCCCAGACCGCCTCGGATCAGGTGACTGGTCAAGGCCCTGGGCTTCGCGGTCTTCCTCCTGGCGTTCGTCCCCTCGATCTTCGGCGGCACCGTCTACCGGATGCTCGAGAAGATCATGACCGCCAAGCTCGTGCTGGTGCTCGGGCTACCTGTCGCTCATCGCCGTCGCCATGGTCTCCTGGCCCGTCGTCCGAGACGTGGCTGCCGGGTTCTTCCGGTTCGGCACCGTGCCGCTGCGGGCCCAGACGATCGTCCTCGACCGTCACTTCTCGCTCGAGTCCGACGACGGGCCGGACCGAATCCGTGCTGCAGGGAACCTGGGAGCAAGACGGCCGGCCGACCGGCGACGTCCTGGTCATGGCCGGGACAAAGCGACGCGGTACGACCTGCGGACGCCCAGCGCGATACCGCGCCGCGATCAAGCAGCATACGCGACCAGCTCCTGGCGCAGGCACGGGAACTCTCGCGGCCGACGGGTTCTTCTTCGTCCAGACCGAGTCAGCCCGGTCTGACACTCGAGGCCGCAGGCGAGATCGATCGACCATCATCTCTGGCAGCCCAAGCGCACTGCGAGTGTCTCAACGAGGTATCGCGCACCGATACGACAGCCTGTCTCAAGTTCCCGAGCCCTATGCCATCACGGTTTCGCAACCTGCTCGACTCACGAAGGGGTCGAATACGTGGGCCTCGTCGGCTACGTGCGCGAGCACGGGCGGCTGCCCGACCTGGACTGGGCGATGGTCGTCGCGTTCATCGGCATCGCCGGGGCCGGCGGGCTCAGCAACACGCTCTTCTCGAACTACGCGCGCGACAAGGGCTGGGGCATGGGCGCGCGTGTCGGTGCGATCCCCAGCGCCATCGGCGGCCGGACGATCGGCCTGTCGCACACGGGCTGCGTGTTTCCCCTGGATCGTGAGAACCTGTCGCGCTGGCGCAGGTGGATGGCTCATATTCGCCGCGACCAGGCGGTCTGGGTGCTTGCCTCGATCCTGGGCATGGCCTTACCTTGCATGATGTCGCTGGAGTTCATCCGCAACGCCACGGTCACCGGCGACCGCGTGGCCGCCATGACGGCCGAGGGAATCGCCCTTCGCTATCCCGAGCTGCGCGGGCCTCTTCTGGATCTTGACCTTGCTCTGCGGCTTCCTGGTGCTGGCCCCGGGCCAGGTCAGCGTGGGCGACCAGATCGCCCGCCGCTGGACCGACATGATCTGGACCGCGAGCCCCGCGGTCAAGCGACTGGGCCGAGGGGAAGTGCGCTACCTCTACTATGGGATCCTGCTGCGTCTATGGCGTCTGGGGCATGTTGATCCTCTGGCTCTTGCCCGCCTTGCGGATCGCCGAGATCGGCGCCGTGCTCGGCAACGTGGCGCTGGGCGTCTCGGCGCTTCAGGCTCTCTACGTCAACCGCAGGCTCCTGCCGCCAAGCTCTTCGGCCAGACCTGTTGCTGCAGCTGGGTGTGGCTCTCTGCGGCGTCTTCTTCCTGGGAATCAGCATCGCGGTCATCGCGACGCTGTGAGATATGTCCTGCATACGGAATCCACGGACAGCGACGGCGGAGTCAACCTGCATGACCACGACCTCGCTGGACAAGAAAGCAGCTCCTCGACCTCTACCGGGCGATGGTCCTGATTCGCCGGTGCGAGGAGCAGCTCGCCCGGTCGCATCAGAAGGGCCTGATCCACGGCGCCTGCCACACCTACGTCGGCCAGGAGGCCATCGCCGCGGGCGTGTGCGCTCACCTGCGTCCGGAAGACGTGGTCTTCAGCACGCATCGCGGCCACGGCCATGCGCTGGCCAAGGGGGTCGCGCCGCGGCAGTTGTTCGCCGAGCTGTTCGGCCGCGCGACCGGCTGCTCGCAGGGCCGCGGCGGCTCGATGCACCTGTTCGCCCCCGAGGTCGGCATGATGGGCACCAGCGGCATCGTCGGCGCCGTGCATCCTTCAGGCCGCCGGGGCCGGATACAGCTTCAAGCTCATGGAGACCGACCAGCGTGGCCGTCGCCTTCTTCGGCGACGGGGCCGTCAACAACGGGGCGTTTCACGAAGGCCTGAACATGGCCGGCATCTGGAAGCTGCCGGTCGCTCTTCGTCTGCGAGAACAACCAGTTCGCCACCGAGGTCCCTTTCGCCTATGCGTCGGCCAGCCCCAGCGTGGCCGCTCGCGGCGAGGTCTACGGCATGCCGGGTGTCGAGGTCGATGGCAACGACGTGCTGGCCGTCTACGAGGCGGCCGCCGAGGCGGTCGAGCGCGCCCGCGGCGGAGACGGTCCCACGCTCCTGGAATGCCGGACCTACCGCACCCGGCCCCACGCCGAGGGCATGGGCGACTACACCTACCGCACGCGCGAGGAGGTCGAGGCCTGGAAAGAGCGCTGCCCGATTCGCTAGCCTTCGCGGCACGCTGCTGGACGAGGCCGTGCTGCCGGAACCCGCCGAGCTCGAAGCGATCGAAGCCGAGATCGACGCCGTCGTCGCCGACGCCCAGCAGTTCGCGGAAGCGTCTCCCTGGCCCGACCCGGCCACGGCCACCCGCTTCGTCTTCGATGAACCTGAGCGGCCGGCAACCCGTCGACCAGCCCGTCCGCCATCGGCCGACAGCGAGCAAGCCCGCGAGCTGACGCTTCATGCAGGCCACGCTCGAAGCCCTCGGCCGAAGAGATGGCGCGCGACCCCGCGATCTTCGTCATGGGCGAAGGCGTCGGCAAGCGCGGCGGGAACTTCAGGACGACCGCCGGGCTCTACGAGCTCTACGGCCCGGTGCGGCTCTGCGACACGCCGATCTGCGAGCGCGGGTTCGTCGGCCTGGGCTGCGGCGCGGCCATGACCGGCACGCCGCCCGGTGATCGATTTCATGTTCGCCGACTTCGTCCTCGACGCGTCGGCGAGATCATCAACCAGATCGCCAAGATCCAGTACATGAGCAGCGGCCGGCTCAAGATGCCGATCGTGCTGCGGGGCTGCATCGGCATCGGCCACTCGGCCGCCACGCACCACTCGGGCAACTATTATCCGATGTTCGCTCATTTCCCCGGCCTGCGCGTGGTCGTGCCCTCGAACCCGCGCGATGCCCGGGGGCTGCTCAAGCACGCGCCTCCGGGGCAACGATCCCGGTGCTCTTCCTCGAGCATCGCGAGATCCTTGGTCTCAAGGGGCCCGTTCCCGACGGCGCGATGACGAGATCGAGTTCGGCCAGGCCGCGGTCGTCCGCGAGGGGACGCGACGTCACGGTCGTCGCCCTGGCGCTGATGGTTCATCAGACGCTCAAGGTCTGCGACGAGCTGGCCGGCGAGGGCATCTCGGTCGAGCTGATCGATCCGCGGACCGTCTCTCCGCTCGACGTCGAGACCATCGCACGCTCGGTCGCCAAGACCGGCCGGCTGCTGATCGTGGACGAGGCGTTCGCCCCTTGCGGCATCGGCGCCGAGATCGCCGCCCAGCTTGCCGACCGGGGCTTCGACGACCTCGACGCCCCGATCCGCCGGCTCAACGGCGCCTGGACGCCAACGCCGTACAGCCCGCCGCTGGAAGCCGCCGTCGTCCCTGATCCCACGAGCCATCGCCCAGGCGATCCGCGACCTGGCCGCCGAGTAACGCCTTCTCTCCCGGGAGACGCATCCATGGCGATCGAGATCACCATTCCCCGTCTGGGCTGGAACATGGACGAGGGCGTCTTCGTCGCCTGGCTCAAGCAGGACGGAGAGCTCGTCAAGGCCGGCGAGCCCCTCTTCAGCCTCGAGACCGACAAGGCCGTGCAGGAGATCGAGAGCCTGGATACGGGCACGTTGCACGATCGCTCCCGACCGGTCCCCAGCCGGGCGAGACCGTCGCCGTGGGAACCGTGATCGGCCGGCTCGCTCAGCGCGGAGAAAACGGAGCCGATGAGGCATTCTCGGCCGTTTCCAACCAGGCTGTGCACGCCAGGAGCGAGCCCCGGCCACTCGACCGCGACCGCGACCGAGCCACGTCCGCGAGGGAGTGGACACCGATCGCGCGGTCCTCGTCGCGAACCGTTCGATCGTCACCCCGGGCCAGGAGAAAAGCTCGCGAGCTGGGTATCGACTGGACCACGATCGATGGTTCGGGCGCGGGCGGCCGTGTCCGCGAACGCGACGTGATCGCGGCCTCCGGATCGCTCACAGGACGCAGAATCCGGGTCGATCCCGATCTCCGCGACTCGACGCGCGATCGCCGAGCGGATGCTGGCGAGCGTCCACGCCACGGCCCCTGTTACCTTGATGTCCACGATCGACGCAACGAACCTCGTCAATCTGCGGCAGCAGTTCAAGGCCGTGGCAGAGAAGCAGAACGATCGTGGCGCTTCGAACTCGGTCGGCTACAGCGACATCGTGATCAAGCTCACGGCGCTGGCTCTGCAGCGACATCCGCTCTTGAATTCGCGGTGGGATGGCGACCGGATCGTCACGCTCAAGAACATCCACATCGGTCTGGCGGTCGACACCGAGGCCGGCCTGCTGGTACCGGTGATTCGCGACGTGCCGAGCCTCTCCCTCCGCCAGATCGCCGCCAGGCGCAAGAGCTGATCGACCGAGCACGGCAGCGCAAACTCAAACCCGACGAGCTGCACGGCGGCACGTTCACCGTGACCAATCTTGGAACCTTGGGCATCGACGCCTTCACGCCGATCATCAATGTTCCCGAGTGCGCCGTGCTCGGCCTGGGCAGAATCGCGAAGGTACCCGCAATGGTCGACCAGCAGCTCGCCCAGCGCGATCGCATGACGCTTTGCCTGACCTTCGACCACCGCATCGTCGAACGGAGCACCCGCCGCGCGTTTTCTCCAGGACCTGGCGAGCCTGCTCGAAAACCCGAGCCCCTGGCTGCTGCCTTGAAGGGGCTTTCGAGGTTCCGCAATGGGCCGAGGTTTCAGAAAGCACCTGTCACTCAATGTCAGGTGTCACGTGGAGACCCTGCCGGCGCCTCCAGCAGCTTCTTCATCGGCGCGGGGAAATGTTCCGAGGTCTCTTGATATGTGGCCTCCAGTGGCGCCGGGACGTAATAGCCGGGCCGGAGGATCGTCCGCGCCTTCTTTGATAGTACAGTTGCATGCAATTGGATAAGCCGCCCCCTTTACAAAAGCGAAATCTCAACCCTGCCGTCGTCCGAGCGGCCTGAAGGCTGTTCGTGACTGTACTTGCCCACTTGGGGGCCTTGGAGTATGGTTCGGACACGTTGCGCAAGTTCCCGGGCGATCCTCAACGCCCGGTTGCCGCACTCGGCGCCGGCCATGACGGCCCTGGACGAATCGCGATCGTCGCGAAAACTCGGGAGGGATTCCCATGAAACGCCGCCGGTTTTGCTGGATCTGGCTCCTGGTCCCGGCAGGGGCCCTGCTCACGCCGATTCTGCTCTGGGTTATCATCGTTCTGATCGCACCAACACGCTGGGCCCGGACGCACGTGGTCGCTGTGCTGGAGCGGTCCAGCGGCCGCTCGGTCAAGCTCGATAAGCTTGATGTATGTCTGGGTGGAGGCGTCTCCCTGTCGAATCTCACGATCGGTGCTCCCCGGTCGGTGGGCGACCCGTGGCTAGAGGCTCCCAGGGTCCAGATGAACGTCAGCCCGTTCCAGTTGCTACGCGGAAAGTTCGAGCCGACCAGCCTCGACGTTGAGGGGTTGACCCTGCGCGTGCTCCGCCGCCAAGACGGTTCGCTCGAGCTTGCGGACCTGATGCGGGCCGACCCGCGAACGGCTGCGACGCAGACTTCCGAGCCCCACGAGTGTGGTCTCGGCAAGCTGAGAGCCCGGCTTCATCATGCTCGTATCCAGCTCATCGACGTCCCGACGCAGACCTCGATTTGTGTTGGAAGACGTGGAAGGAGAGGGTGTCTGGGAAGGCGAAGGTGCCTTCAACGTCACATTGACAGGCGAGTTCAATGACGGCCCGTTTCAATTCACGGCACATTACTACCGGTCGGGGCGCCAGCCCGCCTTCGAGGGTCAGTTCCGAGCGACCGATGCCGTGCTCGGCCGGAACATAAACGCCCTGCGTTACCTGGTTCCTGTTCTGGCCGGGACGGCCGGTCAGGTGCAGGGAAAACTTGACATGGATCTCTACCTGAGCGGCCAGGGCAACACACGAGAGGCCCTGTGCAAGACGCTCCGGGGCCGCGGCAGTCTTTCGATTGATCCGCTTGAGTTCGCGGGCGTTCCGGTGCTTACCGAGCTTGCGGATATGGTCCAGGTTCCAGCCCAGGAGAGGACCGGTAGGGTCCAGTCGAGCTTCACGATCGAAGACTCACGGATCACCACGGATCGGCTCAGCCTGCGTGCCGGCCGGGTTCCAATCGTCGTTTCCGGCTGGACGGGATTCGACGGCCGGATGAGCTATCAGATGACGCTCGATGGACTGGTCGAGAAGGTTCCCGAGAAGGCGCGCCAGTTTCTCAGCGGCCTGGACCTCGACCTGAGCACGCTGACGAGCGTTCGCCTTCGCGGCAACGTCGATAAGGTGGAAGTGAGTCTCCAGCGATCAGCCGCACCGCGCGGGCCAGCCGTGGAGTCACTCTTTTCCGGGGAGGACCGTGAACGACTGAAGGTTCTGGGACGGAGGTTGCGCGATAAGGTGCTGCGGTGACCTGGGGCTTTGCGGGGAGTAAAGGATTCGCCGATTCGCGCTGGTTCGGGACCCTCACCTTCAGTCACGCACGCAATCGCGTGCACTCGTTCGGCGGCAACTTGATTTACCCACGAATCCGCTTTAGAATCGCACGTTGGAGACAGAGCTTGGGGAATCGTGAAGCAAGCGGGAGGCGAAGCGTGCCTAGGCGTGCATGGATCGCGCTGCTCAGTTTCTGGCCTGGTCTTGCGCAAATCTGGGCGGGCCAGGAAGTTTTGGGGCTGATTCTGGCGACACTTTTCGCCGCGTCACTCAATCTTGCGATCGTCGCCCGTTTCATCTGGACGGATGCGTTCTCGGCTGGTTGGCCGGCATTCCTGGCGGCGTTTGCGCTTCTGACCTGGTTTGCGAGCTTTTTTTACACGCTGTGGTGGGTCTGGCTGTGCCATCCTGAGCGTCATCGGCAGGAGATCGAGCGGCTTTTTCGAGACGCCATGGAGGCGTACCTTCAGGGCCGCTGGCACGATGCGCGAAAGCGAATCGAACGCATCCTTACCCTCGATGAGACGGATGCCGACGCCCTGATGCACCTGGGAACATTGCATCTCCGCCTCGAACAACCGGCCCTGGCGCGGCAGGCCTTTCGTCAGTGTCTGGATCTCGAGAGCGGGTCAAAATGGCGGTCGGAGATCCAGCAGGCCATGAAGCGGCTGGACGCGGACTGATCGGGCGTTGCATTCAAGCCACATGCGATCGGTGATGACGTGGCGGCGGGATGTTGAATACTCGCAACGGCGACGAGCCCCGGCCGTCTCGCGGGGCCAAGATTCGGCAAAATCGCATGAATCTCTCGCTGGACCGCGCTGGTGATTAACTTTCCCCGAGGCTAACGTATAGAATAACTTTCAAGGAACGCTCTCGCCAATCGTTGAACCGGCGCGTTACCGGTAGGTAGGATCGTCGGATCGGAGTTTACGGCATGTATGAACGCTTCACCGACCGTGCTCGCAAGGTGATGCAACTGGCCAATCAAGAGGCCCAGCGCTTCAACCACGAGTATGTCGGTACCGAACACGTCTTACTCGGCCTGATCAAGGAGGGAAGCGGCGTCGCCGCCAATGTCCTGCGCAATCTCGACATCGACCTGCGGAAGATTCGCAACGAGGTTGAGAAGATCGTTCAGGCCGGCCCGGAAATGGTCACGATGGGCAAATTGCCCCAGACTCCTCGAGCCAAGAAGGTCATCGAGTACGCCATCGAGGAAGCCCGCAATCTGAACCACAATTACGTGGGCACCGAACACCTCCTGCTTGGCCTTCTGCGCGAGCAGGAAGGAGTGGCCGCCCAGGTTTTGATGAACCTTAATTTGAAGCTCGAAGAAGTGCGCGAGGAGGTGCTGAACTTGCTCGGTCACGGGATGGACGCTGGCGGCGAAAGCGAACGCGGTGCCACGTCAAAAGGCAACAAGTCCAAGACTCCGGCCCTGGACTCATTCGGACGCGACCTGACCGACCTGGCACGGCAAGGAAAGCTGGATCCGGTCATTGGTCGACAAAATGAAATCGAGCGCGTGATCCAGGTGCTCTCCCGGCGCACCAAGAACAATCCGGTCTTGCTGGGCGAGGCCGGGGTGGGCAAAACGGCGATCGTCGAGGGCCTGGCCCAGATGATCATCGACGGCAACGTGCCGGAATTGCTCCGCGACCGGAGGATCGTGGTCCTGGACCTCGCCATGATGGTCGCCGGCACCAAGTACCGGGGCCAGTTTGAAGAGCGCATCAAAGCCGTCATGAACGAGGTCAGGCGCGCCAAGAACACCATCCTCTTCATCGACGAGCTGCACACCCTGGTCGGCGCCGGTGGAGCGGAAGGGGCGATCGACGCCTCCAACGTGCTCAAACCGGCACTGGCCCGCGGCGAGGTTCAGTGCATCGGCGCGACCACACTCGATGAATACCGCAAGTACATCGAGAAGGACGGGGCCCTCGAGCGGCGGTTCCAGACGATCGTGGTCGAGCCCCCCAGCAAGTCTGAGGCGCTCGAGATCCTCCGCGGCTTGCGCGACCGCTACGAGGCGCATCACCGCGTGCAGATCACCGACGACGCCCTCGAGGCGGCCGTCGAGCTATCGGATCGTTACATCACCGGCCGCTGCCTGCCGGATAAGGCCATCGATGTGGTCGATGAGTCGGGCGCCCGCGTTCGCCTCAAGGCCATGACCAGGCCGCCGGACCTGAAAGAGCTTGACGAGCAGATCGAACGCCTCAATCAGGACAAGGAAGAAGCGGTCGCCAACCAGGACTTCGAACGGGCCGCCGCCCTCCGCGACCAGGCCGACAAGCTCAAGAAGAAGAAAGAAACGATCACCCGCGAGTGGCGGGAACGGTCCAAGGAAGTCGACGGCACCGTCGATGAAGAAGTCATCGCCGAGGTCGTCAGCAAGATGACCGGCATCCCGCTGACCCGGCTCGAGACCGAGGAAACGGCTCGCCTTCTCAAGATGGAAGACGAGATCCAGAAGAAGGTCATCTCGCAGACCGAGGCCATCAGGCGAATCAGCGAGGCCGTCCGCCGCAGCCGGGCCGGCCTGAAAGACCCGAAGCGGCCTATCGGCAGCTTCATCTTCGCCGGCCCCACGGGTGTCGGCAAGACGCTGCTGGCCAAGGCGCTTGCCGAGTTCATGTTCGGCGACGCCGACGCGCTGATCCAGATCGACATGTCGGAGTACATGGAAAAGCACAACGTCTCGAAGCTGATCGGCGCCCCGCCGGGCTACGTCGGCTACGAGGAAGGGGGCCAGCTTACCGAGAAGATCCGCCGCCGGCCTTACGCGGTGGTCCTGCTCGACGAGATCGAAAAAGCCCACCCCGACGTGTACAACATGTTGCTCCAGATCATGGAAGAAGGCCGGCTCACCGATAGCTTTGGCCGCAACGTTGACTTCAAGAACACCATCATCATCATGACGACCAACGCCGGCGCCGAGGTCACCTCGAGCTCGAACATCTTCGGGTTCGACCGCGGCCGCGACGAGGCAGCCACCTACGAGCAGATGAAGGAACGGCTCAAGGTCGCCATCGAGAAGTACTTCCGGCCCGAGTTCCTGAACCGGCTCGACGACGTGATCGTCTTCCACTCGCTTAACAAGCAAGACCTCAAGACGATCGTCGATATCGAGCTGTCCAAGATTCGCGGGCGTATGGCCGATCGCGGCCTGGAACTCGTCCTCACCGATGCAGCCAAGGACCACCTGATCGTCAAGGGCTACAACCCCGACTACGGCGCGCGTCCGCTCCGCCGGGCGATCGAAAACATGATCGAAAACCCGCTCAGCGAGGAGATCTTGCGCGGCTCCTTCGCCGGCAAAGACACGATCGTCGTCGAGGTCGAAGGGGAAGACGAATCGAGGCGGCTCAAGTTCCGCGCCATCACCAAGGATGAGCTCCAGGGTGTCGAGCTGGCCGGCGTCGGCGGCGAATCCGGACTGGCCTCCGGTGCGACGTCCGCCTGAGCGGGCCGTCGCTGATCCCGGCGTAAGCCGCATTACGGTTGTAGCGACAAATCCCAGGGAGAAGACGCTTCGGTGTCTTCTCCCTTTTTTTGTTGGCCAATCGGGCAAGAAACGGCGCATCTTGATACTACGGGCTTTGCTCAAGCGAGCGAGAGCACCCGTCAGCACGCGACGAACGAAACCGAATGGCCGGACTGAATCGGCCCCCGCCTCTCGCATGGGGGAGCTGGATCGTGGTGCGCAAAAAGCTTTTTTCTGAAGAAGTTCGACCAATAACCACACGCCGTCCGGGGAAAACCCGGACCATCGTCTTACTGGCCTTGGTCACCGTCCTGGCGGCGACGATGCCGGTAATCGCCACGCTTCGAAACCCGACACCATCCCTGGACGAGCTTTTCACGGCCACCGTTCAACGTGTGGACGTCGATGAAGAAGTGGTGGCGCCTGGTCGAATCGCGAGCACTCAGAGTACGGAGATTCGCTGCACGCTCGAGAAGCTAAGCGCTGCCGCCACGGGCGGATCGCTCGTAAACGGGTCGTCAACGATCCTGAGTCTGGTTCTCGAAGGATCGATCGTGAAGAAGGGAGACATCCTTTGCGAGCTTGACTCGTCGGCCTACCAGGAGCTTGTCCGCCGCCAAAAGATCACGGTCGAGCAGGTCAAAGCCGATCACCAGCAAGCCGTGCTGGCTCTGGATGTGGCCAAGCTTGCGCTCGAGGCGTATCTGGAAGGCCAGCGACTTGAGGTCGCGCGCGAATACAAGGGTCAGATCGCTCTGACCACATCGGACCTATCGCGGCAGACCGACCGCCTGGATTGGTTGCGGAAAATGCTGGACAAGGGCTATGCGTCGGCGGCTCAGATCGCCAGCGAGAAGCAGTCGGCAATGCGCCTGACGCTCAGCCTGCGGTCGATGGAGAGGGCGCTTTCCAATTACGAGCATTTTACGGAGCCCAAGGAGGTGCTCGCGCTTCGGAGCGATGTTGTCGGGGCGCAGGCGACCCTGGGCTACCAGACGACTCGACTGAACCGGGAACAGGATCGGCTGGATCATTACGAGAAACTCTTGAATAGTTGCACGATCCGGGCACCAAACGACGGCTACGTGGTCTACGCCAATAACCGTAGGCGCGAGCCCGAGGTGTACGAGGGCGCTCCTGTGCGCGAGCGAATGAAGCTATTCACGCTGCCGGACCAATCGAAGATGCAAGCCGAGGTGATGCTTCACGAGACGGTGGTCAATCGTGTGAGCCCCGGCATGGAGGCACGAGTGACTCTCGAGGCGCTCCCCGGGCGGGTTCTCGAGGGCAGTGTACAGACGATCTCCAACATGCCGCTTTCGGACCAAAGATCCGAAACGTCCACTGGAATCGCCTATTTTGTGGGCAAGATCAAGCTCAGGAATATGCCGCCGGAGCTTCGGCCTGACATGTCGGCCGAAATCACCATCTTGCGTGGACATCGCCAGAAAGCGCTCACGGTTCCTTCGGCGGCCGTGAAGGTCGAGGACGGCCGAAACGTCTGCTACGTCAAGCGGCGAGACCATCTGGAACGTCGACCCGTTCAGGTCAGGCACGCGACCCACGACCTGCAAGAAGTCCTCGACGGCCTCGCTGAAGGCGATGAGGTCGTGATCGATCTTCCGACGAGCAGGCCGTTGTAGCAAGAGCATCGATCATTCTTCGTAGAACTGCCCCAGGCAGGAATCAATCGCATCGGCGTCGATTTCTCCGGTCCCGTCTCGGTCGGTCGTGCCGCGATCAGGAGCTCCGTTCTGATTCTTAGCGCCTACGCTTGCCTTCTGCTTCGCCGGCCGGTGAGCAGCACGATAGCGATCCATCACCACGACGAACGCCGGCACCAGGATCGGACGCACAAGAAATGTGTCGAGCAAGATGCCCAGACCGAGCGCGAATCCAAGCTCGCGCAATGAGGTGAGCGTTCCAGTGAGCATTGAGCCGAACGTTCCAGCCATGATCAGCCCGCACGAACTGATGATCCCGCCCGTGTGAGCCACGGCCAGACGCGTTCCCTCGGTGATTCCATGTTTCTCTTCTTCCTCGATCACGCGGGCCATGAGCAAAATGTTATAGTCTTCGCCGACGGCCACCAGGATCACGAACAGGAAGAAGCTGACGGTCCAGTCCAGCCCCCCCCAGGGTTCCGTACCGTGATGAAGCCAGCGGAAGACCAGTTCCGTCACTCCAAGCGAGGCCAGGTAGCCCAGCACCACGGTGAGAATCAAGTAGAGGCAGATGCCTGGCCGCCAGAGCAAAACCACCAGAATTGCGTAGACTCCGAGTGTGACCAAAACATACATGCGCTGCTGGTCGCTGGTGGTAACCCGCTTGAGGTCGTTGACGGCGGATGTCGATCCGGCCAGGCCGACCTCCGTGCTCCCGTGCAGCGGTTCCTTCGGGTGAGTCGCGGTCGATAGAGTCTGTTGCACGGCGTCCAGCGATGCCAGGCTCGTGGGCGAGAACGGGTCGGACTTGAAGACAACATCGAACCGAGTGATGTGGTTAAGGTCGGCTTTGTCGCTGGGATGAGTGCTCACGTAACGCGAGTCGGCTGCCGCGCGCATCGCCTGGTCGGCCAGCCGCTGCAAGAAGTTTTTTTCGGAGTCGGGCACGGGCGGTTTGCCCAGAGGTTGCGTGAGCGAGCGGACCTCGGCCACATTGGGAATCGCCATCAGCCGCCGGCTTGTTTCCGCGACCGCGGCGCGGCCTGGCGGCGACCGGAAATCGAGCCGAGGGTTCGCGATCAGTGCCATGGTCGGGCTGAGCTCACCCACGGCGAAGTACTTGCGAATCACACTGGCCCCAACAACACTCGGTCGGTCGGGGTCAAGGTCCGCGAGCTGGCTGTAGTTTGACTTGGTCTGGGCGCCAATGACGGCCAGGGGTAAGAGCCCCGCCAGGCAGATTCCCAGGATCAAGAGCGGGTGGGTGACGACAAGATCAGCCACCCCCAGCCAGAAGCCCTTCATGGGGACCTGATCTAGGCTTTCCTCTTCCGTGTCGGCGCCCGCGACATGGTGCGGAGGGCGGAAGGGCCAGAAGATGGCGCTTCGCAGCCAGCCAAGCAGGATCGGAGCTAACGTCAGCGCGGCAAGCAAGGCCACGGTCAGCGACAGCGCGATCGCCGGGCCGGTGTACTGGATCTTGGCAAAGCTTGAAAAATAAAGCATGCCCAGCCCGATGATCACTGTCCCGGCGCTGGCAACCAAGGCCGCGCCCACCTGCGTGATCGCCTCGCGCAAAGCGTCGATACGCGTTCGGCCTCGAGCCAGTTCCTCCCGGTACCGCGCGATCAGAAACAAGCAGTAATCGGTCCCGGCCCCGAACAAGACCACAACCACGAAGACCTTGGTGATGTTGATGACTTGAAACGTGAGACCGGGCAGTTCGGTCAGGAGCGCGATCCCTTTGAGCGAGACGACGACCGAAAGCGCGATCGTGACCAGCGGGATCATCGCCAGCAGCGGCGAACGGTACACGATCAAGAGAATCACGACCACCAGCGCGATGGTCGTCCAGGTTGTGCTTTCGATGCTCTCGTTGGCCGCGGTATTCATGTCATGGCCGACCACCGCCGAACCCGTAACAACGCGCCTGAGTCCCTGGGGCAGAGGAGGGCTTTTCCGAAGGTAGTCGAGGATTCGGTCAACGGCGAGTCGAGTCTTCTTCGACAGATACGTCCCGCGCAGCGAGACGATCGTCAGTGCCGCCTGACCCGGACCCGAAGCGTTTGTGCCGATCAGCCTGGGGCCGATGACCGGCGATCGATGTGTGTCAAGCTTTTTGATTCCCAGGTCCGGATTCGACTGTCCGAACTGATGAAAATCACTGGCTCGCTCTTCAACGACTGCGAAATCCGCCGCCGTCAATGGCCCATCAGATCGTTCATAAACCAAAACAACCTGAGAACTTGCGGCGTCACGGGGGAACCCTCGTTCCAACAGTTCCTGGCCGATGACGCTAGGGTAGGCGCGAGGGAAAAACCGGACGTCGTCGTCCTTGGTCACCTGATCCCACGGGGGTGCATACCTGAAGAGCGCGTAGGCGGCGATTCCCCAGGCCAAGATCACCAACCAGGAATAACGCTGAACCAGCCTGGCGAGGATGGAAAACATGAGTCAGGGTGGTTCCGATCTGCAACACGGAGTGCTCGGGATCGTGAAAAAGCTCTGAGGACACGACCGCCCAGCGATCGCTTCGGATGATGCGGCGGACTCCCAACTTACGATTTCCGAACATAGTCGATATGTCACGCCGTGTCAAAGAGAAATGGGCGTCGCCCGGCTACCTGCCAAAGCTGCTTTTGCCGGGAGAAGTGCCCCGAAAATCGCGCAGAGCGCAGGGATCTCGAATGCGAGATCTCGGTGAGACGTCGATTACGATGTTGTTTTCACTCGCACAGTGGCAAGCGAATGCTGGCATGCAACTATTCGTGGCCTGGCGGCAACGCAGCCTTGCCGCGCGGGGTAAGATGAAGTACGAGACTCATGAGTGGTTAACTGTTTCGCTCTGAGGATCGATTAACCTGTCGAAGAAAGCTATTCCGTGGCCGCATCATTGAGCCGTGAACTGATTGACGCCTGGACCGGCCGTCTCGCTCATTATCGATACCATCGAAATGACGAGCATCTCCGCGCACTTGTTGAGGAAGCCGCTCGTTACGTCGGCCTGCATCTCGAAAATGACCTCTGCCGGTCCAGCTACTGGACCCGCGTGCATTTGAACCGTAAAGCCGCCATTCTTCTCTTTCTGGTAGACAAAGGAATTGTGGATCGAACGGTTCGCCGCGGCCGCCGGGTCTTCGAGGCGCTGCCGCACGCCGAGTCGTGGATCTCGACCCAGGTGCCGTTGCGCCCTTACATCAAACCGATTGTCGAGCTGATCTCCGCACTGAGGGACGAGTTGAGTCGTCGCGCTCATTCGCGCAATTCTTGAACCGACGACAAGGTGCCCGGCACCGCCGCCGGGCCGGGATCGCCGCCTGGGTCGATGAGAGTGCACGTTCAGCGCGGTATCGAGTCGCGGATTTCCTCCTGGCCAGCCAGGGTGCCGCAGGCCGCCAGGATGTCCTTGCCGCCCGAGTAGCGGCGAACCACCGGCTGTCCGACGTGGCGTGAAAGCGCATCGCGGAAGGTCCGTAGCTCGTCGGCCGTCGGCGCCTGGAACCTTCCAGTCGGGTCGGTCACGTCGATGAGATCGAGCCGGACCGGCGTGTCGGCGATCAGCTCGCCGACGCCCGGGCGTCGTCTTCGCCGACGTTCACACCCGAAATGCACACATAAGCCAGCATGACTCGGTCGCGTCGAGACAATGCATGCCGCCGCGCGGCGGCCATCACCTGGGCCACGGGCGTGCGAGCTGCCAGGGGAACCAGCTCGGCACGCTTGGCGTCAGTGGCAGCACCCAGGCTGATCGCCAGACGGAACTTGCGCCCCTCGGCAGTGAAACGGTCGATCTCGGGAACCAGCCCGACGGTGCTGATGGTCATGGCCTTGGCCGCGATCGCACCCCCGTGAGGGCAGCGCAGCAGCTCGGCCGCATCGAGCACGGCATTGTAGTTCAGAAACGGCTCTCCCATCCCCATGAACACGGCGCCTGTGACGCGCCGGCCTGATCGGGAGGCCGTCGTTCGCGCCTGCACAAACTGGTCAATCATCTCCCACGGTTCCAGGTTGCGCCGCCTGGGCATGCGGGCCGTCGCGCAGAATTTGCACCCCATGACGCAGCCAACCTGCGACGACAGGCAGACGCTTGCCGTGCCAGCCTTGTGAAGCGGAATCAGCACCGTCTCGACAGCCAGCCCGTCATGAGTCCGGAACCGAAGCTTCTGGAAGCCATCCGTGGGCGAAACCATCGACGCTTGCAGTTCCAGCCTCGGCAGATGGCCGAGCAATTGGAGCAACCGTTTGGGAACCTGATAGTCCCGGCCCCAGACGGCTGGGTCGTGAATACCTCTCACAAGGATCGCCGACAGCAGTCTCCTGGTGGTTTCGGGCCGTGCCCCGTGCGCCAGTGCCAAGCTCTCGAAAACGGCCGGTGAGGAGTTGCGAGGGTCGATCACGCCGTGGCCGCTCCAGGAAAATCAGAAAAAAAAACGTCAACGTCACGCGGTCTTTCATTAGAGTAAGGAATGAGCCCCGAGTCGAGCACGAGTTGGATCGAGTCGGTCCGGTCCGGTGCGGTGAATGGGATTGCTCCGTTCCAAATCCGGGGACTGGCGCAGAAAAAGTCTCAAGAATCCACCCAACCTTCTGAAGAATTGCATCGTAAAGAGGAAATACCTCTTGGCGGAGCCTGATCGGGACCACGGTGAGTTGACTCCCAGACCCGCTCATCTCAGAGGTCTTAACAGTGATGTTCGACCATTCCACGCTAGATCAGCCCCGGGATCGGGAGGGATAAACCTCCTGTTGATGGCTGTCTGGGGCGCTGCGCGCCGCGAGGCAGCGCAAGGTCCGATCGAGGGGTTGGATGTTGGTCAATGAAACGAGGAGATGAACGAAGTATGAAACGCAATCCTGTCGCTTGGGCCGCGCTCCTGGTCTCGACCGCCGCACTGGTGAGCTCATCGGGAGTTCTCCGGCGGATGCCGGCCGCGCCCAATGTTCCTGCTGAAAGCCAGAAGACGGTCCAGGCGGCTCTCGCAGGCGTTCGAATCGGTCGCCGAATTCGTCCGGCCGTCGGTCGTGCAGATCAGCGTTCAGAAGAAGGCGGGGCGGATCCCGAACCTGCGGGGTTTTCCCTTTCCCGGCCCAGGCGGACGTAGTCCCAATCCTGGCATCCCCAACAACCCCAAGGACCTGAAAGACTTCGAGGAAATGCTCAAGCGTTTCTTCGGCCCTGAGGGCGGTCCGGAGCGGCAGCAATTCGGCGGGCGAGGCACCGGCACCGGGTCGGGCTTTGTCTACGATTCACGCGGCCACATTGTGACCAATAACCACGTCGTGGACGGCGCCGAGAAGATCACCGTCGCTTTCCATGATGGTACCGAGGCCACCGCGACTGTTGTCGGTACTGACTCCAAGGCCGACATCGCCGTGATCAAGGTTGACAACTCAACTTATCCGCCGCTACCCAAGGGAGACAGTTCCAAGCTGAAGGTCGGCGAGCTGGTCATGGCCGTCGGGTCCCCGTTCGAGCTCAGCCAGAGCGTCACCACGGGAATCATCTCGGCGACGGAACGGAACAACGTCGGTATCAACGAATACGAGTCGTTCCTGCAAACCGACGCTCCGATCAATCCCGGCAATTCGGGTGGACCGCTTGTGAACATGAGCGGTGAAGTCATCGGCGTCAATTCCGCCATCGTCACCGGCGGCCGCGGCAACGACGGCATCGGTTTCGCCGTTCCCATCGACATGGCCGCCAATGTCGCCGACCAGCTAATCAAGGATGGCAAGGTGCACCGGGCCGCGCATTGGCATCCGGCTCGGCTTGCTCACGCCTGTGCTGGCCAAGCAACTGGGACTTTCTTCCAACGAGAAGGGAATCCTGGTGGAAGACGTCGTCAAGGGAAGCCCTGCCGACAAGGCTGGTCTCAAACAAGGCGATGCGATCGTCGGCTTCGGCGGTGACAAGATCGAGAGCATCCCCACGTTCCGCCTCAAAGTTGCCGCCAGCCCCATCGGTAAGTCGTTCGACATCGACTACTACCGAGACGGCCGCAAGCACACCTCGTCGATCCTGCCCGCCCCGGCAGAGAACGTGGTTTTCGACCTCGAGCGCGAACAAAAGCAGGAGAAGAGCAGCAGCAGCAGCCGAACCCGTCAAGACCGCCATCGGCGATTTCGGTCTGGAAGTTCAGCCACTCACCAGCGACCTCTCCAAGTCGCTGGGCCTTGCCAGCGACACCAAGGGTCTGCTGGTCAGCAACGTCAAGGAAGGATCGCCCGCCGACGCTGAGAGCATCAAGGAAGGCGACGTGATCACCAAGGTCGTTCGCGATCGCAAGATTCAGCCCGTCAGCACCGTGAAGGAATTTCAGGATCTGGCGTCAAAGACAGACGAATTGTCGTTCTACGTCCAGTCCGGAAAGCTCCCAGGGCGCTTCGTGACCCTGTCCAAAGCGAAGAAGTGAGCACCATCGCTCGCTTGATTTTCTTGGCCCGGGCTGGCCAGCCGCCGCCCGGGCCTTTTGTCGTGAGGGGGCGGCCAGAAATCAGTTCTGGCCGCCCCCGCGATCTATCGTCGATCCAGCGTGACCGGTCTTCGCGGGGTCCATCGAGAGGCAAAGGCGCGACGTCGAGGGGTCGCCTGGTGGTACTTCGTGTATCGACGCGGCGAGCCGCGGAAGTTGCCAAAAACTTCGGACGATCGCGGCTTTCCGGAGGCACCTTCCGCCTTCAGTCCACCAATCCGCGAAACTTGATCATTCCCGGGCGAAACTTGCCTCGCACTTCTGGATCAGGACGATTCGGCAAGACCACTTTCATGCGACTTCAGGCCGGTCTGGGTATCATGGTGTGGAACAGGAAACCGGTGGTTCGTGTTGAGCAGGCGTAGGGCGGTTGCGGCCTTGCGGGCACGACCATGCCCGGCCTCGAGGAACCGACCAGCGATGATGGATCCCAAGACGAATCCGGGCTCGGAGGAGCACGAATCAATCGAGCATTACGATCTCGAGGTTGCGCCTCGGGTGCGCAACTTGCCGGCGTACCTCTTCGGCCGGATCAACGAGTTGAAGTCGCGCAAGCACCACGCGGGCGTCGATGTGATCGATCTGGGGATGGGCAACCCGACCGACCCGCCGGGAGAGTGGGTCATCGACAAGCTCTGCGAGGCCGCGCGAGACTCTCGAAACCACCGCTACAGCGTTGCCACGGGTGTGTACAATCTGAGGCGGGAGGTCGCGGCCCGATACGAAAAGAGGTTCGGGGTCAGCCTTGATCCAGACCACGAGGTCGTCGCCACGATCGGCTCGAAGGAAGGATTCAGCCACATGTGCCTGGCCCTCCTGGGGCCGGGCGACACGGCCCTTGTTCCCGCGCCCAGCTTTCCCATCCATATTCATGCCATCGCGCTGGCATCGGCCAACGTGATCTCGCTCGATGTCCGCCGGTCGCAGGCTTTCCTCACCAATATCGCTCGGGTTTGCGAGAGTCTCTTTCCCAGGCCCAAGATCCTGGTCCTCAATTACCCACACAACCCGACCGCTACGGTCGTCGAGCCGGCCTTCTTCGACGAGATCGTGGCCCTGGCCAAGAGATACCACTTCTTCGTCATCCACGATTTCGCCTATGGCGACATCGGATTCGAGGGATACCATCCGCCGAGTTTTCTCTCGGCCAGAGGCGCCAAGAGCGTCGGCTGTGAGTTCACCACCATGTCCAAGGGCTATAATATGGCCGGCTGGCGCGTCGGCTTTGCCGCGGGCAACCGAGACATGCTGGGCGCTCTCAAGGCCATCAAGGGCTATTACGACTATGGAATCTTCCAGGCGGTGCAAGTCGCCGCCATTGTCGCCTTGCGGCACGGCGAAGAAAGCCGGCAGGCTCAGGTCCTCGAATACCAGGACCGCCGCGACGTCTTGGTACGCGGCTTGAGACGGTTGGGCTGGGCGCCCGAGACTCCGCGGGCCGGCATGTTTGTCTGGTCGCCCATGCCCGAGCCCTGGCGCTCGCAGGTGCCTTCCATCGACTTTGCCATGAAACTGCTTGAAGAGGCGAATGTCGTGGTAAGCCCCGGGCGCGGGTTCGGCGAGACCGGCGAAGGCTGCCTACGGCTGGCCCTCGTCGAAAACGCTCATCGCCTCCGCCAGGCCGTGCGACAGATTGGGCGCTGCCTGAAGTCTGAAACCGCGACTCGGTGAGCTGTTTACGAGCCGTGGGGCCGGCCGTGGCTTGGCGCGGGGTTTTCGTGGTGCGACGGCGAGTTCACGTTGTTGGAGGTCTTGCCGGCGGGAGCCGGCTCGATTCTGCCGAAGATCATTCTCCCCGCGCTCGTCTGCAAGACGCTGGTGACCGTCAGGCGGATGATTTCGCCCAGGTGGTATGAGCCTTGTTCGGCGACGACCATGGTCCCATCATCCAGGTAGCCGACTCCCTGGCCCTGCTCCTCGCCTCGCTTGATCAACTTGACCGTCAAGTACTCGCCAGGCAAGACGATGGGCTTCATGGCATTGGCCAGGTCGTTGAGGTTGATCACCTCAACACCCTGGAGCCGGGCGATCTTGTTGAGGTTGTAATCGTTGGTCACCACCTTGCCGCCCAGGTGCTTGGCCAGGACGACCAGCCGCTGATCGACTTCGCGAATGCCGGCCAGCTCGGGGATCTCGGCGTCGTGAATCCGGACCTCGATACCGGGAGACTTTTGCAGGCGATTGAGGATGTCCAGTCCGCGGCGGCCGCGGTTTCGACGCAGCTTGTCGGAGCTGTCGGCAATGCCTTGCAGCTCCTGAAGGACGAATCGGGGCACAACCATCGGCTGATCGATCACGCGCGGTCTCGGCCACGTCGGCAATCCGGCCGTCGATCACCACTGATGTATCCAGAACCAGCGGACGTGCGCCCTTGACTTCCTTGGAGAACTCGACGTAGGGAATGATGAACCGAAAATCGTCCTTGGTCTGGAGCAAGGTGGAGATGCACACGTAACACATGAAGATCATGAACACGCTCGAGATCGCCATGTGGACCTTGGGATGAAGATAGAGCTGCATGGCCGGCGTGATCGCGTCGTTGATCAGGTTGGAGAGGAAAATTCCCACGATGACGCCGAAATACAAACCCGAAATCGTCTGGATACGCTTTCGCGGTGTCAGCAGGTCGCCGACCACCACAATCAACGCGCCAATCATCACGCCGATGAAGATGACGTAGGGATTGCCGAGCTCGTTTTCCCCGACGATCCTGGCCAGGCGAGCGCCGAAACCGGCGATGACAAGCACGAAGACGGCCCGGACCAGTATTAACAGCATGACGAAAAGCCTTTCAATGCGCCGGCGGAACAGGAGCCGATGGCCCCAGGAGCTATTATAGGGAGGGGACGTCCCGAGTTGAACTCAGGGGCTGCCACCGCGCTCGGTTTCCGACTGGATCTCGAGGAGCAGCCGATCGTAAAACTCGAACAGGCTTTCCACGATAACCTTGGTGTCGCCGATCACGGGCATGAAGTTCGTATCTCCGTCCCAGCGGGGAACAATATGCCAGTGCAGGTGTCCGGGAAGACCCGCACCCGCCGCTTTCCCCTGGTTGAGACCAACATTATATCCTTGGGGCCGCAGCATCCGGCCAAGTACGCGAATCATCCATCGAACCGTTTCAATCGGCTCCAGCAAGTCTGGTCCTGTAAGTTCGTCCATGGTTCCTCGGTGCACACGAGGTGCAACAAGGAGATGGCCGTTGTTGTATGGGTAACGGTTCAAGACCACTGCGGAGTGATGACCGCGCCACACCAGCAGGTGGGCGCGGTCATCGCCAGCCGCCAGTCCCTTGCATAAGAAGCACGCCTCCTCCAAACCGGTGTCCCGCGAAGATTCCCGGATGTACTGGGCCCGCCAGGGGGACCACATGCGATCAAGCACCGCTGAAACCTCGAAAGCTTATCTCTTGGCCCCACGATGACTCGCTGCGCGTCCGACTCTTGATCCGATCCGAGCCACGGCGAATCCTCAAGCGCACGGGCGCACCCGCTGAATAGGAATTCATCATACCAGGCAGCGGCTGTCTTGTCGCCGCCTCGCACCGGTTTTTTCTGGCATGCTTGAGGCCCATGTTACGCAGGAATGGCTATGCCACCTCGCCGCTACATGAGAGGCGAGTTGACGTTCCAGCGATCGAAAAGCCTCTGGAAATCGAGCCTCGTCCCTGATCGCTCAAAGAAGGCAGCGGTCCCAGAACGGATAGTACCGGGCCCAGGCTCTGCCAACGATCTGATCGTGACTGACGATGACCAGGGGCGCCATCTGCTCAATTCTTGTCGCGTCAAGTTCCGGACCGATCAGCACGTGCCCATCAGGAACTCGAAAGCGCCAGCCCTGGGGGTAGTATGGAAACGAACCGGCTTGCAGGGCGATGTCGCGGCCGGCCACCTTCCACCCTCTACCAGTCCATTCCACATCCTGACCGGCCACCCCCACCACCAGACCAGCCCGGGCCGAACCAGCGGGTGAAAGCCGCAGCCAGATCCAGTCACCTGTCCTGGGTTCGGCATCTTCGTAAGCAAGTCGGTTGACCAGATACCCCGCGTTCGTCGAATGTTCGGACTGGGCTGGAAAGGCATAGAGTTCGAGAACCGCGGCGATCGGCAGGTACATGAACAATATGGTTGCCACCGACGTTGCCGCCAGCGCCGTGACGCGAGGGAACACCGGAAACGACCGTTGGTGCAGGACGTCCAACGATGAGACAAGGTGCGTGAATAGTGCCAGGCCGAAAAAAGCCCAACCCGGCAGGGTGCCCCAAGACAAAAGACTCGTGGACAGCGCCGAGACGAAGGTCAGTAAAAAAACGGAGCCGCGGTGGCCCTGCCCCCAGGCAATCTGGGCAAACCCTGGAACAATCAACCCCAAGGCCGGCTGGGAGCAAAAGAAGGCACGCTGTGGATGCACTTGCCTGCCGCACACCCTTCGTGGTTGCGTTGTCGAACGCCTCATGCGGTTGTCTCAGAGCTTACACGAGTATTGATCGAACCAATTTGACGCCGCCCCTCGAGAAGTTAGCGATTTTTTTCGAGACATTGTCAGCAAATCAGAAACCAATTCAGGTCCGCGGCCCTGTGGCATCTGTGAGACGAGTGCCGGCAGTGGCATGAACTCGCCGGCTGGTGGTTCGATTCCTTGGTCGGTGTGTACGCAACGTGATTATACTATGGTTGCGAGTTCCCGTCGTGACGTCTTACGTGATTCGTCTGCCAGGGGCCTCTATTGGATTCATAGGTCTTGGATGTTACTTCGTCCCGGATCACCTATAATGATGACGTGAGGCCGTGTTTGGGGCTTGACCCGGCCGAATTCGCTGGTAAGATGATTTACCTTTAACATCTTGCCTTCACGGACTCTTCTCATGCGACACACCAAAATAGATTAGGCTTCCTGATCGCCGGCTTTGGTGTGCCTGCGTCCGGCCAGTTCGGCATGCCCCTCCAACCCGTGCTGGAACTACGGGTTGAACTTACCGGATAAATTAACCTCTTGTCGCGTGGTTCTTGGCCTGGCCAAAGGGCGTTCCACCCTTTGTTCGTGCTCTGACTGAGTAGACCTGGACTATGGAAAACTTGCGAAACTACCGAAATATTGGGATCTCCGCTCACATTGACTCGGGCAAGACCACGCTCACCGAGCGCATTCTGTACTACACCGGCCGCACCCACGTGATCAAGGAGGTCAAGGGTGAGGGGGCGGTGATGGACCACATGGAGCTGGAGAAGGAACGAGGGATCACCATCACCTCGGCGGCCACCACCGTCCACTGGGAAGACAAGAAGATCAACATCATCGACACGCCGGGCCACGTCGATTTCACCGTCGAGGTCGAACGGTCACTCCGCGTGCTCGATGGCGCGGTGCTTGTGCTTTGCGCGGTGGCTGGCGTTCAATCGCAATCGATCACCGTCGATCGCCAGATGAAACGGTACGCCGTGCCGCGCATCGCCTTCATCAACAAGATGGACCGCACTGGCGCGAATCCCGTCAGCGTCATTCAGCAGCTCGAGACCAAGCTCGGGTTGACGGCCATTCCGCTTCAATTGCCCATCGGCGCCGAGTCCGCGTTCCAGGGCGTGATCGACCTCATCGACCGCAAGGCGATCTATTTCGACGGTGAGAAAGGTGAAGACGTCCGTTACGAGCCCGTCCCCGCCGACATGGCCGACGCCGTCGAGCGCGCACGGCAGGGCATGCTGGAAGCGCTCTCGATGATCTCCGACGAGATCATGGAGCTCCTTCTCGAGGAGAAGGATGTTCCCATCGACCTGATTCACAAGACCATCCGCGAAGGGACGATCGCCCAGCAGCTTTGCCCGGTCATGATAGGCACCGCCTACCGCAACAAGGGCGTGCAGCCCCTGCTCGACGCCATCTGCCGCTATCTTCCTAGCCCGCTCGATCGTGAGATCTTCGCCAAGGACAACAACAACGGGATGGCCGAGGTCCCGCTGGCCGCCGACCCCGATGCGCCGCTGGTCGCCATGGCATTCAAGCTGGTCGAGGAATCTTTCGGCCAGGTAACCTACATGCGCATCTATCAGGGCACGCTTGCCAAGGGCACGTTTTACTTCAACTCGCGCCAGCGCAAGAAAGCGCGGATCAGCCGGATCCTCCGGGTTCACGCCGACCAGAAGGAAGACATCGCATCCGCCTCGGCCGGCGACATCGTGGCCGTCATGGGTCTCGAGTGCGCCACCGGAGACACCTATTGCGAAGAAGGCACGAACGTCTCACTCGAGAGCATCTACGCGGCCGAGCCGGTCATCGACCTGTCGATCCAGCCCAACAAGCGGGCCGACTACGATAAGCTGTCGAAGGCCCTCAACCGGTTCATGCGCGAAGACCCGACCTTCCGCGTCCACGTCGACCCCGAGACCAGCGAGACCATCATCTCGGGCATGGGCGAGCTGCACCTGGAGATCTACGTCGAACGGATCAGGCGCGAATACAAGGTCGATTGCACAGTGGGTGCGCCCAAGGTCAGCTATCGCGAAGCGCCAACCCGCGAAACGCCGTTCAACTACAAGCACAAGAAGCAGACCGGCGGCTCGGGCCAGTACGCTCACATCGTCGGCAAGCTGATCCCGCTCGATCCCCAGGCGCCGGAGCCCTTCGTCTTCGAGAACAAGGTCACCGGCGGTCGGATTCCCAGCGAATATATCCCCTCGGTCGAAAAAGGCTTCCGCGAGTCGCTGCACAAGGGCCCCGTGGCCGGTTACGAGGTGATCGGCGTGCACATGCGGCTGGAAGACGGCTCATACCACGACGTTGACTCTTCGACGATGGCCTTCGAGATCTGCGCCCGCGACTGCTTCCGCGAGACCTTCAGGAAGGCCGACCCGGTCCTCCTCGAACCGATCATGAAAGTTGAAGTCGAGGTGCCGACCGAATTCCAGGGTCCTGTCACCGGCGCGATCTCCTCCAAGCGAGGCGTGATCCTGGGCACCGAGAGCCGCTCAGGCTATACCGTGATCACCGCGGAAGTCCCCCTGGCCGAGATGTTCGGCTACTCGAACGACCTGCGCAGCATGACCCAGGGCAAGGGTTCCTTCAGCATGGAGTTTCTCAAGTACCAGAAGGTCCCCTCGCGGTTCCAGGAAGAGATCGTCAAGAAGGCCCAGACGGCAGCCAAGGCGACCGCCAAGGCCTGATTCGATTCGCCACAGCCGGATCGACTGAATTGGTCGGACTCACAGCCGACCCGGCGGCGAACTCGACATCGAGTCAGAGGATCACGACCGACTCCTTTTGCCGTCCCCGGTTCCGTGATGGCCCGGGCTGCTCGGGCACCACTGATCCATGAGTGGAAGGCTTGATGACCAGAACCGGGCTTCGCGACCGGCGAAGGACCGCTTCCGAGACACTACCCATCAGAAGCCTGAGCATGCCACTCCGGCCGTGCGTTCCCATCACGATCAGGCCGCACCCGGTCGTCTCGGCCGCGTCCAGGATCTCGGTGGCCGCGTCGCCTTGCCGCAACATGACATGGATCTCCGCCTTGAGGTCAGGCCCGTCAAGCACATCACGCAGCGCGTTCAGGTTATCACGGCATTCCCGCAGGTCCACTACCAGCGGAACCTCACCGGGAACGACCACTTCCCAGGGCGCAACATGAAGCAGAACGAGCCTTGCACCCAGGTCGCGTGCCAACGTGCGGGCGACCTGGGCGGTATCGCGTGAGTGCGCCGAAAGGTCGATCGGCGCCAGGATTACCTGGATGTCTCCAGCCGGCGCCTCGACGTGCCCGGCGGATCGAAGCGCCAGCACCGGGCATTGGGCTGCCCTCAGAACAGACTCGGCCACGCTTCCCGCCAGGAAGCGGGAGATCCCCGACCGGCCGTGCGTTCCCATCACGATCAGGTCGGTCTCGGCCTCCCGGGAGACTCGGAGAATTTCCTCGGCGGCCAATCCGCTCTGGGCGCGGTACTCGATCAAAATGGGCCGGTCTGGGACATAGGTCTGGCTCAGACGGCTCTCGACCGACTCACGGCTGGGTTCAGTCGGGTCGGTGCCGATGTAACGGACCGATTGCTGTCCGAAGTACACCGGCTCTTCGGCCACGCGAAACGCCTCCAGAACGTGCAGGACGAGAATCCGACAGTCGCTCTCGCGGGCAAGCGAACAGGCGATCCGAAAGGCGTCCCGCGACGTTTCCGAGAAGTCGGCGGCGAACAGGATTTGTTTGAAAAGTGGCATGACTTGCTCCTCACGGTGATGCTCGCGGATCGGCGCGGTGGAGTCGCTTCTCGAAGACCGCTTTCTTGATCCACGAAGTCCTGCTGTTGCATGCGAATAGCTGTTGAACTGGCGGGCAGAATCATTCGATCGCCCGATCTAGACGTTTCTCCAGGCCGAGGTCTTCTTCATGGTTATGGCTCCCTCCGCGACGATCGCGGCGTTACGAGGCGCTCGATCCGGTCTCAAGCGCCTTGATGCTGGTCATCACTTCTGTGGAAGCGCAGACGTCAGGCTTCAAGAGCGTGGCCGCGCGCAGCTAGTCTCGGAGGCATCCGCCGAGGCCGGCAGTGTTTTGCCTTCGCCGGAGAGCTTGTTCATTGCGCACAGTTCCTCCCGGAAGATTCTGACCCCATTCGGAGCTTCGAATCCGAGGCGAACCTGGTTTCCCCGCACACCCACGACCATCACGCGGATGCCACCGTCGATAATGACCGATTCGTTCATTTTGCGGCTGAGAACAAGCATGGTTTCCGACTCCTTCGTACTTGCTGGAATTGGCGAGTAGTTTCCCTTCAAGGCTGACATCCGGTCGCATCGGGCCAATCGATTCGGTCTGGCTCAGGGCGGGCCGCCGCGTCGGGAGCTCGTCTGGGCACGACTTCGATCTGATTGACAACCGAGCGAACGCCAACGACCGCGCAGACGATCTCCTGGGCCAGCTGCTTGAGGTAGAAGGTCGGCAGGTGACCGCGAATGCGGGCGGTTCCCTCATGGAACTCGCAAGTCACGCCCTGGAGTGCCGCGTACCCGCTGCGACGGAACTGGACTTTCACTTCCAGGTCGACACAGAGCAGACCGAGGCATTCCGAGGCGGGAGGAGCGTCTTGATTGAGGGCTGGTCTACGTGACGCGGACATGGCACCGGCTCCAAGGGCAACGTGAGGCGCAAGCCATCGACGAAACCTCGAGCACGGCGGCCATCACCGCGAAGAAACCCGCTCCGAGACGGTAGTCATCCCGGATGTCCAGCCATAGGACGAGAAGTCAGGGCGCAAAAACAAGCCCCACCGATGCGATCATTCGCACCGTGAGGCCACCCTAGCCCAAGCCATTGCCCGTCATGAGCATTGACAACTCCAAGGTAGCGAAAGCAGAACGAAAGATCAAGCCGGCTTTCCGAAAAAAGATTAAAGCGGTGGTTCTGCGATCGATCTCGGTTGTGCTTGAGGTTTCCTTTCCGTGGTCAACTTTCGAGTCGTCTCGATCGGCTTGATCTCTGCTCCGTATGGCAATGCTCGGGTGCGAGACTTGGCGATCGCGCATCGATCGTCCGAGGAGACGACGCGATGCTTAAAAGGTCCTCCCTTCACTGGAGTGCGAGCCTCCCGTTCTCTCTCTTCGTGCGGCAGGCACGCCCGCGCGCACCTGTAATTGCATCGAGACAGGAGCAGATAAGGTAGATAGACATAGGACAGATAGGGATAGACGTACGACATGCAACTCTGAACCGGATAGAATAAGAATGCAAAACGGAACCGGTCCCTACGCTCCACACCGCCCATCGCGCAACCTCGACTCACGGCTGCTCGGGCCCCGTTCGGGCTTTCGACCGCGCTCGCGCCGACTGATCAGTCCATGCGGCAGGGTGGACGCCGGTTTGTCAGCCGTGGACGCATGCCGAGATGCGGCAGGGCTCAGGTCAGTCCATTTCCGGACCGGCACCGCAATTAATCCCTGCTCATGACCCCGGCTCAACTCAGCCGGCCGGGCAGCCACCCAGGTTGGCCGGGTGGTGCACGCCGCACTGCTTCGCGACCGCACGCAACCGATCCGCCGTGACCGCAAAGAACCGGCCCAGCAGGTGGCCGCTACGACGTTTGAGCTGCTCCAGCCGCGCTTGCCAGCCGTCGGCGTTAGAGCGGCGAGGTTGTTACCGAGGTCTGAGGGTCATCCTTCCGCTCATCGGGGTGATCCTGAATGATGCCCGAGATCAACATGACTGTCCGAATCGTGGTGGGAACACGTATTGGATTTTAACGGTGCCGGGCTACGAATCGCCTGGCCTGCATCGAGAGTTCCGTACGTTGTGAGTAGGAACTGCTGCGAAGAGGCTGATTGCTGAGCCAGGCGGTCGTGCCGGGCTCGGGCCGGCTGTCCATCGGGGGCGATGGCAGTTTCCTGTACGATCTTGCGGGTCTGGCTGGATGGGGTGCCGGGGGAAGTGTCCTTGGCACTGAACTCTCGGAGGTGTGATGTGAAATGGCTGGGACAGATTGCACAAGCCATCGTTTTCGTGTTGGCCGTGGGCTGTTTTCTGAGCTACATCGTTCACGAAACAGATGCGCCCAAAACAGACCTGGTTGTTCTTGGGCAACCCGTGCCGAATTGCCCTCGGGAATGGCTTGATCCACAAGGCCTTTGTGTTCCCACGAAGGCAGCAATTCTTGCACGAACCCGTGAATTGGCTCCAAAGCTTTCGGCAGTATGGCACTCGGCAGGAATTCGACATGAATTCGTTGAAGAGTGTCCAGGATGTCGCTCTTCCCAAGTAGGCTCTGTGCCGAACCAACACCGTCAGACGGAGAAGAGTTCCGAAGATCCACGGCCCGCACAGGATTGAGTTTTCCCTGGGTACGCCAACCCTCAGACCGGGCAAGCCACCCGGCTCAGCCGGTGCAACCTTCGCGTGCATCTGAAACTCTCTCGCCCATTGACGACCGTGCGCCAACCTGTCATAACGTCGGTGAACTCCCTTCCATTGCGCCTACCGAGCGTCCGATGTGCCAGCCGCGGAGGGACTTTCCGCCAATGTCTACTGACCATGCTTCGCCGGCGGATGCCGCGTCCGTCGAGACGAATAAGTCCCCGCCAGCCCGACCTGCCACCGCCAAGCCCGTCTTGTCGCGCGGCCTGACGATCGCGGCGCTCGCTGTGCTGTCGCTATGGCTGGTGATGCAGGGCCACTCGCTCTGGAGTGAATGGCGTAAGCTCCGGCGCGAGCTCGATACCGCGAGCAACAACACCGTGGTTGGCTATCCCAACATCCATCCCAGGCTTTCCTTCGCGGCCAGGCCGGACAAATGGTTCCGCATTGAAGGAGGCGTGGTGCTTCTTTGGGCTGGGTGGGATGAGGGTGTGGGCAACCATTGGTTCCACTTGAACCACGGAGAGCTGGACCATGCGCGAATCAGCGAGCCCATGGGCCGCGACGTCATTCCGGCCATTGACGAACCCTGGGTCGAGACTGCCGACGGGCAAGTCTGGCGGAAAATCCCCGCGCAGGCGCCGGTTGTGGGCCAGTCGCTCGAAGGCCTGCCGTGCGTTTATCCCTTGCTGGTCCTCCGCAAGGTCGTCGCGGTCAACGATCTCGTCAACGACCACCCCTACCTCGTGGTCTACAACTCCAGCCGGCCACCCGAGAACGCCGTCTCCATCTTCGACTCACAGGTCACGGGGCGCCGGCTCGCGCTGGGAACCACGGGATATTTCTTGAGCGGACGACCCATCCTCTACGATCGGACTACCGAGAGTCTCTGGGTCGAAGTGGGTGAATCCTTCGCCGCGATAAGCGGCCAGCAGAAGGGAAACCGACTCGCACTGGTCTCCCACCCCACGCCTGTCGCCTGGAGCGACTGGAAGAGACAGAACCCGCGGTCCCGGCTCTTGATCGGGGCCAAAGATCCGGCCGCCAAGCCACGAGCCGCCAAAGGACTGTCCAGCACGCTGAAGCCTTGACGGACGCTTCACGAGCCGTTAAGTTGTGGTCTAACAAAGAATTACGCATTCAAGCGTCCGTTCTGGCTGTCCATCGTGGAAGTTCTGGCCGGAGCGACGGTTGCTGAGTTGCTTGTCTGTACCATCCAGGAGTTTCAGACTCTGATGTCAACCACCCCCAAGTACGTTTACGCGTTCGGCGGCGGCAAGGCCGATGGCCGTTCCGACATGAAAGATCTGCTTGGCGGCAAGGGCGCCAACCTGGCGGAAATGAGCTCGATCGGCATTCCCGTGCCCCCGGGATTCACCATCACCACCGAGGTCTGCCACGACTACTACGCGGCCGACCGCAAGCTTCCCGAAGCCGTCAAGCCTCAGGTTGAGGCCGCTCTCGCGCAGGTCGAAAGCCAGACGGGCAAGAAATTTGGAGACCCGGCCGATCCGCTCCTGGTCAGCGTCCGCTCCGGCGCGGCGCTTTCGATGCCCGGCATGATGAACACGATTCTCAACCTGGGCCTCACGGATGCGTCGGTCGAGGGGCTGGCCAAGAAAACCGGGAATCCTCGGTTCGCCTACGACGGCTATCGCCGCTTGATCGACATGTTTGGCTCGACGGCGATGAACGTTGACCACGAGCATTTCGAGCACGAGCTTGCCAGCCTCAAGAAAGAGAAGAACGTCAAGCTCGACACCGATCTCTCGGCCGACGATCTGAAAGAGCTCGTCAAGCGCTACAAGGCTGTCTACACCAAGTACGTGGGTGAAGCTTTCCCTCAGAATCCGAAAGACCAGCTCTGGAAGGCCATCATGGCCGTCTTCAATAGCTGGATGGGCAACAAGGCCGTCCAGTACCGGCGGATCGAACGGATCACGGGGCTGAAAGGCACGGCCGTGAACGTCCAGGCCATGGTCTTCGGCAACACGGGCGGCAACTCGGGCACTGGCGTGGCGTTCACTCGTGATCCCAATACCGGCGAAGACGAGTTCTTTGGTGATTATCTGATCAACGCCCAGGGCGAAGACGTGGTGGCCGGCATTCGTACCCCCGAGCCGATCACACAGCTTCATACCGAGATGCCCAAGGTGTACGAGCAGTTGATGAAGATTCGCAAAGACCTCGAGTCCCACTACAAGGAGATGCAGGACATCGAGTTCACCGTCGAGGACGGCAAGCTCTACATGCTTCAGACTCGCACCGGCAAGCGGACCGGGTCGGCCGCGGTGCGGGTCGCGGTCGAGATGGTGCAGGAGGGCCTGATCGACGTATCCACCGCGCTCAAGCGAGTAAGCCCCGACAGCCTCAACCACTTGCTGTTGCCCCAGCTTGACCCCAAGGCGAAAACCTCGGTGGTTGCCACGGGAATCGCCGCCAGCCCGGCGCAGCCTGCGGCAAGGTGACCCTCTCCGCCGAGGCCGCCGTGCAGCACCATGAGCAACATCCCGGCGAGCCGATGCTGCTGGTTCGCAAGGAGACCAGCCCCGAAGACGTGGCGGGAATGCACCTCGCCGAGGGTATCCTGACGGCGACCGGCGGCAAGGCCAGCCACGCGGCCGTCGTCGCGCGAGGCTGGGGCAAGCCCTGCGTCGTCGGCTGCGACGCGATCGCCATCGACGAGAAGAAAGGCCAGATCAACATCAATGGCCATATCGTGAAAGTGGGCGATTATCTGACCATCGACGGCACGACCGGCAATGTCATGATCGGTAAGGTGCCAACCGTCGATCCCACCATTTCGGGTCATTTCGCCACGCTCATGGCGTGGGCCGACAAGGTCCGAACGCTCAAGGTGCGCACCAACGCCGACACGCCGGCAGACGCAGTCAAGGCCCGTGAGTTCGGTGCCGAGGGGATCGGGCTCTGCCGCACCGAGCACATGTTCTTCGAAGGTCAACGCATCGTTGACATGCGGAAGATGATCCTGGCAGACGACGAGGCCGGCCGCAAGACGGCCCTCGCCGCGCTCGAGCCCTATCAGAAACAGGATTTCATCGGCATTTTCGAGGCCATGGACGGCCTGCCCGTGACCATCCGCCTGCTCGACCCGCCGCTGCACGAATTTCTGCCCCACGACGACGCCGGCCAGAACGAGGTCGCCCGCCAACTTGGCATCCCCGTCGAGAAGGTGAAGCGCAGGGTCGAGCAGCTTCACGAGTCCAACCCCATGCTTGGCCTGCGCGGCTGCCGGTTACCGATCAAGTTCCCCGAGATCGGAGGCATGCAGGTTCGAGCCATCCTCGAAGCGGCCCTCGCCGTCAAGAAGAAGGGCAAGACCGTGCTGCCGGAAATCATGATCCCCCTGGTCGGCACCGTCGAGGAGCTGGTGTTTCTCAAGAAGCGTGCCCTCGCCCTGGCCGAAGAAGTGTTTCAGAAGGCCGGCGACCGGGTTGATTTCCTGATCGGCACTATGATCGAGATCCCCCGCGCGGCGCTCGTCGCCGACCAGATCGCCGAGGAAGCCGAGTTCTTCTCGTTCGGTACGAATGACCTCACGCAGATGACCTTCGGCTTCTCTCGCGACGACATCGGGTCGTTCATGCCGGTCTACGTCGAGCAGAAGATCCTCCCTGTTGACCCCTTCCAGACGCTCGACCAGAGGGGAGTCGGCCAGCTCGTCGAAATGGGTACGGCCAAAGGCCGGAAAGTGCGCAGGGACAAGCACGGGGAACATCTCAAAGTCGGCATCTGCGGCGAACACGGCGGCGACCCCGACAGCGTGGTCTTTTGCCACAAGGTCGGTATGGATTATGTCTCGTGCTCGCCCTTCCGGGTTCCCATCGTGCGCCTGGCCGCCGCCCAGGCCGCCCTTGCCGGTGAGGGCAGTATCAGCCGCGACAAGTGATCGAATGTTGATGTCGGCTTCGGGGCGCGGAACCCGGAATAAGAGCACGGAAAGAGCGGCGAGGACCGCGGCTGATGGCCTTGCACGAGAGCGCACGGACTGGCGATATGCAGGTCGCGGAAAACGCGGCCAGTGAGGTTGACGGCGCTTCTCTGGCAGTCTCGCCTGAGCAGCGCCGGCGCGAGCGAGTGCTTCTGGCGATCCTGGCCTCGGTACAATTCACCAGCATTGTCGATTTCATGGTCGTGATGCCGCTTGGCCCGCAATTGCAGCGGACCCTGGGCATCAGTCCTTTTCAATTCGGTCTGATCGTGTCGAGCTACACCATCAGTGCCGGCCTGGCAGGTCTTCTGGCGTCATCAGTCCTGGATCGATTCGGTCGCAAGCTCGCCTTCTTGTCGCTGTACTGCGGGTTCCTCGTTGGGACCTTGCTCTGTGGCCTCTCGTTCACGTATTACGGCCTGTTGCTGGCGCGAATCGTCACGGGCGCGTTCGGCGGCATTCTTGGCGGAATGGCCCTGGCAATCGTGGGCGACGTGTTCCCCGAGGAACGCAGGGGCCGCGCCACGGGCGTCCTCATGTCGGCTTTCGCGCTGGCCTCGGTCGTCGGGGTGCCTCTATGTCTCTATCTGGGCATTCGCTTCGGCTGGCGTTTGCCCTTCGTGCTACTGGCCGCTTCAGGACTGCCTGTTCTCTTTGTGGCCGTGAGTTTTCTGCCCCCCTTGCGCGACCATCTTGCCGGCCAGATCCATGCTCATCCCTGGAGGCGAATTCGAGACACCTTCAGCGAGGCGAATCACCTTCGGGCGTTCGCACTGACTCTGGCGATCATGTTCGGGGGGTTCTCCATCATCCCTTTCATCAGCATTTACCTCGTCTCGAACGTCGGGATGATCGAAGAAAACCTCACTTATGTTTACATAGCAGGAGGCGTGCTGACTCTTGTAGGTGCTCCCCTGATCGGCCGCCTGGCCGACCACTACGGCAAGGTGCCGGTTTATCGCGTGGTCGCGGCGATCGCCGCGGTGCTGATGCTGGTGATAACGAACCTGCCTGTGGTGCCAGTGTCGATTGCCGTGAGCGTCTTCGGAGCGCTCATGCTCTGCAACGCAGGCCGGATGGTCGCGGGCCTCGCCATCGTCACCAGCAGTGTCGAACCGAGTCGGCGGGGCGGCTTCATCAGCGCCAATTCCGCCGTCCAACACTTTGCTTCCGGCCTGGGCGCCTTCGTGAGCGGCAAAATCATCGTCACGACCCCGCAAGGCGCCTGGAGAATTTCGGCAAGGTCGGACTCATGGCCGTGGCCGCAACCGTGCTTTCTCTCTGGCTGGCTGGCCGGGTGCGACCGGCGGTGAGCTAGATTGAATCGTCAGAAAGACGCGCTTGCCTCCTTGCGGTAGTGGCCGATGACCGTTTCCAGGGCTCTTCTCCACCGCTCCAGCGCCTTGGCCCGCCAGGCATAATCACGCTTGGGCTGGAACGTCTGTCCGCCTGATTGAAGCAGTTCTGAGGCCCGGCCGCGGTCAGGCCAGAGCCCCACTCCCAGGCCCGCCAGCAGCGCAGCTCCCAGGGCTGTCGATTCGGTCTGCGGGCTCCGGCGGAGTGGCTGGCCCAGAACGTCGGCCTGAAACTGGAGAAAAGGATCGGACCGAGCCATGCCGCCGTCGACGCGGAGGTCAGAGAGTTCAGACCCCAGGTCTTCCTGGATCGCCTCGATCAGGTCAGCAATTTGAAACGCAACGCCTTCGAGGGTGGCGCGGGCCACGTCGGCCAGGCTGGTGGCCCGCGTCAGTCCGAACAGCGTTCCTCGCGCGGCGGGCTCCCAGTGCGGCGCTCCTAAACCAGTGAGGGCGGGTACGAAGGTCACCTCGCTGGCTGGATCGGAGTCAAGCGCCATGGCGCCGATCTCCGGGGCCGAGCCAATCGCCTCGAGCCCGTCTCGGAACCATTGCACCGCCGCGCCGGCGATGAAGACGCTGCCCTCAAGGGCGTATTGCGCCGGTTCGCTACCCAGTGTGGCTGCCCGGGTCGTGATCAGGCCCCGCCCGGAAGCGATGGGGCGGCCGCCGGTATGGGCCAGCAGGAACGCTCCCGTGCCGTAAGTGCACTTCGCCTGGCCTGCATGGAAACATCCCTGACCGACGAGAGAAGCCTGTTGATCACCGGCAACTCCCATGATCGGAATGCCGTCAGGGAGGTATCGCAGCCCTTGCGTGCAACCAAATTCGCCCGAGCTAGGGCGAATCGAAGGTAATATTCCCTTGGGTACCGCGAAGACATCACAGAGCTCATCGGCCCACTGCCCCGTTTCCAGGTCCATGAGGAGGGTTCGTGAGGCATTAGTCTGGTCGGTGAGGTGTTCGCCTCCGCCAGTGAGGTGCCAGATCAAATACGTATCAACGGTCCCCGCGGCCAGCTCGCCCCCCATTGCGCGGGGGCGAGCCCCGGGGACATGATCGAGAATCCAAGCAATCTTGGTCGCCGAGAAATAAGGATCGATCACCAACCCCGTAAGCTTTGTGATCCACGCTTGCTGACCGCGTAATCGATCGCAGACATCGGCTGTCCGCCGATCCTGCCAGACCAGGGCCGGAGCGATGGGCCGGTCCGTGCCTCGCTCCCAGACGATGGTGGTTTCCCTCTGATTCGTCAAACCGATTGCCGCAATTTGCTCTGCCTTGATCCCGGAATTCTTGAGAGCCTGCGAAACCTGAGTTTCGACCGAAGAGATCAAAGCCATGGGATCATGCTCGACCCAGCCCGATCGAGGGAACGTCGGCAGGACCTCGGCCTGGCCTTGACCCACATGCTGGAGATTCGAATCGTAGATGACCGCCCTCGTGCTCGTGGTTCCCTGATCGATCACCAGCAAATGGTCGCGCGCCATGTGATTCTTCCTGACGACTCGTTTGGTTCCTGTCGTAAGATACACTTTGAAACCGAGGTAAACCATGGAGAAGACGACCGTCTATGAAACGCTCGGATTCGTGCTGGCATTCCTGGGGATCGGTATTGGCTACTTTGCGATTCACCTCGGGATTCGCCACGACAGGTACAAGCGTGAGCTCGATCACAAGGAGCGGATGGCGCGCTTGGAGTTGGGTCGGAGTCTGCCGGGCGATTCACCCTGGCTCTCGCCGGCGAAGCTGGGACTGCTGATCGCCGCTGCTGTGCCGATTGGCCTCTTCACGTGTGCCTCCAGCGCGACCGTCCAGATTGGTTTTCATGAAGACATCTGGAACGCCTCGGCCATCGTGGGAATGGGAGCAGTCGTCTGCGGGACCCTTCTGGCCGGATTGTCCTCTGCCAGGACCGGGCAGGGTCGTCATCAGGCGCGAATTCGATCTCAAACCCGAAGTTTCCGAAGACGCCTATGACGTCGTTTCGTCCCGCGGATAACGCTGATTCAAGGATGTCAATAGAAACGTCAAACAAGTGTTTATTTCGATTGAGGGTGTGAGCCACTCCACCATTCTTCATGAGGCCATCGCGATGTTCGACAATGAAGCCCTGATCATCCCCCTCGCCGGGATCATGCTGCCCCTGGTCCTGGTCCCGATGGTCATGACCTTGAAGTTCCGCATGAAGAAACGCGAATGGGAGCACCTGGAGCGGATGAGGGCGCTCCAGATGGGGGTGGCGCCCGCCCAGGCCGGACATCGCATCGGGCCGGGCGTTCTCCTAGGTATCGGCACCGGCGTGCCGGCAGCCTCGGTCGTGGCTGCGAGCATGACCTCGCTTGGCCTTCCTGGCGACTTGTCCGATCCACTGGCGGCGATCGCCATCGCCTGGGGCTGCGCCTGGCTCATCAGCACCGGGGCCATGGTGACGGCCGTGGTGCTAGGCGTTGTTCAGGCCAGATCGCAGAAGGACGCCTCAACGCTCGACCACGAAGCCGCGGCGAAAGCGGCGTACGAGCCTGACGCCTACGATGTGGTGAGCCGGCGCGGCTGAGAGTTCTCGCGGCAGCTTCGGCTCGGTACCACCTCGTCACTCCGCATCCGGCCCAGACGGCCAGCAGCGGCTCGATCGGGATGTGAAACCGTGCCGAGACGATCGTCAGGCTGTGGAAGAGCGCGATGCTCGCAGCCGTCGCTAGCGTGGGAACCAGCCTGATCCGCACGTCCGGCCGTGCCAGCACCAACCCCAAGACGGCCGCGATCGTCAGACCCAGGTGGCTCAGCCGGTAAATCCATACGCGCGTCTTGGGGTTCGTCTCGTCAAAGAGCCAGAAGTATCGAAACCTCCGCACGCAGAGTCGGGCGTACCGGCCAGGCTGCTCGGCCAGTTCCCGCATGGCGCCGGAAGAGAATTCGCGACCGCTCCGGCTCGCTCACCGATCCCAGGAGCCGGAGGTCGCCCTTGGACAACGCAATGTCGTCGATATAGCCGGCTTCATGGTGCGCCGCCCAGATTCTGCGGTTCAGCGACGAAAGTCCGACGTCCCCGCTCTCGCCGGCAAGCGCCCGCTCCACCGACGGTCTGATCACCTTGTCTGTTCCTTCGCTCTGACTGCAGTTTCCCTGCCAGAAGGCATAACCGAATGTACTCTTGATCGCGACGAATTCGCCGTGCACCATGGCATTTCGCGCGATCCAGGGTGCCACGCCGAGTGCAGCCGCAACAAACGTGACCAGGCTCAGCCTACACGCTCGACGAAGTTGACAAGGCTGTCCTGGACGTCCCAGCGCGATGGCACCCACCATGCCAATGCCCGCGAGCGACAGGATCGGATCGGTCAAAGCCAACAGCGCCAGTAGAGCACCCGCGATCATGGCGTCTCGTCCGCAACCCGTCGTCCCCGCGCGGTAGCCCCAAGACAAAACCCACACCAGTAACGTCGCTGCCGCGAGCGCCACCTGGATATGTGTGGCCGCGTAAACAAGGCTGGGGTGTACCGCCGAGATCAGCCCGGCCCACCAGGCGACGGCGGGATAGCCAGGCGCAATCTGGCGTGAGAGCCTTAGCACGCCAAGCACCAGCAATCCGCCCACGACCGACTGGCTTAGCTCGATCAACAGCAAGGCAGCGGGCTGCTCGACTCCCCCAACCGCGTAGGCTGACGCGACCACGAGTGGATAGATCGGCGCTTGCTGCGAAGTGGGCCCTTCGGCGCCCAGGAACTTGATCGAGAATCCACGGCCGGCCAGCAAGTTTGCCGCGATTTCGCCATGCTCGTAAGTGCTTCGGGCAACATGATGGCTTTGAAGCACCGCCACGGCCGCAACTCGAACCACTACGGCGAATGCAACGAGCACGACATCGAGCGAGTACTGCTTGCTAGTCACCAGGCGCGACTCCTTTCGCTCACAATGCCGTGTATGCGTGCGAATCCGTCTGTCGTGGCCTGGGTGGCCGGCCCGCGCCATTCTGAAGAATTACGACCCCAGCGTCAATGCTGGCACCGAGCGCTGTTTACGCCGTCCGGACCACGGGACGCGATCCTGGCCGCTAGCGACCATCCGCCAGGACTCTTCATACAAGCTCCAGGACACCGCTTTGGCGCGTTCTCCCCGCCGCCATCTGAACTCGTTGAATATATGTTGAGTTATAAGATATATATGATTCATAAATAACACTATATTTTGAATGTGACAACATGTTGCCACTTCAGCACATAAATGTAAGGAAAGATCCTCTATTAGAGAATTCGTGATGTCTGTACCGCGGTAGCGCGGGGTATTCCGAAACAAAATCGCGTTCAGCGGACATGTCAGCCCGGCATGTGAAGACGGCGCCCCTCGGGGTGATATGTGCGCACATTAGACCTCGGCACAAGGCATTCTTGTGAAAGAGTGCACGGAGCCTCACCAAAGAAGTGGAAGCGTTTTAAGAAGTTGATCGCGGTTTGAGCACGTCTTACCCGACCGGATATTCTTGGTTTTTTTTGCGGTACCCCCTAGATTGGCACGAAAGAGGCCGCTATCATCTCGCCTTGTAAATCGAAATCGCCATAAAACTGGCGACATCCGGCTCAATCGATTTTTTTTCTCGAAGACTTTCTCTCCATTCTTGATCTTTTCTTGCGGCCCCGCGATGCCGCGTCCTGACGCGGCGGTCCTCGACCTCGGCAGGATGCGGGGACAATGCAAAAGCTTTGGAGCATAGTCATACAAAAAAGATCTTTACAGATGCTTCTCGGTGAATATCGATGATTCGATGGAAAAAAATTACAAGAAATCCAAGATTTTGTTTGGCTTTCCAGGGGCCAGTATGGTTTGCTCATTGCCGTTCAGGCATGGAAGTCGGTTCGAATCACCGAGAAGGCTCGAATAAGGTGAGGACGGTGCTCTGGCCGACTCGCGGATGATTGGTGCCGTGCAATGGGAGGGATGGATGTTTTGTCCCTCTTGAGAGGTTCGTGTTCGACGCAGAATCGATTGAGAACTGAAGAAGTTCAACATTCATCATTTTTCCTTCTCTGGCTTGACCACTTTGAATTCTTCTTCCCACGCGTTTCCAAAGCGCCGGGACTCAGGATCTGCTGACGGCTGCACAGCGCCGGAATGACGAGGACCGGGCAACCCATCGGGCCCCGTTTCTTGGTGTTCCATTCCACCGGAACCACGGCGTCGGTTCCATCAAGTTCAACCAACACTGAAATGCAATCACGCTGTGATTGCTCAAACTCCATCTGAGGGGCAACTCGATGAAGCGCAAGTACTTCCAGCCGCAAGAATCGCACCGGGGATCGCAAATCGTTTGCACGTCCTTCGACCCAGGTACGGCGACGGGCCGCGGAATTCAAGCTGGAATCGCTCGAGGAACGAACGCTTCTATCGACGACGACCAAGGTGATTCCGCCCACCAACGTCCCGCTCGGCCTGGGCACGCTCCTACACCACGCTGTCCGAGCAGGCTCACGGCGTGGATCTCCACACTCAGAATCCCGGCCAATACACCGGCGGCACGACGTCGACCAATCCACCGCCGGAGCGATGACCCAGCTCGAGGCCTACCTACAGCAAATCAAGCACAACTGGGATACCCTGGGACCAATGCCGGAGGCGGCGTTACCAATCCTTACCAGAACCATATTTCGCCCACCGTGGGTGCCCCGTATCCAATCCCGTATCAGGCCTACACTCCCCCGACGGGAAACACTCCCCAGGACTATTACGCGGCGCACCTGGACAACCCCAAGGATGAGGTGTTTGGCAAGTACGCGCCGGGCATGAACGACCCCGGCAACCAGCTTCAACTCCTGACGCATGATCCGCTCAGGACCGGGATTTCGCATCCGCCGCTCGACCCGAATGTCATCACCGGCTTCGACGGCATGAACTTCCTCGACTCGGTCAACGGCTACGTGCCACCCGACACCAACATCGCCGTGGGCCCGCAGTTCGCCGTCGAGGTGGTCAACGCCCAGATCCAGTTCTACGATAAGGTCACCGGCGCGGCGATGCTGCCCAACACGCCGCTGAACCAGTTCTTCGGCCAGCCCAACGAGAGCCCCTTCGACCCCAACGTCACCTACGACGACATCGCCGGCCGGTTCATCGTCACCGCCTCCACCATCAGCAACCATGAGCTGATCGCGGTCTCCAAGAGCAGCAACCCGTTCGACGGATTCAACTCCTACGACCTTGACGTCAGCGAAGGGGGCGACTTCCCCGACTTCCCCAAGCTTGGCTATAACGCCGACGAGGTCGTGTTGACCCTCAACATGTATCAACGGTGACGACCACGTCCAGATCCTGACTCTTTCGCCGCCGAGCTCGCTCTTCAACGTCCACGCCGCCGTCGCTGACCTTGGGCACCGACTATTTCTCCTTCGACCGCGGCTCCGGATTCGCCGACTTCACGTTCGTCCCCGCCGTCATGCACGGCGCCACGCCCGGCATGCCGATGTACTTCGTCGAGGAAAACGGCTTCGACAACGGCTCCCAGATGCTCGTGTCGTCGGCAACCGACCTGCTGAGCAACTCGCCCACCTTCACCGATACGGTGGTCAACGTCGACCCTTACACCTCCCCGCCATCGGCGAACCAGCCCGGCGGTTCCATCGCGACGAACGACACCGAATTGCTCAATGCCCAATGGCGCGACGGCCTGCTCGTGGCCGACCATAACATCGGCCTGCCAACCGACTTCGATGTTCACGCCCGGTGGTACGAATTCAGCACCAGCGGCACGCCGTCACTGGTCCAGGATGGCACAATCTCTCCGGCGCAAGGCACCAGCACCTACTTCCCGGCCATCGGGATTGCCCCGGGCGATGTGATCGCGCTGACTTACAACCAGTCGTCGCCCACCGAGTATGCCTCGGTGTATGACACGGGCCGGACCACGGGCGACCCCACGGGCACCATGGAGACGCCCGCGCTGGCGAAAGCAGGAGACGCGACCTACACGTGACTTCGCCTTCCGCTGGGGCGATTACAGCGGCATCGCCATCGATCCGGTCGACGGTTCGCTCTGGAGCGGCGCGGAATACGCAACGTCGCTGCTGTCTGGCGACCCGGCCAACTGGGCCACCTGGATCTCGCATTTCACGCTCGCGCCCTCTGTCATCTCCAGCGTTCCTGCCGCCGGCTCGATTGTTACAGGCACGGCGCCGACCACGTTTTCGCTGACGTTCTCCGAGCCGATCGACCCGGCCTCGATCACCGCAAGCGACTTCACCGTCAACGGCACCCCGGCCGATTCGGCCTCGATCAGCGCCGACGATCTCACGATCACCTATACGTACAATACCTCGCCTGTCGTGAATCAGGGTTCGGAGTCAATGAGCCTGCCGGCTGGCGCCGTGACCGGCCTGAATGATCAGGCTGGCAATGCGGCTTTCTCGGCGAGCTTCTTCTACGTCGTGGCCCAGCTCCAGGTCACGGCCACCAGCCCGGCCGTGGGGTCGATCCTCACCGCGCCCGTGACGGACATCGTCGTCCAGTTCAACAAGGACTTCGACCCCTCCACCGTCTCCACCAGCGACTTCCAGGTCAGCCAGGGAAGTGTTGTCAGCGCGGTTCCACTCACCTCGCAAGCAGTCGACCTGACTCTCTCCGGAGTCACTCAGGACGGGCTTCTGACCCTTACTCTTCCGGCCGGCGCGATCCTCGATACGTTCGGCGTTGGCAACCTCGCCTTCAGCGGCACCTACATCGTCGATGTCTCGACCGCCTCCTATCCCACCCCGCTCCAGGGCAAACCACCGGCCGGCAGCCTGATCTATGATCCGTCGGTTTCCGGAGGGATCAGCTACGTGGGTGATACCGACACTTATACGCTTCCGCTGGCCGCGGGGCAGAACCTGTCCCTGGTTCTGTCCACCGATCCCAGCCTGATCGGCGTGATCACCCTGCTCGACCCGATGGGGAACACGGTCGCATCGGCCACTGCCGCCAGTGCGGGGGCTCAAGTAGTTCTCGAGACCGCCCCCGTCACGACCGCCGGAACCTATTCTCTGGTCGTCGGCGGCGACGCTGGCAGCACAGGCAACTACACGCTCCAGGCCATCTTGAACGCGGTCTACAAATCGGCCTCCGATCCGATCAACTCGATCGGCACCGCGTACGACCTGTCCGGCGCCTTCGCCGGCCTGGGCACGACTCCGGCCGCCGACCGCGCCGGGGTCGTCGGTCAGCTTCAGCGAGTATCCGGGGGCCTCAACAACTTCGGATATTCGGTGGCCACGGTCAGCCCCAGCTTCATCGACATCTCCGGCACTGGCACGCCGACGATGCAGGGCTTCGACGACGGGTACTTCACCGTAGACTCGTCGAACCTCGGTAGTTTCAACTTCAGTTTCTACGGCCAGAGCTACACCAGCCTCTCCTTCAGCAGCAACGGGCTGATCACCTTCAAGCAGGGCGATGCGGACTACTCCAACTCGGACCTGTCGTCGGACCCCTCCACTCCGGCAATCTCCCCGTTCTGGGATGACCAGCTCGTCTACAACTTCAGCACCGGCCAACCGCAAGCGGTGTACTATCAGGTCGAGGGATCGAAGCTCATCATCGAATGGAGCAACGTCTCTTTCTACGACAATCCGTTCGCCACCCCGATCACTTACGAAGCGATCCTCGACTCGTCCGACAACAGCATCCAGTTCAACTACGCCAACCTGGATGCGGGATTTCCGCCCCACGATAACGGCGGCTCGGCCACCGTCGGCATCAAGAACGATAACGCCGCGGGCGGCGGTGCCGACCCGATAGTTCTGGACTTCAACTCCGGGCCCAACGCGTACGTGAATTCGTTCGTCAGCACATTGATCACCGCGCCCATCATTCCCGACGACTACTACGCGGTTCCCCTCACCGCCGGCCAGCCGACGACGATCGCCGTCAAGGGGAACGGCAGTGCGGCCAAGCTCAGCCTATATGATGCCTCGGGCAACCTGCTGGCCTTCTCCGGCTCGGGCAAGGGGGTCGACGGCATAATCTCCGAGTTCGTCGCCCCTGCCGACGGAACCTACTACGCCAAGGTCTCTGGATCAGGCGGACTCCAGTACGACCTGGTGGTTACCCGCGGCTCCGATTTCTCGGTCCATGGCGACTCGTTTGCCAGCGCCCAGCGGCTGGACGGGGCCAGCGTCGTTCTCGGTGCGATCACCAAGGGCGGCGGCTCCCTGTTTACACTTGACGACCAGCTCTACGGGGCCGCCAATCCGATCTGGCCGACCGATGCCGCCACGGCCACATTCATCCCGCCCTCGATCAACGCTCCCGGCAGCCCACTGAACAATCCCTTCGGCCTGAACCTGGCCTATGACGGGACCACTCTCTATTACAGCAGTGGTGCCTTCTCCGGCACCGGTGAGCTGGACAAGCTCGATCCCAGCACCGGTGCCGTGCTCCTCCAGACATTTCCGGCCGATGGCGTCAATTATTCGGGCATCGCCTATCTCGACGGCAAGATCTACGCGACGGACATTTTCTCGGGCTCGATTGATATCTTCGACGCCAGCTCTTCTGAGCTACGAAAGCACCATTTTCTCGGTGGGTGGCCTGACCGGGCTCACTGGCGATCCGGATCGAGACGTTCTGTGGGGTGTGACTCAAGGACTTCCGGGCACGCTCTGGGAGATCGACCCTGCAACAGGCAGCGTGATCAACAACGCCCCGCTCAGCGATGCGGGCTATGAGCAAGATCTCGCCTACGCCAACGGGCAGTTAATCGTATCAGACTCGGTCTTCTTTGGGCCGGGCGGCAGCTTCCTCGACTACTACGATCCCAGACTCGCTTACGTTCCTGCAGCGCCTGCCGGTCGCTACCCAGGGCTACGTCTCCGGTCTGGGCGGTGACGGCATTGGCGAAGTCAGCACCGACTGGTATCAGTTCAACGTGAACGCGGGCGACAACCTGGTGCTCACCACGACCACGCCTGGCGGGTCGAGCGCCAACGGCTTGCAGTTCATCAACGACCTGGTGCCGACGATCAACCTCTATGACGAGGCTGGCAACCTGGTCGCGTCGGCCACGGGCAACGCTGCCGACGGCCGCAACGACGTCATCGACTGGACGTCACTGAGCTCGGGCAGTTATCGCGTGCAGATCCTGGGCTCCAGCAAGACCAACATGGGCGAATACACGATCGCCATCCAAGGGGCCACGGGCGGTCAGTACCCGTTCACGGTGACCTCGACCAGTCCGGCCGCGGGCTCGGACCTCAACTTCCAGCCGACCACCATGACGGTGTCGGTCAGCGACAGTACGCTCCTGTCGTCCGTGAGTCCCAGCGATTTAACAATCGACGGTCAGAGCGCGACCGGCGTGACCGTGCTCGACGACCACGATTTCTCGTTCTCGTTGCCGGCACTCTTCGATGGCGTGCATAACGTCACGATCGCTGGACTCGTGGATATCCACGGCGTCACCCTGACCCCCTATGATTTCTCGTTCACGACCGATACCGTGCCGCCGTACATCGTCTCAAGCTCACTGTTTGAAGGCGAGAACTTCACCCCCGCGCCGCAAGACGTCACCGAGGTGGTGACCTTCAGCGAGCCGATGAACACGGCCTTCACCACGAGCTCGGCCTTCGACCTTTACGGCTCCATCCGTAACGTCCACTACGCGGCCGCCTCGTTTAGCTGGGATTCCACCGGCACTCAGCTCACGATCAATTACGACAACCTGCCGTCGGACGCCTATCAGTTCAACCTGTTCGCCAGCGGCTTCCAGGACGTGGCCGGGAATACGCTCGTCAGCGGCCTCTCCATTAACTTCACGGTCACCTCGTCCAGCAGCAGCCTGACCGGCCTGACACCGATCCTGCCGTTGGGCAGCCTGGTCTACCAGGGCACGGCCGACAACGTGCTCGTGTCATCGACCGACAGCAACAGCTACACGCTGGCGATCGACCCGGCCCAGACCATCGCGGTCGTGGTGACGCCGGTCACCCAGAGCATGACGGCCAGAGTCCAGTTGATCTCGCCTAGCGGCAAGGTCATCGGCACCGCGACCTCACCCTCGCCCGGAGCGCCGGCCGTTCTGCCCGGCGTGCAGAGCACCAAGGGTGGCGCGTACACGATCGTCGTCACCGGCGGACCGGCCGAATACAACGTGCAGGCGGTGCTCAACGCCTTGCTCGACCCCGCCTCTTACGGAGGATCGCCCAACGGCTCGATCGCCACGGCCCAGCCGATCGACCCTTATGCCAACAAGTTCATCGGCCAGAATGACCGCACCGCTGTCCTCGGCTCAGTCTCCAGCGGCACAGCCGCCGGGGAGATTTTCGCGACTCCGATCGATGGGTCGGGAGACATCGTCGCGCTCGATCCCAACACCGGTCTGGAGATCAACCGGTTCCCGGCCCCCGAATTTACAAGCGGCGGTCCTGACGGCCTTGCCTTCGACGGCACGAACCTCTGGTACATTAACGGATTCGGGTCTCAGCATTTGTGGGAGTCAATCCTTCTACGGGTGCAGTAGAGAACAACTTTTTCGTCTCCGGCTCCGGGAACTACGACGGGCTGGGCGCGTCTGAATGGCAAGATCTACATCGAAGATTACGGCGCCGGACAGGTTCTTGTTTTTGACCCATCGGTCGGCAGCGTCGTCAATGTCCTCAATGTCAACGCCCTGAATGGGGTGAGCCTCGTCGGCGGCGTGTCCGGCATTAAAGGCCCGGACGCGTTGGTGGGGCTCAACAATTTCGGGCCACAGGTCCTCATAATCGACCCGAACACAGGCCTTGTCACCCAGACGTTCAATGCCTCTGGCCAGTACTATGGCGTGGTGGCGCTGGCTGGCGAAATCTACCTCGGCCGGCCCAACGGTGGCACTACAGCCATCGACGTCATGTCGCGTAGCGGCGTCTACGAGCGTTCGATCCAGTTGAACTATGGAGTGAGTGCCCTTGGTGCCGATGATTACACCGCGGCAGGCTCGACGGCCAACAATCCAGTGTACTCGTTCTCGCTCAACCAGGGTGAGAGTGCCACGATCGTCGCTCGAGAGCCTCAATGGCAAGAACGGGTCGTTCTCACTTTACGACGACAACGGAAACTTGCTGGGCATTAGCTACCCAGGTGCGACCAATTACACCCAGGGTTTGAACAACTTCGTCGCCTCCGACGACGGAACTTACTACGTCCAGGTCACCGGCGACGCCGGGCTCAAGTTCAACCTGGTCGTGACCCGCGGGGCCGACTTCGACACCGAGAACCACCACGACGCTGGCCACCGCTCAGGACATCACCGCGACCGAGCAGTCGGGCAATAACAAGCAGGGCGGGGCGCTGGGATACCTGCTGAACCCCACCGGCGCGACGGTCGGCACGACGATCGAGGGCATCGACTTCAACGGCTCGAATTGCGGCTGCCTGCCGCCGGACACCAACGCGGCGGTGGGCAACGGCTTCGTGGCCGAGACCGTCAACGTCCAGTTCCGGGTCTGGGACACCGCGGGCAACGTGTTGCTCGACGAGCCCTTGAGTACGCTGTTCGGCGCCGATACCGGGGGCGACCCCTATGTCGAGTACGACGCCGGCGCGGGCCGCTGGTACGTCACGGCCATCGACGGCGCCGACAACAGCAAGGAATTCCTGGCCATCTCCAACGACGCCAATCCGCTCGATGGGTTCATGCCCGTCGTATGACGTTCCTCTTGCGGCGGCGGGCGATCTGGCCGACTTCGCGAAGTTCGGCTACAACGCCGACGCCATCGTCATCGAGGGCAATGACTTCGGCGACGGCCACTCTGTGGTCACCGCGGTCGACAAGGCTCAGGCCCTGGCTGGCACTCTGGTGTTCTACCAGTCCACTCCGGCGTTCAACTTCCGGGCACTCACTCCGGCCCAGATGCACGACGCGGCCCCGGGCGACCCGATGTGGTTCATGGCTTCCACCGGAGATCCGACGTACGACGGTACCACGCCGAACACGATCCGGGTCACCAAGATGGAGAACATCCTCTCGAACAGCCCGATCTACACCGACTACGCGGTGAGCGTGAATACCTACGGCCCCAACAGCGGTGCGGCGGACCAGCCGGGTGCGCCCGGCTCGGTGGCCACCAACGACGTGACAACGACCTCGGTCGATTACCTGAACGGCAGCCTGGTGACGGCCTTCCCCGCCAGCACCCCGGCCGACGGATTCACAGACGGCAAAGGCCCACTGGTACCAGGTGGACGTCTCCAGCGGCTCGCCGGTGCTGGTGCAGGAAGGCGTGATCGATCCGGGCCCGGGCGTCGCGACCTTCTTCCCGTCGGCGGCCCAGGACGCTGCCGGGAATATCGGCATCAGTTACATGCAGTCGTCCTCGACCGAGTTCGTCTCGGCCTACGTCGCGGGGCACGTCGCTGGCACGCCGCTGGGATCGACGAGTCCGGGCGCGGCGTTCGGCGTCGGGGCGGCGGTGGAGGCCGCCAGCTTCCGCAACGGCGACTACGGCACCGCGGTCTACGATCCCGGCACAGGCCTGTTCTGGGGAGCCAACGAATACTCCGGCGCCGACGCGGCGACCAACATCTGGCGGACCAAGATCGCATCGTTCAGCCTGTTCTCCCGGCGTCGGCACCGACTACTACTCGGTCAACGCCAACGCCGGCGACAATCTCCACTTCGCCACCTCCACGCCGGCCGGCGGACCGCATCGAGTTCGTCAACAACTTCTATCCCGAGCTGCTTGCTCTACGACCCCAACGGCAACCTGGTCGCCGTCGCCGCCGGCAACGCCTCCGACGGCCGCAACTCGGTGATCGACTTCACGGTGCCCGATGGCGACGCCGGCAAGTGGACCATCGAGGTCACTCCGTCGCCAAATACCGAGAAGCCCACCCAGGGCGAGTACGGCCTGCTGGTCACCGGCGCCACCGGCGCCCTGTCGCCGTTTGTCGTGACCAGCACCATCCCGCCGACGGTGCCCTGATCCAGCCGCCGACGGATTACATCGCCACCTTCAGCCACCCGGTCCTTGCGACCTCGCTGACCCCGGGCGAGCTGACCATCAACGGCATTCCGGCGATCGCGGTCACCCTGGTCGACGCCCACACGGTGGACTGGACGATCGACCCGGCGTCGATTCCACGACGGCAACCGCGTGCTCAACACGGCGGTCATCTCGGCCGACGCGAGCGGCCAGCAGAGTCATGGACGTCAGCGGCGGCACGCTCGTCCCGACTTCACCTCGACGTTCACGACCGACGACGTGGCGCCCAGCATCATCGACTCGTCGGTGCAACAACGGCGATGTCTATCTCGCCCGCCCCGTACGACTTGACCGAGGTCGTCACCTTCAGCGAGCCGATGGACACGTCGTTCACCACGGCATCGAGCTTCGACCTCTTCGGCCAGTACCGCAACCAGCACATCGCGGCCGCGTCGTTTAGCTGGGATCCGGACGGGAACCCAGCTCACGATCAACTTCACCAAGCCTGCCCGAAGACGTCTACACGCTGACCTTTTTCGCCAGCGGGTTCCAGGACCTGGTCGGCAATCCGCTGGATCAGCGATTACAGCTACAACTTCGCCGTCGCCGCTGCGGCACAGCGCGCCTTCCCGACCCCGTTCACGCCGGTCCCGCCGCTGGGCGACCTGATCTACACCGGCTCGGACAACCACGTTCTGGTGACGCCGACCGACGTCAACTGCCTCACGCTCCCGCTGAACGCGGGCGGGACACTGACCCTGATCGGCACGCCGAGCGACCCATCGCAGCAACTGATCATCGCGGTCCTCGACCCCGGCGGCAACCGTGATCGCCACGGCCACGGCGCGGCGCCGCGGGAGAGAACGTGGTCCTCGAGACCGTCCCGATCGCCACCACCGGGACCTACACGATCCAGATCAGCGACGCAGGCGGGGCCCTGGGCGTTTACGCCATCCAGGCCTACCTCAACAGCTACGTCAAGCAGGGCACGTCCAACATCACGATCGGCACGGCCACGGACATCTCCAGCAGCTCGTACATCCTGGGTCCCGGCAACGCCGACCGGCTGGCCGTGGTGGGCAGCCTGCCCGCCGGACGTGCTCACACGGGCGACGCCTTCGTCTCGGCCCGGTACTATGGCTTCTACGATCGGCGTGACGTCTCGAGATTCTGCGGGTCGACGCCGCCGGGCATGTGATCAGAAGGTCATCGCCGTTCGACGACCCGCTACCTATCGCTCTCGGGCGTGGAGCTCAGCCCCTTCAACAACATGCTGTACGCGGCAGTGACGACAAGCTTCAACGACAGCAGCGTGCTCCGGCGAGCTGCTCGAATTCGACCCGCTCACCGGCCAGCAGGTGGCCACGATCACGCTGCCGGACGATCCTGCCAATAACTTCTTCTACTACCCGTATGGCTTCGCGATCGCTTCCGACGGCACCTTCTGGGTCGCCGCAGCCCAACAGCCAGCAACATCGTCCACCTCGATGGCAGCGGCAACGAGATCGCCAGCTTACTCGACGGGCACCACGCTGCCGGAAAGCGCCATCGGTTCGGGCCGACGGCAACGTTTACTTCTCGGGCTTCGATTCCAGCGGCAACGGCGTCTACCTGCTGGACACATCGAGCGGGTCAACCTCGCTTTCGCCTTCACCGACAGTCCCGACATGCACCAAGATCGCCGCCACCGGCGGGGTCTGGGCGGCGACTACTGTCGATGCGGCCCTCCGGTTCGACGACTCAGCGGCAACCTCCTGCAACAAATCGGCTACTACGGCTCGAACCAGGCCCAGAGCGATCCGCCTCGTCGTCGGCCAACATCTGGACATCTAACTTCAACGACTGGGATCTCTTCAAGTTCGACCAGAACGGCAACCAACTGCTCGCAACCTTTGCACCGGGTGCCTTGGGGTCAACCGTCTGGGGCGTCGATAACCCCAACTCTCCGCCGCAGGACACGCAGGACTTCTACAAGTTCGACCTGACGGCCGGCCAGTCGGCGACCATCGTCGCCAAGAGCCTCAACGGCAAGAGCCTCCAGATCACGCTGGTGGACGGCGGCGGCAACGTGCTGGCGACCGGCGTGGGCGGTGCGACCAACGTCACCCAGGACATCGAGAACTTTGTCGCCCCGGCCACTGGCACATACTACGTCGAGGTCACTGGCGATCCGGGCGTGCAGTACAGCCTGACGGTCACTCGCAGCGCCAATTTCGACATCGAGCCGAACAACACCATCGACCAGGCCCAGAACCTGGACGGCACCAACGGAGTCGCTGGGTGCGCTCAAGTCGGGCGGCACGATCGCGGTCGGGCAGAGCTTCGACGGCATCGACTTCAACGGCTCGAACTGCGGCTGCTTGCCACCGGACACCAACGCGGCGGTCGGCCCCCAGTACGTCATGGAAACGGTCAATGTCCAGATCCGCACGTTCGACAAGGCGACCGGCGCGATCGTTCGACGACCAGCCACTCGCATCCTTCTTCGGAGCGAGCTCCGGCGGCGATCCCTACGTGGTGTACGACGAGCATCGTCTGGCCACTGGTACGTTTCTGCCTTCGACAGCGGCGACAGCGGCGTGTTCCTGAAGGTCTCGAACGACGCCAACCCTCTGGACGGCTGGGGACCGACCTTCGACCTGACCAACGTCGGCGGTAGCCCCGACTACATGAAGATGGGCTACAACAAGGACGCCATCTTCATCAGTTACAACGACTTTGGCTCCGGCGGAGGGGCCGCGACGATCGCCGCGATCAACAAGGCCGACGCCATCGCCGGAATTCTGACCTCCAACATCATCCACCCCGATTTCTCCCAGTTCCGGGCGATTCCGCCGGCCCAGATGCACGGCGACACGACGGGCGGGACGGAATGGTTCGTTTCCGTCGAGGACTCCGGCGGCAACACGTTGCAGGTGACGAAGCTGACGGATTACTTCAGCGCCACACCGAGCATCCATACCACTATGTTGCCCGTGACGGCCTTCTCGCCGCCGGTAGAGGCCGATCAGCCGGGCGGGACGTGGACGATTTCCCCCAACACGACAACCACACAGGTTCAGTACCGTAACGGCCACCTGGTCACAGCCATGGCCTCGGGCTCCGCCGGTGACGGCTTCTTCAATCCCAAGGGCTTCTACTATCAGGTCGACGTCTCGGGCGGGACCCCGGTGCTCCTCCAGCAGGGGATCATCGATCCTGGCCCTGGCGTCTCCGTCCAGATGCCATCAGTGGCTGAGGACATCAACGGCAACCTCGGCTTCTCGTGGATGGAGGCCTCGCCCACCGAGTTCCTCTCGATGTCCGTGGGAACTCTCAATACGTCGGCGCAATTCACTGCCCTGGCATCGGCGCCCGGCGGCGGGTTCTTCGATCAGAATTTCCGGATCGGTGATTACAGCAGCACGGTGATCGACGAGTCCGATGGAACAACGTTCTGGTCGGCCAACGAGTACATCGGCAGCGATGGCTCCAGCGACATCTGGAAGACGCACCTCACGTCGTTCTCGATCCCGCCGGCCCAGGATAATGACTGGTACTCGATCGACGTCCAGGCTGGCAGCAGCTATAGCCTGTTCACGCAGTCGTACACTCCGTCTGACCAGGGTGGCCAGTTCATCAACCAGGTTAGCGTGAATCTCGAGCTCTACGATACGTTCGGCAATCTGGTCGCGATCGGCAGCGACGTCGGCGACGGCCACAACCAGGCGATCTTCTTCAACGCCCCGGTCACCGGCCGGTACTTCATCCACGTGTTCAACAGCCCGGGCACCAGTGGAGAGTACTTCCTGTCCGTGGACACCGCGTCGTTCCAGTCTGGCGCCATCGCCGGGCAGGTCTACAACGACCTCAATGGAGATGGTTCCAACGGCGGCGGCTCCGATCCGGGCCTCAACGGCTGGGAAGTCGACGTCTACGACTCGAGCGACAACTTCGTTGCCTCGCAACTCACGAATGGCAATGGCAACTATGACATCGCCGGTCTGCCAGCGGGGACCTATACGGTCTACGAAGTGCTTCAAGCGGGCTGGACGCAGACGGCTCCAGTGCCGGATTATTTCTGGACTGTCACCGTCACCGCCGGCGCCACGGCCTCGGGCAACGACTTCGGCGACTTCCAGAACATCACCATCAGCGGTGAGAAGTTCAATGACCTTGATGGCAATGGCGTCCAGGATGCAGGCGACCCCGGTCTTCCCGGCTGGACCATCGACCTGCTCGACGCCTCCGGCGCCATCGTCGCCACGACCGTGACCGACGACAGCGGCAACTACAGCTTCACGGATATCGGCCCCGGCGCCTACACGGTGCAGGAAGAGCTGCATGCCAGGCTGGATCCAGACCTTCCCCACCCCTCCGGGAACCTACACGTTCACGGCCTCCAGCGGCGGCGATCAGTCCGGCCTGAACTTCGGCAACTTCCAGCTCGTCACCTTCGCCGGCACGGTCTACAACGACCTCAACGGCAACGGCAACCTCGATCCGGGCGACCCGGGCCTCCAAGGCTGGACGGTGAACCTGCTCGATCCCGCGGGCAACCTGGTTGCCACGACCACGAGCGCCGTCGACGGCACCTACAGCTTCGCGAACCTCGGTCGCGGGGACGTACACGATTGAAGAGATCAACCAGGCTGGATGGTACCAGACCGAACCGGTCAATCCACCGGGCACGTACTCCGTCCAGGCGATCAGCAGCAACGACTTGAGCGACCTCGACTTCGGGAACTTCCAGCTCGTGAACGTCACCGGCGAGGTCTACAACGACCTCAACGGCAATGGCAACCTCGATCCGGGCGATCCGGGTCTGCAAGGCTGGACGGTTAACCTGCTCGATGCCTCGGGCAATATGGTGGCCACGACCACCAGCGACGCCAACGGCAACTACGAGTTTGACAACCTGTTCCCCGGCACGTTCATCGTCGAGGAGGTGCTGCAGAGCGGCTGGACCCAGACCCAGCCGGTCAACCCGAACTACTACCAGTTCACGACCCAGAGCGGCATGAACGAGACCGGCCTCAACTTCGGCAACTTCATCAACGCTGAGAACCTTAGCGGTCAGGTCTACAATGACCTCAACGGTGACGGGAGCAACAACGGCGGCACCGATCCGGGCCTGGCCGGTTGGACGATCAACGTGCTCGACTCGCGTAACAACGTGGTGGCCACCACCACCAGCGACGCGATGGGCGACTACTCGTTCAGCAACTTGCCGGTCCAGCAGTACACCATCCAGGAGGTCACCCTGTCTGGCTGGGTCATTACCCGGCCCACGAACCCGCCGGGAACGTACACGCTGCCCGGTTCGAGTGGCGACCACACGGGCCTTGATTTCGGCAACTTCCAGCTCGTGAGCGTCTCGGGCAACGTCTACAACGACCTCAACGGCAACGGTAACCGGGATACGGGAGAGCCCGGCCTGCAGGGCTGGACCGTGACTGTTTACTCCGTCGCCGGCGACCCCGTGGCTCACGCCGTCTCGGACGGCAGCGGGAACTACACGATCACCGGTATCGGACCCGGCTCCTACACCCTGGTCGAGACCGTCCAGGGCGGCTGGGTTCAGACCCAGCCGGTTAACCCCGGCTACTACTCGTTCACGACCACCAGCGGCGTGAACGTCGTCGGTGGCATCTTCGGCGACTTCAAGACGATGAGCGTCGTCGGGCAACGTGTACAACGATGTCGATGGTAACGGCCAGAAAACGGGCCAGGAGCCGTTCCTCTCGGGCTGGACCATCAACCTGCTTGACTCCGGCGGAACCGTGATCGCTACCACCACCAGCGATGCCAACGGTAATTACAGCTTCTCGGGGGTCGGGCCAGGCACACTCCAGGTGGCCGAGGTCGTTCAGCCCAACTGGGTGCAGACCCAGCCCCTGTACCCGACGGTGTATAGCTTCACCACCCAGAGCGGCCACAACCTGACAAGTCTGAGATTCGGCGACCATGCCTCGCCGGCTCTCAGTCCGGTTCAGGTGATCGACAACGGCCAGACCGGCTACTCGGAGACGGGAAGCTGGAGCACCGCGACGGGTGGCCTCAACGGCACCAACCGTGTGGCCAGGACGACGCACGGCTCGGGCAACACTGCCACGGCGACCTGGAGCTTCACGGGTGTGGCCTCGGGCTCGTACGACGTGTACGTGACCTTCGCCAGTAAGAGCAACTATTCCAAGGCCGCACCGTTCAGCGTGGCCGATGGCGGCACCAACCTGGGCACGCAGTACATCAACGAGTCGATTCTGGTGACCGAGGCACAGGGAGGTCGCGCCGAGGGCTCCTACGGCGGCGTGGGCTGGGTGGCGCTGGGAACCTACTCGATTTCCAGCGGCACGCTGACCGTTGTCCTGGGCAACAATGCCAGCGGCAACTCCCTGGACGCCGACGGTGTGCTGATCGTCCCCCATGCGCAGGTGGTCCCGCCCCATCCCATCCAGCTTGCTACTGACGGTGCCGCGGGCGCTCCCATCGGTACGCTGGACCTGACGCAGCCGGCGTCTGGCACGAGCACCAAGAAGGGCTCGAGCACTGGCACCACGACCGCTGCGACGGTTGCAATCAGCGGCGTGACCCAGGCCAGTCCGGTGACCGTGGTTTACAGCCAGGCCCCGGCGCAGAGCAACGAAAGCACGTCGCCGAGCATGGTCGACCTGGCGCTCAGCCAGAACGGCAACGGCAACGGATCCAGCCAGAACGGCAATGCGGACGTGATCACCTCGCTGGCCCTGGGCTTGCTTTCCGGCAAGAAGGCCATCGCCTGATCGCCCCGATCGATCACCGGATCTTCGGATCCGTTGAAACTCATGCCACCCGGCCCATCGTCACGAGATGGGCCGGGTGGTTTCGTTTCCTTGATGCGTGATGACAACAGAAGTTCGGCGCCTGGACCCAAGACCGGAGAGTAGGGGAAACGCCCCGCCGCCTGCTGGGAGCGCGGAGCGCACCACGGACCCAGCCGTCTGCTGGATGGTCGGCGCAAGTGACCCGACGCTCGGTTGGGTCGTCGGCCGACCACACCCCCCCGCTGATCCCGCCGACATCGGCCGAGGTTTGGTTTCCTTGATGCGTGATGGCGACGTGACGCTTCGGTTCACCGAGATATGCAGCCCTGTTCCTGAAACAGTTCCGCTCTCAGGCGCTGCATGATCGCGACGAATGTCTCACGCTCATGTTCGGTCCGCAGGCGTGAGTTGATTCGGTCGATGAGCTGGGCAACCGTGTTCCAGGTGACAGCCAGCGGCACGCCCGCGGCCAGTGCGCTCTCCACCAGTCGCCGGCAGCGATGGATCAGCCGGCGCTCGCGGTCGCGCGTCATCCCCGGCAGCTCGGTGAGGAAAACCCGGATTCTGATCCGGTCGACGAACCCGTGATCGACCATCCCTTCATCTCCACTTCAGTGTGGTGCGTCGTCGCCTGCGATCTGGCCTGCAATGAGTGTACTTGTAGGGGGCTGCTGAAATAGGATCCTGTGCGAGTCGGGGTGCGCGGTTGGCGCGGAGGGAGAGGCGCTCCGGTCGTGACGACTCGAAGTCATATCGCCGGGTTCAATTCGGCCACGGGTCTACCTCGACCTGTCGGTGATGCTCAATGGAAATGGGCCGAGCGCGTCGTGATCGGGGCCGAGTTCGTCAGTCGAAGAGCGGCCGTGTCATTGGCCCACGTCCGCGATTACCATGAAACCAAGCTGAGCGGCACGAGGATCATACTTTCTTCGCCAAGCCGCGTCCACGGGAATTCGTGGTTTTTCAGAAAAGCAGAAAACCGGCGTCAGCGAGTATGCTGCGCCGGTCTACCGGCCATCAATGGGGCTCAACCGAGATTGGTCGGTCCGCCGGGTCGGGCGAGCCTCAAGGCTTGTCGGCAGAGGATGTGCCCGGAGATTTCACGGCTGGGATAGGGGCTGGGACGACCTTGGCCGGCGGGGCCACGGCCAGCTCGTCGACGACCTGGTTCACTCCCACGGTGTCGCGCGCCAGGACGACGGCTCGCTTCTTCGCATCGGTGTCGGGCACGGTGCCGCGCAGGAAAACCACGGCATCATCCCGGACTTCGAGTTCAAGTGCTGAGCCCACCAGCAGCTTGTCCCAGTGGATCCGACTGTAAACCCGAGTGATCAATTCCTGCTCATGGACTGAAGCTCGGGTTCGCGCGAACGCCCTCTCGACGCCGCGGCGGATGTTGCGCCCGGCGTTGTCTACGCGCCTCACCGGCGCTGGGCCGCACCCTGCTTCGCGGTCGTCACGGCGGGCAGACCCGCAACACCGACCACGAGAAGCGCTGCAGTCAAACCCACGGCCAGCTTTGACGGCATCTTTGTGATCATAGGTTTTTATCCGTTCCTGTAAGACCCTCAGTAATCAAAACGAGCCAATGTCATGACGCCCAGGCGGTTCAACGATCGGACTCTCCGATCCGCCGGATCGACCGTCCGACGAAGGCGACCACCGTCCAACCGCTTAGCATCCCCAGCAAGTAGACCGAGAGGATTGTCAGCGCGACCGGTGCGGAAACCGACCAATTCATGAATTGCACGGTCACGACTTGCGTGTTCTGGATGGCGAAGAAGGCGACCGCCCCCAGGAAGAAAAGGAAGACGACTGCCTGTGCAAAGCGCATGGGTTTCACTCCCACCGATAAATTCGGCGATTCGTCTCGTCAGAAGGTGAAGGTTCGACGCGGCAGCCGATCACGTGACGCCATCATCGAGACTATATGCAAACGGCGTGCCGTAGCCAGTCGACCAGCCTCAGAAGCCGGCGTGTTCCGACCGCAACGATCAGCGAGGTGCGGACAACCAGGCGAGCAAACCGATTGCCAGGTGATACCGATCGTTCCACTTCTCGACCGGCCCGTCTTCGGCGGCGGAGAATCGTCGAATGCCGGCGGTCCCTTGTTCCGAGCGAGCCGCACTGATAGTCTCAGATGGGATCCGGTCTGCGTTTCAAGGAGGGGCCATGGCGGAATTCTTCGAGGTGCCCGTCGTGAGAGAAGATGGATCGATTGGGTTCTCACTACATCAATATTGAAGCAATATCATACGTTGATTTGGAGACTGAAGCAGGCAAGTTGATCCCCGACGGAGTGAAAGTTTACCTGAACAACGGGTACTGGTTCACTCTTTCCGGAACGTATGTTGAGGAATTTCTCAGCCTGATCAGAGATCGCGCCAGCGTCCAATTCAAGAAGAAGCTGGGAGAGAATTGACGACGCGCGAGCCGAAATGAAGTTACGAGTACACTCAAGCACTTCAATAATCTAAATCACAACTGTCCGGCTAACGGTTCTGGAATTTGCCGCAAGTTTCTATATCCAAATAAGATTATCTCAATAAATGAGCGCTCACGATATCAGCTCGGTTCGTGAGAATCTACCCTCGGGGATGCATCCCAAGCGGTGGAGAATGACGCGTGGACCGGGGAAGCTGGTGTTCGCGCAACTCATGGACTTCCTTCCACGACACGAATTCGACGCTTGCGTCAGGCGCTACGGCGGCGATCGGCGCCCACGCGGCTTCTCGTGTCTCGATCAATTCCTCTGCATGGCGTTCGCTCAACTGACTTATCGCGAGAGTCTGCGGGACATCGAAATGTGTCTGCACGCCTTCGAGCCCAAGCTTTACCACGCCGGTTTTCGCGGCAACGTCTCGCGGAGCACGCTGGCCGATGCCAACGAACCCACGACTGGCGGATCTACGACGATTTCGCACAAGTGTTGATCGCCCGAGCGCGGAAACTGTACGCCGACGACCCTTCGGCATCGAACTCGAGCAACCGTCTATGCGCTGGACAGTACCACGATCGACCTCTGTCTGACACTTTTCCCCTGGGCTCAATTCCGAAGACACAAGGGCGCTATGAAACTTCACACGCTGATCGACCTGCGTGGAAATATTCCTTGTTTCGTGCTGATTACCGACGGCAAGACCCACGACGTCAACGTCCTCGATCGTTTGCCGATCGAACCCGGCGCCTTCTACGTGATGGACCGAGGCTATCTCGATTTCGACGACTCCATCGGTTGACCACCGGCTTGGCGTTCTTCGTGACACGAGCCAAATCCAACCTCGACTTCAACCGTCGCAGCTCGTCGCCTCGTGGACAAGACGACCGGGTTGCGTTGCGACCAAACGATCTTCTTGGGCGGTCCAATAACGTCGAAACTCTACCCCGAAGCCTTGCGTCGCGTGGTCTACTGCGACCTCGAAACGGCAAGCGGTTCGTGTTCTTGAGCAACAATTTCGCCTTGCCGGCATTGACTATTGCGAACATTTACCGATGTCGTTGGCAAGTCGAATTGTTTTTCAGATGGATCAAGCAACATTTGCGAATCAAGTCGTTCTACGGGACGTCGCCAACGCGGTGAAGACGCAAGTTTGGATCGCGATTTGCACTTATGTGCTGGTGGCCATCGTAAAGAAGGAACGGATAGATCGACCTCTCATTGACGAAATCTTGCAAATTCTGAGTATCTCTATGTTTGAGAAAACCCCTATTTTTAGGTGTTGAGCGAGTCAAAACCGCAAGATCCAGAGCCGCCTTTCTCTAATCAGTTGAGCTTGTTCGACTTATAGCCGGACGTGTGAATCTGAATATCGCAACAAGGAGCGATTCGTGTCTAAAACTTTGGAGGTCATGGCGGCTGCCGTCCAGCAGAAGCCTCACAGTTTCCAGTTCATTCGCAAGGCCACGGGGCTGACCATGACCGATGAGGAATTCCGGGCGATGGCCCAGAGTGACACCACTCGGTTCAAGCTCGTACGCTTCCTGGCGCGGAACGACGAGGGAAGCCCCATCCGCCCCGGCCGGCCCGGCGTTGGCCTGAGGAAACGCCAGGACTCGTGAGCGGCGTCTTCGTGCCGCGGCCCGGCTCCTCCGGCCGGTGCAACCCGCGGTTGAGGGGATCCGTGGCAATGATCACGCGATCGCTGGCTCTGATCCTCTTCGTCTCGCTGACGGTCACATCCGTCGCCCGGTCGCAGCAGGACGCAGAGCAGGTCTACGTACTGTCCCGACCCGAGCGTACGATGGAGCAGGTCGAGAAGGCGTATGCGGCGATCCCCCCGCTACGGTACACTCCCCCCTCGACTCGCTGGCAGTTCCTGCCGAGAACGGCTACTGCACTGGCTCGCGAAGGGGGCTCCCTACGGGTCGTCATGCTCGGCGACAGCATCGTCAACGACACCAGCCGGTCACGGTGGGACGACGTCCTCCAGGTCCACTATCCGAAGGTCAAGATCGTCAAGACAACCTGTGTGCGCGGGGGCACCGGCTGCTGGTGGTTCAAGACGCCTGAGCGAGTCAAGCGGTACGTGTCCGACTTCAAGCCCGACCTCTTGATCATTGGCGGCATCAGCCACCGGGACGACATCGATTCAGTCAAGGAGCTGATCACAAGGGTGCGTGAGCATTCGCCTTGCGACGTGCTTCTGATGACCCCAGTGTTTGGACAGATGGACCCACGCGACGACAAGCAATGGAAGCAAGTCGAGCACCCCGCAGCCAACGACTACCGCGCTCGACTGATCGCGCTTGCCAGCGAGCTGAAAACAGGTCTTGTCAACATGACAGAGGCCTGGGGGTGTTACGTTCGGGGCTCCGGCAAAGACCTCAACTGGTTCAAGCGCGACGAAGTCCACGCCAACGAGCGTGGCGAGCAGGTCATCGGCCGCATCCTCGCCGCCCACCTGGCGCCGCCCTTGCCGGGGAAGTGACCCAAGCTCTGTTTCCGTTCGCCGGTGTGTGCCGTTATCGAATCGCTTCGCACGAAGCCGCCTGGCTCGATGGCGATGATCGCCAGCCAGGCTTCAGCGAACCCATGTCCCGCTCTTCAGTATTGCTGCGGGTGATCGATCGGAAGGACGACTTCAGTCAAAGTGGAGGATAGGGGACTTGAACCCCTGACCTCTTGCATGCCATGCAAGCGCTCTCCCAGCTGAGCTAATCCCCCTTTTCAGACGGATGAATCGAATCTGGTCGGGTCAACCGGGTCCGTCAAGACGTCTCAGGTTCGTCTCATCATAGCGTCGGCGTCTGGCCGGTTCAATGTCTTCCTTGCACGCAGTCGATCAGTGGCTCGCATGTCGGTCCCTGACGGCATCGGGTGCGGAAGTATGACGGATTCTGAGCAACGATCCGGTGTGCGGCTCGAACTTGTCATCGATGACCCAGGCGTCACGCTGAAGGATGAAGAGGCTCCCCTCAGCGGCAAAGGCGAGGTCTACGGGACGACTCAGGCCGATGGCGAAGGGTTGGGCCGACTTGGGGTGGCCGGGGTCGAGGACCTTGATCCAGCCCTGGACGAAATCCATGAAGAAATATTGACCCTGATACTTGACGGGAAAGTTGCCGCCTGGGCCTTTGGGGCAGAAGGCGGCTCCGGTGACCGAGGCGACGGGGTAGACGTGGATGGGCGGGCGGAAGCGAGGGTCGCGGGTCGTGCCTTCGGACTCGGGCCAGCCATAATTTGCGCCGGGGAAGCCTTCGTTCACTTCTTCCCACTTGTCCTGGCCCACGTCGTTGATGAAAATGCGGCCGGTCTTGGGCTGGACGGCGAACGTGAAGGGATTGCGCAGGCCAATCGCCCAGATGGCGCGGTACTTGCCCTTCGCAGCCGTGAAGAAGGGATTGTCCGGGGGGACCGTGCCGTCGGGGTTGATACGCAGCAGCTTGCCCTGGAACGTGCCCAGGCTCTGGGAGGGCGAGCCGGCAGTCTGCTCTCCGATGGCGACATAGAGCTTGCCATCTCTGCCGAAGTGCAAGGCGCCAGCTTGATGGCCCGCGGGGACGGTACCGCCGAGGTTGCGCTGGTCGTCGCCCTCCAGAAGCACAACTTCGCTGCCCGGCGCGGCGATGTCGCCACTGGCCGTGAACCGGCTGATGCGGTGGTGGGGGTAGCGATCGGGGCTGACGTAGGTCACGTAGAGAAACCCGTTCGAGGCGAACATCGGGTCAAGAGCCACACCGATCAATCCGCGCTCCCAGAAGTGGTCGACTCGTAATGTCACGAAGGGTTCGGGCAGGAGGCGGCCATGTTTGATCACTCGCAGGCTGCCGGTCTGCTCGCAGACGAAGACGCGACCGTCGGCCGCAACCGCAAGCGCCGTGGCCGCGGTCAGTCCGCCCACCACTTTCTCCATCGTGAACCCCGGAGGCAGCGCCACCGGGCCAATCCTCCCGCTGCCGGGGGTTGGTTGGCCGGCCGAGCGCAGGGTCTCGAGATAAGCAATGAGATCGGCGAACTGCTCGCGCGAGAGACCTGTTGCTAGACCTTCGGGCATGATCGAGACGTCCAGGAATTTGCGGTTCTCGATTTCCGGCTTGAGCACGACGTGCTCATGGGTCTCGCCGTTGACCAGCGTGAGGCGCTCGTTTGTCTCGTTCTTGACCAGACCCGTGATCAATCGGCCGTCCGAGGTGGCCACGAGCGTGGCGCGATAGCCGTCCACAATCTGACGAGACGGTTCCAGGACCGACTCGATCAGATGCAGGCGAGCGAACTTGCCGCCGATTCCCGAGAGGTCCGGGCCGATGGCTCCCCCTTCGCCTCCGACGCGATGGCAGAGGATGCACCTGGCCTTTTCCCGGTCGACAAAGACTGCGCGGCCTCTGGCCGGATTGCCTCGAACTTCGACAGCGAACCGCGCCAGTGCATCGCGTGCGGCCGCGGCTTCGTCTTGAGCGTGCGGCTGGGCAACGGCGACGAGCGCCAAGGCCGATATCGGCAGCAGGCTCGAGACAAGACGCGACAGTCTCATGGCCGCTGGGTCCTCGGCGGATGGATGGGTACACTGCGAATCATTCAATGATCGATGATAACTCTACAATCGTGCTGTAGAAACAACCCGGCGACCACGTCGAGGCTGAGCGATGATTCGTGGCAGCTTCGACGCCGCGACAAGACAAGCAATTGATTGCATTGGGGCTCGATTTGATTTATGTTAAGCAATTGTCGAACTAAAGTGATGTCATTGGTTCTCAGCCCGGCGCGGCTTGTCAATCGTGCCGGCGACCTTTCCAGGTGGAGAGTTGACCGCGAGGACGCCTGGTCGTTCGCAACTGCGAGGAAGCTTTCATGATGCGTTCGAACCATCGACGAGTGTGCTGTCTGACCGCATTCTTGGTCTTGCTGACGCTGCCCGGTCTGGCACTTGCGCAGACGCGAGAGTCTGCCGACAGGCTCAAGGGAACCCTTGAAGGGCATACGGACCCTGTCTACGCGGTGGCCTGGAGCCGGGACGGGCAAACACTGGCGACGGCCGGGTTCGACAGTACGGTCCGGCTCTGGAAAGCCGGTTCATGGAAGCAGCTCAAGAGCCTCGAAGGGCATACCAAGCTGGTCCTGGCAGTGGCGTTTTCACCAGATGGGACCCGGGTCGTTTCGGGAAGTCTCGACAAGACAGCCAGAATCTGGAGCACTCCGTCGAGTGGTGCGAGCCGAAAGCTGGCAGGTCTAGGGTCGAACCCCATGGCGATCGCGGTCAAACCCGACGGCAAGCAGTTTGCGGCCGCTTCAGGAACCTCGGTCAAGATCTGGGATCTCGCCACGGGCAAGATTCTCAGAGAGCTGGAAGCGTCAGGTCGCGAAGTGGTAAGCCTCGCCTGGGGCAAGGCTCCCGCGCAACTTGCCTGCGGTGATCGATCCCACACGATCAGGCTTGTGGAAAGAGGACTTCACGCCCGACGGCAAGCTCGAGGCGCCGGCTGGCAGCGTGCTCGGCCTTGCCTACGTGCCGGGTAAGCCGCTTCTCGTCTCGGCCGGGTCGGATGGACTGGCCCGCGTCTGGCAACTTCCGGCCGGCCCGCCCGTACGCATCGACGCCAAGGCGCCCGTGAGCGCGCTGGTGGCCAGCGGCGATGCAAGCAAGGTGGCGTCCGCGACCACGGATAAGGTCGTCCGGGTCTGGACCATGTCGGACAACAAGCTCGCAAGAGAAATCGCGGGAAACGACCAACCTATCGTCAGCATTGCCCTGAGCGGGAATGGGAGCCTGGCGGCCATGGCGCTGGCGAGCAAGGTCATCCGGATTTGCACGGTGGACGGCGGCAAGGAGGTCAAACGCATCGGCCCCATGGCCGCAAGCGTGACGGCCCTTGCATTTCGACATGATGGAGCGGAAGTCGCGGCGGCCGGTGACGATAAGGTGATTCGGATCATCACAGTCGGCGACGGCAAAATCACCAAGGAGCTGAAAGGGCACACCGCCGGAATCTTGTCGCTGGCGTTCGCCGTCAAGGACGGCAACCTTCTCGTCTCCGGCTCAGCCGACAAGACCGTGAAGATGTGGAACGTGCGGGACGCCAAGGCCGTGCGTGAACTGGTGGGGCACGGAGACGCCGTACTCTCCGTGGGGATCAGCGCTGACGGCTCAAAGCTGGTCAGCGGTTCGGCCGACCGCACCGCTCGCCTCTGGAACGCGAGTAATGGAAAACTATTAACCACGTTCTCGGGGCACACCGCTGCTGTCCAGTCAGTTGGTCTTTCAGGCGACGGGAAGCGCGTGGCAACCGGCTCGGCTGATCATTCCGTCCGTTGTTGGGACGCCGCCTCGGGCCGAGAGCTCGAGGAACTGACGGCGCATGCGTGCGGCGGTCGTCGGCGTGGCGATCTTGCCCGATCATCTATCGATCGTCTCCGCGGGGGCCGACGGCACGCTTCGCAAATGGAAGCCGGCCGCCCTGCGAGTGATCGCGGGGCATGAGGGGCCAGTCCAGGCGATCGCCGCGCATCCCAACGGCTCCGTGATCTTCACGGCTTCGGCCGATCGCAGCGTGAAAGCCTTCGACGTCAATACCGGAGCAGTCCTGCGGACGATGAGCGGTCACACCGGCGGCGTTCGATCGGTGGCGGTCACTGAAGACGGAACTAGGGTCGTCTCCGGCGGCGACGACAAGACCGTTCGGGCCTGGAACGTGGGCGATGGCAAGCCCGTGGTGGTAACGTTGCCTCTCGCGGCGCCTGTCCTGTCGCTGGCGGCCGGAGGCCTGAGACTCACCTCGGCTGGCCTGGCGGATGGTACGGTCAAGATCCTCGATCTTACTTCCTCGGATGGCGCGGCTCTCGAGTGGCAATCGATCGCGGTGGGGACTCGGCCCGTTCAGGCCATCGCGATCTTGCCCGATCGGTCGTCTCTGCTGACCGGCGGCGATGAGAAGATCCTCAACCTCTGGAACCTCGGCCAGCCCGACGAATCAAGGGTCCTGGCAGGTCACACGGCGCAGGTATACAGCGCAGCCTGGTCTGCCGATGGCAAACAGATCACCACGGGCGCGGCCGACAAAACTCTCCGCCAGTGGGACACGGCCAAGGCCGCGCAACTGCGCCAGTGGAACGCTCATGCCAGCGTTGTGTACGCGGTGGCCTATAGCCCCAAGGGAGACCTGCTCGCCAGCGGCGGCGATGACAAGTTAATCAAGTACTGGACCCAAGCAGACGGCAAGGAAGTGCGCCAAAGCGTGGGCCACGGTGCGCCGGTGTACTGCCTTTCCTTCGCTCCGGACGGCTCCAAGCTTGCCTCGGGCTCGGTCGACAAGACGATCCGAATCTGGAACACGGCCGATGGCAAGGAGCTTGCCAAGATCGACGGTCATCCTGATGACGTGTACGCGGTGGCTTTCAGCCCCGACGGCAAGCGGCTGGCATCCGCCGGCTATGGCGGTCACGTGTTCGTGTGGGATCTCGCGACCGCCAAGCCGCTCTGGAGCCACAAGTTCCCGCCGGGCGTCATGACGTACGGACTTGCCTGGAGACCCGACGGCAGACAACTCGCCGTGGCGGCCTCTGACAACAAGGGGTATGTCTTCGAGGCGCCGTGAGAGAGGAGAGGCTCAAATCGCGGCTCATTGTCAAATCAGGTCCAGCCGGCGACGTGGACTGTGCGGGCGGCTGCATGCGGAGCAGACGCCGGTGATCAGGAAACGGTGGCCGGAGGGGCGGAAACCGTGGGCGCGGCTGACGGCATTGCGGAGCGCCAGGATCTCATCGTTGCGAAATTCCACAACGCGATTGCACATGGTGCAGTGCAAATGGTCGTGCGCGGGGTAGCCGTAATCGTGTTCGTAGGCGCTTCGATTGGTGAGGCGGAGCTCTGCGCAAGAGGCCGGCTTCGACCAGCAAGCGCAGCGTCCGGTAAACGGTCGACCGGCTGATGGCGTGTCCGGCGTCATGCAGATCTCGAACCAGCTCGTCGGCGTCGAAGTGCTTGTGAGTGTCGAAGATGTGACGCACGAGCACGCGCCGGGGGCCGGTCAGCTTTTCGCCCCGAATCTCGAGGAACTCGCGAAATTTCTCCTCGGGCGCCGCGGAGACGGAGAGTGGTGCAAGTTCTTCTGCGCTGGTCTCGGCCACGAGGACATCCTCAGAGGGTCTCGTCCCGCTGAGCTGAATTGCGCTCAGGGGCGAGCCATGATCAAGAATCATTCTCCATTGTAGCTGCCCTGGACCTGATCTTCCAGACAGGTCTCTGGCAGTTCGCGCATGTCATCGCCCGCTCTGGGAAGCTGTGGTTTGGTCCAGCATGTCGAGACTGCCCACGATGACTTGTTCGGTACCGTCGAGAGTGGGCCATTCATTCGTGTTGAGATTGGGGGCGTACTTCCTCCGGACCTCCGTGTGCGTGTCATCGGAGAGTCCGATGATGACCGGCGTGCGGACGGGCTTGCCGTCAACCAGAAGATAAACGTGGTAGTTCTGCCCGCCTTCGAAGCGGATGGCCTGAGACGGCAAAACCCAGGAATTCTTGTGTTCAATGGCGATGGTCACGGTGACATACCAGCCCGGATGGAGGTGGCCATCCTGGTTGGGCAAATCGATCTCGGTCTGGAGCGTTCTGGTCGTGGGGTTCATGGAAAAGCCGGTGCGGACCACCTTGCCTTCGCGAGTGAGCCCTGCGATGGCCTGAAATTGGATCAGGGCGGTATCGCCTTCGTGAATGAAAAACGAGGCCAATTCGGGAACGCCCACGAACACGCGTACCGGGTCAATCTGTTCGATTGTGAATAGCGGCCGAGTTCCGGCGCCGCCTCCACCGCCGGGCTGGAGGTAATCTCCGGGGCTCACGTTCCGCTGGGTAATCACGCCGTTGAAGGGAGACTTGATCTGGCCGTATTCGACGATGACGCGGGCCTCGCGCTCGTTGGCCTGGGCCACCAGCAACTGGGCGCGGGCGGCTTCCACGTCGACGCTGGCGTGCTCCCGGTCAGCGATGGCCTGGTCGAGCGCAGAGCGCATCTCGGAGACCATGGCGATCGCCTGGTCGCGGACTGCCACGGCCTCTTCGAACTGGCGATACGTCTCATCGCGCACTTGCACGTCAAGCACCTGTCGATTGACGAGCGTCTCGAGCCGTTTGTACTCCGACTCCCAGCGCGTGTAGCTTGCCTGGGCTCGTTTCACCCCTGCCTCCGCCGACGTCAGCCGGGCTTGCGCTGTCTGGACCTTCGCCTCCGCGGCGCGAAGGGCACTCTGGGTCACGCGAATCTGCACGTCGGCCTGTTTCACCTCGGCAATGCGGCGGGAATGCTGCTCGACCAGGTCGGGAATCCACATGTCGAGCAAGATCTCACCGGCCTTGACCCGATCGCCAATGTTGTGGCGATAGCTTTGCACATAGCCGGCGATTCGCGAGTAAATCGCGGCAACTTCGAATGCCTGGATTGTGCCCGGCTGGACGACCATCATGCGGATGTCGCGGCGCTCGGGATGAACGATTGTTGTCCCGGCGGTTTTGCCGGTTTCATTTGCTGATTTTTGGGTCTTCCCGCTTTCTTGATTCGTTCGCTTGCAGCCGCCCGCGAGCACGAGGGCGAGGGCGACGAGAAAGGGGCTTGAGAATTTGAGCACCCACCATCCTTGGATTCGCAATGTCGGCTCAATCGCTGTCATCGCCATGGCGTGGAACCTCCGGTTGTAGTCGAGGCGGTTCGGTGGGCTGGCCGGGGCGCTGAGTCTCTCCATCGCTGGTGAGATGTGGCGAGTGGACGGGGTCGTAATGGGTGCTCGTCGGGTCGTCGGGGTCGAGCGAGGGGGATTGGTTGGAGGCCCGGCCCAGGAGCAGCGTGAAGACTGCCGGCAGGACCAGCAGCGTGGCGAACGTTGCCAGTGCCATGCCGCCGATCACGGCCCGGCCGAGGGGGGCGTTTTGCTCGCTGCCTTCCTCAAGAGCGAGCGACATGGGGATCATCCCGGCGATCATGGCGCAGCCGGTCATGATGATCGGGCGGAGCCGCCCCTTGGCGGCGGTGATGGCGGCCTGGTCGGCCGGCATGCCCTCCTCGCGGCGATGCCGATCGCCGAAGCTGACCAGCATGATCGCGTTCGAGACAGCGACGCCGACGGCCATGATCGCGCCCATGAACGACTCGATATTGAGCGTTGTCCTCGTGATCCAGAGCGCCAGCACGACGCCGCAGAGGACCGCCGGAACCGATGCAACGGCGGTCACGGCCAGACGCGGAGCCTGGAAATAGGCCGTCAGCATGATCAAGATCACGACAACAGCCACAGCCAGGCCGATCGCCAGGCTCCGGAACATCTCCCTCATTGGCTGGACCTGCCCGCGCAGGTCGACCTCGACCCCCCGTGGCGGCCGGCTGGCACGAGACATCGCCTGGTCCAACCGGTTGATGACACGGCCCAGATCCTCTCCCTCGACGTTGGCCGTCATACTCAGATAGCGACGCATGTTATAACGATCGACCTCGCCTGGCATCTCGCCGCGCATGACCCGCGCCACATCGCGGATCAAGAGCGGAGGAGTCGGGTTGGAGGGCGGATCGGGCGTGTTGGTCGCCTGCTGACGGTTGGACTGGGTGGTCAGCGGCACGAGCTCGACGTCGGTCGCCTCGGTCATCTTGGGCTGAGGGACTTGCACCTGCACCTGGTACGAATTGCCGCTGACGTCGTCACGCCAGAAATTGCGTGAGGTATAGCGGCTGGAATAGGTCGAGGCGATCAGCGATTGGCCAATATCGCGTGCGGTCACGCCGCTCAGGCCCGCTCGCTCGCGGTCGAGAGTGACCTGGACTGTGGGGTAGTGCAGCGACTGCTGGACTTGCATGTCGCGAAGCGACTCGATCTGGTCGAACTGCGCGCGGAGGTTATCCATGTAGGAACTCGAATCGACCATGTTTCGTCCGCTGACGACGACCTCGATGGGCGCGGGGGCACCGAGGCTCATCGTTTGAGAGATCAGGTCGCCCGGCTCGAATGCGAAAATCATGTCGGCGGCTCGTGCCCTGGCGACATCGGGTGCGACGCCCAGGCTCAAGAGCTCCTGGCGAAACCACGGGCCCACCTTTTCTGGCAGTACCTTGCGGAGCCGCTCCTGGAGATCGAAGATATCGACTCCGCTCCCTTCGCGCAGTCCGACGCGAAGCAAGCTATCATCGGGTCCGCGGCTCCAGAGGTAAGCCATATTGATGGTAAACTGTGGCGGGTTGCCACCCGCGTAGCCCATCGTGATGTCGACCTTGTCTGGCCCGACCTCGTCGGCAATCACATCGAGCGTCTTCTGGGCCACCCTGGTGGTCAGCTCGAACTGGGTCCCTTGCGGCGGCCGCACGCGAAGCTGTAGCTGGCCCGTGTCGACTCTCGGGAAGAGCTCGCGGCCCAACTGGCTGCCCACGAGAACCACGATCGCACCCGTTGCCAGCAGGTACGCCAGCACCACCTTGCGCCGGTGCGTAACCGTCCAGTTGACGACTCGTTCAAATCGATTCTGCATACGCACGAAAAGCCCTGGCCGCGCCTCTCCCTCGCCGCCTTTGCCGTGCGTTCCGTGTCGATTCTCGAGCAGCCAGACGCTGAGAACAGGTACGAAAGTGCTGGAAAGCAGGTACGACGTGATCATCGCCCCGCCGACCGCCAGTGACAGTGGCACGAACAGAGATCGCACGGTGCCCACCATGATGAACGAGGGGATGAACACCGACAGGATGCACAAGAGAGCCAGCAGGCGTGGCACCGCCGTCTCCATGTTCCCCTGGCGCACGGCGCGGGCCATCGACGGCGTGTGCTCCATCTGGGTGTGAATGTTCTCGATCTCCACCGTCGCCTCGTTAACCAGGATTCCAATGGCCAGCGCCAGCCCGCCCAGGGTCATGATGTTGATCGAATTGCCCGTCAAATTGAGGATGACGATCGACCCCAAAAGCGCCAGTGGAATGTTGAGGACGACGATGATCACTGCGCGCAAGTCGCGCAGGAAAAGCAGCACCATCAGCCCGGTCAGGCCGGCTCCGAGCGCCCCTTCCACGCCCACGCTCTCGATCGCGCGATAGACGATCGGCGACTCGTCGAATTCGTAAGAGACCTTGACGTCGTCGGGCATGACCGACTGAAATCGCGGCAGGTTTTGCTTGACCGCATTGACCACCGTCAGCGTCGACGCGGAGGCCTGTTTGACTACCGGCAGGTAGACCGACCTGCGGCCGTTGACGAGCGCATAGCCGACGGGAATATCGGTCGCGTCGGCGACCGTGCCAACGTCTCGTATGTAGACATTCTCACCAAGCTTGAGCGGGATGTTGCGCAGGTCTTGCGGTCTGACCACCATGGTATTGGTGGGCACGACGGTCATCTGGTCCTTGATCGTCACGTTGCCGGAGGGGCTGATGAAATTGCCGCGGTCAATTGCGTTGACCACGTCCTGCGGCGAGAGATTGTAGGAGCGAAGGCGGTCGGGGTCGACGTTGACCACGATGGTGCGGACGTTGCCGCCGAACGGTGGAGGCGACGAGATGCCCGCCAGGCCCGAGAACATGGGCCGGACCCGGAAGAGCGCCATGTCCTGAAGTTCACCGACCGATCGGGTAGGGCTCTCGAAGGCCAGATAGCCGACTGGCAAGCTGCCCGCGTCGAGCCGCACCACATAGGGCGGCAGTGACCCACTCGGCATGACCGAGAGCGCTCGGTTGCAGTAAGCAACGGTCTGGGCCGTGGCCTCGGCCATGTCGATTCCCGGCTGGAAGTAAAGCTTGAGCATCACCATGCTCTGGATCGACCGGGACTCGACATGCTCCACGCCGTTGATGTACTGAAAGAACAGCTCGTAGACGTTGGTGATCAGGCCCTCGATCTGTTTCGGATCCATCCCGCCGTAGTTGTGGATGACGTAAAGCTGCGGATGATTGAGCGCCGGAAAGATGTCTTTCTGCATCTGGTAGACGCTGAACAGCCCCCCCAGTCCAAGCGCAAGCACCAGCATCATCACGGTGATCGGCCGGCGGAGGGCGAAGACGATGGGGTTCATGACGTGGTTCTACGCAGGGTTCAGTGCCGTGCTCGATCGATTTCAATTCGAGTTCGTCGGGAAGCGTTCCATGATAGCAACTCGCGGAATCAAGAATCACCTCGGTCATAGGTCCAGATCGGGCATGTTCTCCACGCCGCACGAGCTCGCCCCGGGGGGAACGAACATGGCAACCAGCCCGTCGAACCGCCAGCGGCCATCCTCCAGAACGAATTGATAGACCGGCCCGAGCCGTTTCCGGGGGCAGATCCACACGCTTTGCCCTTCTCTCCAGGCCACGAAGTTGTTCTGCATGGTGCGGGGCAAGCCGACGATGCCGCCTTCGGGACCGAGTTCGAGGGGCTTGACGGCAAGATAGCGGCTGGAACAGAGTTCGCGCGCGGCCGCTAGTGACCGGAGGCGTTCGGGCTCGGTAAGCGCGGGCCAGTTGCCGATGGCGATGAGCTGTGAGAATGCGCGAGTCGATTCTCGGACCGGGCGCGTGGCGGAGATCTCGTAGGCGAGGCCGGCTGCCAGCACAACGACAATCACCGCGCCGATCAGAATCCCACGTATCTGGGTCGTCATGATGTTGTCGTCAGAGAAAAGACAAGCTCATCCTTGAGACTGTAGCAAAGAAACCGGCAACGGACCGCCGCGGCGCCTCTCGTTCCCACGCTCGGCGCTACGCATTACCCACAATTCTTCGGATCGGGTTCTTATATGATAATTTCCACCCCGTCACGAGGTCGTCGAGCCGCCGCAGGCCACGCCAGATCGTCTTGACCCCCGGCTCGCCGTCACCCTTGCGGCCCAGAAAGCCTCCCAGGCGGGCGATTTGCCGTACCGCCTCCCGCAGACTCGGCGGGGATTCCGGCACGGTGTCCGTCTTGTGAACCACCCGATGCAACAGCTCCCACTGCGCCCGCGGCAACACCGCTTCGCACGACGCTTCAGCGTCGCGGCGCACCTCGTAGGTCAACCAGAGCAACCGCCAGGCCACCACCGCGTAGGTCGCCAACGCCCGCTCCAGGCGCACCGCCGTCTCCAGTTGCAATTGCTCGATCCGGCAGCCGCTCTTGAGGACGTAATGATACCGCTCCACCAACCACCGCAGGGTGTACCAGGTCACCGCCTGCACGGCGTCGGCCAGACCCTCGATCGGCAGGGTCGTCAACAGCCACCACCGCACCGGCTTTTGCCCGGCCGGCGGGTCCTCCTCCTCGGCCAAGACCGCCGTGAGTCGCAGATCCGGCAGCTGCTTGCGGCGAGGATGGGTCGAGGGCGGGGCGATCTCCAGCGTGGCGAACCGGATCGTCAAGACCGCCCGCCGGGGCGGCCGATCGTCGCCGCGACGCAGGTCCACGGCCATGGTCCCGGCCACCGCGGTGGCGCGCACGGCCTGACCCAGGAGCCGTTCCACGTGACGGACCCGCCGCCGGGGCTTGGCCCGGATCAGCAGGTGCGATCCGGGCCGCCGCGGCGCGGCGAAGAGGTCGTAGAAGTCGGCCTCGCGGTCGGCCACCGTGAGGACCGTTTGCCTCGGGGGCAAGACGGCTTCGGTGCTGGCCAGGGCGTCGAGCCAGCGTTGAGTCTCCTTCTCGGCGGTCTCCTTCTTGTTCCTCTGGGCGCGCTTGCCCAGGGTCTTGGGGTCGCGGGTCCAGGTGTGCTGGTGGAGCGGGCCCAGGGGGACTCCGGCGGCACTGACAGCCAAGGCCGTGTGCAGCCAGAGCCCCGAGCGTTTGCTGTGCCCGAGGTAGCCCAACTCGGTGGTGTTGGGATGGTCGGTGAAGTCGAAGCTGGTCGTGTCCTGGATCACCAGGAGGGGCTCATGGCGGTGCGCTCGAGACGTTCCAGGGTGATGTCGCAGTGCGCTGCGCGGATATCCCGGGGATCGACGCGGGGATTGTCCCAGAAGCGATAGGCGGCCTTGGTGGCGGCCCAATCGCCCGACGCCTGAGGCACGCTGGCCTCCGGCTTGGCGAGCAGATCGTCAACCAGCTTGACCAGGCGTTTGTTCAAGCGTTGGTCTCCGAGGTCAACGTGGCGAAGTTCGAGTGAGGACCACATAGTGTTCTTACGAACACAGTGGCCCGGGAGTTCGTACTTGTGGGTAATGCATAGCGCAGAGCGTGGGAACGAGAACCCGAAAATCGCCCGGTGTCGTTGCTATAGTCTCTCATCCTTTCAGCCTTTTCTTGAGATCTTCACGCAGCCGTTCGATGACGGAATCGGTCTTGGCCTGAACGACAAGCTGATGGATCACGGTCTTGATGCCCTTGGGACCCCACTGGCAGCCCTGGCGGAGATACGTCTTGGCGCCGTGGCCGATGACGTACGACGTTGTCGCCGCGGCGCCCGCCTGCGTCAGGCCGATCGCGCCATAACCCAGCGCGGTGAGCGGGCCGGCCAGGCCGCCGGTCATGATCGTCAGCCCGGCCATGGCCGCACGGACGCCGCTGGCCGCCAGCCGCGTGGCAAGCTGAACCAGGCCCATGGCCCCGAGCGCGAAGCTCATGTCGCGCATCAGCTTCATGGCCGACGTTCGAGTCAAGGGGATGCCGTAGATCTTGCTGAGCGAGACGATCATGCCCACGTCAACCGCGACGCCGCCGGCCAGGTCGGCCACGGGAATCGGGTTCAAACCTACGGCCGCCCCCTTGGCCAGCGAGAAGTTCCAGATCAGGCGGTTGGCGGCCTCGTCGCGAATTCGCACCTTGCGGCTGACGATCTCCTCGTGCAAGTCTCCGGCCAGCAGCAAGGTGTTGAGTGCGACGACGCGCCTTGCCTTCACGCTCAAGGACGTCAAGAATCCTCGCCTTGAGCGGCTCGATGATCGGCACGGGGCGCTCCCAGACCACCTTCGACGTCCCGTCGGCCTCCTGGATCTTGATCCGGACGGGGTCAGGCCGGGCCGCGGTGAGTACGATGTCCTCGGGGTGGATCAGGCCGCGCACCCGCTCGTCTTCAAGCTTGGCGTGAATCTGCTCGCGGTCGGCCTCGGGGTAGCGGTCGATCTGGTTGAAAACCAGGATGATCGGCTTCTGATGAGTGCGCAGCTCCGAGAGAGCAAGGACCTCCCTGCGCTGCATGTCGCCGGAGACGATGAAGAGGATCAAGTCTGCCTGCCGGGCGACCTCGCGGGCAAGGGTCTCGCGAACCTCGCCGCCGACCTCATCGATCCCCGGCGTGTCAACGAGGATCAGCCGGGCCCTCCCGAGGCCCGATCGCTGGCCGTCATCCTGCTCCCACCGCTGGGCCGAGCGGTTGACCGTGGTGCCGTGCGTGGCTCCAACCTCAAAAACATCGCGGCCCAGCAGGGCATTGAGAACCGAAGACTTGCCCCGGCTGACCATTCCGAAGGCGGCGATCTCGATCGTGTTTTCATCGAGCTTCTTGCTCAGGTCGCGAAGCTGCTTGAGCTCCTCGGCCATGACCCGCTCTTCCTCGGGGGTGAGGTGCAGCCCCGCGAGGCTGGATTCCAGGCTGTCCCGGCGCGATCGACGGCGTCGGCTTCGGGTTCCGGTTTCTTATCCTTGTCGGCAGGTTGTGGATGCCCAGGCTGTTCGACCGCGGGCTCGGGCTCCGGAGCGCTTGCCGCCTTGCCGTCGGGATTGAGGTCAGCCGTCTGGGGCTCGGTTTTCAAGCTCATGGTCCTCTATCCTTGGCGGCGCGGATGGCCGATTCGCACCACTCGGCGGTTTGGAGCAATTCGAGGTCGGAGCCCGCCCCTCCCACCAACTGGACAGCAAGCGGCAGACCGTCCGCCGATAATCCGATCGGAAACGAGACCGTGGGAAGGCCGAGCAGGCTCCAGGGTGAGTTGAAGGCTGGGTTGCCGGTGGTCGTGGGGTCAGGGGCGGGGCCCGGTGCGGCCGGTGTTACCAGGGCGTCGAACGAGGCAAATAAAAGGTTGAGCAGGACGGGCAATTGCCTGGACTCGAGTGCCTTAATGTAGGCGGTTGCCTGGATCTTCGCCCCATCCTCAAGCAACTCCTGGAGTCGGGGCGGAAAGAACAAATCCTTCACGTCTTGCCGGAAATAGGACTTGCCTGAATCGACAGCCGGCGTGCCATGCGTCGCTGCTGCCTCGGCCGCCAGGATGGTCTTGTGGTCTCGCAAGAGCGCCTCGGCGTGAGAAGAGGGAGATTTCTTCAAGACCACCTTGGCCCCGAACTGCTGAAGGCAGGCCGCGGCCTTTTCCAAGGCGAGCCTCATTTCGGGGTCTGCCAGGTAATCAAGAAACCCATCCAGACGGGCCAGGTGCGGGGGTTTCATCGGCGTTTCGGCTGGACTCTGGGAGGGCTGGCTTTCCTCGGAGACGGCTCGATCCTGACCCCGAATCGCCTGGTAGAGCAGGCGCAGGTCGGCGACCGAGCGCGCGATCGGCCCGGGATGATCGAGGCTGGGTGCAAGTGGAAAAATTCCCTGCGTCCTGACCTGCCCGAACGTTGGCTTCATGCCCGCCACGCCGCAAAAAGCCGCCGGACGGGTGATCGAGCCTCCAGTTTGCGTTCCAAGCGCTCCCAGGCACATCCCACAGGCCACGGCCGCGGCCGATCCGCTTGATGAGCCGCCGGGTGTGCGGTCGAAGTTCCAGGGGTTGCGGGTGACCGGCGGGTCGATCCAGGCGAACGGCGTCGAGACCGTCTTGCCCAGGATGACCGCCCCGGCCTCGCGCAGGTGTCCCACGATGGGGGCGTCGGCCTCGGTTCGAAGAGGAAACGGCGTCCTGGCCCACCGATGGCCCGCCAGTCCATACCCGGTAGGGAAACCTTTGACGTCGATGATATCTTTGACGCCGATCGGAATGCCGTGCAGCGGACCTCGACTTTTGCCCGCAACGAGCTCTTCGTCAAGGATCCGCGCCTGCGCTTCCGCACCCTTCCTGTCCACCAGGACCCACGCCCGCACCGCCGGCTCCATCTGGTCGATCCGGTCCAAGCAGGCGCGAAGCACGTCCTGGCAAGTCATCTCGCCGGCGCAACCGGCGGGCCGTGCCCACGATCGTCTCATGATCTTCCGGAAAGAGCTTCATCGGCTGCCCTTCGCGGTCTGCGAAGCCTTGATCAGCATCTTTTCGAGAACCTGGTCGAACACCTTCTTCACGAAGTCCTGGAGGAACTCGGTGCGGTTGTTGAGCTCGAACTGGCGGAGCACCACGGCGTCGGTGCCATCACTTCCCCACGACTGGCCGGCGCGAAAGTAATCGATGAAGGCCCGGCCCGAAACCCTTGTCAAGTAGGCCATGGTCACGGCTTGGACGGCGCCGCCGGCCGCGAAACCAATCAGCGTGCGCTTGAATACTCCGGCGATCAGCGACGTGGCGGCTTCGATCAAACCGAGCTTCAAGATGGCCTGCACCATCATCGCCGCCAGCGCGCGAACCTGGCCGACCGAGAGTTCGACGCCGTGCACCCTGGCCAGCTCGCCGATCATATCGAGCTGCACGGCACCGCCGGCAAGGATATCGAGCGCGGGGATCGGATTGGCGAAGACCGTGCCGGCCGCGACCCACTGGTAATGCTCGACCACCGCCTCCGCCCTCTGCTCTCGCTCTCTTTCGAGCTGGTCGTGCGCTTCACGTTCGAGAACGCGGCCGCGAACCAGCAGGTTGGCCACCCGCAAAAGCTTTCCCTCGCGCGCAAGAACCTGACCAATCCGGGCACGCAGTGCGCCGATGTCCGGCTCCTCGACTTCCAGCACGGTCTCGGTCGTTCCGTCGGCCCGCCGCGTCTGGACGGGAATGGGACGGGGCGCGGCCGCCACGGTCACGATATCGGCGGCGTCGATGACACCCGATAGTCGCTCGCGCAGCTTCGCCGTGATCGCCGCCAGGTCGCGGTCGGGAAACCGGTCTTTCTTGTTCAGCACGACGATCGATCGCTTGCCCAGCCGCGCCAGCTCGATCAGCCGCTCGTACTCGCCGCGAAGCAGGTCGTGATCGACCACGAACAGCAACAGATCGGCGCGGACGGCCAGCGAACGAGCCTCGATCTCGCGCACCTCTCCGCCCGGTCCGGCTTCGGCCAGGCCAGGAGTGTCCGTGAGGTAAACGGTTCCCTCAACGCCGCCAAGCTCGTAGGTGTGGTTCTCACCGTGCTGAGTTGTCCCGATCACCGCCTCGGTCTCGCCTACCTTGCGGCCGAGCAGCGCGTTGATCAGCGAGGTCTTTCCCGCTGACCCAGTGCCGAAGACGACCACGCGCAGCGTCGATTGTTCTTGCTGGCTTTCCTCCTGAAGCACGGACAGCTCGCGGGCCAGTTCCTCGCGCCGCGACGGATCGCCAACCCGTGTGATGAACTCGCCCGCTCGCCGGGCCTGGGCGTCTGCCGCCTGCACCAAGTCGTCTGGGATGTTGGCCGATTGCGAGGCCTCTTCTCTCAACTTCCTCTCGAGGATGAAGCGAGCGACTGCCCTCACGATGAGTGGGACCGCGACCGCCAGCATCAGCAGCAACAAGAGCCCGGCTGGCAGGCTGAGTGCCCGCAACAGATAGCCAAACCGACCTTCGGCTCCGCCCAGCCAGACGGTCAAGACCGTGAGCAAGGCGATCACAGCGAGGAAGCCGGCCGCCGCCGCGAGCATTCGTGATTTTCTCATGCCCAAGACGCCCTCAAGACCAATCGATCGAGCGTGGCTCAACGAGGTGGCCCCCGACGCTTCCATTTGACGCGAACGAGCAGCGTGTGGCCAGTGAAGTCTTCGGTCGAGTGCCGCTCGCTGGCCCGGGAATGCGTCCGACGATCGTCCTCGGTCTTGCGATTCCTGTCACGGCCCCGCGTTGCGGTTGCGACCGATCGCGCGATCGAGCAGGTTCTGGGTGATTCTTTGTACGCGCTGGTCGGGACCGTGCGGGCGCGACCAGTGAGACCAGGGCAGGGTATGCCCCGGCGGCGACGACAGGCCCTGGGCCCAGAAAATCGTCGATGCGTTGAAAACGAAATTACCCTTGGGAACGGGGTAAATCGTCGCGGTCCAGTTCTGAGGGGTCTGACCGCCGACCCAGGCCGTTCCGGCCGCGACGACTTCCAGGCCTTTCATGCCTGGTGGATCGCCGTGGTATTCCCAGCCGACGAGCCCTGGAATCCGGTCGCCGCGCTTCACGCCGGTGCCCTCGAACATCCAGTGCTCAGGCTTCTGGATCACCCAGTCACCGCCGCCGTTGACTGGCTCGATGTTTCGCGCTCCCATGAGCAGTCCCTCGTCGGGACCATTCTCGGGGAACGGTCCATTCTCCTTTTGCCGGCGCTTCGCGTAATCGTTGCCAGCTCCATACGGGCCGCCTCGGAAGATGATCCGGTTAGGCCGGCCGTCGGCACCATCACGATACGGTGTTACCCAGCAGACGGCATTTCCCGAGAGGAAAAGCAAATTCACCCCGGCATCGCGCATTCGCTCGACGCTGCGGAACTGGCGCAAGTCCCAGTATTCATCATGGCCGACGCTCACGAAAGCCTTGCACCGCAGGCCCCGATCCGGCGACAGCATGTCGCTGTTCGAGCAATACGTGACGTCATACCCACGCTGTTCGAGCCAGAAGGCAAGAGGGAACTCAAGGGGCAAGAACTCGCCCGAGCCGAAGGTGAGGGGATCATTGACGACAGCGTCGTACTGCGCCTTGCGCCCATAAGGGCGGTCGAAACTGACGTCGGCCCAGGGTCCCTGGTTGCCCTTGGGGTGTGTGTATAGTGAGTCGCTGGCCGGCCACCGGTTGTAGGCTTGCCAGGTATTGTCGGAGCACTGAAAAAGGATGTCGGCGGGCCGCTGATCGCGGACGATGAAGACCACATAGCTCTGCCAGAACGGTCCCGCGGCCGGATCAACCAGCGTCGTCAGCCTGCCGAGATAAACGCCGCTCAGCCAGTCTGGTGGTATCGTCAGGCTCAGACTTGGTTTCCACCGGCACTCGCGCAAGTCCTTGGCGCCGGGCTCGGGCACCGGTTGAGCCTGCCCATTGAGAGGTCCGATTGTTCGCAGCAGGCGAGCCCCCCGGCCGCCGTAGTAGCCCATCCGGAAAATCTCGACCTGGAACTCGCGAGGAGGATCGGTGGAAACAAAGACGTCGATGGTCTCTCCCGCAAGCACGCTTTGTTTCGAGCAATACCCCTCGATCCAGGGGGAACGAAACCCTTTCCCGTCGGGCCGCACCCGCGTCAATTGCCAGTCGGTCGAGCCCGGCTTGAGGTTTTCTTCGCGAATGAGGCTCGAAGCATGATCATTCCGAGCCGGCTGGAACGCCAGGACCGGTCCATGAGGCCATGACACCGAGAGCCAATAGAGTCCGATCGCCGAGAACACGAGGCGGCGAAAGCCAACTTGCCAGCAGCAAGCTGTCCACTGAAGCAAACATCGCATTGCGTATTTCTCCATGATGATCCAGACAAGGGTTAGTCCGTTATGCTCTGCCCGGCATCCTCGGCCAACGAATAGCTCGTGCTCCGGCCGCCGGCCGCTTCTTTTGCCAGGATACCGCGATTGACAAGGTCAACGATGTCGCGGTGTGCCGTGTCCTGCGAACACCTGGTAAGCCGCGCCCATTTGGACGAGGTGAGCTTGCCCTCGAAGCCGTCGAGCAACCGGTTGAGTACCTTGCGCTGGCGGTCGTTGAACGACTCACCCGTATGAGCTTCCCAGAACCGAGCTTTGCTCAGGACGCTCGCGAGGGTCACCTCCGTGCCCTCGATCGCACGGTCGAGGCACGCGAGGAACCAGTGCATCCAGGGGGAGATGTCCAGGGGTCCCTTCTGGGTGCGCTCAAGGATGTCGTAATAGTCTTTCCGTTCGATCCGGATCTGAGCAGACATGCTGTAGAAGCGTTGCGGGCTCTGCTCGGATCTTGCCAGCGCCAGGTCGGCGATCGCGCGGGCAATTCGGCCGTTGCCGTCGTCGAAGGGGTGAATCGTCACGAACCACAGGTGTGCCAGTGCCGCTTTGAGCACCGGATCGCCCGCCGTCGGACCGTTGAACCAGTCGAGAAAAAGCGACATTTCCGCCGACAGTCGGTCAGCGGCGGGCGCTTCGAAGTGTACCCACTCCTTACCGATAGGTCCCGAGACGACCTGCATAGGGCCTGAGCGATCATTCCGCCAACTGCCAATAGAAATCGTTCGCAGGCCGCTGCGCCCGGTCGGGAACAGGGCGGCGTGCCAGCCAAACAGTCGCTCTTTCGTAAGGGTGTCTTGGTATTTCTGGGTGGCGTCGAGCATCATCTCGACAACGCCGTCAACATACCGATCCACTGGAGCGAGAGCCCCGATATCGAGGCCCAGCCGGCGTGCGAGTGAGGAGCGTACCTGCTCGACCTCGAGAATCTCCCCCTCGATCTCGCTCGACTTCATCACATCCTGGGTGAGGGTGCTCAGGACCGCTTCCTCGCGGAGAGGGAAGCCAAGTGCTTCCATCCTACCGATGAGCCGGCCCTGCCGGTGCCGTACCTGCGCAAGCTGATTTGCTATCGCCGCATCGTCCCAGGAGAATCGGGGCCAATGCTTTCTCTCGTGAATGTACAAAACTATTCTCCGCGTATTCTGCGGAAATAATAGCGCCGATTCTCCGCAAAGAAAAGAGGTTAATTCGTGTACAGCCGCAGAGGCGCAGGCGATGTAAGGGTAGAGGTTCGTTCTTGTTTTGTTCGGGAGCTGGTCGCTATCCTCCGGTCTTGCCTTAACGCGCACGCGCGGCCAGAAACAAAATGAGGAAACTATGAGCACTTATCGAGACGCCGTGCTTGCGAAAGGCCCCGTCGCTTACTGGCGGCTGGGCGAACCGCCGGGCTCTGGATTGCCTGCCCACGATGAGACCGGCAACGGGCACGATGGAACGTACAACGGGCCGCTGACACTCGGAGAGCCAGGGGCTATCATCGGCGATGCCGACACAGCCGTTGTCTTTGCAAAGAACGGATTCATCCGGGTCCCGAACGACCCGGCTTTCAGCCAGCCAAGGAGCACGAAGGGCCTGTCCGTGGAAGGCTGGATGAGGCCCGACGTGATCGACTTCCCGGTCGATGACCCACTCCATCCTTACGTGCACTGGCTCGCCAAGGGCGCAACGGGTCAGCAAGAATGGGCGCTGCGGCTCTACACGTCCCGGACGGGCAAGATCGACCGCCCCAATCGGGTCTCGGCCTACCTCTTCAATGCGGCGGGCGGGGAAGGGCCCGGAGCTTAGAGTCTGTCCCATAAGGGGAACAATCTGGGTGTGACAGGCGTATTAATGGTATGAGAATGAACCATTATCCCAGTGACGTCACTGACGCCCAGTGGGCCCTAATCGAGCCCCACATCCCTGTCGAACCCGGCGGCGGGCGGCCCCGCAAGACGGACATGCGGGACGTGCTCGACGCCGTCCTCTATATCGTCCGCACCGGCTGCCAATGGCGATACCTACCTGTAGATTTCCCACCCAAGAGCACCGTCTGGCGTTACTTCGACCAGTGGCGACGAGACGGGACCTTGGACCGGATCCACGATCGGCTGCGCCGCAAGGTCCGCACCACGGAGAAGCCCTACCACCCCCGCACCTCGGCGAGCGTCGATAGTCAGTCGATCGACACGACCTCCGGGGGCGAGCAACGGGGCCGCGACAACGCCAAGAACGTCGACGGTCGGAAGCGCCATATCGTCGTGGACAGCATGGGGTTGCTACTGGCCGTCCTGGTGACGGCCGCCTCGGTCAACGACGCGGCCGCGGCCCCGGCGCTGTTCGCCCGGCTCGACGGCCAGCCGATGGGCAAAGTCGTACGGATGTACGCCGATGCGAAGTACCACAACTTCAAGCTCTATGAGTGGGTCGAGGAGAACGCCGCCTGGGACTTGTCGATCGTGCGCCGGCCCGAGGGGAAGCGGGGCTGGGTGAAGCTGCCGATCCGCTGGACGGTTGAGCGGACCTTCGCTTGGCTGGGCAACTGTCGTCGTTTGAGCAAGGACCGGGAGAAGAGCGTCCTGTCATCAGAATCGTTCATCAAGCTGGCCATGATCCAATTGATGTTTCACCGGCTGCGCCCTTCCGATGCGGACCCCGAATTCCACTATCGCCATGCAGCTTGAACCGACCTTATGGGACAGTCACTTACTTCCAGATGGGCCTCGGGGCCGGCGAATGGCTACACCTGGTCGCGTGTTTTCAGCCAGGCGACAAGACGACCTGCCCGCCGGCCGGCGTGCAGATTTATCGCAACGGCCAGCTCGTAGACGGGCCCCCCTGGATCGGCACGTTGTATAGCAATCCATGCTTCCCCATCGTTCCCGCCGCGGGTCCGTCGCCGCTCTTGATCGGACGGCGGAATAGCAGCGATTATTTTCCCGGAGCGCTCGATGAGGTTGCGATCTACCCGCGCGTCTTGACGCCTCGTGAAGTCCTGGAGAACTATCACGCCTCCGGCCGCACTTGAGCGCGTCCCCAGCGTCTGTTTATTGATTTAATCGATCGGATTTCTCAACCGATCGCGCGATTCAAGACGTCCAGCAGCAGTTCGTCCAGGAGCCTGATCGGATTGCCCTGCATGCTGCTGGCCCGTTGCGCGGCCGGGATGACCTGGACGCGTTCGCTTGGACTGAGATGCTGCGAGGGGAGCTGAGGTATCTTGAGCTCCTCGCAAGTTCTTTGGACCCACGTCAAGCCATCCCGGATGTCGGCTGCGGGGTTACCCGTCAGAATCCGCGCGATCTCGGCGTAGCGGTCGAGCGAGGGGTGCCCCGGATGCTCAGCTTGCAAGATGTTAATGTTAACGTCCATCACCAGTGGCAAGAGCCTGGCGCATATGGCGCCATGGTGATGGCCTGTGTAGGCGCCGAGCACGCCGGCCAGGCCGTGCACCGCGCCCAGCTTGGCGTTCGCCAGAGCCATGCCGCTCATGAGGGCCGCGGCGCTCATGTCTTCGCGCGCCGACAGGTTCGATCCGTCGCAATGCGCCGCGGCCAGGGATTTCGCCGCCCGTTTGAGACCTTCTCGACAAATGCCATCAGTGAGCGGAGTGGCCGCATTGCTGACGAACGGCTCGATAAGTTGCGTGAGCGCATCCATGCCTGTATAAGCGGTGATGTCGGGTGGAAGGGAACGGGTCAGCTCGGGGTTGACGATCGCCACCTGAGGCGGCATGTAATGGCTGCGCAGGCTGGCTTTGACCTTATGCTGGGGCACACCAAGTACCGCATTGCGCGTGACCTCGGCCCCGGTGCCGGCCGTCGTCGGCACCGCGATGCAAGGAGCGCAGGGGCGATAAAGCGTTCGCCCGCCTCCCACTAATTCCAGGTAGTCGAGCACCTTGCCGGGATGCGAGAGCATCGCCGCGACGGCCTTACCCGTGTCGATCACGCTACCGCCGCCGATGGCGATGACCAGGTCGCAACCCGCCTCAAGAGCCAACTCGTGGCGTTTCGTCCACCAGGCCGACCGTCGGTTCCCCCACGACGTTGAATATCGAAGTCCGAAGGGCGGCCTGGCCAAGCTTCTCGATCAGGGGCTCGTGCCGCTGCCTGTCGCGGCCCAGAACGAGCAACGCCGCGTCGCCCGCGCCCCGCCAGACCGGGAAGCTGATGGGATGAACCACAACCGAAGATGATGCGCCCAGCGGTCGCGAACTCAAACCTCATAGGAGAGCGTCTTCCGGAAAGACGTTTTCAAACCTCACGCTCTGTCGGGATACGGCCATCATGCCGGCCACGGTCTCCGCCCATTCGAGGTAATGAGGCGTTTGTTTGTGCGCGGCGGGTGCGTCAGGCGTGCGATAGATCTCCACGAGCACGAACCGGGTGTGATCGTCGTTCTGTTGCAGCACGTCAAAGCGCGCGATGCCAGGCTCGCGCACGCTGTTGGTCGCGTTCTTCACACTGGCCGCCTTGAAAGCGTCAACCTGATCGGGCTTCACTTGAATGTGGACATGGACGATTAACATCGTTGCTCCAAGGCAAGGGGGCTCTGACCGCCCCCATTATGCCAGGCTCTCATGGGGTTTCAAATACGGGTGCACGTCACGCGTGCAGTTGGCCAGGTCTGGCCAGGATGGCGCGGCAGTTGCATTGCATAGGAGTTTTCTTGATCGTCGGCGGTCCCTGGGAATGGCCTCCGGAATCCCGGCCCGCACCACGAAGGATGCCAGCTCAAAGGGAGACCGATTCCACCATGGCGGAATCGAAGAGGTCAATCTATGTTGCGATCGCGGCCGATGCTGGTATCGCGATCTCGAAGTTCGTGGCGGGCGGCTTCAGCGGCAGCTCCGGCATGTTGGCTGAAGGGATCCACTCGGTGATTGACGCGGGTATCGTGTCTCTCATGCTCGTGGGAGTCAATCGCAGCAAGAAGCCGCCCGACCCCAGGCATCCATTCGGTCATGCGCAGGAGCTTTATTACTGGACGAACGTGGTGGCGCTCTTGCTCTTCTCCCTGGGTGGAGGAATGTCGTTGCTCGAGGGAGTTAACCGGCTGATCAATCCCCACGGTCCCGAGAGCCCGTACTGGAGCTATGGAGTGCTTGCCGTTTCAGCGGCACTGGGGGCTTATTCGTTCAGCGTTTCCTACCGGCAATTGCGCCAGAGCCAGCCCGGAAAAGGGCTCATTGAGGCCATCAAAGCCAGCAAAGACCCTCGCGCCTTCAGCGTATTCTTGGTTGACACCGCTGACCTGACAGGCGTGGCTATCGCTTTCGGCGGAATCCTGGGCGGCCACATTCTCGATTCCCCATATCCGGATGCTATCGCCACCGTCTTGATCGGCCTTGTTCTGGCTGCGGTCGCCGTGGTTCTGGCCAACGAGAGCAGGCACTTGCTTGTTGGCGAGAGCGCCGATGAGGAGATTGTGCGCGACATCCGGGCCATCGCCGAATCCGATCCCACGGTGGAGATCGCGCCCCGTCCCTTCACCATGCACCTTGGACCCGACGATGTCCTGCTCGCGCTCGACGTCCGATTTCATGACGGTCTTTCGGGAGAAGAGATTCGCCAGGCCGTTGACCGCATGGAGCGCGCCATCCAGCAGAAGCACCCTGAGGTCAAGCGGATCTTCCTGGAAGTAAACGCCCTCGATGGGAAGCCTTCGCCTGAGCTCGCTTCCAACATGTCCTGATGATTGCCGCCGCATGCCTGACCCGTTACATTGAAAGCCGCCCGGAACGACGATGCTCTTACCCCTCACGCGGGAGGCCGCGAAGTGCCATGACGCGCAAATTTATGATTGCTTTTGCCCTGGTCGCCGGCTGCTCGGCCTGCATCCACCCAGCCTCGGCCGGCAAAACGCCCGGCGGCGACGCGGGCCGCCTCGCCGGCAGTCATCGCTCCGAGAAGGACGGCTGGATTTTCGTGCATCTCGAAGGAACGCCCGAGCAGGTGGGTTATCAGCACGGCTATCTGCTCTCGAGCGAGATCGCCGACCTGCTCAGGGTCTGCAAGCCCTTCCTCGACAGAACCAGCAAGCGCGACTGGAACTTCTACCGCCAATCGGCCGAGAAGATGCTCTGGACCAGAACCGACCCTGAATACCAGCGCGAGATTGATGGCATTGTCGCGGGGCTGAATGGGCGGGGTGTGAGGGCCGATCGGTGGGACTTGCTGGCGCTCAATGCCATTGAAGAGCTTCCCTATTACTACGTCCCCTGGCTGGACAAGAAGGAGGGCAAGACGCCCACGACCCATGCCCCCGGCAATTGCAGCGCCTTCGTGGCCACGGGATCGTACACCAAGGACGGGCGAATCGTGATGGGGCACAATGCCTGGACAAACTATGTTGTCGGATCGCGCTGGAATATCATCTTCGACATCAAGCCCGAGAAAGGACACCGTTTCCTGATGGACGGGCTGCCGGGAGTGATCGTTAGCGACGACGATTTCGGCGTCAACGCGGCCGGCATCATGATCACCGAGACGACCATCACCCAGTTCGAAGGATGGGACCCGGAAGGCAAGCCGGAATTCGCTCGGGCCCGCAAAGCACTCCAGTACAGTGACTCGATCGACGACTTCACGCGGATCATGCGCGACGGTAATAACGGCGGCTATGCCAATGACTGGCTGATAGGCGACAACAAGACGGGTGAGATTGCGCTCTTCGAGCTGGGCCTGAAGAACCAGATCCTCAAACGCACCAAGGACGGCTGCTTCGTGGGTGCCAATTTCCCGATCGATCTCAAGCTGACCCAGGAAGAAACCAAGTTCGACGTGAACAAGAAAGACTCGTCGCCCAACGCCCGCAAGGCGCGGTGGGACCAGCTCATATCCAAGCACAAAGGATCGATCGACGTCGAGCTCGGCAAGTGCTTCGAGAACGATGACTTCGACGTCATCGACAAGCGCAACGAAGCCAACGATCGAACGCTCTGCGGGCGAGTCGAGATCACCTCACGCGGCGTTCCCGAGTGGGACTGGGCCGCGTACTTCCCCGGTGGCACCGTTCAGTCCAAGGTGATCGACGCAAGCCTTGCGCATTCGATGCAGTTCTGGGCCCAAATCGGCCATCACGGATCTGATTTCATGGCCGAGGAGTTCCTGTCACAACATAAGGAACACAACTGGATGCGCGGCCTGCTGCGCGACATGAAGTGCGGTCCCTGGACGAAATTTTCAGTGCTCGGCCGCTAGCACTCAAGGTTTGCCTGAGTCCGGGCCAGTCCGCGTGAAGCCGAGGAGACTCACTGGCGCGGAAGCTCCTTCGCGGATGAGATAACCTTGATCGGCGCGGAGGTCGTGGAACCGATCCACCTGTCCCGACGGCCAGCTTACTTCAACGGTCTCGATCCGGTCCGCATCTCTCGGTCCGAAGTGCATTCGGGAATCGCCGGCGGACTGGTAACTCCCTCCGCCCACCCGCCAGGCGACGAGGCGGCGTCCTGCCACCGAAACCGTCACCCGAGCGCCGACGGCGTCCCGATTGGACCAGGCTTTGGTTCCCTCCAGAGCAAATGTCACGTGGTGTCCGCTGACGGAGCGGTTGTGGAGATACGCCAAGGGCTCGTTGTGCCCAAGCAGCAGGAGGTCAACCCGGCCATCGTTGTCGAGATCGCCCGCGGCAAGCCCTCGGGCCATGCGAGGGACGCTTCAGGGGGCTCCGGCACGCGAGGAGACATCGATCAGCCGTCCGCGGGCGTCGCTCATGAGCAATTGCGCAGGCATGAGATAGGGGAAATGCGGGCGGAGGTCATTGACGTGGCCATTGGCGGAGGCCAGGTCGAGACGTCCGTCAGCGTCAACGTCGAGCAAGGCGATTCCGAATCCCAGGAGCCGCCGCGTGGCGACGTCCAGACCGATGGCTGAGGTGCTGTCGGTGAACGCCCCAGCGCCGAGATTGCGGTAGAACGTCGTGCATTCGCCGTAAAAGTTGGTGACCACCAGGTCGATCCGGCCGTCGGCGTCGAGGTCGCCGGCCGCGATTCCCATGCTGGCTTGATAGCCGCCGCTGGCGTTGCCCGCCACTCCAGCGGAATGGCCTACGTCCTCGAATTTCCACCCGCCGAGGTTTCTCCAGAGGTAATTGGCGGTCAGATCATTCGTCACGTAGAGATCAATGCGGCCGTCTTCGTCGAGGTCGGCGGCTACCACGCCCAGACCCCGGCCATCGGAGTCGCTGATTCCCGACTGCGCGGTCACGTTGACGAACCTGCCCTGGTCGTTGCGAAAGAGGTGGTCGGGTCGAGCCTGGAGATCCAGGGGATTACACGAGATATACGCACCGTTGGTCGCGTTGCGGCAGAGCTTGGGATTGTCGGCATCCCAGACCGCGTAATGACAGACATAAAGGTCGAGGTCGCCATCCCCATCGAGATCAGCGAAGGCAGCCGAGGTTGGCCAGTCACGATCACCGCCCAGCCATGCGCGCTCGGTCACGTTCTCGAACGTCCCATCTCCCCGGTTGCGCAGCAGCCTGTAGCCGCGCCACCTGGTCAGGAACAGGTCCGGATGGCCGTCGTTGTCGTAATCGGCCACAGTGACGCCGTGACCATAGGTCCCGGTGAGCTCGTCCAGGCCGGCACGATGACTCACGTCTTCGAATGTGCCGTTGCCACGATTCCGGAACAGGCGGTCGCCCGAGCTTGGCCGGCCGGGTACGGGCGGGAATGTTCCGCCTTGAGTGCCGAAGACATCCATCCAGCCGTCCCCGTCGTAGTCGAGCAGCCCCACCCCGCCACCCAACGTCGATAACAAGTAGTCCGTCATCTGGCGTGGATGTTCCTTTCCAGTAAGGCTTTCTGGTCTTCCTTCATCGTGAGGAAAATCGGGGCCCCGGGAGGTCGGTGGGCCTTACGACGTGGCCATTCACGACTCGCCTTGGGACTGCGCTGACGGCGCGTCTCGACGCGGCACGTTTCCAGCCGGCGGCGGTAAGTGGTCGTCCGACGGTGAGGGTGCGCGCTGCCGGCGATCTCCTGGCGGATTTCGATCAGCACCTTCCGTGGGCTCACGGCCAGTTCTCCGATCGTGCCCTCTGGTCGGAGTGCCAGGTCGGCGTGTGCCAGCAGGATCTGCAGAGCCAGCAAAGATCCCTCCAGTTCACGATGAATGAGCCGGACCGTGCGGCTGGCAAGTTTGACTTTCTTGAGCGTCCGTTTATAAGTTCTGAAGAGGCCCTCGTTGCGCCATCTCCAGCGATAGAATTTGGCCGCCGTTTTCGCCGGGAGCCGTTGCGGACTGAGGACGTTGGTCAAGAGCCAGACATCGTGTTTGGTCTGCCCCTTGGCCTGGACACGAATCAGCCGACACATGAGCGGTGGCTGCTGTTGCTTCTGGATGGTTTCCGGCCAGTAGTAGACCAGGCCTTCTTGCCATTGCTCGATGGGAGTTTCATCCAGCGCGTACAGGCGAACCTTCGACGACATCCGCAGCAGAAACGACTGCTTGTGCTCGAGGATGCGCGGGCCAGTTCATAGCCCATATAGGCCGCATCGGCCACGACCAGGGCCTCCGCAGGCAGGAGGGATAACATCTGTCGCAAGTGCAGCCGTTCGTCAGCGGTTCCCTTGCCAATCCGCCAGGACCACAGCAGCCCTGATCCGAGGTGAACGAAGGCCGTAACCCAGGCGGTCGGGGCCGATGCCTCGCTGCTTCCTTTGCCCATGCGGGCTTCCAGTTCGGCCGACCGCGGGCACTCGATGCGCGACCCGTCGCAGCCCATCGGCACAAAGCCGCCGATCATAAGGCGCTCGGCATAACGACGTCGGATTTCGTCGCGGACGCCCTGAGCCAGCGCCCAGAGCTGCCGCACGGGCAAGCGAGTCAATGCCTTTTGAAACCCGACCAGCGTCTCACCGGGACGTTTGCGGCCTTCGTAGCACGCCACGTAAAACCCGCGTGCCGCCACGAACCGCTCGGACTCTGCGTCGCCAGCAGCCCAGGTCATCGCCAGGAGAACCAGTACCAGAGGCTGCAAGTCCCATCGCGGCTTAGAGCGCCGATCGGCGACACATTGTCGGGCTTGCTTCCAAACCCGCGGCGTGAGAAACTGTCGCACGAACTCGATCAACGACGCGGGTTGCTGCAATCTCTGCAGCTTCCTTGCTGCTTTCATCGCCGTTCTTCCTTGAAGGGTGTGGGTGGTACCCACCCATCATCGCGAAGAACGGCGTTTCTTGCGCTACAACCCTCACGAAAAGATCAATCGTAAGTACACACCCCGCCAATCCTTATCTTCAGATCGACCCTCAGCCCGTTATCGACGTTGCCCGCCACCCGTTGTCTCGATCGGCAGCGCCTGCCCCGACTCACCCCGCTCGTACTGAAACGGCAGATCCTGCGCTCGAAACACCAGAGCGGCGGGTCCGGTTGAGCGCCTCGCAGTCGAAGTAACCCCGCCGGCAACTTCGGTCTGCGCGACCAGCCCCAACCAGACTGCTCGCACTTGATGAATGCGTCTGTTCCTCAGTGGGGCGCGATCCCTGTCGCGAGGTCTCTCGACGTCCACAAGCCGTGGCTGCACTTAGAAATAAGGCCGTGACTACGATGAGCATACGCGGATGTCTTGCGCTGCAAGTACTCCGCGACCTCGAATCCGCTTCTTCTTCAAGCATGATCGATCAAAGGTCATTCATGAGAGGTGTCGTTCGGGACAAGGTTCGTCACCAAACCCAAGGCTTGTGTTTCATGATTATCCTATCTGCTCGGTTGACGAGGCGGGAGGTGAATCCACTCCAGCCGATTGGCAGCCTGCGAAAAATACAACGGCCCGCAAGAGGGCTAGAAGGTCAGGATGTTTCCTGGGTATGGTTTTGGCTTGATCGCTTTATCTGGGGACTTCACCAGGAAATGAAAGTCGGCAGGATGCCTTGCCTGTGGTCTGAAGAGTTGACGAAAAAGGCCACCCCCGGATCGCGGGGATGGCCCTGTGGTTTGCTCGCATGCCGACCGGCGAAGGTCACACGGCGGCGCGGCGCTTCCGGATGGTGTACAGGCCGAGGAAGGAGCCGGCCACCAGGCTGATCACCACAGTGCTCGGCTCGGGGGTAGCAACATTTCGCTCGTTGTACGCGACATTGTCGAATTCGAACGCGTATTGTGAGCTCGTGGCCACGATCCTGTCGAAGGCGAGGTCAGAGTTGATGTTGACGTACAGCGTCCCGTTCACCCCTTGGTCGCCGTTGGGACTGGCAACCACGTTACTGCCGGTCACACTGCCGACAAAAGCAGCGCCATTGTAAAAAGACAGCGTGTTGTAGTTGTCCACCGACCCCCACAGGAGCCCCACGTATAACTCGGGGCCTGTGAATTGGACGGTCACTCTTGCTCCTGAAGAAGCACCACTCGTGAGGTATTTCGTGGCGTCAACACCATTCGCCTGATCCGGAGAGCCGAAACCCACGCCGTTGTTGCCGGAGAGGAAGGGTGCCGCGTACTCACCTGCGTTGGATCCCTGCACGACCTTACCGTCAGGGGAGAAACTCACGAAGGCGGTGCCATTGGGGCCTACGGTCGTGCCTCCGACGCTGCCTAAGGCGAGATCATCGAAGTTCAGATGATGGACACCGGTGGGGGCCCCGCCCACCGAGCCAATGACAGTCAGGTTGGCGTGTGCTGTCGGGCTCAGGCTGCCGAGCCCGATAGCAACCACGCCGGCTGCGGCGATGAGCCGCAATGTTTGGTACGTCATACCATGGTCCTTTCGGTTACTGTTCCGTTGATCAGAAAAACACGTGATCGGGTTGTGGGAAGATGGTGTCGTTACTGCCGCAACCCGCTGAGCAGCAAGGACAATCGAGGCCGAGCACTCGAAGTTGACTACAATCCATGAAGGTTCGGAGATGCACGATTTCATCCACAAAGAAAGTCAACAAACCGTTGGTGCATGACCTCATTGGTGGAATCAAAACGCACAGTCGTTAGCGAGCGGAGGACCGCCAGGGACCGGCGCTTTTCAGTAAGCCCGCAGCCATAAAGAATTCCAAGTCCGTACATGGCACAAATGCAAAATGACCAGCCCCGGTTACCGCTTTCGTAAGGCCGACATCGCCTGTCCGGGATACTCAAAACCCGGCGCCATCCCGCGTGGTTCACCGCATGAATGACCGCACGTGTGCAGTCAACATAGAGTTTGGAAATGTGGGCGTTTCACGTCAATAACAACCTAAAATTGGTTACGAGAATCAACAGAAAATACCGAATTGTACTTAATAAACCACGCACATCCTGGGTCGCCTTGAGCTATGAGAAGGCCTACGATCGCGAATTGATCGCTCAAGCCTGACCCAATCGCGGTGTCTTGCATGCTTCGAAGAAGAACCGGCCGATACTTCTTGGCCGACTTGGAGCGGCGTTACCGGGGACTCGCGTAGTTCTCGCTCTCTCTCGGGCCGTTGAAAAAGCACGACCTGAAGACCGACATCACGACTTTCCAGATCCAAAATCTGGGAAACGGTCTCGTTAGACAGCACCTCGTCGAGTCGGAAGGCTTCCCTTTTGTTGTTTAAAATCCTTTGGGAGTCGCTTCAAAGGGGTGGAGCTCTGCTTGCGAAAGTGGCCGAGCTTCTGGCCAAATGGAAGGCGAGTGATACCGAACGAGTGGCGGATGGCCGTTTGCTGATCGCGGCTGGCAGTCCCTCATTGAGGCACCGGAATGGGACCAAAGGTTCAAGTGGATCGGAGATGGAGGCGGGCAGGGGGGCTGCTCTTGGCTGGCCTGCTGGGGGCAGGGTTGCTGGTGCTCGGTGCGACTCGGCGGCATGCCGGAAAACTTCGCTCGACCGTCGCGAGCCTGTTCGACTCCCTACAAGAATGCGCAGCCGGGAATCGAATTTGTCGGCGACGCCGCCTGTACGCGTTGCCATGCGGAGATCGCCGCGTCGTATCATCAGCATCCGATGGGCCGCTCCATGGCGTTCGCGGACGAGATCGTGACACCGGGTCTGGACCGTAACACGAGCAAGGTGAGCTTTGCTGCCAGCGGCCTGGAATATGCGGTTGAGCGTCGGGATGGGCACATTATTCATTCCGAGACGCGTAAGGACGCGCAGGGCGAGGTCGCACGGATCGAGACCGAGGTGACCTACGAGGTAGGCTCTGGACATCGCGGCCGGTCTTACTTGATCGAGCGCGATGGCCGCCTCTTTCAGTCGCCGATCAGTTGGTACTCTCAGCAAGGACGATGGGACCTCTCTCCGGATAGTTTGGCCAAGAACAACCATTTCGAGCGAGCCATAGACTCCAGTTGCGTCTTCTGCCACGCCAACCGATTCGATCCGGCGGTGGGGACGATTAACCGCTACCAGTCGCCGACCTTCCGGGGACTGGCGATTGGGTGCGAACGATGCCACGGTCCCGGAGCGCTGCACGTCAGGAATCCTGGAGTGCTTTCGGACAGTCGCGATCTCACGATCGTGAATCCCGCCCACCTCGATCCGGCGCTGCGCGAGTCGGTCTGCGAGCAATGCCATCTGGGGGGCCGATCGCGCGTCGAGCGGCTCGGTCGCACGGCACTCGAGTTCCGTCCGGGCCTGCCGTTGCATGAATTCCTCGTGGTGTTCGTCTCCGGCGAGCAGCACTCCGGTACGGCCAAATCGATTGGACACGTCGAGCAGATGCATGCCAGCCGATGTTATCGAGGTAGCTCTGGCCAGCTCGGATGCACCTCGTGCCACGACCCACATCGGCTGCCGCCGCCCGAAGAGCGGACGACCTACTACCGCAATCGCTGCCTGGAATGTCACGCCGTCGGGGCTGGGTGCAGCCTCCCGGAATCGAGGCGACGACAGCGGAGCCCTGACGACAGTTGCATCGAGTGCCATATGCCCCGCTCGGCACTCTCGAATGTCGCTCATACCGCGGAGACCGACCACAGCATTCCGCGCCGCGAGGACCCGGCAGAATCGCTATCGATCATCCCCAGTGCCCCAGCGGCTGACGAGCCGCCCTTGGTTCCCTTCTCCAACGAGCTCGAGGACCGCCAGAAGGGGCGAGGTGGATCGCGAACTGGGTATTGCCCTGACCGGGCTCGGTACCCAGCAGACGCATGGCAGGGCCCGCCTGGCCGGGTTGGCGCTGCCGCTCCTGGATGCGAGCCTGAAGGCGCGACCTGACGATCTGGTCGCGTTGCAGTCCAAGATCGTCGCCCTCACTTTGCGCAACCGGACCAAGGAGGCAATCTCGACCGCCGAGTCTGCCCTGGCCCTCGGCCCCGATGATTAAAGGACACTCGACCTGGCGATCCCACTGCTCGCCGCGGTGGGCCGCCGCGAAGAGGCCCTTGCGCTTTGCCGGCGGCTCCTGGCACTTAACCCCTTTGTCTCCGAGTATCACATCGTGACAGCGAAACTCTACGCTCAGCTTCGCCAGTGGCGTGCGGCGTCCGAGTCCAGCCAGGCCGCACTCCGCCTGGATCCCAGTAATTTGACCGCCCGCTGGATCTTGATCCGATCCGCCCTTGAAACCGGTGATCTGGCCCTCGTCCGCGCTGAAGGCCACAAATACCTTCGCTTTGATCCTCCAGAGAATGAGCGCAACGTCGTCCGTGACTGGATTGACAAGCGCGCTAGCTCGGTCTAGCGACGGTACCCCCATTCATCGAAGGTCCGCCCCCAGGCCTGAGCGATACGCGATCGAGTCGCTTCGTCGAGCTCGGGATGGTCATTCTTCTTGTAACTGGCGATCGAGCTCACATATTGCTCTATAGGGGGACGGACCACATCGAAATTGCCCATGTCCAGGCGGTTGTAGATGATTTCGAGCTGGCCCAGGCGGTCGCCCTCCAGGTCTTCGTAAGCAATCTCGACAAGCTGGCCGGGCGGGACAAAGGCGCGATCGGCGAAGTAAGCCTCGTACATGTCGGCGTAGGTTTGGAGCACGCTGTCCATGGCGACCTTGGCTCGCGCTCGTTGAAGGCGAAAGACAGGTCGGACGGTCGCAGCAGCCCCATGGTCGAGGAGAATACCGTGTATGGGTCGCGCCTGATGTGAACGAAGCGAGCGGTCGGGAAGACGCTCAGAATCAAGCGCATCCGGGCGGTGTGCGGTGGTGATTTGAGGATCAGCGGCCGGCCGGTCTTGAGCGTGACGGCCTTCAGAAAATAACGCAAGGCGCTCAACCAAGCCGCGACTTCCGATGCCGGGGCATCGCGAAACGTGAGATAGCGGCCGTAGTCGTGCCGGCTGCGAGGAAAGCACCAATCCATGTACGGCGATTGCTGCGTAAGTACCATGTAGGCCACTTCGTCTTCCTGAACCCGGCGGGGCAGCATGAACGGCTCGACCAAAGGCGCCAGCCAAGGCTCGGTGATCAGGAAGGTACGTGGATTGAATGTTTGATAGCGACTCGGCGACGCAAACCGATTATCGGTCGCCAGCAGCTCGTGAAGATGAGTCGTGCCACTGCGGTAATGGCCCAGGATAAAGATCGGCGCCTCCACGGACGCGGCCTCGATCGCGGTGCCAAACCGGCGATCCGCTGCTTTCGCCGCGGCCGAGTTGAAGAGACTTAGAGCCGTGACCCATGCCGCGCGCGGCCAGCAGACCGGATCAATCTTGAACTGCTCGCGACGAAGCAAATTGAGCCAGGCGTGGAACGTGATCCCCTCGAACAAGTGGACGAGGTGCTGAGCCAGCAAGAGGCGGAGAATGAAGACCATGGGAAGGTTCTCTAGGCCTCCGCGTTGCCTGAGTTCACATCCCCGCCCGCTTCGTGCATGACCAGCAGCAGGGCCCTTGCGAGAATACTGACCACCGGCGGCTTGAGGATCGACACGTGATCACCGGCCAATTCGTGGGATTCCACTTCGCTCGCGAAATGGCCCCAGCCGAGCGCGTGGTCGGCTGATCGAGTGGTGGCAGCCCGGAAGAGCACGACTTGCCCATGGTAGTGCCCGGGCTGATAGCGTGCCGCGGCCAGCAAGTTGGCGCAGAGCACCCGCCAGAGCCTGCGCGCTCGATCCGGTCGGCCTTCGCGGTGATAAACCTGGTCCAGCCCGAAAAGCTCCAGCGCTTTCAGTCGCTGTTCGTCCGGGCTCAGGCTTTGCAACCGGGCGAGCAACTTTCGCGGGCTCGACATCGGGCCGGTCGTCATTGGGCCAAGGAGCTCGAGCAACGTCGCAACCTGCGCGACTGATGGTGGGCCTGCCGTCCCGGCAAGTGCGTCGCGAAAGAGCGGAAGCCTGGCGGCCTCCTCGGCGAGCTTGTTCAAAGCGTCACTTTGCTGCCTGGCCGGCGCGGGGTTCGGGGCATGGGCGTCGATGATCGCCAGCGTGGCCACCTGGTGTCCTCGCGCCTTCAGTTGCAAGGCCATTTCGAACGCCACCATGCCGCCCATCGACCAGCCGCCAAGATGATAAGGTCCCTCGGGCTGAATCTCTCGAAGCGCTTCGATGTATCGGGTCGCCATCGTTTCCACGTTCTCGATAGGGTCCTGCCCGTCTTCGAGACCGGCGGCCTGAAACGCGTAGAATGGATGGTCAGGAGTCAGGTCGTGGGCCAGGTCAAGGAAGCAGTGCGCGATTCCTCCCGCGGGATGTACGCAAAAGAACGGAGTCCCGCCGCCGGCCAGCTGAAGCGTCACCAGGGGAGACCACGCGGGAGGCGCGAGTGGCCGCCTCAGGCGTTCGGCCAGGTCGGCGATCGTTGATCCCAGAAACAAGCTCGAGAGCGGCAAATCGCGCCCGAACTCCTGTTCGACCTGGGTCAGCATGCGAATGGCCAGGAGCGAATGCCCTCCCAGGTCGAAGAAGCCGGACGTGACACTCACCTCGCGGAGTCCCAGAAGGTCTTGCCAGATTGTGGCCAGCCGAGCCTCGATCTCATCACGCGGCGGCACTCGCTCGCCAGTTTCAAGCTCGCCAGAACTCGCCTCAGCCGAGTCCGGTAGTGCCCGGCGATCGATCTTGCCCGCGGAGGTTAACGGCAGCGAATCCAGGGCGATGAAATGTGCCGGCACCATGTGCCCAGGCAGACGATCTCTCAGGAAGCTGCGCAGCTCGTTGCGAGAAACGTCTCGGGTCTTGTCCAGAACAAGGTAGGCGGCGAGGAGACTCCTCGCTTGATCCGGACTGCCGGGTCATCACGGTGGCAGCCCGCACGTTCGGGTGCTCGAGAAGCGCCATCTCAATCTCGCCCGGCTCGACGCGAAAGCCGCGCAGCTTTGCCTGGAAGTCAAGCCGGCCAAGGAACAAGAGCTCACCGTCGGCGCACGAGCGCACCAGGTCGCCAGTTCGGAAGAACCGCTCGCCTGGCACGCTCGTGAAAGGGTTTGGTAAGAACCTTTCGGCCGTGGAGGCCGGGCAGCCCAGGTAGCCTCGACTGACCCCCGCCCCGCCAATGTAGAGCTCACCAGGCTGGCCGACCGGCACAGGTTGGAAGTTTCGGTCCAGGACATAGACGGCCGCTCCCGCGATCGGTCGGCCGATGGGTAATTCGGAGATTTCCGAATCGCAGGCGGGCGGCTCGTAAGCGGTGGCGATCACAGTCGTCTCGGTGGGGCCGTAGGTGTTCAGCCACCGAACGCGGTCCCTGACCAGGCTTCGCCAGTCCGCGTGTGCGGAGGAAAGTGCCCTCTCGCCGCCCACGACGACAAGTCTCAGCGCCCCGCCCGGAACTCTGGCCCGCTGCGACATCCAGTTGACCCACGAATGCCAGTAAGCCGTCGGCAGGTCGAGCACCGTGATCCCCTCTTTTTCGATCCAGTCGGTGAAGCGACGGGGATCGAGCGCGTCGTCACTCTTTCGGAGCACCAAAGTCGCCCCTGAGATCCAGGTCGGCAAGATCTCCTCGACGGCAAGATCGAAATGAAGCGGCGAGAACTGGAGAACGCGGTCGCCGGGCCCCAGCCCAAAGAGTGCCGCCGCCGCCAGATTGTGGTTGACGACCGAGCGGTGCGTGACCGTCACTCCACGCGGCGTTCCGGTCGAGCCTGAGGTGAAGATCACATAAGCGGCGCACTCTGGAGTGGAAGCTACCGCGGGCTGATGATCGGGCAGCCGGCTGATCGCGGTCCATTCGGTATCCAGGCAGAAAAGATCCACATCGGAAAACGTGATGTGCCCCAGAAAAGTTTGCCGCGTGAGCACGATGGACAGTTCGGCCGCCTTCGCCATTGCCGCCATTCGCGGCGCTGGCTCGGACGGGTCGAGTGGGACGAACGCACCGCCCGCCTTGAGTATCCCCAGTATGCCGACGGTCATCTCCATCGATCGGTCGATCAATAGCCCGACCCGTGTTTCGGGCCGCACTCCACGCGCCTTCAAGAAGTGCGCCAAGCGGTTGGACCGGGCATCGAGCTCCCGATAAGTGAGTGCTCGCCCGGAATGCCTCACCGCAATGTCGCCGGGGGTTCGCTTCGCCTGGGCCGCGAACAACTCGTGGACGCAGTAACTTGACGCGATTGCCGGAGCCGTCTGATGCCACTGCTCCAGGAGAACCACGCGCTCGGAATCGCCCAGCAACGAGATCTCCGACAGGCGCGTGTCGGGATTCGCTACCACGGCTTCGAGCACGATGCGGAAGTGCTCGATCATGCGGTCGATCGTCGCGGCGTCGAACAGATCGCTGTTGTACTCGAGCGAGCCGCTCAGGCGATCATCGTCCTCGACGAGCGCCAGGGTCAAATCAAATTTGGCGGTGCCTGTTCCCTGGCCGACGTCGAGATGCCCCAACCTGAGCTCTTGCCGGGTGGAGTCGGGCATCTTGTTGTTCTGAAGCACGAACATGACATCGAAGAGCGGTGCTCTGCTCAGGTCGCGAGCCGGCTGAAGCACCTCGACCAGCTTGTCGAAAGGAAGCTCCTGGTGTTCGAATGCGCTCAGCGCCGTCTCGCGAACACGCTTCAGCAGAGTCCGAAACGTCGGATCACCGGAGAGATCCGTGCGCATGACGAGCATGTTCACAAAATAACCAACCAGGCTTTCAATCTCTGGCCGGGTGCGGTTGGCCACCGGGACGCCTACGGCAATGTCATCCTGACCACAGTATCGCCCCAGCAGCACCTGAAGTGCGGCGAGTGCGGTCATGAAAGGCGTCGTGCCCCCACGAAGGCCTAGCTCGCCCAGGCCGGCCGACAGCTCCGGCGAGAGGGTGAAGAAGCGCGTATCGCCCCGCGCCGAGCGAACTGCCGGTCGCGGCCGGTCGGTCGGCAAATTGAGTGGCACCAGACCATCCAGACGCTCGGACCAGTAGGCAAGCAAGTCAGCCAGCACCGCACCCTGGAGGTACTGGCGCTGCCACGCGGCGTAATCGGCGTACTGGATCGGCAGCTCTGGCAAGGACGGGGCTTTCCCGACGGAATAATCCTCGTACAGCGCCGCGAGCTCGAGGGCGGCAACCCCCATCGACCACCCGTCGGTAACCATGTGGTGGATGGTGAGCAGCACCATGTGCTCGCGGTCACCCAGCCGAAGCAGGAGCACGCGGAGCAGGGGGCCGCTGGCAAGTTCGAAAGGCCTGCGCGCTTCAACGACGGCCAGACGGCGCGCCTCTGCCTCGCGCTGCGACTCCGGAAGCGCGCTCAGATCGATCAGCCCAGACCGGGTCGAGACATGGGGCGCAATCACGGCGACTGGCCGCCCGTCGATGGCCGGGAAGGTCGTGCGCAATGCCTCATGCCGCTCCAGAATCGTGTCGAAGCTCCGCTCCAGCGCCAGGACGTCGAGCAGCCCCGTGATCCGCACGGCGGCCGTCACATTGAAAACCGGCGTGCCGGGCGAGAGCCGTTCGAGGAACCAGAGGGCTTGCTGCGAGAACGAGAGCGGCAGCTCGCCCTGGCGATTGATCCTCGGGATCGGCGCGTGGTCATCGGACCGAGACTGTCCGGGCGACGATTCGATGCGCGCCGCCAGGCCGGCGACTGTCGGCGCCTCGAACAGCATGCGAAGCGGAATGTCGATTCCCAGGGTGTACCTCAGCCGCGAGACCACCTGCGCGGCCAACAACGAATGGCCTCCCAGCGTGAAGAAGTCATCGTGAATGCCGATCGGCGTCACCTCCAGGATGTCGGCCCAGACCGCGGCGACGGACTCCTCCGTGGGCGATCGAGGCGCCACGAATTCGCCCCGTTCTCGTGCCGATGCGTTCCAGTCGAATGGCGGCAGCGACCTTGCGTCAAGCTTGCCATTGGTCGTGAGCGGTAGCCGCTCGAGCGCCACGTAGGCGGCGGGAACCATGTATTCGGGGAGCGAGCGCCTGAGCCTCTGTCGCAGCGCTTCGGTTGACGGGCCAGGCATCACGCGAGGCACGATATAGGCGACCAGGTGCTCGTCGCCACGTGGGCCCGCTTGCGCCATCACCACAGCCTCATGCAGCTCGGGTTGCCGCGTCAGTGCCGCCTCGATCTCTCCGAGCTCGATCCGGAACCCGCGAATCTTTACCTGACGATCAGACCTGCCGGCGTAGTCGATGTCGCCATTGCGCTTCACGCGGAGAAGGTCTCCGCTCCGGTAGAGCCGGCCGCCAGGACTCGTGGCGAACGGGTTTGGTAAGAACCGTTCGGCCGTCAACCCGGGTTGGCCCAGGTAGCCTCTGGCAAGCCCCTCGCCTCCCACATAGGCCTCGCCCACCGCCCCGGGCGGAACGGGTTGCATGTTGTCGTCGAGAACGTAGAGCTTCAAGTCCGGAATGGCACGCCCGATCGGGCTTGCGCCAGCGCATTCTTCCAGATCTTCGGGAGTGATCGGCCGATAGGTCACGTGCACTGTCGTCTCGGTGATGCCGTACATGTTCACCAGCCGGCAAGCCGCGTGATCGTGCCGGTTGAACCACGGACGCAGGCTCTGCAGCTCGAGCGCTTCACCGCCGAAGATCACCAGGCGCAGATTGAGATCGCCGGCTCGCTCGTCCACTCGAACGAGCTGACGGAACGCCGAGGGAGTCTGATTCAAGACCGTGACTCGCTCGGCCCGCAACAGGTTGTGAAAGGTCTCCGGCGAGCGGCTTACCCAGTAGGGTACGATCACCAGGCGTCCGCCATAGAGCAGCGCTCCCCAGATTTCCCAGACCGAGAAATCAAACGCAAACGAATGAAAAAATGTGAACACATCTTGCGAATTGAATTGGAACCAGTGCTCGGTCGCCGTGAACAGGCGGATGACGTTGGCGTGCGTGACGGCCACGCCCTTGGGCGTTCCCGTCGAGCCCGAGGTATAGATGACGTAGGCCAGGTTCTGGGCGCTGCCGCCAGCGTCGAGAGACGCGGCCTCGGGTTCTGGATCGACCTCATGAACCGGGTCGAGGCTTACCACCTGGCCCGCGAAGGTGGGCAGCCGGCTTACCAGATGATGCTGGGCCAGCAAGATTCTCGCGCCGGAGTCGTCTAGCTGAAACTGAAGCCGATCCGCCGGTGACGATGGGTCCAGCGGCACATACGCAGCTCCCGATTTGAGAATTCCCAGCAGGCCGACGATCAGCTCGAGCGATCGCTCAGCGCACAGTCCCACGAGCGATTCCGAACCAGCACCCGCGTCGCGCAGGCGTCGCGCCATACGGTTCGACAGAAGGTCGAGCGCGCGGTAAGTCAGCGACTGCTCACCGCAGGAAAGCGCGATGGCGTCGGGAGTGCGTCGGGCTTGGGCCGCGAAGCGATCGTGGAGCCCCTCACCCGGCGCACGCGGAAGACCGCCGGTCGATGACCGCAACAGCTTCGCGAGGCGCGTGCGTTTTGTGTCCGGCAGATGGTCACTTCTCATGCCGTCATTTTGCTCGGTCTGCAACATCGGTTTCCGACTCGAGGCGCGCCAGGAGCGCGTCAACTTCTTCATCCGTCAGGCCGTCGAGGTCCGTGCAGGCAAGAGCCTCATCCCCCAGCAAGTCTTGTCGCTCGGCTTCAGAGAGCAGTGGCAGCGAGCTGATCGGTTGATCCGGGCGAGCCGTGGCGCCCTCCAGCAGGGTGCGGAAGTGCCTGAGCATCTGGTCGATCGTCGCCGCGTCGAAGAGGTCGGTGCTGTACTGGATTTGGAGTTCCAAGCATTGCGGTTTTTCGATGGCGAAGAACGCCAAGTCAAACTTTGAGGTGCCGGTGTCGGGTTCCGCCGGGGTCATCGACAGCTCGGGAGATTCGAATGCCGGAAGCGGTGCATTGTTCATGGCGAAGAGAACCTGGAATAGCGGTGAGCGGGCCGGATCGCGCTGGGGCTGTAGGACCGCGACGATCTGCTCGAACGGCAAGTCTTGGTGGGTGTACGCGCCCAGCGCGTTTTCCCGCACCCGCCGCAACAGCGTGATGAAGTCGAGATTCCCCGAGAGGTCGGCACGCAGTACGAGTGTGTTCACGAAGAGCCCGACAAGGTTCTCGATCTCGGAACGCGTGCGGCCGGCGATCGGCGTGCCGACCGCGAAGTCGCGCTGGCCTGAGTACCGACCGATGAGCGCCTGGAAGGCCGCCATGAGCGTCATGAACATTGTCGCGTTCTCACGCCGGCTGAGCGCCTGGATCTCGCCCAGCAGTTTCGAGCTCAATCCGAGTTCGCGGCGCGAGCCTCGGCCGCTGAGAGCGGGCGGACGAGGGTGATCCGTGGGCAGATCCAGCACGGGCAATCCGCGCAAGAGCGCGGTCCAGTAATCCAGTTGCTTCGTCAGCACGGACTCGCCCTGCCATTGCTCCTGCCAGGCTGCGTAATCGGCGTATTGAAGTGCGAGCTCTGGCAGGGGAGACGGCAGCCCGCCCGAGAACGCCCCGTACAGCAACGACGCCTCGCGGATCAAGACACCAAAGGACCAGGCGTCGGCGACGATGTGGTGCATCGTGACCAGGACGAGATGCTCCTGGCTGCCAAGTCGCAGCAAGACCGCCCGGATGAGCGGGCCTTTTGCCATGTTGAACGCCCGTCTCGCCTCCAGAGTTATCAGCCGCTGCGCCTCGGAACGGCGTGACTGTTCGTCGAGTTCCGATAAATCGATCAGCGGCAGATCGATCTCCAAGTGCGGAGCGATCACCTGCCTGGGTCGGCCGTCGACTGCGGCAAACGTGGTGCGAAGAACCTCGTGCCGACGCACAATCTCGTTGAAGACCCGCCGCAAAGCGGCGACGTCCAGCTCTCCCACCAGACTCACTTCCACCGGCATGTTGTAAACGGGGCTGTCGGGATCGAGCTGATCCAGGAACCACAGCCGCTGCTGGGCGAACGATGCCGGCGCGGAGCCTGAGCGCGGCACGGGGACGATCGGGGGCGTTTGCAATCCGGCCCCTTCGCGCATCTGTTGCTCCACGCGCTGCGACAGCCATGCCACTGTCGGCCGCTCCAGAAAATCGCGCAGCGGTGTTTCCACTCCATACAGGTCTCGCACCCGCGCCAGAATCTGCGTGGCCAGTAGCGAATGCCCGCCGATCTCGAACAGGTTGTCTTCGATGCCCACTCGCGGCCTGCCCAGGAGCGCGCTCCAGAGCTGGGCGATACCCTCTTCAATCGGTCCACGCGGCGGTAGATACGCCTGCGCCGCGGCGGGATCGTTAACCGCGGGCTCGGGCAGGCCTTGACGGTCAACCTTGCCGTTCGGAGTCATGGGGAAGGAGGCGAGCGTCGTGAACGACGCGGGGACCATGTACTCCGGAAGCGATTCGAGCAAGTGCCGCCTCAGATCGGCGCCGACAAGCCTCTGTCCGTCTTCGGAGACCACGTAGGCGACGAGCTCCAGGGAACCGCTCGAATCCTCGCGTGCCACGACCACCGCGTCACGAACAAGGGGGTGCCTGCGCAGGAGCGTCTCGACCTCGCCGAGCTCGATCCGAAAGCCGCGAATCTTGACCTGATGGTCGAGCCGTCCCAGGCATTCGTAAGTGCCGTCAGATCGCAGCCGTACGCGATCGCCTGTTCGATAGAGCCGCGCTCCAGGCACCATACTGAACGGATCGGGCACGAACCGTTCGGCCGTCAGATCGGGGCGGTTCAGGTAGCCGTGCGCCACTCCCGCGCCGCCGATGTACAGCTCTCCTGCCACACCCGGCGGCACGAGCTGCATGCTGCCATCGAGCGCATGGAGTTGAGTTTGGACGATCGGCTTGCCGATCGTGATCGGCGCCTCGCCGGGACTGACCTGGCCGGCGGATGACCAGATCGTCGTCTCGGTGGGTCCGTAAAGGTTCCAAAGGGCTTTCCCCTTGCCGATCAGTCGGTCGGCCAGATCGCGTGGCAGCGATTCTCCCCCGCAGAGAATCGTCAACCCAGGCGCCCCGGCCCAGCCCGCGGCCTCGAGCATCCTCCAGGTCGAAGGCGTGGCCTGGCAGAAAGTGACATCGGAGTGTTCCAGCCGCAGCGCCAGACTCTTACCGTCAATCGCCAGCTCGCGGCCCGCGATCTCCACGCGCGCTCCCTGCACAAGCGGTAGAAACAGCTCCAGGGCCGCGATGTCAAAAGACAACGTCGTGACGGCCAGCAGCGTATCACTCGCGCCCATCGGGAAGAGAGCACGCATTGACGCCAGAAAGTTGCTCAGCGACCCGTGCGTGATTGCCACGCCCTTGGGTTTCCCCGTCGATCCTGACGTGTAGATGACGTAGGCGAGATTGTCGGCCGCGGCGCCGTCGGGCAGGTTGGACTCGACCGCCCCGTCGACGTCATCTTCGATGGTCTCAATGCTGACGACAAACGCCTCGTGCTCAGGCAGAGATTCGCGCAAACGGTCTTGAGTGATCAAGACGGCCACGCCAGCGTCGGCCAGCATCATCGCCAGACGGTCTCGCGGAAAGGCCGGATCAAGGGGCACGTAAGCGGCGCCGGACTTGAGTATGCCCAGAAGTCCGACGGCCATCTCGACCGACCGCTCGACACAAAGCCCCACCAGCATCTCCGGTCCCGCACCCAGCGCTCGCAGCCGCCGTGCCAGTCTGTTCGCCCGCGCGTTGAGTGCTTGATAGGTTACGGCCTGTCCGTCATGCGCAACGGCGATGGCATTCGGTGATTGAGCCGCCTGCTCCTCAAATCCGCGATGGAATAGCTTTTGATCGGCAGATTGCTTCAACCTTCGTGCGAGAAGTGCGCGTTTTTCATCGGCGGAAAGACTTGTAACCATGTTGGCTGCGTCCCCCCTTCAAATGCTGAACTCGAGATCCAATTCAATGTGAAGAGAGCGCGGGCGATGAGCCTGAGTGCGCGCTATATGAGAAAATATTCAATTTATGAAAAGGCTCTCATGAGGCCATGGCCTCCAGAGGGAGCCCAGGACGTTCCACGAATTCTTGCAATTCGCATACCAGCAAGGCAAGCTGCGCACTATGAAACGGGCTGAACATGAGTTGTTCAGAGGTCTCAAATCAGCCGAGATCGTGGTTAGATGTCTCTCTCAGACGAGTTATTTTACCCAGTATTATCTTTGTTGTAGATAACACCTATTTAGCCCGCCTTGACGTGCTTGCCCCAGCGAGACATTGACGGCCGGAATGTCCTTCTCGTTGTCGGTCCAAGGCCTTCGAAACATTGCAGTAGTTGAGCGGCGGCGCGATTCCACGAGTAGAGACTCGACCGAGCAAGGGCGCGACGGGCCAGATCGGCGCGCAGCCGTGATCTGACGATGATAGAGTTCAATGCGTCGGCGATCGAACCGACACTCGTGGGGTCGAAGAACAGGCCCGCGTCGCCAACAACCTCGGGAAGGGAGCCGGCTCGGCTTGAGACTACCGGAATGCCGCAGGCCATCGCTTCCACCGCGGGCAGTCCGAAGCCTTCCATGAGCGAAGGCTGCACAAGCGCAAGAGCCTGATTGTATAAGTGAACGAGGTCCACATCTGGGACGAAGCCGGTGAGCACGGCGCGGTGTTCCAAGCTTGCCTCGGCGATCGCGGCTCGGATCATCGGAACATGTGTGTGGAAGACGTCGTTCAAGTCGCCGACCAGCACGAGCGAGACGTCGTCGGATGTCACGCGTGAGAATGCCTCGATTAGGCTGGGCAGGTTCTTGTGAGGACTGAGGCCGCCAACGTAGAGCAAGTAGCGAGTGCCGGGACGGATGGCGTATTTCCTGAGCACCTCATCGGTCGAGTGATCACTCACCCGAGGTACGAAGATCGGGTCGGGACCCTCGGTGATCGTCCGCAGCTTGTGGTCTGGAAGGCGGAACCACCGCTGCAGGTCTCGCTTCGACGTCTCGGAGACGGTCACGATTTGATCGGCCCAGCGCACCGCGGCGTGCTCTTTCAGCAGCCAGGCCAGACGGCCCCACCGGGTCGGGAAGACGAGCTCCGGATGCGCCAGCGCCAGCGTATCGTGCATGGTGACGACCAGGCGCCGAACGTTCCAGACGGGGAAGAAGGTGTAAGTCGCGGGAAAATACATGAGGTCGAGCCTGGCGCCGGCCACCGCACGACTCATCGCCAGCATGTCGCGGAATCCCCGGCGGCTTTGCGACGACGCCGCGGCGGCGGGCGCCTGACTCACATTCACAACCAGGCGCTCCAGGCTTTCAGGAATCGTCGCCGTGGGTTCCGACGGGGCGTCGATCACGACCACGAGCTGGTGCGAATGGTTTATAGTGGCCAGGGCCTCCAGCAAGAGCCGTGAGAACCGGCCGAACCCGCGACGGTTGGCCAGGCACGTTCCGTCGAAGCCGATCCGCATGGCCACACTCCCACTCACGTCCAGTTTTCGATACCCTGTGGCGATCCAAGAAACCTCAGGATTGGAGGTCCGAGCGACCAGCGACCGGCTGCCTGTGCGAGGGTACCGCTCCAAAATGCGGCCTTGGCGAGCCGCCCTGCTTCACGGCTGCACCAGAGCTGCGTGCCAGACGCAAAAGCCGGTCCTGGGCATGGCGGCGAAATCTGCGGCGCAATTGCGACATGGGGTCACCGACGACGGTGATGGCCGACAGGTCGGCCGTACCCAGGCCCATCGCTTGTGCCTGACGCAGGTAGCCGATCTCCATGGGCTCGAAGCCCATCAGCGACGCAGCCACCGCGTCAACCGCGACGGCATCATTGCCCGCGATCACCGTGCCCAGCGGCACGCGGCCGCCGTACCGTGGACCCTCGCCTTGCATGCCCGAGAAGCCGTCAATCAGACTAAACCTGGGCAAGAGCAGACCGGCCAGCTCGACCAGGCGATCCGTGGCCCGCTCAACCACGTCCAGCATGAGGCGCTCGCGTCTGGTCGGACGCATGCCTCCGGCAACCGACCGCATTGAGAGCCAAGCGCGAACGAGCCAGCCTCGCCATGGCTGGACCATACCCAGAAGCCTCACGACCACCGGCAAGTACGCGAGTCTCGAGTCCGAGTGCCAGCCCACCGAGCCTCGATCCTTGCTGTGAACGAGGCCCGTGAGGTTGGTCAGTCCCAGGCCAACGCGGAAGACCTCATGGGTGCGGGCCACACCCAGCGAAATCAGGCAACGTGAAACCGCGACATGAGCCGGCACACGTATCACCACGGGCTCGCCCCGGCCACTGATGCAGCGAATCGTGCTCCAAAATCCACCCGCCTCGGCAAAGTCCGGAAAGCTTACATCGCGTCCCCAGAGCTCCGAACGGTATCCCAGTGTCGCTCGCGGATCAGCGGTTCGGGGCTGTAGGGGCGGAGCAGAACCGGCAATGACGATCGACCTGGCTCCCGCGCTGAGAACGGCATCGGCCGTGGCCGAGACGGTGTCGCGATGAGTGCAGGCCCACGGCTTCGATGGCGTGTCGAGGTTAGGCACGATGACGGGGTTGGGATCGGCCGCAACTCGCCGCCGTAGCTCATCGGCAAGAAGGGCGACGGCCTCGGCCACCGCGCCGCGGCGACGGTCTGAACGGACCACGGCTACCTTGATCGCGCTGTCCATCGTGCCAGCCTCCCTGTAACCCGAGCCCGGAGCGGCCGGGGAATGGATTGAGCGCCACGGTCGATCCGCTCGCGGCGCGCTGCCCTGCGTCTTGAGTGCACCACCGCTCGTATGCCACTGGTAAAGAGCGATCATCACCGACAGCCCGCAACAGGTGTAGTAAATCAAATGGATTGGTAACGTGGCCAGCGTGAACAGAATGCCACGTCGACCGATCAGGAACCGGTAAAACCCGCCATTGAGCCCAACGATCGCCGCGGATCCAGCCCCGACGGCCAGGCCGGCCCAGGCCGTTATCGGCACGGCCGGTAGCATCAGCACGACAAGAGCCGTGAGCGCGACGCAGAACTTCTGGCCGGGCTTGACGTTGAGGTCGGTCTCGACCGTCTGGCTGCGCTTGATCAAGAGCGCCCACGGCACGCCGCGTCGAAAGATATCGGTCCGGACCATCTCGCGGAGCGTCCATCGCTTCAGGTGGGTGGCCAGGACGTCTCGGGCCAGGATGGTCCGGTGGCCGGCCCGGGTGAGGCGATAGCCAAGCTCGATGTCTTCGATCGCCGGCCGCGGGTACAGCCTGGGGTCGAAGCCGCCGAAATCGAGGAAGACCTGACGCTTGATCATGCCGCAGCCGGTCCAGAACGTATGCGCCGGCCGCGCATCGTGCTGAAAATGTCCTTGCTGATGCACGAAGTGATGCAGCAAGTTACGGAACTGGCTGACCACGCCCGGGGCTGGTGGCTGGTCGTCGTAAGAGCCGAAGAGAGCCGTGAGGGAGGGGTCGGCCAGGAACCGCGCCATGCCGCGGCTGAGGGTGTCGGGATGAACAGCGACGTCGGCGTCGAGAAAGAAGATGAGCGGGGCGCTGGCAAGCTGGGCGCCGAGGTTGCGCGCCGCCGCCGGGCCCAGAGGCTGCTCGTGTCGAGCGACGATCGCCCCCATGCAGCGCGCGAGGCGCCGGAGTCGTCGGTCGAGCCATCGTCGACCGCGATCAGCTCATAGTCCGTCCAGGTTGAGTCACGAAGCCGGCGGAGGCAGCACTCGAAATCGCGGCCCCCGTTGCGAACGGGAACCACAACGGAAAGCGACGGCCTCCGCGGCTCCGGGCCCGCCGGACCGGCGGGGACATCGTCCATGATTAACCCTCGCCCGTCAGAGAGCGACACGTGCCGGAATGCGTCTCCGTCCCTGGGATCGCCCGAACACGCGCCTGGACCGCATCGCCACGGAGCGGGCGAGTCGAATCAATTCGATCCGCTCGCGGATGGAAAGCCGTGGTGTAAGTACAGACCGACCGTCGCTGTGCGGTCGCGACGTGCAGCGGAAATGTAGCCGGAACCTCTCCTCGTGTCAACGCGGCCCACACGGGCCGCGGATTTTCGTGAATCCGAAGCGTCGCTGATCATTCAAAGGTCCCACTCAATCGTCCTCCACTGGCTCCATGTCAAAAGTAAGCCGGTTCAGCACGGGCTTGCACAGTTCCAGGAGCTTCAGATCGGCCAGCTCTTCCTCGACTTCGTCACGGCTGGGTGTTTTCAGGCTCACCTTCACTTCGTCGATCAAGTATTTCACCCACTGTTCCCGCGACCGCTGGAGAAGCTGCCGCAAAGCGCCCGCCGTGACGGCCCTGCCCAGCACCGGGGCAAGTTGCTCGGCCATCTGGGCCGAGTTGAGCTGGGGATTCTGCGCGCGGTATTTCAGAATCGAGTGAAAGCGGTTGCCGGTGCGCGTTTCGTGGGCTTCCAGGGCGTGCCAGGCCCGATCCAGCAGTTCATCGCGCCAGGCGGTCGTGAACTGTTCGTCGAGCTCGGCGGCGCCATCGTCGCCCACGATCGACATCTCGAGCGCTGTGTCCAGGTGGCGAGTTTTCCCCTTGCCGCGATAGTGATCGACCATCAGGTTGCGGACGGCTCTTTTCACATAATCTCGAAAACGGCCGAGACTCGGGTCGAACTTGAGGAAGCTGCCTTTCAGGAACCGCAGGGCGAATTCCTGGTCGAGGTCGCGCACCGCGTCGGCATCTCCCACGGCCTTCAAGAGATAGCGGTGGACGGCCCCCTCATAGCGCAGCATCATCAGCCGGAGCGCGTCGTTCACTTCCTCCGGCGAGCCGTGATGGGCCCGAAAGAGCATCGTCCACTGGGTCGAGAGCTCACTCAGGCGCGGGTCTCTGGCCACATCCTGCACGACCGCCTTTCCCACGTGCGCTACTCCTCGACTCGAGGCTCGTCGTGAGTTCCAGTTCACCCCATCTTCGGGGTCCAGCTAGCGTCGATTTTACCATCGATCAGGCCTGGGGCGAAAAAAAAGATCCGGCCATAAGACAGACGGCAAGCTCGCCCGTATGTGAATGTAGGAGGGACCGAATGAAGAAGGCCGGCCCGGACAGGCCGCCCTGCAGGTCCTTTCCGGCGGAGTCGCGATGATGAGAAACCAAGGACCGGAAAGCCTTCGACCTGATCGAGGGCCTGCTCCGTCTGAACGAGACCGCCTCGTCCGGTTTTGAACCGACCGACAGGCTTTCGCCTCACCCGTGCTCGCGCCAAAGCGTTCTTCACCGCAATTCCGCGACTGATGGTTGGCGGACTGTGGAGAATCCGCGCCGCGATGCTCCCAGACTCTGACAAAAACACCTTGACCAGGCCAGGTTGGCCGGGGCCCGCTGCCGAAGGAGCGGGTGGGCTGAAAGGGATGCTGCTGTTCCACCGGTCAACCTGTTTCTCTCACCGTTAGCTTACTGAGTTACGTGGAAGGATGAACCGATGTCCGCCGAAGACGTCCAGAGCCTTGATCTGTCGAATCTGGCCCTCTTGAACCGGCCTGAAGTCGGGCTGCTGACCGCCGCGGAGGAGCGATCGCTTTTGCTCGAGCTTTGCGATTGCAGGACGCTCTTGCTCCAGTCGCGTTTGACCGGGATTGGCGAGCCGGACGCTGGGCCACGCGACACGGTGGGCGTTCAGGACGTCGTTCGTGAGCTTCTCAGTCCGCAGGCGGCGGATACCCCGGAAAACACACATCTCGTGCCTATTGCCGCGCGTTACAACGCGCTTCGCACCAGGCTGGCGATGGCCAACCTGAGGCTGGTGGCCCACGTGTCTCGCCGATATCGCAATCGGGGGCTGGCACCTGCCGACCTGCTGCAGGATGGTTTCTGCGGCTTGCTAAAGGCCATCGATCGGTTCGATTGCACGAAGGAAACCCGACTGGCCTCTTACGCCGTCTGGTGGATACGACAGGCGCTGCAGAGGGCCGTGGCGGCCGGTGCCTATCCGGTCCGGCTGAACCCACGCCATCTCCAGCAGCTTGCCGAGAGTAATCCAGATCTGGACGGTTCGACGAAGCGTGATCGGAAGCCTCGCTCCGCCGCAGCCTTGACCACCATTCGCCAGATCCACTCGGCAACTCGCCCGACCCTCTCGCTCAACGCCGGCCTGATCGCCGATGACGGAACTTCGCTACTTGGCGCGCTTGCCTGTTCGCCGCATGAAGAGGCATTCACCGAAGAGACCGATGACTATCTCGAGTCCATGATCCAACAGCTCAAACCAAGGGAGCAGGTCGTGCTTCAGCTCCGCTTTGGGCTCGGCGGCAAGCCGTGTCATTCTCTGAGCCAGGTCAGCACACTACTCAACGTTTCCAAGGAGCGAATCCGCCAGATCCAGGAAGGCGCACTTCAGAAGCTGAGAGGCCTGGCCAAGAACGAGGTCGTCTCCGAAGCCAGGGCTTGAGTTGCTTCGAGCGTTCGGCTGCCCTTCAATGCACAGGGAGAGAGTCGATCGTCGCGGGATCCTCCACTGGCAGAGGCGTCACCGTCGATGAACCGTTCACGATAACGGGCTCCATGGGCGTCCCGTGCAGGAACTGATCAACCGCAACTTCGACATCGCCACCGGTCATCCGACCGGCGATCCGGTCGAAGCGGTATCTCGACTCGATGACTACAAGCACAGTCAAGACGACGTAGAGGCCCAGGTTGGTGACGGTCCAGGCGTCGCTGAAGGAGATCGGCAGCCAGGAGAAGGGTGTTGTCACTCCCGCAGCAGGCATAAAGCCATAGAAAGACCACCAGAACATCTGGATGATGAGTGCCAGCGTCAAGACAAGAATCAAGGAGAGAATCAAGACCAGGCAGAGCGCCGCCAGCCAGAGGCCGACGGCGATCGACATCGCCTTCGTGCCTGTTGCCGCGGCCATCGAAATTCTCACTCCGATCGCCGACATGCACGCTCCGATTACGACGACGTGCACGAGCAGAAGGCCGTAATTCTTGATCGTCATGGCGCCGAAGAGAAGGGCAAGTGTCCAGGCCCAGAGAGAGGCCACAATCAGCCAGCGAAGGGCGTAGAAGCTTCCGCAGAGCTTGGCCAGCACGATCTCGCGGCCCTCCAGGGGGCTGGTCAGCAGACCGTCCCAGGTGCTTCGCTCGCGTTCGGACGTGATTGCCACGGCGGCTCGAAGCACGATCGAAAGCTCGATCAGATAGGCGACCAGCCAGGCCGATTCGTTGATCGCATCGCCAATCTGATCGACAATGCCGCCCGGTTCGGCGGGCTGAACCCGCCACCAGGTGTTGTAAACGACCAGGCCCCCATAGCCTGTGCTCACGATGATCAGAGCGAGAAAGATCACGATCCCCGCCCACTTGCCGAACCGGCCCAGCGGACTGACGCGTTCGATGAACATCTCCTTCCAGAGCATTGGACGGTCATCATCAACAGCGGGAACGATCCAGCGCCTGTGGCGGCGGCGAGTGCGGTCCTCGCCCGAGAGCAGCCGAAGAGACGAAGGGCGCAACCGCCAGGCTGCCACGCCAAGTCCAACGCCGCCCATGATCAGCCAGAGCAGCATGGTGAGCGCGGCGAGCGCGGGATCTTCATCCCACACAAGTGCTGCGAGGCCGTGGAAGGGATTGATCGGAGCAACCCAGCCGCCGAGGGCGGCGGAGTATCTCGCGGCTGCGGTAAGCACGAGCGGCAAGATCACAAAGCCTGCGAGAAACACGGCGAGCAGCGCGTCTCGCCCTCGCCTGGCGACCGCCGAAGCGGCCATCGTGACGCCTGCCGCCCCGATCGCGAGGGCCGCGGGCAAGCCGATCATGCCGAGCAATGCGGGCACGCGGATGCCCGCCAGCGCCGCCAGCAAGAACCAGATCGGCACGCCGGCCAGCAAGATCATCCCCACCTGAACGAGCTTCCCACTGAGGCGGCCCATCACGATTTGCCACGAGTTGACGCTGGCGGTGAGCAGCAGCCCGAGCGTGCCACGTTCCTTGTCACCGGCGAGGCTGCCGGCCAGGAGCGCCGGTGAAATCAAGAGGGCGATCACGACGCCCATGCCCTCGAGGATTGCCAGCCCAATCCGAAGTGCTTCATACGGCAGATAGCCTGGGTCAAGATCAAGGCTGATCCACCACCACCAGATCACACAGATTGCAACCGCGGCCACGGCCAGGGCAGACACGCCACGGACCAGGATCATCCACGCCCTTCCCACTGCGCGGCGGCATTCCGGAATGGCGAGTGGACCGAAGATGAGCTCGGCGATAGGGATCACGACAGGCTTTCATCAGAAAATCGGGTCTTCGGCTTCGACGCCCCGCAGGCGGCGCGCGTGCCCGGGCGGCTGAGCAGAACGATGCCGATGACTGGCCAGATCGAGCAGAAAATGAATCCGAGCACGGCGCTGGCTGTGCCGAAGGCGGCCTGGAGTTTCGCCATGTTGCCCATCATGGCCGCCTGCGGTCCGCCCGCGCCGCTCTGAACCATCCCCGCCATCAAGTCCGACGACATCTTGGCCGTGATCGGGATGATGAAGATGATCGTGATGGTTGCCAGGACTCCCAGCCGAACGATTTTCAGACCAAAGGTCCAGAGGGCGAGTTTGCGGCTCCACTCCTTGAGCTGGACCAGGCCGATGCCTGAGACCAGCATCACTACGTTCAGTGCCAGGCCGCTGACGAAATCGAGCCACTGGTTAGCCCGGATCACTGGGTTTTTCATCATGTCGGTCACCTTGCTCATGTCGGGCATGGTCACCTGGGGCGTTTTTTCGAGCGTGCTCAGCCGCTGTTCGGCGTCTTTCTTTTCCTCCGCCGTTTTTGCTTCGGCGGCCTCTTTCTTGAGCTCGGCCAGTTCGTCTTTGCGCTGCTGGTCTGACTTTGGCCTGGGCTTGCTTCATCGTGCCCATGGACATCTCAATGATAACCGGCGTGAAAAAAAGCATGGCGATCTGGAAGAGGATATAGAGCAACAACACCGACGCGAAGACAATGTTCAACGTGCCGACCAGCTTGGCTCTCTGTGGGGTGGGCAGCACATATCCCGACGGAAGACCCTGGCTCATGGCGGTTCCACCTCGATGGGAGTTTCCGGGCGGCCGGACGGCCGTCATGCCGCAAAGTGAATCGTCGAAGCTGAGAGAATATTAACCGAGATCCCGCGGTGATGGCAGAGACTATCCACGACGCGTCGAGTGCGTCGTGTTCGGGCAACGGATCGTCCGCCACAGGGAAAGCACCTGGGTTGACCTGTGGCGGCCATTGCGAAAACAATCAACATGAAGAAAACCGAACCTGGACTCGACGTGATCGATGTCGTGGATCACCGCGGAGACAGTGCTCATGAACCGTCCGCCGATTGACTTGAGATCTGACACAGTCACGAGGCCGACGCCCGCGATGCGCAGGGCGATGGCCGAGGCCGAGGTGGGGGATGACGTCTTTGGAGACGACCCGACCGTCAAGGCGCTCGAGGAGCGCACCGCCGAGCTTCTGGGCAAGGAGGCGGCGGTGTTCGTACCCTCGGGCACGATGGCCAACCAGATGGCCGTCGGCGTGAATACCCGGCCGGGGGATGAGCTTCTCTGCGCTCGACCGCGCATGTTTACGTCTGGGAAGCCGGGGGCATCGCCCGCAATTCCGGCGTGACGGCACGGACATTCGAGGGCGAATTCGGCTTGCTCTCGTTCGAGGATCTGAAAAACGCCATCCGCCCTGACGACGTGCACTATGCGCAGACGAGGCTGGTCTGGCTGGAAAACACCCATAATCGCGGCGGTGGCCGCGTGCAGTCGCTGGAGAGCATCGCCTCGATTCGCCGCTGGGCCCGCGAGCACCGCCTGGCCATGCACCTGGACGGCGCCCGGCTGATGAACGCGGTCGTGGCCACGGGTGTGCCCGCCCGTGAGTGGGCTCAGCATTTCGACACGGTGTCGATCTGTTTTTCCAAGGGCCTGGGCGCTCCGATCGGCTCGGCGCTGGCCGGCTCGGGACAACTGATCCGGCAGGCCCGCGGGCTGCGCAAGCTCTTCGGCGGCGCCATGCGGCAGGCGGGCATCATCGCCGCCGGAGCACTTTTCGCCCTCGAGCATCATGTCGACCGCCTGGCTGAGGATCATGAGAACGCCCAGGTGCTCGCCGAGGCGTTTGAGGGCACCGAGGGGTTCTCGCTCGAATCCGGCCCGGTCGAGACGAACCTGGTCTGGGTCGGCGTCGATCCCGCCCTGGGCACCGCCGCCGAGGTGGCCGCGTATCTGCGATCGCGCGGCATCCTGGTTGCGGTGCTCGGCTCACAGGTGATCCGGGCCTGCACTCACCTCGACGTGACGAGAGACGACGTCGAGTACGCCGCGAGCGTGATCCGCCAGATCGAGCCGGCGATGATCACGGCCGTGACGCTCGTCTATTGAATCCGTCAGCCGACGCATTCTGGCGACGCCACCGACCCAAGCTCATCGGAGGACTACGTGTCGATGCCGTTCCACAGAGCCCCGGCCAGGCCCGTCTCGCCGGCTTCGCGCGCGTGCTCGAGCTCTTCTCGATCAGCTTCCTGATTCTCTTCTTCGAGCTGGCCTGCATCCGCTGGTTCGGCAGCACGGTGATCTTCCTGACCTTCTTCACCAACATCGTGCTGATGGCCTGCTTTCCTGGGCGTCTCGGTCGGCTGCCTGGCCGCCGGTCGGCACTGGTCGTTCATGACCGGGTTCATCCCGCTGGCCTCTGGCGTGTCGCCGCGGCGCTGGGCGTGCTCTGGGCCTACCACCGTTTCAGCCAGGTGATGATCGACGTCGGCAGCCAGCAGTCGCCGCAGCTGATCTACTTCGGCACCGACGCGCGGCTCAAGGACCCCTCGCGGTTCGTGGTGCCGATCGAGGTGCTGGCGGGGTACTTCTTCGTGCTGATCGCGCTGATGTTCGTCGGGCCGGGCCAGGAGCTGGGTCGGCGGTTCGGCGCGGTGAGCAACCGGGTGGTGGCCTACACGGTCGATATCCTGGGCAGCCTGACGGGCATCGCGGCGTTCGGCCTCATGTCTTATTTCTGGGTGCCCGCTTATTGCTGGTTCGCGATCGTGCTGGCCATCGGTCTCGTTTTCGTCAGGTCCAGGCGATGGGTTGAGCCTTGGATGCGGCGTCCTGATGCTGGGCGGGGTCTACCTGGCAGACTGGCCGCGGGATGACCAGGGACGTGGAGACCGAGGTGACCTGGTCGCCTTATTACCAGGTCCAGTACAAGCCGCGGTACAAGTCGATCGACGTGAACAACCTGGGCCACCAGGGGATGCTGCCGGTCGAGCTGGCCGGGCCGGCTACATGCTGCCGCACCTGCTCAACCGCGACGCCGGCGGCAGGCCGTTCCAGGACGTGATGATCATCGGGGCAGGCTCGGGCAACGACGTGGCCGCGGCGCTTGCGCAGTGGGGCAGGCCACGTCGACGCCGTCGAGATCGACCCGGTCATCAACATGCTGGGCCGGCGCGATCATCCCGATCGGCCGTACAGCGACCCCAGGGTGACGATCCACCTCGACGACGGGCGGAGCTTCGTCCGCAAGACCGAACGCGCCTACGACCTGATCAGCTACGCGGTGGTCGATTCTCTGGCCTTGCACTCCAGCTACTCGAGCATCCGGCTGGAGAGCTTCTTGTTCACCGAGGAAGCGTTCCGAGACATCAAGGCCAGGCTCAAGCCCGGCGGCGTGTTCGCGATGTACAACTTCTACCGGCAGGGCTGGGTCGTGGGGCGACTGGTCATGCTGGCCGAGCGGGTCTTCGGCACGAAGCCCCTGGTGATCTCGCTCCCCTATCAAGACAGGATCGGTCCCTCCAACGACCAGCGCGACTACATCACGTTCCTGCTGGTCGGCAACGACAAGTCGGAGGTCGTTGACGCGATCAGGGCTCGGTTCGAGAAGGACCAGTTCTTCTGGCTGTGCGACCAGCCCCGGGTCAATGAGCTGCTGGACGGCTTCGGTCCCACTTCACCCACGGGACCGCTGGCCCGAGGGGCGAAGTTCAACAAGATCGGCCCCGCCGTGGTCGAACGTCACTGGAACCGAGCGGAGCCCAGCGACGACTGGCCGTTCCTCTACTTGCGCGAGCCATCAATCCCGACGCTGAACCTGCGCGGGATCGCGATTCTGGCGCGCTCTCCTTGATCGTCCTTCTGGTCTTCGCGCCGGTGCGGAAGGTGCGGCCCAGCGGCCAGATGTTTTTTCTCGGGGCCGGCTTCATGCTGCTGGAAACCAAGGGCGTGGTGCACATGGCCTTGCTCTTCGGCTCGACCTGGATGGTCAACTCGATCGTGTTCTTCTCGATCCTGTCCATGATCTTGCTGAGCAACCTGTACGTGCTGGCGATCCGGCCCCGCCGGCTCTGGCCTTACTTTGTGCTGTTGATCGCCGCCCTGTTCGCGAGCAGCGTCCTGCCCATGAGCAGCTTCCTGGCGCTGCCCGGGCCTGCGAAGGTGATCGCCTCGTGCAGCCTGGTCTATCTGCCGGTGTTCTTCGCCGGGGTGATCTTCGCGACCGCCTTTCGAGACAGCAATCAGCCCGACGTCGATTTCGGCTCGAACATCGGCGGCATCATCCTGGGCGGGCTGAGCGAGTATCTCTCGCTCATGTTGGGCTTCAATCACCTGCTCTGGGTGGCGATCGCCTTTTACTTGCTGGCGGCCTTGTTTCGGCCGGGGCGCGAAGGAGGCCATGGGCATATCCTGGTTCGGCCCGCCTGAAGCACTTTTCATGGCGCTGGGACCATTGGCCGGCTCGCCCGACGCAGTACCTCCCTATTTCTTAATTAGCTTGAAACTACGTCTGTTCCCGCAAAGCCCTTTTGATGCCGAGAGTCTTTTGACGGCTTGACAAAAGACTCCCCAATACAAGGGCGGTTGGGATCACGAGCAGGATCACAAGCTTGAACCAGATTGGATATGGTAACTTTGAGATATTGAATACGACCGCAGCCAGCAGTAGAAGTCCGACGAAGATTGCGGAACCGCGGTTTCCGATTTTGTTCGCAGTCCAGGTGCTGACGAAGGCGGCGCCCCCCCAAGCAGGAACGACAAGAGCCAGTACCCAGGTCGGGTAGCTAGCCACGTGTTCACACATCTCTTCCATCGTTCCCCCGAAGTCCGGGGGAGTGGGATAAACAACTGCGCTGAACAGTTCTACGGCGACAATTAAAACAAACGCTACGAGCATTCCGGCGATGATGGCGACGAGAGTGCGAAAAATCGTGGCCATGATGACTCCCCTTCCGCTGACATCTTGACGCCGCGAGAATTTGTTTGAGCGATAAAGGTGCGAGCGAGCGCTCTCCGTGATACGCGATTCAAGCATCTCGGTCTCAGAGAAGACAAGTCGCTGATTCTCGCGGGTCGGCCAAGGGCATCATTTGTCTCGGTTCATTCTTCGGGCCCACGAAGAACGGACCGATACGAATTCCTCCCCGGAATCGCTGGTGCAGTGTCGGTAGAGAGGACTGAACCGAATCTCTCACGACAGAAGACCAACCGAGGCAAAAAGACTTGAGCCGTGCACAGTTCGGCGGGTGTGACGGCGATCGAAGTGACCGTGGTCCGCTACAGGAAATGAACTAGGCAGACGGTGCTTTCATGGGGATCTACTCCCGCATCATCTTTCCCCGGCTATGCGATTGGGCAATGCGGAATCCCCGCATGGCTGACCTCCGCAGGCAGACGCTCTCCGAGGTGGATGGTGAGATCCTGGAGATCGGCTTCGGGACCGGGCTGAACCTGGAGCACTACCCCGAACACGTCCGTCGTCTCACGGCGGTTGATCCCGGCGTCGGGATGTCACGCCTTGCCCGTCAAAGGGTTGAGCAGAGCACAATCGATGTAGATCTGCGGGTCCAGACTGCTGAAGAACTACCATTCGAGGATAAGCGGTTCGATTGCGTGGTGAGCACCTGGACACTATGCAGCATCCGGGAGGCACAACGAGCGATCAGCGAGATCGGGCGGGTGCTCCGACCAGGAGGGAGGTTTCTCTTCCTGGAGCACGGGCTGGGTGAAGATCCTGGAGTTCAGCGATGGCAGCACCGCCTGACTCCCCTCCAGCGGCGAGTTGGTGATGGGTGCCCCCAACTCGATACATATGTAAGGCTTTCTGGTCTTCCTTCGTGGTGAGGAAAATCGGGGCCCCGGGAGGTCGGTGGGCCTTGCGACGTGGCCATTCACGACTCGCCTTGGGACTGCGTGACGGTGCTTGACGCGGCACGTTTCAGCCGGCGGCGGTAAGTGGTCGTCCGACGGTGGTTCGCCTGCTGGCGATCTCCTGGCGGATTTGACAGCACCTTCCGTGGGCTCACGGCCAGTTCTCCGATCGTGCCCTCTGGTCGGAGTGCCAGGTCGGCGTGTGCCAGCAGGATCTGCAGAGCCAGCAAAGATCCCTCCAGTTCACGATGAATGAGCCGGACCGTGCGGCTGGCAAGTTTGACTTTCTTGAGCGTCCGTTTATAAGTTCTGAAGAGGCCCCGTTGCCCATCTCCAGCGATAGAATTTGGCCGCCGTTTTCGCCGGGAGCCGTTGCGGACTGAGGACGTTGGTCAAGAGCCAGACATCGTGTTTGGTCTGCCCCTTGGCCTGGACACGAATCAGCCGACACATGAGCGGTGGCTGCTGTTGCTTCTGGATGGTTTCCGGCCAGTAGTAGACCAGGCCTTCTTGCCATTGCTCGATGGGAGTTTCATCCAGCGCGTACAGGCGAACCTTCGACGACATCCGCAGCAGAAACGACTGCTTGTGCTCGAGGATTGCGCGGGCCAGTTCATAGCCCATATAGGCCGCATCGGCCACGACCAGGGCCTCCGCAGGCAGGAGGGATAACATCTGTCGCAAGTGCAGCCGTTCGTCAGCGGTTCCCTTGCCAATCCGCCAGGACCACAGCAGCCCTGATCCGAGGTGAACGAAGGCCGTAACCCAGGCGGTCGGGGCCGATGCCTCGCTGCTTCCTTTGCCCATGCGGGCTTCCAGTTCGGCCGACCGCGGGCACTCGATGCGCGACCCGTCGCAGCCCATCGGCACAAAGCCGCCGATCATAAGGCGCTCGGCATAACGACGTCGGATTTCGTCGGGACGCCCAGCGATGCCCAGAGCTGCCGCCGGGCAAGCGAGTCAATGCCTTTTGAAACCCGACCAGCGTCTCACCGGGACGTTTGCGGCCTTCGTAGCACGCCACGTAAAACCCGCGTGCCGCCACGAACCGCTTGGACTCTGCGTCGCCAGCAGCCCAGGTCATCGCCAGGAGAACCAGTACCAGAGGCTGCAAGTCCCATCGCGGCTTAGACGCCATCGGCGACACTTGTCGGGCTTGCTTCCAAACCCGCGGCGTGAGAAACTGTCGCACGAACTCGATCAACGACGCGGGTTGCTGCAATCTCTGCAGCTTCCTTGCTGCTTTCATCGCCGTTCTTCCTTGAAGGGTGTGGGTGGTACCCACCCATCATCGCGAAGAACGGCGTTTCTTGCGCTACAACCCTCACGAAAAGATCAATCGTAAGTACACACCCCGCCAATCTTATCTTCAGATGACCAGCGATCGATGGGTGCCGCCTGGATCTGGATATCGAGGCCTTGGTCCGAACGGGGCCGTTCAGTGATGTCCGGGTTGAGCGATTCTTGCTGGAAGGAGCGCCAAGGATCGTTGGTTCGATGTACCGGGGTATGGCGATGAGGTGAACATTGCGAGTGATCCGACGAAACACTGATGAACGACACTGGCTCATGTCGTTCACGCACGCCTTGCTGGAGAGTTAAAGCGGGCGCGACTCAGCTTTACGGCTTCCGTGATCGCCCATTGGGCGGGGGGACTGGCTAGAGCCGGCTCACGACGAGTCGCGCCGCGTTCTCCGACCCGTCCCGTTACTCGACCCCCGAGTCGCGCCGCGTTCTCCGACCCGTCCCGTTACTCGACCGCCATCACCTCCTCGTCTCGCTCGACCGCTCGATCCATGGCGGCGACACCGGGATTGAGGTTGCCGGTTCTCGGGCTTTTGTCTAAAGTTCGCCGCGAGTTGGTCCGGGGGTGAAGCCTTGATTCACGGACGATTCGATCGTGCCGGTTGAAGTTCGCTCATCGGCTGTTCATGGAAGAGCAGGGTGAGGATGGGGCGATTGGCCGCCTGTTTCATCGTGATCGCCGCGATTGCCTGCATGCCGGGGTGTGGGCTTGCCCCGCGCAACTTTCGCAAGATCAAGCATCCCGCCCCCTTGGTCCGGGCCCGGGCCATGAGTCTGGGCGCGGGCAGCCCGATTCGGCCGTGCTGCCGGCCCTGGTGAAGGGGCTTGGCGATAACGACCCCGTTGTCCGGCTGGCGGCTCATGAAGAGCTCAAGTCTCGAACCGGTCGGGATTTCGGCTATCAGCCATGGGGAACGAACGACGAACGCACTAGCGCCGTGAGCCGCTGGCGGGCCTGGATCGCTGGGAAGAATCTCCCACGGGCCTCAGCACAGAGCCCTTAACTTGGCGAGTAACGTGCCGCGCAGAGGATGCCGTCAATGACCACGGTTTCGAGAACGACCGATCCAGGATTGCCTTTCTGGCTTGTGCCCGTCGCATGGCTGGGCGGCGGCGTGATCGGTGTTGTGTCGTATCTCGGCGGTCTGGCCTTGCTGTTGCTGTCGGCCGGAGCTTCCCTGCTCAGCTTCGCCAAGGATGACGAGGTGCCCGAGTTCTGGGGTGCGATGAAACACGAGTTGTCTTACATCTTGATGGCGGGACTGCCGCTGGTGGGGCTGGTTCATGTGGGGATGGGATCGTTCCTATCGATGCAAGCCTACTTCGGCAGTACGTTCGTTGACGGCACCGGAGCGGTGGTGGGTGTAGGCTTGCTGCGCAACCTGGCAACGCTCATGACGGGGCTGACTCTATCCGGCTTGCTAGCCGTACAGATGATCCCCGACCTTTCGCGGTTGAAGAACGTGGAGCGGCCGGAACGCCGTGCCGACCGCGATTCACGAGGTGGGGCTAGCCGCCCGCCAGCCGGCCCGTCCGCCGCGTCGCCGGGTCTGGGCTCGCATGCGGCCCCGCGCATGGCGGCCGCGGCGATCGCGGGGGTCTTGCTCTCGCTCTGGGGGTTCGGGGTCGGCACCGTCATTGGCTGGCAGTCGGCCGGCTCGTTGCTCGGACTGCCATCGGAAATGTATTTCATGATGCTTTATCAGATGGTGTGGTTTCGCGATGTGGTGGGAATGATCGTCAAGGGAAGCCTGTTCGGTCTCATCATCGCCACCGTCTGCTGCTTCGAAGGGTTGCGCGGCTGGCGGCACCTGGATGCCGAAGCCTCCCGAGAAAACGCTCATCGAGAGACTCTGGAGGCTGGCAGCTCGAACACGGCCATTGTGCGGGCGGCATCATTGTCGATGGCGGCCATCCTGCTGGCCAATATGACCTGGTTCATGCTGGTGTATCACGCGGTCCCCGTTTACGGTCCCTCGCTGCTGGCGCCGCCGGGACCGTGATCGAGCTGACTTTCGTGAGAAACCAGATCGAAGAGGGAGCCGCGAGATGAGTCGTCGGACGACGGTAAGGGACGTGGCGGTGGGGCTGGTGGTGATCGCCGCCCTGGTCAGCTTGCTGGGTCTGATGCGCCTGGCCAGCGACGGCCCCGGTTTCCTGGCGCCGCAGAAGACCATCGATGTGGTTTTTCGCGACGGCCAGGGCATTCGTGTCGGCAGCCCGGTGCGGGTGGCCGGGCTGGACGCTGGAAATGTGGTCGACCTCGACCTTGTCGAGGTGGAAGGAACGCTGCGGGCCAATGTCAAGATCTCGCTGCCGGTCCACCTGGTCAAGAAACTGCGCCAGGACGTGAAGATCAGCATCACGCCGGGGCTCACCGGCATGAGCCACGTGAACGTGGTGGCCGCCGGGCAAGTCGGCCGTCGCTCTGGTTCCCGGCCAGAGGGTCGTGGGGGTGGAAAGCTCGTTCTTCGATCCGATCATCGAGCAGGTCGGTCTTGGCCCGGTTGAGCGCAGCAACCTGAGCCACACCATCGCCGAGGTTCGAGAAACGGTCGATTCGGTCGGGCCCAGATTGCGGCAGATGCTCGCATCGGTTGCCGAGACCACGGGCAACCTGAAGGAGATGAGCGACTCGATCCGCCCGGCCGTGGAATCAACAATCGGCCACGTGGAAGACCTCTCCCGACGCATCAGCGCCAGCACGCCCAAGATCGAGTCGACGATTTCACGGTTCGACGCGATCACGCGCGGCGGAGAGCTGGTGCTGAACGAGAATCGCGAGAACGTCCGATCCAGCCTGGCTTCCGTGCGAGACCTCACAGCCTCTCTCAACGACGTCGTCGCCAAGGACCGGGTGAAGGTCGAGCGGCTTCTGGACGGGATGGACATGCTTCGCGCCCGCGGCGATCGCGTGCTCTATCAGGCGGATCTCATTGCCGGGCAAGGCGTTCAGATTCTGGCTCGGAGTCGGGCCGAGATCGAACGCTCGGTCACGAACGTGCGCGACGCCACCGATTGGGGCAACAAGCTCGTGCAGAAGATTTACACGAACCCGTTCGTCTTGAGCCCCTTCTATAAACCTACGAGCGAAGACCTGCGCGTGCAGGCCGTATACAACAGCACCCTGGTGTTCACCCACGGGGCCCAGGAGCTGAACGACGCCGCCAAGACGCTGCAAACCTTGATGGCGCAGGTGAAAACTCCCGAGCAACGGCAGGAGGTACTTGCCGTGGAACAGAAGGCTCATCGAGCCTGACGGAAGGCCTTGGCCAGACCTCGGCCATGCTGGCCGAAGCGATGAAAAAGCCCGTGGACTCGGGAAAGAGACGGCGATAGATCATGGGGCCGACGGCGGCAGGAGAGAGGATACGAGGCATGCGGCGCAGCGGCGATTTCTCCAAAAATTCGTTCAACTTCATCGCCCGGCCCGTCGATATCTTAACCATGGACGTCCGGAAGCGGTCGTCCTGGCATGGACGGAGACCGGAGTCAGGAGATCCGACTATCGTCAGCCGGCTCCTTCTCTCGCGCAGGCTCCGCGGTCTTTGAGTCAAGGCAACACTCAGCACTGCCGAGGGTTGAGCCGTCAGCCAAGCACCAACATGGGAGGCCCAATGGAAATTTTCGGTGCAGGGGGCACACAAGGCCCATCGCCCATTTACCCGCGACTGGCTCCAATCAGTGTCGATGCCGGTCAGACCGTGCATGCGGGTGCTCCGCGCGATCACGTGGAAATCTCTCCCCTGGGTCAAATGCTCGACGGGATCGGCCGTTTGCCCGAAATCCGTCACGAGAAGGTGGAAGAAATCCGCCGTCAGATCGCTTCCGGCAGCTATGAGACGCCGGAGAAGCTCGAGCTTGCCCTCGACCGCATGATGGATGAGTTGATGGGCTGGTAACGGGCGACCACTTACGCTCTCAAGAAAACAGTTCCGTTCTGATTGGGCCGGTGCCGGGCAACCATCCAGGTTCCCTGGCGTCGGCCGCTCGCATTTCCCGCCGCCAGAGACCATGAAAACAGCCGTCGTACCGGGGCACCTTCTTGGCAATAGCACCAATTTGCGGAACAATACGCTTGGCTTGAGCCACGTTTGGCACCTTCTCAAGCTCTTCGCCAACAAAACAACAATCTGGCACCCTCGATGCAGGCAGGGTATAGCTTTTGGCTCCCCGGCCAGGCGGCTTGATTTGAAACCCGAGGAGGTCTCGGACGTGGACCCACTGCCCCTCTCGCCGAATTCATCGTCTGGTCCCACCACAACGACCGAGAAACCGGACAGCCCCGAACCGCTGGCGCTCCTGCCGATGAGCCCGGAAGAGGAGGTGCTCGTTTCGGTGCTCGTCAAACGAGGTCTTGCCACTCGCGAGCAGATCCGAGAGGCCCAGACCTACGGCCAGGAGCACCAGCGAGACCTGCGCCAGTCGATCCTCGAGCTGGCGCCTGATCTCCCCCGAGATCTTGAACGAGCTTGCCTTCGAGAGGCTGACGGCCATGGCGCGGGATCCTGCCGCCCAGGCCGCCGCGGGCAAGCCCGGCGTGCCAGCCCCGGCGCACCCCCTTTTGCCAGATCGCACCCAGCACCATCGTGATGTCCGCAAAGACCTGCAAGAGCTGACCCTTACGGGCGCCTTGCCCGAGTTGGTCTCCCAGATTCTGGAACGCGCCTTCGAATGCCGCGCCACCGACATCCACTTCGATTCCCAGGAATCCGGCCTGAGAATCAGATACCGGATCGACGGCCAGCTCCAGGATATTCTTTTTGTTGATTCCAACGTCGCCACGCCCATGATCAGCCGGCTCAAGGTGATGGCGAATCTCAACATCGTCGAGCGCCGCCACTCACAAGACGGCCGGATCTCGATCATGCACCATAACCGGCCCCGCGACCTTCGCCTGGCCACCTTCCCCACCATCTACGGTGAGAAGATCGTGATCCGGATCCATGAGGTCCTGACGGCGATCGTCGGCTTCACCCACCTGGGAATGAGCCAGTCGCAAACCGAGGTGCTCGACCGCCTGGTCAGCCAGCCCTATGGCGCCGTGCTCGTGGCAGGACCCGTTGGCGCAGGCAAGACCTCGACCCTTTACAACTGCCTGGAACGCATCAACTCTCCGCTCCGGAACGTGATGACGATCGAAGATCCCATCGAGTACCGAATTCCCGGCATCAACCAGTCGCAGGTGAACAGCCAGGGCGAGATGGGGTTTAGCGAAGGTTTGCGGGCCATGCTCCGGCAAGACCCCGACATTGTCATGATCGGTGAAATCCGCGACGAGGAAACGGCGCGAATCGGTATTCGCGCCGCGCTCACCGGCGTGCTGGTCTTCAGCACCCTGCACGGCTCCGATTCGCCCAGCACGATCAGCAACCTCTACAACTTCGGAATTCCGGGCTACCAGCTTTCCAGCAGCCTGCTGGCGATCGTCTCTCAGCGCCTGGTCCGCAAGATCTGCCCCTATTGCCGCGTGACTGTCGCGGCCGATGAAAAAGTCTTGCTTGGACTTGAGCTCGACCCTGACGAGCATCGCGACCTGCGGTTACACCGAGGGTTGGGTTGCCCGGCGTGCTTCCAGACCGGGTACATGGGCCGCACCGGAATCTTCGAGATCATGATGGTCGGCGAGGAGCTGCGCGACCTGATTTTTCAGCAAATTCCCAAGGACGTCCTGCGCCGCGTGGCCGTCGACCTGGGAATGCGAACGTTGAAGCAGAGCGCGGTCGATAAGATTCTGGACGGCACCACCACGGTCGAGGAGGTTTACCGGGTGGTCTCGTTTTGAAAAAGGACCGGACTGATAAGTCGTGGGCAGCGCCGCGATCGTGCCCGCGACGAAGTCGAAGGCAAACCGGCAAGGAGGTCGGCTATGCTTGGCGATTATAAGAAAAGTGTGGGACCCGGACTGCTGGTTTTGGCGCTGGCTTCGGGTTCGGCCCGAGGCGATGATACCTCGTTCTTCGGCCGACTCTTCCGGTTGGGTGGAAATTCATCCTCTCATCATCGAGTCCGGGTAGCTCCAGCCGCGTCGGCGGCGATCAGACCGAACGGCTCCATCGCCCTATGGTGGTCCTCGTGGCTCGGCGGGGAACCTGATTCCCCCCGCGACGATGTCGTCTCGCGCGCCTAGCCCGACTCCGGCCCAAGGGCCGATCTCGGACGGACCCGCCACTCCCGATGTCTCTGGCTCCGGGGAGTTTCAACAACGCCTGTCGCCCCGCCCTCGCACAAGCAGTGCCGTGACCGTGGCCGACCCGCTCCTGACCCGAATGGCCCTGGGCCGCTCGAATGACGGCAGCCAGTTCGGCATGTTCCTGCAGATCTTCGCGGACGGCACCGTCATCGATTCCGATGGAGTTCACCGGCTCAGCTCCGCCGACCTCAAGCCGATCGTCGAGGCCATCCAGAATGGTGATCTCGCCCGGGTTCGCGGCCACTGCAGCACACCCTCGGGTGACTTCGTCGAGCACGTCCACCTCGTCGTCTTCGAGCGCCGCATGGGCCGTCTGCAAGCCCACTCGTTCTCCTACTCGGGCAACCCGCAGGGCTGCGACCACGCCGTGCGGCATTTGCACACCGTCCTCGAAGCCGTACAAGCAAAGCTCAGCCGTCAGACCCCATCGAATGCAAACATGAGCGGAAGCGATCGTCTTGCGCCAGCACGCCGGTTGGAACGGGCCGCGTTTTCGGCACGCAGCCCAGCATCCCGCTCCCTCTCGATCCAGCCTCGGGCTTCGCTCCGCCTCTACCCGACCCCGGCGCATCGGCCACGCCCGGACAGGTCATCCCGCTGACACCGCTGGAACCCCGGTAGGCCCGCGTGGCGTCGGAATGGCGCGTTCCGGGCGTGGCTTGACACGGCAGCTCATTTTCCGCGCTGGCCGACGACCAGCACCCACGGCTTGTCGTTCGTTGGCATGAATTTCGAGCGCAACTCGAAGCCGCCCTCGAAAGGGACCAACTCAAACGGACCGCCGACCACCGGGTCGGTGTGTTTCTTCAAGGCTTCGGGGCCGTCGAGTTGGACGTCGAGGGCGGTTGCCAAAAGGGCGCGGCGGACGTCGGCTCGCGCCACGCTCCTTCGCAAATGGGAAACAGCGGGGAAAAAGGTCTTGAAGACGGGATTGTCGGCGACCTTCTTCGTTTCGAGCTCGAATTGCTTTTGAAACTGATCCAGTGGCAGTGCCATCATCTTCGCGGCGAGCCGATAATACGGCCGCGACTCTTCCGCCATCTTGACCACGCCCTCCACGGTGCCACCGCACTTTTCGACGAATGCGCGGCCGCTTTCGTTGTTCTGTTCGGGCGAATCCCCCTGCTTGCCGAAGAACGAGTTCGCGAAAGCCAGCAGGCTTTCCTTGTCTTTCTGTTCCTTGACCTTGCGAATCAACCAATCCAGTCCTGCTTTTTCCTCGAATACCATGCCCTCGGTCGGGGTCTCGCCCGGGGGCAGGGCGGCGAGACGCGCCTTCAGGCTCTTGATCGCCTCGGAGCTCAGCTTCGGCAGGTAGAGCGCGAGCAGTTTCGCCTGCGCGGTATTCAATACCGTAATTGAGAAGCAGGGTGATCGAGGCTGCCGTCCATCGAGACGTGTCGGCCCACGGTCATGGCATCGACGATATCGTCAATGGCCTCATCGAAGTCGCCATCCTCAAAGCGAATGCGAGCGCGCAGGCAGGCTAAGGTAGCCAGCGTCCGCGACGCTTGCGCATGGGGAAGCAAGAGCTCGATTCCTTCTTCATAGCCGTAGCCCCAGTCACAATGTGGCAGCGCGGCGGCGCGGTGCATCATCCGGAGCGCGTAATCGGCCTTGGCCACGATTTCCCGTGCGTGAGCGTCCACGGGCATTGTCAGGAACTCTGCGTTGAGCTTGTGCGACTGGGCGTCGGTAAACTTGGGTAGCTGGGCAAACGCCTGCCAGTACTTGAGGGCGGCGTTGTCACCCAGGTTGAGGGGAGCATCCGCCGAGGCATACCCCAAGGGCAGTAACAGCATCGCCATGGTCAAACAAAACGCGCGCAGCATGAGCAGCACCTCACATCAAAGAGGGTTGGAACGAAGAACGATACAGGGGTCGGTTGCCCGCTTTCTCTCAATCGAGCAGATTGAGAGGAGTCGAGGCGGATAACAGGTTCTCTTGCGGCCAGACGAAGCTCGGCATTGCCGCTTCGTCCAGGTCTCGTCTCGCACCAGTAACGGGGTGAGGTCGCGGGAGACGCTGGGCGGTTGGTGTGCGGCCTCTTTTCCGGACTGGTTTGATGAAGGATTGGAATTGCGGTTCTTGGGGTCGTGCCGTGGCCAGGCGAGTATGAGCAGCAGACAAGCGGCTGCCATACTGCCGACAGCACCGCCCCAGACAGCCCAGCGGCGTCGGCGTCGGCCGAGCCGTTCGGGGAGCGAGCTACGCTTGCCCGAAATCTCCTCAAACATCGCGACGTCGCAGCTCGGCAAGTATCCGTTCGAGCTCCGGGTCGTGAGATGCCTCTTCCCAGAGGTCGGACACTGCCTCAAGATCACCTGCGTTCAGGGCATCGAGGTAGCGCAGTGCTCTCAGGTCACTGGCGAGACGGCTTTGTGGAGCTTTCATGGAAAAACCTCTTCCTCGGCAGGGGCGAAGTGAGTCCGGAGCGCCTGAAGCGCCCGGCAGACCCGTACCCGCGCGGCCCCGGGAGTGGAAACTCCAAGGGCCCTTGCCAGCTCTTCTCCGTCCAGACCCTTGTAGTAGCGGAATTCAATGGCCCGCCGCTCTTCCGTGGAGATGCGAGCGAGCGCCTGCTCCAGATCGAGCCGTCCGGCGACCGCCTCGTCGGTGGGTCCCGTGCAGTGCTGCCCGAGCGCGGCGGCCCAGGCTTCATCTCCAAGCACGGCCACGGGAACCAAGCGCCTGACTCGGCCTTCCGCGCGTTGCCGATTCAAGAGCAGCTTGGCGGCGATGCCGCGTACCCAGGCCGCGGCCGAACGGGTCGGGTCGAACCGTTCCCCGTGTTTGAGCGCTTCCTGCACCGCTTCGTGGAGAGTCTCCGAGGCAATTTCCATCACCTCGGGCCAGTGGCGACTTCGCCCGCTTTTCGCAACGAGGACGGCGATCGACCGGAGCAACAAGTCGTGATCCTCTTTGATCGCGGCACGGATTCCGCACGTCGTCGCTGCTGCACCTCGGATTCCAGTTCAGCGTTCGACGAGGTTCTGGTCATGAGCTGCCGCCAAGCTCCGTTCGGAATCGACTCAACGTCCCGTGCAACTTCTTATTGGTTCCGGACCCACCGAGCGTTACAACGATTTCTGGATTCTACTCCTCTCCTGGCCCGTTTTTGTGCGTGCCGGTTGTGACGGATTCCCCGGCGGTGGCGGAGGTGTTGATTGTGGTCGCGAATCTGACTGTATCGGTCTCGCGCGAAGGCGCGGACGAGTGAGGCGACTACAAGTCGTTGGCGCGGGACGGCTTTTCGGGCAGGCGACAAATCGCTGTACATGGGAGTTCGGAAGGGCCGATCTTTCCACCAAGCCGAAGCTCGGATCTGGGGAGGCAGTCGCGCCGGGACGGGCCGTCTGGCCTGAAGAAAAAGCGATCCTTCGGGCTGGGAGGAAGTCATGCGTCGGAGACGCGAAGGCTGCCGGCGGATTGTGCCGGTTATGCTGATCGGCACTTGCCTGATCGGGCTGGTCCGGTCCGCGTCCGGGCAGGATGCGCCTTTACCGGCCGCGATCGAGGACCGGTCCGCGCAAGAGCTGCCTCGTCCCCTCGAGCCTCCGAAGGACGGGAATTACACCGAGCAGCCGCTACCGCAGGCGCCGGCGCCGATCACCGGCCCTGCATCGTTCGGGATGCCGCGGAGCGGGATGGACGCGAAGGAGCTTCGCGGACTGCCGATCAACCTGGCGACCTCGCTTCAGCTTGCCGGTGTCAACCCGCTCGACATCGCCGCGGCGACCGCGCAGGTGCGGCAGGCGCTCGCCTTGTACTTGCAGGCGAAAGTGCTCTGGGTGCCCAACATCAACGGCGGCGTTGATTACTTCCGCCATGACGGCGTTCAGCAGAACATCTTCACCGGGCCGAACTTTCGCAAGGGTAGGCAGTCGTTCTTCGTCGGCGGCGGACCCGGCTTGAGCGTGGGCTTAACTGATGCCGTGTTTGCTCCACTGGCGGCGCGACGCGTGGTTGCGGCGCGAAAAGCCGATCTCCAGGCGGCGCAGAACGACGTTCTGCTCACGGTGTGCGCAGGCGTTCTTTCAGCTTCAAGAGGCGCGCGGGCGGCTGCTGGGCATCACCGCCGCCGTCGTCCGGGCCGAGCTCCTGGTCAATTTCGCCAGGGAACTGGCACCGAGCTTGATCGCTCCCCTGGAAGTGAACCGGGCACGGACCGAGCTGCAAAGCCTGCGGCAGGCCCAGCAGCTTGCCGTCCGCGACTGGCGAGTCGCCAGCGCCCGCCTGGCCGAAGTTCTGCTGCTCGATCCCGCCACGCTCCTCGAGCCGATCGAGCCGCCCTATCTCCAGGTGACCTTGATCTCGTGCGAGCGCGCTCTCGATGACCTGGTGGCCATCGCCCTGAGTAACCGCCCAGAGATCACCGCCCGGCGCGAGCTCGTGGCCGCAGCCAACATGTTTCTCAAGCGCGAGAAAAGCCGGCCGTTCCTGCCAAATCTGTTCGTCCTCAGTCCGGCCACCACGACGGGCCTCTTGCCCGCCGGCAGCTACTTCGCTGGCCCGAACAATATGCTGAATAGCAACGGCTCGCGATTCGACATCGAAGTCGCCGCGGTCTGGGAGTTGCAAAACGCCGGCTTTGGGAACGTGGGCCTCATCCGTCAGCGCCGCGCCGAGCGCGATCTGGCGGCCATCGATCTCACCCGCATCCTGTTCCGCGTTCGATCCGAGATCACGCAGGCCGACGCTCGACTCCAGACCGCCGCATGCGCGTCGTCGAGACCGAGGAAGAAGTGCGCCAGGCCGTGGAATCGGCCGACAAGAATTTCATCGGCCTCCGTCAGACCGCTCGCCCCGCCGGTGAGCTGTTGCGACTCGTCGTCCGCCCTCAAGAAGTGGTTCAGGCCATCGAGGCGATGAACCAGGCCTACCAGCAATACGCCGCCGCCGTCTCCGACTACAACGCCGCTCAGTTTGACGTCTACCACGCCTTGGGCCAGCCAGCCCAGTTCGTGACCTCGCAGGCCCGCGACTGGATGGCCCCGTCTGATGGAGATTCAAACGCGGCCCCAGCCCAACCCTCGCCCACCCCCCGCCTCCCTCCGCATCTCTCTCGCCCGACGGTCCGACCCGATCGCGATGACACAGCCGATGGTCCGTAATCCAGCGTATACTTGATGAATTGAGCCTGGCAGGCAACGATCGACTCACGAAATCAACTCAAGCGGCATGCAACATGCTTACATTATTCGAGCCATTGGCGTCCCCCGCCGATCTCGTGACTGTGCAACCTTGTTTTCAGCATTCTGGATGAATATGAAAGTTTTCCATTGCGATCACTGCCAGCAGCTTGTTTTTTTCGAGAATACCGTCTGCGTGAGCTGCGGCCAGACGCTGGCGTACCTGCCCGACCTGGAAGACATGGGGTCGCTCGACCCGGTTGGCGAGGGGCGATGGCGATCGCCGCTGGCCGCGCGGAAGGCAGGCTCTATCGCCTTTGCGACAATTACACGCAGCAAAATGTGTGCAACTGGGTGGTTCCCGACGACGATCCGCATTCTCTTTGCTCGTCATGCCGTTTGACCCGCGTGATTCCCGACCTGAGTCGACCGGGACACAAGGAGGCCTGGTGCAAGCTCGAGACGGCTAAACGGCGGCTCGTTTACACACTTGCTTGAGCTCGGTTGCCCGATCGAGAACAAGATTGACGACCCGGAGCACGGACTGGCCTATGAGTTTCTGGCCGATCCCGAAAACACCGATGCCCCGTCGATCCTCACCGGACACGCGGACGGCGTGATCACCCTCAATGTGGCCGAGGCCGATGACGTGGAGCGAGAGCGGCGGCGGCTCAACCTGCACGAGCCGTACCGCACGCTCCTGGGCCATTTTCGCCATGAGGTCGGACATTATTACTGGGACCGATTGATCAAGGACACCGCTCTCATGGACGCGATTCCGCGAACGATTTGGCGACGAGCGGGAAGACTATGCGCAGGCACTTGAGCGCCATTACGAGCAGGGACCGCCCGCCGACTGGCAGCAGCGGTTTGTGAGCGCCTACGCCAGCTCGCATCCCTGGGAAGACTGGGCCGAGACCTGGGCCCACTACCTGCATATGACCGACACACTACAGACCGCGGCGGCCTGCGGGCTATCGCTTCGGCCCAGGCGCGCCGACGAACCGACGCTCAAGTCTCCGCCACCCGCGCCGGGAAGTCGCGGTTCGCGGAGTTCGATCGGTGATCGAAAGCTGGTTCCCTCTCACCTACGTCCTCAACAACCTCAACCGCGGCATGGGTCTGCCCGACGGCTATCCTTTCGTGCTTTCGGACGCGGCAATTGATAAGCTGAGATTCGTCCACGAGACTGTTCAAGAGCAGAACGAGGAATCTCGATGAACTTCACGAATCTCGGTAAGACCGGGCTCAAGGTCTCTCGCCTCTGCCTGGGCTGCATGAGCTTCGGCGTGCCCGACCGCGGCATGCACGCCTGGACGCTCGACGAGGAGCAGAGCCGGCCGTTCATCAAGCGCGCCCTCGAGCTCGGCATCAATTTCTTCGACACGTCCAATTCCTACTCCGACGGCACCAGCGAGGAGATCCTCGGGCCGGGCGATCCGGGACTTCGCCCGGCGCGACGAGGTCGTGATCGCGACCAAGGTCTTCTACCAGGCCCGGAAGGACCCGAACGGCCGCGGCCTGTCGCGGAAAGGCGATCATGACCGAGATCGACGCCAGCCTGCGGCGGCTGGGCACCGACTATGTCGACCTCTACCAGATCCACCGCTGGGACTACGAGACGCCGATCGAGGAGACGCTCGAGGCGCTTCACGACGTCGTGAAGGCGGGCAAGGCCCGGTACCTCGGCGCCTCGTCGATGTACGCCTGGCAGTTCTGCAAGGCCCTGCACCTGGCCGACCTTCACGGCTGGACGCGGTTCGTCTCGATGCAGAACCACTACAATCTTCTTTACCGCGAGGAGGAGCGGGAGATGATGCCCCTCTGCGCCGACGAGGGAATCGGCGTGATTCCCTGGAGCCCGCTGGCCCGCGGGCGGCTGGCCCGGCCGTGGGACCAGAAATCGGCTACCGAACGCGCCGCTACCGACGAGTTCGGCAAGACCCTCTACGTCGAAGACCGAGGAGGCAGACCGGGCGGTCGTGGAGCGCGTCGGCGAGATGGCCAGCGCGCGGGGCCTGCCCCGTGCACAGATCGCGCTGGCCTGGCTGCTGGGCAAGCCCGCGGTCACCGCGCCGATCATCGGCGCGACGAAGCCGCACCACCTGGAAGACGCGATCGCCGCCCTGTCGATCAAGCTCAGCCCCGAGGAGATTTCGCGGCTGGAGGAGCCGTACGTGCCTCATCCGGTGCTCGGGTTCTCATGAACTCTGCTTCGAGAGGACAGGCGCGACGCAGCGTCTGGATCGCAACGGTTACTGCTGGCTCAAGCGCAGCTGCCGGAGTCGTTCGGCGAGATCGGCATGTCCATCGTGCGCGGCCCAATCCTCGGCGAGCTTGCCGATCTTGGTGTCTGGCAACGAGGGATCGGCACCCTGGCTGAGCAACTGGTCCACCATGCTCCTCTGACCGCGCAGAGCGGCGTAGTGCAGAGCCGTGCCCGCGAAATCAAACCCGGCCGGGATGAGGTTCACCCGTGCCCCCAGACCGAGCAGATCGTGACCGTTTCGGATCGCCCCCAAGCCGCCGCGTAGACGAGAGCGTTGCCGATGATCTGCTCGGGGTCGCGCCGAACGGCTTCCGGAATCGGCATCTTGATGAACGGCCAGGCCACCTCGCCGGCTAGCGCAGTCAGGTTGACCTGTGTTCGTCAAAGCAGAGAGCGAACTGCTCGAGGTCTCCCAGTGCCGCGGCTGTGCGAAGATTGTTGACGGCGGCCCCCCGCTCAAGAAGCAGGGAAACTGTCGCTTCGTGTCCCCAGTAAAGCGCTTCCTCCAAGGGCGACCAGCGGCCGTTGCCTTCAATGTCGGCGCCAGGTCGAGCAGCTCTCACGATCGCTCTCAGGTTGTCCACGCCGCTTGCCGCGATCAGCGGATCGGTCAGCTCCGAGCCGTGCCTGGCCAGCAAGTCGATCAGTTCCTCCAGAGCAGCAACCGGCGGCATCGTGAGCACCAGGCATTGAAGCAGCGTGGGATGGCTGTGCTGTGACCTCGACCGGGCCAGCTCCGGGTCGTTGGCAAGTAACGCAGCCATACCGTTGACGTCGCCACCGGCAAGTGCCGCCTGCGCTTGTTGAAATCGTTCGTCCATGGAGCCCCCAGTCAATGACGTCAGGGCTTTTGCCTCTTGTACACGCAGAAGAGGAAGCCAGTTCCGGACTTGGTGGTGAATTCCTTGGGCCGCTCCTCACCGGGGTGGGCGAAACACAGCTTGAGGGTGTCTCCGTCCAGCTCGTAGATGCCGGGTACGGTCTGGTCGGCGTAGGGGCCGTCTTGATCCCAGGTGTTGATCGCCTTGATCTTGCGCGAAGGCTCCAGGGTAACGATGCCCCTGCGCCGAACTTTGTCTCCGTCCAACAGGGTCAGCCGGTCTTCCTCATACACCGACTTCCAATCCTTGAAGTCCTCGGCGGGCACATCCTCACCGTCTTTCTCCATCGCCACCAGCAGCCAGGTGCCTTGAAGCTTCTGCAGGTCGGAGCGGGGTGGGTCGTTCGTGAAAGGGAGCAGAAATGCCAGGCCCAGGAGCATCGTCATCGACCAGGTCCTCACATGATGAGTTGGTAATTCGATGGAAGGAAATCGCCCAGTCACAGGATATATCGGCTCAGATCTTCATCCTTCGAGAGGGCCTCGAGCCGCTCTCGAACTAGCTTGTCATCGACCACGATTCGCTTGTCGGCCCGGTCGGGAGCCTCGAAGCTGATGTCTTCGAGCACGCGTTCCAGGATGGTGTGCAGCCTGCGGGCGCCGATGTTCTGGGTTGAACGGTTGACCTGATAGGCAAGGTCGGCCATGGCCTCGATGGAATCACTGGTGAACTCGAGATCAATGCCCTCGGTCGCAAGGAGGGCGTGGTACTGGCGGATGAGCGATGCGCGCGGTTCGCGGAGGATTCGGGCGAAGTCGTCTCGCGTCAGGTCGTGCATCTCGACCCGGATCGGAAAGCGCCCCTGGAGCTCGGGCATGAGGTCGGACGGTTTCGAGCGATGGAACGCACCGGCCGCCACGAACAAGACATGATCGGTCTTCACCGGTCCATATTTGGTGTTGACGGTTGTCCCCTCGACAATGGGCAAGAGGTCGCGCTGAACGCCCTGGCGAGAGACGTCGGGACCGCGTGACGAACCTTCGTCGCTGGTAATCTTGTCGAGCTCGTCGATGAAGACGATGCCCGATTCCTCGGTCAGTGTGACGGCCGTCTGGTTGATCTTCTCGGGGTCGATGAGGGCGTCGATCTCCTGCTGGAGCAAGACGGGCCGGGCCTCGCGCACGGTCAGCCGCCGCGTCTGGCTTTGCTTGGGCATGATTTTCTCGAACATATTTTGGAGATCCATCTCCATCTGCTCCATGTTGCCCGCGCCCAGGATGGAGACCGGGGCCATCGCCCGGCCGGGGATCGTGAGCTCGACCTCGCGGTCCTCCAGCTCGCCGGCCGAGAGCCGCGCCTTCATCTTGTCGCGCGAGCGCTGCCTGCGTTCGGCGGCCTCGTCGGCCTGCGCCGGATCGGTCTCGCTCCAGTGGGCCGTCGGCGCCGGCGGCGCCGGCAGCAGCATGTCGAGCAGACGCTGCTCGACCCGGGCCTTGGCCTGGTCGAAGACCGTCTCGCGCTCACGGTTGCGGACCAGCAGGATGGCCGCCTCGACCAGGTCTCGAATCAGGCTTTCGACATCGCGGCCGTAGTAGCCGACTTCGGTGTACTTGGTGGCCTCGGTCTTGACGAACGGAGCGCCCACGAGCATGGCCAGGCGGCGGGCGATCTCGGTCTTGCCCACGCCGGTCGGGCCGATGAGCATGATATTCTTGGGAGTGACCTGGGCCCGCAGATCATCGGCCAGTTGCCTGCGCCGCCAGCGGTTGCGCAGGGCGATGGCCACGGCCCGCTTGGCGTCGGCCTGGCCGACGATGTCGCGGTCCAGCTCGGCGACGATCTGCCGGGGCGTCAACTCGCGCTCGGGCTCGTGATCTGGCACGGTAATTCCTCCACCGTCAAGTTGCCATTTGTATAAATATCAATCCCGCCGGCGATCACGAGAGCCTCACGGACGATCTCGGTGGCGGAAAGGTGGGAATGGGCCAGGAGTGCCCGTGCCGCGGCCAGGGCATAGCCGCCGCCGGAGCCGGTGGCGAGAATGCCGTCGCTGGGCTGGATCACGTCTCCGGAGCCGCTCACAAGCAAACTATGACGCGAATCGGCCACCACGAGCACCGCCTCCAGCCGTCGCAGCATCCGGTCGGTACGCCACAGCTTCGCCAGTTCGGTCGCGGCGCGGGGGATATTATTCGGGTAGTCTTTGAGCTTGCCCTCGAACCGCTCGAGCAGGGCGAAGCCGTCGGCCGCGGAACCCGCGAAGCCGGCCAGCACCTGCCCATCTAGCAGCCTGCGCACCTTCACCGCGTCGGCCTTCATCACCTGGGTGCCAAGGGTCACCTGCCCGTCGCCACCCATGGCCACCCGGTCTCCCTTGCGCACCGACAGGATTGTGGTCGCGTGCCAGTTCAAGCCAGTCTCCTTCTCCAGGAGTCGGAGGATCTTCCTGCGAGCCTTCCAGATATTAACAGACCGCGATGTTCGTCTCGATCGCTGGACCGTTCTCGATTCCGTCCCCTGCGAGCATACTCCCCGGTCCGTCTGCTTGCCAATCCATGCGGCCGGGCGCCGGCCAGGAGACCGGTCGTTTACCACTCGACATGAAGTCATGTTCGCCGACGATCAGGCCATCAGCTTGGCCACCACATTCCCCCCCACGTCGGTGAGCCGGAAATCACGTCCCTGGAAGCGGAAGGTGAGCCTGAGGTGATCCAGCCCCAGCAGGTGAAGGATGGTCGCCTGGACGTCGTGGATGTGGACGCGGTCGGCGATCGGGGCAAAACCGAACTCGTCGGTCTCGCCCAGCGTGAGGCCGGGCTTCACGCCGCCGCCGGCAAACCACATGGTCATGGCGTCAATGTGGTGATTGCGGCCGACAGACTCGCGGATCTCGCCCATGGGCGTGCGGCCAAATTCGCCACCCCAGACCACCAGGGTAGAGTCGAGCAGACCACGCGATTTCAGGTCGCGAATGAGCGCCGCGCACGGGTTGGTCGATGTCGCGGCAAACGGTGTCCAGATCTTTGGAGAGCGTCTGACCGGGAACGCCGTGATGGTCCCAATCAGTGTGGTAAAGCTGAACGAAGCGCACGCCCCGCTCAACCAGACGGCGGGCGAGAAGGCAGTTGTTGGCGAACGAGGGCCGGCCGGGCTCGGCACCGTACAGCTTGAGGGTGTCGGCAGTCTCGGAACCCAGGTCGATCAGTTCGGGCGCACTCGATTGCATCCTGTAAGCGATCTCATACGCGCTGATCCTGGTGGCGATTTCAGGGTCGTCGGTCTCGTCGAGACGAGCCCGATTCAGCTCGGAGATCGCCGAGATCGTTCGCCGCTGGCTCGCCTTGTGAAACGCCCGGCGGAGTGGCCAGGTTCAGGATAGGATCGCCGCCTGACCGCAGCGGAACGCCCTGATACGCCGAGGGCAAGAAGCCGCTGCCCCAGTTGACAGCTCCCCCGCGCGGGCCGCGTGGACCCGACTGCAGCACGACGAAGCCGGGCAGGCTGTCCGACTCACTGCCAATGCCATACGTGACCCAGGAACCCATGCTGGGCCGGCCGAACTGGCTCGAGCCGGTATTGGCAAACAGCTTGGCGGGAGCGTGGTTGAAGACGTCGGTTGCCACCGAGCGGACGAACGTCAGGTCGTCGGCCACCCCGGCCAGGTGCGGCAAGCATTCCGAAACCCAGGCGCCCGACTGACCATGGCGGCTGAACTTGCGCGTCGTGCCCAGGAGCTTGGGGTGCTCCTTGGTGAAGATGTCCATGAAGGCGAACCGGCGCCCGTTGATGAACGAGTCCGGGATCGGCCGATCGGTGTACGCCTGCAGCTTCGGCTTGTAATCGAAGAGCTCGAGCTGGCTGGGTCCGCCGGCCATGAAGAGGTAAATGACGCTCCTGGCCCGAGCGGGGAAATGGCCAGGCCGCTTTGCCGCGAACGACGTGTCGGCAGACCGCGAATCCTTACCCAGAAGCGAGGCCAGGGCAATCGAGCCCAGGCCCACGCCACATCGGGAGAAGAAATGACGTCGAGTTTGACCTTGCAGAAGCAGGTCCAAAGCATCGCGTCGCTCGATGTCCGGGTGCATCGCCATGTCGCATCCCCACGTTCACTCTCGGGTCACGAACTCGTCGAGGTTCAGCAAGACGCGGGCCACGGCCGACCAGGCGTGGTCCTGCGACGAGCCGTCGGGTTTCTCCTCACACTCCCGCCGCAACAACTGCTCGATCGTTGAGCGTTCGGCGACTGTCGGCGGTCGGCTCAAGCACAGTTTGAAAGCATGGTCGATGCGATCGCCATCGCTGGCAGGGGTTGGCCGCTCGCGCACGATCCGAGCCGCCAGTGCCTGGGCGATCTCGACCATGGCCGGGTCGTTAAGGAGCGTCAATGCCTGGAGCGGGGTATTCGAGCGTAGCCGTCGCGTGCAGGACTGCACGCCGCCCGGGCGCGTCGAAGGTCGTCAAGAATGGAAACGGCGTGGCTCGCCAAAGGAACGTGTAGATGCCCCGGCGGAACCGATCCGGGCCGCTTTCAGGCTTCCACTCGCGCCTCATCTGGCCCAGGCTCATGACTCCCTCGGGCTGAGGAGGAAAGACGCTGGGACCGCCGATGCGTCGGGTGAGCAAACCGCTGCACTGAAGGGCCGTGTCGCGAATGATCTCGGCATCGAGCCGCAGGCGAGATTGACGCCAGAGCCAGCGATTGTCGGGATCAATGCGCTTCCCTTCGGCGCGCACCCGGGAAGATTGTCGATAGGCCGCTGAGGTCACGATGAGGCGGTGGATGGATTTGAGGCTCCAGCCCTTGTCCATGAGCTCGCACGCCAGCCAGTCGAGCAATTCGGGATGGCTCGGCGGCGACCCCTGGGTGCCGAAATCGTTATCGGTCTCGACGAGTCCGCGGCCAAACTCCGCCTGCCAGACCCGGTTGACCACGACCCGCGCGGTCAGCGGATTGCGTGCTGTCAGTAAGCCACTGTGCCAGGTCGAGCCGATCGGCCGGCGAGCCGGGGCTCTCGTCCGCAAGGGGATTGAGAACTGCGGGAACACCGGTCGCCACCGGCTCACCTTTGCGAGTGAAATCGCCGCCCAGGTGGATGTGCGTCACCCGAGGCTGCTTCACTCGTTCCGAGACGACCATCGTGGTGGTGAATTTCGGCTGTTGAGCCTGTAGCCGGGAAAGTGCCGCGAAGTCATTCTCGAAGGCTTTCTCGTGAGCCAGCATCAGCTCGATCAGCGCCCGCTTCTGCTCCTCGGTTCGTTTGCCTCGCGGCAGGTCAAATGCCACCCGGGCCACTGCTCCTTGCGCCTGTTTGAATGCCAGGTCAGCCGTCGCCTCCCAGCGCTCTTCGCGGGCGTCGAGATCCGGATAGCGGCGGGCCAGGTCACGATGAAACGCGTCGATCGCCGCCACCACCTCGTCTCGGTGCTTCTTGGCCTCTGGCGTGGCGATCTCGAGTTCGGGTTCATCAACGTTGTTGAAGAACGCAAAAAGCCGGTAGTACTCTCGTTGAGAGATCGGATCGTACTTATGGTCGTGGCACTGCGCACAGCCTATGGTCAGACCCAGGAAAACCGTACCAGTCGTGTTGACTCGATCAACAATCGATTCATCGCGAAATTGCTCGACGTCGATGCCCCCTTCCTGGTTGATCTGCGTATTGCGCTGAAAGCCGGTGGCGATCTTGTCGTCGAACGAGGCATTCGGTTTCAAGTCGCCTGCAACCTGGTCCGTGACAAACTGGTTGAAGGGCAGGTCCCGGTTCAGGGCGGTGATGACCCAGTCGCGGTATTTCCAGATGGACCTGGGCGCGTCGATATTGAAGCCGTTGGAGTCGGCATAGCGAGCCTGGTCGAGCCAGAGCCGTCCCCAGCGCTCGCCATGGTGAGCGCGAGGCCAGCAGGCGATCGACCGCGCGCTCGTAAGCGTCTGGACGCTGGTCCGCGCGGAACTCGGCCGTTTCCTCCGGGCTCGGCGGCAACCCCGTGAGGTCAAGCGAAACGCGCCGCAGGAGCGTCGCCCGATCGGCTTCGGGAGAAGGCTCCAGGCCTCGCTCCTCGAGCTGCCGCAGGACGAACCGGTCAATGGGGTTGCGGACCCAACCGGTAGTTTTCACGTCGGGAACGCTGGGCCGGCGAGGAGCGATGAAAGCCCAGTGCGTTTCTGTCACCTTCGTGCCATGGCTTTCCGCCGCGGGCGCCTGTGCCCCCTGGTCGATCCAGGCCCGCAGCAATTCGATCTCGCTATCCTTGAGAGGAGGGCGTTTCAGCGGCATGCACTCGGTCGAGCCTTCGCCCAGGACGGCCGTGATCAACGGGCTTTCGTCGGCCTTGTTGGGCACGACCGCCGGCCCCTCCTTGCCCCCCTGGAGCGCCGCGGCGGCTGTGTCCAGACGCAGTCCGCCCCGGGGTTTTTCGGCACCATGGCAAGAAACGCAGTGCCGGGTGAGCAGCGGCTTCACCTGGCGGAGATAATCAATCTTCGCGGCCTTGGGCGGCTCCGCTCTCGATACCGGCGCACCGGGGACGGAAGGCGGAAACCCAGGTCGCGAAGAGGAAGACCGTCAGCCGCGGCGGGAGAGTCAATCGTCGCGCTGGCATGGTGAACCCGGCAGCTTTCGTGGCAGCAGGAAAAAAAGTGCTCTGAGCGGGTTGGAACGCAACGGCAGTAGATCTCTACTTTACCCAGACCGGGCCCAATCTCGCCAGGTTTTTCCCGCGAGTCAGCGAAGCCGCTTGTCGCCAGACGCCGCACCATGGGTCGTTCGAGCGGCGGCGTCCATGGGATGGCCCCCGGCCTTGATCACCTCGCGCGCGGTGATTCGCTCGGCTGAAAACGTGTACGGGAACGCGGCTAACTGATGGATGAGACGAATTGCGCGGATACGGCGGAATGGCCGGCCGCCTCGCTCGACCCAGAAGTCGGCGAGCGGAATCGCGTCACGGAACCAGCGGCGAAAGAAAGGCACCGGCAAGAAGTCATCGTCAATCACAAGCAGAATGCCATCGCGACCTACCCACTCGTGCGGGTCGCTCCAGAAGGCGAATCCCCGCGGGTCGTCGATGTTGTAGCAGAGAACGGGCCGCTTGAGGTGAATGGCGTGCGCGATCTGGGCGCTCTGGTACCAGGTTCGGGTGAAGAGGAAAGAATTCGGGTCGTCGAGCACGCCGAGTTCGTCGAGCCTTTCGGCCGCCTGGTCCCAGCCGTAGAGATCGGCGGTCGGGTCGGTCCGCACGTCCAGGATTCCCCATCCGCCGTTTTCGCTCCGCTGGAAACAGCCGGTACGATGCTCGAGCAAGGTGATGGCCAGAAGCCCCAGGCTGAGCGCCGCGCCGGTTGACAGCCAGAAGTGAGTTGACCTGGGACGTAAAGCCGCCTTCGTTTCCCAGAGGTTTCCCAGCACCGGAAAGATCGAGACCAGGCCAATCAATCCCCAGTGCGGCAAGACCGGGCGAAAACAGGCGACGGCCGTGAAGACGCCGATCGGCACGATCGCCAGGCAGAGCGCCAGGCGCTCATGCTCGCTCTCCAGACGCCGCCAGTTTCTGAGGCCGTGGATGATGAGCCCCATCATGGGCAGCCATATCCAGGGAAAAAAGTATCCCATCTGGGCCAGGAGAGCGGTCGCCAGATAGTCGGGGCGAAGAACGAATCCGCCCACTGCCCTGCCGCCCTGGAACAAGAATGAGGCCCATCCGTGCGTCGCGTTCCAGACAATCACGGGGCTGAAGACCAGAAGGCCCAGCGCCAGCGCCAGGTAAGGCCCCGGCCTGGCCAGCCAGTGCCGCATCGGCCGATACGCGACCAGGAACAAAAGAGTGCCGGCGGGCAGGAAGATCGCATGGTACTTGCTGAGCATCGCTCCGCCCCAGGCAAGCCCCATCCAGACCCAGGGTATGGTACGGCGCGGCTGCTCGAGCGCCAGGCCAAGCCGGTCGATGGTCAGCAGCCAGAAGAAGAGCAGGGGCCCGTCCGGCAGCGCGAATGTCGATGCCGCCAGCCCGTAGTAGCCGGTCAAATTCAGTGCCAGCGCCGCATAGAACCCTGCCCAGGGTCCATACCAGCGACCGGTAATCCTCCAGAGCAGCCAGGTCGACCCCGCGAAGAGCCCAATGAACCCCGTCCTCAATGCCACCGCGGAAAAGGGCGATCCCGCAACCGCCAAGCCGACTGTCTCGACCCAGGCCAGCATCGGCGGATGGTCGTAATAGCTCAGGCTCGGATGAACCGCGTAAAGGAAGTGATACGCCTCATCGTTGCCCAATCCCAGGCTCGACGCCGCGATCAGGCGAACCAGGGCCGAGACCACGATCAGGATCACGAGGGCACGTTTGGGCGTCATGGAGCGTCCTTGCTCGCGCATGGCGGCGATTATCAACCGGCGCGGTTCGACGTATCGTTTTAACGCATATCGGCCTGGAGAGCGAGGCCAACCTTGCTTCGTTACTCGCGTTCAGGCGACCGTCCGCTCCACCCGGCACCGGAACTTCAGCGGCTTGAATTTCTTGGCGCCGGGCCGCTTCGAGGTGATGTCCAGCCGCATTCTCTGGGGCTGGCGCAGGCCGAGTACCGACTCGGCGATCTCGCCGTTTGTAGATTGCGTCGCCGACGGTCAGGTGTAGCCGGCTGAATGGGCCCCGGTTCCGCTTCGCGCTTTGCAGTCCTCGGAACGGTCACGCGGATCCCGAAGTGGCCCAGCTAAGATTCCGCGTTTCTTCCCACCGCCGATGAGCGGAGTGACGACTCGGCGTCGACCCCGACCTCCGCGAACATCTCGCGGGCAAATGCAATACCCGCGGGGGAGAGTGACCGGTCGGCGAGCCAGACGAGCCCCGTGTGGAAGGTCAGCGGCGGCGCGCCGAAATCGAGCGGCACGAAGTCGCCTCGCGCGAGTTCGACCTGCACCTCAGCAGGGTGGATCAACGTAACGGCATCACCCTGGCGGACCATCGCCTTGATCATGGTGACCGAGGTGGTGTTGACATGCCGTCGAAAGTCCCGCGAGCGACGTTCCTCGGCCTCCAGCCAGCGCCGGATCCGGGGCGTCAACTGGGGGCTGATCATCACGTAGTCGCACAGGGCCGAACGGGACGGCGACGCTCGCCCCGTGAGGGGATGCCCGGCACGACAGATCCAGATCCCGCGCTGCTCCGGGAACTCGACGATGCGGAACTCCTTGCGGCCACGGATCTGCTCGATGCTCGCGACGAACAGGTCGACACGCCCGCAGCGAAGCAGATCCGGGAGAGTCTCCCACGGCTCGACGTGGATCGAGATGCGTAACCGGGGATATCGCCGGAGCAACCGGCCGGAAACCTGCCCCATCCAGGTGTCGGCGGTGTAGGGCCCCACGCCGACGGACAGCTCACCGCCATCCAGGGCGGCGGTCTGTTCGAGGGCCCGGGTCATCGCCTCCTGGGAGTCGAGTATCTTGTGGGCCGTGTCGACGACGATCGCGCCGAACACGGTGGGCGCGATCGTCTGTCCATGCCTGTCGAAAAGCCGCTGGCCCACCTCTCGCTCGATCTGGAAGAGACTCTTGGTCAGCGCGGGCTGTGAGATGCCGACTGCCTCGGACGCCTTGCGGAAACTGGCGTGGTCGGCCAAGGCCAGCACGTGCCGGAATTGTCGCAATTCCATGCGGTCCCTCCCCGGTTATCGGGGCGATAACCTCTGGAAAAATCATGATGCGAACCCTCTTGCCATACCATTTGCACTAGACTACCAAGTATCCATGAGACGATGATGTCAAGTTGTTGATCACGGGGAATCCTGATACCATTTGTGCTAGTATACCAAGTATCCATGAGAGGGCTGGTGCCCTCGGTAGCCAACGGTCCAACCCTGGGCCTCTCGCTCCGGTGGCAGTTGGGACGAGTTTCTTCCGCATAGAGTTGTCGCGCGTGCACTGGCGTTGGTGTTCGAGGGAATCGATAGGCCGGTCTGCCTCCGGGAGGAATACCGCAGGCATCTTCGCTTCGTGGACCCACGCCAGCCGGCTTTCTACTTTCGAGGCCGAGTCGATGCATCGGTCGTGATCCAGCAAGTCTTGCAGAAAGGGCAAGAGGAGTTTGACCCGTTTCGGGGCCGCACCGACGCCGAATTGCGGCTCCGGCTTCAAGTGCTACTGGCAGGAGGCCCTAGACGTTGGGGCCGAGCCCCTCAGAGCGGGCCCTCCAGGAGGCTTTTCCCATGGTTGCCATCGATGCCGACCGCAATTTCCTCTTCGGTCTCGTGGCTCTGCAGGTCGGTCTGATCGACCAAGGCCAACTCCTGGCCGCGTTCCAGGCCTGGACCCGCGACCAAACCCGTCCGTTGGCCGAGCATCTCGAAGCCCGGGGCGACTTGGATGGTCAAGCAGCGGTCCCTGCTGGACGAGCTCGTCGAACGGAGCCTCGCCAACCTCCCCACTGACGGCTCCAACCGCGAGGGCTTGACCACTCTCGGTGACCCGGTGCTCGACGTCACGCTGGCCGGGGACGGCTCGGGTCCTGTCGCCGCTTCCGACGCCGACTGCGCCGCGATTTGGGCCGCGGGTATCGCAGCCAGAGCGGGCCAGCGATTCTGCCTCCTCCGCCCTCATGCCAAGGGTGGGCTGGGCAATGTCTACGTGGCCCACGATACGGAACTGGGACGTGAGGTCGCACTCAAGGAGATCCAGCGGCGCTTCGCCAGACGACCCTGTGAGCCGGTCCCGCTTCGAACGGGAGGCCGAGGTCACCGGGCGGTTGGAACACCCGGGAGTCGTCCCGGTACACAGCTTCGGGCATGACGGTGAGGGCCGCCCGTATTATGTCATGCGGCTCATCCGGGGCGAGACGCTCGGCGATGCGATAGCGAGGTACCACGAAGACACCACCGCCGCGGGGACCACACCGGGCGAGCGGTCCCTGTCTCTCAGGCAATTACTCCGACGTTTCATCGATGTATGCAATGTTATTGAGTATGCACATCAGAATGGAATTATACATCGTGACATCAAGCCGGCCAACATCATGCTTGGCCCCTACGGCGAGACCCTCGTGGTCGACTGGGGACTGGCCAAGGCGATCGGGAAGGCGGACGCCGAAGCCGAAGACGACGGCCCCTCGGATCCCTCCTCGTGCCCGAACGAAGAGGATGACCTTGCCGGGCTCGGCCCTCGGAACACCGGCCTACATGAGCCCTGAGCAGGCTGAAGGCGGCGCGCTCGGGCCGGCCAGCGACGTGTATAGCCTGGGTGCCACGCTCTACTACCTGCTGACGGGCCGACCGCCGTTTCAAGATCCCGAAGTCCCGGCCCGTCCTGGAGCGCGTGCGTGCCGGCAGTTTCCCACCACCGCGGCAGGTGCGTCCAGATTGCCCCAGCGGCCTTGAGGCGATCTGCCTGAAGGCGATGGCCAGGGTCCCCACGGAGCGCTACGTGTCCTCTCGCTCCCTGGCCGACGACGTCGAGCGCTGGCTGGCCGACGAACCGGTCACCGTCTTGCAGGAGTCGATCGTGGCCCGCCTCGCCCGGTGGACTCGGAGGCACAGGACACTCACGGCCAGTTGCACGATGCTCCTCGGGACGACGGTTGTGGCACTGCTCCTCAACACGATTCTCGTTGGCCGCGAGCAGGCCCAGACGAAAAAGGCTCTCCAGGCGGTCATGGCCGCTCAAAGGGAGCGGGCTCTAGGTCGGATCGATGCGCTTCTGACCGCCAATGCCCAGGCGCTGCCGACCCTGATCGAGGAGTTCGCCCCCTCCCGGGACTGGATCAACCCAAGGCTCCGCGAACTCTTGCGGCAGGACCTCCCACCGGAACAGGCCAGGCGAGTGCGGCTCGCTCTGCTCCCATTCGATCCGGACCAGGCCGAGACACTCGGCCGCGATCTGCTCGACTGCCCGATCGACGAGTTCGCTGTGATCGCCGAGAGCCTCCGATCCCATCGCGATCGGCTTTCGGCCACCTTTTGGTCCACGTTGCGGGACCCCTCCCAGTTGCCACGGCGACGGTTCCTCGCCGGTATGGCCCTGGCGCGGTATGAGCCGGAGGGATCACGCTGGACTCGATGTCGACGACGAATTCCTCGCGACCCAGCTACTCAACTCCAAACCGGATGACCAGAGCGAGCTGCGCGGTTGTCTGAAGCCGATTGCCAGGCGATTAATTCCGATCCTGCGGAAGGGATTCATCGATGAGACCGCACGCGAATCGATCCGTGAGGCCGCAGCAAATGCTCTGGCCGAGTACGGTCGAGACAATCCCGCTTTGGTAGCCGACCTCGTCAGTCGGTCATCGGCCGATCAGTACCAGTTGCTGCTCACCGTGCTTAAGAGTGAGTCCGTCCTGCGGGCCGAGGCCGTGCGCTTCATGGCAGAGATTGTCGCGAAAGCGCCTGCCGGCGACCTGACCGAATCGGAGCGGTTGTGTGCTGGAAGGCGGCGAGCACGGACCGCCATCGCACTGATTCAAGTCGGAGAGTTGCAAGCGGCCCTGAGAGCGTTCCAGGACTCCAGTGACCCCGAAGCCCTGACCCAGTTCGTTCACCAGGCCCGTGAGCGCGGCCTGCAACCAGCGGAGCTTGTTACCGCCCTCGATTCCGCGTCGAACGTCCGCGAGCGTTTCGCAATTCTGCTTGCACTCGGAGAGTTCCAGCCCGCCGAGTTTGCACCATCGGAGCGATCGCACTTGAAGGCCCGTTTGCTCGACTGGTACTCCCACGACCCGAGCCCCGCGATACATGGTGCCTCCGGCTGGCTACTTCGCACCTGGGGTCTGGGACAGGAGACGACCGCGGTGGACCGCACACACGTCGCCTATGACCCGGTCGGCGGTCGATCGTGGTTCGTGGATGCGGTCGGTGACGATCGACTGACGTTCGTCGTCTGCCCCCCCGGCGAGTTCCTCATGGGCTCACCCACGACCGAGACGGACCGCGACAACGACGAGAGAATCCACCGCGTCATCCTCAGCCACCCTTTCGCCCTCGGCGTACACGAGGTGACGCGGGCCCAGTTCGAGCGTTACCAGCGCGCGACCGGCACCGAGCCGAAGCGGTCGGACGCCGATCCATCCTCCCCAGCCGTTGGTGTGACCTGGTACAACGCTGTGTCGTATTGCCGCTGGCTGACGAACCAGTCCGGTCTGGCTGAGTCGGACCAGTGTTACGATGACCCGGTTGCACTGGAGAAGAACTCGGATGGATTCCCGAAGGACTGGCCGTTTCACCCTGAGAGGCGGGGATACCGGCTGCCGACGGAGGCCGAGTGGGAATTCGCTTGCCGCGCGGGGACGGTCACACCATTCAGCTTTGGCAGTGACCGCAGACTGCTCTCGAAGTATGGCTGGTTCCAAGAGAATTCTGGTCGCAATCCAAGCGGATGGGGTAAGCTGAGGCCGAACTTTTTTGGTCTGTTCGACCTTTACGGAAATGCAGTGGAGTGGTGTAACGACCGCTACATCGGCTATGACCCGTTGCCCGTGATTGATCCGTTGGGGGATCGCGAGAGCAAGTATCGGGTTTATCGCGGCGGGGCCTGGACCGCGGGCTCGCGGCTCTGCCGCTCAGCCGACCGCGATCTCGGCGATCCGACGGACCGTGCCACCCTTGGATTCCGCTTGGCACGAACACTTCCAAAGCGGTGATCTCACATCGAATCGCGGGTGACCACGGGCATAGCTCAAGCAAATGGGAGAGCTCGGAGTTGCCGACAGGGAATGAATAAGCAAGGCCCGCCGACGCCTCGCAATCTGCGGCCTGCGTCTCAGATACCGAAGGAGAATTGTGGTCAGTTCATTTTTGTTTACACCGGTCCTTGGATTGCCGAGAAGAATTGGGGTCGGTACATTTCTGTTTACCCCGGCCCTCAGATTGCCTTAGCTTGTGAGGCATGGCACGTCGCCCCCGCCTTACCGATAACGGTCTGGTCTACCACGCGATGAATCGCGGGAACAACCGGGACGATGTGTTCACCAACGACGGCGATCACGTGGCCTTCCTCGAGTCCCTGCGGGTCGCCAAGGCGCTATCCGTTCGCGCTGTTCGTCTACTGCCTGATGACCAATCATTTCCATCTGCTCCTACGGTCCAGCCCGGGGCAGTCGACCATCCGGATCCGCCAGTCGCTCACCGTGGCCCATGCCGGGCGGTACCACGCCGGACTGGTGTCCGACCCGCGGGGCTGCAGGTGGTCGCACAATCGCTCCCATTGTCAGCACCCGGATCACCGCCCGCCAGCCGACCATTTCGGCTCGTGAGCCCGGCTCGAAAAGGTATGACTCGCACCATAATTCAATAGTGGGCTTCCCCCGTTCGCGGGGATCGTCCGCGCGCTCATCGGCAATACGGATGCAAGCACTCTTTGGGCCAGCCGCGGCGGGCAGATGATCGGGCGTCGTCTTTTGTCGCGCGTGCGGGTTGATTTCGAACGTGCCGGCTTCGCCGGTTCTTCGGCTCGCAGCGGCTGGCCCCCAGGCTTTGTGAGCGTGAGAAGGGCGGAGTAAGAAAGAAAAACTGCCGAAACAAACCCACCGTGGAATCGACGCAAAGTCGTAAGTTTCAAATATACAAGCCATTGCATCGAGATCGACGCAGAGACGGCCTGCGAGCAAACCCACGCTTCATGGTTTCTTCACAGGCAAGGAGCGGGAGTGGGCTGTCGTTACAACCCGTACAGATTCTCGCGTCTCGGTTCTCATCGGTCGCTCGGTTCTCTGGGCCGCCCCTGTTTTGGCTCGCCCTCAAACGTCAAACTCGACCACGCATCGCTCCGGGAATGGCCCGCCCTTGTAGTCGATTTGACCTTCGTTGCCGGCGGCTCGCCGGAAATTGGGGCGAAGGATGAGCTTCCTCATCATCTCGCAGGCCATGGTCATGGCGACGTGCTCGCCCAGGCAGCGGTGCATGCCGTAGCCGAAATGGAGACCGCTGTAATACGGTCGGCGAGGCTGAAACTCGTCGGGGGATGGGAACTCGTACGGGTCAAACATGGCGGACCAGGTCAGCGCCAGAACGACCGTACCGGCGGGGATGGTCCTGGCACGGTCCGTCCCCTTCGCCAGGGTGTAATCCTCGGTCGATATCCGGTTGAGGTAAGGGAAGATCGGGTGGAACCGCATCGCCTCCCAGACATAGCCGGCGAAGAGCTCGTCGTCTCCCTTCCGAGCCGCCTCCTTGGCCTGTTCAAGATCAACGGGACGCTTGAGCAATTCGTCAACCGCCTGGGCCACGGCCTGTGACGTCGTCTCGACCGCGCCCACGAGCAAACCAACGATATTGACTCCCCAGCGATCGGGGCCGAAGCCGACGCTGGGCGGAAACGGGGTCTTCAGCATGCGCGAGATGACGTCGTCGATCTGAGGATTCTGTTTGAGCTGCTGGAGCTTGTGCGGTACGAGCTGCGCGATGTATGCCTTCATCTCGTCCTTGGACGCGTTTGCCTTCGCATGGAGCTCGGCGCTCTCGCCGTATGAGGTGAAGGGGTAATTATGAAAATTATCAAATTGCGCGAAATACGACCACCGTTTCATCGACGCCATGTCAGGGCCGGGGAACCCGAAGTATTCGCCGACGAGCTGGATCGGAATCTTCCGTGTGTAATCGCCGACCAGGTCGATCCGGCCTTTCGCCGCGGTCAATGCTTCATCGGCGAACCGGCCCACCATTTCACGAATCTTGGGCGCGTCGTCCATGTTGAGCATGGCCTGCATCACCGACTTATCGCGCTGGTGGGCGGCCTCGTCGTCGGTGGCCAGCATGAAATCGTGCATCTTGGGAACATAAAGCTTGACCGGGAAGACGGTCGGATGGCTGAGCACCTCGACCACGTCTGGAAACCGCGCGACCAGAGTCGCCAGTGCCGATTCAAAAATCGGACGCTCCTTGCGAAGCTCGGCGAAGAATGCAAGCGGATCGCTGTCGATCCAGCCGCGGACGAGGCCAGATTTGTCAGCGTCAGGCGCCGCGTCATAGGTCTGAAGGAAGGCCATGGTTTTGTTCTCTCCGGTCGGTCGAAAGAGGGTCGCGAGCTGAACGGCACTTTATAGCCACATTCATCAGGAATCAAAGGAAATCGCGAAATCCGGATCGAGGACGAAGCGGGCAGCGTGTCGCGACGCAGCCTGGGGGGATTCACGTGGCTTGCCGCTGACCCTACGCTGGGTCCAGAATGGACGAGGAGACGGAAACGAAGCGTCGTGTTAGCTCGGCCCCTGAAAACGACGGGCCGGCGAATTCTCTGGTTCCTGAACCTCATGTCGAAAAGCTTTATCCAGCATGATGATCGGCCCGAGTCGCTGAGAGCAGACGAGACGTTATCGCGAACCGGTGCGGTCAACAAATCAGACCAGCGCGTGCGGCGGATGTTTGGCTCGATCGCGCGGCGGTATGACTTTTTGAACCATTTATTGAGCCTCAACATCGACCGCTCGTGGCGGCGGTTCACCACACGCACGGTTCCTCCCCAGCCGGGCGTTCCCGTGCTCGATTGCTGCACAGGGACGGCCGATCTGGCGCTGGCGTACGATCGAGCCGGGCGGGGCCTCTCTCCGATCGTGGGCACAGATTTTTGCCGCGAGATGCTCGTTCTGGGCGAGGCCAAGGTTTGCAAGTCGGCCGCGGAGGGTCGCGTGATTCTTGTGGAGGGCGATACCCAGCGGCTGCCGGTGCCGGACGACACCTTCGGTGTGGTAAGCGTGGCCTTCGGCCTGCGTAACGTGCGCGACACCGTTCGCGGCATCGACGAGATGATCCGCGCCGCGCGGCCGGGGGGAAGAATCGCCATCCTCGAGTTTTCTCGCCCCCGCGGCCGCGTTCGTGGGACGGCTTTACCTTGCTTTTTTCCGGCACATTCTGCCACGGCGTCGGCCAGGCGATCGCGCCCAATGATGACGATGCTTACCACTACTTGCCCCGCACCGTGCTCGAGTTTCCCGACGGTCAAGGCATGCTTGACCTGTTGGCCTCGCGCGGGCTCATCGATCTGAAGATGCACCCGCTGACTCTTGGAATCGCCACACTCTATGTGGGTACAAAACCAGAGAGAGCGACGTCGAACCCGGCGGCGGGAGTACGCTGATCATGAATCAGGAGGGCCTCGAGACCACGCCCGTTGACGGCTCGCCCGCCCTCGTTGTGGCCATGACAGGCGCCAGCGGCGCCCCCTACGCCGTGCGGCTGCTGCAAACACTGTGCGGGCTGGGCCGGACGATTCATCTCGTAATCAGCCCCAGCGCGGTTCAAGTTATCCGCGAGGAGACCGGGCTGAAAGTCGCAACGGAACGCTTTGATCCCGCGGTCTTAGGCGATTTGTCGCCCGGGCGAGTGGTGTTCCACGAATATCGAAATTTCTCCGCGGGGATCGCCAGTGGGTCGTTCCTTACCGGCGGGATGGTGATCATCCCGTGCAGCATGAGCACGCTGGGCGCGATCGCTCACGGCGTGACGACAAACCTGATCACTCGCGCCGCCGATGTGCATCTCAAGGAACGCCGCAAGCTGATCGTGGTCCCGCGTGAGACGCCGCTCAGCCTGATCCATCTTGAAAACATGCTGCGACTCACCCGCGCCGGCGGAATCGTTCTGCCGGCCATGCCGGGCTGGTATCACAGGCCCCGTCAGCTTGACGACCTGGTCGATTTCATCGTGGGTCGAATCTGCGACCAGCTTGGCATCCCCAACCGTCTGATCGCGCGGTGGGGAGCCCGCGACGAAGTGGGCCAGTGATTGACGGTATGCTGGAGAAGGGTTCATCCACGATTCGCGACGGTTACAGAAGGACAGCGGACCGATGAGCTTGGGCGTTGCTCGTGAATATCTCGATCTCGTCAAGTTCGGCCACACACTGTTCGCCTTGCCATTTGCACTCTTGGGCGCGGCGCTGGCAGCCTGGGGGCCCGACGGCTGGCGTGGGCGGGTGCAAGACTGGGTGGGCATCTTACTTTGCATGGCGACGGCGCGGACGGCGGCCATGGCCTTCAACCGACTGGTTGACAGACATTATGACGCGCAGAACCCGCGCACGGCCGGACGCCACCTGCCTGCCGGCCGGCTGAGCGTGCGCTCGGTGGCGCTCTTCACGGCCGCCAGCGGGCTGGGATTCATCGCCTCGACGCTGCTGTTCTTGCCCAATCGCTGGCCACTTCTTCTATCAGTTCCCGTCTTGCTCTGGCTCCTGGGCTATTCCTACACGAAGCGCTTCACCAACCTGGCTCACTTCTGGCTGGGGGCGTCGCTCAGCCTTGCACCCGTCGCCGCGTGGATCGCCCTGCGGGGCGACATCGCCTGGCCGCCAGTTCTTTTGGCTCTTGCGGTCCTCTGCTGGGTCTCGGGCTTCGACATGATCTACGCTTGCCAGGATGTCAACTTCGATCGCACGGTGGGACTGAAGAGCGTTCCCACTCGGGTCGGAATCCCGTCAGCACTTCGTCTGGCCGCTTTTTGTCATGCTCTCATGATCGTTGCCTTGATCGGACTGGCCTTATCTTATCCTCTAGGCGGGATTTTCTTCGTGGGTATCGCCGCGGCGGCCGGGCTGCTGGTTTACGAACATTCGCTGGTCCGTCCCGACGACCTCACGCGGGTTAACCTTGCGTTCTTCAACGTCAACGTCATCATCAGCATGGGATTACTGGCCTTCGGTCTTGGGGACCTGGTGTTTTGATCGAAAGGGTCCGATCGATGGTCATCGTCTGTCCACCGCCGGTTGATGATTGCTTCAATTCAGACTAAAATCGAGACTGTAGCAAGGATACCGGCAACGGACCGCGGCAGCGCCTCTCGTTCCCACGCTCTGCGTGGGAATGCCGTCTGCGCGCACTCTGCGTCGTGTTCTCGCCCCCGGGGACGTTCCACCTGCGCCCCTTCTCGGTAGGGGCCGCAGAGCGGCCCGGCAGGCATTCCCACGCCGAGCGTGGGAACGAGAACCCGAAAATCGCCCGGTCTCGTTGCTACAGTCTCCTAAAATCTCGAAAAGGGCAGGAACGGACTGAATGTCCGTGGTGATTGTCATGGCACGGCATCGGAAAGGCAGGGGGTATGTCAGCCGAAGGGTCACGTCTGGAGATGGTCCGCGAGAAGGTCGAGGCGGGCGAGCGCCTGAGCTTTGACGACGGCCTGGCACTCGAGGGCGTCTGGCGACCTGTTCGCCCTGGGCTCGATGGCCAACCTGGTGCGAGAACGGTACAACGGCAATTTCGGTTACTACAACGTCAACACCCACATCAACCCCACGAATGTGTGTGTTTACACGTGCGATTTTTGCGCCTTCCGGGCCGATCTCGATGCGCCCAAGGCTTATGTGATGGATCGCGACCAGGTGATCGAGCGGGCCAGCCAGGCGAGCGCCCGCGGGGCAACCGAGCTTCACATCGTCGGCGGGCTGCATCATAAGCTGCCGTTCGAGTATTACGTTGATGTCGTGCGATGGATCAAGGAGACAGCGCCCGAGATTCACGTCAAGGCATACACGGCGGTAGAGATCGAGTTTTTCTCGAAGATTTCTCGCCTGTCAACCGGCGAAGTGCTCGAGCGGCTGATGGTGGCGGGGCTAGGCAGTCTGCCGGGCGGAGGAGCCGAGATCTTCCATCCCGAGGTTCGCGAGCAAATCTGCGGCGCCAAGGCCTCAACCGAGCGCTGGCTTGACGTTCACCGCACGGCCCACCGGCTGGGCCTGCACTCGAACGCGACCATGCTCTACGGCCACATCGACCGCCCGAAGCATCGGATCGACCACTTGATTCGTTTGCGCGAGCTTCAAGACGAGACGGGCGGCTTCCAGACGTTCATCCCGCTGGCCTTCCACCCCGACAACTCGGAAATGTCCCACATTCCCAAACCTTCCGGCGTGATGGACCTGAAGACGATGGCCATCAGCCGGCTCATGCTCGACAACTTCCCACACATCAAAGCCTACTGGGTGATGCTCGGGCTCAAGACCGCGCAGGTCGCACTCTCGTTCGGGGCCGACGATCTAGATGGCACCGTGGTTCACGAAAAGATCTACCACGACGCCGGCGCCGAGACGCCGCAAGAGTCGACCGTCGCCGAGATCCGCCGCCTGATCACCGAAGCCGGCCGCATTCCGGTCGAGCGCGACACCCTGTATCATGAGGTCGTCCGCGACGGCCAGAGCTGGAGCAGCGGCCAGCGCATCGAGGTTCCAGGTCTGGTCGGCGCGGAGGCGGGCGCGGTCAGGGCCTGAGACACGCCGAACAGACGCGAAATGGAGGCTTGGTCATGGCGATTGGCTCACCACAATCACCAATCAAAGCTCCGCTGGGGCCCGATGACCTTCCTGGTCATCTCGAGCTTCCCGAGGAGAACGGCGAATTCGTGCAAAACTTTCGAGAGCTTCCTCAGTGCATCCAGTTGAGTCAGAGTCTCTGGCCGATCCTCGAAGCGCTCCATCCCGACAAGCAGTTCGCGCTCGGCCACGACTGCGGCATCTACTGGAGACTCACTGATCCGCCCGAGCGGGGCGTAGTCTGTCCTGACTGGTTTTACGTTTCGGGTGTTCCGCCCGATCTGGACGGCCATTACCGACGGTCGTACGTGCTCTGGAAAGAGCTCATCGCGCCCTCGGTCATCCTTGAATTCGCCTCGGACCACGGCGAATTCGAACGTGACGCGACCCCCCTGGAAGGAAAGTACTGGATCTACGAGAAGGCGGTCCACGGCGGCTACTACGGCATCTTCGTGGTCGAGACAGGTGACCTCGAAGTCTATCGCCTGGAAGCCGACCGATATCAAAAACTCGCACCGAACGCCGGCGGAAGATACCCGATCGAATCGCTAGGGGTCGAGCTTGGGGTTTGGCAGGGGGAGTTCTTCAATATCGACGCACCTTGGCTCCGCTGGTTCGACAGGAAGGGAAATCTCCTTCCCATGGGCGAAGAGCTTGCCGTTCAGGAGCACCGTCGCGCCGAGGAAGCAATCCGCCGCGCCGATGAAGAACGCAAACGCGCCGATGAAGAACGCAAACGCGGAGGAAGAACACAGACGCGGAGGAGGAATCCCGGCGTGTTGAAAGGCTCGCCGCCAAGCTCCGAGAGCTGGGGGTTGACCCTTCCGGGATTTGACCTGGGCAGGTTCGTCGGCCAGTCCAACTCACCTCCGTGTAATGGTTCACCGTGAAATGGAGAAACCGAAGTCGGGGGAATTGGAACGGCTCGTGCATGGGATACCTCCTTTGAGACGCGCTCGCGGCGTCCCTTCAACAGGAAAAGAATCTCGGCAAGGAGTTTCCGATGGACAACTCAAGATATCGCAATCGATTCGCGTGCCTGACAGCCCTCGTGGTCGGTGCGACGCTGGGGCTCGGTGCTACGGAGGCCCGCGCCAATTGTTCCGGGGTCGCGGGCTATTCGGTGGCCAATACAAGGTCGTTGTCAAGGAGCGAGGCTACTACCCCGTACCGGTCGTGTCGTATCCGTACTCCGCGGCGACCTACATCCGCTCGGTGCCGGTGGTGGTCTCGCAGACCCAGTTCATCCAGCCGGCGACGGTGGTGGAACGCCGGGTCTACCAGCCGGCGCCGGTGGTGGAGACCCGCCTGATCCAGCCGCCTCCAGTGGTGCAGACACAACTGATCCAGCCAGCGCCTCTCATCGAACAGCGGACCTACGCGCCGTCCTACCCTTATTGATCCAGCAATCGGGGTAGACGATTCAACACGACCCGCTCACGAGGGGCCCTGCGGGGTCCGACCGCCCGCAGGCCCCGCCGCCTCAGAGAAGCACCCGCAGATCAACAGTGCGTCCAACGTCAAATCGGTTCCGACGTTCAGAGCCCGTGGCACTTGAGGTCACCCATGTCCCGTCACTGGATCGTTGTCGCATCGGTCGTTCTCCTGATGGGGGCGGCCGACACGAGAGCGGCCGAACCAGAAAACGAACGATGGAGTGCTCTGAGGCGGGAATTGGCAACGTACCAGCGTGAACTGGACGTTGTTCGAGGCGGGCACGGTGGCGTGCGGCGGATGCCTCCCGTGACCTTTTATCTCTTCGGCATGGGGAATCGGCAGAAGTTCGTCTACCGCCAGGGCGTTCTGCGTGACGCACGGACCGGCCGCGAGATGCGCCGCTGGGATATCAAGCAGCAGGTGATCGTGCCGCCAGCCTACACGGTCGCTCTGGAAACGAAGGACGGCAACCGTGTGTTTCTCGTTGAGGACCAGGAGGCGGTCTGGTTGGAGGAGGGGGCCAAGCGGATCGCCCTCACCAAGGAGCATGTCTCGCTGCCGAACTTCGCCGGGCACCGCCACGCCGTCATCCTGCGAGTCTTGCACCAGGAGTTGCTGATCAATGTCATCGACGGCAAGCCCGTGCCCAACTTCATGGTCTACGACAAGCCCTGGTATCGGGACGCAGCCATGATGATGATGGTCCTAAAGCAGACCGGCAACATGGAGATGATTAAGAGCTGGGTGCTCGCCCTGCGGGAGCCCTACGACCGGAACAACGGCGGTCAGACCGAGCCCGACAATCTTGGCCAGGCGTTGTACCTGGTCTCGCTGGTCTCGGACAAGGGCCACCCTCTTGTCCCGGTCATCCAGCGGGAGTTGAAGCGGTTCAATAAGGACCACCACATCGAGGGGCGCAGCGACTTCGCCCCGCACCCGGTCTACCAGACGAAATGGGCCAAGTATGGTCTTACGTGCCTGGGTCTGGACGATTCGTACGAGGTGCCGCAGGTGGTGGACAGCTATGCCACCCTATTCTGGTGGGCCTACAAGGCGGAGGACCGCCCAGGCCAGCAGGTCATCGAGAGCAACGACTACCCGTACTTGACCTGTGCCGGCTCTCATCGCGAGGGGCTGAAGAAAGGCAGGCTCAGCGACCAGGACTACCCGCTGACGTGGGAGGCGAACGCAAGCCAGGCGGACTACAGGGGCATGGGAGTTATCGACCAGACGTACGTCGAAGCGAGGCTCTGCACTCCGCATGCCTGGCATGCGGCGGAGGCTTTTCTTTACCTCCGCGAACTTGAGGATTGAAAGGAGGTGTTGGGTGCCCTCTACCTTCTGTGACGACGTGATACCCGGCGAACCATTTCGAATGCTTGGCGTTTTGATCGGCTTCACGGGGACGGACCTGGTTTTCGGTTATTCTTCGGGTAGTTGAGGAGCCAGCTCACACCGACAGGTTCCTGAACCGGTAACCAAATCCAGCCGCGCGGAGCTGGGTGACTCCGCCGAGCCCCGACCCATTTGGTCCCGGTCGCGGCGGTACGTATTCGTCACACTCAAACGTCCGCTGGGCGTGCTCAAGCGGCACTGTTCGTCGGACGGCATGGCACCGGCTCCGTGGTTGATGGAGCGGTGGAGGGCTATGATAGCTGTACAAGATCAATCGACGGCCGTCCGCGAAAACCGCTTACCGGGCCCTACCCCGCGAAGCCCCCCGACCCCGCGTAGCCCCCCGACCCCGCGAAGCCCCGTGGCCGTCCGCGAAAACCGCTTACCGGGCCCTACCCCGCGAAGTCCCCCGCTGTGGGACGCGATCGGGATTCGATTTATCGCGCAGACTGACCGTAATGGGAGAACGGAATGGGTCCCCGAGTACGTGGAATGTCGGTTGTCTCGAGCGCTCGCGTACGCAGGAGTCCGCGTCGAACCACTCGTGCCAGGGTTCCAGCCTTGACCATGTAGTAGAGTAGCGGAGGGGCGGGATCGGTTAGGCTTCGGCTTACGTCCGTGTCAGGGTTTCCCCGTTCGTGGCTCAATATCCGCTGGCCATGCGATCGACGCCGCCTCCGCCCTCTTCAAACCGGACGGACGGTTTTCCCGTATCCGGCTTTACCGACCGATCTCGCTCCAAGACATGCACAGGGAGTCATCCTCAGACAATCACAATGGCCGCAGGCCGAAGCGCTGCAGTTGGGCATAGATTGTCGTGCCTTCCGGAGGTCGGAAGGGTCGTTGACTCCGACGTCGCAGATGACGACTCAAGCGTGAGCCGATATACCAGTTCAGCCGCCGGAATACCGATCGGGGATAACCGTAGCGGTAATACCGACTCCAGCTCATCGTCCACCGGTTGATCTCGCGGATCACCTGAGGGATGGGCAGAGAGCATCGCTGGGGTCCGGTCAGGTCCCGGATCTTCTCCGAGCTCGAGCCATCGCTTTCGCAGAAGGTATCACGTTGAGATAACGGTGATCGCGACCATGAAGATCGCGGTCGTAGCGTAACGTGAACCCCAAGAACGTCAGGCTCTCACCCGGTTCGCGCATCTTGACGATGCGGGTCTTTTAACGATTGATCGTCAACCGGAAGCGCCCTTCGAGCATCCTCTCAATCCAATTGACCAACTGGCTCGATTGATAGCGTGCCAGCACCACAAAGTCATCAGCGTAGCGCACGAGCTTGAGTTCGCCCATCTCCCGGGTCCGTCATGACGGCCGTGCTGCTTCTCGAACCAATGCAGGTAGATGTTCGCGAGGAGCGGCGAAA
>CAWFAF010000082.1:0-45346 GCA_963813575.1 uncultured Planctomycetaceae bacterium
ACCGAAAGTGCCATATCAACGTCCACTGATTGTTCACTAGCCCATGTGGCTCACGTACGCACCGACTTGCGATCCAAGGCAATGGCTCCACCACCCAAGGGCTCTGGAGGTCTGGTCAAGCGGACACCCGGCGAACTCGCGAGGTTCGACTTGGCGCTGGAGTGTTTCGAGGCTCTTGCGAGCTGGACAAAGTTACGGCGAGAATCGTGCGGCGTCGAAGGGGTTCACCAACTTCTGGCGCAATTGCAGAATAAGGTGAGCGTCGCGGACTAACTCTATCAATCGCGAGGGCATCGTGATGAAGGTGCTGCACGTCAAACGCTGGGTCTGGTCAGCTTCCGCGACTCCATGCCGCGGTCTCTTGATGCTTCTCTGTTCGCTTCCTCTGCTAGCAATCGCGCCCGCCGCCTGGGCCGGCGACTTGCCGCGAGCGAAACCCGAAGAGGTCGGAGTCTCGTCCGAGCGGCTGGGGCGGATTCATGAGACGATCCAGCGGCATATCGACGAGCACAGGATCTCGGGCGCCGTCACGCTGGTGCGCGGCGGGGCAAGGTCGTGCATTTCGAAGCACATGGGGTGATGGACGTTGATTCCAAGCAACCAATGAAGACCGACACCCTCTTTCGGATGGCCTCATCGACCAAGCCGGTCGCGGGCGTGGCCGTGCTGATGATGGTCGAGGAAGGCAAAGTCCGGCTCTCCGACCCGGTCTCGAAGTTCATCCCCGAGTTCAAGACCATGAAGGTCGCGGTGGAGAAGAGCGGATCGTCCGAGGTCGAGCTCGTGGCGACCGAGCGCGAGATCACGATCAAGGACTTGCTCACTCATACCTCGGGCCTGCTCTCGGGCGGTGCCGGCTCGCGTAACATTCCTCGTGAAAAGTTCTTTCCCAGCCAACCCGATGAGACGCTGGCCACGCTCATCCCGCGGCTGGCGGCCGTGCCTCTCGACTTCCAGCCGGGCACGCGCTGGCGCTATAGCGGGCTGGCCGGCATCGATACGCTCTCACGAGTGGTCGAAGTCACCTCCGGGATGCCATTCGACCAATTCCTTGGCAAACGGATTTTCGAGCCGCTGGGGATGAACGACACCTACTTCGTGGTTCCTGATTACCGGCAAGATCGCCAGGCCACGGTTTACCGGAGCAACGAAAAGGACAAGAAGCTGGAAAAGAGTACGTTCACGCTCCGCTTCCCCAAGACGTATTTCTCGGGCGCGGGCGGGCTGGTCTCTTGCGCGGCCGATTACGGCCGTTTCGCCCAGATGCTCGTGAACCGCGGCGAGCTCGACGGTAAGCGGCTGCTCAGCCCGCGGAGCGTGGAGCTGATGTCGTCGAACCACGTCGGCGATATGTTCCCCGGGCAGCTTGGCCGGCCCAAAGGCATGGGATTCGGCCTCACGGTCGAGGTCGTGCAGGATGCGGTTCGGGCGGGCATGTACCGGTCGAATGGCAGCTTCGGCTGGGACGGCGCCGTTCGGCACCCACTTCTGGGTCGATCCCAAGGAGAAGCTGATCGCCGTCCTGCTCGTCCAGACATCCGCCGCGCGAACGATTCACCGCGATTTCGAGACCGCCGTCATGCAGGCGATCGTTGATTGAGCGAGTTAACCTGAAGTGGTACTACCAGGGACTTAGCCTGCCGTGTAAACGGAAATCTGTGCCGATTACGCCGGATGACTTGGCGGCCTTGCCTCGCTCTGGAAGAATCCGGCAAGATTCTCTGAACTCGGGCTTGATGTTGTGTGTTATAATTCAGGTCGAACGGGGACGGCGGCGGAGGCCGCTCTCCGTTCCGGACCGGCGAGATTGGGTGTGGCCCCGAGGAAACGGCGTACGCCCTCTGTCGAGCCCGCTTTCTGGCTCTTGACATCATCGAACGGCAACGACGGAGCGGTGCGCACGCGGACCTAAGTCTTCATGCTCGACAGGGTTCTCGCCTCAATGACGAACACCGGGAATTCGTGACCGGTCATCGATTCGACCGTCCTTGAGACTCTGGCCCCAGGCGAACATCGTAGGCGAGAAAATCCAGGCGCACCCTCTCCGAGCGGGAGGATGGTCGGCCATGCGTCGTCTCGTTTCGTCAACCAAGGCATGGCTGATCGCGGCCGTGCTGGCATGGACGATCAGCCCGGCTTCATCGGCCCGCCCTCTCGCTTCTGACCCAGCCGCGGATTCATCAAAGCCGGCCCAGACGCAAGCCAGATCCGTTCACGATGAGCCAGAACTGGCACTGGAAAGAGGACTGGAGCGGGAGCGGCAGCGCAACTGGGCCGGCGCGATCGAAACGTATCGCGACGCCTTGGAGCACTGGCCCAGCAAGACCGAGTTCAGCCGTCGTCTAAGGCTCTGCGAGCTTCACTTCAAGCTGGTGCGACGCTACCAGGACGTGAGCTTCCGCAGTGTCCTGCTGCGGCTCCCGAAGGAGCAGGCGATCGAGCTGTACTCCGAAGTTCTCGACCGCATCCAGACTCACTATGTTGATCCTGTGCCGCTCGAGCCGCTGATCCGGCACGGCCTCGACAACCTGGAGGTGGCACTTCGAGATCCCGTCTTCGTGCGAACCAACGTGGGGACGGCGGCGCCCGATCAGGTCTCCTGGCTTCGCGAGCAGTTGAGGTCGATGCGGAGTCAACTTTCGGTGCCTGATCGGACGGCGGCCGTTCAAACGGCGCTTGCCGCTTGCGAGCTCGCCCGCGAAACGATCGAGATGGCGGCAACGCCGGTGCTGCTCGAATTCACCTGCGGCGCCTGTGACGCCCTGGACGACTTCACAAGCTACCTGACGCCCGACAAGCTCGAAGATCTCTACGCCATGATCGACGGCAATTTCGTGGGTCTGGGAATCGAGCTCAAGAGTGCTCCCGAGGGCCTCAAGCTGGTGGGTGTCATTCGCGGCGGCCCGGCCTGGGAAGCAGGCCTGCTGGCCGGTGACCGGATCGTCAAGGTAGCGGGACAGGCCGTCAAGGGCCTCAGCCTGGACGAAGCTGCCAACCGGCTCCAGGGTGCTGAGGGAACCAGCATCGACCTGGAGATTCTCAAGCGAGATGGCGAGCTCAGGGCGGTGCGCCTGATCCGGCGGCACGTCGATGTCGAAAGCATCACCCGGGCCAAGATCGTCGACTCGACCGAGGGAATCGGTTACATCCAGCTTGCCGGCTTCCAGAAGAGCTCCACCGAGGAGCTTGACCAGGCGGTTTCGGGTCTGCAAGCGCTGGGGATGCGAACGCTCGTCCTTGACCTGCGCGGCAACCCCGGCGGCTTGCTCAACGTGGCAGTGGAAATTGCCGAGCGGTTCATCGACGACGGCGTGATCGTGTCGACGCGGGGACGTGCGCCTGGGCAAAGCCAGGTCTTGCGCCAGCGGCAAGGCTCGCTGGCGGATGCCGCTTTACCTGCTGGTCGATCACGATAGCGCCAGCGCCAGCGAGATTCTGGCTGGGGCCCTTCAAGACCACCATCGTGCGACCGTGGTCGGCGAGCGAACTTATGGCAAGGGCTCCGTGCAGAGCATCTTCTCGTTGCGGTCGGCACCTGCCGGTCTCAAGCTGACCACCGCCAAGTTCTACTCGCCCAACGACCGCGCCTATAGTGAGCAAGGCGTCACTCCCGACCTACCCATCAAGACCCGCCTCGCCGCCAAGCCCGTGGGAAAGGGTAAGGACGCCGAGCCGCTCGATGACACGATCATCGGCGACCCCAAACTCGACCCCGTCCTCTCCGCCGCACTCCGCGCGGTGCACAGCCGCAGCCAGGCGGCGAGGTGAGAACGGTGGGTTCGCGGTCAGCAGGTTGAGTTGGCAGTCGTTCTCGCTTTCAAGGAAGTCGCGCCACTGAACTTATTCTGGCATGGATCTTTGGTACTTGACGTTGACGTGCGCTGGGCCGGCAAGAGAACTCCCGCATGAACCCATCGATGTCCCTTGGCCTCGTCGCCCTGGCGTCGTCCATACTGCTGGTGACCGCCCAGGTTGGCGAGGCTGAGCGGCAGGGGAAGGTCCGTTGGGACCCCGATCGCTACGAAGTCTCTGTTCCGCGCCTGGCGAGTCCCCCGCACATCGACGGCGACCTCTCGGAGTGGAAGTCCGTCGCATTCACCGACGGACTGTGGGATCTCACGCGCGTCCGGCACGCCCCCTGGTTCGACCCCGCCATCAACCGCCTGACCGATCACGGCGGCGAGCCCTCGCCCGAGTGCGATCTGCAGGCGCGCTACTACCTGGGCTGGGATGAAACGTACCTGTATTTCGGAGCGGAAGTTCATGATAACGTGAATGACACGAGCGACCCGGGTCACCAGCCCACGCGGTGGTATTTCAAGGACGCTGTTGCTTTCTTCATCGAAGCCCCCGCTGACCGGACGTCGGAGCGCTTCGGCCAAGGGGATAATGCCTTCTGCTTCGTGATCGACCCCGCCAAGCCCTCGTACGGCGCCTGGTGGCGACACGGAACGCCCACCGCGAGTTGTGTCGAGGAGGTCATCCCTCCGTCCGCCGTTCGGTACGAGATCAGAATGGATCCCGTGGAAACGGGGCCGTGGGGATTTCGTCCTGGAGGCTCGGGTGGCGATGGCACCAACCCTGGGAAAGAGCGACCCGACCTGGCGGCCCCCTCGGCCTGGCGACGTCTACCGACTGGAAATCGTCCACACCGACCCAGATGGCGGCGGCTACGGCGGTCACATCCTGCTGTATGGCCAGGGGGATGATGACTCGACCTGGGCCCGTATGATCCTGACCGACTCCCTCGGGCCGATCGACCGGAAGGCCGAGTAAGCGTGAGCCGCTTGCCGCGTGCGGAAGAACGCGTCGCACAGAGGGAGCCAAGGGCTCTCGGAGTCTCCGCATGCGTTTCGCAGCCACGAGCCACTACCTCACCCGAGCACTTCAATCCGCAGTCCTCTTGATGGTGTCCGGGGCGGTTTCCCGAGGGGCCGATCCGGCTATGGGGCGACCTTTCGGGTTGGAGAAGCGTGTGCCCTGGACATCGTCACGGATCCGAGGGACGCCTGATCCCCCCGCTCCTTATCGAACCGAGCGCCTTCCCCGGGCTGAACTTCTCCGAGCCGGTGGCGATGGCGCACGAGCCGGGGGCCGGTCGATGGTTCGTGGTCGAGCGGTACGGCCGGGTCCTGTCCTTCCCGGATGACCCGGCGGTCGATAAGGCCGACCTGGTCCTCGATCTCAAAAGGCAACTCCTCGGACTGGCCGTCCATCCGAACTTCGCGCACAACCACGAGTCTCTTCGTCGCGGGGCCAATCGAGCCTGCCGAGGGGCGGCCGAGGCGGATGCGCGTCTCACGGCTGAAGGTCGCGAGCAACATGCCGCGCGGCGGCCCGCGGTCGGAGCATGTGATCATCGAGTGGCCCTCGCTCTATCATGACGGCGGCTGTCTGGCGTTCGGGCCTGACGGTTATCTTTACATCGCCGCGGGCGACGGCGGCGGCGAAGAAAACGGTCAAGGGCTGGGGGACCTGTCGAGCTCCGTCCTCCGGATCGACGTTGACCATCCCGGGGGCGGCCGGCTTTATGGAGTCCCTGGGGATAACCCGCTCATAGGCCTCGCAGGGGCCCGGCCTGAGGTCTGGGCGTACGGCCTACGCCAACCCTGGAGGTTCAGCTTCGACCGGGCTACGGGCGATCTGTGGGCTGCCGACGTCGGTCAAGATCTGTGGGAAATGGTCTACCTGGTCAAGCGTGGGGGCAACTATGGCTGGAATATCCGCGAAGGGAGCCACCCGTACCAGCCCTGGCGGAAGCCCGGGCCGAGCCCCATCCTGCCGCCGATCGTCGAGCACAGCCACGCCGAGGCGCGGTCGCTCACCGGCGGCTTTGTCTACCGAGGCGCGCGGCTCAAGGACCTGGCCGGTGCGTACATCTACGGCGATTACGACACAGGGAAGATCTGGGCGCTGCGGTACGACGGCGGGAAGGTCGTCCGGCACGTCGAAATCGCCGACTCGAGCTTGCGGATTGTAGCATTCGGCGAGGATGCCACGGGTGAGCTTTACCTGGTGGACCACATCCGGGGCGGGATCCACCGACTGGTCCCCTCACCGCCCTCCGCCGGCTGGGTGGACTTCCCCCGCAAGCTGAGCGAGACCGGCGTGTTTGCTTCGGTGCGCGACCTGCGCCCCGCCCCGGGACTCATCCCGTACACGGTCAATGCACCGCTCTGGTCCGACGGCGCGGTCAAGCAACGGTATCTGGCCATGCCGGGCGAAGGCAAGATCGAGTTCGATACCATCTTCTTCCCCGAATCTGCCACGGGGAGAGGACCGCATGGCTGGAAGTTTCCCGACGGTACGGTACTCGTGAAGACATTCTTCCTCGACCTGGAGCAGGGAAACCCCGCGCGGCGAGTCCGGCTCGAAACCCGGCTCCTGCACCACGAGCGCCTGGTCGGCACCGAGGAAGTGGGCGACCAGTTCTGGCGCGGCTACACCTATATCTGGGACGACGACCAGTCCGACGCGACCCTGCTCGCTGATCCCAGGGGGCTCGACCGCACTTACACGATCGCAGACCGCCATGTCCCCGGAGGGTCGCGACGCCAGACCTGGCACTTCCCCAGCAGGACCGAGTGCATGCTCTGCCATACGATGCCGGCCAAGTTCGTTCTCGGGGTCAACACCCTCCAGATGAACCGCGACTTCGACTATGGCGGCGTGGTCGACAACCAGCTACGGGCGTGGGAGCACGCCGGTCTGTTCGCCAAGCCGTTGCCCGCCCCGCCGGAGAAGCTGCCGAGCCTGGTGGACCCTGCCGACCACACCAAGGACCTCGATCGCCGCGCCCGCTCTTATCTCCACGCCAACTGTTCTCACTGCCACCGGGCGTTCGGCGGCGGAAACGCCAATTTCCAATTGCTGGCCACGATCGCGCTGGAGGAGACGGGAATCGTCGGAGCCCGTCCCGCGCTCGGGGCCTTCGGTATTCCTGAAGCGCGCATTGTCGTGCCGGGCGATCCCGCTCGCTCGGTTATGCTTCACCGGATGTCCACCCCAGGCGTCGGTCGGATGCCCCCGCTGGCCTCTTCGGTGCCGGATGAGCCGGCCCTTCGCCTGCTCCGCGAGTGGGTCCGTGAGCTGCCTCCGGCAGTGACCACCCGCCAACCGCCGGGGCGGTGAGTCTGACCGGCACGGACACGGAACCGATCCGTCGAGAAATGGTAGAATACTCAAGTCGTCAACAACCACTCGAGCCCATCATGGGTGTGACGAATGCGACTGAGCGCAGGGATGATACTGGCGCACTACCAAATCCTCGCGCCGCTGGGTGCCGGAGGGATGGGCGAGGTGTATCGCGCCCGGGATGGGCGACTCGATCGCGACGTGGCCATCAAGGTACTGCCGGAACGCCTTGCGGATACGGCAGAGGCCCTTGCGCGATTCCAGCGCGAGGCCAAGATACTTGCAGCCGTTTCTCACCCCAACCTCGTCGTCATCTTTGACGTGGGCACAGACCACGGCATCTGCTTCGCGGTCATGGAATTCCTGGCCGGGGAAACCTTGCGCGAGCTACTGGGCCGGGGCACGCTACCACTGGCCCGCGTTCTGGAAATTGGGACTGCGATTGCCGAGGGGCTGGCCGCGGCCCACGCACACGGCGTCATTCACCGCGATCTTAAACCGGCCAACATTTTTCTGAGCGCGAGTGGGCAGGTCAAGATTCTCGATTTTGGTCTGGCACGATTCGCGAGTGCCGAGCCTCTGGGTCCGACCGTGGACTACCTTACCGAAGCCGGTCGGGTCATGGGCACTGCGGGCTACATGTCCCCAGAGCAGGCACGCGGCGCCATCCCCGATGAGCGTGGCGACATCTTCGCGCTTGGCTGTGTTCTCTACGAAATGGCGACTGGCCGCTGTGCTTTTCCCGGCGACACCGCGGCTGAGGTCCTGGCTGCGGTCCTTCGCGATCAGCCAGCAGAGATGGACACGTCCGGCAGACGATTCCCCGCCGAACTGAAACAACTTGTAACTCGGTGCCTCGCCAAGCGGCCTGAGGATCGCATTCGGTCGGCGAGCGACGTGGTCACTACGCTCAAGAAGCTGGTCGCGGGCGACGGACACACGTCCGCACCCACCTCGGTGGCCCCGACCCGACCGTGCGTTGCCGTTCTGCCCCTCCAGAATTACTCGGCGACAAAGACCGAGACCGACTACATCGTGGACGGCATGACGGAAGTGCTCATCGCCGAACTTGCGAGGAATCGCGCCTTGCGGGTCGTGTCGCGGACGACGGTGATGCAGTTCAAGGACAGCCGAAGCCCGCTCGCGCACATCGCGCGCGAGCTGGGAGCCGACATGGTTGTCGAAGGTTCCCTGCTTCTCGCCGATTCCTCCGCTCGGATCACCGTCCAGTTGATCCGAGCCGACACCGATGAGCACCTCTGGGCCGAGTCGTATCAGCGGGAACTGCGCGACGTGCTCGTCCTTCAGAGCGATCTCGCCCAGACAGTCGCCCAGGAGATCAAGAAGGTGGTGTTCGAGGAAATCTATCGCAGTGAGTCGCGACGGGTCTTGGCGACGCTGATTCGCCTGCTCGGCGACTTCGACCTGGCGGAAGAGGCGCTGCAAGAGGCGTTCGCGGCGGCTGTCGAGCAATGGCCGCGTGAAGGCGTCCCTGCCAATCCACGGGCGTGGCTTGTTTCGACGGGTCGATTCAAAGGCATCGATGCCATTCGTCGCCGTGCTCGGCTGGACGCGTCGCTCCGGGATGTTGCTCGCCGCCTCGAGGGCGTCGGCGGCGCCAACGCGGCGCGCGACGATCAGGACATCGAAGACGATCGCCTCCGCTTGATCTTCACGTGTTGCCATCCGGCCCTGCCCCAGAGCACACAGGTCGCGCTGACGTTGCGGGAAGTCTGCGCGCTGACTACCGACGAGATCGCCAGGGCCCTGCTCGCATCGCCGTCCACGGTGGCCCAGCGCATCGTGCGCGGCAAGGCGAAGATTCGCGACGCCGGGATCCCGTACGAAGTGCCGTCGGTAGCCGACCTGCAGGAACGACTGGCGAGTGTGCTGCAGGTGACCTATCTCGTGTTCAACGAAGGCTACGCCGCATCGTCTGGCGCGTCGCTGACCCGCCACGACCTGAGCAACGAAGCCATTCGGCTGGGGCGATTGATTGTTGAGCTGCTGCCTGACGGCGAGGCAATCGGGCTGCTTGCCCTGATGCTCCTCCAGGAATCGCGCCGCGATGCGCGTGCTTCGGCGACGGGAGACCTCATCTTGCTCGAGGACCAGGATCGTTCCTTGTGGAACCAGGCGCAAATCCGGGAAGGCAAGTCGCATCTGGCGCAGGCTTTGGCCATGCCGCCGGTTGGTCCGTACACGATCCAGGCGGCGATCGCTGCGGTTCATGCGGATGCCGCGAACGCCGCCGACACAGACTGGCATCAAATCGTCGAGCTGTACGACGCGCTCCTGCGAATCGGACCGTCGCCGGTGGTGGCCTTGAACCAAGCCGTCGCCGTCGCCATGCGCGACGGTCCCGAAGCGGGGATAGAAATCATCGACGACATCCTGGCCAATGGCGATCTGGCCGACTACCACCTGGCACACGCGGCCCGCGCAGATTTGTGCCGTCGGCTGGGAAGAACGGCCGATGCCCGCGAATCTTACGAACTGGCGCTGGCTCTGGCAAAACAGGAACCGGAACGCCGTTTCCTTCACAGAACGCCTTCAGGAACTGGGGTAAAGAAATCTGTTCCCGTGTCGATTTGAGAACCTCCCGAACGACGAATCAGCAAACGCGGCAACGTCCGCCTCATTCCCAAGGAGAAGACGATGAAATACATGCTGCTCATCTACTCCGACGAGAAAGCCTGGACCGAAGGGGAGCGCGACCAATGCTTCGCGGAGTCCACAGCGCTCACACATGAACTTCATGAACAGGGGAAGTTTCTGGGCGCTTCCCCCTTGCACCCAGTTGCGACTGCGACCAGCGTTCGTGTGCGTCAAGGAAAGCGCCAGGTGACGGACGGCCCTTTCACCGAAACGCGCGAACAACTTGGCGGTTACTTCCTTATCGAGGCGGCAAACCTCGACGACGCGATCGATATCGCGGGACGCATACCCGCTGCTAAAAAGGGAACGGTGGAAGTTCGACCCGTCCTTGAGCTCGATGGCCTGCCGTCGGTCGGATGAACTCGCCTTCGACTCACCGGCGGGAGCCTTACTGTTACCGGCCAAATTCGACGCCAAAGCGGATCACCGCTCTTACGGTGAAGTAGTAGCCAACGGAATGTCAGCCGAGTTTTCGCGCTTCGTGTCAAGTCGCGGGAGGTCCTATGTGGTCGGTGATTCGAAGCATCCTTGCGGTAATCGCTGGATTCGTCGCTGCCAGCATCGTCATGATGGTCGTGGAGACGGCCAACGGTCAACTCCTTTATCCGGAGTTGGGCAAGCGGGCGGAAGGCGTAACAGACAGACAGGAGATCAAGGCAATCATGGCGAGTGCTCCCGTCGGCGCACTCGTAGTTGTCCTTATCGGGTGGGCGACAGGGAGCGTGACGGGCGGATTCCTTGCCACTTTGATAAGTCGAAAGCCTCCAGGCGGGCACGCTCTGGTGCTCGGCGCCTTGCTTACTTTCGCAGGCATCGCTAACAACCTGATGTTGCCTCCGCCATTCTGGTTCTGGATCGCCACGTTCGCGGTTTTTCTGCCGGCCACTTACGTCGGAGCACGGCTTGTTCCGCGGCGGGCGCCTGCCTGGCCCACCTGGAGCGGATAAACGCACGTCGCGAGCCTCAGGTGGGCGCCGTTGCCGGAGATGTCGGAGTTGCTTTTGAGGGTGCTGCCGCTCACCGTCGCCTTACCGAAGATGAAGCGGCCGCCGCCGAGTATGGTGGATGACCTGCTCGGTGAGGGCCTGCGAGCTGGCGGCGAAGTGAGTGGTGCCACGGTAGACCGCCCGGATGGTAAACAGCCCCGTGCGCGAGAAGGAGCGCGTGATGCCCGCCTGACCGTTGGCATCGAGGATCGCTCGCGCCAGCACCGTATTGCCCACGAACAACCTGACGGAGCCGGTCGGCGTGCCGGTCCCCGCTGGACCGCGGACTGTGACCGAAAACCTGACCGCCTGCCCCACGACGACCGGGTTTGCGGACGCCAACAGGGCCGTCGTCGTCACCTGGGGGGCGGTGGGCGCGTTCACCTGCTGGGTGAGGTCCTGCGAGCCGCCCACGAAGTTCGGGTCGCCGCTGTAGACCGCGGTGATGGCATGGCCGCCCGCGGCCGCGAAACTGGTCGTGATCGTCGCCTTACCGCCTGCCCCGACCGCGACGATCTCCAGAACCACGGCGCCGTCCTTGAACGTGACCGTGCCGGTTGGCGTGCCGACTCCCGGGGCGACGGCGGCCACCGTGGCCGTGAAGGTCGCCGCCTGACCGGTGACGGTCGGGTTGACCGACGACGCCAGGGCGACCGTGGTCGCCGCGCGGTTGACGGTCACGGTGGCCGCTGCCGAGCTGCTGCCGGTGAAGCCGCCGCTGCCCGCGAAGGATGCCGTCAGCGCGTGGTTGCCGACGCCCAGCGACACCGCGAGGATGGCCTGGCCGGCGGCGTTGACCGGCGCGGTGCCCAGTACGGTGTTACCGTCGAGGAAGGTGACGGAGCCGGTCGGCGTGCCCGCTGGCGAGTTCACGGTAGCCGTCAGCACCTCGGCCTGCCCGAAGACGGCGTACGCGGTCGAGGTGCTGAGCGTCGTCGTCGTCGCGGCGGCGGCCTGCCCTTCGCCGAGGTTCACGGTCAGCCCGATCAGGCCGGCGGGGAGTCCCGACGCGTCGATCGTGTCATTGCCGGCCAGGCCGTTGACGGTGAGGGTGTCGAGCGTCGGGTCCGCCCCAGTCACGCGGACAATCGTCGTCGGCCGAATCACGACCGGGGCGCCGGCGATTTCGGACACGGTGATCCGGTCGTCGCCTCGGAGCCGTTGACGACCACGTTGTCCGCCAGCAGGTCCCCGTTGGCCGAGCCGCCCGCGCCCAGGTTCACGTCAACGGCGGTGACGTCCGTTGCGGACAGGTCGCTCACGGTGACCGTGTCCTGCCCGCCGAGGGTGAGGACGTTCACGCGCTCGACGTCGTCGACGTCCATCGTGACGGTCCCGACGTCGCGGACCAGCCGCAGCCGGTCGCCGTTGGCGGAGAGGTCGATCCGCTCCCCGCCGTTGGACCCCCTGAAAATCAGGGTGTCTGCCCCTTCCTCGCCTTCGACGACGTCGCTACCGTCGCCGGGGTCCCAGACGAAGGTGTCGTCGCCGGCGCCGCCGTCCAGGAAGTCGCTGCCGACGTTGCCGTCGATCGAGTCATTGCCGTCGCCGCCGATCAGCACGTCGTCTCCCGGCGTTCCGAGGAGGATGTCGTTGCCGGCGCGGCCCTCGGCGCGGAACGTCACCGGCGTTTCAAGAGTACTCGCGTCGATGACGTCGTCCCCGCCGTTGCCGTTGATCTGGAGGAAGTCGTTGGGCTCGACGGCCCGGATCACCATGAAGTACGGCAGCGAATTGCCTTGGGCGAATGCGCCGTTGACTATGATCCCGCCGGCCGTGCCTTGGATGGGGATCCGGTCGCCGGCGGCGGTGCCGTTGACAATGACGGAATCCACCTGCCCGTCCCCAGCGTTGTCGCCGGAGATCGCGGCGAGGCTCAGATCGATCTCCTCCACGTCGGTGCCGGACAGGTCGTTGACGACGACCTTGTCGGCCCCGCCGAGAGCGTTGACGTCGATCTGCTCGACGTCGTTGACGTCCATGGTCACGTTGCCCAGGTCGCGGGAGAGCCGGACCCGGTTGCCGTTAGCCGAGATGCCGAAGATCTCCGGGAGGTCCGAGCCGTTGAACACCAGCGTGTCCCGGCCGTTCTGCCCTTCGACGGTGTCGCTGCCGTCGCCGGGGTTCCACTGGAACGTGTCGTCCCCGGCGCCGAGCCTGACGTTGTCGCTACCCGACCCACCGTCGATGAAGTCGTCCCCGGAGCCGCCGACCAGGACGTCGTTGCCGTCGCCGCCGAAGATGGCCGCCGCCGGCAGGGCGCCGTTGGTCTCGTCCAGGGAGAGGTTGTCGTTGCCACCCGCGCCGGTGATCATGATCGAGCGCGTGTTGGCGACGGTCGGCTGACCGCCCTGAACCTCGATGGCGCCGCCATTCACGAGGATTGTCCCGCCCGCGTCGCGGGAGACCACGACTGTGTTGTCCAGCGCGTCGCCCACAACCCTCAACACCGCACCGGCCGCGGAAAAGGTGGCTGTGACCGCCGGCATCACGCGCTCGGCGAGCGCCTCGACCTGCGGCCGGAACCGGCCATGACCGACCCTCTCGCGGACTGGACGGACCTTGTTCGTGAACCAGTGAGTCAACCAGGACTGGGCCATGAGAGCACCTCAAGACGACGCGGACACGAGCGCCCCCACGACCGGGGCTACGGAACTCTCTGCTCGGGCGGGCGGTGCCACTCAATAGTGTTCGGCACAAGATTTGCGCGATTTTCTGACGGCCCCAAGGAGTGTCAGAATGGCAAGACGAGGACGCAAACGTCGACACCAACCGGAACAAGATCCTGTGCCGCTTCGGGGACAGCGGTTGGTCAAGCCGATGCTGAAGTCGTTGGAGCGGCTCCACGAGGTCGGCACCGAACGTGACCGAGCCGGTAATCGGAAACTGTTCTACGACCAATACGTTACGCTCCTGTTGATGTACTTCTTCAATCCCGCCCTGGACAGCCTGCGCAGCTTGCAGCAGACCACCGGGTGGGAAAAGACACGTCAAAAGTTGGGCATCGAGTCCACCTCGCTGGGCTCGCTGTCCGAGGCCGCGCGGGTCTTCGATGCCGACTTGCTCAGGCCGATCGTGCAAGAATTGGCGGTCCAGGCCGCTCCCTTGCACACCGGGAGCGAGGCGGAGGCGCTGAAGGGACTCACGGCGGTCGATGGCTCGGTGTTCACGGCGATGTCGCGGATGGCCTGGGCGTTGTGGACCGACGAGGACCATCGAGGTGTCAAGCTGCACCTGCACTTCGACGTCCTGAAGGCCGTCCCACTCGACGCGACCGTGACCCCGGCGGCTTGCTCCGAGACGGCCGCGCTTGAGGCGGCGTTGCAGGCGGCCCGGCTTTACGTCGTTGACAGAGGATATGTCGATTACGAACTGTTCGCGCAATTCCTTGCGGCCGGCTCGTCGCTGATCGGCCGGGTTAAGGACAACATCGCCTACGTCGTTGACTACCAGCGCCCGTTGGACGACGCCGCACGGGCTGCCGGGGTCGTTCGTGACCTGGTCCTGTCCCGGTTGGGGACATCGCATCACAAGGATCATTTGAAAGCGGCCGATGCGACTGGTGATTGTGCGGATCGTTGACCGCGAAGGCAAGGCTACGGAGTTGTGGCTGATCACCGACCGGCTCGACCTCGACGCCGATCTGGTGGCCTTGGCCTACCGCTACCGTTGGACGGTGGAGCTGTTTTTCCGCTGGCTCAAATGCATTCTCGGGGCGCGTCACCTGATCGCGCACAACAGGAACGGCGTGACACTGCAGATGTATGCCGCGCTGATCGTCAGCCTGCTGATCGCGCTTTGGACGGGCCTGAAGCCGACGAAACGAACGTTCGAGGTCATCCAGTTCTACCTCTTGGGCTGGGTCAGTGACGAGGAGTTCGACGCTCACCTGGCCGCGCAGCGCGCGGTGCAAAAAACCCCCGACTAAACTCCCCGCCCGCGGTTTGAATCTCGCGGCCGCGGCGTTCGCTGCTGCGCCCAACAAATCCTGATCTTCCCCAAATCGGCGTTGCATCAGCTGACCAGACTCCGCTGCGGACATTTCTCTTCGGCTTGGAATCACCCGATCCCGCGAAAATGCCCCCAGGAAAAACTCGTGCCGAACAGTATTGCGGTGCCACTTGGTCGGGGGGCGCCCGACTTTTCGCCGCAAGGCGAGGGCACTAAGTGAGTTCGGTAGAGCATCACGACGGGAACATGGCCACACGTTTCTTTGTAAGGGGCATAGAATCAGGAATCCACGCGAAGAACGCCGGACCGGGTCGCCACGCAGGGTCCAAGGATCAATTCTTCCTATGATTAGAAGTGCAGGATGGCCTCGGGACGGTTACGAGCTTCCCGGGGATTCTTTATCGTTTCCTGTCATGGCGGGCAGGGACTGCTCCGATGCTTGGAGGCTCCGCTGGGCATGCCCCGCGGAAAGCCATTACGAGATCCACCTGCTGCACAATCCGGCCTCGATCGGATCGACGAGGTCGCACGTGAGGCGGACGATCGATCATACTGCCTACCCTCGTCCGGACCCGGTCATTCAGCCCATCGCGGGGGTGTGAAGACCCGTCGATCCGATATGTGAACGGCGAGGGAAGAACAGACCGTTTTGACGGTGCTCGACGGCTCACCCCTCAAGAGCCGTACGCGACCCTCAGGGATTCGAAGAGTCCCTGCCGTCCGTGGCCACTGGCGCCGGTGAAGTAGATTGCATTCGCGTCCCCTGAGGAGACGCCGTTGCCGACCAGCAACGTACTCAGGCCGGGACGGTGATGGGTGCCACGAAACTCGCGGCGGGTTGATACCGAACGCCTCTTCGGCCTAAGGGGCGGCCGGTTACCTCGTGGCTCTACTCGTGCGGGTCTACTATTCCGAAGAGATTTTTTTCTTCGGCGCCGAGTTCACGAAAGCCTACGCCAACCGGTTCGGCTCACGGATCGTTCCGTCCAAGCACGCCGTCCCGCTGACCGAGGAAGCCCGCGACCGGCAAGGGATGCCCCGGGCGAAAGAGGTCAAGGCGCAGTCCGATCAAATGCGCCGATCGTCAGACATCTGGTCACCACGAACGAATTCTCGAGCACACCGTGAGATCAAGCTCCAGGATCGCGTCGATGGCGTCGGGCGTTGACTGGTTGACGACCGGCTGGCTTCCCGGGCTGTACCCCACATGGATCGGGCTCGGCGCGGAAACGCCGCGGAGGACGATGGTCCGGGCGGAGTTCTGAGCCGGCTTGCTGTTGGGTCGGGGTTGCCGAGGTGGCGCTTGAGTCGAGCACGCCGAGGACAAGGTCCGACGTCTTCGAGGGAGCCGCGCCGCTCGGGTGCGAAGGCATGCCGGCGCTGTGCGAGACCAGCAGCACGCCGTCGGCATCGACAAGGCTGCCCGAGGCGAGGTTGCTCAGCACGACCTTGAGCTCGGTGCCGGTGATCGCGTAGGTTCCCAGCTCCAGCCAGCCGACGCCATCGTAGCTGCCCTGCGCCCGGCCGCCCTGGGCCATCGTGACCAGGATGCTCTCGTCGATCGACTGAGTGCCCAGGCTCGTGGTGCCGTCGTACACCGTGAACGGCGCGGCCTTGGAGTACTGGCTCTTGCTGCCGAAGGTCACGTAGACGTCGTACGTGTTGCTGGACGATAGCCCGGTGAAGTTCCAGGTGGCTGCCGCCGTCGCCTTGCCGCTGTGCACGGTCCGGGCGATCCGGCTGGCGCCATTGAGCCCGCCGACCGCAGTGTTCCACGATCCGGCCTCGGAATACCCAGCCTGACCGTTGTCGATCGCGGCCAAGGCATCCAGAGCCGGGGCGGAATGGTCGCCGAAGTTGAGGGCACTCAGGTTATGACCGCTCTTGGCGGTGAAGCTGTAGACAGTCGGAGAGAGCGGTTGCGTCTGAACCCAGCCGGACGGCACCGACTCGGCAACCTGGTAGGTTGATCCCAGGCTGACGCCGGAGAACTTGTAATTGCCGCTTGCGTCGGCGAGTACCGACCCCAGGACGCTGCCCGTCGAATCCAGCAGGTTGACCGTCCAGCCGGCAAGGCCGGGCTCGGAGCTGCCGTGGAAGCCGTTGCCATCCACATCGTTGTAGATGTTGCCCTTGACGATGATTCCGTTCGTCTCGAAGGCGCCGATGTCCACGACGGTGTTGACGATGCGATCGAAGCCGCGCTGGTCAGTGGTGACGCCGGACGGGATCAGGGCGTTGTTGCCCGCGTCGATGGCCGGGCTGTCCAGGAGCAGGGCCATCGTCTGTGTCGGCCCGCCGTAATCGCCCAGTGGGCCCAGCATCGGGTCGAGCGGCAAGGCGATGGTGCCGGTCAGGTCGGAGCCGACCCAGCCGGAGCTGCCGTCGGTCTTGCCGACCAGGTTATTGCCCTGGGAGACGACGGTTCCGAGGGCATCCGGCCCGCTGGTGCCGGCCGTATTCACCGCCACGATGGTGTTACCGAGGGTCGTCGTCCGCGTTACTGTTGTCAAGGCCGCCGCCCTGAGCGGGCGGTGTTGCCGCTGACGGTGCAGTTGATGATCGTCGTCTTGGCTTGCGGGGTCTCTCCACGCCGCCGCCATCTCTGCCCGCGGAGTTGCCGCTGACGTGCAGTCGGCAGCGTGGTCCGTGGCGAGGCCGAAAAATGCAAAGGTCGTTAAGAGCTAAGGCCGCCGCCGTCCGACGTGGCGGAGTTGCCGCTGACGGTGCAGCCGGTCAGCGTCATCGTGCTCCGCGTTGTTGAACAGGCCGCCGCCGATACGGCCGTGGAGTTGCCGCTGATAGTGCAGTTGGTCAGCGTCGTCGTGCCCTAGTACGCTACGCACGCCGCCGATTGACGTTGCCACTGACCACGCAGTCGGTCAGCGTCGTCGTGCCGAAACTCCGCACGCCTCCGCCGCCGCCAGCGACGGCTGCCTGGTTTCCGCTGACGGTACAGTTACAGAGTATGCTCGTGCCGCCGATGATTCGTCACGCCGCCGCCGAAGCCGGCGGAGTTGCCGCTGACGTGCAGTTGATAAGCGTCGTCATGGTCCCCGTAGTTGTGCAGGCCGCCGCCGTCCCCGGCCGAGTTGCCGCTGACCGTGCAGTTGGTCAGAGTCGTCGTGCCAGCGGTTATACAGCACCGCCGCCGCTGCGGGCGGAGTTGCCGCTGACCGTGCAGCTGGTCAGCGTGGTCGTACCCGCCGACGTCTGGTACAGGCCGCCGCCGCCGTTGGCGGAGTTGCCGCTGACGGTGCAGTCGGTCAGCGTGGTCGTCCTGCTGAAGTCGTACAGGCCAGCCGCCGTGTGACGGCGGAGTTGCCGCTGACCGTGCAGTTGGTCAGCGTGGTCGTCCCGAAGCTACCAGGCCACCGCCGTAGTTGCCACTGGCGGAGTTGCCGCTGATGGTGCAGTTAGTCAGCGTCAGGTTGTGCCGTAGTAGCTGCCAACAGGCCGCCGCCACCGACGGCGGAGTTGCCGCTGACGTGCAGTCGGTCAGCATGGCCGTGCCGCGCCGTCGCGGTGGCACGCCGCCGCCGTGTGCGCTGGCGGAGTTGCCGCTGACGGTGCAGTCGGTCAGCGTGGGCGTGCCCATAGTTGGCCAGGCCGCCGCCGTGCTGGAGCCCGAGTCCTTGCCGCCGGTGATCGTCAGTCCCGAGATCGACGCGGTGACACCCCGTCGACCTGGAACACCCGGCTCAGCCCGCCGCCGTCTGACCGTCACGCCCGCCGCCGGGCCCGTGATCGTCTCGGTCCCGGTCGTGTTGCTCAGCTCGAGCTGGGTGCCGGCCAGGGTGATCGTCTGCGGCGTGCTGAACACGGTGCTGTCAAAGGCGATCGTATTGTCCCCCCCGAGATTCGCCTGGGCGATCGCCCAGCGCAGGGTGCCGTCGCTGCCGTCGTCCAGCGTGCTGGTGACGGTGAACGTCGACAGCAGCTTGCGGTCCTCCAGCGCCATCAACGTCGGCCGCATCCGCCGCCGTTTCCGGGTCTCGACCGTACCCCGCCCGCCTCGACGCTGATCGCTCGCGCCGTTGTGACTCATGGTTCTCTCGCTCCTTGGTGTTGAACAACCTCTGGCGATGAAAAACAACTTCACGCCTTCACGAACGCCTCGACGCGGCGCACGCACCGTCCCCGGCTCACCCCGTCTCGGAATCGTGACGGCCTCACTCACACCTTCACTGATGCCGCGCGAGGTCGCTCGCCCGTTCGCGGCCGGTGCTCCGCAGCGCCGGCGACACATCGGCCAGCGCCGCGTCGGGCACCACGAACGAGTTCTCCAGCAGCTTCTCGTCGTCATTGATCAGCTCGGGGTACCGCCGGCCCGGCAGCACCGTCACGGCGAAGACCTCCTGCACGGCGGTCTCGAACCGCAGGAGCGCGATCACCTGCCCGGAGGTCAGGTCGATCACGCAGACGCCGCAGGTCCGCTCGTCCTCGGTCAGCCGCTCGGTGATCGGGATGCCGCTGAACACGGCGCTCTCGCGCACCTGCGACAGCCCGACGAAGGCGAGGTTCCCGGCGAACTCGACCCCGCGGGTGAAGCCAGGCACCTGGGCGACCGGCTCGTACTTGCCGGTGTTCCCGTCGATGAACCCGAACGTCCCCGCGCCCGACTCGCAGACCCAGAGCCGGCCGGCGTACCACCGCGGCGAGTGGGGCATCGACAGCCCGCGGGTGATCACCTCGCCCGAGGCCACGTCCATCACGATGCCGCCTTTGGCCTTGTTCGCCCGCCAGCCGGCCGGCGCGTCGGTCTCGCCCAGCGCCGTGACGTAACGCGGGCGGCCGTCGACCATCCCCAGGCCGTTCAGGTGGCAGCGGTCGGTGGGCTCCAGCGCGCTGACAAACGGCGGCCGCCACCGCGGCGCGAAGCTGGCCGAGCCGTCGAGCGTGCAGAGGCAGGAGAACCGGGTGTTGACGACCCAGAGCTCGTTGCCGCTGCCCCAGGCCATCTCGTGGATCTGGATGTTGCCCGTGACGTGGCTGGAGCGGGGCAGGAAGCAGGCGTCGTGCCGCCCGGGCGGTTCGAGCCTGGCGGCCACGGCTGGGACGTCGACAAATTCCCAGACCTGCATCTTGGTGCCCAGTGCCAGCCGATCGCCCGATAAGGCCATGCCCATCGGCGCCTGGAAGCCGCGGAAGTGGGTGTTGAGGTGGTCCCCCTCGTCGCGGACCATCACGAGCTTGCCGGCCTGGTAGGTGGTGACCAGGAGCGACGCGCCGAGCTGCCGCAAGAGCGTGGGGAAGTTCGGCGTGTGGACGGCCCGCAACGGCGTCGCGTCCTCCGTCTTGGGGCGGTCAGGTTCCAGTGTCGGTGCGGCGGGGGAAACGGCTGTCGTCATGATTTCTACCTTCCACGTTCAAGGGGCTGACCTGCGGAATTCCGAGCCGGGCGTTCGCCGCGCAGGGAGCGGACCGGCGAACGCCCTCGGTCCGTTGATTGAGCACGTTCATACTGTTCCGAATTGAGGATCGACGTCTCTTCAGACTCCTCGAGGCCTCCGGGCATCGCGGCCAGGATCGCCGAGAGCTTCTTGAGTGCCCGGATGTAACGTTTGGTTCCGGCCTGCTCGGTGATGCCGAGCACCACCGCGGTCTCGGCCCTGCTGAGCTGCTCGAACTGGCGCAGCGCCACCACTTCGCGGTCGAGCGGGTCGAGCGAGTTGACTGCTTCCTGGACCTGGAGGATCTGCTCGGCCCGGATGGCTGCATTCGAGGGGGACGTCAGACGCCCAAGGAGCATCGAGGCCAGGGCCGCCGAGCTGGCCTGGGACAATGGATCGCGATGGAGCGAAACCTCCTGGGCCGCGTCACGCATCCGAGTCCCGAGGTGGTGGCGGTGGACCATCGCCAGGCGATCACTGACCACCAGTCGCAGCCAGAGGAATACCGGCAGCCTGGGATCGCTGAGGTAGCTCTCCACCCGCTTCGCCAGGTCGAGGAAGCCGTCCTGTAACACGTCGGAGGCGTCGATCCTTCCCTGGAGCCGCGCGTCGATGCGTAGCTCAACCATGCGATGCAGGCGGTCGCGATGCCGCTGGAAGAGCTCGGCAAGTGCCCCGCGATCCCCTGCTCGAAGCCGTTCGAGCAGTTCTATGGTTTCACTGGATGGGTCATTCATGTCCTTGCCCATACCTTATAACTGGCGCGCCGACCCCTGTTGCGGGACAAGAAAAGTGGGGATTTCCCAAGAAAGGGGTGTAAGAGGCCGGGAAATCAAGCAATGAGCCGTGTCCCCCTCGTCTGTCGCCCCGCGGGTTCATCCCGGCCCCGAGGCATGGAAGGGATCACTTGGAAACTCCGCATCGAAGAGAAGCGACTCAGCCTCGCTCCGAAGCAGTGCAAGCTCCTGGAGATCCCAGAATGATGCCGAGGAATCAGGGGGCGACGCGCGAAGCCGGTCGAGCCATCGGCGAGCTTCGGCAATGCTTCCCTTTCGCGCGTGAGCCAGGGCCAGGTAGGCCCAATCGCCTGGACCTCCGCCTCCTTCGCGACGGCCATCCCCTGGTTCAGTCTCGCAATGGCCTCGTCGATCCGGCCGGCGCGAAGCAAAAGTCCACCGAGTGCATTCGAGAAGGCGTGTTTAAACATTGGTGGAACAGCAGGACCGGCGGACAATCGCCTCTCGAACCATCGCGCTGGCACCTGGTAATCGTCCAGGCCTTCAGCTCCCAGGGCGAAGAGTGATGCCATACTGAGGGCATTCCATACGACCGTCGGATCAGGTCCCTGGCAGGCCATGTCGGCCGCGCAGGCCTCGCGGTAGCCGGCACGGTCTCCCGACCTGAGGCAGGCGATGGCCCAGGCCTGGGCCAGCTCCCGGCTGAGCGGGCCCGTCCGCCCGCACCGCGCCAGCAGGCCGCGGCCTCGGCCCATCGGCCGGCGAGGCCGAGCTCGCTCGGCCCGGGGGATGACCAGTCCCTCGTCGGCCCCCAGCTCGAAGACGCGGGCGAGTTCGGCCTGACGCTCGGCCTCGCGGCCGAGCTTGCCGTACACCGCCGCGCGGTCCTCGCGCAACGTCCCGTCATCGGGCCGGGCGGCGATCAGGCGGTCGAGATACCAGAGGGCCACGGCCCAGCGCCCGGCCCCGGTGCAGTCGATTGCGCAGTGGACCTGGAAGTCCAGGACATCCTCTCGCTCGCCGAGCCGCTCGGCCTGCTGGTAATCGGCGGCGGCCTTGTCGAACTGGTCGGACAGGGACCACGCGCGGGCCCGGCGCGCATGGAGGAACCAGTCATCGGGCCGGGCGGCGATGAGACGATCAAGGTGCCAGCGAGCCGCGAAGGCGTTGCCGTTCTGCTCGGCCTCGCGGATCATCGGCTCGTGCCAGGCGGGGTCTTCGTCGGGCTCCACGGCGGCGGGATCGAGACGGCCGAGCTGCTCGAGCCGCTCGCGCCAGGCCGCACTGCCGAGTCGTGAGATCGCGAAGCCCGTTTCCATGCGGAGGCCGGTGCGAGCCTCGATTCGAAGCGTGAGATGGTCGATGCCCTCATCCTGAAGCGCCATGGGGACGGGCCAGGTCCGAGATTCGCCGAACGTGTCGATAGCGGCGACCGACTTGCCATCGGACGTGAATGCCACATGATGAACCGCGTGCCTCATGGATCGAGCTGGACCGACCGGTTGCGATGTGGCCAGGTCACAGAGCCGGACCGTCCCGTCCTCGAAACCCACGGCGATCAAACTGCCATCGCCGCGAAACGCCGCACAGGTGGCCGATGAAGTCGACGTCAACAGCGTGCCGAGAACCGCTCCGGTCGCGGCATCCCGGAGCTTCACTGTGCCGTCACTTCCAAGGGTGACGAATGCACGACCGTCTGAAGTGAATCCCCCTTCCGTCTCGTCGATCATCGGCTCACTGAGCGCGCCCTCGGGTCGTATCCCACAGCCGGGTGGAATTCACGATACCCGCGAGCAGAGCGCGGCCATCCGGCCGGAATTCAATTCGCTTGACGTCATCTGTGCTCGGTAATAATGCACCGATCGGTTGCCGTGTCCTGGTATCCCAGAGACGAATTCCTGGCTTGCCCGTATGATCGTTGGCGAGACCCACCGCGAGCATCTTGCCGTCCGGGCTGTAGGCCAGACTCATGACGATGTCACCTTGTGCAAGCGGCCGGCCGATCTCCCGGTCGGCCGAAGTGTCCCAGAACCGAACCAGCCCATTGAAATCGCCCGCGGCCAAGAGCTTACCATCAGGCTGAAATGCCAGCGCCGATACCCAGTTGGTGTGGGGCATCGCCGGCAGCAGCAATCGACCCGTGCTCGCGTCCCAGAGTCGCACCTCGCCAGCCACACGGTTGCCTGGATTGCTTCCCGTCGCGAAGCATCGGCCATCAGGACTGAGTGCGAAAGCACGGATCATCCAACCTGGGTAGTGCCGCGCGGGTCTTCCTGAGCTGCGACCGTGGGCCGGATCGGAGAATCGGATCATTTCTCGTTCCGCCGCATTCTTCGCCAACGAGATGGCGATCTTCCCATCTCTCCGAAGACCTGCCCAGAACAAATCGGAGTGCCGCGTCTGGCGCCCGGTTGCCCCCCATGTCGGCGACACCTGCTTGTCGTTCCCTCCGCTTGAGATTGGCTCTGCGTCCGCAGACACCTGCCACAACCTCACCGTGTTGTCAGAGACCGCCGTCGCTATAGTACGACCGTCGGGATGCACGGCAGATTCAGAGTCCGCTGGGAACCCTGCCCCCTTACGCTCCCGGTTGCTGCATCACGAACGAGCTTCCGGTTGTCAGCGTGTGTCACAAGACGATCGGCCGAAGGGGTATAAATGGCGCCGGACGTGCCTGCGATGACCCGGCTTGTCGGCTTTCCTGTACTCGAGTCCCAGATCTGAGCGAAATGACCGCGGAATCCTTTGATCCCGTCGCCTTCAGGGATCGCTCCATATAGAGACTTCCCGTCCGGGCTGAAGCGTAGGTCGAGCAGAGCCCACGCGCCGGCCCGCCAGAATCCCTTCCGCCGGCCCGAGGGCAGGTCGAGCATATCAATGTACAGCTCGCCGTTCTCGATACGGCCGGTTGCGACCGTCCTGCCGTCGGGAGCAACGGCCATCATTTGCCAGCCTCGTATCGGCTCTCCGCGCTGCCGGCCCGAGACGACGTCCAGTTGCATCAGACACGCACTGGCTGACTTGTCGTGGCGTGTTGCAAGAACCGTGGAACCGTCGGGAGAGAAGACGATCGCTCCCCCCCAATCACCAGGTAACCTCTGTGTTCTCCAGAGCACGCGCCCCGTGACCAGGTTGACGGCCCGCATAAAACCCGTCTCTGCGTAAGCGATGAGAGCTTTTCCGTCCGGTCGGAAGGCGAACGGGGCGTAAGCACCAGGTACAGTAGAGACCCTTGCACCCGAGGCGGTGTCCCAGAGGTCAACGGGTGTTGCGATGGCACGATCAAAGGGGGTGAAACCGGCTGCATAAAATCTTCCGTCAGGGCTGAAGGAAAGGTAATCACGCGCACCGCCGGTATCGATGATACTGAGGGTCTTATGGACCTGTCCGAGCCAGGCCCCCAGGTTCCAGAGAATCGTGCGTCGGAGTTCTACCGCGTCGTCCGGAGCGGACTTGAGAGCCTCGAGCATCCAGAGCAAGCCCCGGTCTGCGTGACCTTCGTGAGCCAGGGCGAATCCTTTGTCGAGCGCAAGGCCCGCCGAGAGCTCGACGAGACTTGTCGCGCTCTTCGATCGCCTCGTGCCTTGCAAGCTGCTCGCGCTCCGCCAGGTCGGTCTCTCGCCGGGCCGACTCCCGGAAGTAAGCCGCCGCCGCCATCGAGCCCAGGGTCGTCGCGATCAGCACGGCCGTGAGCACTCCACCGAGGACCGCGATCACCGGATTGCGCCTGGCCCACCGCCAGTAACGCTCGGCGGAGCTGACCTGGCGAGCCCTGATGGGCTCGTCGGCGAGGAACCGACCAAGGTCTTGGCCCATTGCTTCGGCCGTCTGGTACCGCGCTTTGGGGTCCTTCTCGATCGCCTTGAGAACGATCGTCTCCAGGTCGCGCGGGATCCGAGCATCGACGGCCCGGGGTTTCGGCGGCTCCTGGGTCTTGATCTGCTCGATCAGCTTGAGCCGGTCCGGCGAGTCGAAGCCCGGACGGAGCGTGAGCAGCTCGTACAGCGTCAGCCCCAGCGCGTAGACGTCGGCCCGAGCATCCCCTTCGCCCCGAAACCGCTCGGGGGCCATGTAGCGAAGCGTACCCAGGATGTCACCGCTCTGGGTCAGCCCGTCATCATCCCCCTTGGCCAGGCCGAAATCCGCGATCCAGACCACGCCTTCGGTGTCCAGGAGGAGATTCGACGGCTTGATGTCCCGGTGCACTATGCCTCGCGCGTGGGCGTGGGCCAGGCCCCCGGCGACCTGCCGGCCGATCTGCGCCAGGCTGCGGAAGAACCCGCGCCGGCCCGACTCGACCGACGAGAGCTGGGCACCGCCGGGCAGGATCGCCGAGCTTGAAGACGGCGAGGCGGATGCTGACAAGACTGGTGCGAGAGGATGCATTCGCTGCGGCCCAATCACGTCGCCCGCGATCGCGCTCCCGATATCAGTCCGCGCCAATGCGGCGTCGAGTTCAGGCGCTCGACTTTCCATCCCGATCCCGGCCGGCGTGGCGACGGTCCCGGCAAGCATCGATCTTGTGGCTCCCGCCTGATCCGGGCTCGTGCCGGATGGGTCGAACCGACCGGTGAGAATGGACCGCATCACCGCGCTGACCTCGACCCGTGCGCCGACGTTCGGGTTTTCGATACCCTGGCCGGAACGCTCTTCGCGGCGTTGGTGAGACCGGTGGTCGGAGGCTGTCTTGATCTTGGACTGGGATCTGGCCCGGTCCAGGAGCCGACGCAGCTCGGCGATGACAGCCTCGAGCCCCAGGCCCTGGATGAACTGCATGGCATAGAAGCAGACATCCCCATCCTGGCCCACATCATAGACCGGCACGATGTTGGTGTGGTGCAGTCGGGCCGCGGCGCGGGCCTCGCGGCGGAACCGCTCCTGGACCAGCCGATCGCTGGACACCTGGCCCGGCAGGACCTTCAGCGCCACGCGGCGGCCGAGCGAGACCTGCTCGGCCTCGTAGACGACGCCCATGCCGCCCCGGCCGATCTCGCGAAGAATCCGGTAGTCACCGATCTGCCTCGAGAGTGGATTCGCGCACCGGAAATCCCCCGTCACTTCATCCGTGTCGTGCCCCTTCCGGACCTCCTTGGCCTGTTCAACCTTGACCATCGCCGGGAATAGCTCGCTGATCTCATCGGCCAGATTCGGGTGGCGATCCGTGTATTCCTTGAGCGAGGGCCGTTCGCCACGACGAAACCGAGCCGCGAATTCCTCGGCCAGTTGATCGAGCAGGTCATACTGATCCGACTCAGAAATCGACATGGCTCACAGTCTTCCCAGGCCACCCGGCATCGCGGCCAGGATCGTCCTGAGCTCCTTGAGTGCCCGGAAGTAACGCTTCGCTCCGACCTCCTGGGTGATTCGCGGCAGCTCCGGGGTCGCGATGCCGCTGGGACAGCCCGGCAAGTGCCGCACGATCTTGAGATCAAGGCCGCTTGAGGGGTTGTACGGTTTCACTGGATGGGTCGTTCCTGTCCTTGCCCATACCTTATAACTGGTGCGCGACCCCTGGTCCGGGACAAGAAAAGCGAGGATTCCCCAAAAGAAGTGGTTGGAGTCCGGGAAGAGGGGTTTTCTGACGAGAGCGCGATCCCTCGGCCGGACTCGGGGATCAGGCCACTCGGGGCCGTCCGGCGAGCCGACTACGCCGTTACTTGTTGAGCGTCGGGGTTGAGCTGGCGTGCTCCTGCACTCTGTCCTGGCGGAGTTCGGCGCTGCTGTCGGTGGCGTGAATTACGCCGGGTGCGTCGGCATTGACCCCGCCTGAGAAGACGGCGGTGAACGAGCCGGGTTAAAAGCCGGAGGCGACTCTCTTCCCCACGCCGGAGTTAGCCCACCGGATCGTCCCGTCCTGGGCCAGGTCCTGATACCACCACAGGTCGCCGGCTGCATCCCGCCCGAAGATGACCCCGTCGCCGGTCGAGAACACCGTGGTGAACCTTCCCCAGCCGTTGCCGATCTGGGCGCCGTTGTTCGGCGCGTCGAAGGAGGGTGGCGCTGGCGGCGGTCGCCGGGGTCCCGTCCCGGTGCGTGTCCTTGTACCAGTGGAGGTTGCCGTCGCGATCGATCGCGTAGAGGACCCCGTTACCACCGGAGAAGACCTGGGTGAAACTCCCCCAGCGGATGCCGATGGTGGCCGCATGGTTCGGCACGTGGCTGTCCATCAGGGTCCCGTCCCGGTGCGTGTCCTTGTACCAGCGGAGGTTGCCGTCGCCATCGATCCCGTAGAGGACCCCGTTACCACCGGAGAACACGGTCGTGAACATATTCCAGCCGATGCCGATGGTGGCCCCCTCGTTGGGCGCGTCGAAGGAGGGTGCGCCGGCGGCGGTCGCCGGGGTCCCGTCCCGGTGCGTGTCCTTGTACCAGTGGAGGTTGCCGATCGCGTCAATCGCGTAGATGACCCCGTCGCCTCCACCAATCACGCGGTTGAACTTGTCCCAATCAGTGGCGATCACAACGCCACTCTTCGACGCGAAGCTCGTGGTGCCTTCCCGCGCCAGATCCTTGAACCAGCGGAGATTTCCAGACGCGTCCACGGCGTAGATCGTGCCGTCCGTGTCGCCGGTGATGATCCGCAGGGTGCTGGGGAGTCGGTGATGGCGCCGCACCTGGCGTTTGTCGGGTACTTGCCCTTCGTGGTCGGCGGGGAGGGACTTCAGCCGGTCCGACCAGAGCGCCGCCATCCGTTCGGCCGCGTCGGCCTCCGCGGACTTCCCTCGGCCCCGCAGCCAGCTCAGCCCGGGATCGGGCGGCCCGGATGGCCCGATCATGGAGCCCGGCCGCCGTCCCCGGACGGATCCTCGCCTGCTCCTCGATCTCCGCCGCCGCGTCCGACCAGCGCCCGCGAGTCAGCAGGAAGTCGATCCGGTCGCGGGCGAGGTCGGCCTCGTGCTCGATCCAGGCCCGCAACGCGGGCCGATCGCCGCCGGCCGCGACGCGGAAGGCCAGCGAGCTCCATCCGGCGGGCAAGGTGACCGTCGCCTCCTCGGTCCCGAAGGCCCCGTCGGCCGGGATTGCCTCCAGGATCGAGCGGCCGTCGATCCAGGCCCGGAACCGTCCCGAGGCGCCGATCCGGAGCCGGACGGGCGCCGTGCCGGCGGACCAGACCCGGAGGCAGGCGATGGCCGCTCCGGCGTGTCCCGGCGGCAGGTAGCGGCCCAGGTCGACCCGGCCGTCGGCCGTCGCCTCGACCGGCTCCCAGGGTGACGCCCGGGATCCCAGGTCCAGCCCGTCCTCGGGCCTCGGCTCGCGCCCTGGGTCGTCGAACGGCCCGGCTGCCCACCATCCGGCCGGAAACGACCGGCCGTCTCCTCCCCCCGCTCCCGCCATCGCCAACCGGAACTCGGCCGCCGCGGCGTCCCAGTCTCCGCGACGCGCCAGGACCTCCGCCCGCAGCCGATGCCCGGCCGGGGTCTCGGGAAAGGCCAGGAGCCGGTCCGATCGATCGGCGAGGTATCCCGGGGCAGCGTCACGGATCACCACGACCCGGTCGTCCCCGGCGGAGGCCAGGCGGCGGCCCTCGGGATCCCAGGCGACCGCATAGACCGGACCGGCGTGGTCCCGGAGGGCGACGACCTCGCGCCAGGTGATCGTGTCCCAGAGGCGCACGACGCGGTCCTCGCCGCCGGACGCCAGCCGCGAACCATCCCGACTCCAGGAGAGCGACCGGACGGGTCCGGTATGGCCCCGCAAGACGGCCAGGGCGGCGCCGGTCTCGGCGTCCCAGATCCGGATAGTCGTATCCTCGCCGCCCGAGGCGAGCCGGCGGCCGTCCGGACTCCACGCGAGCGCCCTCGACGCCGCGGTATGGCCCTCCAGCAGCCGGACCGATCGCCCTGTCTGGGGATCCCAGATGCGGACCCCGCCGTTCCCCTCTTCCGACGCCAGTCGCGAGCCGTCGCGCGACCAGGCCATCGCGTGGACCTCGCTGCCCTGGCCGCGCAGCACCATCGGGCCCGGCGAGCCGACCACGTCCCAGATCCGGATCACCGTGCCCCAGCCGGCGGCGGCGATCCGGCGGCCATCCGGGCACCAGGCCAGCGACGCGACCTGCTCCCCCTCCCAGTGGAAATCGCGTACGGGCCTGCCGTCCGCCACGCCCCAGACGGTGACATGCCCGTCGCCGCGGTCGGCCGCCAGCCGGGCCCCGTCAGGGCTCCACGCCAGGCAATGCCCGCCGCTCGGGCCGCAGTCGAGGGTGCGGATCGGATCGCCGCCCTCGGCGTCCCAGATCCGGACGGATCGATCGTCCCCGGAGCTCGAGGCGATCCGGCGGCCATCCGGACTCCACGACAGGGACCAGGTTACCCTGGAGGGATCGCGGAGGTGCAGGAGATCCGGCGAGGAATCCGGGTCCCAGATCCGGACCGTCCCGTCCTCGCCTGACGAGGCGATCCGGCGGCCGTCGGGGCTCCAGGCCACGGCCGTCACGCGGTCGCCGTGGCCTTCCAGGATGCAGGGGTCTTCCTCCCTATCGAGCTCCCAGACGCGCACGATCCGGTCGCGGCTGGCCGAGGCGAGCCGGCGGCCGTCCGGACTCCACGCGAGCCCACTCACCGGACCCGCTTTCAGCACCTGGAGCGGGCGGCCGTTGTCGGCGCCCCAGATGCGTACGGTCTCGTCCACGACTCCTCCCGTGGCGATCCGGCGGCCGTCGGGGCTCCAGGCCACGGCCGCGACCCTGTACCAGTGGCCGACGAGCTCTTGAGGCGGGGCGTCGCGGTCCGCTTCCCAGATGCGCACGACGTTGTCGTTGTGCGAGGTCGCGAGCCGGCGGCCATCGGGGCTCCAGGCGAGGCTATACGCATTCTTGAACGGGACACGCCAGGTCCGGACGGGCGACTCGCCGATCCGGGCCTGCTGGTCCGTCGACCCGGGGCGTGCGCCGGGTGGGCCGCCGGGCTCGGCGTCCCAGATCTTGACGGTCCCGTCCGTCGCCGCCGGTGGCGATCCGGGTCGCATCCGGGCTCCAGGCCACGCAGTTCGCCGGCCTGGCGTGGGCGATGCCGCGCGGAGAGCTGGCGGCCGTCGGCCGCGTCCCAGACACGGAGCGACAGGTCGGCCCCGCCGGAGGCGATCCGGCCCCCGTCGGGGCTCCAGGCGACCGAGCGCACGCCGCCCGGATGGGCCGTCCAGGCCCGCAGCTCGCGGCCACGGCCTGCGTCCCAGATCCGGATCCAGCCGTCGGCGCCGCCAGAGACAATCCGGGTCCCATCCCGGTTCCACGCGACCGACGCGACGGCCCGGCCGCTGCCGCCGAGGACCGTCCCGGCGCGGTGCGTCAGGCCGTTGAAGTAGTACCATTCCCAGCCCCGGACGTCGGGCCGGCCCGCTCGCCAGTTGCCGATCAGTTCGGCCACGCGTGCGACTCCGGCAGGGACGGCGGCGGACTGGGCGGCGAGGTTCATCTCGGCCCGGTAGAGGGTGGCGCGCAGCTCCTCGCCGCGGCGCTCGGCCAGGCCCCGCGCCGCCTCGGCCTCCGACCGCTGCTGCTCCCGTTCACCGGCCAGCCGCCCGTTCTCAGCGGCCAGGCGCTGGAAGTGCGAGGCCGCGAACGTCGACGACCACGGTCGCGGCCACCAGCAGCACCGCCGCGCCGACCAGGACCGCCGCCCACGCCTTGTGCCGACGCGACCACCGCGCGACCCGCTCGGCCGTCGACGTCCGACGCGCCCGGATCGGCTGGTCATCGAGGAACCGCTGCAGGTCCGCCGCCAGCTCACCCGCGGTCGGGTAGCGCCGGGACGGCTCCTTCTCGATCGCCTTGTGGACGATCGTCTCCAGGTCCCGTGGGACGCCCGGTCGGATCGCCCTCAGTCGCGCGGCCTCATCGTGGCAGACCTGCCGGATCAGCTTGGTCCGGTCCCGCTCGCCAAAGGCCGGTCGCAGCGCCACCAGCTCATACAGGGTCAGGCCCAGGCTATACACATCGCTCCGGGCGTCGGACGATCCCTCGAACGCCTCCGGCGGCATATATCGGAGCGTCCCGAGGAGATCGCCGGTGGCGGTCAGGTTCTGATGATCATCGGTCTTGGCGAGCCCAAAGTCGGTTACCCAGCCCGTCCCGCTCGCATCGAGCAGCAGGTTGGACGGCTTCACATCCCGGTGCAGGACGCCGCTGCGGTGCGCATAATCGAGCGCGGACGCGATCTGGACGCCGATCCGTGCCACCCCCTGCCAATACGTCAGCCGCCGGGCCTCGCTCGAGCCGCTCCCCGGGTCGGGCTTCGGCTGGGTGACGGACGAGATCACGCCCGACGCGTGACCGGCCGGCGGCTGGTCGATTCCTCCAAGGCAAGGGCCCGACGCCGGTGTGGAGTCGATTGGACGCGACGGCGTATCCGGCTCCCCGGGCGGGGTCGACGCCACTTCGGGCCCGAGATCGTGCGGAAGCGAGAACCGCCCGGTCAAGAGCGACCGCGCGGGCATCGTGGCGGGACGGCGGTCCGGCGTGGGATGGCTCCGGGCAAGCCCCTCGAGCCGCGCCACCTCATCGATCACCGCATCGAGCGCGGACCCCTCGATGAGCTGCATGACGTAATAAGGGATGCCATCGTGCTCGCCGAACCCGAAGACGGGGACGATGTTGGTATGGTGCAGCCTCGCCGCGGCCCTCGCCTCGCGCACGAACCGCAGCCGTTGCGTGGCGTCGCGCAGCATCCGCTGGGTGAGGACCTTGAGGGCCACGGGCCGGCCCAGGGAGACCTGTTCGGCCTCGTAGACGACCCCCATGCCCCCGCGGCCGATCTCCCGGACGATGCGGAAATCGCGGAATCGGGCGTAGGCCGCCGGGCTCGGATCCGGGAGGGCCTCCACGGGATCCAGGGCCCTTTCCAACCGGGCCATCGCCGGCAGGATCTCGCGGATATCGTCGGCCAGGTGCGGATAGCGGCCCACGAACTCCTCGACGTCCGGCCGCTCGCCGCGGCGGATTCGCGCGGCGAATTCGTCGACCAACCGTTCGATCAGGGACTCGTCGCTTCCTCCACCAGTGCCGATGATCGAGACCATGCTGCCTCCTCATCGGTCGCTGCCCTCGGCCAGTCACGTCCTCGAGTGGCCTTCAGGGCCCGGACGTACCGCCTCGGCGCGGTCCCCTTGTCGATGCCAGGTACCAGGGCGGCCTTCGGCCCGGCTGAGGTGCTCGAAGTGTCGCAGAAACAGGATCTCACCGTCAATCGGCTCCCTCACGTGGAGTGCTTCCTGGATAGACGCGGAGCACCTGCTCGGCCAGGACGACTCCTACAACGAGGGCGACGTCCGGCGGCCGAGCCGTTGCGCGATCAGGGTCGCCAAGTCGGCCATCAGCATCGCCTGCCGCGACGGCGAAGCCTCCAGAGCAGCGTCCCGAGATGCTCGCGTTAAGTCTCGAGAATCCGGTCGGCCGCGGTCCGTCGAAGCGAGGCGAACCGGAGAAGTTCGGTTCCGTGAGGTGAACCGTCGGCGATTAGGTCGATCAGACCGACGCACTCAGCGGGTCGGCCTCCGAACACGGGGGCCGATCCTGCGCCGCATGCGGTGGCTTTCCCCTCTTGGGGTCTCCGGCGCTGCATCAGCGATTGCTGACCGGAGAGTGGTTCTTGGATGCCAGCGGCGCTTCTGCGGAGGCGCTTGGCATCGTCAGCCCGGCACGCGACTAGGACGCGACGCCAGCCGGCTCGCGGACCGGCATTCGGGCTCGGACAAATCAGAGGATAACATGAAGGAGGGGGCGGAACCCATTGAGCCCGCCCTCCCTCTGTTCTTGAACTCGCCGGCCCGCCGATGTCGACTCGCCATCGCGTGCTGCCGGTCGGTAGCCATGGACTGGCAACTGTTCGGTGTCTCTCGCCTGCAATCACACGGACGCGTCCGCCTCGTCAACGCAGGCGGCGTGGTCATGGATCTCGGTCACCTGATTGGCGACCACGTCCGTTTCGGCGGCCGAATCGACTGAGCACTGGTCGGCAGCCTCCGCAATCGGTGCCGCGAGCCCGACAGCCTCTTCCTCGATCACCGGGATTTCCATCGGCTCGTCGGCGAGTTCCGGAGCTTCGGATGTACATTCGAATGCAGCGTGCTCGGCACCCGGCTCGTCATCCAATGCGCCGGTTTCTTCGGGAACGGCGGCCGACGGCTCTTCGCAATACGGCGATAGGTTCTTCGAGATCGGCGACTTGGTTCTTCGAGACCGGCGACTGATTCGTCAACCATGGTGTTTTCGCTGCCACTGTCGAACAATGCCGGGGCTTCCAGTCTGTCGCCACTTTCCGCGGTAGACTCGTGGTATTCGCTGACAGGCTCTGCTCGCGTCTCGTCGGTTAAGGTCGAACCTGAGGCCTCGCCGGTGTCGGCAACATCGGCGGATTGGTCTATGACTTTGGCGATCGACTCTTCCAGAAGTTCAGGCATCGTGACGTGCTCCAGATGCGATGACGAAGGTGAGGTGAACGAGGCACTCACCATATTATGACGATTGAAATCAGACTGATCGTTTTTTTTTCAAAGATTCAAGAGAAGTTGACGCGATCGATCCGAGAGGGCGCGACTTTTGGATTCTTCACAAGTTCGTCGCGACGAGTCTGGCGGTAAGATTCTCGGACACATCAAGTTTCCGGGTTCGGTAGACCACGGCGCTTGCGTTGAAGCGGGAGCCATCCTTGAAGGTATTCGCCCTAGTCGATGCCTCAAACGTTCCTCGATTCAGGGCGGTTTTCAATCGGGTTGCCCACAGTTCACGGGCTGGTCGAGGTCAGGTCCGGTTTTCGCTTTTTCGGCAAGCTGTGGCAAATCGCCTCGATCTGGTCAGGGAGCGAAAGGCATCCGAACGCACTCCGTTTCTGTCACGCCAAGGTCGAGATCGCTTGTGAAGTCGTGCTTCTGGACAATCGCGCGCCTGCTCGGTTAACGTCGGATGATTCGTCTTCTCCGTCATCCTCTCTCCGGAGGTCTTGCGATGCGCCGATCCCAGACGATGCGTGCGGGTTTCACGTTGATCGAGCTGCTGGTGGTGATCGCCATCATCGCCGTACTGATCTCGCTGTTGTTGCCGGCGGTGCAATCGGCCCGCGAGGCGGCGCGGCGGTCGCAGTGCGTCAATAACCTCAAGCAGCTCGGGCTGGCGGTGCACAACTACGTCACGCAGGTTGACGTCATGCCCGCGCAGACACTGGATAACAGCCAGACGTGGGGTTGGTTCGCGCCCTGGACCGCAGCCATCTTGCCGGCGATCGAGCAGCAGCCCGCGTTCAATGCTTTGAATTTCAGCTTGCCGATGCTCGAACTTGGATTCATCAGCCCCTTTTATGGAGCCAACACCACGGTGGGCCTGCTCACGATCTCGACGCTGCTCTGCCCGTCGGACAGCCTGGCCAAGTCGCCAAGTTTCGCTTCCGTCGAGTATGCGATGAGTAACTACGCCGGCAATTTCGGCGGTCCCGGAATGATGACAGCCTGCAACGGCACGATCGTACCCGTGAAGAACAACTTGATTTTTGGCCTCATGGGACTGCTGGGTTCCACCCCTCCCGCCAACGCCGGGCCGGTTCGCCTGTCGTCCATCACCGACGGCACTTCGAACACCGCGCTTTTCAGCGAGCACCTGCTGGCGATGGGCAACGGCGTCTTCGCGCCGCCAGATCCGAGTGTCAGGCCTGGCACGGAGAACGGCAAGCGGGGCATTTTCCAGACGAACGTCGCCGTGATCCTCGACCAGGGGAGTGTCGTGAACGCGCAGAATTTCGTGGTCGCGTGCAAGGCGATGCCGGCGAACACCTTGGCGGTCACCGACGACGCCTTCGGGGCCCAGTGGCTCTTGAGCATGGATTACGCGATGGGCAACAACGCCTACACCCACGTGATGACTCCCAACGGCATCTCGTGCATCGGCAACCCGGCGTTCGGTATTTCTGACGCTAGCTGGGGCGGGTCGGGGCGGCCATCACGGCGACGAGCGGTCATTCCGGCGGCGTGAACGTTTGCTTCAGCGACGGTTCGGTCCGGTTTGTCAAAGACTCGATCAATCTCCAGACGTGGTGGGCGCTTGGCTCGCGCAACGGCAGCGAGGTGGTCAGCGCCGATGCGTATTGACCACAGGGGATCGAATGGCCCACGTTTTTCGGCACGCGACGGCCACGATTGACGCTTCTTCCAAGAACGAGGGGCTCGCGCCCCGGGAGACCGATCTTGAGCGCTCTGCATCGCGGTCTGACCTGCGGGGTTTTGCTTGTCGCATTGAGTTCCGGCTGTGGTGAGACAGGTCCTCCGGCCGCAACAGTTGGGCCCGGCGGTGAACCCCCGCCACCCCGCACGGGGGAAGACACGATGAAGAACGCCATGGAGAAGCTGATGCAGAAGGGAAAGCCTGTTCCCGGCGTGCCCAAGCCGTCAGGCAAACGCGGCTAGCGGCGACCTTGCGGCTGGCGGTAATGTATGAGGCCGGAGTTCGAAGATCTACCGTTCACGGAGTTAACAAACATGGCCCAGAGCGACAGCGGGAATACCGATCGGCGTACGTTCCTTCAGGCCGGTGCGCTTGCCGCCACGGCCGCCGTGGGCGCAACTTCGGGCGGAAGCGCCAGGCCCAAGCCAAGAAAACTGTCGAGATTCCGAGGCGCAAGCTGGGCAAGACCGGCGTCGAGATCACCATCCTTGAGCAAGGGACCGTGCTTGGCTCTGGCTTCGATCGGATTCTACGGTCTTCGTTCGCGGGCGGCGTGCGCACATTCGACACGGCCAAGGTCTACCGGTCGGAGAACCTCTTCAAGAAGTGGTTCGAGCAGGCGCCCGAGGTGCGCAAGCAGATCTTCCTGGTGACCAAGGACATGATCCGTAACTCCTCCGACATGCTCAAGACGGTCGATGAGCGGCTGGCGGCCCTGGGGACGGATTTCATCGACCTTTATTTCATTCACGGCCTGGGCGACGAGCATTCGCTCGACGATGCGATCAACCTTGTCAAGAGCCAGGAATTCAAGGAGACCGCCGACGCCATCCGGAAGTCTGGCAAGGCGAAGTTCATCGGCTTCTCGAGCCATCACAAGGACAGGGCGCAGATCATCCAGGCGGCCGCTGAAGGGGGCATCGTCGACGCGATCATGCTTCAGTACCGACCGTGGCTCGACAAGGATTCCGCCGCTGAACAAGGCGATCGACGCCGCCTGGAACAAGGGCATCGGCCTGATCTCGATGAAGCAGATTGCCGGCAACATGTTCGGTGACAAGCCCAAAGGGAATATCCTCAAGGACGTGGTCGATCGCGTGCCGATGCTCAAGGAGCGAAAGCTCACACCGTTTCAGGGCCTCCTGCACGCAATCTGGACCGACGAGCGGATCACCAGCGTCTGCACGTCGATGCGGAACACCGATCAGATCCGCCAGAATATCGACGCGGCACGCCGCTACGAGCCAGTCAAAACCACCGAGATGCTCCAGCTTCGCGATGCACTGATCGCCGCGGGCCCCATGATGTGTGCCGATTGCGACGGCCGCTGCTCGGTGGCCGCCGGAACCCAGGCCGAGCTCGGCAACCTCACGCGCTTCTTGACCTATCACGAACACCTGGGCGACCGAGCCGAAGCCCGCCGCCAGTACGCCAAGCTTTCCGCCGAGGCCCGTGATTGGGCCGGCGCCGACCTTGCCGCCGCCCAGAATGCTTGTCCCAGCCGGCTCGACTTCCTCAGACTGCTGCCGGAAGTTGACCGGCATCTGGCCTGAACTGAGCGAATGGTGGCAAGGTCGTGAGGCCTTGCCACATCAGCGTTTTCTGTTGGCCGCGTGTCTCACGATCCCGCGCCTCGATGCCGCTAGGGTCTGCCCGAGGAACGGGAAAATACGCGTGAGCTGCTGGCGACCCGGTTGCGATCCATATTCACAGATCTCGAACGCCTCGGCATATTTGACGGCTTTGCCACGCCCGGCTCCAAGCTTCTCGATCAGCTTGGCGCGAAACCGATCGGCGGTCTTGGCGAACAGCTCCTTCGACTGGGCGTCTAGCCATTTCCGGCGCTGGGCCTTGTCCTTGGGTACCTGATCGACATCGTCCCCCATCCAGGGTTCCCACTCGTAGAACTGCGACTCGATGGCGTCGAACGCGCCGACCTTTTGATCGACGACCGAGTCGATCGGAACCACGACGTCGGGAACAAACGGATTTGGCTTTTTGAATTCGTCTTCCGTGTAGAGGAACACAGGATTCGTCCGCAAAGCGGGAACGTCGGGGCAGAAGCCTGGCACCGTGACCATGAACGCCGCGTCCTGGACCAAGATTCCTGTGTAGCGATGGTCAGGGTGGTAATCATTGGGCCGATTGACGACCACCACGTCGGCCTTCCACCGACGAATCGTCCGCGTCACAGTTCGCCTGTTTTCAAGCGTGGGCAACAGCTCGCCGTCGTGAAGATCGAGCACCTCGGTCTCGACGCCGAGGATCGCCGCGGCACGCCTCGCCTCCTCGAGGCGCCTGCGAGCAAGGATGGCGCCGCCGATCTCGTGATGTCCGATGTCGCCGTTGGTAAGGGCGACGAACTTGACCTTGCAGCCTTGCTTCGCCCAGAGGGCCGCGGTGCCACCCGCATCGTATTCGCAGTCATCGGGATGAGCACCGAAAACGATCATCCGAAGCGGTTCGTCGGCGAGGCTGTAGTGAGGTAATAGCAGCAAGAAGCCCGAGAGAAATGTCGATGCTGCCCCTGTGCGGTGGAACGTCATAACCCTAACCTTGCGAGATTCGTCGGGTGTGTTTGCAAGATCAATACTCAGTCATTGTCAGGGTCGCCCACCGGCAGGACCATACACAAGATGGGAAAAGATCTCACGTGGTTTAGCGACAACGCCCGCTCCGCGCCCGCTGCGGAAGGCCGTCGAGGTCGGCTATACCACGTGATGGATGTTGCGGGCCTATGAAGTTCGGCTGGGAACCTGGATCATCCAGGTCGTTCCCAGCCGGGCAGATGCCATCACACATTGTTGAGTACTGAATCGCTCTGGAATTTCAGGCGATTGTCATTCACTGCTCACTTCGCCGATCGTACGAATCAGCCCACGAGCCGTCTGGATCAGTGACGTGACCGAGACTGGGGTCGAGCCGCGTGCGTCTCCGGCCCCCGCACCCTCTTGAGCGGCAACGATGCCACGAGTTGGGATTCCGGCCGCGGCCTGGGTTGCAGGTGAGGTCTCGGTTCCCGGATCAGGTTCCGTGCGGACGGTTCCATTGCGGACCGGTGCGGGAGGAGTTGCGGCGTTCAAGAGTCTGGGGTCTCTTCTCGCCTCGTCGGAAGCAGCCGCTGCCGCACCTGCGCCGGTGCCCGCACCGTCGCCCTCGCCGCGGGTGCCTGGGACATTCGATGATGAGGCGAGTGCGTCGATCAACCGCTGGCTATCGGTTTGCATTTCCCGAGCATGCTGGTGAAGAACTTCCGTACCTTCCGCATTGCCTGCCATCGACCGGCAGATGGCCTTGAGCTTGCAGGAAGCAAGAGCCTCTTTTACTGCGTGATTCACCAGGCAGAGGGTTTGCGGGTCGATCGAATTACCTGTTAACGAGCTTGTCGAGCCTGCGGCCGGAGTGGTCGTTCCGGCCGGCTGAGCCCCACTCCGCCAGCCCGCGAGGGATTCCACGGCGCGGGCGTAGTCTTGCGCGGCAGTAAGATATCGACTTGTCAGCGAGTTCCCCCCGCCGGCATGATTCATCGCTTCATGGAACAATCGATCGCTATCGTCGAAGCCCCGCCTCGCTTGCTGCTGGAAGCTGCGCCTGGGCATAACCAATCATCCCGGGTGATCCAGCCGCCCCCACGACCGCGAAATCTTCTTGCCCCGGCGGTGTATTGGCGATGGGGTCTCTGCGCGGAGGAGGAAGCGGAGTACGGTTTCCGGACGTGTACGCCTCCTTGCCTGCCAGACCGGTCGATCGCCCGCTCCCGGCCGGGTTTCCAGTTCCGGAGCCGGCGTTTGTGCCCGTGCCGCCCGCTCCGCTGAGGCCGCCGGCCGTGCCCTGGGTGCTCCCAGTGGAGGCGGAGCCGCCAGTTGTGGAAGCGCCGCCGGCCGCCGAGGTCCCCGCGGCCCCGGTCTGGGTGCCGACCGCCGTGGCGCCGCCGGTTGTCGAGGCGCCGCCGGCCGCCGAGCTGCCGCCGGCGCGAGTTTGCGTACCGGCTGAGTTCGCGTTGCCGCTGATCGACGCGCCGCCGGGGTACGACCCGCCGCCGGCCCCCGTGGCACCGCGCGATGCCGGCGCCGGGCGCAGGGCCATAGGCTCGACCGTAAGCACCGGTCTGCGCGGTCATCCACAGGCCGCTGCTCTCAATAGCCATCGAAAGGGCGTGACCAATCACTTCTCGATTGATCTGAAGTCTGGGGTTCTCCGCGTCGCCTGCTCGTCGCTCGGAGGTCGCCTGGCCCTGGGCCCGGGCGGAACCTGCTCCGATCGCGGAGGACAGACAAAACACGGAAACCGCGCCCAGCACGACTGATACTCGCATGCGTGCCTCCCCTGGTAAGCAAACCGCCGGTTGACGAATTCACCGGCTGGCCCCATGCCAGCGGCAGATTCCCTGGGCGGCCGTCTCTAGCTCAGGCAAAAGAAATGCCAGCGGTCCTGTCGGCGGGGCATAGTCCGCCGAAATGGCAACGCCCGATCATGATTTGGACAGCGGTGCTCCGGTTCCGGCACTCGACGTTCTCGCGGCCGTATCCTCCGGATCGGCGGCGCGGCTATTCGACGCGGATACGACGCAGGAGATTGCGGAGATCGACATCATGAGATGGGAAAGCAGGCGGGAGCCGGCCGTACCCGGCATGGGAGAGAAATCCCAGGCCAGCGGAAATGCAACGGTCTGAAAGACGTCGTAAAAGAGCGAGCCTAGAACCGCGCCCAGGGCTGCCGCAAGCGAAGCACGAACTGCTTCTTTCCACCCGCTCGCACCCAGGCCGAAGACGAAGCCGCCTACCGCGCCCACGGCTGAATAAATCGCCCCATGAAAAAACAACGGCAGCGAGGGGTTGGGTGGCCGGCCCTCATTCAGATAGAACCACGGGACGATCAGAAGCGGCACGCCTGCGCCGATCGCCGCTCCACACACGAGACCGAGTGCTCCGTTGGCGGTGGCGCGGCGGCTCGAACGCCGGTAGAGGCCGCCGGCAGTGCCGAATGTCAGACCCAGGGCCCCTCCCAGAATCCCTATGGCCAGCGCCGTGTTCATCTTCTCCGCGTCGCCGCGCCGGCGGGCGAGTTCTCTGAGCAAGACCGGATCGCGCCGGCCTTGGCCCCCAGCCGCCCCGACTTCCATCCGTCCGTCCCAGTGAAAGAAGCACTCGGCCACGTCTGCCACGGCCCAGCCTGCCATCGAGGCGACCAAGGCCGCGGCCAAGGCGAAACTCCAGATTCGACCCGAACTCTCGGATAACGCGGGAGCTTGCTCGGGCCTCGTCATGAAGTCACCCGAATTCCCTGAATCCAAGAACGAGTTCCTCTCCGCCCTTTGTGCGGCTAGCGCTGGCTCACCTTTCTCATGCGGATTGCTTTGTGAGAACTGCATAACAGAATCCGTGAGCTGGCGACACCAAAACGGATGGCAAAACCGTCGAGGCGAATCTCATGGGAGAGCAGCGGTACAATTCCCCGCGTGCCCTGCACCGCTCGCTACGATGGTTATGATCTCGGTAGGCGGATGAACTTGCACCAACACTTCACCCTGCTACGAGAACGTTCTAAGTCGCCACATTCCTTGCATTTGCCGAATTGCAGAGCCGCTCTGATGCATCGTGCGGAGGTTTCGCGCGGGCTCGCGGGGCAAATCATCCAAATTGGCGCCATCCTAGCATCTGTACCACAAGCAATGCAGGAGCCACCCGACTCCGAGTTCAGTCGGGATACGAGTCTAGAGCAGTAGAGCGCCGGGTTCCACCGAGTAAGCGAAATTATTTCATAAAGAGATCAATGACAGGATCATGCCATGGGATGATTCATCAATATCGGGGTGCAAGCAAGATAGCCGTATGTTTTGACGATCAGATCCCCAAGCGGGGTTCGATCTGAAACTCGAACACGGGCCTGACCTCGGTGTCCCGCAGCCCGTGCGATGGCGGCGGGCTGGCCGCCAGGGAGGCGGCTCTTTCGACCCATTCATCCAGATCGAGACCCAGCTGGTATGGTCCAGCGTCTGCACGTGCTTGCGCGAAAAGCGCCGCGGCTCGCGAGGCGTGCGTGCGAACTCCGCTCGGGCCGGCCCTCGAGGACCTTGACTCCGGCCGCGGCAAGCTTGATCAGAGCCCGCAGGACGTCTGCAATGACACCTCGCCTGCCGTGCGCGTGCCAGAGCGGCTCCCATGCCTCGTGAGCTTCCCAGTAGTATCCGGCGTTGAACAGCTCGACGCCCCTCCTGTAGAGAGCGGAAGACTCCCAGCGGCCATTTTCAATGGGTTCGGCTGGCGCGTGTATAACGCCAAACAAGTGCCCTGCCGGAGAGCGCGTTGGGTGCGGCCACGGGCCCCCGGGAACGTAAGTATAGGGAGGAAGAGAAATGACTCTGGCTCCTTCATGCGCTTGCAGGCGGCCTGTCCTGTTATTCTAGGAGATCAGTCAGTATTGTGTTTGATCTGTTGGGTGGCTTGATGGAAATTCAACCTCTTCTTGTGATTAACGCCGTGGGATTGACGCGGCGCCTGCTTTCCCTGGCGCCTCGACTCGAGCGCTAGCCAGAGCCGGCTGGGAATGCTCGCTGCAAGAAGTGATGCCCGCCGTGACCTGCTCGGTCCAGGCGAGCCTCCTCACCGGCAAGACACCCCAAGACCACGGCGTCGTGGGCAACGGCTGGCTGTTCCGCGACACGGGCGAGGTTCGGTTCTGGCAACAATCCAATCGCCTGCTCCAGGCAGAGCCGATCTACGTGACGGCCGCCCGACTGGCGCGCCAGCGCGGGCGGTCCTTCCGCTCGGCCAAGCTTTTCTGGTGGTTCAACCAGGGAGCGGCGGTCGATCTCAGTGTGACTCCCAAGCCGTACTATGGTGCCGATGGCAACAAGGTCTTCGGCGTCGCGGGTACGCCGGACGGTCTCACCGATCGGCTCGAGAATGCGCCTGGGCAAGTTCCCCTTTCATACGTTCTGGGGGCCGGGCGCGGGCCTTCCGTGCACCGAGTGGATCGCCCGCGCGGCAGCCGAGATTCTGGATCGCGATCGTCCCGATCTCACGCTGGTTTACTTGCCTCACCTCGATTACGACCCCCAGCGCCACGGTCCATCGGGCTGCGATATGACCCGTCTTGTCGGTGAGCTCGACTCCGCTTGCGCACCTTTGCTGGACCGGGCCAGAACGATGGGAGCAAGAGTCTGGGTCGTCAGCGAATATGGGCATTGCGATGTGACCCGACCGATCCTCATCAATCGCGTGCTCCGCCGGGCCGGTCTCCTGCACGTTCGTCCGGGACCGTTTGGAGAGACGCTTGACACCTTCACCAGCCCGGCCTTCGCCGTCTGCGATCACCAGGTAGCCCATGTTTATGTTTCGGACGTCGAGCATCTCGAGCGAGTGCGCGACGTCATCGCGCCGGAGCCCGGAGTCGAACGCGTTCTGGCCGGGCCAGAGCGGCGCGAAGTGGGGCTTGATCACCCCCGCGCCGGCGAGCTCGTCGTCCTCTCGAGCCCGACTCCTGGTTTGCTTATCCCTACTGGCTCGATGATCGGCTGGCGCCCGACTTCGCCCGCACGGTGGACATCCATCGCAAGCCGGGTTACGACCCATGCGAACTCTTCTTCGATCCCGCGCTGCTCTGGCCCAAAGGCAGGGCCATCCGAAGGCTCATCCAGAAGAAGCTCGGCTTCCGCACCCTGTTTGACGTGGTACCGCTCGACCCGTCCCTCGTGAAGGGCAGCCACGGCGTGCCCGCCCGACAGCCCGAAGACCGGCCAGTCCTGATCGGCGACGGCCCTCGCCCCGCCGCTGGAAGCAACCTGGCCATGACGGACGTGCATCGTCTATTGCTGGAGGCTCTGATTCCAGACTAGGGCTTTGATCATCAAAGCTCGCGGCGGACGCCTGGCCCTCTGCCTCCACGGCGGGTGGCTCCCATGTCGGCAGCTCGCACAGGCCTCCGCCGCAGTAGATGTGGTGCCAGAGCTGGGTGGAAACCACGCAGGTCAGGGCAACGTCGAAGATGAAACGGGCGGGCGTCAGGCGAGGAAGAACCGTCTGGAGGGACCGCTGGTGAAGCAGCGAAACCACATCGAAGTACCCCGTGGCACGCAGAGAGTCTGGACTCAGGAGCTGGTCGACCCAGGCGGGTCGCTGAGGGCCCAGAAAGGTCTGCGCGAGGCTGGCGCGAAACATCGTCTTGGGCCGGTTCGCGATCTGCCTGGGCAGGATGCGGCCGGCGACCTGGCGGAGGATCCACTTCTCCGTCAGTCCATGCAGCTTGTATTCCGGCGCGATCTCCGCGCACAACCGGATGACGTCGTCGTCGAGATAGGGATACCTGGTCTCGACCGATGCGTTCATGGCGATGCGGTCGCCCTTGGAGATCATCAGCAGTCCGGCAAGCATCACCTTGTAGCCCACATACAGCGACTGGTTCAGAGGATGCCATCGCTTCATCCGATCATTCGTGATGTCGAGGTCCGAGTAGGGGCTGTGTCCTCCAGCCTGTGCCACATCGATTCGGAGTACAGGACTGGCTTGGACTGGGAAATCATCTCGTAGAGGTCTTGCTGGGCGGGTCGCACACCGCCGATCGCCTGCTCGGAAGGGATAACCATTCGGCGGCCCGCCACCGACCGAGCAACCAGGTTGCGCAGCAGGCGCGGCAGGGTGCGGCCCACGGTCTTGTAGGCGGTGTCGCGCACTTTCTGAGTCTTGTACCAGATGTAGCCCGCGAGCGCCTCGTCGGCCCCTTCGCCGGTCAAGGCCACCTTGTACCCTTGCTCATGTACAGACTGGGCCAGCCGCAGCAAGGCGGCGCACGAGGTGTCCAGGACCGGCCCCTCTGCCGCGCGGACCAGTTCCGGAAAGGTTTCGCCGATCCGCGATTTGTCCATCATGACGGTCGTGAGAGGAGAGCCGAGAATCGAGGCGGCCTCGGCCGAGTGAACACGCTCATCGGGCCCCGCGCCCTCGAATCCAATAGTGAAGGCCGGAATCGGCTCGCCCCGGTGCCGGCTGCAAATGCCCAGAACGACCGTCGAATCGAGACCGCCGCTGATATAAGTGACCACCGGAACGTCGCTGCGGAGCCTGCGCTCGACCGCCTGAGTCAGCAGCGACTGAAGCTCCTCGACAAGGGCTGTCGGGTCGGCCAGCCTTCGCTCCTGGCCCGCGTCGGGAAAGTCGAGGTCCCAGTACATGTGCTTGGTGACCCGGCCGTCCCGGATTTTCAGGTAATGGCCGGGGGGCAGCGAGTGGATGCCCTCGAAGAAGTGCGCGACGTCCCCGCGCAGAAGAATGTGAACAGGTGATCGATGCCACGCACATCGGCTTTCGCCGCGACCATTCCCGAGGCCAGCAAAGCCTTGACTTCCGAACCCCAGAGCAGCCAGCCGTCGACCTCGGTGTAATAAAGAGGGCAGATTCCCACCCGGTCGCGGCCCAGGATCAAGGTGCGTGTGTTCCGGTCCCAGAGCGAGACGGCAAACTGGCCCCGGGCTTTGGCGAACATCCCCTCGCCCAGGTCTTCGTAAAGGTGAACCCACGCCTCGGTATCGCAGCGGGTGGTCAGTCTGTGGCCGCATCCAGCAACTCCGCACGCAGCTCGGGATACTCGAAGAGCTCACCGTTGAAGGCCACCCAGATCGACTGATCTTCATTGCCGATCGGCTGCCGCCCACCTGCCAGATCGATGATTGACAGTCGACGTACACCGAGGGCGACGCCGGGCTCGATGTGAATTTGTTCGTCGTCGGGACCGCGATGCGCGATCGCCCTGGTCATCGTCAGCAGCCGTTGAGTTGGGAACCTTCGGCTTCCTTGCAGATCCACGGCGCCCGCGATCCCGCACATACGACCTCTCCATCAGCCCGGTCATCTGACACAGTGCTCGACTAAGTCCTGCTTAATCGAGTTCTCGCGAGACTCGATGCAGGCATCGCATTGTCTCTCATTGTCTTGCCCCCGGCGAGGTTCGGGCGTCATTTTCTTGTGCGGGGCCTCGCGGGGTCGGGCCCCATAAACGGTTTTCCGCCCGATGCCGGCGTTGCAATTTCGACGATCGATTTGCGAACCGGCCCGTCGAGCGTCCCGGCCACTGGCTGGAGCGGGTCAACCGGGCGTTGCCAGACGTAGATTATCATCTTCGCAGAGAGTGGCATGGGGACGGCGCGACGCAAAACGTCGCTTCCTCCTTATGTGGGATGCTCCGCTGAGCGATCACCGGCTTGAGAGCGGCTCTTTCGGTCGAGGACAAACGCGGAACGCTCATTCAGGCACGGAGCCGCGAGGTTCGCTCCGGACGGCTCGTAGCGGTCGCAGCGGAACGTGGCCAGGCCTTCTGGGTGACCTGTGCGTGGCGCTTCGGTATCAG
>CAWFAF010000083.1:0-286571 GCA_963813575.1 uncultured Planctomycetaceae bacterium
GCCCTGCGGCGTCCCCTGCTTTGGCCGAGAGGCTTTCGTGCGACCGTTTTCGTCGGTCTCGATCACGGGACTCTCCAACCACATGCGGATCAACTTCAGAACCTTGCCATCGGCAATGCGTCGCTCCAGGCATTTGATCAAGGCATCATGAGGGATGGTATCGAAGTACGACTTCAGGTCGGCGTCATACACCTCCGTGAAACCGGCCGACAGGTACTGACGAATGGCGTCGATCGCTTGATGGGCATTTCGACCCGGACGAAACCCATACGAGCTGTCCAGGAAGTCTGCCTCAAAGATCGGCTCCAGCACCAGCAACACTGCGGCTTGAACGATGCGGTCTCTGACCGTTGGAATGCCCACAGCGCACTACCCCCTCATCCCGACCACCTTCGGGATTTGTCACCATCACCCATCCGCATCATCCCCTCCGGGGCCAGCGCGTCGAGATCGTTCGTTTTCACCGCGGCAACGATCCTGACCTGATCGTCGTGCTCCCTGACGGGCGTCACGCCGCCATCGCCCTGAGCAGCACCGACTACGCTGCAGCTCTCGAAAGTTCCCCCGCAGCGGCGGCCGAGCACCTGCTCGACCTCGATGGCTTGCGTCGGGTCATTCAACTGCTCGACCGCTTGGCCCAACCAGACGGCGCCACGTCAACTGCTGACGATCGCGTCCCGACGAAACCGTCCCAATCGCGGTAGCATCACCTCACCAGCCCCGCACGACGGGTATCTGGATTAAGGAGATGCTCCTATGAGCGTACGGATTATGCAAAACGGGACTTCCGTCCCGCCCAGTCAGGTCTGGTCCGGTCTCACCACCGAGTGCCAGGCCCGTGTCATTCAGTTCCTGGCGCGTCTCGCGTCCCATCTCGTGACCGAAGAGTCAATCCCCACCACCCGGAGCTCTCGCGATGATGATGCAGTCTTTTGCCTCGAAGGTCCGGCCGGACCATCTCGACCGCCTGGCCCTGGTCTACGTCCGCCAATCCACCATGATTCAGGTGCGCGAAAACATCGCCAGCACCGCCCGCCAATATGATCTGGCCGGCCGCGCGCGCGACCTGGGATGGCCCCCGCAGCGAATCCAGGTCATCGATCAGGATCAAGGATACTCAGGGGCGTCAGCGGCCGGTCGCGACGGGTTTCAGCACCTCGTCGCCCAGGTCGGCCTGGGACGAACTGGGGCTGTCTTGAGCCTGGAAGCCTCCCGCCTGGCACGATCTTGCAGTGATTGGTATCGTCTCATCGAGATCTGTGCCCTCACCAACACCTTGGTCATCGACGAAGACGGGGTCTATGACCCGACTCAATATTCCGACCGTCTGCTCCTGGGATTCCTGGGAACCATGAGCGAGGCCGAACTCCACTTACTCCGGTCCCGCCTCCTGGGCGGCAAGCTGAAGAAAGCATCCCGTGGTGAACTCCGGTTCCGGCCGCCCACGGGCCTGGTGTACGATCTGGAGGGCCGGATCGTCTTCGACCCCGACGAACAAGTCCAGCAGGCCATCCGGCTGATCCTCGACCTGTTCGAGCAGTCGGTTTCCGCCTTGGCCGTCGTCCAACATTTTGCCGACCAACACCTCCAGTGCCCCACCCGGCTCTGGGGACGTGGCCGCAACGGTCAAGTGATTTGGAGACCGCTGAGCCATAGCCGTGTCCTGGCTATCCTGCACAACCCTGAGTACGCCGGCGCCTATGTCTATGGACGCACCAAGACTCGTCTTGCGTGCTTGCCCGGTGAGGAGCCGAGGGTCAAGGGCCGAACACGCCAGGTCAGGCCTGAGGACTGGCCGTTCCTGATCCCCGGGCATCATCCCGGTTACATCACCTGGGACCAATTCCAGCGCAACCAGCGGCGGCTTGATGACAATCGGACGTCGCCCGATGAGGATCGCCGCGGAGCCCCGCGTGAAGGCCTCGCCCTGCTCCAGGGGATCGTCCGTTGTGGACGATGCGGACGGCGGATGACTGTCCGTTACCTCAAGGATGGTTCGATACCATCATATGAGTGTAACTCAGTGCATACTCGTTACGCGGGCAAGACCTGCCAGTCGATGCGTGGTGATGAGATTGACGCGGCGGTCGCGCAGGCCCTCCTGGAAGCCATGCGGCCGGCTCAGCTCGAGGTCTCGATGGCCGCCTTCGATCAGGTCGCTGCCCAGGCCCGACAGCTCGATCGGCAGTGGCAACTGACCCTGGAACGTGCCCGCTATGAGGCCGAGTTGGCTCGTCGCCGATTCGTCGCGGTAGAACCGGAGAACAGGCTGGTGGCGCGCACTCTGGAGCGGGAGTGGAATGAACGGTTAGCCGACATCGAACGCATGGAACGGGACGCAACGCTCCGCCCTCAAGTAGCGAGCCGGTTGGTCGATCCCGAGGAGCGATGCCGGGTCCTGGCATTGGCTCAAGATCTCTCGAAGGTCTGGCACGCCCCAACGACGCCTCAGACCGCCCGAAAACAGTTGCTGGGATATTTGATCAAAGATGTGACTCTCTGTCGAGGAGAGACGCTCATCCAGGTAGCCATCCGCTGGCAGACCGAGGGCTGCACGGTGCTCGAAGTTCCTCGCCCCAAGCGCACCTACGAAGTGCGACGGACCGATCCGGTGGTCGTCGCTCGGGTCCGAGCCCTGGCATCGGAACACAGCGACCGCCAGATCGCCGCCCTGCTGGATCAAGAGGGACTCCGATCCGGCACCAAGAGTTCATTCACCGCGGATAGAGTGCAATGGATTCGATATAAACACTCGATTCCCAGCGGCTGCCCTGATGGGCCGGTCTCATGTCGCAGTGGTTCTCGTGGGGATGGACGCTGCACGGCCCAAGTGGCGGCAGAGCGGCTGAACGTGACAGTCTCTACGATCGCCGCCTGGTGTCAATCCGGCCGCCTGGATGGCATTCAGGCAGTGCCCCACGGCCCCTGGTGGATTAGACTGACACCGGAGACCATCACCGAGCTGCGCCAACCAGTCCGGCGCTGCTGGTCTCGGCGTTCCGGGAACTGACCGATCAAGATCCGACGGGGGTCAGGCTCTGGCCCCCAAATCCTCAACCCCCTTGTGAAGAGGTGCAGTATGCACGACAGATCGGTATACCAAGCGGTCGCAGCCGTCCGTCCGGCTTGGGGATGTAGACGCGCTTCACCGGTTGCGGCCGATAGGTCCCGGTGCGGAGTTCCTCCTGCAACTCCCGAAGGAAGGCATCCAGATCAGGACAATTGTATATGTCCTGGCAGGTTACGCCATCCACACCGGGAGCGCCGTTGTTCTTCAGCACCAACCACCACGCAGCACGCAACACGTCGTCCCGGTAAATTCGGTCATGCAGAGCATAAAACCGGAATCCGGGCTCCTGCTTGGCCTTGCGGGCCAGTTTCCATCTCAGTTCAGAGACTTTCTGCGGCAGCAAGATCCCGGACTTCGTTTCTGGCTGAGCCAGTTGCTCGTCCCAGTTCAAGCCACCGTGTTCTTCCGTAGTGGGATTTTGGTCCAAGCGGATCTCCTTACGTCTGATGAAAACAATTCAGACGGCAGGGGTCCTTCGCTCCACGGGAGTTACCCCGCTTCGTCGCTACTATGGCCCCCTCCGACTCCCGCCCGCGTCCGGCGCCGGTTATTGATTTCCGTCCCCAGTTGCTCGGACCCATGCCATGGGTCTTTCGCACGCGGGCGGGCCTCTCAGGTTCCTCGCGGATCTTTCGACGCCCGCCGTCCCCTCTCACCCCGGGTAGCCCATCCGCTGCACGTGCTCGTTACTTCACGGATGGTGTCTGGTTTCGCCCCTAGTGGAAGGTTGACCACTACCTCTAGTATAACGAGGCCGAAACGGGTTCGCTTTCGCTACGGCTGACGTCTACGCCTTCTTGGACTCCGACGACGAGGTTGCCCGCGTCGCCGCCGAGTCGGCTTCATGGTGAACGAGCAATTGCCATGGTCAGTACCTTTCAACTGACAAGATCAACGAGACTTAGCCTGACGAACCACCAGTGTACGGATGCTGGAAAAGCACTTCAAAAACTGCCATTTCCGCCATTTTTCAGGATGTTCTGCGCAGCTTGCAGCCGGGAAGGCTAGCTCGGCAACACCTTGCAGCACCATGAGATCGGACATGACCGAGCTCGGCCGGGCCCTTCCAAAACCGAGTGCGTATGGGTGCACCAAGAGTGCCACATCGAATTCCGCTGATTGTTCACTATCTCATGCGGCTCACCATGGGATCCGACCGCATCTGTGGGTGTCATGGTGTGACTCTACCAATTCGCCTCGACCGCGTATTCCCAGTGCTGGAAGAGCGTTTCGAGGCGGGTTTTGAGCTCGATGTGACGGTCCTGGGTGCGGACGGCCTTGACGGGATCGCGCCAGGTGGCGGGCTGGCCGAGGAGGCCCTCGATCTCCGTCAGTTCGGCCTCGAGCTGGCCGATCTCGCGCTCGAGCTCGGCGGCTTTGCGGTAGGCGAATTTCTTCTTGGGGGCGTCGGGCGCGGGGCTCTTGGCAGAGCTCGGGGCAGGGGGGGCGGCCTTAGCGCGGGCCTTGGCTGTGGCGGCCTCCTTCTCCTGCTGCATCAAGCCCTGATAGGTTTCGTAATTGCCTTCGATCACGCGCGCCCGGCCGTCGCCCAGCACGATCAGCCGGTCGGCGACCTTGTTCAGGAAATAACGGTCGTGGCTGACTACCAGGACCGTGCCCTCGAACTCGCGGATCGAGCGCTCGAGCGCCTCGCACGACCAGATGTCGAGATGGTTCGTGGGCTCATCCATCACGAGTACGTTGGCCGCCGTGGCGCACAGCCGCGCCAGTGCCGCCTTGGCCTTCTCGCCGCCGGAAAGCTGGCCGACCGTCTGGAAGACGATGTCGCCGGTCAGGCCGTAGCGGGCCAGTAAATTGCGGACGTCGCCTTCGACCCAGTCGGGGTCGTCGTCGGGCCAGACTGAGCGGACCACGGTAGTGCTGGGCGATAGCGATTGCAGGCCCTGGTCGTGGTAGCCAACCTGCACCTTGTGGCCGAGCTTGACTTCGCCCGCGTCGGCCTTCTCGCGACCGATCATCGTCTTGATCAAGGTCGTCTTGCCCGATCCGTTGGGGCCCATGACACCCACGCACTGCCCGCGCAGGACGGCGACGTTGAAATCTTTGAAGAGCGGCCTGTCATAGGCTTTTGCCAGCTTGCGAGTCTCGATCACGATGTCGCCGGACCGGTCAACTTCCTCGAACCCCATGACCGGCCCGACAATCTCACGCATGGTCTCGACCCGCTCGCGGTCCAGGCGCTCGAGCTTGCGTTCGCGGTCGTGGGCCTGCTTGGCCCGCTGTCCCGCGCCATACTTGCGAATGTAGGCCTCGAGCTGCGCGGCTTTCTCGTCCTGCCGTTCGGCCTGGCGGTCGAGAACCTTGGCCTTCTCGGTCCGGAGCTTCCAGTATTGCGTGTAGTTGCCGGGGTAAACCTCGAGCTTGCCCTCGTGCAGCTCCCAGGTCTTGGTGACCACCTTGTCCAGAAAGTAGCGATCGTGGCTGACGACGATCATCGCCACCGGCTGACGCGACAGGTAGTTCTCGAGCCATTCGGTGGTTTCGATATCGAGGTGATTGGAAGGCTCGTCCAGGAGCATCAGGTCGGGGCTTTCGAGCAGCAGCTTGGCGAGCATGAGGCGGGACTGCTGGCCGCCGGAGAACGTGCGGGCGGCACGGTTGAAATCGGCCTCGACGAACCGCAAGCCGAAGAGGATCTCCTCGACGCGATGCTCGATCGAGTACGCATCCTGGTGCAGGAGCCGCTCGTGAAGCTCGTCGTACCGCCGGGCTGCGCGGTCGCGATCGGCCTGGTCTTCGGCCTCGGCCATCTCTTGCGCGGCTTCTTCGAGCTCGTTTTGCAGGTCGATGAGCGAAGCCAGGCCCGACCGGGCGACGTCCATGAGCGTCTCATCGGGCGAGAACTCGGGCTGCTGCCTGAGCAGGCTAACGCGGATTCCGGGCCGCACGTGAACCTGGCCATACTCCGGAGTTTCCATCCTTGCCAGCAGCTTCATGAGCGTGGTCTTGCCCGCGCCGTTGGGCCCGACCAGGCCGATCCGCTCCCGCGGACCTCGAACGCAAGGTCGGTAAAAACCGGGTCACCGGCATACTGGCGGCCAAGGCCGTGGGCGGAGATCAGGATCATGATGTTCAGATTGAGAGCTCGGTCGGTCGATGACTCGCCAGCTCCCACAGCCTCCCAGTCCTTCAGCCGTCGGTCCTCGACTGCTTCGAAGTAGCTCGGGCTCGACGTCCAGTAGTGATCCGAATTGCTTCTCCAGAGGATATCCGCAGACGTTCGACGACAGAGTTCATCCGGGAATCATGGTCACGATATCGACGTGGCAGGAGATCACTTACCACATGCCAGCAGCCCCGGCGAGAAGTCCGCGAATAACCCGTCGGCCTGGATAGGGTGAACCGCTTGCCGCGAATAGCTCGCTGGTCGACCTTGCCGCGCCAGCGAATCAGCGTCACGCGAGAATCCCCGGGCCGACCGAGGCTGACGGCTCACATACCCTCAACCCTCGTCGCCGAGGGTTCGCTTCGTGCGGAGCATGTGATGATAATGCTGGGCGAACCGGTGGGCCTCGTCGCGAACGTACTGGAGCAGACGAAGGGCGAACGACCGGCGGCGGAGGACGATCGGGTCGGAGCGGCCGGGCACGTAGATCTCTTCCTCGCGCTTGGCCAGCGAGATCACGGTCGGCGGGTTGACCTTCAGCGTCTCGAACGCCGCCAGGGCCGCGCTGAGCTGGCCTTTGCCGCCGTCAATCAACAGGATATCAGGAAATGGCTCATCGCGCTCTTGAAGACCCTGGATCCTGCGAGTGATGACTTCACGGATCGACGCGAAGTCATCGACGCCTTGCACGCTCTTGATCCGGTATCGGCGATACCCCGGCTTGAACGGCAGGCCATCGACGAACGTGACCAGCGAGCCCACCGTTTCTGTTCCTCCCAGGTGGGCGATGTCGACGCCGTCGATCGTCCGGGGCAGCGAATCGAGCTTGAGAACCTGCTTGAGCCCCTTCAGGCCCTTGCGAGGATCAATGTAAAAGACTTCAGGTTGAGCGTTCTTCGCCAGGTCACCACGCAAGTTAAGGTTCTGAAGCGCCTTGATCTCGTCGCGCAGCCGCGCGGCTTTCTCGAACTGGAGGGCCTTGCTGGCCTCTCGCATCTCCTCTTCCATCTCCTTGAAGACAACATCTTTCTTGCCGTCCAGGAAAAGTTTCAGCCGGTGGATGTCGCGCCGGTAGGTCTCGCGGTCGATCCGCAAGTTGCAAGGCGCCGTGCACTGATTGATCGACGCCAGCAGGCAGGGACGAAACCACCGCCAGCGCTGATCGTCTTCTTCGATGTCCAGCGAGCACGTGCGGAACTTGAAGATCCGCTGGAGCACCTGGATTGCCCCGCGGAGGCTCTTGGCCCGGGGAAACGGCCCGTAAAGCTTCACGCCCGAATCCTTGGGTTCGCGCGTGAAGTTGACTCGCGGAAAATCCTCGCCGGTCGTGATCTGCAGGTAGGGAAACGTCTTATCGTCTTTGAGATCGTGGTTGTACTTGGGCTGGATGTCCTTGATCAGCCGGGCTTCCATCAAGAGCGCGTCGACCTCGCTGTCGGTGGGCAGGTGGTCGATATCTGCCACCTCGTCGATCCAGTCACAGATCCGCCGATCCTGGGCGGCCGTCTTGTGGAAGTACGACCCGGCTCGTGCGCAGGTTCTTGGCCTTCCCCACGTAGATCACCCGGCCCTGCGCATCTTTCATCAGGTAGAGGCCGGGGGTGGTGGGGAATTGTTTGACCTTTTCGACCGAGTGTTGTTTCGATTTCGCTCGGACATGCAGGCCTCGCTCATCCCTCAGCGATCGAGCAGATCCTTGAACCAAGCTCAATTGGGTTGAAGATGTTGCGGGTGTCCTCGCAGGAATCACAAAGAGGCCATCGTGGACACCGCCGTGATCTTCACGGCGGATCACGGAATCGTGACCACTGTCGAAGCCCGTGCGTTCGATCGGCGAATCCCTAATCGAGCCGTAGGCAGATTCCGAACAATCTCGGGGTCACGACCCGTTGTCGTGCTTCCGGTAGCAGACCGATTCGAGACCCGCCGACGCGATCACATTCCGTTCGACAAAGCAGGCTCGATCCCGAGGAAGCAACGACCCTTCCCGAAACGTATTCTTCGATATCCCGCGTCATCAGGTCAAGCCGCCTTCTGGTCTCGGCCTTGGCTTCGGCAAGGTGGGACGGGCCTTTGACCTCGGTTCGGGCGAAGAGGTAGAACTTGATCTTTGGCTCGGTGCCCGACGGGCGGGCGGCAAACCGGACGCCATGCAGCGACGTGTGGAAGATCAGAAGATCGCCCGACGGCTGGGGCAGGGGCGCTTGGTCGGATGGGCACCGAAGACGCGAACCTCGTGAGCCTGGTAATCAAGGACTTCGGTGACATCAAGACCGGCGATCTGGCGAGGAGGATCGGTCCGGAACGCGTGCATGAGTGCCTGGATCGTCTCCACGCCTTCACGTCCCTTGTAGGTCTTGTTGATGAGCCCTTCGCCGTAGTGGCCCACGTCGACATAAAGGTCGTCAAGGTACTCGAGGACCGTCTGCTTGCGATCTTTGACGGTCGCGGCCAGCTCGGCGAACAGCAGGCTGGCCACGGCGGCGTCCTTGTCGCGGACATGGGTGCCTTTCAAATAGCCGTGCGATTCCTCAAAGCCGAACAAGAAGCCGGCGTGGCCGGCCTCGTCGATGCGCTGGGCGATCCATTTGAAACCCACGAGCAGATCGTCTTCGGTGCGAACTCCCTCGCGGAGGGCAAGTGCCTTGGCCATCTGGGTCGAGACGAGCGTGGTCACGAGGTAATGGTCGGACCGAAGTTTCCCCAGCGTCTCGGTTTCCTTCATGATAAACGCGGCCAGAATCACGCCGATCTGGTTGCCGTCGAGCGTGGTCCAATCGCCTTTCGGGTCGCCCGTGACGGGAACCGCCACGCCGATCCGGTCTGCGTCGGGGTCGCTGGCGAGCACTAACTCGGCACCCGTGGACTTGGCCTCGGCGATCGCCGCATCCATCGTTTTGGGAATCTCGGGATTGGAGACGTGGTTGGGAACATTGGGGAAATCACCGTCGGGCGTCCGTTGCGATGCCAGGATGTTGACTTTCTCGAACCCGGCGGTCTCGAGCGCCGCGGCCACCGAAGTTTCGCCGACGCCGTGCAGCGGCGTGTAGACGATTGACAGGTCGCGGACGTGGCTGACTGATTCGCTGACTACCGCCGCGATGTAGGCAAGATCGACGTCCCGCCCCACGGGAACGATCGAGCCGTCGCTGATCCCCTGGGAAAACGGCTTTTCCGGGATCTCGCGATCCGAGGCCGCCTTGACGCAGTCGATGATCCCTTGGTCGTCGGGCGGAATTACCTGGCCGCCGCTGAATCCATAACACTTGAAGCCATTGTCCGAGGGCGGGTTGTGGGACGCCGTGATCATGATGCCGGCATCGCAGCCCAGGTCGCGAACGGCGAACGAGAGCAGGGGGGTCGAACGGGCCTCCCGGAAGAGGTAGACCTTGAACCCCGCCGCGGCCAGGACCCGCGCAGAGCTCGGCGAAGTTTTCCGAATTGTGGCGACAGTCGCGGGCGATCACGCAAGACTTCGGCGCGTGCTCTCCCTTGCGACTGATGACGTAATCGGCCAGGCCTCGGGCACTTTCGGCGATCGTCCGGTCATTGAGGACGTTCGTACCCACGGGATACATCATTCCCCGCCGGCCGCCGGTGCCGAACTCCAGAACAGTGAAAAAGGCGTCGTCCAGGACCTTCCACCGACCCTGGGTGATGTCCTCGAACAACCTGGGCCGGTACTGCACGAACGGGCTCTCGGTCAACCAGCGGCGAATGGCCGTCGCCGCCGCGGCGGAGAGCTCCCCGGTCTGCTCGGCCTGGCTCACCTTGGCTATGGCTTCTTCGGTGCTCGTCATGGTTGGAAAACTCCGCTCCCATTGCGGCTCTGGCTGGTCTGGCGGTCAATTCATTTTGTCTTTGAGGCTGAGTTCAAGGCTAACCCGATCCGGCCCAACCAGCAAGCCGGCGCACCAGTCGTCGAGATTCTGGCAATCGAGCGACCGGCGCAAGAGACGCCGTTGTTCGGACGACGTAACCCCAAGCTTTAGAGAAAGTTTTGGGGAATTTCGCGGCTTCCACGGCTTGTAAAAACCGCAGTTTTGTAAGTTCGTATTGACAGGCGATGCGATGGATTGGCAAAGGAATCCGCCGACGCACCAGCGACCGAACTTGAGGCAATCTTTTCCGGAGCTGTAAACCCTAATGAGGTCGCGATTTGCCCGCGCGTTTTCGTTCCCGCGCAACGGGTCGGGGTCTCTGGCACGTGACTTGCTTTTCCTCTCGCCATCGAACCCGATGCGACAACGATCCCAAATGGAATTTTTCTTAAAGTCGCTAAGGTCGTTCGCCCGGATCTCCGAACAGTGGGATGGAGATCGCCGACACCGGCCGGGAGCAAGAGCCCTGGTCGTCAGCCGATAGACAGGGAGGTCAGAATGACTCGGCCGAAATTCCGACGATCGCTCCGGTTCGAGAATCTGGAAGCGCGGCAACTCATGTCGGCTGGCGGACCCACGGCGCAAGAGCAGTACATGCTCGAGCTGATCAACCAGGCCCGAACCAACCCACAGGCGGCCGCCGAACGTGTGACCACCAACCTGAGTCCCGACGTCGTGGCTACTCTCAATTACTACGGCACCGACGTGAACGCGGCCAAACAGGCCATCGCCACCGCTTCACCCAAGCCGCCGCTTGCCTGGAACGCCGACCTCGCCGCCGCCGCTCAAGGCCACAGCCAGGACATGGCCAATACCCAGGTGCAGTCGCACACCGGCTCCGACGGCTCGTCTCCCCAGCAGCGCATCCAGCAAGCCGGCTACACGGGCGCCAATTCGTCCGGCGAGAACGCCTACGCCTACTCGACCTCGGTTGACGAGGCGATGCAGGCCTTTCTGCTTGATTGGGGCGTGTCCGACCAGGGCCATCGCCGCAACCTCCTGCAGACGAACGTCACCTCGGACAACGCTTACCGTGACGTGGGCATCGGCCTGGTAAACACCGGCAACTCCAAGTTCGGCCCGACGGTGATCACGCAAGATTTCGCCAGCACTCCCAACTCGCTGGCCCAACTGGTCGGCGTGGCCTATTCTGACAATCAGAAGACACAGTTCTATGCTCCCGGTGAAGGGCAGGGGAACGTCCTGATCGACGCCACCAACCTTGCCACCGGAGCCACCACCTCCACCACCACCTGGGATTCGGGCGGTTATGAGATTGCCCTGGCACCCGGCCAGTACCAGATCACGGCGAGCGTGAATGGCACCGTCGTGCAGACAACGACGATGACGATCGGAACCCAGAACGTCGAACAGGACTTCATCCTCAGCAACACCTGGGACGGCCGGTCCCGCGACCAGGTGTTGGGTTCGGTCGCACCGACTGCTTCCCAGCAGAACGGCTCATGGTCTAGCCTGGCCCCGGTGTCGGCGCCAAGCCAGCCTTCGACCCCTCCGCAGAACACTGCTCCGGTGAAGGTCGCCGCTCCTTCGCCAGGAATCACGCCTTCCGCGCCCCTGACCGTCAATTACGATCCCTCAACAACGAGCAACTGGACATCTTGGAAGGCCCAGATGAGCTGACGCTGGCCTGGCAAAGGCCGTTCGCGACAGGCGGGCTGTGGCCCGCCTTGTCGTTGGCCGCGAGAGGCGGCGTCCCAGTCATCTGCCGGCTTGCTCATTTCAGCACGCGTCGCGCGATCAGCCTTCGCCGACGAACGGTGATCGTCAACCGCCGCCGGTGAGGATGCACCCGGTGCTCCCAGAGGTAAACACCTTGCCAGGTTCCCAGCTCGCAGCTTCCATCGTCGACGGGGATGCTCAATGACGACTGAGTGAGTATCGACCGGATATGCGCGGGCATATCGTCCGGGCCTTCGGCGTCGTGAACGAACTGTGGATCGCCGTCGGGAACCAGTCGCGCTGCGAAATGTTCGAGATCTCGCCTCACGGTCGGGTCGGCGTTCTCGCAGATGATCAGGGAGGCGCTTGTGTGTTTGACGAAGACGTTGCAGAGCCCGCGTTTGATTGAGGAACGCTCGACGATCTGCTGGATCTTCTTGGTAATCTCGTAGGTCGCGCGGCCGCGAGTCTCGATCGTCAATTCTTCACGATGGACCATGGTCAGGCTCCGATGCGAAGTCGCTCCATCCAGCCGGGAAAGCGACTCCGAGAAAGCGATTGAGCGATGTGTGGGTCAAGGCAGCCCCCGGGGTAATGTGATCAGAAACAACGCCCCCTGTGAGCCGGAGGTATCGGCGACGGCAATCCGACCTCCGTGAGCGTCGATCACGCGTCTGGCGATAGCAAGGCCCAGGCCGGTCCCTTTGGCCTTGGTCGTGTAGAAAGGCTCGAAGATCTTTTCACGCTGCCGCGGGTCGAGCCCGGGCCCGTTATCAAGCACGCCGATCCGGATTGCCTTCCGGCCATCGATCTCCGCGTCCTGGGCGATGATCTCGATCTCAACCGGGCCCGCGGTGGCAGCAAGGGCGTTATCCAGCAGGTTGCGGAAGACCTGTCCCAGCCGGAACGTGTCTGCCGTGCAGTTCAGGTCAACGTCGCCGACCTGCTCGCGGAGGGTAGCGACACGTCCTTCGAGGGCCGTTCCCAGATTCGCCCAGGCCTGGCGCCAGACCTCTCCCACGTTGCAGGCAGAGCGATTGAGCGCGATCGGCGCCGCATAGCCGCGGACGTCTTCATAGAGGTGATGCAGGTCGTCCTGGGCCTTCTGAATCCGGTCGACCAGATCCAGCGACTCAGGACGGTCGTTGACGGTCAAGGCGAGCATTTCCAGGCAAGCCTGGCTGCGCTGCAGGGCGTTCCGGCTCTCATGCGCCAGGCCGGCAACCATCTGACCAATCACTGCCAGGCGCTCCGCATGGAGTGCCCGCTCCTGAGCTTCCTTCACATGAGTGATGTCGTGCCCGACCAGGAGCAGGGCAGGGGACCCTTCGAAGTCGTTCAGGAGCCGGACGCTCCAGGACATCGAGCGCAGCGACCCGTCGCGGCAGACGACCTGGTGCTCGAAGCCGGAAGCGGCGACAGCCCTCGAGCACTCGCGGCTAGCTTGTCGCGGACCGGCCGTCGATCCTCCTCGAGCAGGAAAGCCGCCAGGAAGTTACACCCGCGAACCTTCTCGGCGGGAAAGCCCGTCAGACGCTCCGCGAAGGGACTGAAGTAGTCGATGGAAAAGTCGGAGTGAAGGATGACGATCATGCACTCGGCTGTCTCGACCAGGTGGCGAAAGGTCGCCTCGCTGCGCACTTTCATCAAGGCCAGGCGCCCCTCCTCGGCTTGCTCGAGACGAGCCACGTATTCTCCCGTGGTAGGCCTCGTCGATGATGGCCAGGTCAAGGTCGAGCAGCTTGTTGAGCGCACCGACCGCCGCTCTGAGCTCGTGCGCCTCACCTGCACACTCCTCGTGCACCGCCTGGATCATACCCGTGCGCAATCGAGCCAGGGCGGCGTTGGCATAGACCTGGTCGAGGCCGATCTCGACGTGCCGCACGCCGACTCGCCAGCGGCCCTCCACGTACGCCTCGTCGTACGGACCGAAGAGCAGCTCACGGATCCACCGCAGCAGGGAGCGTTTGAGGCGATCGATCTGCTTCTGGCCGCCTGTGATGACGTGACGCGTGTTGGCGTGACGATCGATCTCGGCGTAGAAATCGTCGATCAGCGGCGGCAGATGAGGTTCGAGCCGTGGGGCGATGGCCGCGACAAGCTGGGCATCCTCAGCGGTCCATCCCACGTAGGACTGGAGTTCCCGATAGCGATCGTAGAGCCGCTCTCGACTCATGTGTACCTCTTCGTACCGTTTACTGCGGGGAGGCCGGGCAGAGAAGCAATGGATTCATCCGTCGACGAGGCATCGCCAAGGCCGGAAACGGCAGGATATTCTCGTGGCGATGCTTGACCTTTCGCGGCCATCTCGATAATATCAGATTGTCGCTGCTCACGAAGGGTAGTCGGCACTGGCTAGGGTGGCTCCGCTGTGCGAATCGTCGCATCGCCGGGGCTATTTTTTTGCGCCTAGCCTGACCCAGGTCCGATGATCGGACGCCGCGGATGCCAGTTTCTCGCATCCGTTTGTCCAGCGGTGATGGCCGCCGCACTGACGACTCGAAGGTTCTTGCCATGTTAGCCGAAACCAGCCCCGTAATGGTGAAGGAGTGCGGGTGCGCATCGAGCCCGGTCCCTATCAATCAGATCCATCATCGCGACTTCCCCCAGCTCCATACCGAGGCCGCCTCGGTCGCGGAGGGGGTAGCCCGCCTTGCCGGCCTGCTGTCCATAACCTGGGATTGCACCGGCAACCGCCGGCGTCGCGAGATGATGGAGCAGGCAATCGCCGATCTGGCAGACTTTCTGATGTCACTGGAAGAGGCTGAACTCAACTGTCTATCTAAACCGGTGCTGGAGAGATAGAGTGGCGCAAGATCACCTCATGCCCGGTATCGTGCCGCAAGGACTCGAATCTCAGATCAAGCGGAGGAAACTGAGGATGCAAGGAGAGCGAACTTCGTGGTTCAAGGGCGGTGATGCCCAGTGTCAGATCCTGCCCTCGCCTCGTGAACGGCCTTCTCGACTGGTTTTGCTCGGTCCTCCTGGTGTCGGCAAGGGCACGCAGGCGGAGCTGCTCTGCGATTCGCTGGGCACATGTCACCTGTCCACGGGCGATCTCTTCCGATCGGCCCAGTGCGCGGAGACTCCTAGCCCGGCGCTAAAATCGGCTCTGGACGCCATGCGGCGGGGTGAACTGGTCCCCGATCGCGTGGTCGTTTCCATGGTTGAGGAACGGGTCGGCTGCCTGCGCTGTCGGGGCGGCTTCCTGCTCGACGGCTTTCCTCGAACGGTGGCTCAGGCTCGAGGAGCTCGATGCCTTGCTCAAGGCGCAAGGGGTAAGTCTTGATGCGGTCCTGTGCTACGATCTACCGCTGGAGCAGATTGTGCAACGTCTGAGCGGTCGCCGCACCTGCACCAAGTGCAAGGCTGTCTATCATGTCGATTCGCGCAAGCCCAAAGTCAACGGCAGTCTGCGACCATTGCGGCTCTCCGCTGGTGCAGCGTGAGGACGACAAACCTGAGTCGATCCGGGTCCGCATGGCGGCCTATGAGGAAAGCACCAAGCCCCTGATCGACTACTACAATCGGGACGGCAGACTGCTCTTGATATCCGCGGCAGGCTCACCGTCCGAGATCCTGGAACGCTCGCTCCACGCCTTGAACGAGCAGTTGGCGACGAAGCCGGCCTGAACTTCCAGTACGATCGAGCAGGCGCTGCTCTATGTTTCTGCATGGATTTTGATATTTTCGCTGAAGAATCATTTCAGGCACGACACGGGGAGGTCGAACGTGGAGAGGCGTTTCGTGACGGTGGAAGGCAACGAGGCCGCGGCTTTCGTCGCACACCAGGTGAGCGAGGTGATCGCCATCTACCCGATCACTCCGGCCTCCCCGATGGGGGAATTGGCGGATGCCTGGTCGGCCGCCGGCCGGGAGAACATGTTCGGCACGGTGCCTGATGTGATCGAGATGCAGAGCGAGGGCGGTGCGGCCGGTGCTGTGCACGGCGCCCTGCAGGCCGGCGCTCTGGCCACGACGTTCACCTCGTCGCAGGGCCTGCTGCTGATGCTGCCCAACATGTTCAAGATCGCCGGTGAATTGACTCCCGCCGTCATTCATATCGCGGCGCGTGCGCTCGCCACGCACGCGCTGTCGATCTTCGGCGACCACAGTGATGTGATGGCGGCTCGTTCGACCGGGTGGGCCATGCTGTCTTCAGGCTCGGTGCAGGAGGCTCAGGACCTCGCTTTGATCGCCCACGCCACGACGCTGGAGTCACGCGTGCCGTTCATGCACTTCTTCGACGGCTTCCGCACCTCGCACGAAGTGAACAAGATCGAACAGGTCACGGCCCAAGACATTCGCGCCATGATCGATGAAAACCTGGTGCGGGCGCATCGTGATCGCGCACTGTCGCCCGATCGGCCGGTGTTGCGGGGCTCCGCGCAGAATCCGGACGTCTACTTCCAGGCACGCGAAGCGGTCAACTCCTTCTATCTCGACTTGCCGGCGACCGTGCAGCGGACGATGGACCGGTTCGCCGGCCTGGCCGGGCGGCAGTACCACTTGTTTGATTACGTCGGAGCCCCCGACGCCGAGCGTGTCGTGGTTGTCATGGGCTCGAGCGCGGGAGCGATGGAGGAGGTCGTCGAGGCCCTTACGGAGCGGGGCGAGAAGGTCGGCCTGGTCAAGGTCCGGCTCTACCGGCCCTTCGACGCCGACGCGTTCGTCGCCGTCTTGCCCCCGACGACCCGGACGATCGCCGCCCTTGATCGGACCAAGGAGCCGGGCGCGCTGGGCGAACCCCTCTATCTCGACGTGGTGGCCGCTCTGGCCGAGGCCTGGCCATCCCACCATGACGGCAATGGAGGCATTCCGCGGGTCGTCGGCGGTCGCTATGGCCTGGGCTCCAAGGAGTTCACTCCGGCGATGGGCGCGGCGATCTTCGCCGAGCTTGCCGAGCCCAAACCAAGGCGGGAATTCACCGTGGGGATCGCCGACGACGTCACCCGTTTGAGCCTCAAGCCAGACCCATCGTTCTCGACCGAGCGAGACGACGTGGTCCGGGCCGTCTTCTACGGCCTGGGCAGCGACGGCACGGTGGGGGCCAACAAGAATTCGGTCAAGATCATCGGCGAGAGCACCCCGCTCTACGCCCAGGGCTACTTCGTTTACGACTCGAAGAAATCCGGGTCAACCACCGTCTCCCACCTCCGCTTCGGCTCCAGGCCGATCAACTCGTCGTACCTGATCGAGCGGGCCAACTTCGTGGCCTGCCACCAGTTCGGGTTCCTGGAACGAACCGACGTGCTGGATGTGGCCGAGACCGGCGCCACCTTCATCCTCAACTGCCCCTACGGACCCGACGAGGTCTGGGACCACCTGCCGCAGGAGGCGCGGCGGCAGATCATCGACAAGAAGTTGAAGTTCTACATTGTCAACGCCTTGGCGGTAGCCCAGCAGGCGGAACTTGGCGGCCGGATCAACACGGTCATGCAGACCTGCTTTTTCGCCCTGGCGGGCATCCTCCCTCGCGACGAGGCGATCGCCAAGATCAAGGACGCGATCCGCAAGACCTATGGCAAGCGGGGCGATACGGTCTTGCGGCGCAATTTCGCGGCCGTCAACGGCGCGCTGGCGCCCTCCATGAAGTCTCGGTCCCGACCGATCACGCCGACGGCAACGGGGCGATGCGATGCTGGCGGCCGACGTTTCCCGAGGACGCACCCGACTTTGTGAAACGAGTCACCTCGATGCTGATCGAGGGCCGGGGCGACCTGCTTCCCGTCAGCGCCCTGCCGGTCGACGGAACTTTCCCGACGGCCACCACGCAGTACGAAAAGCGGAGCATCGCCCAGGAGATCCCGATATGGGACCCTGGAATCTGCATCCAATGTGGCCTGTGCGCACTCGTCTGCCCCCACGCGACCATCCGCACCAAGGCCTATGAAGCCTCGGCCTTGCAAGCGGCGCCGGAGCTCTTTGTGTCCTGGCCCTGGACCGGCAAGGACCTGCCCGGGCACCACATGACCGTGCAAGTCGCCCCCGATGACTGCACCGGCTGCGGCATCTGCGTGGACGTTTGCCCGGCCGTCAGCAAGGAGGTGGCCAAGCACAAGGCCATCAACATGCGGCCCAAGCTTGACCACCTGGATCGTGAGCGAGCCAACTGGGACTTCTTCGTTCGGATTCCGGATCTCGACCGCACCAAGGCCAGGATCGAGACCGTCAAGGGCGCGCAGTTGCTCCAGCCGTTATTCGAGTTCTCGGCGCCTGCTCGGGCTGCGGCGAGACGCCGTACCTGAAGCTGATGAGCCAGCTCTTCGGCGACCGGGCCCTGATCGCCAACGCCACCGGATGCACGTCAATCTACGGGGGCAACTTGCCGACGACTCCCTGGGCCGTCGATGGAGCTGGCCGGGGCCCTGCCTGGTCCAACTCGCTCTTCGAGGATAACGCCGAATTCGGCCTGGGCTTCCGGCTGGCCGTCGATCAGCAGGGAGAGTACGCCAGATCGTTGGTCGGGCGGCTGGCCGGGCAGCTCGGCGACGAGCTGGTCACAGGGCTCGTTTCGGCCTCGCAGCACACCGAGGATCAGATCCGCCAGCAACGGAGCCGGGTGGCCGCGCTCAAGGAGCGACTGGCCAACATCGACGCCCCCGAGGCCAAGCAGCTCCTGGCCGTGGCCGACGCCCTGGTGCGCCGGAGCGTCTGGATCGTCGGCGGCGACGGCTGGGCCTACGACATCGGCTTCGGCGGCCTCGACCACGTCATGGCCTCGGGCCGCGACGTCAACATCCTGGTGCTCGACACCGAGGTCTACTCCAACACCGGCGGCCAGGCCTCCAAATCGACCCCCCGCGGCGCCGTGGCCAAGTTTGCCGCTCAGGGCAAAGCCATTGGCAAGAAAGATCTGGGCATGATCGCCGTCGACTACGGCAACGTCTACGTGGCCCAGGTGGCGATGGGGGCCAACCCGCTGCAAACGCTGAAGGCATTCGAGGAGGCCGAGTCGTATCGCGGCCCGTCGCTGATCCTGGCTTACAGCCACTGCATCGCCCACGGCTGCGAGATGTCCACGGCCATGTCCCATCAGAAGGACGCCGCCCTGAGCGGTTACTGGCCCCTGTACCGCTACGACCCTCGCCTGGCCGGTCAGGGCATGCATCCGTTCCACCTCGACAGCCGCAAGCCGACGCTGCCTCTCAAGGAGTTCACCATGAAGGAAGCGAGGTACGCCATGCTGGCCCGGTCCAACCCGGCGCAGTCGGAGCGGCTGATGGCCCTGGCCCAGCGCGACGTTGACGAGCGCTGCAGGTTCTACGAGCAGATGGCCGGTGTCGAGCGATCCGTCCCCGAGCGGATGGAGACCCAGGAGATGAAGCCATGAGCGTCAACCTGCGGACCCGCTACCTGGGCATGGAGCTGCGCAACCCGCTGGTGGTCTCCGCGAGCCCCTCGGCGCCGGATCGACACGCTTTGCCTCCTGGAAGAGGCCGGAGCCGCCGCGGCGGTCCTGCCTTCACTATTCGAGGAGCAGATCGAGCACGACCAGATGGAGGCCTACCGCTTCTACGAGGACCCCGCGAACAGCTTCGGGGAAGCGCTCTCCTACTTTCCCGGAAGTCGAAGACGGACCCACCGGGTCAGACGCTTACCTGCGGCATCTCGAGGCGGCCAAGGGTGCTCTGACCATCCCGGTCATCGCCAGTCTGAACGGCACCACGCGCGGAGGATGGACCCGTTACGCCCAGATGATGCAGGACGCCGGCGCCGACGCTCTGGAGCTGAATATCTACTACGTTGCCACCGACCCCGATCAGACCGCGGCCGACGTCGAGGCCCGCTACATCGACCTGGTGCAAGCCGTCCGGGCATCGATCGCGATTCCGCTGGCCGTGAAGATCGGGCCGTTCTTCAGTTGCTTGCCCAATATGGCCGGGCGGTTGATCGCCGCCGGGGCTGACGGCCTCGTCCTTTTCAACCGTTTCCTCCAGCCGGACATCAGCCTCGAGACGATGACGGTGGCACCGAGGCTCGTGCTTTCCACCAGCGACGAGCTTCGTCTGCCGCTGCGCTGGATTGCCATTCTCCGGGGCATGACCACCAAGTCTCTGGCGTCAACCACGGGGGTGCATACTGCCGAAGACGTCCTCAAGATGCTTCTGGCCGGCGCCGACGTGACGATGCTCGCCTCGGCCCTGATCCGCCACGGCCCAGGCCACCTCGGTGTTCTGCTCGACGGCGTCCGCTGCTGGCTGGAGGAGAGAGAGTACCGCTCCGTCGAGCAGATGAAAGGGAGCTTGAGCCAGGCCAACAACCCGGACCCGGCCGCCTTCGAGCGGGCCAACTATATCAAGTCGCTCACGTCGTTCATCGGCAATGCGATCTGGGGCTTATCGGACCGGGACGGCGGCGGCGCCAATCTCGCTCGCGGCGATACCGGCGCCGGGAGCGGCGAGGGCAAACATCACAGCAAGGCGTAACAGACGATGATCACCACGCGGCGGGTGGCCCGCCGCGCTTTTTCGAGGCTCGCCCCCATGGCTCCGATTCTCGAGGCCGAGTTTCTGGCCCCCGAAGTCAAGCGGTTCACGATCGAGGCCCCCCGCATCGCCAGGAAGCGGCAGGCCGGCCAGTTCATCATCTTGCGACTGCACTCTCATGGTGAGAGGATTCCGCTCACGATCGCCGACTCGGATCCCGATCGAGGCACCATCACCATCATCGTCCAGGGGATCGGCAAGACGACCAAGCTTCTGAACATGATGGAGGCCGGGGACTCGATTCTTGACCTCGTGGGGCCGCTAGGCAAGCCATCGGACGTCGAGCGATACGGTACGGTCGTCGTGATCGGCGGCGGCGTGGGGGCGGCGATCGCCTACCCGACCGCCAAGGCCATGAAGCAGGCGGGCAACCACGTGATCTCGATCATCGGGGCCAGGAACCGGGAACTTGTGATTCTCGAGTCGGAGATCAAGGCGATCAGCGACGAGCTCTTGATCACCACCGACGACGGCAGCTACGGCCGCAAGGGGCTTCGTCACCGATCAGCTTCGGGCCTTGATCGAAGAAGGGCGGACGATCGATTTCGTGCTGGCGATCGGGCCGGTGCGGATGATGCAGGGGGTTGCCGAGGTCACTCGTCCGCACGGCGATCAAGACCGTGGTGAGCTTGAATTCTGTCATGGTCGACGGCACCGGGATGTGCGGCGGCTGCCGCGTGCTTACCACCGCGGGTGCCCGCTTCGCCTGCGTCGACGGCCCCGAATTCGACGCCCACGAAGTGGATTTCGATCTCCTCGCCCAGCGCGGCCGGATGTATTCCAAGGCCGAGTCCGAGGCGCTCAAGCGGTTTCAGGAGAATCCGCAGCACGATCTCGAGCGCGTTCACGAGTCGTGCCGGCTGGAACAGCAACACCCCGAGGTCCGTTCTCGCGAGGCTCCACTTTCATGAATCCGAATCTCCCGCCCGAATCCCAGCACCTGACCAACAAGCAGCGGGTCAAGATCCCCCGCCAGCCGATGCCCGAGCAAGAGGCCGACCGGCGGAGAACCAACTTCGAGGAAGTGAACCTTGGCTTGACGGTCGTGGGGGCCGCCACCGAGGCAGTGCGCTGTCTCCAGTGCACCTCGCCCAAGTGCATGGCGGGCTGCCCGGTCGGAGTCAAGGTCAAGGATTTCGTCGAGCTGATTACAGCCGGTGATTACCTGGGCGCCGCGGCCAAGATCCGCGAGGACAACGTGCTGCCCGCGATCACCGGCAGGGTCTGCCCTCAGGAGACCCAGTGCGAGGGATGCTGCATCCTGGGCAACAAGTTCGAGCCCCTCGGCATCGGCTACCTCGAACGCTTCGTGGCCGACTACGAGCGCGAGAGCGGCCAGTTCGGCCTGCCCGAGAAGGCCCCGCCAACGGGCAAGAAGGTGGCCATCGTCGGCAGCGGCCCCGCGGGCCTGAGCGCCGCGGGCGACCTGATCCGGGCTGGTCATGTCGTCACCGTCTTCGAAGCCCTGCACGAGATCGGCGGCGTGCTCGTCTACGGCATTCCCGGAATTCCGCCTCCCCAAGAGCATCGTCCGCCACGAGGTCGACGTCATGCGGGCCATGGGCGTCGATTTCCAGACCAATGTCGTGATCGGTAAGACGGTCACAATCGACGAGCTGATGAACGAGGAAGGATATGACGCCGTGCTCGTGGCCACGGGCGCGGGCCTGCCCAAGTTCATGGGCATACCCGGCGAGCACCTGAACGGGGTCTATTCGGCCAACGAGTTTCTCACCCGCGTGAACCTGATGCGCGCCAACGATTTCCCCAGCCACGACGAACCCGTGTTCGACTGCCGGGGTCAAGAAATCGCTGTGGTGGGCGGCGGCAACACGGCCATGGACGCTGTCCGGACCGCCTGCCGGCTGGGGGCCAAGAACGTCGTACCTGATCTACCGCCGGTCCGAGACCGAAATGCCCGCCCGGCACGAGGAAGCCAGGCACGCCAAGCAGGAGGGGATCCAGTTCCTCTGTCTGACCAACCCCGTCGCGTTTCTGGGCGACAAGAGCGGCTTTCTCCAGTCGGTTCGGTGCATCAGGATGGAGCTTGGCGAGCCCGACGCATCCGGCCGCCGATCGCCCGTTCCCGTCCCGGGCTCGGAATTCGAGTTCCCGATCCAGATGGCGGTGATCGCCCTGGGCACCCAGGCCAACCCCCTGGTCCAATCAACCACCCCCGACCTCAAGACCACGCGCAAGGGTTACATCGCCGCCGATCCGGAAACCCTTGCGAACATCGAAGAAGGGCGTCTTCGCCGGCGGCGACATCGTCACCGGCGCGGCCACCGTGATCCTGGCCATGGCCGCCGGCCGCAAAGCTGCGGCGTCGATCAATGAGTACCTGGAGACGGGGAGCTGGGAAGGGGTGGACGAAGCACCCGCGAAGCCGTGAATCGGCTCGGCGGGTGCTTCGTCCTGACCAAGTGATCGTGTAGCACTCGACGGTTTGTCAGGAGCTGGGCTTGCCTCGAGTAATCGGCAAGCCACTGCGTCACCTCGGGCCAGAACGTCTTGTGCGCCTTGGAGCTGACCGACAGGCCGATGTGGCCGGCGTCGAGCGTCCTGCACTTGATGTCTTTCTTTTTCGAGCCGACGAGATCCTTGAGGCCCTCACTCTGGCAGGGTGGCACCAGGTGATCGGCGCTGGCCATCAGGATCTGAAGCGGGCAAGTGATCTTGCGGAGGTCAACGGGCTCGTCTCCGAGCTTGAACTCACCCTTGACCAGCTCATTACGCTGGTAGAGCTTCTTGACGAACTCGCGAAACGTCTCGCCGGAAACCGGGATGTTGTCGTTGGTCCACTTCTCCATCGCGAAGTAGCTCTCAAGGAACTTGTCGTCGTCCATCTTGTCGAAGAAGGTGACGTACTTGCCGTAGTAATTCTGCACCGGCTTCATCATCTGGAAGCTGGCCTGCAGAAAAGTGGCCGGCACGTTGCCGAAGGCGTCGACGAGCGCATCGATGTCGAAGTAATCGGGGTTGGACCAGTAGGTCACAAGCGACTGATCCGCGCCGACGCCGAAGTCGATGGGAGCCGCCATGATGGTGAGCGTCTTGACCAGCTCGGGATGGAGGGCCGTGAAGATCGTTGACATCGTTCCGCCCATGCAATAGCCGACCAGGTGGAGGCTGGGCGTCTTGTGCCGCTGGAGCACGACGTTCACGCAGTTCTTCATCAGACCGTCGATGTAATCCTTCAGTCTCATGCTGCGGTCGGCGGCGGAAGGGACGCCCCAGTCAATGAGGTAGACCTCATGACCCCTGGCGAGTAACTGCTTGACCACGCTGCGGTCGGATTGCAGGTCAACGACGTAAGGGCGGTTGACCAGTGCGTAGCAGATCATGATCGGCTCGGCGAACAGCGCAGGGGTCTCGCGGCGGTAACGCAGCAAGCGGAGCGTATCTTCCTCGTAGACGATCTCCGAGGGGGTGGTGGCGACCTTGACATCGCGGGCCCGGTCGATCACCCGTGGCACGGCGATGAGCTGGCTCCACATCTTGAGCGTCATTTCGTAGGCGGATCGCTGCTGGGTCAGCGCCTGGTTGAACCACTGTTTCTTGAGGTCGAGAGCGACTTCTTCGATCGAATTGGCCATGGTGTATCGCCTTTCCCGTAATGTCGGTGTCGCGGGCTTTTTTCCAGGCCTGCTCTCGATCTTGAACAGGACTGGTTTTGACGACGGCCGCATGAGAGATGCGGCGAGAGACGAGAGCTCCTACACTCGACGGCCGTAGGTGAAACGGACTCTGTCGTCGAGTACTCCATCTCCCGCCTGGGTCCGCGCCCGGTTTACATCGCGAATCCCCCGTTGATATCGAGTACGACGCCGGTGACGAAACCCGCCGACGGCGACGCCAGGTAGACGACGCCGGCGGCAATCTCGACAGGGTCGCCCATGCGTCCCAGCGGGGTCGCCGCCAGGACCTGTTCCATGGCCTTGTCAGGAATGCCTTCGGTCATTCTCGTCTTGGTGAAGCCGGGCGCCACGGCGTTGACGGTCACTCCCTTGCGGGCGTACTCGCGAGCGAGTGTCTTCGTCAGGCCGATCATCCCCGCCTTGGCGGCCGCGTAGTTGGCTTGCCCGAAGTTGCCGATCTCACCCGACATGCTCGACATGTTGATGATCCGGCCCCAGCCCCGGTCGGCCATCTCGTCGATAAAATGCTTGGTGACCAGGAAGACGCTGGTCAGATCCGTGGTGATGACCTCATCCCAGGCATCCTTGGTCAGCTTCTTGAAGCTGCGGTCGCGGTTGATGGCCGCGTTGTTGACCAGGATGTCGATGGTGCCGAAGTCGCGCTTGACCTCGTTGCACATCGACTCGATCTCAGACTCCAGAGCCACATTGTGAGCGTAGTAACTGGCCTTGCGACCGAGGTCGCGAATGGCGTGGCAAACTTCGTCGGCGGCCGAGCCGCCCGTGTTGCAACTGATGGCCACATCGGCCCCGGCGTGGGCGAGGGCCATGGCCACGGCGCGGCCAATACCCCGCGAACTTCCGGTGACGAACGCCTTCTTGCCCAGCAGGCTGAAATCGGGAACCTGATCAAGGTCGGACACTTCGGGGTCTGCGTGCGTAGCAGTCCCGGTTGCCATGTGCTTCACTCCCAGCGGAAACAGGGGAGACCGAATGATCCGTTGCACTCAGTCTTTTTGCTCGATCGCCTTGAGCCGGTCTTCGATGGCTTGCAGGCGGTTCAGGATGGTGTTCTCGGTGCTTTGCAATCGCTCGAACAGGCCGGCGATGTCGCCGACCAGGGGGATGCCGAAATGGCGGGCAGTGTCCTGGATCATCTGATCCTGCATGCCCTTGAGGTCGGTCACTGTCTTGAGATTATTCTTCATGAGTTCCAGGAACGCCGGTGACCGCATGAAGTCGTCGAAACTGCGCGACATCACGTCCAGCCAGCGGCGCTGGATCTGCTGGGGGTCGAAGGAGGTCTGCATGGCCTCCATGAGGGCCTGGGTCCCCTGGCTGGACTGCTCCAGCCACTGCGCCCAGAACGAGGACATCGCGGCGGCCGGGTCGGCCGCCGCGCTGGGGTTCGGATTGGAGTTGTTATTTCTTGATGACATCTGGTTCTCTCCTGGGAGAACGGCCGGTTCAGCCGACGGTCTCGACGGCCATCGCGATTCCTTCGCCGCCTCCGACGCAGAGGGCGGCGACGCCACGCCGACCGCCGGTTCGCTTCAGACCGGTCAGGAGCGTGACCAGCAGTCGGGCGCCGCTGCAGCCGATGGGATGGCCAAGTGGCACCGCACCGCCGTAAATGTTCGTCTTCTCGGGTGGCAAGCCCAGTTCCTTGCCCACGACCAGGGCGACCGTGGCGAATGCCTCGTTGACCTCGAACAGGTCGACCGTCGCGATGTCCCAGCCCACCTTGTCGAGCAGTTTCCTGATGGCGCCGATCGGCGCGGTGGTGAACCACTCCGGCTCCTGGCTGTGAATGGCGGCACCGACGATTCGCGCTCGCGGCTTGAGGCCCAGCGACTGGCATTTCTCTCGTGAGGCCAGCAGCAGCGCGGCGGCGCCGTCGTTGATGCTGGAGGCATTGCCCGCGGTCACGGTGCCATCGGCGTTGAAGGCCGCGCGCAGCCCGCGCATCTTCGGCCTCGTCAAACTTGTTAAGGCCCTCATCCTCGCTGACGGTCGTGGTCTTGCCCCTTACCGTGATGGAGACCGGCGCAATCTCGTCGACGAAGACCTTGTCGGCGACGGCCTTGCGGGCCCGGGCGTGGCTCTCGACGGCGAAATCGTCCTGTTGCTGGCGGGTGAAGCCGAACTTGCTGGCGCACTGATCGGCGAAGCAACCCATCGCCTTGTTGCTGTACGCGTCGGTCAGACCGTCGTACATCGAGCGCGTCCATCACTTCGCTGTTGCCCAGCCGGTAGCCCTCGCGGGCCTTGAGCAGCAGGTAAGGGGGCCTGCTCATGCTCTCCATGCCTCCGGCGATGGCCACCGCCGCGTCGCCCACGCGAATCATCTGGTCGGCCAGCATCACGGCCCTCATGCCCGAGGCACAGGCCTCGTTGACCGTGAGCGCGTGAACGGCCGGAGGCAATCCGCCGAAGATCGCCGCCTGGCGGGCTGGGTTCATTCCCTGGCCGGCGGCAATGCACGTTCCCATGATCAGTTCATCAACCCGATCGGGTGGCACCCCCGTGCGCTCGACGAGCGCCTTGATGCACGTGGCCCCGAGCTGAGGTGCGGGAACCCCCGCCAAAGCCCCCATGAAGGCGCCCATCGGAGTTCTCACGCCGGTCACAATCATCGCTTCACTTGCCATCGTCCTCGTCCTCCACCTGGTGGAAGCTTTCGAAGGATGTATAAGCCCCTTCTGGGCATCGCCGACGGCCCGGCGGCTCCTTCCAGGCCGTTCGTCTGGAAACTTTCGCGATCTGCGCGAATCAGTTCTTCATGCCGGCCGCGCTCTTGGAGGCCACTTCGTAGCACTTCTGCATCGCGGCCTGGACGTCGCGCATCTGCGACTCGACCACGGTATTCAAACACTCGAAGCTCTGCTTCCACAGCTCCTCGGTCAACCGGCGAAACTGCTGCGGGTCTTTGGCTTCGCCCACTTTGAAGGCGTCTTCAATGGTGCGAATTCCCGCCTTGTACTGGGCATCGAGCGTCTCGCGATGCTTGTTCAGCATCTCGATCACCGTCTCACCCCATTTCTTCTGGGCTGCGCCGAACTTCTCGAGCCACTCGCCGCCAGGCATCGTCATGCCCGGAAATGGCATGCCCGCGTTCGGCAGTCCAAACATCTGAGGCCATTGGGTCGTCCAGTTCCGCAGCATCTCCTGCTGGAGCTTCATCGTTGACTCAGTGGCCTTGCGGTAGTTGTCCAGGATCATGTCAAACATCGCCTACCTCCAGAGGTCCAGTGATGAGTTAAGACTCTTTCATTCTCCACCGGTCCGACACTGTGGAGCAAGCAAAATCTGCAAGTGCAGACCTTTTTTCCGCTTGATCTCTTTTGGTGTCAATTTGACTAATCCGAGATCGCCCGCAGCCGGCGCCATCTGCCCGGTGACAGATAAAGACCTTCTTAAGTAACCTTTTGCGACTCCGTTCTCTTTCGTTAACCGCTCTGCGACTGACAAAAGCGCTCGTATCTTTACAAATAGTGCGAATTCGCTCGATTTCCCATTCAGTGGCGATCTGGCTCGCGTGACGCTGGATGCACGAAGGATCGACGCAAGGTGCGCTGGATCAAGCTGGGGTATCATATGATCCGACTTCCGTGTAGTATCTCCAGCCGAAGTCGGATGGGACCACGGACCGCCGAGCCGCCTGTAGCAGGGCCGGTTGTCGATGGGGAGATATCCCCGGGGGACGGTTACAAACCACAGTCACAATGAGAAAACCCTATCCGACTCTGACGGCCGAGGAGGCCGCGGCTTTGATCCCGCCCGGGGCGATGGTGGGTGTGAGCGGCTTCACGCCTGCCGGAGCGCCCAAGGTGGTGCCCCGCGCCCTTGCCAGCCGGGCCAGAGAGCTGCATCAGGCCGGTACGCCGTTCCAGATTCGCTTGCTCAGCGGGGCCTCGACCGGCACGGCCTGCGACGACGAGCTCGGCAAGGCCGAGGCCGTGAGCTGGCGGGCACCCTACATGACGTCGCCACCCTTGCGGCAACTGGCCAATGCCGGCAAACTTGACTTCGTCAACATGCACCTCTCGCACGTCTCGCAGGTGGTCCTTCAGGGGTTTCTGGGTCGGATCGACTACGCGATTATTGAGGCCACCGAGATCACGCCCGAGGGCAAGGTCTACCTCACCACCGGCATCGGCAACGCACCGACCTTTCTTCAGTTCGCCGATAAGGTCATCATCGAGCTCAATGCTCGACACTCGCCGCGGCTCCGGGAGATGGCCGACATCCTGGTGCTCCCGCTGCCGCCGCACCGCCAGCCCATCCCGATCCAGGACCCGCTGGACAAGATCGGCAAGCCTTACGCTCGGGTTGACCCGGCGAAGGTGGTCGGCATCGTTCACAGTGACGAGCCCGATGGCGGCCGGACGTTCGCGCCGATCGATGACGTGAGCCGCGCCATCGCCTCCCATGTCTCCCGATTCCTGCTCGACGAGATTGCCGCCGGGCGTATCCCCCGAGGGTTCCTCCCGTTGCAGAGCGGTGTCGGCAACGTATGCAACGCCGTCGTCGCCGCTCTGGCTGCCGAGGAAGGGCTGCCCAAGTTCAAGGTGTTCACCGAGGTCCTTCAAAACTCGCTGCTCGACCTGATCGCCGCCGGCTCGGTCACTGGGGCGAGCACATGCTCCCTAACGCTTACCGACGACAAGACGAAGCTTCCTTTACAACAACTTCGACGCGTTCGCCGATAAGATCGTGCTCCGACCGCAGGAGATTTCCAACAACCCCGGCCTGGCCCGTCGCCTGGGTGTGATCGCCACTAACACGGCCATCGAGGTTGATATCTACGGTCATGCCAATTCGACCCATTTCTTCGGTACCCAGGTCATGAACGGCCTGGGCGGCAGCGGCGACTTCGAGCGCAACGCCTTTCTCTCAATTTTTATTTGCCCTTCGTTTGCCAAGGGGGGCAAGATCTCGACTGTCGTGCCGATGTGTTCACACGTGGACCATAGCGAGCACACGGTGCAGGTGATCGCCACCGAACAAGGTCTTGCCGACCTCCGCGGCCTCTGCCCGGCCGACCGCGCCCGCAGAGTCATCGACCGATGCGCTCACCCCGCCTTTCGCGACTACTTGCACAAGTACCTCGAAGGCAGCCCCAATGGGGCACATCCGCCACGACCTGCGGCGTTGCTTCGAGCTGCACATCAATTACCTTGAGCACGGCACCATGCTGCCGGATCTCAAATCCGACCAGTTCGGCCCATTGTCAGTCGCTGAGTGGTCAGCCGACCACGAGAGTCGCACCTGATCAGTGGAAGATCCCCAATCGCGTTATTCGATCTTGTTCGTTCGCGCCATCGTCTCACCGGCCTTTTTCAGCGACTCGGAACAGTCGAGCCGATCGGTGTGGATCTCGATGAAGACCAGTTGATCCGAACTGGCAGCGTGGGCCAGTGCGTCTTCGAGCTGCCCCTCGGTGTGCACATCAAACGCCAGGCCGTCGCCGAAAACCTCAAGGCAGCCGATGATATTTCCAGGGCTGGATGTCGTTATAGGTCGATCGCAGATCACCCGCTCGATCGTGTAGCCGTCGTTATTGAGCAGGAAGATGACCGGCTTTTGGCCGTGCCGGATCATGGTCGAGAGGTCCTGGCAGGTCACCTGGAATGAGCCATCGCCAACGAACAGCACGACGCGCCGGTCGGGCGCGGCAAGGCAGGCGCCCAGCGTCGCTCCGACGGTGTAGCCGATCGAGCCGTAGAACGTCTGTCCGATGAACTTCGCCCCCTCCGGCATGAGGGTCTCCGCCGCACTGAAGAGGGCGACACCGGTCTCGGCGATCACCACCGAGCGCGCGCGGCAGGAAATGGCTGACCCGGTCGAAGAAGCGGCGGATCGTCAGCCGGCGGTCCGGTCGGGCTCGAAGGCGGCCGTCCGCCGGTGGGTGCACCCGTCGGTCGCCCTCTTGATATCCAGCGAAGCAGGATCCCGCGGGCTGATCCGCTCGGCAAGCCCCAGGACGAACTCGTCGAGGGCAACGGCGGGGTAGATGTGGCGCTTGATCTTGACCGACCGGCAATTGGCGCTGATCGTCCGTTCCTCGGCGAGCTGGACCGTGAACCCGCCGGTGTTGAAATCGGTCGGCGAGTGCCCCGAACTCCAGAACGCAGTCGGCCGATTCGATGCGGCTGCGGACGTAGTCGCGGCTGCGGTCCCCCTGGTAAAGGCCGATGAACTGGGGATGGCTCTCGTCGAGCACGGTCTTGCCCAGCATCATCGTGGCATAGGGTAGCCCGGTCTTGCTCGAGGAAACTCGGCGAACTCCGTCTGGCGAGACCGAACGGATCAGCTCCACGTCGCCGATGACCACCGGCGCTCCGCCTCTTCCATCATGGCCGCTGCCTCGTCGAGTGCCTCGCGCAGCGTCTCCGGGTCGCTCAAGGGCGGCTGTGGGACGCGGAACGGCCCGGGCGCGGCGCACTGGCATTTGCACGACATCGGCCGGCAGGCAAATGTAAACGGGCTGTTGGTGCTCAAGGCAGGCGGCCAGCACGCGGTCGATCTCCGCGGGGGCCGATTCGCCGTCGCTGAGCATCATCGATGCGGCGGTGATGTGGCCGAACATTTTGAATGGGATCTGGTAGTCGCCGAGCGTGTGGTGCAGGAGTGCACGCGATCTGGAAATGCACCGTGGCCGGCGCACCGGTGATGGCGACCACCGGCACCCGCTCGGCAAACGCCCCGGCCACGCCGTTGAAGGCGCTCAGCTCGCCGACCGCATAGGTGGTCACAAATGCCCCCATGCCCCGAAGCCGCGCGTAGCCATCGGCCGCATAGGCCGCGTTCAATTCGTTGCAGGTGCCGACATAACGGACCTCGGAGTCAAGGACGCGGTTCAGGAATCCCAGGTTGAAGTCACCGGGGACGCCGAAGAGATCGTCGATGCCGAAGGCCTTCAACCGAGCCAGGAGGTAATCAGCAACAGTCCATTCAGCGTGCGAAATATCTCGCGTCTCCATGACTGCACTCCGCGAAAGGAATCATCTCGACGGTCAATGCCGCCGTGATCGGTATTGACCTCCGCATGATAACGGAGGATTGACAACCACTGGAACAGAGTGGAGTGAGACGTGGTGTCCAAAGCTCGACCGTCGTGGCGGGTCATTGTAAGCTAGACGATCACCATAAAACCCGCGTTCTCGACGGCTCGCAGGAGAGGCATGCTTCGGGAACCGAACGATCGGACGGGTCTGCAGGGAGACGGTGGTGATGATGCGAGAAAGTGGCACGAGCTTGTCAAGAAGGCGTATTCATCCAGCCTCGGGCGGCCCCGAGGCAATCTTGCAACGCCGGCCTTGATCCTGGATCTGGATCTGGCCCGGCGCAACCTCGGAGTCATGGCCGAGAAGATGAAGACGCTTCCTGCGAGACTCCGCCCTCACATCAAGGTTCACAAATGTGCCGAGCTCTCCCGGATGCAGGTCGAGGCCGGCGCCATCGGCGTCTGCACCGCCACGGTTTGGGAGGCGATCGTCATGAGTCGAGCAGGCATCGAAGACGTCTTGATTGCCAACCAGGTTGGCGGCAGCGACAAGATCAAGGCGTTGGCCTTGGCCAGCCGGTACGGACGCTTGACCGTTGCGGTCGATGATCCACGCAACTGCGACGAGCTCGATCGCGCGGTTGACGCCGCTGGGAGACGGCTTGAGGTTCTGATCGAAGTGGACGTAGGAATGGCCCGAGGCGGCGTGCGCTCCGCGGGTGAGGCCGTGACACTGGCGCACCACCTGACACAACTCCGGGGCCTCCGATTTCGTGGCGTGCAGGGTTACGAGGGCCATTGCATGCAGGAACTAGACCGGAACACGCGGACCGTCAAGGCCCGAGAGGCCGTTGACAAACTGGGCGCTGTAGTGGAAAGTCTGGGCCGGGCGGGCTTCCCCAGCGAAGTCGTTTCCATGGGCGGAACCGGGACGTACGATATCACCGGTGCTGATCCGCGCGTCACCGAGATTCAAGCCGGTTCGTATGTCTTCATGGACATGTTCCACGGCAACCTCGTGCCCTCGTTCTCAAACGCGCTGACGGTGCTTGCTACGGTCGTAGCCGAGCATGGTCAGACGAAAGTGCTCGACTCCGGCCGCAAGTCGATTGGCATCGACTATGTCCTTCCGACCATGCTCCCATATCCCTTCTACCAGGCCCGCTTCTTCGCCGAGGAGCACGCTCTCTTCGATGTCAACGAACGCTGCCAGCTTGAGCTCGGCGGGACCGTGGAGATGGTACCGGGATATGCCCCGACGACGGTCAACCTGTACGACGCGTATCATGTCGTGGAGAGAGGTGTCGTGACGGACATCTGGCCCGTGATTCCGCGAGGCCCGGGGCACGGGGGGATCCTTACCGGAGCAACCTGATGAACTTGACATCGCTGCCGGCAGCCAGGACCATCAGTGCAGCGGCATCTCGCGCTTTCCCTTGCGTTCCGTGAAATAAGTGAAGACTTCCTGGACATTGCTCGTAACACTGCCGTCGAGCATGGCGGCGGGTTTTTCGAGGGGAGGGAAGAGCGCCCCAGCTCGCGCTCGACGCGGCGACGAGTGTCGCCAGCCTGGAGCGAAGAGAGGGCAGGGGGGGTGATGGTCTTCTTGAGCTCGTCAAGCGTCTGGCCGCGCTCGACGCCCCGCGCCACCTTCTCGGTGATCTCCTCGATGTATCCGCGGAACTGGGCCAGCACGGACTTGCCTTCCTGGATTGAGCCGTGTCCCGGGATAACGCGGTCGAACTCCAGGGCTTCGAGTGCCCGCAAAGTGGCAGGCCACTCATCGGGGAAGCCATCCCCCATGTATGGCAACAGGCCGTGCATCAGGTCGCCAGTCGCGATCACTCGCTCCGAGGGAATGAAGGCAACGACGTCACCCGCTGTATGGGCCCGGCCGAGAAAGAGGAGATGGATTTCCCGGCCGCCGCGGTGGATGACGAGCCGACGGTCGAAGGTCATCGTGGGAAGAGTCACGCGCGGGGGCGTCATTTCCTTTTGATACTCGGCGAGCCCCTCGAGATGTTCCTTGAGGGCAGCGCATGCAGACTCGTCGTGGCTGGCCTCGCAGCCTGGCGCGGAGGTCCGCGATCTCTCTTGGCAGACTATCGAGCGATTCCTTCAACCGCGACACACCAAGCTTCTCCAGCCACTCGCGAGTCTTCACCGAGGAGATGACTTCGACATTGGTGCCGAAGACCGCGGGGTAGGCTTCGTTTCCCATCGCGTGATCGCCGTGGAGGTGGCTGTCGACGACGTACCTTACGGGGAGGTTCGGTGATCTCGTCGCGAATCTGCCGGATCAGGGCCTTCGCGGCCGAGGGCTTCGAATGGGTGTCCACGACCAGGACGTGGTCGCGATTGACGACGACCGCCGCATTGCAGTTCAACATGGCCGTGCGTTTCGCGATCGCGCCGTAGATACCGTCAGCGACCTTCTTGAAATCGAAGAGCCTGGCCGGCGCGGGGCCGGCTGCGGGCGGCTCTTCGTTGGCTGCGAGTGCACGGACAGGCGATCCCCACCGCAAGCCGCTCGCGGCCGCGGCAAGCCCGGCGGTCTTCAATTGTCTGAGGACCTGGCGACGCGTGGGCAGCGAAGGTTCGAGGGCCTGGTGGCGAGCGTGAACTGTGTGATCCATCCGGCCAGCGATGATGGTGGGACGTGATCTTCGTGATGGTGGTGGGAATTCGCCTGACACATGTTGCCCCTCGGAGTCGAAACCGGATAGTTCGCGGTCGCGTTTTGTTTTCGCCAGCGGATCATCAATACCCGGACGGCGGCCGTGGGACAACCTCTTTCCGCCGAGGAGCCTCTAATCCCGAGCCAAGGCCTGGCCACCGATCCGGAATTCCGACAAGCTGCATTGAAGCGTGCGTCGCGTTATTCTGCAGACATTGCCAGGCACCTGTGTCAGGAGGGTTGAACAATGGGACCGAGTCGTAGAGACTTCCTCATCGCAGCCGCGGGTAGCGTACCTGTTGCACTCGCCGGCGGTATGGTCCGGGGCCAGCCAGATGGCCGGGCGGCCGTGCGAAAGCGTAACCCGATCGGCGTCTCGACCTATTCGTTCTGGCAGTTCCGCGGCAAGCGGCTCGGACATCGGGACCTGCATCGACAAGGCGGCGGCGATGGGTTTTGACGGCGTCGAGATCCTCCACATCCAGATGGAGGACGAGTCAACTGCCGCACTCAACAGGATCAAGCGGCATGCACACTCGCTCGGGCCTGGCCTTGATGGGGTTCTCGACCCACCAGGGGTTCGTCAGCCCCGACGCCGAGGTGCGGCAGCACAACGTCCAGAAGACGCTCCACCAGATCGACGTCGCCGCCCGCCTCGGCATCCCGACGATGCGGATCAACACGGGCAGATGGGGGACCATCGAGTCGTTCGACGAGCTGATGGCTCGCAAGGGGATCGAGCCCGCGCTGCCGGGCACACACCGAGAGGAGGCATTCAAGTTGGGTGATCGCCGCCATGGAGCAGCTCATACCGACGGCCGAGGAATGCGGCGTGGTGCTCGGGCTGGAGAACCACTGGGGCCTTGGCCGGACGGCCGCGGGGGTGCTTGAAGATCGTCGAGACGATCAAGTCGCCCTGGCTCCAGATGACGCTCGACACCGGCAACTTCCTCGAGGACTCGTACCGGCAGATGGAGCAGATGGCCGCCAGCACAGTGCCCATCGCGCTGGTGCAAGCCAAGACCTATTTCGGCGGCGGCCGGTGGTATTCACTGGACCTGGATTATGCCCGGATCGCCGAGATCCTGCGCAAGCATCACTATCGCGGCTGGATCTCACTCGAATTCGAGGGCAACGAGGACGCCGCGACCGGCGTCCCGAGGAGCCTCGAGCTGTTGAGGAAACACTTCGGCTAGATACTGACTCGGCCTGCGCCAGCCATGGCATCGTGAGGTGCGCTGGAAGTCCAACCCTTCCGGGCAAGCATCTTCTTGGCTCAGGCCAGGATCTCGCGGATCGGCCGGCCGTGATCGATCTCCAGTCGCTTCCGTCCGGGGACGTCGAGCCGGCGGGGGTCGAGCCCCAGCAGGTGAAGCACCGTGGCGTGAACGTCGGTGACGTAATGGGGATGTTCGACGGCGTGGAAGCCCAGCTCGTCGGTCGCCCCGTGGACCGTTCCCCCCTTGATCCCCGCGCCTGCGAACCAGATCGTGAAGGCGTGCGGATGGTGGTCGCGGCCGGTGGCCATGGCGCTCATGCCGTTGCGGACCTCCAGGCCCGGGGTGCGGCCGAACTCGGTGCAGCAGACGACCGAAACGTCGTCGGTCAGTCCCCGGCGCTTCAGGTCCTTGAGCAGACCGGCGATCGGCCGGTCGACCCGCGCACTGGACCTGGCGTGCAGGTTCCTGAGCTGGGTGTGCGAATCCCACTCGCCGTAATCGCTGAGATAGACCAGGACGAACCGGACCCCACGCTCGACCAGGCGGCGGGCGGCGAGCAGGCGGCGGCCGTAGATCGCCGTCGTCTCCTGGTCGATCCCGTAGAGCGCTCTGCGTCTCCGTGCGACTCGCTCGCCAGGTCCACGACCTCCGGGACCGACTGCTGCATCCGGAAGGCCAGCTCGTACGCCTTGATCCGCGCCCGGAGCTGGTCGTCCTCGGGATACTCGACGGCGGAGAGCCCGTTCAGGTCGCGGATGAAGGCGAATTCGTTCGCCTGTTCTTCGGCCAGCACTTCTTTCGACCGCGTGCCGAACGGCAGGGGATTCGTCGGGTCGAGCGACAGCTCCACGCCGGCGTATTGCGGGCCGAGGTAATCGGCCGCGAAGTTTTCGCGGACGCGAGGGTCCTTGTACTGGCCGAGGAAGACGAACTGCGGCAGGTTCTCGTTCAAGGTCCCCAGCCCGTAGTGGATCCACGAGCCGATGACCGGCTGCCGCTCGTCGAGCTTGTGCCGGCCGTGGTGCATCTGGAACTCGGCCGCGTGGTCGTTGTCGGTCGTGTACATCGAGCGGACGAAGGCGATGTCGTCGACGCACGTCGCCAGGTGCGGCCACCAGTCGCTGATCTCGACGCCGGCCTCGCCGTGCTTCTTGAAGCCGACCTGGAGCGGGAAGATCTGCGCGTGGGTCCGGTCGTCGCCGACGACGGCCCGCGACCGCTCCTGGAACAGGGGCGACTTGAAGGGGCTGGGCAGGCCGGTCGCGTCGTAGGTCTTGCCGGCGTACTTGTTGAGGATCGGCTTGGGGTCCCAGGTCTCCAGGTGGCTGACGCCGCCGGAGAGGAAGATCCAGATGACGCTCTTGGTCTTGCGGCGCGAAGTGCGGCCGGCCGTCGGGTCGAGTCGACACCGGTGCCAGAGGCTCCTCGGCCCGGAGCACGCCGTCGCGGTGCGAGCATCGACCCCGAGCGCCAGGCCGGTGAACCCGAGCCCGACGTCGGCCAGGAAGGTCCGGCGGTGGATCCGGCCGCAAGGCGGGTCCGGCCCAGGTACTTCGGCGTGCGATCTGGTCATGTTCGCTCTCCCGTCAGGCGCCGCGATTCAGTGGATCGTGATGAAGTCGTTGTGGCTGAACAGGGCGTGGATCAGGTCGCGACGCGCCCGCGCCTGGGGATCGCCGTCGCGGTCCGTGCCGGGGTGACCCGTCCCGGCAGTCTGTCCGAGCAAGCCAGCCTGCTTTGCGAGGAAGGCTTCGCTGCAGCTCGCGTTCGCGAGGCGACGGGGGACGCGTCAGGACCTGCTCGAAGGCGGCCGTGAGGAACGCCTCGCACGCAGTCCTGTCCTCGCCCGACGCCTCTCGCCATCTCGGACCACAACCGCGCGGCCAGCTCTTCGGCTGAGGTCGAGGAGCAGCTCGTTGTTGACCAGGGCGAGCGCCTGCTGGGGCACCACCGAGGTCGTCCGTCGGTAGGCGTCGCAGGCATCGGGGGCGTCGAACAGCTCGAGGAACGGCATCCGGGCCTCGCCGTGGTGGGTGAAGTAGAGGCTCCGCCTGCGCGAGGTCAGGCCCTGCGCGAAGTCGATGTCGGGACCGCCGAGCGTCGGGTCGAGGCCGCCCGGCGACGTGCAGCAGGCTGTCGCGGACCTCCTCGGCCTCCATCCGCGCGGCGGGAAATGCCAGTACCGACGGTTCTCCGGGTCGATGGCGCGACCAGGCTCATGGACTCGGCCGGGTGCGAGCGCCATCCGATAGGCGGCGCTGGTGACGATCCGGCGATGGAGCGCCTTCATCGACCAGGTGAGACTCCCGGCGTGGTCGGCTCCATCAACTCGACGGCGAGCCAGTCGAGCAGCTCGGGATGCGTGGGGGCCGCGCCGTTGCGGCCGAAGTCATGGGTCGTGGCGACCAGCGGGGTGCCGAAATGCCAGCGCCAGATGTGGTTGACCGCGACGCGGGCGGTCAGCGGATTGGCGCGGTCGGTGATCCAGCGGGCCAGGGCCGCCCGCCGCCCCGTGCTCCTGCGCCGGATAGACGGGGCTGAGCGGCGTGTATTTGTCCGAGGCCTTGTCGAGCGCAATCGCGAGCCGCCGACGAGGGCCTTGAGAGACGCCGTCTCGGCGCTTCCTCGGCCTTGTGTCTCTCGGGCCGGCGTTCTTCGCGGCGGCCAGGGTCCGTTCGGCCCGCGCCAGCTCGACGGCCACTCGATCGATCGTCGCCTGTCGTTCGGCTCGAGCGGCCGCGCGGCAGTGTTCCGCCGACGTCCCCTCCTGACCGGCCGTATCGAGCGTCGTCGGCGGCGATCCGAGCCTCGAGTGCCGCGAGTTCGCTCGCGGCGGAATCCCGCTGCAACTCATCGACGCGTAGGGTCAGCCGGACGAGATCAGCCGCGGCCCGGGCCTTCTGGAATTCCGGTGGGCTGGGAGAGGCTCGTCGGGAATGCGAGGACGCCCATAAGTGGGTCGTCGAAGCGCGCGGCACGCCGGGGGCCCACTTCGCCTCGGCGTCAGCACAACGCTTGAATGGCGGCAGCCACCGAGTTTCGAGATCGGGCGAGGGCCTGCTCCGCCGTTGCGAGCGCCGACTTCCGCTTGGCGATCTCCTCGCGCGGACGAACGTCTTCAAGCCGGGATACGAAGCCTCGGCGGGCAGCGAAACCGGCTCGACCCGGAACGACCGGCCGCCCAGGAACGCCGGCATGCCGGGGGAGATCGGCGGCCGGCCCGGGACGATGTTTCGCGACTCGCCGCGGGTGTAGAGGAACGTCTGGGCGTCGAGCTTCTCGTCGAACACCCGGACCAGGCCCGAGGTGATCGGCGTGTACGCCTTGCCGTAATCGTACTTCGGGTAGGGGCCGGGGTCGGGCTCGCCGGCGACGCGGTCGTGCCGCATTCCAGCGGCTCGAAGAAGGCGCGGAAGGCGAAGTAGTCCTCGTGCGTGATCGGGTCGTACTTGTGGTCGTGGCAGTGGGCGCAGTTGAACGTCAGCCCGAGGAACGCCTTGCCGGTGTGCTCGACGTTGTCCTTCATCCACGAGTTGTAATTCCACCGATAGAAGTTGCGGACGAGGAAGCCGGTGGCCACGAGGTTATCGTCGTCGGTCGGGGCGATCTCGTCGGCGGCGAGCATCTCTTGGACCATGCGGTCGTAGCCCTTGTCCTCGTTGAGCGAGCGGACGATCCAGTCGCGCCAGCGCCAGATCTGGGCGTAGCTGTTGATCACGTCGGGCACGGCGCGACGGCCGTACCAGTCGCTGTACCGCCAGACGTCCATCCAGTGCCGCGCCCAGCGCTCGCCATAGCGCGGGCTGGCCAGGAGGCGGTCCACGACCTGCTCGTAGGCCGCGTCGGTGGGATCGGCGAGGAACGCGTGCAATTCGGCTCGCGTCGGAGGGAGGCCCGATCAGGTCCAGGTACACTCGGCGAAGCAGGACATGCGGCTCGGCGGGTGGGAGGGGTACCAGCCCAAGACGCTCATAATCCTTCGCGAGGAAGGCGTCGATCGGGTTGCGAACTCGAGCGACGTCCTGAACATTGGGCACCGCGGGACGAATCGGGACCCGAGAAAGCCCAGTGCGTGCGAGGGTCGGCTTCGGGCCGTTCCTCCACCGGAGAGACCGCCCCCTGATCGATCCAGCCGCGAATAATGTCAACCTGAGTCGCAGTGAGCGGCGGCCCCTCGGGCGGCATCCGATACGCGGGATCGGCTTCGGTCACGCGGTCAATCAGCAGACTATCACCGGCAACGCCCGGCACGATGGCCGCCCCGCCATCACCTCCTCGGCGGAGTAACCTGCCCGTGTCCAGTCGAAGTCCGGCTTTCGACTTCAACACTCCATGACATGCGTGGCACCGTTCTTTGAGTATCGGCCTGACCTGCCGCACATAGTCGATCGGCTCACCCGCCCGGACAATTCTGACACACGTCGATCCCCCGGCGAGAGCGAAGATCAGCAGGGCCATCCGAATCGGACGTGGAGGCTCGTCTCCGGGATCGGACATCATCCCGTACTCCGACAATAAGAGGCGTCTTGTTACGCAATTGTTAATCAACGTGCGCCATTCTGTCAGGCGAGGCGTCGCTTGTCCATCGTCCGCTCGTCCGTGCGCAGCTCGGTGTGAGGTTGACAAATGATCCCACTTCTTGAGTTCATGGCAATGGTGAGCGATCATGGCGCGGGTCTGCCGAGACCAGCCACCAACCTGAGGAGCTTGACCGTGAGAACGATCCCACGCCGAACGATTCTCAAGCACAGCGTCCAGGGAGCCGCAGCTCTGTCCCTCGCGGGCGGCCTGGCGCGGGGCGCGGCCGAGCAAAGCGTCACCGTTGGACTGATCGGGGCAGGGGGGATGGGAAGCCATCACCTTGGGCTGCTCTCGGCCCGGCGTGACGTTGAGGTCGCCTACGTCTGCGATGTCACGGCAACCGCCTGGCCTCGGCGGCGGCGGTCGTCGAAAAGGGCTCGGGCAAGGCCCCGGAGGCGGTGAAGGACCTCCGCCGCGTCCTCGACGACCCTCGATGTCGACGCTGTCTGGATCGCGACCCCCGACCACTGGCACGCGCCCGCCGCGATCCTTGCCCTGAACGCGGGAAAGCACGTGTACGTGGAGAAGCCGTGCTGCCACAACCTCCGTGAAGGGAGGCTGATGGCGAGGCTCAGGCACGTTCAGGCAAGCACCTCCAGGTTGGCACGCAGAGCCGCAGCACAGCCGTCGTGCAGGATGCCATCGCGCGTGTCCGCGGTGGAGCGATCGGCGAGATCCTGGTCGCGAAGGCCTGGAACAGCCAGCGGCGGCGGTCGATCGGCAAGACGAAGCCGTCATCGCCTCCGCCTCACCTCGACTTCGATCTCTGGGTCGGCCCCGCGCCCATGGTCCCCTACCGGTCCAACCTGCTCCCCGGCATCTGGCGCTGGTGGTACGACTTCGGCTGCGGCGACATCGGCAATGACGGCGTTCACGACATCGACGTCGCTTGCTGGGGCCTGGGAGTCGACACCCATCCCGGCCGGATCGCCTGCCTGGGGGGCAAGTCGTTCTTCGACGATGATCAGCAATTCCCGGACACTCAGTACGCCGTATTCGAGTATCCCGACGCAGCGGGCCCGGGCCGGGCCAAGCAACTGATCTTCGAGCAGCGGATCTGGTCGCCTTACGTCCAGGAGGGCTATGAGAACGGCGCCGCGTTCTACGGCACCGCGGGAGTCATGGTGATCGGCCACTCGGTCGGCTGGACTCTCTACGGGCCGAGAAACAAGAAGATCGCCGAGCGGACCGGACCGGCCGACCTGGCGGCCCATCATCAAAACTTTCTCGACTGCGTCCGCGGCAAGTCGCAGTCGCCCAACGCTGATATTCATGTCGGGCACCGGTCCGCGGCGCTGGTTCATCTGGCCAACATCGCGGCACGCGTCGGCCGGGTGCTTCACTTCGACCCCCGGTCCGAGACGATCGTGGGCGACAGTGAAGCCGCGGCACTACTCGCCCGCAGCTATCGCGACGGGCACTGGGCCGTGCCCGCAAAGGGCTGATCGGACGATTGGAGGGCAGAGCAGGCGAGGATTCACGGCTCGGGGCGGGGCGGCCCGATCAGCGGGTGAGCGTCGCGGTCGGCCAGCGGCAGCGCGACCAAGCTCCGCCGCACGTTCGAGGCGTAGCAAGCCAGGACCATCTCGACAGCGGTCCGCGCCGCCCGCACATGCGTTCGCGGCTGCGAGTCGGTCTCAACGGCGTGGATCAGGTCGGCCACGATGGCGCGATTTCCGGCGGCCAGGTCGGTCGGCCCAGGCTGGCCGCTACCTTCGTCAGCACCGATGATCGGCGACCAGGCCGTCGGGCCTGTGGCCGTCCAGGTGGGATCGCGCAGGAGGAAGGCAGGGGGCCTCCACCCGGTCCCCATCCAGATGCAGCCCTTCGAGCCGGCGATCGTCAGCCCGAACCGCCGACCCGGCTCGGCCGGGCGAGCGGTTGCGAAGTGAGCGACTGCGGGGGTTGCCTTGAAGCCGAACATGGCGTCGATTCGGTCGCCCGCCAGCGGTCCTATCCCCTCGGCACCCGCTCGGAATTCTCCCGGGGCCACGGCCCGTCCACGTTCCGATACGCGGGCGAAGCACCAGCCGGCTCACCGAGCAGGTCGTGGCAAAGGTCGAGGATGTGGACACCGAGCACCATCAGGTCCTCGCCCCCGCCGCGACGGTCCTCCTTGCCCCGCCCGCGGAGCTCGAGCACCTCGCCGATCGCCCCTTCGGCGATCAGCGATTTGACCTCTCTCGTACCGCGGGCTATAGCGGGTTTGAAAGGCCATGGCGAGCTTGACGTGCGACCGCTCGCACGCCGTCCACGATCGCGTCACACGAGGCCAGATCGGGGGCAAGCGGCTTCTCGCAAAAGATGCCGAGCACCCCGTTCTCGGCACAGGCCAGGATCATGTCCTTATGACCGTCGAGCCATCGCGGCCCGACCACGACAAACTGCGGCTTCTCGCGGCGAGCATCGCCCGGTAATCGTCATACGACCTCTCGACGCCCAGCCGCTTCGCAGCCTGCGCACGGCCCTGGGCGTCCTCGTCAGCCACGGCGACTACCTTCAATTTCGGGTGGCTCAATACCGCGACGTCGAGGCCATGACCATAGTCTCCCCGCCCGGTCCGACCGATCACCGCCGTCTTGATAAGGGGGAGCAAACACGGGGATCTTCTCCTTGCCGCCTGTTCGTTGGTAGGGTGAGTCGAGCAGAATGAGACGCCCACCTGCTTTCTGTGCCAACTCAACCCACATCGTAGCATCAATCGCGATGAACGTTACATTCAGTATCACGGCACTGGACACCGGCTCCTCAAGGTGATAGTATAATGCTAGCACTCCGGGAGTCCGGGGTGGGAGGTCGTCATGTCCGAGGTTCTGGTCCGCAATCTTGATGAGGCCGTCGTCGAGCAACTCAAGGCCCGCGCCCGCGGCAGCGGCCGATCCTTGCAGGCCGAGCTGAAGCTCATCCTGGAACAGGCAACCCGCCGATGCCAACGAGGCCGTCGCGGGCGGAGTACCGCGCCCTGGCAGACCGGGTCCGTGCCGCCCTGGGAGACCGGCCCCAGGCCGACAGCGCCGCGCTGCTGGCCGAGGACGGGCGCGATGAGCGCCGCAGGGGGATCGCCGGGGACTCCGCTCGCATGCCTGGTCGTTGACGCCAGCGTCGTGATCAAGTGGCACGTGACCGAGGTCCACAGCGATGCAGCGCTGCGGCTGCTCCTGGATGACGCCCCCGCGCTGCACGTGCCCGACCTCGTGTTCCCGGAGGTCGGCAATATCCTCTGGAAGAAGGTCCGCCGCGGCGACCTGACCGAGGAGCAAGCGCGCAGGATCGGTCACCTCGTGGCCGTGGCGCCGCTGGCGGTCCACCCCTCGGCGCCGTTGCTGGAGGCGGCCCTCGAGATCGCCATGCGCACCGGACGGACGGTCTATGATAGCCTGTACGTGGCCTTGGCCGTGCAAATGGACAGTCGGCTGGTGACGGCCGATGAGAAACTCTACAACGCGCTCAAGGACGGCCCGTTGGTGCCCGCATCATCTTGGTCGAGGACGATCTCGGCATTCCCGCCATCGGAGAAGCCGAGGATTACGAGATCAACGGATGATGTGCCCCAACCGAACATAAGGTTCATTATCAGACCCAAAACCCAGGGTAAACACCCATCAGCGAATCGAGAACCTCGACGGTGGAGATTCTGGTTCACTATCCCGGTGGCCGTCGCACGAACACGAGCGCAAGGATCACTCCCGCGGCGATGATGTGCAGGACGGCGAGCAGCGTGGCGACCCCGTAGATTGTCTGCATCCCCTCGTCGGGACGGCTGCGGGTTCGGAGAATCTGTGCCGAGACGACCGAACAGATCCAGTTCCAGTGCAGCATCAGGTGCACGAGTATCGCCAGTGCCAGGCTGCAAAGGGTCGCGAACTGAATGTCGCGCCACTGGTCGAACGTGAGCGACCAGAGCGTCCAGCCCGCGGCCAGTGTGGGGGCGGGAAAGACGATCTGGAGCATGGCCGACTCCCAGCCCAAGAGCACGAGCAGTACGAGAAGACCGAGGTCGACCCAGAAGTTGATCACGGACATGGAGACTCGCCGCCGCGCGGGCGTGCCGGCTCGGGCCTGAGGCTTCGCCGCGGCCGCCTCTGCGCCCTCGTCGGAACCGGACTTCTCGAGTGAGGTGGTCAATCTGTCAATCCTCGCCTACGAGGTGAATCTCTCTGTCGCTCCATGTCGTGGGCGCTGCAGGTCTCACTCTTTGTTTTACGCCGACGGTGCTCGCGTGGCAACTCACGGCACATGACTCGAAGATGAAAAGATCCTCAGAGAGTGCTTGTAATCGCTTTTCCGGCCCGCTAAGTTAAGGGCGCAGTCTGGATGCGAAGGCAGTCCGCCGAGGCGCCGAGGCCCGTCGGCATCTGAGATCACTGTGGGTTTACGAGGTTAAGAGGGTCGAGGTGAGTCACCGAATTGCGATTTCACTGCTGGTCGCGCCGTTGATTTTCATGGCTTCTGGCTGTGCCCGGCAACCTGAGCCCGTCTTCTCTTCCAGCGCCGCGGTGGAGAAGTTGAAGCCCGAATTCAAGCAGCAGATCAAGAAGATTCTCGCTGACGAGTGCGGTCGGCCGCTGGCGCCTCGCCTGCTGGGCAACACCGACGTGAGCGAGGCCCATCTCAAACGCGGCGCCGAGGTCTACTCGCGATACTGCGTACAGTGCCACGGCGTGACGGGCGACGGCAACGGCGTGGCCGCGGCCTACATGTTCCCGAAGCCACGCAACTATTTGCAGGGGATCTTCAAGTTCACGTCCACCTTGTATGGCTCCAAGCCTCTCAAGGACGACTTGCTGCGCACCGTGCGGCGGGGGATCCGGGGCACCTCGATGCCCGCCTTCCCGCTGTTCTCACCTACCGATCTGGACGCGGTGGTCGATTATGTCTTGGTGCTGACCCATCGCGGCGAGCTCGAGTCCAAGCTGGCCGATCAGGCCGAGTTCGACGAGCAGATCGACGTGAAGCGGCTTCCCGAGATGATCGCCGAGATTCTGAGAGGCTGGCGAGACGCTCGAGGCAAGATTGTTTATCCCCTGGCGCCCATGCCCGACTTCAAGAAATCGAACATTGACGAGGGGAAGACGGCTTTCTTGAGCATCGGCTGCTCGAAGTGCCACGGTGATGATGGTCGCGGGATGATGGCCTCGAACGTGGGCACCGACGCCTGGGGTAACCCGACCAAGGCCGCCGACCTCACCTCCGGGATGCTGCGGGGAGGCACCGAGCCGCTCGACATCTACCGTCATATCGACGCCGGCATCAACGGAACGCCGATGCCCTCGTTCCATGAGACACTCAAGGAGAAACCGCAAACCACCTGGAACCTGGTCGCCTACGTGCTGCGCGTGGCTGAAAGCCGGCGCGAAGGTGCGATGCCTGACTCCGGGCTCCTGGAAGACGGCTTGCTCAAGCCCTTGCCCGGCATCAAGCCAGGATCCTCGGCACCTGCACCTGCATCGACGACACGCCAGCCGCCGCTGCTGAAGCCTTCGCCGAACCTGGTGGCTCGCGAGCGATTGAGCCGATGATCTCGCGGCTCAGCTTCTTGATCGGTTGACGACGATTATAAAGGGTACCCTAGGCCATGGACCTCCAGGGAAGACTCCAGGAACTTGAAACTCTCAAGGCCCGGGTTGACAAGCTCGAAGCCGAGCCCACCACCGCCGCAGCCAGGCCAGGATGGCGAGCCACCGAATACTACGCCGCTTACTACGCCACGGCCGGCTTTCTTCTGGGCAGCTTCGGAGCTATGGCAAGCTTGCTGTTTAACGTGGTGGTGGCGCTGGCCGTCGGCAGAAACCCCGTCGAACTGATCCGGGTTTACCTGACGTTTCCCCTGGGTGAGAAAGCCCTGCTGCTCACCGAAGGGTCAAAAGTCTATGCCGTGAACGACGGCGTGATCCTGGCCTTCGGCTGTTGCCTTTACCTGGGAACCGGCATGCTCCTGGGAATTCCCGTCTACATGGCCCTGGCACGGTTCGCGGCTGATGGCGGCCTGCTCAAGCGATTGATTGTGGCCGGCGCTGTCTCGCTCTTGATCTGGTTGATCAACTTCTACGGCATCCTTTCCTGGCTTCAACCGCTCTTGATCGGCGGCGAGCCCGGCAACTGGATCACCAACCCGGCGTATCTTCCGTGGTGGGTGGCCGCGGCGACGCACCTTGTGTTCGGCTGGACGATCGCCCTGCTTTATCCGCTGGGAGTTTACCGTCCGTACAAGCGCCCGACCGAGATCGCGGCCTCGTGAATCGGTCTTGGTGAAGCTCTTGAGAAATTGAGGAAACGACATTGGAAAAGGAACTACCTCGGCACCGGGACCTGGTCGATGAGCGACTCGTGTTCTGGTACTTCGTGGCCGCGCTGTTTTTCATGTTCGTTTCGATGCTGGGTGGGCTGCTGATGGCCCTCCAGCTCTTACGAGTCAACCCCTTCACCGGCATCGAGCTGCTCTCACCCGGCCGGTGGAGGATGATCCACACCAACGCGATCGCCTATGGCTTCATCGCCAATGCGTTCCTGGGAGCCCTCCACTGGATCGTGCCCAGGCTCACGCTGCACCCGACCTATAACAGGAAACTGCCGGGCCTGAACATCGGCCTCTCATGGGCGATCTTCTGGGCCTGGCAAATCGTGGTACTCGCCACGGCCGTGGGCCTCATCCTCGGCCAGGCTCAGGGGCTGGAATGGGGCGAGACCCCGGTCTGGATCGACCCGTTGGCGCAGATCGGGCTGTTCCTGTTGGCGATCGACTTTCTGGTTCCGATCGCCAAGACCCAGGGCCCACTCTACGTCACGCTCTGGTACTTTCTCGCGGCGTTCGTCTGGACTTTCCTGACCTACGCGATGGGAAACTTCATCCCCCAGTATTTCGTCTCGGGAACCAGCGCCGGTGCCGTGGGAGGGCTCTTTATCCATGACCTGGTCGGCCTCTTCGTGACTCCCCTGGGCTGGGGGATGATGTATTACTTTGTGCCCATCCTCCTGAAGAAACCCATCTGGAGCCATGGGCTCTCGCTGGTTGGATTCTGGGGCTCGCCTTTTTTTATCCGCTGACCGGGATCCACCACTTCCTTTACACGCCGATCCCGATGTTCCTCCAGTACGGGGCGATCATCTCGACAATCGCGGTGGAGATGGTGGTCCTCACGGTGATCTTCAATTTCCACGCAACTCTGCGCGGCTCGACCGAGGCCTTGATGACCAACCTGCCAATCCGGTGGTTCTACACCGGGATGCTCTTCTACTTCTTGACCTGCCTTCAATGCGCCTTCCAGACGACCTTGACCTTCCAGGCGCTGATCCACTTCACCGACTGGGTTGTGGGCCATGCCCACATGGTCATGTTCGGGGTCTTCGCCATGTGGCAGCTTGGCGCGATGACGTATCTGATCCCCCGCGTGCTCAAGACGCCGTGGTACAGCCAGAGCCTGCTGGAATGGCATTACTGGCTCTCGGCGATCGGCATCGCCCTGATGTCGTTTGACCTGATTGTGCTGGGCATCTTCCAGGGACTGTCGTGGTCGTCGCTACTGCCCTGGGAGGTTTCCACCGATCTCTCCATCCCGTTCTGGGCGGTGCGTCTGGTGGCGGGACTGATGATGTTCGCGGGATTGCTTGTCTTCATGTTCAACGTCTGGAGAACGTACGCCGCGTCTCGTCTCACCGCTCAAGAGGTGGCCGTGGCGACGGTGTGATGACCGGGCAGCAAGTCCAGGATTCGGTCGTTTTTTTTTGAGGATTCGCCAGTCATGCTGGAGAGTAAAGCGGGAGTCTTGTTCATCGCCGGCCTGGGATTCTTCGCCCTGGCGTTCCTGTCCAACGCCGTGGTGCCGATGATGATGTATCGTGACCTTCCCGAGCAGACCGTGGAGCAGATGCTCCGGCATAACGGCAACCTGCGCTATCAATTCGAAGACCTGGCAAGGCGGTTCCCCGACAGTTTCACCACCGCATACGGCCGTCCTCCCGAGGATGCATCCCAGCGCGAGAAGTGGCTTGATGAGAAATCTCACGAGGCATTGCGGCTGGGGCACAAAGTCTACGTGGGAGAGGCGTGCTGGCACTGCCACAGCCAGTTTGTTCGCCCCGTATCCAATGAAGAGCGGCGGTGGGGACCGGTCGCCAAGACAGAGGAATACCAGAACGAGCTCCAGCGTCCGGTCATGTTCGGTACCCGGCGGGTTGGTCCGGACCTCAGCCGCGAAGGAGGGCGGCGGTCCAACGACTGGCACGCGGTCCATTTCTTCAAGCCGACCACGCTCTCCATCGGCTCGCCCATGCCCGAATATCCCTGGCTGTTCAGCGGCTCGGCAGACAAGCCCAACGCGCGTGGCCTGGCGCTTATCACCTATGTTCAGTGGCTCGGGTCCTGGCTTGAAAGTTATCCCTACTACGAAGATTACCACCCCTCGCCCGTGCACGGCCTGTGAGCAAAAGCGGAAAGACGTGGAGTTTCGATGATGGATCCGGCAAGCATCAAACACAGCGCGACGACCCGGTCTCAGGTGATCACGACCATCGTGTTCGCGGTGGTGATTCTCGTGCCAAGCCTGTTCGGGTTCGCCAACAAGTTTCGCGAATTCATTCTGCTCTACCGAGGTGATGTTAACGGGGTCTTCGCCATCACGCCGATCATGAACTATCTGCTGGCAAGTCTCGGATTCTTCTGTTTGTTTTTCTGGGCCATGTACCACGGCATGTTCCGCGACATCGAGGCTCCCAAGTACACCATGCTCGAGAATGAACGAATGCTCGACGAGGACGAATGAGGGTTTGCTCTCGTCGAGCGCGGAAAAGGAACGGTATCCCAATGACCGAAGAGCAAGATGTGCAGAAGGCCCTCAGCGGAGAAGAAGCGCTCGCCGGGGGCATCCTGGCTACCCAGGGCAAGGTCCCCTTTGACAGGACGTCGGCCGAGGAGGAACACACGTTTCATCACTACACCGGCAACGCGATCCCGTGGTTCGTGAGAGGGGTCTGGATCGTGTTCTGGTGCTTCGCAATCAGCTACGTACTGGTCTGGCTGATTCCCTCACTTCAGTCGGAATTGCTGTCTCCACCATGAGCGCGGAGGAAAGCCATCCACTGGTCTGCGACTTTTGCCAGTCCCCGCTGTCCTCGAATTGGTGGCGACGCTCGGAAACGGCCTCTGTTCCCGACACCCTTTACTGCTGCCTGGGGTGCCGGATGGCCGCCTCGATCATGCAGGACCGGAGCGAAGCAGGTGCGGCTCGCGGCCTGCTGACCCGGCTCGGCCTGTCGATCTTCTGCACCATGAACGTCATGGCCTTCACCATGGCGCTCTGGACGACCGACGTCTACGGGGCGAGCGAGCCCTCGAGCCGGCTGCTCGTTGGCTTTCAGGGCCTGTTCCGCTACGTGGTTCTGCTGTTCTCGTTGCCAGTTCTGGGCTTGCTGGGGATTCCCCTTTTCTCGGCCACGTGGCAAAGCGTGCGACAGGGTCTCGTGTTGACCGACGTCCTCCTGTCGCTGGGAGTGGGTGCGGCTTTTGCCTCGTCATTCCTGGCAGTGCTCAAGGGCGACGGCAACGTTTACTTCGAGGTCGGCTGCGTGATCCTGGTGATGACCTCGCTGGGCCGGTGGCTCGAGGTGGAGGGGCGGCTGAAGGCGAACGAGGCGCTCGATGCGCTCGCGTCGTTGCTGCCGGCGACGGTGCGGCGCGTCGGCTCGCTGGAGGAGGAGGAACTTGTTCCTCTCGACCAGGTGAATACGGGCGACGTACTCCGTGTTTTGCCCGGAGAGCGGTTTCCCGCGGACGGGAGCGTCGCGGCCAACTCGGCCCTGGTTGACGAGCAGGTGTTGACCGGCGAGAGCAGGCCGATCCTGAAAGAACCCGGGCGGCGATTCTGGGCGGCACGCTCGACCTGGATGGCGACTTGCTGATCCTGGTGAGCGCGGTCGGCGAGCAGAGTGCGCTGGCCCGCCTGGTCGAGATCGTCAAACAAGGCGCGGATGATCAAAGGGCACTATCAACGGTTGGTTGACCGGATCTCGACCTGGTTCGTTCCTCTGGTGGGTGTGGTTGCGGTACTCGCGTTCGGCGTCCACGCGGTCCTTCATTCGTTCGAACAGGGACTGCTCGCCGGGCTGGCCGTGAGTCTCATCGCCTGCCCGTGCGCACTGGGCCTGGCGACTCCCCTGGCCGTCTGGAGTGCCATCGGCCAGGCCGCGAGCCACCAGGTCCTGTTTCGAAGCGGCGAAGCGCTCGAGCGTCTGGCCGATGTGAGGTCGATCCGGTTCGACAAAACCGGAACTCTGACCACGGCAAGGGCCGTGGTGGAAGACTTCGCGGTCGAACATCCCGGCGATCGCGAGCTCGCCCGATCGTACGCAACAGCACTAGCAGCCTCGTCGTCGCACGCACTTTCCAGGGCGATCGGGGGCTTGAGTGACACGCATGATTCTCAGCCTCGCGTGCTGTTTGAGCACGTTCGAGTCGTGCCCGGGCGGGGTGTGGTTGGCGACCTGGTGGGGAGTGCGACCAGCGTATCGCTCGGTAGTCTTCTACTGATGAAGGAACGCGCGCTCGAGCTTGGTCCAACGCTGCGCGCACGGCTCGAAAGGGATGTGGCGAGTGGTCTTTCCGTGGCCTTGGTGGGTTGGAAGAGCCAGACGAGGGGACTTTTCGTCTTCACGGAAGAGTGGCGCCGCGATGCCGCCGCGGTGATCGATTGGCTGAAAGGCGAAGGCCTCGATGTGGGTGTCTTGACGGGCGACCACATCGCACGCGGTACCGCGATCTCGCGAGACCTGGGCGTGAGTGTCCTGGCCGAGCTTCTTCCCGAGCAGAAGCTGGAGGCCATCCGGGGGTTGCGGCGAGACGCGGGTTTGGTGGCGATGGTGGGCGACGGCGTTAACGACGCGCCTGCCCTGGCCGCCAGCGACGTCGGCATCGCGCTCGGCTGCGGCGCCGATGTCTCGCGCGATTCAGCGTCAGTCTGCTTGCTCGGCAACGACCTATCGCGAATTCCCTGGAGCATCCTCCTGGCTCGCCGCTCGATCCGGGTGATCCGCCAGAATCTGTTCTGGGCCTTCGGCTACAATACGGTGGGCGTGATCGTCGCGGCACTGGGTTGGCTCAACCCTGCCGTGGCGGCGTTCCTGATGGCCGCATCGAGCGCGATGGTGATCGGCAATTCGCTGCGGCTGCGGCAGCCGCTGCTGTTTTCCTTGCCTGGATGACGCCATGATCGAGTTGCCATTTGTCTTTCTGGGCGGTCTTCTCGGCTCGGCGCACTGCGTGGGGATGTGCGGGGGCTTCGCCCTGACCATTGGTCTGGGCGCGCCGGGCTTCGCTTCCAACCTGGCGCGACAACTGGCGTACACACTGGGCCGCGTGCTCACCTATTCCTTTTTCGGCGTGGTGGCAGGTTATGCGGGGCTGTGGTTGACTCACAAGGCCGGAACCCTGGTCAACGTGCAGGCCGTCTTATCGATGCTCGCGGGCGGATTGCTTGTTTTTCAGGGACTGCTGGCCCAAGGCCTGGTGACCTGGAGGCTTGGCTCCGCGCAGGGTGGCGGCGTTTCGTGTCTGGCGGGCGGTTTCGTCGGGCCGTTTCTCAGGGCACGAGGCTCTCTGAATGCGTTGATCGCGGGAATGCTCACGGGCTTCCTTCCGTGCGGGCTCGTCTACGGTTTCCTGGGCATGGCGAGCAGTACGGCCAGCACCTTGCACGGGCTCTTGACCATGGCGGCTTTCGGGGCCGGCACCGGGCCGATCATGATCCTGACCGGAGCGGGGGGATCCTTGATATCGCTCGGGGCACGCCGGCGATTGCTGCGAATCGCGGCCATTTGCGTTATGATCGCAGGTGTGATCTCGCTGGCTCGAGGGGTCATGTTTCTACAGTTTTCTGACGCCGTCCCACTTCATTCCTGTCCGTTCTGCGGGCCCACGGGGGAGTGAGGCCATTGCGATTTTCAGACCATGATCATCTCCCTGGTGCCCTTTCTGATGGCTCTGGCCGCAATCGCTCCGCACGCGCTCCGATCGCCGCATCGATGTTCCCCTCGACAAGACCGGGGGACTGGCGATCTCCGAGGTGATTTCAGGCCTGTCCAGAGCCAGTGGAGCGGTTGTCGAGCAGCCGCCGGTCGGTCTGACCTTGCCCACCCGAGGAGTGGCTGGCTCGCTCACCAAGACCCTCATGGCCGAGTGCCTCGGGCCGCAAGTCCGGTTTGTTTTCCGGCCCGACACGGTGGCAATCGTCATCGACGAAGAGGCGCTCGTAGACTCGCGGCGTGACGAATGGAAACGGCGGCTCGCTGACCTTCGCGCCGCGCACTCTCCAGGCGTCCCAGCGCCGGCAGTCCTATGGGATGAAAGCCCTTGCCTCGTATCGTCCCAACGATCCTCGCCGTCCCACCGTCTGCCTGGTGCACGGTTTGAACTCGTCGTCCGGCGGGTTCGTGCACCTCGTGCCCCACCTCGAGCAAGCGGGATACGGTGTGGTTGTTTACGATTATCCCTTCAACCAGCGCCTGCAAGATTCATGCGCAGTTTCGCACCGACTGGCAGGCGTTTCGCAAGCAAGCGGGAGAGAGTCGGCCATGGGCGATTCTGGCGCACTCCATGGGCGCGCTCGTGGTGCGATCGTACGTCGAGGGCGATGATCAAGCCGCTCACGAGGTCGCCTCGCTCATCATGATCGCGCCGGTGAATCAAGGGCGCACCTGGCCAGGCTGCAAACCGTGCATCAAACGCTTTCCAGCCTGATGGCGATCAACAGCAAGCGAACGGCGCAGGCGCTTGCTCAGCTCTCCGATGGAATCGGTCAGGCCGCCGAAGACGTGCTGCCCGGCAGCCCGTTCCTGACGCGGCTGAACCGGGGGTCGCGGCCGGCCGGTGTGCCATACCATATCCTGGCCGGAAGCAGCGGCGCGATCCCTCGCGACGTACGCCAGCAAGCCCAAGCCCGGCTCGATGCCCTGACTCGCACCAGCGGGCTCTTCAGTGTGTTCAGCCAGCTTGCGGGCCGCGAGATGGCTCCCTTGCTTGATGAGCTGACCGACGGCACCGGCGACGGTTGCGTTGCCGTTGACCGCACGCGGCTGCCCGGCGTGAATGACCATGTCACCATCCGGGCCAATCATGCCGAGCTGATCCGGGCCCCCCTGCTCTATCCCGACCCCGGCCCGGTCGCGTGCATGCCGTACGTGCTGCGCTGGTTGCAATCCGATCTGCCGGTGGCGAGCAACTGAGACGACCGTGGTTCCGGCATGTCACGGGGCAGCGTAAAACGCGTTATTGATCGGTTCTCTGCTGGCTTCCCGATCGGAGGTGCACGATACGATCGACGCGGCTGGGGGCTTTCACGGACAGCAGCGACTGACTTCCCTGTTCCTGGCGCTTCTCTCCGATTCTACCAGTAGGCCACGCGTGATCGAAGAAACAAACCCATCGCTCGCTGGTATTACCTCGACATCGCTAAGTCCTTGAGCCCCAACGGCGATCGGGAAGAAGCAATCGTCGCCGTACCCGAAGACCGAAAGATCCGCAACTTCCGCAATGAGGTCAACGGCGGACTATAGACGACCGAGAAAGAATGCGCCGCTGAACTCTTGACAATACCCTTGGTCTTCGACACGGCGGGGCTGATGAACTGGCAGATGAAAGATCTGCAGATCGACCGGCCTACTGCAGGATAGCCTCAACCGCTGGAGCCAGTTGGTTGGCAGAGTGATCGAGAGCTTCCAGCAGTACCAGATTCCACTCATTCTAATGCGGAAGCAGACACCGAAGGAGGCTGTCTGCAAGGTCTTCAAGAAGGTCAACACAGGCGGCGTCTCGTTAACGTGTTTGAGCTGCTCACGGCGACCTATGCCGCTGATGAGTACAACTTGCGCGAGGATTGGGATGCTCGGCTCAAGAGCCTCAAGAAACATAAGGTTCTGGAAGGCATCGAGAGCACCGACTTCTCCAGGCTGTGACGCTTTTAGCAACCGGACCGCGACGAAACCAAGATCTTGAGCAAGGAAGCATGACTGAAAACGCTCCGGGCATCAGTTGCAAGCGCAAGGAGATCTTGCGTTTGATGCTGGATGATTACAGGTCGCTATGCTGACTCTGTGACTCGTAGGGTTTGAGAGAGCTTCCAAGCTACTTTTCGGCCTGAAAATCTTCGCGTCGCGAGACTTGCCCTATCGAACCCAGGTCACGCCTCTGGCCGCGATCTTAGCAGTGATTGGGGACGATGCCGACACCGACGGCATGAGAAGCAGGCTTGCGAGATGGTACTGGTGTGGGGTTTTCGGCGAGCTATACGGCGGCACCGTGGAGACCCAGTCGCCAAGGATCTTCCCGAGTTCCTTGCCTGGATTGATGGTGGGACGGAACTCTCGGCGATCGTAGAGGCTAGCTTTGCTCCAGAGCGGCTGCTAACTCTGAGAGACTCGCAACAGTGCCGCCTACAAGGGCTTTTATGCCTTGCTGCTCAAGGAGGGAGGGCTCGATTTTCGGTCTGGCGAGACGATCAATCAGCAGATTGTACTTTGACGACAAGATCGACATTCATCATGTTTTCCCGCAGCAGTGGTGCCGGAATCACGGGATCGAGCCCAAACGGTGCGACTGCATCGTGAACAAGACCGCGCTCTCAGCCAGGACCAATCGCATGATCGGCGGCAGCAGCACGGAGTACCTACCTCGGCCGAGTTCAGAAAAGCGCGGGATCGATCCGCAGCGGATAGAACGCAATTCTCCAATCGCATGTGATCGAACCGACAGCTCTTCGTGTGGAACAATTTTCCTGGCTTCTTGAAAGCGAGGGAGAAAGCGCCTGCTAGACAGAGTCGAGGCGTGGAACGGGGACATCGAAGGCTCGGGGTCGTTTCCCCTGAAAGGGGTGGACCTCCGGCGGTCAGACGCTCAACCAGGCGGCCGCGGCGGGGCGTGCGAATCTATCTGTTCCTCGATGAGGTTCAGAATCTTGCCGATTGGGCCCCGCAACTCAAGCATCTGGTTGACCTGGGCAAGGTACGGGCCATGGTCACCGGAAGTTCCACCCTTCGATCGAAGCGGGCCGCGACAGCCTGGCGGGCCGTGTTCAAACGATCGAGATGGGGCCCCTCGTTGCTGCGAGATATAGGCGTTACGCGGATTCGGAGAGCTAGCTACACTTCTTCCTCCCAACGGTCTTGCTCCTCTGAAGGACAAAGACATTCTGGCAAGGATCTCCGGTCAACATGGCGAGACCAATCGACTCGTCCGGGACCTCGCGTTCAAGGAGTACGCAGAGCGAGGGGCGTACCAGTGGCCCAGGTTCGATCCGAGATTCCTTGAGGAAGAACTGGCTGACTTCTTGAACGAGACCGTTGTGCGGAGAGCGATCACACACGATCTGCGGATCGGAGTCAAGGGGGCAGAAGCGCGACGAGCACCTCCTGGAAGAAGACTTACGCCTGGCATGTCGATACATCGGCCAGTCGCGCTCGCAGGCGATGTACCTGGAGGAGGTCAGGCAGGCGATGAACGCCAACATCGGCTGGCAACGCATCCTGGCTTACCTCAAGTTTCTGGACGGCGCTCTCCTGATCCGGCTTATCGAGCCTCTCGAGCTTCGACTGAAGCGGCGACGTGGCGCACGGAAGATTTGCCTCTGTGATCCGATGCTCCGATCGGCCTGGCTGCAAGAAGTGATACCGCTCGATTCGGAGGGCCTTGCCGCATCTCCTCACCTGGAGTGATCTCGCCGGACACATCGCCGAGAGCGTCGTCGGCTACTCTTCGGATCAGTGATCGGCCTGGACGTCGCGCATTTTCCCGAGCGGAAAAACGAACCCAAGGTTGATTTCATTCTCACCGTGGGCGAGCAGCGCATTCCTGTGGAGGTCAAGTATCGCCGCAGGATCGTCCAGCGCGACACTCTAGGCTTGATGGTAGGACGCGGGGATGCTGATGAAAGACGACGATAGGGTTGTTTATCTCGGCACGGACAGTGGGGCGACCACTTCGAAGGTGGGGGCGGTGTGGGGGGACGGGACGGTCGTCTCGTCGAAGCTACTACAGCGGCCGACGAACAGCCAGGAAGGGCCGGTGGCGGTCGTCCGAAGCTGGGTTGACGCGGCCTGCGACTTCCTCGAGCAGCACGGCCTCGGCTGGGACCAGGTCCGAGGGGCGGGGCTGGCGACTCCCGGGCCGTTCCAGCGCTACGGGGTGCTCGACAAGTCGCCCAACCTGCCGGAGAGCTTCGCCGGGTTCGACGTCCACAATGCTTACGCCATCGCCCTGGCCGAACGTGCGGGCCGGCCGATCCCGCTGGTCGTCGGCAATGACGGCAACCTCGGGGGCGTTGGGGAGGCCCAACGCGTCCGGGGCAGCGGGCACGGCACGGTGCTCATGCTGGCGCCGGGCTCGGGCCTTGGCTGCGCCTTCGTTGACGACCGCGGCCTGCCTCTCGACGGCGACACCCTCGCGGGCATGGAGGGCGGCCACGTCCCCCTGCCGCTGCACCTGCTGGGCGCAAAGCCGTATCCCTGCGGCTGTGGCCGGACTTGGGGCTGCGTCGAGGTCTACACCACCCTTTCCGGTTTGCCCTACCTCCTGGCCGAACACCTGGAGAAGAACCCCGACCACGAGCTTGCGAAGTCGGCCAAGCCCATGAGCGAGCGCACCTTTGCCCTTCGTGGCCTCGCCCAGAAGGGGGACTCGCTGGCGCTCGACATCTTCGACTTCCAGGCACGCGCGCTGGGAATCCATGTGGCGGTCATGGCGATGGCGCTCGATCCGAAGTTCGTCGTGATCGGCGGCGGCCTGATGGATCCCGAGGCCACATCTGACGCCTTCCGCCAGCGTTACCTCGGCATCGTCCGCGAGACCGCCCTGCCCTTTCTCTGGCCGGCCCAGCGCTCCACTCTGACCATCGTGCCCGCTGCGCTCGGTGATCTCTCCCAGTCCATAGGCGCCGCCCTCGTCGCGCTTTATCGAAGCCGATCCTGAGCTGAACCGGTCCCGGCAACGCGCAACAGAGCCGCGACACTGGGGAGAAGTTGGTGCGGGATCTGGTCGAGATCTTGAAAAAAATCCCGAACAATCGGCAAGAGGCACGCCGACCGGGCGCATGCTTATGCTGGAAGACCGCCGCCTCCGGGTCTTTGCCGATTCGGTTTCAGAAGAACGGGGCAGGCAAGAGTGCGCCGCCACGGCAAAGCGGTCGCGCCAATGACAATGAGAGGACCAATCGTGTTGATTGTGAGTGATTGCCACGCCGCGGCAATTCCGGTGGTTGTGCGTAATTACGTGAATGTGTCAAATCTACGGATGATTTCGGGAGTCGCTCTGATCAAGCTCGGCTGGGGATGCTCTGCTCGTGCGGAGAGGGGGGCGACCCGATGAAGAAAAAGGCGCAAAACAAAGCCACCGATGAAATGCGTAACACGTTATGCGATCATCGCAACAGCATGATAAACAGAGGTTTGAGTGCGAAGTCCGGTACCGGAGGCGGGAAGCCGAAGTCAACTTCAATCCGAGCATCCGAGCGCAAAGAGAGCCAGAGCCGGGAGTTCCAGGGTCTTGGGTTTCGGTGGCCGTTTGATTAATCTGGTCCCACCCAGGGCGAAGATGACGTCACCGCGAGCACTCCTTGACGCAAAGGGAGCCGTAAATGGCGCAGACAGTCAAAACCCCGACTCTCGATGCAAATGATGACCGGGCGGCTCAAAAACCCGAACGACATCCCTTGGGCCTCTATTTTCTCTTCGGAACTGAGATGTGGGAGCGCTATGGCTTCTACACGGCGGCCGCGATCATGACCCTCTACCTTCAGCGCGGCGGTTTCGGGTGGTCTCGCGATCAGGCGACAAGTCTTTGGTCGAATTATTTGATGTTCGTATACGCGACGCCGCTGATCGGAGGGTGGTTGGCGGATAGGTACTCTAGGCTACCGCCGCTCCGTCTTACTCGGAGGGGTGTTTATCACCGCGGGTTATTTACTCCTGGGCCTGGGATCGATCGCAACTTACTACCCGGCACTGGCTCTGGTTTTTGCAGGTAACGGGTTCTTCAAGCCGAACATCTCGACCATGGTCGGCAACCTCTACGCTCCTGGGAGCCGCTTGAAAGATCGGGCCTACAACATTTTCTACATGGGCATAAACATTGGCGCTTTGCTGGCGCCGATCGTCGCCGAGGGGCTCTTGCAACTCATCGCTGGGGGCGAGGCTTCGGAGGCGGCGAAGTCGGGCAAGGCTCTTACTCCGGATCAGGCCTCGAATTTGCGGGGCGGATTCTTGGCTGCCTTCTAGCCGCCGCTCTGGGAATGACAATCGGGACCGTACTTTTTTCGGCGACTTTATCGCAAGCTGGCGTCGGTCGAGCGGCGACATGCTCCCTTTGAACACGAGCCGGCCGACTCGCGGTGACCGACGATCTCGCTCCGGTTTCGGAGAGGTCAGCGATTGACGAGGTCCCCGAGCCGGAACAAAATCATCGCGATTCTGGTCGTCGTCTGGTATCGTGATTGTCTTCTGGATGGTTTTTCACCAGAACGGCAGCACGATGACCTACTGGGCCGACGAGAATACGGACTGGAAGGTTTCCGGCGTCATCTCCAACGCGATTAACCCGTTCTGGATCGTCGTGCTCTCACTCCCGCGGTACGTGGTCTGGGGCTGGCTAAGGAACAAGCGACGATCTTCGGCTCGAACCTTCGACATCGCCGTCAAAATGGTCAACCGGAATGCTTCTCACGGCGCCGCGTTCTTCGTCCTGTTCCTCGCGGCCAAGTCTGGAGGCGACCAGACGTTTCTTACCGACGAGCAGGGCAGGTATCTCGTCAACGCCAGTGGCGTTTGAGCGAGACGCCCAGCAGCATCGTGTTTCACCCTGTGGTTAATCATCGCCTACATGATCATCTCGCGTCGGGGAGCTCTCGTCTCAGTCCGATGGGTCTCTCGCTGGTATCCAAGGTTGCGCAGTCCGAATGCGTGGGCTAATGATGGGCGGCTGGTTCGTCGCGACGGCGATCGGTAACAAGCTCGCGGCAATAGGGCTGCTCTGGACGCGATGGTACCACTCGTCATTCTGGACACCTTTGTTCGCTCTGTGCGTGACAATGGGGATCGTCCTGCTGTTGTTGCTTCTGTCCGCTCAGGCGGGCCATGCCCGGCGTTTAGAGTCCGAGGGAAGAAGTCTAACTGAATCTTACTTGAAAAGGTGACTGCTCCATGAGGCTCAGCCTTGCAATCCTGACGTTCCTTGCTCTCGCCGGTGCCGGGTTCGGCGACAGCCGTCCGATAAGCATCGACGACCTGCTGGCGATCAAGTCGGTTTCCGATGCGCAGATCTCACCCGACGGGCAATCGGTGGTGTACGTGGTTTCCGAGCTTGACCGCGCCACCGACAAGACGAACAGCAGCCTCTGGCTCGTGGCGACTTCAGGAGGCGCACCAAGCGGCTGACCACCGCGCCGGGATCGAACAACCACCCGCGCTGGAGCCCCGACGGCAAGACCATCGCGTTCGCCTCCAGCCGGGGCGGATCGTCCCAGGTGTGGCTGCTGCCTCTTGCCGGGGGCGAAGCCCAGCAGCTCACGAAGCTGCCTATCGACGTCTCCGGCCCGCTCTGGTCTCCGCGCGGAGACAAGATCGCCTTTGTCGCCGAGGTGATTCCCGGCTGCACGCCCGAGCAAACGGCCGCAAAGGACAAGGAACGAGAGGCGGCCAAGAGCAAGGTTCGTATTTTCGACCACCTGATGATCCGCCACTGGACGAGCTGGGACGAGCGCAAGCGCAGCCACGTGTTCATCGCCGACGCCAAGAGCGGACAGGCCCGCGACCTCACTCCGAAGCTCGAGGTCAACACCCCCCCTGCCCCGTTTGGCGGCTCGACCGATTACGCCTGGTCGCCCGACGGCAAGGAGCTTGCCTTCACCGCCGAGCCGGTCAAGAACCACGCCTGGTCCACCAACAACGATATCTGGATCGTGTCTCCCGAGGGCGGCGACCCCAAGAACGTGACCGAGTCGAACACAGCGGCGCGGATGCCCAGCCAGCCTATTCGCCGGACGGCAAGTTCCTGGCCTACGTCAGCCAGGCGCGGGCGGGCTTCGAGTCGGATCTCTGGACTCTGCGAATTCGCAATCGGGCAAGCGGCGAAACATGCGACTTGAGCTCTCACCTCGATCGTCCTGTGCAGTCGTTCGCCTGGCGAAACGCCTCAATGCTGGCTGCCGTGATCGACGATGAGGGAACCGAGCCAATCGTCAGCTTCGGCGTTCCCGCATCGGCCGACAGGCGCGTCCTGACGACGGCCCGGCTGGTCTCCGGCGGGGCCTGCTCGGGGTTCTCGGTGGGACCCGAGGCGAAGACCATCGCACTGACCCGCCACCGGGCCAACCAGCCAGCCGAGGTCTACATCTGGCAAGACGGCGAGTCAGAACCGCGACCGCTAACCTCGCACAACGCCCCCCTCGTCTCCCAGCTCGACTTGCCGTCGATCGAAAGCTTCACCTTCGAGGGTGCCGATGACAATAAGGTGCAGGGATTCTTGCTGAGACCGCCGGGCTTCGACCCGACCAAGAAGTATCCCGTTCTCTTCTTGATTCACGGCGGCCCGCAGGGGGCCTGGCACGACGAGTGGCACGGGCGCTGGAACTACCAGATGTTCGCCGCGCCGGGCTATGCGATCGTGGCCATCAATCCGCGCGGCTCGACCGGTTACGGCCAGAAATTCACCGACCAGATCAGCCAGGACTGGACCGGCAAAGTTTACGAAGACCTCATGAAAGGGCTCGACCACGCTCTGGGCAAATATCCGTTCCTGGACAAGGACAAGATCGCCGCGGCGGGCGGCTCTTACGGCGGATTCATGGTCAACTGGATCTGCGGCCACACCGACCGCTTCAAGGCGCTGATCAGCCACGCGGGAGTTTTCGACCTGGTAAGCATGTACGGCACCACCGAGGAACTCTGGTTCCCCGAGTGGGAGTACGGCGGCATGCCCTGGGATAAGCCCGAGCACTACCGCGAGCGTTCGCCAAGCACCTTCGCCAGGAACTTCAAGACCCCTACCCTGGTGATCCACGGCGCCCTCGACTTCCGCGTGCCCGACGCGCAAGGCCTGGGCATGTTCACCTGCCTTCAACGTCTAGGCGTTCCCAGCCGCTACGTCTGGTTCCCCGACGAGGGACACTGGATCTCCAAGCCACAGAACAAGATCGTCTGGTGGCGCGAGGTGCGGGACTGGCTGGAGAAATACCTCAAACAGGGTGGGTGAAACCCACCATTAGCATCTTATATTAACAGTCTCAATGGTGGGTTTCACCCACCCTACAAATCGTTCTCACGTGATCGAACTTCAAGACATCACGCAACACTATGGCGTAAAGCCCGTGCTCCGGAACATCAGCCTGCGAATCGAGCGTGGGGAACTGGTGGTCATTCTGGGCCCCAACGGCATGGGCAAAAGCACGCTGCTTGGGGTGATGGCCGGCGTGCTCTCGCCCCAACACGGGTCGGTATGGATTGACGGCATGAAGCGCCGTGGGTCGGTCGAGGAAGAGCTATCGATCCGCATGCATTCCGTTTTTCTGCCCGACCAGCCCTGGCTTCCCGCCAATAGCACCGGGCGAGAGTTTCTGCTGTCGGTGGGCCGGCTTTATGAGCTCGACGACGACCGGCTCATGGATCATGTTGGCCACCTGCTGGATCTGTTCGACCTGGGAGAGCAAGGCGACAGCTCGATCAAGAGCTACTCCGCCGGCCAGAAAAAGAAGATCGCGCTTTGCTCGGCCCTGGTCACTGAAGCGCCCGTTCTGTTTCTCGACGAACCGTTTTCAGGCGGACTTGACCCCGCGGGGCTCCTGGCACTGAAGCGGATCTTGCAGCACCATGCCAGGCGCAAGGAGTTAACGATCGTGCTCACGAGCCCGGTGCCTGAGCTCGTGGAGGAGATCGCCACACGGATCATCGTCCTGCACCACGGGGAGATCCTGGCTTTCGACACACTGGATGGCCTGCAGCGGATGACCGCCTGCCGCGGCTCGCTGGGCGACGTGCTCGAGCGGCTGATTTTCCCCGACACCACGCGCAAGCTCGACGCTTATTTCCAGGAATTCACCCGATGATCGGCCGCTTACGACAGCTTGTGCCGATTCCGGTATTCTGGCTTTTCTGCGTCGTATTCCTCGTATTCGAAGGCCCCGTACTCTATGCCGAATGGAGGCTCGGGTTGCCGATGGCCAACCTCAAGCTCCGGCCGGGAAGGGTTCTTCTCTATTTCATGAGCGCGTTCTACGGGCTGCACCGGGCCTTCTCATTCCACCCGTTCTATCAGACTGACTATCGCAAGTGGCTGGAGCTCAGTCCGTGGACTGTCCGCAAGCGGCTGCCTGTGGCCCCGATCGACCTAACCTGGGAAGATGGGATTTTTCTTAGTGGCTTGGTGCTCGTCGGCCTCACGCAACCCGTCCATCAGTCCGTTCGAATTCTGACCATTTTTCTGTTCTTCAACTGCCTGATGCTGACGGCAACGTTCTGGTCAACCGGCGTCGGCACGTTCGGTTATCTGGCCGCCTTCGGCCTGGGGCTGGTTGCGAGGCTGTGGCCCTATCCCTGGTTTTGCTTCGCCGCGGTAACGGTCGTTTACTTGCTCGTTTACGAAGGCCTCTGGCGCTCACTGGCACGGTTTCCCTGGAGTGCGGAACCCTCGTTCAATGACCTGGGCGACAGTACGAGGCTGAGTCAGAGGCTGGTCGGTCCCTTCCGCGGCTGGCCCCACGATCGCCTGCTGCGCGATATCCGTGCCGCGGGCCGGTTTCACCTCGGGCGGTTGGACGCGGTTCTGATCAGCTTGCTTCTGGGTTGGTGTACTTTTGGTCTCGAGGGCCTCATCCCTGATCGGCGAGACCGCCTCATGCTGCCGACCTTTTTCCTGCTTCCGGAGACGGTGATTCTCTTCGTCGGACGTATCCATTTTTACTTCGCTGGCTATGCAGACCCGATCTCGATTTGGGGACGGATCTGGACACTTCGATGGATCATTCCCGGATATGATAAGGCACTTCTGGGATCGCTACTCACGCTGCTGGCCGCACCCGCGGTAATCATCCCCGCCTGGGCTAGCGGCGTGCCCCTGGAAATTGCCTTGCCGATGGCGATCTCCATGGTCTGCATGGTGGCGCTTGTCACTCCGCCGGCCCTCTTGACCTGGCGCTTGACCGGCCAGCACCGCATGAGACCAGGAATCGTGAAAACGAATCCCAATTTCGTTCAGGTGGGTTGACTCATGGAGCCATCGGCGCAAAAAAATACCATGAAATATCGGCTAAATCCCCGGGTCATTCTTCAGCGCGGATGCCCGCGGTGCGGCCGGGAGATCTTCCATGGCCCGCTGTCCATGTACGACGACTGCCCTGGCTGCGGCCTGGATTTCGATCGGGGACAGCCGGGCTATTTCACCGGGGCGATGTACGTCAGCTATGCGCTGGGCATACCCCTGATCGCCCTGGTCACGCTCATCGAGTATCTGGTGGTTCGAGACTGGTCGATCTTCCGGCTCGTCTTGCTCGCCTGGGTGCTCACTCTGCCGCTCTTTCCGTGGATCTGGCAGTACTCCCGCGTGATCTGGATCCACTTCGACCGGTGGGTTGACCCCGAGAGTGACAAGCGCGAAGAAAACTCGCCCTATTGAGGACCGCTGGCGAATGACGAGTAACGAGGCAACTGGGCTCAGGCCGATCGTGGACGTGGCTGACGATCTCGGGATCGCGCCGGAGCATCTTGAACCCTACGGGCGAGACAAGGCCAAGGTGCGGCTTGAAGCAGGTCAGCGCTCGGGGCGACGACCGGGCAAGTTGATTCTCGTCTCGGCGATCACACCGACGCCGGCCGGCGAGGGGAAGACCACGACGTCGATCGGCCTGGCCCAGGGCCTGCGGCGGATTGGCAAGCGCGTGGCCGTGGCCCTGCGCCAGCCGTCGATGGGTCCGGTTTTCGGCCGCAAGGGAGGTGCGACCGGCGGCGGCAGAGCAAGATCGAGCCGTCGAACACGATCAACCTTCAGTTCACCGGCGACTTCCACGCGATCACCGCCGCCCACAATTTGCTGGCCGCGGCGATCGACAACCGGCTCTATTTCCGAGACGTCGACCTCGACCCTACCAGAGTCCTCTGGAAGCGCGCCCTCGACATGAACGACCGCGCCTTGCGGCACATCGTCATTGGCCTGGGCGGGCATGCCCAGGGTGTCCCGCGCGAGAGTGGATTCGACATCACCGCGGCCAGCGAGGTCATGGCCATCCTCTGCCTGGCCGATTCCGCGGCCGACTTGCGGGCACGGCTCAACCGCATCCTGGTCGGCTATTCGAAGGATAACGAGCCGGTGCTTGCCGAACGGATCGGCGTGGTCGGCGCCATGGCCGCGATCCTGAACGAGGCGCTGATGCCGAACCTGGTGCAGACGACCGAGGCGCCCCGGCATTCGTGCACGGTGGACCGTTCGCGAATATCGCCCACGGCTGCAACTCGGTGATCGCCACCCGGACGGCCCTGTCCCTGGCCGATTATGTGGTAACCGAGGCCGGCTTTGCCTTCGACCTGGGCGGCGAGAAGTTCTTTGACCTCAAATGCCGTTCCGCGAATCTGAACCCGGCGGCCGTGGTGATCGTCGCGACCGTCCGGCGCGCTCAAGATGCACGGCGGCGTACCGCTGGCCGAGACCAAAGAGCCCAACCCCGCGGCCGTGGAGCGAGGGATCGAGAACCTGGCCGCTCACCTCGATAGCGCCGCGCATTTCGGCAAGCCGACGATCGTGGCGATCAACCAGTTCTTTTCCGACACGCCTGAAGAGCAAGCCGTGGTTCACGCCTTCTGCGCCAGCCGCGGCGTCCCCAGCGCGACCGCCGACGTCTTCGGCGCCGGCGGGCGCGGCGCCACCGAACTGGCGGAAAAGGTGGTCGCGGCCTGCGCGGCACCCGAGACGCCGCTCGAGACCCTGTATCCGCTGGACTGGCCGGCGGAGCGGAAGATCGAGCAGATCGCCAGGGTGATGTACGGGGCCGCGGGCGTCAATATCCTGCAAGCCGCTGAAGCCAAGCTCAGGAAAGCGCGCAAGCTTGGCTACGGTCAACTTCCCATCTGCATGGCCAAGACGCAGGACTCGTTGTCGGATAATCCCAAGCTTCGCGGCCGACCGCAGGGGTTCACGCTCCAGGTCCGCGATGTTGAAATCGCCGCCGGCGCAGGTTTTCTGGTCGCTCTCACGGGCGAGATCATGCGGATGCCCGGTTTGCCCGAGCATCCCGCGGCTGATCGGATCGATGTCAACGCCGATGGCAACATCGTTGGCCTGACCTGACGCTCACCTCAACGGGATCACTGGCTTGCCGGGCTTCGACTCCGCGCTTGGGGTCTTGCGGAGCACGACTTGAGCAGGCAGACTGAGGCGGAAGTTCCCGCATTTCTCACGGGTCGCGGCGAAGAAAACGAGGTTTACGATGAGCGATTCCAGCTCGAAGACGATTTGGGCGAACATGGTCTGGCTCGGCTTGTGCTGTGCGACGAGCTTTGGGTGCGGGGGCGGCCCGGCAACTACGCAAGCCGGTCCTCTCAAGGACCGCGAGGCGATCGCCAGCGCGTTGCCGCCGGGCGTAACGCTGGCGAGCCCCGTCGTGCCCGATCCGCTCTACGGCAGCACCTCAAATAATGTCGAGGATGCCCTGGCCAGTCTCCAGGCCTATGTCCGAGACAAGGTCATCTATGACGGAGGGTTCGGCCGAGAAATTCAATTTCAGCCCGAAGGCGCTAAGGAAAGCAAGAGCGCCGGCAAGTCGAGCAAGAAGTCGAAAAAGTCCCCCACCGTGATCGTTCTGTCCAAGAGCGGGTGAGCTGCTGCACATCTGTTCTCATCGCCCCTCAGCCGCCCCCCGGGCGAGCTGGGTAGGGTTCTCGGGCGCGGGGCGGGCGGGACTTCGCAAATTCCTGGCGATGAAGCGGTCGATCCTGGCGAGTGTGACGTCGGTAGATCCTTCCTCGCGCCGAAGGATTCGGCCCTGCCGATCGAGAAGAACCATCGTCGGATAGACGTAGACCTGGAATGCGTCCTGGATGGGGCATGAGCCGTTCATGCTCGTGATCAACACGGGGTAATTGATGCCAAGCTGCTTGACGCTCGACGCGACTTTGGCGGCCCGGTCCTTGGCGGCCGACCGCTCGCAAGCGATGCCAATCACTTGCAGCTTCTTGCCTCCCAGGGTCTTCTGCAGGCCGTTCAGGTGAGGGATCGAATTCCGGCACTGCGCGCACCACGTTCCCCAGAAATCAAGCAGGATCAGGTCGCTGTCAAGGTCGTGAAAGGAAACCATGCGGCCCTGGGCGTCGGGGAGCTGAAAGTCGATCAGACGGGGTTCCGAAGCATCGAACTGGCACGAAACGCCGCCCGTTGACGGCGATGTCGCCACGCGAGGAGGAGCGGGCACTTCGGGCTTGGCCTTTGCCGCTATTGTGTGAGTCGCCGAGCGCATCTCGGGTCAACCGGGCGACGGTGTCGCGCGAGGCCTTTTGGACGGACTCATCCAGAGGAATCGCCGGCTTCTGAAACGTGAGCTCACCCCATGTGGGCCTGTCGTTCCGGACCGGGGCGGCCGTCGGGGTGGCGTTGAGAAAACGCTCATCGGCCCGCGCCGGCCGCCGAGAAGGCGACGCGGCTTTACGTCTGGGTGGCTCGGGCTCGTTCATCAAGATTGGAGCGAAGGCGCGAGGAGTGATCGAGCGAGCGCCCGCCACCACTCCTTGGGGTAAGGGTTGGGGCGTAGCCTCGTCGGTTTCCGGGGAGCTTGCGCTGTTGCTCGGCCCAGCGTCGGCCTCGATCACGGGCAGGAGCCCGCCGGCGCTCGGCGCGCGGGCTGAGTCTCTGACTGGCTTGCTGGCCGCGCCAAGCAAAACCGGACTGTCATTGCTTCGCTGCTGATCCAGGCTGGCTCCCTGTTCCTCCGGCTCAAGGGCTGGTGGCAGCGGGTTCTCTTCCTCATCATCGCCTTCATTCCCATGCGCTGGTCGCGAGGATGCTCCACCAGCGCGGGCCGGCCGCAAACGATTCGATCTCCCCTGCCCCGCGCCCGGTTCGGACAATTCAGAAGACCCGCGGCCCTTGCTCCAGGCAGAGTCTTTGGCTGAAGAACCAAGTGCGGTCCTGGGGCCGCTCGAGGATGGACGCTCCGTTTCGCCAACCGAGTCCGCCTCCGGCGCGGGGGGCTCGACGTCCTCGCGATTGGTTCGTCCCCGCGGTTCCTGCTCGTCCTCCGCTTCGTCGGCTTCCTCGATACTCGAGATCGGGGCCACGTTGGGGCGGGCCGGCCGGATCGTCGATCGACCGTCGTCGGCTTCGGCATTACGCGGATTCAGGCCGATCTTGACGGCCGTGCTGGGGGCCTTGGCCTGTGCTCGGCCCGTTAGTAATCCGGTGCGACCCTGGTATTCGGCGATCAACGTGTACGACGATCCGGGACGAAGTCCGCGAATGGTGAAGGCACCCGAGGGGTCGGTATTCGCGGAAACCGCCTTGCCGCCGGATTCACCGCCGACGGCCAAGCGGACGCGAGCCCCACTCACGGCTTTGCCGCGATCATCATACACGCGACCCGAGATCCGGCCTCGGCCGGCGGGAGGAAGATCGGCTTCCACAACCTCGGCCCGGACCGAACTATCGGACGGCCCGGATCGCACCGGCAATGGCTTGTCGCCAACAGACGCGATCGTTTTCAGATTGTCGCCAGGCGCGGGCGCAGAAGTGAGGTTTGTGAACAGCCGCACATCGAGACAGCCAAGATGAGGACACCCGTTTCAAGTCTGCAGATGCGCATGGGTCGTACGCCCTCCTCAATGGGCAAAGCGGCGAAGCGGAGACGGAGCCGTCGATCGCTCGCGGGAGCCGTCCTGGTCGTCCCTTGAACGCACGCCGCGCGGATGCTCTGACCAATCGTTGCTGATCCCGGCGCGCTCGCGAGGCGCGAGTGCCGTTTCTTCATCGTCTCACATCGGCTGGCAGGCCGGTTCGAACTTGAGAGAATTCGCACGAATCTTAAGCGCTCTACGACTCTACGACGCTTCGCGTTGGTATAGCTTGGCGGCAAGACACCTCAAAACCGGCGTTGTATTCCCTGTCTCCCTGGTGCATTGGGATCCCCCTATCAATTCCAGCGTGCAATCAATCGACGTGCATTTCTGATCAGATCGGCGATCGAACCGGTGTCCTCAGCGGTGGGAGCGGCGCGAATGTATGCCTCCAGCGGATCGATCGCCTCACCGGGACGGTCAAGGCGCAGGCAGATCATTCCCAGGTCGCGTTGTTCGACGGCGTCTTCGCGGGCGACTGCGGCCAGCCGCCGTTGAACGTGAAGTGCGACTCGAAAAATCGTCCGTGCCCAGGACGATGGCCTTGAGATTGCGCAGCATCCGGGCCACGACCGTCTGCGCCGGACAGGGAGCAAGTTGGCTTTCCGAGAGCGCGACAGGCCGGCCTGTGAGCTCAGACAGTCGACGCTCGCAGCCTCGAAGATCGAGTATGTCTCCCGAGTGGAATGCGTCAATGAACAGCGGTTGAACTGAATCGCCGAACCGAAGCATGAAATGAGTGGGTAGGTTTGCTCCTTCGAGGTGCAATCCGAGTCGCTCGGCCACTGCCTGATACAGGACCGAAAGGCTTATCGGGATCCCGGTCTTACGGTCGATGACTTCGTTCAGATAGCTGTTCCGCGGGTCGTAATAGTCTTCCCGGTTACCGTGGTATCCTTCCTCAACGTAGAGCGCCCAGTTGATCTGACTGAGGATTTTCCGCGGTTGTGAAATGGCTGCACATCGATCTTTAACGCGATCCGCGAGATGGCCAACTTTGTCCAGGTAGAATTCAATCTCCAGATCGGGGTAAGCGTCGCGAGCCAGCTCGAGCGCGATACGCAGCAGGTTGGGCGACTCGGCGCCTTCGAGCAATCGCTCGAATTCGGGGCTGTCAGGAAATGGAGTCTTCACTCCACGGTCTCCATGGCACCGGGTATGCTAGCGCGGTTTTCGACTGTTGTCTGAAGGGCCCGCTTTCCGCATCCCCGCGGCGCTCCAGCGACCCGACCTGAGTTCACGCCCCCAGCGGCGGCAGGTTGCTGACGAGGGCCAGTCGCTGGGGATACGACGTGGACAACTCGGCCAGCTCACGGCTGGACGCCGGGGGCTCCAGGCAGATTCTGCGTCTCGTCGCGAGTCGGCAAGGTCAGGGTTACTTGATCGCCCGACGCCTCAGGATCCCCAGGACCAAGCCTAGCATGCCTGTGCCGAGCAAGGCGACCGAGGACGGCTCCGGGACGAGCGTGCCGCTGACAGCGAAGATTCCGGTGTGAGCGTTGTTCGAACCGGACGCCGACCAGGTGATCGAGATGCTGGAGATCAGGTGGCTCGCGGCGCTAGCTGGGACGCGCCAAGTTCTCTTGGTACATCCGCGGGTTGTCGTTACCGACACTGTCAAATGCGCCGGTATCCACTCTCACGCGACCTTGGGCAAAAAGTGCGGCCGGGCTGTTATCAAACCAGTCGGGCGTGATCACGCTGAGGCCGGTCAGTGGCGCAGTCCCATCCGAGAAGTTGATGGTCAGGGCCAGAACGGGCGAGGTTGCCGAGCCGAGGGCCGAAGAGGTGAGAAAGGACAGAGCGGCGTATTGCGCCGGCGTCGCCAGCGTGAGCGTGCCGGTGGTCGTGGCGGCGTCGAGGAATAGTGCATTGAGTCCGGTGTAGGGGGAAAGTTGGAACTGGGCTGCTGGGTCGGCAAGGCTTGTGAAGACGCCGGCTACCGGCAGGCCACCCCCTGTGCCCCCGGGCAAGCCGCTCTCGTACCAGGTGAAGAAGGTCTTCGTTGTCCCGGTGTCCATCGAAGCGGTGACGGCGTTCGCATAGTGTGTGGTCGGGTCATTGACCGCACCGGCCTCGACAACCACATCCTGATTGTACCCGGTGACTGTGATCGGGACGAAACCGGCCATGGTCTGCCAGTGACCAGAGGTGGTAACAAGGATCGCCAGTGCCGCGATCAGGGACGTCCGTGTCTTCATGGAGTTTACTCCGTTGAGGAATGATCCAAGCTGAACTGAACTGAACTAAACCGAAACGAGGGCAAGGTACACCGGGCCGAGCAGATGGTCTGACAGCCGGCCCTCCCGATGCCAGAATGATCTTGCTCTTTCCCAATGCATACCACTCAAGGCTGCACGTATCGGTTCGGGGCAGATTATTGCTGATTCCGGGGCGAATTGCAACCTGAGTGGTGGACCCGATTCCGGGCAACCTCACTCGTTGCTCTCGGCCAGTTCTTTCGCAGTCGGTAGGCTGACGAAGAAGGTTGATCCATTGCCGGGTTGACTCTGGACCGAGATTCGGCCTCGATGAGCTGCCACGATCTTGCTGCAAATGGCCAGGCCGACGCCCGATCCTTCGTAATCCTCGAGCGGGTGAAGCCTGCGGAATAGCTGGAAGACCGTTTCGTGAAACCGAGGATCAATACCGATGCCGTTGTCTCTGACGAAGAACGTCTGGTAGGCACCAGTCTCGTCGGCGCCGGCGTCTGGCTCGGCGAGCCGGTCTACGGTGCCGATCTCGACGCGAGGCGCCACACTTTGATTGTATTTCACGGCGTTGCTGACAAGGTTTGCCAGAAGCTGATGTAGTCGGAAGGGATCTCCCCAGAGCAGGCCTTCGGGACCACGCCAGTGGACACGTGCGCCCGGCTGCGAATCAGCTCACCGAGGTCAGCCTGAACCACCCGGACCAGGTCGCTCAGAGCGACAGGCCCGAACTCGCCTGTGACCTTGCCCGCCCGTGAGAGCTTGAGCAGGCCGTGAATCATGGCCCGCATGCGCTGCGCCGCGTCGAAAAGGTACGTCACAAACTCCTGCCCCTCGGCGTCAAGCCGATGGGCATGGTCCTTCTTCAGGAAGTCAGAAAAACCAATCAACGTACGCAGCGGTTCTTGCAGGTCATGTGAGACCACATCGACGAACTCGTCGAGCTCGCGGTTCTTCTGCGAGAGCTCGGTGTTGGCTCGTGCCAGCGACGCGTTCATGGCGCTCAGCTCAGCCTCGAGACGATGCTTGGCAGTGCGATCCTGGGCCACGCACCGCGTTTGACTCGCCTGCCCTTTTGGCCCTCCGACTGCCCGACCGCTGATCCAGACATCAAGCTGCTCTCCGCTGGACTTCACCCAGCGCGACTCGACTTCGAATGAGCCGGTCTGGAGAAGCTCGGCCACTTTGGCGCGCCATCGGTCGACCTCCGAGTCATCCAGAAACCGATCAAGCGATTGACCGATCAGGTCTTCGCGCCGGCGCTCGAGAGCCGTCAGGAGGGTTTCGTTGCACTCCACCACGTCGCCGCGCTGGTCGAGAGTGAAGTACATGGCCGGCGCATTCTCGTAGAGGTCCGTATAGCGGTCCTTGAGCTCCACGAGCTCGCGGTTGATCTTGCGCAGTTGCTCGTTGACCTGGGTCAGCGCGATCGTGCGCAGCCGTAGCTCGCGCTCGGCATGAACCTTTTCGGTCACGTCACTCACGTGGCAGCGCAGGTGCGAAACTCTCTGGTCGGCGCCGTAGCGCGCCCCGGCGTTCACCTCGATCATCTTGGCCTTGCCGGCAGCGGTCTGGATACCAACGACGAGGCCCAGAAACTCACCGTTCACGAGGGCCTGCCGAAAGGCGTCTTCCGCACGGGCGCGATCGTCCGGGTGCAGCACTTCAAGAAACGTCATCTGGCGCAGTTCGTCGAGGGTCCAGCCCAGGAACTCTTGCTCGGCCAGACTCGATTCGATCCAGCGGAACGTTTGAGGATCCAGGCGGTTGACCATGTCGATGATCGTGAAGCTGCCCGATATGAGCGCATCGCTGGGCGCGGTCGGTCCAGGGGGGGGTGCGTCGTACAGTCCGCTGCGGGTTAATGTTGCCCTATGCCGGCCGCCTTGCTGTGCGGCCGGAGAGGATTCTGACGTGGAAAGCACGCCTTTCCCGTTCCGCGCGACTTGTGCCGCCTTGGTGCCAGAGGTGGCAGACCCGTCCTTACCGGGTCGGGGAACGAGATGCGACTTTGATGGATGGCGTGAATTCGCTTGCGTGATCCGGCTGATCCGGCGGTCATTAAGTACGCTCACGATGAAGGTCAACGTGATCGGGCAAAGTGTGAGGACCGCGACCAGGGAGCCGTCGCTTGTCTTGAGCTTGTAAACGCCGATCGCGATGACAGCCATCCAGGCGAGGCAGATAATAAGGGGTGCTGTCCACCGCTGCTGTCGGTCGCCTGAGCCCGCGAGTGGGCGAGTATCGGCCATGCTCGGCACCTTTGGGCAGAGGCCGCAACCCGGTCGAGCCCTGGGCATCGAGGCTCCGGGTCGGGGAAATCAGTACGACTCTTGGTTCGTCCGAGTTGAGTCCAGGGACAGGGGACGAGAGCTCGTTCCGGCTTCCCGCGGCAGCCAGATGGTAAAGCAGGCGCCTCCCTCGGGATTGTTGGATGCTGTCAAACGCCCCCCCTGCTCTTTCACGATCTCGGCGGCCAGGTACAGCCCGTAACCGGTACCACCGTCCCTGGTCGTGAAGAAAGGCTCGAACACACGGTTGAGGTAGATCTCGGGGATTCCCGGCCCATCGTCGCGAACAGCAATCTTGATCCAGGCGGACCCGCCCTCGTCCTCGGCTTCCAGTCCGAGTCGAATGACACCTTCCTTGGCCCCGCTCAGGATCGCCTGATGAGCGTTGCTCAAAAGGTCGATCAGCACCTGGATGATACGGCCGGCGTCGGCAAGAACCGATGGACCGACTCTGCCGCACTCGGGTTGTACCCGCACGCCCCGGTTGTTAGGCGGCAATCCCTTCACGAATAGCTCGACGGCCTCATGGACCAGCGGGCCAAGTTCCACGGGACGGAGCTGGGCCGGGCCGGACCGGACCGTAGCCATAAGGTGATCGAGCCGGATCTGAAGCAAGTGGGTTCCCCGGAGGATCGAATCGACCCACGGGAGATCCGGGTCGTCGGGCCTCCGGTTCATGCTCAGCAGCTCCGCACTGCCGCGAATGACCGACAGTGGCCCGCGAATCTCATGAATGATCCCGGCCAGCAGCCGGCCCACCTGGACGAGCTGGCGGTTCAGCATAGCGTGACTGACGAGCTGCCGGTATTGCACCAACCGCTGCACGCGAGCCAGCACCAGCTCCGCCGCGGAATCCTTGGCCACGTAATCATCGGCGCCGGCTTCCAGGCCTTTGAGCACGTCGGCGTCATCGTGCCTGACAGTAAGCATCAGTACCGGGATGCTTGCCATGCGGCCATCGCCACGCAGCGTGCGGCAGACCTCCAGGCCGTTCAGGTCCGGCAAATTGACATCCAGAACGATGATGTGCGGACGGATCTCGATCGCCTTGGACAGCGCGTCCATGCCGCGGGACACATCGTGGACCGTGTAGCCACCTCGGGTCAGGATCGTGCGAAAGAGCGCACGATCCGCGGCGCTGTCGTCAACAATCAAGACAGTGCCCTTCCCCTCCATCGCCGGACCCTCTCTGTTCCCGTGAGGTGACCGAGTCACGATTGAGCCACGTCGCAACACACCGGTATCTCGCGGTCCGTTGATAACCGGCCAATCCCTGCTCGGGGTAATCGTTTCGCAGCCGGTACTTGCCTATAATACCCATGTACGTCAATGCCGAGGCCACCGATTCTTGGAATTTCACCATTGCCATGAATCAGCCGGTCCGCCCGATGCATCGAATTCAAAACACTTTGCTTGAAAGTCCTTCAGCAATGACCGAGGCCACCGCGATCCAGCACACCGCTCATGTCTCAAGCCTGCCTTTTGAGTCTTATCGTGCACTGCCCGATCCCGAGCTGATAGAGCGGATCGGGAAAGTCAAGTCGGCACTGGGCGAGTCTTTGCTCATTCTCGGTCATCATTACCAGCAAGACCCAGTGATTCGCCTGTCCGACCTTCGAGGAGACAGCCTGAAACTCAGCCAGCTCGCGGCAAGCAGCCAGGCCTGCCGGTCGATCGTCTTTTGTGGCGTACACTTCATGGCCGAGACCGCTGATATCTTGTCGGCAGACGACGTCAACGTCTACTTGCCCGATCTGTCGGCCGGTTGCAGCATGGCCGACATGGCGGACCTGGACGCGGTCGAGGCGGCCTGGGCAGATCTCGGAGACATTATCGATACCGGCGATCTGATGCCGGTCACCTACATCAACTCGACGGCGGAGCTAAAAGCCTTCTGCGGTCGGCACGGAGGCGTCGTGTGCACCAGCTCGAACGCTCGGGCCGTGCTCGAATGGTCGTTCTCGCACCGGCGCCGCGCCCTGTTCTTTCCTGATCAGCATCTGGGCCGGAACACGGCCCGCACCATGAACATCCCCCTTGACGAGATGGTCGTATGGGACCCTCGCATGAGCTTGGGCGGGAACAGTCCGGACCGAATCGATCGCTCCCGCGTGATCTTATGGAAAGGACACTGCTCGGTTCACCAGATGTTTAAGCCGGCCCATGTCAAGCAGTTCCGGCAACAGTTCCCTGGAATCAAAATCCTGGTGCACCCTGAGTGCATGATGGAAGTCGTTGATCTGGCTGACATGGTCGGATCAACGGAATACATTATTAAGACAATCGAAAACGCGCCCTCGGGCTCAAGCTGGGCAATCGGCACCGAGCTTCACCTTGTCAATCGGCTGCAAGCCGAGAATCCTGACAAAACGATTCAATTTCTTTCACCGATGGTCTGCATGTGCGCCACCATGTACCGCATTGATCTGCCTCATCTCGCCTGGTGTCTCGACAACTTGGCTCGGGGAACGCCCGTGAACCAGATCAAAGTAGGTGCCGAGACGGCCCACTGGGCTCGTGTTGCCCTGGAACGAATGCTTGCCATACATTGAACCCGCCTCGGAAAGATTCTGGCCCTCCTCAGCTTCGAAAATCTACGATGAAGTCGAATGATCGAGGGGCGTCCGGCCAGAGATTGATGCCGTGAATCTTGCCGTATTCCGCAGAACCCACACGTTCTTTGGCAAGCATGCGGAGACCCTAGTGGAGTGCGGCTTGCTTGTTGCACGCGGCTGATCACATGACAAAGAACGGCGGCAAGGTATGATGGCGTGTGACCCCTTGACCCTCTGTGCCGCCTTAATCCCAACGACCGGAATCGTGAGCGTAAAACCATGGCTGTCATGACGGGATCTGTGCCACCAACCTCGCAATCAGACATTGATTTAATCGTACATGCGAATCATTGGAACCCATTCACGGTCCTCGGCCCGCACCCTTTGCCGAAAGGGCTTGATGGGGCCAAGGATTGGGTGATCCGCGCATTCCTTCCCGAGGCGCGCTGTGCGAGCGTAGTGGACCTGGCTCACGGAGAGCCGGGGGTGCTGGTTCCCATGGACCGAATTCATGGGGACGGATTCTTTCAGGCGGTATTCACCAATCGACTCGAACCCTTCATGTATCGGATCGAGATCGAGAACTATGAGGGACATTGCTGGCAGTTCGTCGACCCTTATCGATTCCAGCCGGTGCTCACCGATTTTGATCTTCACCTTCTGGGCGAGGGCACGCATCTCCGCAACTACGAGAGAATGGGGGCGCACCTACGAACTCATGAAGGCTTTCGCGGAGTTCACTTCGCCGTCTGGGCGCCTAACGCTCAGCGTGTAAGCGTAACCGGCAACTTCAATCACTGGGACGGCCGGCGCCATCCCATGAGAAATCGCGGCGCCACCGGAATCTGGGAGATGTTTATTCCCGACCTCAGCGAGGGCGAGGTTTACAAGTTCGAGATCAAGAGCCGCCATGGCGGCTACCTGGTCCAGAAGTCTGATCCCTACGGCTTCGCGGCTGAAGTGCGCCCGAAGACGGCGTCGGTGGTCTGGGACGTGATGAAATTTGAGTGGCACGACGAGGAATGGATGGCGTCGCGAGTGGCTCGCCAGGGCCTCGACAAGCCGATCGCCGTCTATGAAATGCATCTCGGCTCGTGGAAGCGCTCGGTCGAATCAGGCAACGGATTCGTCAATTATCGCCAGCTTGCTCATGAGCTGGCCGCTCATCTCGAGCACACGCACTTCACCCATATCGAGCTATTGCCCATCACCGAGCATCCGTTTGATGGAAGCTGGGGATACCAGCCGGTCGGATATTTCGCGCCTACGTCGCGACATGGAACGCCCGACGACTTCGCCTACTTCGTCGATTATCTGCACCGCCACGGCTTCGGCGTACTGCTCGACTGGGTGCCGGCCCACTTCCCCAACGATGTCCACGGCCTGGGCTATTTCGATGGCACTCACCTTTACGAGCATTCCGACCCACGCCTGGGCGAGCACCGTGACTGGGGCACCAAGATCTTCAATTACGGCCGGCCTGAAGTTCGCAATTTCCTCTTCGGCAACGCCCTTTTCTGGCTCGATCGTTACCACCTCGACGGTCTTCGCGTTGATGCCGTGGCCTCAATGCTTTACCTCGACTATTCCAGGGATCCCGGAGAATGGGTTCCCAACATGTTCGGCGGCAACGAGAACCTGGAGGCGATCGATTTTCTCAAGCGCCTCAATGAGATCTGCCACGGGGAGCATCCCGGCATCCTCACCATCGCCGAGGAATCAACGAGCTGGTCGGGCGTGTCTCGCCCCACTTACCTGGGAGGGCTTGGCTTCAGCCTGAAATGGAACATGGGCTGGATGAACGACACGCTGCGTTATTTCTCGAAGGACCCGGTCTACCGCAAGTACGAACACGGCTCGCTGACGTTCAGCATGATTTATGCGTTCAGCGAGAACTTCGTTCTGCCCCTTTCGCACGACGAGGTCGTGCATGGCAAGGGTTCGCTCCTGGACAAGATGCCGGGCGACCTGTGGCAAAAATTCGCCAACCTCAGGCTGCTCTATGGTTACATGTACGGCCATCCCGGCAAGAAGCTTTTGTTCATGGGATCGGAAATTGCCCAGTGGCGGGAATGGAACCACGACGAGAGCCTCGACTGGCACTTGCTTCAGTGGCGCGATCACCAGGGCATTCTGAAGTTAACGTGCGACCTGAACACCTTGTACCAGCAGGAGCGGTCGCTGCACGAAGTGGACTTCGACTGGCACGGCTACGAATGGCTGGAGCTTCATGACTGGGAAAACAGCGTGGTGGCCTTCCTGCGGCGGGCCAGGAACACCGAAGACGCCATGGTGGTGGTCTGCAACTTCACTCCGGTGGTTCGCGAGAATTACCGTGTCGGCGTTCCGTCGGGCGGCTTCTATCGTGAAGTGCTCAACACAGACGCCGACATCTACGGAGGGTCGAACGCAGGCAACCACGGAGGTGCCTGGGCCGTGCCGGAGCCGCACGCCGGCCGGCCATACCATCTGTCGCTTCGTCTCCCTCCTCTTGGCGTTCTGTTCTTGAAAGCGCCGTCGGGGTCTTGACGTCGTTCGGCACGGCTCCCATGACACCGACCCGGTGCCGTGGCAGGCTCGGAAGACCTTGCCACAGAGACTACTCGTCAGGGAACTCGTCGAGCGGTTTCGGCGGCCGCGCCACTGACCGACCTGCCTTGGGTCGACGGCGCGGCCGCTGGAGTCTCAGGAATGCGGGCCGCCTGGGGAATCAGCTCGTCGAGCGAAACATCCCACGTCACACGGCCGATCGCCACCACGGCCGTCTTCTTGCGCGTCGATTTTCACAACGCGGCCGGGCCGGTCATAGCCCAGGCGGGGGACGACCACCCGGTCGCCGGCCTGAAGCCGCGCCCTGGCGTCAGCGAGCTGCTCTTCCCGCGTCGCCTCGCGCTGTAGCTCGGCAAGGCGCTGGGCTAGCGCCTCGCGAGACCGCTCTGCTTCGGCTTGCGCCAGCAAAGCGGCCTGCCGCGCCTGTTCGGCCTCGGAGCGAAGCCTCTGGATGAGCTCCCACTCCGGCAAGGCTTCTCCCCGCCGCTCGTGGAGGTAGTTGCTCGCCCGGTTGACCAGGTGCTCGGCCAGGTTCAACCGACGCGCAATCTGAAGGGCGTTCGACTGCCCGACATCGCCGATATGGAGCCGATAACGCGGCCGGAGAGTCTCGATGTCGAACTCGACGGCGGCGTTCTCGGCACGGGGGTTGGTGAGAGCGTAGGTCTTGAGGTCGCCGATGTGCGTGGTGACGATCGCCTGGCAACCGACACTGTCAAGCTCGTCGAGAATCGCGCGGCCCAGCGCCGCCCCTTCCTCGGGATCAGTGCCAGCACCCAGCTCGTCAAGCAAGACGAGTGAGTGCTCGGTGGCGCTGGCGAAGATCTGGGAGATCCTCCGCACATGGGAAGAGAACGTCGAAAGCGATTGCTCGAGACTCTGCTCATCGCCGATGTCGGCCAGGACGTTATCGTAGACGGGAACGAGCGATCCTTCGCCGGCCGGGATCTGCAGTCCGGCCTGGGCCATGAGGGCAAGCAGCCCCACCGTCTTGAGGGCGACGGTTTTTCCGCCGGTGTTGGGGCCGGTCACGATCATGATCCGAAATTGCACCCCCAGGTGAACGTCGATCGGTACGACGCTACGCTTTTCCGGGCCCGTGGCTCCGCCCGCGGCGGGAGGTTGCAATTGCGGACCAGGCTGGGCCAGCGGCAACCCCGCATCGCCGCGCAGGATCGCCTCGAGCAAGGGGTGCCGAGCCTGCCGCAGAACCAGGCGGCCTTCGCCCGTGGGGTCGGGGGCCGACATGCCGTAGTCGCGGCTGAACCTGGCACGGGCATGGATCAGGTCAAGCTCGCCCATGATCCCGAGCGTCTCCAGAAGCGGCTCGGCCACCATGCCAACCTGGCGCTCAGCCAGCGGAGGATCCGGCGGATTTCCTTGGCTTCGCGAGCACGCAAGTAGGAAAGCTGGGCCGACTGCTCGGCGATGGCCGTGGGCTCGATGTAGACCGTTTCGTTGGTGGCGCTGGTCCGCTGCACCGAGCCGGAAACCTCGCCACGATGGTCCTTCGCCACTGGCAAGACATAATGGTGGCCCACCATGGTGAAGTTGGGATAGCGGAGAATTCGCTTGATCTCGGGCGAGCGAACCATGCGATGAAGTGTTTCCTGGATGCGTCCCTCGGCCACGCCAATCTCGCGCCGGAGCACCGACAGACGGCGGCTCGCCGTGTCGAGAACCTTGCCCCGGCTATCGATGCATCCCTCGATCGCGGTCGCCACGCCGGAAAATTCACCCACGCCGGCACGCAGCCCGCCCAGCCGGGGAAACTGCTCGCCGACCCGAGACAGCCAGCGGTCCAGGTTGCCCAGAGCCTGCAAGGTCTCGGCGGTCTCGGCAAGCTCTTCGGGTTCGAGCATGGCGCTGATCTGGGCGCGGCGAACGTGCGGCCGGATGTCGTGCAGTCCACCGAAGGGGGGATAGAGCCCAGAGCCGATGGCCTCGACCATCTCGGTCGTCAGCGCCAGACGTTGGTGCACTTCGGCCCGGTCGGTCGAAGGCTCCATGCTCATTGCCGCCTGCTTGCCCAGCGAACAGGCGCCGCGCGCGGCCACGAGCGCGCGAATCTTGTCGAACTCCAGCAGGTCGAGCGTGTGGGCGTCCATCTCTCCTCGATCCGAGCAAGCCGCGGGACGTCCGAGAGCGGCTGCGCCGCGCTCCCTCGGTGGCAAATCTCGATTCGCCCGAGTGGCGGACACGATTGCGTCATCCCCGGTTCGCAATCATACCAGACCAGGTCAAGACCTGTCCCTGGACGTCGCGTTGGCTTGACCCACGCACGTTACGGGCCGGGGCGTGCGGGCTGGGAGCGGGCCGGGGCTACCTCGGCTGCCGGAATGGTTGATGGTACGGGATCCGTGCGCTCGGATGCAGAACCAGATGTGGCCGCTTCGATCATCGGCTTGAGCTCTCGCCGCCAAGCGGCCGCATCGGTGCCATAGTCTTTGCGAGTCAGGGAACGTAGGGCGGTGAGCGAGGCAAGACGAATCGCCGGGTCCTCATGCTCCATGCCGTCGAGCAAGACGACGAAGATCCGCGGGTCTTTCGATTTGATCTCGGCCAGCCCTTCGATCGCGGCAATCCGGGCATCCTCAAGGTTGTCGAGTGCCATGATCTGGGCCAGGACCGTGGCGTCTTCGGAACGGCCGACCTTCCCCAGCGCGACACGGCTTCGATCTTCACCACGGCCTCGGAGCTGCTCACCGACTTGATCAGCACGTCTCGGGCCTTGGGCTCGCGGAGCTCACCCAGCGTGCGGCAGATAATAGCCCGGGTGGCCACAGGCTCACGCCCGCGTTCGAGCTTATCGATCAAGACGGCAGCAGCCTCGCTCTTCTGCTCGGGCGAATCATAGGCGTCGGGCGAGGCGAGCTTGGAATACGCGAGGAAACGCACGTTGGGGTCTGGGTTGTTGCGAACATGACCCAGGAAGCTCCTCGCCGTCGTTCCCACGTACGTGGTGCAGCCGGCCAGGGCAATTGCGGTAGCCGCCAAGAGCTGGGGAACGCGACGCGAAGCGCGCACAACCTTGGCAGAATCGTCATCCATGACCATGGCACCTGCTCTTCGCCTGGGAACCCGACCGACCCTGGAAGAGCCGCATTTTCCCGCGGCCGTGGGCAGCTCGGACGTTGTATCGAGAAGGCCGACGACCTAGCCTGATGCGTGTAATAAGAGAGATGAGAAGCGATCGGGCCGAGTCGGCAGGCGAATCTTATCCGGAAGCACCCGGTTCGACAAGGGCGACCTTGGCAAGTGGCCCGGGGCGGTTCGGCGTCATGGCGGTGCCTCCGTGGACGGCCGCCATGACGCCAGGTGCAAACCCTCAAGACGAGGATGAGGTTGAAGAAGACGATTCCGTCGGCGCTGGCGAGCTGCCTGACGACGAGGCATGCTTCTCACCCGCCTTGGTGATGTGGTAGCGGAAGTAATCCTTGTCCTTCTTGCCCTTCTTGACGAGCTTCTTCTCGAGCAGGGCGCCCAGCATCTTGACGTTTCCCTTGGTGCCCATGATCCCCGCGTCCTTGGTCGCGGCCACCTGGCCCAAAAGCATCTTCTGCGGATCCGTCAGCTTGACCGCCGGGGCCTTCTTGACCGCGGCCTTCTTGGCTCCGCCGGCTTTGGGCGCCTTGGCTTTGGTATCGGCCTTGGCCTTGGGGGCGGCCTTCTTGGGGGCGGCCTTCTTGGGGGCGGCCTTCTTGGTCGCGGCTTGGTGCTGCTCTTCGACGCTGCTGACTTCTTCACTGCCATCGGTATGACCTCGTTGCTAAACATGTTTGCTCATCTTCGACCGACTCTGATCGAGCGGTCCCTGCGCCAATTCATACCAAATCTTTGAATTAGTGGAAGAGGAAGATCGCGCGAAAACGCCGATTTTCCGAGGGTTTTTTCTGATTCTTCGGTTTTCGCGCAATTTTTATGAGCGTTCGCAAACATCTAATTCTCTAGAAAACCCCAGACGTCGTTGTTCCAGCAAATGTTGCTCCGTGTGCAAATTCCGCCTTTTTTTCGAGGTTTTCTTCACTTCGGCCGTTCGCGCGACCTCGCAACAGTGCGCGGTGTCGCCTCCTCTGCGCGGAGCCGATGGCCCTGCTGGCGCAGGCGCTCGTCGTGCTCGAAACCCGCCAAAAAACTTGTCGACTGCCCTCCGCCAGAGATGGTCCGTGCCGGCCAACTGCTCGCGAAGCCACTCGCTCGATTCGCGTGCTCGGGTCCGCGGTGCGGCTTCATGTGATCGAGCGTGCGGCTCCGCGCGATCGAACCGATCGCACTTGCATCCCCGCGGTTCATCGCGTAGAATTACTGAACAAAATATCACAGTATCGTGGACCATTAGAAGAAGGCGGAGTGACAGTGATCTCGCACATTCGCGGCATTCTCAAGGCGGTCGCTGAAGAGTCGCTCACGCTGGCGGTCGAGCCATTCGAGCTCGAAGTCTTGATCCCCGAGCATACCCGCCGGCAGGTGCAGGGCAAGGTTGGCGAGCCGATCACCTTGCACACCATCTTCTACATCGATGGCAACGCCATGACCGGCCGCATGGTCCCCCGGCTCATCGGCTTCACCTCACCGATCGACCGCGAGTTCTTCGATATGTTCTGCTCGGTCGACGGCGTCGGCGTGCGCAAGGCTCTCCGGGCCATGGTTCTGCCGGTCCGGGAACTGGCGCGGACAATCGAGGACCAGGACGTCAAAATGCTGGCGACGTATCCGGGCATTGGCGAGGCAATGGCGGAACGAATCGTCGCCAAGCTCAGGCGCAAGGTCGGCAAGTTCGCCCTGATCATCAGCTCCGAAGCCGAGGGGCGAACCGCTGCCCCCAATGGATCACCAGAGAATGCCGAGCCCGACGTCATCCGCGATACCTACGCCGCCTTGCTCTCGGTCGGTCACACCGAGAGCCAGGCCCGCCAGGCGATCGACCGGGTTCTCTCCGGCAAGAAAAAGTTCAAGAGCGTGGCCGATATGATCGAAGCGATTTACCAGCAGACGCGGGAATAGTTGCCAGTTACCAGTTGCCAGAGCAGAAGGTAAAAGGCGCGATCAATTGCTTGCGTCCCCACTGACAACTGACAACTGGCAACTATCAGTCATTCAGGGGGGTCCAACGAATGCGTGAAACCATCATCAAGGCGAACCGGGACAACAGCGGCGAGGGTGACGAGCCGGCTGGGGAAGGCTCGCAAGAGGCGAGGCGGCCGCGAACTGTTGATCCCGCCGATGAGAAGCTTCGTCCTCAGCGGCTGGGCGAGATCGTCGGCCAGCGTGCAGTGGCCGAGCGGCTGGCGATCGCGCTTCTGGCTGCACGCAGGCGGGGCGAGCCGTTGCCGCATATCCTCTTCGACGGCCCCCCGGGTCTGGGCAAGACCACGTTCGCCACCGTGCTGCACAACGAGCTGGGCGTCGAGCTCAACATGACCAGCGGTGCTGCGCTCGACAAGAAGATGGACGTGATGCCCTATCTGACCAACGCATCGGAAGGGCTCGATCCTGTTCATCGACGAGATTCACCGACTGCCCAAGGCCGTCGAGGAGTTCATCTATCCGGTCATGGAAGATTTCCGGGTCGACGTGGTCCTGGGCGAGGGGATGTCGGCGCGGACCATCAATCTGCCGCTCAAGAAATTCACGATCATCGGGGCCACAACCCGCAGCGGCATGCTCTCCGGCCCGCTGCGCGAGCGGTTCCACATGCACGAGCACCTCGAGTTCTACGACGCCGATGACCTGACCCGGATCATCACGGTGAATGCGGCCAAGCTGCGCACCACGATCGAGCCGGAGGCGGCGCGGGAGCTGGCCGGCCGAAGCCGCGGCACACCGCGAATCGCCAACGCCCGCCTGCGCTGGGTGCGAGACTACGCCGTGGCCCGCGCCGATGGCAACGTCACCCTGTCGATCGCCCGCGACGCGCTCGACATGCAGGAGATCGACGCCGAGGGGCTGGACAAGCAAGATCGGCGCTACCTCGAAACGCTGATCCGCGTCTTCAAGGGCGGCCCCACGGGCGTCGAAGCCCTCGCCGCCACGATGAACGTCGCCGTCGATACCTTGCGAGACGAGGTCGAGCCGTACCTCCTGCGCCGCGAATTCGTGGTCCGATCTCCTCGCGGCCGCCAGGCGACGCGGCGGCCTATCGCCATCTTGGTCTCCCCGAGCCGGCGCCCGAGCTTGAACTGCCGGTCTTCGATCCGCAGCGGCGGCTGTTCGAATGAGAGCCCAAACAGCCTTTCGTGATGCTGTGAGACTCGATGGTTACTGACAGGGACCGATGCCAAGGGCCAAGCCCGACTCGCCTCGGTCATTCTGTCCCAGCCACTCCATCGCCCCACTCGCCGCGACGGAGCATCAGCCCGATTCACACCCTGGCCGGCCTGGTTGCCCGGATGAGCCGATCGCGAATCGCCGCCCATTCGGGCTGATCGGGCGGCATGACGACGATGATCTGCTCGAGGCCAAGGGAATCTAACTGCCGGAGCGTGAGATACAGTTCTCGCGCCGCGGAGTCCGGTTCTGGGAAGTACGATCGATGAATCGCCGGATCAATTCGGGAAGGATAGCTGACCCGAAGACCACGATCGCGGATCGCGCAGGCAGTCGCAGACCGGTTAAGTCGGCGGCATGTTCGATGCGCAATGCCGGGGTTCGTGGGGGCATAATGGAAAGGCAGCATTCCGGGACTTGCCGGCCGATCGATAGCGGTCGGGTCCTCCAGCTGGCAATGCGATCGGTATCGAGCCCGTCCAGGCACTGGGCGATCTGCTCGGGCGTCGATCGGTCCCGGCCGAAGCATCGAAGTGGAGATGCCGTCAGGTCGAGGACGGTCGATTCCAGCCCACGATCAGTCGGCCCGCTGTCGAGGATCAGGTCGATCCGGCCGTCGAGGTCGGCCAGGACGTGCTCGGCCCGGGTGGGCGAGATGCGGTTCGAGCGGTTGGCGCTGGGGCGGCCAGAGGCAGTCCTGCGTGCTCGATCAAGTCCCGGGCGACTCGCGGCCGGCACTCGCAGCCGACCGTGTCGCGGCCGGCGGTCACATGTCGGGGATCAAGGCCGACCGGGGCAGAACGAGCGTCAAGGGGCCGGGCCAGAACCGGTGGGCCAACCGTCCGGCGGTCTCGGGCCAGAGTCTCGACGCACCGCCGTGCCTGCTCGACTCCTTGCACGTGCACGATCAGCGGATTGAAGGCGGGCCGGCCCTTGGCCTCGAAGATCCGGGCGACCGCGGCCGGGTTGGTGGCGACCGCACCCAGTCCGTAGACCGTCTCGGTCGCGAAGGCGACAAGCCCTCCTCGGATAGGACCTGGGCGGCCTCGCGCAGGCCGGCGGAATGTCGGGCTCACGGCGATCGATGCCTAGGACGCGGGTGGTGGGCAAGAATGCCTCAATCCAACTTCTTGCGGGCCGACGGGTTCGGGCGCTTCCGTGCCTCGTGCCGCGTGGTCTTGCTTTAAGCCCTCGTAGTCGCTCACGCGCCGGTCATAGAGCCGGCGGAGCGGCCGGGGCGCGTGCCGAGCCAGGGCGTACGCGGTCAGGAGGGGTAGGGCGATGGTGGAATCGGTGTAGCAGGTCACCGAGTCGGGCAGGCTGTCGGGATCAACCTTGCCCCAGGTCATCGCCTCGCTGGCGGTTGCGCCGGAGAGTCCGCCGGTATCGGGACGAGCGTCGGTGATCTGGAGGAAATAATCATGGCCGCTCTCGGCCAGGCCGAGAACTTCCTGGATCTGCGGCTCGGTCTGGAGGATGAAGTTCTTGGGGCTGCCGCCGCCCAGGATCAAGACACCCGACCTGCCTCCATGCTTCTTGGCGTTGTAGACGATGGCCGCCGTCTCGTTGACGTCGCGCAGGGTATCGATTTGAAGCCTGCCGCCTTGAAGGCTCAGGGCCGCCAGGTTCATGCCGATGGAGCTGTCGCCGGGCTCGAGGTGTAGACCGGCACAGCCGCCTCGAACGCCGCGGCTAGCAGGCTGTTGGCTGGCCGGCCGAGGGCGGCGGCCCGTGCATGCAGATAACGGCCGACCTCGAAATGGAATTCGGCCGTGCCCATCGACCGGCCGAAGCTTTCGTTCTGGATCAGCTCGCGATAGAAAGCGTCGGTGTCGAGCAGCGTCTTGTAGTCGAAAACGATGTCGTAAATCCGGATCACGTCGTTCTGGCGAAGCGCGAAGTCATCGAGGTTGGGCCGGCTCTGGTGAAGCGGCAGGTCGAGCGCATAGTGGGTGTCGTGGTAGAGGTTGGCCCCGGTCGACACGATCCAGTCGATGAAACCGGCCTGGATCAAGGGGATCAGGCAGCTCATCCCCAGACCGGCGGGTGTGAGAGCGCCGGAAAGCGTCAGCCCGACCGTGCAGTCGGGTTCGAGAAGCCTGGCGGTGAAAACCTGGCAGACTTCGCGAAGCCGCCCGCCGTTGTAGCTCAGAAAGGCGTGATCGATCAGGTCGGCCGCGGTCTCGCGGCCCGTCACGGCAGGAGGCGCGATTCGATTCCGGCTGATGCTTTCAAGGAAGGACATGCTTGCCTCGACCCCGGATGAACGCTCGGTCAACCATCGGCTCGCGACCGGCCGACGAGATCGATCACGGCAAGAGGATGGCCGCCGCCACCACGGTGGACCAGAGGCCGTCCTTGTGCCCGATCGCCGTCTGGGTGACTTCCTTGGTTTTGAAGATCACGTCCGCGATCTTCCAGATCTCGCGCTTCTCGTCCCACGAGCTGTTCGGATTGAACTCGACGCCCAGAACCGTGGCCAGCATCTCGGCGGCCAGGTCTTCCGCGTAGTCGGCGGCCGTCTTGGCGGTCTGTCCGTAGGCGTGATGCTCGGAAAGATAGCCGAAGGTATCCCGATCGCGGGGAATCGCCACCCCGACGCTGGCGGCCACCAACCGGTTGGGCTCGGCGGTGGCGCTCTCGCTCATGACCACGTGGACGATCTGGCCCGGCTCGAGCTGCTTGAGCCCCTGCTCGACCGAGATCTCCTTACAACGCGGTGGAAAGATGCTCGAAACGCGCACGAGGTTGTAGCAGGCGATGCGCGCGTCGCGTAGGGCGAGCTCGAAGCTGGTGAGTTTTTCGCGGTGAGTGCCCACCCCTTTGGTGAAGAATAGCTTCGTTGGTACATACATCTGTGGACTGGCATCTCCTCTACCGGCTGACCCTTGAGGATAAGGCCGGAATATAGGGGGATCGCTCGCGAGCTTTCATCGCGCCGCTCCGCGCACCGCCGGATGATCGCAGGATTAGAATTATGATGGTAACAACGCCATCGCATCAAGCCCTTCCAGCATGAAAGCGCGAAGAAGATGAAGGGCCGGACCTCAAATCGGCGCAAATCCGTAGAGAGAAGTCGAGCTTAGCTTTCTCTCGTGGACCGGCCGGACCGCGCCATGACCTGCCTGAATTCGCCTGGAGTGATGAGCGATGACCGCTCTGGCAGCGAAGCGCGTGCTTGCAGAACGCGACTCTCATCGAACTGAATGTCCCCGAAATGAGTAACCCGGTTGCGCCCCATCCCCTTGGCGTAGTAGAGAGCCTGGTCGGCCTGGTCGAGGAGCTTGATGCATGGCAGATCGGCACACTCCATCGTGGCCACTCCAAAGCTGGCCGTGACGTGACGAAGCGGCCAATCGAAGGCCTCCAGGGCTTCTCTCTGGCGTTCGGCGACTTCCCGTGCCGGCCCGCTCGCCGTCCCCGGCAGAAGCACAGTGAACTCCTCTCCGCCATAGCGGGCGACGACGTCATAGCGCCGCGAAGTACGGGTCAGGATGCTGGCGAAGTTGCAGAGGATTTCGTCGCCGGCAAGGTGGCCGAACGAATCGTTATAGAACTTGAAGTGGTCGATGTCGAGCACGATCACCGAAACCGGTGAGCGATGCCGCCTCGCCATCGCGCAGGCTGACTCCATGTCTTCATCGAAGCGGCGCCGGTTTGTCAATCCCGTCAGCTCGTCCGTTGATGCCATGTGAATGAGCACTCGGATCGATTGCTCCATCGCTTGCTGCCTTGTCTGAAGTTGACCGATCTCCTCGTGGGCCAGACGCAGTTCCTCCTTCATCCGCTCCAGCTCTTGATCCGACGAGCTCGGGAGATCGATCGCGCCGCATACGCCTGCGCCGCGCGAAGGTGCGCCTGACGGCCCGGAGCAGGGAGATGGCAGGACCGACCCCGTCCGATCGTGACGGCTGATGATCGGCAAACTCTCGGCGGGAACCATGGCTTTTCCTCGATCGATTCAGAGTGGCGGAGTCGCGGCGTGAAGAGTTCCGACTCGCGAAGGTGGCTCTCACGAACATGTCGCGGCCGGCACGCATCGATGGTTCATTCGAAAATGCGTACCGGGCTTTCAGCCGCTGGGTTCAAGAGATGAACCGACGGCGCACGTCCACTTCGACGTACAACATCGCAGAGCAATGGAGCAGTCGTCTGCTCGAAGTAAGCATAGACCGTGAACGACCCAAATGACGAATTATGGCGTACCAGGACCAATTTGGTCGTGTCGGATCGCCGTTGCATGCAACCACGGGTCGGTTCGACTCTCCAGACGCGGAAGACCTCCTCGCCGGCGTGTCGTAAGGAGATTGTCGTGTGGACAGAGCCTGTCACACGTGGGCGTCGGTCAACTCCAAGTGCCGCATCAGTCCCGAGACTGGTTCGAGGCCGGTGAAGTAGACAGAATCACCAACCCAGTGACCGAATTCCCGGCGATGTCCAACCGCGATCGAAGGGATTCCAGCGGCCCGCGCGGCGGTGATGCCCGACGGCGAATCTTCGATGGCCACGGCCTCGCATGGGCCAATTCCCAGTTTGCGGAGAGCAAGCAGGTAGGCTTCCGGGTGAGGTTTAACCGCCTTCACGTCTTCCTTGCCGACGATCAGCTCGAATTCGCCGGCCAGACTTGGGTTGGCCAGAACAGCCTCCACGTTCTCTCGCCAGGTACCGGAGACGACTGCCAGCCGGACGCGTCCCCGCAGGTTGCCGATCAGTTCAATCACTCCCGGGTAAATCCGCGGCGCATCGCGAAGAAGCCCCACGGTTAGCTTTTGTTTCTTGCGACTCCAGCCGTCAATATCTCCACTCTCGACTCCTCGAGATGCGAAGACTTCGCGTAGGAACTCGCGGTCGTCCACCTCCGCGGATCGCGAGGCTTCTTCGTCGGGAATCTCCCAGCCCAAGGCCAACAGCGTCCGCTGCCAGGCGGCGATGTGATGGTTCTCGGTGTCCGCGATCACGCCATCGAAGTCGAACAGAACGGCACGTGGGGGCATGAATCATCGCGCAAGGGAGGTTTTGACGGGCATTGCAACGTCGAAAAGTCATTATCCAGAGTTCCGGCGGGACCGTCAAATCATTGACAACCTTCATGCCCGGCCCTATGTTGCCTGTTCTGAGAATGCCGCGCCGCGATCCGACTCCGGTCTCCCTGGCCTGACGCACAGTCGGCCGGCCCTGAACTCGAATCACGACGTCCACCTCGCTTCCGCCGCGACCCGCAACCGTTCCAACCATGGATTCACGCTCGAGGGAGAACGCACCATGTCACGTCCCGTGACGCTTTTCACCGGCCAGTGGGCGGACCTACCCCTGGAAGAGATCTGCCAGAAGGCCAGCAAATGGGGTTACGACGGCATCGAGCTGCCTTGCTGGGGCGATCATTTCAACGTCCAGAAAGCACTCTCCGACAACAATTATTGCAAGGGGCGTCACGATCTTCTGGGCAAATACGGACTGAAGACATGGGCCATCTCGAATCACCTGGTGGGGCAGGCGGTTTGCGACCTGATCGACGAACGTCACAAGCTGATCGTTCCGGACCACGTCTGGGGCGACGGCAAGCCCGAGGGTGTCAGGCAGCGGGCGGCCAAGGAGATGATGGACACCGCGCGGGCCGCGGCCAAGCTCGGCGTCAAGGTGGTAAACGGCTTCACCGGGTCTTCCATCTGGCATCTGCTATATTCCTTCCCCCCCGTTTCTGACGCGATGATCGAGGCCGGTTTTAGAGATCTGGCCGACCGCTGGAACCCCATCCTCGACGTGTTCAAGGAGTGCGGCGTGAAGTTCGGACTCGAGGTTCACCCCACCGAGATCGCGTTCGACCTGTACTCGGCCGAGACGGCGCTCAAAGCCCTCAATCATCGGCCCGAGTTCGGCTTCAATTTCGATCCTAGCCATCTGCTCTGGCAGATGGTTGATTCGGTGGAATTCATCCGCGCCTTCCCCGACCGGATCTATCACATGCACGTCAAGGACGCCGCCCGAACGCTCAACGGCAAGTCGGGCATCCTGGGCTCTCATCTCAACTTCGGTGATCCGCGCCGGGGTTGGGACTTTCGTTCGCCAGGCAGGGGCCAGGTCAACTTTGACGCTATCGCGAGGGCCCTCAACGAGTCTGGCTACACCGGGCCGCTGTCCGTCGAGTGGGAAGACCCGGGAATGGATCGGGAGTACGGCGCCGCCGAGGCCGCACGTTTCGTCAAGGAGAAGATGAGCTTCAAGTCCGCCGGCCGCCTTTTCGACTCGGCATTTGCCGAAGGACAGGCGAAGAAATGAGTGGCCCCGCGTGCGATTCTCAACGGGTCGCCCTTGACGCAACATTCCCTGGATGAGCGGCTCTTCCAGATGATAGGATCAGTATTGGTCGTGAGATCACCCGAAGACTGAAAGATTTTCCCGACGCGCCCAGAGCAGTCGGACGTCGTTCAGACTCGTAGACTTCCTCATTCAAACAACGAGAAACACCTGTCGTCATGAGCGGTCCGATTGTCAGGAAATACGGCTTTCCCAATTTCGAGAAAATCTTCGGTAAGCGTCCGCTCGAGCACGGAGCGGACGAACCCGAAAGCGCACAGAGCACAACCGATTCGAAGGTAAAGAATAGCGCTCGGCCAGCCAACCCGCGACCGTGGACGATAGCGAACAGGATCGGCCGCCGCACTGAGCGTGGGTCAGCGAAGAGTCTCGTTCAGCACTTGCGAAAGTCTCACCCCGGCCTGGGCCAGCCGCTTCCGCGCAGGGGCAGGTTCGCGTCTTCGTAATCGCGTCCCAGCCTCATGCCGGACCGGAGGAACTCCCTCGATCCGGGAACCCGATAGGCCTGGCGGGCCGCTTCGAGGCTCTCGTTGACCCAGTCTTCCACGGTGCCCTCGGGCCAGTCACGCGAGCGGGGTTCTCGGGCCAGGCCGATCAGGTCGGAGGCGAGGCTGCGCTCATCGTAGTGGTCCTGACGGAACAGCCCCGAGTCCCAGATTTGATGCAGGTTCGTCTCGTCGCGAAAGAATTGAAGCTGCACGGCGTTGCCGCCGCGATCGCGCCGATCTCCGACATGCATCGGCTGATGGGCGTCCTCGACCAAGTGCACCACGTACCGCAGGGCCATCTGCCGACGAGGCCTGGGGGCGCGAGGATCGGCCAGTATGCCGGCGAAACTCGTGGAGGCGCGAGACGATGCAATCACCGTGACAATCGCGCGGCGAGTAGCGGGGCGCCGAGATTGGCACGTTCACGTAATGCCAGGCTGCGCTGCCAGGAATGTTGCGGCTATTCTCGTCGGCCCAGGTCGAGGCGTCGACGAGTGATTCGCCCTCGTCGAGAGTGTCAGCGATCGCGGCGCAGGCCCGGGGAGAAAGCCTGCTCTCGGCGAGGCGGGTGGCGGCACGGTGAGCCATCCGGCCCCAGGCGAGGGCCGGCCGCGCCGGCACGACCATAGCCGCCAGGGCCGTCGGCAAGGCCAGGGACAGGCACAAAACGTACTTTTTCATATGAGTATACTACTGTCTTCGAGAGACCTGAGCCAGCCCAACACAATGGTAAGAGCATAGACGGCGTACCAGGGATTTTGCTAGTGTGGCGCGCAACATGGTCCATGGAAGAAACTCTCCGTGAGGAATGATGACGATGGCCCTGGTTGACCCGTATTCGCTATGCCCTTGCGGCAGCAACAAGAAATTCAAGTGGTGCTGCCAGAAAGTGGAACCCCACGCCGAACGGGCCCAGCGGCTGGTGGAGAACAATCAATTCGACGCGGCGATCTCGGTGCTCACCGAGGGCCTGGCGAAGACTCCGCAGAATCCGCTTCTCCTGCTCCTCAAGGCCCGGATCTTGATGGCTCAGCGGAAGCCCCAGGAAGCCAGGCAATGCGTTGCGGCGATGCTCGCCGCGCATCCGGAACACCCTGGCGCCGCTTCGTTCATGCTGCGGCTCATTCTGGAGTCTGGCGATGCCGTCGCCGCGGCCGCCGAACTGCAACGAACGCTCGCGCACTTCGATTCCGAAGCAAGGCGTGGACTTGCGCGTTCGACCGCGCTGGTAGCGATCAACCTTAGCAAGGAAGAGCTCTTTTGTGCGGCGTTCAAACACCTGGAACTTGCCCGCAGCCTTGATGATACCAATGAAAAAATGCTCGATTCGATATTTGATTCTCTTCGATCGAATCCCGCCATCTCGCCCTGGGTGAAGGACACATACGCGCTCGAAGAAACGCCCGACCGGCTGGCGGATGCGCACGCCGACCAGTTTGATCAGGCACTTGACTGGGCCGACGAGGGGCTGTGGTCAGCAGCGGCCTCCGCTTTCGAGTTGCTGTCCGCGGTGCCAGCGGCGCGAGCCGCGGCCGAGCGGAACCTGGGGCTTTGCCGGCTCTGGCTGGGCGAACAGAAGGCAGGTGTCGAAGCTCTAAGGCGCTGGTTGGAACACGCCAGCCCCACCACAGATTCCGTTGATCTCGGGGTCCTGACGCTGCTGCTGGACGAGACGCCCGACGGCGAACCGGTCGAGCACGTTCAGCTCACCTGGCCGCTTCGTGACCGGAAAGCCCTGATCGAGACCCTGGTCCACCTGCCGGACGTGATCGAAGGACCCGACCGTCGTCTCGACCCCGCCGACAAGGAGTCTCCCGAGTACTTCAGTTTCTATCTGCTCGATCGGCACCGAATCGATGCCAGGCCCGGCCTGGCGCGTCAAGAGATTCCCCTGATGCTGGGCGAGGTTTTGATCGGGGCCGAGACCGTGGTGCTCGAGACCGATGACGATGGCAGGCTCAACAGCCTGATCGAGCGCTTCACAACCCTGGCCGGCAAGTCAATTCCTCCCTCCCATCCCCGGACGAAGGTCATCGGCCAGACGAGCCGCTCCTCGCACGCGCTTTCCTGGCACTGGTATCTGCCCCCCGACCTGCCACAAGACGAGAGCGAGCGGCTGAACGAAGAGCAGATCGTGCACCTGACGACCGCGGTCTGGCCCGACACTCCCATGACGTACTTCGACGGCCGCACTCCACTGCAAGCCGCGCGGTCCGGCAGGTACAAAGTCGTGCTGCGGGCGGCTGCGCCTCCAGATCGAGCTCTCCGGCGAAAGCTGGGCCGACCGGGTTGACTGGTCCGCAGTTCCGTGCGCGGCTAGGGATCGAGCCTGAGCCCGCCATCGATCCACAAACCATCGACCTCGATCACATACACCTGGCCCGGCTCGGCTTGGTTCGCCTCGACCGGCTCGATGACGAACGTCTCTTCAAACTTTATTTGCGCGCTCACCAGTGGGGGCTGACCGACCTGCGGCTCAAGGCCGCTCACGAGATCGTCAATCGCCCGGATCTTACGCTTCCAGACACGAACGAGCTGTTGGCGATTTACGGCGATCTCGTGATGCAGGCAGTCAGCAAGGGCGATCGCGCCGGGGCGATGGAATGGTTGCGCAGGGGCCGCGCGGCGGTTGCGCCGCAGCGCGCCTGGCGACCGCTCCTCATTGGGACATGCTTGAAGTACGGGTCAAGATCGCGTTCGATCCGACGAGCGACTGGGTTGCAGAGCTGGCCGTCGTTCTGGGCCGATACGCCGGACAGGAGGAGGCCAAGATGGTTCTCACCGCCCGATTGGTCGAGTGGGGGCTGCTGAACGTGGTTCCGTCGCCGGACAATCCCAATCAGTTCCACCTGGACACCAGGCCGCTTCAGCAACTCTTGAGCACGCATGGTCCGAGAGTCAGCGCGTCTTCCAATTATGTTGGGGTTTCCGCAACCAAGGGAGACATCTGGACGCCCGAGACAGCGGGCGGTGGATCGGGATCGGCGATCTGGACACCCGGCTCAGGAGGCGGCGGGGCGGCCGGTGGTAACAAGCCTCGAATCATCCTGCCCGGTCAATAGTTGCCGGCGTGGGATCTTTCCGGGCCCTTCGAGGGGAAAGACGGTTCATGCCTGCGAGCTCTCAAAGCGACGTGACCTCGGGCCTCGTCCACGAGGGTTGGAACCACTTGATGTCACAACGGCCGCTGGCGGCCTGGGGCACCTGGCAGCGAGCGCCTGCGAGCCGATCCCGACTCGGCGGCTGCCCGCCAGGCGCTCGAGACGGTAGAAAAGGCACCCGAACTGCCACTGGCCGCGCGCAGGGTCTACCGTTTTCGCAAGCCGCGTACCGAAGCACAACGATCGCGGTGGGATCGCGCGCTGCGAGGCGTCAACCTCGGTGAGCTCGCCGAGCTCGCCGAGGTCTGCGAAAGATTCGGCCACCTCACTGCCGCCTTGGGCGACGATCCCGAGGCCAGTTTCAATTACGGGCTCTGCCTTGCCTGGACTGGTCAGCATCGGCCGGCCATCGCCTGCCTCGAGCAGGTTGTCAGCCTGGAGGCCGACGCCAGCTTCAATCACGCCGTCGAAGCCTGGGTGCTGGCCGAGGTGCTGCGCCAGGGAGGAGGTGCAGAGAGCCTCTGCGACGACCTGCGGTATGCCTGCACATTCCCCTGGAAGCCCGGCGACACGGCCGAACTCGAGGCGGCTTTCGAGGAGATCCGCCGGATCCCCACTCCCGCGATCCGACCCGGTTCGAGGGCGACGACGGCGAGCTCGAGATCCTCGAATGGCTGGATCGGCCCATGCCCCCGGCGGATTCGGTGAGAACCGAGGCCGATTTGCCCCGAGTTCTGGCTACAGTCTACATCACACCCGGCTCGCTCCGCCTTTCCAGTCCACGAGTCGATACTCTGGAGGAAGCCGAGGAGAAACTTCGGCGATTGCTAGGCGCGCGGGCCGAGAAGGCCCAACGCGTGGCGGCACCGCTTCCCCTGCCCTTCCTGGACGCCGAAATCTGGACCGCGCGGGTTCCCGGGGGCGTTGATCACGCCATTTCAGGCCAGCTCGCCAGAGAGACCGTGGAGGCCTATTACGAGAACCACTGGATTCACCGCCCAAGACAGGGCCTGGACAATCTCTCTCCGCTCTCGGCCGGGCAGAACGCGTGGCGGGGAGACGTCGTAGCTCGGGCCAAGCTCGAAGCCGTGGTGCGCTCCGCGAGCAACTGGGCAGCCGCCCCAGCGCAGCGGCGCTCTATCAAGGCTATCCGTTCGACCGCCTCCGCCGCCGGGTCGGCCTCGAGCCAGGCAATCCCGACGCCATCGACTTTCAGGATCTTTCATGCGCCAGTGCCGCCGAACTCCAGTCGCTGGTCCCGGAAGAGCTCGGTGATCCATTGCTGGCTGAAGCGTTCCAGTCAGCCGGGGGGCTACGCGACGATTCACTTGCCTCGCGGTTCGCCAACGAATTACTCCGCCGGCCGCTCGAGCGACTTGCCCAGGTCGATCTCACCGCGGTCTTTGCCCCTTTGATCCGACAGCAAATGGGGCAAGGCAATCCTCAGCAGGCACTCGAGCTGCTGACACAGGCCCGCGATCTCGGTTCCGACCAGAACCGCCGGTCGTTTGATACCTGGCGGGCTGAAATCCTGGCGCGGACGAATCAGCTCGAGCAAGCCGGACGTATTTATCGCGAGCTGATCGCCTCGGCTCCATGCGGGTCAGCGCCGAGGGTCGCGCTGGACGCGGCCGAGACGCTGCTGGATAACGGCCATCGCCAGGAAGCCAAGCGGTTCCTCGGGCAGGCCCTCGACCTGGCCCGCACAGCGTGTGTGCCCTGGGTCGAAAACCATGCACGAGCACTGCTCGAGAGTTCCTCATGATGCCGGTCGAGCCCGCTCCGTCCCCAGTGGCTTGAACGACGAGCGGTTCGGGCCGATAATAAGAAAATGAAACCGAGATGGTCCCAGGTCGATTCCTACCGTCCCTCCTGATCCCCCGCCGGCCGAAGCTGCCGCACTGATCGCTGGGATCTTCGTGCAACTCCAAACTGATGGGTCGAAGACAACATGACAAGTCGCCGGGTCGGACTTTGGCTGGTTGGAGCGTTCGGAGGAGTGGGCACGACGATCACTCTGGGCCTTTCCGCCATGACGCGTGGCCTGGCCGACCGTACCGGCCTGGTGACGGCGCTGCCCCACTTTCGAGATTTGCCCCTGCCCGAGCCCGACCAGTTCGTGATCGGCGGTCATGACATTCGCCAGACCACGTTTGCCGCCTCGGCCGAGGAATTCCGGCAGAACTCGGGCGTCTTTGGCGCCGAGTGGATCGACGCCTGTCGCGACGAGCTTGCCGCGGCCACGGATCGCGTCCGGCCGGCGCCTCGGCTGGGCCTCGGCTCGGCGGTCTCGCGCCTGGCGAACTGGACCGAGCCCAAGCCCGTGCGCAGCGTGCCGCCAGGCCATCGACCTGATCGCCGCTGATCTGGCCGCGTTTGTGGCAGCCCAGTCGATTGACCACCTTATCGTCCTGAATGTCGCCAGCACCGAGCCAGTCTTTCGGCTCGGTCCCATGCACAAGGAGTGGGACGTCCTCGAGCCGACACTCGCCGATGCCGGCGGCGAGCACCCTGCCCTCAAGTGCTTTTTACGCGCTCGCGGCCATCGGGGCCGGCCACACCTACATCAATTTCACTCCCAGCCTGGGAGCTTCTTTCCCGGCTTGCTGGGAGCTGGCTCAGGCCACCGGAGCACTCCACGCGGGCAAGGACGGCAAGACCGGCGAGACCCTGATGAAGACCGTTCTGGCCCCAATGTTTGCCTACCGCAACCTCAAGGTCATGAGCTGGGTCGGTCATAACATCTTCGGCAATCGCGACGGCCTGGTGCTCGACGATCCGACGAACAAGGCCTCGAAGGTCGAGACCAAGGACCGCGTGATTACGGAAATCCTGGGCTACAAACCATCGTCGCTGGTCAGCATCGAGTACTTGCCCGACATGGGAGACTGGAAAACGGCCTGGGATCATATCCATTTCCAGGGTTTCCTCGGCGCCAAGATGACTCTCCAGTTCACCTGGCAGGGCTGCGACAGCCTGCTCGCCGCCCCCCTGGCCATCGACCTCGCCCGCCTTGCGGACCTGGAGAAGCGTCGCGGCGGCAAAGGCCCGATGCGCCACCTCGCCTGCTTCTTCAAGAGCCCGGAAGGCGTCAACGAGAACGACTTCTTCAAGCAGTTTGACCGGCTGCTCGACCATGTCGCCAGCGAGAACAGCCCGTGAGCCGAGCCTGACCTGTTCTTGAAGCAGTCTCGATCGACGTGAGCTCTCGCAGTGCCCGAATCACGAAAAGCCAATCGCCGAGACATCAGCAGAGAAGCAGCCCAAACAATGCACCTTGCCTTCAGCACCAACGCCTACTTGAAACATCCCTTCGACGAAGCCGCCGCGCGGATCGCGAGCCTGGGCTACGAGGGTCTCGAGCTGCTGGCCGACGTTCCGCATGCCTGGCCGGCGGGTCTGCTCGAGGGCCAGAAACGCGCGATCCTCGCTGCCATGGAACGGTCGGGGCTCAAGTTCTCGAACATCAACGCGTTCATGATGAACGCGATTGCCGACCATCGCCAGCCTTACTGGCACCCTTCCTTCATCGAGCCGGAACGGCACTATCGCCAGGTCCGCATCGACCACACGCGCCGCGCACTCGATCTCTGCGCCGAGCTTGGCGCACCGCACATCACCACCGAGCCCGGCGGGCCGATTGAGCCGGGCGGGTCGCGCCAGCGGGCCATCGACCTGTTCGTCGAAGTCTTGAAGCCCCTGGCAGAGCATGCCCAAGATCGAGGCGTCATGCTCTTGATCGAGCCCGAACCGGGCCTCCTGCTGGAGACGACCGATCAGTATCTCGAAGTCGCCGAGCGCGTGAGACGCCCCGTCACTCGGCCTGAACTTCGACGTCGGCCATGCCTTCTGCGTGAGCGAAAACCTGCCCGGCGCTATCGCCAAGCTGGCGCCGCACATTCGGCATTACCACCTGGAGGATATCGCCGCCAGCCGCGTCCACCACCATCTAGTTCCGGGGACAGGCGCGATTGATTTTGCCGAGGTCGTCTCGGCTATCCGCAGGACCGGCTATGACGGCTGGCTCACCGTCGAGCTCTATCCGTTTCAAGACGATCCCGACGGCGCGGCTCGCGAGGCTTTGCGCGTTCTTCGCCCGCTCATCGCACAAGGGCACGCAAGCGAAGCCTAATGACCATACGTGCAGTCATGCCTCGTTCCGTCATTCCCTACCTGCAATTGGTTCGCCTTCCCAACGTGCTGACCGCGCCGGCCGACAGCCTGGCCGGGTGGCTTCTGGTCGGTGGCAGTCTGGCGGATGTTCGGCACTGGTTGCCGCTGGCCGCGGCCTCGACTCTCCTGTACGCGGGCGGAATGGCGCTCAATGACCTGGTCGACATCGAGACTGACCGCATCGAGCGTCCCAGCCGGCCGCTCCCCTCGGGCCGAGTCTCGCGATCGTTCGCCGCCGGCCTCGTCGCCGCCGGCCTCATCCTCGGCCCGCTTCTGGCCCTGCTCAGCGGTTCACTCTGGTCGCTGTTCGTGGCCACGCTACTGTCAGTCGCGATCGTGGCTTACGATTCAGGCTTGAAACGAACCATCCTGGGCCCTGAGATTATGGGTGCGTGCCGCGGCTTGAACCTGCTGCTGGGAATGACCCACGCCCCTGCCCTGGGCGGACCGGCGGGCTGGATGGCGGCTTTCAGTTTCGGCCTGTTCGTCGCCGGGATCACCTGGATCAGCCGCTCGGAAACGAGGTCGGGTGAGACGAAAAATCTGCTCGCGGGCCTGACCATCCAGAACCTCGCCATTCTGGGTCTGATGGCATTGGCTCTCCGGCCGCGGTCGTTCCCGAATCCGCCTTCAGATAGGCCCTTGATTCCTCTGGAAGGTCTGCTCGTGTTAGCCTTGGTGGCTCTGGCTGTCAACCTTGCAGCGACGCGCGCCATCCACTGGCCAGAGCCCGCAAACATCCAGAAGACGGTCAAGGCGGGCATCTTTTCCCTGGTATGGATCGACGTGGGACTGGTCGCCGCCGTGCGTGGGCCGCAAGCCGCCCTGGCCCTCGCCATGCTTTGGCTGCCCGCCTACTTCCTGGGCCGCTGGCTCTACTCGACCTGAATCGGAACGAAAAGCCTCATGCGACTCGGCTATAACACCAACGGCCTGGCCCACCACCGCCTGAGGGACGCCATCACGCTTCTGGCCCATGAAGGCTATCAGAGCGTGGCCATCACGCTTGACGCAGGGCGCTTGATCCTTACGAGGATCCCACGACGCTCGCCCGGCAGGTCGCGGACGTGCGATCCTGCCTGGATCTTCACGGGCTCGGCCGCGTTGTCGAAACGGGTGCACGATACCTGCTGAACCCGCGAACGAAACACGACCCTACCCTGATGGACGCCGACCCCGCCCGCCAGGCCGTCCGGATCGACTTCCTGCGCAGGGCGATCGACCTGGCGTGCGAGCTCGAGGCCAGTTGCGTCTCTCTCTGGTCAGGCAAACTGATCGACCCCATCTCCGAGGACCAGGCCATGGACCGGCTGGCCGCTGCCTTGCGCCGTGTGCTGGACCACGCCGAGACGAGCAGCATGCCCCTGGCCTTCGAGCCCGAGCCCGGAATGTTCGTCGACACTTTCCGTCGCTTCGACCAGCTTGACCAGCGCGTGAATCACCCGCTTTTCCGACTGACCGTCGACATCGGCCATGTCCACTGCATCGAAGAGGCGCCCGTGGCCGCTCATTTGCACCAATGGGGCTCTCGGATCGAGAACATCCACATCGAGGACATGGTGCGCGGCGTTCACGAGCACCTGATGTTTGGCGAGGGAACCATCGACTTCCCGCCGATCATCCAGGCGCTTCGCGATACCGGCTATCGCAGGGGAGTGAACGTCGAACTGAGCAGGCATAGCCATATGGCGGTCGAGGCGGTCCGCGCCTCCGCTTCATTCTTGACGCCGCTTCTTTCAGCTCGACCCTAGAAATAGCTACCACTGGTGTCGGGAAGCGAACTCACCGCCAAAGATTCAAGAGATCAGAGTGTGAAAACGAGAAAGTTCCGATCAAGGCGAGTCTTACAAGGCCACGAGATGTTAAGTTCTGCCTCGGACCACACCGCAACTCGATCTCCCTTTGCCCGACTTGGCAGAAGTGAGATCTTGCTGCTCGCCGCATGGTGTGGGGCTGCTGGCGGGCTCCTCGAGGTTGCCACTCGCATCGTGTGCAGGGCCATCAACCCGACCAACCGGCTCTACTTGATGACTCGGCACTTCGTCTGGCTGGCGCTTCTTTCGAATCTGCTTTTCTTCTCGGTGGCCGGCTTGGGCCTGGCGCTGGCCGCAAGGCTGTGGCCGCGGTGGGGAGCGTGGCTATCGACTCGCATCATCTGCGTTGGAGCGATCTTGCCGACTCTCGTGGTAAGCAATCGCCAGATCTACGAGTTCGCCTGGCTGATTCTGGCGTGCGGGATCGCTATCCGCCTGGCTCCCCTGCTCGAGCGAGACAGCCGCCGGCTTCGAGCGCTGCTGCTCATCACATCTCCGGTCCTGCTTGGCATCATTCTGGCAACCAGCGGTTTTGTGTTCGGGATGGACTGGCTCAAAGCGCGGCTCGAAGCCACCCGTCCGCTACCGCCGCCCGGGTCGCCGAATGTGCTCCTCGTCGTGATGGACACCGTACGCGCCGACCGACTCAGCCTCTACGGGTACGAGCGTCCCACCACACCCACTCTGGAGCGGCTGGCCAAGCGGGGAATTCGATTCGACAACGTGGTGCCACGGCCTCGTGGACTGTGCCCTCACACGGCAGCATTTTCACCGGCCGCTGGCCCCATGAACTCGGAGTGGAATGGATGACTCCGCTCAACACAGATTTTCCAACACTGGCCGAGTATCTGGGCTCCCACGGCTATGCAACCGCGGGCTTCGTCGGCAACAGGCTCCTTTGCTCCTACGACACCGCCCTCGATCGAGGGTTCACACATTTTCAGGACTACGTCCTGGGCCCTCTTACTCCTTTCCGTACTTCCTTGCTCGGCGACCGTACACTGAGGTTCGCCTCGGATCTGGCACTTCTGTTTAGCAGGGGAGCCGGCTTCAAATTCCTGAGACCGTTGCAAGATGCCGTGCTTGAGCCCCTGTTCACGATGGACCGCAAGAAGGACGCGGCCACCGTGCACGGCGAGTTTCTCGACTGGTTGTCGGGCACGAAGCAACCTGGCCGTCCCTTCTTTGTCTTTCTCAATTACTTTGATGCTCACACTCCGTACGTGCTTCCCCAGGGAACGCAGTATCGATTCGGCCTCAAGCCGCAAGGACTTGCCGATTTCAGTCTACTCGTCGAGCATTGGACGAAACTTGACCGGACGAAACTGTCTCCGTATTACCGCACCCTGGCTCGGGACTGCTATGACAGTTGCCTTCTTTACATTGACGGGCAATTCGACAATCTGCTCCAAGAACTGGATCGAACGGGGATTCTCGATCAGACTCTGCTCGTGATCACGTCCGATCACGGCGAAGGACTCGGCGAACACGATCTCTTCGACCATGGAGAGAGCCTCTACAGCACCGAGATCCACGTTCCGCTGTTGATCGTTTTGCCGGGTCACGGCCAGCCGCGGGTTGTGAGCGAACCAGTCAGTCTTCGCGACCTGCCCGCAACAATCGCCGACCTCGTGGTTGGTCCGGCAGCCACGTCGCCGTTTCCGGGCCGGTCGCTGGCGAAATCGTCAACTGGCTCGACGCCGGCCGGTCTTCCGAACGAGCACGATGGTGTTTTCTCTGAGCTTTCCTCGGCGAATCCTGCCAATCCCAATTACGGGCGGTCTCCGGCCAACCGAGGCCCGCTCGTCTCTCTGGCTCATGGCGACTATGTCTATATCGCGAACCAAGGAGACGGGAAAGAGGAGCTGTTCCAAAGGCGCGACGACCGCCGAGAACTCGTCAACCGCGCCGGATTCGGGCCGCTCGAGCCGGTACTTGAGCAGTTCCGCCAGCGGATTCGTGTCTTCCAGGCAAACGGACGCTGATGCGAACAGCACAAGCCAACTCCAGCCCGTGTCCGGGACGACGTTCACCTTCTGATGAGCGGATTTGTGGGCGAGTTCGTACTTGGGTTGCCTTGGTGCTCGTGGCGATTTCGTGCATCGCGTTTCTGCCTGGGCTGTACAACGGTTTCGTTAACTTCGACGACGACACGAATATTCTCACCAACACTGAGTTTCAAGGTTTCGGGTGGAGGCATTGGAGATGGGCGATAGGCACCGAACGCCTGGGGGTCTATCAGCCGCTCGCATGGATTCTCTTCGAAGCAGAGTTCTCGATTTTCGGCCTACACCCCGCTGGCTATCACTTCACCAGCGTGGTCTTCCATGTCGCGAACTCCGTCCTGCTATATGTGCTGACGCTGGCACTTTTGGGGCGGGTCCATCCGCGTCATTCAAAGTGCATGGGGGCAAGAGCCGCCCTTTTGGCGGGCATCGCCGTGGCCTTGTTCGCGGCCCATCCACTGCGCGTGGAGGCAGTCGCGTGGGCTTCCGCGCAGCCTTACCTTCCCTGTGGCGGATTCGCGTTGCTCTCGGTCCTGGCTTACCTTGCCGCGCATCCGACGGGTGCAAAGGCAAAGAGCGGTTGCCTCGTCGCCTCGATTGTCTTCTTCGCCATGTCATTAGCATGCAAGGCCGCGTCGGTCGGGCTGCCGCTCGTGCTTGCCATTCTCGACGTCTATCCACTGAGACGGCTCTCCACCGGCCGCGTGCTCTCGCGGACCTTTGCTCAGGTGGCCATGGAGAAGACTCCCTTCATGGTGCTTAGCCTTGCAACAATACTGGTTGCCCTTCACGCTCGGGAGCAGTCTCGCTCGCTGGAGGCGGTGCCTGATAGCTCTCTGGCTTCACGCCTTACACAGGCGTGTTATAGCGCCCTCTTTTATCCGGCAAAATCACTCGTGCCTTCAGAACTAACGGCCTACTATCCGCTACCTAATAGGCTGGACTGGCGAGAAAAGCAATTTCTCGCCGCCATTTCTCTTACGGTCGTCATCACGACGGTATTTGTGCTCTGGCGCAACACATATCCAGGGATGCTGGCCGCCTGGTTTGCCTACCTGGCGATTCTGGGGCCCCAGTTAGGTCTGGTCCGGACAGGCCCGCAGCTTGTCGCTGATCGCTATGGTTACTTAGCCATGATGGCATGGACAACCCCAGTGGCCTCGGCTCTCATCGGCATGGTTGCGGCTACACGGCTTCGCGGCTCCAGACTGGTGCTCGCGGCAACGGTCGCGGCTGGGCTCGGAGCTGTCGTGGCGCTCGGTTTGCTATCGAATCGGCAATTGCGCATCTGGCATGATTCACTGACTCTGTGGGCACACGTGGAACGGCACGGTGGCGGCGCAGCCCCGTGGTGCAGATCCATCGCGCATTGGCCTTGGTGGGTGAGGGCCGGCTTGACGAGGCACGCGTCCTGCTTTCCCGGTCGGTTGAGCTCGATCCGAACAAATGCGAGACCCAGAACAATCTCGGGTGGATACTCATGGCGCAGGGCAGAATCACCGAAGCAATCACGCGATTCGAAACCGCCATTCGCATTCAGCCCGACTATCCGGAGGCAAGAAACAACTGGGGTGTGGCCCTTGCCATGCAGGGCAAGCACCGCGAAGCGGTTGCGCAATACAACGAGGCACTGCGACTTTTTCCTGACTATTTCGATGCCCACCGAAACTTGGCTGCCTCACTCTTGCACCTCGGCGAATCAGACGCTGCCGTCCAGCATCTGGCCGCCGCCCTTCGACTCAGGCCGGCCTCGGTCGAAGTGCGTCAAAGGCTCGACGAAGCTCGTCGCCGTGCGCGAGGCGGCATGCTTTCTCCGCAGGTTTGACGCGCGGGCTAGGGTGAAGCCGGACCCGATAGTGCTCATATGATTAGGTTACTTTCTGCAATCAGCGTTCGAAGTATCGTGATTTCAGAAATCAAGAGGACGACCCGAAGGAATTAGTTACTTGACTTTTTTCATGACGACCATACCATGTAAATGTTGCATCGCAACAACATGCATGTTAGTATTGCTCCTCGCCCTACCTGGGCCCGCGGTACGAGAATCAATCTCGTTGCCGGCGCGAGCCTGACCCGAGTCGAGAGCCCCGCCAGAGGCCTCGGACCTGCCCTCTGATAGCAATTAGTTTCCCTCCGGCCGAGACCTGCAACCCCGAGCTTTTGTAACAGCGACCACGCTAGTATGAGTGAATTAAGAGTCGGCGCCGACGTGGTCGCTGCCGATGGCCATCCGTCTCTGACCCCGAACTTGTTTGAAGCATTCTCTCATTATCTTAACTTCGGTTGAGAAAAGGGTTTGTGATCACAATTGACGTTATCGCAGGGCCACTCCCTTTGCGCAAATAATTGACCAGTTCCAATGCCTCCCCGAAAGAAACAGTTCCAATGATTCCCCGAAAGAATTGGTATTTTCCCCTGGTACCCTTAATTTCGTAGGCTATTTCGGTGGGATGACGCTGATAAGGATAGACTATTACAGGGTGGTCGCTCGAAGAGACTACGCAAGGAAGTTATCTCAGATTTTTGAGAATGCATGCAGCCATGTAACCTGGGCTGATTGTTTAATTTAACGCTGGTTTACCTTCCGATTGGCGAGCTTTCTTACGTACACACGGGCCCAGAATATGAGTGGAGCGTTGACTTTGATGACAAACAACTTGGGGAAGACGAGTAGAACAGGCAAAATTTTCACGACACTGGCGATCTCGGGTGCAGTGGCGATATTCGGTTGCTCGGGTGAGGCTGAACGATCGCAGACGACCAAGGATCAGTTCAAGAATATCAGCGACACCGAAAGCAAGTTGTTCAAGGGCAAGAGCAGAACGAGCAAGAAGGGCGGAGCTATGCCCAAGAGCATCAAGGGCAAGCTCGCTGATATAGACAAGGAAAAGACGGAAGGTCAGTGATTCTGATTCCGCACTGCTGCGTGTTCGATTCGTTGGATTTTTTTTCATCACGAGGGGTAAGCAAAATGAAGGATGCTCGGATTCGTCGGCCTGGGCGCCGAGGTTTTACTCTGATCGAGCTTCTCGTCGTCATCGCGATCATCGCGGTTCTGATCTCTCTGTTGCTTCCGGCGGTTCAGTCGGCGCGAGAAGCAGCACGCCGGGCTCAGTGCATCAACAATCTCAAGCAGATCGGCCTGGCCGCCCACAATTACATCAGCTCGAACAATGTCTTCCCCCAAGGAATTCAGTTCCAGGCCAATCCCGAGGCTGGCGGCACCTGCTACACGAGCGGTAGCTGGTTGGTCTCGATGTCGCAGTACTTTGAACAAGGATCAGTGTACAACTCCGTGAACTTCCTGGTCAGCATGTACACTGCCCAGAACACGACCGTCTCCGGAGTCGGAATGTCTCTGCTCTGGTGCCCCAGCGATCCGATCATCACCGGATTGACTCACACCTACGCTGCAGGAACGGTCTGCGCCACCCCGCTGCCCATGTATTACACCTCCTATGCTGGCAACACGGGCTACATCATGGAGTTTTACAATCCCGCCTGGGGTGGCCTGCCTCCGTACGCGTGCCAGTTACAGACCGGGACCGCGAATCAACAGAACAACGGCCTGATCTATGTGTTCAGCAAGGTTTCGCTTGCCTCCGTCACTGACGGAACAAGCAACACCCTACTCGCTGGGGAGCGCGCCCACGGTCGCTTTACTGGTGGCGACGTCTATTGCTGGAACTGGTGGACCTCTGGCAACTACGGTGACACAATGTTCACGCGCGTTCTACCCAATGAATCCGTTTAACAAGATTCCTCAGTTCTGCTGTCAGGATGGTGGCGGCGATGCCTATGTTGACTCGGCTGGCAGCTTCCATCCCGGCGGGGCCAATTTCGCGTTTGCTGACGGCTCGGTCAAGTTTCTGCGTGACGCGATCCAGTCGTGGCAGATTCAGAACACCGGAAGCCTCGCCCACGGCCTGGGCGGTGGCGGTGGTCTTTCCGGCAACGGTTATCCCATCGGCGTATCTCGCGACGGAACAAGTTACAGCTTCATCTTCGCCACGGGCATGCAGATACCTGTGTACCAGGCTCTCGCCTCCCGAAACGGCGGTGAAGTCGTTAGCGCGGATGCTTATTGAGCTCAGGTCTTGACCAGGGCTCCAGGCGAGACATGGGAAAACGAGGGACGGAACGGTCATCACCGTTCCGTCCTTTTTTCTGTTGATTGCTCCCTCGCCCCGCCTCCCTGGGTCTCCGCAGCAGCCGGCGACGGCCCGGCGATCGTCTCACCGGGCCATTTCACTCAGTTCTGGTTCCCGATCTTTCACCGAGAAGTGGAAGCGGTCGCACTGCGCGAAGAACGATAGCGGGTTGTCGAAGACGATCTTGCGGATCAATGCCTCTTCATGGCCCCGGCGGCGGAGCTCAAAGATGAATTCGGGCACCGCCAGGGGATCGCTGTGGCCCCAGTCGCCCGCCGAGTTGACCATGATCCGATCGGGGCCGTACATCTCGACCATGTCGGCCGCGCGAGCGGGTGTGCACTTGGTGATCGGATACAGCGTCATCCCGACCCAGTGGCCGGCCTCGAGAGCTGGCCGGATGGTGTGCTCCTCCACGTGGTCGATGCACACCCGGTCGGGCCTGATCCCCGAATGGTTCCGCAGCATGTCCAGGATCATCCGCGTTCCCTGGTACTTGTCAACCAGGTGCGGGGTGTGAACCAGCACGAGCTCATCGTGACGTGCCGCCAGGTCGAGGTGCTCCTGAAAAACGATCGCCTCGTTGCGCGTGTTCTTGTTAAGTCCGATCTCGCCGATGCCGAGCACACCGGGCCGATCGAGAAACTCGGGAATCATGTCGATCACCTGGCGCGACAAGGCGACGTTTTCCGCTTCCTTGGCGTTGATGCATAGCCAGGAGCAATGCTCGATTCCATAGGCCGCCGCGCGCTTGCCTTCATACTCGGTCAACTGGCGGAAATAGTCGCGAAAGCCCTCCGGCCCCGAGCGGTCGAAGCCGGCCCAGAACGCCGGCTCGCTGACCAGCACGCACCCGGCAAGCGACATCCGCTTGTAGTCGTCGGTCACACGGGAAACCATGTGAATGTGCGGATCGATGTATTGCATGGGGAGTCTCCCGGCCAGGCCGGCCGCATGATGGCGATCCGAATCAAAGCGATGCGATTCCGCCGTCGGCGGCAGGCGGTGAGCAGGTGCGGATGGTTGGTTCTCTTCAGTCGCCCTGAACGACGGGACCGCTGGGGCTACCCGCGCCGCTGCGAGGCACCGGCACGCGGCAGGCTCATGGTCTCCGGCCATTTCGGATCATATTCCAACGAGAAAATCAGTTGAATTGTCTCAGCGCGGCCAGGGTCCGGTACACTGAGCGCTTCGAGTGCCTGGCGAAGTTGAGACATTCGGTGGTCCGGTTGATCGTGATGCTTCGACGGTGCCCGATCGATCCGGTCCAGGATCGCCGCGATCTCGAGGATCTTGCACCGGGCTTCGAGAAAGTCTCGATTCAAAACTTCCGACGCATCGCGCGTGCTGAGCATAACTTCCTCCTCCTGCGCGACAATGTGAGAATGAGGCATCCCTCGCTTGGCCCCGCGTCCGTGGGAAAATAGACAATGAACTCATCATCCCACAACAGTCGTTGACTTGCAAACCTGGGCGCCGGCCGGTGACTTGCAAGGACGATCGCCCGAGACGACAGCGGCGTCCCTCGCCGGTCTCGCGAGTCGATCATGACAAAACAGCCGTCAAAATCGATACAGCTTTCCCAGCTCGAAAGTCTGAAGCCGGAAAATAGTGCAGACACGTTGCGACGCTTGGTTCGATGGCACTGATTTGGTATGGTGAAGTGTTGGAGACCCCAAGCATGACGCCGAGAAATTCTCACGGGGTCTCGTCTCGTTACTGAAGGAGGCGAACCATGTGCTCGATTGGCCCGCGGTTGCCGATCTTGGCGTTGATCGTTCTGATCTCAAGTGGTGCCAGTGCGAAAGCGGCCGAGATATTTTACGTCCCGACCGCGGATTGGATTCCCACCGCGAGTGTCGTGACGGTTCCCACCACGTACATTGCGGCCAGCTCGTATGTGGTGCCAACATCGACGGTCGTGCCGACGTTCTACGCGACGGCGTACGTGACCGAGTCCGCCCTCGTGTCGCCCACCACTTATTACACGCCCACCTATTATGAAACCCGGTTGCGGCGACGAGGCTTATTTGGCCGGCGGCTGGTAGAAACGAGCCGGGCCTACTATATTCCGACGACCGCCTATTACCCGACCACTTACTATTATCCGACCGTGTTCTCGTCTGCCCCCATCATGGATACTGGAGTGGTGGCCACCGAGTATTCGGTCTCCTCGCCGACCATTTGCTGCGGCGAGATGGTGGCTTCGGCCGCCCCGGCCAGCTCGACCGTGGTGAGGACGTATCCCCCGGAAACATCGCGCCCGTCGTCGAGCGTCGCTCCCAGAACCAGCCAGACTCAGCGGGAGCCGGTGCGTAGTGAGCCCGCGTTCGATGAAGGGACCAGTTCCAACGTGCCGGAGCTTCCCGCCCGCGAATCCCCGGCCGCGGCGCAAGATTCCCGGGCCCGGCCGGCGGGTGAGACAGCCAACGCCTCGGATGCCCAGACAGGCGGTACCCCAACGCCTCCCCAGCCCCAACGTCCCGGCGAAAACACTCAGACAACACCCGGCCAGACCAAGGCAGCCGCGCCAGCTCAAAGCAAGACTGGCTCTGCCGGAACCACGGGCCAGAGCAGGTGAACCGTACCGGCTCCAGCCGCTCGGGGCAACGTTACGCCGCCGACCGTTCCCGCTGAAGGCGATGACCTACAACCCGCGCCCCGGACAACGCCGGATCAGGAAACCAGAGCCGGACCGTGAAAAAGCCCGTGCTCACCCCGCGCACGCTTCGCTCTGATTTCCGCAACGTCCTCTTCGGCAGAGTCAAGACCCGCGATACGAACGAGCCGGAGGAAGGTGTGCGCATCACTCTGTCCAACCGTGGCGGGGCATTCGAAGATAAAACCACGATGACCGACGCCTTCGGCCGATTCACCGTGCGGGTCCCAGACGGCGACTGGACCGTCAAGGTCAACATGCCCAGCGGCCGGGTCTACTCCGTCAGCCAGATCACTGTGAGCAACGGATACATCACCGACAACATTGGCCGCGATATCCCCAGCCTGGTCATTACTCGGTAAATCGGGTCGCGAATGATCGGGGCAACAGGAGTCGCGGAATTCTGTGGGAGGGGACGAAGCCCCCTCCTACACGGACCTGCGATGGAGGGCATGGCGATGGGAGCGGATGAAAAGCAGGACGAAGTACGTCTTTGCGAGGTCTCCAACGAGCTCGAGGCCGCGATGGTCGTCAATCTGCTGAACGAAGACGGCATTCCCGCGCCAGCGATGCCACGCAGGCGATGACCCCATTCGGCGGTCTTGCCTTCGAGCCTGGCCACGCTATCTTTGTTGCCGCGTCCCAGGCGCGGCGGGCCCGCGAAATTCTCAGTCACTACCCTCACTTCAAAGATCTCAAAGACGTTCACGAGCCTGAGCCCGAACTCTGACCCTTCGGCCGCGAACTGGAAAACCATGCCCCAGGTGATCGATCGGCCACTCAGGGTCGGCTACGTCGTCAGCTACTTCCATCCTTTCGCCAGCGGTGCCGAGAAGCAGGCGCTGGCACAGGGCTCTGAGCTCGTGCGACGGGGCCACACCGTCCACGTGATCACCAAAGCGGTGCCGGGATACCCCGTTCATGACGAAGAGTACCAGGGCCTTTACATCCACCGCTGGGTCCGCACGTCGAGCCATGGCCCTCTGTTTGCCCTCAGCTTCGTCGCGGGCGTGATCCGGGCGATCCGCCGGCTTCGGTCCGATCTCGATGTTGTTCACACGCATCAGGGGCTCTGGGAGGCTGTGGCCACCGGACTGACCCATCCGCGATGGTCAGGCTCGGGCCCAGGCATTCCAACGCTCGTTCAGCCCGCCAGCTCGGGCTACTATGGCGAAGCCGACGAGCTGGGGAGGACGCGGGGATCTGCGCTCTGGCGCGCCCTGATTTTGCGGAACACCGCCTTCGCGGCCATCTCGGCGGAGATCGAACGCCAGTGGCTGCACCTGGGTGTTCCGGAACAACGGGTGATCCGGATGAGCAGCGGCGTTGATGCCGATCATTTCCGGCCCGGCTCAAGCAGCGTCGAGTCTCGACTTCTTCCCCGGCCCCGCGTGCTTTTTACCGGCCGGCTTCATCCCCAGAAGAACTTGCCGCTGCTTCTCGAAGCCTGGACCGAAGTCGCCCGACGCACTCAGGCCAACCTCATCCTGCTGGGGCCCGGCGATGACCGTCAGGCCCTGGCCGAGATCGCCGCCGGGCTCGGTGTCTCCGATCGTGTTCAGATCCTGGACGCAGTGCCCGACCCGGCTGATTACTTGCGAGCGGCCGACCTTTTCGTCCTGCCCAGCGTGGCGGAAGGTATGAGCAATTCACTCCTGGAAGCGATGGCCACGGGCTTGCCATGCGTCGTTTCCGGCATCGGCGGCAACACCGACCTGATCTGTGACGGTCGGACCGGGCGGCTGGTCCAGACCGCCACTTCAGAAGCATGGTGGAGAGTCTTGGTCGAGCTGCTTGAAGACCCGGAACGAGCCGGCGCACTTGGCAAGGCCGCTCGCGAGCGAATTGACCGGGAGTTTTCGATTCGCGTCGTGGTTGATCGCTACGTGGATCTTTATCGGTCGATGATCGAGGGGCGCTGGCCACAGGCACCCGGTCGTTCCGGCTCAGGCATCTGATCCACGCAACACCCGCCCGCTGGCGAAACCGATCTCCGCGACGATCCACCGACCTTCTTCGTCCTGGCTCACCTCGGCCTGAAAGCCGTGGCCGCGAACGTGGTCGGCATCGAGCTCCGGGTCTCGCAGAAGCAACTCGTACGGTACCACGATCTGCTTCGGCTTGTCGGGTCCGACCCCCTGAACCCACAAGATCATCTCGATCCGATCGCTACCTGGCGGGTTTTCTTCGAGCTCGGCCACCTGCACGATCCCACGAATCCGCATCTTCGGACCCTCCTCCGCGAATGGGACAGCATGACGGCTTGTCCAATGATTTATACTATCCATAATAACGTGAAACGTGCGACTCCGGCGGCCGCGATCCACGGACTGTCCGGACCGAGATCCCGCGGTTTCGTGATCCTCACCCTACGACGTATCCGCGATGGGTATCAGGCTACGATCGCCGATTGTTCTGGCGCACGGCCTTTTCGGGTTCTCACGGATCGGGCTGGGCCCCGTTACCTTGACCACGTATTTCCGGGGGATTCCGGAATACCTTCGAGCGGCGGGCAACCGGGTGCTGGTCACGCGGGTTCACCCGACGGCGGGCGTGGAGTTCCGCTCGCGGAGGCTGGCGTACCGGATCTCGACGGCTTTCGCCGATGAGCCGGTGCATATCATTGGCCACAGTATGGGGGGGCTTGACGCCAGGCGATTGCTGGCCGAGCCTTACTGGCGGAAGCGGGTTCTCTCACTCACAACGATCGGCACGCCGCACCTGGGCACACATCTTGCCGATTTCGCCAAGCTGCGTGTCGGTCGGATTTACCGGCTGCTGGCAGCGATGAAAATCGATCACCGGGGGTTCCTCGACGTCACGCGGCGGTCGGCCCGCCGGTTCCATCGCACCTACGAGCCGCCAGTCGACATCCCCTGCTTCAGCGTGGCCGGTGATCCACCGATCGCCGAGATCACCTGGCCGCTGGAGCGCCTGCACGAGGTCCTGAGGGAGCTGGAAGGACCGAATGATGGCCTGGTCTCGGTCGAGTCGGCTCACGCCTTCGGCACGCCCCTGCCCGACTGGCCGGCCGATCATCTGCGCCAGATGAACTGGATGGCACCCCGAGTCGCGAACTCGCTCTGCCCTCCAATTCCCGAGCTCTATGCCCGGGTCTTGCATGAGCTGGCCGAGCTTGGGTTCGCCAGCGACGAGCCACATGATCGAGCGAGACGAGAGTTGACGCCGGCTTAACTCTGCCTCACCCGCCCGAGCTGGGCTTGGGCAGGAAGGGCAAAAGCTGCGCGCGAATCCGGGCAACTGGCGCGATTGCAGGTAAATCGTGCCCGGGCCTCGATACCGGCAAACCAGCCCCTCGCCGGAAAGGGCTGACTGCACCATTCCCTTCAGAAACCCGCCGACACCTTGGGACCGTCCCGTTGCTTTCTCGATTTTGTACTCAACCGAGCTCTCGAACGCGACGATATGGCCGGTGTCAACGATGTACTCCTCTCCAGGCGCCAGCTCTTTCGAGTGGATCGCGCCGAATGACGAAAGCAAGAGCAGACCGCTTCCCTGAACGGTTAGCAGGAACATACCCTCGCCCGAAATCATCCCGCGCATGGATCCCTGGACGCTGATCGCAAGCCCCGGATCGCCCGCCAGGTAGCTGCCCGGCTGGACGTAGAATCGAGTCCCGTCCAGCTCAACCGCCATCAGGTCGCCCAGGGTTCCAGGAGCGAGCGTCACCTCGCCGGGCCCGGTTTCCGCGGTGAACGTGGTCCGAAACAGCGATTCGCCGCCGATCGCGCTCTTGACCGCTCCGAAGAACCCCCCGCCCGACATCGCCGCCTCGAGCCGAACCGTGGGCGACATGCTGACCATCGCTCCCGACTCGGCCATGATCTGTTCGCCTCGCTCCAGCGAGACCACCGCGAGGCTGAACGAGGGCTGATAGAGGATCTCGTAACGCAAGGTCTGCCCCTTTTTCGTGATAATGACCGAGTTATCGCAAAAGCCCCCAACGCGACGCACCATTGTAGTTCGGACGAAGGAGTCTGGTATTGAATTCTCCGCCCGAGGCGCCTACGCGGAAGGCGGCCAGATGCGGTCCAGCAGCACGGCCACGGTCATGTCACCCAGGACGTTCGAGGTGGTTCGGCAACGATCGAGGAACCAGTCGATCGTGAGCAGGATGGGGATCTTTTCGACCGGCAGTCGCACGGCGGCGAAGATCAGAGGCAGAGTCACGAAGCTGCCTGAGGGAATTCCGCCCGCACCAACGCTGGCCACAAGGGTGGTCAGAACGATGACGATCTGATCGACAAGGCTCAGAGAGTACCCCAGGGCCTGGGCCATGAAAATTGCCGCCGTCGCCTGGTAGAGCGCGGTGCCGTCGTTGTTGAAATTCGTGCCGATGCAGGCCGTGAGCTGGCTTGATCTCCGCGAGATCCCCAGCCGGCCCAACGAACGTAGGGTGATGGGGATTGTCGCGGCGGTGCTGGCCGTGCTGAAGGTGCTGGCCATCACATCCAGCGCGCCGCTCAGGAAGCGCACCGGAGACATCCGGGCGAAAATCGCCATCTGCAGAAGATACCAGATCACCTGACAGCCCAGCCCGGCAACCACGACCACGATCAGCCAGATCAAGGACTGGAAGACCTTCATCCCCTCCTTCTGGCCGACGCTCGAGGCCACGATACCCAGGACCGCCAGGGGCACGAGCGCCACCACCCAGAGCAGCACCTTCATCAAGAGCTCGAAGCCGATCGATAGCAGGTCGATCACAACCTGGAACGAGGTTTCGCCCCGGGCTCGCTGCGCATCGCGAATCCGTACCAGGCCGATGCCCAGGGCCAGGGTCAAGAGCACCAGTTGCGCCAGGTTGTTCGTTGTGAAAGCCTCGCCGATGCTGCGCGGCACCAGCTCGATCAGAAGATCGGCGATCGTTTTCTTCACGAGCGGCCCGGCTGTCGCGCCCGGCTCGGCGAGTGCAGCGCCCAGGCCTGGCTGCACCAGGTTCGTGAGCGTGAGGCCGATCAGCATGGCCACGAGCGTGTTGATGAGATAAAAGACCATCATCATCGCACCCTGCCGGCCGTGAATCTCATTGCTCACGACAGCGCTCAAGATCGCCAGTACGACAAGAGGCGCGGCCAGGGCGGTGAGAGCGCGCAGGATCAGCTTGGGCAGGATCTCCAGTGAGACGGCACCTTCGCCCCAGAAGAGCCCGAGCGGAATGGCGATGATGACCGCGACGATCACCCAGACGTACAGGGGCACGCCCCCCGGCCGGCTTTCTGGTTCATCCTGAACATGGGGCGTACCAAGGTCTTCAAGGAGCGGGGATGAATCGTCGGTCTCACTCACTGGCATGCTGATCTCCGTTTCCTTCATGCATTTCGACGCGAGATACGACCGGGTTGGCGTGCCCAGCGCCCGCGGTGATTGCCGCGGTTGACGTTGATTCGATCGTAAGCATCTTCACTGGGGCGGGAGACCGCGTCGAGCCCGCCGCTCGGCTTTCTTTTCCATCCGGCGCTCGCGGCGATCCTCGCGCTGAAGCCGCCGCTCTTCGGGAGTGAGCGGGCCCGGCCGGCGTGGTGGCTTATCGGCGTCTGCGTTCGGCTCTTTGGCTTTGTCAGACGAGGAACGGGATGCTTTTTCGCCGGCCTCGTCGCGCTTCGGTGCCGGAACTGTCCCGGGTCGCGGCGGAGGAGGTACTTGATTGTCATCAGGACGAGAGAATGGAGGGAACGGATCGCGACGCGCCGGGCCGTCTCCTCCAGCACCGCGACCGCCGCCAAGGACGCGATTCAAGCCGTTGGCGCCAACGTCCATCATCGTTTCCAGCAGGTTCGTGCCCATGTCCTTGAAACGGTCCTTGATCGCCTCGGTGTTAAGCTTCGGTTTCTTGAGCGTGCCGGTGATTGGCACCTGGAGCTGGGTGTGCTCGAGAATCTGTGAGAGCACCGGGATATTCTTGCGGGGCGGTACCATGGCAAAGCGGGCCACGAGGTCCAGGTTTTGATCGAAGTCAACCGAGCCATCCAGGCCGATCGCGGCGACGTTCCCCAGCGGGATGACCAGGCCCTCCTGATAGATCGTTCGACCCAGGATCCGGATCGACATCGGGTCTCGAAGCACCAGCAGCGGCCGGCGCTCCTGGCGAAAGACGCCAATCAATTGGTCGGCCAGCGGACCGGGCATGAACTCGACGTTGTCAAATAGGATATCGCCGTCAACCCGCGCCTGGACCTCGCGCATCCTGGCGCCGATCGGAATGAACGCATCGTTCAGGGCGAGTGAAACTCGGCCCTGGACGCGCGTCGCCTGGTCGAGCACGGGCGCGGCATACGACAAGACCCGGTGCGAGACCTCGTCGTTGACCACCGCGCCCTCCAGCCCCGAGCCCGGTCCCATGTGCAGCCAGGTTTGTCCTTGCTTATCGTGAGTAATCTCCGGCTCGAGGTGAAGCGTGCCTGAGTTGAGGGTTGATTCGATCGGATCTATCAAAAATTTCCCGTCCCGCGCATGCACCACCAGCGCAGCTTTTCCGAGCCGCATGCCGAAGACGTCAACCTGTGCAAGGTTCACCCCGAGCTCGCCACTCAGAGTCGCAATGACGTCGTTTCCGTCCAGGCTGGGAACCTTGCCCGCGAGCCGCCACTCGCGCGGCCCGCCGCTGATTGAGGCGTTGGGCTCGACCTTGCGCGCCAGCAGGTCGGTGAGCGCCTGCCAGTCGGGGCTGAACATCCCTTTGAGGTTAAAGGCCGGCGTAGCGCTGAGGCCGGTCACCGCCCCGGCTCCCTCGATCCGGCCCCAGGGGCTGACGACCGCAAGCTCGGACATGTCAAGCTGATCGAGCTTCCTGGAATAGCCGGCGCGCACGCTGGCGGAGGCCTTATCCGCGAGTGTCTGCCGCTGACCTTGGTCGTCAGTCCTGGCCAGGTCGACAACGTCCGCGCAAGCACCAAAGTCCCACCCTTCAGGGCGCTGCCTTGCGTGCAACAGCGCTTTCAGTTGACCGTCCAGTCGCGTCTTGTCCGAGCTTTCCGCGAGGCCTAGACCGGCAAGGCTGCCTGCCAGGTTGGCCTCGAGCCAGGTGGCTCCGCGAGACTTGAAGCCGCCGCCACGAAGCTCGGCCGACCAGGCTGCAAGGTCCCTGGCCTGTGAGCCGTCGGCACCATGCTGAGAATCGGCCGCGATCGTGAGCTCGTCTTTACCGAGGTCGTACCGGCCCCTGCCCGACCATCGTTTCGTCTCGCCTGGCAGGAACTGGGCGCCGGGTCCGAGCTCGGGGGTGAGCGTCGCTTCGAGCTGGTCGAAAATCACTTCGCTGGCACTCCATCGCGCATCGAGGCCCGCTTCGGCCGTCTGCTTCTTGCCGCCGATCGCAAGCCGACTTCGCGCCCTTAGCTTTGCTGACAGATCCCCGGTCGTCTCGTCGCGCAACGCCCTCAGCTCGAGGTTTTCGGTCTTCGGATCTCCGCCGCCGCGAAGGACGAGCTCGCGCAGAGACGAGGGAAGGCCCGACTCCCCGGCGGCCCCGTTCGCGTCCAGGGAGCATTCCAGTCGGTCGCGGTGAAAATCATCGATTGCGGGCAAGCCACTGGCGCTCAGGCCACTCCACTCAGCCCTGGCACTGGCTACGAATCGAGACTCGGTTCGCAGGTAGCTTGCGTCAATCTTGCCCTGACCGGCGAGCCGAACTTGCCCGAGGTCGACCCAGTCGCGCAGCCGGTCCGTTGCCTTGCCGAGGTTGACAGCGGCCGACACGGTGATTCCCCGATCGACGTTTCCTTTCCCGGTTGCAGTCAGGAAGGGAGTTTCAATTTCGAGCTCTTCCAAGGTCAAGTCGTCGGTCCGGCGATGCAGCCTGGCGGCAAGCGTGGCGGGATCGCGGAACGCCAGGACCTGGTCGCCGCGCTTTGCTTCCAGGCCAGTCAACCTGGCAGTCGCACGGATCGTCTGCCCCTTCGTGGCGGCGTCGCCTTTCACGTCGGCCCGAAGCTGAACCGAGCCTTTCTGGACACGGATATCCTCGTGCAGCCTCATGGTCCTGGGAATCTGCTTCGCCAGCGCGGCGAGATCAAGGCTTCCCTCGACATGCGCTCCGCGGCCGCCCACAGGCGGCATCGATCCGGCCGCCATGATCGCGCCCACCGGGCTGACCAGCACCAGTCGATCGACGACCCAGTCTTCATCGGTCTTGTCCGCTTTCCAGACGGCTGAGACGGTCTCCAGTCGAGGTGAGTCGCCCGCCAGCGCGGATCCCGATGCAACCAGATCATGAAGCTGCACGTCTCCTACGAGCGTCCACTTTCCGAGGTCGCGTCGAGCGTCGATCGTGCCGCCAAAGATACCCCTCGCATCCATCCCGGGCCGTGCATAAGCCCAGGGCCACCGATCGCCCTTGATGGCTAACACCAGCTCGACGGGCAGCCCGTTCTCCGCCTTCTGCCGGCTCATGCTACCTTCGACCTGAACATGACCTGGTACTGTCCGACCGCCGGCTCGAGCCAGCTTCATCCGCCAGGCGACCGGCCCGGGGAAGGCATTCAGATCGAGCTCGATGTTGGCCGAGTCGGCCAGGATGGGCTCGCCCAGTCCGTTGACGCGAAACCGCAGAGTTCCCTCGACAACCCGGATAAGCACGGTTCTTTTGGGTCGGTCGCTGATGACCGGCCGCAGGGTCTCTAGCAGGTCGATCCTTCCATCGGCGAAGCGCTCGATGCTCACGTCGGCACGATCAAGAGTGAGCGTGCCCGTTGCGGGACGGGTGAACAGAATCTCCCATAAGTTCCACGCAAAATGGGCCTGTGGCGCGGCGACGATGTCGTCTCCCTGTGCATCGCGCAGGACCAGCCCGTCAATCTCGGTGGGCCGCGACCAGGATACCCGTAGCCGATCAAAGCTGACACTTCCGGCGCCAACAGCCGGTTGGCCTGCACCGTCAGTTGCCTCTGAACGGGCCCGAGCGCGACGATCCAGGGAAGGGCCACGACCGCGATGCCCAGGCCGCCGATGCTGACGATGGAAAAGACTGCAAGCCAGATGCGCCAGCGGCGCCTCGGTTTCGAGTGTTCCGGGGATGAGCTCATGGGGTTGATTCAGCTCCTTCGCATAGGGACCGCTGGCGACGAGAGTTCGGCGGCTCGTACATCTACCGCATTATAGTCATCATCATCCGGTCGAACCCACCACGACAGTTCGCGGTCGGGTCCACTGCCACGGCTCAGTGTTCAACATTTGTCGTGCAATGGTTGACAAAGCCGGTCGTCCTGGGCTAGCTTCTCTTAAATTCTTAGGAGTTGCCAAGCGGTCTTCGACTCGTCAGCCCTTATCGGGCATGGTCGAGTGTGCATGAAACGAGACGATGGAATCTGTACGAAGAGCAGTTCATCGTGCCTCCCGGCGTAGACATCGTACTTGCCGCTTACCGTCACCGCTGAGCGATCCTCCGGGCCCGAACCGGTTTTTGTATCGGTTGCTCTGGAATCGTTGGCCATCCAGATCGCGACCATGTCACCCGATTTGCTCCCTGGATAGAATGCCTGGAAATCGAACGTGGCCGATTCCCGGAGAGGAGGGCAATGAAATGGCGAGAATCGTACGATTTCATGAGATCGGCGGGCCCGAAGTGTTGCGTGTCGAGGAGGTCGAGCAAACGCCGCCCGGCACGGGCGAGGTGCAGATACGCATCCACGCGCTGGGACTGAACCGCGCTGAGGCCATGTTTCGCAGTGGCCAGTATCTGGAAGAACCAAAGTTTCCCGCACGGCTCGGGTACGAGGCCGCGGGAACGGTCGCCGCGATCGGCCCCGGGGTGCAGCACATCAAGATTGGTGATGCCGTGAGCGTCATCCCGAGTTTCTCAATGAACGAGTACGGCGTCTACGGCGACCTTGCGAATGTCCCGGCCCATGCCGTGACACATCACCCCGCTTCGCTTTCGTGGGCCGAGGCGGCGGCCGTCTGGATGCAGTACCTCACCGCTTACGGGCGCTGATCGACATCGCGGGGCTGAAGTCGGGCGATACGGTCCTCATCCCCGCGGCATCGAGCAGTGTCGGTCTTGCAGCCATACAGATTGCAAACAGGGTCGGCGCGATCCCCGTCGCCTTGACGCGCGGCAGTGCCAAGCGGCAGGCCTTGCTGGATGCCGGGGCTGCCCACGTCATTGCGACCGACGAGCAAGATCTGGTGGAGGAGGTTCTCAAACTCACGGGCGGGAAAGGGGCGCGCGTCGTCTTCGATCCGGTCGGCGGCCCGACCTTTACAAAGCTCGCCAAGGCGACGGCCCATCAAGGCATCCTCTTCCTCTACGGTGTCTTGAGCACCGAGCCCACTCCCCTGCCGCTCTTTGATGTCCTGGGTAAATGGCTGACGATTCGCGGCTACGTGATGATGGAAATCACAAGCGATCCCGAACGTCTGGCACGTGCCAAGACGTTCATCAGCGAAGGGCTGGCCGACGGTAGCTTGAAGCCGATCATCGCCCGGACGCTCCCACTCGAGCAGATTGTTGAGGCTCACCGGTACCTGGAGTCGAACGAGCAGATTGGCAAGATCGTCGTGACGGTTTGATTGGATTGAGGGAGGTTTTGTCAAGGATGTACGCCCATGAATCGCACCCTTGCGCGGGGATTATTGGCTGATTCGTTGCTTTCGCTGGGGCTGGCTGGACTGCTTAGCCTGTTCGCTCCAGGCGGTCACGCGAAGGACTCGCCTTCGGTCTGCGCCACAAGGCGAGAAGAAAGCACCCTCCACCAGCGAACCTGCCGCTGGCCCTTGGCGGGCATTTGGCCGCGTGACCGATCAAAACGGGAAGCCGTTTGCCGGTGTCGACGTGACGGCATACTGCGGAATGGGCACGCTCCGGATCACCGGTGTTGCGACCAGCGGCGCAGACGGGCGGTACGAATTGAATTTCGGACCGGGTGTTCTGATCGCCGGCACGAATTTACAGGCCGCGACGATCTCGGCACACAAGCCCAGCTTCTTCGAGAAGAATCTGAACCGGCAAGGAGGTTGCCTGGCCGCCCGGAAGATGCCCGGCGAAGATTCGATCAAGCAATGGGGCGGCCGAACGGACCGCTCTCTCGATCCAGCCCGATCATGCAGCCTGGATCGAGTCGTTTTTCCAGGACGGCAATGGGACGAACTACTCGCGCGTCTGGTCAGGTGACGACGGATTGATACCGGCAATTCCGTTCGACGAGCAGAGCCGCAAGTAGCCATGGGTCGGAGGCCACGGCGCGGGATGGCGGCCAGAATCCTGGAGACCCAGGGAACGACTCTCTTCCCTGATCGCGTTGTCCCATGCATGGGACGCTTTCAACGTGACTGCCCTTCCATGAAGTTGGCCAGGCGATCCTGCGCGGGCTCCCACCTGCCGTCGTTCGTCTCCGCGATGATCGACTGCAAGGTCGAGAAGGCACCTTGCGGCATCTTCGATGCATCTCGGAGCCCCTTCAGCCTGGCCTCGCATTGGCCGACGAGCTTGGGGTCACGAAGTGATACCGCCGTATAGAGAGCATCGACGGCCTTGAACGAGTCTCGGTCTGCGCCGATTTGCGCCGGGCCCCCGCATCCCACAAAGGGCAGTACAAGGCATGAAATGGTCACTACGATGACTGTGGTTCGACTCATGCTCCTGGCTCCTGTGAACTCATCACGCTAGTAATCGCCGCTAACGACCTCACTCTGGTTGCGAGTGCACAGGGCCACCCAGGTCCACGGGTAAATCGACTGCTTGATCCACTTCACTGAGCCATCGCCGATGAGCACATTACAACCGTGGAGGTGATCGGAATACATCTCATCCGTGTGCCGGAACGGGTGGTTCGGCGGGTGGATGATCACCTGCGGGTGGTCGTGGATATCAGGCCCGCTATGGCTACCGACCAGATCCCCGCCACTATTTGGGTCAGAAGGCAGGCCGGGCTTGGGCCACACGCTTGCGAATGGAATGACGCCATACCAGGTGTTATCTGAGATCGACGACGAGCGCTCCCCAACGAACACCGTGTTCGATAAACCGTCGGTCACGCTGGCCACCGTCGTGTGCGAGTTCTTGTAGAAGGGCCCCGTGATCATGTCGGGCGGCAAGCCCGGAACCGGTTCTGGTATGTCCATGTCGAAGGAATACTGCGTGTTCCTGCCCCACGGTTGATTCACCCCGGCGTTCGTGACGTAGTGGCTGTGAGGAAGCCGGATCTCGGGAACGAACGGTCCCCCGTCATTCGGGTTTTGTGCGCTGCCGTTCGTGTATTGGTGAACTGCAAACCCGTCGCTGCCGCCGAGCGCATCGGGGCAGATGAAGATGCTGAGCTTCGTGAGGGCCGACGTCGTATTGTCGGGCGCCCAGCATGGCAGGTTCGTATTCATGCTCGCGTAGAGCGGCGACTGCTCCATGTACGGCAGGAGCAACGATCCCCAGGCGAAACCCGGCGGCGTATTGATGCCCCCGTCTGGATAGGTGATGCCAAAGGCTGACCCTGTGGCTCTCGGGTCGGCGACGTAAGACGGCGGGAACGACCTCACGGTCGACTCGTAGTTGGCCAGTGCCAGGCCGAGCTGTTTCAGGTTGTTAACGCACTGCATCCGCCGTGCCGATTCACGCGCAGCCTGCACAGCGGGCAGGAGCAAGCCCACAAGCACACCAATAATTGCGATGACCACTAGCAGCTCGATCAGCGTGAAAGCGCCAGTGCAGCCTTTACTCGTTCGACGTACACGCATGCCAGGCTCCTTCGAACATTCATAAGAAATAACATGCGATATCCTAATTGGCTATTTGAGTAAAGTCAATAGATTATTTTGGGTCACCAAAAAACGAACCGTGTTGCATACGCGCACCGTTCTGGCAATGTGGTGAGACCTCGGTAATTTCCCAGGTTTTGGCGCATCGACTAGTGGACACACCTGCCTAGCCTGGCATCGAACCTCAAGGGCCATCGTGTGGTTGCAATCGGTCCGCAGGTTGATGAACACGAAGCCGGTCCCGACAAGCGTCCCCACGCCTGGGCATGGGGCTTGTGCTGGCTGATGTTCGCCTGCACCGTACTGAACTACATGGATCGGCAGGCGATCGCGCTGGTGGGTCCACAGGTCAAGGCACAGTTCGGGCTTGATAACCTGGGCTTCGGCTGGGTGCTGGCGGCCTTTCAACTGTCTTACGCGTTCTTTCAGTGGCCGGCGGGGTATCTGGTCGACCGCTGGGACGTGCGTCGGACGTATGCGGGAGCGGTACTGGGATGGTCGCTGGCGGGCATCGCCACGGCGTTCGCGCCCACATTGGGCGTCTTGTTAGTCTTTCGGGCGATTCTGGCGCGGGTGAGTCGTTCAACTGGCCCTGCGCCTTGCGTGTGACGGCGGGGGTTCTGCCGCCCGCCGATCGCAGCCTGGGCAACGGCATTTTCAACTCGGGCGCGGCCATCGGCGCGGTGCTCACGCCGCTCTGCGTGGCGCCCCTGGCGGCGTGGCTGGGCTGGAGGTCTCCCTTCCTGGTGCTGGGGCTCGGGGGCCTGCTCTGGGTAGCGGTCTGGCTGCCACTCTCGCGCGGTCCGGGGCTTTCCGACGCCACGCCTCCGCAGCAGGCGGGTCAGAATGCGGGACTTTCCCGTTTGGCGCGGATTGCGTTTCTAGCTTTGCTGATTGATGGCAGCGGCCACGGTCGTGAGCGGGTTTTACTTTGGCTTGCCCGCGGTCTGGTGGGGCATCGCCGTGCTCATGATCGGCCTCCTGATCGCCGGCGCCTGCTCGAGCCCAGTCAGCTCGAGGGTGCGGACTGGGCCAGCAGCCTGGGCGAGATCGTGCGGCAGCGCAGGTTCTGGGTGATCGCGGCGGTGGGCATCACGATCAACGTCACGTGGCATTTCCTTGTCAACTGGATCGCCATCTTCTTCCAGGAAGAGCGTCGCTTGGGCTTACTGGTGGGCGGTATGGTCAGTTCGCTGCCGTTCCTGGCGGCCGACATGGGCAACCTTGGCGGCGGGGCATTGACCCGCGTGCTCGCGGCACGGGGCATGACCACGACAGCGGCCAGGAAGGTGATCATGACGCTTTGCCTCGTGCTGGTCAGTTGCGCGGTGTGGGTAGGATTCGTTCAGTCCGAAACGCTGATCATCGTCCTTCTTTGCCTGGCGGCTCTCGGAACGGCAGCCTACATGGTCAACTACTTCGCGTTCGGCCAGGACGTTTTGCCCCGCCACACCGGGCTGGTTATCGGCTATCTGGGCGGCCTGGGAAACCTGTTCGCGGCCGGCTTCATGCCCCTGACCGGCTATTTGTCGAGAGATCGACGGGTTCGCGCCTAGCTTCTTGATCGTGGGTCTGCTGCCACTGGTGGGACTGGTTGTCCTGCTTTCTAGCTGGGGAAACGACGAATCGAAAACCGCCTAGACAAACCGAGGTGATTGCGGCATCATCCTCGCGCAATTCTTGCCTTCGATCCGCTCACGAGTCATTCGCCCCGTTCGAGAGAACCGTCTGGTACTCGAACGGTCGCGGTTCACGTCTTCTCGATCAGGACAAGGATGGTGTAGCGATGGTGCGTCGAATTCGCTGGCTTGACTGTGCTGCTGGCATCCTCGGTCGTCACGATCGCCGGCTGCGAGAGCCTGCGACAGGCCCTCCGTTCCACGAAAGACGACAACGCCGTGAAGCCGACGAGCGCGACGGCTGTAGACTCCGACCCATCCAAGATCATGGCCGTCGACGCCGACGCCAAGAATCCCAAGCCGTTCTTCCAGAACAATCGCCGCTCCGGCGGCTGGAGCTCGGAGGCGCGCGAGATCGAAAGCCACATGGGCGTCGGCCCGTGAGCGTGGCGGCGGGCCTACTCGGCGGCCGGCCCAAGTCTTCTCGAACGCGAATCGAATCGGCTGCCTGCTGGTAGAATGGCCGGGAGAAGGTCACAATCGAAGCTGTCGCCTGACCGGTTTTCAGTTGAAGCGCTGATCGGCCATACCAACCCGAAGCGTCAGCGAGGATCCGTTGGCGATTCCCTCGCTGACGCTTCGGGTTGGTATGAATGGATGTCGATACGCGCCAAGCGGCGGCGCTTGAAGGACCAGCCCCGATGAACCCAATCGCCAAGACACTCTGGAAGCGGCTGCTGGGCGATCGGGGCGAGCAAGAGGCGGCGCGCTACCTGCGCCGTCAGGGCCTCACCATCCTGCGCCGGGGTTATCGCACCGATCACGGCGAGGTCGACCTCGTGGCCCGCGAGGGCGACGTGACGGTCTTTGTCGAGGTTAAAGCGCGTCGCCAGGGGGTTCCGGCAGAGGCCGTCACCACCGAGAAACAGCGCAGGTTGACGCTGGCCGGACTTCATTTCCTCAAGCGGTACAAGCTGCTCGAAACGCAAAGCCGGTTCGACGTCGTGGCGATCATCTGGCCCGACGACCGCAGCGCGCCGCAGATCGAACACATCCGCGATGCGTTCGAGGCAGTCGGGCGCTGGCAGATGTTTCGATAGTGGAACGAGTGATCCGACCGACGTGGATCAGCGGACCACACCCTTGCCCGATGCGGATTGCACCCGGTAGAAATTGGCGAGACCCGCCTTGCCGATCCTGTCAAAGTAATCGGCCAGAAGTGAACAGGCGGCGGGCTGCCCCGGTTCGTCTCTGAGGATGGTCTCGGACCAGCGCACCCCCTCTGGCTCCTTGCCGTGCGTGAACATCCACCGGGCCACGCTCAGCCGGGCCCGCGTATCGCGCGGAGCCGATAGCAGGCGCGCCTGGGCTTTGAGAAGGTCTTCCTGTTCCGCGCGAAGCTGGGCGGCGCGAGTCTGCTCGGCCCGCGCCTTATCGTTCTGGCCGAGTCTGGCTAGCACCAGTGCGCGGCTGGTGCGAACGATGATGTCGAAGGGGTCGAGTGCCTCGGCTTCGTCAAGCTGCGCAAGCGACAGGTTGAGTTTCCCCTCGCTGGCCAGAAGATCGGCCATCTCTCTTCGAGCCGGCGCGCTTGTGGGGTCGCCGGCAAGGCACTTGCCAAGGTGCCTTAGCGCGTCGTCAAAGCGGCCCTGCTCGGCGGCAATACGACCTGCCGTCAATTGGCCAGCGGGGTCGTCCGGGTTCTGGTCCAGGTAAGTCGCGATTTCCTCAGCGGCTTCCTCGTCTCGGTGGGCCGCTCGCAGCTCGTCGGCCAGCGCCAGCCGCGCGGGAGCCGAGCGCGCATCTCGTTTCAAGGCCTGGCGATAGTCGCTCAGGACGTTTTCGCGCTGTCCCCGGCGCGAGTCGATTTGTGCTTGCCAGAGATAAGGTTTGGCCGCGTCGGGCGCATCGTTCATCCACCGTTTGAGAGCAAGCTCGGCGCGAGTCAGGTCATAACTTTCCAGGTAGATCTTGGCAAGGACTTCATCGAGTAGCGGGTCGGGTTCCCCCCACTCTTCAAAGACCTGGCGCAGAATGGCTCGGCCTGGGGGAAGGCGCGGCCAGTGCGCTCGAGATGGCTCGAAGCACGCGGAGTTGACGCGAGTCGTAACCCAGCGCCTCGGCTTCTTTCAGTCCGGCGGACGCGTCGTCGGGCCGACGCAAGGCGATGGCCAGCCGCGCTTTCCAGTATTGCGCGCTTGCGGACCCGGGCTCCTTCTTCAGCCAGAGGCTCAGGGCAGTCGTTGCAGCCTCGTAGCGCCCGCGCTCGAAGAAGCCTCGCACTTCTGCTTCGTTGAGCCCCTTCGACCGGAAATAAGCGGTCGTCAGACCGACGACCGCCAGCACAACGGTTGCCAGATGCGATGGCTCGCACACGGCCCCGCCCAAATATCCCGTCAGCAGAGATCACAATGTGGCTCGAGTCGTCGTTCGAAACCCGCAAATTCCTGGAGTCCTGACCGCGGGCTCGATGGCAGGCAAGCGGCGATAGCCGAGGACCACGGTCCCGTCGCATGTGTCGGTGGGCGTCGGCTTCCAGCCGCCTTCCAACCGAGCGTCCAGCAGCTCGCGCAGGGGAGGGCCGATGATCCCACACGGCGACCGCCGTCAAGACGCCGAATCACGTCGAGTCGTAAACCAGATACAACCCTTCTGATTATGGCACCATAATATCATGGCTAAATTCGTCCTGTGTGACCATGTCTTCGATTTTTAGCGGAGGCTGATGACTGCCCAGCCAGGCAACAACATGTCGGATCGAACTCTGGCCTGAGATTTCACGTATAAGATCCAAGAACAGCTTGTCGTCGAGCCCCGTTCGGTTTTCCAGTTTGATATGCGGTTCCATGGAAAGGATCTCCGAATCGGAGACTTCTCTGGGCCATTGCGGCAGGCGCGGCCTCAGACATAATGTACTGCGGTACGCCCTTTTTTGCCACCGCCCGTGGCTTTCTTCGCAGGCAAAGATCGTCGGAACATTTATGCCTTTTGAGCTCGTCTTATCCCCCCAAGGCCATCTTCACGTTCGCGAGGCGGCTCAGCCCGATACCGCCGGCCTGGACGGCGCGGTGGGCAAGCGCATTCATGCCGCCTTCGCCGACAGCACGGCCAGGGGCCTCTTGCACCTGGCGACGACCGAGCTCCAGTCGAGCCTGCCGCCGCCGCTTGGGCTTCGCGCGAGACTTCGCCCGGCTGTACCTTACGCGACTCTGCCAGACGCCGGTGGATGGAGAAAGCGGCAAGGTGCCGCCCATCCAGCCGCCATCCGAGACCGACCTGGCGTTCCATGTTCTCCAGGCGCCTCCGATGCTGGGGTCGGAATACCTGGGCGCCGAAGTTCTCGCGGGCTGGTGGTCAGACCTCGACTCGCTTGTCCGCGGCGAGATCGCGCATCATCCCGGCGGTGTGCAGGCATACCTGAGCGAGCTCAACCCCCAGTGGCGGCTCGTCGGCCGCGTGACGTTTCACCTGGCCGAAAACAAGCGCGATCCCGGAGCACCCGTTCGCGTTCCTGGCCACTTACATTCCCAGGCTTTCGGCCCAGGGACGCGTGCAGCACGAGCCGCTGGGCAAGGCACTGCAGCAGTACGCCGGCGCCAAGAACCGGTCGAGCCTGCTGTCGCTGCTCTTGCCCATCCAGCGCGCGAGCCGAGCGCAGCGCAGCTGGTCAAGGAGATGGTCGAGTCGCGCGAGATCTATCATCCCCTGGCCTGGACGCCGCGCGAGGCTTACCGGTTCCTCCAGGACATCCCGGTCTTCGAGGAAAGCGGCCTGGTCGTCCGGGTGCCCGACTGGTGGAAGCCGAATCAGCCGCCGCGTGCGGTCGTCAACGTCAAGATTGACGCCCGCAAGGGAAGCAAGCTGAGCGTGCGACGCCTTGCTTGATTTCTCCGTCAACCTCACGCTCGACGGCGAGCCGCTCACCGAGGCCGAGATCGAGGCAGCTGCTGGAATCGACTGGCGGCCTGGTGCCGCTCAAGGGCAAGTGGGTGGAGGTCGACAGGGAGAAACTGGCCGAGGCGCTGCAGTCACTGGAAGAAAGTCGAGCGCGAGACCCGGCAGAGCGGCCTGTCATTCTATGAGGGAATGCGGCTGCTCTCCGGCGCACCGCGGCAGCGCGATGGCGAGAACCTGGTCGATCAAGAACGCGAGTGGGTGGGGCTGACCGCCGGCGACGCGCTGGCCGACGCACTGGCCAAGCTACGCTCGCCCGAGTCGCTCGGCACAGGAGGATCCGCCGGGACTGCGCGCACCAGCTTCGCCACTATCAGCAGACCGGCGTGAGCTGGCTCAGGTTCGTCACCGGACTGGGCCTGGGCGCCTGCCTGGCCGACGACATGGGCCTGGGAAAGACGGTGCAGGTGATCGGCCTGTTGCTGCATCGAAAATCAGGCCGAGAGGACAGCGGGAAGCCGAGTGCGAAGCCGAGCCTGCTGGTCGTGCCGGCCTCGCTGCTGGCCAACTGGAAGGCCGAGCTCGAGCGGTTCGCACCCTCGCTCTCGTTCCGCGATCGCCCACCCGTCCGAGAATGCCCCCGCCAAGGCGCGAAATCGAGAGAGCAAGACGTTCGAGACCTGCGATCTCCTGATCACCACCTACGGCATGCTGTCGCGCACCAGACTGGCTCAAGCGAACGCGAGTGGGACCTGGTGATCCTCGACGAGGCCCAGGCGATCAAGAACTCCGGCACGCGGCAGTCGCGCACCGTCAAGGAGCTGAAGGCGTCGGCACGCATCGCCATGACGGGCACGCCGGTCGAGAACCGCCTGTCCGACCTCTGGTCGCTGTTCGATTTCCTCAACCCGGGCCTGCTCGGCGGCGCCAAGGCGTTCGCCGGCCTGGTCAAGCAGATGGAGGCCCGGTCGTCGTACAAGCCGCTGCGCACGCTGGTCGGGCCTTACATTCTCCGCCGGCTCAAGACCGACAAGCGAGTCATCGCCGACCTGCCCGAAAGGTCGAGATGTCGGCCTTCTGCGGCCTGAGCCGGGAGCAGGCCGCCCTCTACGAGCAGGCGGTCCGCGACCTGGCCGAGCAAGCTCGAAAACGCCGACGGCATCCAGCGGCGCGGGCTGGTGCTGGCCCAGCTCATGCGGCTGAAGCAGATCTGCAACCACCCGGCCCAGGTCACGGGCGACGGCGATTACGCGCCCGAGCACAGCGGCAAGTTTCAGCGTCTGGCCGAGCTCTGCGAGGAGCTGGCCGAGCGGCAGGAGAAGGCCCTGATCTTCACGCAGTTTCGCGAGATCACCGGCCCGCTGGCCCGGTTTCTTGCAGGCGTCTTCGGCCGGCCCGGCCTGGTGCTGCACGGCGGAACCGCGGTCGCCCAGCGCCGGCGGCTCGTCGAGAGTTTTCAGCGCGAGGACGGGCCGCCCTTCTTCGTCCTCTCCCTCAAGGCCGGCGGCACGGGCCTGAACCTGACCGCCGCGTCGCAGGTGATTCATTTCGACCGCTGGTGGAACCCGGCCGTGGAGAACCAGGCTACTGATCGGGCGTTCCGGATTGGACAAAAACGAAACGTGCTGGTACATAAATTCGTATGTCGGGGGACCGTCGAGGAGAAGATCGACGCGATGATCGCCGAGAAGTCCAGCCTTGCCGGCGACGTCATCGAAGGCGCCGAAACGCTGCTCACCGAGATGACCGACAAGCAGCTTCTCGATTTCGTTCGCCTCGACGTTCACAAGGCCCTTGATCCCTGATCTACATCACAAGAAAGGAGTCTTCGATGGGTTGGTATTACGATTACAAACCTTACGTTTCTGTGGCCGAGCGCCGCCAGCAAGCCCAGCGCGAGATGGAGAAGAGGCGCAAGAAAGGCCATGCCGTCTCGCCGATCGTCATCGACGGCCGCACCATCGCCAGGACCTTCTGGGGCAAGGCCTGGTGCGACAACCTGGAGTCCTACAGCGACTACGCCAACCGCCTGCCGCGCGGCCGCACCTACGTGCGCAACGGCTCGGTCGTGCACCTGGAGATCAAGCCGGGCAAGATCACGGCCCTGGTCAGCGGCTCGGAGCTGTACACGGTCGAGATCAACATCTCCGCCCTGCCCGAGGCGCACTGGAAGTGCGTCAAGGACCGCTGCGCCGGCCAGATCGGCTCGCTGGTCGAGCTGCTGCAAGGGAAGCTGTCGAAGAGCGTGATGGAGGTGGTCACCCAGCGCGGCGGCGGGCTGTTCCCCAAGCCGGCCGAGATCGAGATGGAGTGCTCGTGCCCGGACTGGGCCGGCATGTGCAAGCACGTCGCCGCCGTGATGTACGGCATCGGCGCCCGCCTCGATCAGAAGCCCGAGCTGCTGTTCCTGCTCCGCAAGGTCGATCACCTGGAACTGATCGAGGGCGCTGTCGACGCCGGGCCAGTCTCCGAGGCGGGTAAACCGAAGGGCAAGAAGACCATCGCCACGCGAGCTCGCCGACGTCTTCGGCATCGAGATGGCCGAAGCGGAAACACCCAGCGGAGGCGGTGCCGGCAAAAGCAAAGGCGAACGCGAGCAAGCCCGCGAAGGCTCGCGTCTCCGCTTCCAAGTCGGCCTCGAAGAAAGCCCCAAAACGCTCCGTGGCCGGGGCCAAGAAGACGGCGACAGCAAAGGCCAAGAAAGCCGGCCAAGTCGAAAAAGGCCAAGGCTGCGGCAAAGATTGAATTGCAGGAACCCGCCAAGCCCGCTTCGCGCAGGCGGCTCAAGCCGCAACCCGTGTGAAATTCGGCCGACCATGGATTGAGGAATCTGCGAATTCGTCAATAAAGCCCGAGCCGTCCCGGCGAAACCTAGGGTCGTTGGGGCGGCTGCTCGCACGTCCGCTTGATGGTGTCCTCTAGCCAGGCGGTGCGGGCCTCTTCTCCGACAGAGACCGCGGACCACTCGCGCCGGATGAGCTCAACGTCGATCTCGTTCCGGTTGGCGATGAGCAGCGTGTTGATATCCGCCTGGTCTTGCGGCCGGAAAGAGACCATCTTGGTCAAGATCAGTCCTTCCGCCGTGGCGACGCGGATTTGGCGGCCGTTCGTCCAGGGCAAGAGTGAAGCGTCGGCGAGTGTTCGAGCGTAAAGAGGCAATACGGGTTTCAGCCAATCAATTCGAACCGACCCGAAGCGAAACGCGGTCATGTGTTCGTAAACAAACTCGTGAAGCACCGTGGGCATGTCAATCGTGAAGCCGCGCCCGGCGAGGTCGTCCAGCAGTCCAGGCAACGCCAGTTGAGGCACCTCGAGCAGGACGTCAACGTCCTGGGTGAACCGAGGGCGGCCGCGCATGAGCGTTGCCATGCCTCCCACGATCGCATAGCGGGTCAACCGCGCAGTAAAAGCGTCGGCGAGAGACTCGACGGCGCGGACCGCTTCATCGGCCAAGATCTCATGTTCAGGTGGCATGGCGTTTGACAAATTCTCGAACCGCCTGCCGCGCGCGGTTCTCCTCGTCCAGTATGTATTCGCGTATAAATGCCCGTTTCGGCGATATCTGCATCATATATGCACCGACTGAGAACAAGTCGCGGATGGAGCGCACCCGATCCTCTGCCGACAGCCGCGAAATCGGGCAACGTCTTCGTCGATGACTTCGGCTTCGCTGGGAAACCGAATTGGCAGATCCATGTTGGTACCTTCCCTTCCTCTCACCATCGATATTATAGCAGTCCGCTGTCCGAGGTTCGTCGATCTGTGCGCGAGATCGATGCTCATGCCAATCAGTAAAACAACGAAGCCGCCTCGTCATAGTAGCTCAGGTCGAGCGACTGCGTGCCGACGGCGCTTGAGTTCAGCGCGGTCTCGATGATACGCCCGGCCCTGAGCGTGACGACGGTACCGAAGCGTTGCTGGAGCACGAGCGTGCTGGCGGCCAGGCCCAGCCGGGTAGCCAGCACGCGGTCGCACGCAGAAGGCGGGCCTCCCCGCTGCAAGTGGCCGAGCACCACGCTACGCGTTTCGATTCCGGTCTCTTTTTCGATAATCTCCGCGATCACCCCGGCGATACCCCCCAGGCGAACATTGCCGAAGGGGTCGGGCTGCATGTCCAGGGCCAGCGGCTCCTGATCGGGAAATCTCGCCCCCTCGGCGACCACCACCATGCCAAACTTCTTGCCCGCGGCGCGCGGCGAGTCAGGACGCCAAGCAGGTGGGGCAGGTCGATGGGCACCTCGGGCACGAGAATATAATCAGCGCCCACCGCCATGCCCGCGAAGCAGGCAATCCAGCCCGAGTGTCGGCCCATCGTCTCGATGACCATCACGCGGCGATGACTCTCGGTCGTCGTCCGCAGGCGATCGACCGCCTCCGTGACGACGTTGACGGCGGTGTCGAAGCCGAAGGAGAAATCCGTGAGCGTCAAGTCATTGTCGATCGTCTTGGGAATGCCGACGACCGGCCACTGAAAATCATTGTACAGGCGAACGGCCACGCCCAGCGTGTCGTCGCCGCCGATCACCACCAGCGCGTCGAGGTTCAAGGCCGCGAAGTTGCGCGCGCAGCGCGGCGAGGTCTGACTCGGGGTTCTTGTAGGGATTGGTCCGAGAGGAGCCAAGAATCGTCCCACCCTGGCCAATGATGCCGTCGGTCTCGGCGATTGACAGGGGCGACGTGAGGTTGCGAACGAGCCCCCTCCACCCTTCCTGAATCCCCACGCAGGTTCCACCGGCATTGGTGATGCGCCGCACCACCGCGCGGATCACCGCGTTCAGACCCGGGCAATCGCCTCCGCCGGTCAGTAAACCAACGTTCATGGATCAAATCCGATGGCCAGAACTCAGCAAGGAGAGGCGGCGATCGGGGTTGCCGGCCTTTTGCCCAGCCACGCTGGTGCAAAAGGGCTCATCAAGCCTCGCCGCTTGAGCGTACCACGTCGGGCTGCAACAGGCCAGTGGTGGGTATGACGAGCACGGCGCGGAAGCAACATGACCCGGCGCAAATCGCTACGCTGGCCCCCACCCGGCCGCAACCCGCTCGCGAAGGTAGATCGCTCGCATGTCAACCTGGGCCCGCAAGCGGTAGAGCATGGCCGCCATGCCGAAGTACCACCGAGCGATGAACGCGTTCATCGGCAACCACGGTGCCGCAATCCGAGCGCGACCGATTGCGGAGAACAGTTCAACGCCCTCGCGGAGATAGCCGGGGTCGCCAAAGTCGAAAGGGCCTTCCTGCCAGTATGATCGCCAGATCCAGCGGCCGAACTTGATGTTCTTGGCGAGGAGCTCGGGGTCGAACTGATCTTCCTCCGCCAGCCCGAGGCTGCATCGAAGGGCCTTGATCTCGTCATCGCCGCGGCGGCGGATCGCCAGGTCGGCCAGTCGGTTGCACTCCCATTCCCGGTCGGTGTAGGGTCGAACGCATCCGAAGTCGAGGAATCCGAGCTTGCCGTCGGCCCGGAACAGGAAGTTACCCGGGTGCGGGTCGGCGTAAAGCAGCCGGCCGGCGTAGTGGAGACGACATCCAGCGTGGACGATCAGGCTGCCGAAGTGGTCCCGCCGTTCCTGGGGCGGATTGCCGGCCAGAAAGGCGTGGATGTGGACTCCGTCGAGGTGCTCCATCGTGAGCACCCGCCGCGTGCTGAGCTCGTCGTAAACCCGGGGGACGAGGATCGGGTCGTCCTCATGGTAGAGGGGAGCGGGCTCGCCGTTGCCATTCCGCCTCGCGCTCATAGTCGGTCTCCTGCTCGATGACTCGCTCGACCTCCTCAAGCTGGTTCTTCACGGGTTCCCAGCCCCGCCCCAGGCGGAGCGGCAGGAGAAAGGCTGACAGATTGCGGAAGTCCGACCGGATCGACCGGCCGATGGCGGGATACTGGATCTTCACTGCGACGTCTTCGCCCGACTTCAGCATGGCCCGATGCACTTGACCCAGCGACGCGGCCGCGAAGGCCCGCGTGTCGAACGTCGCGAAGGCCTCTTCCGGCTCCTGCCCGAGCTCGTCCCGCACCTGTTCGCGCAGCAGGGCGAAGTGCATCGGCGGCGCCTCGAAGTGCAGCCGCTCGAGCGTCTCGACGATCTGGTCTGGAACGATGTGCGGCAGATTGGCCAGCGCCTGGCCCAGCTTCGTCGCCGCGCCGCGGAGATAGCCCATGGTCCGCAGCATCTTGATCGCCGCGCGGAGATGAGCCTCGGCCAGCTCCCGCTCCCGCCGGTCAGCGCCCACGAACCAGCTCCGCATCCAGTACGCCAGGTAGGCCAGTGCGACCTGGGCCTCGAGCCCACCGAACGCCCAGAGGCGGCGCAGCGCCCCCTCCGGGCCCGGCCGTCTGGAAAGGTCCGCCAGAGAAGCCGCCAGCGGGTCCTGAGGGGCGGTCCCCTCGTCTTTTTCGAGCTCCGAGAGCGCTGCGACCAGTTCAGCAACATTCGGCGACATGATATGGCTCCTTCTTGTTCTGCACATGGCCCTTGGGGACCGGATCACTCGGTTTGGGGAAGCGTGCTCACGAAGGCCTTCAAGTAGTGGTCCAGGACGGCGAGCGTGTCTTCCTGGTGGTGCGACGCGTCGCACGCCCAGAACGCCAGCACTCCCGTGTAGAGCGTCCAGTACAAGCTCCACGCCACGGGCGACATAGGCTCCTTGGTAGCCTGCCCGGCAATCAGACGCCCTACGGCCTCCAGGTGCTCGACTCGGATCGTTTCCCCCTCTGGACTTGCTTCGGCCCTGACCAGCGGACTCAGCGCCGTCTCGAGTACCGGCCTTATGTAGGCCCGGTGCGGCCGCAGCGCCCGCAGCTCGGCGGCGATCAGTGAGAAGAGATCCTCCTCGATCGACTCACCGCGCGGACGATCCTCGAACTGGCGGTGCGCCACTCCCAACGCCTCGGCAACCAGTGCCATGGCTATCGCCTCCTTCGTCGGGAAATAGTTGAACAGCGTACCCGCCGCGATCCCCGCCCGCGCGGCGATATCCCGCGTCGTTGCAGCCTCGAACCCGTCCCTCGAAAAGCACGCCCGCGCCGCCTCCAGAATGCGGCGCCTGGTGGCGATCTTGGCCTCGGCCGTTACCCTCATCACCAGCCTCCTCGTAATTTGAGCGTGCTCACATTCTAGGTGGCAGAGGCTTGTTGTCAAGCAGGAAAATGAGCGTGCTCGCAAAAACTTGTTTTGGAGCAATCCCAGGCAAACAATCACGGGGTTAGTTCTTGCGTTCGGGTTGTGTGAGGTGGTCAGGGGATCCCTTTGTCAGCCGAGATCGCTCATCTGGGCACCGCGCACAGGGCCAATAATCAGGCTCCGGCAACGAACTAGACAGAGGCAGCAATTCTGATCGTTACCAGGCGACTGACGCAGCGACAGTTGCATCAAGGAATGCGTATGCCCTCGTCCTGGAGAAGCCGCAAGTGGCGAGTTGTCCTCGCCGGGTTCGTTGGCGTCTTCGTTCTCGTCAAGGTCGCGGATTGGCTCATCTGGCTTCGTCTGCCGCCGGACATTCGCGAGTATTGCGTGGTTCGCGCGGACTGGGATTCGACGCGAAAGCCAATCAACCAGGCAAAGAAGGAAGACTTCGCGCGTCGGTGCCTCGAGATCGCTCGGAGGTATCCGGGAACCGTCGGCGGGTTGTCGGCCTTGATGGCGGCGGCGACCAGTCCGGGACTCCAGCGCCGGACGCGAAGCCCAGCAAGCGTTCGCCCGGCAACTGGAAACCGCGGACGTCGGTGTGCTCGCCCAGGCCTTCGAGTGGAACATGGGTGGGTTGGAGACCCTCGAACCCTTCGCTCCAGCCATTCTTTCCCGCACGCGGCAATCCCTGGACCATCCCCGGACAGGCCGATTGCTTGCAGCCGTTTGCACCATCACAGAGCCGCGAACCAGGGACGGCCCGGAGCCGTCGCCGCTTTACACCGAGGCCGCGGACCTGATAGCCGACCGCTGCGCCGATAGCCCGGAGATCGGTCACTTCTGCGAAGGGCTCGGGTTCTTATCGCAGGGGACCCAGCGCGGGCGCCGCGGTTCGAGCGGCACTTGCGCGCGATCCTCAAGGCCAGTCGGGATCGATCCGTCCGGTGCAGAGTCAGTTTGCGCTCGCGAGCGTCGTACAGAACGCACCTGAGGACCGGCAGGCAGAAGCCGAAACGCTGTTCGAGCAGTATTGCACGGAGTTTGACGGGAAATATGTTTACTCTTTTCAAGGGATTGAAAAGACGCTTAATGACCTGGCCCAGACTCAACTGAAGGAGCTTCGATTCCGGGCAGTGGGCCGACCGGCCCCAGACATCAGCGGCCTCGACCTTGACGGCCGGCCATTGAAACTGAGCGACTACCGGGGCCGGGTGGTTCTACTCAATTTCTGGGGAACGTGGTGCTTTCCGTGCATGAAGCTGGTCCCCCACGAGCGCGAGCTCGTCGCACGCTTTCAGGGTGAACCGTTCGAGATCGTCGGCGTGAATTGCGATCGCGACGTGGACAAGGCACGCGCCGCCGTCACGCGGACCGGTATGACGTGGCGTTCATTCCGCGATCACACCGAGGAGAAGCGGGCGGCGATCACCAGCGACTGGAAGGTGATCGGCTATCCCACGCTGTACTTGATCGATCATCACGGCATCATCCGCAAGCGGTGGATCGGCGGCCCAACTTCCGAGGAACTCTCCCACATGACCGCGGTCCTGATCGACGCGGCCCGGCGCAAGATCGGGCTGGAAGCGATGCCCGCGGTCGTGTCGGCTTTGCCACTCCCGGTCGCGCAAAAGCCGTCGTCGGCCCACCGCCAGCAGAAAGCCGGTCCACGCCCAACACGGGCTTTCTCGACAAGGTCTTTCGCGAGGCAGACGGCTCCGAGGCGAAGTACGTGGTGTTTGTGCCTCGCGACTACACCGGCGACAAGACCGTACCGGCGATCCTCTTCTTGCACGGAGCCGGCAGGCGCGGCACGGACGGGCGAAGTCAAACCGCCAGCGGTCTGGCGAAAGCCATCCGGGAGAAGAATGAGAACTTCCCGTTTCTCGCGATCTTCCCGCAAGCGCGCGAAGACGAAAACTGGAGGCCAGGATCCGCGGGCGGCAAGCTCGCCCTCGCGATCCTCGAGCAAGTGCAATCGGAGTATCGCATCGATCCGGACCGGATCACGCTCACCGGCGTTTCCATGGGAGGCCAAGGAACGTGGAGTCTCGCCGCGGCAGAACCTGATCGGTGGTCGGCGATCGTGCCGATCTGCCACGGATGGAGGCCGGACCAGGCGTCGCGCCTCAAAGCGGTGCCCTGCTGGTGCTTCCATGGCGATGCCGACGAGATGATCCCGCCGTCACAGTCGCGTGAGATGGTGCGCGCGATCCAGGAGGCAGGTGGCAAGCCTCTCTATCAGGAATTCCCTGGCGTCGATCACAATCACAGCGCCGACCATGCCTACGCCATTCCCGAACTCTTCGAGTGGCTGCTGCTCCAGAATCGTGCGAGGCGGTAAAGGCCTACTCGCCGTTCGTACCCATCTCCCGTGCCTCGTTCATGAAGACGCGTTCGACCCAGGTTGTGTCGACCTTGCCGCTCAGGAAATCGGAATTGCGGAAGATGCGACGATGCATGGGGATGGTGGTCTTCACGCCTTCGATGGTCAGCTCGTCAAGGGCGCGGCGCATGGTGGCGATGGCTTCCACGCGGGTCGGGGCGTGGACGATCAGCTTGCCCAGAAGCGAGTCGTAATTCGGGGGAACCGAGTAGCCTGCCTGGACGTGCGAGTCCCACCGCACGCCGGGGCCGCCGGGGACGTTGAGCACGGTGATCCGGCCGGGGGAAGGTCGAAAGTCATTGTCCGGATCTTCGGAGTTGATCCGGCACTCGATCGCGTGGCCGCGGGCGACGATCTCTTTCTGGCGGAATGGCAAGGGCATGCCGGCGGCGATGCGGATCTGCTGCTTGACGAGGTCGATTCCGGTGACCATCTCGGTGACCGGATGCTCGACCTGGATGCGGGCGTTGACCTCGATGAAATAAAACTTGTTGTCGGCATCGACCAGAAATTCACAAGTTCCCGCGTTGACGTAACCGACGGTCTTCGCCAGGCGCACGGCGGCCTCTCCAAGCTGGTTTCGGACATTCTGGGGCAATGTGGCGGCGCAGGCCTCCTCGACCAGTTTTTGATGCCGGCGTTGCAACGAGCAGTCGCGGTCCCAGCAGTGCACGATGTTGCCGTGCGAATCGGCCAGCACCTGGACCTCGACGTGGCGTGGTCGATCGATGAACTTCTCGAGATAGATGCTGGGATTCTTGAACGCGGCGGTGGCCTCGTTACGAGCCATCTGGAGGGCACTCGTCATGTTAGCCTCTGACCGGCAAACTCGCATGCCCTTGCCGCCCCCACCGGCCGCGGCCTTGATCAGGACGGGAAAGCCGATGGCGCGGGCGAGCCGCAGGGCGTCGGCATCGCTGGTCACGGCCCCTTCGGAGCCGGGCACGCACGCGACCTTTGCGTGCGCCGCGATCTGCTTGGCCTCAGTTTTCAGACCCATCTTTCGAATGGCCTCATGAGGCGGGCCAATGAACTCGAAGTTGCAACTGCGGCAGATCTCGGCGAACTGGGGGTTCTCGCTGAGGAAACCATAGCCGGGGTGAATCGCTTGTACATCGGCCACCTCGGCGGCCGCGATCAGCCGGGGAATGTTCAGATAGCTGTCGGTGCTGGGGGCCTTGCCAATGCAGATGGCGCGGTCGGCGAGCCGGAGATACGGGGCATCGCGGTCTGCCTGGGAGTACACCGCGACCACCTCGACACCCAGCTCCTTGCAGGCGCGAATGACCCGCAGCGCGATCTCGCCGCGGTTGGCCACCAGGATGCGTTGAAACATCGGCAGAGAGCACCTCGCATACTGAGATTCAAGAATCGCGCCAGTTCAAGCGACGTTGGGTGGCGGAACCGCCGGGTTCCTGTCGAGCTGGCGTCCGGGTTTCCGCGTGCTGGTTCTGGTCGCGGACGGGACAGGGTAGCGGTCCTCCGATCCCGATACCGCCCCCCTCAGGCCGGAACCACGCGGAAGAGGGGCTGTCCAAACTCGACGGGCTGTCCGTTCTTGACCAGGATTTCGGCGATCGTGCCCGAGACGCCCGCCGGGATGTCCGTGAATACTTTCATGGCTTCGATGATACAGAGGGTGCTGTCGGGCTGTACGACGGAGCCCACCGAAACGAACGGCGGCGCGTCCGGGGCGGTCGAGGCATAATACGTACCGACCATGGGGCTTTCGATGACGATTGTCTTGGGTGCGGCCGGAGCTTCCGTGGGGGCGGACTCCGGTAAGGCCTGGCCAGCGGGTGGTGAAGTCGGGGCGGCCGGATGATGGCCCTGGCCAGGCGCCTGGTGCGGCACGGCGGCCGGTGCCGTCGTGACTTCAGACCCGCGCCGCTTGAGGCGGATTTGAACCTTGCCGTCGCTGATGTTGAGGTCGGTCAAATCGTAGCGCTTCATCAAGCGGACGAGCTGGTGGATTTTGTTGACGTCGAGAGGCTCGTTGGGATCAGATGCTTGCTCCGCCATACCATGACTCCGCTACGCGGCGACCGCGTGCTCTTCGTCTCCCGTCTTTCCGTACCGAGCGGCTCCACGACCGCGCCGCTTGCACGGATCATTGTCCCGCGTCCCGCCCCCCGGGACGATCGATGGTACCCGATGACTGCGGCACTATGTCAAAGTGCCAGGTTGTCAAATTCAACACACGGCCCAGTCGAGCGTCTTGGGGAGGCTAGTCAAGACTTCGCGGCCTTCGGCGGTTACCAGAACATCGTCCTCGATGCGGACGCCACCCCAATCAGGAAGGTAGATACCCGGCTCGACGGTCACGATCATGCCCGGCTCGAGGATGGTCTCTGATTCCCTTCGAAGTCGGGGAGCCTCATGAACATCCATGCCCAGCCCATGGCCTAGCCCATGCGTAAAAAAACTGCCGAAACCCGCTTGCTCGATGACCGAGCGGGCTTCGGCGTCTACCTCTTGGGCCTTCACGCCGGGCCGGATCGCCGCGATGCCGCGTTCTTGAGCCGCCAGTACGGTTCGATAAATCTTTTCAAATTCCGGTGTGACCTTACCGGTGACCAGAACGCGAGTCAAGTCACTTTTGTACGGCCGGCCGGCCGCTCCCCAGTCGAAGAGCACGAATTCGTCATCGCCGATCCGGGTCGCGGCCGTCGGCCGAGCGTGGGGCAAGGCGGCTCGCACACCGACGGCGACAATCGACGGGAAGCTCGATCCGGTCGCTCCGCATCGCCTGAGATTGGCCTCCAGCAGGTCGGCGACTTCCTTCTCGGTGGCCTCGGGGTGAAGCTCGGCGCGGACCATTGCAAACGCCTTCTCGGCATATTCGATGGCCTCGCGGACGGCGGCCACTTCCGCCTCGTCCTTGATCTGCCGTAGATTCTCAACCTGATCACTGGTGGCCACCATCTCGACGGTCGGCATCGATCCTCGCATCAGCTCATAATCAGCCACTGAGACGGCGACCGCCTCGAAGCCCAAACGGCGGATCTCCAGCAAGCCCACGGCCTCCACGACCGCCTGGTTCATTGTCTGCGAGGTGCCTCGGATCCGAGCCTCGATCCCCGGGCATTCCTGTTCAAGCTGGGTCGTGAACCGGCCGTCGGAGAGAATCACGTCTCGATCGCGACCCACCAGCAGCGCGGAGGAATCACCCGAGAAGCCGGTGAGATAGGACACATTCGTCGTGGAGCTGATCAGGATCGCATCGAGGTTATCGGTCTTGAGCTTCTGTCGTAAACGTTCACGTCGATTCAGGATGCGATCCATGGTTGGTCCAGTACAAAGACTTGTTTCGGCACGCATGCGGTGGCCTGATGAGAACTTGAACGCGACCGAGACCGACGGCGAATTGCCCGCCTCGTCGGCACCGGTCGCACTCAAGTGAAGGTGAAGAATACCCGGCCCGGAAGCGGATTGCGCGCAGAGCAGGCCGGCGAGCCGGAGGCTACCAATCTCCGCCGTCGCCGCCGCCACCGCCCCAGTCTCCTCCGCCACCGCCCCAGTCGGCTCCGCCGCCGCCGCCGCCCCAATCTCCTCCGCCGCCGGTATCGGCAGTGCCCGGGTCGTCCCACGAGGTGCCCATGCCGCCGGACTCTTCGGTGCCCACGGGGGCATCTCCCGCGGGGTCATAAGCCGAGGTCGTGTCGCCGGGCGAGTAAGAACTGGCATCGGTATGGCCTGGTGACCCGTGCCGCCCGGAGAACTGGTCGTAGAGCCAGTTGCCGGCCAGTGCGCCGCCCAAGCCTCCGAGCATGCCGGAGAAGAAGCCGCCGCCTCGGGGCGCGCCGTAGCCGCCGTAGCCTTGCGGTCCATAGCCCGGGCCAGGTCCCATGCCAGGACGACCCATTCCCCCCATGCCCATCGGCGACGAGTAGCCGCCGCCTGAGCGGCCGAAAAGTCCGCCGAGCGCCCTGAGCAAGATGAGTACCACGAAAATGCCCAGGCCGATCATCAGCAGTGAGCCCACACCGAATCTCGCTCGCCGTTGACGTTTCCTGCCCGGCCGCCGGGGGCCGGCGCCGCGGGCACATGGCCGTTGACGCGGGCGTTCGAGGGTGCCGAGAGTGATTGATCCAGCAGCGCCACCGCGCTGGAAAGGCCGGCGTCGAACCGCTTCTCCTTGAAATGGTCAAGAAGCGCGCCGCGGATCTCGTCCCTGGCCTGCTGGGGGAGCCGTGCGGCATCCTTGCGGCGCACCACCACATCGGAGAAGACCCTGTCGCGGCTAGAAATGAGCAGATAGACGCCTGCGTCTCGCTCCTTGTTCAAGCCCTGAAGGGCCAGATCGTCGATTGCCTTTCTGCGGGCATTGTTCGGTGCGTTCCTTTCCAGCCCCGGGATCGAGTCGATCGTCTCGATCACGACCGGGATTCTGGTCCTCCGCTCGACCCGGTCAAGTTCCGCCTGGGCTTTCTTCACAGCCTCGGGGCTGAACATCCCGGCACGGTCGCGAATTTCCGAAGCTTCAACTCGCGACACGGCCGGTAAGGCCAGCGCCAGAAGAAGAACTGGGCTAAATCGATGGTTCCTTTTCATCGGTCTGTCTTCCTCACGAAAGGCGGTTTTATCCGGGATATTCATGATGCGGCGTACGCTCGCTCGCATGGATCTTCGCTTCTCATGCCTCTTGCTGGCTGGTGGTCTGTGGCGCCCGGCCACAGCAAGCTGTTCGTCGCCGCCGCGGTTTTCTCCTGGCGGAGGGCGTGCGTTTCGGTTCGGTTCGCTGAGCCTGTTGCGGTAGACGCGTGGTCAAAACGAGGCAATCTCGTCGAATCGCGCGATGGCGGCAATCTCGTCACGCCGAACCAGGACACGTGCCCGATTCCGGCGGATACCCAGGCGTACGGAATCATGGACGTAGATTTCTCGCGTTGCCGAGCTGTCGCGAAGATCGTGCAGATCCGCGTCGCGGAGCTCGAGATACTGGGCATCGCAGCCGACAAAGTCGCCCAGGCACACATAGCTCGAGATCAGGTTGACAACCACGGTCTTACCCAGCATCGATTCCAGGAGCGGCGAAGGGTCGGAAGATACCATGATGGATTCGCCTCAAGGACGGTAACGCAAATCGCATACCTTCACTTCTTGGAGACTCTGGCCACGTGGTTCACCTTGACGAATTCTAGGGCCTGAGCTACGGTGCCGCCACCATTTCCGCCAAATTCTCCAATTGTACCGCCCGGCCATTTCTTCGGCTGGCGGCAAAACAGGGCCGTTCGGCTTATGTGTACGATCAATAAAACCTTCGGGTTCATCGTGCTTTGTGTGTTCAGCTTGGGTCTTCTCAGCATCCCCGCTCCCGGACTGGCGAGTCTGAAGGAGCCGGATCAAGACCCAGTCGAGAAGCCCTCGGACGTCGCGGCCGCAAAGGCGCCGGAAGCACCCAGGGCCAGAATCGTGCTCTTGACCGACGGACATATTGTCAAAGGGTTCGTGCGCGAAGAAGAGTCTGCTGTTTTGGTGACTCAGCCAGTCGGCGAGATGCGGTTTCCCAGAAGACGCATCGAGAGCGTCTTCAGCTCGATTCAAGAGGTTTACAAATACAAGCTGGACCAGTTGCCCGAAAACGACTTCGATGAACGGATGAAGCTGGCGCGATGGTGTCTCGAACAGAAGATGGAAACGGAAGCCAGGGAACAACTTCAGGCGATCATGGAGCTCAGCCCCAAGCATCTCCAGGCCAAGGCGATGCTGGTTTCGCTCGACCAGGCCCAGGCGCGCCGGGAAATGCAGAAAGTCGATCCGGAGGTGCAGCGCAGCGGCGCGATCGAGCCACAGCCAAACTCGTCGGACCGCCCCGGCTCACTCGACGCGTCGGTGATCCAGGGCGCACGCAAGGGAATGAGAATCTCCGACCTGCCGGTCATCTTCGACCTGCCCACTTCTCAAGCGGTCAAGCGGGCCGACGAGTTTGCCAGGTTCGTGCACCCCGTGCTTCAGTTGTACTGTGCAAAATGCCATAACGAGCATTATGAGGGTGGCTTCCAGCTCATCCAGATCAAGAACAAGAGGGACCAGACGCGGGAAACCCTGCGGGCCAACCTCGATGCAACATTGAGGCTGATCGATCGCGAGAACCCGCCCCGAAGCGACTTGTTGTCCAGTACCTTGAGGATGCACGGCAATGGCAAAAACACCCGGCCGATCTTCCAGGGCTCAAACGACGGCTCTTATCGGATCCTGGCTGCCTGGGTGAACAACCTCCGCGTCCGCAAGACCACAGAGTCGCAAGCATCTGCGCGGATGGCGGTGGCCCCACAGGAGACCGGCGAGGCGTTCGCCGCGGATCGTACTCGGATCAGCCGTGATCCGGGAAACCTGCCTCCTCTACCCCAGACCAGCGGCCTCCCGCTTGACGCTGGAGTCTCTCGCGCCGAGGCAGGCCGAAACGTCGGTCCTGAGAGTGATGGCGGTCCTGATGAGTTTCCCATTCCGTTCGCCATCAGTGGAAAGAAGCCCAAGCTGGCGAGCGGGGCGGCCGGTGTTCCACCCCCGGTCGTGAAACCCACTGCTCCCCGCGGGCCGTCGGTCGTTCTCCCGAAGGGCACGAAAACGGCCGATGATCCGGACGAAATGGCCGATCCGGCCGACCCGGCGGCCAAGAAAAAGCCACGCAAGCCGTTGAAGCTGGATCCTTCGATCCTCGAGAAGGCGCTCCAGCTACGAAATCAAAACCGATAATCGAAATTACGGTAGATTCCTGTTCGAGCCCTGCTAAACCCACCCGTGTCGCTTGCGGAGCCACCATTCCAGCGTCAGGAGTGCGGTGAAGATGAGGAAGAACGGCCAGTTGTCCCAGACCCTGTGCTCCGTGGGGATCGAGTACTCGGTATAGGCCGACTGGTCGATGCCCTTGAGGTATTTGCCCAGGCTCTCATGGGCAACGGCCTCGCCGCCGCTGATCTCCGCGATCTGCCGGGCCAGGGCGATGTCGGCGGAAGGGTTCTCCAGCTCGCGATCGTCCTGGTAGACGAGGAACCGGGAAGAATCTCTGCCGATCTCCTGACCATTCTTGCGGGCGATGACCGTGGCCTTGTATTCACCGGGCTGGCCGGTGGCCGGATACGATCCTCTCCACTCGTCATTCTGAGTGTAAAGCTCGATCGGCTCTGGCGAGGCGCCGGCGGCATCGCGCTCGATCTTGGTCTCGAAACTGACGCCGGTCAGATTCGTTCCCTTGGCGTCGCGCGCGGTGACCGTGAGCTCGACCTTCTGGCCCACGCTGATGCGCCTCTTGTCGAGGTTGAGCTTGACCTGATTGTCGCTGTCGTTTTCCTTGTGCGAGAGCCAGAAGATCACCTGCCGCCAGAATTTGCGGTGGGCCATCCGGCCCTCCTCGTTGGCCCGCGCCCAGACCCAGGTATCGCCGCCATAGGCGATCACCCGGCCCGCGCCCGGGCCATCCATCGCGAGCATCAAGGGCTCGACATTCGGCCCCGGAGTCTCGGCCAGGATCTCGGCTCCCTTCTTGGGCTCGCCGAACAGGTTGGTGCCCAGGATCGGCGGCATCTGGGCCCACAGCTTCGCCGTTTCGGCCTTGTTGGCACCAACCTGGAGAATGTAGCTTGTCAGGCCAGTGGCGCTGGGGACGAACTTGACGCCGCCTTCGGGCTCGAGTTGCCCGTCGGTGCGGCGGATCTCGACCGGCAGGACGTCTGCGAGCTCTGTCTGCGCCCAACCCCCCGGGCCGAAGCTGGACCGGCCGCCCAGCATCATGAGGCCCGCCCCTTTACGAACGGCATCGGCAAGCAGCTTGTGCTGGTGCGTCGTGAGGTGATCGGCGGGCAGATCGCTCAGAATGTAAATGTTGTACCGGCCCGGGTTGAAATCGGCGTCATCGGCCTCGCCGGACTCACCCCGGGCGGGCCGGCGGATCACCAAGGCGTCCACATTGATATCAGGCGACGTGGCGATTGAACGCATCAGGTAAAGATAATCCCAGGTGAAGTTCGGGCCCTGCACGAACTTCACGTTCAGGCCGCCGCTCAAGACGGTGACGAATGTGCTCATCTCGTTGTTGGAGGGAACCAGTTCCCCCTCACGCGGGGCGGCCTTGAGCGTGATCTTTTTCTCGCCCGGCAGGTTGGGAATGTAAAACAGGCCGTTGATGGGAGCGACGTCAGCGCCTTCGGGAACCTTTACCTGGGTCCTGGCCACGGCGGCCGCCTGCTTTTCCACGAACAGCTCGACGTCAATCGGCTGACCCGCGAAGCCCTTGGCCACCACGATGCCGCTCACCGCGAGCTTGTTCTTGACGAACACCGTAGGCGCGGCGACGATCTCGCGGACCTGGATATCGCGCGTGCCGGCGCCTGCGTTGTCGGTTCCGAGTCCCACCGTCACGGCCGGAATCTGCTGGTCGCGCAGGCGGCGGGCGGCTACCAGCGGGTTGACGCCGTTGTTCGAGGTGAAGTCGGAAAGAATCACCAGCTTCACAATTCGCTTGTTGTTCTGTGAGGCGCGTTTTTCGGCCTCGAGCATTGCGGTGCCTAGCTGAGTCTCCCGACCCTGCGGCTCGGGCGCGGCTTTTTCATCGGCCTTGGGCTCGGTGAGGTTGGAATCGAACCGGTAGGCCTTGACTTCCAGGTTGGGGCCGAACGACTTGGCGGCCGCGATCGCCTGCCCGAGTGTCTTCTGCGCCACGGCCCACCGCGTCTGGCCGCTGACCTCATCGCCGAAGAGCATGCTCGTGCTGCTATCCACCAGAAAGACCAGCGACGCCGCCTGCCGCTTCTTCTCCTGCAGGATCACCGAAGGCCGTAAGGCCGCGAGCAGGCAGAGGAGCACGGCCGCCAGCCGCAAGCCCAGGGCCACCCACCGCCAGCGGCCGGTGGTCCCTTGCATTTTCTTGGCGTAGGCCCAGAGAGTGAGCACGACCACGACCGCCGCCGCCGCGGCCAGCAGCCACCACGGCTCGATCGGGTTCAGAGTGACGCTGATTCCTTGAAACATGGGATGCCGCCGGCCTGGGACGAGGGTCTGGGTTCGAGCGTCTTCATGCTGCCGCGCCGGCCGGAGCCGGCCGCGCTGATTCCTTGTAGAACGTATTGGCCAGAAAGTTTTCCAGGGTCACGATCAGCAGGATGAGCATCATCAGCCAGGGAAAGATCTCGTGTCCGACACGAACCGCGTTGACCATTGTCCTGAGTGCGTTGGTGTCCTGGGCCAGCGAGTATCCATCCTTGCCGAAAATCGCGTCCAGCTCGCTGGGTTCCAGGGGCTTGAACTGGCTTTCGGTTTTGGGCGGGTTCAAGCTGAATCCGAGCTTGGTCTGACGGTCGGCGGCATCCTTGGCCGTCACCGTCCACTGGCCAAGCAACTGGGGAGCAATGATCTGCAGGTCCTCGCTGTTGGCCGAGGGGGTGAGCGACTCGGTGGTTTTCTGGTCGGGGCCGGTCACCAGGAAGCTCTGGGATCGGACGCCGGCGCCCAAGGTCAGCAGCGCGTTTTCGCCGGCCTCGAAGTTGAGCTGCTCGTTCGACGCGCCCGCCAGGTAGGGAACCGTGAGATAGGTGAGAACCGGGAACACCCAGTATGTGAAAACCGGTAGCTCGTTCCATGCTCCCCGTTCGGTTCGAATGGCTCGACGAGCCAGAGGCGTTGTCCAGAGCAAGACGCGGCCGGTTTTGGCCCCCTTGAACGAGCGTTCGAATAGCGCCGGGGCGCCATCAGAGAAGCTCAGCAAGGCGCGAGAGGCCTCAGGCGGCTTCACAACCCAGTAGCGGTAAACCGGGATGAGAGCGAACTGCGCCTCGAACTCCTTGGCGAATCGTTGGAACAACGGGTGCGTCACATCGGCAATCTTGCCGAAGGTGCTTTCCGCCTTGGCGGCGTCGCGGCTCCTGGAGCTGGGCGGGCAAGAGCTGGCTGGCGGTTGGCCCGTTGTAGTTCTCGGCGCGGCAGCGGTCACCCAGACCGACCACCAGGCCCCCGCCCTCGTGGACGTAGCCGTTGAGCATGCCCCAGCTTTCTTCATCGAGCTGTTCCACGTTGAGCAGGAAGACGGCGGCATGATCCTTCAGGGTGTCGCGGTAGGTCGCGGCGAACCCTGCGGGCTTGACCTTCGCCACCTGAAACGTCTTGGGCACGCCCGGAGTCTCGGGGTCAAGTGCCGCGGCCACGAATTCGGCGTCGCTGGGCTGATCGCTGATCAAGAGCACCTTGTAGGCTGGCCTCACCTTGAAAGTGAAGTACCGCTTGTCATTGAACTCGAGGGGGTCGGGCTCGCCGCTGAGTCTGAGCTCGCCGCGATGGATCTCTCCCTCGATCCGGGGAGGAGTGGTGAAGCTCACTTCCACCTGAGCGCCCGGTGTCAGCTCGACGGGCTTCTCGCCTTTTTTGAAGCCGTCGAGATAGAACTCGACCACGCGATTGACGGGTTTGTCTCCTTGCGCGTGGACCAGGCCTTTGATTTCCACCGGCTCGCCCTGGGTCACGATGCTCGAAGCAGGTTCCGCCGAATCGATTGACACATCAACATGTTCCTGAGATCCCAGCCGTAGAACGAACGTGGCAAGCTTTCCGCCGGGCGTGGTTTTCGCCTTGGCGACCTCGTCAAGGCCCTCGGCGGGCTGGTTGAGGGTCCACGATGACTGCGCGAGGTCGGTCAGCACGTAAACCTCGTGGCGTGGCCGATCGCACTCGGCGACGGCCGAGTACACTTGACCCATCACGGAGTTGAGCGGTCGATTCACTGGGTGGATCACCAGCTCGTCGACTCGCTTGGCGCCGCGGCGGGCGAGAGCCCGGTCGGCTTGAGAGGGTCGTGTGAATCAACCACGAAGACCAGGCTGGAATCCGCGAGCTTGGCCCAGGATCGCCCGGGCACGTTCCTTGGCCTCGTCGAGCCGCGTCTTGTCTTTCTCCTTGTAACCCATTGACAGGCTGGTATCAAAAACCAGGCCCAGCGCCGCCGGCACCGACTCATCGCCCAGTGGCATCTGCGTGTACATGCGGGGTCGCGCGAGCGCCAGCGCCATGAGCGCGAGCACAGCCATCCGCGCTAGAAGAAGCAGCCAGTTCTTGATACGCATCCGCTTCTTCGACCGCTTCTGACGTTCGCGGACGAGACGCAGGGCCGGGAAGATGACGTGCTTGGGCGTCTGCCGCATGAAGAGGTGCAGGATGACCGGCAAGGCCGCAAGCGCGGCACCGGCCGCCAGCCCCGCGTGAATGAGTGAGAATTCCATATTCGGTCACCCTCGGGCCTGTCGACTCAATAGGTACGACATCAGTGCTTTATCGAACGGCATTCCCGTATGCAACGGAACGTAATCGATGCGAGCTTTCACGCAGTCGTTGCGATATCCCTCACGGAAACTGGCGACCTCTTCCAGGTAGTCTGCCTTGATTGCGTCGGCATCAACTTCCAGGATCTCATGCGTTTCATTGTCTTCCAGCTTGAGCATGCCGTCGAAGGGAAAAACGGCCTCGGCCTCGTCGAGAACATGAAACAGGATGACGTCATGACCAGCGAACCGCAGCCGGTGTAGCGCCGCCTGATCGGCTCGAAGTCGGCCAACAGGTCGCTGAAGACCATGACCAGGCTGCGATGGCGAATCATGCTCGCCACCTGGTGCAGGCTGGCCTCGATGTCGGTCGTTCCCGACGGTTGCAGCCTGGCCAGAAGCGACAGAACATTCCCCAGTTGCGACCGTTTGCTCGCCGGCGCCAGGCTCTGGCGGACCTTCTCGTCGAAGGCCATCACTCCCACGGGATCTTGCTGGTGAATCATGAGGTAACACAGAGCCGCCGCCAGGCAGATACTGTACTCGAACTTGGTCAGCTCCTGCCGGTAGGTGTAGCCCATCGACCCGGAAAGATCCATCGCCAGGTAGCCTGTGAGGTTCGTTTCCGCCTGAAACTTCTTGACGTAGAACCGGTCGGTCTTGGCGTAAACGTTCCAGTCGATGTCGGAGATATTATCTCCGGAGGTGTATTTGCGGTGCTCGGAGAACTCGACCGAAAACCCATGGAAGGGGCTCGCGTGCAGCCCCGCGATGAAGCCCTCAACGATGAACTTGGCGCGGAGGTCCAGCCGCGCCACCTGGCGGATCACTTCGGGTTTCAGGTATTTTTCGGCCGTGCCTGCCAAGGAAGCTCTCCGCGAAGTGCTCGTCGGGTACGAAGTTAAGATGACGCGCAGGCGCTCATGCTCGCTTCTCGTACTTGGGCGTGTCTGGCTCCTTGACCTCGGTCAAGAGCCGCTTGACGAGGCTTTCGGTCGTCTGGCCCTCGGCCTGGGCCTGGAAGTTGGTGCTGATGCGGTGGCGGAGCACCGGGATCGCAACCTTGCGCACGTCGTCCAGCGAGACGCTGAACCGGCCGTCCATCGCGGCCATCGCCTTGCCGCCCAGGATCAGGTTTTGACCAGCCCGGGGCCCGGCGCCATAGTCAACCAGGTCCTTGATGAACTGCGGCGACCGCTCATCGCCGGGGCGCGTGGCCCGAACCAGCCGGGTTACATAATCAACAGTGTACTCGGAGACCGGAACCGACGTGACCAGCTTCTGAAGATTCACGATTGCCTTGCCGGAGAGCACCTTCTTGAGCTCCGGGGTCTCACCCTTCGTGGTGGCCAGAAGAATCCTCTTCTCCTCGTCAAGCGACGGGTAGCCGACCCGGATGTCGAACATGAACCGGTCGAGCTGGGCCTCGGGCAAGGGATACGTTCCCTCTTGCTCAATGGGGTTCTGCGTGGCGATCACAAAAAAAGGATCGGGCAGATGCATGGTGTCTTGCCCCACGGTGACCTCGCGCTCCTGCATCGCTTGCAAAAGGGCAGCTTGGGTTTTGGGAGGCGTACGGTTAATCTCATCGGCCAGGATGATGTTGGCGAAGATCGGCCCTGGTACAAATCGAAACGACCGCCGCCCGGTCTCTGGCTCTTCCAGCACGTTCGTCCCGGTGATGTCCGAGGGCATCAGGTCAGGAGTGAACTGAATTCGCTTGAAGCTGACGTCGAGAATCCGGGCGATCGAGCTGACCATCAGGGTCTTGGCCAGCCCGGGCACCCCCACCAGCAGCACGTGCCCACGCGTGAAAATCGAGGCCAGAATCAGCTCGATGACATCGCGCTGACCTATGATTACCTTGTTCAGTTCGGCGACCATGACGTCGCGCGAGTGACGAAACTCGTCAAGAAGCTGCGTAATCCGATCGCCGGCAGTAGACATGCGAGAATTGGACCCATTTAGAAAAAAAGAAGCGTGCGAAGTCTGGACGACATGGACGTACACCGCCCAGGAGAATGGAGACGAGGAGTGCAAGCCGATTCGTTCATAGCTCGAGCTTGCCGTGCAGGATCTTTTGTGTCCCGACCCTGCACATTGTAGAGCCTGGTGAATGATTGATTCAAGCGAGCGAGCGGAGACTGATTGACCCTCGCCCTCCAACGTGGTCTTTCGCGCGTGCCTTGTGCAGGCGTCGCAGATTACTTATTTCGTCTATTTCAGCCACCTTTTGGGTGCATGCAAGCACGTTTATACCTAGCGCGGCTGCACACGAGATGGGCGATCTGCCCTGGGAAGTATCGATGCGATGCGTAAGCGACGAGGCCGGGAGTGTGAACAGATCCACTGCTGTAAATCTAAGAAGGAAAGCTGCTGTTTCGAGTTCTGCGATGCAAATCGCAATCCGCGCCGGAGATACGCCAATCGTGACCGACGGCTGTTGATTTCGTGATTCATTGACAAGCGGGATGAATGTGAACTGGTCCCCGAATTGCATAGTAATCCAGTGTGGCCTTGATCGGTAGAGCCCGACGCACCCTCTTCCGCACGTCTGGTTTCTACCGATCCAGAACGCCTCCCTCCCCATTCTGGCCCGCCGACATGCCTGGTTCGGTTGTTCTCCCCCACGCCGCCGTGGGGCGACCGGCGGGCGCTTGCGCGTGGAACCTCATGAGGATCCGAGAGATGTTCAAGAGACTGAGTGTACTGACACGGTTGTTTGTCTTCCTGCTAGCCGGCACCGCGCTCCTTGCCTTGGGTGTCGCGCAGTTCGATTCCTCGCGTCTTCCCGTGGTTCCCATACTCAGTTTGCGGTGGGATACGCTTAGCCCGGATCGGTCGTCGCGCCATGAACCGCAGCAGGGCTTCTATTTGATTGACCGGGTGAGCGGAAGCAGCAGCCTGGTCCCCTTGCCTGAAGAGGAACAATGGGGGTTGCTGAGTGTATCGCCGTGGAGCGACGAGGAAGGAAAAGGCGAGGTTGTCGGGCACTGCCACAGCCTGGGCGCTTCCGTCGACGGCCAGCCGTTCTGGGGTCTGGCCCGATTGAGTTTGCCCGAAGGGAAGCTCATTGACCGAGTGAAGCTCGACCTGCTGCCCTCGGGGCGGCTCTGCTTTCTACCCGATCGACCTGGCGAGATCCTCTTCGCCGCCGGCGACGGTCAATTTTACCGATGCAGCTTCGGAGTCGATGAGGACGCTGGAGCGGTGACGGATCCTGAGTCAAAGGACGGTTCCCCCAGCTCGGGCGTTCGCCAGGTCGTCTGGAAATGTCCTCGGCCGGGCAAGGGACATGTCCTGGTCGCCGACCCGGTCTGGCCGATCCATCCACGATATCGGAATCTGGTCTTCGCCACGCTCAGCTACAGCAATCGACCGAGAGACAAAGCGATGAAGATTTCCTCCCAGCCGTGGTGGTTCCGGATGAGCGTGGACGGGGCGGCGATCGAGGCGGCCGGACCGCTGCTGCCGCCGGGTTCGGAGTTATGGCCTGGCGGTGATTCGGCCAAGCATTACCCGAATGTCGCGGTGGCAGCCGATGGGACCATTTCCATGATCTACCTCTCCAAGCCGCCGGGCGATCGCTACATGCGGCTCGAAGGCGCCACGATCGGGATCGAGCCTGCGTCCGGCCTGCCCCGCATCCTCACCGAGCGGCCGCCGCAGGTCCTGGCCGAGGAGTGTGCGTCGGTGCCGCCGGTTTTCTCCGCGGATGGTAAGGCGGCATTCGTGATCTCCGCGAAATCCGGACGAGTCGTCCAGCACCGACTGAGTCTGGACGAGACAAGCAGAGAAGTCCGAGTTCGCCGGAAAGTTAGCGCCTCATGTCACAGTCCCAGCGCTTCCGCCCCGCCTGTAGCCCGCGTCGACGCGAGCGCTTTCGCACCAGGCCATCTTGCGGCTATCGCCTGGTTCTCTTGCCGCTGGAGAACGACATGTGTCATATTGGGACGTAGCGCCCGATATCGCCACATGGACGATCGACTTCAAGCAGGAGAAAGACCGATGTGTTCTCGTGCGATGGCTCGGCGTCGAATCACGATCGGCATCCTGGCGTCATGGCTGTTATTCCAGGCTGGCGGCTGGTCTGCCGGCCGCGCGGCGGTGACCCGTGAGGAGGTCGAGCGGGCGATCCGCGAGGGCGTGCGTTTCCTCAAGCAGGGGCAGCGGCCCGACGGCTCGTGGCTCGATGTGCATGGAGATTCACGAACCGGCACCACCAGCCTCGTGACCCTGGCGCTACTCACCGCGGGCGAGCCGCACGACTCGCCCGTGGTTAAGAACGCCGTGGGATATCTCCGCCACTCCGGGCCCGATCAGCTTGGCAGCACGTACGCCATCGCTCTGCAAACCATGGTCTTCGCCGCCGCCGAGCCGGAACGCGACCTCAATCGCATCCTGGCCAACGTTGACTGGCTGGAACGTGCTCAGATCAAGCCGGGCGACCCGGTTTACTGGCCCGGGTCATGGACGTATTCCAACTCCAAGCACAACGCCGGTGACAATTCCAACACTCAGTATGCCCTGCTTGGTCTACACGCGGCCGCCGAGGTGGGCGTGCCGGTCAAGCCCGAAGTCTGGGCGCTATCTCGAAGCTACTGGGAACGCAGCCAGAAGCACGACGGCAGTTGGGCCTACACCCCAGATTCGGCCGCCTCCACCGCCAGCATGACCTGCGCGGGCATCTCAAGCCTGGTCATTACCGGGCTGAAAAGGGTGCAAGGACTGGAATTCCTCGAGGGTGAGAAGATCGTGAACTGCGGCAAGGGGGGAATCACTCCCAGCCTCCAGCGAGGCATCGATTGGATGGCGAATCATTTTCAGGTCGGTCAGAACTACGGCAACGGTCAGCAATGGAAACTGTACTATCTGTACGGCCTGGAGCGCGCCGGCCGGCTGGGAGGACTGAGGTTCTTCGGCCGGCACGATTGGTATCGTCTTGGCGCCGAAGAGCTCGTCCACGAACAAAACAAGCTCTCGGGCTTCTGGCAAGGAGCACTGGTTGAGAGCGACAAGACCGTCGCCACGAGCTTCGCGCTCTTGTTTCTGGCCAAGGGCCGTGCACCTGTGCTGGTGAACAAGCTGCGGCACGGCCCGCGAAGCGACTGGAACAACGACGTCGACGATGTGCGCAACATCGTCTCGGTCGTTTCCCGCGATTGGAAGAGCCTGCTCACCTGGCAGGTGGTCGACCCCGCCGCCGCCGGGGTCGCTGACTTGCTCCAGGCACCGATCATCTTCTTCAACGGCCACCAGGCCCCCGAGTTCAATGCCATCGCCCAGCAGAATCTCCGCGAGTTCGTCGAGGAAGGCGGCTTCATCTTCGCCGACGCCTGCTGCTCCAGCTCCGCCTTCGACGCAGGCTTCAAGGATCTCATGAAAAGGATCTTCCCCGAAGAGGAGTTCAAGCTCCGCCCCTTGTCCGAGGAGCACCCGGTGTGGCGGGCCAAGCACCTCCTCTCGCCGGAGGCCTGGCCGCTCTGGGGCATCGAGCATGGCTGCCGCACCGTCGTCATCTATTCCCCCAAGGACCTCTCCTGCTACTGGAACCAGGCCGAACGCTCGCCCACCAACACGGCGGTCATCCTGGCCACCAAGGTCGGCCAGAACGTCATCGACTACGCCACCGGCAAGGAACTGCCCGCCGATAAGCTGACGGTGCGCGAGGTGCACGACTTCAAGGCCGATCACGCCAAACGGGGCGCCCTGCGGATCGCCAAGCTGCGGCACGCCGGCGACTGGAACGTGGCGCCTCTGGCGGTGCCCAACCTGATGGACACCCTGCGCAAGCCCCCCCTGTCGTTTGACGTGGTGGTCAACCACAAAGAGCTCTTCCCCAGCGACCCGAACCTGATTTATTACCCCCTGATCTACGTGCACGGCCGAGCCGCGTTGTCCTTTGGCAAAGAAGACCTCGACGCGCTGCGTCGTCACATCGAGCCTGGCGGCGGCACGCTGTTCGCGGATGCGGCCTGCGGCAGCGCGGCGTTCGACGCGGCGTTCCGTCGGTTCGTGGCCGAGCTGTTTCCCGGCGATGCGCACAAGCTGGTGCCGATCCCCAAGGATGACGACCTGCTGTCCACGAAGGTGGGGTTCGACCTCAACGACTGCCAGTACAGCAAGGCGGCCGGCGGTGGCAAGGATTTCCCCCAGCTCGAAGGGGTGAAGATCGGCGGCCACTGGGCGATCATCTACTCGAAGTACGACATTGGCTGCGCGCTGGAGCGGCATTCGGGACTGGACTGCAAGGGATACTCCTACGAGTCGGCACAGAGGATCGCCGCCAATATCGTCATCTACGCCACCCTGCCGTAGGCTGTGGACCTCGTTGGAAGTTCGCGGGAATCCTTCTCCAAGACTGCGAGAGTTGACCATGTTTCGATCAGCAAGACGCGTCATTCCCCTGGCACTTGTGATCGGGGCTCTCGTCCTGGCCTCCATCGCTTGTCCGCCGGCTCGCGGCGCGGTGACGAAGGACGAGGTCGAGCGCGCCATCCGCGACGGGGCGCGGTTCTTGAAGCAGTCTCAGCGCGACGACGGCTCCTGGGACGACCTCAGCCCGCAGGCCAAGACAGGCACGACCAGCCTGGTCACGCTGGCCCTCTTGACATCCGGCGAGAAAGCCGATTCTCCGCACATTCGCAAGGCACTGGATTTCCTGCGCAGGTTCGGCCCTGATGATCTCCGCAGTACGTACGCCATCGCTCTGCAAACCATGGTCTTCGCCGCCGCCGAGCCGGAGCGCGACCAGCTTCGCATTGTTGCCAACGTGGGCTGGCTCGAGTCGGCCCAGCTCCGGGGCAACCAGCGCGGCACGGCCGGCTGCTGGACTTACACGGAGATTCCCCAGGGCGGTGACAACAGCAACACCCAGTACGCACTCCTGGGCCTGAACGCCGCGGCTGAGGCGGGCGTGCCGGTCAAGCCCGAAGTCTGGGCGCTCGCCAGACAATACTGGGAAAAGGCCCAGCGGCGGGATGGCGGCTGGGGTTACCACGCCAACGATGCCCTCTCCACATCAAGCATGACCTGCGCGGGGATCTCCAGCCTGATCATCACTGGCGGCAAACGCTTCCAAGGGCAGGAGTTTCTCCAGGGGCCCTTGATTCACAATTGCGGCCAGGGTGGCTTCAACCCCAACCTCAGGCGCGGCATCGACTGGCTGGCGGCCAACTTCGGCGTCGGCCAGAACTTTCCCATGGGTCAGCAATGGAAGCATTACTATCTTTACGGTCTGGAGCGCGCCGGCCGGCTCGCGGGAATCCGGTTCTTCGGCCGCAACGACTGGTACCGCCTGGCGCTGAAGAGTTTGTCCAGACCCAGAACCGGCTGAATGGTTTCTGGCGCGGTGTTTCGGAAAGCCCGGTCGTCGCCACGAGCTTCGCGCTCTTGTTTCTGGCCAAGGGCCGTGCACCGGTCTTGGTGAACAAGCTGCGGCATGGCCCGCGGAATGACTGGGAAAACGACGTCAACGATGTGCGCAACATCGTCTCGGTCGTTTCCCGCGATTGGAAGAGCCTGCTCACCTGGCAGGTGGTCAACCCCGCCGCCGCCGGGGTCGCTGACTTGCTCCAGGCACCGATCATCTTCTTCAACGGCCACCAGGCCCCCGAGTTCAATGCCATCGCCCAGCAGAATCTCCGCGAGTTCGTCGAGGAAGGCGGCTTCATCTTCGCCGACGCCTGCTGCTCCAGCTCCGCCTTCGACGCAGGCTTCAAGGATCTCATGAAGAAGATCTTCCCCGAAGAGGAGTTCAAGCTCCGCCCCTTGTCCGAGGAGCACCCGGTGTGGCGGGCCAAGCACCTCCTCTCGCCGGAGGCCTGGCCGCTCTGGGGCATCGAGCATGGCTGCCGCACCGTCGTCATCTATTCCCCCAAGGACCTCTCCTGCTACTGGAACCAGGCCGAACGCTCGCCCACCAACACGGCGGTCATCCTGGCCACCAAGGTCGGCCAGAACGTCATCGACTACGCCACCGGCAAGGAACTGCCCGCCGATAAGCTGACGGTGCGCGAGGTGCACGACTTCAAGGCCGATCACGCCAAACGGGGCGCCCTGCGGATCGCCAAGCTGCGGCACGCCGGCGACTGGAACGTGGCGCCTCTGGCGGTGCCCAACCTGATGGACACCCTGCGCAAGCCCCCCCTGTCGTTTGACGTGGTGGTCAACCACAAAGAGCTCTTCCCCAGCGACCCGAACCTGATTTATTACCCCCTGATCTACGTGCACGGCCGAGCCGCGTTGTCCTTTAGCAAGGAAGACCTCGACGCGCTGCGTCGTCACATCGAGCCTGGCGGCGGCACGCTGTTCGCGGATGCGGCCTGCGGCAGCGCGGCGTTCGACGCGGCGTTCCGTCGGTTCGTGGCCGAGCTGTTTCCCGGCGATGCGCACAAGCTGGTGCCGATCCCCAAGGATGACGACCTGCTGTCCACGAAGGTGGGGTTCGACCTCAACGACTGCCAGTACAGCAAGGCGGCCGGCGGTGGCAAGGATTTCCCCCAGCTCGAAGGGGTGAAGATCGGCGGCCACTGGGCGATCATCTACTCGAAGTACGACATTGGCTGCGCGCTGGAGCGGCATTCGGGACTGGACTGCAAGGGATACTCCTACGAGTCGGCACAGAGGATCGCCGCCAATATCGTCATCTACGCCACCCTGCCGTGACCGATACCATGGTCGAAGGTAGTCTTGATGCTTCCACTTTCCGGGTAAAGATCGTGCAAACAAGCGACCCCCAATTGCACCTGCTGTCGTTACTGAAATGGAATTCGGAAGGCCTGGTTCCGGCGATCGTGCAGGATGCGGAATCGGGTGAGGTACTCATGATGGCGTGGATGAACAGCCAGGCACTGGCCACAACGCTCGACACTGGGCAGACGCATTTCTACTCTCGGTCTCGCAAGTCGCTCTGGCACAAGGGCGGAACCTCGGGGCACGTGCAGCTCGTCGAACTCGATCCGCGTGGACTGCGATGCGGACGTGCTTCTGATCAAGGTGCGCCAGAAGGGCGGGGCGTGCCACGAGGGCTATCGCTCGTGTTTCTTCAGGCGCGTTGATGAGGCCCATGGCCTGGAGGTCGTGGATCGGCCCATCTTCGATGCCGAGAGGGTCTATGCAAGTGGCCACGATGCGCCGGGAGCTCAGTGAAAGTCGATGGCTGAAGTGCCCACCATCAAGAGGAAGCCAGCCAATAGCGCAACGGAGAGCTTGAGGCGATCGTGGGAATGAAATTGAAGTTCGGGCAGTAGATCGCTGAGCGCGATGCAGAGGAACGTGCCCGCCGAGAAGGCCAGAGCGATCGCAGTCCAGGCGCCTGCGGAAGCCGGTCCGATTCCCGCGGTTCCCATCCAGAACAGCGCGACCCCCACGGGAATCATGAGTGCGAACCCCAGGTTCACCACATGCGTGAATCCACGTGGGACGCCCGATCGAACCATGAGCGCGGTGATTGTGAGTGCGTCGGCTGGCTTGTGCACAAGAGTGGCGATGAAGACGCCGAGGCCTGCCCCGCCGGCACCTTTGCCCACGCGATAGTCGGCCTCGACCGCGCTTGCCAGGGCGACGCCTCCGACCAGCGAATGGACGATCAACCCGAGCGCGGCCGACGCCCACGACAAGGCATTCGTCTCGGCTGAGAGGTTCTGGGCGCCCTTCTCATGGTGATGTTCGCCATGTTCGATAACCTGCCTTGCCACAGGGGCGGGCACCGAGAGAGCCGGCGCCGGCGGGTCGCGCTCCTCGTGATGATGAAAGGAGAAGAATCGCTCCAGAAAAAAAACGCCGAGCAAGCCGAAGGCCGTCCAACCCAGCGTCTCGGCCGATCCTACCCGAACGGCCTCGGGCAACATGTGAAAGAACGCCGTGCCCAGCATGGTCCCGGCCGAGAAGCTCAAATAGACCTGCAATCTCGTATGATTCAGGACCGTTGCCAGCGGCAAGATCCCGCCGATGACGCTGACGATCACGATGGCCGCGCAGAATGTGCTGAGCATGATCGTCATGGAACTTGCTTCCGCGATGAGCGAGCAATCAACCCTTGTAGCCGGCTATGCAGGACGAAATAATAAACGGTTGAAGCTCGGTTGTCAGGTTTTTCATTGTGATGGCGCTTCCCTCCCACCGCCCTCAAAGCCATGGCACTGTTCGAGGTGGTCCGATGTCAAAACTCAGCGAAGCGGAAATCGCCGGCAAGTTGCCTGAGGCCAAGGGCTGGGAACGGCACGGAGACATGTTAGTTCGGACCTGGCAGTTTCCCTCGTTCCGTCGCGCGATGGAGTTTGTCAATCAGGCTGCCGCGGTTGTCGAGCGAACCGATCACTATCCTGACATCATCGTCAGCTTCCGGACTGTCCGGATGGAGATGTCAACCCACGACGTCGGCGGTCTCACCGAACGGGATTTCGCGCTCATCTCCGATCTGAACACGATCCCTATCGACCGTTGAGCCATATTCCGGTCGGGCGAGCGGTCCCAGACACGAAAAACCCCGGCTTCTTCGGCCGGGGATCAAGGTGCGTGCTCACTTCGGGGGATCGGGCCGTTTCGGCCCTGACTGTCCCGGGGCCAGACGGCGGAACTTGGTCTTGGGCAGATTGAAGACACCCTTAGCCGGGGTCCATCGTTCGTCTTCCTGAAGAAGCGCGAGCCTTTCCGCCCGCGTCAGGACACTTCGAGCGCGGGCCAGACCGCCCCCCTTCTTCAAGCTCTTATCGAGCGACATCATCAAACTCCGTGTGTTCAAGCCCGACCAGAGCCAGCATCCTTTTCAGGACGAGTCGGACTCGCCGAGCCTATCGTTCGAATAACCCAGCCTCGCTATTATTCGCGAGTCGAGTGAATACCTCGCAACGTGGCTGTCTCGCCGCCGTAGGTTCATTATCCTACTGGTTCATGTTCCCGGAAGCAAGCAGACCTGTCGCCATACCGCAAGCAGGTCAGCCTGCACCCCAACATGGTTCACGGCTCATCTATCCTGGCTTTGGCACGAGTCTAGTTCACGCGGTTGTCGATCAATTTGCTCGCTGCCGGGTCTTGCGGGGCGAACCCGAGGAAACGGGCAAACCGCTGCTGACGGCAGCGCGCATACCACTTTTGCCTGGCCCGATCTCTGGTGCGTCTGCGCCTGGTCGCGTCCATCGTGACTGTCCTTCAAGCTGGAGGTCGCGCTTCAAGGTGCCCGCCGCCCCCACCGGGTTGCACCTGGTGCGCCCCTCGTGGCTCGGTCGCCCACACGGACTCCCTGTTGTTATATGCACATCGCCGGCCACGACCCGAACAGGACACGAAATTTTTTCCAGGATTCCAACACCGCCCCGGCGCCGGGAGCTGCCAGCCGGTTATCTGTGAGCGGATTATTCCCAGATGTCCGAGGTCGAGTCTCCCAGCGGGAAGCGCATCTCGTGGGCGCGTGCCGGTCCATCAGGCTCCTGACCGAAATCGATGAAGAACTTGTCATTGAGACGCATGCCCCCGGCCTTCGGGTCGCAATCAACCTCCAGCATGTACGACCCCTGGCGCGCCATCTCGGGGTAGAACTGGTTGTCCCAGGCGCTCTGCAGCGAGTTTGTCACGTAAAGTCGCCGTCCATCGAGGCTGAGCTGGAGCATCTGCGGTCCGCCCGTCCGCGGCTTGCCCTGTACCGGCTGTCCCTTGCCGAGCACGCCTCCCAGCCACAATTGACCGGTGAGCTTGGGCTTAGACGGATCGCTCACGTCGTACTGGCGGAGATCGCCGTGCAACCAGTTCGAGAAATAGAGCCAGCGATCATCCAGCGAGACGACCAGGTCGGTAATCAGCCCCGGAACCGGAAATGGCCAGCCCTTGGCCTCCTGGGCGGGCACCTCGATCACCTTCTCCGCCTTCCAATCGGAGCCGTCCTTGAAGTAATGCCACATGACGCTCGAGAGCCGCCGCTCCCACGAAACCATGGGTGCTCTCCGGGTTGTGGTGAAACCGGACCTCCAGTGGAATGAGCCCCTTCTCTCCCAGGTCAATGCTCTTGAAAATCCGGCGCTCTTTCCAGTCCCAGAACTGTAACCGTCGTCCATACTTGCCGGCCTCGACATCTTTCAGGTTGAATCCGGCCTCGAAAGTCTTGGGGGCTCCCCACTCGCTGCTGATCATCACGTTATGCCTGGGCTGATACCAGAAGTCGTAATTGAAATTCATCCCCGCGCGATCCGCAGCCCATGTGCCCGCGACCTCGAAGTTATCGCTCAGCAGCAGGAAGCCGCCGGGCCCGTTCCCCTTCTCGTCGCCGAGCATGGAAATCATGATCCTGCCGTCGGCCAGGCAATGGACCGTGTGAGGCGCGGTCAGCTTCGTCTTGCTCACGATCTCGGCCGGCTCGATCACCTTGTGCAGCTTCGGCTGGCGAGGATCGGCGGTGTTGACGATGTAAATCCGGCCTGATTTCAGACCTGGAATCACGAGGAACCGGCGAGCCCGAGTTCCGTGGCAGCTCGCGCAGGCATTCCACCCGAAATGGTGCAGCTCATCGCCAATGTAAGGCATCCGCAGCCGGTGGATCACCTGAGAGTAGGTGCTCGACTTGGGGTCGACATCGATGGTCGCCAGGTAATCAGGCTTCTGAACGCTCGTGCCCTCATGGAGCGCGACCACGTAGGCAAGCTGTTCGGGCGGCGACTTGCTGGCTTCCAGCGGCGACGCGAAGGTCCGCCCGTCCGCGGCCTGTTGGTCATCGCTCCATGCCGACCCACTGGCCAATGACGGAATGCTCGCGAGAACCACGAGGCTGAGAAGTCGATTGCGCATGATCGATCCTCTTGATGAAGTCTGCGAGGTTTGTTCTGGAGCTCTGGTGCTCATTCGATCCAGCGATCGTAACGCGCATGCGAAGCGTGCGCGAAGTCTCCACCTTCGCCAGGATCAGCAGGCGAGCGACGGGACTTCAAACTCGATCGCACAGAGACAGACGCAACTCATCACGGAACGCGCCAATCAAATGAAAACAAGGCGACTCAAGGGATCTTGATCGGTAGCGTGTCTGCCAGAGTGGCGCTGAAGACTGCTGAGGCGTGCTCGCCCGACTCGCCTGCCGGTCGGGTGCCAGGAGGATCAGAATGGGCGTCTCCTTTCGGCCGGGGGATCCGGGGGGCGATGCTCGTCGATTTCCACAGCCTGTTTGAGCGCACTCGCAGGATGTCTACCGCTTCGCGGTCTACCTGTCGGGCGACCCCTCGCTGGCCGAGGAAATCACCCAGGAAACGTTCGTGAGGGCCTGGGTCATGCCGGGCGAGGTCTGCGGGGGGACTGCGAAGGCCTACCTGCCTCACGATCGCCCGCAACCTCTACCGCGCGGAAAGGAAGCGGGCGGCGCGGCAGGTTGCGCTCGGGCGGCACCCTGCCCGACCCGAAGCCTGGCCCCGAGGCGCTGGTGGTCGGGGAGACTTGAGCTCGACGCTGTGTTCGAGGCCCTCCAGGCACTTCCGGAGACCGACCGCGCCGCCCTACTGATGCACGCGCAGGACGGCCTGCCCTACGCGGCCATCGCCTCGGCGCTGGGGTTATCGATCGCCGCAGTCAAAGTCAGGGTCCACCGGCGCGGATCAAGTTAAGACGACTCTGCGAACCGAAGGGAGGATGAGCGATGAACGTCACTCGCATTCAGCGACTGTGAGCCCGTAGTAGTGCATCGGTTGCGACTGGGCGGGCCAACCATTCGGGCTGATCGAGGCATCTGCGTAAGCGGCCACGCACCAGGTCGCGGAAAGTCTGGGACACAGCAATTCATGATCCCTCGTTTCGCCGGCTCTGGCCGATCGGCTCCGCGAACGAAGCGTGCCGGCCTGGGATGGCGCTGCAAGCCGATCGTGAGGCCGGTTCGCCGAGTTCGGCGGCAGATACTGATGAGATGAATCGCAAGCTTTCGACGGAGATTGATGGGCGGCGTCAATCAGCGTCGCACGCCCGTCAGCGACTGTTTTCTTGCGGCCGAGTGCTCCCTGGGCCGGGTGAGGTGGTTCATCACGTCGATGGCGGAGCCGAGCCTCATGGGGAAGTGGGCGGGGCCGATGGAGGTCCTGGCCAGGTGGGCGCGATGCTTGCGCCCTTGGCGGATGGCCGGCAGGCTGCGAACGGCATCGAGCTTGCCCAGGAAGAAGGGGAGGAAATTCAGCCGCGCCATGCGCCATGCGGCCTGGGCGAGCAAGAGTGCCGCGTGGGCCAGGAAGGCGGCGGGCAGGCGGCCGGCGGGCATGTTTGACCAGAAGACAAGCTCGGCGTTGCGGGCGATCCGCCGCTGGAGCGCGGGGCGGGCGTGGTTGTAAGTGGCCGAGATCTCGTGCAAGACCTTGCAGCGGGGGTTGAACAGGCAGCGATAGCCGGCCCAGCGCAGGCGGAATCCCAGATCGATGTCTTCATAATAGGAGCCGAGAGAGGGATCAAAACCGCCGACCCGGCGGATCGCCTCGGCCCGGTAGAAAGCGCTCGAACCGCTGGCGGCGAAGACCTCGTCGATGGGGCGACACGTCCACCGATCGGCCGGTTGGCCATGCCCTCGCTTGGTCGGCCAGCCGCCGAGCGTGTAGACATCGCCCGCGGAGTCAACGCGACCTGGGTCGCTGCGGACCAAGACCAGCGGGGCCACCGAACCGGCCATCGGGTCGGCAAAGGGAGCCAGGCCTGCTTGTAGCCAGCCGTGCGAAACCTCCGTGTCATTGTTGAGCAACTGGATGAAGTGGCCTCTAGCCGCCTTCACACCGGCGTTGGCCGCGGCGCAGAAACCGCTGTTTTGTTCGAGTCGAACCAGCCGAACGCCCGGGTAATGGCGGCCAGCCAGCCGGGCGTTCCGTCGGTCGACCCGTCGTCAACGACGATCACTTCCGCGGTGAGTTCCGGATTGGTGGGCAGGTGGCGAAACACACTGTCCAGGCAAGTTTTCAGGAGGTCCTTGCCGTTGTAGGTGGGAACCACGATGGAACAGAGAGGCCCCATGGCGGGATTGGTCTCGACAGGTGGGCCTGATGGCGGGTCGATTACTCGTCGAGCTTCTTGGCAGGCCGGGACAGGTTCCACGAGATCTTCCCCCAGACAACATGTTGAACGGTCATGAGCATGATCAGGAAATCGAGCCAGAACGACCAGCGGTGGATGTAGTCGAGATCGTACTGCAATCGCTTGCGGAGCGAGGTTCGCCCCCTCCAGCCGTGCACCTGTGCCCAGCCCGTCATGCCGCTGGGAACGGCGTGGCGAAGGTCGTAATCGGGGATCTCGTCCCGAAACTGGTCAACAAACATCGGCCGTTCGGGACGCGGTCCGACCACGCTCATATCGCCCCGCAAGACGTTGAACAACTGGGGCAGCTCATCGATGTTGGCGTGTCGCAGCCAGTCCCCGATCCGGGTGCAGCGGCTGTCATGGTCCGACGCCCAGATCGGGCCGGTTTCGCGCTCGGCGTCGCACCGCATGCTGCGGAATTTGATGATCCGGAACCTGCGACCCCCCTGCCCGACTCGCTCTTGCGTGTAGAAGACGGGACGACCGGAGCTCAGCAGGATGGCGACGGACACGGCCGCGAAAAGAGGAGCGAGGATCACAAGGGCGAGTGTGGCGACGGTGACATCGGCGACTCGCTTGGCGGCGCAGCGCGGTCGATCCGGGAGATCCTGCGCAGGATTCGCAGTGGAGAAGGCCACGCCCATGCAGGGATCAAGCCGCGGTCGAGAGTCGATTCGAGGCGAAGCGTGTCAAAGTTGACACGGTCGGCATCGACTTTCACCCAATGCACGGTGACGTGAGACTTGGTAAACTTGGCGAGAAGAGGATGAAGGTGCCGCCTGGGCCTTTGGGAAAGCGCGACGACCACGTCAGTGGCTTTAGCGCGGTCCACCAGCTCGTCAAGGGAATCGAGCCCGCCCAGAACGGGGACCGGGTCCATCCGGGGATGAATGGCCAGATGGCGGCCGCGGAAGCGCGGCCTTGACGCGTGGTGATGGCCGGCGTCGATGAATCCCACGAAGGTCATGCCCCGGCCAGGACCCTTGTCCAGTTGCCGGAGCAATTTCCTTGCGTCCCGGCGAGCACCGACAACGATGATCCGGGTCTGAGCTGCTTCCCGAACCAGTCTCGGCTGTGCTCGCCCCGCGAACTCAAGGGAATCTTTCATGAATGGCACCGATCCATCGGTCAAACGGCCGAAGTGCCCTGCCCGTGGGCTCGAAAGCGTCAGGGGCGGACTCATCGAATCACGTGGAGCCATCCGTGGTATCCACGTCTCTTAGCCGATTTCCTTCAAGCTGTTCCATCGGTAGCGCCGACGGAACATTCCACTAAATTTGCTTAATCGTCAGAATTCGTCTGGTTTTCCTTGCCCAGCGCACCGATCTTTTCCGGCAGCGGGCGTCTGGCCGCCAGTTCCTGAGCCCAAGCGACCGCTCTTGAGATTCTTTCAGACAGTCTGGATCGCGACGAGGATCCGCGAGTGAACGAATTTCGAGTCACCCCCAGCGCCAGATCGCCAGTCATCGGTCCCAGACTGACGGTGATCATCGTCAACTACAACGCCTGGCCAGACGTGGTCCGACTGGCTTCCGAGCTCGAGGAGGAACCCGAGTTCTCGTCTGGCGAGCTTCAGATCACGGTCGTCGACAACGCATCGCAAGGACCGATCCCTGAAAAACTCGCACTGTTCCCTCCTGCGGGCCTTCGGTTCGTGGCACGGCAGAGCAACGGCGGTTTCGCCGTCGGCGTCAACGCGGGCTGGCACCTGGCCGAGAGTCCCTGGCTGCTCTTGCTGAATCCGGATGTGGAGATCACCAGTGGACTGGCCGGCCGCGTGCTCGAGCGTATTGACAGCTACGAACGACGGTCCAGCGGGCCGCCGGGAATCGTCGGTTTTGGGCTCACCAACCCCGACGGAACCCCTCAGGGCTCCGTGGGAGTGTTTCCCAGCCTGGCCCGAACCATTCGCGAGCAGTTCATACCGCGCTCGCGCAGGAAATACCAGGCCGGTTGGCGAATTCGTTCCGGCCCGGTCGATTGGGTTACCGGTGCTTGCATGCTGATCAACTCACAAATGATGGCCGATCTCGGGGGGATGGACGAAGATTTCTTCCTTTACCATGAAGAGGTTGCGCTCTGCCGTAGGGCGCACGACCTGCGCTGGACGGTCGAGTACGATGGCAGCCTGAAGGTCGTTCATCGACATCCCTTGCAGAATCGAGCCATTTCGCCCAAGATGCGGGTCATCACCCGGCACAGCAAGCTGCTTTACTTCCGGAAGCACTTGCCGTGGTGGCAGTTTCAGGGGCTCTATGCCATCGTGGCCGCGGAAGCCGCGGTTCGAGGAGTTCTGGGGGCGAATCACGGGCCGGAATGAGCAATGTCGGGCCTGGCGTGCGATCCGAGCGATGGCTCGTCAGGTCCGCGCGGGGGCCGTCCTCAGCGGGTTGGACGTGCTGCGGATGGCGGAAGCCGTCGAGAAGGGGAAGTCGGACCGCTTTCAAAAGGATGGAACCTCGTGTCGCTCAAACAGCACCTGGTCCGAATCACCCTTCTCATGACCGCCGCGCTGGCCCTCTTGACCTGGCTGGCCGCTCACACCGAGGTCATGTTCGCTGACGGTCTGCGATATATCGCGCTGGCACAGGCCATCGACCAGGGCTCGTGGAAGCAGGCCCTTGCGCATGCGGTTGATCATCCGGCTTATCCTCTGGCCGTGGCCGCCGTCCATCGCCTGCTGGGCGGTGCCCGGCCGGAAGACTGGCAAACCGCGGCCCAGGTCGCCGCGACAGTGGCCGGCGTGTTGCTCATCATTCCCCTCTATCTCTTCGCCATGGAGCTGCATGGTCCTGCAGCAGCCTGGCTGGCCTGCGTGCTGTCATTCTTGGTTCCGTTGACAGGCCACGTTCTGGCCGATGTCCTTTCCGAAGGGATGTTTCTTTTCTTCTGGACGCTCGGGTGCTGGGCGGCCCTGCGGTTCTTGAGGCAAGGACGGACGGTCTGGCTCGTGCCCACAATTGGGCTGGCGGGACTGGCGTATCTGACGCGTCCGGAGGGCATGCTGCTGCCCGTGGCGCTCGTGGCGACTCTGGCGGTCTTGCTCATCATTCCCTCGGCAAGGCTGGAGTGGCCGCGGTTTTACCGGGCGATCTGTGTCCTGGTGGTGGGGCCGGTTCTGGTGCTGGGGCCTTACGTCGCGTTCAAAGGAGGGATCGGCACCAAGCCCGCCGTTGCGCGGCTGCTGGGTTTGTCGGCCCGGTCGCCGGCCATGGCCGTCGAGCGCGAGCGGCCCCTCGATCCCGGCCAGTCGGCTTCGACAACGTTCAAGCTTGCCTGCAAAGCGGTCGTTCGCGCCGTGCTAGGCTCCGTGACGTCCCCGCTCTTGCTGCTGGCGGTCTTCAGCCTGGCAGCGCCGAGCCGGTACGACGATCGAGGACGGGGCTCTCTGTTCCTGCTGATCCTGCTCTCGGGCTGGCTGCTGGCCCTGCTTCGCCTGCACGCGACCGGCGGCTACTGCACGCCCAGGCACGCGTTGATATTCGCCTTGCCCGTGATCGCCGCCGCGGCGCGAGGGCTGATGGTCTTGGCCGACATGCTCACGGCCTGGTTTCTTGCCGCCGGACATACTGGCCGGCTCAAGATCGCGCGTGCCGCGATCGTGGGTGCCTGCCTCGCCATGGGACTGGTCTTCTGGGGACCAGATCTCGTTGCCCCAATCAATCCTGGCTTCCAGGGTTATCATGCGGCGGGCAACTGGCTGAGCCTGAACACGCCAGCCGATGCCCGCGTGCTTGATCTCAAGGGGTGGGCGACGTTTTACGGCCAGCGCGGCGGTTATTCGTTCGGTGATCTCGACCAGGCGCGAAGCGATCCCAATCTCGGCTGGCTGGTGGCTCATGACGCTCTGCTTATCGGCCCGTGGGATTATTGCGAATTCCTGCGCCAGACCGTGGCCGGTCGAGCTCCGATCAAGTCGTTTCCCGAACGACGGCGGCCGGGCGTCGCCCAGGTGCATATCTTCGATCTCTCTCAAAAACTGGCACGGTCAGATCAAACCACGGATCCACTGAATCGTGCAGTCGATCAGAAGTGAGGTTCCAGATGCTCCGACGGCTGACACACTCGACGTTGTCCCGCCCTGGGTTTCCGTTATAATCCCCGCTGTCTCGCTCCGGGATGGAACCCGGCCAGATGGGCTTGTCACGACGACAAGTCTCTTGCATGGAAGGCGAAACGCATGGATCGCGCTGGCCCGCTCGAGCGTGGGCCTGAAACGCTGGCCGCCTGGTTGACATGGGCACTGACCTGCGCCAGCGTCGCTCTTCTTGCGGTGTTCGTGAGTGCGAGGCAGGGAAACCTCGCCTGGGACGATGCCGACTATCTGCGTCGCGGATTGACCGACGCCCGCCTGGCGACGAACGGTCGATGCCGCCTTGGTGATTCCGCGGGCGCTCGACCGGCTGCTTCAGGAGCAGCCCAAGCCACCATTTCTGGTCGGCTGGATCACGCTGTGTGCTCTGATCGTGGGCAGGGCGAACCTCGGTGCCCTCATTCTGCTCAGCAGCGTGGTGCCTTTCTTGATTCTGGTGCTCACCGTGAAGGAGCTGGCGCGGCGATCGGGTGGTGCATGGGCCGGGCTGATCGCGGTCGCCGGCGTACTTGCCTCGCCTCGAGCGTTTTCGTTCGGCGGTAAGGTGATGGTTGAGACCTTCCTTTCGCTGTGGGTCTTGCTCGCGCTCGCACCTGGCCGGTCGCCTGCTGTCAGAGCCTGGCCGGAGGCTCGCCATGGGGCTGGGATTAGTAACCGGCCTGGCGTTGCTCACGAAGACGACCGCGGTGTTCTTGCTCGCAGGCGCGGTCGCCTGGTTTCTTTGGAAAACAACACGCCGAGATCGAGGACCGGAGCTTACGCGTACGAGCCCTGGCCTACGCGGGATTGAGCTTGCGTCGCTGTCGCCGGTTCCTGGTATGTTCACAACGCGCCCAGCGCCGTGCGATTCGCCCTCTACTCTTCGCGTTTTAACCTCGTCGCCGAGGGTCAGTCGCAGCTCAAGTCGGTCTGGGACCGCCTCGTCCTCATTCTGGCTGATCTCCCTGGCTGGCCGCTGGCTCGCGGTCCTGGGAATTTTGGTCTTCTGTGCTGTCGGCTGCACGCTGGCTCGGCTGGGACGACGAATCGAGAGGCTTTGCCGAGGTCCAGACCTCCACGCTCCACTTTCGCCTCATGACCGCCGCAAGCCTGATCGGCGCCACGGTGGTCTTGATGGTTCCCCCTCACTTCGATACCCGGTTCTTGCTGCCTCTTTGGCCGGCTGTCGCGGTCGCGCTCGGTGGACCGATTGCCCGGCTGGTGGCGAGCCTGGGATTCGTGCCTCGCATGCTCGCGGGCGCGGGGCTGGCGGCGAGCGTTTCGATATCGGCCGTCGGGCTGGCGCGCGAACCGGTCGCGCCGACGCACTGGAGCGCGACGAGGCTGATCGATCGGCTGGTCAGCCGCCATGGCGTCTCGTACCTGGCGAACGTGGGCAATATCGAAACCTGGAATGTGTGCAAAACTGGATTGATCAATGAATTGCGCTCGAATCCAGCCGATTGTTTCGTGCTACAGGATCTGTCGGCCGAATCACCGACGGGTCTCTGTACGCGGTTGCCCAGATTCGACGCGGTCATCGTGCTCGAGCCGTCGGCGTTTCCGGCGGGGTTTATTGAGGCCGCGCCAGGGTTGAATCGGGCGGCTGCGACCATCAACGACATCGTGGCAGCCAATCCGGGGCTCGTTCGACTGGATGATCTGCCTTTCGATGGACTTCCACCGATGAGGGTCTATCTGCGGCGTCGAGAGAACAGCCAGGCATCCCCCGTGCCAGCCAAGCAGGTTTCGCGCATCGGGCGGGCGGTGCCTTCAGCCGTCCGGCGAGTTCCGCGAAGGATTCATGCCTCGCACGAGGAGAGACGATCGTGACACCCTTTCAGCACGCGGCACGGATAGGTCTTCTCATGGCCGCGACGGCCGTCCTCTTGACGTGGGCCCTTCGCCACACTGAGGCCCGTTTCGCTGATGGCCTGCGGTACATTCGCCAGGCCGAGCGAATCGACCGAGGCGCCTGGCGCGACGGCATGTTCAACTCGATCGATCATCCGCTGCATCCCTTGGGGATCGCCATGGCTCGCGGGCTCGTCGGCGGTGACGGGCCGGTGGCGTGGCAGCGCGCAGCGGTAGGGCTGGCGTTTGGATGCGTGGTTCTTCTCGTCATTCCGCTCTATCTCCTGGCCAGGGAAATCTTCGGCGATGGATCGGCGTGGCTGGGTTGCCTGCTGGTCATGGCGAACCCGCTCCTGGGCGGGATTGTGGCCAATGTTCTGAGCGAGAGCTCGTTCTTACTGTTCTGGACGTGGGGTATGTGGGCCGCCGTGAGATACCTGCGCGAAGGGAGGTTCTTCTGGCTTCCGCTGGCGCTGGGATTTGGAGTGCTGGCGTATCTCTCACGTCCTGAGGGCTTGCTCCTGCCGATGGCCATCGTGGCCGCGCTCGCCTTGTTGCCCCTGAGCTCTTCGACCCGGATCAACTGGCCACGATGGTGGGGCGCCGTGGGTTTCCTGGTGATAGGCCTGGTGATCCTGGCCGGCCCTTACATGGCCGTGAAGGGGAGCCCGGGAACAAAGCCGGGAATCGCGCGGGTGCTGGGCCTGGCACCCGTCTCGCCGCCCGACGCGCTCGAGCGCGAGCGGCCGCTGCCCGCCAACCAGACAACCCTTGAAACCTACCGCCTGGCCACGGAGCGAATGCTCAGGGTCATTTGCGGTGTGGTGTGGACGCCCTTGCTTGCTCTGTCGGCGCTCGGGCTCCTGCTGATCGTGCCCGGCCCAGCCCGGGCGCGGCTGTGGTTATTCCTGGGAGTGGTGCTTCTGGCGTCGGCGGTTGGCCTCGTCCGACTGCACGCCACGACGGGCTATTGCACGGTCCGCCATGGTCTCATTCCCGGCACGCTCCTGCTCCTGGCCGCGGCTCACGGGGCAAGCTGGCTCATCGGCAGGCTCTACCTCTCCGGCAAGTGGCTCGGGCTCAACCAGGAGCGCTTCGAGCCCCGGCCCCGCCGTCTGGGCCCTGCTTGTGGTGCTGATCGTCATTGTTCCGCGCATTCGAGATTCAGGCCCTGCCGTCCCCGGCCCTTTCCACGCCTATCGCGATGCCGGAGACTGGCTGGCCCAGAATAGCCGGGACAGCGAGCGAGTCCTCGACCTGACCGATTGGTCGCTCTATTTCAGCCAGAAGCCGGGCTATCGGTTCGCTCAGGTTTATCACGCCCCGGCCGACCCCAGAACGCGGTGGGTCGTGGCGCGTACGCCTCACCTGGAGGGCCGGTGGAATTACACCAAGGTCGTTCGCGACCTGGTCGGCAATCGCGATCCTGTCGCCCTGGTTCCCGTCCATCCCGAACCGGGCCAGCTTCAAGTCCAGATCTTCGACCGGCATCAGGCCGAGGCCGGCCTGGCTCGATCGGATCGCGTCGCAGCGCCCGAAACAGCCCGGCGGTAGCCGCGCCAGACGCCGACTCGCCATCGAGACCGGCTTGCGTTCCGAGGGTCAGGACGAAATACTCGAAGTTCCCCGGCCCACACCAAGAGGGCCATGCATCCCGCCTTCGGGGACAAAGCACGCTGCGGAGAGGATGATGATGCCGAAGAATCTCGCCGTCGCGGCCGCGCTGGCGGCCGCCTTGATGGCGCAACCGGCGGGCACAGCCCTGGCTCAGAAGCCGAACGAGGTCATCCCTCACGCCCAGGACAGGCCGCCGGGACCTGCTCTCTCGCCGCACGAGGCGATCGCCAAGATGACCGTCCCCGAAGGGTTCTCGGTCGAGGTCGTCGCCGGCGAGCCCGACATCGTCAACCCGGTGGCCATGACCTTCGACGAGACGCGGGCGGATCTGGATCACCGAGAGCCTCGAATATCCCCGCCGCAAGCCGGGGCCGGGCCGCGACCGCGTCAAGGTCCTCGAGGACACCGACGGCGACGGCAAGGCCGACAAGTTCACCGTCTTCGCCGACGGGCTGAACATCCCCTCGGGCATCGCCGTCGGCCACGGCGGCGTCTGGGTCGCCAACTCGCCCGACATCCTCTTCCTCCAGGACACCGACGGCGACGGCAAGGCCGACACGCCGCGAGGTCGTCGTCACCGGCTTCGGCCGCTACGACACCCACGAGCTGCCCAACTCGCTGACCTGGGGCCCCGACGGCTGGCTCTACGGCTGGAACGGCGTCTTCAACCCCAGCCAGGTCAAGTCATCGAACGGCAAGACGTACGACGTTCACCTGCGCGATCTTCCGCATCCATCCCAAGACCCGCGATCTTCGAGGTCTTCTGCGAGGGGACGAGCAACCCCTGGGGCATCGCCATCGACCCCGAGGGCGTCGTTCTTCGCCAGCGCCTGCGTGATCGACCACCTCTGGCACCTGGTCGAGACCGGCTATTACCATCCGCCAGGGCGGGCCCGTATCCGCCGTTCACCTGGCCGATCGAGTCGATCGTCGACCACAAGCACCAGAAGGCGGCCTACTGCGGCATCCACTACTTCGACAGCGCCGCCTATCCGCCGGAGTACCGCGGCAGGCTCTACATGGGCAACATCCACGGCAACTGCATCAACGTCGACGTGCTCGAGCGCAACGGCTCGACCTACACGGCCAAGGCCGCGCCCGACTTCCTCACGGCCAACGACGCCTGGTTCATGCCGGTCGTCGCAGAAGACCGGCCCCGACGGCTGCCTCTACATCCTCGACTGGTACGACCGCTACCACTGCTACCAGGACGCCAACCGCGACCCCGCCGGCATCGACCGGCTCAAGGGCCGGCTCTACCGCGTGCGCTACAAGGAGACGCCGCGGCGCGCGGCTTCGACCTGGCGAAGGCGAGCGACGACGAGCTGATCGAGCCTCTGGCCAGCCCGAACGTCTACGACCGCGACATCGCCCAGCGGCTCCTGACCGAGCGGCTCCTGGCGCCGCGATCCGGCGACCAAGCTCGAGGCGCTGGTCCTCGACGACGAGGCCGCCGCAAGGCCCGGATGCACGGCCTCTGGGCCCTGGTCGGCTCGGGCCGCTCGATGCCGGCGTTTCATCGCTAGCTCCTGACGCACCACGACGCGACGTTCCGCGCCTGGGGCGTCCGCGCGGCGGGGAACATGGGCAAGGTCGAGGCCGACGATCCGCGACCAGGTGGTCGCGACTGGCCGCGCGATCCTCGCCCGACGTGCGGCTCCAGGTCGCCATCGCGGCGCAGGAAGCTCGAGGGGCTCGAACCCTTGCCGATGCTGCTCGACGTCCTGTCGAGCAGTCAGACGATCCGTTGATCCCCCACATCGTCTGGCAGAACCTGCATCCGCTGCTCGACGAGCCCGGCCGAGATCGCCCGGCTGGTCGAGTCGAGCAAGGAGCCACGATTCGCTACGGTCGCCACGACTGGCCGCGCTCATGCCGCGAATCCTGGATCGCGTGATCGCCGCCGGATCGACCGACGCCGACACGATCGGCGCTCTGATCAGCTGGCACTCGACGCAGTGCGAGAGACGCCGCGACGCCATCGACGCGCTGCCTCGACGCTCTCGCGAGCAAGTTCGCCGAGCGGCGGCTCGCAGGGACGATCGGCTCGACGGTCGTGCGAGCGCAGCTCACACCGATGGCCCACAGGCGACTCGGTGACGGCGCCTCGCGCCTCGCGCAGCGATTACGCCGAGCTTGCTGCGGCGCTCTGGGGCGACACCGACGCATTGAAGATCGTTCGCACGGCGAGTTCGCCTCGGCCAAGACGGATCGAGGAGGATCGGCTCCAGGCGCTCGACGTCCTGATCGTCCGTCGCACAGATGCCGGCGTCGTCGGCGAGCGTCGCCGCGCGTCCTGCCGAGCCGCGACTCGGACTCGGCCGACTTCCGCGGCCGGTGCTCGACGCCCTCGGCCGGCTCGACGACCCGCGAATCGCGCACGTCGTGCTCGACGCCTACCCGGAAACTGAGCCCGACCTGAAGCCCAAGGCCATCGAGCTCTTGACCCAGCGTCCCGCCTGGAGCAAGGCCCTGCTCGCGGCCGTCGCGGCGAGGAACGTCCCGACCTCGGCCCTGAACGTCAACCAGCTCCGCAAGCTCCAGGCACAGCAAGGACGCCGATATCGCCAGCAGGTCAAGGCGATCTGGGGCACGATCCGCGAGGGCCGCAACCCGCAGCGCGAGCTGGTCGTCGGCCAGATGCGGCAGCTTCCTGCACAGGACGCCCGGCGACCCGACCGCCGGCCAGGCCGTCTTCAAGAAGCTCTGCGCCCAGTGCCACAAGATCTACGGCGAGGGCCAGGACGTCGGCCCCGACATCACCCTCAACGGCCGCAACGACTTCGACCAGCTCTCTCGAACGTCTTCGACCCCAGCCTGGTCATCGGCCCGGGCTACCAGGCCACGACCGTCGCCACCACCGACGGCCGCGTCCTGACCGGCCTGCTGGCCGAGGACAGCAAGGAGCGCGTCGTCCTGAAGATCCAGGGCGGCAAGCTCGAGACGATCCCTCGCAAGCCAGGTCGAGGAGATCAAGATCAGCCAGCTCTCGCTGATGCCCGAGGACATCGAGAACCAGCTCACACCGCAGGAGATCGCCGACCTGTTCGCTTTCCTGGCCCTGGACAAGCCGCCAGGCGACCCGAGCGCGAAGCGGCTCCCCGGATCGCCGGAGGCAAGGACGGGGTCGCGGTAAAATCGTACTTGCACACACCACTTTATCCTACGGCCGCTCCCGCGTGAGGTGAAGCGGCCGTAGGCGCTTTCAGGTTCTCACAGGTCTCTCACCAGACTGTGTACCCGCCGTCGATGACGAGTGTTGCGCCCGTCATGTAGGCCGAGGCGTCGCTCGCCAGGTAAACGGCCAGGGGGGCCAACTCGTCGGGCTCGCCCAGCCGTCCCATCGGAATCATGCTCTCGAAGGTCTCTCGGAGTTCGGGGCGATCGGCGAACCAGCGACGGTTGGGCTCGGTGTGGAACCCTCCGGCGCAATCGCGTTCACCGTGACGCCTCGGGTGGCCCAGTCGGCAGCCAGGGCCCGGGTGAACTGGATCATCGCGGCCTTCGCCGTCTCGTAGGTCCGGCCCGTGATACCGCGGTTGGCAATCATGCCCGAGATCGACGCCACGTTGATCACCCGGCCCCAGCCGCGATCGAGCATCGCCCCGCCGACCACTTTCGACCAGAGGAAGGCACTCGTCAGGTTCAGGTCCATGATCCGCTGCCAGTCGGCCAGCTGGAAGCTTCTCGGTCGGCACGTCGATCCGCCGGCCGCCGACGTTGTTGATCAGGATGTCGACCGGCCCCCATTGCTCGACCACCGCGGCGCGCCGCGGCTTCGCTGGCCGTCGGCTCGCCAACATCAGCCGAAAGGGTCTCGACCGAGCGACCCGTCTCCGACAACACGGCCTTCGCCGCCTGCGAGCGCCTCCTCGTCTCGCCCCACCAGGACGAGGTCCGCGCCGGCCTCGGCGAGCCCCTTCGCCATCGAAAACCCGAGACCTCGGCTCCCCCCGTCACGCAGGCGCAACGGCCATCGAGCCGGAAACGGTCAAGAACACCCACAGACCACCTCCCGTCCGTAACAAGGCGACAATATCAACTATCATCAATATCATAATATCATTATACACAAACCACCCAAAGCAATCCTCGCCGGGACTATGCCCGCTGTGCCATTCTGGAATGTCCCTTTCCTGGCCGCTGACTCGGTTGTTGACCGCCGCCGCTTGCACTGTAGACTGAATTCGTTGCGGGAACCGGGCCGCTTTCCATGTTTGATCAGCAGAAGGAGAGGAGTACGGCTATGTCTGATGGCGCAGAACCTTTCTCGCCGGGACATGATGCGGCTCGGGGCGACGGGTGTGGCCGCGGCAAGCATCGCCAACCTGCCGGTGATGGCGGATGAGAAGGCCGCCTCCGACAAACTGCCCAAGCGGCGATACGGCCGCACCGGTCTTGAGATCGGCTGGCTCGTGGGCGCGTCCGACTGGCCGAAGGAGCTTATTCCCAGGGCGGTGAACGCCGGAGTCAATTACTGGCACAAGGCCCAGAGGTGGACCGCCGATACGCTTCCGCCGGCCCTCAAGAGTCTGCCGAGGGAGTCGTATTATCTCGAGTGCGTCGTCGACCGCGTGAACGGGGACCATACGCACGGCCAGCATCGATGAAGAGCAGCACTACCAGTTCGTCAAGAGACGCGTGAAGGAAGCGGGCGTCGGATACTACGACGTCTTCAAATTCCATTTCGGCTATCACTCCGTGGAAGAAGTGAAGCAGAACCCGGGCATGGTCCGGGCGTTCGAGCGGCTCAAGAAGGAGGGGCTGGTCAAACACCTGGCCATTTCACAGCATCACTACAACTCGATCGGTGGGGACATGGCCTGGGAGATCCTGGGCTACCTGGCGGACAATCGGCCCTACGAGGCGACCCAGTTCTTCTACACCTACGGCGACCGCAAGGAGGTACAGGAATGGATCGACGTGGCGAAGAAGAAAGACATCGGGACCATCGCCATGAAGACGATGGGCGGCGTGGGACGTGCGGCGAACGATGAGAAGTTCAAAAAGCTTCTGGCGGATCCGAAATACCAGGGCAGCACCCCCGGCGCGGCGATGGTCAAGTGGCTGAAGTCAAACCAGAACCTCACCGCGGCGGTGATCGCGACCAGGAATTTTGATCAGTTCCGAGAGAATGTGGGCGCGGCCGCCAGCCTGGCCATGGGCCCGCAGGACCACGCGGCGCTCAGCCTGTTGTCCGGCTACAACAAGGGATTGACCTGCCTGTTGTGTGCCCAGTGCGTCTCCAGTTGCCCCGAACACATCGGGATTTCGGACATCTTCCGGTACGAGCGGTATGCCCGGGATTATCACGACCTCGACCGGGCGCGGAGGGAATACGCCGCCTTGACGCGGAACGGCACGTCCTGCGTCGGCTGCGGCGACTGCCTGCCGACCTGCTCGCAGGAGATCGACATCGCCGCCAAATTGAAGGATGTGCACCGGCTGCTGGGATGAGAGACCGACGTCGTGACCGGCCCTGATCCCCTTGCGCTGATTGCGTGGACAATCCGCCGCGGGTGAAGCGATCGAAGTAGAGGCGAGGTCAAGCCGGCGGGTGGCCAGGGGTTGGGTGACACGTGGTTCGGTCTTCCGAACCCGTGCGAACCGGCGACGAGCACGCGTTGAGACAACCCTTGGCACCCTGAAACCGGCGTCCGTCTGCCGTACTTGGTGACCAATAACTCGCCGCGGACTTGGTGGTCGGGCGTTCAGGACTCAGCTCTCCCAAGGGCCGTGTCTTCCGTGTCCTTTGCGCACTTCGGTCGGATCGGCGCATGGCACGAGCTTAAGAAGCATAGTTTTCCATAAACGGTTGCGAGGCATTTCGTCTGATCGACCGAAGCAAGCTCGGATCAATCGACTTCGGTATCGTCGGCTCGGGCGCCATGCGACCGGATTCCGGCGCCGGCCGCCTGCTCCGCTGACCGAGGCGGGGCGGGCATCCCGGGACCGGAAGGCTCTTGCCCCCGGCAAGCTTTGCAATGTAAAGTTAGTCCGGGTTGGCCCCGGGCCCGGTCAGGATCACGGCCCGGCCTCCGGATCGGTTCGTAGACCCTTGCTCCGTGGATGCGGGAGGCCGACCCGATGGCGACGCGCAGCTGGCCGGGGTTGGGCCCGGTCTTCGCCTATGAATGGCTGACGGCCTCGCGGCGCTGGCAGGGCTATGCCCTGCGGTCGTTGCTGGTCCTGCTGCTCCTGCTCGGCCTGTCGGGCGTCTGGCTGGGGAGCCACGACGGGGCGGGGGAGCTGTCGGTCCAGCAGGTGGCCGAGATCGGCCGGGGATTCTACGCCGTCACGACGCTGATCGTGCTCGGGCTGGTCGGCCTGGCGGCGCCGGCGGCGGCGGCCGGGGCGATCTGCCTGGACAAGGCCCGGGGGAATCTGACCCTGCTGTTCTCGACCGACCTGACCGACGCCGAGATCGTGCTGGGCAAGCTGGCGGCGCGGCTGGTGCCGGTGCTCGGCCTGATCGCCTGCGCCGCCCCGGTGCTGGCGCTGGCGACGCTCCTCGGCGGCGTCGACCCGGCGATGCCGACCGGTGCGATCCTGGTCTGCCTGGCCTGCGCCGTCTTCGGCTGCACGCTGGCGCTGACGCTGTCGGTCTGGGGCCGGAAGACGCACGAGGTGCTGCTGGCGACCTACGCCTTCGGCATCCTCTACCTGCTGGCCGCGCCGATCTGGGCGGGCCTCGTCTCGATGCTGCCCCGGTGGGCCCGTCGGCCTGGCTGCCGGGCTACCTGGCCCTGCTGCCCTACAACCCCGTCTTCCTCGTGCTCGCCCCGCTGAGTGCCGTGCCGCCGGGGCTGGGGCCGATCGGGCTGGGGGCGCAGGCCCGGTTCTGCACGCTCGGGCTCCTGACCTCGGCGCTGCTGGCCGCCGCGGCGACCTGGCGGATCCGGGCGGTGGTCATCCGGCAGGCCGGCCAGGGGGAGGCGACGCGCCGGGCGGACCGCCCGGCCGGGGCCCGCCGAGGCCCGCTCGCCCGGCTCGTCCGCCTGCTGCCATCGCCGTCGCTCGACGGCAACCCGGTGCTCTGGCGCGAGTGGCATCGGCGGCGGCCGTCGCGCTGGTCGGTCGCCGTCTGGGGCCTCTTCGGCGTGCTCTCGGGTGGGTTCAGCCTCTGGGCGATCGTCGAGGCGCTCGACCGGCGCCGGGCCGGGCGGCCGCGACATCGGCGGGGTGATCAGCGGCGTGCAGGTGTCCGCCGGGCTGCTGCTCCTGAGCGTCTCGGCCGTGACGAGCCTGGCCGAGGAGCGCCAGCGCGGCAGCCTCGACGTGCTGCTGGCCACCCCGCTGTCGACCCGGTCGATCGTCCTGGGCAAGTGGTGGGGCGCCTTCCGCGGCGTCCCGCCGCTGACGGTGTTGCCGGTGCTCATCGCCGCGGCCCTGGCGACGCACACCGGGTTCGCCCTCGGCCCGGTGCTGATCGGCGGCCTGGTCGTCGCCTACGGCGCCGCGATCACGAGCCTCGGCCTGGCCCTGGCCACCTGGCTGCCCCGGATGGGCCGGGCCATCGGCCTGACCGCCGGGCTCTACGTCGTCGTGCTGATCGCGGCCGTCCCCGTCGGGATGATCCTCTTCGGCAAAGGCCCCAGCGGGGCCGGTGACGGCTTCGCCGCGGCCAGCCCGTTCTGGGGCGTCGGCTTCTCCAGCGCCATGTTCGGCGGCACGGCCGGGCCGGGGCACGAGATCGGGAAGCAGGCCGCCTGGCTCGTCTTCTGGATCGTCGCTTACGGCCTGGTCGCGTTCGGCTTGCTGCTGGCGACGCTGAAGACGTTCAACCGCTGCCTCGGCCGGATCGACGACCCGTTGCCCGCCGAGCAACCCTTCCCGCGCCCCGCCCGCAAGCCCGCGACCTGGCTCCCCGACGCAGAGCCGGGCTCGACCTCGACCTCCGACCCCGCCCGGCCGCGCCGCTGGCCGACCCGCTGGCGTCGGACCATTGAAGCCCGGGCTCGCCGACCGACAGCCGACGGCCCGGCGCCACGAGTTCCCCTCCGTGGCGCCCGTGGCCGGGAGTTGGCCGGCCACCAAGGATTCGGGCCGCTCCATGGTGGCCCGGAGGAGGGCCGTTGTCGAGAGAGTGTCGCGGGACGTCACGAACTCTGATCCGGCGGACTCGATCCGCCGACGAGCACCCTCGCCGGCCCACTGGGCTGCCCGGATCAGGCTCATGATGGGCTCGCTCGAGCCAGACCGGCACCTCTTCAAACCGCCAGTCGGCTCCGCCGACGCGGTCGAGTCCGCCGATCCCCGGACTCTATGCGACGAGCTCCCGGATGGGCTCCGCGGTGGGCGGTAGGATGGAGATCGGCCGATCGGCCTTGTCCGGGATGAAGGCGTGCGGGTCGATCCCCAGGTTGTGGTAGACTGTCGCCAGCACATCCTGGTAATGCACTGGCCGGCTGGCAGCCGACCCACCGAGCTTGTCCGTCGAGCCGATCACCTGGCCGACCCTCATCCCGCCCCCGAAGAGCAGGGCCATGCTCACCCGGGACCAATGGTCGCGGCCCGCGTCCTTGTTGATCTTGGGCGTGCGGCCGAACTCGCCCCAGGCCACCACGGTCACGTCGCGGTCGAGGCCGCGATTGTGGAGATCCTCCACCAGCGCCGAGACCCCCTGATCGAACAGGGGCAGTTGCACGCGAAGCCGCTCGAAGTTGCCCCCGTGCATGTCCCAGGAGCCGAACGCGATCGTGACGCACCGGGCTCCGGCCTCGACGAGGCGCCGCGCGATCAGGAACTGGTCGTTACACCTCGGGCCCGCGTCGTCCACCGGCACTGGCGAGCCGATGCCGTAGCGATCACGCAGGCGAGGGTCCTCGCGGGAGAGGTCCAGCGCCTTGGCGACCTTGTCGGACGTCAAGATGTCGAAGGCGCGGCGGTAGATGGTGTCCATGCCGTCGACCTCGGCGTTGTCGACGCGGCGTCGGAAGCGGTCGAACTGGCCGAGCAGGGCCTTGCGGCGGTCGAACCGCGGTGGGGGGACATCCGCCCGGGGGCTCAGCAGCGCCAGCTCCTCGGGGTCCATCCGGGCCGGCCGGTACGCTGCGCCGAGCAAGCCGGGCCCGGGGATATTGTACGGCATGTGCTGCATGCGCGGGGACAGGTCGAAGCAGGTCGGCACGACGGGGTCGACCACGCCCTGGAGTCGTCCGATGATCGAGCCGAAGTTGGGCCGCCCCTCGCGCTGGGCCTGGGCCCTGGGGAAGCCGGTAACGCTCTGCGAACTGGAGTGCTCGTCGCGCAGGCCGACGATCGAGCGGATCACCGCCACCTTGTCCATCAGCCCCGCGATCCGCGGCAGGTGCTCGCAGATGTGGACACCGGGGAGCCTCGTGGCGATGGGCTTGTACTCGCCACGGATGCCGTCGGGAGCGTCGGGCTTCAGGTCGAACGTATCCTGGTGCGGCGGGCCGCCTGTCAGGTAGATCATGATCACCGACTTGTGGGATGTGCCGGCGACATTGGACCGGGTGGGACTCGCGCCGCGAGCCTCGGCCCGGAGCAACTCGGGGAGGCTCAGCCCCCCATGGCTAGCCCGCCGAGCTTGAGAAACTCCCGCCGCGTCCGACCGTCGCAGTACCGACTGTCCCCGCCCGGTCCCCACAAGGTCAGCATGATCGATCCCTCCCCCATCGAGGTCGGACCGGCTTCGGTCGGCTGACTTCCCGGGCCGCCATACGGTGTCCGACGGATGTTAAACAATAATATAATCCTCGCGGGGCTGCGGCAAGGGGGCCGAGGGGCCCCGGGGCTGCGGTCGCGCGGAACGATCTGGGATCAATCGCCTTCGGTGTCGGCCGACCGAAGGCACCTCGGATCAATCGACTTCGGTGTGGTCGGATCGAACGCGCGCAATGAGTCGTCCGAGATGGCGATCTTAGCGATCGAGCGGACTGCGAACTCCCGGGCGGCGTTCCTCGGCGTTTGTCTCGGTATGATCGCTGCGATGGCAACTGCTGTGAAGGACGGACTAGGGTGCGGTGTAGCAATGGATTTTGACCCGTGACCCGTTGCAACTTGTTCCGCAGTCCGCCGATTCAGAATCGACTGTTCCAAACTCGACCGCCAAAATGCGGTGATGTTTTACCGCACTTTGGCCGTCGAATACCTGTCGGTGGCTTGGAGGTTTGTCATGGCGTTCGCGTTCGACCTTGCGAATCTGGGCGAGGACGGCTTTGCCGATTCCGGCGGGGTCAAGATTCACTACGTCACCAAGGGCGCCGGTCCGCTCGTCGTCCTCATCCACGGCATCCCCGAATTCTGGTACGCCTGGCGCGCACCAGATCCCGGCGCTCGCCAAGCATTTCCAGGTCGTGGCCATCGATCAGCGCGGCTACAACCTGAGCGATCAACCCGAGGGGGTGGAGAACTACACACTCGACAAGCTTGTCGGCGATGTCGATGCCGTCGTCAACCACTTCGGGCAACAGAAGGCGACGCTCATCGGCCACGACTCGGGCGGTTGGATCAGCTGGCTCTACGCGATGGCCCATCCCGACAAGACCGATCGGCTCGTCATCCTGAACCTGCCCCACCCCGGGTGCATCGAGCGCGAGCTGGCGAACAATCCCCAGCAACAAAAGGCCAGCGAGTACGCGCGGCAATTGCAGCAATTGCCACCGGGCGGCCGGACCTTGATCCACGACGGCGATGACCTACGTGTTGACGCCCGAGTTGTACGCCAGCGGGTTCAAGGACGATCAACCGAAATACCTCGAAGCGCTCAGACGTACTTCGATCGAGGGGATCGTCAACTACTACAAGGCAAACTATCCTCGGCCGCCGTACAAGGAGGAGACCTACCCGCCGGTGAAGTGCCCAGTTTTGATGATACACGGCCTGGACGACATGTTCTTGATGCCGGAAACGCTCAACGACACCTGGCGCTATCTGGAAAAGGACCTGACGCTGGTGACGGTGCCGAAGGCGGGCCACTGGGTCCACCTCGACGCCGCGGGCCTGGTGACGAAGCGCATGGTAAGCTGGCTGACGCAGGAGTGATGAGACCCGTAGCCGCCTCTTTGGCCCTGAGCAGCCCACCGGCTAACCATGATGGATTGGAGTCCGCGAAGCCGGACCTCCAATCCATCATGGTTCAGCCGGGGCGACGCCGCCGACGCTGCTTGGCCGATGCCGAACGAATGACCACCGACCCGCGGCCGGCGCGCGCGAACGGCACGCGATTGCGAGCGATGGCCTCGTCGATCAGGCGCGCGACCTCCGGACGAGCGAGCGTGGACGCGCCCTCCACGTGAATCCAGCGCGTCTGGTTGCCGGACCCCTGCAACAATTTCGCAGGATCCGGCAATTCCTTACCACGATTGAAGTACAGCCTAACGCCGTTCGCGCTCGCGCGGATTGCAAGAACGCCCTCGTACCCGCGCTCGTTCGGTGAATAGCTGATGACGAAGCAGTCGCGATATTCATACACCACCTCATGGGCGGTGGGCAGGCGCTTTCGCAGCCACCGTCGCATTGCGCCTATGAGCCGTAGATGCGCGGGCGCGAACTTGGCGATAAGCGTACGCAACTGGGCTTCTGCCGATCGTCGCGCCGCCGCAGACTGGGTGCTGCCGGGGACCTCGACTTCAACCTGGACGGAACGGCGTCCAGAGGGTTCTTTCTTCACGCTCATGATGGCTCCTTGGGATTGGATTTCTGCTGCAGAGGGTGCGCCACGACCACCAGTCTCCCTTGAACACCGGGGAAAGAGGAACGCCGTCGCGCGGTCTCACTTTTTCCGCTTATACGTGATCTTTACCATCGGCTGTTCCTTGCCGTCCTTGTCCACCATGAACAGGCTGAAGTTCACGGTATCGGCGTCTTTGATCTCTGTGATCGACTTGAACTTGGCCGTCTTGCCTTGTTGCCAGGGGCCTTCTCCTGTCATGGTCATGACTTTATTGTCTTTGTCCAAGTTGCCTTCCATGATCCTGGGCGCTGTGGAGAAGGAGTCCACCCAAATGCTCCGGTACTTCTTCGTCGCCGAGTCGTAAGTATCCAGGCACTTGCCCTGGAACTTCATGCCGCCGAATTCGCCTTCGAAGTCTCCAATCAGCCACAGCCCACCCAGACCCATCTTGTAGGTCATCGTCCCGTTGCCGCTTTCCGTCTCTGCATCCCAGGTGCCCACCAGTCGCTCTAAATGGTCATGTTCCTTTCCCGGCTTCGGCGGTTCCTGAGCCCACGCCGACGGTACCAGGTTTAAAAGGGCGACGCTTGTCAACAACGCCCGAAGGAAAAGTGCCATGACGATTATCCCCTCTTTAGTCGGATGCCGACCCGGCCGGCTGTGTCCGCAGCTGCGATCCCGGGACGACGATTCTTTCTATAGTGGAACGGGCCAGGACGAAATCGACACCCGTAACGAAATTTCTCAAAAAACTGGCAAAGGAGTCAATTCCTCGATTCGTGTCGCCAGAGGAATCCGCCGTTGCCCCCTCAAAAGTTCAAATCCCGTCGCCAGTCGCTTCCGCAACCAGTGGCGGGATTAGAGTTATTACTTCGGCAGCCAAGCATCTCACTTGATTCACGCCCCAAGACTTAACCACAGAGAGCACAGAGACCACGGAGAAAATCCAGAGAACGCATCAAGAAACATTGAATTTATTGCCCTGAATTCTCTCTGATTTCTCCTTCTCCGTGGTCTCTGTGCCCTCTGTGGTTGAACTCCCCGTTCGCACGTACAACCACCCCTTCGATGCAGGAAACGGCCTTGGGGCCCGCGCTCTTCTGTGCGTATGTTACGTGCCGGGGTAATAGCGAAACACTCGGGGCGACTGGACGCCGTTAGAACTTTTTATCGCCGGTGTGTGGGCCTGGGACGTTGAAATGCGTCGAAGGCTTGCCCAGGAATCAAATGCCTGCCAGCCGTAACGACCCAAGCTCGGCGACCCGGCCCGCGAGATGCTCCGATTGCAACAGTGACGCGATGGCCCGGTTCGCTGCAGCGCATAGTGATACGCCAGGCACGCATTAGCCGAGCTGCTCGGCAAGCGCGACAATGATGCCCTCAGGCCCGCGGATGTAGGCTAGCCGGTACGTGTCCTCGTACTGCATTTCGCCAATGAGTTCGGCCCCGTCGGCGCGCATCGCGCAACGACAGCGTCGATGTCATCGACGGCGAACATGATGCGACGGATGCCCAGCGTGTTCACCGGCGCGTCCACGGGCCCAAACCTGATCGCGTTGGGCGTGTGGAACTTGTCCAGCTCAATGCCCTGCCCATCGGGAGTCCGCATCATCGCGAGGGTGGCCCGGACATCCTTGAGCCCGATAAGTCTGCCGACCAAAGGCCCTTCGACTGTCGTCTCGCCCTCAAGCTTGAGGCCCAGTTCGATGAAGAACGCCTTGGCGGCTTCGAGATCGTCGACAACGATGAGGACGTTGTCCATCCGTTTAAGCGTCATATCCTTCCTTTCCTCGCTTCACTGCTGATGCCCGTACTTGCCGCACGTGGCATATAACTTGTGATTCTCCTACCAGATTGCGCTGACAATAAGCGGCCGGCCAGAGGCTCGTCAATCACCGTTTGAACCGCCAAACGCCCAACTGCGGCAAGCAGTAGCAGCGTTGACCGAAGAATACCCTGGCCAAGGCGGCAAGTTTTTGAACTGGGCACGCCGCAGAGAGACGATGCCGGAATTGAGGATTTGAAGCAGAAAAGCCCTTCAGCTCGGACCGAAGGATTCCCGGTTCAGGACGTTTCGGCTCTGTTTCGCTTGGTGTTCGGCGTCATGCACTTCGAGCAGGTCGTGTGGACGGCCAGCATCGAGACGGGAGATCAGCGCGGATCTGGCCTCGGCGTAAATGGCGCCGGGAACACTTGCCACTGGAGGATTCCCGCCGACAGGTTCGGCCGGAGCTTCGCCTCGATGCGAAGCGCTGTCGTCTCGACGGGGTCGAACTGGACCGTATTGAACGTATCCAGCTTCGTACCGAATTCGTTCCGCGCCGGACGGGCTCCCACGTCCCGTCCGGCTTGCGGAAGACCAGCCGCCGGCTCGTCGGCGCAATGCAGTGGCGGCCGAGACGTCCGTCGGCCCACCAGTAGACGCTCGCGACCCCGACCCGCCGCGGCTGGTCGATCCGCGCCTCGAGCGCGGGGTCGGGTTCTTGCGCCAACAAGTCGGCCGCGCCGCGGATCAGTTCGTAGACCAGCCCGTCGTACCACGGCGGGCCGCCGTGAGGGGCATCGAGTTCGCCGCGGGCGACGTGGTCGAAGTTCCGAAACGCGCCGTCCTTCTCAAACTTGTCGAGGCAGTCCTTGATAGTCACCGTCCGCCAGGTCTTGAACTTTGGAGACCAGAACGCGTCTTCGATCTTCACATGATTCAACGGGATGGGGACCGGCCTCACCCCCGGGGCTTCGGACGCAATCGTCGATGTTGCCACGCCGATCCCTACCATCAGGAAGGACCACATACACACGAATCGTCTCATCGCTCCTCCTGCCTTTCCCCGGTCGGCCGGAAACCTACCAGATCACCGTTCTCGGTTCCAGTTTATTAGCCAGATCGTAGAGTGTAATCACGAGATCATTCGGGGTCGGCTCCCCGGGCGAGTCCGTTTTCCGGGTTCGCCGAACGAGTGGCTTCGGAAAAGGTCCTCGAGCACGTTATCCGAAGAGGATGTGGCGCATGCTTATGGCGGAGGAGTGTCGCCTCGGGTTCTTTGACAATTCGGCTTCGGAAAGGCGGCGCGCCTTGATCGGCCGTCGCCGCGGCCGGGTGGTCGCGTCAATGAAAACGAGAGCATCGAATGGATTGATTTTGAGCGATCGCCCTGCCGCGGCGAATGAGGCAGTTGTGCGTAGACACCGGAATGGGGCAATTCCGCGGACGATGTCGACCGCCGCCCGGGTCGAGCTTCGTCTGAGCTACTCTCGTCCACAGGCGAAGGGGTCAACCCGACGGAGAAAAAAGGACCAAAACAAACCCACCGTTGACATGCGTAACGTGTTATTCGATCGTCGCAACAACATGTTCAACAATGGTTTGAGTGCACGGCACAGGACCATGGGCGCCAAGCCTCTTGCATTGGCTTCAAGTCCCGGACGCTCCTTCAGCGCCTGCTGGCCGGGTTGCCTTGCACGATCTCAACGGCCGGCTCAGAGCCGGCGCCAGTCTGCTCGCCCGGACGGAGGAAGTGGGGTTTCCATTGAAGGGCGCGTGTCATGTCATCTGTTGGGTTCAACAACCCGGGTAACCTCAGCTCGATCCGGCCGCCCGGCGGCAAATCACAGGGCAAGAGAATCAGAGACTGATCCCTTCCTCCCTCTGCCGGCTTCAACGCATGACTGACCCGCAAGACGAGCGAGCCGGCGGAGGTACGTAACGATCCCGCATGGCACCTCGCCGATCTCAGATAAACCTGGTCGCGGCTCGTGTTGGCCTGGAGATAAAAGGGACTCTTGTTTTGAAGGATCAGGGTGGGCGTGTTGCCATTCGGATTCACGGTTGCCGTTACTAGCTCGCCGGCATCGACATCCTTCCCCGAAGTGAGTCTGCGTCACGATCGTGTTCAGATCACCGCGTACGCGATACGCACGCGAATGGACCTCTCGGCGCTGGTCGTCGAGAAACACGAGCCGGTAATCGCCCTCGGCCACGGGAGTCTTGACGCAAAAGGCCGGAATTCCGGGGCCGAAGACGTGCTGATAGCACGCCCGTGCCGGATCGCCGATCCTCCGACCGCGCTCATCAGTCCAGACCAGCCAGACCGGCGGCGATACACCGACCACAACATCGCCCGGGAGCTCGAAACGGCCGGTGATCCAGCTATCGGCGGGGACTTCGATGCGCTTGTTCTGTTCCGGCCAGTACGCAATGACATCTTCGAGCGAAGCGCCAGGCAGACGCTCGATCTGCTGGTTCGCCCTGTAGAAGACCCAAGGTCCGCACGTGTCGATTCGGTCCAGCCACGGTGACGAACGAATCCACGGATTCGTCTCCAGGTATTCCCGGTGAAAGGCGAGGTTGTCATACCCGAGCGAGACAACGAATCGCAGGCCGGCCGGGGTCATCCGCTCATAGGTCGCCCCCAGGAGCTTGAGGTCGGCTGCCAGGAGCAACGAGTCGGACCCGTTAAGGCTCGTATGGCGATGCCTGGTTTTGAAGAAGAGCGAGTCGTAGCCCCACCAGTCCACCGGCCGCTCGCGGGCCGGGGAAAAGGCGGCAAGGCGGACATCGGCAGGTTGCGCGGCCAGCCAATCAACCCAGGCGGGGATCTCCATCCGACGTTCGGAGGGAAACCAGACAGTCGCCTGATATCCCTCGAACAGGCTGAGCGACAGCAGACCGAGAAAGGCCAGGCGACGTCGCCGGCCAGAGCGGAACGACTGAAACAACCCATGAAGAGCCACCGGCGCGGCGACGCACCAGAGGGCCAGCGCCAGCAAGCCGGCGCGGCCATAGGCCCGGAAGCAGCCGATTCCGGAGACCAGGAAAAACGACGGACCTCCCGAGAGGCTGAGCAGAACGAGGAGCCCGGAAATCCCCACGAACCGGTCGAGCAGTCGAGCATCGCTGACCGGTAAATGTCGCCCTCGCGACCGGACCACCAGGTACGCGCCCAGGGCCAGCAAGACCGTCCAGCCCGGATAATGCCAGCCTTCCAGCATGCTTCGATCGGTGTGAAATCGCTCGCGGAATTCGCTCACGTAAGAGGCGGCCGTGCCTGAGGCCGGCGAGAGGAAGTATTGCCACAGCTCGGCGCTGTTCTTCCAGGCGTCGATGCGGCCGTGCCCGCCATAAGAATCGGCCAGCAGTTTGGAGCCACTATACGCCCAGACAGGAAACGTCAGCACCAGGCTCGGCAGCGCGAAGCTCGCAATGGCCACGGCCGTTGCCTGAGCGTGGCAACGACTGAGGCGGCCTGAGACAAGGCAGCCCAGCCACCAGACGCCGCAGGCCATGGCCAGGAACGAACCCAGGTAAAATGAGCCCTGGAGGACAAGGGCCATCGCCAGCCCCAGCATCAAGCCGCGCCGGCGCGTGGGCTGGTCCAGATAGCGAGAGAACGCCGTCACGGCCAGCACCGTCCAACCATATTTGAACAAGTGGGCATGGCCCTGAAGCCGGAAGGCCGTGGAATAGTTCCAGCTCACGAGAATCACGCCAAGCACCGCCCACGTCCACGAGCCAGTCAACCGGCGCACCAGCCAGCCAACCACCCAGCCGTTCACGACGAGGACAACCATCATCATGAGATGATAGTTCACCACCGGATCGAGCCACCGGCTGGTGAGCGTCGAGGCCATGAGCAGGTCAACACCTTCGTAGACGCCGGGATGCTTGCCGAATTCCGGCTGGAAGGGAGCGCCTACCATCTCGTCATGGCCGAGCTTCCACCACTGCCCGCCCAGCTCGCCGATGCGTGAAAGCTGATAGGTGTAAAAGCAAGCGTCTCCCGAGATGGGCCACTCCCGCGAGCCAAGCAGCATGGGCCTGTGATAGCCCCCCGCGACAAGCAAGAAAGGCAGGACGATCAGGACGAGCGTCCCTGCCCGGTGTCTCCGGCCTTATGTATCGTTGGCTCTTCCGCTGGGTTACCGTCGGCTGCGCGGCGATGCATCATGGCCTCGTTCACAAGCTCAAAGGGCTCACCAGAGAGGCCGCCGCGCCCTCAAGGCATTCGTTCGTCTGCTGCGACAGCCGGCATCTGCCCGGTGGCAGACCTGTTGCTAAGGGAAGCCAAGTGCGGGGTCGGAACGGCTCTGAACCGCGGCTTGGCGAAGCTGAAGCCCACCGAGCCACGGACGATATAGAGCGGCCTGCCTTTGACCTGTTCGAGAATCCGCCCGACGTATTCGCCCAGGACACCGAGCGCGAGAAACTGGCCGCCGACCACGAACCCGGCGCAGGAGGCCAAGGCGGTCCATCCCGCGGCTGAACCGGCTCCCAGCCCGTAGAGCGTGAGCGAAATCAGGCCCACCGCCAGGCTTGAAATCATGGTCAGGCCGCCAATCGCCGCGGCCGTGCGTAACGGATAAAAACTGAAGGCGGTGATCCCTTCAAGCGCGAGCCGGATGTTTCGCCTGAGCGTGTATTTCGATCGCCCCGCCCATCGCGCGGGTGCCTTGAACTCGACCCACGTTTGAGGAAAGCCGAGCCAGGGAATCAGTCCTCGAAGGAAGCGATGGCGCTCGGGAAGCTCGTTGAGCGCATCGGCGACTGCCTTCGACACCAGCCGGAAATCGGCGTTGCCCGGCTCGATCCGCACGCTCGAAACGGCATTGAAAGCTCGGTAGAACCAGCCGGATAAGAGCCGCTTCGACGTCGTGATCTCCTCGGTTTCGAGGCGAACCGTGTTGACGATGTCGAACCCGGCTCGCCAGCGGTCCAGCAGCGTGGGGATGAGCTGCGGCGGGTGCTGAAGGTCTCCGTCCATCATGATCACCGCCTCGCCCCATGCATGAGCCAGCCCGGCACTCAAGGCCGACTGATGACCGAAGTTGCGCGACAGCAGCAAATAATGAACCCGCGCGTCGGCCCGGTGAAGCTGAGCCAGAACCTGCTCGCTGGCGTCGGTGCTGCCGTCATCCACGAAGATGAATTCAAAATCATAGGGAAGCGAGTCGCAGACCGAGACGAGCTCTTGATGCAGCCTGGCAAGGCATGCGGCCTCGTTGAGCGCCGGGATCACAACGGATATCCGTGGCAACTGCGCCATGATCCGGGGTTCCTTCCCTCGCGACCACCGTGAAGCGGCAATCCGTCCCGATCCCGCCTTGGAGACGGTCGAGCAACATACCAGAAGCCGCACCGCTCGTTAATCCTGATCTGGAGCCTTCGGGCGGTTTCATGCAATCGTGGCGTACCCGGGAACGGCTAGCCTTGGTCGCCGGCAAAATGACTCGCTCAGACCTTGAGCCTTGCCAGCGCTCGGCGCGGCTGTCAACGATCTCCAGAACCTTGTGCAGGTTCATGGTCTGGAAGATCTCGAGCAGATAGGCGCTGATGCCGAAGAACACGACCTTTCCCTTGCGGCGGTCAATCCGACGCTTGATCGTGACCAGAAACCCGATCTCTGAGCTTGCCAGGTAGTTCACCTCACTGAGATCGATGGCGAATCTCGCGTCTTCCCGCGTTTCGATCAACTTGTACAGCCACTCGCGCTGGGTTGATTGCCAGTCGTAGGTCTTCTCGTCGGTCGGTTCAAAGACGATGATCAAAACGCCATTCACCTCGCTGGTCGTGAAGTTCAGCATGTGGGAACCCTCCGAGCCGAGGTGATGCGAACCGCCAACCTGCCCTCAACCCGAGCCGTCCGTCGCTCGGGCAATTCCGAGGCCCTGTCGTCTTCGGGGGACTTCTTTCTGGATTCTAACTCACTCGACCGTCGACTCAAGCAAGAAAGATCCCATTTGGTTCGGCCCGGTTCATAGAGATCGCCCGCCAAACGCCCTGCTACGGCCTGGCTCGCTCACCTTCCCCAGCGTCAATCCAGTCGAGATGGACCATGGCGAGCTGGGCCACAAGCAAACCCGGAGGGGATAACGGCTTGAGGGTGGCGATCACCTTGAGCCGGCCGCCGCATCTGTCGCAGACAGCCAGTCGGTAGCGGTTCTGTTCTCCCTCTGCAAAGAGAGTGCGTAAAGAGCGATGGTCGGCATCACCACAGTAAGTGCATCGCAGCCGGTTGCCCGGCCAGTCGGCGCCGCAGCAATCGCAGCGCAGGAAGCGCCGCTGCTCGAGCCCGCGAGATTCCGCAAGTGCGGGCCAGGCTCCGCAGACCGGGCAATCACCCCTCGGCCAGCTTGCCTCGTCAAGACGCGCCACGATCCGTCCTGACCAATCTCCAAGCTCGGCCAGCAAGATGAGGCGGAGCACCGATGACGCAAAGGTTGGCTCGACCGCCGGCTGTGGGACCAAGGCTTCGAGTGCGGCTTCACCGTCCAGCAGCATGGTCCGGGCCCAGCCAGTCAATTGACATGGGTTTTTCACGATCCATTCACAAAAACCTCGCGCCGCGGCGGATTCCGCACTGGACGATTTTGCGACCGCCTTCGCCCGGCTCGCCAGCCGAGCTGGATCGAGCGCCGGAGCGACCACCCGGACGGCCGGCACGCCTTCTCGCCAGCCCTCCCGAATTCTGTCGAGCAGGAAGTCCGTCTGCGACTCGCCAGGCTCGAGAGAAGGCTCGTACTGATCCGCGTGCGGCGAAGGCGCCCCGCAACATGCGCGCAAGTGTCTCGCCGGGAATCGCCAGCTCCGGCTTGCCCTGTACCAGCCGGCCAAGCTCCTCGAGCGCGAGGCGCAGATCGGCGGGCAAGTCGCCCTCCTCGACGGAGAAAGGATCGGAGCCAGATCCTGTCTTCCAGAAGCGAGTCCAGTTCACGGCGCATCCGAGGCGAGAGGAAACGGGTTCGGCAGTGGCTTGGTGCTGTCAATTTTACTCGGAGCGTGGATCGGCTTGCCGCGATAATTGCCGCCGTCGGCGCCCGGGCCTCCGCCTCGGGGGCGGCCGTCCTCGGGGCTGGCGCAGCCGGCGATGGGCAAGACGGTCAGGCCAAGCAATGCCACGACCCGAATCCAGCGGCGATCTGCCGGCTGCCGGTTCGCGGGGCAATCCGAGATGTCTTGTGTCGTGTCCATCATTGGTGCCACGCCAGGAGGGGCAGCGGCATACCGACAACCGAGGCTCGCAGCGCGTAGCCGCCGATCAATACGAGCACCGACGCCGCAACTGCACCACCGGCTCCCTTCCAGCGCTTGACGACCAGCGGCAGCACCAGCCCAACCGGCACGACGAACCAGAGAATCAAGCGAGCCAGGCCAGTTTCCAAACGCAGGCCGAGCCAGCGGCCCCAGCGAGATCGCCATGGCGCCACCATGAAGAGCTCCAGCACGATCGCCCACGAGTCAAGCCGCTCGAGGTTGTCGATCACGCTCTCCCGCACACCGAGCCGAAGCCCGTGGTCCAGGATGACCATCATGGCGATTCCCGTTGACGCCGACGACGCCAGAAACAGCGCTCCCATCCACGTGGTGTTTGACCAGATCGGCTGATTGCTCGCCTGCAACAAGACTCCTGTGTAAGATCCCACGAAGAACGCCGCGAGCGAGGCGCCGAGCGCGAACAGACGCCCGGTCCAGCCAGTCCGCAACCGCGCGGCCAGAGGCGAGAACCGCTTCAGACCGAGCCAGCCGTCCTCGGCCAGCACGCCCACGAAGGAGGCGAAGCTGAACATGCCGAAGGCCGAGAGGGCCCACGAGCCGGCCGACATCGGCGACCACCACTTGAACATCGGCCAGCCTGTGTTCGACTTGATCATCATGTGCCAGAACCGTTCCGGCCGGCCCAGGTCAATGATCAGCAAGATCCCGCACACGCACACCAGCGGGAAGGCGAGATAATACCCCACGCGCACGCCGCGCCGATCTTCGGCGTCGCCGAACAGGTCGGCCAGGGCAGCCATCACGTAGGCGCCGGCCGCGATCCCGCCCAGAAAGAAATACCAGACGATCAGGCTGTGCCAGCCCGGGTCGGCGACCCAGCGATTGATCTGCTCGTTCATTCGGGACCCTTCCCGCGTTTTTCCGTCGCGGCCACCGCGTCTCGGCGGCGGCTGAACGACACGAACGAGCCCAGCGCGATCACCAGCGACACAACGACGGCCTTGAACGAGGCCGGCCACACCGATCGACTGGGCACCTGCACTTGCACCTCGGTCGGCAAGCCGTACGTCTCGGGCGGGTCCATCAAGAGATAAAAGGCATTCAGACCACCCAGAATCTTGGTGTCCGCCCCGTAAAGATAGGCCTCGCGCGCCCCCTGCCCGTGCAACTGCGTGACCCGCTCCTCGGCTCGCTGCTTGAGCTCGGCGATCGGCCCGAACTGGATCGATCTCGTCGGGCATGCCTGCGCACAGGCCGGAACCAGGCCGTTCTGAAGGCGGTCATAGCAGAACGTGCACTTCTGCGCGATGTGCTTCTCCGCGCTCACGTGGATCACGCCGAACGGGCAGGCCGTGATGCAGTCTCGACAGCCGTTGCAAACGGGTTCCTGGATGTACACGGTGTCAAACTCGGTGCGGACGATCGACCCGGTCGGGCAAACCTCGAGACAGGGCGCGTTCACGCAGTGCTTGCACACGTCAGACATCATCAGCCAGCGTCCCTGTGATCGGTCGGGGCTGAACTGCTCGATGAACTTGACGTGCCGCCAGTCGAACGTCCGAGAGCGACACCGTATTGTCGTAGCTGAGCCCGGAGAGCGGTACGTCGCCGCCGTTGCGAGCAGGCAGGGCGTTCCACTGGTGGCAGGCCACCTCGCAGGCCTTGCAGCCAATGCAAACCGTCGTGTCGGTGTAGAAGCCGACCGCCTCCGCCATGACATTCCTCCGTCGGCTCGCTACCGAGAGGTTATGGTGATCTCTGCACTTTTCAGGCCGGACGAGCTGGCCCTCAGCGCGATCGGCCCGGTCTGTCCGGCTCGGGCTTTGACGATCACCTGGCACAACCCGTTGTAGGCCCTTCGCTTCCGGGCCTGAAACGGCTCATGGCTCGCGGCGTTTCCATTGCCCACCGCGACGATCTCGCCCGGGCCGCTCGATCTCGAACTCCACCAGGTTGTCGCTGCGCGGAACCGTGTCGGCCGCCTCGTCGGCGACCGCAACGGTCACGAAAGCAAGATCCAGCCCGTCGGCCCGGATGCTCGGCCGATCCGCACTCAGCAAAAGCTGGGCCGGCGGACCGGTCGTCTTGACGCGATCTCTGGCCCATTCCTTGCCCTCACGATAAGCGACCGCCTCGAGTTCGCCGGGCTCGTAGACCACGTCATCCCAGCGCAGGCGATACTCGTACGGGCCTCGCTTCTTGCGGCCCAGCGACTTGCCGTTCAGGAACAGCTCGGCCTCGTCGCCCGAGGTGTAAAGGTGCACCGGCGTGACCTGCCCGACGCGCTCGGGCCAGTTCCAGTGCGGCAGGATGTGCGCCATGGGCAAGTCGGGCCGCCAGCGGGCCTGGTAGATGTAGAAGCGGTCCTTCTTGAAGCCGCAGAGGTCGACGATGCCGAAGTAGCTGCTGGCCGAGGGGACCTTCAGCTTCCCCAGCGCGTCGAGCTGCGTCTTCATCGCGGCCCGTTTGTCGGGATCGGAGAAGTTGAGCAGGTTCGTGGTGTCGTTATTGTAGGGCGTGGGCTCGCCCAGGTAATCGAAGCCGGTCCAGACGAACTCGCCGAAGAACGCCGGGTTGCGGTCGAGCGCCTCGAACACCTCGTCGGGCGGCTGCGCCCAGGGCGGGGCATCGACATCGTAGGACGAAACCTGGTAATCCACCTCGCGAGGCCTTGCCGCGCTTGACCGGGAAGAAGTACTCGCCCCGCGAACTCACGCACGACGACGATTCCGCCGTATGCATGGGCTTTTGCTCGTTGCCGGGATGGTCAAGAAGCCGCTTGAAATCTCTTGGGTGATAGTTGAGCCCGAAAACATCGACCGCGGTTTGAAACCCGTTCGTGCCGGCCGAGGGATTGTTGCAGCCCGCGGTGACGGGCCGGGTGGGGTCTTCGGCATGGACGATGTCGCGGAGCGTTTTCGCCAGACCCGGCCCGTTCTGCTCGTGGATCTCGTTGCCGATGCTCCACATGATCACGCTGGGGTGATTCCGTTCTCGCCGGACCATGGCCTGCAAGTCCCGGGCGTGCCAGGCGTCGAAGAGCCGGCTGTAATCGCCGGCCGTCTTGCCCCGCCTCCAGCAGTCGAACGACTCGACCATCACCAGGAAGCCCATGCGATCGGCCAGATCCAGCAGCTCGGGCGCGGGCGGATTGTGCGACGTCCGGAGCGCGTTGCAGCCCATCTCCTTGAGGATTTCAAGCTGCCGCTCGAGGCGCCGTAAGTTAAACGCTGCACCGAGCGGGCCGAGATCGTGGTGGTTGCACGTTCCCTGAACTGGCACGCGGCTGGCCGTTGAGCTTGAAGCCGTCGCGCGGGCGTGAACTCGATGGTGCGGAAGCCAAACGGCTGATCGTAAACGTCGACCAATTTGTCGCCCGCTCGAACGCTGGTTCGCGCCAGGTAGCGGTTCGGTGTGTCCAGGTCCCACAGCTTGGGTTTGGGCACGCTCAGCGTCGAGCTCGACCTGCGACGATTTACCGGCGGCGGTCGGTTGCGTGACCCAGGCCGAAGCCGCCACTTTCCTTCCCGGCGACACCATCCGCAGCCAGCTCGAAGATCTCCGTCTGGATCGACGTCTGGGCTTCCTCGCCACCCTGGTTGTCGAGCGTCACCACCACCTTGACTTTGCCCTCCCGATCGGTGAGGGACGGCAGTGGTAATATAAACGCCCCAGTGGCCGACATGAACCGGCGATGTCTTCACGAGCCATACGTTGCGATAGATCCCCGCGCCGGGATACCACCGCGAGCCCCATTGCGCCGTGTCGAGCCGGACGGCCAGAACATTTTCGGCGCCGAACTTGACGAACGGCGTGAGCTCGAGGCGAAACGGTTGATAACCATAGGGCCAGGTACCGACATACTGGCCGTTCAACCAGACGCTGGCGTCGGCCATCGCGCCGTCAAAATCAATGAACAGCCGCTTTCCTCGGTCGCTTGCCGGGACATTGAAATGCTTGCGGTACCAGCCGATGCCCTTCCAAGGGAGCTTCCCCGTGTCGCCTGGCAGATCGTCGCGGAACGGCCCCTCGACTCCCCAGTCATGAGGGACGTTGAGTGCACGCCAGGTTGAGTCGTCAAATTCGACCGTGGCCGGCGTCGCGCCGCCGGGCAGCGGGCGGTTCTTGATGAGCTTTCCCATCGCCGTCGAGCAGGCGGATCTCCCGGATGCTGGCCCATTTGTCATTCGGCAGCCCCGTCGCGCGAATGCGCAAGAAGCGAGAGCTTGCCGCGACGGGCATGCGCTTCGCCTGGCCGCGGCTCTTGTCCCTCGGCCAGCCGGTTCCAGGCCTGGCCCTCGTTGCTCCACTCGACGACGAACGCGTAATCGAGCTCGGGGAACTCCCATTCCACCTCGATCGCCTCGACAGGCAGCGCAGATCCAAGGTCGAGCATCAGCCACTCGCCCAGGCCCCCGCCCGATGCGCACCACCTTGTTTCCGGATCACCGTCTATCGCATTCTGAGCAACATTCCCTTTGGTCAGCTCTTCGGTCGAGGCGGTCGCCGTGTAGGCGAATCGTTCGGCTCCCGGCTCGGGCCTCGTCGATCCATCGGCCATGGGTCCGAACCGCGCGAACCTCCAGCCACTGTTGAAAGACTCCCGTGAGCGCGTGGGCTCATCATCCGCGGAAGCGCTCGGGATCCAGCAGAGTCCACAGGCCAACGCCGCGGCGACACGGACGCGATTCATGCTGAGACTCCTACTTGTCACCGGCAGCCTCACCAACCTTGGTGGCAAGGCAATGCCCTGAATCCCCCGGCCACACTCTGGGAATTTATCAGACGCATCCACCTCAGTGTTAGGCCCCAGAAAAAACACTAACCTCGCTGGATCCTCGAGAACCCACCGGTTCCGCGCTCGCGGTAAGCTGTGCTTGATCCGCACAGGTGTTTGAGACCCAACGCCGCTTGCACTCGCTCCGCCGGTTCATACTGTTCGTATGCTCGACAGGAAAGTCACGTGGCTTTTGGCTTCGACCTCGCCCCACCGTACCTGCCCCGGAAACATAAAGTCTTTTGCTGCATTCTGTTATGATTTTTGCGGTGGCTTTGTTTTTGCAGATTTCAATGCCCGCGTTCAGCCGACGGTTACATCGCGGGTTCACTGAGGCTGTGGTGTCGGACTGACCTTCGACTGCGGCGAGGATCGTGAGCGACGCATGAGAAACTGGCTTTGATTTCTTGCCCATCTTGCGCCGTTCCGGCCAAGAAAGCTCTATGTGAACTTGTCTTACGTCGAGACACGGTTGGCTTTGATTCGTGAACTTCATTTCCTTGACTCGGCCGTTAACACCCTGAAGAAGCATCGCTCGTTGTAGACTCGTTTGGCCACTGGCGTGCTAGCCCGCGCAAGGTCGTTTCCGCCGGCGAACAATCGGACTCTGAAACGGCCGAGCGGACGAGAGAACAAAGGTGCCCGCGTGAAACTTGACTCAAACACTATGAGTTTTGGCAATCAAGTGCCCTGGGGTGATTTCACCGAATCGAGCACGTCGGCGATCGAGAGCAAGCTCGGTCCGCATTTTGGAAGGTTTCCGGGTGGATAACTCTCGCGGTAGAATCCTAGATTACGCCAGAAGGAGAATATCGAGGCTATGAGACCCGAGGACGCCAGCCAGGTCGGTCCCGAAATGAAGCCGGAACGCGCGACTACGCAGGATGCCGGTGCCGCAGGTGAGGCTCGTGCCCTTGTTGAACCGGATGGTCGAGGCGGGCGAATGGCCGGAGCCGGCCCTCATGGAGCAGATCGTCGCGGCCGGAGAGGCGGCCGTGCCTCCCTTGCTAAAGGTGCTCCAGACCAGGCCCAGCGGCTGGCCCGAGGAGGCGCCGCTGTGTCACGCGCCTTGGCCTCGTCAGCATGATCCGCCCACCCGAAGCACTTCCTCTTCTCGTCGAGCTGGGGCGATATTACAAGGAAGAAACCGGCGAAGATGTGGGAGATACCCTGGCTGCTTACGGGTCTGATGGGGTTCGGGCAGCTGCTCGACCTCATCCGGCAGCCGTCGGTTCGCGGTTTCCATCGCCTCGACCTGATCGGAAGCGCCCTCACGGCAGCGGGTGACGACATCGTTCTGAGGTCGAGCGTGGGCGAGGCGGTTCGCCAGATCCTCGACCAGGCTATGATCCAGTACCGATCGTTCAACCAGCGCTTTCGCGAAAATCCCGAAGCCGCGGAGACGGAGCCAATTCTCAGTGACCCAGACGAGGTGTACCCATCAGACGAGATCGGCTTATTGATATCCCATCTCACCGATCTGGCCGACCCTCTGGCCGTGGAGATGATCGAGGCAGCCTTCGACGAAGATCTGGTGTCGCTGGAGATCATCAACCGCCGGAACGTGGAAGAGCTGTACGCAAAAGGTGGTCTGGTTCAGCAAGAGAAGCCGAACTGGCTCGACGACTACCGGCAGTCTTACGCGGCCAAAGACAAGCCCGATGTCGATCTCGAGCCGAGTTCCCCAGACCGCTTTGCGTTCCCGGCCCGCTCCAGTTACCCCTCGTTTGAGCGCGAGAGCCCGCAGGCCCCTACTCGGCCGGTTCAACCGATCGTGACGATCCGTAACACAACGCCCAAGATCGGCCGCAATGACCCTTGCTGGTGCGGCAGCGGCAAGAAATACAAGAAATGCCACCTGGGTAAGGACACGCCTCAATGACGACCGAACCGTTTCTTCATCTCAAGTCCCGTCGTCGCTTCTTGACTGGAACGCTGGGTCTCGGTGCCTCGGCCCTCCTGGCGAAGCGTGCCCGCGCCGCGCCGGTGGAGCGGACGATCCTCATCCCATTCCGATCACGAACCCGAGAGCCATCTCCGGCGACCGCATCGAGCCGGCATGGAATGAACTGCTCACGGTCTCCGTGGGCCCGCGCGCGGGCGACTTCCAGGGCGCGGGCGAAAAAGCCCTCCAGGCGGCCGTCGATTACGTGGCCCAGCGCGGTGGCGGCACCGTGCGGGTCTTGCCGGGAACCTTCCGACTCCGCAACGCCATCTATCTCCCCTCGCGCATTCGCCTGCTGGGCAGCGGCCCGGAATCGATCCTGGTCAAGGAGCCTTCCATCTCGACCAAGCTCGCGGCCAGCTCCGACTGGTACGACCAGGAAGTGACTCTCGCCGACGCCCGGGGATTCCAGGTCGGTGACGGCGTCTGCCTTCGCGCCAAGGATCCGGACACCGGTGGACCGGTCGTCATCAAGCGGACGCTCGTGGCCCGTTCGGGAAACCGCTTCAAGCTCGACAAGGCCCTGCGCGAGAATCTCTGGCTCGAAAAAGGCGAGCCCACAGCCGCGACACTCTTTCCCTTGATCTCGGCCGAGAACATCGCCGACGTCGTGATCGAAAACCTGTCCCTCGATGGCAACCGCGCCAACAACGACAACCTCGACGGCAACTACGCCGGCTGCATCTTCGCCCAGGACTGCAACCGCCTGACCTTCCGGGGCGTGATCGCCCACCACAACAACGGCGACGGCATGAGCTGGCAGATCTGCCACGACGTGCTCGTCGAGAACTGCCAGAGCCACGACCACGCCGGGCTGGGCTTGCACCCAGGCTCGGGCTCGCAGCGGCCGATCATGCGCAACAATCAAGTGCGTCGAAACGAGATCGGCATCTTCTTCTGCTGGGGCGTGCGCTTCGGCCTGGCCGAGCACAACACCATCGAAGACATCCGCATCTGCCGGCGTCTCGATCGGCCACCGCGACACCGACAACCTGGTTCGCGACAACACGATCGTCCGCAGCGGCAAGGTCGGCATCCTCTTCCGCACCGAGTCCCAGGAATTCGGCCCCCACCGCAACCGCTGCGAAAACAATCGCATCCTCGACACCGGCCCCGCCGACGGCATCGCCATCGACGTCCGCGGCCAGACCGAGCAGGCGACTCTGGCCAAGAACGAGATCCGGGAGACCCGCGGCCCATGTCGCGTATCGGCATCCGGATCGGGGCCAAGGCCAAGAACATCGTGCTGACCGACAACTGCATCAAAGGCTTCGCCCGCGAAGTGGCCGACCTGCGCACGATCGGGTAGATCGGGTAGGGTGCGTCTCGAATTCCGGTTACAGGTTTCCATCTTCGTTGCTTGGGAGTGACGGGCACAGGTACGATAAGATGCAGACGCGCCCAGGGAAGGAGCGCGGACGTCCTGCCTCGTCCGGGAACATCCGGATGCTTTCTCTTCCCTCCTCAAACAGGACCCCTCTCATGAGACAGCCCTCGATGTCCAGCCTTTCCCGACGGGACTTTGTCGCGAGCTCGGCCGCCGCGGTCTCGACCGGCGCGCTGGAGCTTGGTCACACCGCTCATGCCGCCGGTAGCGACGAGATCAAGATCGCACTCGTTGGTTGCGGAGGGCGCGGCACTGGCGCCGTCGCCGATGCGTTCGAGAACCGCACGCACAGCAACGTCCGGCTCATCGCCGTGGCGGATGCGTTCGCCGAGCCGGTCAACCGCGCAGTCCAGGACCTTCAGAACCAGTTCCACGACAAGGTTAACGTGCCGCCCAGCCGCCGCTTCGTGGGCCTTGACGCTTATCAGAAGGCCATTGCCGCGGGCGCGGACATCGTTCTCCTTTGCACTCCTCCGGGCTTCCGCCCCGCGCAATTCGCCGCGGCGGTCAAGGCTGACAAACATATCTTCATGGAGAAGCCGGTTGCTGTAGACGCACCCGGCTATCGTGCCGTGAAGTCCGCCAACGCGGAGGCGAAGAAGAAGGGACTGTACGTCGCGGTCGGCCATCACTTGAGGCATGCCAGGAACCACCAGGAGGTCATTCGCCAGATCCACGACGGGTTGATCGGCGACCTGCTCTACACCCGCGCCTACTTCAACACCCAGGGGATCTGGAACCGCCCGCGGCAGCCGCGCATGACCGAGATGCAGTACCAGGTTCATAACTGGTATCACTTTGTCTGGCTGAGCGGCGACCATCTTGTCGAGCAGCATGTCCATGGCATCGACGCCTGCAACTGGATCGCGCGTGCAACTCCGGTCCAGGCCACCGGCATCGGCGGCCGGCAGGTCCGGGCCGAGCCTGGCATCGGCGAGATCTTCGATCACCACTGTGTACAGTACACCTACGCCGATGGCTCGCACAGCTTCAGCGAATGCCGCCAGCAACCCGGCTGCTGGTCCAACTACAGCCACCACGCACACGGGACGAAGGGATCAGTCAGCTTCGAGGGTGGCGATGCCGTGACGATCCACCCCAGGGGCTCCACGCCAAAGCGGCTCAAGGGTGGCCGGGACGGTCACCAGACGGAGTGGGACGACTTCATCGCCGCGATCGTGTCCAGCCGTCGCTGCAACGAGGCCGACTGGGCTGCCGACAGCACGATGACCGCGATCCTTGGCCGCATGGCGACTTACTCCGGCAAGCTCGTGACCTGGGACGAGGCTGTGAAGTCAGACCTGGCCTATGCCCCCGACCGTCTCGCCTGGGATGCGACGCCGCGCACCAAGGCAAACCCGGATGGGATTTATCCCTGCGCCACGCCGGGGCTCACGAAGGCCTTGTGACTCTTGCTTTCCAGACAACTGGAGTGCCTGTGCGATGTCCGACGTTTTGAGTCTCTGGGGTATGCGGCCCCAGCCACCCGTCGCATCGAGTGAAGCGATGATCTATATTGCAATGGTTCACATCATGCTCCGGCGGCTCGCAAACTATTGCAGCTACTAACGAGAGCCTCGCGATGAGCGAGGTTCTCACCAACGCGCCAGGAAACAAAGCTAGTCCTTCGCTCGTTAAAAGCTGTTCAGCTTCCTCATTGCTTTTGCGGCTTGGCATCGAGAAAGGTGTTCACCATTGGGACGATAACGGCCATGCGCTCCATGAGGGTGACGTGTGTTGTATCGGGCAAAATGGCCAATCTCGATGCTGAGCGCGGCCGCATGTCGCCGAAAACGTCGCCACCTTTCAGGCGGAACATTTCCGAGATGTGCTCGAGCCGTACGCCGTCGGCATCGCCATGGATGAAGAATATCGGCGCCTTGGTGGACTTGAGCCTGTCGGCGCCAAGGTCGTACGGTTTCGAAGCCATCGCGATGACGTGCTTGACGAATTCCGGGAATTCGTTCGGAGTCGGGCTCAGTTTCTTGTACTCGGCTTCGATCGGCGAGCCTTTGAAGGCTTCCGCCGTGAGTTTGGGAAGTGCGTCAACGGCTTCTTTGACCCAGCCATCGTGGCGGAACACGGCCGAAATGCTGACGACCTTGCGCACTTTTTCCGGATGGCGGATCGCACATTGCATCGCGACGCCGCCACCCATGCTGAAACCGATCAGGTCCGCGCTTGGGATTTTGAGGTGATCGAGCAGTGCTGCCACATCGTCGGCGAGGTTTTCAAAGCTGAGATCGCGTTCGATGTCGGCCGTGCGCCCGTGGCCCTGCATTTCGACGGCAATCACTTTCCGCGTCTTGGAGAGTTCGCCGATCCACCCGGTCCAGTTGCCGGGGATGGTCATGTACGCGCCATGGAGCAACACCACCGGATCGCCACTTCCGTGGACTTCGTAATACATTCTTAGCCCATTGACCGGCGCGTAGCCCACGGTTGGCGTCTCTGCGGATACGATGGCCGGCACAAGCGTTGTCAGGAAAAAAGCGATTGTCTTCATATTTGGTTCCTGGACACTTTGATGGTGACTGTCCCCTCAAGTGGTCGAATGGCGTTCCTCGCATTCGACAGCAAAATCGGATTTTATCGCTCGCGTGTCGCACACGCCCCATTCACGCCGTCCGGGAATCCACAGACACGAACTTAGATCCAGCGTCGCCACCATCAAAAGGACATGCAGGGCAGGGACGGTCCAAGTAGGCTTTGCGCTCCTGGACGGGGCTAGGGTCAGCAAACGCTAACACCCCGGCGGCGACTCGCAAAAGCCAGATTCGAGTCGGCCAAGGCGGCACGATCGGCCGGGACTTGTTGCATACTTAAACTGGGAGAGTGTCGACTCCGGTCGCTGCGGTTCTTTGAAAACTCGGATGCGGAAACAACAGAGAGGCCCGATGAGGCCTCCGCCGCGGCGACGCCATTGCGACAATCGGAGCGAGGAAAACCATCGCACCGGTTGTGCGCGATTCCGTCGCCGCGGCGAACGAGAGGGATTTATCGAAATATTTGGATATACCGAAAGTAGGGACGATGACGGGAGGAAGTTCGGCCGGACGCGTGACACACACGCGAACGCGGAACAAGAAAAGAAAAAATCGAAGCCAAACTCGAAAGAAGCAGGACGATGGGCGGAAAAGACTTACGCCTATAGCGGCCTGAAGATGGGCAAAAAAGGAAGCCAATTCCAGCGATGAGAAGGTCGAGGGGAACCACGGGTGCCGCGAGATCTCGGCTGGCATCGGACCGTCGATGGAGGAAGCACAATTGAACGACGAGGCGAATTGCGGCGGACGAGTTGTCCCGGCGCCGGGATTGATGTCGCGACTCCGCACGGCGTTTACACTGGTGCACGGATGCTGGAATTCCATCCAAGAAGCGCCATTCTATGCCACTTCTTGGACCGCCCGGCGCGGCTCCGAGGCGGCACAGCTCGCTCGGCAAGGCGTTGCAGGATCATGAGATCGGACATGACCCGTGCTAGGCCCGGCCATCCCAGAAGCGAGTGGCGTGGGTGCACCGAAAGCGCCACATGAACGTCCACTGATTGTTCACTGTTCTTTCGAGTCTGATCTGGGCGTTCCTCCATGAGACCAGCCGAGAGGTAGGATTCGTGACGACCCAAACGAGGTGACGAGATTCTCCGGGTTTGACGCCAGACGGACAGACCGATAAACTAGAAATCACGTTGATGGTTGGTGAAGCATTTTGTCCTGGCAAGGCCGCCCTGAGCGCATCGCCCGGGGAAGATCGGCTGGATCTGTTCGAGAGCGAGTGGAGGTCGTTTCGTGGCAGCATTAGTTGTCAAAGACCTGATCGACGCCGGCGTGCATTTCGGCCATCGGGCCAGCCGCTGGAACCCGAAGATGAAGCCGTATATCTACGGCAAGCGCAACCTGATTCATATCATTGACTTGAAAGAAACCGTGCGGGGCCTCTTGCGGGCCAACAAGTTCTTTCACCGGATCGCCTCCGCAGGCGGGCTGATCCTGTTCGTGGGAACCAAGCGACAGGCGGCGGAAACGATCATCGAAGAGTGCAACCGCTCCGGGATGCCCTACGTGACCGAGCGCTGGCTGGGCGGCACGCTTACCAACTTCCGGACGATCCGCAGCCGGCTGGAGCGGCTGGAGGAGCTGGAGTCGATCCTCGACGGCGAGCAGGCGCTCAGCTACTCGAAGAAGATGATTTCCACCCTCACGCGCGAGCGCCGCAAGATCGAGCGCAACCTGCGCGGCATCCGCTCGATGAACCGGCTGCCCGAGGCCCTCATGGTCGTCGACCCCCGGCGCGAGCACATCGCGGTGGCCGAGGCGCGGAAGCTCGGTTTGAAGGTCGTCGCGCTGCTCGATACCGACTGCGATCCCGACCAGATCGACTTGCCCATTCCCGGCAACGACGACAGCATGCGGTCGATCGAGTTGTTGCTGAAGAGACTGACGGACGCCATCCTTGAGGGTCGGGCGGCCGCACCGCCTGAGCCGCCGCCTTCGGCCGAGCCAGCACCCGGCCGCGGCGATCGCGACCGTGACCGGCGGGGAAGAGGGCCAGGCCGTGACGGAGGCGGGCTCCGCGTCGGCGGGCATGCCACGCCGCCGCCCAAGCCGGGGATCCCGGGCATCCCGGTCGCTCGCCGGCGGCACCCGCCGGGCCCGCAGCCGCGGAGGCACCTGCGACCGAGCCGTCCTCCGAACCTCGCGCCGGAGCCAGAGGCTACACAGGCACCGGAACCTGCGCAGGAGCCGGGCGAAGAAACCGCGGCAGGTTGAGCTTTCGACAATCACGACCAGTGCTTGCGAAGCGCCTCCTGCCCCGGTCCAAAAGGTTCCGGCGTGGATTGGCGAGTACCATGGTTCAGTTGCGCCAGCGTCCTTCATGAAGACCGGGTGCGAGGCGCGAGGTCGCCGCCACGGAGGCTCTCTTCACGCTAGCACTTTCGAGGCCCGCCGAATCCTGGCATCGCACCTGATCAAAAAATGCATACATTGTTCCGATTTGACACGGATCGAATTCGCTCTAGGAGAATTGCCGATGGCCGAGATCACGGCTCAGGCGGTTAATGAGTTTCGCAAGAAGACCGGCCTTGGACTGATGGAATGCAAGAAGTTACTCCAGGAGGCCGGCGGAGACCCGAACAAGGCCGAGACCCTCGCCAAGGAGCGAGGGATGAAGCAGGCCGAGCTTCGCGCCGGGCGCGCGGCCAAGGCGGGACGCATCGAGGTCTACATTCATCACGACGCCAAGTCGGGCGTGCTCATCGAGCTCAATTGCGAGACCGACTTCGTGGCTCGCAATGACGAGTTCAAGCAGCTTGCCAAGGACCTGGCTCTGCACGTCATGGCCACCAACCCGGGCTACGTGAAGCGCGAGGACGTTCCCGAGGAAGTCGTCGCCGAGCAGAAGCGCATCTTCATGAGCCAGGTCGGCGACAAGCCGGCGAACATCCAGGAGAAGATCGCCCAGGGCAAGCTCGACGCCTGGTTCGGCGAGACTGTCCTGCTCGATCAGAAGTTCGTCAAGGACGACACCAAGAGCGTGCGCGACGTGATCCTGGCGGTCAATTCGCGGACCGGTGAGAATATCTCCGTGGCCCGGTTCGCCCGCTTCGTGGTCGGCGAGGGGCGCTGAACGAACCTGCATGACAGACCCAGGGCGGTGGCTCAAGACTGTGAAGCAGCCGCTGGGCGGTTTTCTGGAAGACTCCACACATCGAGGAATCGCTGATGAATGGCAGCGTCGGCACCGGGCCGCCGGTCTTCCGCAGGGTCTTGCTCAAGCTTTCGGGAGAGAGCTTTTGCAGGCCCGGCGAGGGGGGCATCAGCGTCGAGGAGGTGAGCCGGATCGCCCGCCAGGCGTCACGCGTGGCGTCGCGCGGGGTCGAGCTCGCCATCGTGGTCGGCGGCGGCAACATCCTCCGCGGCGCTCAGTTGAGCCGGGGCTCCGACGTCATCAAGGAGGCGACGGCCCATTACATGGGCATGACGGCCACCGTGATCAACGGACTGGCCCTTGCAAGACGCCCTGGAAAGCATGGGCTGTGCCACCCGGCTCATGACCACCATCCGCATGGAGGAGATTGCCGAGCCGTTCATCAGGCGGCGGGCCCTTTCCCACCTGGAGAAGCGCCGGGTGATCATCCTGGCCACGGGCACGGGCAGCCCGTTCGTGACCACCGACACGGCCGCCGCGCTGCGGGGGAAGGAGCTGGGGGTCGACGTCCTGCTCAAAGCCACCCGCGTTGATGGCATCTATTCGGCCGATCCCGAGAAGAACCCGCACGCGGTCTTGTACCCGCACCTGAGTTACGATCAGGTACTGGGCGAGCAGCTCAAGGTCATGGACATGACGGCGATCGGCATGTGCATGGAAAATAATCTGCCGATCCTGGTGTTCAACTTCAAGAAAGAAGGGAATATCGAACGCGCAGTGGCCGGCGAGCCGATCGGCACCTGGGTCGGCACCGCCTCGCGTCCACGGCCCCCGGCTGCCGTGGGCTGAGGCATCCGTCCATGCGTCTCCTTTCCTTTCCGTCATCAACCTGGCTCGCGAAGCCTGTCGCGGGCGGTCCTGTTCGTGATAAAGTCGTGTGAATCGTGCCGCAGTTCAGACGAGGATTCTCGAGAGCTGGTCACAGTTTCGCGGACTGAGAGGATGCACCATGAGCATCGAAGAGATCGCCCTGGAGGCGGAAGATCGGATGGAGAAGAGCGTCTCGCTCTTGACGGACCAACTGCGGGGAGTCAGGACTGGCCGGGCCAATACGGGCCTGGTCGATTCCATCAGAGTCGATTATTACGGCTCGTCGACCCCGCTGAAACAGCTTGCCAACCTGAGCACCCCCGAGCCGCAGCAAATCCTGATCCGTCCCTTCGACCCCTCGGTGGTCGGCGACATCGTCAAGGCCATCCAGACGAGCGACATCGGATTGACTCCAAACTCCGACGGCAAGGTCGTGCGACTCAACATCCCCTCCCTTTCCGTCGAGCAGCGCAAGAAGCTAGTTGGCCGCGTCAAGGACCTTGCCGAGGAGGCCCGCGTGTCGATCCGCAACATCCGGCGCGACGCCAACAAGCAAGCCGATCAGGAACAATCCGACAAGATACTTACCGAGGACGACCTGGAGACGTGCAAGGAAGAAATCCAGTCCTTGACCAAGAAGTTTGAGGCCAAGGTCAACGATATTGCCGACAAGAAGGCAGCCGAGATCCTGGAGGTTTGACCGCGAGGTGGAAGGGATGAGTACGGTGCCACGAAGCAAGCGATGTGCACACCATCCCTCGCTGATCCGACCTCGATGATCTTGACCGGGCAGCACTTCCCCCTTTATAAATAGATCTCATCAGGGCGATTAGCTCAGCTGGCTAGAGCGCCTGCTCGACACGCAGGAGGTCAGAGGTTCAAGTCCTCTATCGCCCATTTTAAATCCTCTAGCCCCAACGACATACGGCGCACGTATTTTGTGGTAATTCTTGTGAGGATTCCTGTGGCAAAACGGGAAGATTGACTTCCTCGGGATTGAAGGCGATCCCGTAGCGATTCAGATTCGCAGAGGAGCAAGCCGGGCACGCCAAGAAATCCCAGATTATTCTGGGTACGGTGTGTGCGGAGGAAGATGAGCAAGACCCCATCGAAAAGAACCAGAACCCGGTCCGTCTTTACCTGCGAAGCCCGTCGAGGCATCTCATAAAGTCCGCTGACATCGGCCTGGTCGTCAGCCGTCGAACTTGCCAAATGATCTCACGCTTCTCCCTTCCATAAGCGGCCACACGTGGGATGCACTTCGATCTAGGCACCGCCAACTGACACCCCCGAGTGAGGCATCGACCACGCAACGTGCGTGGTCCTGATACGCTTCTCACTCCGGTGTCCCCATGTCCGATCAACCTGCGTGCTGTTCTATCTGCTTGAATCACGGCATCCCGCTCTACGAAGGCGGCGTTGATGGGATCATTCGCATCTGCGGTCACTGCGCCGCCGTGGCAGTCGCCGTCACGACCCCCCAGGCCACCTCCTGAGCGACCGTCCCGCGAAGCTAGGCTTGCTGCGATCCCGGCCCCCAAATCTCTGGTTTCCCACCTCGACCAGTACGTCATCGGCCAGGACATCGCAAAGCGAAAGATCGCTGTGGGCGTCGCCAACCACTTCAAGCGCCTCGTCGATACCTGGGACCGCGAAGCTCCGGACCCGATCGTGCCTGATCCCGACCTGCGGGATGTGGTCATGGAAAAATCCAACATCCTCCTGATCGGACCTTCGGGTTCGGGCAAGACGCATTTGGTCAAATCCCTGGCTTCGCATCTCAACGTCCCCGTGGTGATCGGCGATGCCACCTCTCTCACCGAGGCTGGGTACATCGGCGACGACGTGGAGAGCCTGCTTTCAAGGTTGCTCCAGGCAGCCAACGGAGATGTCGGTGCCGCCCAGCAGGGCATCGTTTTCATCGACGAAATTGACAAACTTCAACGGGGTGGGTCCGGCTTCAAGGATCTGCGTAAGGGCGTCCAGAGCGCCCTGTTGAAGATGCTCGAAGGCACCATCGCCACTGTGCCGCCGCTTGGCGGCTACAAAAATCCAATGCAAGTTGGCGTCCCTTTCGACACGACCGACGTGTTGTTCATCTGCGGCGGGGCATTCGTGGGTCTGGAGGAGATTATTGCCAAGAGGCTTGGCCGGGGTGGGTTTGGCTTTGGGCAGATGGCTGAAAACTACCAGGTGGTTGCTGGTGGATTTCTGAGGCAGGTCAAGCCTGAAGACTTGGAAGCGTTCGGACTGATCCCCGAGATCATCGGGCGGTTGCCCGTGATCGCGCCGCTGGATGCTCTGGGGGCTCCGCACCTGGCCCACATTCTGAGAATTCCCAAGAATTCGTTGATTCAGCAGTTCAGAAAAATTGTCCGATACCACGGGGCAGACCTGAGCTTCACCGATGGGGCAGTTCGTGAGATCGCCATCATCGCACTTGAGCGTGGCGGCGGTGCCAGGGGGCTCCGGGCGGTTGTTGAGGAGATCCTGGAGCCGGTGATGTTTGACCCTGAGCCGGGAATTCGGTACTTGATCACGGAAGGAACGGTCAAGGGTGGGGAGGTGGTCAGGCAGAGGATTAATCAGGTGAGAGCACCGCTGGGATCACGAGTAATGCGGCGGTTGGTGAGTAGCAGGAACCGATGATTCCAGTTCGCTCGGTGATCCTCATATGGGCAAGAAACCCCAGCATCTAGCGGGGTGCGAACACTACTGCGAGGGAACAAACCACCACCTCGTACGGTTTCACGATCACGATCGGGGGGTGGGACGAGGAAGAAGTTAGCTCGTTCATTCGCGGATGCGAACACGTAAGGCTAAGTCAATGTCAACCTCATCCACTATCCTTACGCCCGCTACAACGAAGGGTGCGAGTGAACGGACAAATCGCCTTTGCTTGAAGGTCTCGGAGGGATGCCACAAGGCAGGTCTCGTGGTATGCTAGGGTCAGAGTTGAGTGCAAGCGTGGAGGCGGATGCACTCGTGAACCTCTGGCGAGGAGGTAAAAAAGTGTCCGATGGTAGGTGCAAGCGCAAAGGGTGAATATGCCGATCGCATCCACGGAGTTTGGTGCGTCGAATAATGACTTACGTCAAATGCCCTATGTAAACGGTGATCCAGAGATGAATGTCACTTACTAGGCCGTAAGCCCTTTGCTGAAGAAGGGTTGGCAAGATAAGCCCACCTTGAGTCCAATCGGGGTGTACCACCACCTCGACTCCTCAAGGAGGGCTTATCATGCCTCAGCCTAACACCGAACAAGTGATCCCTCAATTCCGCTGCCTATTCCGTTCCATGGTGCTCGACCCCGCGCTGCTCTACGCGCATGTCCTCACCGCTGAGGTCGTCGCCCAGGTCGTGCTCCAGGAGGTGGGCCAGACGGAGGACCGGATATTCACACCTCTGGTGACACTGGCGACCTTCCTCTTCCAGATCCTCAGCGACGACCACTCCTGTCGCAACGCCGTCGCCCGGCTCCGGGCCTGGCGAGTCGCCCAGGGCTTGCCGCCCTGTTCGCTGGAGACCGGTGGTTACTGCATGGCCCGGCAACGACTGCCCGAGACCCTCCTGCCGAGGCTGGTGCGCGCCGTCGCCGGGGGCCTCCAGGAGCGGGCCCCCGCCGACTGGCACTTCCACGGCCGGCCGGTCGTGATCGTCGATGGGACCTGCGTCTCCATGCCCGACACGACCGCGAACCAGAAGGCCTACCCCCAGCACTTCCGCCAGAAGCGCGGTTGCGGCTTCCCGATGGCCCGGATCGTGGTGCTACTGTCCCTGGCGACCGGCGCCGTGCTCGACCTGGCCGTGGCGCCCTGGAGCGGCAAGCTCACCGGCGAGCATGCCCTGTTGCGCGGCCTACGCGACCGCCTGCGGCGGGGCGATATCCTGCTGGGCGACAGCTATTACAGCTCCTACGAGGAAGTCGCGGCCTTGCTCGGCATGGGCGTCGATGTGGTGATGCGGCAGCACGGCGGACGGCCAACCGACTTCAGGCGGGGCCAGAAGTTGGGACGCGAGGATCACCTGGTGGAGTGGCAGAGGGGCCGTCAGCGGAGGAGCTGGATGAGCCTGCTGGAGTTCCACCGGCTGCCCCGCTCAGTGACGATGCGCGAGCTGCGGGTGCGGATCGACAAGAAGGGATTCCGGACCAAGCAATTCGTGGTCGTGACCAGCCTGCTGGGCCCCGTCGCGTACCCGGCCAAGGAACTGGCAGGACTCTACCGGGCCAGGTGGCATGCGGAACTCGATATCCGCACGATCAAGTGTGTCATGCAGATGGACGTGCTGCGGTGCAAGACACCCGAGATGGTTCGCAAGGAGATCTGGGCCCACGCGTTGGTGTACAATCTGTTGCGCGGGGTGATGGCGGAGGCGGCCCACCGCAAGGGCGTGCAGCCGCGCGGGCTCAGCTTCCAGGGGGCGCGACAGGTCGTCCAGGGTTTCCGCGCGGAGATGGCGAGGGCCTCGGCGAGTGAGGCCGAGGAGCTGAGGGCGGACGCGCTGGCGGCGATCGCCGGTGAGCGGGTGGGTGAGAGGCCGGACCGCTACGAGCCCAGGGCCAGGAAACGACGTGAAAAGATGTACCCGCGATTACAGGTACCCCGTCGCTTGGCCCGTAAGCGTTTGGCGAGAGCGGGTTAGGGCTCAGTAAGTGCCATTCATCCAGAGATCAGAGTTTGCGCTCCAGCCCCTCGGAGAACCATCCGATGAAGACGATACTAGTTTGCCTGACGTCTTCTGCGAGCCGGGCGACTTCTCTCCTCATCATTTCCTTTGGCACCATCATATTTGGCTTCGGCGCACGCCATGTTACGGCTGATGATGCGATCACGCTCAGTCAAGTGCTCAATGCGTGGCGTAATCGGGAGCAGCAGGTGAAGAGCTTCAGGTTTCTGTGGACAGAAGAACGTTTCCAAGCCAAGGGTACGCTAGAACTCCCGCCGGACCAGAAGCAGAATGTTGCCGCGTTCCCGCCGAGAGACACGACCTATCGCTTGAAGAGTAGCTGTGAGATGGATCGGGACATGATGCGCTACGGTTTTAGCGGCGAGTCGCTGCAAGTCTACAACGACGGCGCGCTGGAACATCGCGAGTACGTGAGCGCATCCGACGGCGTCGTCAGCAGAGCATTCTGGCCGATCCCCAACAAGCTGCGCGTCTACCCCAAGGGGATCACGTTTGATGATAAGATCTGCTGTGACGCAGGCACTCTAGAGGTCAAGCCGCTGTTGTGTATATACCGCGCATTAGATCCACGATTCGCATTCTCTGAAAGGTCCCTGCGACTCTCGCCAAACGCCGAGATGATCGGCAATGTCACATGCAAAATCATTTATTTCGACGAAGGCGGGGTGAGATACTCGATCTGGACCGACCCGGCGCGCGATTTCGTGCCGATGCGGTTTACGATCGGCTCGCCGTTCACGGGCGAGGTGACGACCCGGACCGACATCACCTATCGGCTAGATCCTTCGCACGGCTGGACGCCGACGAACTGGCGAACCGTTCAGAATGCGGCCGGGAATCTGCTGCGTTCGGTCGTCGCGCGCGTGATCAAATCTGCGATCAACATCGAGATCCCCAGGCAGGACTTCCAGATTGAGTTCCCGCCGGGCACAGTCGTTATCGACATGAGCAACAAGGGTGAACGCTATCTCGTTGGGGCTGATGGCAGCAAGCAGGTCCCTCCTGATGGCAGAAACTAGGTTGGAGCGGATGCGGAACGTCTGTGGTCCTCATCGAGCCCGATACACCGCCCCCCCGGCCGTAAATGGTGAACCATTGTTGACACTTGACACACGGGCCTTGGACCGGCAGCAAAGCGTGAGCGGTGATCGACGAGCGAGAGTTCTCAAACGAGGAGATGTAGGAGATGAAGACCAACAGTTGGATCGGCTACGCGGCGATCTCCATCCTCATGGTCGGGCTGCTGGCCGTCTCGGGGCCTGCGAGCCCCGGACAAGTTCCGGTCGCGAGGTCCGGTGCCTCCCCAGGAACCGTGGCCCAAACCGACGCGACAGAGGAAGGAAGAAGGACGGTGGCGATCGAGGAATCGAGTGGAAACCTCTGGGCGGCGATTAGCGCCAGGTCGCCAATCGAGCGTCTCTTCAAGGAACGAGGAGACTCCATTACGCTCTATTTCGCCCTGGTCAACGACGGCGATAAGCCGGTCGCTCCCCAGGTTAAGTCCTCGAAGCTATTTATCAACGGGAAGATCTGCGAGGACTGGTCGAGAATCGTCTCGGATGTGGGTGGTCCCGCAGGGACCAGGAGAGCCAAGAGGTTCGACTCTCTCTCCCCCGGAGATTACATCGAATTCGGCTATAGCTTGAAAGAGGCTTTCTGGCAGCCCGGCATCTACCGAGTGCGGTGGGAGGGCGAGAAGTTTCGATCACCCGAGATCATGTTCCGGGTGATGCGCACGACGTTAGCGGACATCGAGTATCGCCAGCGGACCGAACTCTCGGAGCCATAGCACCCTCGTGTACCCGGAGGGCTAAACATCTACTGCCCAGCCCGATACGATACACCGACGGTGTAACCTGTGATTTATTGTTGAAACTTTACACTCGACCGTCGGCGCGACAGCAAAGCGCAAGCTGTGATCCAGAACTCACGTCTGCCACACCAGAGCTTTGCGGACAGGGAGGCGAACACGCCATGAGCCTTACATCCGAATCTCCTCCCCCGGAAATGCCTGTAGGGGAGTCATCCACGAATGCCACCCAGCGTCGTTGTCCAAGTTGTGGACGGATCACGATGCAGGAACGTTGTCCGGACTGCGGCCAGATGGTGCCCAATCCGGCAAGAAAGAGTTGGATCTGTCCCCGCTGTGGAACCAGCAATGCTCCTTGGTCTGACTCTTGTGCCAATCCGGCCTGCCTGACGACCACCAAAAGTTAGAGTTTGATCGAGAACTCAGTTTTTCCATCCTGCCGTCACGGAGGTTAGATCAACCATGGACGACTCTTTCGCCAAGTCGCAATTGATCGACTGCTCCGTGCTACGGCTGGGAAGCTACCAACCTGGCCAGTGGCTCCTCAGCGACCTCAATAATGAACTGACCTTGTACATCGGAGATCGTGAAAACCTTGGACAGTCGGTCGCGGCGACCGGGGTGGCTGCTCCGGGATCGATACCGCCGATCTTGTTGCTCGTCCGCGAGCAGGTGCAAGGCAGCCAATGGAAGACATATGCCACGCCTCCGTGGGGAGGTCCGTTCGCCTTCGGGGGGAACTGGTTATGGTCCGAAGATGCCCGCTTTCCCTTCGATCATCCCATCCCGATCCATGACGCAATTCAGTCCGTTTAGCCTGCGGTGAAGTGAGTTCCATAGAATCGAAGAGAGTGGAAACAATGATCCATTATGGGAACTTTCCACTGGGGCCTCGGCCCGGCATCGAAGCGTAAACGGTGATCCAGTAATCGGACGTGCCGATACGTAACTCGTAGGGTGGGCACCGCCAACTTTCGGTGCTCGTCGCCGAAGACGATGGGCGGTGCCGGTCGTACGTGACTGCCCACCCGCGATCGGGGGATCGATGGTTCAATATGGTACCTGGACGCCTTACGCAGGTCGTGAGGCACTGCAACTGGCGTTCTTGCTTCTTGTCATCGGCGGCGTCCTGGCGTTCCTGGGCACTAGCCTGCGTCACCCTCTCGGAGTCGAACGACCAGGAAAGGCCGTCAGCGCGTTGTTGATAGTCATGTGGGTTCTTTCTCTTGCAACATTACTGATTGCTGCCGATACATATATGAAAGAGCTTTTCGGGCAGTATGGAAACTTCACTCCACCAGCAAGCCCGATCTCTCCAATTACTGGCCTTTCCGGGTTGGTTACCTTCGTCATGATTACCATCTTGACCAGACGTCATGGGCTGAAGCTTGCATTGAGTAGTGCCGTTATTGGCACAGTCGCAGCGCCCATGATATTCGAGCTTCCATTCGATCTCATCGTCATGTGTAGAATATTTCCTCCGATGTCCGCACATTTCACTTTGCTCATTTTCCTGCCTCTCTTTCTTGTTGAGATTTCAAGTGTCTCCCTACTGACGTTGTTACCCCGAGCGAGGGTGTCAAAATCCACCTTGTTCTCCCTGGCAGCAATGTTCTTTATTTTCGCAATTTGGGCTTTGTGGGGCTTCTCATATCCTTCCCGCCCAATACCCTTTGCTCTCAACGCGGCATCGAAGATCCTCTGTTTCGTGGCGTCTATCACGCTCTTTGTTCCGCACGAGGTGGCGTCATGAGCCTCGGGCGGGTGGCGCTGAGATGGTTGGTGCGTTCTGGTGCCGGGAGTGGAGTGGGTTCTTCCTCGCCTTGCTCTCAGGCGTCCTGGGAGTCCTCCTCGGTCTGACTCTGCAAGGCAACCCGATCCAGGGAGGGATCACAGTCACGATCCTGCTGGCGAGCTTCCTCTTCGTGGTAGGCATCCTCAAAGCTGCCGCCGCCATCGCTCATCGGTTCGATGGATGGGGCTGGCTGCTGCTCAGCGGGGCGATTGACTTCGTGCTGGGCGTTATGATCTGGCGTGAGCAACCTATGTCGGGACTGACGATCATCGGGGTGCTCGTCGGGATCAGCCTCATTTTCCGGGGGATATCGTGGCTCATGGTCGGCTTCGCCCTCAAGCGGATTCCCAGTCCAGTCGCTTGAGTCTTGACCAGCCGATGACAGATCTGAAACCGGCTCGCATCGGCTTCCTTGAACGGTCCCGTTGTGGGGTTGCCATTACACAGCCTGGGGACCACGCGAGGAATCCCTGCCAGTCTGGATCTGGTTATGGAGACCCACTGGGACTAGAACGGACCCGTGGGTCGCTGATCGAGGTCGGCACGGATCACCGGCTCGCAGCGACCAGATTAGCGATTCCGGCTTCTGACGTATCATCTCCAAACAAGAAACCCCCGAGGATGACCTCGGGGGAAACGGCAAACCGTTTTTCTTTGCGGGGGTATGCCGGGTCAAGTCAGTTGGGTGAATCGTTCGATGCAGCCGAACCGATGACGCTTGGTCCTACGGGCTTCGAGGGCGAATCGATCCGTCACCAGCCGATAGTGGGTTGGAAAAAGACCGGAACGCCTTGTGACAGAGAGCCGGTAAGCCGATCTTCGAGGTCTGGGAGGTTCCTCCGAGGCGATCGAGAAGTACTCCATCACCCAGAGCATCTCTTCGTCCAGCCCGAAGTAGGCTGTGATGCGTTCGGCTCTTTGCTGACTCCGACCACCCTTCAGACCAGTGGACGAGTCCCTTGGCATACCCTCGCCAGCCTGGCGGAATTACCTTCAGTTCTATGCCCCGAAGGGCTACGGTTTCTAGGTGTCCTGCTAGGCTGCTTCGCCCACTAACTCAACCATACAACTTCCGATCTGAGAAAACAACAGATAAAAATCTCAAGAAGCACGATGATTTGGATCATCAAGCGGTTTCTCTTCTGGTCGTAGGGCTCGGCGACTCGATAAGGTTTATTTCATACAAAAACCTGAGCTTGATATGCAGACTGCGGCTCTCCCAGGTGGACTGGCTCTTCTATCCGAGCATGAATAAGCAGCCATTGGACTTTATAAAAGCGTCTACCGATATTTTTTCGATTTTTCGATTTTAACGCTTTCTAAGTGTTGAATACCTTGTGTATTGTCAGCAGGAGATAGTTGCTCGGTAAGGAACACCGGGCAGCCTGTATGGAACGATGTCGTTACCATCTGCCGATCGATAGGAGAGATCAATGATTCACCGAACGGACGAAGCACGCTGGCGTGACCTCGCATCCAACGCCCACCTGCCCGATGTCCAGGAACTCATCCGGCAGAAGATCCAGAACGGGACAATCCGTGTCCGTCCCAAGCCGGGGGGCGGCATTTGCATTGTCCCTTTTGACATGTCGGAAAACGATGAACCGATTGAAGTGCAAGCGCCGCCCGCCCCATCGCACGACGAGGTAAGCCCATCAAGTAAAGTGGCTCGCAGGGGTCGCCTCGTACCTGCTTCTTCCGATTGACCAAGTGATGGAGCTAACCGTTGTCCGGCACCGTTTTGTGGTATCCCAGGCTTGTGAGAACCTCCAAGACCTCGCTCCACGTCGGGAACTTCCGACCGCTGGACTGCGTGTATCGCTCCATCGACCTCATGAACTCCAGTTCGTTTTCAGTGTGATCCTTCTCACAGGTGTTCGGAACGACGAACCGCCCCGTGCCTTTGGCCATTCGGATCGGAGCACGATCGGCTTGCTCTCGTCGCTGCTGGTTGATGATCTCGATGGCGACGGAAGGGGTGCCTGGTGATCCATCCCCTCTGGTGGGAGGAATGGATTTTCGATTGGATCGGACCATTTGACATTCCTTCGTTCTGTGATCGAACATGGCTTCGTGGTCACGCCGATCGAGGTAAGTTCTCTACCTCCCCGGTTCTCACATCCACTCCGGGAGCATCCTGCACACTAACCATACGTGTTTATTTTGGCAAGCCCTAGCAGGTCGTAGGTCGGGCCAGTTCAGAAGAATGACCGCTGCCGAGAATATGAAGTGATGTTGGTTCTGCCCGAGAGTATGACGTTCGGAGACCTCTCAGTTTTGGGAGCACACGGGTTCAGCACCGACCCAGCCCAGACCAGGTGCATACACGAAACGAGGTGGGGCGTTCTGCGTCCGCCAGGTCCGCCCATTCCTCTTCGGTCCAAACACGGAGTCGGCAGAGCATCGAGCCGCAGATGACGGGGATGAACTTGTCGTCGAATGGTCGCCGGTGGAACGCTGCATCAGGTTTGAGTTCGAGAACTGCACCACTGACCGCCTTGACATCACGCATCGCTGCCTCCCTTGGAACATCTGCCACTGCCGATCATGACAGCGATGTCACAACTAACCTCCTTGTGCCACGGCGCTTGGCACGGTCACCGCGAGAGCTTCCCGCCATGAGAAACCAGCAAGAGCTACTTAGGTCACAAATGCTCATTTGTCAAGTCGCAGGGGAAGATCAAGAAATCTGACTCTCTGCCACCGCACAAACCTGACGAGTCGAGATGCGGAGGTTGACCCTCGATCATCGGGTGCCGATTTACCCGCCACAAGGACCATGACCTATTGTATGCATAGGAGGCTGCGTTTAATGAAGCACGATGCCCTTATTCACCAACCCACCCCCCATGATAAGGAGATACAGTCATGGACGCCCGTCGATGCAGACGGACCAAGGACGAAGCCAGGAAAGCCTGGTACGCCTACTACCGACAAGTTCGATTTGCCCGAGGGTTGGGCTTCGTGAAGGTCGTAGATGGCCTTATTCGAGCGTACCGCAACGTAGCAGTCCGGGTTTAAGCCGCCCTCGGCTCTTTTCGTGTGGCTGTCGTTTGGAATCACGCTCATACCGAACCGGTGTGCCGATGCAGTCACCCGGTCGCACTTGGAGGATGACCATGAAACGTTCGCCGCAATTTCGAGTCACCTTATCAGATGATCTGCTGAGCCATCTCCGAAAAGTCGCAAAGCAGAAGCATGTGCCGCTACGTTGGCTGGTAGCCGGTCTGGTCTGCGATACCTTCGAGTCCGGGAGTGAGCGGTCCAAAGATCGCCAGGTCACTCTGACGGGACACTGATCCATCAGTTTGTCGGTGAAGCCCTTTAGCGATAAGGCAAGTGAGCGTGGCTTTCCCCGGTGTCACCAGATTCCTTCTGATTCTCTTGGCGGCCTGTAATCTCGGCAGAAGCGATCAGAAAGGTGCCAGCCTTAATTCTTGCCGAAGATCGTGACGTCGCCGCACTCGACCCTGATATCGGCGAAGAGTACCTTGTCCATGACCTGATCATGGGATAATCCGAATCCACTCATCTTCCCACCGCCGATACCAGCCCCGCCTGGTTACACGAACTCGTTTGATCTCCTGCTCAGCCGTGGAGCGCCTTGGATCACATCTCTAGGAGCGAACTAAGATCGAGTGGAGTCCTCATAGGCGGACATCATCTCGCCCGCCCCGTCATTGTCCTCGGATTCATGTTGCTGATCTAAGATCAGGTTGGCTAAAGCGGCCACGGAGTCCTCGGCATCGTAGCCCTCGGCTTCGATAGCAAGCATCGTGCCGCATTCGGCGGCGAGGCAGAGCAAGCTCAGGATGCTCTTGCCGTTTGCTCCTACGCCCTTGCAGTGGACCATGACATCGGACTGGAACGCATTCGCCAATCTCACGAACTTGTCGGCGACTCTCAGATGGAGTCCAAGGACGTTGCCAACCCCGACTTGACGACGGGCGACGTGGAAGGTCAGAGCCACAGGAATTGCCTCCGTTCAGTCGCATCCCTGCGCACCTTCCTGCCAACCACTGGAAAAGAGCCTTCGCCAAATTTAGCTGACAGAGCCTCCATTCTGACAGATAATGCCGAAGACGCAAGAATTTTAATGAAGACCAAGGTACAGCATGTTGCTCATCAGATATCGTCACATAGTATATTGTGAGAATGAATCTCGATGATCGGTCGCTGCGGGCGGGTTCAGGGTGGTCGTGGACGCCGGTTCTTTGAATGTCCCGAGGAATGACGCTCGCCGATAGGAGCGCGGGACCGTTCAATCCGGAGATCGCTGATTGGAGGCTGCCCCACGTGATCGACAGCGAGATGATGGCGACTTGCTGGAAGCGATCATAGGCTCGCAACACGAGAACCACGCAGAGTTAGTGGAATACGTCGGCGGCAAGTTCGACCCCGAGAAGTTCTTGCCGGACGAGGTGAACGAGCACTGCGAAAGGGCTGATCTGAGATGAATCTGTTGCTCCTGCCGTACATCTTCAACATCCTGGTCCTGATCCCTGTCGGCTTGACGATGCCGTTCGGAGAAGCGACGGCCAAACGGTTGGTCCTCCACGGCAAGTTACCGGAGAGTGCCGAGATGCGTACGATTTCCGGCTCTGCCTGGACGGTGATCCTGATTGGCTCGGTGATCGGGTTGTTCCACCCGGTCTCGATGTCGCCAGTTTTGTTGATCCAGGTTATCTACAACTCAGTCTGGTTGTTCATTTTCGTCGTGCCTCTCCTGGCCCGTGGTCAAGCGAGCGGTGTCCCTTGGGGCATAGCCGGGACGTTCCTGTTCATCATTCTGACTTATCCCTGGCTGATCCCTTGGGGCAAGGTACTCGGTGGGTGACGCTCTCCGAGCCGCTCCGATGTCTTACACTCGGACTCATGAGACTCAGCCGAGATCAGGTTGGCCAGAGCGGCGACGGCTTCCTCGGAGTCGCAACCCTGGGCTTCGACAGCCAACCTGCTTCCGCACTTGACGGCCAGGCTCAGCAGGCTCCGGATGCTCTTGCCGCTCGCACCTACGCCCTTGCATTGAACCCGTACATCGGACTGAAATGACTTCGCCAGTCTCACGAACTTGTCAGCGACCCTCACATCGAGTCCGAGTTCGTTGTTAACCCCGACTTGGCGACGGGCGGCATGAATGTTCTTTGCCATAGGAATTGACTCCGCTGGGTCGCATCCCTGCGCAGGTGGCTGCCAACGATCAGACAGAGGCTACTCTGGGACTTGGTGACAGACCCTCTATTCTGCCAAATAATGCCAAAAATGCAAGAATTTTAATGAAGACCAAGTTTCGGTGGCTTGCCCACCGGATATTGTCACATGTTATATTATGAAAACGACTCGGCTGATTGGTCATTGCGGACAGGCTCAGGACTGCCATACAACCCAAGCCTTTGTGGTCTCCCACTTCACGTCCAGTCCCGATCTTGAACGATCAAACGAGGGAGATCAGGGTCGCCAGCAGACAAGTGCTAGACATGGCGCTTGCTCAGGTTCTCGTGGTCTTGGTCTGACTTTACGCCCCTGACGCGGGGCTTGGCGCACCATGCTATGGGCTGTGCAGAATCGAACCCGAGCAACTGACAAGCCCCACCAGTGCGGGGGCAATGCTCGCAAGCGGAAGCACGCAATCGACGGCACCAGTGCTGATGGCTGCCTGCGGCATTCCGAACTGCTCGGAAGTCTCCTTATCCTGAGCGATGACCGTTCCTCCCATCTGCTTGACTACCCGCACACCTACTTCACCGTCGTTGCCCATACCCGAGAGCACTACGGCGATGACCCTCGATTGATCAACGACAATTAGAATTCCCTTCGAACGACAATTAGAATTCCCTCCTCCTCTCGCCTGCCTGTTCACTATCTGGTTCCCTCCTCGATTCAAGGAGGGGACCTTCATGATCAAGGATGCCCAGGTTCGCAAACTTCGCCGGCTTCTCGGCGAAGGACATCCACTCTATCGTGCGGCTTTGAAGGTGGGTATGGATACCAAGTCAGCCCAAAAGTACCGGCATGGTGATCGCCTGCCGAGTGAATCATTGACCCCACGAACCTGGCGGACCCGGGAGGATCCGTTCCAGGAGGTATGGCCCCAACTTCGCGACCTGCTGGAGCTCAATCCCGGGCTCCAAGCCAAGACTCTCTTCGAGGATCTTCAGCGTCGCTTCCCAGGCCAATTCCCCGACATCCAGCTCCGTACCTTGCAACGCAAAATCAAAGCCTGGAGAGCCACCGAGGGCCCTCCCAAGGAGGTCTTCTTCGACCAGATCCACCGGCCTGGCCAGATTGGCGCATTCGGACTTCACGCACATGGGCGACCTACGGGTCACCTTGGCCGGCCAGCCATTCGATCACATGGTTTATCACTTCGTCCTGACCTATTCCAATTGGGAGACCGCCACGGTCTGTTTTTCCGAGAGTTTCGAGAGCCTCAGCCAAGGGCTCCAAAACGCCCTCTGGGAACTGGGAGGGGTTCCCCAGATGCACCGCACCGATCGGCTCACCGCCGCGGTGAACAACCTTGGCAATCGTGACCTGTTCCACCAACGTTACCGCACCTTGCTGGCCCACTATGGCTTGAAAGCTCAAGCCATCAACGCCCGCCAGGCCCATGAGAATGGAGATGCCGAACAGAGCCACAACCGATTGAAGACCGCCGTCGATCAGGCGTTGATGCTCCGGGGCAGCCGCGACTTCGAGGACCGGACCGACTACGAACGGTTCCTCCGCAAGCTGCTTGCCGGGCGGAACAACACACGGGCCGAGCGGTTTGGCGAGGAGCGATCCAAGCTGCGAAATCTGCCCTCCCGTCGGATCGATGCCTGGAGCCGACTCGAGGTGCGAGTCTCCCAGGGAAGCACCATCCGCATCAAGTTCAACACGTACTCAGTGCCCAGCCGTCTGATCGGGGAACACGTTGATGTTCACATCAAGGTAGAGTCCCTGGAAGTGTGGAGCGGCTCGGTGCTCGTCGAGCGACTTCCCCGACTTCGCGGTCGCAACGGGCGCAAGATTAATTATCGTCATGTGATTGACTGGTTGGTGCGAAAGCCGGGAGCGTTCAAGGATTATCGCTACTTCGACGACATGTTTCCGACCAGCCGGTTTCGCCGGGCTTACGATGCCTTGCAGGAGCAGAGCCCCGGCCGTGCAGCCAAGGATTATCTGCGGATCCTCGAACTGGCGGCCAAAGAGTCCGAGGCCGGCGTCAACGCTGTGCTGGCTCGGCTCCTGGAGTGGAATGTGCCGATCACACCGACTGTCGTTGCCGACCGTTTGGCTCACGACCTGGGCCTGCCGCGGGCGATGGAGGTTATGATCACAACAGTGGATTTGTCGATGTATGACGAGTTACTCGAATCGAAGGAGGACATGCCATTAGCCGATCAATCGACTTGCATGAGTCCCTGAAGGCCTGCCTTCGGGATCTCCATTTGCCGACGATCCGGGACGAGTACGAATCGACGGCCGAGCGGGCCCGCCAGGAGTCATCAAGCTATGAGCGTTACTTATGGGATCTGGCAGAACGAGAGCGCGAGGCCAGGCGGTCGAACCGGATCGAGCGGCTGTTGCGCGAATCGAAGCTGTTCATGGAGAAGAGCCTGTCGACCCTGGACCTGAAGCGGTTGCCACCGAAGGCAGCGCAGCAAGTCCGGTCCCTGTTGGAAGGAGACTTCGTTAATCGATGTGAGAATGTGCTCATCTTCGGAAATCCAGGCGCTGGGAAAACGCATGTCGCGTGCGCGCTTGGCCAGGAAATGATCCGCGCGGGAAGGAGGGTGATGTTCGCAAGTTGCGGTCTGATGGTTCAGGATCTCTTGGCCGCCAAGCGTGATCTGAAGCTGCGCGGTTTTCTCAAGAAGATTTCTCGATATCAGGTAATGATTCTTGACGATATTGGATATGTCCAATACAGCCGAGAAGAGATGGAGGTGCTCTTCGCGCTCCTGGCAGAGCGGTATGAACGCGGTAGCGTGGTGCTGACGAGCAATCTGGCGTTTTCGGGTTGGGAGACGATCTTCAAGGACCCGATGACGACCGCGGCGGCGATTGATCGACTGGTGCACCACAGCGTGATCCTGGAGTTGAACGTCCCCAGTTATCGTGCCGAGCAGGCTAAGAAGGCGGGGCAGAAGCTGCCGACCTCACCGGCTCCAAGCAAGGAGGTGTGACTGAGAGCAACCAGTGACGTTGCCGAGGGCGAGATGGGCTCGTTATAACCGTGATTCAAGCGGCTTGTACACTACCCTGGGACCAGGGAATTCTAATTGTCGCCAGCGGGGAATTCTAATTGTCGCCAATCACTCGATTTTAGATTCTCCGCAGCGGACCTGAAAAGCATCTCCGCTGACGGGCGGACGAAGTGAATTCTTTCCGAATGGTCAAGCGAAAGGATGCCTCCGGGTCCGACCATCAGATGTCTGTCGGGTGGAGCGAGGAAAACAATACCCGGACGAAGCGGCTCACCATCCTTTGCATCCTGGACCGGAAAGGGGCAAGAGCAGCCGAGGACATGAGCCAGCATACCCGGCTCCCTTGGTTCCCTGTGCTGCACAATGGCGATGGCGGCTCCGAATTCGGGTGGCAACGCCGACAGGATATGTTTGAGTGCCGGGATTCCCCCCGCCGATGCGCCGATGACGACTACTTTGAACCCCGCATCGGTGCTCACGTCGGCGGGCGTCGGCGGGTCTTTGAGGTCGTCGTTCATCTACATCTCCAGGATACGGCGGCAGATGATGTCGATCATGAACTTTCTTTCATGTGCCTGGAGTAGATAAGTCTCCAAGGGTTCCACCGCGAGTGAAGAGATAATGGTCTCCCGTCGATCATCGGTCAATGCCTGTTCAGCCGAGGTCGAACCCTGCCGGGATCGTGCGGACGGCTGCGGCGATTTTCAGCCCCGAACTTTCTGACGATCTTTGCAGCCCACTGGGGAAATCTTCAGAGTTCAGACAAACATAAAAGGTAACCACGTCGTCGCTCCACCCACCCCCCATAGGGGACCGTTTTCTCATAAAAAAACCTGGAAAACCTCCAAAACAACTTCCTAAACCGAGTCGCTGTTCGGCGACCATTCCTCCAGCCCCGTGTCAACAACAGGAACCAACGCTCACCAGGGCTGCATGAACTTCTTACCCCCGTGCTGCGGCTGACATGATTCCCATGAATTGAGCGAAATCATACCGGGTCGTTGTTCATCATTGAGCCCAACATTTGTATGTGGTCATACCTATTCACAATAGTCACGTCGGCTCACATGGTAGGGTGCATGACCAATCGTTTCTAGGAACTTGACAGACGAGGTGAGCGTGGTGAGAATCTCAACCGCTGCGAGGAATCGACTTGTCTTCCGACAGGTCGCCGTGGTCTCGGGAGTCTCCCACCAGATCGACCCATCAAGGAGGTCCAGCCGTGATCGTCATGCCACGCAAGATTGGCGAGAGCGTCGTGATCAACGACGATATCACACTCACGGTGATCGAGATCAAGGGCGACAAGGTGCGGCTTGGGGTTGAGCACCCGAAGGAAGTCACCGTTAACAGGTGGGAGGTGTACGAGGCGATACTCGCTCAAAGGGAGCTTGAGCAGGGATCGTAGCAGATGTGCCCTGCATGGCACTGGCGCTAGGATGGGCTCGTTAGACGATGCTCCAATAGAGATCGTTGAGCTTGCCTGCCAGTGATGGTGCGAAGCATGCCCAGGAATAGTCTTCTTGGCATGGATGACTTCGCGAGAATTCTCCAATCCACCAAAGGATTGCTTCTCCACCAGTGTCGGAAGCTCATCCGCTACCACCGGTCTATCACGGAAGGAACGGTCAAGGGTGGGTTGGTGGTCAGGCAAAGCATGACGCAAGCAACGGCACCGTTGAGCGTCCACTTGCTTCGGCGGTTCCGAGCCAGGAAGGGCTGATGATCCAGATCATCGGCGGTCATCCCATCGCTTGGTCGGAATGGTTTCCGGTCCGTTCTCAGACTGCTTTAGCGACAACTTCTGCCACAACTTTGCCAGTATGCGGACAGCGGATGGCAGAGGCGATCGTTTCCTCTTACTTGTGAAGGGTCGCCACGAAGGTCCCGCCTGGCCATCCATCAAGATCCCCATCCAGGGGACGGTTGAGGCTATCGAGCAGCCCAGTTGCGTTGATCGTCAGCTTCAGCGGCGGATTGAGCACGAGCGGTTTGCGGGTCACCAGCCTAACGGTGTTGTTTGCAGGGTTATAGATAGCTTGAGACAATGGGACGGGCTTGCTCTTCTGCTTCTTGGTCGCAGGGATTGTCACCAGGCTGTAGGTGCCGATATTTTGAGCGCTTCCTGCGTTGAGCGAGCCACTGAATTGCAACACGATCACTTGCGTCGTCTTCTTGATCTTGCCGAGGCGAACTGCCTGAAATGAGACGCTGAGAACTCTGACTGGTGCAGGGGTGACGACGAGGACGCCGCTGACATAATTGATCGCGTAATTCGGCGAACTGGCACCGTTGGCCACAATGGGATAGGCACCCCCTGGATTGAACGGGGTGGCCGGAGTCGTGACTGTCGGCTGCGTGGTAAGGTTCGCGGGAGAGTCGCCGTTCACGAACCCGTTGTAGTTGACGGATAGCGGCGGAACTGCATTGCCCTGAACCATGCTCGTGTTGTTGGCTGCGATAGTCAGCGGGCTCGGGGCAACGAGGAGCGTACCGGGCTGGTATGTGATGGCGTAGTTGGGATCGCTTGCTCCCGAAGCGATGATCGCATAGCCACCAGGTAGGACAGGACAAGCAGCCGTGGCTGTCGTGGTTAGGGTCAGTGGTCCCATCAGGTTCGCCGGACTATCTCCATTGACAAAGCCGCTGTAGCTCACACCCAGCAAAGGTAATGGGACACCATATATCTTGATCGCGCTGTTGACTGTTACGGTCAACGGTGCCGCGTTTACGGCAAGCGTACCTGGATTGAACGTGCCGATCGTGTAATTGCCGGTCGCAGCCAGAGTGCCCTGGGTGATTGGGTAGACGCCCACGCCGCTCGATGGACTGGCGGCGGTAGCCAAACCGCCACTGAACGTGGCACTAGAGTCGCTGTTGACCAGACCGGAGTAGGTCAAGGTCAACTCTGGCACTGTGCCGCCGTACGTCATTGGCTTGCTGACAGCGTACACGTTCAATGGTGCCGCGTTTACAGTAAGTGTGCCTGGATTGAACGTGGTGATGGTGTAGTTGCCGGTCGCAGCCAGAGTCCCCAGGCCAATTGGGTAGACGTCCACGTTGCTCGATGAACTGGCGGTGGTGGCCAAACTGCCGTTAAACATGGCACTGGAGTCATGGTTAACCAGACCGACGTACGTGAAGGTCAACTCTGGCACTGCGCCGCCATAATTCATGAACTGACCCGCCGTTGGCGTGATGGTCAGTGCAGCTTGCGCAACTGTGAACGACTCGTCCACTGGGGCAGCCGCATTATAGGTACTGTTCCCTGCCTGCTTTGCCTCTACCTCAAGTTTTCCTGCCCCAATGATTGTCAAGACGTTTCCTGAGACGGTCGCTGGCCCAGAGATGACCGTATAACTCACTGGCAAGTTCGAACTAGCCGTCGCCGAGAGCGTGAATGGCGCAGAACCATACGTCAGGTCACCGAGCGGCCCGAAGGTGATCGTCTGACTGAGGAGGAGGGAGAATTCTGTAGCTCCGATGTCCACGCTCTGGCCAATGATGCGCGGGAAGCCTACGCCGCGTTGGTCGATGGTAAGTGCATTACCCTCGGGATCGGCTGCCTGGCCATTGCCCCCGGCGTCGATGGCGGGGCTGCCGGGAAGAAGAGCCATGGTCTGGGTCGGTCCGCCATTGTCGGCAAGCGGCCCGAGTTTCGGGTTCAGCGGGCTTGTTGTTGTGCCAAGGAGGTTGTCCGGCGCGAGTTCGGCGAGGTTGAAAATGCCTGAGCCAGTGCCGATGAGATTGTGTTCGCTAGTGGCTTGAACATTTCCATAGATGTCATTGCCATTCGTGCCGGTGTTGCCCGCGACAATAGTGTTGTTGAGCGTCAAGGAACTGTCGTTGACGGTATTGATGCCGCCGCCGTAGACGCCGTAATTGTTGGTGATTGTGCTGTTAGTCAGCGTTAGCATACTACTATAGTTGCTGATCCCACCGCCGTTCGTCGTGGCGGAATTACCATTGAAGGTGCTGTTGCACACCGCCATCAAGCCGAAGAGGTTGTAGATGCCACCGCCGTTCGTCGTGGCGGAATTGCCAGTAAAGGTACTATTGACCACCGTTATCATCCCGAAGACGTTGTAGATGCCACCGCCGTCCGTAGTGGCACAGTTGCCAGTAAAGGTGCTGTTGGTCACCGTTGTCATGTCGTAATAAATGTGGCTTGAGTCGATGTTGATGCCACCACCGAAGGAGTCGGAATTGTTCTCGAAAGCGCTGTTATTCACCGCAGTTGGCGTATTGGAGGACTTAATGCCGCTACCGAAGTTGTTGGTGAAGGTGCTGTTATCCACGGTTAATGTGCCGCCACCGAAAGATCCAACGTAGCAGATACCGACACCCGAGTTGCCTGTGAAGCTGCTGCCGCTCACCATCAGCAAAACGTCCGGACCCAAGCTACAGATACCGGCACCGAAGGAAGCGGATGTGTTGTTGGTGAAGGTGCAGTTGCTCACCGTCAACATACCTTCGCTGTATATACCGCCGCCACTGGCGGAAACTATATTGTTGATGAAGGTACTGTTGCTCACCGTCAAGACACCATCGTTGTATATGCCGCCGCCATCACCGCCGCCAGCAGTGTCGGTAGCGGTGTTGCCGGAAAAAATGCAGTCAGTCACCTCCAAAGTGCCTGAGTTCTTGACGCCTCCACCGTAGACGGAATTGCCCCCAGAGATTGTCATACACGAAAAGTGGACGCGCACGCCGCTCGCTACCGCTAATACAGAGAAAGTGTTGGTAGTATTCGAGGCTCGCTGGACTGTCAGGTTCGCGGACCTTGGCCCTTCGAGGAAGATGTTGTTGTTCAGGTCCGGCAGAGCACTCGTCAGGTCGATTGTGCCATTCACGGCGAAGCTGATGACCTCTTGGCTGGCGGTGCTGGCGTTGGCCTGGGTGATCGCGTCTCGCAGGGTCGTGTATCCGGGGATCGAACCGCTCGGATCGTCTGCCAGAGTGTTCACTGTCAGAGAAAGCTGAGAGAGAAGGGTTCTCTCTTCGAGCAGCGTGACAATGGGTCTGATTCCCCTCGTGCGCCGAACACTGATTCGAGGCTGAGCTTTCCCGTTCCAAGAACCCAGGCTGAGAGACGCCGAACTTTGATGTAACCACATAGGTCAATGCGCCCTATCTTCAGGGGGGTATCCGTGAACGCGCAGCATGCTTGAGGTTCAGCGACGGCTGCGTCGCAAGTCCTGGGTATGCGGGGCTTGGCGAGGTGAACGAAATGGACCTATGCCCCCGACAATGGCTGCGGAGGCTCTAGAGAGAAGGATAGGTCATGATTCGTTTCATCCACGTAAGCCGTTCTTTCCTGGCAGCTTTGTGCCACTCCGGGATACGTATGCGGGGGTCAGGAGGCGAATCCTGGTCGTCGTCGAGATCACCTCGCGAATGGCTGCGTGGACTGGAATCGACTCTTGTTTTCCCTGGCCGGAGGGCCGAAAGGTGTGCCGGAAAGGTGGGAATCTCGCGCACGCCCAGGTCATGGTGGTCCGGATCACTGGCCGTGAAACCATCGTGGTTAACGGCCACTCGGAGCCCGTCCGGCTGATCAGCGAGAACAGATCCGAGACCATGAAGCAGCGCAAGCCGGTCCAGGATTTCGGCGAGCAGGCAAGTCAGTTCAGGGCGGGCTTGATAGAAGGCCAGCGGGACCGGCTGGAGATTCAGGCTGTGCCGACCAGTCGGGTCCAACCGCTGTCAGACCCCAATTTACCAGCGGCGGGTTTTGGGGGGACTCCGACTTCTTTTGAGCTTTTTCCCAGCCCTCCTGGGAAAGTCGAGAAGTTACACATAAACATAAAATCAACAACGGTGGTCGTCCACCCTCCCGCCCCCTGGGTACTAATTCTTACGAAAAACCCTGGAGATTCTGGGATTTTCTTTCTGAAACAGACCCGATCCCGCCTTAGTGACCTCGGGGCGGCGGCATTGAAAGCCATCCCCGTGCTTCTATCGCTGGCACAAGACGAGAACATTCTCTGATCAGGGTCTTGGCGGCTTCTGCGGTCGCTAAGATCGATCCCACTCAGACTGGTGCCGTGATCCCTGTTCTCATCAACGCTCTGAACAGCGATGACGCGCCCCTTGTGGGTGCTTCGGTGCACGAACTGTGATCTCTTGGGCCGCACGCCGAACCCGCACAGCCTGCCCTGTCCAAGTTGCTTGAGGATGATTGCGCCGCTGTAAGGTCCACCGCTGCTGAAGCGATCTGGCGAATCACTGGGGATCGAAGCGCTGCTGAGAGGGTAGGTCGTGAGCGTCTCAGAATCAAGAACTGGCTTGATCGACAGGTCGGAGGGGGATTGTTGGCTTTGCATGGCGAGCCGGAGAGAATAGTCAAGGCTCTGGCATTCGCCTGCCTTGTGGTTGAGAATCAAGAGGCTCGCCCATGGTACTCCTTGGTCAGAGGGGTCTGAATTGTCGTTGGTGACGGCACGCCACACCTGTTCAGGTCCGGCCTGTGCATAGCGCTTGAGCGTGATCAGTTTTGGTTCTTGAACTCACCTCTCAGGAAGGGATTAGACACAACCATTGGCAATCGTGCGGAATTCCGAGGCCGTCCGATCCTTATCCCATACCACCGAGTAATCACACCCTCACGGGCATCGCCTGGGGCGTAACGGTGCTGGTAAGCACCTTACCCGACATCGCCTCGGTTGTTCTGACAGGCAGAGTTCCAGCTTGGTTGACTTCCGCCAAGATGGGCCTGCTGCTGGTCTTGGGCGCAACTGCTTGCGTTTGGAGACCGCTGCGCCCACTGCGTGGTTTCTTCATTGCGCTGTTTGCCTTCTTCGGCCTCAGTGAACTGCGCCCACGAATCGACTTTACATTGCCTGCCCTGCAAGCTCTGTTCGGGAGCAGCGTTTTCGATGTTCGTATGCAGGCCGAGCAGACTGGCAAACTGGCTGTCTCGCTGGGGATGATCGTCACGCTGCTCGTACTGGGCTACAAGCGCCGGGATTTCTTCCTGAGACGTGGCGACTTGCGAACCCCGATCGAGCCGGTCCCGCTGCTCGGCTTTCCCAAAGCCGACCCCTGGCCGCAGTTCGGCTTGCAGTGGGGGTTCTATATCGCTGCTGCCCTGGCCGCCGTGCAATATCTTGGACTGCGACCGAGCGGCGGTGCTGTGCAAAGGGTCTTGCCTCTTCTGCCGTCTATCCTGTTCTACGCTGCACTCAACGCATTCAACGAAGAAGTCACTTACCGAGCACCGATGCTGGCAACGATCGAGCCGGTTGGCGGGAGTAAGCACGCATTCTGGATGGCAGCATACTTCTTCGGGATTGCTCATTACTTCGGCACGCCGGGTGGCATCCTGGGCGGGATCGCCTCGATCTTCATGGGTTGGATTTTGGGCAAGGCCATGGTTGAGACACGTGGCTTATTCTGGGCATGGTGGATTCATCTCCTGAGCGACATTGCCATCTTCGCATTCTTTGCAATGGCCCTGCTAAAATAGTGCTCGACCGATGACCGTGGAGCCGGGGGAGTCATGCCTCGTTGCGGTAAGCACGGCGAGTGCTGCGCAGGACTTGGATTGCTGTGGCTCTTGGAGTCCACACGATGGGCTGGTTCAGTTCCAGAAACGAAGAAGCATGGCGAGAACTCAGCCAGGGGATCGGTGCTGAGTTCGTCGAGGGCGGGTTCTGGAAGGGGAGCAAAGTCCAGGCTCATGTCGGTCCCTGGACGATCACTCTGGACAGTCACAATGTGGAAATGATCGTCTAAAAGGGACCCACCCTGAGCGCCTAATTGGGACCCACCTGGATCTTTAGGATAGCCGCTTTGGGCAAGAGCGGCAATTAGGGTTCACTCGGCCTTTCGGCCCTTCTTGGACTTCATCGATTCGCGGAAGCGGTAGCTCTCGCCGTTCATCTCGAGGATGTGGCAATGGTGGGTCAGCCGGTCCAAGAGCGCGGCGGTCATGCGCTCCCCCTGGAAGATCTGACCCCACTCGCTGAACGGCAAGTTGCTCGTCACCAGAAGACTGCCACGTTCGTAGCGGTCGCCGAAGACGCGGAACAGCAGTTCGACTCCGCCGCGGCTCATGGTCACGTAGCCCAGTTCATCGATGATCAACAGGTGAGCACGATCGAGTTGGTGGAGGAACCGGTCGAGTGTGTACTGCTTCTGCTCTTTCTCCAGCTGGCTGACCAACTCCGCCGCCGTGAAGAACCGCACCCGCAGGCCCGCGCAACACGCCGCCAGGCCAAGTCCGATCGAGATATGAGTCTTCCCCGTGCCGTGACTCCCGATCAGGCAACAATTGAATTTCTGTTCAATCCATTCACAACGTCCCAGTTCCAGCACTTTCGGCTTGGACAGGCCCGGCAGGGCCGTGAAGTCGAACGTGTCGAAGTCCTTCTCGACAGGGAAATCGGCGTTCTTGATCCGCGTGCCCACCGCGTTGGCGGCGCGGGCGGCCAGTTCGAGTTCGGTCAGGCCCAGCAGGAACTGGACGAAGGTCTGGTTGCCCGAGGCAGCGTCCCGCGCCAGCTTCTCGAACTCTTGACCCATCATCGGCAGGCGGAGTGCCGGAAATGGGTCTTCAGCAACTCGATCATGACATCGGCCATCGGCAAAGTCCTTTCCGGAAGGGGCTCAGACAAAGACGCACCGGGCCCGACGGTCGGGCCCGGCTGATCTCGATCAGGCGAAGAGCACGCTGACCGGGATCTCGGAATTCCGATCACAACATGATCGTATTGTTGTGTCATAATGGGAGTTTTCAGGAATCTCATGATTCCCAAGGAGTTCATCGAAGCGGCTCAGATCGGGGAGCGGGACGTGGACCTGGGGCGGCACGGTTGCATCGGCAGATGGTTTCGCGACAGCGGTCGGGACCGCAATCGCGGCCAGCACCCGCACCCGGCGGACGACGGACTCGGCGCTGATCTGATCGGACCGTGTGCAGAACTCGATCGCGTCACGGACACGAGCCAGCGGGTGTTCGACGAGCAGTTGCAGGACCCGCGCGTACCGGCGTCCGCCGGCCGTCGCACCGTGCTCCTGTTCCAGGGCGGTGCGGAAGGTGGCGAAACAGACGGGGAGTTCCCAGTCGCGGAACACCGGTGCGTGGTCCAGCGCGCCGGGCTTACGGTCAAGTGTCGCCAGGTAGTGGAGCGGATCGAGCACCATCGCGTGCCGTTGATGCGACCGCGCGTGCCGCGCGATGATCTGGCCGCGCCACACGATCACGACCCGGTTGATATAGCCCTTGACCGTGACCGTCTGGAACGCGAACGGCCGGGGGACGCTGTAACGGTTGGTGTCATAAGCAACAGTCTGATACTTATCGACCGCGACCGCCTGGTGGATCACGCAGGGGTCGAACCGGTGTGTGGGTAGATCTCCGGCGACGGCGCAGTCCTCGGCGAAGCGGTCCTTGATGACGAATGGGCCGAAGAGCGATTGCACGGTGCGCTGTCGCTCGGCCTCGCAGCGTTCACGAAGGAATGTGTTCAATTCATCAAGTCCGGCGACTTGGGGGACTGGCGTGGCGAATCGGCGCTGAACGGCCTTGACGGTGCTCTCGGCGTCGGGCTTCTCGTTGCCCCGCGCCGGCGTGCAAAAATGGGGATCGAAGGCGTAATGAGCGGCCAGCGCGGCGTACCGCGAGTGGAGCCGACGCTCGCGTCCTTGAAGGATCAACGTGGCCACTGTCTTGGGATTGTCCCACCAGACCTCCTTGGGGACGCAGCCGAAGAAATCGAAGGCGGCGACCATGCCTTCGAGAATCGCCTCGGTCCGCTCGAACGGCAGCGCCATGACGAAGGGGGCGTTAGAATAGGCCCAGGTGGTGACGAGGAAGGAGACCAGGCGTCGGCCGTCGGGGAAGTCAACGTGGATGTGACCGAAATCGGCTTCGAGGCGACGGCCTGGGAGATGTCCCAGCGGGATGAATGTTTCTTGATGTTGGACTCGGTGCCGCCGCAGGTAGCGTTGCACCTGGGCGTAACCGCCGGTGTAGCCGTGCTCGTTGCGGAGTCGTCGGAACACCTGGGCGGCGGTATGCCGCTGCTTGGGCGGAGCCGCCTCGTCGTCGATCAGGATCTGATCGATGACCGAGTGGAATGGCCCAAGGACCGGCGCGGGTCGGTCGTGGCTCCGGGTATAGGGGCGGGGCTCGGACTCGGCGAGGACCTGCCGGATCTTCCGCCGGGTGTGATGAAAAGTGCGCGCGATCTGGCGGATGGACATGCCATCGCGTCGGGCGCGTCGAATTGCTCCGTAGTCGTCCACCGTAAGCACATCCTGACCTCCGTGAAGGACCGAGTGTCCAGAAAGACATCCAGCCTAAACGGAGGCGGTTACGGTGGGTCCCTTTTACGCGCTTAAAACGCCCCGGGGTGGGTCCCTTTTAGACGATCATTTCCACAATGAGGACGTGAGCCAAGCAACCCCCCTTCGTGCTCCTTTCGTCAACCCCGAGGGTTGCCGGTTCACGATGCACCGGAAGAGACTCTTCAGCGCAACCCGTATGCGTGCCCCCTACGTGAACCCGAGGGCTTCTGGTTCACGATCTACCGGAAGGGGTTTTCAGCGACCTGGGCAAGCTCCTGGGCATGCAGGACATCGAGGTGGGCGATCTTGAGTTCGACGAAGCGTTCGTCATCAAGGGGAACGACGAGAGGAAGGTCTGAGATCTCTTCGCCAACCCGAACATCCGTCAGATGATCCAGGATCAGCCCAAGATCCGGCTGGAGGTCAAGGACAGCGAAGGCTGGTTCGGTCCCAAGTTCCCCGAGGACGTGGATGAGTTGCACTTCCAGGTCGTCGGGGTGATCACGGACGTGGAGCGACTAAAAGCCCTGTTCGACCTGTTCGCCGCAGTGCTGGACCAACTCTGCCGGATCGGGTCGGCGTACAACCAAGAGCCGGGGGTTGAGTTGTGAGATTCTCGAACGAGACCATGCCATCCCAAAGTTTGCCGTGACGCTTCAAGGCTTCTCCTCACCCCGGCTCCGCAGCCACCCTCCCACCAGCCGCCCGATCTCATCGATGGACTTGGCTGCGAAGGCGTAGCACTCGACGTTCAGGCATTGCAGGTCTTTCTAATCAAGCGTCGGAAGTGGTAAAGATGTAAAGTGAATCAGGGGTAAGTCCTGGAGGGGCGGAAACCGTCGCCGCCGTTACGGTCCGCAGGGGCGAGCCTGTAACGGTTCGCCGAGCGGACGCTCGCCGGTCGATCGATGAACGTCCCGCCCCGAAGGATACGAGGGTCTTTTTCAACAACAGATGCAGATATGCGTATAATATCATTATATATTCCCTTCCTCAGCGGTTTGGAAGCGCCTTCATTGTCCTGACACCATTCAAACGTGTTTCCCAGCACGTCGAACAATCCCAAGTCGTTAGGGAATAGACTGCCGCACATCCAGGCGTGATCCTTGCCGTTGGCTTGATACCGAGCATATGCGTCAAGCAGAGCGATCGAGTTGCCGTAATAGCGGCTGGTGACTGCACCCGCCCGACAGGCGTATTCCCATTCCGCCTCGGTGGGCAGGCGATAACCCGTGCGCTCTAGAACGTTGGCAGGGATCGACATTCCCTCGGCATAAGCCCCTGCCTCCTTGGGGAGATAGCACCACTGGTCCTTGGGCAAACCCTCCTGCTCGCTCAACCAATTACAATAATGAGCCGCCGAGTACCAATCGGGAGCGATCCACGGTCCTTGGGGATCGGGGCTGTACCTGCTGAGTTCGCTGGCTGAGAGTTGGTAACGGTCGATTGTGATGTTGCCGAGTTTCAAGAACCTCTGGAATTGCTCGACGGTGACCTCCTTGGCGGCAATGGCGAAACGGCGGGGAATTCGCATGCGCCTGAGGGGCTCCTGCCCGGCGAATCGTTCCGTCTCGGTCGGTGGCGACCCCATAGAGAACTCGACCGGTCCCTCGATCACGGCGAAAGTCTGACCCTGGCTGTTCACAAACCAGCGGCGGTCGTACCGGTCCTTGACCTTCATCAACTGAGCATCCAGTTCCTTGAGCTTCTCCTGCTGCCCCCACTTCCTCAAGGTCCATTCCGCCGCCCCGTGGATGCCGCTGTCTGGGTCATTTCGGTACAGGTCGAAGAGCTTGCCGATCAGCGGCTCCCGCTCACCTGGGGATAGACCCTCCGTACCGTACGTCCCCATCGCCAGGATCAGCGCCCGGCGCATTGATGTCTCAGGGTGGAACAGCACGGCGTCCATTCTCTGCTGCCCTGGGGCGGGCGTGGGCTTGGCGTTGGAGTCGAGACGGTCGAATTGGGCGGCAATCAGCTTCGGATCGGCTCCAAGAGGGCTGAGCCAATTGACGATGAAGCTCCGTAGCCGGGGATCGGCACTGTGCCGTATCAACGGGAACACCTCCTCGGCTGTCCCCAGCCTGACCATAGCGACCGCTGCCCGAGCTTGACGCTCAGCAAGTTGGTCCTTGACATCCTCCTGGACCGTAGGGCGGTGCCAGACCGAGGCGGTTACCAGCGGTCCATCAGTTGCGGTCTGGCTCGCCGACCATGATACGGGGCGATAACCTTGGGCGATGAGTTCCCGGCATTTCCCCAAGTGAGTGGCGGGATCGAGACCATAAATCGGGGTTGCCTTGAAGCTCGCATCACTGCCCCACACAGCAGCATAGCGGCTGTCGGGGTGACCTTCCTTCATGATCTCGGCGAATGCCGGATCGTCCCGGATCGGGTCGAGGTCGGCGTCCTCATCCATCTTGCCGAAATCAGCATCGTCATTCTTGACCGCTTCCCTGAGCAATTGGAGACATCGCTCTGCCAGTTGACGACCCTTCGCCTTGTCCGAGCGAGAGATGGCCTTCGAGGCGAGGGAAAAGGCACAAGCGGCATAATATCGCAGGTCTGCATCTTTGGATTGTTTTTGGCTCGCTGCTTCCAGAGCCTTGAATGCTTCGTCTGCCCCCTCGCCAAGTTCTGCGGCCACGACGGCAGCGAGGTAGTGCTTCGCACTCTCAGCCGTGTCTTCCTTTTGGAACTTTGCCAGTTCGGTCAGTGCGTCTTGCTTCTTGGCCAGACGGACGAGAGTGATGACTCGGTACTGTTTGGCAGAGACGGATTCCGGGTTCTTCCCGATCACCACCTGAAGGTCATCGAGTGCCTTCTGGTTCTCTCCCAATCGGAAGTTCGCCATAGCCCGAGCCAGCCGGGCAGCGAGGTCATCTGGCTTGGTCTTGAGCTTCTTATCCGCACTCTGAAGGTCAGCCTTGGCACGCTCTCGGTTCGGTTGTGGTTTGCCTGCCCCCTTGACCGCCAAGTCGATGAGCAACTGGTCGCTCAGATCCGCCTGTTTCTGCTCGAAGTTTCCCTCGAACTGGTCTCGATACGTCTGACCTGTAACGTTGGCTCCTGGGGATCGTCCCCAGACGCCGCAATATCTCGTTTGACCGTCAGAGCCTCTCATGGCATGCAGGGTCAGAGGAATCAGCTTCTCGTCTTTTAGCTTGTCCTGAATCTCGGTCTCCTCATCAGCGGTCATGCCAACGTACAACCGGGCGACATCATTGCCGGATTTCTCGACCCAGAGGGCTGCGAAGCGGTCGGTGAGTTTGCCATCCTTGTTGGTCGGCATGTACCCGGCAACATCGACCGGAAGGAACTTGTCTTTCTTGTTCCGCTCATCCTGTTGTCGGGCTTCTTCGCCAGTCAGACCGGAGGAGATCCGCCAGTTCCGGCCATCACGGGTCCAGACCGCAGCCACCCGCACCGACTTCCCGTCTGCGAAGGGGCGGAACCGCACGGGGCGGTAACCCGATTTGCGGAGAGGCTCGGCTATCGTGAGGAACTCGTCCAGCGGCATTGTCTGACAGAAGGCGAAACGCTCCGAGAGCATGCCCTGTGCCGACTCAATCCGGCTCACAGCGGAGACATCGGGTTTCGTCCACGATGGAACGAGCGGCGGATCGTTCCAGGAGTACGTGGCTTTCTTGGCAAGCTCGTCTTGGAGCACGGGCAAGACCTGTTCTGCCTTCTTCTCGGCGACCGGGAACAGGCTGAGATACGCCTTGGGGTTGGAAGCCATGAGCAGTTTGGCGAGCAGGTCGGGATCGTCGCTGGCGTAATCGGTGAGGATGTTGGTTGCCTGCTTATGTTCGGATTCGAGGCGTTCCTTTTCCTGGAAGATCTTGGCAAGAGGAACCGTCAGCTTGGCCCGAACGGGACGGAGGGCTTCGATCCAGGGTCCAAGATGGATGGCATTGACCGACACCAACTCCTGAGAGACCTTGCCGCCCACGGCCTCCCAACTGCCGTTTTCTGGATCGTAGCTCGCCAGTGCGCTGGCGGTAGGGAGAAGGCTGGCATCGCCTGGCTTCGATGACTCCAGGACGGGCCAGAGCTTGGGAATCAGGGCGGTTTGGTGGGGTTTCAGAGCATCACGCAGTACGGGAAGCTCACTTGCAGTGGCTTTGACTAGGCGGCTGAAGAGGTAATCCACCTGAGAGGGATCGACGGGTAGGAGGGCGAGGCTGGCGTGCAGATGTTCCCGATCATCGCTACTTTGTACCGCATGCTCTAACTGAGGATCAGCCCAGCGCCGGTAGTTCGAGAGTTGGTTGACGATGGCGGGAACGTCCGAGGTGCCCACTCGCTGGAGTGATTCCACCAGGGCCGAAGCCCGCAGTCTGCCATGGCCCTCGATCCCTCCCCACGAGATCAGGGAGACAACCATGACCAATCCCAGCGTTCTTAGTCCATGAACCCGCCCCGCCCGCTTCATCATCCTGCGTTGCGGCTCGGTCCAATCTATTCTGTTCGTCAGCAGCCGGATATTCGCCCATTCCAGCACGGAGGGTAGATGCCGGTTCTCGGGCTTGGCGTTCCAGAGGGCTGAGCGCTCCGCTAGCCGCAGTTCCGCCCGTCCTCGACGAGTCTCCCGCTGTTTTCGGGTGAGCCAGTTCCGCAGTGAATGGACCAAGTAATCGTGGCTCAGTTGATAATAACGCTCTACAGGATGTGTCGTGGTTTGACCTTCACTTGAGGAACCTTCCGGGTCGGTGGGCGTGATCAGCTTCAGTTCGGCGTCAAGGATTTGGATCAAGTCATCAAAGTCCCGAGGGCGATCGGCATACCCCGACGCATCTCGTAACTCCGCAACCGACCGCATCTGCCCCTTGATGTCCGAACCAGTCTCGGGCAGCAGATTTCTTGAGGACTGCCTGTGCGGCTCTTCTGATGAACTCGATGCTTCGGATTCGCTTGCGGCTGAGCCGAAGGTTTCCTCCAAGAAAGAGACACCCACGCCCTCGGTGCCGCCAACATCACGCAACGTTGCCGGGGTCCAGGGCTTGCCCTTGACCATCTCGGCAAACAGAGCCAGACGTACCGAGACGATCTTGCCATCCTGGATCAATCCTGAAATTGCTTGATCGAGGAAGGTTTGCTGTTCCTTGGAGAGATCGTAAGTTTTTTCGGGTAATGTCCCATAGGCTTGCCCGAATGCCGTCAACACCTTCCTCGCATGGCGTGAATCAAAGAGATCGACAAGGGCGATGTTTTGTCCTGGTGAGAGATCAATTTCCAGTTCCCGCATGAACCGGCTGGCGGCGAGCCAGAAATCATCCCGCACCAGCACTATGGCTTGGACATGCTCACCATCGCAATGCCGAAGGGCGGCGACCAGTTCCGTGTTATCCTCACCACGCTTGGCAGACAGCCATTGCTCGAACTGGTCCAGGACAAGGAGCACCTTCCTCTCAGGTAGCAGGATGCGGCCCCGTCGCAAGCTTGCCAGCGAATCGACCAGCCCCGATTCTCGGGGAAGTTCAGGGCATGTCTTGCGTAAGCCCTTGAGCAAGCGTGCTTCGGTCTCCTCCGCAGTTGCTTCGACGTAGACCGGGAGTACGTGCTTTCCCAGCCGGGGTAGAAGTCCCGCTTTGATGAGCGAGCTTTTCCCACATCCGCTGGGTCCATAAATCAGAGCAACCCGAAATGTCAGGTCAGGATCGATCTGTTCGATCTTCCTCTTCCAGAACCGGATGCTCTCGGGTAGTCCATCCCGGTCCCGTGGTCCGGGGAGCAACTCCAGGAAGAAGTCGGCATCATGTTCATCGAAGCATCGCAGACCTTTCGGGATGATCTTGATCGGTCGTTGATCGGAGTCCGATTGTTGGGAGTTAGGCGAAAGAGGAGCTTCTTCCAGAATTGAACCGGGTGGGACCGCTGGGACTCCTGGTGCAGCAGGTGAGACCGACCCACCTGTGGTTTGCAGGAACAATCGCAGGTCTTCCGCCATGTCCTTGGCAGTGGTGTACCGCTCGGACGCCCGCTTCGCCAGCGCCTTGAGGCAGATGCGCTCCATCTCCTTTGGAATGGTGTCGTCGATCTGGCGAGGTGGTCGGGCCTCAGCCTGGGTTACTTGCTCGATGATCTCTCGAAGTGAATCACCCCGGAATGGCCTGCGACCGGTCAGGAGTTCGTAGAAGACCACGGCCAAGCTGAAGATGTCCGATCGCCCATCGACGAGGTGTCCCTCGCCCCTGGCCTGCTCGGGGCTCATGTAGGACGGGGTTCCGGCCAGCCCACCGCCCTTGCCGAAGTCCTCGTCTCTGAGCGCAAGCCCGAAGTCCACGACGAACGGCCTGCCGCTTCGGTCGATCAGGATGTTGCCCGGTTTGATGTCCCGGTGGACGAGCCCGCCGTGGTTATGGGCATAGTGCAGGGCTCCAGCGATCGTCGCCACCAGTTCTGCCGCTTCGTCGCTGGTCGGACGCCCTTGCCCGATCCTGGCAGCCAGGCTCTCACCATCAATGAACTTCGAGACCACGTAGCACGGATACTCGTCGGTGCTGCCGACATCGTAGACGGGAACGATGTTGGGGTGGTCCAGGTTAGCGACAGTCCGGGCTTCGTCCAGATAGGCTTGGGCGTCCTCGGGACGTGAGACCAAGCTGGCGTGGGGCACCTTGACCGCAACCGGGCGATTAAGTTGCTCATCGTGCGCCAGATAGACGAGGCCGAAGCCCCCCTGACCTAAGAGCCTGATGACCCGGTAGCGACCAATGGACTGGGGCTCGACCAGGAAACTCCCCTCCTGGGATGTGGTCTCCCCTTGATCGAGGTCTTGAGTCACATTGGTGTTGCCGTTACTCATCGCTGCCTCCCTGCCAAGAGGCCGACACCGGAGCGCCGTGTTGAAAGTCATTTTCTCACGTTCGGGGCTCCGGTGCAAACCAGCAGAGGCCATCGCCAGACCGCCTACGGCTTCGTCCGTTAAATCGGACTATCAACTGGGTCCTCACTCCAGTTACGTGCCAGGATCGTTTCAGCGAGCCTCTTGAGCCTCTAGGTTAAACTCCGTGACCTCATCGTCGGTTTGACCCCCACGGACCCGAACACTTCCTCCATGATCTGCCCGACCCTCTCAGCCTGTTCCGGGTAGTTCAACACGAACAGGCTCGAACACAGCCTCCTCATAATTGCCACTCCTCTGACATGAACCGGGTTCTCGCTGCGGCCGTCACGGGTGATCGCATCGAGCCAGTCGGCCACGCCTCGTCTCCAGTCTGTCAGCGGCTTCTGTGACATGTGACGCTTCAAGGGGAATCCATCGCTAGCGTGGATGCCAGAGCCGAAGCATCCCTCTGAGATTGTGACACGCCTTCCGCCTGAGCGGAAGGATTCACGCTCGGCGTCGATCACGGGGCGCATCGGGTACAACGGGTCGAACCCTGCCGGGCGGCGGTTCTTCCTGTCGGCGATTTTTCGGGGCTTCGAGTTTTCAGGAGTTCTTGAGCCCCCAGGGGGAAATCTTGAGTTTGCAAAGAAACAAAAAGCCAAACAGCGGTGGTCTTAACCCCGCCCCCTGGGGGGAACCATTTTGTATAAGTAATCCTGAAAATACTCTATTTGAAACTCCCAATGACCCGTCTTCGCCGTTCCCGCCCGACTCTGCGATCTCATCAAAGGACGCCGCCGCCCAACATTCGCACCCGCCCGACAGCGACCTCGGCGGTGTCAACCGGGCAACCGAGTCGTCTGACTCAGTACCCGGCATGACGAACCGGCAAGAAAGGCGTGCGGAGCACTTGCCCCGCACCGCCCTCCCAGGTCAGACGATTCCCCAACAGAAGTCGTTGAGCTTGGAAGCCAGCGCCGGGGCGAAGCATGGCCAAGCATAGTCCTCCTCCTCCGCAAGCTCACGGATCTCCCACGCCACGTGCTCGGGAATCTGGAAGGTGATGTCGCCAGCCTCGCAGGGCGGTGTAGAACAGCAGCCGTAGCATCAGGGCGTGTTGTACGTCCTGGGCACGGTCCACCATCAGGTAGAACCTTCGGAACTCATCGGTGGTCAGGACACGGGGCAGCCGCCGCCCTTTCTTTGCTGGTCGGAGGTCGCAGACCGCTCTAACCTTCTTGGCGACATACCGCCAGGCATCGTAGGTCAGCCCTTCCTTCCTCACGATCCTGGCTATTTGGGCGACGATCCGAGCCTTGTTCAATTTCGGTTTTCCGTTTTGTGATCCGCAATCGGCGGGGTTTTCGGTCATTATCGTAGCTCCTGGGCTGTCTTGGGATGCCGAAGATTTCGGGGACTGACCCTTCTGCGAAATCGGGCAGGCATCCCTTCCTGCCCTTGTCGGTGGTGTCACGGACGGTGCGGCTCAAAGCCGAAGTAAAACCTCGGCGAGTGCTGGAACATCAGGCTCCCCTTCTGCCCGTCGCTGCGGCGTCGGACGACTACGATCGGTGCCATGAAGCCGAGCACCTCGAAGTCCTCGGATACCTGTCCGGTGTCCCAGACTTGCCCGTGCCGCGCTTCCAAGTACTCCCTGGAGCCCGGCTCGGCATTGATCTCAATGAGCATCTGCTTGCGGACTTCTTCGGTTGGGTCGGTCATACTTCTTCCTTTCATGATTGAGTATGTTGATCTCACATCTGTCTCGGGGGTGTCAGTTTGAGACGGGCTGATTTGGTGTTGGATATCAATACTCCGCAGGTAAAAGCAGCGTCGAACAAGCCCGTCTCCCGTCGTCATCAGCCGCCTCGGTGATGATCCAGATCTTCTGAGCCTTGCTTGTCATGTATGCCGATAGGATGCGGCTGCCGTCGATCAAGGCGGCGTTGTTGAGACTACGATCTGGAATTTTGCAAAGTCAGCCTAGCCCCAATTGAGCGATCACATGATCGAACGGCCGCTCCATCTCTGTCACCTGCTGGACTGCCCAGGCCAGCGTTGCGCAGGTTTTCCCGAATCATAGCCCGACAGGCTTCGCCGATTGTCGTCAGCCGATGGAGTGCCCACTCACGCGCACAGTTCTGCCGCAACTGGCTCACCAAGAGACTATACGCCAGCATGACCAGGTACATGTGCCGGGTCTGGCCCTGGGGATCACGCAGCTGACAGTCGCCGAGGCCGAGTTGTTGCTTACCGTCCCGATGAAAGGTCTCCGTTCCTGTCCAGCGATGCCGGTACACCCGCACGATCCGACTCACTTCCCAGGTAATCCGATTGGTCACCAAGATCTTGCAGGGTTCCCCATCGTTCCTGTACCGCCAGAGAATCATGATCCGAACCTTGTGGTTCACGTCGGGGATGCGAACGTCACCGTAAAGTACCACTGCCGTCTCTCACCGATCCGCATCTCCTTGCGATCGCTTGCGGGGATCGAGGCCGCCAGATCGTTGGCCTTGATGATCCGTCCCTTCCACTCCAGCTTGCGGTTACTCTTGAGGTCGCCGACATACCCCCGGGGCCGTCCCAAGCGATCCTGCTTGCCGTGAATGTGATTAAGGATCTCGGCGCAGGTGAAGTACGAGTCCATCGTGAAGTCGCCGGGGATCTGACGCTCACAAACCCAGTCGATCAGTTCACAGCACAGGACCGTATGGTTGCGGAACGGCTCCTTCAGGGCCTCGCTGAGCTCCTGCTTGCGGAAGAGGCGGAACTCCAAGGGGTAATGCTTGCCGCTGGTGCAGACGTAGTTGGCGAAGAGATAGTCCTGGGCGATCTTGTTCCGCTCCTCCGCGTGGTCCCAGAACCACCCCGCGTCGGGGATCAGCAATCCGTCGCGATCGATCAGGGTATTATCGATCGGAATGACTCCCTGGTCGCTGTACCGAGTCGAGGGATCCTTTTGGAGTTGCTCCAATCGTCGTTCATTGAGGGCTTCGATGTCCCACGGGGCATCAGTGAGGAACCGGTGGAGGCAAGATTGATCGGTGGTCTGGGCGAATTCGCCGTTGATCCCGAGCACGGTTTTCCGCTCGGCCACCATCAATCCCGTGAGATACTCAGCGAAGTGTCGCCGTTGGCACTCGTTGGCGAAGAGGTCACCGTACTGGGCCAAGGCGTCCCGCACAACCTGGGGAAATTCGATGATTCCTGGCATGAGCAGATGCTCCAGACTCCATTTGCGCCAGGCAAGAATTGCCAAAAAGTCGCTCCGGATTCCCTATTTTTACTGGGTCAGTCGTGAGTTTGCAAAGGACCAGTACGATCTTCATCGTCGAGGTCACCCCAGTCGCCCGTGGCGTGCCTCGTGAGGAACACATGAGGTTGCTGACCGGCATCCTGGAGCGCTTCCAGCGCTCCGGGCGTTGCAACGATCTGACCGAGGTCAAACAAGGGTTTCTTGGTCTCATTGACGCTCACTTTGTCGCTCCTGAATGGGACTTGTGGTGTGTTTACAAGTTCATCGGGGGTGTCAGATGGAGGGCGGCGACGAACCGCCCTGCCTGTGTCCCGTTACCAGTTCGGGTAGTCGCATTCGGTCTCGTCTGGCACCCCGTGCCAGGGATCGACTTCGTCTTCGGCGTCGATCCCTGACCAGTACGCCGCCAGGGAAACCGCCTCGTGCTTGGCACGGTCTTCGTCGCAGTCGGTGAGGAGTTCGCCTCGGAACAACATCCCGTCGTTGCCCAGGGCGTAGCCGACAATGAACCGCCCTTGGGTCAGCCGGAACTTCAAGGCGATGGAACCGTCTTGATACTCCCGCACAACCTCGCTTCGGCAGGCAAGCATCGTGCTGCCGTCCCACCGGGTCAGGCTAATCCATCCCTGGCGCTTCCCGGTGTAACCCGTTACGTTGTGACCGCTGACCGACGAGCCGAATGCGGCGAAGGTCCGACCCTGATGGTCGATGACGCCAATCTCTACCTGACCTCGCCGTTCGCATCGTATTTCCATTTGATCCTCCCGTTGATGTAGTTCGTTGATCTCAACGGGAGGATCGGGGGTGTCACTTCGTCTCAGAGGTCGCACCATTGAGCCAACGAAATGCCGGTCTCTTCGAGGGCAGAGGCAAGCAAGGCGGGGTTATCGCCAGCTTGGAGGTCGAAATTTAGCCACGGCACTTCGGGACCAGACCTGTCGGTAGGTGCTGCCTGGCCCTGCTCAGAAAGAAGCTGCTGCTTGAACCCGGCCCGGAAGTCATAAACGTCCGGCCTCCGTCCCCGCCCGCCGATCTTGCGGTCGTAGCGAACCCAAAGAAGAGCAAACTTAATGATCCCAGTGAGCATCGGCTCCGGGTCACGGCCCCGGAGGAGGAGCCTACTCCAAGAATCCCAGGCTTTCCCAACAGTCTCCTGGATACAGTCGGGGCGTTTGCTACTCTTCCAATGCCAAAAAGCGTTTGTCGCTGCCTTGACGATCCGAGGGTAGGCGATTGTCATAAAGCGCTGGTGTTCTGGTTCCCAGTTGAGGGTATTCATCACTGCTGACTCCGTTGAGAAGGCTGTTTTGATCACAGCCCACTCCGGGGTGTCAGCAATGAGAGTGGCACGCGCTATCAGGAAGTGGTGATCCGTTCGCCAGTAAGCCGGTTGATCAGCCTGGCATATTCGCCAGGATCGGTGTTAATGAATGCCGTGGCTTCGGTGGCTTCGGTGAATCCCTTGTGGTGACGATACCGTCCTGGTCCCGTGGTCATGATTGCGCTGTCCAGCACGGCGGGGGCATCCCATGAGACTTCGTAACAGGGACGGACAGCCTCGATCTTTTTCACGAAATCATGTGAGGCGGTGGTGGAAGGACCATCACCTTCTTCGGTCAGTCCATATTCAACCGCCAGTTCGACCAAGCCCAGCTTGTTGAACACCTCAGCGGCGATTTCGATGGCTTGATTGGCGTGGTAAATGCAAAGGCTTTCCGCCCCTCTGAGGTCACGGCTGCGTAGGTACTGGCTTTGATCTGAGCCAAACATGTGGCCGTCTTTCCACATCCTCTTCTTGATTAGGTCGTAGCCCCTCTGATTGAGAGTCTTCTGGACGTGATGCAGCAAGCGTGATTCAGCCCCATACCAACCGGGAGCACTCCATGAGGAATCGCCACTCGTGGGACGGAAGACGGGATCGCTGTCCTGCTTGTAAACATAGCACGATCTACCGATGATGCTGACGATCATGAAACCCTCCGAAGTGAGACATAGTTTCCACAGCCCACTCGGAGGTGTCAGCGGGAGCGGCTACGAGCGAGTAAGCGGAAGAAGCTGGCACGGCTCTTGCCCGTGGCTCGGCTCCAGAACGACTGCTGTTCACTTACAGAGCCAGGGAACCGCTCAAACGCCTGATGAAGTGCGCGTAGCTCTTGAGCTTTGGCGTCGATGCGCCTGGATGCGTCTTCCTTGCGACCGAGCGACTTGAGTTGAGTCAGCACGAGAGAACGCCAGTCCAGCCCCTCAACTTGGGCATAGAGCACCTTGCGGAACGAAGGCTCCAATAGGCGCAGGGAGATTGCTCGGTCGTCGCCGTTTTGCTCGATGAAATCAACTACTTCCAGGCACTCGTCTCGGCTCAGGATCTCATAGCCCGCATATGCGATCGACCTCATAAGTTCGACGACCTCCTCCTTGGTCGCATCGAGTTGGAAAATGTCGCAACGTGAGAGCACAGCCTTGAAGGCGTCGTTCCGCTTGGGGATCACATTCGCACAAAAGATTAGTCGGCTGTCGATCACAAACGAGTCGGGCAGGTCATCAAGCTGGGACGACCCATAGCAGACAACCCTCGGGTCAGCCCAGAGGGCCGACCTCAGAAGTCCTAGATGCGCCATCGAGCTGAAGATGCTATCCACGTCGTCAAAGAAGATGATCCGCCCGTTGCGGTTGTGGTAAAGGCACGCGTAGAGAGCCAAGGGCGTGATATGCGAATTGACGAGAACCGGTGACACGCCCTCATCGGCGAGTGTCCGCAGCACCGTGCGGGACTTACCAAGTCCGCCCTGAGAACCATAGACGAATAGCCCCGCGCTCATGCCACGGGCAATCAAACGGACGTGATGAGCCAGGAGGTTCTGCCTCTCTTCCAGGGCCGTCAGAGTGGTCTCCTCGGCATCCACCTCGGCGGTGTCATCTGGGCTCGGATGGATCAGAGTCAGGGTCGTTGGCATGGCAGTTATCTCAGTCTCAGGCTGGTTCATCGTGATACCCGTTTTCATTTCTCCGCATATGGGGGCGTTCGTCGCGCCCCCCCGTTCGATGGTGTCAACCAGAGGATTAAGCAAAGGACTTGTCCCAGTACTTGCTGAGGTTGTCGTCGGATTTCTTGCCGGACAGGTAGTCCAGCATGTATGCGGCCAGCTTGTGTCCGGGGTCTTCGGGTCCGGTCTTGCCCTCCAAGAATCCCCTCAGTTGCTTGAGGTTTCTGGGGACTGGACCACCCTCCCCAGTCGCCTCATGGGCTTCCTGCCGCTTTTCCTTGACCTTGGCGGCGGTGATCTTGCCCCCGCTTGCGGCCAGGTCGTTGAACGTCTCGACCTGCTTGTCGGTCGGGAGCTTGGTTAGCTCCAAGGCAGCAGAGACGGGAGTCTTGCCCTTCGCAACGCTTTCCTGGATTGCCGTGGGCAGCATGACTATGTTGAGAAGGCCGGAGAGCCACGCCTCGGAGCGTTTCAATCGTCCGGCCACCTGCTTCAAGGTCAGCCCATAGTCTTCAGTAAGGGATCGAACCGCGTGCGCCAACTGGATGGGCTTCGGGTCTTCTCTTTGGATGTTCTCTGAGAGATTGACCAACGCCGCTTCGGCATCCGATAGTCGGCTGACGATGTACTTGACCTTGAAGTCCGGGCAGGTGCCTGATTCCTTCAACCAAAGGGCTGCCCTCATCCTTCGGAACCCACCGATCACTTCCAGGCGGCGATCAGATAGCGGACGCACTAGGATTGGGTTAAGAAACTATCCGAAAACACGTGTAGTAGTCATATGAGAACTGGATTTACGTCGCCGCGCCCATGCGGTGCAGCCGACGAAACCAGTATAAGCTACAAGCCAGTTGGATCAGTGCGAGGTAGTTGATGTCCTTCTTGTCGTACCTCACCAGAATCCCACGGCATTTCGACAGCCACCCAAACGTCCGTTCCACCACCCAGCGCCGTGGTTTCCCTCCCTTCGAGCTGTCGCACGACTTCTTCTCTTCGCGGATCCGTCGAATGTGCGGGGTGTACGAGGCATCGGTTGCTGCTTTCTCGGCCGTCGGATTGTCGAAGGCCTTGTCCAGGCACAGATGCTGTGGCTCTTCTTCAGTCGGCTCGGGCCGCTCGATGACGATCGCGTCGATCGTCGCCTCCAAGAGTTTCTGCTCCACGACGTTGGCTCCAGCGGTAACGACGCCCAGCGGGCCGCCGTCGCCGTCGGTCAGGAGGTTCTTCTTGGTCCCTTTCTTGCCGCGGTCGGTGGGGTTCTTGCCCGTCTTTTTCCCCCCGAACCGGGCCTTGCCCAGCATCGCATCGGCCGATTGCCACTCCCACTGCACCCCGCCGAGTTCGTCACACTCGGCGGCCAAGACCGCCCAGATCCGCTCCATGATCCCCGCCTTGGCCCACCGCTGAAACCAGTCGTGGACGGTGCTCTTGGGCCCGTATCGCTCGGGCAGTTGGTCCCACTGGCAGCCGCTGCGCATCCGGAAGATGATCGCGTTGAGCATCTTTCGCCAATTGGCGACCTTCCGCCCGGTCGGCTTCTTGGGCCAGAACTGCGAGAAAATGGGCTCGATCCGCTGCCACAACTCATCGGAGACTTCCCAAATCGTACCCAGCGGTTGGCGTCGCGATTTCCGGCGGGCCATGACTCAGACTCCTGTTGCCGTGACCAGGAATGGTGGTCTCGCTACTAGCTCCTTTGTGCAAAAGGTGTTCCAGCGGTTCTCGGATAGTTTCTTAGTTGACCGGACGAACCCTCCTCCGTGTCACCTTGACCCTTCTTCGGCATCATGTCCCGAGCCAGGTCGATCAGGGCTTGGTCAACAGGCGGCTCCTCGCCGTTGCGACTGAGGTTCTTTTTCCAGTCCACGATCAGCGCCGTGGGGTCCACCAGGAAGATGTCGGATCGGGTTACCTTGTGGTCGCCTGTGTCTGCTGTAAACGCCATAGTTCAATCTCCTGAGTTGAGGTTGTCTGTCCTACGCATCGGGGGTGTCGGTTTTAAGGGGGCATTGCTGGGGCGAGTGCTTCCCGCAGGTCTCAGCCCTCGTCGTCGGGTAGATGGCGGGTCAGAACGGACGACGGGATATACGTGATCCCACCGCCCTCCCCGAAGTCGTCGTAGCGGAAGGTCCGCTCTTGCCTCATTACTTCGGTGAGAGCGGCACGTGCCTCTTCCCAGGTATCCCATTGAGCCACCCAGAGCCGCCGAGGCTGTCCGGCAAGGACCGAGCCTCGCCTGTAGATGCTGTGCGCGTAGAGCACTGGTCTCGGGTGCGAGTAGGTCTCGCCTCGCCCTCGCTCCAACGTGAACGTGGGACGTGGGCGGCAGGTATTTCGGATTTCGTTGATGCGTTCAATCAGGTCACTCATGGATTGCGTCCGTTAACGGAAGTCATGGTCAGCCGTTCCTATCTGCGGTGTCACTCGGCGTCGTCGGGATCGCCGCTCTCTGCAACGGAACCGGCGATAAGGCGGTGGTCGTTTGGCACTGAATTGCATGAGTTGAACTCTTCCTGGCATGGTGTGATAACCATGCCTCTCTTGCTGGTGTCAGGGACGGCGTATCTCTCCCGCCGATTCGTAGCCGTAGATGCTATTGAGGAAATCCGTAGCTTTATCAGTGAGGTGCGCCTGATCGTTGGCGGTGCCGACGATCGTTCCGTCACGCAGGAAGGTCAGATACCAGCCACCGTGCTCATGCACCTGGACAGCATCCAGGCTGGTATCATTGGCGAAGGCTTCCATCGCCACCTGCCTCATGAGGTGGTTGCCCCATTCACTTGGACCCAAGAAGATCCAGAGCTTCCGGGCATAGACCTTGCCGTTTCGCTCAACGCTGAACTCACGGGAGAGAGCGTCGCTACCTATGTTCCGGGATGCGGTCTTCGTGACAAGAAAACACGCCGAGACAGTAGTCGATGAGATGTGCCTGGCAGACAACCAGTGGGCTTGAGGGTCGCGGCACGAGTTCGTTAACTGCTCAGGCAGATCGAGTCAACCAGTGCCATCACAGGCTCTCCGTGGTGTCAGTAGTCATCGTCGGTGCGATGACGGTTCAGGACGGCTGTCGGTATGTCGGTGGTGCCACCGCCCTGCGGGCGAGGTCGGCGATCTCGTGACGGCGGGTGGGCGTATGTCTCACGCCCCCCAGCGGTGGTGTCACAGACCGTCGATGGTAAAGTGAACTTCGTGCGGGTGTTCTTCGAGGTCGGGCGCGGGTGGATTGTCGCTTCCGTGCCATCCTCATAGCGGATGATGTCCCCCTCGCCGCACAGTTTGAGCGGCTGTCCGGGGATGTCGTCATGCTTGAAAATCAAGCTCCCGCGATCTATGCACCACGGCTCGTATTGCAATGGGGTGGTCGCCGGAATGACGAGGGTCGGACCGTCGCCAGGTTTCAGCACGAGATTCCCGTGCTTGTCCAGGCTAAGATGCCGGACGAGGAGTCCCGTGTACAGGCAGCGGATTTGCCCGCGCTCATGTCCTCTCAGCAGGTCGGCAAAGGCTCTGACGACAACGCGCTGCATGGTTCACTCCAGGGGCTTCGGGAGGTGTTTCGGGTCACACCCCCGGCGGTGGTGTCAGGTGTCCAGCAGTTCGGGGAAATACGCTTCCAGGGTCTCATCGGGGTCCGAGTTCAGCAGGGCTTCCCACTGCTCGGTGAATCCCTCAGTGCCCGGCGTAAGCGGTTCGCCATCCTCCGTGAAGATCGTGTCCACGCCATCGCCCATCGGGCGCTCTTCGCCCGTGGGATTGTGGCGGACGGCGAAAGAGCTGAGGTACTCGACCACGCTGAACAACTTCTCGCTTGCCATCTTTCTCTCCAAAAGGGGGTGGTTGTCACGCCCCTGTCGGTGGTGTCAGCAATTGTTGTCAGTCTTGTTCCCAGTCCGAGAGTTCACGTGGGTCGATGCCTTCGTCGGGCAGCCCCTCACCGTGATACTTCACGGGGTATGGCTGATCGGAGCCTTCCTGCCCGTGGATCATGACGTGCTCCAGGTCGATGACTCTGCCGTTGCCGTCATGATGGCGGTCGTCTTCGGGGTAGTCGCCAAGGTCGCTGGTGGAAACGTGGATCTGGTGCCCATAGGTCTCGTTGTCGCTGAATTCGTCGATGGCGTCAGACACACTGTCGGCTTCAACGACCAAGAAGAGGGGCGTGTAGGAGCCACCGATCTCCAGAAGCCAGGTTTTGCCAAACCAACCATCGGGGTTGATGACCGGGATGTCAGTGAGATCGTGGTTGCCGAACTTGCAGCTTGCGGTGATCTTGCTCATGGTCTCGCTCCAACGGGGAGGGTGTTCGTCACACCTTCCTCGGTGGTGTCGGTTGTGTCAGTCCTTATTCCGCTCATATCCCAAGGCGTCAAAGGCTGCCCGCAGATCGTCTTGTTCGGGGTAACCGCCTTGGTCGTCCCGGTTCTCAACGGCGCTCTGGCGATTGTCGCTGAGCCAGGAGTAAACGTCAGACTCCCAGCCATCAGGCAGTTCATATTCGTGCTTCAGCTTCCATGCTGAGTCACCGATGTTTTCCAGAGTCGCCTCATACTCCCTGTTGGAGTAATCCTCTTCGTCCAATACCGGGTAACCGTCAATCTGCTCCATGAGGTCGTGGTAGGTGCGGAACGCTTCGGTAACCTCGCCGTTTCGATAGACCCGGATTGAGAAGCCATCAACATGGCCGCACAACCAGTGATCGTGAGATTCCATCACGACATCGGGATCGTCGCCCTCGGTGAAAGGCTCCATTGCTTTGGCGATCACATCGGCGTTGCTCATGGTGAGCAAGCCAGAGTCTCTGTTGTGCGTGTAGATGATCCCCCAGTTGTCAGGGTTATCGAGGTCACGTTCTCTGTCCCAGACGAAGCATGTCCACTTTCTCCAGTTGCCCGCCGCTTCATCTGCGGCGTCCTCAAGGGTCATCTCTCCAACCATGCTCATCGTTGTCTCCGCTGACAGGGTGTGTTGATGTCTCACACCCCTCTCCGGGGTGTCGGTCAGGCGACGGCGAGGACGGTCTCTTCCGTTGCACTCGTGACGGTGACGGTGAGATCCTTGGTTATGACTTTTCCAGCCCGCCGCATCTTGGGCAGACGATCGATGAGATCTGTCCGCACCGACTTGATGGCGGCTTCCACGTCCTTGATATGGGTCTGGATGTCGTCGTCTTCCTTGACGCCATCGAGCATGGCTTCGCTGATGGCTTCTCGGAGCATCCGGAGTGCATGATCACGGGTAACGCCGCACTTCTCCCAGAACAAAGCGAGCGTCGGGATGAGCGGGATGCTGACGGTCGGCGAGGCGAACTCATCCTCTCCCTTCTCAACGGTGCCGCTGACCCGCACGGTCAGCACCTCGTCGCAGTCGTACCGACCGGGCTCCAAGTCGATCGGCTCGTCCTTCCAGCACTTGGCGAGCAGACCTCTGATGTTGTCCGTCATGTTTTGCTCCTGGGGTCGTGACTACCTGGGTGGTGCCGGTTCAGAAGAGACCGGACAGGGAACGCCGTCGTCGATCCAAGGTGGCTTCGAGCGTTCACATTGGCAGCAGAATTCCGCTCGCTGCTGCGCAGTCCAGGGAGTGGTTCACGCTGCGTGTTGATTGCTAAAGCTGAGCCGCCATTTGATCGACTCAGGCGTCCCCATCCGGTTGTCCACGATCGGGACATCACCCTCGTGGGTGTCAGTTAGGCGGGACTCCGTTCCCACATGAGGTCAGGCGGTGACCAGTTCTTCCTCTGGCTCAGGCACTTCTTCGGGCTTGCGGGAAAAGCTCAGGATGAAGTCGGCGGCTTTGCTGGCTTGTGCCGATCCAGAAAATATGAAGCGTGGATCAGAGCGCATCGCCTTGAGCCAGGTTCCGACGTAAGCGATGTGGTTTTCGAGGTTCTCTGAGGCAGGCACGCCCAGTTCCCGGCACAGGTAACAAGACCCTATCTCGGCGACCAACTCACCCAGGGCATAGGTGTTTTCCTTCTCCTTGCGGCTCCAGTTCAGCCGAGACGTGTGCTCACTCCAGTGACAAAGTTCGTGGAAGCAGGTTCCGTAGTATTCGTCCAGGCTCTCGAAAGTCGCCTTGGGCGGAACCTGGATGTAATCGTTGCTCGGCGAATAGAATGCCTTGCCGCCGCCGTATCGGATGCTCGCCCCGGTTGCGTCGATGGCATCCTCGGCGGGCTTATAATCGACGCTGAGGGGCTCGTCGGTGTCGGGCTGATCTGCTCGCAGGTGGTCTAGATGGGAGCCTTCAACCTGATCGATGTTGAAGACCGTGTACATGCGGAGAACGAAGAACCGGTCCTCTTCATCGCCCTCATCGGTGTGAACCGTCTTGGTCACGGGGCTCCAGAAGCAGATCTGGCATCCCCACTGACCCTGCGGCACGCTGTCGGGTCGCTTCTTGACCATTCCGCCGAGTGCTTTCCACTGGTTGAACGTCCCGTACCACTTCGAGGTCAGTTGATGCTTCTCGGCATGGAGCGAGATAAGGATTGGGTTGAGCCCCCGGTAAGACCGCTTGCTGACGACGTTGGCGGGTGCCCCGCCGTTCTTGCCGATCCGCCACGGTCGTCGCCAGGGCGGGACGTTGCCACTCTCAAGGGCTGCGACTATCTGGTTGGTAATGCTCTGCCTGATTTCGTTCTGGCTTGGCATGACTGCTCACCTCCAGGTTGGTCGTGGTTGGTCATCAACGACCCACTCGGGGGTGTCAGTCAGGAGCCGAGGAAAAGTGTGGGCGAGATGAGACCAGGGGGAATGAGACGGTGAGGGGTTGACGGAACTCCCATCCCCACCTGGACATGGACGTGCGAAGTCTCAAGTCTCGTGAGATCACAGATGTGCCCCAATGGGGATGGTCGGGCATCGATAGTCGCCAGCCCTTGAGCCCCTTATATATATAGAGGCAGGGTCGCACGGCGACCGACACCCCCGATCATAGATAGAGGGGAGCAACGAGGCGTACAAGAGGTCCACGGCGGGTTGACCGAAGGGGTCGAACCGGAGGTCACGCCCAGATATTCTGGAGGGACGCCGACGAGTCGGGAGATTGACGCAGGTAGAATCAGCAGGGCCGGATCGAGGACCTTCAGATGCCCAAGAAGAAGAGGTCAGCAGGAAACCTGCCGGCCTGGAAGCAGAGCCGGAACCTCCGAAGAAGCCCACAATCCTGGGCACTGACCATGCCTTCACCATACCCACCGCCCAAGGCTCATCACTCCCCCTGAGTTACTGGGATCTCTGGTTCGCCATCGTCGCCGTGCTGATGCACGATGGCGACCTGGACCGCCTGGCGAATCAGATCAAGGAGGAGAGAGGGTTTCACTACGACCGGAGGTCAGTTGAGCGGAAACGGTGCGCACATCCGTGACCTGAAGCGCCGCCTGGACGAAGCGTCTATCATCCCTGCGGACATCGTTCTTGCCGCGCCTGACCTCGCCAAGACGGAGAAACGACGGGCGACCAAGAAGGTGAGCGAGTCCATCCACCGAGAGCGCGAATTCTCGGAGCCAATGCGGAACACGCCCCGAATGCGTCGGTTCCCTGAAGCCCTTCGCGGTTACTGGGACAAGTTCCCGGTCTCGCCGAAGTCCTATGCGAAGAGGATTGGTGCTCACTTTCGCTCCAAGGCTTTCTACTCGAAGAATGCATCATTTGGGATTGCTCGAACCCTAGACGGGTATGTGGAGGAGGCAAAAAAGCTGCTCGCAGCAGGCAAGGCGGCTGAGGCACAGGCGCTCTTGAGAGGTTGGATGACGGTCATCATTGAATTGATAGAGAAGGCGGACGACTCGTTTGGCAGCATCGGGATGAGCTTCGACGAAGGGTTCAGAGCCTACCTCAAGATCAAGCCCGACCAGACCGGGATCGACGAGCGAGTCTTTTTCACCGACCTCCTGGATTTCCTGATCTGGGAGGACTACGGGCTCACTGACAATGGGATCGAGGGCTACTTCCGGGGACTAACGGAGAGTCAGGCAGACCTATGCGTTGAGCATCTTCGCCATGAGGTCACCGCACTGCTTGAGGATGACCTGGATTACCAAAGTGAGGAGGCGTTCACATTCTTGGGTCAGGTGGTTGCCGAGCAGGAGCGGTTTGACGAGTTCGAGGATCTCGCCAGGCAGATGGGATCAAGATCGTGGAGGCGGATCATCCGCCTTGCTGATGTTGCGATGAAGCGGCGGAGGAAGCCCCTGGCGATCAACGTCTTCGAGGCGGCAATAACTAAGGGGGATCACCTGGACTTCCTCACGAAGAAGTATGAGAAACTGAAACAGGGGCAATGGAGCCCGGACCCGACCGAGTAGCTTGCGATGGTCTGCTCACGGATATGTTATTGCGCCGCCGATCGCGGCGGGGGTCCGACTGGGCTGAGTGCAGGCGGGAACACAAACCGACACCGCCATCCATCGACAGATCGGTTAGGTATTCAGAACCCGAGACACTTGAGATATCCCATGTTTTGTCACCCGATCGCCATTGCATCCGTCCTTCTCCTCATCGGGTCGGTCTCTGTCACGAGAGCCGCTGAGCCCGAGGAAGACCGTTGGGACACCCTGAACCGCGAACTGGCAACGTACCGACGCGAACTGGATGCTGTTCGAGGCGGGCACGGCGGCGTGCGGAAGGTGCCTCCCGTGACCTTCTTCCTCTTCGGCATGGGGGATCGGCGGAAGCTCGTCTACCGCCAGGGCGCTCTGCGTGATGCACAGACAGGGCGCGAGGTCCGCCGCTGGGAGATCAGGCAGGACTTGATCGTGCCACCAGCCTACACCGTCGCATTGAAGACGAATCGCGGCGACCGGGTGTTGCTGGTTGAGGACGAGGAGGCAGTCTGGTTGGAGGAGAGCGGCAATCGAACCGCACTGACCAGGGGGCACGTCTCCCTCCCGAACTTCACCGGGCATCGCCACGCCCCCGTCCTGCGTGTTTTGCACCAGGAGTTGCTGATCAATGTCATCGATGGCAAGCCCATGCCCAACTTCATGGTCTACTCCAAGCCTTGGTATCGGGACGGAGCCATGATGGCGATGGTTCTGAAGCAAACCGGCAACCTGGGCCTGATCAAAGGCTGGGTGCTCGGTCTGCGGGAGCCGTACGATCGGAACAACGGCGGCGAGACCGAGACCGACAATCTGGGCGAGGCGATGTTCCTGATCTCGCTAGCTTCCGACAAGAACCACCCGCTTGTCCCGGTCATTGGGCGGGAGATGAGGCGATTCGAGAAGGACCATCACATCGAGGGACGTAGCGACTTCGCCTCGCATCCGGTGTACCAGACCAAGTGGGCAAAGTATGGGCTCAGGTGCCTGAGTCTGGACGACTCTTACGAGGTGCCGCAGGTGGCGGACAGCTACGCCGCCCTGTTCTGGTGGGATCAAGGCGAACGACCACCCCGGTCAGGAGGTGATCGAGAGCGACGATTACCCATATCTGACCTGGGCGGGCTCCCATTACGCTGGGCTGAGGAAGGGCAAGTTCAGCGACCAGGATTACCCGCTGACGTGGGAGGCGAAGGCAAGCCAGGCGGACTACCGGGGAATGAAAGTCATCGACGAGGCGTACGTGGAGGCTAGGCTCTGCACTCCGCATACCTGGCATGCGGCGGAGGCGTTTCTGTACCTCCTCGACCGAGAAGAATGAGGGGGAGGCGTTGGGTGCCCTTCGCCTCCTGTGACGATGTGATTCCCGGAGGACCAGTTCGCCTGCGTGGTGTTTGTGTGAGACTGGGACAATAGCGTGCCGGAACATTGAACACCGGAGATGCTCAGGACGACGACATGGTCGTAGACTCTCAGCGGATCTGAATCATGCACCGCACACTTGACCGATCCGCCGTGCTTGAACGGCTCGCCGACCTGGACCGGCGAGATCGGAAGCGGCGTGTCTTCGGAGCCAACGGTCACGACTACAAGCTCAATCCGCCGTTGCCGGTCTTGGTCGATCGAGGCGTTTGAGGAGCGACACGGGGTCAGCTTGCCCGAGGACTACCGGCGATTCATGACCGAGATCGGCAACGGTGGTGCCGGTCCCTATTACGGCGTTCTGCCTTTCGGCAAGGATGACGACGACCGGGACTGGGAAGGTGGCGGGCTGGTCGGTGACCTCTCGAAGCCGTTCCCGCACGTGACTGCCTGGAACCTGCCGGTCTCGTTCTGGGACGAGGAGCCGAATCCACCACCCGGCACACCACTGGGAGCGGAAGATGAGCTCTGGGAAGTCTGGGACGGGAGTACTGGAAGAACGATACTGGAACCCGGCAATCATGAACGGGGCGATCCCCATCTGCCATAAGGGATGTGCGCTGCGGCAATGGCTCGTCATCCACGGCGAGCAGCGGGGGTTCGTCTGGGACGACAACCGGGTGGACAACGCAGGGATCGCTCCGGTTCTGGACGAGTCGGGAGAGCCCGAGACTTTCGCCGACTGGTACATGGGCTGGCTCGACGACTCGATGAGGGGGATGGGCGTCTTGCCATCGCCTCCCGCCGTTCCCTGGTGGCAGCGTGGCTGGCGGCACTTTCCGCGACGAAGTTGAGGAACCCGGAACATGCTGATCAAATTGTTGGTGCCTGCCATATGTGTCGTCCTCCTCACCGGGGCTGCCAAGCCTCCGATCGTGGACCTGACCGGATACCGCCCCCAGCCGGGTCTCCAAGCCGCTCTGGAGACGGATACCCTGACGGTGCGTTGGGACGGTGAAACTCAGCAGGAATGCCTCGCCAGGTTCGCGATCGTGGATGGAGTGCCGACAATCACGGAACTGGCGGTGCGGAAGAAGACCGGCAAGTGGGTCACCCTGGGGCGAAACCTGATTCCAGAGTTCGGCGTCACGACCGGGGTCCGACGCACCGGGCATGGGCTCCCGGAGTCGAATCGCTGGGATGTGTTCTGGGACGCTCCCTTGAACCACCCCGAGGAGGTACGCCGGTCTACCGCGTCCTACAACGCCGAAAGGATAGTGGTCAGGACGGACGGAGCCCGGCTGGAGGTCTCATTTCCCGGTCTCTCGATGGGCAGCTTCTCTGGCGGCTTGAGGTTCACGGTCTATAGGGGGACGAACCTGCTGCGTCTGGAGGCTGTCGCCAAGACGGATGAGCCCTCGGTCGCCTACATCTATCAAGGCGGTCTCAAAGGCTTTTCCCCCGAGGTGCTCCCAGACATCCTCTGGCAAGGAGTGGGAGGCGAGTGGCATTCGGCGAAAGTCTCCGCTGGCGAAGCCGGTCAAATGAATGTTCTGCGGGCACGGAACCGACTGGCGGTCGCATTTGGGAAGGTCGGTTCCATCGCCGTCTTCCCGCCGCCGCACCAGTTCTTCTTCGCCCGTGAACTGGAGGTGAACCTCGGCTATGTCTGGCACCGGCGTGACTGCGGGAACAGCTTCTCGATGGGCGTCCGACAGCCGGAGAGCGCCGGGGGCTATAACCCGGTCTGGATCAAGCAGGTCTATTCCCTCTACAACGCACCGCCTGGCACGCAGCAGCGGATGCCTGTCTACTTCTACCTGAGCCCCGACGACGGCAATGCCTGCCGCGAGTCGGTCATGGCGTTCACGCATGGCGACCGCTACAAGCCGCTGCCGGGCTACAAGACGATGGCGACCCACTTCCACACGGCGTTCACGCAGGAGTTGATCGAATCCGGGAGTCTCGACACCACGCCGCCGTGGATACCGATGATGCGGGAGCTATGGGATCAACATCGCCCACATCTTCGACTTCCACGGCGACGGTCACCCCCACGACCCCGGTCCACTCCGGTTGAAGGAGTTGGCGACCTACTTCGACGGGTGTCGCCGCCACTCGGACGCCGACTTCCTGATCCTGCCAGGGGAGGAGGCGAACGTCTACCTCGGCGGTCATTACAACATCCTGTTCCCGAAGCCGGTGTACTGGACGCTGGTGAGAAGCAAGGATCAGCCTTTTGTCACGAACGATCCGAAGTACGGGAAGGTGTATCACACGGGGTAGCGCCGCCGATATGTTCGAGTTGATGAAGCGAGAAGGTGCCCTGGTCTGGACGACCCACCCACGCACCAAGGGCTCGACCGGCTACCCCGACAAGATCAAGGACGCGGACTACTTCGGGGATGACCACTGGCTAGGGGCGGCGTTCAAGGCACTGCCGGTGGACCTGTCGCAGAAGCGACTGGGCGAGGTCCGGTGCTTCGGCACGCTCGACGACATGAACAACTGGGGAGGGCTGAAGTTCATGGTCGGCGAGGTGGACACGTACAAGAAATTTCTCGAATACGACCTTTACGGCGACTTCAACGTCAACTACGTCAAGCTCGACCGGGTGCCAGCTTTCCCTGACTGGAGCCCGCTCACTGCCGCCCTGCGTGCGGGGGATTGTTTCGTCACGACTGGTGAAGTGCTGATTCCGAAGTGGACCGTCGAAGGCGAGGGCAAGGCGGTCGTTGCGGACGTGGAGTGGACGTTTCCGCTGGAGTTCGTCGAGGTCGTCTGGGGCGATGGCGTGCAAGTGGGGCGGACCATGATCCCCGCCACAAACCAGCCCCCCTTCGGGTCGCACCGATTCCGCATCCCATTCGATTCCTCGGGCAAGAAGTGGGTGCGGTTCTCGGTCTGGGACTCGGCGGGCAACGGAGCGTTCACTCAGCCCGTGCGGTTGCCTTGAGAATGGTGGCTTCCACGAAGCAGGGAACCGAGATCATGACACGACGCCATGTCGGCATCCTGGTCTTCCCCGAGGTCGAAGTCCTCGATTTCTGCGGACCCTTCGAGGTCTTCTCCGTCACCCGGCTGGATGAGAACCGGAGGCGAGAGGAGCCGTCACCCTATGAAGTGGTCTTGGTTGCCGAGAACAAGGAGCCCGTCGTCGCCACGGGCGGTTTGAAGGTGATTCCCGATCACATGCTTGAGGATTGCCCGCCGCTCGACGTGCTGGTGGTTCCTGGCGGCTGGGGAACTCGGCGGGAGATGAAGAACAAACGACTGGTCGCCTGGCTCGCAGAGAGGGCTGTTCGAGTCACGACGCTGACCTCCGTCTGCACGGGGGCGTTACTCCTGGGCAAAGCCGGTCTGCTGGACGGCAAGCGAGCGACGACGCATTGGTGGGTCTTGGAGGAGATGAGAAAGCTGTTCCCGGCTGTCAAGGTGATCGACGATGAGCATGTCGTCGAAGAGGGCAACGTGATCACGTCGGCGGGAATCTCGGCGGGCATCGACATGGCGCTCCGGGTGGTCGCTCGGCATCACGGCGAGGCGGTGGCTCGGGCGACCGCCAGGTTCATGGAGTACCCGTTCCCGGAGAACAACCGGAGGCGAGTCTGATGAACTGGGACAATCCCACTCCCGCCGTGAGTCGCCGGTCGTTCTTGTTCGCTGGATGCTTGGGCGTGCTCGAAATCGTGTGGCATAGCAACGCCTGCCAGACCGTGCAAAGCGAGTTTTTCTTCAAGACCCGAGGGGTCGTGATCACGCCCAACGATCTGACGCTGGGCGACTGGCAGGAACGAGCCAAACAGGCGCAGTTGACGACCATTGCACTGCACCCATTTCCCGGCACGGTCCTCAACTTCGTCCGAACTGACGAAGGGCGGAAGTTCCTTGAGAAGTGCGATCGGCTGGGACTCCAGGTGGAATACGAGCTTCATGCGATGCGGGAGTTATTGCCACGGAGTCTGTTCTCAGAGGACAAGAGCTTCTTCCGCATGAACGAGAAGGACGAGCGGGTCGCCGACGCCAACCTCTGCGTTCACTCTACCACCGCCCTTGACATCGCCGCCGAGAATGCCCTGAAGTTCGCACGGAGCCTAAAACCCACCACAGGGCGGTACTTCTTCTGGGGCGATGACGGGCAGCCTTGGTGCCGGTGCAACCGCTGCCGGGACTTGAGCGACAGCGACCAGGCGCTCCTCTTCGAGAACCACTTGATCAAAGCCCTGCGGAGGCTCAACCCAAAGGCATCCCTCGCCCACCTCGCCTACGCGAACACTCTATTGCCGCCGAGGGCGGTGAAGCCCGAAGCCGGGGATTTTCCTGGAATACGCCCCGATCAAGCGGCGGTATGACATCCCTTACAAGGAGCAGACCGCTGCCGATCAACAGGATGCTCTGTCTGCCCTCGATGCCAATCTCAAGGTGTTTCCTGCCGACTCGGCTCAGGTTTTGGAGTACTGGCTCGATGGGTCACGGTTCTCAGGTTGGAAGCGACCCGCCGTGAAGTTGCCGTGGCGGCGGGACGTGCTGGAGTCCGACCTGGCAACCTACGGCGCTCGGGGCATCAGGCACGTCACCAGCTTCGCTGTCTACGTCGATGCCAAGTATCGGCAGCGGTTTGGTGAGCCGACTTTTATCAAAGAGTACGGTGCGATTCTCTCAGCATTCCGTCGTCGCTGAGGGGCGATGGTGCGGGGCATCGGCTGGCTTCCAACGGTCATGGGAAGAAGCCCTTCAAGAAGCTCGCCAGTGTTCCGTCGTAAACCGCTTCGCCCAGGAACTCCGTTCCCTGCTGGTTGCCCCAGCTATACGTGATGATCGTCTTGCCCCTGAACTCGCACAGGTCCATGTCCGAGTTGTTCAAGTCCACGGCTTGGGCGATTTTCCTCCGCTGTTCAGTGGTGAGCTTCGGGTTGCGCGATCAGCTTATCCTCGTGAGATGCTTTCAGGACGGGGTTGAGCGGGCTGGGCTCCCAGCGGATCAAATCCTTCGATCGGACGAAGATGCGTCTCGTAGTTCGGACCGGGGCGAGCTTCCAGGTAGAGCATGTAGAACCAGCCGTCGAGAACCGGAGCGCCGGGCATGCCGAATACCGCTCCTTCGTGTAGACGCACGCCTCCGGGCAGCAGCTTCCAGTCGAGCAGGTTCTTCGACTCGGCGAATCGCATGGTGAACGGCACGCCGACGACCTGTGGCGGCTTGCCGACCTCGATCGCCATGACATACCGATCACCCGCCTTGCAGACCGAGGTATTGAACAATCCCCACCCAGGCAGAGTTAGAGCCCTGTGCTGCTCCCAATGCTCCAGGTCGCGAGACCGGAACACGGCGATGTTCTCGCCGTCCCAGTTGTCCACGCCGAACACCCACATGGATTCTCCATCGGCGTAGGCACATCCCAGGTCAAATCCCTTGGCGAAGGCAGTGGTCGCCTTGCCGGTCTCCACGTCGATGAATCGGAAGTAGGAATCGCCGGTCTTGTTGGCGTGGTAATCCTTGCGGACATACTCGAAGCGATAGAGCGTATCTCGGAACACAACGGGGGTCGTTTCCACCATGCCGAGGTCGAGGGTGCCCAGTTTGCGGATCAACGCGCGATGCGGCTCGTCACTCAGCGATCCTCGGTCGGCGAGCCCCAGCGAGACGAGAGCGATACAGAGAGCACGAATCGGCAGGCTTGAAGACCGAAGCTTGATCATCCTGTCTCCTCCCATTCATTCGCCAGGGTCTCGGCTGCTTGAGTTCGTGCAAAGATCTCTGCCGGTCGTTGAAGGCATCCCGGTTCAGAACTCATACCCCATCTCGACCCAGTAGTGCCAATCCCCGACCGCTTGCCTTGTCACTTTATCACCTTGGACGACCTCCAACTGGGACAGTGGAACCGCCAGGGAGCGCTTCTGCTTCTGCCGTATTTCCACAAACATCTCCCTCTCACACTCGTCCTGCGGTGCCATGCCGACGACCTCCACCTCGTCCCCAAACTCCAGGGGTGAAGTGGGTCGCTCCTTGATGCATCGAGTAAGGAACGGGAAGTTGAGCGTGTCCCCCAGGTAGCAGTACCAGCCTATCGCTCGCTCTGCTTCGTTGTAGGCATCGACGACGATCTCCATCTCGATCCGTTCTTCACGAGTCTCGTCACGCTTGGGCTTTTTCGGGTTTCGAGCTTTCCCCATGAGCGTCCCTATCGCCTTCGAGTACCAACGCCTTGGTCTTCTCACGCCGCTATGATTGTGGGACTGCCTCATCGCGGTGAAGCAGCTTCGATTGGCGGCTATCGGCGATGAGCGGGGTCACCTTCCCACGGCGTCAGCCTCGGAATCCATCTCGGCACGTTCTGCTTGTAGGTAAGGTACTCTTCGCCAAAGCGTTTGACGAGCCCAGGCTCTTCCGAGAGCGGGATGTAGACCGCGTAGACGACCCCGGCGAAAGCGAACCAGCAAAAAAGCGGCAGGGACGCCGCGAGTACCGCCTCCCCGAGCAGGACGAAGAGTGCCCCGGACATCATCGGATTGCGGACATGGCAGTAGATACCCCGTACCACGAGCCTCTGCGGCGGCTCCCACGGGGCGAGCGTACCCTTGCCCACCGTCACGAAGAGGCGGATCGTGGCGATCATGAGCACGAGCCCCAGGCAGATGCAGATGACCCCGATGACGGGCAGGATGATCCTTGTCGCCGGGACCGACTGCCAGAGACCCCATGAGTCCGTCCCCGTCTGCCACAGGATCATGCCGGGGATGACGAGCGTCACCATGCCGGGGAGCAGGATGATCGCCCGAAGGTGCCTCCACGTTTCCATCGTCTTACCTCAGTGGCTCGCTTCGTCGTGCGATTTCACCGTTCTGTAAAGCAGGAAGTCTGGTTTCGGAGGCTATCTGCGTGCGGCAGCGCCCCGTGTTGAGATGATGATCGAACCATTCGGCGAACTGGCTCAGGTCTTTGTCCAGACCGACCCAGCCATGTTCTGAACCCTTCTTGACCACCAGCTTCACCTCGACACCGGTCTTCTTGAGCTTGTCCACCATGGCTTCGGATTGCTGGAGCGGCACGAGCGTGTCTCCATCGCCGTGGACGATCAGGGTCGGCGGATCGTCAGGCGTCACGAAGGTGATCGGCGAGATCTGCCTGGTGATGTCGCGGAGTCTCTGATCGTCGGTGATCGGGAGCCAGAGCATGCTCTTCTTGTCGAGTTCCCGGTAGTCGAAGGCGGCTCGGAACGGAGGCTGATGATCGGTGGCGTGGATCATCTCCTTGCCAGGCTTGCCGAAGTTGAGCAAGTCGGTGGGCGGGAAGAAGCAGGCGACCGCCTGCACGCGGCTCGACTCCCGGTCCACCGGGTCTTTGGCGTTGGGGTCTCCCTTGTCGCCCGCCATGCCGAGCATCAGCGACAGGTGCCCGCCCGCCGAGCCGCCGTAAACCCCGATCCGATCCGGGTCGATGCCGTAGTCGTTGGCATGATGACGGATGAACCGGACGGCGCGGTTCATGTCCTGGATGATCTCGGGGACAGTGAAGCGGGGCTGGCTGCCGTGGACCACGGCGAAGACGGTGAAGCCCCGATCGATGAACGGTCGGATGAAGGACGGGTTGATCGCCTCGTGCGAGGAGAAGAAGCCGCCGCTGACGACGAAGACGACGCCGATGCCCTTGGCGTCCTTCTTCGGGGTGAAGACATCCATCGTCAACGCGATGCCGTACTTCCTTCCGTAGATCACGTCCTCCTTGCGGTTGAAAGTTGCTTCGTCGGCTGAGGCGATCGGTGTCAAAGAGACCAGGATCGACGACATGATCGCTGGGATCGCGAATGGTCGGTATGTCATGATGGCTCCTGAGATTCCAAAGTGAGTCGGTGCAAAGCTGGCTGAAAGTTACGATCTCCTTGACCGCGCATAATTCGCATGTCCACCATGCGGCATCCTGGATCTGAAAGGATGGAAGATGCCCATCAAGTTTGTCTCCGGTGACCTCTTCGACAACGCCCATCACGCTAAGGCGTTCGCCCAGGGCTGCAACTGCCAGGGCTCGATGGGAGCCGGTATCGCCAAGACCTTTCGGGAACGTTACCCCGAGATGTTCGACGAGTACCGCAGGCGGTGCAAGGCTGAACCGCGCCAGTTCAACCTGGGGGACTGCTGGCTCTGGAAAGCCGACGATCAGCCCTGGGTCTTCAACCTGGCGACTCAGGAGCGCTACTGGCGGGCGAGGGCGAGCTACGAAGCGATCGAGACGACATTGCAGTCGATGAGGCAACAAGCCGACGCTGAGGGGCTCACCCGCATCGCCATGCCGCGCATCGGCGTCGGCTACGGCGGGCTATCGTGGAAGAAAGTCAGAGCGATCGTCGAAGCCGTATTCGGGGACTGGGAGGGTACGCTGGTCGTCTACGAGGAGTTTGTGCCTGGAAGTGCCAATCCTCCCTGACTTCGTGTTTGTTGTCTGTTATGTGACCGCCCATCTTGCCCTTAATCACATTGACGAGAAGAAAGCCGAAGCCATCCTCAACTACTGCGAGGAGCATCTGGAGGACTGACGATGGAGCCGTGCAAGATCTGGATCGAGAAGTGTGATGCCGCAAGGATGATTGAGGACGAGTTCGGGACCGACAAGGCACTCAGGTATCTCATCGGTGAGAAGTTCCTTGACTACCTGGAAGCCGCCGAGAGGCTCCCTGATTTCCGGGCGGAAATCCCCGCCTTCGTTGCCGAGATCAAGACAATCTTCGAGCCTTGGCAGTTGGCTGAGTATCTGGAGACGGCACGTCAGTCCGAGCCTTTCGATCCCAGCCTCTACGATGATGAGGATGAGGATATCGACCCCGAATTCGTCGAAATGGAGCGGCAAGACGATCTTCGCCGTTCCGCTGCCGATCTACTCCTCGTGGAACAGGCACGAGAGTGGCTCCTGGGGGAAGGCGATTAGCCCTGATTAGGTTCCTCGCAGGATCGCCCACGTTCGCAGTTTTCAACGGCTGCCTCTTAGTGACTGTCCCATAAGGTCGGTTCAAGCTGCATGGCGATAGTGGAATTCGGGGTCCGCATCGGAAGGGCGCAAGCCGGTGAAACATCAATTGGATCATGGCCAGCTTGATGAACGATTCTGATGACAGGACGCTCTTCTCCCGGTCCTTGCTCAAACGACGACAGTTGCCCAGCCAAGCGAAGGTCCGCTCAACCGTCCAGCGGATCGGCAGCTTAACCCAGCCCCGCTTCCCCTCGGGCCGGCGCACGATCGACAAGTCCCAGGCGGCGTTCTCCTCGACCCACTCATAGAGCTTGAAGTTGTGGTACTTCGCATCGGCGTACATCCGTACGACTTTGCCCATCGGCTGGCCGTCGAGCCGGGCGAACAGCGCCGGGGCCGCGGCCGCGTCGTCGACCGAGGCGGCCGTCACCAGGACGGCCAGTAGCAACCCCATGCTGTCCACGACGATATGGCGCTTCCGACCGTCGACGTCTTGGCGTTGTCGCGGCCCCGTTGCTCGCCCCCGGAGGTCGTGTCGATCGACTGACTATCGACGCTCGCCGAGGTGCGGGGATGGTAGGGCTTCTCCGTGGTGCGGACCTTGCGGCGGAGCCGATCGTGGATCCGGTCCAAGGTCCCGTCTCGTCGCCACTGGTCGAAGTAACGCCAGACGGTGCTCTTGGGCGGGAAATCTACAGGAGGTATCGCCATTGGCAGCCGGTGCGGACGATATAGAGGACGGCGTCGAGCACGTCCCGCATGTCCGTCTTGCGGGGCCGCCCGCCGCCGGGATCGAGCAGGGATGTAGGGCTCGATTAGGGCCCACTGGGCGTCAGTGACGTCACTGGGATAATGGTTCATTCTCATACCATTAATACGCCTGTCACACCCAGATTGTTCCCCTTATGGGACAGACTCTTAGACCGCGACTGCGGCTTTCGCCATCAGGTGCATCGTCTGGCGGGATGGCAGGAGCGGCAGCTTCTTGAGACCCATCTTCACGATGATCTCGGCGATGGCTTGCTCGATCTTGGCTTCGAGCTTTTCGACGGTCTTGGGGTCCATGTGCGTCACCAATCCGATTTCTTCGTTTTGAGCGTCTTCAATTGAGCAACGAGGATTTCAATCATCTTATCAGCGGCGACCCTAAACTCGTCGTTGCCCTTGACCCTCCCCACTGGCTCGAAAAGGACGAACTGGATCGCTGTCATCGCCACAATGCGTTGCAGAGCTTCCAGGCAAGCGTACTGCCATTTCTTCGACCCGAACGGCGTTGGCTGGTCACCTCGCAACAGAGTGTCGATGTCAGCCTGCAATTCCATGATCTCCATGAGCTTCTTGCCGACAAGCTCACCGGTCCTTTCAGCGTCACGCCGCACTTCGTCAGGCACGTCCATAGAACCCTCAGCGTTTATTGGTGGATCGTTTCAGCCCAGACACTCACGGCACGAACCAGGCATCATCCTGGATGGCTTTCATGCACTCGTCCACCGAAAGAGCATCCCCGATGCCAACCCATTCCTTCCCCGTATAACGCATGAAGTAAAGAGCAAACTTGCCGTCTCCCAGGGGTTCCATCCGAGCAAATTTCGACTCGAACGTAGGAGACAGGGCGTTCGGACCTGGGCAGGCGTAGGTCGAGAAGAAGTAGAAGTAATTCCTGTACCAGTTCGACTCGATGTCGATGATGTAATTGGACTGCCCCTCCACAGGCGGTGGCAAAACGTACTTGGGCTTCAACACGTTGTCAATCAAGTCTTTGGCTTTCCTCTCTACCTCTGCCTTCATGGAGGCGGTTACGGCGGCTCTTTTCCTTGCTGGGCGGATATCCCAGGGTTTTCTTGGTTTTGCCATATGCATCTCCGATCATATAGCTCAACGGAAGAAGTCCTTCAGAAAGTGTGCCAGCGTTCCATCGTAGGCATCGACTGTGATGATCACCAGCTTGCTCCCTCGCATCGACTACGCGGACAATTTCAGCCGTGGGGGGATTCCTCTTAGCACAGGACCAAGGAAGTGAGGGTCGCCCGACAAGGCTTGCCCCCCTTGTCCGGCTTGACCAGCCGTAGATGGGTGACTCCCTGGGCTGAGACTGTCCACTTCTCACGCCTGAAGGTCGTTCCGGCTGGGCTGAAGCCGTATTCCTGTCTCAGTAATTCCCGGTATGTCCGTCCTCCATCGCACGAGAGGGACAGATGGAGTTCCTGTGTACGAGCGAACTCGGGCTCCTCGACTTCCAGGAGGATCTGCTTGATCGTCTGCGGGGCGACGAAGGCAAGAGTCACCGTCTGTTCACCCGGTTCCCCAGCGATCCAGCGAGCGCCTCTCCGTCCCCGATCGAGGTCGAAGGCAAGATCAAGGGGATGGTCGGGAGCCTCGGAAGTCACCAGCACGGTGGCATCGGTGGCGATGTCGATCTCGCCTGAGATGGAGTCCGGCGTTGCCTGGTGTGGCTTGATGATCAACTTGCGTAGCATGGTTCTTGCCTGCGACTCAAGGTCTATTGTCAGTGGTGCCCTGGCTGTTGAGAGCCGTACCTGCACCTGAGACAGTCATCCTGAACCAAGAGAGCCACGGGACTTCACGACACGCTTGACGATATTGCTAGGGTAATCGCTTTGACCGAGCGGGTTCCAGGAGAGTCTATAAAGGGCTCGTCCGCTGGCGGGATCAGTTGCACCGAGATCAGTGACCTCGGTGAGCGAGACACAGACCGAATCCCCACACTTGACGTAACAGGGCTCTTTACCCACCTGTTCGTAAGCAAGGTCGAAGTTGATGGAATCGCCAGCAGAAATCGTTCTTGCACGAGGCATCGGGAGGATTGCGTTGCAGATTCGACCTCTCTCAACGTCCCTTATCTTTTGTTCGCTGGCAGGGTAACTGTTCACTTGAATCTCCGAACCGTAAATGGTCGCTAGATCAACTCTCAATTGATGGTTCCTTGAAGGAGACTTGCTCAGGAGAGGATAAGCGAATAACTCGGGACTCTCTCCGCCTGCTCTGGTCCGTTTTGGATGACTGATTCAGATTCCTCTGATCTTCATGGTCGGCAGGCGAACGACCACGAAGACGGTGAGCCAACCGAGAGTCCCGACTCATCGGCGATATCGGAGGGATCGAGGGACCAGACGAGTGATCCCCTCGAAACCCACGTAGATGGTGGACGATCAATAACGCCGAGCGCCACTACCTCCATAACCCTCACCACCACCAGTGCGAGCACTGCCGTCAAGGCGACCACCAGCGAAGCCGCTGGTACGGGCTACTCGTGGCTTGGCTTCGCTCACCATGAGCCGCCGCCCATCGTGATCTTGTTCGTAGAGTCCCTGGATGGCTGCGTGAGCCTGGGCGTCCGTGTCCATCTCGACGAAGCCAAAACCCTTGCTGCGTCCCGTGGCACGGTCGGAAACGACCTGTGCGCTCTGCACGGTGCCGAACGGGGCGAACCACTCACGCAGATCCGATGAAGCTACCGATGAGGTCAGATTCCCAACTTGCACTTTCTTTCCCACGGGATTCTCCTTGAGGTAAAGACATTGCGACCCGTTGAATGCTTTCTGGATCGGTGAGAAAGGGGCACACAAAGGAGCCCATGAGGTGGGAGAGGCGAGAGGGGGAAGCAGAAAGCGATTTGATGAGAACCCAAGGTGCTCACTCAGTCGTCAGACCAACCTATTGAAGTATAACGAATCTTCTTAGCAAAAGAAATGACTAAGTGGGCTAACTTCTTGGGTTGACAGGAAGAGGTGTGCTTTACTTGCCTCCGATTTTCATTCCCAAGGATATGGTGATCACGAGGGTCGGCTGGTCGCTGTCCTGAGTGATAGACAGCACTCAGGGTGCTTCCCTAGCCAGACTCAGCCGTGGGGAATTCCTCTCAGCACAGGAACAAAGACGTGAGGGTTGCCAGGCAGGGCTTGTCCCCCTTGTCCGGTTTGATCACGAGCCGTAGATGGGTCACTCCCTGGGCTGTCACCGTCCACTTCTCCCGCTCGAAGGTCGTTCCTGGCGGGCTGAAGTTGAATTCCTGACGCAGCAGTTCCCGGTATGACTTTCCTCCATCGCAAGATAGGCTCAACTGGAGTTCCTGGGTTCGAGCGAATTCAAGCTCTTCAACTTCCAGGAGGATCTGGTTGATCGTTTGTGGGGCGTCGAAGGCAAGGATCACGGTCTGCTCACCCGGCTCCCCCGCGATCCACCGAGTGCCTCCTGGTCCCCGATGGGGGTCGAAGACTTGATCGATGGGATGATCGGGAGCCTCGGAGGTCACCAACACTGCGGCGACCACTGCGATGTCGATCTCGCCCGAGGTGGTGTCCGGGGATGCCGTGTGTGGCGTGATGATTTGTTTGCGGAGCATTTTTCCTCCTCGCGACTCAAAGCCTATTGTCATCGGTGCCCCGGCTGTTCAGAGCCAAACCTGCATCTGGGACGGTCATCGTGAATTGATTATCACTCGTCTGGCTTCTTTTCTGAAGGCGTCGTCCGTCCGAAGAGCGACGACAGCGATCTCGGGACCAGCCTTGGCTGCCGCCTCCCTCTTGCTCCTTGATTCCAGAGCCAAAGCTTGCTTGATCGCACATTGAGGATGAATGCCCGCCAGCGAATAGACGGCTTGATGGCAGACTGGACAGCGTTTCCGGTCGGGATCAAAGATGGGGGTGTGGCGATACCTGGGAAACATGGTTGCTGCTCATCGTGTGCGAGAAAGAAGAACAGGGCTTCACCCGTTGAGAACGTCCGGTCAAAGAGCACCGTTGCTCCGCACCTTGATACTGCGCAAGTATCGAACTCCGAAACGAAAGGCTGACGCCCCTCGGCTAGCTTTCAGGGTCGAGAAGAAAAAGGCTAATGTTGAAGCCCATACGACTAATCGCCACCACCTCCATAACCATCACCGTCACCAGTGCGAGCACTGCCATCAAGGCGACTACCAGCGAAGCCGGTGGTACTGGTTACCCGAGGCTTGGCTTCGCTCACAATGAGCCACCGCCCCTCGTGTTCGATATCATTGAGTGCCTGGCTCGCCGCCTGAGCTTGGGCGTCCGTGTCCATCTCTACAAAGCCGAACCCCTTGCTGTCGCCCGTGTCACTGTCTGTGACGACCTGGGCACTCTGCACGGTGCCGAACGGTGTGAACCACTCTCGCAGATCCGATGAGGTTACCCCAGAGGTCAAGTTTCCAACATGCAGTTTCTTTCCCACGAGGTTCTCCTTGTGGCAAAGGTTTTCGACCTGTGAATGCTCTCTGGGTCGAAGAGAAAAGGGCACACAAAGAAGCCCAGGAGGTGGGAGAGGCGAGAGGGAGAAGCAGAAAGTGATTTGATAAGAATCCAAGGTGCTCACTCAGTCGTCAGACCAACCAATTGAAGTATAACGAATCTTCTTAGGAAAAGAAATGACTGAGCGGGCTAACGTCTCGGATTGGCAGGAAGAGGTGTGCTTTTCTTCGCTTTCCTGGTCGTTTGTAGGTGTGCTCCCTCCAAGCGTGGATCGCCTTTCACCGGGCGATTCGATCTGCCTAGCGATGCCAGAGAATGTTCATCCCATGCGGGCTACGCGGGGTGATGCGGTGATTCCGAGGTGGGCTCGAACCCCTGAGTCTCTTGCGGAGCGGACCTTCTTGGTGTTCCCAAGGAATGAGAGCACAAGAGCGACGATGCCTCCCGTGAGGAACCCTGCTCCCGATCCGATCGCTTCGCTGACCTCCGTGATGATGTGGCTGTCGAAGGGCGGGCGAAGACGTTCTCCACTCACTGCTCCGCTGATCCCCCAGAGCAGGAGTCCCATTCCCAGTCCCATCGCTATCACGGCAAAGATCCTGGCAAGTCGCCGCCCCACAATGGGATTGATCAGCCCCCAGAGCAACAGCCCGACGAGAAGAAGTCCCGAGAACACGGCATAGAGGAGACCACCTTTCCCATAGGTCGTGAAAAACCAGCCCAGCACCGCCACGCCGACAGCCGTGGCACAGGTGGCGAAGAGTTTCGTGTACCTCCCTTCCACTGATAAGTTGCTGACGCCCCAGATCAGCAACCCTACGGCAAGACCGAGCAATACGAATGGGAAGACCGGTTCCATGACTTCGCCTCCTTCCTGACATCGAGTCTGATCTCACCACCGTATGAACCAATCCTATCCTGCCGAGCAGGCATTCAGTTGCCCCAGGATGGAGCTTTCATGCGGTGTTCCAATTCTCCCATTCTCACCGGCTGAAGCGTTGTTTGGCAGTGTTGGCTGAATCAGGCACTCCACGGGCGGATGGTGAGCCAAAGGCTTCGGAAGAGGAACCAGAATCCCAGGGGCATCGTAATCACGTAAAGCACCACGTTGGTCGGCATGTGCAGGTTCAGGGTGCGGAACACGGCGTAGACGGCGATGGCGGAGACAGGAACCAGAATCAGCACGAGAACGTTTTGAGGGCGGATGCGTCCAAGGATTGCATCGAGGACATCGGGGCGCTGCTCCATGCGAGCGTTGCGGAGTAGTCCCACAAAGCAGAGGATTAGCAGCGGCGGCAAGATCAGGGCGGCTGAGGGTCTGGATGGAACCCGTGCTGCTAGGAAGACCGCCACGACCAGCCCCCAGAGGACGATCGTCGCCAGCCTGCTGCTCTGGAACCAGTCGGGGCGAGCCAGTCCGAGGATCAACCAGGCAAGCAGGAAGGGAATCGAGCAAGGCACGGCGTGGCTGGCGAATCCCCACACCGAGGTGTCGGTTTCCTTTCCCAGTTCCGCTAGCCACCACACCGCCCACAGCCCCCAGCCGATTCCGACCGCCAGCGAGAACAGGGCTGTCCTGGTCGGCTTTTCATCGATCAGAGTCTTGCCGATCAAGTAGAAGCCTACCCCGACACTGAGCAGGGCGTGCCACGCCAGCCCGGTGAACGAGATCGACAGCGGGAACGGGTTCGTCGCATTGCCGTAGAGGGTGTCCACGACGACGCCTTCCCCCACCCAGCCGAAGACCGCCCCGCAGAGAAATAGCGGCGGGAACGAGGCAACCTTGAAGCGCCTCACGAGGTCGAGGAAGATCCATCCCAGCAGGCAGTAGGCGATCCAGGTCACCAGGAACTCAGAGAGGTTGTCACCTGGACGCCAGAAGGACCAGAAGACCCGCTCCGAGAAAAAGAACAGGATGTAACCGATTGGCAAGCACGACGGCGGTTTTGCGTAGCTGGCATCTTATCATGGAAGATTCTTCGTGTAGATGGATATCGATGCTTGAGCTATTCAGGATCAAAGAGCTTCGTCGAAGGCGAGGTGCCCGATCCATGACCGATGAATCCGTCTTTCGATCCATCGTTATCATCAACATCGCCCTTACCCTGCCCATCGGCTTGTACCATCGCATCAGATCCCAGACAACGGGTGAGACGCTGGCACGAAGGGAAGAAGGAATCTTCATCATGATCGGCTTGCGGCTCTGCGGGCTTCTGGGCTGGATCGCCTTAGCCGCCTATTTGATCAATCCGGCTTGGATGTCGTGGTCTTCGGTCGCCCTTCCCACCTGGCTGCGATGGATCGGGGCGTTTTGGCGCTGGTTGTAGTGCCACCGCTCTTGTTCTGGACCTTCCGAAGCCTGGGCAAGAACCTCACGGACACCATTGTCACTAGGCGTGAGCATACGTTGGTCACTCATGGACCATACAGGTGGGTTCGGCATCCATTCTACGGCGTGGTATTCCTATGGATACTCTCCATGAGCCTGCTCATCGCCAACTGGCTCATGGCGCTTCTGGGGTTCTCGGCGTTTGCGATGATGGTTGCCCGCACTAGAATCGAAGAGGAGAAACTGATTGAGCGATTCGGAGACGAATATCGGAACTACATGAGTCGAACGGGGAAATTCCTGCCCCAATTCAGGTAGACCTGCTCGCAGCTTCCGATGCGGCGTACGTCCGAAGAACGACGATTGCGAGTGCGGAGCCAGCCTCGGCTGTCACCTTCTTGCTCTTTGATTCCAGAGAGATGGCTCGCTCAGTTGCACATTGAGGATGGATACCTGCCAGTGAATAGACGGCTTGATGGCACACCGGGCAGCCCTTCTGAGCGGGATTGGGCTGTCAAAAAATAACTTGAACGTACTGTCTCAGTGTCTTGGCGTAATTGTATAGTTCCACTCGCCGTGAAATGAGGCCTTCTCGAGTTGGATTGCAGCCAAGTCCTCGTCCGAGACCTTGATGCCTTTCCTGTAGGCACCGGCATCCAGTTCGGCCTGGATCCGGAGGCCGGCTTTCGTCTTCGTATGGCCGATCAGATTCACCACGATGGCCCGCGAACGCAGCGGCCGGCCCCGCCAGTTCTGGGTGATGTGGCAGAACATCCGGTGCTCGATCTTGTTCCACTTGCTCGTCCCGGGCGGGAAATGACAGACCGAGATCCTCAGGCCCAGGTCATCCGCCAGGCCCTGCAGTTCCAACTTCCACAGCCGCGTCCGATAGCTGTTGCTGCCGCCGGCGTCGGCGGTGATCAGCAGCCGACGGGCATCGCGGATAGGCCGACGACCCCATCTCTTGCCACCAGCGCCGGATGCTCTCGACGGCGAACTCGGCGGTGTCATGATCGACCCCGACGCTGACCCAACCCTCGTTCCGGTGCAGATCATAGACCCCCTCGGGGATCGCTTTGCCCAACTGCTTGTCCACGAAGTCCTTGGCGCGGACCTCCTCGGGCTGGCCGTGCGGCCGCCACACCCGCCCGGGATTGTGGAAATCCCCGACCAATTCCTTCTTCTTCGCATCCACCGAGACGACCGGCTGACCCTGCCGTTGGAAGTCACGGACCCGCCGGTTGATATACTCGAACTGGGCGTCGCGGTCGGGGTGGTCCTGACCTTCCTTGGTCTTGCGGTTGGCTTGCAGGCTGTAGCCCCAGTCGGCGAGCAGGGCGGCGACGGTCTGGTGGCTCACAGGGTGACCTTGGCCGCTCAACTCCTCGGCGAGCGTTCGGATGCTCTTGCGAGGTCCAGAACAGGGGCGATTGCGGGATCTCCCCGCGTGGACGATTCGACCAGGTCGTGCAAGGCCCCGAGGAGGTCGGCATCGGTCTGCTCGACGAGATGCCGACCACCGCCCGGGGCCCGAACTCGCTCGGGCGTCAGATCGTCTTGTGGCCGATCGGCCCGATGCCGCAACTCCCTGCGGCCGGCCCAGATGGTGGTGCGGGAAAGGCCGGTGGCCTCGGCGACGAGGCTGACGCCACCGCGCCCCAAGGATTCGGCCTCGCATGCGGCCCATTGGCGGCGCAGTCGCTCGGTCATCAGCGGTTCCAGCAACTGGAATTTCATCCGCACCGCTTCCATCGTGATGGTGTCACTCATACAATAAAGGGAGTGCAAGTTGCATGCCGAGGTACAACGCGATTGTTCAAGTTATTTTTTGACAGCTCCTAAAGATCGGCGTGTGTCGGTACTTGGGAAAGTCCATTGCTGATGAGTTGTGTGAAATTGTGATGGCGCTGTTCTCGTCGAATGCTTGCTGGCAGTGAAGGTCGATCAAAAAGCCCCGTTGGGGGCTCCTTGACCTTACTTGGGTATTGGACGATCAATTACGCCGATCCCCACCGTTTCCATAACCTCCATAACCACCGCCACCGCCAGCGGCACCATTGCCGTCAATGCTGCCACCGGCGAAGCCTCTGGTACGGGCTACCCGTGGCTTGGCTTCGCTCACTACGAGCCGCCGCCCGTCGTGTTCATGGTCATTGAGTCCCTGGATCGCAGCGTCACCCTGGGCATCGGTGTCCATCTCCACGAAACCAAATCCCTTGCTGCGTCCCATATCACGGTCCTGGATGACCTGGGCGCTCTGCACGGTCCCGAATGGGGTGAACCATTCTTGCAGGTCAACATGAGTCACCGCATAGGTCAAATTTCCAACATACAATTTCTTTCCCACGCTAATCTCCTTGTGGCAAAGACTTTTCGACCCGTTGATTGCTTTCTGGGTCGATGAGAAAGGGGCACACCAAGGAGCCCTGGAGGTGGGAGTGGTGAAAGGGCAAACAGAAAGCGGTTCGATGAGAGACCACGCTATTCACTCTATCGTCAGACCAACCTATCGAAGTATAACAAAGCTGAAGATAAAAAGGAATGAGTAATCGTGAAAACTTTTCCGCTTCGGCGGAAGAGAAGTGCCTTTCATGATTTTCCTGGTAGCTGAATGCTGTGCTCCTGCCGATCGAATTTCATTCTGAAATGAATCGTCCGACGACCTTCTTGGGATTCGCCGGGCGTTTCGGTTCTGGCTCTCTGGGCGGGTCAGACGACTCACGCCTTTCACGATCGTGGAAAGCCGATAGCCCGTGTCGGTGAGGCTGTAGATGTTATTCTTGCCCTGGCGGCGGCGGTCAACGATTCCACCGTGCCGCAACAGAGCCAGGTGGTGGCTCATCACAGGCGGGCTCTGGGTCAAATCCTCGCACAATCCTCCAACATGCCGCTCCCCTTCGGAGAGCCGGGAGACGACCTGGAGTCGGGTCGAGTCGCTGAGATGCTTGAGCAAGTTCGCTGTCCGGTGCATGGTCATTGTGCGATGCATGGTCTCGTTCGTTGCCTTGGTCGTGTTCGTGGTCTTCTTCATGCTGAGGATCGAAGGTGCCATCGGTATGTGTCTCCAAAAAAGAGTCTGGCTGGAGCAAGGGGGATAAATCACCCGCTCCCTCGGGCTGTTCGATAACTTGTCTCTTTCGACTTCCATCATGATATTCTACGATACCAAATACGTCAATGTCAAACTATTTGCATTTCCTGAAGTTGCAATTGGCAAGCTTGACTATCAGGTCGTTCGACTCCAGGGACAGCACGGTATTCGGTCGAATCGACGGAGGCACCTGTCTCTAGGACTTGGTGCGGAGGTTCGACGGACGACGGCAAGGAGGCACGACGCCGCTCTCATATGCGAAGCTTCGTGAGGATAGCTACATAAACGATAAACGAGGCGACGCCGACGAGAACCCCAAACAAGAACCCCGTCCAGCCAGACGCGCTCGTAGTCTGTGACAACGCACAGAGGTTGCCTTCATCGAGATTCTTCCCCACTCACGATCGATCACCCAAAACGAAAGGCTGACGACCATCGGGACTCTTTCAGGGTCGAGAAGGAAGGGGCTTACCTTGGAGGCGATATCGACTGGCACCGCCTCCATAACCACTACCACCGCCAGTGCGAGTGCTGCCGTCAGTGCTACCACCGGCGAAACTGCTGGTACGGGCTACCCGTGACTGGTCTTCGCTCACGATCAGCCACCGCCCCTCGTATTCGCAGTCATGCAGTCCGTGGATCGCCGACTGAGCTTGGGCGTCCGTGTCCATCTCGACGAAGCCGAATCCCTTGTTTCGACCCGTGTCACGGTCTGAGACAACCTGAGCGCCATGGACGGTGCCGAACGGTGCGAACCACTCTTGCAGTTCCGTTGAAGATACCGAGTCGGTCAGGTTACCAACATACAATTTCTTTCCCACGAGATTCTCCTTGTGGTCAAGAGGTTTTGCCCCGTTAAATGCTTCCTGGGTCGATGAGATAGGGGTACAAAAGGAAGCCCAGGAGGTGGGAGAGGCGAGAGGGGAAACAGAATGCGATTTGATGAGAATCCAAAGTGCTCACTCAGTCGTCAGACCAACCTATTGAAGTATACCAAAACCTAATACGAAAAGAAACGTACAGCCTGGCAAACGTCTTAGACTAACAGGAAGACGGTCGCGGTCTAGATGGTTTTCTGACATTCATGATTGGCGGAAAAGTCACGACTTGGAACGGATTCCCTCGGGGATGGAAACACCCGACGAACCTCCTCGGATTTGTCGCTTGGTTTGGCTCATACTCTAGGGATCGACTCAGCGGGCAACGCCCTTGACGATCTTCTTAGAAAGCCGCTTGCCCGTGTGCCACGCCAGGTTGGGGAACGCTCAAGTAACGAACCAGAAATCCAAAATTGGTAATCTAAATAAGTCTTGACATTCTGCTAGGTTTCGTTGATACTCGAATCGTAGGCAGGTAGACGAGGGCTGAGGATGGTCTCGTCGGGCAATCCAATGCACGGTCGGGACTTCCTGTTGCCCTGCGTGTCCGAGGCTATCGCCAAAGGGCACACTGCCTGATCAGTGAGGAGATTTAAGATGAGAATCCAGCGATGGGAACCTTTCCGTGAGATGGTTAGCCTGCGGGATGCCGTGCATTCCCTGCTTCAAGAGAGCTTCGTGCCACCGAACGATGCACGGTCAGAAGTAGGAGCCACTACGTTCACGCTTCCCGTGGACATTACAGAGGCGGAAGACGATTTCGTGGTCACGGCTTCGATGCCTGGCATCAAGCCGGAAGATGTGCAGACCACAGTTCTCGGCGATACATTCACGATCCGGGGCGAAAGCAAGATCGATGACGAGCAGAATGGACACAACTGGCTCGTGCGAGAGCGCCGTGCCGGGTCATTCCAACGTTCCGTAACCCTGGGCACGCCCATCAATGCGGACAAAGCCAGTGCTCAGTTCGAGAATGGCGTCTTGACACTGACCTTGCCCAAGTCGGAGCAAGCCCGTCCCAAGCAGATCAATATCAACGTTCGGTAAATTCGAGTCAGCCTGGATGCACGTCGATGGGCGTGCCTCCATGGCGGATCGCGATTTAGATCCGCTTCCAGTATCGATGGCAAGAACCGCTCGACCGTCCCGTGATAGAGCATCTCGGAAGGCTCCCGCTCCTCAAATCGCAGGTCCACCTCAACGCTGTGCCCGTGGTTGGCACGGATCAGTCTCGCCCGACACGTCGAAGGAATACCTCTGCTTGTCGTTGGTCTCCACGCATTCCACGAGATCGTCGTAGGAGATCGGGAAGCCGTGCTTCTGGGCGGCGGCGAGAAGGTCATCCACCGTCACCCATCCGCCAGACTGGAGCGTCAGCCCGAGTTCGAGTGGGGCATGGCGCAGGATACTTCGCGAGGTACTTGCTGGTGGTGACAAGCCTCTTGTCCATCCTCACCACCTCTTCGGGGCATCCTCGCTGTGTCAGGGGGCTTGCTCCATACCGACCGTTGAACTACCAGAACGGCGATCCCTGGAAGCGCACCGAGCTAGTGCAACGTCATTGAGGCTCCACGACGACCTCAGTCTTCACCGAATTGGCGATGAAACAGGCGTGGTGCGCCCGGTCGTGAAGCTGCCGCAGTTCCTCCGGGTTCGGCTGGGGCTCCCCGCCGAACCGGACCTGGGGACGGAGCGTGACCTTCGTGATCGCCAGGTTGCCCGCCACATCCTTGGCGAGAATTCCGACCGCCTCGTCACGGTAGGCGTCCACGACATATCTCTTTCTTGCGGCGAGCACAGGAAGGTCAGCATGTGGCACGAGGAGAGGCTGGCGACGAACGCCTCCTCGGGATCGACGCACGACTCGCTCCCCTTATAGGCGGGGGCGGCAGATCCCCGCACCGTGACGCCCGCATCGAACGTCCAGTCGTGGTCCCGGTTGTAGGTCTCGTAGGCGAAGTCGGGCGTCTCCCGCTTCCAGTCGATCGTGGCGTGGTGCTCGGACATGGTGGCTCTCCAGACAAAACGTGACCGATGGTCGCTGCGTTCACTCGTCGTAGCTTACCACCTCGTAGGACGTGAATCCAAAATCCCCGTTGGTCTTGCCGACCCCGTAATTGAAGCCCATCCCCGGATTGCCCTCGGTGAAGGTGTTGTCCGTAACAGAGATCACCTCCACGCCGTTGACGTATCCCTTGATAACGTTGCCAACAATCGTCGCCTTCGACCATATCCCCGTCCTTGACTCCGTATTGGGCACCGGTGTGTTTCTTCAGCGATGTCCAATCGCGGACTTTCCCGTTCCATCTCACGATCTCCACATAGGCACTCGGCGTTTTCAGGCATCTCCAGAAAACCTCGTAGCCGGTGCAAAGGTGCGGCGACTATCGTGCTGCGCAGACGGATCTCGACCTCCTGGTTGTATCTTCTCAGTTTGATTCCTGCTGAACACCTTTGCTTTCACCCTCTGGTTCTTTCCCCATGTTCCGGTCAGCAATGCGGTCGGATCGGTGTAATCTCCCTTGGTCACCGCTCCATAAGCGACCCCGTTCTTGGTGATGACGTTGTACCAGTCAATCCCGTCTTTCCCGCCGTTGATCCACTTCCCGCCCTCGGAGATCGGATCTTCATCAAGCTGGAAGCGAGTGCTGTATGACCTCTTGGGTCTTCGTGCGTCCGTTGGTTGGGCTGTCATCACCGTTGGGGTCAAGAGGACCAGGATCGCCCTGATCAGATGCAGGTTTCGCATGGGAATTGTCAGGGCTTCAACACCCCCTCCGCCTTTGCCAAGTCACCAGTAGTCCCTGATTCTGACGACCGAATCAGCACTACCGAATTTCCACGATCGAAGGGGTTTTTGAGCCCGATTTGATGCCGCCCTTCAGCCAACCGACCGGACAGCCCAGAAAGCATTTGTATGCGTTCAGAACCCCAAATCCCAGCCATCATGGATCGCCAGTCCAATCTGCTCCACGCCTCCACTGCGTCCGTTGTACCAAAGAAGCCACTTCCGACCGTCGAAGATCGCAAAGGGCTTGTAAACCGCATCATGATCCCACTTTCCTCTACCGGGACGAATGATGGGGTTAGCAGGATGTCGTTGCCAGCCCGTGATTCCGTCTCTGGATCGTGCAACGCCGATCTGAGCATGCTCCTGATCCCGAAATCCGATGTAAAACATGAGATAGCCATCGTCTCGCCGTATAATTTGACAGGCAGTAACCCGGTCCTTTTCCCAGGCAAGACTCGGATCTGGTCTGAAGATGGGATTGGCTTCATGCTTGCTCCACTTGAGACCATCCTTGCTGGTCGCATAACCAATCGCATTTGGCTCGTACTGCTCGCCCCCCGAATACCACATCCGATAGAGTCCGCCCTCGTGAATGACATGCGGGCACATGACTGCCACTTTCTCCCACGGCTGATCCGCCGCGAGTACGGGAGAGTCGCTTTCACGTCGCCAAGCCCTCCCGTCCTTGCTGGTGGCATATCCGATCCATGACTTTCCTCGTGCCTGTCCGGTATACCACATTTGATATGACCCGCCGTTCTTGATGACAACTGGACGGTTGAGGTCGTCCTCCCAGCCGGATTGTTGGTTGGGACCAATGACGATCACGGGGTCGGACCACTCGGTGCCATTCTTGCTCTCCACCAAGGCGATGCTCTTCTTGGGTCGCCATGAGAACCACATGCGATAGGTCTCTTCCTCCTTGAGAACAGAGACATCGAAGCAGGTTCCGAGAGCGCCGCCGAGTACGGGGTTCCCTGGATATTTCGCCCACCCAGGGGTTGTCTCGCTTGGGGGTTCGTTCCTCCGTTTGTCCAGAACACCCATGACGAACTCGAACAGCACTCTCGTTGGCTCATCGCCTGACTTGCCCAGGTCAGCGTTGATCGTGCCGTGATTCTTGCCCTTGGCAGGATAGGCTCTCGCCGGGACGCCCACGTCCTGCAACGCCTTGGCGAGCCGCTGCGACTGGGCGGTCGTCTCGGGGTGACCGGCGACGTGGAGGATGAGGAACGGCGGGATGCCCTTGCCCCTGGCGACGTGTGTGACGGGAGACAGATCCTTCTGGGTCGCCTCGTCCCCGAACTTGCGGCGGTAGGCGTCCTTCCGCCTCTGTTCCACCGTGGCGATCTGCATGGGCACGTCGTACGTGTCGCCATCGACCGGCACGCAGCCCTTGATGATCGACAGCGAGAGCCCCTCAGATTTGAGATAACGATCGTTGGTGCAGACCAAAGCCGCCAGTTGTGCGCCCTGCGGAATGCCCCATCACGAAGAACGTGTCCGGGTCGCCGCCGTACTCTTGGGCGTGATCGTGAACCCACCGGATCGACTTGGCGATGTCGCCTGCCATCTCCATGATGGTCACGCTCGGTACGAAGCGATAGTTGATGGAAACGAAGATAAAGCCCTTATCAACGAATGCCTGTGGCTTCGTTTGGACATCGGTCTTGTCGCCTGCTTGCCAGCCGCCGCCGTGAATCCAGAAAACGATCGGGTGGTTCTTGCCCTCCCTGGGAGCATAGACATCGAGGGTCTGACGCTCGTTCTTGGGCTCGGCATAGGCGATGTCGCGATGCATCTGCGGCTCGCCAGCGAGAGCCGGGGTTGCCAGGAGCAGAATCGAAAGCATGGTTCGCATCGGATGAACCCTCGCTGATCTCTTGGGCTGCCCATCCATTATCTCAGCCTCGGTCATCAATTGAAGCCCGGCGAAGTCCGCAGGACAATCTGGGAGACCGTGTGTGAGCGTGTGGGTCCGCCAGAGGAGCACATCCATGAAACCTATCAACTGGGACATTCGGCGTGAGGGACGCCGTTGGTCGGACGAGGAGTTCGACGAACGGTGCTACCAAGCACCTGAGAAGATCGAGTTTGTGAACGGGATCTTCGCCAGCGACCGGGAGCGCCTCAACGTGCTGGGAATGCTCCTTGAGAACCTGGGCATCGACAGGGCGGTTCAGTTCGGACGGCTGGAAGACTGGAAGGCGGCGATTGCTGACCTGGAAAAGAAACAAGGCAGCAGGAGCAAGCCTTGAACGAGCTTGAGATGCCTCTGCCGCCGTGATGGAGATGTGCAATGATCGGCATGGAAGCCCGTGGAGTCCGCTGCGATGGCTTCATCGACTGAGAAGAGAGTCGCCTGGACCGATGCCAAGGTCTTTGCGGGGATGATACTCACGCTGACCCTCCCGGCCATCCTCACGCTGCGACTCGATCCGTGTCCCCCAGAACGCCGTTCCGCTCGTGGACGACCCCTCCCCGTTCGGCTACACCCGCAGCCTCTCGCTGTTTATCGTCCCGGTCGTTGTGCTCGCCTGGTGGTTCCTGCGGCACCCGGCTTATCACATCCAGCGGAAAGCATTCGGAATCACCCTGGTGCTGCTCGTCCCCATCGGCTTTCTGCTCGACATCCTGTTCGGGCATGCCTTCTTCATGTTCGAAAACCGGGCCGCCACGCTGGGCATCGAGGTGCCCGTCGTGGGCGGTACGGTCCCCGTCGAGGAATTCGCCTTCTACGCCCTCGGCTTCCTTGCCATGCTGCTGCTCTACACCTGGGCCGATGAGTACTGGCTGGGGGTCTACCGAATCCCCGACTACCGGGCCGAGGGCAAGCGGATCGGGCAGGTCATCAAGTTCCATTTTCCCTCGCTGCTGATCGGGGTGGCCCTTGCCGTGACTGGCATCGCTTACAAGCGGCTCTTCTCCGGGACGCCCGGAATCGTTCCCGGCTACTTTCTGTTCCTGGTCGCCACGGCGATCGTCCCCAGCATGTTCCTGTTCCCGACAGCCCTGCCGCTGATCAACTGGCGGGCGCTGAGCCTGGCCTACTTCCTGCTGCAACTGGTGTCGCTGCTGTGGGAGGCGACCCTGGCGGCCCCGTACCGCTGGTGGGGCTATCGGGCCGAGCAGATGCTTGGGCTGACCATCGGGGCCTGGGCGGGCCTGCCGGTCGAGGCCGTAGTGGTCTGGATGGCCTCGACCTATGCCACCGTCATCATCTACGAGGTGGTGAAGGTCGTGTTGGCGATGGAGCGGCCATGGGTCGAAGCGTTGTTCGGGAGAACGGTTGAAACACGAGGAGACGAGAGCCCAGGGCCGCTTCCACGAGGCACTGGAGGGGGGATGCGATGACCAACCGCAGATGCACGTGGTTTCTTCTCATCGTCATGGTGACGCTCACGACGGACTCTCTCAGCGCCGAGGTGCTGGAACAGAGGATCGTTTGCTTGAGGAGCGTCCTGGTCAGGGATGGCGATGAAATCGTAGTTCATAAACGCTCCCTACGCATCTGAGTCCGGCACCGCCTGAGCGGCGAAGAGGCGTCATTCGGAGTCTCCAGTCCTCATGGGCGTCCATCATACTCGCAATCAGGTTCAGTTTATCAGTTGATCGCTCCTGACACCGAGCCCCCTGCCGGTTTACAGGGGGGATCATCTGTGGCAAGGTGGGCGAATCGGCTCGACCCGAAGTCTCCTCCAGTCCATCATCGCCAGGTGGTCCCATGCGTCGATCATCCCTCGTGACCGCCTCCCTGTTGTTGTTGTTTCTGTCCGGCTCTTCGCCGACCTCCGCAGCCGATCCGCCTCCGCTAGTCGGTGTTCGCAGGATCGTTTTTCTGGGCGACAGCATCACCTATTCCGGTCAATTCATCGCCTACGTCGAAGCCGTTCTGCGACTCAGAGACCCAAAGTTGGCGTGCGAGTTTCTCAACCTCGGGCTGCCAAGTGAGACGGTCTCGGGGCTCACCGAGCCGGGCCATGCAGGTGGACGCTTCCCACGCCCCGTGCTTCATGAGCGGCTGAACCGGGTGTTGGTGAAGACCAAGCCCAATCTGATCGTCGCCTGCTACGGCATGAACGACGGAATCTACCACCCCTTCAGCCAGGCGAGGTTCGAGAGATTCAAGGAAGGCATGAGGTTTCTCAGGGAAAGAGCAACGACCCACAGAGTGAAGGTGCTTCACCTCACTCCTCCCATCTTCGACCCGGTGCCGATCAAGTCAACGACGCTGCCAGCGGGACTCGCCGAATACCGCCAGCCCTTTGAGGGGTACGATGAGGTGCTGGGGCGTACTCGGAATGGCTGCTTTCGCATCGGGACAAGGGATGGGATGTGGTCGATGTCCACGGACCCATGAAACAATACCTCCTGGAGCAGCGAAAACGTGATCCGAACTTCCGGCTTGCCGAGGATGGGGTTCATATCAATGCCACTGGGCACTGGCTGATCGCCCGCGAGATTCTCTTACATTGGGGTATCCCAGCCGATGTGGTCGCAAACATGATAAGCGCCGAACAGGTCTTGAATCCTCCTCCGGGACATGAATTGCTCCCACTCGTTCAGCGGCGTCAGGAGTTGATGAAGGATGCCTGGCTGACTGCCACGGGGCATAAGCGTCCCGGCATGAGCCAAGGTCTGCCTCTGGAAGCAGCCCAACGACAGGCTCAGGAGATCGAGGTGAAGATCCGTCATCTGTTGTTGCCCGCCCCTTGAACGTCACGCTGTCACGACCCGCCCAAGTGCACGACTCTTGTGATCCGCCTCGTCCCGCATGAAAGCAGGAGAGGCATTCAAACGTTGCGGAGAAGCTTCAGCCTCAACCTATGGGAAAGGCGGGGCCTAAACTTCTAGACCCAAAACAAGCGTGATAAAAAAAGGCGACTATGTACAAGTCATTTGATCAAATGCATAAGAGCGAGACGTACCTTCTACCGTTCGGGGCGACTTGGCCCCGTCCTGCCGTCCCGCATTTCGCTCGAACATGACACACCTGCTTTCTTCGTTCGATGGCCCATAGGGATCGGGGCATCCGGACCCCGACTTCAGTCAGTCGATCGTTCAACACTGCCAGCACTCGTGAAGCCGCTCGACCAGTCGGAGGAACGACCCCTTGCCATGGATTCCACGACAGCAACCGGTAGATCAGCCGCCGTCCAGTCCGCACGATCTGGCATGGCATCTGGATGAACGCCGCGCAGTACGTCGCGAATTCCATCCGCAAGAGCGTTCGTTTCTCCGCCTCGTGTTTGGCCCGGTGCCGCGGCGAGACCGGGACCAGCAGAGCACTCCAGGCCTTGAGGCTCCACGCCAGCGATGCCATCACCATGTACGCCCAGTTGCTGACCAGGTCGTCCACAGGCGAGGTCAAGGCGCGAACACCGCTTTTCAGCTGGGCGATCAGGTTTTCCTGGTCGCAACGATCGTTGGCACAGAAGACAACCTCCTCGGCGGTCATCTGGCGATCGTTGGTGATGTAAAAGAAGTAGCGGTATTCCTCGAACAGTCGCAACTGCCCCTTGTCGATTCCCAACCGCTTGCGAAGCACGATCATCCGATAACTCTGTCGGCAAGCGACCGGCTGGTACCGAAACTCGGCGACTCGCTCCTCGAGCAGCTCAATCGACTCATATTCGCGCTGCCGGACGATCTCTTGTTTGACTCGCGGGGGCTTCTCGCGGGGCGCGGTTTTGATCTGGTATCGGGGCGGTCGTTTCAGCAGTCGGTAGGCGCCCGCCGGCAATTCGTCGGCTCTGTCCTTGAGCGAATCGTAGGCCTCGTAACCGAAGACGAAACGAATGTCGCCCGCCTTGTCCCAGCGATCCAGGTGCTTGGTCTGGGCGAACTTGGTGTCCCCCCGCAGCAGGATCTTGCGGAAGCCCGCCCGGCGGCAAAGTGTGACGGCTTTGTCCAAGAAGACGTCCGCCAGCTCCTGGGAGGGGCGGTTGCCGCTGCGATTGAACAGGTAAGAGCGGTTCGGCCGTGTTGGCCAGCGAGATCAAGAGCGGGTGATAACCATATTGGCCGTTGTAGGCGAAGTCCATCCCCTGCTTGCACTCGGACTCGCTGGGCACGATGGTTCCATCGGCGTCTACGATCGCCTCCTGGAAGAATTCGTCAGGCTGCTGAGCCCAGACTCGGAGCCGCGATTGATTGATGGTGTCCATCAAGATGAGGACGTCGGGCTCGGTGAAACGGCGGCAGAAGTCCCCCTCGGTGGTCGGGTCAGGGATTCGTTGGGCTCCCAGCGCATCGAGGTAGACCTCATCGTTGCGCCGCAGTTCGAGGTGTTCGATGCGCTTGCCGCCAGCGAGGATGTTGAAGGCGATGTTCAGGACATGGTCGGATTCGTGGTAGGGCTGATGCCGTTTGAGCAACTGAAGGTCGCGGTCAATATCCTGGACGAGGTCAAGTTTCTGAGCCAAGAGGAGAATGGCACCGATGCCGCCAGCACCGAGGCCACGGACGCGATCAGCGTGTTCGTAGTGGATATTGCTGGCCGTCATCATGGGTACAGGCCGCTCGGGACCGGGCGAATTGTCGAGTCGTTTCTTAATTCGCCGTCGCCCTTCCTCGAAGAATCTCTTCTTGCGTGCCGCCCGTTTTTTTCGGAGAGTAGCGCTCACTCGAAAGCCCCCTTTTTGTGGAATAGTGAGGATGTGTTCTCTACCTCTATTATTCCAAAAAACAGCGGGGTTTTCGAGCTTTTTCTTTGAAATCGCGCCATGCGGACCAAAAATCACGCTTGGTTCAGGGCTAGAGCATCGCCCCGTTAAAGAAAGGGAGGGCACCGATGGAGGAATGCGCTTTAGGAGCAGGTCCGACGATGAAAGTAGCCAAGATCATGAAGCTGAATCCGGAAGAACTCGCTGCCAGAATCCGGAAAGTGGCAATCGATTCTCATCATGCCGTGAAGAACCCGTTTGTCACGGCTGCCAAGATGAATGAGCTTTTCCGTGAAATCCATGAGCTACGCAAAGCGGCTCGTGCAGCTTACATGAGCGAGATCGACTGCTGGCTTCATCAGTTACAGCGGCAGGTCGAGGAACGTCGGCGAGCGGTTGGTCTCATAACCTGTGCCTAAGTCCAATCGCCTCGTAGACGGGATCTGGTGGACCAGGATGGCACGAACTGTGTTCATTTTCTCGTGTCGTGAGTTGATTTCTTCGAGGCGGCATTGTTCGGGGCGATCCAGGCTTCCCATCCGACCGGCTGCGTCCAGGCTTGGGCTCTCTGATCCGGGAACGATGGGTTTTCGGGGGCTCGCTTGAGGTGACGACAGCCCTGACATAGAGTTCGTTGCCACTCAGCTTGTAGTGAGGCTCCGTCCCCTCAACCGTCGCCATGACCCGCCCAACGTCCTCTGAATACCGCTTGGTCAGCGGGAGCGGCTTGCCGTCCTTGTCCATGACCGGTTTGCGGGTTGGGTCATAACCCCGCAAAGTCCCGATGAACCGGGTCGTGTACCGAGCCTTGCCCTGCGGCTCGATCTCTAGTTCCAGCGCCTTTGACTGGGGGGAAAAGCCTACGTGGCGGAGGGTCACCCCGCTGGACGCATAGTAATCCCTCGCCTCGATTCCCTTGATGATCGATTCGGGCGTCAGGTGCCTGGCCCGGACCATGATCCAGCCTCGACCCGGTGACGAGCCCCGCTTCCCAAAGTAGTTATGGGAGTCGTCCGTCGCCAGCCCGTTCACCGGAGGGACGCCCATCTCGCCGATCCGCAGCGTGTTGATGATGTCCCACATCCGCTCGACGCTGGCGTGGGTCTCATCTCCCTGGTGGTGGACTTCAGGATGCCCGTTGTAGATCTCGAGGAATCGCTCCTTGGTGACCATCGCCAGTTCCTCGGCGGTGATCGCATAGCCGAAGTTCGGGTGGTTGAGGTGGGTCAGGATTGGTCGTCCCAATCTTCGGCTCTGTGCCTCGACTGCGGCGAGGTTGTTTGCCATCGTCTCGACGACGCTCTTGCCCCCCTGGGGCTTGATCAACTCCAGCAGGTTGCTGGCATTCATGTGGATGGGCTTGGCCTCGAAGTGGTCGGTGATTTCCTCTCCCTGGATCAGCAGGAAACTCCCCGCCCGCTCGAACAGAGACCGGAATTCGTTCAAGGGCTTGAGCCGCACCTGGAGCTCACCGTTGACCGTTCGTGTCTCCACCCAGGCATCCCCAAAACGCTTGCGGTAGCGGGCGAAGCCATCTTCCCCGGCTCGCTGGTTGGCTTGCTTGACGTTCATCCACTTCTGCCCTTGGCTGAGGATGTTGTGATCGGACAGCGCCAGGAACTGATACCGATGCCGGAGATACCAATCGACGATCATCTCGGGGTAGTCGTTGCCGTCGCTCCAGAGCGAGTGGGTGTGCAGATTGCCTTTGAACCACCTGGGCTGAGGATCGGGATCGATGAGATCGTCTTGGTCCTGGGGATGGGCGGGCGGGATCGTGGTGGATGTCAGCATAATCAGGACGACAAGGCTGAAATACTTTCGCATGCGTAATCCTCGAAGCGATCGTGGCGATGATCTGACGTCGTTGGACGGCGATGGTAATGGAAACATGCCTGCCGTGCTACAGGCTGCACGAACTCTTCCGTCGCCCCGCACGAGATCATTGATATTATTGGTGAATAAGAAGCTCTCGACGTTATCGGCACAGAACTTCCCGCCGAGTAGCTTCGTCAAGTCCAAGCCAACGGTGGTCTTGCCCGATTCAATGACGCCTGTGAGCCGACGATCATTCACGCTGCATACTGGTTCCGCCATCAGAAGGCAAAACCTACCCAATCGACACAATACATTTTAGTTCAGACATTCAGCCAACTGAAGACCCCGCTGTCTCTTGAAGTTTGCGTGAATTTCCTTGACCATATACCGCATTCTCCCGACCAGTCGAAACTGTACGAGCAACACACCACCAGGGGGACTACAGCATGGCAACAGCGACGATGGCGAAGACGGCCGAGGACCAGGGTAAGACAGGCTTCGTGAAGGAGTTTCTCAAAAAGAATCCCCAAGGCAACGTCCAAGCCGTGAACGAGGCGTGGGCGGCAGCCGGGAAGGACGGGACGGTCGGCTCCACGCTCATTCAAAAGCTGAGATCACAGATGGGACTAACCGGTAATTTGCGAGCGAAGCCAAAACCCAAAGCAGCAGCCAAGAACAAGCCAACCCC
>CAWFAF010000084.1:0-37563 GCA_963813575.1 uncultured Planctomycetaceae bacterium
GTCTCTGATCACCAACGTCGGATAAGGCTGTCTGCGGTCGCCCCTCTGATGTCCCAGCATGGCGAGACGTCATGATTGACGAGACAGCGGTGGGTCATTATCGTTGAGAACCGCGGAAACGACAACTGTAAAACCCCCCAGTAGCGCGGACACGAGAAACGTCGAGAGATAGGCTTTGAACCCGCGTCCACTCTAATCCCATGATCCCATTTCGCTGTCTTGTCTGCGCTCTTGACGACAGAGTCTAGAACTCAGTATCCTATCGGCTTGGATGTTACCACTTGTGTATGGGCGGTCTTGTCCCGATAGAGCGAGCGTCGTGGTTCAAAATGTCTTTTTTGAACCAACTCCGGGTTGAGGTCCCGTAAACTGACTCGTGACTTGCGCAGTCTTCTGTTCCTAATAGTCAACACCTGGGTCCGCATCCGTCCGTTTGTGTTCTTATTTGACACAAGAATTGCAAAATGCGCAACCCGGTACCTCTACTGTCGCATACTGGTGGTCTCGATTCCAGGGCGCGGTCCGTCGAGTCCGTCGGTGTATTGGCGAAGTCTTGGCTGAAAGTCTCCAACGGTCTCTCGGCTTGTCCCAGGGCGCCTGTTCTCCAGCAAGCTCGCACCGGAGCGGGTGATTTCCAAACCTTTTGCTCTCTCCCAATCTGTGTTTCTCAGTTAGATCGATCTCCTTCAGCGGCGTAGATACTACTCTTGTCCACCCTCGATCAGGTCGCTTCAAGAAACCTCTCTGAGACTAGTCACTGCTGCGTAGTGTTAAGCGCCGTGAATCGTCGATGATTCTCTTACCTCCTTAGGACTCTTGCGATAATGCCCGAGAAAGAGGCTCGCAATTCCGTGTCCGATTTCACTTTTGACAGTCTGATCATTTGATGTGCGCATGCATTCAGGAGTTTGCTATGCAAGAACAACCGAGCTTCTATTCGAGACTCCGAGTCGGCGTTCGCTGGTTGGTCCTGGCAGCCTTACTTCCGATCCTGGGCTGCGGCGATCCCGCCGCTGGCACCATCAAGGCTCCGAAGAAGGATGAGATGGCGGGAGGTGGACCGGCGGGAGGTGCTCCCGTCTCCGGCGGCAAGGGCAAGAAGCAGGGGAAACGTGACGTTGAACTGAAAGTGATGACGCCTGGCGGCAAGAAAATGTAGCGAGCGCTTTCGGTCTGTCGCAAGCCCGACAGATTACCATAAGTGCAAGCCCCAAATCTCCGGATGTGATTGTTTCCGAACGGAGTATCGAGTGTTATCCATTTCTTCTTCGCAGAGGAGCAAGTGCCATGATGAGTCGTCGTTCGCCGAGTGAATCGCGTCGTTTTCGTGGGTTCACCCTCATCGAGTTGTTGGTCGTCATTGCGATCATTGCCGTTCTGATCTCCCTGCTCTTGCCGGCGGTTCAGTCGGCTCGCGAGGCCGCCCGACGCGCCCAGTGCGTCAACAACCTGAAGCAATTGGCCCTCGCCGCCGCCAACTATGAGGGAGCGGCCGGAGTCTATCCCCCCGGGCTCTACTGGTGTCTCTTGACTGGGCAGTATGCAGGTTACCTCGGGACCAATTGCGGTCCAATGCCCCACCTGGCGCCTTATATGGAACAGGGGCAGCTTTACAACGCCATCAATTTCACCCAAGACATTTATTACAACGTGAACCTGACCGTCCATGCGGTCGGCATCAGCACCCTCTGGTGCCCCAGCGACGGCACGATCACCGACATTCAAACCCTCGATGGAGCAACTGCGTTCTTCGAGGTCGTGCCCACTGGGTCCAGCGCGCGCATGGCCTATTCCAGCTACGGCGGAGTTGTTGGTCCGTGGCTCGTCAATACCTGGTCTATACCAGGCGTAGGTGCTGGTGCCCGCTCTACCCATTCGGCGATCAAGGGCAATCAACTGGGCATGTTCAACGTCTGTAGCAATGTTCGCATTGCCTCAGTCACTGACGGAACGAGCAATACGATGATCTTCGGCGAGCACGCACACGGACTGCTCGAGAAAGCAGACCAGCCGAGCTGGCAATGGTGGGATTCGGGCAACCTTGGAGATACCCTGATCACGACCATGTGGCCCCTCAACCCTCACCGCAAGATTCAAGACGTCGCCACCGGTGAACTCGGTGGCAAGATCTTCATCGTCTCCGGCTCCAGTTTCCATCCCGGCGGGGCAAACTTCTCGTTCGTGGACGGGTCAGTTCGATTCATCAAGGATTCGATCTCAAGTTGGCCCTTACAGCCGATTGGTCAGGATCTTGGTGGAAATTCACTGCCTGTGTCCGTCACCGCGACATTCGCCCCCAACGGCACCAGTGCGACCTGGGATCAGATATACAACGTGACTCCAGGCTACCAGTTTGGTGTCTACCAGGCCTCTCCACGCGAAATGTCGGCGAAGTTATCAGCGCCGACGCTTATTGATTCGATCGAACCCCACCCGTCCGGGGGAGGAGCGTCTCTCGCTCCTCCCCGTTATATCTCGCGAATCGACGGTCTTCTTCCTGCCTCTTCGGGGGCTCTTGATAACCTATCCCGGACGCTCTCTGTTCCCTGGCCTGAGCCGGTACACCGCTTCTTGAGCCTGTCGGTTCAGGGGATCCGCGCCGAAGCAGAAGCGGTACCAAGCCCAGGCCTGATCAAGGTGGCCCACAATTTCGCATGCCGCGCCAATCTTGTTGATGAGATCGGGGTCCCTGCTATTACGAGCGGTCACGGCCTGCTGCACGAGAGCCTCAAGGGCGTCAAGTCGAGCGCCTCTGTCGATCCAAGATTTCGCGGCGGCGGCATCGCCCACAAGCCGATACGCCTGCCCCAGACCGAAAATCGTGTCCCGACTGTCGGGTTCAGCTTCCTCGGCTGCCTGGTAGAACCGCAGCGCGGCCCGGGCATCATGCTTCAACAACGCTCGCTGTCCTCGGAATCGCATAAGAACCGGAGTGCTGCCTGAACTGCGGGCGAGCCAGTCCTCGCATGCCTTCTCGTCACCTTGGTCAATGGCAACAAGGGCCCGGACGGCGACGACATTCGGGTCGGTTTCAGGCAGGCGGGCAAGCTGGTCTTCGGCCTCGTCCAGCCTGCCTGTGCGCCGAAGCTGACGGGCAAGTTCCAGTCGTGAACGGTCGTCCTCGGGATCCCCCTCGACGAACCGTCGCAAGAGGATCACGACCTCGTTGGCTTCACCGTCGGGACGTTTGACCCGGCACCATGCCAGTAAATCGTCCAGGCTCAGGGAAATGTCTTCGGCGAGCATGCGATACTGGCAGTCTCGCTCGGCGATGCGCCCCTGAATATCGAAAAGTCGGATGAGATCTCGCCTCGCGTCTATTTGCTTGGGGTCGAGGGCGAGCGCTTGCCGCAGTGCCCTCTCGGCAGCCCGGGTCCGGTGACGCCGCCACAGTTCGATGTCGCCTTCGGCAAACCGCGCGCGGGCAGCCAGGGGCTCGACGTCGGCCACCCTTGCCAGGTCGGCCAGCGCCTCGTCGAGCCTGCCTAACCCGATGAAGGCCTCGGCCCGCATCAGCCGTTCCGTGCTGGAAAGAGGCCTCATTCCTGCCAATTGATCGAGCGGACCCAGAGCCTGGTCGAAGCGTTGTGCCTTGAGGGCCACCTCGGCCTCTCGACGCAGGTTTTCGGGATCGGGCTGCGAGCGAAACATCCAGGCGAGGGTGCCCAGCAGTGTCGCGAGGCAAACCCCGCTGATTGCAAGGACTCGTTTCCGACCACGTCGTTGCCCGCTACTCTTGGAGGAAGTCATCATTCAGCGCGGGGAGACTCGGGGAATGGAGGTTGGCTCGTCGATCTCATAGCCGCGGTTGGTGGCCAGATTCTCCAGAATACTGACCGCCCCTGATGGCCAGCGAACTGTGACACGGTCAACCTTCTGGACCTGTCCGACGCCTATCAGCATCCTCGGGTCGTGCGAGGACATCAAGCTGCACCCTCCTTTTCGCTGGCGGCACACCGTCCTGTCCCCTACCTGGATCTCGACACGCGCACCGATCGCGTCGCGATTACTACGGTGGCCGATCAAGCGGAGCCGGACCCATCGGTTATCGTTCGGAGTGTCGTTGCGCAGCACCGCTGGCGGCCCGTCCTTGTGACTGACGACGATGTCGAGATCCCCGTCGTCGTCGAGATCCCCGAGCGCCGCGCCGTGCCCGACGTGGCGGTCCTCGAAGTAAGAACCGGCTCCCCGCGTCCCCAACCGAAACCGGCGCCCGCCCAGGTTACGGTAGATCTCACAGGGTTCGGTCGGGGGCGAGTCCTGCCCCAGCATTTGGCGGTTATCATCGATATGACCGTTGGCGACGAAGAGGTCGAGCCAGCCGTCACGATCGAAATCTGCCAGGAGACAGCCCCAGCCGACCCAGGGAAGGCTATCGATGGCCAGGCCGTAGCTGGAGGTCGCATCCAGGAACAACCCGCCGCCCAGGTTCTGGTACAGGGTGTTGTATTCGTTCTCGAAATTAGTGACGAAGAGTTCGGGAAGTCCGTCACCATCCAGGTCCTCTGCTTCGACTCCCATGCTCCCCTGATATTGGCCATGCTCATCACCAGCCGCTCCCGAGGTCATCGTGACGTCGTCGTACGTGCCGTCGCCGCGATTCAAGTACAGGAAATTGGGGTCCTGATCATTGGCAACATAGAGATCGATTTTGCCGTCGCCATTCAGATCGACGGCAGCGACTCCGAATCCGTGCCCGTCGGTCCGTCCCACGCCGGCCGAGTCGGTCACGTCTGAGAATGTCAGATTGCCGTTGTTTCGGTACAGACAATGTTTCGCATACCGGATCTCCTTGGGCATGCAGTAGAGCCGGACCTTCTTCACAACGTCTCCGCAAAACAGGTCATCCTCGGGTAGCTTCCACTGACCATAATTGGCCACGTAGAGATCGAGGTTGCCATCGTTGTCGTAGTCGAGAAACGCCGCGCTCGAAGACCATCCGAAACGGTCTATTAATGAAGATTTGCTAATGTTATTAAATTTCCCATTACCCAGATTGAGATAGAGTGCATTAGGACCATAGTTGGCCAGGAAAACGTCCTGATCGCCATCATTATCGATGTCACCCACAATGACGCCGTGGCAGTATCCGGTAAAATCGAGCCCCGAAGATTGAGTCTCGTCACGGAACTGGCCCCCGCCCAGGTTTTTATAGAGCCGGTTCGGTGGCGTTGGTCTCGATCCCCGCGGGAGGAATGTCCCCGTGGCGAAGTACAGGTCCATCTTACCGTCGTTGTCGTAGTCGAAGATGGCCACTCCGGAACCATTGGCAGAGGGCGGGTATTTCTCGGCGGTCATTCCCGAGACATGAACGAAGTCAATCCCCGCCTGCCGGGTGATGTCCGTGAATCGAAACGGGCCTGGATCTTCACTCGGGGCGCGGGGCCGGTGATCCGCTGCAGGAGAGCCCGAGACAACGCCCGGGGCGGAGGTGGTCTCCGTGTTCGCGGCCGGCCCCTGAGACTGGCCTGCGAATCCTTTTCGGGCTAGAACTGGGTGGGCCGGGGAGATGCGGGCCCCACAACCCATCGAGCAGGAACCGATTCCCACGAGAAAGAGGAAGACTTTCCAGATCGGGGTGGGTTGCGGAAAGAAGAGTTCCCCGGCCCTGGAGTTCATCATGGAAACCACCAATCCAGACTCCGATTCGTGGCGAGACTCCCGTCCGTCCTCGCCGGTCGTCGAATCCGCACCGGACGCGGCAATGGTCCCAGGTGCGGGGTGTGACCGGGTATGACCCAGCACGCAGCCAGCCCTCCGGTGACGTCGCCAAAGATCTGGGTGGCCATATGAGAGAGGATACAGTCCCGGCCTGCTCACGTCAACAGAAAAATGTTCATAAGTTCGCATTCTAGAGATACCTGTGTCCAGAACACGGCGAGCGCGGTTTTCCGTCGGACACTTCAATCAGGTAAAGCTTTACAAGAAAATGAGGATAAAGTAGAACTCGTTGCCCCCGAAGAAATTCATGGAGGTATAGTTGATTCCGTAGCGGGATGGGCGGGGAATGTGCGAGAGCAGTTGAATCGCGCGGCGAATCGAACGGCCGTGGCGGCCCGTCAAGCTCCAACGTCGGGTGCGATCGCAAAATGCTCTCCGCTGCACGGCTCCCAGTCTTTCCTTCCTACCCGGCTTCATTATTCAGAACGTCTGAGGCGGCGATCGTTCTGTTGACCGGCGTTTTGCCCCATTGTTTCGTCACCCACAATCGTCGATTCAAGGGATCGACACGCACGATCTACCATGACCTTCGACGGCCAATCTCGCACCAAGACAACATATGGGCTTCAGTGGAACCGTTTCCGGATTCTGAGGCCAGCGGAAGATCGAGTAACGTTCCGCAACCGGACGGGGCTGACGGCGACCGATCTCAAGGGCAAGACTGTGCTCGACGGCGGCTGCGGCATGGGGCGTTACCTGCGTATCGCGGCTGAGCTGGGACCGGAACTCGTTGTGGGTCTCGATCTGAGCGAGGCGGTGGTGGCCGCGGCTGATCTGACGGCGGATCTGCTTCCGGTTGCCATCGTCCAAGGCGACCTGTTGCGACTGCCATTTGCCCATGGTTGTTTCGACCATATCTATTCGATCGGCGTGCTCGATCACACGCCCGACCCACGCGGGGCCTTCCTCGGTCTGGCTTCGCTGCTCAAACCGGGCGGACGCATCGCCATCTGGGTTTACCCTCGGGAACGGCCCATCGTCGAGCGGATCATGAATCTCCATCGGGCCGTCTCGCGCCGTTTGCCGCTCTGGCTCTTGGTCGTCTGTTCGCGTGTGACTGCCCCGATTGGGGCACTGAAACGCCGGCTCATGGCCAGCCGCTGGCGACTGGTGGAACGGACCGGCGTGGCTCTCCACTTACTCACCATCGGCGTGTCGATGCATCCCGACGCCGAGGTGCGCGTGTGCGACACGCTCGATTGGTACGCGCCCCGTCATCTCTCGCGCCATACCAAGGCAGAAGTCACCGGCTGGTTCACGGCGGCGGGCCTGACCGACATTGTCGATCTCAACGAGGGGCAAGTCTTCTTTCACACCGGCCAGGGCCACGGCGTCAATCTCGCGGGTCGCCGACCCACCGAAGTTACGAAGTCGCCACACGCGATGGCTTGACCATTTCACGCGGCCCTTCTTAAGATCATTAGGACGACCGGGGATCGCTGCGGATCATGAAAATGTCGCTTGCGCGGACGCCCGCGCGATCGCCTCGTGCCCATCGATTCTCGCTCGCAATCATCCTGATTCTTTCGGTTTTCTTGACCGGAGACACGCCATCATGTTGCGGTGGATTTATTTGTCCTTGGTCGTGGTCGCGCTGGCCGCGCTGGCGACCTTCGCTTTACAGTACCGATCGATTTCCGGCTCCAACGAATACCTGCCGGTCCGGGCCAAGTCCGAAGGGCCCGCGCCGAAGGTCGAGCTGGAAGGGAATCCCACGTATGAGTTCGGATCGATGTCGGTGCAGAAAACCGGCAACCACTCGTGGGTGGTCAAGAACAAGGGCCAGGCTGATCTGGACCTCTGGATGATCTCCTCGACCTGCATGTGCACGTTCGCCAAGTTCAAGGACGGCAAGAAAGCGATCGTCAAGCCTGGTGAACAAACCGACATCGAGCTGGAGTGGAAGACGAACAACGCGGTCGGCGATTACTCCAAGGGGGCGAAGATCGGTACCAACGACCCCGATCGTCCCGAGTTCAATCTGGGTGTTCATGGCGTCGTCCACGAGCCGATCATCATCGTCCCGCCGCTCACGGAAAACACGCTCACGGTCGGAACGGTCACCAGCGACGAGCCCAAAAAGGTATCGATTGCGCTGTATGCCCCTGAGCATCCCGAAATGAAGCTGACCAAGATCACCAGTTCCAAGCCCGACTTGATCGTGGTCAAGAAATCGCCGCTGAAGGCGGACGACCTGACGCACTTGAAGGCGGCAAAGGGTGGCTATCGGCTGGATATCGAAATCAAGCCCGGCATGTCGCTGGGAAGCTTCCGCGAAGAGTTGGTCATCGAGACCGACAATCCTGACCAATCGAAAGTTCAAACCACCTTGACGGGTTTCACAACCGGACCGATCAGCGTCATGCCAGACAAGCTGCGGATGGTAACGATCAACGCCAAGGAAGAGTCAAAGGGCCAGGTGAACTTGCTCGTCAGGGGCGGACACTCAACCAATTTCTACGTAATCTACAAGCCCAAGAACGTTGAAGTCTCCATAGAGCCTAACGAGACGCCAACACTCAAGGGCCGCTACCGTGTGTCCGTGACCGTGCCTCCGGGCACACCCTCGGGCCTGGTCGATGATCAGATCATCCTTCATACGGACCATCCCAAGGTGGGTGAGCTCAAAATCCCCGTCAGCATCGTGGTCGGATCGGGATGAGCACTCGTCAAGGGTAGGTCAGGCTTTCGAGTCTGACTCCAGCAGTGTGGCCGTCAGGCTGAAAAGCCTGACCTACTCCCGTGCCGCCATCCGTCAGTCGGATTGATCTTATCGGGTGCGGATGGGGACGTTAAACTCCTTGCGGGATTGCCTGCCCTTCATTCCGAACCGGGAGAGGAAGACGATGTCGCGCGCTGATTCACGGGCCTGGGTGGGCGTTATCCTGGCGGGAACAGTTCTGACCTATGTGGGCTGCTCGTCGTCGAAGCCAACGGCCCCTGGCTCCGGTGCCTCCGCGCCCGCTCATGACCAGGCATCGACGAGCACGGCGGCCGCGAAATCCGAGGAGGGCGACGGTCAAAAATCGAGCAAGCTGCTGGCCAACTGGCCGAAGCCCCGTGCCGTCCTGCTGGTCACCGGGCAGATGGACGGCTATCTCGAGCCCTGCGGCTGCACGCAGGGGCAGCAAGGCGGCCTCATTCGCCGGCTCGATTTCGTGGATCGCCTACGCGCCCAGAACTGGCCCATGGCACTCATCGACCTGGGTGGCCTGATCAAAGACCCGACGGCTGCGCGTGGCGGCTTTGACCAGGCCAAGATCAAGTTCGGCATCGCACTCAAGGCGTATCAGACCCTGGGTTATCAGGCGATCGCCTTGAGCGCCGAGGACTTGAAAGTCGGGGTCGGCGAGGCCTTCGGCCAGTTCCTCAGCTACCTCGGCGAACCCACCAAGATTGTCGTGGCCAATGTTCAGCCCGGTGCGGGGTATGAGTCCCATATCCAGCCCAGCCGCGTGATCACGGCGGGTTCCTTGAAACTGGGCGTCACCGCCGTCGTTAGTCCCGAGGTTCTGGCGAAACTTGCTGATGCCGACAAGAGCGAGCTGTTACCAGTCGTCAAGCGGCCAGATGAAGTCCTCAGCTCGGTTCTGGCCGACCTGGAGAAGAAGAGTGATTACCAGGTGCTGATGGTCCAGGCATCCCCGGAAGAAGCCAAGCGGCTGGCCCTTGCCTATCCCGGTTTTGACGTCGTGGTTGCCACGTCGCCCTCAGCCGATCCTCTGGAAAGCGATCCGCAGCGCCTGAACGGCGGCAAGACGATGATGGTGCAAGTGGGCCGGCGTGGAAAGTACGTAGGTGCAATCGGGTTCTACCCGGACGAAGCCGAGACGATGCGGTTTCATCTGGTCGCACTCGGCGGCCGGTACGATGGGCCGGGCACGGCGGTCAAGAAGGTGATCGAGGATGAATACCGCAGCGTCTTGCTGAAAGGGGCCGGCACCGTTGAGAATTTTCCCCGCCACGACTTCGTGAACGCAACCGCCGGGTCAACATACGTGGGTGCGGAGACATGCAAGAATTGCCACCCGAACACGTACATGAAGTGGAGCACAACCAAGCACGCCCAGGCATTCACCGCCTTGCTCAACGATCCCAAGCCGAACACCATTTACGACGCCGAGTGCGTGACCTGCCACACCACGGGTTTCGAGTACACCTCGGGTTACCGCTCGCAGAGCGCGACGCCCTACCTCAAGGGAAACCAGTGCGAGAACTGCCACGGGCCGGCGTCGAAGCACGTGTCTGATCCCAAGAACGCCGAGTTTCGCAAGCCGCTCAAGCTCACTGCCGAGAGGGCTGACAAGAACCAGTTATGTATTCATTGCCACGACGAAGACAACTCGCCGAAATTCGAGTTCGCCAACTTCTGGGGACAGATCGCTCACAAGGGGCTTGACGATTACAAGGATCCGAGAGTTCACCGGGGAATCACACCGAAAGTCGCCAGAACTCTGGACGACGCCGCCGGCAAATGAGCTTTGGAAAGGATACCCACTGATGACCGAGTCCGCGTCCTCGTCGGGCTCCGCGCTGGAGCCCGCGCCGTGTCTCGTCTTGACCGGTTCGCCGCCAGGTATCGGGAAGACCATCGCAATCCGATCAATCATTTCCTTCACGTCGGTGTCGGTTGGCCAATCATGGCCGCCGCCGTCGTCCTGGTACCGTTTCGCCCGCTCTGGGCGTTCGGCCTGTTCGTGACCTCGTACGCGATCATGTGGGCCGGCCATTTCCTCTTCGAGCGCAACCTGCCCACTGTCTTCAAAGAGCCCAGCACGCCTTTCGTCATGGCCTGGGCGGTGATCCGGGGGCTCGGCAGTGGATTGATCAAGCTGGCGACACCAGGCCGCGCCGATAAGATCAGGGTGAATCCTGGAAACTGTGAGGAAACACCGACCATGGCCGACCCGATCTCGTACGAAGACTTTGCCAAGCTCGAGCTCCGCGTGGCCAAGGTGCTGGAGGCCAGGCCGCATCCCAACGCCGATAAGCTCCTGCTCTTGCAAGTTGACGTGGGCGAAGAGCAAAAACAGATCATCGCGGGAATTCGCCAGCATTACACGCCCGAGCAACTCGTCGGCAAGCTGATCGTCATCGTCAACAACCTTGCGCCGGCAATGCTCCGTGGTGAGACTTCCAATGGCATGCTGCTGGCCGCCACTTCGGGTGACAAGGTCATCGTGCTGACGCTGGATGACCCAAGCTGCGTGCCAGGGTCCAAGATCAAGTAGCCCGCTAGCCGGCCGGCCGGGCCATGCCTCGGCACCCTAGCAGCGAGGTCGACCGCGTGCGACGCGACCTGGGCGATTTCCAGACCCCGCGGGGACTTGTGGCCGCGGTTTTGCGCTGCCTGGGTCCTGTTGCCTCGCGCTGGACACGGGTGCTGGAGCCTACTTGTGGTCAAGGCTCGTTCCTCGAGGGCCTGCTTCAAGACCCCGCCCCGCCACGCGAGCTGATCGGAATCGAGCTCCAGCAATCGCATGTTGATGCGTCACGAGCGTTCGGCCGCGTGGGGTTGGCCACGCACCTGCAGATCCTGCACGAGAATCTTTTCGATCTCGACCTGCGAACCGACTTGCCGTGGAAAGAGGTGGGGCCGCTCCTGGTTGTGGGCAACCCGCCCTGGGTCACGTCCGCCGAGCTCGGTCGGTCCGGCAGCGGGAACCACCCTCCCAAGCGCAACCTCAAATCGCTACGCGGAATCGAAGCACGCACCGGGGCGTCGAATTTTGATCTGGCCGAGGCCGTCTGGGTCAAGCTTATCGAGGAGCTCGCCTCGCAGAGTCCCACGATCGCGCTTTTGTGCAAGACCGCGGTGGCTCGCGGCGTGCTTGAATACGCACACCGCAAGGGGTTGCCGATCACAAGCGCCGCCATCTTCGAGATCGACGCCATGCGCTGGTTTGGCGCGGCCGTGGGGGCCTGCTTGCTGCAGGTGTCTCTGGGCGCTCTTGCAAGCTGCCAGGAAATCCCCGTGTTCGCGGCCCTTGATGCCAGCCAGCCCCGATCGGTGATGGACTTCTTCCAAGGACGCTTGATCGCTAATTCTCGCGTGTTCAAGGGTCATGGGTTCGCGCTGGGCAAAAGCCCGCTCACCTGGCGCCAGGGGCTAAAGCACGACGCCGCGCCTGTCATGGAGCTCATGGCAAACGGCGATGCCACGTTGTTGCACAATCGACTCGGTGAAGTGGTCAACGTCGAGCCGGAATTCGTTTACCCGCTGCTCAAAGGAACCGACTTGCGAAAGCAGCCCGCGGATCGCCCCCGGCGCGGCGTGATTGTCACGCAGGGACGCATCGGCCAGGAGACCGACAGCCTCGAACAACGAGCACCCCGGCTCTGGAGCTACTTGCAGGCCCACGCGGGCCGGTTCGCGAATCGAAAGTCTTCCATCTACCACGGCCAGCCCCGGTTCGCCCTTTTCGGCGTCGGTCCCTACAGTTTCGCCCCATTCAAGGTGGCCGTTTCCGGGCTCCACGATGCTCCGCGCTTTCAAGCCGTGGGGCCGGTCGAGGGCCGCCCCGTGTTGTTCGATGACACCTGCTACCTGGTCCCCTGCACCTCGGCCGCTCAGGCGGCCTTGCTCACGGCGCTTTGCAATCATCCGATCGCGCTTGAAGCCGCCGGCTCTTTGATCTTTCCCGACGCCAAGCGCAAGATTACCAAGGGACTGTTGCAACGAATCGATCTGTCGGCGATCTTGAAACAGGCAGAGCGCGATGAGCTGGCGGACCAGGCCGAACAGGTCTTGTCCAACCATCTTGGCATCTCCGTCGGCGAACCGGTTGATCTTGCTGTCGAGATCGACCGCCTGCAAGCGGAAATGGTCCCCGCGGCAGACATTATGAATGACTCTTGTGATTTCTACTAAGTAGTAAGCGTATCAACAATCGAGGAGTTTCATGGCATTCGCCAGGATCAACTATTTCAGCCAATCGCTGCGGAAGGCCTCATCGTTCAGCATCGTCTTTCCCGACCATCCGTCCATTCCCAGGCCGTGGTCGGTCTTTTACCTTCTGCATGGCTTGTCGGACGACGACACGATCTGGATGCGCCGGACGAGCGTCGAGAGATACGTCGAAGGTCTTCCGCTCGTTGTCGTGATGCCCGACGGCGGCCGAGGCTGGTACACCAACGCGGTCGCCGGCCCGGCGCACGAGGACGACCTGATCAAGGACATTATCGGCCTGATCGACCGCACCTTCCCGGTCAAGGCCGAGCGCGGCGGCCGGGTGATCGGTGGGCTGTCGATGGGAGGCTTTGGCGCTGTCAAGCTCGGGCTCAAGCACCAAGAGATGTTCGCCAGCGTCAATTCTCACTCCGGAGCGCTCAGCATCCTTCACGACGACTGGAACAAGAATGACCGCATCAAGGACATCCGGCCCGAGCTCGAACGTATCTTCGGTAGGGCGCCCAAGGGAGGTCCGGAAGACCCGTTCGCCATCATCGAGCGGATCGACCACGGCCGCGTTCCCGCGCTTCGCATTGATTGCGGCAAGGGCGATTTCCTGATCGAGCAAAACCGGGCCTTTCACAAACACCTGGAATCTCAGCACATTGTTCACGAGTACGAAGAGTTCGTGGGGGTGCATAACTGGGAATACTGGGACCTGCACGTCCAGGAGGCGATCGCCTTCCATGCGCGGAATCTCAAGCTCAAGCGGTGATCGGAGGCGCCGCGAACGTGCATCTCCTGGCACTTGGTGCTCAGGACATGACTTAACGCCCGGACCGATGACTTTGCTCTGGAGCCAAGACAATGAACTCCCCGTTCCATCTCGATACGGCGGAATTTGAGTTTCTGGTCAGCCCGCTGTCCACCACGGGTACTCGGAAGCCGCCGACCGAGCCCCCGACCAGCTCGGTGAAGCTGCGCATCGGAGCTGTCTCGCATCCGGGTAAAGTCCGGCCCCGCAACGAAGATCACTACATGGTGGCCCGCGTCCGCCGCACGCTCAACATCCTGTCGCATAACCTACCGACGGACGAAATGCCCGGCGCGATCGGTGAGGATGGTTACGCCATGGTCGTTGCCGACGGCATGGGGGGAATGAACGCCGGCGACGTCGCCAGCATGCTGGCCATCAGCACGGGAGTGAAGCTGGCCGACAAATCGGTCAAGTGGGGCTTCAAGATCAATGAGAAGGAAGCGCGCGACCTACTCAACCGCATGAGCGCCTATTTCCAGGAGATTGACCGCCGGATCACCGAGAAAAGCGCGACCGATCGCCGGCTCTTCGGCATGGGCACGACGCTAACTCTGGTGTACAGCGTCGGCGTTCATCTCTTCCTGATCCACGTGGGTGACTCGCGTGCCTACCTGTTTCGCCGTGGCCACCTTGAGCAACTGACGCGCGACCACACCGTGGCGCAGGCCCTGGCCGACGCCGGTCAGATCAAGCAGGAAGACGTCCGCAAACACTCCAAGCGCAACACCCTGACGAATTACCTGGGCAGCCACCAAGGTAAGGTCAAGGCCGACGTCCGCTGGCTGCGCCTCGAGGACGGCGATCGCGTGCTCGTTTGCAGCGACGGCCTCACCGACATGGTCGACGATCCGACGATCGCAAGCTGCTTGACCCGACACGCCGAATCCGACCAGGCTGCACTTCACCTCCAGCACCTAGCCCTCGATCATGGCGGCAGGGATAACATCACGGTGATCGTCGCCAGCTTCTCCGTCCCCAGTCCCGGAACCCCCGCTTTGTCACTCGCCGAACCCGCAGATCAGGTTGAACCACCGACCGTGGATTCAACGGCCGAGTTCCCCACCGGCACCGATGAGTTCCCCGTCTGGCAGAACCCTGCCTGATGCGTTCGTTTTGCAAGCGGGTGGCTGACGAGGTCTGAGGGACACTGAGCAGGAAGCCGACACCATAAAACGCGATCGAGGCTGCCGGAGCACCCGGGCACATCACGATGTTCCTGAAACCTATCTGACATTGGGAGCCCGTAACCCTGCAAGCCCCGACACCGGGCGCCCAACTGACTCCGTACCGGACGGGGCGCCTTGATTCGAGCGCCGTGAACAGGTATCGCGATGGCGAGGGACGCTTCCATACCTGGGTGGACAGAGATTGGCGCGCGATCCTCATTCACTGGATCGCCGGCCGTGGGAGGCGAGACGGGAAGCCGCCAACAGTAGCGCGTAAAACACCGTCGTTTGCTCGCCGAACTCCTCGGTGCAAGAAATCAAACCTGGAAAAAGACCTGGAGTACTTGCGGCAAACGGCGGGACCATGATTCCTCGGAGTGATCTCCGTCGGGATCCTCCATCGCGAACAGATTTTGGCCCAGGACGTAGCCATACTTGTCGAGGAGGAGCTTCTTCATCTCGCGCCGACGGCTTGCGGCAAATCGCTCGATGAACTCGTTCTGGAATCCATTCGAATGAATCAGTCCCCAATCCAGCCAGATTTTCGGCCGTGTTCCCTCGGTCGCGAGAGTCTGCGAGGTCGCTTGAATGAGACTCGACTGCGAGAGGGGAGTACCGAACTTGCCAACGCTCTCGAGACCAACCCAGAACGAGGGCGACATGGCTGCCAGATTGCCGAAACGGCTCGGCCAACAACACGCGGTGTAGAAAGCGGCGAGTCCCCCATGAGAGGAGCCCAGGACGGTGGTCTGGCTCGGCTGGGAAGCCGTACGGTAGTTGGCGTCGAAGAACGGCTTTACATGATTTGCAAGATAATCCGCGTATCCTGGGAGACCGCAGCATTCATGCTCAGGAACGGGCTCATGGGTGTATTCTCGATCGCGGTTGAGCGGGCAAACGGCCGCGACGATGAGTGATCGGATGCTTTGGCTGTCGTAAAGTTTCTCGAGCACGTCGGCGACATGCCAGCTCTTTCCCACCGGTCCACCCGGGAAGAAGCTGGTATCCCCATCATTCATGTAGAGCACGGGGTATCGATCAACGCTGACTTCATAGCCGCGCGGGAGGAAGACATGAACCTTCCTCGGTGTGTCATTTGGTCCCGCCACCTGGAGGCCGTCGTAAGTATGGAAGAATCCAGCCGAGTCACCCTCGTCGTGGAACCAGCCGACCTGCCCGCCTTTGTCGAATCGTTCCGCCATCAGAGTATCCATCCCTTTCAGCGCACAAGGAATCAAAGAAGCCTGAATGGCCTGTCATGAACCTCACATAGGGAGTGGCACAAGGAGGCAACAAAGCGGCGCCCGTCGCCGCAACGTGTCACGCCGAGGACCGCCGCCGCCCCGGAGTTAACGAAGACTCCGCGGGTGCTCGCGGTTGAACCTACTCTATCGTCGTTCGGCTGGAGAACCGAGTACCCTTGGCGAATAGAGTCGCACTATGCCATTCCACCCAAAACAAAGCGTTGGAAATCACGAGGCAGACGGGCCGCACGTCCCGGGACCTGGTAACATTCGAGCTTTGCAGTTCCCCTTCGACGCTCGAAGAGGCGAAGTCCACATACGGAAGCGGTCACATCGCGACGGGCGGCATAAGACGATGACGCAGATCCTCATTCTGGCATGTTGCGTGTACGTGTCGTTGCTGCTTGCGGCAATTCATTTCACCCGGGCGACCAGGCGGCGGGTTGCCGGGGCCTTGGCCGGAGGTGGGGCCGTCGCCTTGGTTGGCGCGGGGGTGGAAGCACTGGCGAGCGCGCGGGGCTGGTGGCGGTACCCGTCCGACGACACGCCCTGTGGACCGCTGGCCATCTACCCTTTACTCGTTGTGGCCTTCGCCTTTCTCGCCTTGATCGGCTGGCGCGTCACGCGCCGGTTCGGCTCCCGCGGACTGACCGTGTTCCTGGTTATTCTGGCGGTAGTGGGTACGCTGCGCGATTATTTGATCTCCGGGAGTCTCATGGGTCTGATCGTGTTCGCGCCAGGCTTCGTTCTTGCGATCATCGACGCCTTCCTCTGGGCCGGGTTGACGGCCATGGCGGTCGCTGTGATGCGCTCAGTCAGCGGTCCCGCGCGAGATGACCGACTCGCGCGCCGGCCCGGAGATTCGGTTTAACCACCCTCCCCGACATGGGAAAAGGTTCACAGAGCTGCCGCGAAGCGGTCAGGAGCAGCCGAGGCGCGTGTCGGTTCCTGACCCCTTTTTCTGTTCCGAAAATCCTGGGTGTTGAAGGTCAAAGAAGGTAGTTCATTCGCCGCGACCGGAGTAGACGCCCTCGCGGCTATCATCGATGGTGATGGGCCGGGCAGGATGAGAGTCAACCCACGATTGAAGACGCCGAGCCCACGCTTCAGCAGGCTCTTGCTCAAAGGGGGCCGCGGGGCTCGATGCGTGGCCCAGGTTATCCCGAAGCGGTGCGACAATCCTCTGGAGCTCGTTGGTGACGGGGGCGGGTAATCCGGTGAGATCCAAACTCCGCGGTGGCGACAACGCATTCGCTTCTCCGGTTTCAGGCTCGACACTCATAGCGAGACCCTTCCAAATCGGTTGCGTAGATCGGCGATCAGGCTGTTGAGGTCTGCCGGTGGCGGTGCTTCCACGCGGATGAGCTGACCGGTAAACGGATGCACGAATTCCAAGGCTCGGGCGTGGAGCGCCTGGCGGCGGAAGCGGATGGATGACCCGGTTTTTGTCCGTGGCCGGTAGACGCGATCGCCCACGACCGGATGACCGATCTCGGCGAGGTGGATGCGAACCTGGTGGGTCCGGCCCGTTTCAAGTCGGCATGACACCAGGCTCGCGGCTCGACCAAAGCTTTCCAGAACCTCGAAGTGAGTCACGGCCGGAACGCCCCGCTCGCCGTGGCGGGCAACTCCGCGGCGGCCGTCGCCACGATCGGGCACCAAGGGCATGTCGATCCGGCCCTGCGCTGTCAGGAACACCCCTTCAACCACGGCCAGGTACACTCGTTCGATCGCATGTTCGCGGAAGATCGCCTGAAATGGACGTAGTGCACGGTGGTCGATCACCAAGAGAATCACGCCCGATGTGTCCTGATCGAGCCGCTGGACAATTCCCACGTAGGTGCGCTCTCGACCGTGCTTGCGCATCAAGTACCTCCCCGCGCACTCGAGCAACGTATCGCGCTCGCGGGCCTGAGTTGGCTGGGTGAGAACTCCGGCCGGCTTGTTCACGACCAAGACGTGCTGGTCTTCATAGAGCACTTCAAGCTTCCTGGTCGAGGAAGCGATGCATGGCCGGTTCGGGTCATAGTTCAGCAGGCTTTGCGGCGCGATCTCGAGCCCGGGTTCGAGGCGGCGCTGGCCGTTGACGTCGACTCTGCCTTCTCGTACCGCGTCTTGCGCCGCGCGGCGCGATAGCGCGAACCGCTCGGCAATCAGTTTATCCAGTCGCATGCGTTTGCCCGGGTGGGTTCACAGTCAGAGGTTATCACGGAACGATCTCGACTCTCCATGTGAGAATACGTGAAACCTGAGAAGCCGGTCAAACTGCGCGGTCATTAGACAGAGGCGAGGCACAAGCTAGCCACATCAAATTTTTTCCAGAAAATCGGTGCGCGGCGATCCGCGCTGCCCTCTTACACTGAGGGTGGGCGGAGCCGAAGGCATCTTGGGAGCTGATCGATCATGGCAAGCGGAATACTGGGGGCGAGCCTCGAGCACCTCCGCCATCTTTTCGGTGGCGGCACGGCTGTGGGCCTCAGTGACTGGGAACTCTTGAACCGATATGCCGCGTCGCACGATGGACCGGCCTTCGCGGCCCTGGTAGCGCGGCATGGCCCGATGGTCGGGGCGACCTGCCGCGCCGTCCTGCGCGATCACCATGATGTCGAAGATGCGTTCCAGGCCACGTTCCTTGTCCTGGCACGCAAGGCGGCCTCGATCCGTGCCGGCGACGCGCTCGGCGGCTGGCTGCATCGCGTGGCCTTTCGCGCGGCCGTCCAGCGGAGCATGGAAGTGAAGAAAAGGCGGCGGGCCGAGGTCGAGGACCCATCGATGGAGATTTGGAGCACAGCCTCCACCGGGCTGGACTTCGACGTGTGCGCCATCCTGCACGAGGAAATCGACAGGTTGCCCGAGGCAGAGCGCCTGCCGCTCGTGCTCTGCGACCTCGAGGGCCTGACGTACGAGCAGGCAGCCGGGCGACTACGTTGCACCGTCCCGACCGTCTATCACCGGCTGGCTAAGGGACGGAAGCGGCTTCACGACCGACTGCTCCGGCGCGGCGTGACGGCTGTGGCGGTGGGCGCCGCGCTGGAATTGTCACAGGCATCGGCAACAGCGTCGGTCCCTTCGGCGTGGTCGCAGGCCGTGGTGGTGGCGGCAACCGGCGGACCGATCCCTCCGACGGTGGTGGCATTGACTCATTCCTTGCTGAGGAGCCTGCTCATGACCCGGCTGAAGATGGCCTTCGTGACCCTCGTGACGATGGCGGCGGTCGCGTCGGCTGGTGTCGTCGTCGCGGGAGCGGGAGGGTTCGCTGCTCCAACATCCCTACCGTCCGTTCTCTCCACCCCCCCGATCGCCGATGAGCCGAAGGCCGATGCCAGGCCGACCACCCAAACGGTCAGCCTCACCGTGGAGGCCCGGGACCTCTCGACCGACGCCCTCGTGCCGGACGTGCTTCTCCAGCTCCGGACGCTCGCCTCGGAGACGAGGCCCACGGCGAGGACCGATGCTTCCGGTACTGCCCGTTTCACGATGCCCGCCGGCATCCGCTACCTCCGCCTCACGGCCACGCGCGAGGGTTTCGTACCGCAGGCGATCCGCTGGGAGCCCGAGGGCAACGCGGTGGCTGTCCCCGACCACTTCCTTCTCAAGATGGAGAAGGCGACGAAGATCGGTGGCCGCGTCGTTGACCAGGACCAGCAGTCGATCGCCGGCGCGACCGTCGTCATCGATGTCGCCAAGGGCTATCCCCGCTCCCCGCAACGGGTCGATCTCGAGTTTCGGACGACCGAGACCGACGCGAACGGGACATGGTCGTTCACATGTCTGCCGGCGCAGCCCGATTCCCTCAAGGTCACGGCCTACCACCATCTCTGCCTCACGGAACACACGTTCTTCCTGCCGGAGGAGTTCAAGCCTGTTTCTGCACTTCGCGATGGATCAGCATCCCTTCGCCTCCGGCGCGGAACGACCATTGACGGCTCGGTTGTCGGTCCCGATGACCGCCCCGTCGCGGATGCCGAGATCATCGTCGGAAACGAACGACGATACGGCAACTCCATTCCCCCCTTCAAGACTGATGCCAAGGGCCGATTCACATTGGGCTTCGAACCCGGCATCGCCACAACCTTGACCGCTCAGCACACCGGCTTCGGGCCCGCCGTGCAACCCATCCGGGTCGGAAGTGAGCCGCAGCGCGTTACCCTGCGGCTCCAGCAGGGCCATACCTTGAGCGGCCGCGTCGTCGATCGCGCCGGCAAACCCGTTTTTCGCGCGTATGTTCAAGTGAAATCATGGGGAGGTAAGGAGTCGATCGAACAGAATTTGAGGACCGACCGGGACGGCCGTTTCGTCTGGAACGAGGCTCCCGGCGGTGAGGTGCAGGTCGATGTCGCGGCCAATGGCTACTCCGGCAAGAACGGCTTGCGGCTGCTCCCTGGCACACCGCACGAGATCGTCCTGGCTCCGCCGACCACGATCAAGGGCACCGTGCTCGATCGCGGCACGGGGCAGCCAATTCCGCGATTCTCTCTGCTGCTCGGCTCCGTGTGGAAACCCGGACGGCGCCTCATCTGGCAGCATGGCAATAGCATCGACCGCGATGCGACGAAGACCCCCGGATCGTTCGAGCACACAATCTACAACGGGGCCGCCGACCAGTACTTGATCCGCGTCCAGGCCGATGGTTACTTACCCGAGGACTCCGGACTCGTCTCGCCCGATGGGGAGATCCACGCTTTCACGTTACGTCTTGTTCGATCCGAGCCGATCCGGGGCACGATCCGGAAACCAGACAGATCACCAGCGAATGCCGTTTTCGTCTATCTCGTAACGGCCGATGACGAATTGCGGCTCCACAATGGCGACATCATCCGCGGCGAAGAACGGGTCTGGGCGAAGACCGCATCCGACGGCCGATTCGCGCTGCCGCCACAGAAGGACGACTATCTGCTCTTGGCTCTGGGCGAGGCCGGCTTTGCGATTGCCCGGCGTCGCGTCCTGCACGGCGATGACACGCTCCGGCTCCAGCCGTGGGCGCGGATCTCCGGGGCCGTGAAGATCAACAGCAAGCCGGTGGCCGACGCCTCGCTCCACTGCGACCCCGATGAAGCGCCGCCGCCTCGAGGGCGAGCCCCGCGTTGACGACCGGATCTTGGTCAAGACCGACGCCGGCGGCGGTTTCGAGATGCCGCGCGTCATGCCGGGGCGCCACATCATCCGCCAGTGGGTGCCCAACGGCCTGGACCGACGGAACTGGCCGGTCGACCTGGCCACGCTCGACATTGCGAGTGGGAAGGCGTACGACCTCAAGATCGGCGAGCAAGGACGGCGAATCACTGGCCGGCTCGCGGTGCCGACCGCCGGGGGCTGGATGATTCGGAAGGCGTCGATCGAGCCCAGGGCACCGAAAAAGGCAACCGCTTCCTTTGGCGTTCAGGTGTTCCACGACGCACATATTCAGGCCCTGGATCTCCTGCCCGGCGATTACGTGCTACGCATCGCGCTACACGAGGCCCCGCCGGACGACGCCTGCGGCTGGGGCCGGCTGATTGCCGCGTACTCGCGTGAGTTCTCGGTTTCCAGCAACGCCGATGACAGCCCGCTCGATCTCGGCTCACTCCAACCAGTGGAGCTCGGCGGCCGGCCGCTCCATGTCGGCGACGCCGCCCCTAACTTCACCGTGCAAACACTCGACGGCAAAGACATGACGCTCGCCGACCTCCGGGGCAAGTTCATTTTGCTCGACTTCTGGGCGACCTGGTGCGCCCCGTGTCTGGCCGAGATCCCGAACCTCGAGGCCGTCCACAAGGCGTTCGGTGGGAACCCGCAATTCGCGATGGTTTCGCTAAGCCTCGACGAGAAGCCGGCCGACGCTATGTCTTACGTGAAATCACAGAAGCTCATGTGGCACCAAGGGCACATCGGCGAGGAGTCGGCTGTTGCTTCCGCCTACGGCGCCACGCAACGTCGATAACGGGCTGAGGGTCGATCTGAAGATAAGGATTGGCGGGGTGTGTACTTACGATTGATCTTTTCGTGAGGGTTGTAGCGCAAGAAACGCCGTTCTTCGCGATGATGGGTGGGTACCACCCACACCCTTCAAGGAAGAACGGCGATGAAAGCAGCAAGGAAGCTGCAGAGATTGCAGCAACCCGCGTCGTTGATCGAGTTCGTGCGACAGTTTCTCACGCCGCGGGTTTGGAAGCAAGCCCGACAATGTGTCGCCGATCGGCGCTCTAAGCCGCGATGGGACTTGCAGCCTCTGGTACTGGTTCTCCTGGCGATGACCTGGGCTGCTGGCGACGCAGAGTCCGAGCGGTTCGTGGCGGCACGCGGGTTTTACGTGGCGTGCTACGAAGGCCGCAAACGTCCCGGTGAGACGCTGGTCGGGTTTCAAAAGGCATTGACTCGCTTGCCCGTGCGGCAGCTCTGGGCGCTGGCTCAGGGCGTCCGCGACGAAATCCGACGTCGTTATGCCGAGCGCCTTATGATCGGCGGCTTTGTGCCGATGGGCTGCGACGGGTCGCGCATCGAGTGCCCGCGGTCGGCCGAACTGGAAGCCCGCATGGGCAAAGGAAGCAGCGAGGCATCGGCCCCGACCGCCTGGGTTACGGCCTTCGTTCACCTCGGATCAGGGCTGCTGTGGTCCTGGCGGATTGGCAAGGGAACCGCTGACGAACGGCTGCACTTGCGACAGATGTTATCCCTCCTGCCTGCGGAGGCCCTGGTCGTGGCCGATGCGGCCTATATGGGCTATGAACTGGCCCGCGCGATCCTCGAGCACAAGCAGTCGTTTCTGCTGCGGATGTCGTCGAAGGTTCGCCTGTACGCGCTGGATGAAACTCCCATCGAGCAATGGCAAGAAGGCCTGGTCTACTACTGGCCGGAAACCATCCAGAAGCAACAGCAGCCACCGCTCATGTGTCGGCTGATTCGTGTCCAGGCCAAGGGGCAGACCAAACACGATGTCTGGCTCTTGACCAACGTCCTCAGTCCGCAACGGCTCCCGGCGAAAACGGCGGCCAAATTCTATCGCTGGAGATGGCGCAACGAGGGCCTCTTCAGAACTTATAAACGGACGCTCAAGAAAGTCAAACTTGCCAGCCGCACGGTCCGGCTCATTCATCGTGAACTGGAGGGATCTTTGCTGGCTCTGCAGATCCTGCTGGCACACGCCGACCTGGCACTCCGACCAGAGGGCACGATCGGAGAACTGGCCGTGAGCCCACGGAAGGTGCTGATCGAAATCCGCCAGGAGATCGCCGGCGCGCGCACCCTCACCGTCGGACGACCACTTACCGCCGCCGGCTGGAAACGTGCCGCGTCGAGACGCGCCGTCAGCGCAGTCCCAAGGCGAGTCGTGAATGGCCACGTCGTAAGGCCCACCGACCTCCCGGGGCCCCGATTTTCCTCACGATGAAGGAAGACCAGAAAGCCTTACTGGAAAGGAACATCCACGCCAGATGACGGACTACTTGTTATCGACGTTGGGCGCCACGGCCATTCCAGCGACTTTCCTCATCGGACCCGATGGCAAGGTCCTGGCGACAAACCTGCGGGGAGAGAAGATCCAGAAGGCGGTCGCGGAGGCGCTCGCTCCGCGGCGGGCAGCTCATGCTCCATCTCCTGAGTAGGCGATCTGGGCTTCTCGCAGGGGAATCCACGCTTTCATGCAAGGCGATTCGGACACGATGTGAACTGCCTCGAACCCATGGGTTCACAGCGCCGTCAAGATGCATTTTCTCGAAACGGAAGGAATCATTGGGCTTTGAAGGCTGATTCGGCCGATTCCATAACCGAGTAAGAAGCCCGACGACCGCACCATGCGGCCGAGAGGACCCGGCTCCTGAACGTAAGGGACCGGGTCGCTTGGAAAGATTGACGCAACCGGTTGGGCGGGATCGGAAAAGAAGGACTCCCCACGGCGGTCGAACCTCCCTCAAGGAATGGGTCAGAGGGGCCGCCGGAGACGCCAAGGAGGGTGGAAGCAATGGGGTTGCCCCGCATGAGATCGACGCGAGCCGCCACGAGCCGTCGGGTGGCGCTCTGGTCGGCACTGGCGGTGGGTGGTATCTTGCCCTCGGTCGGCTGCCAGGTGGAATACGCGGGCATGACGTTGCCGTCGGGCAAGTACATGCACGACGACGTCCAATACTTCCCGGCCGGTCCGGAATTTCCCTGGGCCAACACCCAGGCGGCAACGCAGCGAGCACGGATGCGAGCCATGGGCATCGAGCCGCCACCCCCCGCTGTTTACGGCCAGTCACCGGGCGCGGCGCGATCAACCCAATTCAGAACCAGATGGGCCGCCCGCAGGATATCAACCAGGGTCCGTTCGGTGCCGAGCCGAATACCGTCGTGCCCGCGCCGCCGGCACCCGGCGTGCCACCAGGCCAAGGCGCTCCGGGCGGCAACCTGATGCCCGGCGCAGGCGGACTCGCGCTGGAGCTCAGACCCCCGGACAGGCCGGCAACGTGGCGCCGCCAGCAGGAAATGTTCCGCCTCCACCTCCGCCTCCGCCTGGAGCAGCCGCTCCCGCACCTGAACCCATGCCTTAACGATAACGAAGCGAAGGTCGAACTCCGCGGATCGCGATCTCGCTCAAGAAGACTCGGAACGGGACGGAGTCGTTCAGGCCACTGGCCGAGGAAGCCCTTACAAAAGGACTTCCTGCGCCAAGACCATGGTGGCCTGAGCGAAGCCGCAACCCGTTCCGCTCTTTTTGGCATGGCAGCGAGCCAACCACCCGGCGTTTTGCTGTGGTGAGCCGTTGAGCGAAGCACCGCAAAATCGTAGGCTCTTGCTCTCCCTTGCTTCTTCAATGGTCATTGGTTCCGGAGCGGTTCACCTCAATGCTAAGCCCGGTCGCAGGACAGATCGCACTTGCCATTTACGCCGTGTTGCTCGCCGTCGGCGGTATCATCGGCTACACCAAGGCCGCCAGCAGGCCATCGCTCATCGCGGGCCTGGCCAGTGCCGTGGCAGCCATCCTCGCCCTTGCGCTCTCGTTCCAAAACGCTGACCTGGGAATGGGTCTGGGTTCCGCCGTCGCGGCGCTCTTGTTTCTTTTTTTTGGTTATCGTTTCGCAGCCAAGACCCGCAAGTTCATGCCTGCCGGGCTTCTCGCCGTGGTCAGCTTGGCCGTCATGGCCGTGGCCATCCTGGTTCTGATCTGAACCAGTCCAGACCCCGGCCAGACTGCTATCAAACCCCCGGTGACGTTAGCGAAGTTGCACGGAGACGTTGGTGTCTTGCGTGTTGCTAGCCTTACGAACGATCAGCTTGAGCGTATTGTTTGATGCTTGGTGGTTGATGATCCACGCCAGGTTGCCGGGAGTTTGCGTCAGATAGCCATTGGCAGACCGGATCAGATCGCCCGGTTGAAGGCCTGCACGCTGTGCCGGTGAGTTTGCCAGCACGTTCGCCACCCTGATGGCCCGTCCGGAGGCGTTAGACACCGCCTCTTCATCGATCCCCAAGACCGGCAGGGGAAATTTCGAGGCAACCGCCGTCGAGCCGGACTGGAGGGGTACGGACCCATACGCGGATGAATAGCTGTAAGTTGACCCAGGCGACGTGGCTACGCCGTAACCGGTCGTGTAGCCCGAGCCGTAATAGTAACCGGGATCGTAGTACCCCGAGCCGTAATAGGAGCCGGGATAGCCGTACCCTAGTCCGTATCCGCCATATCCTCCGTACCCTCCATAGCCGCCGTAGCCCAGCCCGCCGTAGCCGTAGCCGCCATAGCCGAGGCCATAGCCTAGACCTCCCAGGCCGTAGAGCCCAGGGTAGTAGCCTCCATAGCCGTAGCCCAAGCCGCCAAATCCAAAACCGGGGAAAAACCCGCCTCTCCCGAACCCGCCGCCGAACCCGCTACCACCCATGTGATGGCCGCCGAATCCGCCGCCCATGTGCCCACCGCCAAAGCCGCCGCCGTGGCCGACCCCTCCCCGTGGCCGCCACCGCCACCGCCGTGGGCGGCCAGAGCCTGCGAACCGGAACTTGCCGCAGCAGCAACGCAAACCGCCAGCAGGCTCCTGCCGCAAAGTGCCATGAGACGCTGAATCGCTGAAGTCTTCATGAGATTGCTCCCGTGCATGCGTTCTCGATTCGATTCAGAACCTCGGGCTCGTTCCCTCGTGCCTGACCGGGTTTCTTTCAACCCGACAATGGAATTGTACGCGCGACATGAGCACAATCAGATTGGAATCGAGTATTTCTCAGCGAGTTTCATGGCCCTTATCAGTTGATGGACGCGAAGCAGGACATGATTGCAATACCGCCCCATCAGACGACACCGCTTCAAGGGAGCGGTGTTGAATCGTTAGCAAAGCGATTGAGAGTGTCGCGGAAACAGAACGTCAGTCGCGGCCGCGTAAGCCGCGCGGGTGAAGCCGAGGGCCGGAGTGATCAACATGAGTCGCATGGATTGGATGGGTAGCTGGCGCGGTGCCCTTGGCGGCGGGAGAAGTCTGCTGGCCATCCTGGCCGCGAAGGTTGCCTGCTCGGCCGGCATCTCGTTGCTCGTCGCCTTCGGCGCGGGCCGGGGACGATTCGGGCGACAAGACAACGGCTCAAGCGCGCCGCCCAGAGCGATCAATCCAAGAAGGCAACGATCAAACTTGATGAACAGGACTCGCGAGACGTCCTCCAATCGCTTCAGCAACTGCGTCGAGCCGTCATGGAGCGGAGTAAGGGCGATGAAACGAGCGCCAGGGCTCAAATTTCCAAGACCCCCTGCCCCAGCGTCCGACGCGCTCGGTGACGCCGCCGGCCATCACCTCGGCAAAGCTCGACCAGCTCGATCGAGCAATACCTGAGCAAGCTCAGCCCCAAGGTCGAGCCCGCGCCGCTGACCAGTGACATCGAATTCGTGCGGCGGATCCATTTCGATCTGGCCGGCGCGCCACCGACTCCTCAACAAGTCGTGGCGTTCGTCAGCGACCGGTCCAAGGATAAGCGCGCCCGTCTGGCCGACGCTCTACTTGATAGCCCCGAATATGCCCGCAACTGGGCCCGTTACTGGCGCGACGTGATCCGGTTCCACGCCACCAACCAGGCGATCCAGCAGGTGCGCTACGACATCCTGGAAGACTGGCTGGCTGAACAATTCAAAAAGAACGCGCCTTGGGATGAGATCGCCACAGCCATGATCACCGCCACCGGCCGCGTCGACGAGAACGGCGCGGTCAGCTTCGCGCTGGCCCACGAGGCCAAGCCCGTGGAGCTGGCCGGCGAGGTCTCGCGGATCTTCCTCGGCGTGCAGATCCAGTGCGCCCAGTGCCACGACCACAAGACCGACAGTTGGAAGCGCGAGCAGTTCCACGAGTTCGCGGCCTTTTTCTCTGGCACCGGGCGAAGCCGTTCGTGCGGGGCATGCCGGGCCAGCTTCCCGTCTTCGGCGTGGTGACCCAGGGCCGCCCGCGGTACACGATGCCCGACCTGAACGACCCAACCAAGCAGATGCCGATCGCTCCCAGGTTCTTCCTGGCCACCTCGAAATCCGAGCCGTCACTGCCGGAGAGCCTGGACGCCGTCGAGCGGCGGGCCCTCGGTGCCTCTTATATCACCGGTCAGGACAACCCCTGGTTCGCCCGAGCCTACGTCAACCGGATCTGGTACGCCCTCATGGGCGAGTCGTTCTACGAGGCCATTGACGACCTTGGTCCCGAGCGAACTCCCAAGGCTCCGGAGGTGATCGAGACCCTGGCCCAAGAGTGGCAGAAGCGGAGGTTATAACGTCCGCTGGCTCTTCAGAACCATCGTGAACACGAACGCGTATCAGCGCAGGGTCCGCTCCACGGCTAACGCGGCCGGCAAGACCCCGTTTGCCTCCAATTGCCCTGCGCCGGCTGCGTTCCGACCAGATCGTCGAGGCCCTCGTCGAGGCGCTGGGCATGCCCGCCGATCTGACTCCAGTTCGCCAACAATCAGGGCAATCGCGCGATGGCCGCCAAGGGACCCGGCGGCAAGGGCAAGGGTCCGGGCCGCCAGCCGTCTTCCCGGCCCAACGTTTCGGCCAGGAACGAGGCTCGGATCGCCAAGCAGGCGGTGGCCGCCGCGGGACTGGGCAGTGCGCCGGTTCCTGCGAAGGGCCAGGCGAAGATCGTCCGGCTCGGTGGACCACGGGTGCTCTTCAACGCACTCTTCGGGGTCGATCCTTCGGTTCCCAATGAGGACGTCCTGGGTACGATCCCCCAGGCGCTCTTCCTGATGAATAGCCCCATGGTTCACAACAGGACGCAGGCCCGGCCCGGCACCGTGCTGGGAGAAATCCTGATGCAGGCCCCGAATGACCAGGCCGCCCTGAATGCCCTTTACCTCCGGGTCCTCTCACGCCATCCGACAGCCAAGGAAATCGAAGCCTGCTCGCATTACATGAGCAACGTGGGCAATCGCGCCGAAGCCTTCGAGGACATCTACTGGGCCTCATCAACTCGACCGAGTTCATCTCCCGGCGGTGAGCCGCTGTTTTCAGGGAACCCGATCAAGCTCCGAAGTGAAACGAAAAGGAAGATCGATTACGCCGGCCATCTTCATTGGGAGAGCGCGAGAATGCAGGTCGAATCGAATATCGTGCAGGTGGGAATGAGCGGAGAGGGAGTTGTCAGCCGGCGCGGGTTTCTGCAGGACGCTGGGCTGGGGAGCCGCGGGCGTGTCGGCCCTGGCAGGTATTCCCGTCAGCTTCACCGATCTCGATGGTGCTGCAAGCCGACGAACTGAGAAAGCGGCAGATGGCCTGCATCCTGCTCTGGATGGCCGGCGGTCCCAGCCAGCTCGAAACGTTCGACCCCAAGCCCGGCACCGAGCACGGCGGCGACCACGAGGTCGATCGAGACGTCCGTTCCCGGCATCTCGATCGCCCAGGGCTGGGAGCAGACGGCCAAGATCATGAAGGAGATCGCGCTCGTCCGATCGATGACCAACAAGGAAGGCAACCATCAGCGAGCCACCTACCAGCTTCACACCGGCTATGTGCCGACCGCCACTCTCAAGCACCCGCACATCGGCTGTTCGATGGCCTCCGAGCTGGGCGAAAGCAAGTTCGACCTGCCGCACATCGTGAGCATCGGCGGGCCGACGATCGGGGCGGGATTTCTGGGTGCCGCGCTCGAGCCGTTCGTCGTTCAAAACTCCGAACGGCCGCCCGACAACACCCAGCCGAGGGTCGACGCCGACCGTTTCAAGCGCCGGCTCGGCTTGCTCAACCACCTGGAGACGGCTGGCTTCGGCCAGGCGGGCGGCTATGACCGGGTGCGCGATCATCGAGCCCTCTACGCCAGACCGCGCGCATGGTTCTCTCGCCCCACATGAGGGCGTTTCAACTTGATGAGGAGAGCCCGGCCACTGCGCGAGGCCTACGGCCGCAATCCGTTCGGCCAGGGATGCCTGCTGGCCCGCCGGCTGGTCGAGGCCGGGGTCACGTTCGTCGAGGTCCGCTCCAACGGCTGGGACACCCACCAGCAGAACAACGAAAAGATCGCCACGCTGGCCCAGCAGGTCGACCCGGCCTTCGCGTCGCTGGTCGCCGACCTCGAAGCGCGTGGGATGCTGGGCCGCACCTTGGTCGTCTGGATGGGCGAATTCGGCCGGACCCCCAAGATCAATCCCAACGCCGGCCGCGACCACTTCCCGAAGGTCTTCAACGTCGCCCTGGCCGGCGGCGGCGTCAAGGGTGGCCAGGTCATCGGCGCCTCGAACGCCGACGGCACCGAGGTCAAGGACCACCCGGTCACCGTCCCCGACCTGCTGGCCTCGCTTTGCCATGCTCTCAAGGTCGACCCGACCAAGGAAACCATGACCGACACCGGCCGGCCGATCAAGATCGTCGACGGGGGGAAGGCCGTGAAGGAGCTGTTTGCCTAGTCGTGAGGGAGGATCGCCGAGCCTCCGGATGACGATCTGGAGCCGTCCGGGGTTTTTCTCGCAAGCCGGCGCGCGGTCGTGCCGATCTTAAGGGATGTATCGGGAGAGTCTTCGCGGGGTGGCGCACGGAGCATTGCGCTTCGCACAGACTCGAATGCCTGGAGCGTCCACTGACTTGCCCGGAGGGGTTTCATATAAAGGCCTCTTCATCGGTGAGTTGAGCCGAGCAGAGCTCACGCCAGGTCGGGCCCGATTTGGATCGAATCACTTCGCTGGTTCGAGCGCATCGCCTTCGCCCGTGGGTGCTGGCGAGGCGAAAGGCGTGAAGAACGGGAAAGGAGTTCCCTGATGCGTTTGCTTGCACGGTCTGGTCTCTGTCTGTGTTCCCTGGCGCTTGTCGCCGTCCCCATCGCCAATGCACAACCTCCTGCGATGAACGGTGCGGGCGGCCAACCGGTGTATTACGGCCAACCGGCGAACAGCGGTCAGCCGGCGTATAACGGCCAGCCGATGTATAACGGTCAGGCGGCCTATAACGGTCAGCCAGCCTATAATGGGCAGGCACCGGGTCATCATCACAAAGGATTGTTCGGCTGGCGGCACTGCACCGAGTGCCAGCGCGCCTATGCCAAGGCCCGGGACGGCGTCGATGTGCCCCCGCCCCCGTCTATGATGCCTCCGGGCACAGTCCCGGGCCAGGTTGCGATGATGCCTCATGGCACAGTCCCTGGCCAGGTTCCGATGCAGCACAACCATGCCGTCGGATTGTCCGGCGTGCCAGGCCGGTGAAGTCATTGTAGGACCCGTCACTTACGTCGATCAGAATCCGGCGGGGCACGCGGTCGTGGGCGGGCCGGCCATGGCTTTCGAACCTTCCGCCCGGCTATGCGGTCGTGGGCGGGTCGGATCCGGGGATGGAGGGTGCGGACCCGACTCCGATCGGCGTGGCACGAACCTCCGCGGCGCTAGCGGAATGGGCCCCGAATGGCGGCGGGACCACGAATGGGAACCGGCGCGGGCTATGATCCGTCCGTCATGCCATCCAGCATGATTCCCGCCCAGACCGCCCTGGACGGCGCGACGAATGACCGGCCCCACGTGATCAGCCACTTGTTCGGGTTCGGTGGCATCAGCACGGCACAGGCGCGAGGCCCGCGACGACAAGCGCGCGAGCAGCACGCGTCGATCGCTTACGATCCCCCGGCCCAGCCGGTCACCGAATTGCCGTCCTCGCTGGTCTACGGTAAGGGCCACTGAACCGCGCCCGACAGACCCCACGCTGGTTCACGGCAAGATGGTCCGATCCCTTGGCTTATAGCGAGGGATCGGACCTTTTGCATGCGCTGGCCGCGGGATTCCTTCGAGAGTGGCCATGTTGCGGGTCGATGGACAGTGGCAAGGCCAGACCAAGGACCGAGTCCGCATCCGCGCCTGGTGGACGCGGCTGGATGCCTGTCGCGAGCTCCACCTGCGGATCGGGCAGCGGCAGGGACGATCAGGGATTTCGCGGCTGGCCAGGGCTGATGATGTCGTCCGCGCAGGAAAGCCGGGCACATCCGCCGCTCGCTCGCTTGATTCCGGATACTCCAGGAGGCACCATGCAAGATAGGTAAGGGATTGCATATGCGTTTCGGAAAATGGCGAGGGATGCCACTTGCGGCCGCATTGGCCGCTGTTCTCGGGCTGGGATTGGCACCTCGACGGTTCGCGCCGATGGCTGGCATCTTCCACTCCACACACATTGCCCGGAGAGGTTCCGGCCTACGATTTCGCCACCGGCGGCGAGTATATGGCCCCACCCGTTCCTTACGGCCACTATGCCAAGGATCCATGCGGGCGGAGTTGCACAAGGCCGGGAGGCATGCTGCTGGGCCTGCTGCACGGCGGCGGCCTGCGGCCATGGTTGCGGCCTGGGCGATGGTTGCGGCCCCGGCCACGGCTGCGGCTTGGGCCATGGTTGCGGAGGGACGGCGGCAGCGGTTGCGGCTTCTGCGCCGGAAGGGCTTGTTCCACCACGGCACTGGCGGCGGCTGCGGATCGACGGTCGCCGTGGCGGGATCTTTGCGACGCTGGCCACGGCTTCGGTCACGGCCACAAGAAGAACTTCGCTCCCTGCCACGCCTCGACCGTTGCGGCAACCAGTCCAGGCGATCTCAGTCCGGTCGCCTGCGGAGACCGCGGCTGCAGGTCGGCATTCGCACTTCGGCGGCCTACGAGCAAGCTCCGTTGCCGCCGCTGCGGCGGAGCGGGTTGCGGTATTTGCGGGGGCATGGGTATAGGTGATCCCTGCTCCGGATGCGGTGGATCGGGCCATGGTTGCGGACTTTGCGGCGGCTGCGGCCTGTTCAAACACGGACATGGCGGCACTGGCTGCGGACTTTGCGGCGGCAAGGGATGCGCGAGCTGTCTCAAGGGGCTCGCGTCCAAGGCTCACGGTCTGCTCGGCGGCCTCTTGCACCACAGAAGGTCGAATACTTCGTGGGCGCCGGCGGCCCGGTGCCTCTCACGCCTGGTTATGTGCCGTACATTGTCACAACCCGCTCTCCCCGCGAGTTCTTTGCATTCCCGCCAATGAATCCTAACGATCCTTGACGATGTTATTTGCGTGTAGGTTCGTCCATGGTCCCAAGGCCCGGCGAGCAAGCGCCGGGCCTTGACTGCGCTAGAGATCAAGCTGGCCAGGATGGCCTATGCCCCCAGATCAAGGAGAGTCAAACATGCAAGGTGCAGAGCGACGAGCGAAACGGCCGCGGTCGGTTGTCCAGGTCCAGGAGTGGCGATCTCTCCAAGAAGAGCCGCATGCTGGCTCTGCGCGGGCTTCTTGATCGCGGCCAGCCCCGCGTCTGCCCGGGCGCAGTACCGCCGCCAAAAGTCACTGATCTCCAGGAGCGAAGCGGGCTGGTCATGAGATTCGCAGGCGTTCCCGAGCATCTGCCTCCCGACCCACGTCGCGACAATTTCTACAACACCCGGTACGCCGACCGAGGCCTGGTCAAGCACGTCGACGGCGTCAAAGATCAAGGACTCTACGGGTTCGGCTGGAAGTCGGCTTGTACCGAGAGCGTTTATCCCTTTTTCTACGGCAGCCCGGGCACCGGCAAGGTTGATGCCTCATGCCTTCCCTGGCAGCATCGATCGCTGCGCTTCTTCCAGGGCCTCGCGCATCCCTTCCGGCCTGTCGGAATGTATTATCAAATGGGGAGTTACGTACCCATCTACGATCTCGATCCCATTTCGCCGGGACCTGGCCCCTACCCGTACCCGTTCTATTTCAACTGGCACAAGGGAGGATGAGCCGGCGATTCACGTCCCGGCATCGCTCCTGGGTTCAAGGGATCCAGGAAAAACGAGGCTCTCGCCGCGTCCTGCACCCACGGCCGCCGCGAGAGCCTTGCGCCACTTCCGAGGTCGAGCCCCGGTTGCAGGACGTGCACACCACCTGGAATTCGGAAGGCACGTGGTGCACAGCGGAAACCCCGACCTCATCGGGCTTTCGCTTCACGCCACGCGAGCGTCTTGCCCATTTTTCTGGCAATCCGTCGCTTCGGGTCGCAAGGTAAAACGGATCAGGAGGTTGGGTGCGAGACTGGAGATAGACTGGTCCTTGACATGGGGGAAGTGATCCTTTACATTGTGCGGACTTATTACAGGACGAGGCGTCGCCGTGCGCATTGATCGATAGCGAGCGTGTCGCCTTCGTCGCGACGATCTGTTGATCCTCTGCCTGATCGGCATGCCGTCGCCGCTGTCGTCGTCACTCCTGGTGCAGAGTTAAGTCTCGATGGACAACCCGATTCAGGTTGACCTGGGCCGAATCGCGCAGGATTTGCAAATTCGGCGCGTCCAGGTGGAAAGTGTCGTCCAGTTACTGGACGAAGGCAATACGGTTCCGTTCATCACGCGTTATCGCAAAGAACGAACCGGGAATCTGAACGAGGTTGTGATCCATGAGATCCAGCTTCGCGTCCAGCGGCTTCGCGAGCTGGCCGAGCGGAAGGAGACCATCCTCAAGGCGATCGAAGCGCAGGGGAAGCTTCATCCCGACCTGGCCGCGGCCATCCGGGCGGCAGAAAACCCCAAGCGACTCGAGGATCTCTATCTCCCGTTCAAGCCCAAGAAACGAACCAAGGCTTCCGACGCTCGCGACAAAGGCCTCGAGCCCCTGGCCTTGCGGGTCTGGAACCGCGACGAGACACTCACCGATCTGAGCGCGGCGGCGGCCGAGTTCGTGAATGCCGAGAAGGGTCTGGAAACTCCCGAAAAGGTGATGGAAGGGGTTGGCCACATCCTCTCGGAAGCCATCAGCGAGATGGCCGCGGTGCGCGACGCCGTCCGCAAAGTAGTCTGGAAGACCGGCAAGATCGTGACCAGCAAGGGAGACGTTCCCGAGGGTCAGGGCCTGGAATACCGCGACTATTTCGACTACTCCGAGCCTCTTTCACACGTTCCGCCGCACCGCGTGCTGGCAATCAATCGTGGCGACAAGGAAGGGCCGCTGAAGATCAAGCTCGAGGTGGTTCGTCCCGAGCTCGAAGCCGCGTTTTTCCATCAGATTCCCCTGGAGGGCCATCCCCAGGCCGAGGTCTTCCGGGCCGCGGCCATCGACGCCCTTGATCGGCTGATCCTGCCCAGCATGGAGCGCGAGGTCAGGCGCGACCTCACCGAGGCCGCCGAGAAGCACGCTGTCGAGGTCTTCGCCCGTAACCTGCGCAGCCTGCTGTTGCAGCCGCCGATTTCCAAACAGGTCGTGCTGGCCGTCGACCCCGGTCTCCGTTCCGGGTGCAAGGTCGCCGTGCTCGATCCGCATGGCAACCTGCTCGACCACGCCGTCGATCTATCCTCACGCTCCTCAGAACCGTCGGTCCGAGGCCAAGGTCTTCATCAAAGACCTGGTAGGCAAGCACAAGCGTTGGCGTGGTCGCCATCGGCAACGGCACGGCCTGCCGCGAAACCGAGGAGCTGATTGCGGAGATCATCGCCGAGGGTGTTCAGTTCAGCCAGGGAGGTGGGCCAGCTACGGCACGAAGGCGCGACGCCACCGAACGGCGGCCCGGGCACTTTGAGCCCGCGATGACGGACGCGGGACATTTCGAGCAGGCAGTGGCGGAAGCGCGGACATCCCGAGCCAGCCGCGACGGCCACCCCGGAGAACGCGGTTCCGGTGACCCAGAGGAAGTTGCCGCGGCCGCGACCGGTGAGCACCGCCAGGTTCCAGCCAGGAGTCATCTGCACCGAGAGCCCGCGGCTCAAGACCGCACGGACGACAACGGTTCCGTCGAGCCCGCTGCAGGTCAAGCTGCCGAGCTCGAGGCCTCGGCGAGTCTGCACGAGATCCATCAGGCTCAGCCCGGCCCCGCATCTCTGCCAGAGGAAACGCTGCCGCCGATCTCCGGGGGCGCTCCAGACTCGTTCTCGACCGAGGCCGAGACCACGCCTGGAGCCGAGCCCGCGACCGGATTCCCAGCTTCCGCCGGCTACCAATCATGAACCCACCGGCGAGGTGCCCGAAGCTACGCCCGCTCCGGTGATCGACGGACACAATCCGGTCGAGGAGCCGGCTGCCAGTGCGGTAGAAACCGAGTCCCGGGGACATGGGCCGGATGCCCCGGCGAATTCACGGGCTCCGGCACGATCGAGGCTCTCGAAGAGCCGACCTCCGAACCGACGGCCGAGGGACGAGCCGCGGTGGATGCCGCGCCAGCCGCTGAAGCCGCTGCCCGCTTCCGCGAAGCGCCGCCCGCGTCCGAAGAGGGACCGTCCGACCCTGCAGGCCGAACCCCAGGCCGCTCCCACGCCCGCCGAAGGTCGACGGCCGCCGAGAATCCAGCCCCGAAGCCCAGCCCCAGCCCGCTGCGCCCGAGGCGAGGCAAGCCCGGCTCCCGAGGGCCGGCGCGGCGGCTCCGGCAAGCACGAGGAGGTCGCTCTCGCGGACCGCGACCCAGGCCGGCGACGGCACCGCCTCCTCCTCCCAGCCCACCCGAGCCACACCAGGCCGATCCACCTGCTGGCACAACTCGCCTACGTGATCGTCAACGAGGCGGGCGCGAGCGTTTACTCGACCAGCCAGGTGGGCCGCGACGAGCTGCCGGAATTCGATGCCACCCTCAGAAGCGCCATCTCGATCGGCCGCAGACTTCAGGACCCGCTTGCTGAACTTGTCAAGATCGAGCCCCAGAACATCGGCGTCGGCCTCTATCAGCACGACGTCAATCCCAAGCAGCTCAAGGAGACACTCGAATCGGTCATTTGCAGTTGTGTTAACTTCGTGGGAGTCGACCTCAATACCGCCAGCGTTCCCCTACTGCGGCACGTTTCGGGCCTCAACCAGTTGACGGCGCGGCGGATCGTTGATTTTCGCAAGGAGAAGGGGAACTTCGCTGCCAGGGAGCTCCTCACGCAGGTTGAGGGGATCGGCCCTGCTACCTTCACGCAGGCCGCGGGTTTCCTGAAGATTCCCGAAGCCGCGCATCCGTTTGACCGGACCTGGGTCCACCCCGAAAGCTACACAGCCGCAACCCGGCTCCTCGAGAAGCTCGGTTACGCTCCCGAGGTTGTACTCGACAAGGCGCGCTTGCCGGAACTGCAAGCCAAGCTGGCCGAGGCGAATGTTCGCCGAGCTGGCCAAGGAGCTCGGAGGTTGGCGAGTTCACCCTGCGAGACATCATCGAGGCCCTCAGCCGGCCCGAACGCGACCCGCGCGACGACCTGCCCAAGCCGATTTTCAAGAAGGGTATCCTGAAGCTCGAAGACCTGGCGCCCGCCATGGAGCTGAAGGGGACCGTGCTCAACGTGGTCGATTTCGGCGCCTTCGTCGACATCGGCCTCAAGGACTCTGGGCTTGTTCATATCAGCCAGCTTGCCAATCGCTATATCAAGAGCCCGCACGACGTGGTGAGCGTGGGCGACGTGGTGACGGTCTGGGTGATGAGCGTTGATCAGGAACGCAAACGGGTCTCCCTGACGATGGTAAAGCCCGGCACGGAACGGCAGCGAGGGGACCTCAAGGAGGTCCGCGCAGGGGACCGGCCGGCAACGAACCACCTCGGGAAGGCCAGGGCCAGGGTCGAAGAGATCGTGGCCGCGGCCCTCGTCCCAGCGGCTCCGCGCTTACGTCGCCACCGGTTGGGGCTCCGCCCGTCACCACGCTCACGGAAGCCCCGGGTCGCCGTCCTGACCGTGACCGTGATCGTGAACGAGGGGGTGTGCCCCCAACCGGCGGCCACCCCGGTCAGGACGAGGGAGGCAGTCGGCCTCTTCCTCCCGGCGGCTTCCCGCACGCGCCTTCCGGGCCAAGACATGGGCCGGGGCCGCCTCGGGGAGGGCCACGAGGAGGTCAGGGACCGTTCGGACAGGGCTCCGGACCAGGATCTGGGCCAGGGCGGCCCGGGCCGTTCCGGTCCGAGCGGTCGCAGGCCCCACGCGGTCCGGCTCGACCTTCCCGACCAAGTCCGCCCCCGCCGCCCCTCTCGAAAGAGGCCCTCACGGGAAGCGTTCCCCTACGCACCTTTGGTCAGCTTAAACAGCTCTGGGAAGCACGAGTGGATTCGCCCGAGGACGCCCCGCCCGGGCAACCCCTTGAGCCGCATCCTGAGCTGCCGGCCAACGACCAGTCTGCGCCCTCGCCAGATGCAGCAATCTCGGCCCCACCGCCCGCGGAAGCTGTGCCGGGAGACACTGGCTCGCCTTAACTTCCAGTAAATCAACGAGTTCGGGCTCGGTCTCATGTTGCTGCCGAGCTGCCCGAACTGTGGCCGGGCATTGCCTGCCCTGCCGCTTCGCCTATAATCCTGGTTGAGTTCGAGCAACCTCGGCTTGATTCTTACGGAAGCGACTCTGAATGGGAGCATGCGGCTCTCGCCTGATGACTACAGACTCACCCCGCTCTTGGTCTCGGAGGACCGCCCTGGCTTC
>CAWFAF010000085.1:0-26804 GCA_963813575.1 uncultured Planctomycetaceae bacterium
AAAGCGAACTCGGCCGCTAAGCAGATGTGTAGAAACCGTGAAGACGATGGCCCATTCTGTCGCGAATCGTTGCCATACCCCACCTACGTCCGGGCCACCGGCATCACCGAAGGCCCCCTCTTCCGCACGGCGAACCGGGGAAGACCCGGACGCTCACGAAGAACGCGATGACCGGCATCGACATCTGCCGGATGATGAAGCGGCGGCTCAAGGCGGCCGGGCTCCCGACCCACTTCTCGCCACACTCACTCCGTGTCACGACCGTCACCGACCTCCTGGAGCAGACCGTGCCGCTGGACGTTGGCCAGCCATACTGCCTCCTTTGACAGTTCTATCCGGGCTTTCTCTCGGCCGTTTTGCCGACAACACGTCGGCCCGTGCCACATCATTCTTTACCAAACTCAACCGGCGTCAATGTCTCCCGCCATCCCGAGTAAAAGGAGATCGAGTTGGCTGGGAGGACACCGTTCGACCTAACGGCCGACCTCATCGACGAAAGCATCAAGGTCGAGCAGGCCGGAACGCAGGAATTTCAGGAAGCTCACGCCCTTGAGCCGGCAGGTCTGGTAGATGCTCAGGAACAGCAGGTAATCCTGTAATCCCATTCTCGTTAAATGACGCGCCCAGGATCTTCCGCCGGGAAACGAACCGCTTGATGGCGTTCTCGGCATTGTTGTTGTTCCACGGGACGCCGTCGTAATCGAGGAACGTGAACAGACTGGATCGATACTTCTGAATCCTCTTCTGATACTTCCTCGCCGCCTCCGATCGGTAATCCGCCGAATCCACCAGACGGAAAAACCGCTCTACGTCCTGCTTGTGTTTCCTCAGATGGCAGCACCTGAGGCCGAACCTGTCGATCGTATCGACGATCGGCTTCAGGACGGCGACGAACGCCTGGGCCAGCCCCTTCAACTCCTCGTCGAAGGGGCTGTGGAACAGGTCGTCGTTGATATCCCGCGCGAGGTGGATGAGGCACTTCTGCTGGGCGCACTTGACCGAGTCGTAGGCCGAGTAGAAGTCGGAGACGAGGACGCCCCCGAACCCGTCGAGCATCTCCTCGAGGATCGTACCCTCGCGCGTGGGGGTGTAGACATAGACAACCTCTTCCAGGTTCGTGAAGGCCCAGACGTATCCACTGTGCTTCTTGAGGGCGACCTTGCTCTCGTCGGCGTGGATCAGGATCCCGCGTCGGAGCTTCTCCTTCAGCCGCTTGTACGTGGCCGCATGCCGCTCCGCCAGCCAAGGCATGATCCGCTTCATGAAATACGTGCCCAAAAGAGAACCCGAAGATCTCGTTGAGGCTCAGGGTCACGTCCTCATATGATCTGACGCAGTGCCACATGGTGGTAGAGTCGACCCAGCTGGCGAGGTCGTTGCCGAATCGGACTCGGAGGATCGGTACTCATCGGCGAAGAATGTGTCTCTTGCAGGCCCAGCACCTGTACCGAAGGGAGCTATACTGGATGACCCATCTCCTGACCCCCGACGGAGTTAAACTTCAGGTCATACACCGTCTTGTGGTATGGCCGGCGTTTGGCGATGTGGATCTGGGTGCCGCCGCATTCCGGACAACGATCCGGCGTGCCGCACTCGATGTGCTCGTTGACCCTAAGAGTCCTCTTGCGGAGACGCTGCTTCCGCCGCAGGCTCTTCCGGATCGCCGGGCTGGTGCGGACGTAGACCTTCTCACGCTGGTAGTCGGAGTAGGCGCACTTGTTGATGTGGTCGAGTTCGGGGCAGAAAAACTCGGTCTTCTGGAACCGGAAAGGTCCCTCCTGTCGGATGTCCTCGGCGGATGCGACGGGTGGGCCTGCCTCGCTGGGCGCCATTCCATCGTTGCACGCCGACAGCAGAAACTCCGTGACCCTGCGCAGCGCCGGGCAATCCTCACGGTTATAGAGCAGGAGCTGCTGCTTGAGCGCCTCGTCGTGGCTCGACTCCCAGGTCAGCCGCCATGCCAGGCTCTGGATTCCCGAAGCGTCGTCGGCGGACCATCCGGCACCCAGGAGCTTGCCAATGTCCTTCAGGCTGTTCGAGTGGGTTGGGAAATAGAAGTGCGAGTAGATCACCGCGAGGACGTTGCACGATTTCGACCGAATGCGATCGATCACCGCCGCCTCACTGTCGTCTCGCCGACCGCCTCATCCGGTCGAGGAAGCCCTGCTCGTACCGGCCGTAATGATAGACGGTATAGTCCCCGAATCCCTCGATGACCTCCGCGCAGGCTCGCCAGATGGCCTTCTCCTGGGTCGAGTCGTCGGCCCAGAAGGAGTAGCTCGTGCAGCGGCCCTCTGCGACGGCGAGCAGGCCGATCAGGTAGTAGGAGTCCCGGTCGGGCACCCCCTCGACGTCGAGGTAGAGGGCGACATGCGGGGACCGGCATCGGCGGCCGGTCGAGGACGAAGACCTTCTGCTCGCGGAGGGCCAGGGCCTGGAGGGCGGGGTCGTGCTTGCGGGCCGCTCCCGCTCTCCGCTTGCCCCGACGGCCGGGCCGGTAGGTGTGCGAGAGTTGAGCGACCGTGGCGATCCCCCGGCCGCGCAGCTTCTCGATCTCCTTCCCTGAGAGCCCCCGGAGGAGGCTCAGGTCGTCCGTCGCCTCCGCGATCCCCCGGCAGGCGCCCCGAAACTCGCACTCGTTGCAGTGCCCGTTCAGGGTCAGCGTCGGTGGACTATCTCGCCGGAGGTCGGCCTCGATCTGTTCGATCAGCCCGCGCACCCGTCCAACCAGCGGCTCGATCCTGACTCTCAGGGCCCTGTACTCCTCACCGTGGACGATCCTGGCCTCGGGCGGGCAACGCCCCCAGCACCGAGGCGAGGGCGTGGGCCTGGAAGGCGAGCAGGAGCTTGTCCCGCTGCGTGATCTTGTCGTTCCGGACGAACATCACGGGGACGTAGGAGGGGGCACCCTTCCCGCCTCCATCTTCGACCCTCTCCATCAGCTGGATCAGCGATCGGACGTTGCCTGCCGTGGCGGTCGCGTCGACGATGATGCGAGGGCCGGCACCTGATCGCCGCCTCCAGCGAGGGTGGACTGCGCACGATCTCTCGCTCGCCGTACCGGGCGAGGTAGACTTCGAGGGCCCGTTGGATGTAAGCCCCATCCAAGTCGATTCGGACCCGCTCAATGTCGTGTAGTTCTCCGGGCGTACCGGTGGCCTTGAGGAACGCCTTCCGCCCGCAATGCAAGTGATTGATAAGCGTCTCGTCGGTGATTATTCCCATTTGGCCGTCCGCTCCAGCACCTCCACGGGCTGCGACCAACTCGCCATCACCAGAGACAACTGAGGATCCCTCGAATGGTTCGGGTCGTCAGACTCGTCAAGGCAATCGACGTGGCAAGAACGCCATGAGGCTTGGATCGTAGCCGAATCGACTGAACAAATCACGCCGACGTCCTCCGGTACTGACCGCACCGGGTTAGCAAAGGCAGGCGGCCGGCGAGGCTCGCGGGCCGCCCCTCCGGCTCACTGGCCCGGCTGCGACTTAGGCGTCGTCAACTCCGACGGCAGTGCCGGAGCCCACCAACTCCGCGGCGTCCGGGCCAACCGTCCGAGCCGTTCGAGCTCCCCGGCATCGGCCCAGCACACGCATCGGCCACGATACCCCGGCAACCGACGGTAGCGGACCCACCCCTGGTGGAGCCAGGCGTGCAGCGTGCTCTTGCCGATCCCCAGCCGCTTGGCCAGGTCGATCACGAACCATTCGTCCCGGCCCAACGCGGCACGGGACGAAGGCGGGGTTGAGTGGTCGCCCGTCGCGTACCGCCGCGCGAGCCGGCTGACGATGTTCTTGTGGAACCGCTCCGCCTCTTTCGGCGGGCGAAACCCCTCCGCGTTCAGCCGGTCGGCGATCACGGCGAAGGATAGCCCTGCGGCGCGAAGTTCCCGGACCCGGGCCATCAACCGGTCGAAATCGGCGGTCTGGTCGTACCGACCGACCGGGCGGATGACCTCGTGGTTGGTCTGTTGGCCACCGGCCCAGGTGATCGTCACCCGGACCCGGTCGGTGACGCCCTCGACAGCCACCTCCACCCGCTCGACCAGGAACCGGATGATCCGTTGGCGGTCCGCCGGCTGGGTCGTCGCGGCGTCCCACAGGGCCGGCAGGTCCCGCGCCAACTCGCGAATCTGATCCACCTCCCCGTGCGTGAGCCGGTCGGCTGCGTCTGCCGGAAGCGGGCGTACTCCTCCTCCAGCCGCCGGACCTCCTGCAAGGCCTCCTCCCACCGCCGCTCCAGCGTCCGCTGGACCAGCCGGTTCTCCGGCTCCGCCACCTGATACTGCCGCTCAATCCGGGCCGCCTGGGTGCGGGCCCGCTCCAACCGTTGTCGCCAGTTCTCGTCCAGCGCCGACCGCTCCCGGATCACGTCCTCGGCGGCGGCCAGGCTCAGTTCCAGGGCACCGGGCCGCAACGCGGCCAGGACCTGGTTCGCCACGAGCTGATCGAGGACCCGGCCGGCCAGCGAATGGCGGCACGTGCCGCGGGCGTCGGCCACCCCGGTCATGCACGTGTAGCGGAGGATCTGCGGCCCGGCCGGAGTAGTGGACACCCATCCGCTTGCCGCACCGGCCGCACACGACCAGTCCGGCCAGGAGCGACGGCCCCTCCCTCGGTGCTCCCTTGGACTCGGTCCGGGCGCGGTTCTCGGCGAGCCGCCGCTGGTTGGCCTCGTACTGATCGCGGGTGATGTACGCCGGGCACCTGTCCGGGATCAGGGCCAGGTACTCCTCCCGCGGGACCACGACCCGTCCCGACCACCGCCGCCCGGGCTTCTTCCGCCGTGGGTCGGTCTGCTTCCGCCCGTAGCAGTAATACCCCGCGTAGATCGGGTGGGTGAGGATCTTGGTGACCGTGTCGCGGGTCGGCAGCCGCCACTCCAACTGGCCACGGTCCGGGCCGGCGTGCGGTCGGATGCCGATGCGGATGTCGTGGGCGAGCAGGTGGCGGAGGACCTTGCGGATCGTGCCCAGGCGCTCGAACTGGTCGAACACCAGGCGGACGACCGCGCGGGCCTGCTCGTCGGGGTCGAGGTCGAACCCGCCGTCCGGCGAGCGGACGTAGCCGACCGGCGGGCCCAGGAAGACCTCGCCGCGTCGGACCTTGTTGAGCAGCCCCTGGCGCATCCGCCCGCGGAGGACGTGCAGCTCCGCCTCGGACATGATCCCGGTCAGCCCGAGCAGCAGCCGGTCGTTGTGGTCGGTCGGGTCGTACAGCCCGTCCTGGTCGGCCAGCAGGGTGCGGAAGAGGCGCACACAGCTCGAGCAACTGGTGCCAGTCCTTGCACGAGCGGGCCAGCCGGCTCATCTCCAGCCCGAGGATCAGCCCGACGTGGTCGAGGCCGACTTCGGCGAGCAGGCGCTGGAAGCCGGGCCGGCCCTCGGCCGTGGCCCCGCTCTTGCCCTGGTCCTCGTCGATGACGAGAATGCGGTCGGGCGGCCAACCGAGTTCGATGGCCCGGTGGGCGAGGGCGTACTGGCGGTCGGTGGACTCCCGGTTCTCGGCGACCTGCTGGGGGGTGGACTGGCGGACGTAGACGACGGCCAGTCGGTCGAGATGCCAGGGCTGGATCTTGGGAGAGAGTGAGAGGCCGGCTGGTGACCGGCCCCTGCCTGCCTGGTTCGAGGCCGGGTTAATGGGAGTCATGGCTGGCCTCCCGACGGTCGTCCGTCACGTAGATGCCGGGCGAGCAACTGTCCGACGAGGCGAGCGAGTTGTTGCCGCTGGCCGTGGGTGAGTTGGTCCCAGAGGGGCGGGCCGCTGGGGTGCGGGCTCGGCCGCTTCAGGGGCGGGGGGGGACTGGTCCGGACCTGTGCCTGCGCATGGGGAAGCTCCTGGTTGTTGACCGTGCTGCCGGCACCACCGGGCCAGTCCCAGCAGTGCCGCAACGGCGATTGTAGGCGGAGCGGCTGAGGCGGGATAGCCGCTCACTTGAGGTGCAGTCTGTCGGTGCTTTGGAGGACGTGCAGTACCTGGCCGGCCATTCCGACCCGCGGACCACCCGGATCTACGACCGGCGGCGGAGAAAGGTTACGCGGAACATCGTCGAGCGGATCTCGATCTGACCCGATCCTAATCCCGGCCTCAAACCAGGTACCTCTGCAAGGAGATGGTGCGTTTGGTGGAATCGTCGATGGCCTGGGGACCCTTAAACCCATGGCCCTCACTCGGGTATTCGAAGTAGAAGTAGTCCACGTCCTTTGTCTTATGGGCGTCGTCGAGGAGCCGCATCAGCTCGACACTCTCCGCGGGTCGGACGAGATCATCAGCAGTGCCGTGGTGGATTTGCACGAAAGGGAGCCGATCGTTGCCATCGGTTCCGATCCCGTACGCCTGGGAGATGGGCGCGAAGAAGTCGACCACAGCGCGGGCCCTAGGAGAGGCGGTCGGGAGCTTCGCGAGCCGCAGCGCGAGGTTGCCACCGAGCGAGAAGCCGACGACGCCGAGCTTCCCGCCCTCGACATCCGATCGCCCATCGGCATACTTGGCCGCGTCACCAAGCGTCTCGACCCAGACGTCCTGCGACGTCCGAAGCACTCCCACACCGGTCCGGTCCCGGGCGGTGTTCCCGTACGCTCGAGATAATGGGGGATGAGAGCGACGAAACCCGAGCTCGCCAGGTCCCCGGCAAGTTTGCGGATGGAGGAACCGAAGGGTTCTCTCAGCTCCTCGGTACCGTAGACTAGGAGCACTACCGGGTATTTGCCCGGCGTCGCCGGGGTGTCGACCTCCACGGTGATCGCGAGCGAGCCGCTCGGACCGCTCGGAAACGTTCCTCGGGTAGGCATGTCAGAGGTCTCTCCTTGATTGTGAGTTCGGGCTCGCTGGCTGCGCTGGCTTATCCGGCGAACGTCTGGCGTGCGGGAGAGCGCCAGACCTGGACGAGGGCCACGACCGCCGGGAGTGATTGGAACAGCGGGATCGTGGGCTTGATCATGGCCCCGCCGAAGACGCCCGCGACAATAACGCAGAATAATAGGTAGATGGCCAACGACCGCGCGGCTTGTGGAGTCAAGCTCCGGGAGGTGAGCGACCAGACGAACACGCCGGCAAGGACGCCGTTATAGAGCCCAGTATTCCGGCCCAAGGCCACGGTCAACGCGGCAAGTTGAGGAGCCTCCTTCGCGGCCTCCCGAGGGTCATACAGCCTAGCGATTGGGGTGAGCGTCTCCCACAAAAAGAGCTCAGCGACGAAAAAGGCGACATGCAAGGCAGCAACGAGCCAAAGGAGCACGCGGGTCGTTCGGCCCATGGCCAGATCTCGCAACGGGTGCGTGTCGGGTCTCGGGAGCTTAGAGGATAACCGAAGAGAAGAACCGGTGCGTGTAAAAAATATTGGAAAAAGATAACCAACCGCCGAAGTCCGGCGGATTACTGGGCATCGGTGGCGGTCATCTTCTGCGGGGAGGCCCGAACAGCTTATGCGGGGGAGGGAGTCATGCACAAAGAACGGAAGCTGAAGGAAGCGCGGTTCTTCCTGGGCGAGATGCACGCCCACGAGCGCGACCCCTCCGCTTTTATCCACCTATTGAGCGGCTCCTATCGACGGCTCGGTCGGTCGCCCAATACGCACACACGGAGGCGACGGCCAAGGCCGGTGGTCAAGTGTAGTACGACGCCGAGATCAATGTTCGCCCGTTGATTGGTTACTTCAAGACGGAATGCGACGTCAACATCCACACGAAGCCGGTCGATCCGAAAGCGGTCTGGAAGATCACCGGCTCCATCCGCATGTTCATCAGTGGTGGAGCTGACTATGGCATCAAGTTTTTCAACGAGAAGGGACAGCCGGTCGAGGTCGAGATCAAGGCGGCCACGCCCCCACCACCTCCTCCGACCCCGGCACAGCCGCAACCGGAGGTCCACTATGAGTTCGCCGACCTTCCGAATGAGAGCATCCTGACGCTCTGCGAGAACTATCTGAAGGAACTGGACGCCCTGGTCAAGGAAGGCCACGCCAAGGGCTTCGTGATGCCATAACCCTCGCTTCGTACTGCTACCGAACATAAAGGCGGCTTATCGGACGCACCTGGGCGTCTCAAAACCGGCCCCCTCTCGCCGATCTCTTCGCGAGCTCCACTTCTTCCAGCCCATCCCAACCGAGATCTGACCGGCTCCCCCCGTAGGCCCTGGAAAAATATTCCTGATATACTGGATTGACAGGACTGGAAAACGCTGATATTCTTGTTTTTAGTGATGTCGCTCAGTCCCGGACACAGGGACTTGGGCTTGGCGAGGGCGAGCCGTGAACTTGACGACAGGGGCATGGCCGTATTATTACGGCCAAACCCGGCAAGCTAAAACAGGGCAAGCCCAGACCTCTCCGCAGCACCTGCGGACGTTCTCCTGAGCGATGTCGCCCCACTCACTGAGGAGCCGGCCCGGCGCCGGCTCTTTTCATTCCGCGGCGCCGGACTTCCTGCATTGCCGATCCCCTTACGAGGCGACCTGCCGGCTCATCGCCTCCCGCCTCCGGAGGTCGATGGGCTTGGTCAGATGGCCGGCGAAGCCCGCCTCCCGGCTCCGCTGGGTGTCCTCGTCTCTCCCGAACCCACTCGGCGCGATCTCCGTGACGGCACGTCACGCGCGGCGCCTGCGCATCAACTCCAGGCCGCTGCCGTCGGGCCGGCCGAGGTCGCTGATGAGCCGGTCGAGGTCCTCCGCGCCCGCGGCCTTCAAGGCCGCGGCGAGGCTGCCGGCCGTCAGGGCCGTGTGGCCGCGCTGGTGCAAGAGGCAGGCCCTTACCGCCGAGGTCGCCCGGTCGTCCCGGATCGAGGGGACAAAGCGGCCGGATCGGGTCTGGAAAAGCCGCGTTGAGCTAAGAGACTACCGGCGAGGCCCTGGGCGCAGGCGTGGCTTCATCACTGATTCGAAGATCGGAACGGACTTGCGGATCCAGTCGGTTCGCTCACGCTTGGCATACCTCGTCAGATATGGTGCGGGAAACGCTTGGGTCCCATCTTGGGTCCCATCACGATCCAAACTCCCCCACGCGATCCATCGGAGATCCGGGGATGCTTGAGATACCACGAATAGCAATTGATGTCGACGCTCTGTGGTCACGAATTCCCATGGGATTCGTTTCCCCCTGCCTGTCACCTTGCAGGGTTGCTGAAGGGTGGTGTCCTTTACGATTCCCAGAGCTCAGCGAGTCAATGGGGTAACGGGAGGGACGCTGCGATAAGACCTAACAAGACGGACCAGCCGGCGCAGGATTTCCGTTTTTGATTTTGGCCCTGGCACTCTTCTGATAGAATCGCCTTCCCAGCATGGTTTGGAGCTCGACGACGGCCCAAATGCGATCTCGCTGGGCTTCTTCGAGGCGTTCCGTGGTGAGGCGTCATGACGACGCTCCTCCCGTATCCGCATGGGGATCTGGCCCTTCCAGGGGCAATCTTCTGAACATGCCATTCGTGACCGTTCTTGCCGAAGACGAAATGACCTCGGGGTCATTCGACCTCGATGCGTACAGGATTGCGGTGCGGAAGGAACCGGACCGGGACGCTCGGCAGCGGCAGCCAGCCCTGCCGATACCGGATGCGGACCACCTCCTGATCCTGAAGGCGGACAGTACACTGCCCGAAAACCCGTCCACCCGGCCCGGCCTCCTCCTGCCAATCGAAGTCGGCCAACTGCTTCTTGAAGCCGAGCAACTCGCCGCCCCGCGCTGAGGCTGGGCTGTCCACGAGCAGCAGGCTGTTCCAGGCCGCCGTCACGCCCCGGAACCGGACGAGGCCGGGCTGGACGCCGAATTCGTGATATTCCAGAGTCGAGCCGGGACCGTAGTCGGCCACGAAGACCGTCGCCACGGTCCGGCCCGGCAGCACGGGGACGATCTCGAACTCCTCCGGCACCAGGGATCGCACGGCATCCACCGGGACCAGATAAGCGGTCCCGACCAGCGCCTTGCGGCCCACCGGATGCCAGGTCTCGCCCCGCTTGGGGATGAGACCCCGGGGGGCCGCAGGCTGCACCCTGGCCAGGCTTCCGGTCAGATCACACCGTCCCATGTCGCCGCTCCCGATCCCACCACCCCAGACGACGCTGATTCCGAATTGATCGAGCCGCGAACGCTTTGACATCCTCCAGGGTGGTGAACATGGGTCATCACCGTACGCCGAACCGGCCCGAGGGCTGCTGAGTTGGCCCGCACGCATCGCCTTCAGTCGGGACCGATCCGCACGAGGCTCTCCTCCCGCCCGAACGGCCCCACCACCAGATGATACAGGGCATGCAACTCCCAGGCGAACACTAGGTAGCCCAGGTAGCCCAACAGAGGCATCTCGAAGACATGCAGGACGCCCACGAACGGCACATGATAGACCCATTTCGGGTAGGAGTAGTAGTTCCACATCTCCCAGAAGAAGCCGCAGGCCAGGCATGCCCACCGACAGGGCGATGAGGGGTCGCCAGTCCCCGGTCGCCGTATGCTCCAGGAGCGAGCGGTTCCCCCGCCAGACGTTGACGGGCTCCAGGATCAGGTAGACCGCCCCCCACAGGAAGGGGAAGAAGTACAGCGGCCAGATCAACAGCAGCACCAGCATCAGCCAGCCCGTGACGAACATCGCCGCCACGGTCGTCGTCGTGGGCCGCACCACCGGGCCACTGCCCGATCCGCCGCAGCCAGGAGGACGTGCTGATCAGTTCGGCGGTCCCGAAGACGGCGGGTATCACGGTAGAGAAGCTCCACGTAGCAGAGCAGGAAATATTGGATCTCGGAGAACGATTGTGCTCCGTCATAGAACCAGTTCTGCGTGCGGAGGTTCAGGAGCTCGAAGAGCCACCAGCCCGGAGCGGAGACGAGGAACAGCAGCCACGTAGCCGATGGGGCTGCGTGTCGAGCATCGAGGTGCTCTTGCGGGCCACGACCAAGGCGTCCACCGTGAGGCAGTATCCCAGCCAGAGGGGAAAGAAGGCCCAGTGGGTCCGCAGGCCGGCCAACGACCAGTTCAGGGTCCAGAAGGCGCCCACCAACGCCAGCCCGAGCCACCCATGGGGAGGCCAGCGTCGTCGGGTCGATTCGCTTACGTTCACGTAGGACCTCTTCTCGCCCTCAACTCGCACCGACGACTCCGGTTGCCGGCCCGTGAGTAGTTCTACAGCCGCAGGAAATTCTTGCCTTCGGCCGCAGGGCCGTGATAAGCTGAACCCACGACCCTGAAGGACCGGCCGGTCCGTCGCCCAACGATCACTCATGTCAGGAGGGAGCCTCCATGACACCGGACGACGTGCGCGCCGCGGCCGAACAGCTGGTCGACTTCCACGAGCGGTTCGCCCCGCTCTTCGGCAAGGAGCAGGCCCAGGACCACGCCTACGACTACCTCAAGGGGCTGATGGTCTGCCCCGAGCGCAAGAGCATCGAGCCGATCGCCCTGCTGGTCGGCCACGGCGACGTCTCGGGCCTGCAGAAGTTCGTCGGGGCCGCCCCCTGGGCCGTACGACGACGTGATGGCCGAGGCCCAGGCGCTGTTCGCCGACGAGCTGGCCCCCTCGGCGGCCGGCTCGCCCGGTCGGGGTGGTCGGGGTGATCGACGAGTCGGCCTTCACCAAGAAGGGGGCGCACTCCGCCGGGGTGGCGCGGCAGCACAACGGCCGGCTCGGCAAGGAGGACAACTGCCAGGTCGGCGTCTTCCTGGTCGGGGTGACCCCGGCCGGGTCGGCCCTGCTCGACCACCGGCTGTTCCTGCCCGAGTCGTGGTGCGCGGCGACGCGCGAGGCGAAGGGCCGGCGGGACGCGGCCCACATCCCCGAGGACGTGACCTTCCGCACCAAGCCGCAGATCGCCGCCGAGCTGGTCCGCAACGTCGCGGTGCTCGGGCAGGTCGAACTGGACTGGGTGGTCGCCGACGAGGAGTACGGCCGGGCGGGCCACTTCCTCGACGAGCTGGAGACTCCTGGAGCAGCGGTACGTGCTCGAGGTGCCGGTGACGACGGTGGTCTGGACGGCCGACCCGGCGGACATGCATCCCGGCCTACTCGGGGCGGGGCCGCAAGCCGACAGCTCCCGGCGCGGGACGCGCGTGCGCACCGTGGCCGAGATGGCCGCCGAGTTGCCCGCCTCGGCGTGGACGGCGCTGCAGGTGCGCGAGGGGGCGGTCGGGCCGCTGGTGTTCGAGTTCGCGGCGGTGCGGGTCTGGGGCATCCGGCACCGCAAGCCGGGGCCGCCGTCCTGGCTGCTGATCCGCCGGTCGCTGGGGCCGAGCCCGAGCTGAAGTACTACATCTCCAACGCCGACGCCGAGACGCCGCTGTCGACGCTGGCCCTGGTGGCCTGCACGCGGTGCCGGGTGGAGGAGTTCCTCGAGGACTGCAAGAGCTACCTCGGGATGACGCAGTACGAGACGCGGTCGTGGGTCGGGTGGCACCACCACATGACGCTGGTGGGCCTGGCGCACCTGTTCGTGACGCTGGTGCGGAGGCGGCTTCAAAAAGAATCGCCGGAGCTGACGCTGGACCGGACGGTGCGGCTGCTGGAGGCGGCGCTGGAGGAGCCGGAGCTGAGGCTGGCGCGGGCGATCGCGCTGGTGGATTACCACGTGCGGCGGAACGAGGTGGCCAGGAAGTCGCACGCCAAGACCTGGCGGGCCAAACACCGGGGCGTCAAATTCCTGCGGCTGTAGAACTACTCACGGGCCAAATTCCGGAGCAGGGACCCATGTCGAGCAGTTTAACTTCATTCCGGTTCGGCTTTGCCGGCCTCGAGGAAGAACCCCCGCACACAGGGGGGCAGGAAATGCCCGTACTTCCCGGGTCGCTCACGGATCATCGTGGCGGAGACCGGCACCTGGCTGCGGTCGCGGTCTACCAGGGCGTGTCGTGCCCGGAGCCTCCGGGCCAGCTCCTCGCCGTAGTCCTCGGAGGAGAACACCAGCGAAGGGCCTGCCGGATACACGCTGCGGATCGCCTCGATCCACTGCTCCCAGACAGCCGGGCTCTGAAAGTCCACCGGCAGATCCTGCTCAATCCGGAGGACGGTGACCCCTGGGCAGCAACTCTCTTAGCCACGCGCAGTCGGAGTTCCCCGGGGATCGGGTCCCGGGGCCGGGTGAACAGGATCACCGTCAGCCGCTCGACCCGCGCCCGGGCTTGCTCGATCAGGTGCAGGTGGCCCAGGTGAGGCGGCATGAACTTCCCGATGATCAGGCCGGTCGGCTCCCGCCCCTGGATCGTCATCGTCGGGCCCTCCACTCCTCAGCCGGTGCCGGCGGGCGGGCACCGCAACCGGCCTTCGGGACGACCAGGCCATGCAGACGGCGGTGCCCGGCCTGGGCGGACGGATGATCGGGCGTCTGCCGTCCCAGCCAGGCGATGGCGTCCTCCGAATAGAAGAGCGAGCGGACCTTGGGCAGGTGGCCGAACGCGCCGGGCGTGATGCCGTACGCCTCCCCGACCCGGGACAACCAGCCTTGCTCTAGGGCGTAGGCCAGGGCGGGGCCGTGGGCGTCCTCCAGTCCCACCCCGAAGCAACGTCGGAATCGCCAGGGGTCGAGGACGCCGAAACTCAATGACAGCAGCAGATACTTTGCCATCCGCTCCTCGGCCGGCAGTCGGTACAGGTCCCCAGCGGGCAAGGTCTGGCCCGCTTCCACGCCCCGCAGCCAGTCGCCGAGGCGGTAGGGGGCGAACCACCAGCAGCTCCCCAGCAGGCTGGAGGCGTAGTTGCCCGTGCCAAGGTATGGGAGTCCGTCGAGGAGCCGACCCTCGAAGTACGGTGAGGTGCCCGTCTCTCCCGCGTGCCGGGAGAAGTTGACCGACCCGTAGGGAGCATGGAAGCCGGCAGCGATCAGGGTCTCGTAGGCCAGGTCGTACATGTCGCCGTACACCTTGGGGCTCGGCGATTCGGCGAAACGAGTGAACAGCCGGCCGTGTCCCCGGTAGAGGCAGTCATAGGTGGTGACGGAATCGACGGGCATGGCGAGCACGCACGCGATGTCTTGCCGCCATTGCTCGGCGGTCTGCCCAGGCAGCCCGAAGATGAGGTCGACGTTCACCCGCCGGAAGCCCACCTTGCGGAGCTGCTCAACGGCCTGGGAGGCGAGGGCCGCCTGGTGCTCCCTGTTGACACGCGCGAGGACAGCTTCGCTGGAGCTCTGCAGGCCCAGGGAGACCCTGTCCACGCCGCCGCCGGCCAGGAGGGCCAGCCGCTCCGGATGGGCAACGGCGATCCGGGGGGTTGTCTCGATCGAAACCGGATACCGCACGCTTGCACGGTCCCTCCAGGGGCGGAGGCTGGCGAGAAGGCGTTCGAGGAGGGGAAAGCTGAGCAGCGTCGGAGTACCCCCACCAATGTCGATCCCCGGGATGGCCGCTTCTGGGGCCTCCTCCCAAAGACCCTCCAGTTGCCGCTGCAAGCCCTCCACATAGCGGCGGTGCAAGGACTCATCCTGGCGGGTGTCCACGGCGAAGTTGCAATAGGAGCACTTCGCCTCGCAGAACGGGACGTGGACGTAGAGCAGCAGCAGGCGGGCGTCCGACAAGCTCGGGAGATCGGCAGAGCGGTATCGCTCCTGAAAGAACCCGCGGTGGGGCGGGTACTGGAGCGTGAACACGTGGGGGTACTGCTCGGCCAGGAGCAACGCTTGTCGAAGGCTCATCGTCTACCCCCGCGGCGGCCGCCGTGCGCACGTCGTCCGGTGTCATGGAGGCTCCCTCCCGACATGAGGTGATGGAACGACGAACCGGCCGGTCCTCGTGTGTTGAGTTCCCTATCCGTCGATGTTACCAGAACCGCCGCGGAATTCCTGCGGCTGTAGAACTACTCACGGGCCGAACCAAGGCCGGAAACCCGCGAAGCCGACAACGAGGTAGAAAATAGTTAACCGTCAGGTCGAGGTCCAATGTCCCCGTGTCGTCGTCGAGCGGGTGTGAGCGGTCGCTCACCAGGGATTGGATTTCGGAGCGGCCCCGGGCCCGTGTGCTGAGCGGCCTATTCCAGCAGTTCGAGCACGGTCACATCGAGGACAAAGCGATACAGCACGGTCGGGGGGTGCGTGGCCTGCGCCTGATGGACATGCACCCGGGTCTTGCGAATCTTGAGCCCGGTGACCGTCAGTTCCCAGAACTGGACCGGGAAGTGCGCGATCTGGGAGGGCTCGACGGTGACCTGAACGATGGACGGAGTCGTCCGCCCGGCGCTCGAGCTTGGGCCGCCCAGGATGGGCTTCTGCCCCGTGAGCTGAATCTGCTGCTTACCATGGATGAAGATCGAGACGGGGACATGGTTGCTCGTCGCGGTGGCCGACTTCTCGTCCGCCGCTCTGGTGCCCGGCTGGCCCTCCCGGGCCAGCTCCTGGTCGTTCTCGGCCCGGACGGTGCCCACCAGCAGCGTGCTCCCGGACGCCACCACCCCGGCGGCCATAGCGCGCTTCATGGCCTCCCGACGGCTCAATTCGCTCATCGCTCGAACCTCCCGATGCCAACGTGTGATGCCGAGCGTACCCGATGGCAGCGATCCCCCTCCGTCCCCTTCGGTGCACGGTGATGACCTGCCCTCGGCCTCGATGCCAGTCCGGGAGGACCGGAAGATCCTGCACGCCTCACTATGCCGTGGCTGGTGCGGCGGCGTCAATCAGATTATTGCATTACGTGTCGATTCTGATGCGCGTGACGGCCTTGGGATAGATAGCAATCAGCACCACCGGTAGAACCGGTGGTATGAGGAAGGCCCCTTGAAGGGGCCGTTGTTTAGGGTCCTTTTACCCCGGTTCCCCTTCCCCCTGGAGGTTCTTGCTCACGGAATGCATCGGTGAATTTCGTCCTCAACAGTCCCACGGCGCTCACAAGGTCTCCGCGACTCCCCGCGCCCCCAGAGCGAAATACCTCCCCTCTATAGCGGAGAGGTCGCGGCCGGTCCGCGCCACGCACGGCACAGCCCCTCCAAGTCGTCTCACCGCCGGAGGTGGGGTTGTTCTTCATTAAGCCCGAGTAGCCGTTCGGAGGGCCGACTTACGTAGGTGACTGGCTCGTCTCACTCCGGAGGTGCTGGCCATGTCGTCGAACACCAAGGCGCAAAAGCTCACCGTGGACTTGCCGTAGCAGATGGACAAGAAACGTCGTTAAGGCTCACTGGCCAAAAACATTAGATTTCGGCCACTCCCAGGTTTGCTTTGAACTCCCCGGAAATCCTGCATTTGATCTATAGCAAGGAAACCGGGCCTCGGCCGCGCCCCCGATTCTGGCGAGGATTCGCTCAGGAAGTTTTTGGCCGGGAGTCAGACTGGGCCGGGCGGCCATCCCTCATCCGGCTCGCCCGTACAAGGGTGGAACGGCTTGTTTTCCCGGGAATTCTCGCTGTCCTCAGCCATTAGCGACCCATTTTGTCCGGTTACTACGGAAGCCCCCACCTGCGCGGCAAGGTGATCGTCATCTGGACGGCGGCCCGATGCACAAGGGGGAGCCGATCCGCGAGGTGCTGCGGCAGTTCCCCCGGCTGACGCTGGAGCCGTTGCCTGCCTATGCGCGCCGGACCTCAATCCGGTGGAGCAGCTGTGGAACTACCTGAAGTACACGGAGCTACCGAAATTCGCGCCCCAGGACGCGGCGCATCTGGACCGGGTGCTCCTGAAGCACCTCCGGGCGGTTCGTCGCGAGCCGAGGCGGCTCCGCACCTTCTACCGATGCTCAGACCTCCCATTCCCCAGGAAGGCATTAGCCGCCTGAGGCTCTATAGAGGCGGGATTGTCCTGATGAACTCGGTGAAATACGACAAGAAACGATCAGGAGCCTCGATGACCATGCCATGGTCAACACCGGGCATAATCACGCGAAGGGCAGCGAGGGCCGTAGCCGCCTTCTCCACGATCACCGCGTTGACCAGGGGGTCATTCTCGCCGCCGATCACGAGCTTGGGACAGGGGATGCCCTCAGTCGCTCGCCCGGCTTCCAGTTGGCCAGCACTCGACGTTGGCTTTCGTAGCTTCCCACCGCTGTTCGTGGCCCTCGATGAGGAGGCGGTTCCAGAAAATTCCGATGGGCATGGACGGGCACAGCCAGGACATGGCGTCAAAGAACGCCGCCCCGTTGTCTTGCAGCTCCCGCTGCCTTTCCAGAGTGCCGGTCGGGTTCGGCATGCCGTCGACCAGGCGCGGGCGACGACCGTCAGCGAGCGGACCTTCGCCGGGTGGTCGATCGCATACTGCATCACGATGGCGCTGCCGAACGAGTGCCCGACCAGGTGGGGCGAGTCGAGCCCTAACGCCGCGATGAAGGACCCCAGATCGGCGGCGAGCGACGGGATGCTGTAGTCGGAATCGGGGCCGGTGGTCCGGCCGCGGCGAGACATCGTAGGCGATGCTCCGCCAGGAGTTGTCCGGGAGGCGCGCGGAGCACAGGCCCCCACGACGAGCTGGTGGCCCAGTTGCCGTGGACAAAGATGATCGAGCCGAGCCCACCCTGCGTGCCATTCTCGATGTAATAGACGTCCAGATCGCCTGCGTGAATTGAGGGCATCGTCGCCTCCTGGGGAAAAGTGGTGATCGCCTGGCGGTCAGGTGCCCGTTGTCACCGCCAAGTATCCTGATCCGGGATTTCCCGGATGAGCGTCGACCTCACCTTCCGCGACCTCGCCCGGGTCTCCTGAACACGTATTGAACTCGGGCCGAATGCCCGCGTCCAGGGGGTAATCGGAGAAATCGGGGGTTAGAGAGGTGGTGCGGGGAGACCGTATTCGTCGGACCTCCGAGGACGCGTGGCCGCGGCGGTCGATCACGGGGAAGGTTCTCAGCGGCAGATCACCCGCCGGTCCCGCGTCAGCCTCTCGTTCTACGATGCGATGGGGACGGCCTTGCGGGCAGTTCGTCCCGAGGACATCCTGGGGTGGTTCCGCTTCGGTGGCTGGTGCAGCGAGCTGGAGTGCAGTCTCCCGACCCTGTCCACTCCACCGACAGCGGGTTCCATTCCTGCTGTAGTTTGTGCTCATACCAAGTGTGAATTGCGCTAGCACGGTGTTATGAGTCTGCCGGGGGATCTCCGTCGCGTTCATCAATGCCGACGTAGTTGACTTCTTTGCACCGCTCTTAGGCCCGAACCCAACATCTCGCCTTTTTGCGGCCATCTAGCACAGCGTTCTGCGCGTGTCAGGAGCTGGGTTTTTCGTTGGCGCGTTAACGCTAGACAAAGGGCGTTGTCTATCATTAAACTGCCGGCAGGGGAGGCATCGAAAATGTGTTGGCTTGCGAGCTAACTTGCACCGAGCTTTGCGCAATATTTTGCACCGATCATGTTACGCGCTATCTGGGGCCGACTGCTTGCCCAGGGGCGTAGGCCGTGACTCGAGGCAGAGTGCAAAACCTCACGCAAGAATCAGTGCAAATTATCGAGACAAATGACAGCATCGAAAATGGCCGATAAGAAGACCGAGATCGTCGTCTATCAGGGGTTGGATCGGGGCGGGCTCGCGGGTCGCGGCGAGCCGGTCACCGCCCGCAACGCTCCCGCCATCGTCAAGGCGGCCGGCCGCTCCGCCGAGTTCGCCTGGGAGGAGTTCTTTCAGGCCGAGATCGCCAACGCCCACACCCGCAAGAACTACCTGCACGCCGTCCAGAAGTTCCTCGCCTGGGTCGAGGGCCGCGGCCTCGAGCTGCCGCGGATCACCCCCGGCGACGTCGGCGCGTACCTCCAGGCCCTGGAGCTTGAGCGTCCCGACCAAGAAGCTCCACCTGGCGGCGCTCCGGCGGTTCTTCGACAGGCTCGTCAATCGCCACGCCTGCGTCATCAACCCGGCGGCGACCGTCAAGGCCGAGCGCTACGCGGTCGTCGAGGGCAAGACGCCGCAGATCGGCCGCGCGCAGGTCCGCACACTGCTCAAATCAATCGACGTCTCAAACCCGGTGGGCCTCCGGGACCGCGCCATCCTGGCGGTACTCGTCTACACCGCCGCCCGCGTCGGGGCCGTCGCGAAGCTCACCCTGAAGAGCTTCAAGCACGACGGGACGCAGTATTCGCTCCGCTTCTCCGAGAAAGGCGGCAAGTCCCGCGAGATCCCGGTGCGGCACGACCTGGAGCAGTTCCTGCGGGAGTATATTGAGGCGGCCGAGATCACCGAAGGTCGCCTCTTCCGCACGGCGTACCTCAAGACGAAGACGCTCACGAAGAACGGGATGACGGGGATCGACATCTGCCGGATGATGAAGCGGCGGCTGAAGGGCGCGGGGCTGCCCGGGCACTTCTCGCCGCACTCGTTCCGCGTCACGACGGTGACCGATCTCCTGGAGCAGAACGTGCCGCTGGAGGACGTGCAGTACCTGGCCGGCCATTCCGACCCGCGGACGACGCGGATCTACGACCGGCGGCGGCGCAAGGTGACGCGGAACATCGTCGAACGGATCTCGATCTGACTCCTCCGTTGCTATCGGAACGCCATCATGCCCCGATCGGCCACGATGCAGACCCGACGCACACCAATCTGATACAGTAGAAATACCCGAATCGAGCGATTGTGAAAGTGGCCGGAACGGACAGGCAGAGCCAATCTGGGATCAGGGTGCCCTGAGGGGCGTGGTCATGTCTCATGAACAACGCCAAGCAAATAAGATTTTTATTAGTTACAGCCATCGCAATCGTGATGCATTAGAGCGACTCCGGGTCCACCTAAAGCCCCTGGAACGGGACAATCTGATTGACCCGTGGGATGACACCCGCCTCAAAACTGGCCAACTCTGGAAGGACGAGATTAAGGGCGCCCTTGCCACGGCTAAGGTGGCGGTTCTGCTTGTCAGTGCCGATTTCCTCGCCTCCGACTTCATCGCGACCGAGGAGTTGCCGCCGCTGCTCGCGGCCGAACGAGCCCGTGGCCTGATCATCATGCCGGTGATCCTGGGGCCTTGTCGGTACACCGAGACGTCAAGCCTGGCTCAATTCATATCCGTGAATGACCCTGCTCACCCTGTCTCCAAGATGAGGAAACCCGACCAGGAGGCCATCTGGGTCAAGCTGGCCAAAGACATCGAGGAGGCGATTGGCCGCCCTTGGGTGAGCCCCACTGATTCCACGACGAAGCCGTTGCGGGTGGTGGTTGACCGCATGAGCAGGTCTAGTGCTCTAAACGATCCCCGCTGAGTGCGTCCAGCGTCGTCCCGGGGCTGCGCAAGCTCTTCATCTCCTACACCCACGGCGAACCCGACCAAACGATCGCCGGAGCGCTAAGGGACGGCTTGTGGCTGGCGGGGCACGAGGTCTTCATCGACACTGGGATCCCCCTGGGGTCCGACTGGGTGCGCGACGATCGCCGAGAAGGTTGCCGAGAGCGACTACTTCGTTCTGTTGCTTTCCGCCCGCTCGGTCCACAGCGAGATGGTGCGCGAGGAGGCCTGGCTCGCCCACAAGCGGCGCAAGGCCGAGGGGTGCGCCCCGGCTCCTACCTGTGCGGGTCGCTTACGATGGGCCGCTCGGCTACGCGCTGGGGGCGTGGGTCAACCCGGACCAGTGGACGGTCTGGCAGACGCCAGGCGACACCGAGCGTGTCCTCCGGCAGATCCTTGACGTTGTCGCCGGGCGGGCTGAGGCCCCCGCGCCGCGCGGCGGCGCCGGCCGGTCCAGCCCCCTCGGACGATTTCCGCCGCCCCAAGCCGATGGCCGATCTTTCCGACCTCGCCGCGCCCGGCGGCGCGGTGCAGCCGGACGACCCGTTCTATATCGAGCGTGCCTCCGACTACGTGATCCGCGCGGTTGCCCGCCGGCTAGAAGAGACCGTCATCATCAAGGCCCCACGGCAACTGGGCAAGAGCACCCTCCTCCAACGCTACTTGGCCGAGTGCCGTCGCGCCGGGAAGAAGACCGCTCTGATCGACTTGTCGCTCTTCGCCAACCCGGACCTAGCCGACTACCCGACTTTTCTGACAACCCTCGCCACGCTCTTGCTCAAGCGGTTCAGACCCGGGAGCCAGTTCCCCACAATCGTCAGCCAGAGCGACATGAGCGACTTCGTGCAAGACTTCGTTCTCAGGGCCGTTCCCGACAACATCGTGATCGCCTTTGACGAGGCAGACCGCGTCCTCGGGCGGCCATACCAGTCGGACTTCTTCTCGATGCTTCGTTACTGGCAAGAGCAGCGGACCGATCCCGGCCAACGCGTAATGGCGCGGCTGGAGTTGACGCTGGTCATTTCAACCGAGCCCTACCTCTTAATCGCCGACGTACACCGCTCACCGTTCAACATCGGCACGCAGGTCAGGCTCAGCCCCTTTGACATAAAGCAGTGCCGAGAGCTGAACCGCCGCTACGACGACTTCCTGACAGATGGTCAGGCCAGCGCCTGCGGGAACTGTTGAAGGGCCATCCCTTCCTGACGCGACTGGCGTACTACCACCTGAACGCCCCGGTGTGCGCCGACTTCGCCACGTTGATGGATGACGCCGACCGGCCCGATGGTCCTTTCGGCGACCACCTGCGGGCGCTCGAAGCCATGGTCAGGCAGTTCCCGGAAGAAGACCTTCTCGCGACCCTAAAGGCAGTGATTCGGAACGAGATTACGCTGAACGATGAAGTCTTCTATCGCCTCCAGTCCGTCGGGCTAGTCCTTCGAGAGCGCGGCGTGGTCATCCCCGCCAACGGTCTCTACGCCCGCTTTTTCGGGTGCGTGCGATGAGAGCCAAACCCAAGGGCCTCAAAGTCGGGGGCATGGTCAACCCGTTAAAAGATGTATACATAGTTAGGCCTTCAGACAATGAAGTGCTCGGGCTTCTAGGCGCGAGGGAATACTGTAACGTCTTTGCGCCGCGGCACATGGGGAAATCTAGCCTGTTGTTCCGCACCCAGCTGGAGCTGACCAAAGGGGGAGTGAAGTGTGCCCTGGTCAACGTTGCAGGATATCTGGGAGAGCCGGACGATGCAGACGTTTGGTACGGAAATTTGCTCCAACTGATCGCCGAGAAGTTAGGTTTGGCCCTGGAATGCATGGAATGGTGGCTTGCTCGCCGAAAGGAGACGCGAACCAGCGCCTCATTCGTTTTTTCCGGGACGAGGTCGCTAAGGCCGGACTCCCTGTTGTCATTCTCCTCGACGAGATCGATGTTGCGCTCAAGCTCCCGTACACCGACGATTTCTTCGTCGCGATCCAGACGATGTACGACGAGAGGCTCACCGAAACAAGGTTTGACAGGTTTTTTACAGTAGTCCGGCGGTTCTCGCCGTAAGTCCTTTCGCGATGGAGCGGCAACTGTATGTGCTTGCTACACATGGTGCCACGTCTTGAGCGATTTGCCCCTTGAAATTACAGGAAGAACTCCCATAATCATGGTGTCCCGACCAAATGGGAGGTCCCCATGTTCTTCCGCACCAAGTCCTCCGGGCCCCGCACCTACCTTCAGGTCGTCGAGAACCGCTGGGAAGGCGGTCGCTCCCGGCAACGGGTCGTCGCCACCCTGGGCCGGCTCGATCAGCTCCGCGACAGCGGCCAACTCGATGCCCTCCTGATCTCGGGGGCTCGCCTGGCCCACTCGGTCATGATCCTCTCCGCCCACGCACAGGGCCGTCTCCCCGTCATCCGCTCACAACGGATCGGCCCCGCTTTGATCTTCGAGCGGCTCTGGCAGCAGACTGGTTGCCAGCGAGTCATCCAGCGACTCCTGGCCCATCGCCGGTTCGAGTTCGACGTCGAGCGGGCGATCTTCCTGACTGTGCTGCATCGCCTGTTCGTCTCCGGCAGCGATCGGGCCGCCGACAAGTGGAGGCGATACTATCGGATCGAGGGCTGCGATTCGCTGCAACTCCACCACCTCTACCGGGCCATGGCCTGGCTGGGGCAGGAGCTGCCCAAGGACCAGCAGAAGGACGCGACACCGTTCGCTCCCCGCTGCACCAAGGACCGGATCGAAGAGGCGCTCTTCGAGCATCGACGCGACCTCTTCAGCGAGCTGCAGCTGGTCTTCTTCGATACCACCAGCATCTACTTCGAGGGTCAGGGGGGCGAGAGCCTGGGGCAGCGGGGCTACAGTAAGGACCACCGGCCCGACCTGCGGCAGATGATCGTGGGGGCCGTGCTGGACGGGCAGGGCCGACCGGTCTGCTGCGAACTGTGGCCCGGCAACACGACCGACGTGACGACGCTGATCCCCGTGGCCGATCGCCTCCGAGCCCGGTTCGGGATCGGCCGGATCTGTATCGTGGCCGATCGGGGCATGATCAGCAAGGAGACGATTGAGGCGTTGGAGCAGGACCGGCGGGGGTGGCAGTACATCCTGGGGGCCCGGATGCGGGCTCAGAGCGAAGTCCGGGATGAGGTGCTCTCCCGGGCCGGCCGGTATCGGGTCGTGCATCCCAAGCGCGATGAGAGTGACGCGCCTTCACCCTTGGATGTCAAGGAGGTCCACGTTGAGGGCCGGCGATACGTCGTCTGTCGCAACCAGGACGAGGCCCGCAAGGACGCGGCCGATCGGGAGGCGATCGTGGCCGCGTTGCGAGAACAGTTACGGCAGGGGGACAAGTCTTTGATTGGCAACAAGGGCTACCGCCGGTATGTCAGCCAGGCCGGGCCCGGCGGCTTCCAGATCGACGAGGCCAAGATCGCCGAGGATGCCCGCTACGACGGCAAGTGGGTGTTGCGGACCAACACCGAGCTGGATACCGCCGAGGTAGCCCTCCAGTACAAGCGGCTGTGGATGGTCGAGGCGTGGTTCCGCTCGTGCAAGTCGCTGCTGGGGACTCGTCCGATCTATCACCGGTGCGATGCGACGATCCTGGGCCACGTGTTCTGCTCGTTCCTGGCTCTGGTGATGCGTCAGGAACTGGAGACGCGGCTGGAGCAGCGGGGGCATGACCTGGAATGGGGGAACATCATCCTGGACCTGGATAACTTGGTGATGACCGATGTGGAGCAAGACGGGAAGCGATTCGCGCTGCGAAGCGAAGTCGAAGGCACATGCGGGGCGGTCTTCCAAGCGGCCGGTGTGGCCCTGCCGCCGACGGTTCAACAAGTCGAGCCAACGACCCCGGGCGGGGATGCTGCGCCTGGTGCCACGCCGCCTTTGTGATCGCGCAACCCACGGTTCTGTAAGAAGATGCTACTGTATACTGTCAAAAACAAGTTTGAACGGATATCATTTTGTCTGAGCGGGTTGGCGGCGCCACACGAAATGATCAGGAACCGCCAAGTGACGCCATACGTCATTGGCAGGATGATCGAGCTGCACGACTTTGACGGGGAGCGGGATGACCTGTCGGCGCTCTACAGGGCAGTGGGGATGGCGGCGGGCAACCCTAGGGCGGGGGAGAGGCTGGTGCGGGAGATCCTGCGCTGGACGGACGGCCATCCATTCCTAACCATGAAGCTGTGCAGCGTTATCAACGAGATCAGGGCGGCCGAGACCGAACACATCGTCCTCGACGAATCCTTCTTGAGCCTCGACGGAAGGCACCTCGGCGATCATTTCCGGGCATATTGAGGTTTCTGAGAGCGTTGGTGGAGGACAAGCCTGCTCTGGTGCGGCTCTACAGCGAGATCTTCAGCTGCCGCAATCCGGCCGTGATGGCGACGATCGCACTAATCCTACAGCTGATACTCTCCGGCATCGTGAAGCGCGGACGTCTGGGGGCGATCATCGTGCGGAACCAAATCTACCACCAAGTTTTAAGCCCAGGGCTGATCGCGGAATATCTGGGATTAAATAAGGAGTTGTCCCAGAGGGATGAGAATCCAAGGACAGTTGCCCGAAACACCGAAGTTCTCGCGAGCGGCATCCAGAAAAACAAGGTGTTTATCAGCTACGCTTGGGACACGGACGAGCACCAAGGGAGAGTCGTATGGCTAGCGAACACTTTAACGTGAGAACGGATTTAACACGAGTATCGATGTATTCGTCAGGGGTATGCCGCCGGAAGGATTGCCGGATTGGATGCTAAGGCAAATTCGTTGGGCCAACTTCGTGTTGATCGTTTGCACTGAAAAGTACCGGCGTCGATGTGAAGGAGAGGAAGAACTTGGCAGAGGCAAAGGTGTGAAATGGGAGGGTGGGATAATTACTAGAACATTATTTACATCAGAGTTTCAGAATGAGAAGTTCCTCCCGGTCCTATTTGATAAAAGGGACAACGTTTATATCCCAACCATCCTAAGCGGTGCCATCTACTATGACCTGTCGGAATCAGATGGGTTCTTGAATCTCCTCCGCCACCTCACAAACCAACCTGCCTATATTCCGGTTCCCATCGGCAAGATGCCTGTCCTCCCGCCACGAAATGTGAAGCCATTTAAGCTAGGTGAGTAACCGATGTATACTGAGGGAGGCCGGAACTTGAGGGTGGAGCAGTGTGTGAATCACATGTAACCTACCTGGATACTCTCGCTCTTCACCATCCTCCCCGAACGACGATGCACTCGACCGCCTCCAAGCTGCGGGGCACGTGCGCCGCGAGGAGGATAAGGTCGCTGTCAGCAACGGGCTGCATACCCGCTTCTTCAAGGACCTGACATCAGCGCCAAGCCCACGCGCCGCGCCTGAAGGTCGGGGGAACGGTCGATTCGCAGGGATGATACATCGTCCGTCCTCCAGACGACGAGGTGTTCGACCTTCTGGAGCGGGGCGAGTATTGCAACGTCCTCTGCTCGCGCCAGATGGGTAAGTCGAGCCTGCTGCACCGCACAAAGGAGTACCTGTCCAAGAAGGGGGTGAGGACCGCCTCGATCGATCTGGCGGGGTACCTCAGGATCGCCCGAGAACCCCGACATTTGGTATCGCGGTCTGCTCCAACGGATCCGCGCATTTGCGACTGGCCCTTGACGTGACCGCGTGGTGGAACAACTGTCCGCTGGCCACGATCAACCAGCGCCTGATCGAGTTCTTCCGCACCGAGGTCGCCGCCAGAGACAACGGGCCCGTCGTGATCTTCCTCGACGAGATCGACGCCACGCTGAAGCTCCCTTACACCGATGATTTCTTCGTCGCAATCCGTGCCATGTACAACGAGCGGCCGGAGGAGCCAGCCTTCAAGCACATTGCCTTCTGCCTGGTCGGCGTGGCGACGCCGAACGAGCTGATTAAGAACCCACGCACCACGCCCTACAATATCGGCCGGATGATCGAGCTACGCGATTTCGACCCCGCACGTGACGATCTCAGCCCCATCCTTCGAGCGGTCTCGAACAAACCTCAAACGGGGGCGGCACTGGTGCACAGAGTCCTGCTCTGGACCGGTGGGCATCCCTACTTGACCATTAAGCTGTGCGACGAATTGGTTAAGGAGGGGGCGTCGACGGTTGAGGACGTGGATAGAATAGTCGAGAAACAATACATGAAAATTGATAATTTAAGATCAGATGAGCATTTCGAGACCGCATTGCGGTTCTTCGAAAAGTGGGCGCGTGGACGATCTGACTACTACTCTGTCGCTTTATCGCCGCATCTGGCGGGCCAGCAAGAGCTCGACCGGATGACACCCGTGCACATCCAGCTCAAGCTCACGGGAATCGTGAACGCGACGATCACGGCCGTCTCGTTGTGCGGAACAAGATCTACCACCTGATCTTCACCGAGGATTGGGCCAAGGAGACGGCAATGGGAGCGCGGTGGAATGTCCCCTACCCGCGGAAGTCCTGACGACGGAAGATAACCGGTTTTATCTTCCACCGTCAACCGACCAAAAACCGGGGCAGTAGGTCAGGGCTTACGCACCACTTTTTCCTGTGTTTTTGAGGGTTTTTGACGGAAACTAAATAGTAATGATATGATGTATACTAATTATAAGACACTGTATTCGCCACAATACTATCGAAAAGCTGCGAACATCTAATCCAAAAGCTTGGGTTTGACCAGAAAACAAGAATCACCATCTATCCCAGATCCCCCATTGTGATGCGTAGGCCCTGAGTAGGTG
>CAWFAF010000086.1:0-229749 GCA_963813575.1 uncultured Planctomycetaceae bacterium
TTATATTCCGTAGGTGGCGGCGACAATTTCCCGCGATTATCCGCGGTTGGCTGACGCGTGGCGTGGGAGCCAGGTTCCTCGGACGCGGTCAGCTCCCACCCAAAGCGTCGCTGGCTGGTGCGTGCTCTGGGATCGAGGTCGTTCGAGCCGGATATCTCTTATCCGAAATCTCGTTTCCCCGCCGCGCTGGCTGGCGCGGGGGGTGGGAGCCAAGTCCCTCGGGCCCGATCACACCGGTTAACCCATCAACCTGATGGATCCCTTGCCTCAACGCGCCGGGCGCCAGAGCCGGTCATGCCGTATCGCCACGCCGGCCCTAACCGCTGCTGCCGCCAGCTCTCGACTCTGACTTCCGGATTGCCAAAGAACTCGCTTCCCTCAGCAAGTTTTCGCAACGTCGCGCCGTTCGACAAGGGGTTGGACCCCGCCGCCCCCGCGCTTTTCATTTAAGCCAAGTTTTATGCTTTTGACGTAAGTCGAGTTCGACCCAACTTACGTCAAAAGCCATTGTCATAACTCCAATAACATAATCTCTGCAACTTTTTTCCATCTTGACGATCCCTCACCCCTCTTGGTCCCCTGGTCACATGTCCGCCGATTTCCTCTGGCTATCCTTGGGGGTGATCCGCAATGCCCGAACAGAAACCCGGCCCCGATCGCTCGTCTCCCGCGCCACGCCGCCCCAAACGCCAAGTCGTCCCGGGTAAACACGCTCAGGCCGACGGCCTCCAACTCCGTTCTTATGACGTCGGGGCCCTCCCCCTGCTCAAGCGAATCATCGAGCGGATGCAGTTGCGGCGCATTCTCAGCGAACATCTCCCAAGAGACGACTCACGGACCGAACTCCCGACCGTGACCGCCTTGCTCGTACTCTTCGTCAATCTCCTCATGGCCCGCGAGCCGATCTATGGCGTCGGCGAGTGGGCGGCCCTCTTCCCCCCCGACCTCCTCGGCCTTCGCGAGCAGGACCTAAGCCGATTGCACGACGACCGCCTCGGGCGCTCTCTCGATCGCATGTTCGAGGGGATCGGGCCCACCTTGATCATGGCCGTCGTCCGCCATGTCATTCAGGAATTCGCCATCAGTCTCGATGAGTTGCACAACGATTCGACCACCGTCTCGTTCTACGGCGCCTACGACGAGGCCGGCCTGGAAAGCGAACAACGGGGACGACCGACACACGCCATCACCTGGGGACATAGCAAAGCGCGGCGGCCCGATCTCAAGCAACTGCTCTACATCTTGACGGTCACCAGTGACGGCAACGTGCCGATCTATTTCTCCAGCGAAAGCGGCAACACGGTCGACGATGATACCCACATCGGCACCTGGGATTTGCTTTACGAGCTGATCGGTCAAGCCGACTTCCTCTACGTGGCCGACTGCAAGCTGGCCAGCAGCGAGAACCTGAGCCACATCGCCACCCGAGGCGGCCGGTTCGTTACCGTATTGCCACGCGGTCGAAGCGAGGACATCGCCTTCCGTCAGCGCCTCCGCACAGAGCCCTCGGTCCTGAAGTGGACGCTCCTGTATGCGCTGACCAATGACCAAGGCCACATCGTCGACGAGTTGTTCGCCTGCGGTGACGACCATGTTCATTCCCAAGGCTATCGTTTGCTCTGGTATCGCAGTACTCGTAAGGCCGAGCAGGATAAATCACGACGGGCACGGTTGATCCAGGGGGCGACCGAAGCGCTGAGCGACTTGCGGGAACGCCTCCAAGGTCCGCGCACCCGGTTTCGCGAGCGGTCCAAGGTGGAACAGTCGCTGGGGGAGGTCTTGTCGGAGGCCGAGGCGAGTTCCTGGCTGCTGGTTGAAATCGAGGAACGAGAGGAAGAGACGTTCCGCCAGGCAACACGAGGCCGACCAAACGAGCAAACCCCGTATTTGAAGGAGACCCGATCGCGGTTCACGTTGACGTGGAAGCTGAACCTGGAGGCGATCTCGGAAGCCGAGCGGGAGGATGGCGTATTCCCGCTGTTGACGAATGACCGCAAGCTGAGTGCCACCGAAGTGCTGCGGGCGTACAAACGCCAACCGCTGTTGGAAAAGCGGTTCTCCCAATTCAAGACCGACTTCGCTGTGGCTCCCGTGTTCTTGAAGAATGTGTCGCGGATTCAGGGATTGCTGGCGGCGTACTTTTTCTCCTTACTGGTGCAGACACTGCTGGAGCGGGAGTTGCGCCAGGCCATGGCGCGGACTGGTGAGGAGACGTTGCCGTTATACCCAGAGGCTCGGCAGTGCGCGCGTCCGACGACACACCGATTGATCGAGGTATTCTCGTCGATCCAACGGCACGAAGTTCGAGTCGGTGAGGGGGAGCCCCAGGTGATGGTGACCAAGCTAACCAAGACGCAACGTTCGATCATTCGTCTCCTGGGCCTAGACCCGCGGACCTACGGGCTGGAGTAGCCAGTTGCCCGGCCCGCTGGAAAATGCCGGGAAATTGCCGCGAACACCTACGGAAAGTAAGACGCCACTGCAATCGCCAACCGAGATCGGGGTCGTAAATTGCGGCGAGTACCGGTAAGACAAAAATGCCTAGCGGCTCTTTGCAGTTGAAGGCAAAACCTATTGCGAGCCCAGCAACAATTGCGCCGGCCCAAGGATGATGTCGTCGACTTGCCAGGGCCGTCGCTACCGCGAGAACCACTGCCGTCGATCCCAAGATGTCGTCAAAGGTGCTGGTTCCATAGAACCAGCTTGGCGTACAGAAGACGCCGCCAGCGGCCCATAGCAGAGACGCTTGCGGTCCATGACCCAGATGTCGAAAAAAGCCTGCATAGGTAACAGCCAGGGCAGCGCTCGCAACAGCGCTGATCATTGTGAAATAAAAATGCCGGCGCCCTTCATTCACCGGGCCGGAATAATCAGCCGTCAGGATGGCAATCACGCCTAAGGCAGACTGCGGAAAGCGGTACTTGGTGTAGCGCTGGCCATCGCGACCCGGAAACACGGCATACCAGACATTGGGGGCTCGAATGACCAGGTCGCCATGCTCAATCAGGCTGCGGGCAACTTCGTAACGGGTCTGGCCATCGACAATGTCGATTCGCCCAGGGCCCGAGAGTGCGACCGTTGCGAAGACCGTGAGAAACAACCCTGCTTGCGCAATCCACCAGCGAGCCATGAAGCTCCTATTCTCGGGAAGTGACACAGCAGGCTTCCCTGATCAAATACCATAGAACATTTTGACGCTGGTCGGTTGTCGACGTCAGGCGAAAACGGCTGGGCTGGGCTTCGTCGCCCTCTCTCCTTACAATAAGCAGGGTCGTGATCGAGGGCTTTACCCAGCCAAGGGAAGCGTCGTCGGGAGCGTCGACGTGATCGATCGGTTGTCGGTTCTCTGTTTCGCGGGAACGTACGGCCTGGCTCTTTTGGCCGAGCTGGCGCGGTTCTTCGTCCGCAGCTCGGTGCGCTGGTACGTGGCGGCCGGATTGATGGCGCTGGGCTGGTTGGTGCAGACGGCGTTCCTGGCCAACCTGGCGTTCAAGAGCCCGATGGTGCTGGTCACGACGCCGTTCGAGTCGCTCATGGTGCTCTCGTGGATCGTCGCCCTGATCGGGCTATACCTGATGGTGCGCTCGCCCAAGCCAGTCGCAGCGGGGATGTTCGTGCTGCCCTTGGTACTGGGCCTGGTGATCGTCGCGGGCTGGTTCGCGCCGCGTCAATCAGACTGGCTCGAATGGGGAGGCATGTTTGCGTTCTGGGGGACCGTGCACGGCGTTTTTTTGCTTGGGGGCGCGGTTTTCACGTGCGTGGCGTTCTTCGCCGGGCTGATGTACCTGGTCCAGATGCGACGACTCAAGGCCAAGCGGCCGTCCCGGATTGGCCTGGCACTGCCCAGCCTCGAGCAGTCCGAGCGGATCAATCGAGGGGCCATCACGATCGCCTTCCCACTCCTGACCTTTGGACTCTTGATCGGCGTGGTCCTGAGCGTGGCGGCTCGCTACGAGGGAGCCACGGCCACGACGGTGCACACACTCCGGTGGACCGATCCCAAGGTATTGAGCGCTCTCTTGATGTGGCTGGTCTTCGCGGTCTTGCTCCACGCGCGGTTCCGGCCGGCGATGCGTGGTAAGAGTGTGATGATCCTGACGATCGTGGCGTTTGCCTTCTTGGTCTTCACCTGGGTCGGTGTTGAGGCGCTGCGATTGCCCACGGCCCATGGTACACCCAGGACCACGACCGTGGAGAGGATGAAGACACCGTGAGACTGCTGGCTCTGGGGGTCGACTACCGGTCCGCGCCCGCCTCAGTCCGCGAGGCGCTCGCCTTTGACGGGACAAAATTCGACGCCGGACTCGACCTCGTGACTCAGCACCTTCCCCGGCAACGAGTGCGTGATTCTGTCGACTTGCAACCGCGTCGAGCTCTACGTCGCAGGCACGCCAGAGCAGGTGCCGGAGACAGACGCCCTGACTGATGTCCTGGCCAGGTTCCACGGAATCAAAGCCGAGACGTTTGCCGCGCACCTGGTCAGCTTATCACGATGAAGGGGCCATCGGCCATCTGTTCCGGGTAGCGGCCAGCCTCGAGAGCCTGGTCCTGGGCGAAGGACAGATCCTGGGCCAGGTACGCGATGCCTATAACGCGGCTGTCGAACGGAAGACCGTTGGCCCGATCTTCCACACCGTGTTTCAGTCGGCGCTGCGCGTCGGCAAGCTGGTCCGGGAACGGACCGGCATGGATCAGGGCAAGCTGTCGGTTGCCAGCGTTGCCGTCGATCTCGCCAAGGAGGTCTTCGACTCCTTCGCCGACAAGACGGTGCTGGTGATCGGTGCCGGCAAGATGGGCGAGCTGACGTTGCAGCATTTGAAGGGGCTGAATCCGGGCAAAATCCTGGTCACCAACCGTAACCCTGAGCGAGCCACGCGAGTCGCGGCCCGCTGGAGTGGCCGAGCCGTGCCGTTCGAGCGGCTTGGCCAAGCGCTGATCGAGGCCGACCTGGTCATCAGCACCACGGCCGCCACGGAGCCGGTCGTCACGCTCGAGCAGTACGTCCGAGTCCAGCGAGCGCGGCGAAATCGGCTGGCGTTGATTCTGGATATCGCGATTCCACGCGACTTTGACCCGCGAATCGGCGACCTTGATCAGGTCACGCTCTACCACGTCGACGACCTGCGAGCCCAGGCTGAGCAGAACCGGCTGCAGCGGCAAAAAGGGATCGACCCCGCACTGGTGATCATCGAGCGCGAAACGGCGGACTGTTACGCGAAGCTACGGCACCAGCGTGACGCCGGCCTACTTCTTCAGCAACTGGGCAACCACGCCGACCAGATCCGCCAGCGTGAGCTAGGCGTCCTGTTCGCCTCCCGACCAACCTGACCGAAGCCGACCGCGAGGCAATCGCGCATATGGCGGCACGGTTGCAAAACCAGTTCCTCCACCATCCCAGGGCGGCGGTTCGCTCGGCGGTCACCGAGCCCCATTACGACCATGACCACTCCCATCCTGTCCTCGATTTCGTGCGCCATATTTTTGGCCTGGGGGATCGATCTTCCGAATTCGCTTAAAAAGGTCTGAACCACCAGCTGGGACCGGCCCGATGAAAGGCACAAAAATTTTTACCTGTACACCGCGACTCCGGGCAGTGTTTTCTTGAGCTTTTCGACGGCCTGCGGGGTCACCTTGGTACCGATCAAATAAACAGACTTAAGGCTCTTCATATCTTTGAGAGAATCAAGGCCTGCGTCGGTTACCGCGGTGCGGCTCAGGGCCAAGACCTGCAGGTTTTTGAGCCCCTTGAGGCTTGGCAGGCCTTTGTCGCCAACCTTGGAGCTGGTCAGGAACAGCATCGTCAGATTGGTCAGCCCCTTGAGATGATCGAGACCCGCGTCGGTGAACTGAGGGCTCATCAGGGTGAGCGCACTCAAGCCGGATAGGTCCTTGAGCGGGGCGATGGCCGCGTCGTTGACTTGGCCGTTGTCGATGTAGACAACTTGCAAGATTGGGCACGTTCTTCAAGAGCTGCAGCGAGTCCTTATCGCCCGACCACTTCTTGAGGATGTTGACTGTCGCCGTCTCCTTGCCATCCTTTGCTTTGTCGACGGTGACCATGGCACCCAGCTTTTCGAGCTCCAGCGTCGCGACCTTGAGCTTCAGCGTGGCCACTTCCTTTTGCAACGCCGTGATCTGCTCCTTGAGCTTGGCTGGATCGTTGGGGTTTGCTGGAGGGGGAGCGGGAGTCGGAGCTGGCTTTACATCGGCCTTCTTCTCAGGCTTGGGTTGCGGCTTGGCGTCGGCTTTCTTTTCGACCTTGGCTTGGGGCTTCGTGTCGGCTTTCTTTTCGACCTTGGCTTGGGGCTTCGTGTCGGCTTTCTTTTCGACCTTGGCTTGGGGCTTCGTGTCGGCCTTCTTTTCGACCTTGGCCTCGGTCTTTGGTTTTTCCTGGGCATTGATGGGGCCAGGTACAGTGGCCACGGCAAGCATTCCTCCCATCACCAGCAAAGCAAGTATTGCCCTGGGCATCCCGGCGCGATCGAGGTCATGAGTCATGGCACATCAGCTCCTTTAAATTAATCCGCACAGGTGTAAGATGAGGGCTCCTCGGCATTTGGGGGGTTAGCCCGATACGACGGTTGCCCGAGTCAGGTCGCAGGGTTGCATGCGCCGGCCGCGCGGTGGGTTTCAACGTTTCTTCAACAAACGACCTTCCTCACAATAAGGTGGCCGCCTGGAAATCGCAACCGCTTCATTCTGGGCATTGCGCAAGGTCAGGTTGTCACAATACGCTTGATCATGGCATCATAGGTGGCGATCTTGTACAGGTCGCCCAGTGTGGGGAAGTTGAAACAAGAGCGGTTGAACAACTCGGCGGTACTGTCGGACAACATGGCCACCACACCGACATGCACGACCTCCGAGGCCAGCTCGCCGATGACGTGCACGCCCAGATAGCTTCAAGTCATCGCGGCGGAACAGCAGCTTGAGAAAACCAGTCTGATCGCCGATGATCTCGCCGCGGGCACACTGGCCATACGAGGCACGTCCGACCACGTAATCGACCCCTTGCGACTTAAGCTGTTCCTCCGTGGAGCCAATCATGCTGACTTCAGGTATCGTATAGATGCCGGTGGGCAGGAGTGGGGCGAGCGCGGTCTTGTACCCCTCGCCCAAAGGCATGGCACATGGCCACGCGGGCCTGTTCCATGCTGGTGGACGCGAGTGCGGGAAACCGATCACGTCGCCCGCCGCGTAGATGTGCGAAACACTGGTGCGATAGTGGGTATCGACGGTCAAACGGCCTTTGGGGCCAAGCTCTACCCCCGCGGCACTGAGGTTCAAGGCGGCGGTGTTGCTGGCTCGACCCGCTGCCACAAGTACGGCATCAACGCAAAGCCGACCGCCGGTGTCAAACTCAAGGGTAATGTCACCAATAGTCTGAGCTGTGCAAGCAGTGACGCGGATTCTTCCAGAGAAACTCGATACCTAGCTTGCCGATTCATCGCGTCGGCCAATGCATGCGAGACCTCTCGATCAAGGAATGGCATCAGCTCGTCGCGACCATCGATGACCCAGACGCCGGTGCCCAAGGCGGCGAACGTGCAGGCATACTCGCTACCGATGACTCCCGCACCGACAACGGCCAGTGACCGGGGGAGTCGATCGAGCTGGAGGATCTCGTCTGAGTCGAGTATTCGGGGGTGTTTGAAGGCGAAGCCAGGGGGCTGAACGGGCGACGAGCCAGAGGCAATCAAGATCCGCTCTCCCCTCAGCAGGACCGTGCCGGTTCCTTCAGCGTCGGTCGCATGGTCGGAACTCGACGGTCGTGCTTCCTGCCTCGTCAGTTACCGAGGGGAGCGACCTGGATCGTGTTTGGATCGACGAATGAGGCCATGCCGCGGTACAGCACCACGCCATAGCGGGCAAGGCTCCGCTCGACGCGCTTGCGCTCGCTGGCCGTGACTCGCCGCTCATGAAACATGAAATCGGCCACGGTTGCCTCACGGCGGAGTGAGAGATCAACGCCGTAGAGGTCACGGGCCCGCAGTCCCGAGATTGCCAGCGCCGTCTCGCGCAGGGTCTTGCTTGGCAGAGTCCCGGTGTTGGTCGAGGCACCGCCAACCAGTGGGCTTTTCTCGATCATGGCCACTCGCTTACCGAAAAGCGATGCCGCCGCCGCGCCGCTCTCGCCCGCTGGCCCCGATCCAATCACGATCAAGTCATAGGCAATGGGTTCCATGCAAGCGATCGTACCGCGGAGCACTCGAATGGCCAAGAGTTTCGGGCGTGGGTGTGTAGATCCTACAGGGCAGGCATGCGTCAGCGTATCTCCCGCGTTTGCACCCGACCGGCGGAACGAACCTCCGCTGACCCACGCGTAACGCGGAATAGAGTGTATGTACGGTCGCGGCGAAGGCTTGGCCCGCGAGCGATAACCTCTACGTGACCGAGTTGCTCCAGGGATGGCAGGTCGCGATCGCGGCCGATCACAGCTAACAATCGTGTGTCCTGAATATCCGTCGGCGACTGAACTGCGACCCAATGTGCCCTGGCTCGCAAAGATGCGCCCGTAGCGTGGTCATGAGCCAACAGCGAGGTATCGCCTGCATGCCAACACGCTGCCCGACCCAGATAGAAGAGCCGGACCGCCAAGTCATGCGGGATCAGTCCAAACGGGCTTGCGTACGGGTTGCGGTCCCAGTCGTCGTAGAGCAAAGTCAAGGGCATCCTGGCGGGAACCTGACGACCGGCCATTTCGTAAAAGGCCCACTCTACGCCCCGACGATCAAGCCATGGACCCAGAAGCCAAAGACCCAGTCCATAACTCAAAGCCAGTGCCGTGAAGCCCGCGCACCCTGCCCGAACCAACACATCATAGTGATAACCCCCATGCCGAAGGCGACTGCCCAAGGCTTGCCAGGGTAAGGGCCGCCCAGATTGACCACGGGACTTGCACCGAAATGGCATAATGAGCGTTCTTGATCGGCGCAGCGCCAGTAAACCCAGAGGGACTAACGCCCAGACACAGAGCAGACGGTCGCCAACCACTACCATGGCCGGTATTGCGGTACTCACCCGATGCCTCGTGCCGTCGCTGCACTTTGAAGCCCGAACGAGTGATTGCCATGCGCCGATCAGGGCCAGCGGCGTCCACGGGAGGCGCCTGGGTCAATAATCCCGGCACATATTCCCACCACGGCTCACCAGCAAATGGACCAGGGCCTTGGTGACGGATCAAGCGGTCCGATACATGCATCGTCCACAGAGATAGAGCACCGTAACCATGCTTCGCCACCATGAAAAGCGGCCACGACAAAGCGATGAATATCGCCAATGCCCAGCCCGCCGGGAGATATAACCGACGAAGTGAAACCAAGTCGCGTTGCCAGAGCAACACGCCGGCCACGACCAACAGAATCAGTACCGCGCCAAAACCGATTCCCTTCACGAGAGCCGTTACACCCAACAACACCAAGAACGCCCAGCGCCAAAGCCGCCACCCCTTGGCCGCATCACCAGAACTTCCCCCAGACTGGACGGCCGCATTGGGAAGGACTCGGTCAAAGGCAACGATCGTCCACGTAACCAGGCATGCTAGCAGAATATCGGCCTCGGCCAATCGGCCGCGCATCACGGTCCAGGCAGTTGTCGCCTGAACAGAGCCAGCCAAGAGACCGATATGAGGCCCGTAATGACGAGCAGCCAACATCGCGACGCCCAGGATCAGGCTTACGGCAGCCAAGGCCGAGGGAAATCGCGCCACAGTTTCGTTCACCCCGCCGGTGGAATAGCCCAGGGCGGCCACTAGCCACCACGGCAATGGGGGTTTCTCGAGCCATGGCAAGCCGCCGATTGTCGGATATCCCCAGTTTCCCGAATCAAGGATCTCCCGCGCTCCCCTGCGCCACGAATGCCTCGTGGTAGGTCAAACGGCTCGCATTGCCCAGCCCTGGTAAAAGTGCCATGGCCGACAAAACCACCAGGTAAATGAGCCTCATGCCACCTAGACGATCGCCAGGCATCGCGGCGGACCCTCCTTGATCCCAACCATATGGATCGAGCCTTATTCTTGATGAAGATCAAGTCATCACGCGGAGGCATCATCAATGGCCCGAAGGCTGAGGATCATGCGTCAACCGACTGTCGATGTCAACGTCACTCGACAATGACAATCGATCAACGGGACATAGGGGATAACCTGTGGATAATCTGGTGACGGAGTGTGCGACGAACTGGCTCGGTCAACAGCGACAAGCACACCTAATACCTGAACCTAGTTCAGGCAATCCGCCGGTAACGAAACCATCAACAGGCTTACCCACAAGTTTTCCCATGGCGACCAAGGGACGTTGTACCCGGTTAAGGTCTTTGGTATCATGAGCTTGTTCGAGCGTTGCCGTGAGTTACCAACGGCGGTACGCTTGCTCTACGATGAATGCGGTAATAAGAGAGCTCAGTCTTAATGTAAAAGACCTGAGATCGAGCCGGATGATCCTAGTTTCAGCATCATGAAAACTATTGCCGCATTCAAAAACTGAATTGAACCGACTCGCTCAAAACCAGCGAATCGGCCAAGCCTGACTTCCGCCGAAAAGGCGAATAGGCTGCGGTGTTTTCCCGGCCTTTTGTGCTGGGAGCGGATGAAACACAGCGAAGTAACCGGCCGTGCATTTCTCCCGACCGCCGCGCCGGGAGCAGATCGAAATCAAAGGATTCGAATGAGGGCCTTGTGCAACCGTGAGGCATTGCTCACGGCGTTCGGGATGGTCAGCGGGGTTGTTCCAGCCCGGAGCCCCAAGCCGATCCTCCAGAACGTCAAGCTCATCGCCGAAGCCGATGAGGGCTCGGTACTTATGGGAACGGACCTGGAGGTTGGGATTCGCCACCGGGTGCTGGGCGTCAAAGTCGAGCAGCCAGGTTCGGTGATCTTGCCGACGGCGCAGATCGGGTCGATTTTACGGACGAGTACTGACATCCGAGCTGACGATCGAGACCAACGACGAGCGCCTGGTTGTTCGGGGTTTGCATTCGGAATTTACGCTGCCAGTCGAGGATGCGAATCTGTTTCCCGAGGTTCCCGATTTTGCCGCAACAAGCTATCATGTGGTGGCTGCCGCCGATCTGAAGAAGTTGATCCGCCGGACAATCTTCGCGACGGACGTTGAGAGTACCCGTTACGCCTTGGGGGGCGTTCTGGTGGAGTTGACGGCTGAGTCGATCGCGATGGTCGGCACTGACGGTCGACGGCTGGCGCGGATGTCGGCCTCGGCCGACGCCGAGAACGATCCGCCGACCCCCGCCGGCTTCCCTGTAATCCCGGTCAAGGCCCTCAAGCTGATCGAACGCAATTTGGCCGACGACGATCCTCCGGTACACTTGACTATCCAATCGGGGACCGCCGTGCTGATGCGGACCGAAAGTGCGGTGATCTATAGCCGGTTGGTCGAGGGACGGTTCCCTCGTTATCAGGACGTCTTCCCGGCCAACGTCGAGGTCAGGATTCCCCTGGAGGCTGGATCGTTGCGGATGGCCGTCGAGCAGGCCTCGATCGTAACCAGTGAGGAGAGCCGCGGTGTCGACTTCCAGTTCGGCCCGGGAGTGTTACGGCTGATCAGCCAGTCCGCGGATGTTGGTAGCTCGCACGTCGAGTTGCCCATTGCCTATGACGGCAAGGCCGTCGAGATCACTTTCGATCCTCGCTATTTGGTCGACGCACTCAAGACCCTGGACGATACGACAGCCGATCACCGCCGAGTTGATCGACTCCAAGAACGCCGCGGTGTTCAAGACCGACGACCGCTACACCTACGTGGTCATGCCTCTGACGCGCGAGCGGGGTTGACCTACTCATTGGGATTGAATGGATTCTTGATTTGGTTCCAGTTTGATTGAGGGAGCATGTCAAACCCGAGCCGTCGTGGCCCCAGACCGCTTTCCGATATTCTGGGCGAACTGTTTACCGTGCGGGGATACGGCCGACTGCGTGCCCGGCAAGAGTTGGAGGATGCCTGGAATAAGGCGGTAGGTGAGCCATACTGCCGCCAGACACGGCTAGGTGAAGTGCGGCGTGGGGTACTGAACGTGACTGTCGCAAACTCGACGCTTTTGGAAGAGCTGTCGGCGTTCCACAAGCCCGCATTGCTGTCGGCATTACGGTCGAGCGCACCAGCGACGACGATCCACGACATCCGATTTCGGGTCGGTACGGTGGTGCTGGATACAATGCCCGGCGGGTAAGCGCAACGGGCCGATGTGGTCCTCCTCGAGACGAGATCCTTTCGTGCGAGTATTCGGTCGGCGGAGCCGGCCCTCGTATCGATCTTCGGCAAGCAAGACTGTCTCTTCCGCCTTGCCGCGCGGTATCCCGCCCGACGTTTGGCATGAGACGAGATCAACGATTGAGGTGAACCCGTGATAGTGGATTTAAGCAAAACCGAGGACTGCCCCGCTGAGGCTTCGACCTCGGGGCCCTTGAATCTCGAGTCCAATGAACAGCTGGGCAATGGTCAGGAAGATCACGCTGACGCGACCGATCCAGCGGCCTTGTCGGACTACACTGGAGCAAGCATCCGGGTGCTCGAGGGGATTGAGGCGATTCGGCTGCGCCCGGCAATGTATATCGGAGACACAACACGCATGGACTGCATCATTTGGTGAACGAAGTCGTCGACAATTCGATCGATGAAGCGATGGCCGGCTACTGTCGGAACATTCAGTTACGTTATCACACGGATGGATCGATCTCGGTGGCCGACGACGGACGAGGAATTCCGGTCGACATTCATGCTGACAGTGGTAAGAGTGCATTGGAAGTGGTAATGACGAAGGTTCACGCTGGGGGCAAATTTGACCATCGAACTTACAAAGTCTCCGGTGGATTGCATGGCGTAGGGGTGACAGCGGTAAATGCGCTTTCAGAATGGTTGGAGGCCGAAGTTCGGCGTGATGGACAAATGTGGCGGCAAGAATATCGAGAAAGGGGAGCCTGCAGGGACCGGTCAGTCCCAAGGGCTCACCAAAACACCGGAACGAAGATTCGCTTTCTGCCTGATGCCGAGATTTTCCCTGGATTATCATTCGATGCGACGTATTGGAGAAGCGGCTCCGCGAACTGGCCTTCCTCAACAAGGGAGTCCGGATCCGGCTAACCGATGAACGTGGCCACGAGCCGCGGACGTTGAGTTCTTCTCGACTGTGGGCTTGAGCGAGTTTGTGGCTTATTTGAATCGTGCTCAGACGGTTTTACATCCGCCGATCATCTTCTTCGGGCGTGACGACGAACGTGCTGTTGCAGTCGAAGTCGCTTTGCAGTACAACGATTCAATCAGCGAAATGGTCGTATCGTATTGCAACAACATCAACACAATCGAAGGGGGCACTCACTTAACTGGGTTCCGTGCCGCTTTGACTCGTACGCTGAACCAGTACGGCAAGACCGCAGCCCCGGCCAAGACGAAAGACTTGACGATCACCGGCGAGGACTTCAAGGAAGGGCTCACGGCAATCATCAGCGTCCATGTGCCAGACCCCCAGTTCGAAAGCCAAACCAAGATCAAGCTGGCCAACAGCGATGTGGAGGGGATCACTGCAAGGGTCGTCAGCGAGCGGTTGGCCGAGTTCCTCGAGAACAACCCAGCCGTAGGCAAGAAGATCGTGGCCAAGGCACAACTGGCGGCTGAGGCCCGCGAGGCAGCCCGTAAAGCTCGCGAGCTTGTCCGCAACAGAAAGGGGGTTCTTTCCAGTGGTGGATTGCCGGGCAAGCTGATGGACTGTACCACTCGTGACCAAGATTCCAGCGAGCTCTTTCTGGTCGAGGGAGACTCAGCTGGTGGTACGGCCGAAGGGGGCCGCGACCGGGTTTTTCAAGCAATCCTTCCATTGCGTGGTAAGATCCTGAACGTGGAACGGGCACGGCTCGACCGCGTTTTGAGCAATGAGGAGGTTCGTAACATCATCACTGCTGTCGGCAGTGGCATCGGTGAGGAAGAAGATCCTGCCAAGCGGCGGTACGGCAAGATAGTGATGATGAGCGATGCCGATGTCGACGGTTCTCACATCCGGACGCTCTTGATGACTTTCTTCTACCGGCAAATGCCCAAGCTCGTGGCCGAAGGGCACCTTTACGTCGCTCAGCCTCCCCTCTATATGATCACAAGCGGCAAAAAGGAGCGACGATATCTTCACACAGAAGATGAAATGCAGGCAACATTGATCGAGACTGGTTTGGCTGGTGCCTCGTTGCGACGAGCCGATGACCGAGGGTCATGCAGCGATGAAATCACCGGCGACCAACTCAAGAGCCTGCTCGAACTGGTTGTCGGCATTGAACAAGGACTGCGAGCCTTTGGCCGCCGTAACCGTTCTCTCCGTGACTTTTTGGCAATGGCCTATGAGCCTAAGCCTAATGATTCCGCCAAATCCTGATCCTCGCGATGGTTTGCTTCCCTTGTTTTTGGTCGAACATGACGGAACGGAAGAGCGGTTTTATAGCGAAAAAGAACGTCTGGAATATTTTGCGGCGCACAACTTGCCGTGGATGTCGAGCTTGAGACTGCGAATCTGGCTTCCGGCCGGATTCGGCAGTTACGGAATTGCCGCATCCGCGACGATGCTGCTGACTACTCCGACCGTCTTCACCAAGTCGTCGCGTGCGGGAGGTCGAACTGCACGAAGTCAAGATGCTTAATAAGCACCTGGTTCGGCTCCGTGATGAATTTCGGGCTCCGAGCCGATGTCTTGCTTCCCCATGAAGTCACCGGTGATGATCCGCCCCCGCGGTTTTTTCTCAACCGCGATGGCGAGACCTATCCTCTGTTAGATCTGCGGGCTTTGGTCCCGACGGTACGAAAGATTGGTGAGAAAGGGATTAGGATCACTCGGTTCAAGGGGTTGGGTGAGATGGATGCAGAACAACTTTGGGAGACCACCATGGATCCGGCACGCCGCACTTTGTTCCAAGTGCGGCTTGATGATGTTGCTGCCGCCAATGACCTGTTTGCCACTCTTATGGGCGATGACGTCGAACCACGCCGCGAGTTCATTGAAAAACATGCACTCGAGGTCAAGAACCTCGACGTCTAAGCCAGCCTGAATGCTAAGGCCTGTTCGAGTGAAACTTGGAGTCTCGCAGTTCCTGCTATGTCATAATCGAGCTTGATCAGGTCATTCCATGGTTTACGATCGTAGATCCTAACCATTGCAGTCAGTGATGCAGAGTCCATCCCAAGCGGGAACAGATGATGGGGATTGCCCAGAAAGTCGCGCGAAATTTCAGCGACGCGGTCCGTTCGCGTGGCCAGTCGTATTTTGTCAAGGGTCGGGTGACCCTGATGACGGCTAGAGCCGGTGAGGTCGTCGCCAGGGTGCGAGGGACTTCAAAATACCGAGTGCGGGTGCGCATGCGGGGTTCGAAGCTGTTAGCTTCATGCACATGTCCATATTTCAGCCCACAGGGAGAACCGTGCAAGCATCTCTGGGCGACGTTGCTTTTGGCCGAGGCCCGGGGTCTGTTGCAGTCGCCCCCGGTCTTTCCGGTGCACCTGGTGACCGAAAGTCCTCGCCGCTCGTCAACGGATGGATTGCCAGAGCCGAGGAACTGCGCCGAGACTGGATCGACAGTCACCACGACTCGGAGAATTGGATTTGGGTTTGGAAATGATGGGTCTGGTGCCATCGCGACCGGTTGGTCCGAGTGCCGCAGAGGCAAGGGCAAGACCAAGGGCAAGGACCGGGGCGTTCGACGGCGAGCCACCGGGTGAGCCAGGGAGCTGGAGCCAGCGGGGTCCCGCATCTCGAGACTACCGCCCGGTACCGGGAAGCCGGCCCAAAATCAAGGCTCCCGGCACAGGGCATGGCCCGGGCCCAGCGCGGACCAAGGCCGTCAATCGCAATGCCAAGCGACTGCTTGGTCTACGTGCTCGACGTCTCCGCCACCTTGGCACAAAATCAAGTGGTCATCGACTTGGCTCGTCGCCAGCGCAAAACAACCGGCGAGTGGGGGCCGCTGCGGCCTTGGTATTACGCACCCCACGCCGCCCACGTCAAGTATGATCCCGAAGACCGTCTGATTCTGGCTCTGCTTGATGAAGCTCAGGGCGCCATCGCTCATGGGGTGTATTCCACCACCAGCTTCAGAGTCGCCAGGATCAACATCTCGGTCCGGCGCGACCAATGGCGCGGGTACAGTAATCGGCTCGCGACCAGGAGGTGCCTCACAGCTCGGCGGCATCGGCGCGAGCCGCCGCTGAACGCGCGTTACGCGGTATGCGCCGCTTTGTGCTTCGCAAAGATCAGGCAGCCCTGGTGGAGCGGCTAGCGAGAACGGATCGGCTACGGCTTCGCCGCACCGAAGGGGAGGAAGATCCACCGACAGTTCGATGGGACGATGGGCAGCCATGGCGTTTTTCGTTGGAAGTTCGCCCCGAATTGGGTGGCAAGCGCTGGGCTTGGCGAGGTTCGCTTCGCCGCGGTGAGAACCGAATGGACCTCTCGGAACCGTTGGTTCTCTTGTCCGGCTTGTTGGTCTTGGGCGTCGGCCGAGCCGCCCGGTTCGACGATCTGGGCGTCATGCCCTGGATTCTCCGGCTTCGCTACGAGAAGGAGATCACATTCGTCGAGCCCCAGCAGGATCTGATGCTGGGGCGGATCCTGGCCGAGACTCGTGTTCCACCTCTGGAGCTCGTCGAGTCGCTTGCGACTCGAGGAAATCAACGCCAAGCCTCGACCTTGCCTGACGCTTGCGAACCCCACGGCAGAACTGGGGCCTGGGGTCCGACAAGCTGATCGGCGAGTTGGAGTTTGAATACGACGGTGCCGTGATCCCGGCCGGTCGGACTACGCCTTTGGCCGTCTCGACCGAGCTAGGGCTGGTAATTCGCCGTGATCCTCGGACCGAGAGTGCCGCCGACATCAAGCTCTTCGAGCTGGGCTTTCGCGAGGCCAAGGACCCGCGGCTCGATCCGGGAACGCTCGAGTTGCCGGCCAAGCGGATGTCCCAGGTAACCAAAGACCTGGTCGCCGCAGGTTGGCGGGTCGAGGCGGAAGGGAAGCTGATTCGCCCGGCGGGTGAGTTCAAGCTGGCGCTGGCTACCGGCATCGACTGGTTTGAACTCGATGGCGGAATCCAGTACGGCGACCAGAAAGTAAGCCTCCCCGAACTGCTGGCCGCCGCCCGGCGCGGCGAGTCGATGATCGAGCTAGGTGACGGCTCGATGGGCATGCTTCCCGAAGAGTGGCTCAAGAAGTACGGCATGCTTGCTGACCTCGCGACCGTCGACCGACGGCAGCCTTCGCTTCAGCTCGTCACAGGCGGGCATGCTCGATGCGCTTCTGGCCGCACAGCCGGAGATTCAGGTCGACGCTGCTTTTGAAAAGGTCCGGCAAAACCTGCGGCAGTTTGACGGTGTCGTGGCAATCGATTCACCCCCGGGCTTCCACGGCGAGCTGCGCCCCTATCAGCGCGAGGGATTGGGCTGGCTTGATTACCTCCAGCGATTCGGATTCGGCGGCATTCTGGCCGACGATATGGGCCTGGGCAAGACGATCCAGGTCCTGGCGCTTCTTGCAAAGGCGACGGGCCCACCGCCAGGCCAAGGGACCATCGCTGGCGGTTGTCCCGCGCTCGCTGGTCTTCAACTGGATTCAAGAGGCCGCCAAGTTTACCCCGCGACTTCGTGTACTCGACTATACCGGACCTGGCCGTCATGCCCTCCGCGAAGTCGTTCGCTGAATACGACTTGATCATCACCACATATGGCACAGTGCGCACCGATATCGCCGAGCTGACCCACTTCCAGTTCGACTATGCGATTCTGGACGAGGCCCAGGCGATCAAGAATGCCGAAAGCCAGTCGGCAAAAGCCGCCCGGCTCTTGCGCAGCCGATATCAAGCTCGCCATCAGCGGTACACCCATCGAAAACCATCTGGGCGAGCTCTGGTCGATCTTCGAGTTCTTGAACCCAGGAATGCTCGGCAGTGACACGGTTTTCAAGAAGTACGTCGGCACTGGTGCCGTCCTTAGAGCAAATGGACCGCGTCTTGCTGGCCAAGGCTCTTCGGCCATTCATTCTGCGGCGCACCAAGCAACAGGTCGTCGAGGACTTGCCCGAGAAGACTGAGCAAACGCTGTACTGCGACATGGAAGCCGAGCAAACTCGCTGCTACGACGAACTGCGGGCACATTACCGCGATGCCGCTGTTGCGTAAGGACACGGCCGAGCTAAACCGCTCCAAGATCGAGGTCCTCGAAGCTCTGTTACGACTGCGCCAGGCTGCCTGCCACCCTGGCTTGATCAGTCCCGAGCTAGCCGCTGAGCCCAGCGCCAAGCTTGAAATGCTGCTTCCGTCGATTTCCGAAGTCGTCGAGGAAGGACACAAGGTTCTGGTCTTCTCCCAGTTCACCAGCTTCCTGGCGATCGTCCGCGAGCGGCTTGAGCAAGAAAAGATCACCTATGAATATCTCGACGGCCGAACTCGCAACCGCGCCGCCAAGGTCGAGCGGTTCCAGACTGATCCCGAGTGCCCGGTCTTCTTGATCAGTCTCAAGGCCGGCGGTCTGGGACTGAACTTGACGTGCCGCTGAATATGTTTATTTGCTTGATCCATGGTGGAACCCGGCCGTCGAGGCCCAGGCCATCGACCGCTCGCACCGCATCGGCCAGACCCAGCACGTCTTTGCCTACCGGTTGATCTGCCGAGGAACCGTCGAGGAGAAGATCCTGGAATTGCAGCAGAAGAAACGCGACTTGGCCGACGCTATTTTGAGTGCCGACAATCGCGGCGGGACTGTCCAGAACCTCTCGCGTGAAGATATTGAGTTCTTGCTGTCCTAAGTAGACGATTTGCCAAGTCTGAGAGGTCAAGCAGGAACTCAGTCGCCGACAAGCAATGACGGATTGATGCGGAAATAACGCGCGAACGCTTGGATATGCCTGTGGCTTAGCGTGCGCTTACCGCGTAGGAGCCCCGAAACGGTAGACTCGGCCAATCCGGTGTCAGCTGCCAGACGGGCCTGAGTGATACCTTTGGCCTCGATTAAATGTGCGAGCATCGCGACGCCCGAAACGGGATCGCGTGGATAATGGGCACACTCATATTCCTCAATGAGCTTGGCCAAGACAGCGATATAGTCCTGTTCCTCAGGTTGGAGAGGATGTTCTTGGCGGCGTTCGCCAAGAGCTTCAAGTACCGCGAGCGCGGCTTCGTTCTCCTCTTCGGACCGGATCGGCCGGAGCGGGAACCGGCGCACCAAGGCAAGATATTTAGGACTGGCGACAGGAAGAGATTTGACGAAAACCGGAGGCATGCTACGAGCGCGCATTGATTTGTCAACGTCCTTTTGGCTTTCGGCCTTTGCGGTCCTTGTTTTGCTTTGGGTCCCGCTCCGAAGGTCTTTCTTTCCAGGTGTCAGAGTCATAGTCTTCGTGGGTCAAAACGTGCCGGACGAGAATCACGCCGCTCTCATAGAAGATTTCCAAAATAAGCCGATACTTATTTCCACCAATATTGATCACAATGTAACGACCGACAAGGTCAGCGGTCGCATAGTCAGCCCTGAGGTCGGCAAACTTTTTCCAGTCCGCCTCCTCAGCACGTTTGTGCCAGCTAGCCAGCGGAGTTTGAGCATCTGGATGGTCTGTCCAGAACTCGCGGGGTCGTCGTCGGCTGATGACGCACGCAAACGACCCTCTAACAGTCAAATAGCCACGGTCTTCTCGGTTATAGCTCGCCTTTCTTGAAGATACAACCAGAGCTTCTTTTTACTCGCTGGAGCCCTCGTCTTAATCTCACAACACCGGCAGAGGCTCAAACGACATGCCAAGCACGTCTCGAGGCGCAATTTCTAACCAGCGCTCCAAGAGCACCGCGTAGATACGGCGAAATTCGATCGCATGCCGAGGATCGTGGTCATCGAGGTTGGTCAGGTCAGGGTTTGGGCCATGCAGGCCGGGCTTGACGGGTCGACCTAGCAGAAACACTGGAGCAGCCGTGCCATGGTCGGTTCCACCGCTGGCATTCTCGGTCACTCGTCGTCCAAACTCGGAAAAGACCAGAACCAACACCCGATCTGCCTCGCCGGACTTCTCCAGATCATCGAGAAATGCCCGCGAGCGATATCCCTAGCTCGCGCAACAATTGAGAGTGGCGTATGGCCTGACCGGCATGGGTATCGAAGCCGTCGAGCTGGGTGTAGTAGATCGAGGTCGTCAGCCCTGCCTTGATCAACTGGGAAATGAGCCGGAGCCGTTTCGCCAGGCCAAGGTAATCGGGATAGACCGCCACCCTTGAAGTACTATCTTGCCGCAAGCGTTCGAGCCTCGCACTGCTCGCATAGGTGACCAGGGAGCAGCGCTCGACGAACTGAAGCAGCGAGTTGGCCTCGCCTCGGTTTTGGCGGCCGAGCTGATCGAGGGCGGTTGCCTGAGCCACCGCGTCGGCTCCCTCGGGCATGCCCAGCCGACGGCGAAACTGCTCCAGCCGAGCCAATGACGGAATCACGTGCCGACCCCCTTCGAGAGCTTTCGGCAGAGGAAACGCGTCGTGAATATGGAGCCCAGGTGCGTCTCCCTCCGGTCGGGGGCGGGTCGATCGCCCGGGCCAGCCAGGTGCGGCTGCATCATGATCCAACCGGGCTGTGTGCCAGATGGCCATGCTCTCGAAATGCGAGCGGTTGGGGTTGGGATAGCCGACGCTCTGAACGATCGCCAGACGCTCTTGTTCCAATAGCTTGCCGAAACCATCGAGCGCGGATGCAAGCCGATGTGATCGTCAATTTTCAAAACTTCTTTCGTGGCTATCTGTAACCCGGGTCGTTGCTTGCGATATTCATCATCACGATACGGAACGACCGTGTTCAGTCCATCGTTGCCGCCGCTGAGCTGGACCACGACGAGGATGCGCCCTGCGCCGGTTTTACTAGCTGCCGCGCGACCAGGTTCATCAGCCAGAGCGGCCGCTGAGCTGGCAAGGAACAACGGGACCGTTGGTCCGCAGGCCAAAAGCGCCGAAGAGCCGAGGCCCAGGCGGATCAGTTCACGGCGAGTCGGGTGCATGAGGACATCCTCGTGATTTGGTTATCAGGTTATCAAGATACTTGAAATTCTGAACAATTAATAATCCGCTGAATCGTTTTTGCGCAATCCGCTGGCGTTGCCATCTCGGCCGGCGTCGAGGACGAGTGATCGTGCGTCAGCGCCGAGATCACCCTGGAGCAATAATTCGAGAATCGCCTGGGCGGCTTGACCGGGTACAATTCCATAACGCGCTGTCCAGGCCAGCGGGTCGCAGGGAGACAGGCCGTTCTCAGTCCGGCCCCAGATGACATCAACCGCCCAGTTTGTTCGCTCGAGCAGCGTGCCGCTGTTGATCCAAACCGGGCCGCCGACCCAGCCCTCGACGTTGGGTGGGGCGAAGAGCTCTTGTCCTTGCGCATCGCAGGTCGCCGCCAGCGCCAGTGGATTCAATGCCGACCGTGGCACCTCGAGCATCCGCAAGAGCCCCACACTGAACTCGATGGGCGACTTGATCCGTTGGTGGTAGGCCGCTTGAGAAAAAAAGTGCTGAGATCGCAGGATGATCCCGACGACCGGCTCGATTGTGAAACTGTGCCGCCTGATTTCATCGGCCAGTGGCTCGAGTAGAAGAGGCCCGGGCTCGCCGGCCTCACTGATAAAGTAACGGTACAGCTTGTGCGCCAGGAAGACCGCGGCCTCGGGCCGCTCGAGTGTGATACGGACAATGTCACTTGGCCCCCAGGCCCCCATTTTGCCGAGGCATACCTTGATTCCATGGTCGACCTAGGCGGGGTCATGGACGAAGTTCGGCGTTGTCTGAAACCCACCGTTCTTATCTTGGCGCACCCATCCTGTGAACGCTCGGGCGGCCTCGCGGATATCGCGCTCCGTGAAGTGACTGGCACCGAGGGTGAATAGCTCGAGAAACTCGCGGGCGAAGTTTTCGTTGGGCTTTTCCTTCTTGCTGGTTCCTCCATCGAGCCAGATGAGCATGGCCGGGTCAGCGATAATTGCCTCCAGGAGCGATGCGAAGCTGCCAAGTGCATGAGATCGCAACGTCTCGTTTTGACCGTCCATAAGCGTGACTGACTCTACCTTCTTGTTACTCGTGGCGAAGTGCCCATGCCAAAAGAGCGTGAGCTTCTCACAGAGCGGGTCGGGGCCGTGGAGGATACGGTTGAGCCAGCAAACCTTGAGCAGGTCAAGGTTTGACGAGGTCCGCGCCGTCTGGTACAGGCCGTCAATCGCCTCGGCGTCCTCGGTGGGGAACTGAGGCGGATGGAACAGACGGTCGACGCTGGCTTCAGGCCCGGCGCCCACATCGTGAAGCAATTCCGCTTGGGTCGCGCCAAAGGCAGCGCGACGGTGCAAGTGAGCTACCTTGCGGAGGTCCCACGGGTCGTCCGGCTTTAGTGCGTAGCGAGCCCAGGGGGAAGAGGTTGGCGACCTCGTCGTGATACACCTTACGTGGCATGAATACCTTGCCCGTGCCACGATTCATTGTTCTTGGGGTTTCTCAATCAAGATATCGCCCAGGTCGATAATTTCGCCGGGCTTCACGGTGAAGTCCCTACGGATCTGTACCCCTTTCTCCTGGTCGTTGATGGTCGAGAAGTCGATGATCCGGTACAGCGCACCGGGGATTAGGGCAGGCAGGGTGATGCGGCCCTCGGCATTTGTGAACGGGCCATTCCAGTAGTGCTTGCGGTCGACGTTGGCCACGAAATCTGAGTCGGCCGCCAGTTCGATCCGGTCCTTCTTGCTTCGGCTAAAGCGGCTCGGACCGGGAGTCGCAATAAACTCAAAATGGGGTCGATGCTTCGCGACGGGTTTGCCGTTGGGTCCGATGAACCGTACCTGGGCCTGCCCACACGGCTGAAGCCGGATCATCAGGTCCTCGCCAGCCTTCCTGCCGGAGATCTCGACTGAAGCGCCCCACTGATGCTCAACGTCGAGGACAAAGACGCGAGTGACGCCTCGGCCGCGAGCCCGTGCACTTCGAAACGGCCGTCGCGGACCAGGATCTGCTGATTACCTCGCCAAAACGGATTGTTGGGCTCGCCGCGCAGAGTCGTGACAAGGAAGGCGTCAGTCACCGCTTCACCACCCGGCCCCTCGACACTCCCTCTGATTGTCACACTGGGCCGGAGGGCCAACGAGATTTCGTGAGGTTGATCGCCGCCGTTGGCCTCGTAGGAGATAATGTCGTGGGCGCGGTAACGTTGTCCACCGGGCTGATCCTGGTAGAGCCGATTCGAGCCGATCTCCTTGAGGACAAAGTCAGGCGTTGGGCCGAAGACGAGCAAGTGTCCCTTGCCGGGCGGGACGGCGATTTGGTATGAGCCGTCGTCTTTACCTGCCACAGTTGCCTGCCAGCCGGCAAGCACCTCGTCGCGGTCTTGGGCGGGGATGTATTGGACGCTGGTATTTCCCAGCGGTCGGCCCGTTTTCTCCTCAGTCACCTTGCCGCGGATCAGAACTCCACGGGGAAGCTTGATGTCGATCACATTCTTGACCGCCCCCTTTGTCCATGTGAATTCAACCTGGGGGATCAGATAGGGCTGACCTTCGGGAGCGAATGCGTTCACGTGGAAATAACTGCCCGGATAGGGATTGGCCGTGAATCGCCCCTGATCATCGGCGCGGTATCGAAAGGTGATCCATCCGCCGAACGGACCACGGCTGGCCGCCACTGCGATCACTGCGCGGGGCACGGGCTCGCCGGTATCAGCGGCCAGCACACGACCTTCAATGATCGTGGCCGGCTCGAGCACGATGGTTCTTTCCTTGTCTTTGGTGCCAGCTTGGCTGCCTGTCTCAATGCTCAAATCTTGCCGGGCAAAGCGGAGGTCGCGGACGGTTAGGCTGACTTCCAGGTCGCCGCCGATCCCGGTAAGAACAAGCTTCCCTTGGTCGTCTGTCGTTGTTGTCCGCGGCCAGGCGCAACCCCTCGGGCGGAGTCGGCCAGAGCGAGACGCCATCCCAGGTGCCTTTGGCATTCGGCCGCCCAATCCTCTGGACACGAACCTCAACGCCGGAGGCCGGCACGCCGCTGACATCCACGAGCTTTACGCGGATTCTCTGTTCGGGGCGAAGCCGAATGTCAGATTCAGGACGCTAGGCGTCAGGGTTCAACTCGGCCCAGCCCAGCCCGAAGCCGGGTGCGCTGCCGATCGCAATGACGTCGAAGAAGCGAGTCGACGAGGTACGAGACACCTCCAGGTGGAAATGGCCGTCATTATCCGTCTGTCCGAAGCCAAGCGCGGTGAAATTCTCATCATCGGCACTCGCACCAATCCAGACCGTATGTGGCCTTGCCACCAAGTCGACCGTTGCGTTGTTGATTGGCTTGCCCTCCGGATCGAGCACGCGGCCGGCCACGATCATCCGGCCTGGGGCGTTGGTATTGGCTTGTGTCATTGGACGGTTCGGTGCCCTGGCCGCAGGATTTTTCACTAGTTTATCCTTCATCGCAAAGGAGTGATTCCAGGACCCCGCGCCAGTGGCGACCGCACCGAGAAACAGAAAGTTCAATGCGATAAATTTGAGCTTGTCGAGCACCATGGATTTCAGCACCTCTTGGGCAAGGACCATGGCCGAAGTCGAGCTGACTCCGACAGCAGCCTTTCCGGCCGCGAAGTTCATCGCGGCCTTTGTCGTGCTGTCGCACAGAGGGGATGAGACAAAGGCGGTCGCCGATCGAGGTGCCAGTGCGGCCGCCAGTGCGCTAGTCGACAAGACGATGCCACGTCGACTGGGGGCGAGCCGCAGCTTATCGCGTGCTCTGGCCAGACGGCTTCGGACGGTACCAACGGGCCACCGAAGCCGTCGTGCCGTTTCATCGAGCGTGAGCCCTTCGAAGTAGCATAGGACGACTGCCAGGCGAAACGACCTCGGTAGCCGGTCGATCTCACGGTGCAGTGCTTCAGCATGCTCGCGGTCAATCGTCGGCTGTTCAGCTGATTGGACTACTGGCTCGATCACGGCCGATGAATTTGGGTCCCGGCGCCTCATTGCGTCGCCCTCCTCCTTGCGCCGGCGGTCAAGTTCGCGCCTCGCGCAGAGTCGCCGTTTGGAGCGCGACTCCGTACAGCCAGTTCCCTAGCAGGTCTGGATCACGGATCGATCGAGCCCGGCGGGCTAGCACGAGAAACACGGCCTGAAAGGCATCCTCGGCATAGTGCAGGTCGCCCAGGAACTGCCGGCAGACGTCCAGGACCATCGGACCATGCCGGCTCACCAGCGCGGCGAACGCTATCTCCCCGATAGCATCGCGGCGCCCGATAAACCTCTCCAGCAATTGCCGGTCAGAGAGCCCGGCGACCGAACTACCCTCGAAGAGCGCCCCAATCTGCCGTACCAACGATTCCGATGCCGCATACGCCATCTCCGCTCGCTCCCTCGTAGGCACCTCAGTTCATACTCATCCCCACGCCAAATACTGTATTGCCGCCGTTTCTCTTATCCCAAGTTGTGGTCAAAATCGGGCCACGATGAATGGAACTCCATGCTGAATCAGGGATTGGGTCACAATCGCGGCTTCTTGATCAGAGCCTCCTGGAACCTGTTCGGCCAACGCCGACCACTCCCGCTGAGCCGTGCTCTCAGCTTCACGGGTGAGTTGGAGAGCAGCGATCGCGGTTTTTGTTCGATGGCTCTAGTATGTTCTTACTTCGATTGTCAGGGAACCCACTGGTCTGCCAATAGGGTCTTGTCAGGTCGGGTGGCGGGGGAAGCTCAAGCTGCTGAAGGCTCAACAATGAACATGCTCGAACCCAGCCGTCTCAGAAGCGATCTTTCGCTGGCGAACCTGGAAGGGACGCCTGACGCTCCTCTGGGGTTGATGGATTACTTGCAGAGAGATCCTGACCGCCCGCGTTTATGACGTGGCGATGGAGTCTCCGCTGGAGCTGGCCGCGAAGCTGCTCAGAGCGGCTGGGCAACCACGTCTGGCTCAAACGCGAAGACATGCAGCCCGTCTTCAGCTTCAAGCTGCGCGGGGCCTACAACAAGATGGCCCGGCTTTCGCCCGAGCAGACTCGGGCCGCGGCGTGATCTGCGCTTCGGCGGGCAACCACGCCCAGGGGGTGGCCTTCAGCGCCGAGCGCCTGGGCTGCCGGGCGGTCATCGTCATGCCGGTGACGACGCCGAAATTGAAGATCGACGCCGTGCGTTCGCTCGGCGGCGAGGTGATCCTACACGGCGACAGCTATTCCGACGCCTATCTGCACGCCATCGAACTGGCCAAGCGGCACAATTATACGTTCGTGCATCCGTTCGACGATCCGGACGTGATCGCCGGCCAGGGCACGATCGGCATGGAGATCCTGCGCCAGCATCAGCACCCGATTCACGCGGTGTTCGTCGCGATCGGCGGCGGCGGGCTCATCTCCGGAGTGGCCGCGTACATCAAGGCCGTGCGGCCCGAGATCAGGGTGATCGGCGTGCAGATGGCCGACTCCGATGCGATGGTCCGCTCGGTCCGGGCGGGCGAGCGCGTGCCTGCTCGACGACGTCGGCCTGTTTTCCGACGGCACGGCCGTCAAGCTGGTCGGCGAGGAGACGTTTCGACTTGACGCGGGCCCTGGTCGATGACTTCGTCGTGGTCGACACCGACGCGGTCTGCGCCGGCGATCAAGGATGTGTTCGAGGACACCCGCAGCATCCTCGAACCGGCCGGAGCGATGGGCGTCGCGGCGATCAAGCAATACGTGGCGCGGCACAGCTCAAGGACGAGATCGCTGGTGGCGATCACCTGCGGGGCCAACATGAACTTCGACCGGCTGCGCTTCGTCGCCGAGCGCGCCGAGGTGGGCGAGGAGCGCGAGGCGCTGTTCGCCGTCACGATCCCGGAGAAGCGCGGCAGCTTCAAGCGCCTTTGCGAGATCATCGGCGAGCGCAACGTGACCGAGTTCAACTACCGCATCTCCGACGAGCAGGAGGCGCACGTTTTCGTCGGCCTGGCCACCGACAACCGCGGCGAAGTCGGCCAAGATCGCCCGCGACATTCGCCGAGCACGGCTTCGCCGCGGTGGACCTGACCGATGACGAACTCTCGAAGGAGCACGTGCGATACATGGTCGGCGGCCGAAGCCGCGCTGGCCCGCGACGAGCGGCTGTATCGATTCGAGTTTCCCGAGCGGCCCGGTGCACTCATGCGGTTTCTGTCGAGCATGCATCCGAACTGGAACATCAGCCTGTTCCACTATCGCAACCAAGGCGCGGATTACGGCCGCATCCTGGTCGGCATCCAGGTCCCGACGGCGAGAAGCTTGCGTTCCAGGAATTTGTCGATGGGCTGGCTTATCCGTGCATCGATGAAACCGAAAATCCTGCTTATCGTTTATTTCTTCGTTGATGCCAGATCGGGCGTTCACGCTTGTGCCTTCGTTGAATACTGTCGCGCCGCCGCTGATTTTATCCCGGGTAGCGGCTGAAATTCAGACGGGTTCGATAATGGCGTCGGGTTCTTCGTCGAGTAGGCTATCTGTCTGATCATCTTTGCTGGACAGCGGGTTGGCGGCGCGGTGGCCTAGGCCGAGGGTGAAGATAATCGTCGCCGAGACGAGCATCGAGAAGCAGAGGTAAAGCAGGCCAGGCAAGAACGAATGAAACCGGTCCCTGAGCTCGCCGAGCAGGGACGGGCCGACGAATCCGCCGAGGTTGCCGACCGAGTTGATCAGGCCGATGCTTCCCGCCGCGGCCGCCTCGGTCAGGATCAGGCTGGGCAACGCCCAGAACGCCGGCATGTACGCCTTCAGCCCCGTCAGCGCCACGGTGAACAGCGACTACCGCCAGAGCCAGCCGCAGTTGAATGACAGCGAGGTGGGGATCAACAACGTGCAGACCAGAGCGGCGGCGCCCAGGTAGATCGGCACCGAACCGTGCAGCCGCCGCTCGCGCGGTGCGATCCGAGCTCCAGCCGACCAGGAGCTGGCCGACCAGCCCGCCGATGGGCGGGATGAGCACCAGCCCAGGTCAGCTTGCTCAGCGGTCAGCTCGTACCAGTTCTCCAGGATCCTGGGCAGGAAGAACTCGACGCCGTAGCTGGCCGTCACGACGAAGAAATAGGCCGCGGCCAGGAGCAGTACCTTGGGATGACGGAGAGCCGTCGAGGACCGTCATGTGGCGGTGTCCCTGCTTGTGGTGCTCTTTCTCCTGTTTCAGCTCCTGTTCCAGCGCGTCGCGCTCGTCGGGCGTCGAGCCAGTGCGCATCTCTGGGCCGGTCGGGCAGACGCAAGAAGACCAGGATCCCCAGGATCACCGCCGGAATGCCCCAGGCGATGTACATCCACTGCCAGCCCTGCATCCCCAGAAGTGCTGGGTAGTGAACCGTACGTTGTCAACGGTCTCCGTGGTGCCGATCCGGAGCAAGTAGTACGAGAGCTTGGGGCTGACGAACTGGGCGACCGGCGTGGCGACGAAGAACCAGGCCAGCGCGCGCGCGCGGTCGCGGCTGGGGAACCAGTGCGTCAGGTAGACGATCACGCCCGGGAAGAACCCGGCCTCGGCCAGGCCCAGCAGGAACCGCACACCGTAGAACTGCATCGGAGTTCTCACGAACGCCGTCAAGCGCCGCCACGATCCCCAGGAGATCATGATCCGGCTGATCCACTTCCGCGCGCTCCACTTCTCGACGAGCAGCGTGCCGGGGATCTCCAGCAGGAAGTAGCCGATGAAGAAGACGCCGGCGCCGAAGCCGATCAGCCGTCGTTGTCGAAGCCGGGCAGGTCCTTCGTCATCGTCAGCTTGGCCAAGCGCCACATTGATGCGGTCGACATAGGCGATGGCGTAGCAGAGGAACAACAGCGGCAGGAGCCGGACGTACGCCTTGGTTCGGGCACGGTCCAGCGCGGTCGGTGGGAGAGGTCGACATGGACAAGCTCGCGGCGGGCCTGGGGAATCGAGTCGGTTCGCAAGAAGATCAGGGATCGACGACCAGCGAGTGGCCAAAGCGGGGCGGCTGTCCGGCTGGTCTTACCAGTTCATCGCACGAAAACTCGAAGGTAACACGCCGCTCGCGCCGCGGCAAACGGTTAACACGCTATTCTGATTCGGCTACGGGCAGACCCCTGTCGACCGCCAGGATATAATGTGATAAGACGTCGACCAATTCATCCGCAACGTCTATCCAGGAAGTAAACCATGACTCGAATTGCGTGGCGGCTGGTCTCGATGCTGGTCGCGACCGCGCTGGCGCTGACTTTGACCGTGGCCCTATCTTCTCATTCAAAAGGGGGCGCGGAACCGCCAGCTCCGGCGCCCGACGCACAGATCGGCCAGTCATTCCAGGTGCCATACCGGCTCACCGACACGAACCACTTCCTGGTCCGGGCCAGGATCAACGGCAAGGGTCCGTTCAACTTCCTGGTTGACTCTGGTGCGCGCGGCGCTTTTCATCTCGACGGAGACGGCCCAGAAGATCGGATTGAAGCCAGCCCCCGACGATTTCTGGACACCCATCGATCGGCTTGACCTCGAGGGTGGTTCCCGGCTCACGAGTCTCAAGGCCCGCGTTGAGGACCCCTTCCAGCTTGTGGGTATGAATGCCTTGGGGCTTCCCGGTGCCTCGATTGACGGAATCCTGGGGTTCACCATCCTGGCCCGATATCGGCTGGAGATCGACCTGACCAAAGATCGGATGACCTGGACGCGTCTCGATCATAATCCACGGGATCCACCGGTGCCCGATCACAAGCCCGGAGAAAAGGGTAGGCCACCGGCGGGAGTGCAGGTGATGAGCATGCTTGGACCGCTGGCCAAGGGCTTTGCGTTTCTGATGGGCAAGCAGCCAGAAGAACATCGCCAGCCCCGAGGGTGCTTGGGGTTGGAGTGGTCCGAACACGTTGTGTCGGGCCGTAAGGAGGTTTTCGTTCAGGGCGTGCTCGACGGTCAGCCAGCCGCTCGTGGCGGCGTTCGCGCCGGCGACCAACTCGTTGAGATCAATGACCGAGCCATCAGGGGCCTGAAGGACGCGCGCACTGCCTTGGCCAAGGTTCACCCCGGCGAGCCGGTGCCCCTGGTCGTTCGCCGCGGTTCTGGAAACAACGCCCGCGACCTGAAATTGACGATCACCGCAGGGGAGGGTCTTTAAGCCATGGACACGCGCATGATCGGGTCGGTTGCATCTATCAAGAGGCACTTGAGCTTGACTTCTGTCGTCTTCGCGATGGAGGTTGGCATCGCGATCGTGTGCCTGTCCCTGGCCAGCGCGCAAACCGGCCTCGCGCTCGAACCACAGACGTCTCCACCATTAAAGCCGGCGGCCAGGCCAGACAAGGCCAAGAGCAAGTGTGTCGTTCCCTTCACGATGTCGCCGACCAATCACATGCTTGTTGAAGCCCGGATCAATGACAAGGGGCCATACCACTTGATTTTCGACCTGGGAGCGCTGTCACGCTCTTGAGTAACCGGGTGAGCGAGGCGACGGGAGTCGTCAAGCCAAGCACACCACGGTCGTTCTTGTTTGGAATGCGGGGTGAGGCCGAAGTCGACAAGCTTCAGGTTGGCGAGCTGACGGCCATAAAGCTGCCCGTCATTGTGCTGGACCATCCCGTCCTGAAGGCATTGGAGGATATGACGGGCCGTAAACTCGATGGGCTCATGGGTTTCACGTTTTTCGCCCGCTACAAAACGACCATCGATTATCATGCGCACAAGATGACGTTCGAGCCGATTGAATATCAAGTCCGCGACTTGCTCAAGGAGCTTCCGGACCGTCTGATGGGCCCCAAGGTCACCCGCCAGAAGATGCTTGCGCCCTGGGCCTGTGGGGTTTGCGGCTGGGAGAGCCGACCGGCGGTCTTGATTCGCCCGGCGTGCCAATTGTCGAGGTTTATGGTGGGTCCGCGGCCGCCCGGGCCGGTGTTAAGCCGGGTGACGTGTTGATCACGCTTGACGGGCGCTGGACCACCTCGGTTGCGGATGTCTTCCACGCCGCTGCTGATATTGAGCCAGGTCGCGAGGTAGCCGCTGTGATCCACCGAGATAAGAAGGAGCAAACCATTACGCTTCGCCCGACGGATGGGGCATGATCGAGCCGGCACATCCATGGGACGGGTACTTGACCGGCCCGGAGAATGAGCTGGCGATGGCCGCGGCGCAGGCCCTCGCTCGAGGCGAGTGTGAGGGTATCTCGCCTCTGGTCGTGTATGGTCCTTCGGGAATAGGAAAATCGCGGCTACTGGCAGGGCTGGTGACCGAGTGGCTGTTGCGTCATCCGGGCTCGTCGGTCGCCCACCTGGATGCGCAAACCTTCGTTACAGCCTGTTTCGAGGCCGCCGCCGTCGCGGGAGGTGTCGGCTGGTCTGCCCTACGGGGTCGCTTTCGGTCCGTAGATCTGTTTGTGCTTGAAGACATCGAGGGGCTGCGCGAGGGACCGTGGCCCGGGCTGAGCTGGTACACACCCTTGATACGCTCGAGGCGACCGGCACCGCCATGGCATTCTCAGCTTGTACCGCACCCGGGACTTGGCCAGGCAAAGAATGGCCACGCCGACTGATCAACCGCCTCATGAGCGGACTTACATCGCGAATTGAGTTGCCGGGACTGGCATCACGTCGTCGGTATATTCTCCAGCGTGTAAACCAGCGTGGTGTGGGGCTCCAGGCCGAGGCCGTCGAAATGCTGGCCCAGGCCGGCGATGGCTATCGCACTCTCGATGGCTGGATCTCCCGGCTGGCACTGGAAGTGCGGCTCAAGCACGAGCAAGCGGGGAGTGGAGTGGATCGGAGTGCGCCGCGCCGGGAAACGCCTGCCTGCCCACTCACCTGCCCACTTAGCTCTCCTCGATCCTCACACGGTTGCCATGATCCTGGCTGATGAAACTCTCCTCGCCGACGCCATCGTGACAATCGACACCATCGCCCGGAAAGTGGCCAAGCGGTTTGGTCTCCGGCTTGGCATGCTGCTCGGGCCTAGCCGTCGGGCACAGGTTGTCATTACCCGCCACGTGGCGATGTATCTTGCCCGAATGTTCACCGACGCTAGCTTTGCCGCGATCGGCACCTACTTCGGCGGTCGCGATGCAGCTACTGTTCGTCATGCTTGCAAAGCTACCGCCCTGCGCCTGAATGCTGATCAAACACTGGCGGCGGCTGTCGCCAGTCTTGAACCACGCGGGCCTTGGCCTCCCGGCCCTTTGTAGGTTAGGTTTTCAGCCCGGCTCTTCGGAAAGGTTTGAAGTGCTTATTCGTGAGCGTGCTGAAGTAAGATTCCGCCGTCGACGCGCAGGGCGGCCCCGGTGATGTAGTCGGCGTCGTCGGAGGCGAGGAACACGGCGGCCTTGCCGATGTCTTCGGGGCGTCCCGAGACGGCCCCAGGGAAGGGTCGGGCCGGCCTTTGCGATCGCCTCGTCGCCGAATGCTTCGTGCTCGCCGGGCGTGTCGATCCAGCCCGGCTCGATCACGTTGACGTTGATCCGATGGCGGTACGAGCTCGGCGGCGATCGTGAAGGCCATGTGGTTGAGTCCCGCCTTGCCGGCGTTGTAGGCCACGCTGCGGGCGTAGGGCGTCTTGAACATGGCAGCTCGAGATGAACACGATCTTGCCCCCGCCGCCCCGCGCTCGACCATGTGCCGGGCGACGAGCTGGCTCATGTGGAACCCGCCCGACAGCGTCCCCTCGATCACCTTGGCGAAGGTCTCCGGGTCGTAATCGAGGAAATCGGCGCGGCGTCGAAGAGCCGGGATTGCTCACGAAGATGTCGATGCGTCCCAGAGCCTCGATCGCCCGCGTCGACGACGCTCTCGCATGACGGGCGCTCGAACACGTCCCTTCAACAAGGGCGGCTGCCGGCCCAGGCCCTGGATCTCGGCAACAACCGCCTCGGCCTGGGCAGTGCGCTCGCGGTCATTGATGGCGACGTCGGCCCCGGCCCGGGCAAGCTCCAGGCGCACAACCACGGCCAATACCCCGCGCGGCACCTGTCACCAATGCCGTCTTGCCCAGAAGTTTCATGGCGATATCCGAACCGATAATGTGCCCGTCGAGATGACCAGGATAATCATCGAGGAATCGTCGGGCAATGATTCCGGCAAGACAATCGCCATTCTTCGATGTAAAATCGGGGTGATTTCTCGAGTCCGCACGCCCTTGACCTGATCGAAATCGAAAAGCGATCCTCAATGCCCACGATCCGTGCCTTAAAACCGCGACCCGATCCTCCGAACGTAACAATTGCTGACCTGTTGCGGTGATTGGGGAACATTCCCGCCGGGCGCGTTCGACTCCATCCGATACCTGGCACAGCGACCGAGAAGGACGTAATTCGCGTCCTCGATGAAGAGAATCGGCCTTGTGAACTGGTTGAGGGGACCTTGGTGGAGCAGGCGATGGACTATGAGGAGTCGACAATCGCCGCGTATCTAATTAGGTGTTTGAATAACTTTGTCTGCCGCGGAAGCTTGGGATCGTGACAGGTGAGTCCGGTGCTATCCGACTCTTTCCCGGCTTGGTTCGAATTTGTATGGAACGAGCCCTGAAACTCTCACGTTGAGTCACTTAATTTTGTCGACTCGGGGTACATGCTTGCTCCTGGTATGGTAAAACAGCAATCGAGTGCGAGAACCCGTTGTCCAATGGGGACTTAGGTCCGGCCACCCACCTCTTATGGTAGTTGCGAACAGCGCGGATTCTGGTTACAATAAAACGTTCCAATTTCAGTGCCGCGAGCCGGTACTCGAAGTAGGGGGTGATACCGGTGAATAGGGGATTGCGGCTTCCGACTTGTGAAGAGGGATCGACTGAACGTGGATAACGCTGTTTTGCCTCCGCTCCCGGCGCTGCCTTCGCAGCCGCTGAACATCGAAGAGGAGCTCAAGGAGAGCTACCTCAACTATGCGATGTCGGTCATCATCAGCCGGGCGTTGCCGGACGTTCGTGATGGGCTTAAGCCGTCGCAAAGGCGAATCCTGGTTGCGATGCGAGACCTGGGGCTAAATCCCGGCGGCTCGACCAGCAAGTGCGCGGGCATCGTCGGCGAGACGATGAAGCGATATCACCCGCACGGCGAGAACTCGATCTATCCCACCTTGGCTCGCATGGCCCAGTGGTGGAACATGCGGCACTTGCTGATCACCGGCCAGGGCAATTTCGGCAGCATCCATGGCCTGCCTCCGGCGGCGATGCGATACACCGAGGCCAAGCTCAGCCCAGTCGCGGCCGAGATGCTCGAGGACATTCAGCTCGACACGGTCGACTTCCAGCCCAACTACGATGAGAAGTACCAGGAGCCGCGGGTTCTGCCCGGTAAGTTTCCCAACCTGCTGGTCAACGGCTCGGGAGGCATCGCCGTGGGGATGGCGACCTCGATTCCACCTCACAACCTGGGCGAGGTCTGCGACGCCCTGATCGCCTATATTGACGACCCGCTGATCGACCTCGATTCGATCATGGAGCTCCTTCCCGGCCCTGATTTTCCCACTGGCGCAACCATCTGCGGGCGGATGGGGATCAAGGAGGCGTATCGAACTGGCCGAGGCCGCGTCATTGTCCGCGCCAAGTACGAGATCGAAGAGCTTAAAGACGGCCGCAGCCAGATCGTCTTCACCGAAATCCCCTACCAGCTCACCAAGGAGATGCTGCTCAAAAAGCTGGCGGACCTGGTGAACGGTGGTCGGATCACCGGTGTCTCAAACATTGACGATTTCAGTGATCGCAAGCAGCCGGTACGAATCGCCGTCACCGTCAAGAAAGGCGAAGACCCCAACGTCGTCGTCAATCAGCTCTTCGAGTACTCGCCGCTTCAGGATACGTTCAGCGTGATCATGCTGGCACTGGTTGACGGCCGGCCCAAGACCCTGCCGATCAAAGAGTTGCTTACGGCTCTTTGTCGAGCACCGGGTCAACGTGATCCGCCGGCGCACGCAGTATCAGCTTCGCCAGGCACGGCAGCGGGCGCACATCGTCGAAGGGCTCTTGATCGCGCTGGCCTACATCGATGAGATCATCCGCGTGATCCGTAGCTCAGCCAACCCGCCGGAGGCCCGTACCCGTTTGATGGGGATCGCGGTCTCCGCCGAGATCCTCCGCCGGGCCTTGAATGACCCGGAGGCCAAGGAATCGACCAGCCTGACCCGGATGCAGGCCGACGCGATTCTGGCCATGCAGCTTCAGCGATTGACCGGGCTCGAGGCCGACAAGCTGGCGCAGGAATACATCGGCCTGAAAGCCGATATCGCCGAATATGAAGCGCATCCTGGGCGATGAGAATGTAGATCCTGGAGATGATCCGCGCCGACCTGCGTGAGATGAAGACAAAGTACGCCGACCCGCGCCGCAGCATGATCTCCGACGAAGAATTAGGCGACTTCGATAAGGAAGCGCTGATCCGCGAGGAAAACATGATCGTGACCGTCACCCACGACGGCTACATCAAGCGGCTACCCCCCAGTACCTACCGTGCCCAGGGCCGAGGAGGCCGCGGCATCGCCGCGACCAACACCAAGGAAGGCGATTTTCTTGAGCACATGTTCGTAGCACTGACACACGACTACATCCTGTTCTTCACCGACAAGGGCAAGGTGTACTGGATCAAGGTGTACGACCTGCCGCTGGCGACCCGGACCGCCGGCGGCCGCGCGATCGTCAACTTGCTGCAACTTGGCGATGGCGAGCGGATCACTGGCCTGGTCCCGGTGCGGGAGTTCCGCGAAGACGAGTGCCTGCTGATGGTCACCCGGCGCGGAACTGTCAAGAAGACCGAGCTGGTCGCCTTTCGCCGTCCCCTGGGGCGCGGGATCATCGCCCTGGGACTGGATGAGAACGACGAGCTGATCGGCGTGGCCCGCACCAAGGCCGGCGACCATGTCATCCTTTCGACCCGAGACGGGATGTCGATCCGGTTCGACGAGATCACGTGTGCGGTCGATGGGCCGGCCGGCTTACGGCGTCAAGGGGATCGACCTTGCCGAGGGAGACGAGGTCGATCGGCATGGTCGTCGCCAATGGCGACGACGACCCGGCCAGCCTCTTGACCGTCTGCGCCAATGGTTATGGCAAGCGGACACTGCTGACGGAGTACCGCACCCAGAACCGCGGTGGCAAGGGTTTGATCGACATCCAGACCAGCGAGCGCAACGGGCCGGTCGTCGCGGTCAGCAAGGTCACCGACGAAGACGAGGTCATGCTCACCACCAACGGCGGCATGGTCATCCGGACCACGGTCAGCACGATGCGCACCATCGGCCGCAATACCCAGGGCGTCCGGTTGATCAAGCTCGACGAAGGAGATGCCGTCAGTAGCCTGGCCAAGCTTCCCGAGGACGAGCTCGATGATGGCGCGGAACTCGAGATGACCGGCTCCGATGGTCAGCCCGGCGACTTTAACGGCGAGACCGGCGATGGTGCTTTTGAGGAGCCGCACCGTCCCCATATCATCGACGACGGCGTGGGAGAGGCCGAGGCCAGCGATCATATCGACCTCAATGGAGAGATGACGACACGCCCGGTCCGGATGAAGAACCGTCAGCCTAACCGTCGATGAACCGATGCCTCGCCACGAGCAACATGGCTTGTCCAGACGATGGACTGGGACGGATTAGGTTATCTCCTTGCTCGCGGACGGTGACATTCATGACACCATCGAAGAAGGATAGTCATGAGCATGGAAAGCGGATATCCGATCAAGCGGCTCTTGGTGACAGGCTGTTGCGGGTTCATCGGTGCTAATTTCGTGCGGTATCTTCTGGAGACCGATCCCGCGATTGAGATCACGAACCTCGATGCCCTGACGTACGCTGGCAATCCCGATAACCTTGCAGACGTTCGACGCGGACTCGCGCTATCGATTTGTACAAGGAGATATTGCCGATCGGGCGCTGGTGACGCCGCTGGTGGCCACGGGGAAGTTCGACGCGATGGTGAACTTTGCCGCTGAGAGCCATGTTGACCGTTCGATCAGCGACGCGACGCCGTTTCTGCGTACGAATATTGTCGGAACACAATGTCTGCTCGACGCGGCTAGAGGAGCAAAGGTCCCGCGATACGTCCAGGTCTCAACGGACGAGGTCTACGGCACGCTCGAGCCCGATGACCCAGCATTTTCCGAGACAACTCCGCTGGCACCGAATAGCCCGTATGCCGCGAGCAAAGCCGGTGCCGACCTCTTGGTCCGTGCCGCTCACCACACTTTCGGACTGGACACGGTCATTACCCGCTGTTCGAACAATTATGGTCCCTATCAGTTCCCGGAGAAGCTGATCCCGCTTTTCATCACGAATGTGATGGCGGATGATTCCGGTGCCAGTTTATGGCGACGGCCGGCAGGTGCGCGACTGGATCTACGTTCTGGATCACTGTCGCGGCATCGACGCCGCGTTGCGCCGGGGTCGAGCTGGCGCGGTCTATAACTTTGGCGGCAAGAGTGAACGGTACAATATCGACGTGACCCACGCCATCTTGAAGAGCTGTGGAAAGCCCGAGAGTCTGATCTGCTATGTCACGGACCGTCTGGGGCACGACCGTCGCTATGCGATTAACTGTGACAAGGCTGAAGCCGAGCTGGGCTGGAGCCCGACCGTTGCGTTCGAGGAAGGTCTGGCCGCTACCGTCGCGTGGTACCAGACTCACATGGAATGGGTCGATCGAGTCCGCTCGGGAGCCTATCGGGCCGACGTCAAATGAACGTCGGTGTTGAAGCTGAAAGCGAAGGAAATACGCATATGCGTGCTCTGGTGACGGGCATCTCCGGGTTTGTGGGCGGCCATCTGGCGGAGCACTTGGTCGCCGAGGGAGACCTCGTCGTCGGCTTGTCAGCCTCAGGCCGTTGGCCAGCGGACCTGGCGCACTTGGGCAAAACAGTGCGGATCGAGCCGTTCAACCTGGTCGAGCAGGGCGAGGACGAGCTGGCCGAGTTGGTGCGCCGCAAACAGCCCGAGGTGATTTATCACCTGGCCGCTCAGTCCAATCCCCAGGGTAGCCTGACCGACCCGCGTGGCACGTGGACCATCAACCTCGGTGGGAGCCTGAACCTGCTCGAGGCAGTCAAGTCCTCAGGCCAACGGCCTCGTGTCGTCCTGGTCGGCTCGGGCGTCTGCTATGGAAATCCCGCTCCTGAGTTCATTCCGGTCAATGAAGATTGTCCCTTGCGCCCCAACAATCCTTATGCGGCGAGCAAGGCTGCGGTTGACTTGCTGGGGATTCAGCACTATCTGGCGCACGGCACTGACGTCGTGATGGTCCGGCCGTTCAACCACGCTGGGCCGCGTCAATCACCCCGATATGTGCTGGCCGGGCTAGTGCAACATGTGGCTGAGGTAGAAAGCGGCCGGCGTGAGTCCCTGGAGATCGGAAACCTTGACGTAATCCGTGACTTCATTGACGTTCGCGACGTCGTGCGTGCGTACCGGCTCCTGGGGCAACACGGCCAGTCTGGCGAGGTCTACAATCTTGGCAGCGGTCAGGGCACCAAGATCGCCGATGCACTGGAGTACCTCCGCTCTCAGGCAACCAAGACCGTTTCGGTTCGAGTTGACCCCACGCGGGTGCGTCCTGTCGATCAACCCTTACTCATTGCTGATGCCTCCAAGCTTCGTGCGGCGGTTGGCTGGGAACCGCGCTACACCATCGAGCAAACATTGGCTGACATGTTGGAGTATTGCCGCAAGACGTTATCATAGGTCAGATTATAACCGGCTCACGAACCGCGCGAGTGGTCCAAGCGTGTCTCGGCGGTCGCGTCCACTTATGATCGGCCTAACAACCCGAGTAGTGGGTCTCGCTTCGATGTAGTCTCAGACAAAGTATGCTGGTGCTACGCGTATGCTTCCCGAGATCACAGGGACAATCCTCCGCGCAAAGTCAGCCAAGAACCTGACGTTCGTTTGGCGACGGCATCATGAGCGCGATCGATTTCACCATGCACGTCGAGAAGGAAGTTGACCCCAAGGGCGACCGAGTCAAGATCACCATGTCGGGTAAATTTCTGCCGTACAAGCGGTGGTGATCGAGATTTGTCTCAGCTCGCTTTCTTCAGGTACTTGTCAAACCAGTCGATGAGCTGGCTCTCATCTTTGTCGAGGCCCAGCCAGCCGTGGCCGGCGCCTTTCTTGACCACCAACTTCGTCTGGACTCCTGCCTTCCTGAGCTTTTCGACGATCAATTCGGATTGCTGCAGGGGAACAAGTCGATCTTGATCGCCGTGAATGATAAGCGTGGGTGGATCGTCAGGGCTGACATGAGAAACCGGCGAAATCTCTCGGGCCATTTCCTCGAGCCGTTTTGGGTCCGTGATCGGCACCCAAAGCCTGCTCTCTTGATCCAGTTCTCGGTAGTCAAACGCGGCGCGGTAAGGTGGAGCGTGGTCCATGGCGTGGATTTTTGCTTCGCCCAGCTTGCCGTAGTTAAGGAAATCGGTTGGGGGAAAAAAAGCAAGCGACTGCCTGTACCCTGCTGGAAACACGATCCACCGGGTCTTGGACGTTTGGATCGCCCTTATCTCCCGCGGTGCCTAGCATTAGTGATAGATGACCTCCCGCGGAAGCTCCCGTGATACCGATGCGCGGCGGGGTCGATCCCGTAGTCCTTGGCGTGATAACGGATGAACCGCACAGCTCGGTTGATGTCCTGAATGATCTCGGGATTGTGTAGCGAGGTTGACTGCCGTGGAGAACCGCGAAGACGGTATAGCCTCGATCCGTGAGCGGTCGGACAAAGGCCGGGAAAATCGACTCGCGCAAAGAGAAGAAGCCGCCGCTAACGACCATGATCACGCCAACGCCCTTGGCGTCCTTTTTTGGTGTGAAGACGTCCATGGTCAAGGCAGTGCCGAACTTACGGCCATAGATCACATCTTGCCGACGGTCAAAGGAGGAATCAACGGCCCATGCGAGGCCGGAAATGTGGATCAGGGTTGTCGCCAGGCTGGGGATCATCAACTTTCGAGTACGATTCATGACGGCAATTCCCGAAGATCAAAACGTGATGGCTGAGTTCCAGGAGATCAGCATATCCGACCGTTGCTCGAGCCGCTGTATTCAACCCTCGCGCTAGTGCGTTCGAGCCGCAGTGAACGAGCCGCGGACCCGGACAGTACTCTTGTCGATGCCCGAGCCTGGCATCAGGCACGTTCGCACACCGGGCCCGCGCGAGTAATACTCACGGTAGACATCGTTCATGGCTTTGTAGTCTTCCATGTCGCTCAGATAGACGAATCCGCTGACGATGTCCTCGAGCTTCAGCCCTGCCTCGTCGAGAACCTGGATGTGCCCTTTCGCCATCAGCCGGACCTGGTCGCCGACCCCAGCCGTCGTCGCACCTTGAGCGGGTGTAGATCCGGCAAGAGCGGAGAGGTAGAGCGTGTCGCCGGCCCAGACCGCGGGGCTAGCTGTTACTCCCCCATCGAGCGAACCGGCCTTGATGCCCACGGGGCGGACAACTTTGCGGGTCGACAGGTTAGTCGTGGCGATGCACGTAATTTCAACGTGTGAACCTCCTGGTATCCAGTCGACGAATGAGGTTGAGCAGGCGGGCTCGTTGCCGTCTTCGAAGAACTCGTTATAGACCTTGTCGGCCACCTCCAGGTTTTCGTGGCGATCGAGGAAGACGTTGCTCATGACGAATTTCGGAAATCCAGTCCGGCCTGTTTGAGTGTCGACTCGATGTTAAGCATTGCCTGACGCACCTGGTCGTCAAAGGTCGTGGGATGACCACCGCCGGCGAGTTGATCTCCTTTGCCGGAAATATAGAGCGTGTCGCCCGCCAGGATGCCGGGGCTGTATGGAAACCCGACGGGCGGATTGCCGATCCGCTTTTTCTCCGAGAGATCGGCATAGGCGACGCAGGTGATTTCAAGCCGCGAGTCACCTGGTACCTGGCTAACGCCAAGGGTCGTTCGCGCTGGCGGGTCGTTCGCGAAGATCTCGGCGTAATGCTTGTTCATTTCCGAATACTGATCGTGGTCTTCCAAATAAACGTACGTTTGAACAACATTATTCATGTCCATTCCGGCTAACTTCAGCGTCTTGCGAACCTCGTTCAAGCAGTTCTTGACCTTTCCCGCGGTGTCCTCCTTGGGCTTGTAGTCACCTTTGCCCGCGATGTACAGGGTCTTGCCGACCATGACTCCCGGCGCGAAGAGACCCGAAGGCCGTTTGCCGTCTGGGGTAATGAATGTCTTGGTTGGAAATTGACCCCAGGTCGGTTGCATGAGACCAAGGACAATTACAGTAGCCGCGACGACGATCAAACGGGTCTTGGTCATGATGTCATCACCTGAATCATGGAGAATATTTGCTGGACAATCGATACCCGCTCGAAGTGTAGCAGAACCTTCAGGCCTGTTCCATTACCTTCCTGCTCGTCTGATTTCCACGGGTTGGCGGTGCGGAATCTCGACAAGCTCAACGACATGCCCCATGATAATCGAATATTGGTAGCACCAACCCCGGATCGCCCCGAGGCTTAACATGAGACTGCTGCAAGGCTCTCTCGTCCTGTTACTCGCCGCCAGCGCCATGGCGGAACCCCAATACGATCTGCTTTTGCGCGGCGGCCATGTCATCGATCCCAAAAACAAGGTCAGCGGAATTCGCGATGTTGCCATTCACAATCATATGATTGCCGCCATGGCGCCGGTAATCGATCCGGGGAGGCGTTCAAAATCATTGATGTCAAGGGTCTCTATCTGACCCCTGGGCTCGTTGATATCCATGTGCATGCTTTCGCGAGCACTGGCGAGCGCAATTCGTATGCCGGTGAGCGGAGCGTCTATCCTGATGACTTTACACTTCGCTCCGGTGTCACGACGGCTGCTGATGCAGGCTCATCCGGCTGGCGAGATTTTCCGGCCTTTTATGAAACCATTATCGCTCGTTCTCGCACCCGAATCTTTGCGTTTCTTAACATTGTAGGTCATGGAATGCGCGGACAACGATTTGAGCGCGATCTAAGCGATATGGCTGCCAAACCAGCCGCTGAGATGGCACTCCGGCACAAGAAGGTGATCGTGGGGATCAAAACAGCCCACTTCATGGGGCCAGATTTCGCTGCCGTCGACCGGGCCGTCGAGGCAGGCACTTTAGCCGGTATTCCCGTGATGGTCGATTTTGGCCGTATTAGCCCGCAAAAGACGCTTGCTGCGCTTGTTTCCAAAAAGCTGCGTGCGGGCGATATCTACACCCACGTCTATTCAGGCCTTCGCGGCGAGCTAGACCCATTGGGACATGCCAACCCTGCTCTCTTTGAAGGCCGCAAGCGTGGCGTGGTCTTTGACGTGGGGCATGGCGCGGGGAGTTTCACCTGGCGCGTAGCCGTTCCGATCGTGGCGGAAGGTTTCCTTCCGGACTCCATCTCGACCGATTTGCATTCAGGGGCCTCGAGCTCCGGAATGAAGGATATGCTCAATGTGATGAGCAAGTTTCTGGCCCTTGGCTTGTCGCTTGATGACGTTATACTGCGCTCGACGTGGAATCCCGCGGCTGCGAGATCGGCCAGGGCAACTTGGAAACCTGTCGATCGGTTCCCCGGCTGACGTGGCCGTGCTAAGGCTCGAGCAGGGACAATTCGGCTATCTTGACATGTTCGGAGCCCGCCTGAGAGGTACTCAGAGGCTGACCTGTGAAATGACCCTGCGCTATGGGCGGGTCGTCTATGAGTTGAACGGCCTTTCCCGCCCGAGTTGGGATGCGCTGCCCAAGGACTATCGCAGCACGGGCCATCCTCGCTGGGATGGTAACCGAGCCTCCAACGGCGGCCGAGCCATCCCGGTCCCATTGCCGTAGTCAAAAATTGCGTCTCGAAGTCTATTTCCGGAGAAGAATAATGAGTCGGGTCTTGATCAAACGTCGGACAGTCCTAGGCGCGCTGGCTGGCTTGCCCAGCTTGCCACTGCTTGGTACTCACGCCTGCGCCGAAGTCGACAAGGCTATAAACGGGCGGGACTTGATCGAGGAACTGGGCGTCCGTTCCTTCATCAACGCGGCCGGCACATTCACTGCCTTGACAGGGTCGCTCATGCGACCGGAAGCCGTGGCGGCAATGCAGGTCGCCTCGCGGAAATACGTACGGTTGGAAGACCTGCGCGACGCCGTGGGCAAGCGAATCGCCGAGTTGCTGCGATGTCCGGCAGCCCTGGTCACCGCGGGCTGTGCCTCGGCTCTGTCGGTGGCCACCGCTGCCTGCATTACTGGGAGTGACCGCGCTCGTGTGCGTCGTTTACCAGACACCGCCGGCATGAAAAACGAGGTCGTCGTTCAGAAAACGCACCGGGTGAACTACGATCACGCGATTCGCAACGCAGGTGTGCGGATGATCGAAGTCGTCACCCGCGATGAGCTGGAAAAGGCCATCAACGAGCGAACGGCGATGATGTTCTTCCTCAACTCGTCTGACCCGCGTGGGGAAGTTCATCACGACGAGTTCATCGCGATTGCCAAGCAGCGTAACGTACCAACCTTGATTGATGCCGCCGCGGACGTCCCGCCCGTGGAAAATCTCTGGCGGTTTACCAAGCTGGGTTTCGATCTGGTCGCTTTTTCCGGCGGCAAGGGCCTTCGTGGACCGCAGTCGGCAGGTTTGCTGTTGGGTAGAAAGGACCTGATCGCAGCGGCCAAGCTTAACTTTGGTCCCGAGGGAGATAGCCTCTGCCGGACCAACAAGGTGAACAAGGAAGAGACTATCGGCATGCTTGTCGCCCTCGAATCGTATTTGAATCAAGACCATGCCGCGGTCTGGAAAGACTGGGAAGGGCGCTGCCGGTGCATCTCGCGGGCCCTGGAAGCATTCGAGGATGTCAAAACCGAGGTATTCGTGCCCCCCATAGCCAACGCCGTGCCACACCTGCGAGTGAGATGGGATTCCCAAAAGCGAGGGGTTACGCCCGCCGAGATGGTCAAGAAGCTACGTGATGGCAAACCCAGTATCGAGGTCACTCCGGGATCAAGCCGACAGTTGGTGATCGGTGTCTGGATGATGGACCCAGGCGAAGACTCAATCGTCGGCGAGCGGATCCGCTCCATTCTGGCCGGCGCGTGACCAGATTCACGCCCGGCCAGGATCAAATCCAATCATTTTATAGGTGCTTTTCGATCAAGGAGTTGGGAATTGGCGGTTTGTCGGGCCGTGACTCGAGCCACTTGAAGAAGTCGGCCTTGATCGCGTCTGTCCAGGGAACGTCAATCTGCCCGGGGGTATAAATGCCCTCGCGAAGCCGGGCGTGCCCGAAGTCGTCCTTGAGGGCGACGATTTCGGCGGTTACGACGACTTCCTCGGCCAGGTGAGCTGGGATGGCAATCACGCCTTCGCGTTTGGCAACGATGACGTCACCCGGCAGCACGGTCACCGGGCCGATTCGGATCGGCTGGTTGATCGACGACAGAATGCTATTCTTCAGGAAAGACGGGTCCCAGCCGCGCACGAACGCATTGAATCCGTCGATCTTTTTCAGACCGTCGGGGTCGCGTGCACCGGCATCGAATACAACGCCGGTGCCGGTGCGGGCGTAAATCGCATTACCAAGGTTGTCGCCGATCAAGGTTCCATCGGCCACTTTGCCGAACCCGTCGGCGATATAGACGTCTCCCTTTTGCAGCATGTCGATGGGCCAGGAGTTTGACGGGCCGATCCGGCCTTCCTTTTTACCGTCGCGCATGGTCGGTTCGACGAGGTCGGGACGGCTCGGGAGAAAAGCGGCCGTGACGCCCGTCCCACAAAGGGGCGGTCCTGATGGAGCATCTGCCAACCTCCGACAAACTGATTTTCATAGCCCTTCTGTCGTAAGACGTCCCATGCTTCCTCGATGGAGACAGCGTTCATCCGTTTCAGGAGATCATCGGGGACCCTGGGCCGTCCGTCAGAGCAACGGTCCCCTTTCCAAAGAGAAGTCATCGCCAAAATCTCACCCTTGGCGGCGCCAATCCCACGGTTACGTGCCTCGATGATTCCAGCAGGCTGCTCCTGGCCAAACGCGGTGGCGCGATTCCAAGCCCGATCGTCAAAATCAAAAACAACAGCCGATTCCCCATGCCCTGGGCCAGAATACAGTTCATTGTCAAGAATCTCCGATGCGGTGAGTCGATGGGATGCGTCTTCAAACTCGTCATTAGATCAAAAACACATTCTGGAATTGCGTTGACGAAGGCACGTTCTCATACACAACCTCGCGATTTGGACGTTATAAGGCCCCGCGACGAAGCTCTGCAATTGGTCAAATGAAGCCACGCGTTCCCTGCGTTCGCCAGGCCAGTCACGCGTTCACCGCGACAGAAGATTCTCGATTTGCTCAACCTCATTGCGTTCCAGACGGAAATCGAAGCACTCGATATCCGCGTGCATATGGTCGGCGTTGGTGGTGCCGGTCAATGGCATCATTCCGACGTCCAGGGCAAAGCGGAACACGATCTGACTCGCAGTTCGGCCAAGGCGCTCGGCGATGCGCATCATTTCTGGATGGGCCAGCGCCGCTCGGTTGGCTGTCAGCAGCGAAAAGCCCTGGTAGGTCAAACCGTTCGCCGCGCAGAATTCGCGGATTCGCCGGTCCCAACCTGTTGCGGCGTAGCAACGGTTCTGTACGAATTGTGGCTTGACGCGCGCGCATGCTCGCAGAGGAGTTGGAGCTGCTCGAGAGTAACGTTGCTTACTCCGAGCAGGCGTGCCCGGCCGCTGTCGTGAACGGCCTCCATAGCCCGCCACGCTTCGCGGTCCGCCGCTGCTAGACCAGTGTGCGAGCTGGGGCCGTGGAGCACGTAAGCGTCGATCACGTCGGCGCGGAGGTGCTCGAGCGAACTCGCGAATGACTGCTCGACTTGGACGGTGACGGAGGCATGGGGGTCATAGGGCAGGCGATGGTCCTGGCCCGGCTGGAAGGTAAACTTCGTTTGTAAAAAGAGATCGTCCCGCGTCAAGAGGCCGCTCTCGAACGCTGCCGACACGACCTGTCCAACGGCGGCCTCGTGATAGTGGCGTCGCTGGTTGGCGGTATCAATGCCGCGGAAACCCTGACGCAGGGCGAGTTCGACCAGGCGCTGCGTTTCGTCTTCCTTCCAGGCCGTGCCGTACAGAAAACGGGGCACGGAGATACCGTTGATTAGCAAGACGCGGTCGGACATCTATTTCTCCATTTAGGGATGGAAGCGGGTCGGCGACATCAGGCTCCATCCAGGTTAGCGAATACGTACGCGTTTCACCGCGGGGAGGCAACACTACTTCAACGGCAAGTAAAGCAACCGCGCCACGAACGGTATCACCTGCCCGGTGGAAAGCAAGCTAACCAGTTCCACGAGCCACGGGAATGCCATGAGCACCAGTACGATCGGCAGCGCGAAAGCAAGGGGCTGGAAAAGCCCTTGGAATACCGCATCAAGCCCTTTGAATATCGCAGCCACCACCACGGTGACGGCGTAACAGCAAACGACGACTGTTAGCACCAGCGTGGCGCAGATGGCGAGGATGATAGTGCGCGAAGTGCCCGCGGCGAGACGGAGCCGGTTTATAAGGAACGTCACTCGCGAATTCGATCATCGTTTAGAACTCCCTCCTTGAGCATAGTCATGAATGCCGGTCAGAGGGAATGGGCAACCGATGGCGACGGTTATGCCGTTTTCACGTCGTCGGTCTCCCTTGACCAAACAGCCGGGCCTGACCTTTCCCTTCGGGATTGGTACGTAAGCGAAAAATCTTTGTGATCTGATCAAACGTACATTATACCTTATCTCCCAACCCCGGTTTCTCCATTTCACGCTGAACCATTACATGGGTGGCGGAACAGTACGTGGGCTGCTTTGAATCTTTGCAAGCTTCTTGAGTCGGGAGTCTTTGGTATCATGAGCAATCAACCAAGGGGAATCGAGTGGAATGAGTCGCGTCTCGCCATTTGTGCTCGAGGGACGCAGACTGAAACCATCGCAGACGATCGGAGAATCGCCGCTTATGGCCGCAACGAGCAATTACCTCGCGCTGGATCTGGGGGCCGAGAGCGGCCGAGGGCTCCTGGGGCGTTTTGACGGCCAATGCCTGGCACTAGACGAGGTTCATCGCTTTCCCAACGGCCCGGTCCGGATGTTGGACACCCTTTACTGGGACTTGCCTCGCCTATTTGAAGAGATCAAGACCGCCCTTGGGAAAGGGGCCTCACGCGGAGGTGGCCTCGATGGTGTCGGTATCGACACATGGGGTGTCGATTTCGGCTTGATCGGTCGTGGTGATACGCTGCTTGGTAATCCTGTCCATTATCGCGACGCCCGAACGGACGACATGCTCGAAGCCGCTTTCAAGCGCATCCCGCGAGAGCGCATCTACGAGATCACCGGCTTGCAGTTCTTGCCGTTCAACACGGTGTACCAGCTCCTGGCCTTGAGCCAGTCACGCTCGCCGCTGCTGGATGTCGCCGAGACGCTACTCATGATGCCTGATTTATTTGGCTGGCTCTTGACTGGCCGCCGCGCCGGCGAGCGAACAGATGCCTCGACAACACAGTTACTTGACCCGCGCAGCGGAATCTGGTCCGACGAGTTATGCCGGGAACTCGGGCTACCTCGCGCGATCTTACCTGAATTGATCGAACCGGGGAGCGAGCTCGGGCCGCTGCGATCGTCAGTTGCCGAGGAGGTTGGCCTGACTCGCCCGGTGACGGTAATCGCACCAGCGACCCACGATACGGCGAGTGCCGTGGCTGCTGTGCCAGCGAAGCCATCAACGTTATCATCCGGTCGGCTCCCCCCGATTGGTGCTACCTTAGCTCGGGCACATGGTCACTTCTAGGAGTCGAAGTTCCGCGCCCGGTGATCAACGCTGAAACGATGAGGTATAATTTCACCAATGAGGGGGGCGTGGCGGGAACGACGCGACTTTTGAAAAACATCATGGGGCTGTGGCTCGTTCAGGAATGCCGTCGGACCTGGGCCCGCAGCGGGCGTGAGCTATCGTACGAGGAGATGATCGCCCAGGCTCAGGTTGCCCCCCCTTTTTCCACGCTGGTCGATCCGGATGACACGAGCTTCCTGGCTCACGGTGATATGCCTGCCCGTCTGGCGGCCTATTGTACCCGGACGGGACAGGCACCCCCTACCGACGAGGGGGCCATGGTTCGCTGCTGCCTGGAAAGCCTGGCACTCAAGTATCGCTGGGCCATCGACCGGCTTGAATCAATCCTGGGCACGACGATCAACGCCATCCATGTGGTTGGCGGTGGGACCAAGAACGCCTTGCTTTGCCAGTTCACGGCCGACGCTTGCGGTCGGCCTGTCATTGCCGGACCGATCGAGGCCACGGCGATTGGCAACATTTTGATGCAGGCGCTCGGGCGCGGTCAGGTCGGCTCGATCGATGACCTGCGCGTGGTGGTGGCCCGCTCATTCCCTGTAACGGTTTATGAACCCCGCGACACTGCGGCCTGGAACGATGCCGCCGGACGCTTCGCCAGACTTGTGCCGGCTTGAGCCCAAATACCGTGCGATCGGCTTTCAGTGGTTCGCAGACGGCCATCCGTGCGCCATTCGCTCTTGAGATCGTACTGGATGCAAACTTTCCGCTCCCCCATTAGGCGGCACATAGACGGCACACCAGCCACGCCCAATTGCCGTGCCATCTATGCCATCTATGCCATCTATCTGCCACCTATGATGGCTACTGATACAGGTGTGCTTTTGGTATCCCACTGCTGCTTATCGCAGTCGCGGCTGGCGGAGCATTGCCCCTCATGGTTCGTGCGCACGTCCAAGGAAAGCACCCTGCTCCGGATCGGTATCGAGTATGACCAGTGGCCCAAACCAGTTCCAAAAGTTGCCATATTGTGCCACGCGGTTCTGGTTCAAGAAGCGCTAAAATCAAGCTCAGATCAATGGCATCGCCAGGGAAACTAAAGGGCCGCGGTCAGGGTTTAGGCGCAGGGCGATCCTTGGCGGCATCTTGACCGTGATCTGGTCTTTTGCTCGCGCCGGGATCGTTGATTTGAATGGGCGGGATTGCAAAGACGATGTCCATGGGTTGCGACTGAGGGTCGTTTGATTTGAAGGTAATCCCGCGATCGTCACGGCCGTCAGGTCCGACGCTATAGAGTAAGCAGCTCCCTTGCTCGGCGGGTTGTCCCTTTCTGGGAGCGGCGGTCAGCGATTCGCGAAGACGAGGAACGTCTAATCCGTGCGAGCGTCTAAAGCCGAACGGTTGGCCTGAATACGGATCGATGGGCAGGCTAGGCAGAACCACGGGCACGAGCGCCTCGAGGCGCTCAGGGAACTGGCCCTTGTGCTGGAGCTGCCATATCCGGATTGCCAGGACTTGCAAGCGCCCGCTCCCCAACCTCATTTTGATCGACGGCGAAGACGTATCCCCCTTGTGGGATGAGCCTCATTATGGTTTGTGTTGTCGCCTGGGCGTGCTCTATCTCCGGGTCAACCAGGCGAGACCGCTGCCACGGCTCGCGCATGGCGTCTTGAATCCAAGCCTGGGATGTGAGCCGATTGACGCGCCGAATGCGGGCTCGTTCCCATGGGGTCGTCGCTGCATCGATCAGGACCGAAGTAAAGACTCGTTGTGAGGGGCGAGTGCCGTTCATGTCGTTCAGCCAGTCGCGGAGCCTGTCGGTTGGCAGTTCGAGCGTATTCTCGACGAGATTGGCCTCAGCTCGCACGATGTCCGCGGACGAAGGCATTTTCGGCCGCTCACGGTAGGCCGCCAGTGCCGTCTGAAGCCGTTCAAGCGTTTGTCCGGGCGCAACTGCCCACTCCAGCGCATGGCTCAGCGCGGTGCGTTCCACCAGTACGACGTTGGCAAAAGCCGACATTAAACCTGCCCTGTCACCAGCATGCTGTGCCATGCGAAATAGCACCATGATGTCGTTCCAGGCACTGGTGAGGTCGCCATGTTCTTCACGATCGCTCAAATCGAGGGTGATCAATTTTGCGAATATAGCCATTGGCGGCAGGTTAGGCTGATCTGCCAATGTCGGTTTTTCCCGTTGAGCGAACCGGCAGCCAGGCCGCGCTGACGCTGCGCCGGATCAGGTCGAGTACTTCCCGGTTTCGGCCGAGGAATTCCGGTGAATCCGAGAGGACCAACCAGTTGCCGTCGCGCCTCATAATAAAGATCGGCTGCATTTTGATCGGCGGGAAACGTGTTCGCTGTCAATTTGAGCCAGGCCGTTGGTGGGGCGATCGGGCCGACGTCACGAATGCTCCACGCGCGATGACCCGCGTACCAGCTCACAACCAGAGTAAACAGACCCATAAGGAGCAGGCCCAGGCGCAACCACCGCCCGGCGCCGGGCGATCCAGCAGCCAGTCGCCGCTCCAAGCCCACGAAACGGCGATTAGCCCTGCCGGGATGACGAGCAATCCTTGCCGCGGCAGCATGTTGGCCACTACCAGCGCGACCAGTGGGATCGTCAGAGCCAGCGCGGCTACCAATGCGATGACAACCGCTGTAATGCCGCGCCGGATCGCCATCCCGCAGAGCTGCGCAACCGCAAAGTAGAGCAGAAGCATCCATGTGCCGGCGAGCGAATCCTCGATCGATATGGTACCGCGGTGCCCAAAGCCAAGTATGGTCATGAGGGCCAAAGGCCCCGAGACCATCGTCAGTCCCACGGTCCAGATCGCCAGTTTCACCACCCACACTAATCCTGGACGTGCCCCGTGATGAGTGAGAAACCGTTGCGTGTGAGCTCGGCTCTCCAGCCCAAAGACGCTGGCCCCCGCGACGAGGGTAACGCCTCCGCTGATCAGTAGGAGCCAGGCTGGATCGACAGAATTTGACCATATGAAAACTGAAGCGGGTAGCAGCAGTGCGATCAACGCGAGTCGACCCCATGTCCTTCTGCCTTCCTTGATCGTCTGCCACGCCAGAGCTCGCGCTTCAATGACCCACGACCGGCGTGGCGGCTGGTCTGTCGCCAATCGTTCGTGAATTGCCAGCGCCGGCCTCGGCACCAGCACCGTGGCAACCAGCGCCTGAATCGGGACCGGTGCCTGCCTCGGGTTTGTCGAGTCGGCCAGGTTGATCACAAGGGGCGAGCGGAACTCGAGTTGTAGTCGTTTCCAGCGTATGATCCGGGCGAAAATCATAATCGACGCGATCAATGTCGCCAGGAACAAGAGAAACTGCGACATCACGAGGCCGATTGGATTCCGTTGGTTAAAATATACGTAATCGAGCCTGGCCAAGACGAAGCTCAGGCTGACGCCCGTGCAAAAGATCGCCGTGACCGCCGAGGTCAGGGCGTTGCTCAAGATCGCCGACCAGAAAAGCCCCCATCCCAGCGCCATCAGCACGATCACGCCAAAGCTGAGTGCCTCCCAGAAGCCAAGGGGGCCGTGCATCTTCCACTTGTCAGTGCTCATCGCGGCCATGGCCAGGAGCATCAAGGTGAGAGCCAACGTTGTCGCGAGCGCAAAAGAGACCTTACCCACCCAGACAACTCGCCGATCGACGGGCAGGGTGTCGAGCAGCCGAAGAGTACCAGTTTCTCGCTCGCCGGCGAATGCTGCCGCGCCGGTTGCAAATGCATAAAGGCTCGCGCATATCAATGCCGACAGGCCAAGCTGGCCATTTCGAACATCTTTATCCAGGTAGTGCAGCAATAAGCCCTGTACCAGCGCCGCGGCCAGAGCCAGGAAGACCCAAATCGGCCAAAACTGGCGTGCGTCTTTCCACCATAATCTTGCGTACATGATCGACCTACTCCCATTGAACCTTCCAGCCAGCCTGGCTGGGGCGGAGCCGTGCATTCCCGATTCTTACGCGACGTGTATTGCCAGTGGCTCCAGTGGTTGCGGGCGCCGGGCGCGCATGTAGCCGATGTAGATTTCCTCGAGGCTGGGGGTTTCGATCTCCAGTCCCTCGACTCCCGGCAAGGCTCGCACGACCTCGCAGGCCGCGCGGTCGGCGGCGCGAACCAGCCAGTGCGCCTGCCGCGGGGCGTCGGCATGCATCGATCAGCTCGAGGGCTCTTCCCTCCGGCGGCGTGGCGGGATGATCGCGGCTGGCGAACGTCACCGAAAGCAGGAACGTCCGCGACTTCAGGTCGTCCAGCGGCTCGGCCAGGATCAACTTTCCCTTGTGCAACAATGCCACGTGGCTGGCCACCCGCTCGACCTCGCCGATCTGGTGGCTGGAGAGCAAGCACGGTCCGGCCCGCGCCGGCCAGGTCAACCATGCTCTCGAGAAACTCGCGCCTGACCAGCACGTCGAGCCCCGAGGTCGGCTCGTCGAGGATCAAGAGCGACGGGTCAGAAGCCAGCGCCAGTGACAGCGACACCTTGGCCCGCATCCCTTTGGAGAGCGCCTTGATCTTCTTCGTTGCGGGCAGCTCGAAGCCGCGCGTCAGCTCGGTGTAGCGGTACTGGTAGCCGCTGGTCGTCCCGTGCGGGTCCAGATGAAACCCCGCGGCGAACCAGCCGATCTCGGCGACGGTCATCCAGTCGTAGAGCACCGGCGACTCCGGCACGTAGCCGGTCCGCCGGCGCACGTCGAGACCCTGCCGTGCCGGGTCGAGCCCCAGCACCTCGATCCGGCCGGCGTCGGGCTTGATCAGGCCCGAGCAACGTCTGGATCGTCGTCGTCTTGCCCGCGCCGTTCTCGCCCAGCAGGCCGAAGATCGAGCCCTCGGGCACCGTGAGCGACAGTCCGTCGACGGCCGTTCTGGCTGCCGTAACGCTTGATCAGCCCCTCGACCTGGATCGCCGCCCCTATCCGCGCCTGTGCCTCGATCATGCCACGCCTCCTCCGCTCAGATCGTCATGGTTTTTAGCCGGTACTCGACGGATTCTGCCGCCATGCCGGAGCTACCGGACTCTCGCCGTTGCCGTTGCCTATTTCCGCTCGAGCCCACTCCTCACGGAGGATGGCCTCGATCTCGGCCGGGTCCATCTTGCTCTGCCGCGCCTCTTCGATCGCTTGACGCAGCCGCTGCCGCACCAACTCCCGCCGCGCCGCCCGGCATCGATCGACCGCGCCCTCGGCCACCTGCAAGCCCCATTCCCCGCACCGATTCGAGCAGGCCCTCGGTCTGCAAGTCCCGATAGGCCCGCGCCACCGTGTTCGGGTTCACCACAAGCTGCTTCGATAGCTCCCGCACCGAAGGCACCAGGTCCCCCGGACGCAGCACGCCCCCGGCCACCGCGAACTTCACCCGGTCCGCAATCTGGCCGTAGATCGGCCGATCGTCCGCCGAGTTCAGATCAAGTAAGAGTCATCGGTCCTGGCTCCCTAGTGTGTTAGGTGACTAGTACAGTATAGCAGCGACGCAAAGCAGGTCAATCCAATTGACGGAAAGATTTGACCTGAGCCCAGGATCAAGTCCGTTGCTAACGCGCGGGCGAGCGATTACGGTGACCGGGACTGGTCGTTTGAGTATCAGTCGCCGAAATCATCCCGAACTCGACGAATTCTTCTCACCACCGGCGTACGTTTGAGAGGAGATCGATATGGATCGGCGCGACGTCTTGGGTTGGCTACAGTAGGTGTCGCGGCCGGTGGAGCCACTCTGGTCTCTGCAGCGGATGCGGTGGTTCAGGCAGCCCAGCCGGCGAGGCCGATGTCGCTGCATGGCTTGCCTCCGCTCAAGATCACCGACATCAAGACTATCCTGACGGCCCCCAATCGAATCCGTCTGGTAATCGTCAAGGTGTCAACGAGCGAGCCGGGGCTTTACGGCCTGGGCTGCGCAACCTTCACTCAGCGGGCCCATGCGGTGCATACGGCGGTTGAGCAAGTACTTGAAGCCATTTCTGATCGGCCGCGACGTCGACCAGATCGAGGACATCTGGCAGTCGTCATACGTCAGCTCGTACTGGCGTAACGGCCCGGTGCTATTCAACGCGATGAGCGGCGTCGACATGGCACTTTGGGACATCAAAGGTAAACGGGCCAACATGCCTGTCTATCAATTGCTAGGCGGGAAGTGTCGGTTCGCCGCCGCAGTCTATGCTCATGTTCGAGGACGGGATTTCAAGGAAGTCGAGGACAACGCCCGCAAGGCAATGGCCAGGGGCTTCCGCCATATTCGTGTGCAGGTAGCCATTCCCGGCCTGGCGACTTACGGCGCTGGCGCGCCGTGCGCAGACGAGCCCAGTGATCCCGAGACGATCGGGCCAACCAAACCCAAGAACATCTGGGAGCCGGGGCCTTACCTGCGCACGGTGCCAAAGCTGTTCGAGCACCTACGATTGGCGCTGGGCGAAGAGGTCGAGCTGCTCCATGATGTTCATGAGCGAATCACACCTAGCCAGGCGGTTAGCCTGTGCAAGGAGCTGGAAAAATACCATCTGTTCTTCCTGGAGGACCCGCTGCCCCCTGAAGAGAAAGACCACTTCCGACTGATCCGCCAGCAATCGAGCGTTCCCCTCGCGATGGGTGAACTGTTCAATACTCAGCAGGAATATGTGCCGTTGATTGCCGAGCGGCTAATCGACTTCATCCGGATCCATATCTCGCAAATCGGCGGCCTGAGCATTGCACGGAAGGTCGCCGCCCTGTGCGAATTCTTCGGCGTCAAGACTGCGTGGCATGGACCAGGCGACTGCTCGCCGGTGGGGCACGCGGCAGGGCTGGCTCTCGAACTTGCCAGTCACAACTTCGGGATCCACGAAGGTGGCGTCTTTCCACCCGAGACGCGCGCGGTCTTCCCGGGCTGCCCGGAGATCGAAGGACGGCTACATGTATGCCAAAGAGGCTCCCGGACTGGGCATCGACATCGATGAGAAGCTGGCTGCGAAGTACCCGTTTCCCGACACACCCACCTTCGACCATCGCTGGGGCACAACCCGACGGCGGGATGGCACCGTGATCCGACCCTGAAGCTCATCTCTGGCTGGAGTTCGTTACGATATGACCTGGTCGCAGAACTACGACCCGCTACACGCGTGGCCCTTGTCGACCTTGGTATCCGCATTGCCGGTGGTCACGCTTTTCTTCTCGCTGGTCGCGCTCAAGACACGGGTGTGGGTTGCGGCCCTGGCTGGGCTGCTAATGTCAATAGTCCTAGCGATTGTCGTTTTTCGTATGCCGGCAATGCTGGTCGCAGCCGCGGGTGCACTCGGGGTCGTCTTCGGACTGTTACGCATCGCCTGGATCATCGTCGCATCGATCTTCCTTTATCATATCGCCGTCGAGACGGGTCAGTTCCAGGTCATGAAGGAATCAATCGCGGCATTGTCGACGGACAGGCGACTTCAGCTCATTCTGATCGCCTTCTGTTTTGGCGCCTTCCTCGAGGGCACCGGTGGCGGCGGGGCGCCGGTCGCAATCTCGGGCTCGTTCTTGATCGGGCTTGGCTTCGAGCCATTCCAGGCGGCGACTCTTTGCCTGATCGCCAATACCGCACCGGTGGCATGGGGAGCGGTTGGCAATCCGATTCGAGCGTTGGCGACAGTGACAGGGCTTCCCGAAATGGACTTGAGCGCCATGACCGGCCGGATCTTGCCCCCACTCTCGGCGATTTTACCACTCTGGCTGGTTCGCAGCATGGTAGGTTGGCGGGCAACGTTCGAGGTCTGGCCGGCACTAGCCGTCAGCGGGCTCTCATTTGCGGTCGATGCAGTTCTACTGGTCGAACTACCAGGAATCGGGGCTAGTCGACATCATTGCCGCCCTGATCTCACTCCTGGCCATGGTCGCTTTTCTTAAGGTGTGGCAACCGAAGAAAAGCCTTGGGAATGACGACAAGCCCGCGGAGAACATTAGAGGAGCCATGCCCGTCGAAACGACTCGGCACCATTCGATCGCGGTTGTTCTCAAGGGATGGTCCCCCTTTCTTCTCGCCTCCGTTTTCATCTTTGTTTGGAGTCTGCCAGCGATCAAAGACTGGCTTACCCTGACGACCCTGCAACAACCGATGCCATATCTGGATCGCGCGGTCATCCGGGTACCGCCCGTTGTCCCTCAGCCCGCGCCGGAGGGAGCAGTCGCCGACCTGAACTTCATGGTATTGCCGGGTACCGCCGTCTTTCTGGCGGGAACCCTGGCGGCGCTTCTCCTCGGCATGAACCTGACGGGAATTGTCCGGACATTCATGCGCACCGTGATCCAGCTTACGCCATCGCTCATGGCAATCAGCTTAATGGTCAGCCTGGCTTATGTCACTCGCTACTCAGGCATGGACACAGTCCTCGGCTTGAGCCTGACTCGAACGGGCCCAGCTTTTCCCTTCTTCGGGACACTGCTCGGCTGGCTGGGAGTCGCCCTGACAGGTACCGATGCGGGTTCGAATGTGCTCTTCGGCAACCTTCAAAAAGTCACCGCCGAGCGGCTTGGAATCAATCCGATCCTGATGGCGGCGGCCAACTCGAGCGGAGGCGTCATGGGAAAGATGATTGACGCACAGTCGATCGTCGTCTCGAGTGCCGCGACGGGGCAGGCAGGGCGTGAGGCCGAGATCTTCAAGGTCGTCTTCAAGCATAGCGTGGTGCTCGCCTGCCTGGTCGGTCTGATCGTGACGTTTTATGCCTTCGTCGTCCCCTGGGTTATTCCTTTGGCGACTCCTTGAACTTACTTTTCTAGTGACGGGTAAAGACTGTAGCCCGAGATGGCCAGCGGGATCTTGAAGATCGATTTCCCCGAAGTGACGTAGAGCGTCTTACGCCCCGGGCCGCCGAAGGTAAGGTTCGTGCAAAGGTCTTCGGGGATCGGGATTCGGCCCAGGAGTTCGCCCTGGGGCGTGATTACGTAGACTCCGGCCGGCACATCGGCCGTTTCACCGCGCGTGGCGCGGGTGGAGAATTCCCGCTGCCACCCATAGGTTGCCGCGCTCATCGAGGCGCATTCCGTCTCCACCTCGACCCTGGCCGAAGTCGAAGACCAGGCGCTGGCCGCTCAACTGGCCATCCGCGGCGACCTCGAATGACCAGACCTTGCGATTCCCGCCCGGGCGCGTATGGCTGTCGATCACATACAGTGTCCGGGCATCCGGCGTGATCGCCAGCCCGTTGGGGCGCTCGACTGAGGTTGAGACAGAACGCGCGACGATCGCACCGTTGTCGTCGATGCGGTAGACCGCTTCGGCATCGAGCTCCAGTGCCGAGCGATCCTCACCGTAAAAAGGGTCGGTAAACCAGATGCGTCCCTTGACGTCCACCACGACATCGTTGGGGCTATTGTACCGCTTGCCCTGGTATCGCTCGGTCAAGACTTCCACATGCCCCGTCTTCAAATCGGTGCGAACGAGCCGCGCCTGCCCCCGGTCCCAAACTCGGCACCTTCGCAACTGATCAACAGCCCGTGAGCGTCGAAAGTATTCCCATTGGTCCGGCCGCTGTCGGCTCGGAAAGATCGACAGGGCACCGTCGGGAGTCAGTCCGGTAGATCTGGTTGCCGATGATATCGCTGAAGAAGAGGTTACCATCGCCGTCGAAGGCGGGGCCTTCCAAGAGGCAGGTTCGTACGGCGATACTCAGAGCGGCCTGGGGCGCGAGAAGGCTCGTTGGGAGCGGGACGTCAGCCAGGTTCGATGGTGCCGGCATGTTAAGCGGCTCCAAGATGATCGACGGACAGGTCATGAGATCACTCGATGCGCCATTGTGTTCGCCCGTGTCGCTTGATTCCAGCGAATCCCGGTGAGTCACTTCCCATTCGTATTGAACCGCTATATTGAAGATAATGGGCGTTCAGGTCGTCCGGCTCGGAAGAATCATTGATTCCAGTCCACGAGAAGAACCATGCAAAACGACCAATCATTGCGAGAACATTTACTCGAATTGCTCGACGGCGGCCACGCCCATCTCAATTTCGAGAAGGCGACCGCCGGCGTGCCTGTCGAGCTTCGCGGGGCCAAGCCGCCAGGCCTGCCGTTTACCCCCTGGCGTCTGGTCGAGCACATGCGAATTGCTCAGTGGGATATCCTTCAGTTCACGATCGACCCGCATCACGTCTCGCCCCAATTCCCCGAAGGTTACTGGCCCAAAGGTGATGCTCCGCCTGATGCAAAAGCATGGGACACATCGATTGCCGCGTTCCGGGCCGACCTCGAGAAAATGATGGAACTGGTTACCGACCGAACGAGGGATTTATTTACCCCGCTCCCGCACGGCCAGGGTCAAACAATCCTCCGTGAGGCACTTTTGGTCGCGGACCACAATGCGTATCACTTGGGCCAGCTCGTGACCGTGCGGCGCCTTCTAGGTGCGTGGCAGGACGAATAGGACCACCGGTTCACGCTGAGGACCAGGTCGATGTCGTCCTGAGCTACTTTGGTGACCTGGGCTCGACCAGCATTTTACGGCCACTCAACGAGGGCGGCCGTTCGGGCTCGGGCACTCCGCGGTAACACATCTGAAATTCCGCGGGTGTGACGTTCATGATTGCACAACGGTATACTCCCGGATAGAGGATGAAATCAGGGCCCGGCAGGCGCCTGGCGGCTTCGTCCAGGCTGCTTGTGAGCAAGGCAAAGTTGCTGTCGGTCCCCATGAGATTGAATCCAGCCGGTTGTGATTTCTCCAGGATCTTACCCCACGTTTCGACCGGTTGGGTGTCGAGCTGGTCGAACAGTGCGCCGTCATAGAACGGGTCGAAGTGAAGGTCCGAGATCAGGAGAAACTGGCCACTGCCGGCGTGTGCGAGGACTCGTGTGGGAAATAGAGCAAGAAGCGTGAATAGCATCAAAAGATGAATCGGCTTCACGCGATGGGGAAGCATGGCCATTACTCCTTGTGGATCTTTGGGGAAAACGGGAAGAATTTCGCCCCTCCAACATGTTACAGCAGATCGTGAGCGAGTCTACCAATTCACGGAGAACGGCCCGGCCCCTGGACCCATCGGGGATGATCGGATAGAGTCACGGGCGATCGATTACATGGTGCGGCGAAAACGTTGCAGTCGAGGATCTGCCACGCGGAGTTAGCTTGATGCCTCAGTCGCTTTCAATTTTCGACACTGCCTCGCCGCAGGCGGAATCGATCCGCAACCTGTCTTTCCTCGTTCTGGCGATCACTGGCTTCATCTTCCTCGTGGTCGAAGGTGTGCTCATTTATGTCATCGTGCGCTTTCGCTACCGCGCGTGGCAGCGCGACGTCGGAGCCGCCGCAAGTTCTATGGCAGCAAGCCGATCGAGATCGCCTGGACGGCGGCGCCGGCCCTGATCGTTTTCATCCTGGTGCTGGTCACGACCCGGACGCTCTGGGAGGTGAGTGCACCTCCTCCGCACCGAACGCCCGGGCGACGGCACGCTGTTCGTCACGGTCGTCGGCCGCCAGTGGTGGTGGGAGTATCGCTACGAATCGTACAACGGCCGGAAGCTCGGCTTCACCACGGCCAACGAGCTGCACATTCCGGCGAGCGAGGACGGGTCAGCCACGGCCGGTCTTCCTGACTCTTAAGTCGGCCGACGTCTGCCATAGCTTCTGGGTGCCGCGGCTGGCGGGGAAGACCGACCTGATTCCCGGCCGCACCAACTCGATGTGGTTCCAGACGGACAAGCCCGGGCCTGTTCGTCGGCCAGTGTGCCGAGTATTGCGGCACCCAGCACGCCAACATGCTGTTGCGCGTGGTCGTCGATCCGCCTGAGGAGTTCGAGCGCTGGCTGGCGAATGAAAGCGAGGCCAGCCGTCGACGACGCGGCCAGGCCGATGAAGGGCAGAGACGGCGTTCCTCGCGCAGTCGTGCGTCAATTGTCATCGGGTGCGCGGCACACCGGCCCGGGCGGCTATGCACCCGACCTGACGCACCTGATGAGCCGTCAGACGCTGGCGGCGGGCATGATCCCGAACACGCCGGAAAACCTGCGGCGCTGGGTCGACGATCCCGCAGACGATCAAGCCGGGCTGCCTGATGCCGGCCTTCGGACTGAGCGACGCGGACCGTGGATCTCATCGTCGACTATCTTGCGACGCTCCGTTAGCGACGCGATCGACGGGAGCACGTGTGATCGATGGCCGTCGTCGAACATGAACCCGAGACTGGGGGCTCCAGCCCTGGACGGCCGTGCTCCACGACTGGGCGACGACGGTCGATCACAAGAAGATCGGCATCATGTACATCCTGATGAGCCTGGTCTTCCTGGTGATCGGCCGGCTGCGAGGCCCTCTTGATGCGCTGGCAGCTCTTCTACCCGCGCGAGCAATTTCCTGGCGCCCGGACACGTTCAATCAGCTCTTCACGATGCACGGCACGACGATGGTCTTCTTCGTGGGCATGCCGATCCTGATCGGCATCGGCAATTACCTGGTGCCCCTGATGATCGGGGCGCGCGACATGGCTTTCCCGCGCCTCAACGCGCTTGGCTTCTGGGCGACGCTGTTCGGCGGCCTGCTGGTGTACTTCAGCTTTGCGACCGGCGGCGCTCCGGCCATGGGCTGGTTTGCCTATGCCCCGCTGACCGAGCGCACCTTCGCCCGCGGCCCGGCCACCGACTTCTGGGCACTCGGGCTTGATCGTCAGCGGCATCGGCACCCTCACGGCGGGCATCAACTTCATCGCCACGATCCTGGCGATGCGTGCTCCCGGGCATGGCGCTGCGCAAGGTGCCGTTCTTCGTCTGGACGATGCTCTGGACCTCCGTGCAGATCGTCCTCGGCCATGCCTCCGTTGACCGCCGCGCTGATCATGATCCTGCTCGACCGGAATCTGGGGGCCCATTTCTTCGATACCCAGAACGGCGGCTCGGCCTATCTCTGGCAGCACCTGTTCTGGTTCTTCGGGCACCCCGAGGTTTATATCTTGATCCTGCCGGTCTTCGGCATGGTCTCCGAGGTGATCCCGGTCTTTTCGCGCAAGGTGCTGTTCGGCTACGAGTTCATGGCGGCCGCCACCATGGCCATCGCGTTCATCAGCCTGGGAGTCTGGGCGCATCACATGTTCACGGTCGGGATGAGCCGGACGCTCGATCTCTACTTCGCCGCGGCGAGCCTGCTTGATCTCGATTCCCACGGGGATCAAGTTCTTCAACTGGCTGGCGACGATGTACGGCGGCCGGATTCGGTTCGACTCGCCGATGCTGTTCGCCATCGGCTTCCTGTCGATGTTCCTGATCGGCGGCCTGACGGGCATCATGCTGGCGGTCGGCGCCGTTCGATTTCCAGCTCTCGGACAGCTATTTCGTGGTCGGGCACTTTCACTGGGTCTTGATCGGCGGCACGCTGTTCGGCGTCTTCGCCGGAATCCACTACTGGTATCCCAAGGCGACTGGCCGGATGCTCTCCGAGCGGCTGGCACGCTGGCAGTTCTGGCTGCTCTATGTCGGGTTTATTGCTGACGTTCGGGCCGATGCACGTCTCGGGAATCCTGGGCATGCCGCGGCGGATTTACACATATGACGCGGATCGAGGCTGGGACTTCTGGAACCAGCTCACGACGATCGGGGCATTCATCCAGGTGCCGAGCTTCGCGATTTTCGTCTACAACATCATGGTATCGCTGTGGAAGGGCAGACCGGCGGGCGACGACCCGTGGGATGCCTGGACACTGGAGTGGGCGACGACCTCGCCGCCCCCGGCTTATAACTTCGAGTCGATCCCGGTGGTGCACAGCCGCCGGCCGCTCTGGGACTTGAAGCACCCGGATGACCCGGACTGGAATATGAATGAGATGATGAACGCCGTCGTCATTGACCGAAACGCATGCTCCTCCGATCGGCCACCTTGCCGGCTGAGATCAACCTGGGCGCGACGCAGTGGGGAATGATCAGCTTTCCTGGCCTCCGAGGTGGCGTTCTTCAGCACGCTGATCGTGGCTTACTGTGACTACCTGGGAAAAGACCGAGTCGGCCCGACGCCGCGCAGGCGCTTTCGCTGCCCCTGGTCTTGGCACGACCGTTTTTCTGCTCTCCAGCAGCGTGACGATCCACCTGGCGGAGCGAAGGCTGCGCCGTGGACGACCAGACGAGCTTACCTCTTGGTGGACGGCAACGATCGCGCTGGGCGTGGTCTTCCTGCTGGGTACCGCCTATGAATGGTGCGAGCTGATCACCCGGCATCAGCTCACGATCAGCCGCAACCTCTTCGGCACCACTTATTACACACTGGTCGGCTTTCACGGCTCTGCACGTGACCGCTGGCGTGGTCGTGATGCTCATCATGCTGGGCCTGGCGCTGAGGCACCAGGTCACCGACCGAAACCGGACCGGCGTCGAGATGGTGTCGTGGTACTGGCATTTCGTGGACGGCGTCTGGGTGGTGGTCTTCACGGTGGTCTACGTGGTCGGCAGATAGGCGCCCGCGGGGGAGTTGGCCAAAATGGCAAGCAATTCGCATATAATTTCAGACCTCCAAACGTCGTCTGGTTCAGACGAGCTCGAGATGCCTCGGGCGACGATCGCGCCGCTGACCTTGTCGTTGGGCCTGGCGATGATGGCTGTGGGAGTAATCACCAGCCCGGCGTTCCTGATCGTAGGTGCGGCCATCATTGTCGCCGGGCTTGGCTTATGGGTCGCCAGCTTGCTACCCGGCCGTGGCCATGTTCACGAGCCCCTGGCGCCATTATCGCGCCGCCCCTCGGCCGCGTCGCCCCAACCCTCGGCCGTGGAACATCTGCGCGAGGGAATGCCCGGCTATCGCCTACGCTTGCCGATGGAAGTTCACCCCATCTCGGCCGGGGTATGGGGAGGTGTCGTCGGCGGCCTGGTGATGCCCATTCCGGCCCTAGCCTACGGGCTTTTGAGCGGCCATGGCATCTGGTACCCGGTGAATCTGCTGGCAGGCATGGTGTTGCCGGGTGTCGATCGGATGACCGGCACCGAGCTGGACCAGTTTCATCCGCCACTCTTGCTGCTAGGAACCTTGATTCACGTCATCATGTCGGTGGTACTCGGCCTGATTTACGGCGTGCTCTTGCCAACGCTGCCGCCGATTTCGAGGCCGCTCGCCTGGGGCGGCCTGCTGATGCCATTGCTCTGGACGGGAGTGAGTTTTGTCCTGATGGGGAGCGTGAACCCCGTGCTGGCCAGGGGCGTGGACTGGCCCTGGTTCATCGCTTCCCAGTTTTTGTTCGGGGTGGTTACCGCGGCCGTGGTTATCCGATTCGGGCGCTCGTCATTCAATTCTGACCGGGCTCGTGGGCGCCATCGCGGGGGGACTACTGATGCCCGTTCCGGCATTGCTATGGAGTTTAATCAGCGGCCATGGCGTCTGGTATCCAGCAAATCTGCTGGCCGGTATGGTCTTGCCCGGTCTGGGATCGCAACCAGCGGCGGAGCTGAAGCTGTTTCACGCCAACTGGCTGGCCGCGGCAAGCGCGATCCACGCGCTCATGTCGGTTGGCTTCGGCATTGTTTATGGACTGCTGTTGCCCCGGCTCCGACCGATCCCCGGACCTCTCGCCTGGGGCGGCCTGCTGTTGCCTCTGCTCTGGACAGCCACCAGCCACAGTCTGATGGGGGTCGTCAACCCTCTGCTCCAACAGCGGGTAAACTGGCCCTGGTTTGTCGTCTCGCAATTCGTGTTCGGAGTAGTTGCCGCGGTCGTTGTACTCCGCTCCGAAAAGGTCTATATCACACCCGCGGGACGCGGTCCGGAAAATACCGCTGAATTCATCGTGGGGTCGGGTGAGGATCGATCGTGAACAGAATCCGACTAAGAGAAGAGCGGCCAGCGCGACTCGGTTCCGCACTCGCACGGCTGTGTTGGCCTTTGCTGTTCCTCGCGCTGGCTGCGATCTCCCCGGGAAACCGAGGCTTGCTAACAAACCCATCGCAGCGGATCAGGTCGTCGATTTCGATGGGCTCTACCGGCAAAACTGTGCCGGCTGCCATGGAGCCGACGGCAACCTTGGCCCGGCACCGCCGCTGAATGACGCGAAGTTTCTGGCCATCGTCCCCGATTCGGTGCTGCTTCGCGTGATCAGCGAAGGACGACCGGGAACGCCGATGCCGGCCTTTGCCGTACGTCAGGGCGGCGCACTGACCGACGCACAGGTTAAGCGCTCTGGCGGGCGGCATCAAGCCACGGTGGGGGGTGACCGAGAAGTCGCATGATTCTCTGCCGCCTTATGTCGTTACGACAGGCGGCGCAGGCAGGCGACAAGGCCCGCGGTGCCAAAGTTTTTGCCCGCGCATGCGCCTCTTGTCATGGGCCGCTCGGGGAGGGCGGGGAGAGCGGTGACGCAGGCGCTGGAGCCATCAACGATCCTGCATTCCTGGCACTCATTACTGATCAGACGCTGCGGAGATATGCAATCACGGGGCGGCCTGACCTGGGCATGCCCGACTATGCTGACAATTCCGGGCGTTCGCACGATTATCAGCCCATGACGAGTGCTGAAATCGTCGACCTTGTCGCTCTACTGGCCTCGTGGAGGCAAAGCGACGGGCTTATTTCTTCCATGGGGCCATGATCAATGCCACCGTCTCACGATCAGACCGCCTCTGCCTCGGATGGTTCCCTCGGCCGGCGTACTTTCTTTCGGTGGCTGACCTACGTTCTCGGCGCCATCGCCACGGTGATCCTGGCGATCCCGTTCGCTGGCTACATCCTCGGGATGAGAAGACGACCTATCCAGTGGGTGCCGCTGGGCTCGATTGTCGATTTTCCACCCGATGAAACGCGGTTGGTGACCTTTGACAATCCGATCCGGCAACCATGGGACGGCCTGGCGGCCCATATCGGGGTGTACGTTCGGAGGCAAGGCGGTGAGCAAGACCAGTTCCTTGTTCTTGCCGCAAATTGTGCCCACCTGGGTTGTCCCGTGTCGTGGTTTTCCCAATCGGGTTTATTCATGTGTCCGTGCCACGGGGGTGTCTATTATGCGACGGGTGAGCGCGCTCAGGTCCACCACCTCGTGGACTTTTTCACTGCGTCTCGAGACTGCGCGATGGAAAGCTAGAGATTCAGGCGCCTCATTATCCGACCTTGCAGGACACGCTGGAAGAATCGGCATAGTACACGGACGAGGGGATCCTTGCCCTGGAGGCCAGGGGATTGGGGGCGACTGATGGGCGCTGGCCGACGGGACTGGGGAATTGGCTCGATGCCCGGCTGGGATTCCGCGAGTATATGCTTCCGGTGCTTAAACACCCAATTCCCAGGGGAGCCGCCGGTCCCATGGGGTGGTGGTATGTCTTCGGCAGCGCCTCGATGACACTACTCATGATTCAGGTCGCTACCGGTATCGGGCTAGCACTTGTGTACGTTCCCTCCGCCGACAAAGCTTATGACAGCTTGCTATACCTGAACTACGAGCATCCGGCCGGCTGGTTCCTGCGAGCGCTCCATTACTATGCCGGGTCCGGAATGGTCGTCATGGTCCTGGCCCACTGACGCAGGTTTTCCTTCATGGGGCGTACAAGTACCCGCGCGAGCTGACGTGGGTCGTCGGGGGTCCTTCTACTGCTCTGCACACTGGGCATGTTCTTCTCCGGGCAGATCCTGCGCTGGGACCCCGATGCGTACTGGGGTCTGGCCGTTGCGGGCTCGATGGCCGGGCGAACGCCCGTTCTGGGACCAGAGGTAGTTCGCCTGGTCCTTGGTGGAGCTGTGATCGGCGGCGACGCCCTGAGCCGGTTCTTTACCCTGCACGTTTTCGTTATCCCCGGCATCGCTGCTGGCGTTCCTGGCCGTCCACCTCTGGCTGGTACTGAAGCGCGGAATCAGCGAGCCCCCGGCTCCGGGTCGGATGGTCGACCCCAAGACTTACGAGGCGGAATACGAGGAAGAGCTGAAGACAAGGAGTTCCCTTTCTCGGTGACGCGATGCTGAAGGACGTGTTTTTCTCAGCCGTTGATGGTCATCGTCGTGGTAGCTCTGGCGGCCATGATCGGTCCCAAGGGCCCGATCGGTCCAGCCGATCCGGCCTTGGCGGGCGCGAATCCACGGCCCGAGTGGCCTTTCCTCTGGTTGTTCGCCCTGCTATCACTCAGCCCGGCGGGGGCTGAAACCTTCATCATCCTGGTCTTTCCGGTCATCCTGATTGTTGCCTTGCTCTTTGTCCCATTCTTCAGCAATCGGGGCGAACGTGCCCCGAGCCGTCGGCCGGTCGCCGTACTGGCGGTGGTCGTGATCTACACGGTGCTTGGCGTTCTGACTTACCAGGGCATTGCGGCTCCCTGGTCGCCCCGAGATGACTGCCTGGAGCGGCGATCCCATTCCCGCGGCAGTCGTTCGCAAGAGCACCCCGCTCCAGTTGCAGGGGGCCCTCGTGTTTCAGAACAAGAACTGCCGGAACTGCCACGCGCTGGAGGGCATCGGCGGCCAGCGCGGACCTGACCTGACAACGGTCGGCACTCGGCTGACACGTGATCAGCTCATCGATCAGGTCAGCAACGGAACGCCCGGCGGTGGTAACATGCCGGCTTACGGCAAGCAGTTAAACCCCGCTGAAATGACGACTCTGGCCGAATTCCTGGTGAGCTTGCGACCGCCTGGCCAGACTGCCGGCTCGCTCGGCCGCGGATGGTCCGTGACTGAATTCGACGAAGCCATGGATCCCACACTCGACGCCTTCTTTCGCTCCTGGCCATTCGACTCCCTGGCTCTCGGCGACACTCCTGCTGTCTGCTGGGATCTATTGCGTGGCTGGCTCGTCCTACAGCGCCGCGATGCCGGGCGCTGGCGACCCGGGCCCCGCTGCTTTCGTGGGTGGCTTGACAGCGGTTTTCATAGCCCTGGCTTCGCCGATCGAGCCGTTCGCTTCCTTGCTCCTTCAGGTCCATATGGTGCAGCACCTGCTGCTGATGATGGTCGCGCCGCCGCTTTTCTGGCTGGGCTCGCCACTGGTACCGATGCTGCGGGGACTGCCCGAACCGGTCCGCGCCTACTGGATCGCACCGCTGTTGCGCTCGCGGACGATTCGCCGTTGCTTTCGGCGGCTTGACACACCCGTTCGTCGCCTGCCGTTGTTCGTCGCCGCCACCTGGCTTTGGCACGTGCCGGCAGTCTATGAGCTCGCACTCGCAGTCAACCGGCTGGCACTACCTGCAACACCTTTGTTTCCTGGGCACGGCCTTGCTGTTCTGGTATCCCGTGGTCCGACCATATCCCAGCCGGCCGCGCTGGTCGCTCTGGCTGCTCTTTCCGTACCTGATTCTGGCCGACGTGCAGAACACCGTCTTGTCGGCTCTGCTGACATTCTCCGACCGCGTCCTGTATCGCTACCTACGCCGAGGTGCCGCGGCTCGGCGGGCTGTCCGCGCTGGATGACCAGGCGGCGGCTGGCGTCCTCATGTGGGTGCCGGGCTCATTGGTTTACCTGCTGCCCCTTTTCGCGATCGGCATCCGGCTCTTGTCCGGCCATGAGGAAAAAGGGCCTCGAGCGGTACGATTGCCCGCCGGTATTCCGAATCTTCTACCCATTCTAACCGGTAATCCGTCGAAGCAAGCGTGGTCTGGCGCGACGCTCGAAACCTTTAAGCTTGGATCTCCTACGAGTGCCAGTCTTGGGGAAATTCCTGAAGTGGAGACACGCACGCCTCGCCTTGCAACTTCCCCTGGCAGTCCTGGCTGGCATCCTCATCTATGACGGCCTGCGCGGTCCGCAAGTGGCCTCCATGAACCTCGCTGGCGTGCTGCCGTGGATCCACTGGCGGGGTTGTCATTCTGGGACTTCTGGTGGCTGGCAACGTCTCGTGCATGGCGTGCCCGTTCACCTTGCCCAGGACGCTCGCCCGGCGCTGGCTGCCCGCCAGAGTTGACTGGCCGCGCTGGCTGCGAAGCAAATGGCTGGCCGTCGTCTTACTGGCCCATTTTTCTGTGGGCGTACGAAGCCTTTGCTCTCTGGAATAGCCCTGGCTGGACCGCGTGGATCACCCTCGGCTACTTCGTGGCGGCATTTGTCGTCGACGGCCTCTTTCGCGGTGCCGCGTTTCTGCAAGTATGTCTGCCCAATCGGCCAGTTCAATTTCGTGCAGTCGCTGGTCTCGCCGCTTGAAGTGAAGGTCCGAGATTCCGACGTCTGCGCGACATGCCGGACTAACGACTGCATCCGCGGCCGGGACGACATCCCTGGCTGTGAGATGGAGCCTATTTCAACCGCGGAAGTTGGGCAACATGGACTGCACGTTCTGCCTCGACTGCGTTCATGCCTGCCCCTACGAAAATATCGGAATCTCGGCCAACCTTCCGGGCAAAGACCTCTGGAGCGACCCCGTTCGGTCGAGCATCGGCCGGTTCAGGCAACGTCCGGACCTGGCGGTTCTCATCTTGATACTTGTCTTTGGTGCATTCGCCAATGCCGCCGGGATGGTCGGCCCGGTCGTGGAGTGGCAAGAACAGTTACGGTCGCTCTCGAGACATTGCTCTCCAATGCTGGTGACGAGCCTTTATTACTTGCTGGCTTTCTCCTGATATTGCCTTTTCTTGCCGTCGCTTCTGCCGCTGCACTTAGCCGTTGGTGGGGGCGACTTGGGGGGAATTGGTTGGACGTTACAACGCGGTTTTCCTACTCCCTGCTGCCGCTTGGTTTCGGGATGTGGCTGTCGCATTACAGTTTCCACTTCCTCGGGAGCTATGAGACTGTGGTTCCGGCGGCGCAGCGGTTCGTCGCAGGCTTGGGGTGGCCAATCCTTGGCGAGCCGGCATGGGGTCTTGCCTGCTGTCGCCCCGTGGCAGAATGGCTCCCGCGCTTGGAGATCGTTTCGTTAGATCTCGGTCTACTCCTCTCGCTCTACACCGGCTACCGCATCGCTCTGAACCACCGTCCAGACCAATTGCAGGCCGTGAAGACGTTCTTGCCCTGGGGCGTGCTGATCGTAATCTTATTCGCCGCAGGAGTCTGGATTATCCTTCAACCGATGCAAATGCGAGGCACGATTCCTGGTACGTGATTGAGGATGGCGGAGACAGAAGATGCAGCTCGTCAAGATCGGCTTGGCCCTGGCATGTCTTTTGGTTGGAGCTTGCGGCGAGAACGCGCGTGGGGATGGAGGTACCGTTCGCCTGTTGCGATCTGAGGGAGGGTTTCAGATCACCGTATTTAGTGCGGCCCGACCCCTTTTCGAGCGGGACCAGTCGACATCAGCGTGCTTGTCCAAGACGCCGTCACGGGTGTGCCAATCCCTGGGTTCCGAGTCATCGTCCAAGCCACCCCGCGTGACCGGCCCGGCCAGCCGATGTGTTATACTGCCACGAGTGACGCGGTGACAAACAAACTGTTGAAGGCGGCTGTCTTTGAGTTGCCCGAGCCCGGTCGATGGGAGATTGAGGTTGCCATCAAGGGAGAGCAGGGGGGTGCTCAGGTGCGATTTGAACTGGAGGCTGCCGAACGTGCGCCGCAGTGGCCGCTGATGTGGCCATGGATCGGCTGGCCGGCCCCGGTGATCTTACTCTTTTCGATCCATCAACTGTTGGTTTGGCGGAAGCCACGCACCCAATCCCGGTAGGATGGGCACCGTCCACCGAATCATGGACTGGTGGGCGGTGCCCACCCTACTTGCGCTCCGCCAGCCACCGCTTTACGTTACGGTATAGGGGCGATGCGTAGTACTTCTCGACGACCTCGCGGTACTTTGCATAACCGTCGTCTTGCTTGCCCTGTTGAAATAAGTGGCGGGCTTCACCAAAAGCCTTCTTGGCTGGATCAAGCTGGGACGCGGAGCTCGGCGAAAGCCAACATGACATCCTGGGCGGCACCGGCGAACTCGAAATCATCACGGAAGGTCAGGAAACCGTCGATCCATGAGCCATCCTTGGCTTGGCGGATCAAAGGCAGGTAATTGGCGGCATCGGCGGATGCCAGGGCGTCAATCGAGCGGTTCATTTCCTCAATCCGGCGCTTCTGGCTGTCGTTCAGATTGAATGTGCGTGCACGGCGGAGAGCGGCGATCGCGTCCCGGTACGCTTTTTGAGAAAGCTGGCTCCCGGCGAAGTCGATCAGTTTTGCCGGGTCGTTTGTGGCATGAGATTCGAGCCATCGGATAGCCAGGCCGACCGGTAGCCTGCCAAACATATGGCCGCCAGTATCATCAGCGAAAAACCGGAACGCGGGCCAATTGGCTTCGCCAAAGAGAGTCGCTGCATACTGGCCCATGGAGAAGCCAACCGCCGGGTCATTCTTGCCATGGATAATCGCCAGGGGCATAGCCCGCTGAATCTTGCGTAACATCACGTCGTCATAGGCGTCCGGCTCGCACTGAAAGATCACACCACAGGAGATTGGGAATGCCCCGGCCATCGATTCAGGGAAGTTCATCAACAGGCTGTAAGTCAGAAATCCCCCCTGGGAATGGCCTCCCACGAGGTAATGAGAGATCGGGTAGACCTCCTTGAGTTCGGCCATCGCCTCACTCACCAAGGCCGGGCTCTCGCGGTCAGTACCCGGGAAGCCCTTGAACGTGCTGCGGCCGACATAGTTGACGTAACTGTAGTTAAACCGCGGATCGTCGCTGAAGTTCGACGGTGTCTCTCCGTTGATGCCCACAAGGATGAAATCGCGGGCGATGTCGGGCCAGGCAGCGGCAATCGTACCCACATAGGTTCGGCCATTCATGTTTGATCCGTGAAGGATCAATACAGTGGGCCATGTGCGCGAGGAACCAGCTTCGTAGGCTTCCGGAGCGCGGATGGAGTAAGTGAGCAGGTTTTTCGTGGACCCGTCGAGGATTTTGCCCGCAACCAGGGACACATGATGTCTAAATCCCGGCGCCGGCTTTCCTTTCCAGCCGAACCAGCCGGCAAAGCCGTCGGAATTAATTGCTCCGGCAAAAGACTTGCCGTCAACGGCGAGGTCGAACCATCCTCGCCCTTCTCGAAAACTCTTGAAGCGAAAGTCAAGACGGCGGCCGGTGACCTTTCCCTCGATCGTGGACGTGCCGCGCATCGCGTAATGCCCCAGTACCTTCGCGCCATCTTGCGTCAATTCCATCAACCCGAGATCAGTCAGCCAGAGGCCGGCGTAAGTGCCGGGCTTATCCGTAGCGGCCGTTGGGTCGGGCCGCCAACCGTTCCAGGGCCCACTTCGCCCGTTGCGGACTTGAAAACCGCCGGTAAACGCGTTACCTGAGGGGTCGAGCGTGAATCGGCCGTCTCCCTTTGCTTGCCCTTCATGGTATTCAAATGTGAGTATGTTATCCTTTACACTGCCCTTTAATGGAAACTGGCCGCCGGCCCCGTAAGTACCGGTGATCGTATCCCCTTTCTGGTCGAGCTTGACGGGGCCGATCGTCGTGCGCCATTCACCCTGGAACGGACCGCCAGGTTCATCAGCGGTAGCTGCCGTCAAGATGCAGATAACACAGGCCAACATGCTGGGAATTCGTCGCATGAGGATGCTCCGTCTGCATGTGATCTCCGCTCGATCGCTTATGGCTTATTGCCGAGGGACAGAGGTACCACACTCGCGGCAGATGGCCGCGCCTAGGTGAACGGGCTTTTTGCAACGGGGGCAGACTCGCAAGCCAGCCTCGAACTTGACCGCGGAGGCAGGAGCAGCCATCGGGGTGACAAATGCAAGTCCGCCATCGAAATCAGCTCCGGCCGCAACCGCGTGGAGACCAGTCGCCGTGGAAACTGGGGCCTCGGGGCGATTAGGATTAGGATTAGCTATGTGTTGCGAACTCCATTCTTCAAGTTGCGCGAGGTCATTGTCGTCCAGTTCTTCGGTTCGTGCCTCGGTGTCACTCTGTGAGACTTGTTTCGAGGAATCGGCTGCCAGATTGACCTGCGCGGCGGTAGGAACAGGAACTACCCGGCCGCAATCAGGACACTTACCAGCCGCGGGCCGATCGATCGAGGAAACCTTCAACCGGCGGCCGCAGGGGCAAAGGAACCTTAGAAAACCATCACCAGTTCCCCCCACGGGCGGGGGCAGCCGGCGCAGCCGGATCTTCGCCCCGCACTTTGGGACATTCGATCCGATCGGGACCGTCAGGGATTACCTTCAGTTTTTCGCCGCACCGGCAGGTCACCAGAGGCATGACAAGAGCCTGGTGGTTAGTAGTTCATGGTGAGAAGCCATGGAAGCCTTTTTCTTGACAAATCGCGGTTAGCTCTAGGCCAGTGTCGCCTGCATCTTGTCACGACCAACGACTCCGCGAAGCAAGCTCTCCACCGGAATCACGCTGTTCATGCTACCTGAGCGGAACCCTTCGAGGTCGAGAGTGACGAACTTGAAGCCCAGTGCGCGGAACGCGGTGATTAGCTCGCCACGGAGCTCGAGCTCGACAAAGCGAGGCAGGTCGTCCGGAGAGACCTCGATCCGGGCCAGGTCTCCTTTGTGGTAGCGGACCCGAAGGACACGTAACCCGCGCTGGCGGAGCCATTGCTCGGCCTGGTCGATCATTCGAACGCGTTCAGGGGTGGGATCTTCCCCGTAGGCAACCCGGCTGGAGAGGCAAGGCGTGGCTGGTTTATCCCACGTGGGTAAACCCCAGGCGAGGGCCAACGCTCGTACGTCTGCCTTGCTCAGGTTGCATTCCTGCAGAGGGTGCCGTACCCCATGTTCGCTGGCGGCACGCAAGCCAGGGCGATAGTCGCCCATGTCATCGGTGTTAGCGCCCGACACGACCATTTCGACTCCCAGTTCGCCTAACATTCCCGACAACCGGCCGTAAAGCTCGCTCTTACAGAAGTAGCAGCGATTGGAATCATTGCGACGGTAATTAGGGTCGGCGAACTCCTCGGTACGAATCACCCGGTGTCGAATGCCGATTTTCCTGGCTAGCTCTTGTGCCTCTTCAAGCTCGCCGGCCGCGAGGCTTTCGGAAACCGCCGTCACGGCGATAGCGGCATCTCCCAGGGCTTCAAAAGCCGCCTGAGCGACGACTGTGCTGTCGATCCCCCCCGAAAAGGCAACCGCGACCCGCCGATAGCCGCGCAGTGTCGCGACAAGATTTTCGCGCTGGGTATTCCGTGTCGGGTCAGTATCGGGCCATGCGCTGCCGCTCACGAATCACCTCCATAGCACCCGGTCGTCCCGGTCCCGGTATTGAAGTCCTGGATCACAAGATTGTACCTGGCACCACGGTCCTACCTCAAGAAGCGGACTCATTTACACTCGCGTCAATACGGCCTATCACCTGAGTGACCCGTCTGATCACTTCATCGATCTCAGCCTCGGTTGTCGTGGCGCCGAAGCTAAACCGAACCGATGAGCGCAAACGGTCGTCGGGAACACGCATTGCCATTAGCGTCGGGAGAGGGGCGGGTCGAGCCGCTGGCGCAGGCTGAGCCCAGCGAGGCTGCAATACCGGCCAGATCGAGCTGCATCAAAAGGGCGTCACCGTCGAGACCGGGAAAGCCGATGTTGAGGGTTTGGGGAAGTCGCTGATGGTCTTTAGTCGGGCCGTTGCGGATCACGCGCTCGAGGTCCCAACGTCGAGATGAGTCCGGATTCCAGACGGTCGCGCAAGGTGGTCCAGTGCTTGGATCGCGCCTCGGACTGGTCATGCCACCTCTTGAGGGCCGCGGCCAGACCGACGACGAGGGGGACGGCGATGGTGCCCGGCCGCCGACCTTGCTGCTGCCCGCCGCCGAAGAGCCGCGAGCCGAGCCGGACGCCGCTCCGGACCAAAAGCAAGACCAATCCCGACCGGACCGTGGAACTTGTGTGCACTGGCCGCCAGGGTCGTCACGCCGAGGGCATGGAAATCGACCGGAATGCGGCCAACAGCCTGCACGGCGTCGGTATGAACCGGGATACCGCATGCCCGTGCCAGGGCCGCCAGCTCGCCGACTGGCTGGATCGCGCCGGTCTCGTTATTGGCCAGCATCAAGGTGGCAAATCGCGTGTCGTCGCGAAACGCCTCGGCCAATGGCGTGGCGTCGGCGAGGCCCTTGGCGGTCGACCGGGACGCGGTCTACGGCGAAGCCCGCTGCTTCGAGCCGGGCCACCGGCTCGGCGATTGCCGGGTGCTCGATCGGGCTGCGAAACGACATGTCCCGGCGATCCTTCGGCGCCGGCCAGGCCGAAGATAGCCAGGTTGTTGGCCTCGGTTCCGCCGGAGGTGAAGATCACCTCGGTGGGTCGGCCCCCAGGATTCCGCGCTACCGTCTCTTGCGATATCTCCCAGGCGCGGCGGGCCGACCGGCCAAAAGCGTGGCGGCTCTCAGCGTTACCTGCCGCCAGAAAATACGGCCGCATCGCGTCGAGCACCTCGGGGTCCAAGGGCGTCGTCGCGTTGTGGTCCAGGTAGATCGGTACGAGATTCATGGACTCGGGATCGGATCAGATCAGGGGTCAGTCTAGGCACCGGAGGGTGAGCACCACTCCGACCAGAAATAGCGGAATGCCAATGAAGAAGAACGGACCGGCCCAAAGTGCCATGCCCACTACCATGAGCGAAAAACCCAGCACCAGGGCAGTCACTCGTCCCATCCAGGCGACGATCCAGAAAATCAGGCGAAACGGCAGCGTTGCCATAAACCAAAGTGCAGCAAGCAGCGACAGGAACACCTGCCCCAGCGACCATGACCTCGATGGCTCGATCTCTCGCCTGCCAGGGTCAAACAGCTTGTCGTTTCGGCGCCGTGTAGGAACAGCGACCAGTTCGCTCGCCCACCAGCGACCAGCACGGCGATGCCGGGTTGTCTCGGACTGGGCTTGCTTCATTCTGCCGTGACGGTAAATTACGTGCTTGTCAGATGTGCGCCGCGTCGCTTAAGAGCCTGCGATGCCCCCCAGGGTATTCGCCGCTGGGAGCAATCCCTTGTCGCGTTAATGGATTATCGCCGCCGATCCGGGTTTGACAAGGCAAACCTCGCGATTGCATGGGCCAAGGCAAGGAGGCCGCGACCGTGCGTCAACTCTTTCTCGTGATCGTGCTAGTGGCCGCCTCCTTTCTGGGTGGGGCGTTCGTCAACGGTCCCGGTTTGCAATGGGTGCAGACCAGGGTTGTGCGATCACTCGGGTTGAATAATGGAGGCGAAATTGCCTCGGTCGACCTCAAGTCGACGACAAGCGCCGAGATAAACTCCAACGTATCGGCATCGGCCAAGGTAGAGACCGATGCCACGCGGGAGCCAACCGTCCCGCTGAGCTCGCTTCTTACGGAAGAGAAGTCCCACAAAGAAGATACATCTGATCGTCGTTTGAGCTTTCAGACAGGGGACAAGTCCGGCGCGAAGGATCTACTGCCGTCTCGCTCTCGGCCAATGGTTACTGCGTCATCGGCAAAAGATCCCAAAGCACTGCACCAATCCCCAAGCCGAGCGTCTAACCCCTCGGACGATGGCGTTACACCCGCCAGCGCGGAGTACTCCTCTCGCCTCCGCCGATAAATCCTCACGCTCAGCCCTCGCCCCCGCACCAGCCATTATAGACTCATTAGACGCTTTGTTACCCTTTAGTCCTCCATCTTCCAATTCTCCCTTGCCGCCTTCGCCGGTTCTATCCGCCCCCAAGTCGATTGCCGGTAGAAACGACAACTGGGCAATCCTGGAGCGCAAGATGCAGAGCTTGGGTGTAAGCCACTACGCAATGGATGGAGTACCAGGTGGCCGTGTTGTATTCTCTTGCTTGATCCCGCTGGCTGGACGCCAAGCCGTCGCCCAGCGGTTTGAGGCTGAAGGGGACGATGTGGTTCACGCGGCACAGGCTGTGCTGCGGCGGATTGCGCTTTGGCGGGCCACACAACCATCATCGCCATGACACACGGCGATCTCGCATGTAACAAAGAACCCTATCGTATCTCCGGAGATGATGTCTGATCTTGGCTGAACTTGAAATCGGCAAGGAGGTTATCGCGCCCTAACTCTGTGGATTATAATGCAAATGGACTTTTGCGGACCGAGCGGGCGGGAAGATATTCTGGCCATCTGAGGGTGAAGTAATCTCGTTGCTTCGATGTGGTTACTTCATCGCATCGCACGGCCGATCGCAAGAAAAGAGCCTCGAATGGCCAAGGGATCGCCGCTTCGCTTGCTGTTGATCGTGACCGGCAGTACCTTGCGGGCGGAGGAGATGGATCGTCCGCTGGGGTATTACCTCAAGCAGCGGATTGAACAAGCCCTGACCGATGCCCTCATGGCCAGCCGTCACGGCCTGGAAGATTATGTCGTCCGAGTCGTGGCCGACTTTCGGTGGATGCACGATGAACCGCTTCAAAGCCTGCCGACCATTTCACTCGGTGGGCCGGGGGTCAACGCCTTGACTCATCAATGGCTCGAAGAGGTCCCCGTCTCGTTGGCATACAGCGAGCGGTACTTTATCCAGATGGATCCCGACTTAACCGAGATCCGCGCCAGTGTCTGGGGCATGGACAACGCCACTACCCAAATTGCCGTTTCAGTGTTCCTTGATCGGTTCCTACCTAGGTTCCTGGACCGCTGTGCAACAAGCACCGCACACCTCTCCTCGCTCGATGGCAGTAACGAGTCCGGAACCATGACCGACGACGATGACAACGATGACAACGACGACGATTGACCAAGGAAGCGAAATCGCCGTCGATCGTGTGCTATTGATTTATAGAAGGCCATTCGGTGGTTGGTCGATAGGAACTTGGTCAATCGCTGGGTACTGGCCGCTGGTCAAAGGCAATAGGGCGATGGCAAGAGAGGGGGAGGCGGCGCCAAGGCGGCGACGCCAATTCGTTCCCAAGGAAGGATGGTTTGGCTTATGCTTTCGTTTGAATATTCAAATCATATCGGTCCTTTGGTTGGCCCTGCCTTGCCACGACCACGGGAGCGCGGACGTGTCGCGGAAACGGCATTTTTAAAGGTGTGCCAGGCCGGGCATTTCTGGGCGATCATGTTCTTGGTGTTGGCGCTCACCACCCCGCCATCACTGGCCATTGACGTACGTAGCGCGGGAGGAGCTCTGTCACTGGTCAATCGGAGCGTGACCCAGGACCAGGGGGCATGGGTTGTGGATTACCGCCTCCGTTACACAGGTAAAACCGGAGTGATTATCACACCGGAGAAGATCGCGGCAAAGATTGAGGGATGGGTATCAAACTCGCGGGTGGCCGAGCCATGCTTTGCCACGGTGGTCATCACTGATCGTCTCACATGGCCCTGACTTGTCGGCCATATCCGAGGTGATCGCGGCGGCCGATGGGGCGAACGGTGTCGCGAACGGCTGGTCATTTCCGTTTGGACCGAAGACCAAGGCTCATTCAGGGCTGGTCCAAGCACTCTGCCTGGTACCAATGCCAAGATCGATGACAGTCAGCCAGGGGCTACTGAATTAGCCGAGCCGGCGACCGTCCTGCCGCTCAGCCTGAGTCCTAACGCCATCGTGCACATTCGGCTCCGGCTTGAACATCAGCACATACTGTACGGTGATTATGACCCGCTTTTGGCTGTGCGCGCCGTCACTCTTACTTTGAACTCGGCGTCAGTCAGCGACCTTGTTCCCCTGGATCGCGAGCAGTATCTGGCCCAGCCCGATTTACCTGGCCCGAGCCACCCGAGGACCGGCGCGACACGCGACACGCGGTCTCCGGACCCGATAGCTTACACCTGGAAGCCCACGTCCCAGGCCACCAGTATTATCGGTTCCTCGAGCGGCCGGTTCGTTACAGTACCAAGATGCGCCTTGCGGTTTTGGTACCTGATCGCTGCCGGTACCGAGGGAGATTGCAAGGTACGAGTGGCGCAATGCAAGGAAACACCCGTCTCCTGGCGGATGCTCAACAGCGGCGGCTTCGAACAATGCCTGAAAACCGTCGGACGCTGGACGAAGGTTGAACGGACGATTCAAACCGAGCCAGAGGCCACGACCATGACCCTCGAGTTCAAGATCGTGGGCGAGACCGAAGTCGGTGAAATGTGGATCGACGACGTTAGCCTGGAACCGGTAGGCTGCGATGGTCCAGCGGGGCCGTGAGTGTCAATTCTTGGAACGTGCTGGCGTGATGGCGTGCCCTGTTTCAGGGGTAAACGGCCAGGTCACTGGCACTCACCAAATCGCGCCCGATCAGTCAGGTGCAACCGAATCGGCGCAGGGCGGTCTTTTTGATTTCGGGAGGCACCTCGGCCGTGGTTGAGGCTGACCACCAGCTCCAGAAGTCTACGATACTGCCCGGCTACCATCGGCGGACAATTTACCTCCTCGCCATAATGGTGATCGCATCAGCGGTACGTCTGTATCACCTCGATCAGAGTAGTCTCTGGTATGACGAGGTCGTGACGATGCGACTAGCCCGGACCGAGAATCCTGCCGCACTCATTCGCCTCCTCAACCAAATCGACGCGACTCGTGCGCCTCTTCACCCACTCTTGCTCCAAGCTTGGGTCGCCCTGTTTGGGCCCTCTGACGCCGCGGGTCGGGCTTTCAGCGTCCTGTGCGGGATTATGACGGTTGGCCTGGTGTACTCGATTGGCCTCCGGGCTTTTGATACGACGACGGGCCTCTGGGCCTCATGGCTTTGCGCACTCAGCCCGTTCCTCGTTTACTACTCGCGCGAGGCTCGCATGTATATGTGGCTAGTCCTGGTCACTTGTTGGGCTTGGGACCTACTTTTCTCACACTCGCAATCGCCCCGCCCGTGGAAACTCGCGCTTTACGGGCTTTCTCTGATCGCCATTGTCTACTCTCATCCTCTGGGGCTGTTGATGATTGGCGCACTTGGGCTGGCGTCAGTTCTTTTTCGATCATGGTTCAGGATGTCATGGCGGGGCTGGTTGTACACCCACTTTGCCGTCGTACTGGCTATTGCGCCTGGATACACCGGTACCTGGATCATACCCCGGAATCAACCACTGGGCCGCTCACACTTCGATACTTGCTCGGGATGCCGATCGGGTTCATCGGTGGGAACTTCAAAATTTTGTTCATTTGTTTATTACTAATCGCGTACGGTCTATGCACCTTTCATCGGCGAAAACCTGGAAGCATCCCAATCGTTCTGGATCGTCCCGTGCCGTCGATTTCCCTCTTGATTTGGCTAGCGGTTCCACCGGTGCTCTTATACGCGTATTCCCATGTTGCCCACCCAATCTTCGGGCCGCCACGCTACACGTTATTCGTCGGGCCGGCCTACCTGGTTCTGGTGGCTCGAGGATTGGGAAAGCTCCCCTGGCCTCTGAGCATTACGGCCGCGACGGCGGGCGCGATCCTCTCCGGCGTCATGTTGCTGAACGATGTGTATCGTCCCGACCTCAAAGCTGACTGGAAGGATGTCGCTTCTTATCTCAACCGGCGCGACCCTGGCGCCGTGGTTGCCGTCATCCTGACGAATCCGGTCGGGAATACGGAGTTGGAGACCGCACGCTATTACTTCGGACCAGGCCGGGTTGTGATCCCTTGGTCCGGTCCACCGGGCGACTTGATGATTCGCGAGGGCTCCATCTGGATTTCAATGGCCTTACAGGACGGTCAGCCCATGGCTGAATTACCGTCCGCGCTCGTCGACGACAAACTCATCCAGGAGGTAATCGACTTCACCAGGCTTCGCCTGATCAGGATCGATTTTCAAAAGGCTTTACGTTCTGGAGAATGATTGCCGGCGGTCCGTCAATCGAATTTGACGCCCTCGGCTACCGCGACCAGAATATACGGCCGCTCGCGATTGCCGTCCAACCGCTCGCGTACGATGTAGGGATTGAAGAGTGAAGAGGGGAACCTATCACGGGCCAGAATGACGTCATCGGCCGATGCTCGAATCACCGGCTTGACGTGGGTTCGAATCGCGGGACAGAGCCAGGACGATAATCGCCAGAAGCCTTTGATACGCAGCCAGGGTGAACGTTCAGCCGCAAGCGACCGCAAACTCCACCAGACGGCCCATTGAGGGAATTGGGTATAAAGCCGGACATCCTTGAACCGTGAGCGAAGCAACTCGATGAACTCTCGCTCGTCGAATTCACGGCGATGGAATGGGTTTTGTCCCCCCTCGCCGCTGTAGACAGGTCGGTTAGGGGTTGAAACAATCAGTGTTCCGTGCGGAACGAGCACGCGGGCACATTCGCCGAGGAAAGTGGCGGGCGAATCGACGTGCTCGATCGTTTCGAATGAAACGACCAGGTCAATCGATTGATCCTCCAGGGGCATCGCCTGGGCATCGCCAGCACGGGCATCAAGGCCATACTTACACCGGGCGTGCTCGCACACATCGTTCGCGATATCTACTCCCGTCACGCTTACGGAACCCGCCTTGGCAAGGGCAGCAGCCCCGTAACCTTCACCGCAGGCAATATCGAGCACCCGCTTTCCGCGAACAAAGTTCTTCGCGAAGCGGTACCGAGCGACATGCTCCCAGAAGGTTCGGGCGTGAGCTTCGTCGGGCACCATTCGCTCAGTGTAGTTGGTGACACCGTGGTCGTTGCCCATGCATACTATTCCCGAGCCAGCATTGTCGCGCTTTCCTACTCCCGAGTGCATCGTGACCGCGGCATTCGGGATTATAGGAGCGGCAATCGCCGGTCGGCAACACCTCACATCGATCGCGCAGGCATAACGCCCACCAGCCGAGTACGATCGCGCGGAGGTATGCCGAGCTGATCCTTTTTCTCATTGTATGCCCGTGTGAAAATGTGGAACGTGGGATTTCGCGTGGTGAAGAACGGTGATAGGATTTGTGGATGGAGGCTTCTCACGCGGCACAGGTTCAGTTAAGGTACTGAAATTTGAACGAGTTCGAAACTGACAGATTGGTTAGTGATCGCCCGGGACCTTACAATTCCACTGTCCCTCTTGATGTCGAGGGCGATACGCGGCGTTAGCCTGGGCTTGCTGGGCTCTCTTGATGCGGATAAATCCTGGCTCGGTCCAATGACCCCGATGGTGAGGCTCCGATGGATACCGAACGCAATTTGCTCTTCGGCGTAGTCGCATTTCAGAATGGCGCGGTTGACGCTGATCGGCTGGCCGAGACGTGTGCAGCATGGGCCGCAGAGCCCTCGCAGACGATGGCTAACCTCTTGGTCGATCGCGGGTTAATGACGGACGAGCAGAAAACAGAGGTGGAGAAAGTTGTCGCGCGTGAGTTGGCGGTCGCACGGAGGCGATCCACACGCGACACTGGCGGCGACGATGGACGGCCGGTCGCTGGAGGCGATTCGTGATGCAGCCGGGGCTCAATGGTGAGCTCCAGGCTCGGCTTAACCTTTCGCCACAAGCCCCAGAGCGGCCACGTCGTGCTTGGGGAGCTTGTCGCCTGGCGAGCACGAACCGCGAGCGGTATACGCTGACCCATCTGCATGCCAAGGGGGGAATGGGACGGGTCTGGCTGGCCCGCGACGGCGCGCTCGGCCGCCAGATCGCACTGAAGGAGCTGCGCCCTGACCAGGCCGATAACTCGATCGTCTGTTCGCGGTTTCTCTACGAGGCCAAGATCACCGCTCAGCTCGAGCATCCCGGGATCGTGCCGGTCTACGAGCTGGGCGAAGGCGACGCGCCGTACTACACCATGCGGTTCGTGCGAGGCCGCACCCTGAGCGAGGCGATCCGGGCCTATCACAAGAAACGGGCCGCCGGCGAGGCCGACTCGGTCGGGCGAGTCGAGCTGTTGTCCGCGTTTGTCAGCGTCTGCCATGCCGTGGCCTATGCACATTCGCGGGGGATCATCCACCGCGACCTCAAGGGCCAGAACGTGGTGCTGGGGGATTTCGGCGAGGTCATGGTGCTCGACTGGGGCCTGGCCAAGCGGTTGGGCCTGATCACACAGGCTGATGGCTCTGAACATGAAGCCGCACTCGCTGAGCCTGCTCCGAGACCGCTTGTTAGCCGGCTCTCGACGTTACTCCTGATTCCGCCATGGCTTGCGGCACGGATCACGAATCAAGACGACTGGCGCGACGCTTCCCGATGTCGAAGGATATTCGTTCGGGCTCGGCGTCTGGCTCAGCTCCGCTATCGAACGGCAGTGCCAAAGATGCGTCGAATCCAAGCTCGAACGGCAGCGCCGAGTCGTCGGCTCGAACTCGAGCCCTGGGCCGCAAGTCCAACCGCGAGTCGGGTGCTGGTCCGGATGGTACCATGCAAGGCCAGCTCCTGGGGACGCCGGCCTACATGGCGCCCGAGCAAGCGCAGGGGCGTCACGATCTGGTCGACGAGCGGACCGACGTGTACGGCCTGGGGGCGATCCTTTACGAGATCTTGACCGGCCGGCCTCCGTTTGTTGCTTCCAAGAGCTCCGGAGATTATCCGCAAGGTCTGTCATGAGGCCCCGACCCCGCCGCGCCAGATCCTTGCCGACGATTCCGCCAGGCCTGGAAGGCGATTTGCATGAAGGCCTCTGCAAAAGTCCTCAGCCGATCGCTATGCAACGGCGGCTGAACTGGCGCAGGAAGTACAGCGCTACCTGGCGGATGAGCCGGTACGAGCTTACGCCGAACCCTGGACCAGCCGTCTCTTGCGCTGGGCGCGGCGGCACAAGACAATCGTTTCCGCCGCCGCGGCTCTGCTGGTGACGGCGACGGTCGCTCTGGCCGTCAGCACCGTGTTGGTTTCCGAAGAGAAGACGAGGCGGAAACCCAGGGTCAACAGGCGCGCCATGCCGTCCATATGCTCACCAAAGTCGCGGATATCGGCTTCGACGACCAGCTCGATCCGCTTCAGAAAGAATTCCTCGAAGAGGCGTTGCAGTATTACGAACAGTTCACCAGCCGGGTCGCCCACGACCCAGCGGTGCGGCTCGAACATGGCCGCGTCTACCAGCAAATGGGGGACATCCATCGCAAACTAGGTAAATTCGCCGGAGTCAGAACAGGCATATCGACAAGGCAATCGAGATCCTCGAGCCACTGGCGAATGCTCGGCCGGAGCGGACCTGGAGCCAAAGCGGGCATTGGCTCGTACCCGTACCCTGTTAGGAAACCTCTTGGTCCGTAATGGCGAAGCCAAGGACCATGCCGATGCCCTTTACATTCCGGCAATGGGGCCCAACAAGCCTTGGCCAATGCCCCGACGGCGACCGCCGAGGATTATTTACGCCTGGGTCAGACTCTCAAGAGCCAGGGTGATCTGCTGAGGCTCAACGGTCAGTGGTCCGACGCTGGATCAACCTATGACCGGACTCTGACGGTGCTCGATCACGCACATACCATCGATTCCAAGGAGAGCGAGATACGCAACGAGCTGGCTTTGACGACCGACGCTCGCGGCTGGATTTATCGTGAGGTGGGTGATGCCAAGCAAGCTGAGCAAGCCTTCCTGAACGCCATGAAGCTGCTCGAGAACCTGGTCAGGGAGTTCCCAACGGTCCCCCGCCATCGAGAGTCGCTGGCCAGGGCTTACAATAGCCTGGCACTAATCGAGGAGAGCGACGGCCGTCTGGCCGAAGCCTCGGTGCATTTGTACAGAGAGCTTCCCCTGGTAGAGCGTCTTTCCCAGGATTTTAGCGATCGACCTGAGCACCAGCGTGAGCTAGCCCGCACATTGATGAACCTCGGCAACGTCCTATCCGCCCAAAACCGACCCCAGGATGCTGAACCGATACTCCGCCGGGCAATCAGCGTGAATGCGACAATTACGGCCAAAAACCCCGACGACGTGCAGATTCGGTTTGACCTGGCCAAATGCCACAATAATCTGGGCGAGCTTCTGCGCAAACAAGGGGATAACCAAGAGGCGCTCGCGTCGTTCATGGCGGCACGATCGATCAACGAGTCGTTGGTTAAGGCGCTTCCCGGACAACCTCGTTACCGTGACAGTTTGGCGACCAACCTTACCAATCTGGCACTCTTACTCGTACAAGTCGACCCAACGAAAGTTGAGGAGCCCAACCGCGCCGCCCTCGCGATTTATGAGAAGTTGGTCGCTGATTATCCGGAGAATTTCCAATATCGATTAGGCATGGTCCGCTGCCTGCGGAACCTGGGTGACGTTGTCGCCAACGCCGGCAAGCCTGAACAGGCTGAGGCTATGTACAAAACGGCAATGGCCAAACTCGAGACCAACGATGCCAAGAACCGGTCGCCGGAAGGCCTTCGAGTGCTGGCCGGAGTGCTAAACAACTTGGCGGAGCTAGATCTCCCCGGGGCCGAAGATGCTTACCACCGATCGATTGCACTCTCGCAAAGCCTCGTTGACACCAAGCCGTCACTGAATACCGACCGCCATATCCTGGCAATCGCCCAGTACAACTTGGCTAAATTCCTATTTGACGCCAGGCGGACCGGAGAAGCAGGGCCCTTCTTCGGCCAGTCGATTGCCAACCTGGAAAAGCTCGTGTCACAGGCACCCAAAGCGATCGATTTCCAAAGCCATTTTGGCATCGTACTGGCGGCACAAGGAAAGTGGCTCGAGTCGACGGATAAGATATCCGAAGCCAAGATAGTGCTCACGAGCGCCGTCGAACACCAGCGAGCGGCCATAAAGCTCAGCAAGAATGGCCCCATGTATCGTGAGTTGCTTGGCGGCCATTTGATTGATCTCGCCAAGATTAATCTCACGCTAGGGGCCTACGACGAAGCGGCACGCCTCGCACTCGATCTGCCCAAGACTGTCCCCGCCTCCAAGCGCGACAGGCCTGTTTCGACTCCGCTCGAATTCTGGCTCGGCTGGTCAGTCAAGTTGGCGGCGACGACAAGCTCGCGCAGGCCGACCGCGACCGTTGGACGCGGAATTACCTTGGCCGCACAATCGTCTTACTGCGTGAGGCGATCGATAGCTCTCCGACGTTGGCCGAGCAAATCAAGTCTGACCCCGACATCAAACGCCTGGAATCGCGGCCCGAATTCCAGACGATCATGAACACGCTAGTCGACCTGGTTCGGTGAAGCCATCGCGATCACTAGCAAACCTTGCGACGCCCAGCGCATCGCGGGCCAAGCCAATTGGCCCAGTTCGCAACGCCTGGTAGCGGATCCCCCCCAACGCCTGACAGTGGTTGAGCCGCAAAAATAAAACCCGCGACGGTCCAATCGGGACCGGGCGGGTTCTTGAATGCGATCTGTCGCAAGAATCAACACTAAGCTGTGTTTGATCAGGCCACCTGACGGCGTCGGCGCTGTCGAAGCCAGAGCACTGGCACCATCCCGATACCGGCCAGCAGCAAGATGACCGAAGATGGCTCGGGAACCGCGTTAACCATGATTGAGCCCTGGTTTGACGCGTTCACCCCATCGAGCGAACCCACGTAGAGCAGCGTCTCTGATGGCGGAGAGGACAACTCAATCGTCGTGCCAAAAGTAAAAGTACCCAGATTGAGATTGCTAGCCGAGTTGTTGACGATCGGTGCGCCGTTCCATTGCCAGGTTACGTTGTAGATATTGGGGTCGTCAAAAACCATGGCGCCGTTGGGGGTCTTTCCCGTCTTTAGCGTCTCCGCGCCCCAAGTAATGTTCGGTTGACTGGTCAAGGGATTGGGCACGTCGGGTATGTCATAGACCGTGATGAAGCCGCCAGTCAGAAGCGTTGATCCGGCAAACAGATCAATTTCAAATAAATAGTTATACATCGGGTCGCCGGTCTGTTGCGTCATTCCACTTGAGATGCCAATTCCGCCCTTGGCGTGGGCCTGGCTAGTGCTGGCCATCACGACCGCAAACGCAGCGGCAACCGCGACAACCCATGGACTTTTCTTTCTAATTGTCATATATTGCCCCCAAACATCCTTTCAAAACTTCGATCGATGCCCTCGTTGACGAGGCCCAGCGCGTGATTGGAACTCGGACCGACACTCTGCTGGTCGGATGAACAGTGCAGGGAATGATTATCACACACACACCCATCATGCAAGTCATTACATCCTAGCCAGGTTGATTGCTCATTCACAAGAGTAAATCGGTGGAATGTTGGCTAACGGAAACGTGCTTGGCGGACGCTGGCTTAAAGAATCTAGCAAACTACGGTCGAACTTAACCCATTGACGTGACGTAATATTCCGCTATCTTTGCGTCACCCTAATCGCCGGCAAGATTAATCATGGCCAGCCGTCATATCCGTGAGTCTCGTCGTGGTTGGCGGCCCAAGCTTCTTCACTGACATGGCTAACATCACCCACGTCCAGCCAGTGAAGATCAAGTCGATCCCCACGAACAAGCCGATTACCCAAAGTCCGGAGACGGGCCATTGCTGCCAGATCATGACGCCCAGGACCAGGTTGATAATGCCGCCGGCAAGTGTCCAGCCCCAGTGCGGAAACTGATACATCACTGAACCGATGATCCGAAAGAGACCGCCGACCATTAATATGCATGCCAGGAGTAACGTCATGGTAAGCAGGGCATCGCCTGGATCACGGACAAAGAGCAGGCCCAGGACAACATAGAGCACGCCCATCAACAGGCTCAGAAAAAACCGCTCCAGTCGCGCGTCCAGAACGCGCCGGTGAGCTGTGCGATACCACCTACTAAAAGCAACGCGCCAAAAATTACGGCGGTGGCCAGCGAAGCAACGAATGGCATTCCCACAGCGATCGTGCCGACGACGATAAGGATGATCCCCAGCGCAGGAACGAGACCCAATGCGCTCGGATCGCTTCCAGTTCGTGACGTAGAACCCTTCTCGCCAGGCGGACTTCGGCTGGGGTGCTCATGACGATTGGCTCCGTGATGTTCGGTCGAGTTGCAGCGATTTCCGGTGAGGGGACGCTCCCCAACTCGAAAACCATACCATGGACAAGGTAGGTTTCGCTAGAAAGATGAGTTGAGATCATACCTGGACACACGACCTGGAGTCGGAGCGGAAGAGAACCCGTTGATCCTGACAAAATTGAGGTGGAGCCGTCCTTGCATTCAGAATAGAATTCGCGCTCGGCAAGTTCCCAAGACGTTTACTCTGAGTGCCTCGATTATGCTAACCATGTCGATCCTTGCCGATTGGCAGTTTTACACTGCGGGGCGTCATACCATAAAGGGAGGCTCGGGAGGCCGTTCATGAACGTTGTTGGAGCAAGGAGGTTCCCCGTTTCAGGCCAATCGTTGGCCTTGATCATCCCGTTGGTTACCTTGCTGGCGGTTTCCATTTCTGGAATCTGCGCCAGCAGCGGGCGATTGAAATGGAACATCGGGTTGCGCAGCGGGAGGAAGCCGCGCGCACAAAGGAAGAAGCAGAGCGAACGGCTGCACGGATGAAGAAGAACTCCGAGTGGGCCGCTTCCGATGCGCGTGTACAGCAACTCTATCGCGAGATCAGTAATCTCAGTGAGATTAACGAACGACTTATCTCGCAGCCGGAGCGAAGCGCGTCGCGGAAGATAGACGACCCGAGTGAGCCCGACAGCTCTCCCTAAATCACACTGCTTCCGCCGCGCTGATCTTCAGCCGGCGGTAAGTCCCCGAGTTTTCCTCTGCCACTGTCCCGAGGGGCGGATTCGGCTGCTGATTCAACCATGTGGGCCTTAGCCAAGCGTCCAGCCCTTGCGATAATCACGGCGGATGAACGGCTCGGCCTCCGGTGCATTGTGAGCGTATAGCTTGGCGGCGTCCCACTCGAGCTTCTTGCCGGCGCGGAAAGCAACATTTCCCAGGTGGTTGGCCTCAGTGAGCCAGCCCGCATACTCGAAGTTGCAGGTGGTGGAGGCACCTGTTTTGCAAGCGTGAATCCATTCGGCATAATGACCGAGCGACTTGGGAATGAACGGCTCGGGGCGAACGAAATCGTGGAAGTCCTTTTCAGGTAAGAGCAAGTTCCGGCCGTAATCCGCCAGCAGCATTCCCTTGCCGCCGATGAAGAGAACACCGTCATTCCACCTGGGAATCATACCTTTTCGCCACAATTCCGGCTTGTCTTCGCCCTGGTACCAGTTTAACTTCACGGCGGGCATATCGCCGCGCGGCCCATATTCGTAGGTCACGTGCATCGACGCCGGGGCGATTTCCGGATGGGGTGGTGGACCGAATGCCTCAATGGTCCGTGGTGACTGGAGCTTGAGTGCCCAGAACGGAAGGTCGTTCCAGTGGCTTCCCAGGTCGCTCATCGTGCCGTTACCGTAGTCCCACCAGCGATACCATTTCGGCCCAGGGTAATAGACTTCGTTGAATGGCCGCTCCAGGGCTGGCCCAAGCCATAGCTCCCAGTCGAGACCCTTGGGTATGGGCGTTGTGCTGCTGGGTCGTTCGTCGATGAAGAGCAGGTCATCGTGCTGCTGAGCTGCCGCCTTTGACTGCCGGCCCCAGGCCCGATTGACCCACACGTGCACTTCGTGCACCGGCCCGATCGCTCCGGTTTGGACCAGCTCCACAACGCGCCTGTAGTTCTCGCCTGCATGGATTTGAGTTCCCATCTGGGTTGCGACCTTGGTCTTCGCGGCGGCCTCCCGGATCTGCCGGGCCTCCCAGATGTTGTAGGTCAGGGGCTTTTCGCAATAGACGTGCTTGCCCAACTGCAAAGCCGGTAGTGTGGCGAAAGCGTGGGTATGCTCGGTTGTGCTCACAACAACCGCATCGAAGGCTCGCGCTCTTCGTAGAGCTTGCGAAAGTCGCGATAGCGCCGCGCATGAGGATGATCCACCGCGGCGTGATCGACCATCGGTTCGCACACGTCACACAGGGCCACGATGTTCTCGGAGGCAACTCCCTTCAGGTTGGCCGCTCCCCGTCCACCCACGCCGATCATGGCAATATTGAGCTTCTCATTCAGATTTCGTCCGCGCACGATCGCCGGCATGGCCATCGAGCCTAAAGCTGAGCTTGCGACTGCTCGCCCGAACTGACGACGTGTCGGCCGTGCCCAAGTAGAGGAGACAAGGGACTCTCTCATGGAATCGGCTCCTTGGTTACCGCCATCGATTGATCCATTTGTTCCACTTTGGGGGCGATCAATTGCCCCGGTCATCTGATCATTAGAATGAATTACGCCGCGAGCTTTTGCAAGCCAGACGCCGCTGAAGCATGACGACTTCAAACAAGTCCAATCAACATTTCGGGAGTATTATAGTCTCCTGTTCCATGGTTACGGTAAACAAAACCAGCGAAAAGGGGTCAGACCCGAATGGCATTAAGCTAAGCCGCAACAGCCTTTTCCAGAAGGGATTTACGTAGTTCACATCGAGGTTTGGTCATTAACGGGTACTCCTTGGGTCGTCGTTTCCTCACGCGAGGCTCCGCCCGGTTGGCACGGTCGGGATTAAGCACCAACTTCGGCAAGGCGGCTCCTGGACGTGCTTCGTTGAGCCAACGTAAAGCATCCACGAAGCTGATTCGATCCACCGCTACGCCTTGGCGTCGCGACGCCTCCAGCATCACAAGACGAATCAGATTATATACCAGCGCAAACATCAACAATTCCTTGCTCACTCCGACGACTGTCGTGCAACGCAACACATCCATCTTCATGGTGTTCTTCAAGTTTTTCAGGTGGCCTTCGACGTCCCATCGCTTGCGATACAATTCCGCCAACTCCTCCAGTGGATACAGCTCGGCATCCAACAGTGTCGTCACCAGTGTCACCTCACGCACCCGGAATCCCTTTGTCCCGGTGCGATACCGCAACTCACGTACGATCAACTCCTCGCGCAGCAACGCGTATTGCTCGGCTGTCATCCACTCGGGACGCTGTGCGGGCTTGAGCCAGGCAACGACCTGGTCGGTCAGCCCCAAACCACGCATCCACCGCGAACGGGGAAGCCCTTTCGCGCCTCTATTGTGCCCCGTTTGGGCATGGGCCCGTGCCGGTGTGAAATCGACGATTTGTCGTTGGTGGATGCGGAAAACGCCGTGCGCGCCTTGCGCCAGAAGCAGCGCCAGATGGGCGAACGAACAGAAGCCCCGGTCGCCCAACAATATGTCGTCATTGCGAAGTTCGGGATGGATCCTCGCCACCCCGGACATGTCGTGTGTGCACAACGGTGCGGTCAGGACCTTCACTAGCATCCCCGTGCCGACGTGGAACAACGCCAGAAGATGGGCCACAGGGAAGCCACAGCCGGGTTGCTGGACGCTGGGCTGGCCGAAGTGCTTCTGAAGTTCGGGGACATCGGGCATGGTGAAGCTTGAGCCATCGGCAACAAACACGCGATGCCCATGCCAGGTTGCGGTCTCGTCGATCTGGGGCCCGAGCCGCTCGGTAACGCGGCGAAGCAATACTTCAAATAACGCCACGGGTAATCGGCTACGAGCTTGGCAGTAGGCCGAGCCAGTGAATGAGAGACCGCTGATTCGAACTAGATGATTGATCGCGGTATTGCCGTGGAGGACTTGGGTAAGGAACAAGTGGATGATCGCCACGGGATCAAGCAGACAGTTGCGCCACGTATGATTGACTTGGCGGCATGCATCTATGATCTCGGGGCGGTCAAGCTGTTTGGCGGGGGCATTTTGGAATCGGCGAAGGATACTAACTATCCGGTGGTGCATAATGTACTCCTTTGTCAGATGGCCTCCGTATACCACCTGTACGCAAAGAGTACTGCCTTTGTTCAACTCATTCGGGGGACTAGCTTTATATCAATTGGTTAAATGCCATTCGGGTCAGACCCCTTTAATTCGACTGGACGCTTGAGAATGACCGCGGCTGGTGCGTCCGCATAGCCCCTGTCGTATTCACGTTGTTTTCTCGACGCCGTTTTGATTTTTCCTCCGGATCGTGAGGTGCTTTGCGACTTGTTCATTGCCTGGATGGATCTTACGATGAAAGTGATGAAGTTCCCGGAGGAACGATGGAACGTATGGGCGACCGATCGGCCGCGGGAGGGAGCGAGATGAAAGCTGGGTTTGAAGCTTGTGTGTGGAAGTCGTGGTTGGGGTTGGCGCTGGTACTCGCTCTGGTCGGCATTACGCTGGCACAGGCCCCGCACCAGGGCGGGCCGCACGCGGTCAAGTCCGTAACCAGGGGGGCGTTCCCTTGCGAAAAGCCCGCCCCGAAGCGGCCGACCCACTGGCTAAAGTCGTCGCCTTGCCGGCACGCCCCGCACCTGGGACGTTTCACTACACGCTACGTCTCCGCTCGTTCGACGGGACCCCGCTGGCGGCGACCTATTATCCATCGAAGCTCGGATCCTCTGCCCCCGTGGTGATGCTCATTCACGAGATTGGCCGGTCTCGCAAGGACTTCGAGGATGCCGTTCTCGAACTTAAAGGCCAAGGTTTTGCCGAGCACCTCCAAGGGCTTGGCTATGCCGTTTTCAGCATGGATCTCCGTGGACAAGGCCAAAATCCACGCGGTCAGCGGCACGATACGCAACAACTGATCGAGGACTTCAGGCCGGCTATTTTTTTCTTGTTGACCGCCATAACCGGGGTGACCTTAACCTGGCGAAGCTGGGCGTAATTGCCCTGGGTGACGGGGCTAACCTCGTTGCGACCTGGGCGTTCCTTCCCGGCGCTGCCGTTACCACCGAGGGCCGACGCAGTGACTTGAGCGCCCTTGGTGCTTATCTCGCCCAAACCCGAGGGCTTCGGTTATGTGCTGGGACATGTCTTGGCATCGCTTGCTCCCCGCGTTCCTCTACTGCTCTTGGCAGGTGATCGTGATATCCCCTCCAAGGATGCCCTACAATCCGTCCAGCAGTTGGTGCAACGAACACGACTAAACAAGGTCGAGCTCTTCCCATCCTCACTGCACGGTTACAAGTTGCTCCGGCTCGAGCCCAAGCTCACCTCGGCAATTTTTTCCTTTCTCGAAACTACCCTCAAAAACCGACCCGTCGAGTGGGAACCCGAGTACAACTTGACCCCGGTGACATTCGGCGACCCACAGATGGTTCTCAACGCCAAGCCATCAGACAGTCGCAAAGACCAGCCCAAGACTAAAGACCAGCCGAAAAACGCCGCCTCCCGGCCAGAAACCCAACGCCGCCAAGAACGTCAAGGTAGATGAGCCTGAACAGAAAGCCCCTCCCATCGACTAGGAACGGTCGCGTCCTCCACCGCGATCCCAGAAACCGGACTGATCGACTTGACTCAGCCCTCGCGCGATCAATCGATCGAAATGCGAATCGAGGAGCCAGGTGCGACCGATGTCCAGAGTTCGGAATCCGAACCACAATGTTCCTCTCTCCAGAAGTAGCTTTTTCTTCGACCGGTGTTCTTTTTCTGGCCCCCGCCTTCCCCAAATGACAATGCCCGCGTAAAATCCAGAGGACGTATATGACAAATGTCATAGCTCGGAACTACCCGTGATTCGCTACTCATCCTCATCTCGAGGTGCATGTGAAGTCTTTCACGGATTGGAGGAACCGTTTCCGATGACTTATCTTTCGGAGGATCCGACGATCCTGGCGGGGGTGCTGCTCCTGTTGGCCGGGGCCTTTGTGCGTCGCGTTCAACATCACGCAGCGAGGCAAATATCTGATTCGCGCAGCGATCGCTCTGGGTTTAGCGCTCATTGTCGTCGCGGTCGAGTGGTTCTGGGTGACCGACAACGAGCGGATCGAGCAGGTGGTTTACGACCTGCGTCGGGCACTGCTAGGACTCGGACGTCGAAGGAGCACTGGTCCACATGGCACCGAATGTCCAGTATCTGCAGGGGGATACAGCACTCTCGGAAGATGCGACGAGGGCCTTGATCAAGGCTAATCTGAGCCATGCGCAATTTGAATTCGTTCGAATCAGCGACTTACAGACCAGTGCCGGCCAACAATCACGGCGCGGGAAAGCCGAATTTCGGGTTTTCACCCGGGGACATCTGAATTCGTCGTCGAGGATGCTCATTTTGATGCGGTCGTCACGACTTGGTCACTTGGTTTCCAGGAGACTGAGCCAGGCATCTGGAAGGTGAACCGGATCAGTCCGATCTCGATCCTCAGGGGATCCTGGCTCTACCCGGCGGGTTGCCACCCACAGACGATTCCCAGTTCGGTTTCAACAGCGGAATTGGCAGTATCAGGTCTAACTCCGCGCACCAAGCGCCGCCGATCCGGCGAGTTGCGTCCTGAGTCTGCCGCTGCGCAGGATGCACTCCGTCTCGACTGACGAGCGGTCGCACGCCGCGAGTGCCAGGAATTGGCTTCGGGTATGACGCTGCCTCCACCGTGCAATTCGCGTTCGGTGCCGGGCGAGAAGTTCGCAGCCTGATCAATAAACGAGACTATGCGGTCCTGGCTGATTCTTGCGGTCTTCGTATTCCAGCATGATGAGCTTGTGCTCCTTCTCGTCGTAGCCGTACTCCTGGTATGGCGGGAGCTGGGCAGGGCGATGTTGTTCGCCTTGATGATCTCCTTCATGAACTCATCGTAATCCTTGGGATAGCGGTCGTTCTCGGCTTGGTAAAGGTCCATGGCGTGCTGGATCGTTGAGCATGGAGGTCCGGCCGACAATCGAAACATACGCATTGCCCGTGAACGGTGATCGGGTCTTTGGCGACGATTCTGGTCGAGGCGACCTTGCGCGCCGCCTTTTTTCAGCTCGTTCCGCGCGTTGCGATGTCGTTGGTCCGCTGGCCAATGATCGGCCCTTGGCTGTCTTGCTGCCGGCGGTTTGGCTGCGCGCTGGGCGCGGGCATTCTCAGCATCCAGGCCGACGGAGACTCCCGTCTGATCAAGGGCCCTGGTTTCGGCCTCTTTCCCACGTTGCGAGTTTCTTCTTCGCAGCCCGGCGGCGCCAGGTGCAGACAGTGCAGCCAATCAGCCAGGCCGAAAGACGTGGGCAGTCGACGCGATTCCGTCGAGGACCGGTCTCTGAGCGATCGCGGGCGCATGGATTGGCTCCTGTCTGATGACAATGGTCAAGTCGTCCCACTTCCAGGCGCTCACTTCGGGGATCGTGTCGTAGCGGGTCAGGTCGAAGTGGAGCGGGGTGACGGTGATATAGCCTTCGCAAAGGCTGGTGACGTCGGTCTCGGGTCCTTCGAGATGGTAGGGCGGGTTGTAGGTCATCCAGTAATAGGTCCGTCCGCGAGGGTCTTGCCGGCACTCGAAGCCCTCGCCATAGCGGCCCAGTCCCATGGGGACGACGCGGATGCCCCGGGGCTCGCCCCGCGAGTGCGCCGGCAGGTTGACGTTGAACAGCGAGCCGTTGGGCGGCCGATTGGCCAGGATCTTCTCGATGACGCGCACCGCGTGCCGGGCGGCATGCGGGAAGTCGAAGTGCTCGGAGAGCTCCAGCGAGACCGCGATGCTCGTGATCTTGAAGAACGCCCCCTCGATCGCCGCGGCGACCGTGCCCGAGTAGAGCACGTTGATCCCGGCGTTGGAGCCCGAGTTGATCCCCGAGACGATCAGGTCCGGCGGGCGCGGCATCAGCTCGCAGATCCCCAGCTTGACGCTGTCGGCCGGGCTCCCCTCGACCTTCCAGCCCAGCGTCGTGCCGTCGACATCCTCCACCTGCTTGACGACCAGGGGCGAGAGCAGCGTGATCGAGTGCGCCACGCCGCTCTGCTCCATCGCCGGGGCCACCACGGTCACGTCCCCCAGCCGCATGAGCTCCTTGCGCAGGGCGCGCAAGCCCGGGGCGAAAACGCCGTCATCATTCGTCAGAAGGATCTGCATCGATACGGTTTCGCGTCTCGGGTTCGGGTCTTCATGGTTACGCGGTCGCTTCGCCGATCGTAACGGGACGAACCGACCAGCGTCAACCTGCACGACGTCTCGGCATCGCACCGCGATTAAGGTGGATGGCTTGTCGCGACCTCGTAAATGAGTTCGAAGCCACATCGGTGTTTGGACGGTGGCGAACACCTATTTGAGCTGTACCTTGGTTTAACAGAAAAACCGCGCACAGCGCCCTTCGTCTTATAGGAATGACTTGCCGAATACGGCGTAAAGCGCTCTGCGCTCGAAGCAGGGTAGCAGAGTCGGCCGAGCCAACCCCGAACCGACTGACGTCGTATCGATCGAACCTGGCAAGCCGGTTAATGCCTTCCCGAGAAGAGAAGGCTAGTTGATAACCGGCCTGGGCTGCCAATGCCTTGGTCCCCACGGAATAGGTACCCACCCAGCCATAGGGATAAGCGAGCGCTTTTACAGGGCGTCCAAGCCGTGCCTCGAGGATCTGCTTCGAGCCGGCCAGTTCGTGGGACTGGGTTTCGTCGTCAAGCGAAGACAGATTATCATGGCTATGCGCATGTGAGCCGATCGTCAGGCCCGCCGGAGTCGGCCAGTTGCCGTACGTGAGACCAACCCATGAAAAGCTTACCGCCCAGGCCCTCGGAATCAATTTCGACCTTGGCACATTCAGTAAGCCGGTCCAAGAACCAATGCTCATCCGTAACCGATTTGTCGAGAAACGCGCGGATGATCAACATGATGGCGGCGCTTCGCGACATGGTTTGTAGATCGATTTGCAGCGGTGCTGGACCACCTTTGGGATGACATTCCACGATGAGCTGCTGAGCCTGAGTTTGTTTAATCACACAGGCGACGTAATCCCACCACGGTAGTCTGGGCGATTCGAGGAAGGCAGTGGGAACGAAGAAAGTCGCCGGGACTTTTCGCTCATTGAGGATCGGTGCGGCCAGGTCGAAGTTGTCGCGATAACCGTCGTCGAAGGTTAACAACATCGCGGGCTCGCGCCAGGGTGAGCCAGACTCAACCTGGTCGATCAGCTCATCGAGCGTCAGAAGTCGGACGTGGTTGTGAAGCCACTCGACCTGAGCCTGAAAGGATTCGGGTGTTGCGGAGATCACCGGGTCGTAGAAGAGATCCCCACCAGGCTCCGCGATGCGGTGATAGGTCAAGACGATCAGTCCCGGCCACCGTCTGACAAGCGTCTGCTCCAGCAGCCCAAGTACCCCTAGCCGCCCAAACGCCCTGGCCAAAAACTCGCGTTTGTTGGGAATGACTCGAAACAACATTGTCGGCCTTCGCCTCAGGTGTAGGCATAGTCTCCTTCCATCGGCGTGAGGTGAAATATCACCTCGCGCGGGATCAACGCCTGTCGGTCTCTAATGTGGAACTTCACTGCAAATCGCGACTTAAACCCGCTTTGGCGAAGCGCTTCAGCTGTCCAGGGTGTACTGGCGTAAGCCTGAACCAGATCAGCGTCTTGACGTGTCAGTTCGTGTGTCAGGGCAAGAATCGCGGCGTGCCACAGATCGACGGCGATGTCACCAAGCAGGCAATCGACGATCTTGCCGGTTCGAGTGCGTCCCTGATTGGTGGGAATGACATTGAGCACCGCCAACCCGCGCAGCCGGCCTGTTGCGTCCAGTAAATGCCAGCCGGTCATCGACTGACGCGGGAAACGAAGAAGAGCGTTAAGCCTCGCCGAGTGGCGCCGCGTGAAGATGGCATGGACTTTGGCCTGTTCGACGATCGGGTTAATTTCAGGACCGAAATTGGTGACGCGCTTCAGGAAGATTGTCACTCGAGGAGTGGCTGGTGGTTGAATCCACCGGCTGGCAATATCCCGTACCAGTCGCAGTCCACGAGACACAAGACTCGATCCGTTCGACCGCATCCAATACCCCACGCGGAGTACACGAACATACACTGGCACGAGGCTCCGTAGCTCGTAACCAATCCGCTCACCAACCACGAGGGCCGCCTCGCTGACTCCCAGACCAAACTGAGTTGCCACCCCTTCATGCGCCTTTCGCATCAAACTCGTGCCGACCGAGCGATGCTCGGGAGAGCCCAACCAGTCGATGATATGGATCGTGGGCACTCGCCCACCATTGGTAGCGATTGCCCGACCCTCGAACACGGTCCGACACAGCCCCAGATGGCCAATGATCGCTCCTGTCTCGTCACGCGCAATATAACTGCACGGAGGCGTGAGGCCGGCATCTCCGATTTCCGCATTGCCTGACTCAAGTGGTTCCAGGTACTTCCAACGTAAAACCTCAGGCGCGGCGTAGTCAGCCTCCGGCGCTGTGTGAAACCCGATCGTCAGAAAACGGTTCAACTCTGGAATATCGTGCGAAGTCAGCGGGTGAATGTCGCGAGCCATGGTTACCTTGCTAGCGAGGTCTTACCCGTAACCTTGCGGATGAACGCCACTTCATGTTACCACAACGATTCCCAGTCCCGAATGTGGCTTCTCCCCGGGCCAAGGCTGTTTCATGCATTAGCCTGGATTTGGCCCGTTCCGGCCTCCCCGTCGAAGCGACTTCTTGGTAAGTTCTCGATCGCGGGTTTGCAGTCAAATCACGCCTTGAAGGCGTGTCAGCCTTTGATTCTTCATCTACATGGAGGTTCCGATGTTGAAGTCCAGTGGCCGACTTCCCAGTTTTGATTCTCTTGAAGGCAAGGTTCTTCTTTCAGCCGGAATGGCTGGTCCAGCCGTAACCGTCCATCGCGATGCAGCCAAACGATTCCTCTTGAACGGTTCGCTGTCCGGGCTTCCCAACGGCTCACCGGGCATCAACGGGTATACTGAGACGTCCTTTCCTGTTGCGGGGCATCTCGCCTCGATGGGAAAGGTTAACGGGTCGTTCAGGCTGGAGAATGCGTTTATCCCCACTGGGAAGATGCCCAATCTCAACGGTGCGTCGCTGACGCTACAAAGCGCGAAGGGAAGCGTTCAACTGGCCATCGCCAAGTCAAAGAAGCATCACTATCAGTTTGCCGTTATATCGGGAACGAAGGGCTATGTATCGGCAGCCGGCGCGGGGACAATCGTGATTTCCTCACCGCAAGACGCTTTAGACCTCGTGATCAAACTACATTCGACGGTGGTCAAGAAGTTGTGAGCGGCTGAAACCAAAAGAATGTCGCGAGGGCGAGCCTCTGCGCAAACCGAGTGTCAATGCCGGCTCGGCACCGGGGCCCGCATCAAGAATCGGAGAGAATTATGTACTGGCGCCTCGTTGACCTTTGGGGTTTGGCGATGTTCGTCTGGTGCAGCGTCGGCTTGAGCGCGATTTCCTGCACTGCTGCTGCTCAGGACCGGCATGCTAGTGAAAAACCTCCGAACATCGTCTTTATCTTCAGCGACGACCACGCGTACCAGGCCATCAGCGCTTACAACGACCCACGCCGGCTGATCGACACGCCGCACATCGATCGCCTGGCGAGGGAGGGGATGCGATTCGACCGGTGCGTCGTGCCGAACTCGATCTGCGGGCCCAGCCGTGCATCGGTCCTGACCGGTAAGTACTCGCATCTAAACGGATTCTACAACAATACCAACAGCCGCTTCGACGGTTCGCAGACGACATTTCCCAAGCTGCTCCGTTCGGCCGGCTACCAGACGGCCATCATCGGCAAGTGGCATCTGGTCACCGACCCGACCGGTTTCGACTAGTGGCACATCCTGCCGGGGCAGGGGGTCTACTACAACCCGCCCATGATTCATAACGGCCGGCGAGTGCAACACCAGGGTTACACGACCGACATCATCACCGAGCTTTCGCTCGACTGGCTGAAGAACCGCGACAAGTCCAAACCATTCCTGCTCATGTGCCAGCACAAGGCCCCTCACCGCGAGTGGCTGCCCGCGATTCGCCACCTGGGCCACGACCACGATCGTCGCTATCCCGAGCCGCCGACGCTGTTCGACGATTATTCCGGGCGCGGCAAGGCCGAACACGACCAGGACATGACGATCGCCAGGACGATGACCGCGATCGACCTCAAGCTGACGCCCGCCCAAAGGCCTGACGCCCGAAGAGCGCCGGGCCTGGGATGCCTATTACGAGCCCCGCAACGCCGCTTTCCGCGCCGCCAAGCTCCAGGGCAAAGACCTCGTCCGCTGGAAGTATCAGCGCTACATGCACGATTACCTGGGCTGCATCAAGGCCGTGGATGAGAGCGTCGGCCGGCTGCTCGAGTTCCTCGACGATGAGGGGCTGGCCGGCGACACGATCGTCGTTTACTCGGCCGACCAGGGCTTCTATCTCGGCGAACACGGTTGGTTCGACAAGCGCTGGATCTTCGAGGAATCGCTGCGGACGCCCCTGCTGGTGCGTTGGCCGGGTGTCGTGCAAGCCGGGGAGCGCGAACATCGAGCCTCGTCTCCAACATCGACTTTGCCGAGACGTTTCTCGAAGCCGCCGGCGTGCCGATTCCCGCCGAGATGCAAGGCCGAAGCCTTGTTCCGCTCTTGAAGGGCCAGACACCGCCCGACTGGCGAACCAGCTTCTATTACCAGTATTTCGAGTATCCCGTCCCGCACCACGTCCGTCCCCATTACGGCGTGGTGACTGACCGCTACAAGCTCGTCCGCTTCGACGGGCCGGACCTGGATGCATGGGAGCTCTTCGATCTGAAAAGCGACCCACACGAACTAAAGAGCGTTTATGGCGAAGCCGAGTATAGCGTGGTTCTTGATTCTCTGAAACGAGAGCTTGACCGCCTTCGCGCCGAGCTCAAAGTGCCGGCGAGCCCTTCCAATGCGGCTTTTGGTCAATCGACCGTCCCCGTGCGCGCAAAACCTGCGAAGTAGGATGTGATTTGTTCTTTGTCTGGGCGGGTGTTGATCGACTATTGCGAAGTCCGTTCCGCCGAGATCTCCGCGGAACTCTCGACAAGCCACGCATCAAAGTCAGGATCAGTCGCGAAGAGTTTTTTTGGCGGATAGGGGGGCAACCGTCCGGCGACTTCCGAGATTCGGCCCAGGCAGCGGTCGAAAGTCGCGAGCACAGTCATGAAAAGCAGCAGGGCAACCGTGCCGTCAATAACGATCCAAATGAATGCGCCGACGCCGGCCGAATTCGGGCCGCCCGGAAATTGTGGTCCTCCCGCCGAAAGGGCCAGTGTGCCGAAGAGCATACCGTAAAGTGGGCTCCCCATGACCATGGGCACGATAAAATGGTCTGTGGCCTGCCCCGGAATCGCCAGAAGAAAAACCAGTAGCACCCAGCCAATCGAGAAGACAACGAAAGTCGAGATACATAGCGCGACTGCACGCCCAAGGCGGTTTACCCAGGTTGCCATGACCAGCCCCAGGCTCGTGATGACCGCGCTATTCGCCGTGATTAGCCCGAGCAGCAAAAGATAGCTGATCCAGTGCCCACTCTGCAGCACGAGGATTCCGCCTAGAATCGCCGGCCAGGCCAATACATGAGTGGTCTGCCGAAACGATCCCCACCACTTCCCGACCAGGATCGAACGGGTAGAAAGGGGCGTACATAAGAGCACATCGAGACTGCCGCGCACTCGCTCCTCGGCCAGGCTGGTTGCGGCATTCACGCTCAGGAGCAATAATCCCAATAAAACCTGACCCATGTTCATAATTGCGACTATCTCTTGATTGGCCCGGCCAGCCGCGATCATGTTAAACGACAACACGACCCAGAGAACACCCAGAGCCGCGTACAGGAGCCAGACCACGCGCAGCAACCGCGATGGCTTTGATCGATGCCACTCCCGCCACAGGATTGGGTTACCGTCGAGCGATGGGCCAGGAAGGCCCGGCCACCACGGAAGTGCGAAGGAGTACCGGGAGAACCTGCCCGGGCGAGCCAGGGGATTGGATTGCCCGGCCTGCTTCAAAGCCACCCCACGAATTCGGCAGCGTTGCCAAGCCCAGGAGCAATGCCGAGAGAGACAGACAAATTCCCAGGAACCCCAGATAGGTCGTCAGTCCTACCTTGCCCGGGTCTGTGTAGGGCGCAAAAGCGAGGTAGTAAGGATTTGAACACGCGATCCATTCCCAAATTGTCGATGCGGAATTTGGTAAGAGTGATAGTCCAAAAGCGTTCGCCGCGAAAATCAGCACGACGGGGCTGATCAGCCAGAGAATCAGTATCAGATAGGTGATCATTAACACTTCATGCGTTTTTTTGCCCCAGACCGACAGGGTTAATGCCAGTGAGCAACCAAGAACGGCGCACGCGATTGACGTGATAAACGAGCCGAATAGGGCGAGAGGATCAATCCCTCCCAGCAGGCTCGTCAATGCCGTCAACGGCAAAACACAGGCGATCAACCCCAGCACTGGCACCAGCCGTACGCCAATCTTGCCCAGGACGATTTCGGCATTGGACAGATCAGTGGACAGCATGTGGTCGAGCGTGCCCCGCGCCTTGTCGAGGCAAACTGCCCCAGCCGTGGCCGCAGGCGCCGCCAAGATCACCAGGGTTAGCTCGATCGAGACGATCGTCTCGTACAGATTTTCGCCGTAAGTGGCCAGTTCTTGGATCGAGACAATCTGACCTGGTCTGGTCAATCGATTCGAGTTGTGCCAGACGACCATCATCCCGATCAGAATGCGCCCGCGAACGCGGCTCGCAGGGCATAGAGCTGCCACCGCCTTGTGGTCGTCAGCCACTCGTAAGCAAAGACCGGTCCAGGTCCCAGACGCAAATGGAGCCTCCCGTATCAAGCATCGCGGGTTCTTTCATTCCTTCGTTTCACCCGGTGAATTCTTTCAGACAGCCCGGACGGTTGTCAAATCTCGTTGTCCACTTGCCTTGAAATCCGCCCGTCTTTATGATGAGCATCCGCTACAATGCCGCGTTGATGCATTTTTAGTTAACGACATGAACGGATTCTAGAATTCACTTGATCCATGCAAGGCTTTGCATCTCAAAAAGCCGCATCGGCGGAACGTGTTGATCAAACCGCCCGGTTGCATCGGCTTGGAGAAGTGATCGGGTATGTTTCGCACGTGTTACCCGCACAGGGCCCGATTACGGTCTTTATTCATCACAACACGCTCCACGCGTTTGAGGACTTGCCGTTTTACGAAGCGGTCAAGAAAGGTGCCCAGCTTTTTGGGTGCCACCCGTACATGTCCGAGGATCGATATCGTGATGCGCTCGTGCACGGGCGGATCAGGTTTTTGGAGCTTCAGGAGGTACTCGAGCATGACTTGGGTGCTCGGGCCAGAGAGCAAATTCCCTGTTTTGGCACCCGGCTAGAGCTCTTCCTGGCAATGCTTCAGTACCCCCTGCGGACGGGCCCGACCGAAGAGCTGGTCTGGTACGTCGCCGAGGCAAATGCCTTGCGACGAGTTCGCAGTGAAGTGTCATCGGCTGTTCGCGCGAGGCTGATTGCCGAAACCCGGCGGTGGGTTATCCGCGATCTTCGTGGCGGGGCCGACGGAGCGCGAACTCGGACAGATCAGCCACCAGTATCCAGCAGCCTGGCCGAGATGCTTCAACGGTTTGGCGCATCGAGGATCGAAAGCTGGACCGACGACGACTGGGAAGGGTTCACACTGCAGGCTCTCTGGCGGCTTTGTTGTGACGGTGTTCGCGACTTGCCGCCATTCACGAAGTCACCGCCGCCACCAGTGCGGCAGCGAGACATGCTTTTAGAGGCTACGGGCGTCGACACCGATGCCCTTGTGCACGACGTATTGATCCGGTTTTGCGCGGCATTCCTTGACCAGGGGATGGCCAAATGGCAGCTTCCCGGTCGAAGCCAGGGATTCTATAACGCCTTTTGTTCGCTATACCGCCATCCCGGTTTAGCACCGGCCGACTGGATGCGCGGGATCGCCCACGAGTTAGGCCGGCTTCAGGATCAACAGCTCGAGCCGCTTGATTCGATCCTGGAATCGCTCGATGCGCTTGGTGTTGGTGAAGAAGAGTGGGAACGCTTCCTTTCGGCGACGCTGCTGGCTTTGCGGGGCTGGGGGGGAATGATCCATCAGGTCGAATTGCACGGCGACCGTGTGGTTCAGCCGATCCCAGAGGGGAGCCTGGTCGGTTTCCTGGCGATCCGGCTCGTACTCGATCGGTTCGCCTTGGCTTACACAGCCCGGACGGCCCTGGGGATCAACGCCCCGGTACGCGAATTCTGGAGCCTGGCGCGAGGCAAAGACGATCCGCACTGGCCGCCCTCCGTTGAACAGCGTGCCTTTCTCGTATTCCAGCTCGCGCAGGTGCTCGGGCTCTCTCCGGACGTCGTGTATCGTCTAAGCAGGGCGGAGTGGGTGACGCTTCTGCAAGAAATCGAGTCATTCACGGCGCTCGAGCGGCGGCGGGTTTTTCACCTTGCTTATGAACGGCGTTTCTGCGTCCAGACACTCGATGCGATTACCTTGCACGCTCGCCGGCAAACAGGGCGCCCGAAATCCCCCCGGTTTCAGGCGGTCTTTTGCCTCGATGAGCGCGAGGAGTCGTTCCGCCGCCACCTGGAAGAGCTATCCCCGGATAGTGAAACATTCGGTGTGGCCGGCTTCTATGCCGCCGCGATTTATTACAAGGGGGCAGCCGACGCACACTTCACGCCTCTGTGTCCGGTGGTGATTCGTCCCGAAATCTGGGTGGTCGAGGAAGCGGTGACCAAGCTTGATGAGTCAGACCGCCGTCGGGCGCGTACCCGTCGGGTATTGGGAACGGTATCATTGCGGATTCACGAAGGTAGCCGTGGCTTCGCGCGTAGGCGCGGTTCTGGCCGGTGCGCTCGGGGTGTTCGCGTCATTTCCACTTCTGGCACGCATCCTCTTCCCGCGCCTGACCGCCCGGATTCGCCACCGGTTTGGCCGACTGGTCGAGGCCCCACCTCTCACTCGACTGCGCGTCGAGCGCACGGAGGAAAGAGCCGGTCCCACCAATGCCGCCATCGGCTTCAGCGTCGGTGAAATGATCGACGCGGCCGAGCGGTTACTCCGAGACATCGGGCTGACCCATGAGTTCGCCCCGCTCTTGCTTCTGCACGGACACGGCTCGCACAGCCAGAACAATCCGCACGACTCGGCCCATAACTGCGGGGCCTGTGGCGGCGGCCTCGGCGGGCCAAATGCCCGCGCGATGGCCCAGATCTTGAACCTCCCAAAAGTGCGCGAGGGCCTGGCCCTGCGGATTGTCGCTGCCAGCGGAGACCGTGGTTGTCGGCGGCTATCACAACACGTGCGACGACTCGGTGACTTATTACGACCTGGACCAAATTCCCGCATCACACCGTCGGCAGTTCGAGACAGCTCGCGAGGAGATCGAGTTAACCTGCGACGCAATGCCCACGAACGCTGTCGGCGGTTCTATTCGGCGCCGCTCACCCTTTCATTCACTGCCGCGCTGCGGCATGTTGAGGCGCGCGGAAGATCTGGCGCAAGTACGGCCCGAGTTTGGCCACTGTACCAACGCAATCACCATCGTGGGCCGACGCGAATGGAGCCGCGGCCTGTTCCTCGACCGTCGCGCGTTTCTCACCTCCTACGATCCGACCGAGGATGATGCCGACCATTCGATCCTGACACGCGTCCTCCAGGCCGTTTTCCCCGTTTGCTCCGGGATCAACCTCGAGTATTACTTCTCGAACGTCGACAACGTTGGCTTCGGTTGCGGCACGAAGCTACCGCATAACCTGGCGTCGCTGCTGGGCGTGATGGACGGCGCTGCCAGTGATCTGCGGACAGGTCTACCCTGGCAAATGGTCGAGATCCACGAGCCCGTACGCTCGCTGTTCGTGATCGAGACAACCCCTCAAGCCATGCTGCGAATCATGGACCGCAACCCTGGGATTGGCCGCCTCTGCCATAATGGCTGGGTCCTCCTGGCCGTGATCGACCCTGAGGCCCGTGCGCTCAGCGTTTTCGAGGATGGGAAGTTCCGTTCCTATCAACCTCAGGCCTCGATGCTGCCCAAGGCGGCCTCCTCCGTAGACTGGTACCGCGGTTCGCGCGACCACCTTGAATTCGCGGAGATCGAGTGCTAGATCGCCCAAGGTCACCGCGAAGGAAAGAAGCCATGACCACCGATTCGCTACTGCGGCTTCCAGGATTGATTGTCGTCATCAGTCCGTTGCTGTTGACAATCATCCTGGGCGTCTCGTCGTTGCTCGCGTGGACACTTCACGAGGCGATGATCTCGAAGCTGGTCCACGCGACGATTGTCTCGGGGCTGGTGTCAGCCACACTCGTCCTGGGCTTGATGCTGGCCACGGGCACACGCCACGTTGCCATCGACGTTGGTACATGGGTGGCGATCCCCAATCTCTATCACTTTTCGGTCAAGTTGCTGTTCGATCGCCTGTCGGTACCCTTTGCGATTCTGTCGTTCGTGCTCGCGGGGACAATCGGGGCGTTTGCCAGCAAGTACATGCATCGTGAACGTGGTTTCAACCGGTTCTTCGTGCTGTATTCGATTTTCGTCTTGGGCATGGAGGTGACCGCGCTTGCCGGCACTATTGAAACACTCTTCGCAGGGTGGGAGCTGGTGGGGTTGTCGTCAGCGCTTCTGGTGGCGTTCTACCAGGAGAGGCCCGCTCCCGCGCAAACGGGCTATGGGTCTGGATTATCTACCGGGTCTCGGACGCTTCGCTATTGCTCGCGTCGGTAGTCATGCACCATCTGAGAGGTGAAGGCGATTTTGATAAGTTGCTGGGCTCTGGTCCCTGGCCCGATGAAATCTCGGCGGTGACTACTGGGCAGGCGTCTTCTGATCGGGATATTGCTCGTCGGTGCCGCCGCGGGCAAATCGGCGCTCGTTCCGTTCTCGGGCTGGCTGCCACGGGCAATGGAAGGGCCGACCCCCTCGAGCGCCGTGTTCTATGGCGCCTTGTCGGTGCACCTCGGCGCATTTCTACTGCTTCGGATCAGCCCCTTACTCGACGTCTCTATTGTGCTCTCCGTGGTGATTATCTCACTTGGTTTGACAACCGCTGTATTCGCGTATTTGGTCGGGAGGGTCCAGACGGATATCAAGGCAGCTCTATCCTTCGCGTCACTCTCGCAGGTGGGTATCATCGTGGCCGAGATCGGCCTGGGTTTCCGCTACTTGGCGCTCGTTCATTTACTTGGGCACGCTTGCCTCCGAACCCTCCAGTTTGTAAGGGCGCCCAGCCTGTTGCAAGATTACCATACGATCGAGAACGCAATTGGCGACCACCTACCCCGCGGCGGAGCCCCTTGGGACCGCTCGCCGAAAGGCCGTAACCTGAGCTGGCTCTATCGCAAGTCGCTGGAGCGGGGTTATCTCGACAGGGCTTTGATGCAATACACTGTCACGCCGTTTGTTCGAGCATTCCGGTGGTGCGATGCCTTGGAACGCCACTGGACTGATTTCCTCGCGGGCGAGGCGTCGCGCGAATCGGACCAGGTCAAGCCTCGATTCGGGACAATCGAAGAGTTTTCATGAACGTTCTCCATCTACCTTGGCTTGAACTGGCAATTGCGATTACACTGCTTGGCTCGCCGTGCATCAGTTGGGTGCGAAACCCCGACCGTGCCTACCGCTGGAGCGTGACGATCATTGGTGCGTCGTTTGGCTGCACGGTACTGGCATGGCTGGCCTTCTACGTCGGCACGCCTCCCGAGTCGCTCGCTCGTTATAGCATTCAGCCTGCTTTTTTCGGGCGGCAAATCTTCGTGCTCGACGAACTCAATGCGCCAATCTTACCGACCGTCGCCCTCTTGCACTTTCTGACGGCCTTGTCGATCGCCCGTACGTTCATGCGCCGGTACTCGTTCTCGTGGTCAATGGCTGCCGAGACAATCCGCCTGGCGATGTTTAGTTGCAAGGAGCCGTGGATCTTGATCGCGCTGCTAGCGATCTCGGCCGTGCCACCGTACGTGGAGTTGATCAATCGTCGCCGGCCGACGCGCGTTTACGTCCTGCACATGGCGTTATTTGTCGGGCTCTTGGTTCTGGGATGGTCGGCCGTGACGCTCGAAGGGGGACCGTCCGCGGAGGTCCACTGGTGGTCAGCCGTCCCACTCGTGGCGGCGATCCTGGTACGTTGCGGGACCGTGCCCGCTCATTGCTGGGTGACGGACTGGTTTGAGCACGCGTCGCCCGGCATCACTTTGCTTTTCGTCGTTCCGCTCGGCGGAGTTTACGCCGCGGTGCGTCTTGTTCTACCGATTGGACCAGGATGGGTATTGCAAAGTATCGGCCTACTGTCGCTATTCACGGCGATCTATGCCGCGGCGATGGCGACCATCCAGCGCGAGACTCGGCGATTCTTCGCTCACCTCTTCCTCAGCCACTCGTCTCTGGTGCTGGTCGGCCTGGAATTGCACACCGAGCTATCGCTGACGGCCTCGCTCTGCCTCTGGTTTTCCGTGATCCTGTCTTTGGGCGGTTTCGGGCTCACGTTACGCGCCCTCGAGGCTCGCTTCGGCCGGCTCTCGCTCTCCGATTATCATGGGCTATATGAACATACGCCCGCGTTGGCGGTATGCTTCCTGCTCACGGGACTGGCAAGTGTCGGCTTCCCTGGCACGCTCGGCTTCATCTCAATCGAGTTACTCGTCGATAGCGCTGTCGAGGCAAGCCCGTACGTTGGCATCATTGTAATCGCGGCAGGCGCGTTGAACGGCATCGCTGTGTTGCGGGCCTATTTCTCGTTATTCACCGGTGCTCGGCATGTCTCGACCGTCTCCCTTGGAATCAGCCTGCGAGAGCGGGTTGCGGTCTTGTCGCTATCGGCCCTGATCCTGGGAGGTGGACTGTTCCCACAACTGGGAGTGGCCACGCGGCAGCGCGCCGCGGTGGAGATCCTCCACGACCGCCGGAAACGCCTTCATCCGGAAAAACCCGGTTCGCACGAAGAGACAGTACTAAAACCAGTCGTGAGTCTGATTATTAGGAAAGCGATGAACGCTCTCCCTTTTTAAGTAAGCGGTTGTCGCGTCATTCAGGACAAAACAAGCATCGGAATCGTCTTCAATCGTCTTGACGATTGGCTTCATCACCGATTGCCTGCGAGTAAGCTGTCACTTTGCTCTGATGTTGGAGTAAACTAAGAGAGGCGATTGTGCCGCCTCTTCTGAAGAGTGGTACAGACTTTCGGACCATCAGCGTCGTCGAACAGTATGACGCGACGGGCAAATGGAACGGGCTTGATTGAATCTGTGTGGAGTATCGAACCGTGGTGGAGGACCTGGTAAGGGAATTTGAGGCCCGGTTTCCCTGGTTATCCTCATGGTTTTGGGACCGGCTTGACGTCGAGTTGCCCGCCTTTCTGATGAGTTTGGCTGTGCACGGGCTATTGCTCGTCAGCCTTGCTTTTGTGGGGTACCGCGTGCATAAAGAGGTTCAGGGCAATGAGTTCAAGAGCGAGGTCGTGGATAACCGGTTAACGTCGGAGTCGACCTTTCAGGATCTGGACCAATCGAACGATCCGCCGCCGCCGGAGGCTGGCGGCGGGCTCATTTGCCCGACGCTCGCGACGACGATCACCGCGGCTCCCAGTTCAGCGGGAGGCGTTCCGGTCTCGACTGCCTCGGCGGACACGACCCATGGCATGGCGCCAGAGCTGGTCAAGCTCGACGTCCGGCGAGCAGCCGAGGTCGTCGTTCCGACCGCGACGCTGCTCGGGCAGACCGTCTCGATCCGAGGCAACGGCGCCGAGATGGTCGGTGGCGTCGAAGGGGCCGTCGATCGGATCGCGATCGAGATCGTCCGCCGGCTCGAGCAAGGGCGCACGCTGGTCGTCTGGGCGTTTGACGCCTCGGGAAGCCTCCAGGCCGAGCGGCAGCGGCTGGGCAAGCACATCGAGACGGTCTACACCCACATCAACCAGCTCGACGAAAACCATCTGTCGTCCGACAACGGACTGTTGACGATGGTCGTGGCCTTCGGGCACGACCGCCAGGCACTGCTCCCCAAGCCGACGGCCGACCGATCCGAGATCATCGAGGCGATCAAGAGCGTTCCCCTGGATGAGACCGGCGTCGAGACGACTTTCACGACGGTCGCCGAGATCGTTCGACGCTGGGGCCGCTACAAAGATGCCCACAACCAAACCTATCGCACGATGGTCATCGTCGTGACCGACGAGGTCGGCGACGACGAAGCGCGGCTCGAGGATGCCATCGCTCGGGCCCAGAAAGCCAGGGTGCCCGTCTACGTGCTCGGCTCGCAGGCGATCTTCGGCCGCAAGTAGAACTATGTGGATTACGTCGACCCCAAGACCAAACATCGTCTTCCGACACGTACAGGTCCGACAGGGGCCGGAAAGCGTAGCTGCTCGAGCAGATCCAACTGCCGTTCTGGTACGGTGGTCCCCAGTACGAGATCGTCGAGGCCGGCTTTGGCCCGTTTGCCCTCAGCCGGCTGGCCGCCGCGACTGGCGGGATCTATTTCATCACGCGGTTCGATACTCGCCGGATGGGGTTCGATCCCGCCCGGATGCGGGAGTACCGGCCCGACTGGGTGCGCCGCGACGATTACGAGAAAGAGGTCAATCGCTCCTCGCTGCGCCAGGCCGTCCTTGTCGCCGCGCAGATCACCCAGCAACGGCTGCCCGGCATGCCCGGCCTGAACTTTCCCGCCGCGGACGGCCCCGAGTTCAAGGACGCGATGGCCAACAACCAGGCCATCGCCGAGCGGACGGCTTACACCGTCGACGAGGCTCTGGGCCCGATCAACGCGGTGGTCAAGCTCCGCGACCGCGAGAAATCCGGCGCTGGCAGGCACACTACGACCTGATTCGCGGGCGGCTCCTGGCCATGAAGGTCCGCTGCTACGAGTACAACTGGGCCTGTGCCCGGATGAAGAAAGATCCCCCCAAGTTCAGCAATCCCAGGTCCAACGCCTGGCGGCTCGTTCCCGACCAGGCAATCCGGTATAGTGAGAAGGCGGTGGCCGCCGGCCGAGAGGCCGAGTCGCTCTTGCGCCGCGTCGTCGAGGATCATCCGGCCACACCCTGGGCTCTGCTCGCCCAGCGCGAGCTCGAGAACCCACTGGGCTTCAAGTGGGTGGAGACCTATGTGTCCCCCCGTCCGCGAAGCAACGATGCCGATGCGGCCAAGCGCAAGAACAGAAGCATGAGTCAACCCAAGCCGCTCGGTAACGCCCAAGCTATAATGTGATGACAGAGGCATCGATTCGCCAAGTCACGGGATGAGCTTGAAGGCTCACTTGCGGTAGGCGAGGTGTCGTATGCAAGTGGGATAGCGCCGGTGATGGACACGCACTCAGAGACGGGGAACGCAAGACATGGGACTGCGCACTCCTGCTCCTTTGTCGGACGAGATGTTTATCGTTTCGCGGAGACTGCGGAGCCGACGGCGCCATTGAGTCCAGGTCTCCGACTCGTGGCGAGCCGGTGACTGGCGATGTTTCCTCGACGCCGACGCCTTCGGGGATCGACAGCCCAGACCATGATCTCTGACCCCGTCATTGTGACTCTCGGTGGCTCAGACCCAGTGGCTTCAGAGTTCAACACGGTGCCCCCGACTGACCATACGGGCAGCCGAATCGCGGGAACAGACGGGGAATCGAAAGCCCTCGAGCGGTGCGGGTGATCCAGCCTGCCGGCGCGCTAAGCCACCCAGACGCAGTCCGGCTGTCAGTGCCGAGCACTGGCACTCAAGTTCAACAAGCTGCGGCCGAGGACGCGCAGACGAGTTCGCGCTGCGTTATCTCATGCAAGCATGGGGCGTTTCGCTGGTGGTCCACGTGGTGATCTTGTCGGCACTGGCCGCGGCGACCTTCACGTCGCCGAAGACGCCATCAAGAAGATGATCAACTTTGACTCGGCGCTGGCGTCGTACAGCAACGGCGAGCCCGAAGTGCTGCCGATCTACGCCGACCCCGACAATATCCCGCGCGAACGAGCAATCGGCGACGAGCACGCCGCGACGCCCCGGGGAAGCCGACGCCGATGGTGCTCAGTGAAGAGGGCGGCGACGTCGAGGGCGAAGACAGTGGCGGAATGATCGTCGCCGGCGGCGTGGGCTCGGCCGGCCCTCGAACACGCCCAGGGTTCGCGGCGTCGGCAAGGGTCGGATCAACGAGGGATCCAGCCTGCCCGGCGTCAAGATCGACGGCCTGGGAGGATCGCCCTTGAAACTGCTCCCCGCCGCGCCCGCCGCCGACTTGAGCGGCGGCGGCAAGATCGCCGGCGACCCGATCTTCGACGTCAAGGAAATCGGCGTCGCGCTCGACCAACTGGCCCGCGAGATCCTCCGCCAGCTCAAAGACCACAAGCTCACCGTCGTCTGGCTCTTCGATGAGTCGACCAGCATGCAGGACGACCAGCGGACCATCCTCGAGAAGTTCGATCGCGTCTCCAGCGAGCTGAAGGTCAACGTCGAGCCCGAACAAGAAGTCGGCCGGCGCGCTCAACCACGCGATCGTCGGCTTCGGCCAGGGGATCGACTACGTGCTCGAAAAGCCCCGCGAAGACATCGACCAGATCGGCCGGGCGATCAAGCATCTGAAGATCGATCCAGACCGGCATCGAGAACACCATGAGGGCAATCCGCGAGGTCGTCGAACACTACTCGCCCCTGATCCGGAAGGACCGCCGGCTGTTGATCGTGCTGGTGACCGACGAGTCGGGAGACGACGGTGCCGACGTCGAGGAGGCGCGGCAGGCACTCAAGAAGTACAAGGTGCCCCTCTATGTCATCGGCCGGCAGTCGCTCTTCGGCTATCCCTATGCTCACCACCGCTACATCGACCCGGTGACGAAAGACGTCTATCACCCCTTGATCCGCCGCGGGCCCGAGACTGCCGACCTCGAGCTCTACCAGTGGGACGGGCTCTACGACCGCTGGGACGAGCAGCCCTCCGGCTTCGCACCCTACGAGCTGGCCCGTCTGACCAAGGACTCCGGCGGCATCTACTTCGTCCTGCCCAGCGAAGAGTTCATGCGGGTCCGCCAACGCGAGCAGGCTTACTCGATCACTCAGCTCAAGGAGTACCTTCCCGAGTACGACAATCGACTGACTTACATGGAGAAGCGCAACAGCTCTCCGCTCCGCCAGATGCTGCACGCGATCGTCTTGGAGGGCAAGAACTTCATTTACCGCCGCGACTTCCCCATCGAACCCGAAGGCTGGTCAAAGCGGCCCTCGAAGAAGGAGAGAAGGCCGGCATGAAGCTCAACGTCCTCCTCGAGGTCCAGAAGCGGCTGGAAGGTCTCGCCAAGGTTCGCGAACCGCGAGCCCGAAAAGCGGTGGCAGGCGCACTACGACTTGATGCTCGCCCAGACTGTTGCCTTCCAGGTGAAGGCCTACGAGTATCGCGCCCTGATGGCGTCGATCGTCAAGGCCCCCCGGTGCCCAAGCGCCAGCCAGGAACTGATTTGATGATCACCTGGGTCGTCGATCACTCGAAGGAGCCTCTGGCCCCCGCAAACCAGACCGCCAAAAAGTACGCCGAAGCCGAGCGGCTGCTCAAGCAAGTCATCGCCCGCCATCCCAAGACTCCCTGGGCCGACCTGGCGCAAGATGCCATCGACCGCGGCTTCTCGGTCAAGCTCAACGAGTGGCACCACAATCCGAAGTACTACGAACGCGCACAATTCGTGCCCAAGTACTGAAGAATTGATCGAAGCCCAATCAAGGCTTGCTCAAGTTCCGAGCGTCGCTCCAGGTCGGCCAGGAGATCCGCGACGGTCTCGAAGCCCGGCAGAACCGCGCTTCTCTCCTCGGCCCGGAGCCAACTCTGGACTTTCTTCTCCGCGGAAATGACCGTGGAGTGATTACGGTTCCCGAAGTAGCGGCCAATTTCGCTGTAGGCTGCGCCGATGTGCTTACGGGCCAGGTACATGGCCATCATACGCGGATAGGCCAGCGCACGGGTGCGGCTATCGGATTTGAGCGCCTCGGGGCTGATCTGGAAAAGCTGACAGACGGCGCGCTCGACGTCGCGCAGTCCCACGCTTTGTGACGTGTGGCGGATCGTGTCCCGCAGCGCGATCCTGGCGAGGTTAGATCGAGTCGCTTACCTGTGAGCACGGCCTGAGCGATCACGGTATGAAGCGCTCCCTCGAGCTCGCGAATACTGGAGCGCAGGTGCTCGGCGATATAGCGATGACCACGCTCTCGGGGACGTCGATACCACGGGCCGCCGCTCGAGCCTGGAGAATGGCCTGCCGAGTTGCCAGATCGGGCTGCTCGATCTTGACGACCATGCCGCCCAGGAAGCGGGTCACCAGCTCATCGGTTAGCCGGGCGATCAGTCGAGGATGTTGGTCGGCCGCCAGGACGATGGGAGTCCCTTTGTCGATCAGTGTGTTGAAGGTGTGGAGGAATTCATCCTGCGTGGCCCGTTTTGCCGCCAGGAAGTGGACGTCGTCGACAATCAAACCGCCGGCACTTCGATAACGAGTCGCGAAAGCTGCTCAAGCCTCCGGTTCGCATTGCATCCAGGAAGCTGTTAGTGAACGCCTCGGCGGTGATTTGAGCGACGTTCAGGTTAGGGTGCGACTGCCGAAGGGCATGGCCGATTCCTTCCAGCAAGTGTGTCTTGCCCAGTCCGATTGCACCGTGGATTACCAGGGGATTGAACGCGGAGCCCGCCGACTGAGCCATCTCTTGTGCCGCCGCATGGGCCAGGCGATTTCCTGGCCCCGTCACGAAGTCATCAAGTCGCCGCGCCGAACGGCTCGACGCCCCGAACACGGGATGAGAGACCACCAATGGGAGCCGCTTGCATGCGTTTTGGAGGTTGTGGCCTATCAGTGGGGGGAGGCGATAATGGCCCCGGTTGGTCTGGTGCCGGAGTCGGAAACGAAAGCGGGGCCTTGGGGTTGACCGGTAGCGGGATCGTCACACTGCTCCGGCGTTAGGGTTCAGAATCGGGCTCAGGGCCAGTAGGAGCCGGCTCGACCACGTCGCCCAGCGGTGGTTCGGCCTCGTCGTGGATTCGAATCGATAATTGCATCGGCCGGCCGAGAACCGCCTCGGCCGCCTCGAGCAAGCTTGTGTGTAGTGACTCTGGATCCACTCACGGAAAAACGGATCCGGCACCCGGACTTCCAGCGCGTCGCCTTTTCCACTAAGCCTCAGCCGAACCGACTCCCCAAACCATAGACCAAATCGTGCCGCGCCCAAACGCTCGGGACACGGCCGCGCGCAATGCTGACTCCACGACCGCTGGCCCCTGGACCGACGCTTCCGCCCCGGGCTGATCGTGCTGCTCAGGGTGTACCGCCACGGTGCTCTCCCCGCCAACGGCGCGCACACCGAAATCGTGCCTCGCCATTGCCCTCAAGAAGGACTGGGGCCGATCAACCCGACGGAATGCATCGCTCAAAGATGTCGATTCATCCGAACACGCCAATATGTTCGACAAGCCGATACAACGGCGCGTTCCACCAGCTAGAGGGTTATGCGCTGTGCGGGGGCGATTGTCAAAGATGGCGATCGAAGAGTTGATCGAATCTTCTAGGGCAGAGACCGTCCTTGTCGAATGGGGGGGCTGTAAGCCATCGGCTCTAGCATGTTCAAAGTGAAGGTGGGATCGCAAGTTGGTATGAATTCTGCCACCTCTCGACAGGGGGACAGTCGTAATCCGTCGCAAAGGTAATCACCGGATGATGCTCTTTCGCTTAATCAAATCCAGCGCACATTCCCGCTCCACACTGGGGCCGACCGCAGCCAGAACTCGGGCGCACCGCTGATTGGCAATGGCCAGCGTGGCCATGGCCGGTCTGAGCCGCCGCCGGAACGCTCAACAGCTTGGCGACCTTGACACTCCCGCATTTTGGACAGTGTGGCGACTTCACTATTACTGCGGATCAAGGTCTCGAATGTGTGGTCGCAAGGCTCACATTGATATTCATAAAGCGGCATGGCCGAATTGATTCCTCCATCACTGAAGCCGCCGGTGCGTGTATCATCACCATGTACGCCCGGCCGACGGTAGGGGCGATCCTCATGTGGATATTCTCGAAGGCAGGCTCAGGGTTGTCAATGCCGGGTGGATTGAGTCAACTTGTCTAGAAATCGCGGGTTGTATCGAACCGGAAAGGAGGGTTGAGTGTGATGATTCGCCTGCGGTCGCTTAGTCGCGCGGAACTTCGCCAGCTTGATATCCAGGCGGCTGAACTATCAGCGCTGCCGACTTCACTCTTGATGGAAAATGCCGGCAGGGGAGCTGCTGGCTGGCTGGCAGAGCTCGTCGGAGCGACATCCCTCAGTTCCGGGGGACATCCCAGGTCATTTTCGCCATACGCTCATACCCACGACATACCACTTGGCCAAGTTTTGCCCAAGGTCCTTATTCTGTGTGGACCGGGGAATAATGGCGGTGATGGCGGAGTTGTCGCCCGGCATCTCAACGCGTGGGGATTTTCCGTCCGCGTCATCTGGATTACCCGAAGCGATCAGTTGCGTGGGGATGCCGCGCTCCAGTGGGCGATCCTGCAGAAGTCCAAAGTTGAACAATCGGCCTGGTTTGATCGAATACCCCTCAGACTCCGAATTCAACGTTACTCGGCTCGACGCAATCTTGGGCGAGCAGATTGGCTCGTGGATGGACTTCTAGGCACTGGATTATCACGTCCGGTCGGCGGCCTATTACACACGGTGATCAAGGCGATGAATCGATCGGGCAAGCCGATCTTCGCCCTTGACGTTCCCTCGGGTTTGGATGCCGATGCGGGCGTTCCCTTGGGCGTGGCCATCCGTGCCGTTGCCACGGCCACATTTGTAGCGGCCAAGCTTGGTTTTGCAGCTCCTGGCGCGGTTGATTACACGGGTGAAGTCGCCGTTTTTGATATCGGCCTGCCCCGGTGTCTTATCGAGCCATTTTTCGAGCCATAGCAATTGTTGATGGTGCGTCTTGGGAGAATTCTTTAGCCGCCTCGAGGTAGACCGCTGGATCTTCACTCTTGAGGCTGCCCCCGGCAGCTCGCTTGGCGATCCACCAAGCCGTGTTCGTCCCCAAGTCGTAGTTGGTTTTGGGCCAATCACGACACGCCTGCTCCGAGGACGGCCCTTCCTTTTTGACCAAGCGGATCCACTCGTTCAGGGAACCGCCTGTCTTTTTGTGGCAGACCGGCGATCCAGGATTGCACTATTTGTCCCTATGGATGTCGAGTCGAGTCGAGTTGATTTGAGCATCAGGGCCAGAGGCTTGTCTGGTCGCGGGAGTTGGGAAAGACTCGAGCTTTTCGAGTCTGCGTTCCAATTTTTCTAGCCGCTCGACGACAGCCCTCGGAAGGGTGAGATGCAACTCGTTCGGCTGAGGAGTTGGCAACAAGGCTAGTGCGCGTGTTTGTATCTCGGGTTTCGTCAGTGGGGTAGCGCTGACACCGCCTTGCCTTGGCGGGAAGGCCGGTAGGGTCGAGCCTGCCTTTCCGGTGGATGCTGTCGTTGCTGTTGGTGGTGAGCCTGACCCTGTGACCTGCTGTGCTCGAGGTCGGCTGGCCGTGCGAAGAGAGATTGAGAGACGCTGTCGGCGTGATCCCCGTTTTCGATCAACGCCGAGCAGGATGGTTGCCCGCGCCGGGATGCGATCGAGCCGGTCAGTAAGATCATGAGCGGACCGGATCGGCTGCCCATCAAGTTCGACAATGCTGTCGCCGTGTTGCAGCCCGGCTCGCGACGCCGGCGTGTTGGCCAGCACTCACGCGAGGATTGCCCCTTCAAGATTGCCGGCCGTGTGCCTTCGGTGTCTCGGAAATCATCTCAGTTGAGTTAGTCGCCGTCGCTGATGCCGGAATGATCGACGCCTGTTCGAGCCGGTGCTCTGATTTTGAGGTAGCCGATATGCCGGTAGGCGGGACCGGCTCGAGTCGGACACCCAGATAAGCACGATCAACGCTCCCGCCGGTTCGCAGCTGATCAGCGACCCAGACGGCGTCTCGGGCTGGGATGGCGAAGCCGAAGTTGGTGTCGCGCTCGGGTCGACCCAGTGCAATGTCTGTCGGAGCCAACGATGGCGAAAGGCCCAGGGAGAGGTTTTTGGGGGTAAGGGGATGCTCGGGCTGGTTTCCGACCCCGAATCCGGGTCTGGTGTTGCCAGGCCGCTTCGGATCAGGCCAAGCCAATCACCGTGGAGGTTGACGACCGCCGCGCCGCTGTCGCCGGGATAGAGGGGAGCCTGGACCTGGATCAAGCCGCCGAGCTGTCGAGTACCAGTTCGACGTGCTCGATCAAGCCCGGCCACATGGCCTCGGCTCACCGAATGTCCCATGCCGAACGGGTTTCCCACGACAAACACCTGGCATCCCAGGTTGGGCGTGCCTGAGGCCGAATCGGATCGGTCGCACTGCACGAGGGGGGAGGCGTAACAGTGTCAAGCCAGTCTCGAGGTCAGTCGCCATCCAGTGAACCAAATGTCGACGGCCGGAGAAGTCGAGCGCCACGATCCGTTCTAAGTTTCGCGCCCCTGTGGATTCTTGCGATGGGGGAGGCGGATCGATCCGAACCGATAGAACCTCTCCGCGGTTGTTGATCACAACACCCGTCGCAATGCGGCGGGTGCCAGGTGGAGCATCCGGTGCGGTATACTCAAGTGACACGACCGACTCTCTCGCTCTCGTTATCGCCGCGGCCATCTGTCGCTCGAGCCGCTCCAAAGCCGCGAACAACGCCGCGTCGGTATCACTGTCGGTATTGCCGTTACTCCCTCGGCTTGGCCTGATTCAGCCGCCGCCGGCACGCCGCTCCCCCGATGCCGATCGGCCCGGACCGCGAACCGCGGAAGCCCACGATGCAGACGATGGCAGCCAGTGCAACGAAAAATCCGACCGTCCCCCAGACAATGGATCGGCGCCAACAAATATATCATTTGAATGAAAGTTCATGTGCTCGTTTGAAAGCCTGACGTTGCGAATTATCCAGAAATGGGTTCGACTCGCCGGGGCAATGAATCTCGCGGTCCTGGCCGATCTCGCAATCAATACACTCACGAGCGATGACGACTGAAATTCCCGGTCAATACACGGGCTTGGCTTCGCGCAGTATCGCGCAGGCATGGGAGTCCCATGCTCGAGATCGAATCCGAACCTCGTGTGTGGCGACGGTTTGGGTGCCGCTACGGCGTCGATTCCTGATGCCGGGGTTTCCGTCGGACGTGAGGGTTCAGCTTCGGCCAACTGGGTTGCGGCAACGTCGCTAACGTCGCTATCCGCGGTCTCCGATGGAAGCTGGTCATCAATCACCACAGGTACGGGAGCAGGGTCCGCAAGGGGTACGGAATTGGCGAGAATTGTGGATTGAGCGTTTGTCCATTGCCGGCGCGCGACGGCCATTCCGGCCAGCGTGACTAAAACCGCCGCCGCCACGCTGCCAATCTTCAAAACCAAGCCCTGTAATCGTTTCGATTCAGAGTTTCTGCCGATTTCGGCCGGCTAGCACTTCACGGAACGTATCCCGTGCCCAGGCCTGGCGGAGCGGCCGCACACTATCAAGGTTTGCCCAGGGTTGAATTGATTGGTCCGCGAGCACATCGACAACCCGCGGCCAGCGCCAGTGCGTCTGCATCGCGTTTGGCAATCCGGCGCTCGAGCAACGGCCAGAGCGAGGGGGCTTCCGGCACAACCGGCAAGTCGGTCGCCGCGGCCGCCAGCGCACAAAGTGCCTGCTCCAAGGCCATCCGATGATGCCGGCAAAGGGCACAATCCACCAGGTGTCGCTCGATCTGGTGACGTTCGCTGGCGGTCAGGTCTCCCCGCTCGCCTTCAGCCTCGGTTGGGCCGTTCCGATCGCCATTGCCCACCCAAAGTGGCAGGCGAGCATCTACCCATTCACACTCGCGGTTACCCATCGAATTGCCCATACCTTGTTTTGCCGCCTTTGGCCACTTCCCGCAGATCGATCTGGCGACGTTCCCAGATTTCGCGGAATCGCTCTCTTGCCTTGGACAACCGCCATCGGACCGTTGCCTCGCGACGCCCCACGATGGCCGCCACCTCCGATGAGGAGAAACCCTCCAGATCTCGCAGCACGAGGATCGTCCGGTATGAGACCGGCATCAATGCCAGAACAAACTGAACTTCTTGCGCCAGCTCGGCCTGGATTCGGGGGTCGGGATCAGGTAGCTCCAATATCGATTTGCCGTCGTTGCCGGTCCGGTCGATCGAGGCGGCGGATGCCAGTTCGCTCTTGCTGCTGCGGAGCCAGTCCAGCCCCAGGTTAACTCCCACTCGAAACAGCCAGGGGCCGAAACGCCGGGAGGTATCGAAGCGATCCAGGCGGGCATATACACGCCAGAAGGTCTCTTGTGCCAGGTCACGTGCCTGTTCCGGTTCGCGAACCAGGCGCATCAGAACGCGGATGAGCTTTCGTTCATAACGGCGGACCAGCACGGCGAAAGCCTGATGATCACCGTGCCGCGCGATGCTCAACCAGCCACGCGTCATTGAGGTTGACCTCGTCGCTAGAGCCGTCCAGTGGCGTCACTCCCAGCTTTCCGTCGCCACGCACTGGATGGCCAGTCATCGTGCGACGTCTTTATGCGCACGCCAGTAATGCCGCCAAGCCTGGCGTCGGAGTCGGGCCCGGGCGTGGACTGTTTCCACATCGCGTGACCTCCTCACGCTGCTTATGATACGTTAAAGTTGCCCGGGAGCGATGGACAATTTTTCCGAAATCACTCGGTGAATCGCCAAGAAATGGCCAGGCGGACCGCTGGCTTTATCATCAGCTCTGGAGTTTCATCAGAGCGTGTCATTCTCCCTTGATTCCACCAGGCCGGCAGCAAGGAATTAGGCGATGGCGGGTTTCGGTCCTCAGATCGTGCCATGCCCGCTAGAGGCCCGCGCGGCGGCGCTCGATGTACTATACCGCCGGGTACCGGAGCGCTTCGATATCGGCTGATCGTCGAAGTTCAGGATGAGGCTGCGCGCGGCGAAATCGACCTGTCAGGATTATGGGTCGCGCGGGAACGGGCCGGCCGGATCGTGGGTGCTCTTTTGACGCAACCCCTGGCTGGTAAGGCAGCGGCGGTCTGGGCCCCCGAGGTCAAACCGTCATGGCGCCGGCCTGCACTCGCCGCCGGGCTTATCCAAACGGCGCCTGGCGATTTAAAGGAACGTGGGTTTCGGTTAGCCCAGGCAGTTCTCGACGAATCGGCAGGCCTACAGGCGGCCCGTGATCTGACGAGAGGGGGCATGCCTCGCATTACGGAACTGCTTTACCTTGAACGTGATACCGCCTTGCCGCTGTCCACTGCCGGTAAAGGGCCCTCGCTGGCTTGTTCAAAGGAGACGACGCTCACTGGATCCTCCTTTGAATGGCAGCCCTTCGAACCCGCGCTGGAGGCCGAGTTCCGCTCAGTCGTGCAGGCGACCTATGTGGGAAGCCTGGATATGCCCGAACTCGAGGGGCGCCGCGCACTCGACGAGATTATGGAGAGCCACCGGGCCACGGGCCGATTTGATGCCGGGCGATGGCAGCTTGGTTACATCCCCGATAAACCGCATGTCGCATCCGTGCTCCTGATGGCCGAGGTGCCCGGTCGCGACGTCTGGGAGGTGGTCTACCTGGGATTAACCCCCGCAGCACGCGGCCGCGGTCTGGGTCGTGCCGTGGTCCAGCATGCGTTGAGCGCTGGCACGAACCCACGTTCCACGCCTGGAACTCGCCGTCGACTGCCGGAACACACCGGCCACACGGCTCTATCACTCCTCCGGGTTTGTCGCCCGCGACCGTCGCTCGGTTCACCTGGCTATCCTCGACCATAGCACCGCCGATAAACTAACCCTGGCCGCTAGTGGCAGGGGGAACGGTAATGAGGCCTGCACCGCCCGCGTGATCGGCAGGCCGGTGCCGGAGGATCTCTCCCTGCTCGAGGTAGATCACCGATTCGGCAATCTTGGCGGCATGGTCGGCAATTCGCTCGAGGTTGCGCGCGGTGTTAACCAACCGAAGCCATGTGTCGATCCGTTCAGGATTGTTAACAATCTCGGCCTTGAGCTGCTTCTGGACGGCCCGGTAATTGCGGTCGACTCTTTGATCCGCGGCGATCACAGCCTGTGCGCCGTGAAACGTTAGACTGGGTCAGAGCGTCAAGACTGGCATGAATCTGCGACAGGGCCTCCAAGGCGAGGTTTTCCAACGTCTGGGGGATCGGAAAAGCCTCGGGAGTCGGTTGCTAACTTCTTGACCCGCTTGGCAATATGCCGGGCCAAATCGCAAAGCCGCTCCAGGTCGCCATTGATCTTGAGAATGGCGGCAACCCGGCGCAGGTCCGACGCAACCGGCTGGTGAAGGGCCAGTACTCGAACGCATTCGCGCTCGATCTGGATCTCCCACCGATCCACTGCCCTTTTTCGCCCCTTGAGCGCATCGGCCTGCTCGACCCGTCCGTCGCACAGAGCGTGAACGCTCTGGTCGAGCACGTCTTCAACCACCGCCGCCAGCTTTAGCACCTCGGCCCAGAGGCCCTCCATATCTCTGAGAAAATTGCGGCCCACCGTGACCCGGTCATTGTCCCAGTCCGAATTCAGTGTGTTGTGTTCCTGTGGCATCAGCGCGATCCTCGTGGTCGTAGCATCTGCTGGCTCGGCTTGACATCGTTCTGGCTCCATCCGGTTTGATTGCGACCTGGCTGATTCACCGTTCTCGTGGATCGATCGTCGTCGCTCGCCGGAACGCTTGCGGCATAAGAATTTCAGCTTATGTCATCGAGCCCCGGCCAACAACCGCGATTCCGCGAATACACGAGAAATTCACGATAAGATGCGTGACTCAGTAGTTGCTTCCGCGCAACGGTGGGCCATAACCATGCAAGGGAAGCCAGTACGTGTCGGTCGGGATATTGTCGCCGGGTCTGTAGTACCCCAGGTCATACTGAGCTTCCCAAGGTGGATCCATGATGAGGTTATAAGGCCAGGCAATGATCTGAAGTCCCATCAGACCGGCCGAGAACCATGGTTGGAGCATTTGATTGCGTTGGGTGGACTGCGTGGGATCGTCGACCGGATACGTCAAGAACCGTCCGATTGGCCCCACGAATTGCTCTACGCTATGCCCATATCGCTCCAGGACTGGATCCTGAAAGTAAAGCGGTAGATGGCAGGTGGCGGCGGCGGTCCAGTACTTGCGCTGAGGTGCCCAGTTACGCGGTGCCAACGGGACCCAGTCTTCGGGGACGGGGATTGCTTTGATCGGCCGAGCCTCGGCCGGGCTGGGAGCGCGGCTGATATCCATCTGGGTTTGGGTTCGAAGATCCGACGCCATCGTGTCACGCGGAGGATTCACCGGCTGCGGTGGGTTTTGAGCCTGGCGACGCATCTCCTCATCCTGCTTGCGGGCGATCATCTCGACTTCGCGCTGCAGCTCCGGCTTAAGAGTTGTAGGAGGAATTGGGCGGTCGGGGATCAACAAGTCCTCGCTCGATGCCAGCGTCCGGCCAGGAAGAGCCGGCGGTAACGAAAATACATCGAGCGCGGGTCGGGCACTGGTCGCCGTGGTCGCCGCTGGTTTCGATTCCATGTTGGGGTTCCTCGTTGGGTATGACGGGTTGACGAGTGCGGTAGTCGTGGAGGTTGTATCTGGGCCCAGAACGTGGGGCCGTTCGCTGTTGATCGGCGTGGGCATGGTAACGGCACTCGCATCAGCCGGGGGAACCAGACCAGAGGACGCCCCGGCAAGTGTCGGTGCCGAGCCTTGGTGTTCCAGAGCCGGTCGCGCGGCTGGTCCCTCGCCGCCGGTCGGCAGTCGCGGGAGTGGCTCATCCGCGGTTTGAACAGGAACAATCTCGCTGGGTTGAGTTGGCTGGTCGTTTACGGGTGCCGGTGCCGGGGCGGACCCAGCAAGCCCTTGGAATGGCGTTGTAACGGTTGCGGTGCTGGCCTGAGCAGCGCGGCTCAGGTCGGCCGGGAGCGGTGGAAGCTCGTCGTCGGCCAAAGGCGCGTAACACAGGCGCGGTGACCGGGGCTGATTGTGTTGCTGGCGCATCTGTACGCGCGAGCATCCGGAACCGGACGACTGAGGTCGGCCGGCAACGGAGGAAGCTCGTCGTCAGTCGACGATGCTGAATCAGTAACAGGAGCAGCATCTGCTTGGACCGCGGGCTCCGCTTGCGTCGAGCCCTGCATCGAGTCGGGCACCGCATCTTCGGTTTCCTTGTGGACCAGAGCACCTGGACCGACTGGTTGCGCTGCATCGCCGACCGTCGCGGACGAGGGAATTGTCTCGAGGTCGATCACGGCGGGCGCCGGCGGGGAGTTGGGTCCGACGTTTGCGGCGGCGATGGACTCGGTTCCGCGGTTGTTGCGGCCTCGGTCTTCAGGTCGGCCGGTCTTTCCGGGATGGGCAGAGGAGAAATGGCCGTGGCTGGCTCGGCGACTTGGACCGCGATTTTGGGCGATCCATCCTGTACGGGAGGCGCGGCATCCGGGGCGGGGACCAGGGTAGGCAATTTTGTCGGAGCAGGCTCGACGGCCGCCTCAGCCCTGACCGTGCCTTGATCGTCGGCCGCGACGAGGCGGTCTGATCCATTAGCCTCCGTTAGATCGGGCAGTCGTGAAACCGCGTGGATCTGGGGAGTTTCAGGCGTGGTCGTCGGCTCTTCGGATTCGGAATGTGCGATTGCGGTCGGCTTCGCGTTATCAGCCAGGCGCGTGCCTGGGGTTTCCGTGGCGGGTTTCGCGCTGACAGGTGCCTCGACGCTCGCCAGCCGAATTGGCTCGCCCTGCTCGTCACCGTCGCTTCCCAGCGAGCCCGATCGGGCAGGCGCGGTTGCCTGTTGGTTGCGATTCGGTGCTTCGGCCTGCTTGGTGTTCTCGGCGACCTGGGTCGCGGGCTTCGACGGAGTGAACCCATTCGCGGGGCGCGACTGATCACTCAAGGCATAAGGAGATTCCGCGTCGGACGCCCTGCGCAGGCCGCGCTGGGCTGTTTCGATGCCCTGCTTGAGCGCGAGCACCTCGGCGTCGTTGAGCTCCTTCTGACCCTTGGACGACTTTTGCTGGTTGATGCGGGCCTCTGCCTCGCGCAGAAACCTGAGGGCCCGGTCGTATTGCTGGTAGCCGAGGTAATCGAGCCCGTTGCGCAGAAGTACCCGGGCACTTCGCGTGACTGTCATGCCATAGAGTTGTGAATTAGCCGCCGCCGTCGCTGAGTCGAGTGTTACGGTGGATTTCGTCCCGGACGATCCCCCACGTGGCGAGTCGTCAGGAGGGGCTAACTGCCGGGCCAAGACCGTCGAGGCCGTCAAGACGGCCCCAAGGACCGCTGTGGTCAATGCCGAAGTAGTGCGCTGCAAGCCACGCCTCCTTGCTTTCTTGGGACCTGCCTGGACAACGGCAATTCGTGTGAACAACTAACGACAATCAAACTTCCCAAGTTCCCGACCCGGCGTCTCACATTTTTACCGAGCACCAGTTTGATTCTTGGCGACGAAGAGCCACCCTCGACTTCTAGACCGAGCCGCGACCGACTTCGTTTTCGCTGCTAAAGCTCGAATAATTCGGGGCTTCCTGAGTGATCACGATGTCATGAGGATGACTTTCCTGAACCGAGGCCGACGTGACCTGGATGAAGCGAGTCTTGGTGCGAAGCTCGTCGATGGTCCGGGCACCGCAATAACCCATGCCGGCCCGCAGACCACCGACGAGCTGGAAGACGTAATTCGGCCAGCGGTCCCTTGTAGGGGACTCGCCCCTCGACCCCCTCGGGGACAAGCTTTTGGTTAGCGGGTGTTTTGCTGTCTTTATCCTGAATTCGTGCGCTGGGCTCCTGGCGATAGCGTTCGTGCGAGCCTTTGGCCATCGCGCCGATCGAGCCCATGCCGCGATAAGTTTTGAAGCTTCGACCGCGGTAAATGATCGTGTCGCCAGGACTTTCGGCCAGCCCGGCGAAGAGCCCGCCGATCATGACGGCATGAGCACCCGCCGCGATCGCCTTGGTGATATCACCGGAGTAGCGGATTCCGCCATCGGCGATGATCGGAACCTTGCCGGCGCCGCCTTGGCCGACTGGTAGATCGCCGTGATCTGGGGTACGCCCACGCCCGAGACCACCCGCGTCGTACAGATCGATCCCGGCCCGATGCCTACCTTGACCGCGTCGGCACCTGCCTCGATCAAGCGCCCGCGTTCCCTCACCCGTGGCCACGTTGCCGGCCACGACTTGAATGTCGAAGCTGTTCTTGATCCGCCGCACGGTCTCGATCACGTTCTTGCTGTGACCGTGTGCCGAATCCACCACCAGCACATCCACACCCGCATTGAGGAGCGAGTCGATTCGCTCAAAATCATGCACGCCGACCGCGGCACCGACTCGCAATCGCCCCCTCGCGTCCTTGCACGCATGAGGGTAGCGGTGCAGCTTGTCGATGTCCTTGATCGTAATCAGCCCTTTCAGTCGATATTCATCGTCAACCAGCAAAAGTTTCTCGACCTTATTTTTCGTTAAAATCCGATCAGCTTCCTCCAAGCTCGTATCCGCCGGCGCCGTGACCAGGTTATCCTTGGTCATCACCTCCTCGATCCGCAGGTCGTTGGATTCGAGGAAGCGCAGGTCGCGGCGGGTGAGGATTCCCCGCAAGATAGCCGTCGACGGTGATGGGCACGCCCGAAATGTTGTGACCGCTCATGATCTTGCGCGCTTCGCCCACGGTGGCGTCTGGCGGCAGGGTGATCGGGTCGACGATGATGCCGTTTTCCGACCGCTTGACCTTGTCGACCTCGCGGGTCTGGTCCTCGATCGACATGTTCTTGTGGATGACGCCGAGGCCCCCTTCCTGCGCCAGCGCGATGGCCAGCTCGGCCTCGGTGACGGTGTCCATCGGCGACGAAAGGATCGGGATATTCAGGCCGATCTCGCGCGGTCAGTTGCGACCTGGTATCGACCTGGTGAGGCAGCAGATCGGAGTAGCCCGGGCTCGAGCAGAACGTCGTCGAAAGTGATGCCTTGATAGGCGATGCGGTCGTGCATCGGGAAAAGCTCCGCTCCGACCCGGAGATGATGCCGGCACGACGTGACGTCTCGATCTGACTGGCAACACGGACAGACAGGATCGAAAGGTCCGCGGTGCGGGATCAATCGGGTGTGGGTAAGTTCAGGGGCCTTTCCTTAAACATTAAACCCGCCATGGCGAATTCTGGCAAGGGCAACTGCCGCTGCATGCAAGGCTCGCGACTGGTTTGGTAAGCGAATGCTTGACGCTGCGCAAGGGGGCCGGGTGCGGGTCGGTCTCGAAATCGGGATAGACGAAGCACGAAACCTTGCCGGAATGGCGGTGCAGCTTGATCGGGTTGGGCGACTCAAGTCAGATCCTCGACGACGACACCGACGAACTGTCTCAATTGGGTATCGTTTGTCAAAAAGAGATTGCAACCGGAATCCACCGCAGCGGCTAGGTGGAAAGAGTCCATCGGCCCGAATCGATAGGTACGCGCGGGTTTCCGCCGCCCGCTCGGCGATGGGTGCTGTGATTGGTAAGATCACGACATCGGGTGCGGCGAAGCATGCGGCAAAATCGGCCAGCATCTCGGCATCACCGACCTTGAGCGGGCCGACCAGACACTCCATGTGGACGAGCTCAGTCACTGCGAATTGTTCACCTGACGCCCGGAGGGCCGTGAGCCGGTCCGATGCCTTGCGTCCCCACGTCGCTGGTTGTTCGACGTAGTAGATGACAATGCTGCTGTCAAGGAACACCATTCGTCGGCTGATCCTCTCTCGCGCGAGAGGGTCGGCACTCCTCATGCAGACGTTCAGTGGCTTCAATCTCGGCCAGGCCGTCGTCCCGCAGCTCGCGCAGTTCGACATCGATTTCCTCCCTGGTCCGTGGCACATGACCGCGTGCCCCCTGTCCGGCCCAGATTTTCTCCATGCGCTCAAGGAACGGGTCGTTGGACACATCAGACAACGGCTGAATCGCCACCTGGACTGGGCCCGCGGGGACATTCAGCTTCTCGGCGAGTTCCAGCGTTCCGTCGGCCGTCACGATCCCCTGAACAACGATGGTATTTTGGCTCATGTCTCGGTCCTCAAGCTCAATGGCGGCCCTGCACTCACCGCGACCATTTCTGACACAACCATCGTACCAAAATCCGCGGGAATGGGATCGCCGCATTTAACGTCAACTCGCCACTGGTCTCTCGGCGGTTCGCGATTCAGAGTCTTACTCGAGCCCACTTACAGGCTATGCCCGGACGTCCTCAATGAACCCAATATCAAACCGGTGATACGGATCGCTGTACCAGCCCCGCCCGCTTTGAAGCAGCACCTCCGGCCGATGATCATGTCGCAGCGCAAATTCCGTGAGCTACATACTTTCGCCCAGCGTAAGAAGCACGCCCCATTCCGCCGGGCCGCCTTCTCAACTGACATGCCAGTACTTGCCATACCCGAGATCCTCGGCTTGCCGTGGCGTCCATAACGAGCATTCGTCCCCAGGTCCGTAGACCCGTTGGATGAAGTCAAACAGCGCACGAGCGGCGTCCGCGGCGTTCATGCACCGCAAGTCGAGGGGATTTTCCTGAAGCTGAATGTGGAAACGATCCAGGCGCACGGTATTCATGGCTCTCCCAGTAACCGAGAGCGGTTCGAGTTGGTTATGGTTCGGACGTTGATGATGATTTGGCAGCTTCCCGGGCGTTGACCTTCACGAGCCGGTGCCCTTTGAGTGCCAAACCCCGCTCGGCCAACCTGCTTGACCAGCCCTCCCGGGTGCCTATTGTGCTTGAGTCGTCCAGCAAGCCGTGCTTTTCCTCTTGCTGCGTTAACCGGGCGAACTTGGCGTGCAGCGGGTGATCGCTCGCCAGGAACGTCTCCTTGTGATACAGGACTGGCGGGTTTTCGCTGGTAGCGTAGTCAAAGCAATCGATCTCGCGGGTGCGCCAGCGGCCCCTGGCAAGTGGCGGAACTGCCTGTGCTCTGCCCTTACAGGGCAGCGTTCTTGATATCTCTGGAGATCCTGGGGCGTTGCCCCAGGCTGGCATGTGTCTGCCCCGTTCGGGGCGAGAACGTAAAAAGCGCCGTTGGCTTCTTGCCCCGAACGGGGCATTAACAAAACAGCCCGGGGCAACGCCCCGGGAATGCTTGACGCTGCGCTGCGCCGTAGGCCGGGTGCGGGTCGGTCTCGAAATCGGGGTACGACAGGTACGAAACCTTGCCGGAATGGCGGTGCAACTTGATCAGGTTGGCTCCGTCGAGCGTTCCCAGGTAGGTGCGGGCGCAGCGCCATAGACGCGCAGCAGCGGGTCGAGTGCCTCGAGCGCGGTGCGATGGACGTAAAGCGCGGTCGGCAGCAACTTGCCGACGGCCGACCGCCGGCAGGCTTCGTCGACGGCCTCGGCACTCCCGGCCCGGAAGAGGAGATCATTGGCCAGACGGCATGCATTTGCGTAGCTGCCGAAGTAGGCGCGGACGTCGCGTTGGAGGCCGATAGGAAGCGCCGAGATTGGCGGACGTGGCGGAATCGTTTCGTCAGCCAACGTGAACGAGCGAGCGGACCATCAGAACCTCGTCGGCGCAGCGCCTCGATTTCCGACTCCTTGACCGCGACCACAGAGAGGGACTCACCTACTGCATTGAAGACCTCAAGAACTACGCCCGATTCGCCGCCGGAAGGGTGAGGAACTCGGTCAATGAGCAGGGCCACGTCTCCCTTCTTGAGCGAATGCTCATTGACGTCGCGGCGTAAAGCGACTCGCTCGTATAATTCGGGCATCATGAGCGTTTGCTCCTCCAAGGCTTCAGTTCAAGCCAGTATTTCGATAGGAATGTCAGGATAGCGATTCAGGCGAGTGTCGTTAGTCAGAAATAGACCGCACCCATTCTCGACCGCGGTGGAAAGGTGAAGACTGTCTCCGAGCCCGAAGTTGTATTCGGCTCGGATCACTGTGGCTCGCTCAAACACATTTGATGGCAGCGCGAACCGCAATAAGTCGGGCGCATCGAAAAAACGGTCGAAATCGTCAAGAACATCTGCATCGTTTAGCCTGATCGGCTTAACCCGACACTCCAATCGCGTCAGATCGCTGATCGCAGCTTGATTGCCGGCCGCCACGAGCGAGGCTAGTCGGGATTTTGCTCGAGCCAGAAAGGGCTCCGGGCCTTCGACTGCGTAAATTACGATCATACTATCCAGGTAGACGATCACTTTGTCATTTCCGCGGACGGCGAAACCGAGCTCGTTGGGCTCGAGATGGTCCGCCAGCGTTTTTCGTAGTCTTCATCACTCTTGCGCCGCTCGTCCTCGTCGGCTTCCATCTCTTCGATTGTGCGACCGAGATAACCCCTGGCCCGTTGGCCGGCGTGTATTTCATTGAGGACATCGACCAGCGAGCGACGGACTTGACCCTCGGTCGACACCGGAATGGGAAGAATCATCACTTGAACGCGGCCCGGGGAAAGCATTGGCCTCTCATCCAGTTCTAGCGTTCCATTGTCTTTGAGGATACCCTGAACAACGATGGCGGTTTCGCTCATATTTCACTCCTTACCGGGGATTCGTACCCCTGATTGTACGGGCGTTTACAATACTTTGGTAGATCGCGCCGAGGTTCCATCCGACACGAGTAATGCTGACACTCGCCAGCTTGTCGACTTGGCAAAAGATGCGATCGCATCGGCGAAGGTTACAGACCTCACAGCCCACTTGGGCCGTTTGGCTCAGCGTTGACCTTCACGAGCCGGTGCCCTTTTAGAGCGAATCCCCGCTCGGCCAACCGACTTGACCAACCCTCCCGGGTTCCGATTGCGCTCGAATGGTGCGCCCTCATCAGACCGGATAGGATAGTACGAGGACATCCACGCCTCCGGCGAGGGCATATTGGTGACAAGGGCGGAATGGCGGCGGATAGCCGACGAACGGGTGCATGACACGACCGCACTTCTCAGTTCCAGGAGATGGTCGGCGGCGTATTACTTGGCCGGGTACTCCGTTGAATTGGCAAGTTGTCAAGGATTGGAGCGAGATCGCCCGTTACCAACGCGAGACCAGAGACGATGCCGAAGAACTCTATCAAGCGGTCACCGATACCGCGAACGGAGTACTACGATGGATCAAGAGCCGCTGGTGATCGAGCAGATTGAGGCCGGCAAGAAATTCATAGAGGAATTTGACAAATATAACCCTGTTCGCGCCGCATTCTGGCTCAAGGTTAACGAGGACTCCGGCTGGTATCTTCACATCGCGTCCGATCAGACTACCGACAAGAATCTTGATGTGTCCTATCGCGAAGTCGGTAGGGTCGGAAAGACGATCGAAGACCCGAATCTTGATCTGTTTCAGGTCAAGCTAATTGGCGTGGACGATCCATTTGCCCGAGCTGCCCTGGACCTTTACAAGCGATCTAAAGCGAAAGTGCCGACTCATATTCGCGGTAGATCTTTTGGTGGAATGAGCGTCGAGGGTGTTTACGTCTACCCGCCGCCGCTGGATGCGGTCAGTAAATAAGAAGGCTTTAGCGACAGAAGCCACCGCTAGACACCGACGGGTCGTTCAGGGGCCAACTCTTCCTCCTGTCTCGTTAGCGGTTCACCGCCGCACGAGCCGGTGCCCTTTTAGTGCAAAACCCCGCTCGGCCAACCGACTTGACCAGCCCTCCCGGGTACCTATTGCGCTCGAATCGTCCAGCAAGCCGTGCTTTTCCTCTTGCTGCGTTAACCGTGCGAATTTGGCATGCGAACGGTGATCGCTAGCCAGGAACGTCTCCTTGCGATGCAGGACTGGCGGGTTTGCGCTGGCGGCGTAGTCAAAGCAGTCGATCTCGCGGGTACGGAGCGAAAGCTTGACGCTGCGCAAGAGGGCCGGGTGCGGGTCGGACTCGAAATCGGGGTAGGACAGGTATGAAACTTTGCCGGAATGGCGGTGCAGCTTGATCAGGTTCGCCCCGTCGAGAATGCCCAGGTAAGCGCGGCGCATCCCTCATGGACGCGGAGAAGCGGGTCGAGTGCCTCGAGCGCGGTGCGATGGACGTAGAGCGCGGTCGGCAGCAGCTTGCCTACGGTGGACCGACGGCAGGCTTCGTCGACGGCATCGGCACTCCCGGCCCGGAAAAGGAGATCATCGGCCAGACGGCAGGCGTTTATCAGAAGGCAAAAGGCAAAAGTTAAAAGTTAAAAGGTGAAAGGAGCGACAGGAGATCATCGGCCTGACCGCGAGCGTTTGCGTAGCTGCCGAAGTAGGCGCGGATGTCGCGTTTGAGGCCGAGCGGAAGCGCCGAGATCGGTGGACGGCGGCGGAATCGTCCTAGGGTCAGGTCGGAGTGAAACTGAAACTCCGACAAGGCGATTGAGGTCATTCCCTTGAGCAAAGGCTGTGCCAGGCATTCTGTGCGAGCCAAGTCGCCAACAGCGACCCGGCTTCCGGCGCTCCGCAACGAGGAAACACGGGCGAGAAGCTTGGGTGCCCAAATCGGATTCAATTCCACAAGGTAGATAACACAGTTCGCATCCAGGTAAACGGTCATTCCGGCTGTCTCCCAGCCCTGAGCTTATCGGCCTCCTCCTGGATGCGAGTGATCTCACCCATACGGGTGTCCCATTCTTCGCGCATCGCATCGCGCTCCGCCTCAACCTCCAAGTCGCTCCGTGCCACATGCCCTCGCGCCTTCTGCCCGTCCCAGATCTTCTGCATCATCCGCCAGAACGGATCATCTTCTGGAAGCAGCGGCCAAGGAGCAAGAGTCACCTGCACCTTGCCAGCCGGCAGACTTACTTTTTCCGAGATTTCCACCGTACCATCCGAGGTGACGATCCCCTCGACTGTCACGACAGGAGTGCTCATCGTCTGGCCTTTCGTTCGTACGCGGAATGCTTCGCTACGGCGTTGCCCGGCGCTCGCCGCTCTCGAACCGCGAAGATCTTATCCTACCCGGAATCGCCGTCGATTTCCGCACGTTCCTTCTACGGTCACATCAGACCACGACAGACTGGCTTATCGTCCTCAATAAACCAAATATCGAACCCGTGATACGGATCGCTGTACCAGCCCAGGCCGCTTTGGAGAAGCACTTCCGGCCGATGATCATGTCGCAGCCCAAATTCCGTGAGCCACATACTTTCGCCGAGCGATAGAAGCACGCCCCATTCGGCCGGGCCGGCTTCCCAACTGACATGCCAGTACTTGCCATACCCGAGCTCCTCGGCTTGATGTGGTGTCCACAAGGAGCATTCGTCCCCTGTAGTATAGACCCGCTGGATGAAGTCGAAGAGTGCTCGAGCAGCGTCCGCGGCGTTCATGCACCTTAAATCGAGGGGATGTGCCTGAAGCTGAATGTGGAAAAGTTCCAGGCGCGCGATATTCATGGGTCTCCCTTCTCGACGCATTGCAGGAGGCCATCGATCATGTCGGCGGACGTCGGTAGCGCACTGCGCGAACCGTCAACAATGGCCAATCCATTTGCGAGGTCAATCAGCCCGCCCTTGGCCAACAATCTTCCAAGGGGTCCTTCGAGGGTCGTCCAGCGCTGATCTCGCAGACGGAAAACGACGATACCTGCGTGAGTTCCCGGTGGGTATTGACGAATGTCAGCAAAGTCTACGTCGAACGTCAGCAGGATACGACCCTCATCGGTCGCTGCCCGCAGAACCGGCGGATCATCTTCGCCTCCGAGTCCCTCATCGATCACTGTCTCGACGTCAAATCCCTCATTTCTAAGTTCGGTAGCCGCGTCACGTGGCATGTTTTCGTCGAGCTTGAACCTCAATGGCTGACCTCCGTGTGCAACGGATATTCTTCTTCCTCGTGAGCGAGCCAGGCGGCATATCCAAGTGCTGCGTCGATATCCAGCGGGCCAAGAGTTGGATACTGCCGGAGGATCTCTTCGCGGCTCTCACCAGCGTGGAGATAATCCAGGACGATGGAGACCATGATTCGTGTTCCCTTGATGCACGGCTTGCCATGACAGATCTTCGGGTCGACGGAAACTCGAACTTTCCAGACGTCCGCGCCGTATTTCTTCTTTTTCCCGGGCACTCCTCGTTCCCCTTTCCTTAAGTATATCAAAGCGGAAGCACGTTAGCACTCCTCGTGCAAACGTTCAGCGGCTTCGATTTCGGCCAGGCCGTCGTCCCGCAGCTCGCGCAGTTCGGCATCGATTTCTTCCCGGGTCCGTGGAACATGACCGCGTGCCCTCTGACCGGCCCAGATTTTCTCCATGCGCTCGAGGAACGGGTCGGCGACTCTCAGTTTCCGCAAACCGCCGCAGTCGGGTATGACATCGCCCCTCTCAGGATCAACCAGCAGCTCGCGCTGCATTGCCGCCAACGCGTCGTCCGTGAGGTACGACTTGACCCACGCAGTGAACTCGACAAACTCGATGAATGTCTTCCGCATCCTATCCTGCACTGTCGGACATCGGCAATCACATTGCTGATCCGTTGATCAACCGACGACCCAGGTACGTTCCTTCGAGCGCGTTAGAGGACCTGGGACGGCTCACTCTCATTTTACCCCGTCCCAAGTCGTTCCGTTCCTTCCGTGGACAAATTACCCAAGTGGCGTGGCGATCCATCACCGCCGCACGAGCCCGTGGCCTCGTAGGGTAAAGCCTCGCTCGCTCAGTCTGGCCTGCCAACCTTCCATGGTCCCAATCATCGCGGTGTCGTCCAGCAAGCCATGCTTCTCCTCTTGCCGCGTTAATCGGGCGAACTTGGCGTGCAACGGGTGATCGCTCGCCAGGAACGTCTCCTTGCGGTGCAGGACTGGCGAGTTGGCGCTGGCGGCGTAGTCAAAGCAATCGATCTCGCGGGTGCGCCAGCGGCCCCTGGCAAGTGGCGGAACTGCCTGTGCTCTGCCCTTACAGGGCAGCGCTCTTGATATCTCTGGAGATCCTGGGGCGTTGCCCCAGGCTGGCATGTGTCTGCCCCGTTCGGGGCGAGAACGCAAAAAGCGCCGTTGGCTTCTTGCCCCGAACGGGGCATTAACAAAACAGCCCGGGGCAACGCCCCGGGAATGCTTGACGCTGCGCCGTAGGCCGGGTGCGGGTCGGTCTCGAAATCGGGGTAGAACAGGTACGAAACCTTGCCGGAATGGCGGTGCAGCTTGATCAGGTTGGCGCCGTCGAGCGTGCCCAGGTAAGCCCGGGCGCATCCCTCATAGACTCGCAGGAGCGGGTCGAGTGCCTCGAGAGCCGTGCGATGGACGTAAAGCGCGGTCGGCAGCAGCTTGCCGACGGCCGACCGCCGGCAGGCTTCGTCGACGGACTCGGCACTCCCGGCCCGGAAAAGGAGATCATCGGCCAGACGGCAGGCGTTTGAGTAGCTGCCGAAGAAGGAGCGGATGTCGCGTTGCAATCCGACCGGAAGGGCCGAGATCGGCGGACGGGCGGAATCGCCTTTTTTGCACAGCGATGGACTCATATCGTATTAACGAATCGCTATCTGTCGATGGGGCCTTGAGCGCCTGTGGCGGACATAGTGGATGGTGACGACGTCTCCGTCGATGGAATACAAGATGCGGAAGACGCCGGGGCGGCGGCCATAAAGCATCTGGCGGAGAGGGGTGCCAAGCTGCTCGGATTCATCCTCCGCGATCGGATGCCGTTCCGGCAGCGCGCTCAGCCTGGCAACAGCCTTGTCGAGGCCCGTATACCAGCGGGAGGCGGCGTCCGGTGATCTGTCGGCCAAGTAGTTGAATTGCTTGATGACATCCGCTCTGGCCCTGAAGGTGAAGACGACGCGATAGGTCACCGCCCCTGCTTCTCTTCAAGGATTTGTCGCATTTCGGCGAGCACGTCAGCGGCCGGAATTACCTTGCCGGCTTTCATGTCGTCGAGCGATGCCTTCAAGGCATTCGTCCGCTCAGCCCGCTCTGCGATGTCAACGAGTTTCTGATACGAAGCGGTATCCTGGACTACCAACTCGGCCTTGCCGTTGATGGTGAGCACAACGGGGTGGCCGGTTTCCTTCAATTGACGGAGGAACTCGACGGTATTCCGCTTGAAATTCGAGAGTGAATGAATGTCGTTGTTGATATCCAGCATAGCATTTGCTCCTTGCACTTTATCTGCATTTTATTTGATGTTACCATAGCCACGCAGTGTTCGCAAGGTGGTCTCTGGTATCGTGAATGCATATGGCAACCGGGATCTTGCCTTTGATCTGATCCGCGAATCTTGCGACGAACGATCAAGTACGTCCTGGATTTCTGCGGGGCGCTGAACTGAAGTTTTGCCGGAGTCAGACTCCCATAAGGCTATTCGGGTGCGTGACGACGTGAACGGCGGGGAGCAACGAGGGACAATACCATGACCGTCAGCTTCGAGATACCGCACGAGATTGAGCAGCAGATTCGAACGAGCGGGCTAGACCTCGGCCGCGATGCCAAGGAGGTCTATCTCATGGAGCAATTCCGCCAGGCGAAGATCACCCACCGTCAGCTCGAGGAGGCGCTGGACTTGAGCTTCCACGAGACACAGCAACTCCTCAAGGAAAGAGGTATGGGGCAGGACATTGACGTCGAGGAATTTGAGGCCGGGCGGGCATTCTTGAGGAAGGCCCGAACCCTGTGATCGCAGTCTGCGACATGGGGCCACTGCACTACTTGGTGCTCATCGGCTGCGACCACATTTTGCCCGTCATATTCGAGAGGGTGGTCACCGCCCGCGTGGTCATCGAGCAAGAGATGGCCGCCCCGAATACTCCGGAGGCTGTTCGGAGTTGGGCCGCCGATCCGCCACAATGGCTCGAAATTTTAGAGCCGCGACAGGTCGAAGCGATCCCGTCCCTTGGGAAACAAGGAGTGAGAGGGGATGGAGACCGGGCCGTCATTTCTCTCGCTCGCGAGCTGGGGGGCACGTTTTGGTGATTACGACGTGAAAGCGAGACGGGAAGCGAAGAAGAGGGGAATCGAATCATTTTGGACGCTTGAGTTGCTTGATGAAGCGGCCGAACGCGGGCTCATTGATGACCTTACCGAGACGCTTGAGCGCCTTGAGAGCCGGACTCCCTTCTATATCGGCGAGAAAGCCCGTGTAGTCATTGAAGGCATGAAGCAGCGAGACGAGGAGCGGAAACGCGTGAACCAGCGCCAATCTCCTGAGTAGCCGCTCTCGGTCTGCAGACGCCAAAGAGGTTATCGCGGTCTGTTCGTTTCGGCTTTCCCGTCCTCAATAAACCCAATATCGAACCCGTGATACGGATCGGTGTACCATCCCGGGCCGTTTTGGAGAAGCACCTCCGGCCGATGATCATGTCGCAGCCCAAATTCCGTGAGCCACATGCGTTCACCCAGCGTAAGCAGCACGCCCCATTCGGCCAGGCCGGTTTCCCAACTGACATGCCAGTACTTGCCACACCCGAGCCCCTCGGCCTGCTGTGGCGTCCACAACGAAGCATTCGTCCCCCGGCCGAGAGATCCGTTGGATGAAATCGAAGAGCGCTCGAGCAGCGTCAGCGGCGTTCAGGCTTCGTAAGTCGAGGGGGTGTGCCTGAAGCTGAATGTGGAAACGATCCAGGCGCGAGGTATTCATGGCTGTCCCTGCAAGCGTGCAAGCGAAGGCGGTCTGGTGAGTCGTGTTGGTAATGGTTCAGAGGTTGATGATGATTTGGCGGCTCCCTGGGCCTCGAACGCTGTCCGGTGGACGGAAAGCGCGGTCGGGCTGCAGCTTGTCGACGACATTGGCGCCTTGCGAGCCGGATTAGTCGATCGTTTCCTGCGTAACGCACACGAGGGGGCGCCTGCTCACTTTTTGCGATTTCGAGGTCGCCGCTCAGATGCTTTCTTCGTCGAGACATGAACCTGATCGATCGTGGTCGATCCCGCTTCCGCGTGAGATTGTTCGGGCGAACTCGAGATTGTGGCAACAGTGAGCTCCGCGATGCGGCTTATAGCTCGGCGGTGGGATCAGGTACTCCTCGGCGAACGCGGCGAACTTGAATGTTCCCAGGCGAAGTTCAGCCTCACCTATGCCAGCCATATCATGTTTTGTCTTGAACCCTTCGATGTCCCAGATCTTGGCCTCACTTACGTGGTCGAGACGGAGGTCGATCGACGTGGGATCGATCTTCGGCGGCGGGATTCCCTCCGGCACTTGGATGATCAGTAAGTTTCGTTCGATAGCCCAATGGAGGTCACGATCCGACAGGTACATAGGTCGTCTCTTTGGGCTCGCTGACAAACGAAATTCGATCAAAGGGAACGCTAATGACCTCTCCGTCTGGCAATGCGACTTTTGTCTCTCCGCGACCGTTCTCGAGCACACGACCTTCGACGAAACCGTCTATCCTCTTCCCCTTAGCCGGTTCGTTTGGCCCGATGGCGGACTGATCCTTCTGACGGCAGTAATCGACCGGCGCAACGCCGATATATTCGGCGTCGTTGGCTAACGCGATGCGAAAGACCCGCTCACCCGAGAAGCTGCTGGGGGAAATTCGACATGCCAATAATACGGTTTGGCCTCGGCTCATGATGATCTCCGGTTGGGGGTGAGCGGTCGGCGATTATGTGTACAAATACACAGTATCAAGTGCAACGCCGCAAGGCAATAACCCGGCGTCTTGAGCCATCCGATGGTCGCATCTCTACTGGGCAATCTCACGCTGACGCGCGGCGATTATTCGATATCCGGATTAACCAAGTCAGTCAAGTCGATACCTCCTCGTCACAGCTTGACGGTTTGCCTGGCCGAGCACAAGGAGCCCACATTTCCCATTCTAGGAACCCCGAAGTCCATCGGGAGAATTCCGCTGAGCGTCGTTCCTCACGACCCGGTGCCCTTTCAGTGCGAAACCCCTCTCGTCCAGCTGACTCGACCAACCCTCCCGGGTGCCTATTGCACTAGAATCGTCCAGCAACCCATGCTTCTCCTCTTGCTGAGTTAACCGGGCGAACTTGGCGTGCAACGGGTGATCGCTCGCCAGGAACGTCTCCTTGCGATGCAGGACCGGCGGGTTTGCGCTAGCGGCGCAGTCAAAGCAATCGATCTCGCGGGTGCGCCAGCGGCCCCTAGCAAGTAGCGGAACTGCCTGTGTTCGACCCTTGCAGGACAGCGCTCTTGGTTTCTCTGGAGATCCTGGGGCGTTGCCCCAGGCTGGCATGTGTCTGCCCCGTTCAGGGCGAGAACGCAAAACAGCGCCGTTGGCTCCTCGCCCCGAACGGGGCATTAACAAAACAGCCCGGGGCAACGCCCCGGGAATGCTGCGCCGCAGGGCCGGGTGCGGGTCGGTCTCGAAATCGGGGTACGACAGGTACGAAACCTTGCCGGAATGGCGGTGCAGCTTGATCAGGTTGGCACCGTCGAGCGTGCCCAGGTAAGCCTCGGCGCAACCCTCGTAGACGCGGAGAAGCGGGTCGAGTGCCTCGAGCGCCGTGCGGTGGACGTAAAGCGCGGTCGGCAGCAGCTTGCCGACGGCCGACCGCCGGCAGGCTTCGTCGACGGCCTCGGCACTCCCCGCCCGGAAGAGGAGATCATCGGCCAGACGGCAGGCGTTTGCGTAGCTGCCGAAGAAGGCGCGGATGTCGCGTTGGAGGCCGACCGGAAGCGCTGTGATCGGCGGGCGGCGGCGGAATCGCCTGAGGATCTAGTACACTTTCTCAATGTCCCCAATCGTTTGGCAGGCGGGAGAGGTATTTCTGAAAGCAGCTTCGTGCCTGCGAGACGGTTACGACCTCGACCTCCTCCGCCCGATCATGCAGGAGATTGTTCCTGTAAGTTCTCGCCGCGTGGACATCGTCGATCACGTCGGCAGAAATTCCCCGCGCGTCGCCGACGCGATCAAGAAGAACTTCCGCCTGGGTACGGGCACGCGGCCTAATCGCTCTCCAGAAAGAACGGACACCCGTCTCGAATTCCGCAAACATGCGAATGAGATAAGTCCCCTCGAGGTTTTCGTCCGCCGATCTCAGATCTCGAGGACTTGGCCCTTCCCCGAGGGCATTCGTGTCGCGTGCGGCGTCCACTAACAACCGATCGATGGCTCGCCGCGCGGACCAAAACTCCCGCTCGACCGCCTTGATCCTTTCATGCCAGTCAAAGCGCCGATGCGGCATTGATGCTCATCTCGTTGAGGACTCGGCCAATAGCGTCCCGGGAAAGTGGCCACGATTCGGCCTCGCGAATCGTCGCGACGGAAGGCGTGCCGGAAAACATGTAATGCAATCGCCACTCGCCGTTCACCAGATAGAGACTGGCAATGTCGTCGTAGGCGGGCATCAAGTAGAGATCGACGACGCCGTCCGCGCCGGGAGTGAACCGCGCGACCGGATCCAGGAGCACGCGGGTTGTCTCCTTTTGCATTAGCAACGCCGGTGCGTCATACGAGCCGAGGCGAGAGTCCTTCATTTTTTTTGCGATCTGACGCGTGGACCAATCGAGCTCCTCCGCCCAGCCTTTGACATTGCTCGTCAGGTCAGCAAGTACCTTCAACCACTGGTCTCGCAGTAGTCCGGAATCGTCCACTCGCTTGTCAGTCTTATTTCGAGTTGCCATCGGCTCGTCCCAACTTGAGTTGTTTGTCGCAACATTCGGTCATTGTCCCGTGCTGGGCCTCCGTTTGCCAAGGTGGAACGTCGCCAGGAACGATAAATCAATTGGTACTCGCTGGTGGTCCGCTTAAGGCCTTGAATCAATTCGCCGCGCCACGATCCCGTCCCTATCTCTCTTTCCGGGTCGTTCCGAGCTTTCCGTCCCGAAACCGCCTCGCGGTCTTTCCGGCGATCGATGGCATGCGGCAGCGCTGGTCTATTGCCGCACGAGTCGATGGCCGCGCAACCTGAAGCTCCTCTCACGCAGCCGTGACTCCCAACCCTCCCTCGTTCCGATCGTCGCCGTGTCGTCCAGCAACCCGTGCTTCTCCTCTTGCTGCGTTAATCGGGCGAACTTGGCGTGCAACGGGTGATCGCTCGCCAGGAACGTCTCTTTGCGATGCAGGACCGGCGGGTTGGCGCTGGCGGCGTAATCGAAGCAATCGATCTCGCGGGTCCGTAGCGACAGCTTGACGCTGCGCCGCAGGGCCGGGTGCGGGTCGGTCTCGAAATCGGGGTAGGACAGGTACGAAACCTTGCCCGAATGGCGGTGCAGCTTGATCAGGTTGGCCCCGTCGAGCGTGCCGAGGTAAGCCCGGGCACATCCCTCATAGACACGCAGCGAGCGGGTCGAGTGCCTCGAGCGCTGTGCGATGAACGTAGAGCGCGCGTCGGCAGCAGCTTGCCGACGGCCGACCGCCGGCAGGCTTCGTCGACGGCCTCGGCACTCCCGGCCCGGAAGAGGAGATCATCGGCCAGACGGCAGGCGTTTGAGTAGCTGCCGAAGAAGGCGCGGATGTCGCGTTGGAGGCCGAGCGGAAGCGCCGAGATCGGCGGCCGGCGGCGGAATCGGCCGAGGGCCAGGTAGACGAGAAGGTCTTCGGTGCAGCGGCGGGTGATCGCGTCCCACTCGTCGGTCCCTGTGACCCGCTTCACCAGGGCGAAGGCACGCTTCAACGATCCGAATCGGGTCTCGATTTCCGCTGGACTGCGGAACTCGTCCGGCTTCCGGCAAGCCGTCCCAGGGCCGCGATGGTCGCCATGAAGGGCTCGAGTAGCTCGCGGTCTGCTTTCGAGCGGTGGCTGGGTATTACAGTGGGTCGCGATGCGGTCGGCACAGACACGGCCTCATGAATGTGTTACGCAATGGACGACTACCCAAATCCCCAGGAGCGCGACGAGCTCAGGCCCGGAGGATCTCTTCGTCGAACTCTTCACGCAGGTCTTCGGGGTCGAGAACGTCCGCCTGCTGACGCCGGAGTTCGCTGTCGAAGATATCTACGGGGGTAGCCGCTTCGTCGACTTCGCGTCTACGACGGTCGATGAACGCGTGGCCTTCGAGATCGACGGACTGACGTGGCACGTCCCGGACGCCGAGCGGATCGCCGAGTATGAGGACCAGCTGCTCCGGCAGAACAGCCTGGTCCACCAGGGCTGGCGGGTTTTTCGCTGGACCGACCGGCAGATTGCCGAGCGAGCCCGAGCACGGTCAAGGAGCAGCTCGCCCTCTTCCTGGAGCGGATCCCGGGCCTGCTGGCCTTCGACGACTTCCTGCCCGAAGCAGCACGGCGAGGTGCATCGAGCTCAGGCCGCACCAGGAGGAGGCGATCGAGGCCCTGGAACGGCTGCGGGCCGAGGGGAACACGATCGCGCTGGTGACCCATGCCGGGCGCGGGCAAGACCGTGACCGCGATCACCGACGCCCGCCGCATCGGCGGCCGGACGCTTTTCGTGGCCCATACCCACGAGCTGGTGCAGCAGGCGCAGAAGCAGTTCCGCAAGCTCTGGCCCGAGGTCACGACGGGGCTGTTCTTCGGCGACGTCAAGGACACCGACGCAGCACAACCTCGTCGGCACGGTGGACAGAGCCTGACGCTCCACCTGAATCGCTTCAAGCCCGACGACTTCGCCTACCTGATCATCGACGAGGCCCACCACGCGACCGCCGAGTCGTACCAGAAGCTGCTCCGCTACTTCCGGCCACGGTTCACGCTCGGGCTGACAGCCACGCCCGACCGGGCCGACGGCCTGTCGGCGCTGGAGGTCTTCCGCAACACGGCGCACCGGCTGACGCTCCGCGAGGCGGTCGAGCGGGGCGAGCTGGTCCCGATCCGCTGCGTCCGCGTGCGGACGAACGTGGACCTGAGCCGGGTCCGGTTCAACCAGGTGCAGTACAACCGGCGTGACATCGAGGAGACCGTGCTGGTGCCGTCGCGGGACCGGCTGATCGTCGAGACGTACCGGGACCACGTGCCGGGCCGCAAGGCGGTCGCCTTCTGCGTCGAACGTGCGGCACGGCGAGGAGCTGGCCGAGCGGTTCCGGTCGGAGGGCATCCCGGCCCGCGGCGTCTCCGGCCGGATGAGCGCGGTCCGATCGAGCGGCGTGCCTCGAGGCCTTCGCCCGCGGCGAGGTCCGCGTGCTCTGCGCTGCGACCTGCTCAACGAGGGCTGGGACTGTCCCGACGTCGAGGTGCTGCTGATGGCCCGCCCGACCCTCTCGAAGGTGATCTACCTCCAGCAACTGGGCCGGGGCACCCGCAAGGCGCCGGGCAAGGAGTGCCTCGTCGTCTTCGACTTCGTGGACAACGCGACCCGATACAACCAGTCGCTCAGCCTGCACCGCATCCTGGGCAACCCGCAGTACCGGCCCGGCCGCTCGTGCTCGCCCCGCCGACCTGATCGAGCCGGGAGCACGAAGCGCTCTGGACGCCGGGAAGCCGCCGACGCAGGTCCTGCCGATCGACCTGTGGGCGCGGGACTACGAGGAGATCGACGTCTTCAACTGGCAGGACGCCGTCGCCGGCATGCTCTCGGCGTCGGACCTGGAGGTCGAGCTGGCCGCGGCCGAAGGCCGCGATCCGGTCGCCGATCGCCCGCGGCCTCATCGTGCCCGACCACACCCTGACCCTCGGCGAGCGGACGTATTACTACTTCCTCCGCGACCGGGCCGAGGAGATCCGCGAGGCGCTGGGCCTGCCCCGGGTCGATGACACCTCGATCCGCGAGCTGTTCCTCGACTTCGTCGAGCGGATGGACATGTCCAGCTCGTACAAGCCGGTGATGCTCCTGGCGATCCTCGATCACGTCGACGACCGCGGCCGCGCCTCGATCGATGATACCGTGGCCTCGGCATTCCACGCGTTCTACCTCGATCGGCTCCGGCAGGGCCTTGGCCGTCGAGCGAGCCGGGATGCGGATGGCCCAGGCGGATCGGCTCTCGCTCGAGGACGTCCGCTCGCTCATGCTCGGGATGCCGTTCCGGAAGTTCGAGCAGCGGAAGTACCTGGCGTACGACAAGCAAGACCTGGCTTATCTCCGGTTCCAGCCGGCGCTGTGGCGGCAGCTCACCGACGAGGACGGGCCACGCTCCGCGGCCACTGCGAGAGGGCGATCTCCGAGTATTATGAGCGACTCGAGTCCTGATCCCTGCCCGTTCTGCGCGATGCCGGACGGAGCGGATCGTGGAGGCCAGCGAGCACGCCTTCGCCGTCCTCGACGCCTATCCCGTCTCGCCGGGCCACAGCTCGTCATCGCGCGGCGGCACGTCGCCGACGTCTTCGATCTGACGGCGGACGAGATCGCCGACATCCTCCAACTGATCGGTTCCGCCCGGGACCGGATCGACCGGACGCTCCGGCCGAGCGGGGTACAACATCGGGGTCAACATCGGCCGCGACGCGGGCCAGACGGTCATGCACGTCCATATCCACGTCATCCCCCGCTATCCCGGCGATTCGAGCGACCCCACGGGAGGCGTGCGAGGCGTGATCCCTGGCAAGGCTCGGTAGGCCGAAGGCGGCAGACGAAATTAGCCAAGTTTGTTCCATACCATGCTTTCGGCCTGCAATTCCTCTGCCGTTAGCGGCAGCTTCAGGTGCTGCTTGACAACGTTTCCAGTCAATACCGTATTGATGTTCGATTTGGATAGCCGGCCGGCGATCATGGCTCGTCCCTCCCAAAGCCGTTTGTTCGACCTTGACCAATTGAGCTTTCCAGAGCGGTGCCAATCGCTTGCGCCATCTTCCTCGCTCGATCTCGAGAAGGGATCTCCCTGCTCTGGCCAGTGCCGAGAGGGCGATCGCATGAGAGTGGACGCAGGTCGCCCGCAGCTCGGCCGGGCTGACTTCGCGCCTCTCTGGCGCGGCCCAATCCGGGATATTGCTCGCCACCTCGGTCCAGAATTGCGTCGCTAAGGCGAGCTTCTCGGCGAAGGGCATCTCCTGCTTTTGTGACAGGAGGATTTTCGTCGCGTGGTAGATCCCGCTCAGGGTGAAGAGCTTGAGCGAGCGGTTGGAGATCTTGCTGCGGACCATCTCCGTCATGCCCTCGAAGACGTCCACTCGCTTGATGAGCTCCTTCGTGATCAGGGCCATTTCATCCCGGCTGTCGCAGAGGATTCCCTGGGAGCGCGGTGAGCGAGACTCGTGGCGTTTCAGGTCCGAGAAGATCTGCTCGGATCGCCGGAAACCCGGGATCGACATACAGGACCAGCGAGATGGTCTCATCTCCAAGCTCGGGCTTGAGCCGCAAGGCGGCCTCGATGGCAGCGCGGCGGTGAAGGCCGTCGTGGATTAAGAGACGGGCCGAGATCGGCAGCCTCAAGATTCCCAGGCCGGCGCGCCCTGCCTGACCCGCGGCCGGCTCGAAACGAACTTCTCGATCGATGGAGCCAACGATCGAAGACAGGACGTAGGAGTCCGGATTCTCCGTGATGTATCGGGCGATCTCGGGAACTCGTCCTTTGTTCAGCACCCTCTGAGCTTGAAGCTCGGGCTGGATGTCGTCGTCGTCGAATCGAAAGAGGCGCGGAAGGAGCCGGAGAGGGCACATCACGAGGTAGAACTCGCGCCCCGCTTGCTTCCCACGGATCGCAGGCAAGTGGAACTCGAAACCAGCCATGGATCACTCTTTGACGATTGCGCTGAGAGTGTCGATGCCGACTGAATACGCGTCGTCGATCATCCCGCGCGATGCCAGCAGAGTCTAACACCTGAGCCGCGAGACCGCTTCGATCAGGGCTTCGTGTGGGATCTCGTCCACACCCGGTCCCCACGAGAACCGCACCGCCGAAGCGATCCGGTCTTCAGGGAAGGCCCATGGATCGCAGCACATGGCTCGGGAACTGGCCGGACGATGTGCAGGCGGCGCCGTTGGAGATCGCCATCTCCGATCGCAGGGCCAGCATGAGCGCCTCGCTGTCCACGCCCGGGAAGCTGACGTTGACGACGTGTGATTGCATTCTCGTCAGGTCCCCATTGATCCGATGATCGACCGAGCTCCAGCGCGGCTCAGGAACTTGTCGCTTCAATGTCTCGGCGCTTGAACGTTTCGCTGCTCGTACTCCTTCGCCGGCGAGTTCGGCTGCTGTTCCCGAGCCCGACGATCAGCGGCACCGGAAGCGTGCCGGGCCTCAGTCCCATCTCTTGGCCTCCGCCCACCATGAGCGGCTTCAACGGCATCCGTCTCGAGCCGCGGCGGCGAACGTAGAGCGCACCGACTCCCGGCCGGGCCATAGATCTTGTGGCCGCTGATCGACAAGAAATCAAATTGAGCCGCCGGAGTGCGTCGACCTCCTTGCCGAACGTCTGAGCCGCGTCGACGTGGAAGAGCACGCCGTGATCCGGCCAGGAGTCGGAGATCTCGAGACCGGCTGGAGAACGCCCGTCTCGTTATTGGCGTGCATCATCGAAACCAGCAGCGTGTCCGGCGTAACCGCCGACGAACGGTCTCCGGCTCGACAAACCGCCCGCCGTGACCGGCAACGAGCTCGACTTCGAAGCCGAAGGCACCGAGCCTGTCGAGCGGCGCGAGGACCGACTTGTGCTCGATGCAGGTGGCGAGGATATGCTTCCGGGATCGGCTCAGAGCCGTACGACATCAGACCCTGTAGAACGAGATTGTTACTCTCGGTTGCCCCGCTCGTGAAGATGATCTCCTCGGGTCTCCGACCGATCAGCGATGCGACCTGATCCCGTGCTCGGTCCACAGCCTCTTTGGCCTTCTGACCGTAGATGTGCGTGCGGCTACCCGCGTTCCCGACTGCCGTTGAGTAGTAGCGGCCGCATCGCCTCGAAGACTCTCGGATCGAGCGGTGTCGTCGCGTTGTAATCGAGGTAGACCGGCTTCATTGCTGGACCCAAGCCTTGCGAGACGGTAGCTGCCAGATTCTGCTCGATTGACGGTCTGGAAGTCAATGATTAACGTTTGGAAGTCAATTATTGACTTCCAAGCAAGATGAGCGGTTTCAAAGGGGGCTGCGACAAGTGTCACGTTCGTCGTCGATCGGTCTTTCGCGGATTAGGGCTCGCCAAGACGCGTCGAGGCGGTGTGCGACGAAATCCGCGAGCTCTACCTGGCCGACGACATGCCCTGGGTCGTCGGCTACAGCGGCGGCAAAGACTCGAGCGCCACGCTCCAGCTCGTCTGGCTGGCGATCCGGAAGCTGCCGGCCGCCGAACGAGCAGAAGCCGATCCACGTCATCTCGACCGATACGCTGGTCGAGCAACCGCTCGTCGCCAAGTGGGTCGAGACTTCGCTCGACCGGATGCGGACCGCGGCTCGCGAGCAGGAGATGCCGATCCAGCCGCACAAGCTCACGCCGGAGGTCGCCGACTCGTTCTGGGTCAACCTGATCGGCCGCGGCTATCCCGCGCCCGGGCTAGAAGTTCCGCTGGTGCACCGAGCGGCTCAAGATCAAGCCGTCGAACGAGTTCATCCGCGGCGTCGTGCAGAAGTACGGCGAGGCGATCCTCGTCCTCGGCACCCGCAAGGCCGAGAGCCAGAGGCGGGCCATCACCATGGAGAAGCATGGCGCCCAGCGGGTCCGCGAGCGGCTCGTCCCGAACGCCAGCCTGCCCAACTCGCTCGTCTACACGCCGATCGAGGACTGGAACAACGACGACGTCTGGCTGTACCTCATGCAGGTGAAGAACCCGTGGGGCCACGACAACAAGTCGCTGCTGGGCATGTACCAGGGCGCGACCGAAGGGGGCGAGTGCCCGCTGGTCGTCGATACCTCCACGCCGAGCTGCGGCACCAGCCGGTTCGGCTGCTGGGTCTGCACGGTCGTCGACAAGGATCGGTCGATGGAGGCGATGATCAAGAACGACGAGGAGAAGGTCTGGATGACCCCGCTCCTCGAGCTCCGCAACGAGCTCGGCGAGCCCGACCGCGACAAGCGCGACTTCCGGCGGATGAACGGCTCGGTCCAGCTCTTCCACGACAGGACCGATCCCCGGCCCGTACAAGAAAGAGGCACGCGAGCACTGGCTCCGGCGCGTGCTCGAAGCCCAGCAGAGCGCCGCGCGAGAACGGGCCGGAGGAATTCCGCGAGATCCAGCTCATCAGCCTCGAGGAGCTGGACGAGATCCGCCGGCATCTGGCTGCACGAGAAGCACGAGTTCGACGACAGCCTGCCGCGGATCTACGAGGAGGTGACCGGGGAGCCGTTCCCCAAGCCGCGCGACGACGGCAATGCCCTGCAGGTCCGACGACTGGGACTTGCTCCGGGAGATCTGCGACGGGGACGAGGTGCTCTTCGACCTTCAGGTCGCCCTGCTCGGCGTCGAGCAGAAGTTTCGCGGGATGACGCGGCGCGTCGGCGTCATCGATGCGCTGGAGAAATGCCTCAAGGCGGCGGTTTTCAGCGAGCGAGGCCGAAGCGATCGAGGTTCTCACGGCGAACGGCGATGAAGCGCGTGCTCGAGACGTCTGAAGGCTCGCAAGAGGACGACCGCAGCCGGCAGACTCCGTGTCATGTTTCGCGAGGAATCGATGCATGATCGGAAGCGCCCGTCGGACCGATCAGAATGATTCTGGAGCACGTGACGCTCACGGGACTTCTGCCTGTTCCGCGGCGAGCAGACTTTCGACCTGACCCCGTTGCCCGCGACGCGCAACGCGGGCGGCGCGTGGGATCGTTCTGTTCGGCGGGCGTCAACGGGGCCGGCAAGACGACGCTGCTCGACGCGATCCAGCTCGCGCTCTATGGGACGCGGGCGCGCTGCTCGAAGCGGGCCGGACTGGCGTACGACGAGTTCCTCCGCAAGTCGATCCACCACGGCGTCAGCGAGGGCGAAGGGGCGGGCGTCTCGCTCTGCGTTCCGATACGCCTCGGGCGGTGAAGAGCACGTTTACGATGTCCGCCGGTCCTGGAACGTGCAGAGGGGGCAAGGTGCGCGAGGAGCTGCGGGTGCTGCTCGACGGCCTGCGTCGACCGCTGGCATTCCGAGCACTGGAGCCAGCTCGTCGAGGATTTCTTCCCGCTGGAGGTCTCGCAGCTCTTCTTTTTTGACGCCGAGAAGATCCGCTCGCTGGCCGAGGACGAGACCAGCAGCCAGGTGCTGGGCTCGGCGGTCAAGTCGCTGCTTGGGCCTCGACGTCGCCGAGCGACTGATCGCCGACGCGAGCCGTCGTGGAGAGCGAATGTGAGGAAGGAGATGGAGGCCGACCAAGTCACGCGACGACCGTGCCGAGCTCGAACGCGAGATCGAGGAGCTTACGGACCGAGATCGACGGCATGAGGACGAACGCGGCGAGCTTGAAAACGCCTGCGGCGGACCAAAGGCGAAGTACGAACGGCTGGAAGAGGAGTTCAAGGCCGCCGGCGGGCGGCACTGGGAGGCGCGCGGCGACCGCAAGCGCCGGCAGGAGGAGCTCAAGAAGCGAGGTCGCCGAGTGCGAGTCGCGGCTCGTCGCGCTGGCCGCCACGGAGCTGCCGCTCTGCCTGGTGGACGATCTGCTCGGACGTGTCGAGCGCCAGGACGAACGCGAGCGAGTTGGCGGCCGAGGTGGAGGTCGTCCGTCAGATCCTCATCGAGCGAGATGACGCCTGCTCGCGCTTCTCGGCGAGGCTGAGGCTCCGCCAGCCAGTCTGCAGAAGGTCAAGAAGCATCTCGCCGACGACCGGAAGTCGCGGGCCCTGAGGCGGCCAAGGAGACACGCGACCCGGCTGTCGCTCACCGCCGGCGAGCCCGGTCGATGCTCCACCACCTTCGCGGTCAGCGGCTGGCGGAGCTGCGCCGGCGAGGCCGCAAGCCTTCTGGAGCGACGGTCGCAGCTCGAGCGCGAAGCAAGCGAGGTTGAACGCGACGTTTCGATCACGCCGGAGGACGAGGGGATCGGTCGAGTTTCTCGAGCGGCTCCGCGCGGCAACCGAGCGGATGGCGACGCTGAACGAGGAGGCGAAGCAACTCGACCGTGCGATCGCCGAGCGCAAGAGCGGACTGGGAGGCCCGGCAGGCGCGGCTCCAGGCGATCAGCGAGCGGGAGGCGAACGAGGAATTTGCCCAGGACGACCGGCAGCGCATGGCGCGGATCGCCGGCAAGACGCGGGTCGTGATGCAGGAGTTCCTGACGCGGGCGACCGAGCGGAAGATCGATCGGCTCTCCGACCTGATCACCGAGTCGTTTCGTTACCTGCTGCGCAAGCAGACGATGGTCGAGCGAATCCACATCGATCCGTCAGACGTTCGCCATCACGCTCTACAACGAGGCGGGGCATGCGCTTTCCAAGGAGCGGCTCTCCGAGGGCGAGAAGCAGATCTTCGCCATCTCGGTTCTGTGGGGATTGGCCCGAGCGTCGGCCCATCCGCTGCCTGCGATCATCGACACGCCGATGGCCCGGCTCGACGCCGCGCACCGGCGGCATCTGGTCGAGCGGTATTTTCCGCACGCGAGCCACCAGGTCTTGATTCTCTCGACGGACACCGAGGTCGACCGGCATTATTACCAGGCGCTCCAGCCGCACATCGCGCGGGCTTATCATCTCCGTTACGATGAGAAGACGAGGGCGACGCAGGGCGAAGAAGGGTATTTCTGGGAAGAAGCGCCTCGATGATCCTTGACTGCTTCCCCTTCCCGTTGCACAGAATCTTCAAAAAATGCCTTGAACAGAAGGAAACGAAGGGCACGAAGGTATCGAAGCGGGAGGGCCAACCCGAAAGTAGCGGCTGGACAGGGCAATGAGAAGTTAAAATCGCCTCGACAACGGTCCGCGGCTGTCGCACACGGGAAACCATATTTACAAATCTGTGAACATTTACTAGTTTTTGAATTCTCCGTTGACTTCGTTTCCTTCTGTGCGAATATTGAAATCAACCCGGTGCACAGAAGATTTGAACAGAAGGAAACGAAGGGCACGAAGGGCACGAAGGTATCGAAGCGGGAGGGCCAACTTTCAAATTCTTCGTGAACTTCGTTTCCTTCTGTTCGAATCGTGAAACCGAACCCATGCACCCGCGTGCGACATGAGCATCAAGCAAGTCCGGCTCTCGAATCAGGCCAAGGAACAACTGATCCGGCTCAAGATGCGGACAGGCATCCCGCACTGGAACGTGCTCTGCCGCTGGGCGTTTTGCCTGTCGCTCAAACAAGCCTCGCCGCCGGCCCCGCTGGATGTTCCCGGTGACAGCAACGTGGAAATGACCTGGCAAGTATTCGCCGGCGATGCACACGAGATTTATCTCGCTCTTTTGAAAGAGCGCTGCGAACGCGACGGGCTGGGGACTTCGGACGACGTCTTGGCCCGCCAGCTTCGGTTGCACCTCCATCGGGGAATCGGCTACCTGGCTGCCCCGCGGATGATCGGATCGATCAGTGATTTGATCCGATTGGCCGGTGAGGAGCGTGGCGGCGATGAGTGACACGACTGGCCAATTTTCGGCGAGGTTGCACATCAACGCCGGCCCAGCCGTCTGTGAAAACGACGCCTGCGCCTTGGTGCGTAGGCTTCGCCATCGCTCTCCGCCCTGTACCCCTCAGGTGTTCATAAAAAGAAGCTGGTCGACGGCGAACTCGCCCGCAAGTTCAGCTTGTGGTTATAATAATTCGAGAAGCGCGCCCGCTGAAAACGCTTGTGATGGAAGTTCCAGAGAAGATGCTGTTCGACCTTGGCGCGTTGGATGACAACTTTGGGCGAACCGGAGATTGAAATGGCCACAGTCACCGTCGAAGTACCCGACAGCGCGTTTTCAGCACTGCGACGTTCGCCCGAGGAGTTTGCCCGAGACATGCGCATCGCGGCGGCTATCCAATGGTATCATCAGCGGCTGATCTCCCAGTCAAAGGGCGCGGCTATTGCCGGCCTCAGCCGGAGAGACTTTCTGACGGCGCCTTTACCATGCCAAGGTTGAGGCCAGCCAGGTCGACATCGAAGAAATGAAGGAGGACGTCGAGCGTGATCTTCAGTCGCGTCGTGAACGCCTCTCCTCTGATCTTTCTGACCAAAGTGGGGCTGCTCGAAGTGCTACGGGAGCCGAATGTCCCAGTCCTGGTGCCTGACGTGGTTCTTGCGGAGGTTGGCGGACTAGACCTCAACGACCCCGCCGTCCGAGCCGTCGAACAGTCTCAATGGATGCGAGTGGTATCAACTCCCGCCATCCCCGACAGCGTGCTCGTCTGGGACCTGGACGCCGGCGAGTCTGCGGTTCTGGCCGTCGCTTTGGCCGAACCGGGTGCGATGGTGATTCTGGATGACCTGCCGGCGAGGCGATGCGCCTGCGTCTTGAACATCTCGTCCCAGGGAACACTGGGCCTGGTCCTCGTGGCCAAGAAGCAAGGGCTGATCCCGGCCGTTCGGCCCGTGTTGGGACAGTTGCGTGACGCCGGAATGTACATGTCCGATCGACTCGAGACTCAGATTCTCGTCGCGGCGGGAGAGTCAAGCTAACACTGGCGCGATGAGCACCCAGGACGAAATGGACAAAGCCATGCCAACCGTCACGATCGAAGAAGCACAGAACCCCTAGTCGGTTCCAGGCGCGTTGCTCGATGGTAATGTCGCCTTTCGCTCCCGCGAAAGGTTCTCCACATTGCCGGAAACCTTTCGCGGGAGCGAAAGGCGAGATTGGACTGCGCGATCAGCGAACTCATGGCGCGACGCGGCCTTATTCCGCCGCGGGTCGGCAAACCTCAGGCGGAAGGCCGCAACCGCAATCTCCGATGTTGCCCGCATTCGAGGGATAAGACAACACCATTCCCTCATGCCATGGTACGGAGGTGCTCATCGAGACGGTCGAAGGTCATGGACATGCCATCGGTCATCCCCGTCTTCAAGGCCGCGTCGCGAGCCTCCTTCGATGGGTAGGTGATCGTCAGCGTGATGGTCGTCTGGCCATCCTCCTCGGAGAGGACCAGTGTATTGACCGTCTCGGGCCAGTCGGCGCCCCACGATTCGGTGCTGACGAGCCGCTCGGGCGGCGCGATCTCCTGGTACACGCCGCGCATCTCCATCTCCGTGCCGTCGGACTGGCGCCAGACAAAGTGCCACGCCCCGCCCACGCGGAGGTCGATCTCGCAGACGGGCATCGTCCACCCGGGGGGACCGAGCATCCAGCGAGCCACGTGCTCGGGGTTGGTCCAGGCCTCGAAGACGAGCCTGCGCGGGGCGTTGACGACGCGCGTTGATGACAAATCTCGAGATCGGACGGAGTTGCAAATGTCGTCGCGTTGCCGCTATGCGTCTTGGCCATGCTTTTTCTCCGGTTCTTGCAAGCGTTGGAGGTATTCGTCCAGCCGTTCGAAGCTCTTGTCCCAGAAGCGGCGATAGTTCTCGGCCCACTCTGCGACCTCCTTGATCGGCGCCGCCTCGAGCCGTCGCGGGCGCCACTGCGCCTCGCGGCCTTGCGCGATCAAGCCCGCCCGCTCGAGCACACGCAGGTGCTTCGAAACCGCGGGCCCGCTCATCGCGAACGGTGCCGTCAACTCCTTGACCGTTGCCGGCCCCTCCGCGAGACGCGACAGAATCGCGCGGCGAGTGGGGTCGGCGAGAGCCGCAAATGTGGTGCTCAACGAATCGATTGCCATGCATATTGTTCCATCCAGTTAGCTAACCGAACGGTTATCTAACCGAATGGTTTTATACAGTGCGGGCTAACAGTCGTCAAGCACGTCACAATCCGATCGCCAACGTTGGGAATCGAAAGATCAGCGCGGATTTCTCGCCGTCCCGTGGTTTGTCGGGTATAGATAGAATGGAGAGTTGTCTGCGCTGGGATTTCGACTTGGTTTTTGCAGTTGGGGATTTCGCGTAGCTCGATTGCCGAACCAAGCCAACGAATCAGTGTTCGTAGTCGATCGAACGGCGTTGCAAAAAATTTCGCCAAACGAAGCCAACGGCAAACTGTGCGGATTACACTGGCACACGACTGACCACGAAGATCGACCGAATGACGCTAAATGAGGAGTCGCCGTCAGGCAGCCAGAGCGAGGATTCACTGTTTTTGCGAAACGAAGCCAATTGCCAAAATGGCAGCCGCGTTTTATCTGATGCTTCAAAGAGTTATGGAAAATTGACCACGAGATCGGAGCGTCCATTTGACGTCAATCCCGGTTGAAAGAACCGACTGAAGTGAGTGGGAGGCGTGGGTCCTGTTCGGCCGAGTCTCTCGGGCCACGATTCGCGTCGTTAAACAATTGTATTGCTAGCAAAGGGCGGGGGAACATGGTTAGAATTGAGATAGTAGGTCACGCCGTCGGCGACGATCGGACGAGGCTTGTGCGAATCGGTCGAGGCAGTCACGGAACTGCCGCGACGCAGAAGATCGGTCGTGACGGCGCATTCTGGCCTGCCGACGCGAGATCATTACCCGCCGAAGAATCCTGCAGAGTCACTGCACCCAACCTGTTCCAAGGTAAATGATGAGCTGGGGCGAGGACATGCGAAGGCCCTGTCTAATCGACGACTCCGCACCAATACGATATCAGGGAGACGACTGAGATGTGGACGACCTGGGTGAATCGGTGTCGACGGATTGGGGCCTTGCTTGCCCTGCTGGTCGTTCCCGTGGTGTTGTTGGCGGCGGACGAACCCAAGAAGGACAAGGCCGGGGCGGGTTCCGCACTAAAGGTCAGTTACGACAAGCAGATTCGCCCGATCTTTCAGGCGCAATGCCAGGGGTGCCACCAGCCCGCCAAGGCGGGGGGCGGCTACGTGATGACGGCGTTCGACCGCTTGCTCAAGGGGGGCGAGAGCGACGATGCCGGCGATCGTTCCCGGCAAGCCGGCGGAGAGCCATCTCGTCGAGCAGATCACGCCCGGCAAGGACGGCAAGGCCGAGATGCCCCAGAACAAGCCGCCGCTTTCGGCCGGTGAGATCGAGCTGATCACGCGCTGGATTGCCCAGGGGGCGAGCGACGACACGCCGCGGAACGCCCAGGCCCGGTACGACATGGAACATCCGCCGGAGTATACCCGGCTGCCCGTGATCCCGGCCCTGGCGTTCTCGCCGGATGGATCGCTGCTGGCCGTTGCCGGGTTTCATGAGGTCTTGCTCTGGAAGGCGGACGGCTCCGAGCTGGTCGGCCGGCTGGTCGGACTGTCCGAGCGCGTCGAGTCGCTGGCGTTTTCGCCGGACGGCAAGAAGCTGGCCGTCACCGGCGGGCGGCCCGCCCGAATGGGCGAAGTGCAGGTCTGGGACGTGGCCAAGCGCAAGCTGGCGCTCTCGGTGCCGGTCACTTACGACACGGTCTACGGCGTGAGCTGGTCTCCCGACGGCACCAAGATCGCGTTCGGCTGCGCCGACAACACGGTCCGGGCGATCGACGCCAAGACCGGGCGAGCAGGTGCTGTTCATCGGGCTCGCACAACGACTGGGCCCTCGACACCGTGTTCTCGGCCGACGGCTCGCACCTGATCTCGGTCGGCCGCGACATGGCCGCCAAGCTGACCGAGGTGGCAACCCAGCGGTTCGTCGACAACATCACGTCGATCACTCCCGGCGCACTCAAGGGGGGCTTGGGCGCCGTCGCCCGGCACCCCAAGCGTGACGAGATCGTGATCGGCGGCTCCGACGGCGAGCCCAAGCTCTACCGGGTGTTTCGCCAGACGGTCCGCGTGATCGGCGACGACTCCAACTTGATCCGCGAGTTCCCCCCGTTGCCGGGCCGGGTCTACAGCGTCGCGGTCAGCAACGACGGCAAGCGGATCGCCGCCGGCAGCAGCCTGGACGGCAAGGGCGAGGTCGAGCGTTTACGGCTACGAGTTCGACACGTCACTGCCACCCAAGATCAAGGCGATCAACGAGAAGGTCGTGACGTCCCGCTCGGCCGCGGAAGCCGCCGAGCTCGACAAGTACCACAAGGAAGGGGTCAAGCAGATCGCCAATATCAAGGTCGCCGCAGGGCGGGATTTACGCCGTCGCGTTTCGGCCCGACGGCAAGGTTCTGGCCGCCGCCGGCGCGCGACGGGCTGGTGCGGCTGATCAACCCCGAGACCGGCTCGCTGGTCAAGGAGTTCGCCCCGGTCGCCGGTCAAGACCTTCCTCGGTGGCCCAGAACGCGCCGGTCACCGCCATCCCGCCCAAGCAGGAGGAGACCGGTCGAGACCGAGGTCCTGCCCAAGGGTGCCAGCCTGGCGTCGCTGGAGGTTTTGCCCAGGGAGATCCGGCTGAGCAATCGGTTTGCCTATGTTCAGCTTCTGGTGACAGGCAAGCTGGCCACCGGCGAAACGATCGACGTGACCCGGATGGTCGAGCTCGTCGCTCTCGACGCGGCAATCGTCGAGGTGTCGCGCTCCGGGCTGATCCGGCCCAGGGCCGACGGCAAGGGGACGCTGACCGTTCGCCTGGCGGGCAAGACCGCGACGGTGCCGGTGACGGTGCTGGGGCTGAATACGCCGGTTCATGTCGATTTCGTGCATGATGTCGCGCCGGTCTTGTCGCGGCTGGGCTGCAACGCGGGGACCTGCCACGGTTCGGCCCAGGGGAAGAACGGCTTCAAGCTGTCGCTGCGCGGCTACGACCCGATCTTCGACGTGCGGGCATTGACCGACGACCAGGCCGCGCGGCATATCAACCTCGCGTCGCCCGACAGACAGCATGATGTTGCTCAAGCCCACCGGGGCGGTTCCCCACGTGGGCGGCGCCTTGATGCAGCCGGGCGAGCCGTACTACGAAATCATGCGCTCATGGATCGCCGACGGTGCCAAGCTCGACTTGACGACGCCGCGCGTGACCAAGATCGCGGTCTTTCCCGTCAACCCGGTCGTTCAGCGAATCGGCGCGAAGCAGCAGCTCCGCGTGCTGGCGACTTACGCCAACGGCGAGGTTCGCGACGTCAGCCGCGAGGCATTCCTGGAGAGTGCCAACTCCGAGGTCGCCGTGGCCGGCACGGCCGGGCTGATCACGGCGGTGCGCCGCGGCGAGGCGCCGATCCTGGCACGGTTCGAGGGGAACTATGCCTCCACGACGCTGACCGTCATGGGCGACCGCAGCGGCTTTGTCTGGACCGAACCGCCGACTTACGGCAAGATCGACGAGCTGGTCGCCGCCAAGTGGAAGCGGATGAAGATCCTTCCTTCCGGGCTCTGCACCGACGCCGAGTTTCTCCGCCGGGTTCATCTCGACCTGACGGGACTGCCCCCGACGGCCGACGACGTCCGCAAGTTTCTGGCCGACTCCCGCGACAGCCGCGTCAAGCGCGACGAGCTGGTCGATCGCCTGATCGGCAACCCCGACTTCGTCGAGTACTGGACCAACAAGTGGGCCGACCTGCTGCAGGTCAATCGCAAGTTCCTGGGCGTCGAGGGCGCGGTGGCCTTCCGCAACTGGATCCGCGACGCAGGTCGCCGCCAACACGCCCTACGACAAGTTCGTCCGCGCGATCATGACGGCCAACGGCTCGAATCGGGAGAACCCGCCGGCGGCGTATTTCAAGATCCTCCGCGATCCGGCGGCGACCATGGAGAACACGACCCAGCTCTTCCTGGCGGTCCGGTTCAACTGCAACAAGTGCCACGACCATCCGTTCGAGCGCTGGACGCAGGACCAGTATTACCAGACGGCCGCGTACTTCGCGCAGGTCGGCCTCAGTGCCGACCCGGCCAGCAAGGGGCGGATGATCGGCGGCACCGACGTCGAGGCGCCCAAGCCGCTCTTCGAGGTCGTCGCCGACACGGGCAAGGGCGAAGTGATTCACGACCGGACCAAGAAGGTGGCCGCGCCCAAGTTTCCCGTATTCGCATCGCCTATGCCAAGCCGGCCGCCGGCGGCGCCGCGGCGTGCTCGAGCTGTCCGAGTGGCTGACCTCGAAAGACAACCCCTACTTCGCCAGGAGCTACGTCAACCGGCTCTGGGGCTACCTGTTCGGGCGTCGGGATCATCGAGCCGCTCGACGACATCTGCGCGGGCAACCCGCCGAGCAATCCCGAGCTGCTCGACTACCTGACCCAGGAGTTCATTCAGAGCGGCTTCGACGTGCGGCACGTCATGCGGCTGATCTGCAAGTCGCGGACCTATCAGTTGTCGGTCGAGACGAACAAGTGGAACGCCGACGACAAGGTCAACTACTCGCATGCGATGGCCCGCCGGCTGCCGGCCGAGGTGTTGCTCGACGCGGTGTACCGGGTCACGGGCTCGGCCTCGAAGTTCCCGGGCGTCGCGGCCGGGAACGCGCGCGGCCGCCTTGCCCGACTCGGGCGTGGAGCTGCCCAGCGGCTTCCTGACGACGTTCGGCCGTCCCGCCCGCGAAAGCGCCTGCGAATGCGAGCGGTCCAGCGGCTTGCAGCTCGGGCCGATCATGGCCCTGGTCAGCGGTCCGACCCTGGGCGACGCCATCGCCGACCCCGGCAACGAGCTGACCAGGCTGGTGAACACGCAGGGCGATGACGCTCAAGTTGATCGACGAGCTGTTCATGAGGATTCTCAACCGGCCGGCGACGGCCGCGGAGGTCGAGACCTGCCGCAAGGACATGCAGGCCGTCGATGATGACCACCGCCGGATGGCCGAGGAGCTGGGCAAGCGCGAGATGCGAGTTTGCCCTGAAGCGGCCCGCGCTCGAGCGCCAGCGCCAGGCAGCCATCGCCGCGGCCAGGCCGCCCTCGCCGCCTACGAGAAAGAGCAGGCGCCCAAGCTCGCCGAAGCACGAGCGCAAGAAGGCCGAGACGACCGCCAAGCTCGAGGCCGACCTCAAGGCGTACGAGACGACGGCACTCGCCAAGAAGATGGCCGACTGGGAAAAGGAGAAGGCGCCGTCGATCGTCAATCGCTGGCTGGTTCTCGAGCCCAAGACCATCGAGCGCCACCAATCGCTCGACCTTCACCAAGGAGCCGGATGGCTCGATCGTCGTCTCCGGCCCCAACAAGAACGGCGTCGTGACGATCTCGGCCGAGACCGAACTGACCGGGATCACCGGCCTGCGGCTCGAGGTTCTGACCGACAGCCGGTTCCCCAACAAGGGGCCCGGCCGCGCGACCGACGGCAACTTCGTGCTCAACGAGCTCGAGCTGACAGCGGCCCCCAAGGCCGACCCGAAACAGGCCAAGCCCGTCAAGCTCGCGAACGCTCTGGCTGATTTCAGCCAGGCAACGCTCGAGGTGGCGAAGGCGATTGACGGCAGCGCCAACGACCCGGGGAACGGCTGGGCCGTGTCGCCGGCCACGGGCGTGATCCACTGGGCGACGTTCGAGACCACCGAGCCAATCGGCGGCGCCGGCGGTACCGTGCTGACGTTCAAGATGCATCACAAGTTCAGTAACGCATGGACGCTCGGCCGGTTCCGCTTATCGGTCACACGCGGCCCCAAGCCGGTCGGCCTCAGCCTGCCGGAAGACTTCCGCGCGATCCTGGCCACCGCGCCTGAGGTGCGGACCGAGGCTCAGAAGAACGTGCTCGATGAGCTATTTCCGCGTCATCGACGCCGACCTGCGGTCGAAGATCGACGCGCTCACCGCGAGCAAGGCGCCCTTGCCGATCGATCCCAAGCTGAAAGCGCTGCGCGATCAGCTCGCGTTCGCCCAGCGGCCGGTTCAGCCCGACCAGGCTCTCGTTGGGCTGCGGCACGATCTGGAGATGAGCGTCCAGCAAGCGGCCGTTCGGCGGCTCACCGCCGCCCAGGATATTACCTGGGCCCTGATCAACAGCCCGGCGTTCTTGTTCAATCATTGACGACGAATGGGTTGCCGATCAGTCGCGGTGCACCCGAATGAAATGGTCGGTAAACGTCGAGTGGGGGACGACATCCTTGACGGCTGGCATGTGGCAACCGATACAGCCCCGGGCCGCGTTTACCGGACAGATGGATCGCTTCATCGTCTCGGCGGTGGTGGTCTTTCGTCCTGGCTCTTGTGACTGGTCGGAGTGACTTTCGGTGGCGTGGCACGAGAGACATTTCGATTCATATTCATTAGTTGATCTTGAGGCATTTCGATGTGGGTCATGGCAAGTCGTGCAGTCGAGCGACGTCGTTGCCTTCGGTGAAACAGCGGCTCCAGGTGAGCGTGGTTGCCTGAAAGCGGACGGCAGTGGGATCGTCTCGTGAGACGGTCGTCCCGAGTGGGCTGTGACACTGACCGCACAAGTTCACGACGGGTGTGCCCGATGCGAGCGAAGGCCGGGCGATTGCGAGGTCGGGAAACTTGCTAGCGACCGCCACCAAGTGGTTCCCGCCCGGACCATGACATTTCTCACAGCCGATCCCGTGGTCGTTCGCTCCCGGTCCGGTCTCTTTGAGCACCGCCCAGGGGTTGGTGACGTGACAGAGGAAGCACCGGCGGACAGCGTCGGCCGTTAAGGCCTGTCCCAGGTTCTCCGCGATTTGCGTAGGGTGGACAGGATGACCGGAGGTCACGTCCCAGAACGAATGGCCTTCGTCGCGATAATGGGACAGCCGCAACTCTTGGTCCTGGCCGTGTTCGTCGCGTCCAACCAGCGTCAGACCGCGATCTCCCGAGCCGAAGGCATACTCGACGACGGCGCGAAACACCTGGCCCCCGGCGTGAGTCTCCTGTTCTAGTCGGTCACCGTCAGTCCGCCGCAGCGTGTGCGAGACCTTCGGTTGGGCTGGCTCGACAAACGTCGAGGCGGGCAGGTTCAGTTTGCCAAGTTCAGAGGCGCGAAAGAAGGTCCGGGCATGCCGCGAGCTTTGCTGAGCCTGGAAGGTGGCGCGGTGACAGTCGGCGCAGCACCTGGGAGCCGACAAACGGAGCGGGCTCGAGGCGGAGCGGATTGTCGTCGCGGAACGAGCCGGCCTGCTTCCAGGCGGCCAGTGCGGCGGTCATCGACCGCTCTTGCAGGTGCGCACGGCTCAGCAGCCAGTAGCGCTCGGAGGTTGGCTTCACGGCCGGAGGGCGCTGCAAGTAGGCCAGAGCATCGTCTGGCCGCCCAGCTTGCAAGAAAGCGGAGGCGATCTCCTTATGCAGCACCGCCGGCATGGAGGCGCCCGTCGCTCCGTCTCGTCATGATCGAGGGCCCGCTGCCAGAGCGCGACGGCGCCGAGCGGATCGTTGAGTTCGGCCTGGATCGCCCCGAGCAGCGAATCGGCGCGAAGCTCGCCAGCCCGGACAGAGCGCCAGAACGCGTCCGGTCTCGGTCGCGGCAAGGAGCCTACCGGCCCCAATGTAGACGCGGGTCAGCTCGAAAAGCGTCTCCGGATGCTTGGGTTCCGCGGCCCGTGCTTGTTCCCAGACCTGTACGGCTCCTTTGGCGTTGCCGTCCTGTTTGAGCGCGACTCCCAGCAGGTACAAGTCATCAGGCAGCAGGGCTTCTGGCCCAAGTCGATTGAAGAGCGCAAGCGCCCCGCGGTTCGACCCAGGCGGACCGACGCCCGCGCCATGAGCCGCAAGGCGGTGGGATTGTCCGCGCTGGCTTTGAGCCGCTCGCGGGCTATCCGAGCAGCCTCTTGCCATTCGCCTCGCGCATAAGCGGCAAACCCTTGCTCGAGAGGGTCAGCGGGCGGGCGAGTCCAGGCCCAACGGAGACCGATCGCAGCCAGGACCGTCGCGATCGCGATCATACCTGGCGATCGGCCTCGCGTCTCGATATTCGACATGGTGCGGCTTCGTACGAGCGAGAGATACCTCATGGAGAGATCGCCAGGCGATTCCAGGCGTGTGCGACACGGGACCAGCCCATCGTCTCGCAAATTGAGGCGAGACGCCGGCACGCGGCCGGCAGATCCGGTACGCCGGTCTGGCCCGGCTGCCGGGCAGCGAAGAAATCGGCATAGGCAGAGGGCAATCGGGCGCGCGCCTCGTTCATTGCTTTCGTCCGCTCAAGATGGGCTAGGGCCTGTGTACGAAGTCCAAGGCGCTCCTCGGCCATCGCCAGCCGGTAATAGTACTTGGGTACCGTCGGGTTCAAGTCGATCGCCTTCCGAAAGTTCTCGGACGCGGCTTTCCATTCTTTGGCTTTCTCGCGGGCTACGCCACGGAACATCCAGGTCTCAGATTCGGCATCGGCCGATTTTGGGGCCAGTTCCAAAGCGGCAAGGAAGGAGTCGACCTCTCCCTGTTCCAGAAGCATGGCAAGATAGTCGCGCCAGGCCCGGACATCATCGGGCCGGCCCTTCAAACATTCCTGAAAGTGACGCGCGGCCTCGGTGGGAAGGCCCAGGGCAAGTTCGGCGTGAGCCAAGGCGCGGAGCGCCTCCCAGTCGTTGGCCGCGGCCGCGACATAGCGTCTGATGACTACGATCGACTCCTTGGGGGCGACCCGCTCCAGTTCCGGTCGCATTCGCATGGCCAACAGGGCCGGCTGATCGACGGGCGAGGCTTGGTCGTAAGCCTTCCACATCACCGGGTACGCATCTTCCCAGCGGTTTTCTATTGCATAGATCTTCAGCAGTTCCTGACAGGCATCCTGAAAGAGATCGGAGGGAACTGGATGCAATGGGTCGTCCTTGATCAACTCTAGCCAGGATGCCTCGGCATCCTTCGCTCGATCGATCTTGATGTACGACTGACCTTCGCGGTAAAGTGCCTCGGCTTTCATCGGCGACCAGAATGGAACGTCGTGTAACTGCCGGGCGCAATCCAGAAAGTCGCCACGACCAGCCAACGCCCGCGCGAGCATCATCCGCGCATCGGCGGCATAAGGCGATCTTCGCAAGTGTTCACGCAAGATCGGTTCGGCCTGGCCATACCGCTCGCCTTGCATCCAGTTCGAGACCATGCGGATGTCGGGCAGGGGACGAGTATCGCGCCAGTACCACCACGAGTTGAAACCCCCCAGGCTCACAATCACGCACAGTCCAGCTAACTTTCCTATCAAAGAGCCCGTTCGGCGCCGCGCCACCATGATCGGCACGACGGCTGATGTGTGAGGGCGTTCACTTGGGGCGGCAACCTTGGACATTGTATTCACAACACGTAAATGCCTGAGCCTCGAGGCGGGGCGCATCAGTTGCGCCGATGGTTTCCATGCTACTTGAGCCGCTTCAAAGCCGCCAGGCTGACCACATCATCGGGAGAGTCGCGAAGCACCAGCCGGTGCCAGGCCTGGGCCTCATCGAGCCGGCCCATCGTCTCACGCAGGTTAGCAAGTCGCTGGTACAGTTTGGGGTGAGGCTTTACACCGAGTGTCTTGATCGCCAGCGTCTCGTAGTAGGCCCCTCGCTCCTGGGTAAAATCTTGTGCTGGAAAGCTCGCCGTCTCCCCGGGCTCAAACCTTTCGTAGAAGGACCCACGCATTTCTTTGTATGCGATTTTGTAAGCCTCGTAGATTTGGCTGATGCGCTTGTACTCCGCCGTATCTCCGGCCTGCCGGAGTACGAAGCGAAGCCGGTAACATACACCCCAATTGTAGGGCTCGAAAGCGAAGGCGCGGCCGAAGGCCTTCGCCGCCGTTTGCCAGTTCTTGGCAATTTGAGCGATCATCCCTTCATGCTTGGCGAACTGAGGAGTGGTTGCCAGCGCCTTGGGCAGGTGACCAAACTCCTGGGCCAGCCGTTCGGTCTCCGATGCTTGAAATAACCCAGTCAGCCAGGCGTCCCAGGCCTTTACCGAGTCGGGATGCCGTCTCAGGGCTTCGTGGAGAATCTGAATTCCGTCGTCGCAACGATTGACTCGAATCAGGGCCAGCCCCAGGGTCACCGCCAGTGGTAGGTTTTCAGGGTGCTGCTTCACCAGGGGCTCAAACAGCGGAACCTGCGACACTGGGTCCGGGGTTTCGATGTCGAGTCGAGACATCTCAAGGAGGATCTTTACCCGATCGCGAGGGTCTGGTTCGATCGCATGCAGCCGCATACCCAGGCAATGCGCTTCATCCTGGCGGCCCTCCTTGTCCAGCAGGTCGATTAACACCCATCCCGCTTCGGGCACCATCGGATTAGCGCAGTGCCTCGGTCCAACAATCCTCCGCCAGATCGTAGCGTCCCTGTTGATACTGGGCCTTACCTTCGAGGAATTTGATCTTCGCGGTCTGCCTGGGAGTTGTCGTCTGAATTGTCGCGATCTGTTCGAGGGCGATGCCCGGCTGGGCATTGACCGGTTCCGTGGTGAGTTGAGCCATAAGCAGATGAGCTTGTTTATTCTCGGGGTGGTCTTGGAGATATCGGTCCAAGAGTGTCTGCGCGTGACTGAATTGTCCGGCCCGAGCCAGAGCTCGGACCTGAGCAAGGCTTGGAGTCGCGCGGAGCGAGCCGCCGAGCGGCCAACGTGGCGATTGCACCGACGCTGAACACCACCGCCGCAACGATCAGGTTCCGGTTGCGAAGACTTAAGGTCATCATGTCAGTATTGTCGGCATTTCATCGCTGCTCAAGCTGAGAACACCTCGCTTCCGGATTGGCTCTTGTTCGCGGGGCTGAAAAACGTCATCTTCCAACTATGTCGGCCGAATTACGCAGCATCTCGGAAGGACCGATCAGTTCGATGCCGCCACCAAGCACGTCCCTGGTCGGTTCGACCCACCGGAGGCAGATAATCATCGCTGCGATTTCGCTGTTCGTGCTGGCGAGCGCGGCCGGACTGTGGCTATGCAAGGGTATATCGGCAAATCGTGGGCTACTGATTGTTCGCGCACTGGCGGAAGGACGCCTTGACCAAGCCTCGACCGCAGTGGAGAGTTGGCTGACATCTTCGCCCCAGTCGGCCCATGCTCATTTCCTCAAGGCACGGATCGCGTGGGCGGCGAAACGACCTTTCGACCGTCGACCAGGAACTGGCACGCGCACTGGAGCTTGGTTACAACCGCGCGCCTTTGACTCGCCTGAGGGGGCTACTCTTAGCTCGGGTTAACCAACCAGCCGAGGCCGAGCCACTCTTGCGTCAAGCGTTTGACGGCTCACCTAATGCCGATCCCGAGGTCGCGGGGGCACTCGCCCGGCTTTACCTGGGATCGTTTCGGTTGGGTGAGGCTGCCGCGGTTCTCGATCGTTGGATACAAGACGTACCCGACGATGCCCGCCCGTACCTGTTGCAAACCGAGATTGACCCGCGGATCGAGGCGGCGCATGAGGTCATCATTGCTCATTATCATGCGGCACTGGATCGCGACCCGAGCCTGGACCGCGTGCGACTTGGCCTTGCCGAAGAGCTACGCATCTGCCACCTCAATGCCGAGGCAGCCTCTGAGTACAACCAATACCTGGCACGCAACGCTGGAGATCCGGTGGGCTACACGGGTGCGGGAGTGAACGCACTGGAAATGGGTGACGTTGGTAGGGCGATCAATCTGCTTGATCAGTCTTTGGCGTTAGCACCGAACGATCCCAAGGCCCTGGCGACCCGCGGGGAAATTGAGCAGCGTCAGGGCCGCTTCGAGACGGCGATTCAATACTTCGATCAGGCGCTCAAAGCCGACCCGTTCCACCACGCGAGTCGGTATCAGCGGATGCTGGCTCTCGCGAGAACAGGAAAAAAGGCCGAGGCCGAGTCTGAGCGCCAGACGATCGAGCGTCTCGATGCTGAGCAGAAGCACTTCGACCACCTTAGCCATGAATTGGTCCGCGAACCCCTAAACCCCCAACTCCGCGGCGAGGCCGCGCGCTGGCTTATGGATCACGGTCGCGAGGACGAGGCGGTCGAATGGGCGGATCTGGTGCTTCAATCCGATCCATCTCATCCCGCGATGAATCGACTTCTTGCCGATTACTACCGCAAGAAAGGCAGACCAGGCATGGCTAACTTGTATGAAGTGCATGCCGCACCGATCTCTTCGTCAACTCATTCTCCTCGTTGAGACCGCGATGACCTGAATTGCACCGGTTAAAGTGCGTAATGGGGCCAGGTACGATTTGCCCCCGAAGAAGACGTAGCCGGTTTTTCGCGTAGTTGCGTGAGCGTCTCTTCAACACGGGCTGCGTCGGCCGGCTGGCCTAGAAGCCGATAAATCGCGGCCAAGCTGTACAGGACACTGTATTCGAGCGGCGCAGGCTGGTTCGCCTGTTTCAGGTACCTCAGGGCCTCTTCCCGGTGTTGACGCTGGAGAGCGATTCTCGAAAGGCCCACGTAGGGTTTGAAGTTACCCGGTTCCCACTCCAATGCTTGCCGGAAGCACCGATCGGCATCATCCATCTGTCCCTGAAGGAGATGAATTTGCCCTAGCCGGTCCATCAGTTCGGCGTCAGGAGCATCCGCGAGGGCCTTGGTCAGATGGCGCTCGCGTCATCGATACGACCACTTGTGATCAAGTCTTCCGACAGGTGATTCCAGAACAAGCGACGTGACAATGGCATCTCACGTAGTTCCGGGTCTTGTTCCAGGACGCGTTCAAAGCAAGTAATGGCACGCTGAGGGTTGTCGTCATTATGATAGACAACCCCCAAGAGCGTCTGACCGATGACGGCGCCCTTGGGAACGCGGCAAAGGCGATCCGCCAAGTTCAAGAGCTCGGCCGTGTTATGCTGCGCGAGTTCAACCGCCGCCAGTCGACGGAGGGCGATCACATTCTCTGGCGAGTCCGCCAGAATCGCGTGATAGACGGGTATCGCGCTTCGGGGATGAAGGCCCTCGCGCCAGGCCATAGGCTCGGATCTGTTGGTCGTTCAGGGCCAATTGTCCGGCGCGGCGAAAAATAGGGCTCGGCTGGTTCCGCATAATCGAGCCGGCTAAAGCTGCGTGCCACGTAGAGCGCGGCCTCGCGGCTCCACGGCTGTCGTCGCAGATGGTTGAGAGCGTGCTCGAGGCAAAGACTGAAATCGCCACGAGAGTAAGCGCCACGCGCATGTACAAGCGAATCTGAGCGTGTCAGATTCCACGCCGTCAGAACCAATAATACAATAAAGATCAAGGCGAAGGCGAACCCGGTTGTTCGCCGTCGCCTCGAGCGAGACCTCATGACTCAAAAAAGTCCGTCAGCGCTTACGACTTCGCCCATGGACGGAGTTGCGATGGCATACCACGGCTGGTAGCTAACGCTGCTCTTGATGAAGTGGACCGAGCCGTCCATGAACAACACGTTCACGCCGCCGGGATGGAGGGAACTGCAGTTGACCAAAGTTCCCATCGATCGACCGTCGCTGATCATTCCGTTGCCGTCGTTGTATTCAAAAGCATAGCGGTTAGGCAGGTTCGTGTGCGAATAGGCAAACGTTCCGCCGAACGCCCACCACTCGCCCTTCCAACCCCAGTTCTGGTTGGTGCTGTTCGGAGTGATGGTCGCTAATGACTGAGCGACTTGATAGTCGGTCGGGTAAGTGGCCACACCCACATTCGAGTTGTAGACCATTCCCAGCCCGTTCGTGCTCGGGACCGTGCCCGGACCCTTGACCCATTCGGCGTAGATGGCCGTCATGCTCGTGCCGTCAACGAAAGTGTTGATGGTCACCGTGCGGCTGATTGCGGCACCATCCCAGCCGGAAAGAACGTAGACAGGCCCGTTCTGCTGCCAGTTCCCAGACATGGTGCCGGGCGGCGGAATTGATCCGCCGGTTCAGGCCGAGATTTGGAGGATGAGTTCGAAAGCCCCGACCAGCTTGTTTTGACCGCCGAAAGCGTAGGTTGATGATGAGCCCGGAAAGGGGTCCGAAGGGCACAAAAGTGACGAGATCTGCATCGTAAGGACGGTCTTCTGAACCTGTACGTACTGGAATGGCGCATACGAATTCCAGCGAGCGCCGAAGTTCAAGTTCCAGGCGTTATAAGCAGGAGTTTGCTCCATGTACGGCAGCAGGCGCACATGCGAACTGTAGTTCGCTTGCGGAGTCTTGCTCGTCCAGTTCGTATCCATGCAATTCGGCGGCAACGCAACGTTCGCGCTAACGTAGTTAGCCATCGCCAGCCCAATTTGCTTGAGATTGTTCGTGCATTGCGATCGCCGTGCCGCTTCGCGTGCCGCCTGCACCGCTGGCAAGAGTAACGCGATGAGTACAGCAATGATGGCAATCACCACGAGTAACTCGATCAGGGTGAATCCCCGACGACTTCTAATCATGGCCGGTACCCTCAAAAGTCAAATGGAAAAATAATCGCATGACAATCATGCGCAATGAATCGAGCCGATGCTCGCCGCGTGCTGTTTTCTTGGTATCTCGTCGAAAATCACTTCCCTTTCTTCTCCGCACCCGGGTAACTCGTCCCCATCTGCTTCCCGGGATCTGGTTGGCGTTCCATAAACTCTTTCTGGCTTCTCGGCGGGGGCAGGTTGGTCGGCAGCGCTGGTTTCGCGGTCTCACTCGGCTTACCGGGATCACCCATATTCTTCGACAGCTTCTGCGCCTCTGTCTCGTTGTCCTCGGAGCAGCCGGACAAGCCAATAAAACCCAAGCTGAAAACGACGACAACCATTCCGCGTTTGAGCAAATTCACTGCTGGCGCTCTCCTGTCAAGACTACAATTAGGTTGTGAAACGACGCCTGGAGCACTTTGTTCTCGCGGTTTTCAGGCAAGCGCCGGAAACACCGATCCGTCACTGTACGGAATTTCATTGCCAAGACGATATCGTATCCGACGCGACCGGTGGATTCCTCACAACAATATCCACAATTCAATCATGCAAGGATCCACTCGCACGCATGCCCGAACACTCTCGGTTCGGGCAACGGTCGGCCAACCATGCACCAATCAGAGTTACTCAACCCCAACGTTTCAAACGCATGTTGTTTGTGGCGATCGACCCGATGTCTGTCGTCGAGAAAGGTACCGACTTAACAATGTCCTAACCGACACCCTGACTTCCTGTCAATACAAGATCCGCCAATTTTATATCTTCAGATTTTTGTGTCCACCTAGCATTGCAGAACACGCTTTGTAATGGTGGTGAAGGTGCGCATTGACACGGTTCATTTGTGGACTGGCCCCTGGCAACTAGTTAGTCTGGAAACCACGGCACCGCGAAGACCCGACGGCCTGATATCCGGGGTTGTGAGCTGATCCTGTCTCGCTTCTTTGACGCCCTGGCCAGGAGGGATCGTGATGAGTGATTCTATCGGACGAATTTGTCTTAGTGCTTCAGCATGACGGAATCCATCGGAACGGTTCGTCCGCGCTCTGCGCCAGCGAACTTCGTTGATGCTCTGCTTGCCCTTTTGATTGTGTGTATCGTGCTTTCCGGCCTTGTTGCCACCAGCCGCGACTATTCGCTGGTTTTTGACGAGGCATTCACGATCGATCGCGAAATGACTCTGGTCCAATGGTTCACATCGATTGTTGAACCACCACCAGGCACCAACCGGCTTGATTTCTTTCTGCCGGGAGCAATCGAGCGTTACTGGAGATTCAGCCGCACGGAACCCGACGGCCACCCGCCATTCTATGCCTTACTCGGTTTGGCAGGATGGCGCCTGGCACGCGGTTGGCTCGATCCGCTCACCTCGTACCGCTTTGGTCCAATGGCCCTCACTGCGGCGACGTGCGGCTTCTTCTATTGGTTCCTGGCGAGACGACATGGCCGGCTTGTGGGAGTGACAGCCGCCATGCTTCTGGTGCTGATGCCCCGGACTTTCGCGCACGCTCACTATGCCCACTACGATATGCCGGTCACTTGCCTGTGGCTGGTGGCTGCGGCAGCTTTTCTCAACAGCCTGCGATCGGTCCGGTGGGCCGTCGCGTTCGGCGTCGTTCTCGGGCTCGCGGCCGCCACGAAGTTGACCGGCTGGTTCGCCGTCGTTCCACCGCTCGCGTGGTGGGGCTTTCACGAGGGAATCCCGCTCGGCCGCGGCGTGCTCCGGCGGATTTCCTTTAATGGCCGGCCCCGGGTTTTGGCACCCACTCCGCCGATGAAGCTGTCGGCGACGAAAAGCTTGATCCTCGCCATCCCGCTGGCGGCCGTCATACTTTATGCGATTCAGCCCGCGTGGTGCGCACCCGATCTGGGGAATCGAGCGATTCCTGGTCTCGAACCTCACGCGCGAGAAGTCGGTCCCGGTCACTTCACTTTACCTGGGAACAGTTTATCGTTTTGCGCTTACCCTGGCACAACACGCTTGTATTGACGGCCGTCACCACTCCCGTGGTGGCAGTCGTGCTAGGTTTAGTAGGCATCGGATCGACAATTGCCAGAGTGCGATCCGCTCCTGATGAGCTCATCTGGGTCCTGAGCTGGTCGGTTCTGGTCATCGTCCAGGGCTCTGCCCAGTGCGGCCGGGTCACGACATGGAGCGACTCATCTTGCCCAGTATCGCCAGTTTATCGGTCCTCGCGGGATTGGGATTGGGCTACCTCGCCGAACTTCTCCGGCACGGACGGCTTGTCTTCGTCACACCCATCATTGCCGCCCTGGCAATGGGTGAATGTGTTCTGGGAATCGCGCGGACGATCCCTACAACCTCTCGTACTACAACATGGCAGTGGGAGGCCCGCAGGGTGCCGAGCGGCTGGGTTTTGATCAGACTTACTACTGGGAGACCCTCGGCCCCGAGTTCCTTGATTGGGCCAAACAGCAGTCAATTCGAGAGCCTGTGGAACTGTACTTCCCGCTGGGCCTGTTGAACATCATCATGCTGCGTCACTGGGGCACCTTTCCCGAGGGGGTGAAAGTCATGAACCTGGACCCCGCGAAGCATCCGTGCCACGTTCTTCAGCGCAATTGGGGCATCTACGATCCCAAGGACTGGTGGCTCGAACGAAATGGTCATCCAATGTTTGCCATCCGGCGCCAAGGTGTCGACCTCCTCCGCGTTTACTCGAACAAGGAACTGGAGCAAGCGATCGCGGCGACACGCAACGAGCCAGGCGTGCTCAAGTCATCGGTGAGGCCGGGCTGGGGATTTTCGCATTGAATCCTCCGCGACTCGATCATCGGTCGCGAGTGGCGGCGACGAATCCACTCGAACGATTTCTTCGAGCCATTGCCGGTAGGTCGCCATGTAGGCCTTTTCGACCTCGATTGAGCCTGGGTTGGCGGTCAGAACATCGAGGAGCATCTTCCGGAAGACGGCCACCAGGTCTGTTCCGGATGCGGACTCCATGAGATTCACCTGCTCCAACGGGTCCGCCGTCAGGTCGTAGAGCTGCTCGACCCCCATGCCATCGCGGACGTAATGATGGCCCAGGCCACCAAGGACATCTGGAACCCAGGATGTTACGGTCGCGACGAGGCTGGGTTTCGAATGCGATCGCGTTCGCCTGTTCCGAGAAGGCAGGGCTGGCCATGCCTGGCGGGGCCACCGCGCCGGTGCAGTTTCCAGAAGGCTGCCAGCGAGCGGCCTGGAAATGGCGACGCGGCCGACATACCCAGCAGGTCGACCACGGTCGCCGGCAGGTCGCGCAGGCTAACAGGGCTGTCTACCACTCGCCCCGCCGGCGCGGCCGGGGAAAGGATCACCAGCGGGACGCCGATTTCTTCGAGAAGGAAGCGGTGTAGGAATGGCCGATGCAGACGATGAACGCCGAATGCTTCTCCATGATCCGAGGTGATGATCACGTCGGTATTTTCGAGAAGTCCCTGGCGTTCGAGCTCGCCCAGTAAAAGATCGAGTTGCTCATCGAGCAAGGCGATGCAATCGTCATAGCAGTCGCGTGCCATCAAGACGTCCCTGTCCGGTAGCTCGTGCTTGGCGATGCCCACGAAATCCATAAGGAATTGGTAATCCCGCAGTGCCTTGGGCGGGATCCCGAAGCGGCCCGCATATCCCCGTGGCGGTATGTACGGCTCGTGTGCATCGAAGTAATTCAGAAAGGCGAAGAAGGGGCGATCGGGCCGTCGTCGTCCCAGCCATTGAAGAAAGCACCGTTGATCTCCCGGGCACCGCGGGATTGGAGGCCGATCCACTTCTTGTCGTAGAAGTCGTCCGAAGCTCAGGATGTTTTCAGGATCCAGTTCCCGGCAACCGTGCGAGTCAATGAGCGACCGCGGCGTCGAGCGCATAGTCGTCGAAATGGATGAAGCCCCGATTGAGCCCGGTCTCGTAACTGCAACAGTTGGTGTTCGCCGCGAATCCAGCGGTCTGATAGCCCCATGTGCTCAGGTACTCGGCCAGAGTCGGGCCCGGAGCGTCGAGAGTGAACTTCCACTGCGAATTGAGCTTCATGGGCCACTGGCCGGTAAAGAAGCAGGCGTGCGAGGGGTACGTCCATGGCGCAGGCGCCAGGCGAGCTCGTATCGTGACGCCCCTTTGTGCCCAGCGTCTCAGGTTGGGGGTGGTGTTGCGCGGATAGCCGTAGTAGGCCCAGGTTATAGGCGCGGACCGTGTCCCAAACGATCAAGACGACGTTGCGAGCGGCCGGGGGCGCGGGGGCTAACCTGACCACGGTAAGGTATTCGCGAATCGCCGGCCAACCCGACGAGACGACGGCGAGGACGCCGACGATGGCGACGAGCGTCGTGAAGATCGATCGCGTCTGGCGCGGCGCAAGCCGTGAGCCGCGACGGCATCGCCAATTACGCGACCCAATCCCATCGCCAGAAGCAAGCTGCATGCACCATAGAGCGGCATCCTCAAGAGCGCCGACCAGATCGCGAGCGTCGCAAATAGCCACGCCGCCGCGCGTCAGCGAAATGGCAACCGACCAGACCCGGTTCGTCGCAGCCACCACCACGCCGGGAACTAACATTAGAACCGCCTGGCCCAGCGGAACCGTCCAGGGGAAATCCCGTGCGTTCCGATAGTATCCCTCGCTGTTCCAACAGTATTTCTTGAAAACCAGGATCCCAATGTCGAGATAACCCGCGCAGAGGCCGAATGAGATCGCCAGAAGTATCGTAGCCGTCGGGGTCAGGGAAGTTTGGCGTGGCGGCTCCGAGCCAGGATTTCAGGCGAGGTTATGTTCATCGGAGCGAGTCCCCCATTGAGATCCAACGCCTTTTTTCGCGGAACCGGATCGGAACAAACGCCGCGGGGAGGCGGTCACGGCGCCAGTTGCAAGGGACGCGCTTTCAACCAATCCAGGCGCCGGCGAAAACTTTCGACGATAGTCTGAGTGGCTGCGTCGTGGGCAAGATTCGCAACTCGCCCGGATCGTCGCGTTCGTTGAAGAATTCCTCGGTCCCGTCTCCCTCGTTGCGAATATAAACGAAGTCGCCGTCGGCCAGCGAAACCAGCGGTCCTCGATGCGCGGGGGAGCGGCCCTGATTCGGATCGACCGGATTGGGCCGTGGTAGCTCGGAGAGCACCTCCGCGGTTGGGTCCGTGTCAAGTCGTTGGGAAGTATCACGCCACAGGCGCGCCAGCGACCGGCCTGGAAACGGTGCTCCGTCGCCGAGCCCAATCAGATCGACGATTGTCGCCGGCAGATCGCGCAGGCTGACCGTGTCGCTCGCAACTCCTGGGGACTGATTGCGAGCGGGCGGCACGATCAGGAGCGGCACATGGATTTCATTGCGATAAAGACTCTCGCCATGGTCGAAAAGTTCGTGCTCCCCTAACCCTTCTCCGTGATCCGCGGTGACGATGACCAACGTTTGATCGAGCAGCCCGCGTCTTTGTAATTCGTCGAACAACTCGCCCAACCGCTGGTCCAGATAGGCCACGCAATTGTCGTAGGAGTCCATTGCCATCCTTCGATAAACGGGAGGTAGCCTCCGCTTATCGACCAGATCCCAGTATTCGATGAGGACGCTGAAATCAGTTGCTCTCCGCGGCTTGAGTCCGAAGCGATACTCGGCCTCGGGGAAGTACATAGTGAGCATGAGCATCGAAATAATTGAGGAATGCAAAGAAGGGTCGTGCTGGCTGTTGACGTCGCGCTAGCCAGTTCATGAATCCGTGATTAATCGCGACGGCGTCTTTGCGGGGATTCACGACGAAAAGCGATGGAATCCATGACTCATGCATGGGACGAAACGGGCCGACGTTGAAAGTTCGCCCTATAATCCCACCCCAATCGGAAATCATCCGCAGGGCGTGGTCAACGAGCCATGCCGTCCGCAAAGGCATGAGTCGTTCGAGTAGATAATCCTCGTAGTGAGCAAAGCCACGGTTCAGGCCGGTTTCATAGGAGCAATAGAGTGTATTGGCGACGAAACCCGCTGTCGCATAGCCACGCGACCCCAGATATTCGGATAGGGTCGGGAAATTCCCGCGGAGTGGAGTTAGCCAGTCCGCGCCCAGCTCGTGGGGCCAGCGGCCGCTGAAGAGGCTCGCGTGCGACGCCAAGGTCCACGGCGCCGTCGCGCGGGCGTTGTCAAAGCGAATTCCCCGCTTGGCCAGTCGGTCGAGTGCCGGAGTCGTCGGACGCTCGTAGCCGTAAATGCTCAGACGATCGGCCCGCACCGTGTCCATCACGACCAGGAGAACATTGGGGGAACCAACAGGCGGTAAGGGCCGGCTCGCTTCGCGCCACGCTTTGAGCCAGTCCGCCCCGACGACAAGCGTTGCCAAGATCACCACGGATCCCGCCAACGCGGGAAAAGTCCAGAGCAGCCAACGGCCTAACCCGGTTACGTGCCGCTCGAGCAGCCGGGCCAGAGGGAGTGCGATTCCCAGTGCGACGACGATCCACGCGGCCGGGTAGATCCGCGGGCTTGCCACCATGAGCGCCGGCAGCACGGCCCAGAAGCAGATGAAGCGGGGAGAGAACCATGCGATGCGACTCGGCCAAATCTTGGTTCCGATCGCGAGGAATAAGCCCGTCCCGGAAAAAAGCAATAAACTCGATATCGGAGCCAACCAGATGAAGTGCCGGCTGAGCATGTAGTACCGGTTCGTTGGATCGACGTACCTGGAAAGAACTCTCGTCGCCACTTCGAGCAATCCGCCGCCCAGGCCACACCAGGCCGCCAACACGAATACATTCCATGGGCCAAGCCGCTGTCCTTGCAACGAGGCCACGGCGGACCTTGCGAGGTATGTGCTCCGATCCGCTGACGTGGTCGTGCTCACGAGGCATCTCTCAGTGGATCAGGTGCGCAGTTTCCGTGTCGACCGTTCCGGCCCTGGCGTTCATCTCGTCCAGGGGCATCTTTCGGCCGGTCCGGCGAAAACATCGACACCCCGGCGAAGGTCCAACCGTGATCCTAACATCTTGCCGAATTCACTTCGAGTCGTCCCGGCCAGGAGAATTCACCCCCATTTGATCAAGACGCCGGCGAAAACGATCCAAGATCGGTTGCATCGCTGTGTCCTGGGCCAGATTGCGCAACTCGCCGGGATCATCGCGTTCATTGAACAACTCCTCGGTCCTGTCTCCCGCGTTGCGGATATAGACGAGGTCACCTTCGGCCAGTGAAGTCAGCGGACCGCGATGAGCGGGCGACCTGCCATGATTGGGATCATAAGGGTTGGGCTTCGGCAGTTCGGATATCGCGCCGCTGACATCGACCGGGCTTGATCCAGGCGATGGATTGCGCCAGAGGTCCGCCAGCGACCGGCCCGGGAAGGGCGATTCTTGCCTCACGCCGACAAGGTCGACGATCGTCGCTGGTAGGTCGCGAAGGCTGACCGTCTCGCGGACGACCGCCGGGGACCTCTGGCCCGCGGGCAAGGCGATCAGAAGTGGCACGCGAATTTCATTGCGGTAAAGGCTCTCGCCATGGTCGAAAAGTTCGTGCTCCCCTAACCCTTCGCCGTGATCGGAGGTCACGATGACCAACGTTTGATCGAGCAGCCCGCGTTTTTGTAATTCATCAAATAATTCGCCTAACCGCTGGTCCAGATACGCCACGCAATTATCGTAGGAGTCCATGGCCAGCCTTCGGTAAACGGGACGCAGGCTGCGCTTGTCGACCGAATCCCAGTATTCGATGAGGAACATGAAATCGGTCATTCTCCGCGGTTTGAGTCCGAATCGGTACTCGGCTCCCCGGGGAAGCACGTAGGGAGCATGAGCATCGAAATAATTGAGGAACGCGAAAAAGGGTCGCGCGGGCTGTCGACGTTGCGCTAGCCAGTCTACAAACTGGCGATTAATCGACCCCGCGTCTTCGCACGCATTCACGACGAAAAGGGACGAGAGCCAGGATTCTCGCATGGGACGGAACGGGCCGACGTCGAAAGTTCGCCCCACGTAAGCGCCCCAATCAGAAATGAACTGCATGGAGTGGTCAACGAGCCACTCCATCCGCAAAGGCATGAGTCCGTCGAGAATGTAATCCTCGTAGTGAGCAAAGCCTCGGTCCAAGCCGGTTTCATACGAGCAATAGAGTGTATTGGCGACGAAACCCGCCGTCGCATAGCCACGCGACCCCAGATATTCGGATAGTGTGGGGAAGTTCCCGCGGAGTGGAGTCAGCCACTCCGCGTCTAGCTCGTGGGGCCAGCGGCCGCTGAAAAAGCTCGCATGCGACGCCAAGGTCCAGGGTGCCGTCGCGCGGGCGTTGTCGAAGCGAATTCCCCTCCTGGACAAACGGTCGAGTGTCGGAGAGGTTGGACGCTCATAGCCGTAAACACTCAAGTGATCGGCCCGCACGGTGTCCATCACGAGCAGGAGCACGTTTGGGGAACCAGCGGTCGGCAAGGGCCGGCCCGCCTCGCGCCACTCTTTAAACCAGTCCGCCCCGAACACAAGCGTCGCCAAGATCAAGTCTAATCCCAGCAATGCGGGAAAAGTCCGGCGAAGCCAGCGGCCGGCCGCGATCACATGCCGGTCGAGAAGCGATGCCAAGACCGACGCGATTCCCACCGCCAGGACTATCCAGGCCGCCGGGTAGACGAGCGGACTTGCCACCATGAGCGCCGGCAGAACGGCCCAGAAGAAGATAAAGCGGGGACAGAACCACGCGACGCGTCGCGGCCAAAACTTGGTTCCGATTGCCAGGAATACCCCCACCCCCGAAAAAAGCAATAAACTTGAGAGGGGTGCCAACCAGACATAGTGCCGGCTCAGCATATAGAGCCGGTTGGTCGGATCGACGTACCTACACACGACTCTGGTAGCCACTTCGAGCAAACCACCGGCCAGGCCACACCATGCTGATAACACGAGTACATCCCATGGGCCAAACCGGTGTCCGCGTGCTGAGGCCAAGGCAGACCTTGCCAGGGATGTGCGTCGATCCGCCGAAGTGGTCGTGCTCACGAGGCATTTCCTCAGTGGATCACAAGACTCGATAGTCGTCGTGGCCCTCTGTGATCTGGATGGCCTGGTCCAGTGGAACGTTGTGGAAAGTCCGCCGGAGACCGATGGCCGGCCAAAATCCAGGCACTGCGCCACTCGAGAAAGGCAGCGATGCGCGAAGCAAACCGCGGCGCCAGGATCGTCCAGGCGATGGGGTAGAGCCTCGGACTGGCGACCATGAGCAAGGCGTACCGCCCCGCGAAAATTCCGGCCAATCTCGTCGAGTACGGCGATCGATCCTGAGAAAGTGTCGCGATCAGGAAGCGTATCCTCCGCGAATCGACTACCCGGGTGCTGTTGTCGACGACCATCGGTGCATCCGCTCAGCGACGCTGGCTCTGCGCAGGGCGCACCTCGATCGATGCCGTTGTCAACATTACACATACGACTGGCTAAGCCCCGCTGTCCGGGGCAGTCGCCGAAGCGGACCATTCTCAGGGCGCACATCCCCCGGACATCGTGTATATTGATACACATGCCAGGCGAATGACGCGGGGTCAGCCCTTACTAGATAAGGCGTCGTCGCCGCTTTCGACGGCCCCAAAAAATAATCATCCTCTCGGCCGTCGAAACGACAAAGTCGGTTTGTTTAGTGGGGTGGGGCGGAGAGCGGTGGCGGACCGACGTCGGGATGCGAGATGGGCAACCAGGGCATGCGCCGACAGTCGTCGCGGCCCTCCGTAATCTCGATCGCTTGGTCCAAAGGGACGTTGTGGAAAGTTTGCCGGAGGCCGGTGGCCGGCCAATCGACTTCCAGCGTCGGAATCGATGTGGCCGGGCCCAGGCCGATCGTGGTTGCGAGGCTGTTGCCGCCAAAACTCGACCCGCTGCCGATCACACGATAGCGCGAGCTGAGACCGCCGGACGCGGATGGCAGATCAACCCGGATCTCGGCGCCGATCGCGGAGCGGTTGGATCGGGTGCCAATGAGCTTGACGTTGATCCAGTGGTTGCCATGTCCCGGGTTCTGAAAAAGGATGTTGTGCGCCTTGTCCCCCGGGGTTGCACCGCCGGACGAGAGAAGACGTCGACGTCGCCATCGCGGTCATAGTCGGCGAACGAGATTCCGTGCCCTTTCTGGAGGTGGCCGGTGCCGGTTGACGTGGTGACGTCCTCGAATCGCTTCCCCTCGACGTTCTTGAGCATCACGTTGGGCACCACGTAGAAATACGCGGGCTCGCCGGTACCCAAATACATGTCAAGGAAGCCGTCGTTGTCGATGTCACCAAAGTTAGAGCCCATGACCAGGAGGACTCGGTCCAGCCCGGCCTCCCTGGTCACGTCGCGGAAACCGGAAGATCCCTCGTTGTGATAGAGCCGGGGTCGTTCCCCCTGTGCCGGCTGGCCGAGATGGCTGCGGATGGCGTCGGCCAGGGTTGCTTTGAAGCCGTTAACGAACAGGTCTTGGCGGCCGTCGTTGTCGTAATCGAAAAACCAGCACGAAAAGCTATCGATCGGCTCGGTGACTCCGAGTTCCGGGCAAGGTCGGTGAAGGTCCCGTCGCCATTGTTGTGGTAGAGGCGGTTGTCCTGGCCCGAGTTCGAGACGTAAAGGTCAGGTCGGCCATCACCGTCGTAATCGCCCCAGGCCGCTCCTTTGGCCCTACGCTCGTTGACCACGCCCGCCGCGACGGCGACGTCGCTGAACGTGCCGTTCCCATTGTTACGGTAGAGCCGGCATCGATTGCGCGGATCAGGGTCCTGGCAATGGGTGCCGGGGACGTCTAAGCCGGCTTGAGGGTAGATACTCGCCTGCCACGAAGAGGTCCAGGTCGCCATCATTGTCGTAGTCGCCCCAGGCGGCCGACTGTGAAGCGATGGGAGTACCGACGCCGCTGGCCTCGGTCACGTCGGTAAATGCCCCGTTCCCGTCGTTGCGTAGGAGCGACGGGCGGATGGGGGTTTCCCAGCCGCCGCGCATCAGGTAGACGTCGAGGTCGCCGTCATTGTCGAAATCGGCCTGGGTGCAATTCAGCGCGGCGATCTGGGCTGCCAGTCCGGCCTTCTCGGATTGGTCCTCAAACGTCCCGTCGCCGCGGTTCACGAACAGCGCGAGCACCTTGCGTAGGGTTGGCCGTGCTCGTAAAGACGTCGATCAGGCCATCGCCATTGAAGTCGTCGAGAACGCTGCCGCCGGCCATGTTTCCGCCGGATCGAGGCCGATCGGGCGGCGACGTTGGGAAACCGGCCCAGGTCGATTCGAGACTGAAATGGCCCGAGGGGGATCAAGTACTTCGCGGGAATCTTGTCGGGATATTCGCCCAGCGTCATGGCGGCGACGTTCAAGAGCCAGCGACACCCATGTCCTCGGGCCGCTTATCGAGGTAAGTAGTGAACCGCTGGATCGCCTCTCTCGACCCGCTCGGCCGGCGGTGAATCGCCTCGGCAGCCAGTGGAAAGAGGCAGCTCGCCTCGTTGCGGCACGCGACGCAGTTTTCAACCTCGCCACGCCGGAGTGCGACCATTCCCAACAATGCTTCGTAATTCGCGCGCACGAGGTCATCGTCGATCGGGCTCGCCATCGCGCGCGGCCTCGAACTCCCGCTCGGCGGCGTCAAAATCGCCCTCGTACATGTGCAGTCCCCCGATCGACAGGTGCAACCGCACGATCTGCTGGGGCGCTGTCGGGTCGTCGCGGGGCACGTCAGCCATGACGCCATGAAGATATTTGAGGCCCCGGCGGGCCCGCCCGGCGACGGCGGTCCCGACTTGCTCGAGCGAGCCAGGATCAGCCACCTCGCCATTGAAAAGGACGGCGAAAAAATAGCCGCTGTCATCGAACCAGCCGTCGCCGTATAGCATGGGCGACCCATCTTCCCGCCGGTTCCACGCCTGGTGGGTCGCCTTTCGCCGCGGTGGCCGCCGGGCAGACTGCGATCGGCTGACTCGTTCCCGGCTGGAATTCATATCGATCAGCGCGACACAGGCACCGACCGCAAGTGCGACCATCAGGCCGAACGCCAGGCCAGCCTTGACGACGAACTTGACTCGATTCTTCATCGTTGCCCCGCTGCCCCGGAGGTGATGCCCTTGTTCAGCACACTATAACGAATTCGGCCCTCTGTGCGACATGCGTTGAACGGCCGGAGATCCAGGCTAGTGAACCACCGGCTCCTCACGCTTCCATTGCCTGGCGCGGTCTGCTTTCAGGTTTTTCCGCGCCTCGTCGAGGCCAGGATTGAGCCGCAGGGCCTCGAGGTAGTGAGCCTCCGCCTCCGCATACTTCCGCTGGCGGGAGAAGACGACTCCCAGGTTGAAGTGTGCGTCGACGGATCGGGGATCGCGGCGCAGGACCTCGGTGTACTGAGTCGCCGCCTCCGCATCCTTTCCCTGGCGATACAAGGCGACTCCGAGGTTATAATGAGCGGCAATGTCGGCGGGATTGAGCCGCACGGCAGCGGCGTACTGAGTCGCCGCCTCCGCATACTTCCCGGCGCGGGCCAGGACAACCCCCAAGTTGTTGTGAACATCGACGTCGCCGGGATCGAGCCGCAGCGCCTCGGTGTAATGAGCCGTCGCCGCTTCGATGTTGCCGCGGCGGAACTGGTAATGTCCCAGGTTGAAGTGAGCCCTCGCGTTCGAGCCGCCCCAACAGAACAGTGCATGGGTCCACAACGTGTGCGTGTCGCGCCAGGTCCGGCACTGGTCCCTGGTCATGAGGACCAGGACCGGAACCGCCGCCAGACCGACGGCAATGATCCCCATCGCGGGGGGCCGCGGCCGCGATGACGTCTGCCCGACACGGCAAAAACAGGCGGCAAGTGCAATCACCAGGCCCATCATCGCCAGATAACTGTACCGATCCGCGGCAATCTGGTTGCTGAACTGCACGATGCCCGAGTTGGGCACCAGGATCACGAGATAACTCAGCCAGGCCGCCAGAAGTCCCGGCCAACGCCTGCGCAGGAGAATCAGGCCAACGCTCATCGCGAGTGTCGCGAGGATGCTCGGCAAGAATGGAGATGCGAGCCAGTTGATCTCCCGGGGCAACGGGTATACCGCAACCAGGTCCAGCGGTAGCAGCGTCTTGAGGACGTAGAACCAGGTCCCGTAGCACGCCCGGGCGATGCGCACGGCAGCGGCGGAATGGTCGGGTGAGAACTGCGCCTTGCTTCCTCGCCGCGATGGCCAGTCCCACGAAGACGACACTCGTCAGGATAAACGGGACTTTCTCCCGCAACGCGTTCCGCGCCGCTTCATCAAACCATCGGCCGGGGCTATCCCAAAATCGCCGTAGAGGGTAGACGTCCAAAATCATGAGTACGGCCGGCAGGCTGACGGCGATTGCATGGGAGAACAGGGCCGCGACGAAGAACACAAACGCCGCGGCCAGCCAAATGCGCCGCGAGGCGATACCTCTGTCGCAGGCGCGAAGGTAGGCTAGAACGGCGAGCATGGAAAAGAAGGTGCACGGCAAGTACGGCTGGCAGGATGCCCAAGCCACTGCCTCGACTCGTAGCGGGTGCACCGCGAACAGCGCAATCGCGAGGCCAGCCCCCAGGCGCACGTCCACGGATTTCTGCGCCACAGATCCGTCTGGCACCGGACGAGCACGGTTACCGTCAAGAGATACAGGACGACCGCGTTGGCGGCATGAAGGATCATACTGGTCAGGTGGTAACCGCGCGGGTCAAGTTTCCAAAAGACATATTGGGCCTCGAAGAGGATCCAGGCCAGTGGTTGGTAAACCCCGAGCCTGAACGTACTCCAGGCCCACTTCATCTGGGCCACTCCCAGCCCACGGTAATAGGGATTGTCGAGGAAGTTTTCATCGTCGTCCCAGTTGACGAAGCCGTTGTCCAGGGCGGGGATGAACGCGGTGAAGACGATCAAAGCGAGTGCGATCGCAACTAGCCCGATGCACCAGTCCCAGCCCGGCAGTGGCTGCCGTGTTCGGGTGGAACTCTGGGCCTTGACCAGGGAGGTGCTTTTGGGCGTTGAACCGGTTTTCATGTACGGCTCTACTGGTCCTTTCGGGGCCGTCCGCGCGATTGCGAATCAACCACGAGCTTTCAGAGCTTCCTCTGACGGGCGCGGTCGGCTTCCAGGTTTATCCGCGCCTCCGTGTAGCCAGGATTGAGCCGCAGGGCCTCGGTAAAATGAGCCGCTGCCGCCTCAAACTTCCCCTGGCGGGAGAGACTGATTCCAAGGTTGGTGTGTGTATCGACGCGATAGGGATTGAGCCGCAGCGCCACGGTGTAGTGAGCCGCCGCCTCGGCGAGTTTTCCCTGACGGGAGAGGTCAATCCCCAGGTTGTTGTGTGCACTGGCGAAGCCGGGATTGAGTCGCAGGGCCTCCGAATAATGACTCGCCGCTTCCTCGAACCGACCCTGGCGAGAGCGGATCATTCCCAGGTTGTAATGTGCGTCGAGGAAGTCGGGATTGAGCCGCAAGGCCTCAATGTAATGAGCCGCCGCCTCCTCGAGGTTCCCCTGGCGGGACAGGACGACCGCCAGGTTGTTGTGTACGAAGTCCGTGGGATCGAGCCGCAGGGCTTCGGCGTACTGCCCTCGCGGCCTCCAAATTCCCACTATTATAGAGTGCGAGGCCGAGGTTGTAGTGTGCCAACGAGCTAGAGCCGGCCCCGTGCGCCAGTACATGGGTCCACAAGGTCTTCGAGTCGTGCCAGGTCCGGCACTGGTTCCACGTCGTGGGGACCAGACAGAGAACGCTCCGATGAAAGCGCGATGAAGGCCGCGGGTCGCCATCGCGACGACGTTTGGTCGATCCTGCAAAAACAAGCGGCCGCCACGCTCACCCAGCCTAGCATGGACAGATAGCTGTACCGGTCCGCTGTGATCTGGCCGGTGATCCGGATGATGCCCGAGTTGGGTGCCAGGATCACGAGGTACGCAAGCCAGGCCGCAAGCAGTCCGGGCCAGCGCCGGTGCAGCAGGAATAAGCCGGCACTGATCGCCAGCGTCCCGACGATGCTGAACAGGAACTGGGGGGCCAGCCAGTCGATCTTCTCAGGTAACGGATTGAACGCGATCAAGTCGAGCGGCAACACCGTCTTCAAGATGTAAAACCAGATCCCATAGCATGCCTGGGCAAAGCGCGCTGAGAGACGTCGTAACGCTCAATGGAGCCCCAGGTTTGCGGCTTGGCCGCGACGGCCAGGCCCATGAAGATCAGGCTCACGATGATCAACGGGACCTTCTCCCGCCACGCTCCGCGCCGCTGGGCCAAACCATTGCCCGGGGCCGCTCCCGAATCGTCGAAGAGGGTAGACGTCCAGGATCACGAGCACTACCGGCAGGCTCACCGCTAACGCGTGGGATAACAGTGCCGCGATGAAGAGCACGAAGGTGGCCGCCAGCCAACCCCACCGCGGGTCTAAACCCGGTCTCGAACGCCTGGAGATAAGCGAGAACCGCCAGCATGGAAAAGAAGCGCACGGCAAGTATGGCTGGCCGGAGGCCCACGCCACCGCCTCGACTCTGAGCGGGTGCACCATGAACAGTGCGGTCGCGAGGGCAGCCCCCAGGGCACATGTCGATCGACGCTGATGGCAGAGATCCGGCTGGCACCGGGCGAGTAAGGTCACCGTCAAGACATACAAGACGACCGCGTTGGCGGAGTGAAGGAGAATGCTGGTCAAGTGATATCCATGGGGTGCGACTCTCCAGATGACAAATTGAGCCTCGTAGAGCAGCCAGGCAAGCGGTTGATATGCCCCGAGCCAAAACGTCGTCCACGCCCACTTCACCTCGGCCGGCCCCAGCCCATGGTAAAAGGGGTTCTCGAGGAAATTCTTATCGTCATCCCAGTTGACGAAGCCGTTGTTCAGGGAAGGGATGAAGGCGGCGATGACAATCAGCGCGAGTGGAATTCCCATCAGCCAGGTGCGCCCGTCCATGCCAGGCAGTGGCGGCCGGCCCCGCGTGGAATTCTCGGACTCGACCCCAGTGGGGACCGTGCGCACTGGACCCTGTTTCATGTATGGCCCCGCGACAAGTGACCACTGGTGCCCTGATCACAATGATAGCGGCCGGGGGAGTGGCAGAGCAAGCATCGTAATCAGTGGTTGAGCTTCAGGCTGATGGACGGCTGCTCAGGCAGTTGTCACTGCCGGATCGACACGGCCTTCTTGTCCTTTGTCTTGTCGCTCTTGATCGGAAGAGTGCAAGATGGATGGAGCAGGAGCGTTCCGAATCAAAGCCTGGGTCCAGGCAATCGGTTGAGGCGGCGGTCCGCGGCAAGGGAGCCATTCTGACGCTCAACTGTGTCGCTCCGGCCGGCCTAGGTTGCACGACCGACTTAAGAAGAAGGGGCGAAATGGGAGCACTGGTAGCTCCATCGGCGAGGTCTGCGCGGCTGGTGGGTGCGGGGCCTGATCGTCTTGATCGTCGTGGCGTTGGCTTGCGTGGCCTATCTTAGACAGCGTTCGGGTCGTGGGAACCGCATTGAGGCGGGACAGGTGCCGCTCCTGGGTCCTTCGTGCTTGCACTCGCGCCAGGACTTTATCTCTTGGGCGGCCTGGCGCCTGGCGTGGCCTATGCGGTCGAAACCTCGCGAGGACTGGTTCTGATCGATTCCGGCCTCGAGGCGGATGCGAGCGTCCTCAAGTTGCAGCTTGCCAGCCTGGGGCTCGATTGGAGGCAGGTCAATGCCATCTTGTTGACCCATGCGCACGGCGATCATTGTGGCGGCGCCGAATATCTGCGCTTGGTGCTGGGGGCAAAAGTCTACGCGGGTCAAGGTGAAGCCGCGGTTTTGAGAGCCGGTGAACCGCGTGAGGCGTTCTTCAGCACCTTTCCCATGCCCAACCACAATCCCCACCCGACCACAGTCGACATCGAGCTGAAAGGAGGCGAGTCGCTCGTTTTCGGCGACGTCCGGATGCGGGTACTGGCCACACCCGGCCACACGACGGGCAGCACCTGCTACTTGATGGAGCGGGCAGGCGTCCGGGCCCTTTTCGCGGGCGATGTGATCGCGAGACTTCGTGGCGATCCGGAATCTCACTCGACCTATGCGCGACCACTGGGGACGTATTCAGTCTACCTGCCGCCCCGCTATCGGGGCGATGCCGGGGCTTATCTATCGTCACTAAGGGTGCTACGAGCGCTGCCTGTCCCCGACCTGGTCTTGCCCGGCCATCCCCGCGCGGAAACGGAACCACAGAGCCCCTGTTTGTCCCAACAAGCCTGGGAAGACCTGCTCGATCAGGGGATCCGCGACTTGGAAACGCTTCTCGCCCGATTCAAGGCGGACGGGCCGAACTTCCTCGACGAACATCCCAAAAAACTTCTCCCTGATCTTTACTACCTGGGTAATTTCAAGGGTGCGGCTATTTACGCCTTCGTCGCCGCGTCGCGGTACTTCCTCGTGGACGCTCCCGGCGGCCCTGGCCTCAAAAAATTCGTGGACGACCGCCTGGACCAATTTGGCCTGAAACCGGCGGGACCGCTCACGGTTTTGCTCACCTCGTGCGGCGCGGAAGCCACCACGGGACTCGGCGAGCTGGTCGAGCAAGGGCATGCCAGGATCGTGGCATCATCGTCGGGCCTGGATCGCATGAGACGAAGCTTGCCGACCGGCGCGGTCCTCCTGCCGGCAGAGGAACTTTCCAATCAGGGATGGTTTGCGGTAACACCAATCCCTCTCCGCGGTCGTGGCTTCGCACCGATGGCCTACCTGGTGTCGCGGGCCGGCAAGACCGTGTTGTTCTCAGGACGGATTCCCATCAGAGTCAAGGAGGAAACGCTGAGCGAGCTGCTTCCGGAGATCTCAAGATCGAGAGACGTCGCCGCCGATTACCTGATCTCCGTCAATCGGCTGTCGGCGTTGAAGCCCGACCTTTGGCTACCAGCGGTCGCCACGGACGGACGGAACGCCAACTTATACGACCACGACTGGGAGGACATCATCGCCGAGAATTATCTTGCCGGTAACAGCGCCTTGAACGCGCCTCGTTGAAGACATGTCGCGCGGGCTGGAGCCACTGCCGAGGTTGTTGTACTCTTGACCCTCCCCGAAAGACGCGGGCATCATATCGGAATAGCGAGGGCGATCCATGCGAAAGCTAGTCAGGGTCATTGTCGTGGGACTTTTCTGCGGAGGCGCGGCCGTGGCCGCGGTCTTCCTGGTCCTCGCGGCCACCAACCCCGACAGGCAGACCGGTCATCGTCTCACGCGAGCCTCCGTGGACCCACAAGTCGTCAGACCGGCGGTGAATCAAACCGTGGTACGCCAGGACGATGACCCGCGGAGGAAATCGGAGGCGATCTTCCTCGATCATGAGAAGATCGAGGACGGCGGCTTCGGCATGGCCAGCCAGTACACCGGCTCCATTCACGATAACCGATCGCTGGGTGAGCTGCGGGAGGCGCTTCTGGCGAGGGGTCGAGTCGGGCTCGCGGTATTACAGGCCGAGTGCGACAAGATCGCGGCTGGCGAGCAGGCACCTCGGGAGCAACTGGCACGGGCAGGCAGGCTCTGGTACCAGCGCGGCCTGGTCGAAATCTACGAAGGACGATTTCTCCGAGGCGCGCACCTCGTTTCAGAAGTCGCTCGACATCGGCCGCTCCGCCGGTATTCCGTGGCGGGTACGGTCGGACCTGATGGCTCTCCTGGGCATCGTGGCCTTGCGGCGGGGCGAGGTCGAGAATTGCATCGGCTGCGTGGGTGCATCAAGCTGCATTTTCCCGATCGCGCGCGAAGCCGTTCATACCCGGCAGGCCGGTTCGCGCGAGGCTGTCGAACGGTTCACGGCGTACCTGGACGAGTGGCCCGGAGACATCCGCATCCGCTGGCTCTTGAACCTCGCGTACATGACGTTGGGCGAGTATCCCGAGCAGGTCCCGAAGAAATACCTGATTCCACTCGATACGTTTCAATCAAAGCTCGACATCGGCCGGTTCGACGAATGTGGCGCCTCTGGTCGGCTTGCAGTCGCGGGGGCCGAACCTGGCTGGAGGCAGTATTTTCGACGACTTCACCGGCGATGGCCTGCCCGACCTCTTCACGACTTCGCTGGACGCCGACCTGGGGGCCTCGCTGTTCGTCAACCGGGGCGACGGTACATTTGAAGATCAGTCTGCCCCGGCCGGCCTCCTTGACCAGGTTTACGCCCTCAATGTCGCCCGCGCCGATTTCGACAACGACGGCGACCTTGACGTCGTGCTCCTGCGCGGCGCCTGGGAGAACCCGATGCGGCTCTCGCTTCTCAAGAACAATGGGAACAAGACATTCGAAGACGTGACAATCGTGGCCGGCCTGGCCGAGCCGATCGCAACAGAATCGGCCGCGTGGGGCGACTACGATAACGACGGGCTGGTGGACCTGTATGTCTGCGGCGAGTACTTTCCTCCCTCGGGCGACACGGGGACCACGCAGCCCGACCCACGCAACCGGTGCCGGCTCTATCACAATCAAGGAAACGGAACATTTGTCGATGTCGCCGCCAGGGCCGGCGTGACCAACGAACAGTGCGGCAAGGGGTCGGCCTGGGGCGACTATGACGGTGACGGCCGGCTCGATCTCTACGTCTCGAACATGCACGGGCCCTCTCGCCTCTACCATAACGAAGGCAACGGCTCTTTCCGCGACGTCGCGCCCTCACTCGATGTCATGGGGGCCGACGTCAGCTTTGCCTGCTGGTTCTGGGACTACGACAACGACGGCCGGCTCGATCTCTACGTCAACGAAAACCAGACCAGTCTCGCCGAGACGGCGGCGATCGCCATGGGCACACCGGTCGAGAAATCAGGGCGACCCCGCCTCTATCGCAATCTCGGCGCCGATGGCTTCCGCGACGTAACCAGGGAGGTCGGTCTTGACCGACCGATGGCGCCAATGGGCGCCAACTTCGGCGACATCGACAATGACGGCTATCTTGACTTCTACCTGGGTACCGGCTGGATGTCTTACTCCGGGCTGGTGCCTAACCTGATGTTCAAGAATGTCGATGGCCGTCGCTTCGAGGACATCACGGCATCCTCCGGTACCGGCCACCTCCAGAAGGGGCATGGGGTCTCCTTCGCCGACTGGGATTGCGACGGCGATCTCGATTTATTCGTCGAGTGCGGCGGGGCAGTCCCCGGCGACAAATCATACAACGTCCTGTTTCGCAATCCCGGCCACGGCCGCCACTGGCTCAAGGTTAAGCTGGTTGGCACCAAGACCAATCGGGCGGCACTCGGAGCGAGGATCCGCGTCGACTTCAAGGGCCTCGACGGCGCGCCGCGGTCAATCTACCGAACCATCGGCAACAATGGCAGCTTTGGCGGCAACTCCCTGGTCGAGTCAATCGGCTTGCTCAACGCGAAGTCGGTCGAACGTTTAACCGTGACCTGGCCAACCAGCCGACGACGCAGACCTTTCGCGACGTTGCCGCCGATCAGGCGATCGAGATCACTGAAGGCGTCGACTCGTTCAAGGTTCTGCGCCAGACTCAAAAAGGCCCGGAGTGACTTTACGGACGAGAACATCGCCAGGTCCGACGTTACCGACTTCAAGGTCCTCATCAAGGTAGCCCCCAAGACCTTTTCCGAGGCGGAGCGAGGTTCGGCCCGTGCACGGCACCGCTGGTGACGACATCTGGTCGGTGGAGGACTACCGCGACTATCTCCTGCTGCTGGTCCGGGTGCGGATGGACTCTCGCCTTCGCACAAAGCTCGACGCCTCCGACATCGTCCAGCAGGCGATTCTCCATGCGCATGAAGCGACGCGCAATTCCGGGGCGCTACCGAAGGTGAGTGGCTTGCGCTGGCTCCGCGCTATCCTCGTGAACGTCATGGCGGCGCCGGCCGGCGGTTTGGCACCGATGGCGCGACACGAGCCGTGAGCGCTCTCTGGAAGCTGAGCTGGAGCAATCGGCTTCGCGGATGGACTGCCTGCTCGCGGCCGATCAAACCTCCCCCAGCGAGCAAGCCGTCCGCGGCGAACATTTCTTGCGGCTCGCGCGTGCGCTCGCCCGGTTGCCGGACGACCAGCGACGGGTGGTGGAACTGCACTACCTGAAGGGGCTCGCCGTGGCAGAAGCGGCGGAACTGATGGGCGCAGCGACCGGCCGCGGTCGGCCTTCTCTTCCGCGGCCTGAAACGGCTCCGGGAACTGCTCCACGACCCGGGGAAGGCAAGCCATGCATCATGAATTGACAGGTCGTAGTGACCGGGAAGATCGGCGGAACCAGGTTCTCCTTACCTACCTCGAGGCGCTCCAGTCGGGTCGGGAGCCCGACAGGGACCAGTTCCTGGCGGCATATCCCGATCAGCGTCAAAACCTCGAGTCGTTCCTCGCCGGCCACGACGAGGTGAAGCGATTGACAGCGCCCTTCCGCGCCATCAGCCCCGACGGGCTTGACGGTACCGGTGTCCTTCCGCGCGATGGATCGACTGGGCTCCCTCGGGGTCTTGGCGAGCTAGGCGACTTTCGCCTGCTGCGCGAGGTGGGCAGGGGCGGGATGGGGATTGTCTACGAGGCCGAGCAGATCTCGCTGCGGCGGCGGGTTGCGTTAAAGGTCGTGCCGTTCGCCGCGGCCCTCGACCCACGCCACTTCAGCGCTTCCAGACCGAGGCGCTCGCCGCGGCGCACTTACAGCATGAGAAGAATTGTCGCGGTTCACGCTGTCGGCTGTGAGCGAGGTGTCCACTATTACGCGATGCAGTTCATCGACGGGCAGAGCCTCGCCGCGCTCATCAAAGAGCTTCGCCGCCTCCGAGACGATCAGGATCGACACGCGCCCTCGACTCGATCTCTGCGATGAGCAAGCCGCACGGGCGGCCGCCTCGGGTTTCCCCACCGACATCCGCGCGACTCGCGAGGAGGCGGAGTGCGGCTGCTTGCCGTGACTTCCATCTCCCGCGAGCGGTCTTCGGACCATCGCCGGTATCTTTGACCGTATTGCCGGCATCGGCAGGCAAGCGGCGCTGGCACTGGAACACGCTCACCAGGCGGGCATCGTGCATCGGGACGTCAAGCCGAGCAATCTGCTGTTGGACCTGCGCGGGCAGCTCTGGGTCACTGACTTCGGGCTGGCCCAGGTCTCACGGCGACGCCGGGCTCACGATCACCGGCGAGCTCCTCGGCACACTACGCTACGCCAGCCCGGAGCAGCTCCTGGCCCGGCGGGGCATCGTCGACCACCGAAGCGACATCTATTCGCTCGGCGCGACGCTCTACGAGCTACTCACCCTCCGCCCGCCGTTCGAGTAGCCGCGACCGCAACGAGCTGATCCGGCAGATCGAGCGATGACGACCCGTCCCGCCCGACGCCCTGGACACACTCGTTCCCCTCCGAGCTGGAGACGATCGTCCTGAAGACGCTGCGTAAGGAGCCGGCCGACCGCTATGCCACGGCGCAGGAGATCGCCGACGACCTCAGCGATTCCTCGAGGGGCGACCGATCCTGGCCCGGCGGCCGACGCCCGGCCGAGCGAATGCGGACTTGGTCGCGGCGGCATCCGTCGATCGTGGGAGCGAGCCGTCGTGGCGCTGATCCTCGTCACGACCGCGTCTTTAATCAGCACCGCCCTCCTCCGCCGCGAGCAGGGGAGGACGCTGGCCGAGCAGCGAAAAGCCGAGTTGGCATACCACCACGAGCGCCAGCGAGCCGAGGAGGCCGAGGCACGGTTCCGACTCGCCCGCCGCGCCGTCGACGAGCTGATCCGAGTCAGCCAGGAGGAGCTGGCCCATCGGCCAGGCACGGAAGGACTTAGAAAGCGACTCCTGGCGTCGGCGCTGGCCTACTACCAGGAGTTCATCGAACAGCGCCGCAATGACCCCGGTTCCCAAGCCGACGCTGCGGGACACCACCGACGAGTTGAGACGATCCTCGCCGATCTGGCGGTACTGCGGGCCGGCGGGTCAGCTCTATCTGCTCGTCCAGCCAACCGCACTTGATGACTTACAGCTCGATGAGGGCCAGCGCGCAAGAGTGGCCAAGCTCTCCAGCCGCGCCGGGAAGGCGGTGGATGGAGTCATTCGGCGACCCGAGGCGGCCTTCCCCCACCGGAACGAGTGCGGCTCGCCCTGGAGTTGGCCCGTGCGAACGAGGCGGAGATCGAAACGATCCTGACAGTTCCGCACAACGGCACCGGCTCCGTCAGATCGCCCTCCAGTCGGAGGGCGCCGGGCAGCGTTCCGTGAACCGGAGGTGGTGGAGGCCCTCCGACTCAGTCCCGAGCAGCGCGAGCGGATTCAGGCGATCGAAGAAGACATCTTCGCCAGCCAGATGCGGCAGATGCGATCGGCCGAGACGGCCGAGAGTTCCAGCAAAGCTCGCGAGCCAGAGGGTGTTTCGGTGATGGAACGAATTCGCGCGGTCCTCACTGTTAAACAATTACAAGGCTTGAGAGAGATGGCTGGCGAACCAATTCGGGGCCCATTGAGTGCCTTCCCCATGCCTTTCGGTTCGTGCGCCCGCCGCCAGGCGGCCGCCTCGCTGAACGCCCGTCAAGGCGACTCGGGGAAAATCGTCCACGATCCCGTCGCCATAAATGCACGACGCCCGCGCAGACGAGAGCGCGGATCGCATCTTTCTAAAATAGGGAATGTCGGCACCCGATTGAACCGGTGCCTTTACTCATGGCTTTTCCGTGCAGGTGCCCGCAAGCGGCGCCGAAATCTTGACGGTTAGTTTACGTCGTTTGAGCGAGCCCGTGAACGACAGAGGTAATATTGTTTACACTGCGTTACGTGTACATACGGATATGCATTAGTACAAAGATTTTTGCACCCGAAACGGAAACACGGGCCGACCGAAAGACAATTGTCGCAAGATAACTCTGAATAAGTTCGTTTTGCGCGTGAAAGTTTGGGCGTTTGGACCCGCGCCGGCGCTCACAGTGCGCGCTTTTTGAATTTGGGTAGGGCCTTTAACGAGTGTGTGGCGATGGGCTTTCTGCTACGGATCGTGGCGGTAGGGCTGGCATGTGTCGCGGTTGCCCTGGGGTTGGTCACCTGGATGACCGGGGGTTGGTGGCCAAAACGACCGCGACAGCGTCGGCCTCAGTTAGTATGCAGCCGGTTATAGACAGCGATGTTCAGACGTTGCCGGATCCCAATCGCCGGGGACGCCGGCCCAGGTCTTCATCGATCGCACCAATTTCGACGATGAATCTTCAATACGGCCCTCCCGTACACCAGCTCGATCCGCGACCCCGGCTCGCTCGCGGAGTTACGCGATGCGATCAGAGGCCGGGAACGTCGGGGCATCATCGATATGCGGGAGCAATACGACAAGCTCCCGCTCGGCTCGCCGCCAACGGTACAGCAGTTAGCCCAGGCCATTCCGCTGGACCGTTCGATCGCCCTCCTCTACCTGTACGATGGCAGGTTTGGCGAAGCGGCTTCGTGGCTGGGGCGTGGCCTGAAACTGAGCGAGCAACCAGGTGTTTCACTCGTATATGGCGGCTGAATTTCAGCCCTGCTGGGCATCACCGCCCTGCGGCGGGGCGAGATCGAGAACTGCCTGGAGTGTCTGGGCGCGTCGAGCTGCATCTTCCCGATCGACCGGAGGCCGTCCATGTGGAGCAGCCGGGCTCGCGCGAGGCGATCGAACATTTCATGGCGTATCTCGAATGGACTCCCGGCGACCTCCGCGTCCGCTGGCTGCTGAACATCGCGTACATGACGCTGGGCGAGTACCCGGAAAAGGTCCCGCCGCGTTTCCTGATCCCGATCGACCCGTTCCGCTCGAAGCTCGACATGGGCCGGTTCGAGAACGTCGCGACGCGGGTCGGCCTGGTGTGCAGGGGCCCGAACCTGGCCGGCGGCAGCATCTTCGACGACTTCACCGGCGACGGCCGCCCCGACCTCTTCACGACCTCGTTCGACGTCGACCACGGCGCCTCGCTGTACGTCAACCGCGGCGACGGCACGTTCGAAGACCGCTCGGCCGCGGCCGGCCTCGACGAGCAGGTCTATGCCCTGAACGCTCACCCGCGCCGACTACGACAACGACGGCGAGCCCGACGTCCTGCTCCTCCGCGGGGCCTGGGAGAAGCCGGCCCGGCTGTCGCTGCTGCGGAACAAGGGGGGTGGGGTCTTCGAGGACGTGACCGTCGCCAGCGGGCTGGGCGAGCCGATCTCGACCGAGTCGGCCGCCTGGGGCGACTACGACAACGACGGCTGGCTCGACCTGTTCGTCTGCGGCGAGTATCCGACCCCGCCGAGCCGGCGACCCGTCGCACAGCCCGACCCCCGAACCGCTGCCGGCTCTATCACAACCGAGGGGAACGGCACGTTCATCGACGTCGCCGCCCAGGCCGGCGTCATCAACGACGCATGTGGCCAAGGGGTCGGCCTGGGGCGACTACGACAACGACGGCCGGCTCGACCTGTTCGTCTCGAACATGGACGGCCCGTGCCGGCTCTACCACAACAGCGGCGACGGCACGTTCGTCGACGTCGCCCGCGAGCTCGGCGTCGTCGGGCCGCCGCAACCGGCTTCGCCTGCATGGTTCTGGGACTACGACAACGACGGCCGGCTCGACCTCTTCGTCGACGACTACACGCAGCGCCTGGCCGAGGTCGTCGCCGATTACCTCGGCCTGCCGGTCGCCGAACCCGACCATCCGCACCTCTACCACAACCTCGGCACGGACGGCTTCCGCGAGGTGAGCCGGGAGGTCGGCCTCGCCCGGCCGATGCCGGTCATGGGCGCCAACTTCGGCGACATCGACAACGACGGCGATCTCGACGTCTACTTCGGGACGGGCTGGATGAGCCTGTCGGGCCTGGTCCCGGACCTGATGTATCAAGAACGTCGACGGCGCCGATTCGAGGACGTGACCGAGTCGACCGGCACCGGCCACCTCCAGAAGGGACACGGCGTCTCTTTCGCCGACTGGGACGACGACGGCGACCTCGACCTCTTCGTCGTCCTCGGCGGCGGCTACCCCGGCGACCGGGGCTACAACGCCCTGTTCCAGAACCCCGGGCACGGGCGCCACTGGCTGAAGGTCAGGCTCGTCGGCACCAGGACCAACCGGTCGGCGATCGGCGCCAAGATCCAGGTCGACGTGGCGGGCCCCGACGGCACCGCGGTCGATCCACCGCGTGATCGGCAACAACGGCAGCTTCGGCGGCAACACCCTCGTCGAGTCGATCGGCCTGCGCGACGCGAAATCCGTCGACCGCTTGACCGTCACCTGGCCCACCAGCAAGACGACCCAAACCTTCCGCGACATCGCCGCCGACCAGAGCGATCGAGATCACCGAGGGTTCCGACTCTCCCAAGGTCCATGCCCAGCCGCGATCGAATCCGCCCACCTCAACCCGCTGAACGCCACGATTCGCGGGGACGGTCGCCTGGTCTTACGGTAGAATGAAGCTGTCTCGTAGTCGAAAGCGCAAACGAGCCGTTCGTGCTCGAGGGGTGGATTCCTTGGGCCCAGCTACGTTGCGACGAACTTCTGCGCACAATCATGGCCGGGGTAATCGGGATATCGATCCTGGCGAGCGCGGGCTGCCGCACAGAGAAAGGATCGATCGCCGACCCGGAGATGCGGCTCCCTCCGGGTCGTTGGTATTTCGCTCCCAGGAATTGCCCTTTCTCTACGAGCGAGGCGAAACCGGTGCGGCATGGCCCGTGGAGACGACGGGGGGCGGCGTTGGCTTGCTCGATTACGACGGCGACGGCCGGCTCGATCTCTTCTTCGCGCAAGGCGGACCTTTACTGCCGGGCAAGCGACAAGACGCACCGGGGCCCCACACGATGTGCTTGCTCCGGAACCTGGGCGGCGGCCGGTTTGAAGACGTCTCGGCGAAGGTCGGCCTGGAGCCGAAGGGATACGGCCAGGGCGTGGCCGTGGCGGACTATGACGGCGACGGCGATCCCGATGTCTACGTCACGCGGTACGGCCGCAACACGCTGTGGCGCAACGATCGCAGAGGCCAGTTTCACCGACGTCACGGCAGAGGCCGGTGTCGGCTGCGGGATCTGGAGCCTGGGGGCGGCGTTCGCCGATTACGACGGCGACGGCGATCTCGACCTGTTCGTCGCCAACTACTTCACATTCGACCCGGCGAAGGCCCCGTTCCATCGCGATCCGCGGACCGGGGCGGCCGACTACGGGATGCCGGCCAGATTTCGCCGGCCAGCCCGACGTGCTCTATCGCAACGAGGGCGGCGGCCGCTTCCGCGACGTGACCACCGCGGCGGGCGTGGCGGGCACGGGGCGGGGCATGGGCGTGCTGGCTTCCGACTTCGATGGCGACGGCCGGATCGACTTGCTCGTCGCCAACGACGCGCAGAACAACGCCGCTCTGGCATAACCGGGGCGACGGCACGTTCGAGGATGTCGCCGAGCTGCTCGGCCTGGCGGTCAACGGCCAGGGGCAGGCCGAGGCCAACATGGGCATCGCCTTCGGCGACACCGACGGCAACGCGCTGGCCTGACATCATGATCACCCACTTCTTCGGCGAGCACGAGACGCTCTGGCGGCTCCGCGGGATCCCGAACGGCGGGACCTTTCTACCAGGACCAGACCAACGAGGCGGGCCTGGCGGTCGACAGCCGCACCTGACTGGCTGGGGCACGGTCCTGGCCGATCTTCGACCTCGACGGCCATCTCGACCTGGTCGTGACCAACGGCCACATCCGCCGCGAGCCCGCCCAGGTCTATCCCTACGAGAACCCGCCGATCCTCTGGCAAATCGCGGCAACGGCCGGTTCACCAACGTCACATCGGGCGCGGGCGAGTACTTCCAGGCGCTGCACATGGGTCGCGGCCTGGCCTGCGGCGACCTCGACGGCGATGGCGACCTCGACCTCGTCATCGTTCATCACCACGCCGCGAGCGTGGTGCTCTGGAATGAATCACCGCGCAAGGGGAGCTATTTGATTGTCAAGCTGCGACGGGCGTGGTGCCAATGGCGACGCCATTGGCACGCCGGCTGATCGCCCATGTTGGTGACTCGCAGCCTGCTTCGCACGATCGACGGCGGGGGAAGTTATCTGTCCACGAACGACCGCGGGTCCACTTCGGCCTGGGCGAGACGACCCGGGTCGATCGCCTGGAGGTCCGCTGGCCATCAGGCAAGGTTGAAACCCGAACGAACCTGAAGGCTAATACAACGGTGGAGTGGATCGAGGGTAATTAGTGGCTCGACAATCTTCGATTGAGGAGCGAGTAGCCCTGGCGCGATTAATCCTCTTGCAGTTCGACCTTCCGTTGAGCAGCGGTCTTTCGTTGTCGGTGGTGTCTCCGCCCGCCGATCCGTCCATTGCGGATTGCAGCTCAGGTTTGGGGCTGGGCCCGCGGGCGGGGTGCCGCATCGGTTTGCGAATGGACCCGGATATTGTGATCAGTAAAGGTTGAGTGCGGAATGGCGGTCTTCACGATGGGCATGTGGCACGGTAGGCAACCCCCACTTGGGTTCACCGGGCAGGCGGTCTGGTGCAGTCGATTCGACCCTGTCCGGAACGCTGAGCCGGCACGGCCGCTCTGCTGGCGTGACATGACAGGCATTTGGCTTCGTAGAAGGCGGGCGCCTTTTCGGCGTTCTTGTGCGGGTCATGACAAGTCACGCAATCGAGTGCCCCGCCGCTTTCGGAATAGCATCGGCTCCAGGTCAGGTTAGTGGCGGGAAAGCGGACTGCGAGCGGATCGATGCGCAAGACCTCTTTCTTGAGCGGGCTATGGCATTGTCCGCAGAGGTCGATCACCTGTTGACCGCTGCCCCGGCCTGGATTCGTGATCGCCGGGTCCGAGAACCGGAGCGTGACCGACTTGAGGTGATTTCCTCCCGGCCCATGACATCGTTCGCAGCCGATCCCCCGATCGGCTGACTCGGGGCCTATTTGCGTCGCGAGCGGAACGCGCGACCGTGGTGTGACAATAAAAACATGAGTCGACATCGTCATCAGTAAGCACCTCGCCCAGGAAATCTTCGCCGACCGCCGCCTTCGACGCGTGGCCGGGCGTAACGTCCCATGCTGAACCATCGCCATAGAAGGAAAACCGGAGCTCGCGTGACCGACCCGCTTCGATCTCGGCCCACCAGCGTCAAACCGCGATGACCTGATCCAAATGCGTAATCCACAATCGCGCGGTAGACTTTGCCAGCCTCATGTGTCTCAAATCGGACCTGGCCGGCGGATCGATCGATCGTGTGACTCACTCCCGGTCGCGCTGGCTCGGGAATCGGACGACCGGGAAGAATAAGGTCCTTCAACTCGGGGCCGCATCGAATGTCCGAGCATGCAGGCTGGTCTGCTCCGATTGGTAGATCGAGGCATGGCATTGGGCGAAGTGCCGCCGCCCCAACGTAAATGGCAGGCTCCGAGAACCAGAGGATGCTCTTCGCGATAGGAACCGCTCACTTTCAAAGCGGTTGCAGCCGCGCCCAACGGTTCCCTGCTTGCAGGAACGAACGGCTCAAGAGCCATGACGCTTCAGCATCGGGCCCGCCGTAAGACCTTCTGCAACTGCCGGCAGCCTCGACGGAATGTCCGGTTCGCAACAGAGCTTTGGCCAGCAGCTTATTATATCGGCCCGGCGGACTTAAGGTCGCGGTCGCAGCCGATTTGAGATCGAGTGCTCGGCGCAAGCACCTGGCGGCGCCGGCCGGATCATCTTGCTCGAACTTGATCTGCCCGAGAGAAGGTTGCTCTGGGCTTCCCATCCCGGTCGCATCGCCAGGCGATTGGCGAGTTCGGTACGCCTCGGAAAATCGCCCCATTGTTAGGTAGAGGCGAGCCAGCTCCTGGAGCATTTCGGCGTGATTCGGCTCGGCGCGTAGACCATCCTCCCAGCATTCCCGCGCGGTTTCGTGGTCTCCCAGGCGGTCGATAACGGTCCCGAAAAGGTAGAGGTCTTCGGCCTCGAGCGCCGCGATGCTTCCCAGCCGGGGGTAAAGCGACCGCGCCAGGTTGTCGCGGCGCTGGCGAACGGATGCTCGCGCCAGCAATCGAAGCGCGTGCTTTGTCGTCCGTAACAGTCTTTAAGCGGGCATTGGCCAGAGTGGCGGCCGCGTTCCAATCGCCGCGATCGTATGCGGCGATGCCCTGTGCTACCAGCCCGGGGAACAGCAATGGCCGCGCAAGGAAGACCGCATACGCGGACTCACGGCCGCAATCGTGATCAAGGCGAGCAAGAAACGCCTACGTCGCCGTGTCCCGTCCCGCGGCATGTCGGGGCCCTCTTAGCCTAATCTATACGGGTTAGTTCGCACCGGATGATTGTCGAGGTCGCTCAAGTTGCTTGTCAATTGCAGGCGCCCCTCTGGACGATTCCAGAACGGACGTGAGGTTCTGCCTGAAGGCACTTAAGTACGCCTTTTCTACCTCGATCGAGCCCGGAGTTTCGGTCAAGAACTCGAGCAACATTCGGCGGAGAAGGTTCCACTCCCTGTTTGCCGTTCGTCGAGCTAATGAGGTCGACCGTCTCGAATGGATCTGTACTCAGGTCGTAAAGCCGCTCGACTCCCATGCCATCACGGATGTAATGCAATCCCCATGCGACCAGGGACATTTGAAACCCGGATTGTCCCTGGCTGCGCTGGCGCTGCGGTTGAAACGCAAGGTCGCTGGCCTGTTCCGAGAATGCGGGCGTGTCGCGACCAGGGGGTACTGGCCGCCGGCTGTCGATCCCCACCAGTGCACCGCCAATGAGCGGCCCGGGAACGGTGAGCCGGCCGATAGACCGACCAGGTCGACAACGGTTGCCGGCAGAGTCGCGGAGGCTGACAGGGCTTTCAACCACCTGGCCGGCCGGCGCGTCGGAGAGAGGATCACCAGCGGGACGCCGATTTCGTCGAGTTTGACGTTGGAGGAGTGGCCGAAGATGCCATGATCGCCGAACGCTTCTCCATGGTCCGACGTGATGATCACCGTCGGTGTTTTCGAGAAGCCCCTGGCGCGTTCAGCGCGTCGAGCAAGCGACCAAGTTGTTCGATCAAGGAAACGCGATGCAATCGTCGTAGCAGTCGCGAGCCATCAGGATGTAGCGCGTCGTCAACCGGCACTTGTCAAGCCCATCGAAATCGAAGAGGAATTGATAATCCCGCGGGGTGTTGGGCCGGATCCCGAAACGGCCCTCGATATCCCGGCGGAGGCATATACGGCTCATGGGCGTCGAAGTAGTTCAGAAAGGCGAAGAACGGGCGATCGGGCCGCCGCCGGCTCAGCCAGTCGAGGAAAGAGTCGTTGGATCCCCGGGCGCCGCGGGATTGAAGGCTGATCCACTTCTTGTCGTAGATAGTTGCCGAAACTACAGGATGTTTTCGAGGACCCAGCTTCCGGGGACCGTGCGACTGAGAAGGGCCCGCGCCGACAGCGCGTAATCCTCGAAATGGGCGAAGCCCCGTCCCAGCCCAGTCTCGTAACTGCAGTAGCTGGTGTTTGCCGCGAATCCGGCGGTTTGATAGCCCCGAGACGCCAGGTACTCAGCCAGGGTTGGATCCGGGGCGTCGAGCGTAAAATTCCACTGGGAGTTAAGCTTGAACGGCCACTGGCCCGTGAAGAAACAGCTATGCGAGGGGTACGTCCACGGGGCCGGCGCAGGGCGAGGTTGTACCGGACACCCTTCTGTCGCCCACCGCGTCAGGTTGGGAGTGGTGTCGCGGGGGTAGCCGTAAAGGCTCAGGTTGTAGGCGCGAACGGTATCCCAGACGATCAACACGACGTTGCGGGCGCCCGCGGTCGTGGGCGGCAATTTAGCCACTGCGCGGTATTCCTCGAGCGTCCGCCAACCCGATGAGATGGCCGCAAGCACAATCAGCACGCCGACGAGCCCGGCCACGGCGTATCGCGCCATCCGCGGTTTCAGGCCGCGCTCCGCGATAGCGTCGCTGACCACGCGGCCCAGTCCGGCGGCCAGGAGTAGGTTGCCCGCGATGAATAACGGCAGCCTCAGTAGTGCCGCCGTGATTGCAAGCGTCGCGAACAGCCACAAGCCCGCCCGAAGCGACACAAGTCCAGAACGTAGCCGGTTCACGACCGCGACCAGTAAGCCGGGGATCATGAGCAGGACCGCGTGGCCCACTGGAACGGTCCAGAGGAAGTCCCTCCCGGTACGAAAATACCCTTCTTTGTTCCAACAGACTTTCTTGAAAAGAATGATGCCCAAATCGAGATAGCCCGCACAGAGGCCAAATGAGAGTGCCATCAGAACGGCGGCGATCGGCGATAGAGGGACCCGACCCGGCGGACGCCGAGACGCATTATCGGGCATAGTCGAGGGCATCGAGGCTTGCACTCCGCGTGAAATGGGCTGTGGTCGAGCAGGTGCCGTCGGCCGTTTCAGCGTTGGTCGGACGAATGAGACGGCTGTCGCGGGACCTTGTAAGTGCTCGAACCCTCCTTGATTTCGATCGTTTGGCCGGCGGCCAGGTCGCGAAAGGTTTGAGTCGTGTTGCTCGTCGGCCAGGAGACCGTGACCGCGGCGGCGCAGCGTCTCGTCGCCCAGGCCAATCATTTCAACGAGACTGTTGCCGCCGAAGCTGGAATTGTTGCCGACCGTGCGGTAGATCGAGCGCATCTGGCCGTCGGCCGACTTGACGTCGACCCGGATCTTGGCGCCCAGGGCCGCGCGGTTGGTCTTGGTGCCGACGAGCTTGACCTTCAGCCATTGGCGGCCCAGGCCCGGGTTCTGGAACAGGGCGTTGTACGCCTGATCGCCGGGCGTCGCGCCGCCGAGCTCGACAAACAGGTCGAGGTCGCCGTCGCCGTCCCAGTCGGCAAACGAGACTCCATGCCCCTTCTGAAGGTGGCCGGTGCCCGAGCTGGTGGTCACGTCGTCGAATCGTAGCCCATCGACATTTTTGAACATCAGGTTGACGTCCAGGCCCTCGTACGACATGTCGCCGGTCCCCAGGTAGATGTCAAGGTAGCCGTCGTTGTCGATGTCGCCGAAGTTCGCGCCCATCGGCGCCATCGCCCGGTCGAGGCCGACTTCCTTGGAGACATCGCGGAAACCGTGCTGAGCCAAGGTTGCGATAGAGGCGGGGCCGGCTCGATCCCTGGATTTTCGACGCCCATGGCGCTGGCGAGCACCTCGGCCACCCGAGCCCGGTAGTCGTTGACGTAGAGGTCGAGGCGGCCGTCGTTGTCGAAGTCCCAGAACCAGCACGCGAAGCTGAAATCGGCGCCGGTCACGCCGAGCTCAGGCGCGACGTCCTCGAAACTTGCCGTCGCCCTTCATTGTGGTACAGGCGGCACGGCTGGCCCATGTTCGAGACGAACAGGTCGAGCCGGCCGTCGCCGTCGTAGTCACCCCAGCCGAGCCCTTGGCGCAGCGCTCGTTGGTGACGCCGGCCGCCGCCGCGACGTTCTTGAACGTGCCGTCGCCCTGATTGTGATACAGCCGGCAGCGATTGCGGGGGTCGCCCGGCTTGCGGACGACGCTGCGCCGCCGGGCGGGAGATACTCGCCGCAGACGAACACGTCGACGAGCCCGTCGTTATCGTAATCGCCCCAGGCGGCCGATTCCGTCGCAATCGGCTCCGCCAGCCCGCTGGCGACCGTCACATCGTCAAAGTCGCCGTCTCCCTCGTTCCGCAAGAGCGAGAGCCGCAGCGGCTTCTCCCAGGCCCCGCGCAACAGCAGGACGTCGAGATCGCCGTCGTTGTCGAAGTCGGTGCGGGTGACGTTCAGCGCGTAGACCTGGTCGCCCAGGCCGGCCGCGGCGGACCGGTCCTCGAACGTGCCGTCGCCACGGTTGATGTAGCAGCGACGCACCCAGCTCGGCATCGAGCGACGTCGTGAAGAGGTCGGGCAGGTCGTCGCCATTGAAATCGTCGAAGATACTCCCGCCCGCCAGGTTTGGGCCCGCGGACGCCCAGCCCGGCTCGACGAGGCGACATTCTCAAACCGGCCCACGTCTGCCGTCGAGCGGAACAACTCGGTCGGGATCAGGTATTGCGGCGGGACCTTCTCGGGATGCTCGCCCAGCGTCATGTAGGCGATGTTCAAGAGCCAGATGATCCGCAGGTCTCGCGGAGACTCCTCGAGGTAAAGACGTGAACCACTTGATGGCCTCGCGCGAGCCCGCCTGGTTTTGATGCACGGCCTCTCTGGCGATCGGGAAAATGCAGCTCGACGGGCCCACGCACTCCAGGCAGTTCTCGATCTCCCCGCGCCGCATGGCCACGATCCCCAGGACGGCCATGAGTCCGGTCCGGACTGTGGCCGTGCACGTCGGGCGGCCGGCTGGTTTCGAGAGCCTTTTCGAGCCAGGAGGCTGCTTCCAAGAACTTGCCCTCATACATGTACAGCAAGCCGATCGACTGCTCTAGTGAAAGCTTTTTGACGATTTGCTCATGGGTTAGCGGTGAGGCGACCATAAGTTGCTCCAGTTGCGCCCGCACCGTGGAGATACCCCGTCGGCCGCGTCCCCGCACCGCCTCACGCAGTTCTTGGAGTGAGCCCAGGTCGCGAATCGGGGCCATGAACTGGGTTGCGGTCGTATAACCTCCGTCTTCAAACTTATCGAAAACGATATCATAAACGGCCGCCTTCTTTTGCACTTCCAGGCTCCCGGAGGTCTCGAGGCTCCGCCCTGGGGTTCGACCAGGTTCATTCGACTGGCGAGGCCGCCCGGCGTGCCTCGAGGTACCCGGTGCCAGATCGAGCAGCCAGACTACCGCGCCGGCGGCGGCCCCGACGCAGAACATCACAACGAGGGAGACTCGGATCAGCTTCACCTTATGGCTCCGTGAGTCAGTCGTTCAAGTGGAACCTTGGCGCGGCCGGCAGGATAAGGTGAAGTTCTCGTTGAACGTTCAAGAATCATTTTTATGACGAGAAGATGATCTTCGATCTCCCGGTCCCAATCGCTGTCATATAAATTGGCGTTCTGGCCATCCGTTGGGATGGCTGGCAGCCAGACGCCGGGTTTCAAGCGAGCCAACCGGGTGATGGATGCAAGATACGCTCGGACATCACCCTGCCCACTGGTGAGGTCAGCAATCAACTTCTCGCCCGACTCTTGATTGATCTTGACGGGAACTCGACCGGAAAAAAGCACGGTTTTGCCAGCCCATGCCACCTCGTAGGCCAGGGGCGCGAAGCCTCGGCCCTGGAGCGGGATCGGTTTCACCTCGAACCAGCCCTTGCCGGCCAACTCTGACGACGAGAGAAGGTCTGTCCCGGAGGGACACAACTCTTTGAATCTCTCGACGCCCTCCGGCGAAGTGACAACCGTCGGGTGCCACTTCTTTACCAGTTCGTCGAGGCCGGCCGTTTCGTGCGGGCCGCACGATGTGAGCAAGACGCCGGTCGGGGCCGCCGGCTCACGGCCGAGCTCCAGGAGGCGCGAACGCAAGAACCCAACCAGGCCCGGCCCGCCGGGCGCGTCCACGACGAAGAATTTTGACGCGGCGAAGAAACCATAGACGGCAGCGCCCTGGAAGTCTCCCAGGTAATAAAGGCCGGGCAAAAGTTGCTTGGGGGTTCCGTCCAGGAAATCCGCGCCGTCGGCTTCAAATCGCGACACGAGCGTTTCCATGTCGTGGATGCCGGAATCGAGCAACGATTCCCAGCGCTTTTGCGACAGGGACGCGCCTTGCGGAAAAACGTCCGCGCCCGGATGACCGGGCAGCACCAGGTCTGGCACCGGCATCGGCGCAGCCGGCGGAGCGAGGCAAGGCTCTCCCCTTGCGTCGCCCCGGTATCGAGGGGCCAGGTAAGCCGAGTAAGTCCCGAGAGGTTTTCCCAGTTCGGTGCGCGCGGTTGGTCATCGCCGCGCAGCATCATGATGACATCGCCCGCGAATAATGCGCGAAGGTTGCCGCGTTCCAGTAAGAAACAGACACTACCTGGAGTGTGTCCCGCTGTGCGGATCACCTGGATACGGGCGTCGCCCAGGGTCACTGTCTCGCCTCCTGTGAGGCTGACGTCAACAATGGTCGGGTGAGTTTGGTGGCCCGGCATGTGGTAGGTGCTGAAAAACGCCTCTCGCGGCTCTCCGGCCTGTAACACCGAGGCATCACCCTGGCCGGCGTAGACCTTGGGCCCGTCGCCCCCCGCAGCGCCAGGGCTCCACCGGAATGGTCGCCGTGCGCGTGGGTGAGTAGGATCACGCGCAGGCACGCCTCCAGTCGAGCCCCAGCTCGGCCATCTGTGACTTCACGCGAGCAGCGTCGCTGTCGAGGCCCGAATCGATCATTGCCAACCCTTCGGGAGTCTCGATCACATACACCGCCGAAGGGGTTAACCCGCCGAGGAGATAAAGCCCCGGGGCGACGGCGACGGCCGAACGAACGAGCCGTGGATTTCTGGCCGAGAAAAATGAGAAGCCCCGCCGGGCGAGATACCAGCCGGATCCCATCAGCAATGCCAGGGCAACCACCAAGATCGATAGCGAGGTCACTCGCCGCGACCGCTTCGCTTCAAGCTGAGTCAACGAGCCCGGCATGCCGCCCCTTTCCGTGATTCAGGCAACAATCCCCTGGACGACCTTGCCGGAGACGTCGGTGAGCCGGTAATAGCGCCCCTGGTGTTTGTAGGTCAAGCGCTCGTGGTCGATGCCCAGCAGGTAGAGAATCGTGGCGTGGAAGTCGTGGACGTGAACGCCGTCGCTCGCGACGCTGTAGCCGAACGGGTCGGTCGCGCCATAGGTGATGCCGGGCTTGATCCCGCCGCCGGCTGCCCAGACGGTGAAGCATCGAGGGTGGTGGTCGCGGCCGTAGTCGGTGGCCGTCAGCTTTCCCTGGCTGTAATTGGTCCGGCCGAACTCGCCTCCCCAGAGCACCAGCGTGTCGTCGAGCATTCCGCGCTGCTTCAGGTCCTGAATCAAGGCCGCGCAGGCCTGGTCGGTCTCGCGGCATTGCTGGCGGATGCCGCCAGGCAGGCCACCGTGATGGTCCCAGCCCGGGTGGTAGAGCTGGATGAACCGAACGTCGCGCTCGGCCAGCCGACGGGCCAGCAGGCAGTTGGCCGCGAAGCTACCGGGCTGTCCGCGACTCCGGCCCATAGAGCTCGAAGACGCGATCGGGCTCATCAGAAACACGCGTCACCTCCGGCACCGACGTTTGCATGCGATAGGCCATCTCGTACTGCGCGATCCGTGCCTGAATCGCCGGGTCGAGTAACCTGTCGTACTCGATCTGGTGCAGTTCGCGCAGCCGGTCGAGCATCTTGCGGCGCCCGGCCGCGCGAGACGCCAGGAGGGTTCTCCAAGTACAGCACCGGATCAGCCCCCGCGCGAAACTGCACTCCCTGGTGCACCGACGGCAGAAAACCGTTGCCCCAGAGCCGGGAATAAAGCGGCTGGTCGGGCCGCTTGTGGCTGATCAACACGCAAAAAGTCGGCAAGTTGTGGTTGGCGGAGCCCAGGCCGTAGCTGAGCCACGATCCCATCGACGGCCGGCCCGCGATCGTCGAGCCAGTCTGGAAGAATGTGATCGCCGGGTCGTGGTTGATCGCCTCGGTGTAAAGCGACTTGATCAGGCAAAGCTCGTCGATCACTCCGGCGGTGTGGGGCAACAACTCGCTGGCCCAGGCCCCCGACTGGCCATGCCGGCCAAACTTGAAGATCGAACCCGCCATGGGCAACGTCGCCTGGTTGGCCGACATCCCCGTGAGCCGCTGGCCCATCCGGACCGACTCCGGCAGGTCCTGACCGTTCATTTCGTTCAAGAGCGGCTTGTAGTCGAACAGGTCGAGCTGCGACGGCCCGCCACTCATGAACAAATAAATAACTCGCTTGGCCCTGGGCGCGACGTGAAACGCTTTGAGGATGCCGCCCGAAGCAGGATCGATCATTCCCGCGATCGGCTTTGGCCGGCCTGGCGCGGTATCGGCACGGATGGCGCTCGGGAAACCCGGCTCGCCCAGGAGCGAAGCAAGTGCCGCGCCACCCAGGCCGAGGCTGGTCCGGGAAAAGAAATGCCGCCGGTTGAAGCGTAGCCCCGGGTCGTCGAGAAATCGTGCCAGTTCGTTCATGATTCCGCCATTACGCATGAGTCGCCTTTTATCCTCTCCATTGTAACGGAACTGGCGAGAGGTTCCTACAATTTCTCAAGCGGATTGGGCTCTCGATCGATGCCTGGTAAGATCGCGTGAACCAAAGGGAGAGCCGGCGATGAGCGAAGCACCATGGGAAAATCAAGCAGGGCCCCCCGGGCACTTTCTCGACGACCTGCGGGCAGTCATCGCCACACGGGCCAACGAAGAAGCCGTGCGGTTTCCGGATCGCTCGTTCACCTACGGAGATCTTGACCTGGGGGCACGTTGTTGGGCTCGGCTATTGCGCGTAGCCGGGGTCGAGCCGGGAGATCGCGTTGCAATCATCACGCCGGCAAAACGATCATTTCTGGTCGCGCATCTGGGAACGCTCTTTGCGGGGGCGGTTTCGCTCCCCTTGAACCCCCGTTTCACCAGAGACGAACTGCGTTTTTTTCTCGCGGACAGTGGCGCTCGGGCTGTCGTGGCCGGCGAAGATCAGCACCCGATCGTCGGGTCGTTGCAGTCCGAGTTGCCGGATTTGCGCGTGGTGTTCCCGGATGCCCAACCCTCCGACACTCACCGAACGTCCTTTTCCGACCTGGCGATGGGCAACGACGCCGCATGCCTGATGCTATACAGCTCGGGCACAACTGGACGGCCCAAGGGGGTTGTTCATACGAATGCCAATCTCGCCTCGAGCTTGCGGGCTCTCCAGCAGTGCTGGCGGTTCACGCCCGACGACGTACTGGTCAACGTCTTGCCGCTTTTCCATATCCACGGCCTCTCATTCGCGACGCACTTGAGCCTCTTGACCGGCAGCCGCATGATCATCGTCGAGGACCTTCCATCCCCGTAAGCACTCTCGAGCTCGTCGGCCAGGGCACGGTCTTCATGGCGATCCCGACCTTTTATTACACTTTCCTCGATCGGCCCGAGTTCCGCAGGCGGCCCGGGAATGGATCAGCGTAAGGCTATTCACCTGCGGATCGGCCCCGATCCGCGCCGAAGTACTGCCCGAACTGGAGTCGATCCTGGGCCGGCCGGTGATCAACCGCTACGGGATGACCGAGGGTCACGTCATCACCAGCCTGCCGCTCGATGGGCCCTGGCCGCCCGGGTCGGTCGGGCTGCCGCTCGACGGCGTCGAGTGCGAGTCCTCATCGACGGCAACACTCTCGCGTCCCCCGGCGAGGCCGGCTCGGTTCAACTCCGCGGGCCTAACCTGTTCCATGAATACTGGCGAAGGCCCGACGCTACTCGCGAGGCGTTCGCCTCTGGCTGGTTCGACACCGGCGACTTGGGCAAGCGCGACGCGGCCGGGTTCCTGACGCTTGTCGGCCGCAAGAACGACCTGATCATCACCAACGGGTTCAACGTATATCCCCAGGTCGTCGAGCGGGCGATCAACGAGTGCCCCGGCGTCCGCGAATCGGCCGTGCTGGGCGTCCCCGACACCCGGCGCGGCGAGCGCGTGGTCGCGGCCGTCGTCCGGGCCGACGAGGCGCTCTCCGAGCAGCGCGCTCCGGGCCTACCTCGCCGAGCGGCTGGTCGATTACCAGCGGCCGGCGAGATCGTCTTCGTCGCGGACCTGCCGCGGAACGCCATGGGGAAGGTGCTTGCCGGCGCGAACTTCGAAGGATCAACTTCTCCAGCCGATCAACCGCGGGCGGAAACGGACAGACTGTCACTGATGATTGAGCCTGGCCTGGCTCTCGCTGGCGGCCCTCGTGGTGGTGATCGTGCTGAGCTGCACGACGGCGGTCAATCCGGGGTTCCTTTCGCTGGCGCTGGCCTGGGTGATCGGGATCTACCTGGCGCCGGCTTTGGGGCAGCGATTCACGATCGGCGAGGTGCTGGCGGGTTTCCCGACCGATCTTGTTCCTCACGTTGGTCGGAGTGACGCTGCTCTTCACCCTGGCGCGAGGCAACGGCACGCTCGACCGGGTCGTGCGGGCGGCGGTCGGCGTGATGCCGGGGCAACACCGGGCTGATCCCGATCCTGTTCTTCGGGCTGTCGTGCGGGCATCGCGTCGATCGGGGCGGGCAACATCGCCACCGCCGCGCTGATCGGGCCTCTGGCGATGGCGGTGGCGGAGCGGGCGAAGATCCCGCCGTTCCTGATGACGATCATGGTCGGCGCACGGCTGCATCGCCGGGGCTCTGTCGCCGATCGCCCCGACGGGGATCATCGCCACCGGCCTGATGCACCGGATGGGGATGTCGGGATTCGAGCGGCAGAACTACCTCTCGAACCTCGCGGCCAACGCCGCGGCGCGGGCGCGGGCTACCTGGCCTTCGGCGGCGTGGCGGCTGTTCTGCCGGCGCCGTGAGGACGACGCGGCTCGACCAGGGACGCACGGGCCCGGCTCGCGTGGATGGCCGCCGAGGCACTGGATCACGCTGGCGAGCGATCGCGATCCTGGTCGTCGGCGGTCGTCGGCTTCGGGGTCCACGTCGGGATGGGGGCCTTCGCCGCGGCCGTACTGCTCATCCTCGCGAAGGTCGCCGACGAGCGGCCGGCGATCGCGGCCTTGCCCTGGAGCGTGATCGTGATGGTCTGCGGCGTGACGGTGCTGACGTCGCTGCTGGAGAAGACCGGGCGGAATCGATCTGTTCACGACGATCCTGGCACGGTTCGCGACGCATCGCTCGGTCACAGGCCTGATCGCCCTGGTGACGGGCCTGGTCTCGGTCTACAGCAGCACGTCGGGCGTGGTGCTGCCGGCGTTCCTGCCGAGCGTGCCGGGAGCTGGTCGCCAAGCTCGGAGGCGGCGATCCGCTGGCGATCGCCTCGTCGATCTTGATCGGCGGCCACCTGGTCGATGTCTCGCCGCTGTCCACGATCGGCGCCCTGTGCATCGCCTCGGCGCCGATTCCGGCCGACCGCCGGCTCCTGTTCAACCAGGTGCTCGCCTGGGGGCTGTCGATGTCGGTTGTGGGAGCAATCGGTTGCTACGTGGTCTTTCGCGGATGGTAAGCCAATATGGGCCGTATTCGATCGCCGCAGATCGAGTGCGGCCGAGGCGCACGTGGCTTAGCCGGCGGTGGTCACGGTCGCGGTGGCGGTGCGCGGCTTTGATAGTGCCCAGTCGAGGTGGTGGTGGAACCAGGCATCGACGATCACTGTCAACAGGAACACGGCTCCGGCGACTACAACAAAGGTGTCGATACCCCAGGCGATGGGGATGAAAGTCGCGGCGAGCGCGCCCAGGCCAGCGCCCACGGCGTCGAAGGCAAATACGGCCAGTGGATTTTGCCGCGGCCAGTTCGAAAGCGCCGGAAAAAACATCCCGGTGGCCAGAGCGACCGGAACAAGGGCGAGAACAAGGCCAGAGACCGATAACCTCTCGGCGGTCGCGAGGAAGGCCGCCATGGTAACGGCTGACGCGATCAAGAATGCGGGCCGGAGCCAGCGGCCGGCAAGCAGGCTCCCCACGCCCGAGAGCGTGAGGAAACCGATCGCGCCCATGCCCAGCACATCGTCGTAAACGTAGAGACGCTGGAACAGGCTCAGAACCAGTGTGTGCTCGATCATCAGGAAGTTGGCACCGATCAGAAGCGCGAGGCCGGCCACCGCGGAAAACGAGCGATCCGGAATCTGGGGATTGCCCCGGCGACGCAAGACCCACCAGACGGCCGCCCCGGCGAAGCCCAGCGCAACCAGGGCGATACCAAAGAGTTGAAAGACCTGGTTGATCGACAGGATATATCGCACATTGCCCGCAAGGAACGGTTTCTGGTCGGTAATCGGCACAAAATCCGGATCTGTGCCGACTGGATATATTCTGGGCCGCACGGCCTGAAACTCGGCCGAAGTCGCGAACGATGCGGACCCCATTGTGAGGAAGTGATCCAGATCGGACGGCTTGGGGATTGCCATCTTCGGATCACGGAAGGCAAGGATCAGGAACTCGATATCATTGCGATACGCCTCGGTCGTCAAGCCCAGGCTACGGAGCGTCCGGACATACTGCGCCGTGAGGATACCCCTGGTATCGAGGCCGCTCGGATACCAGATCGCCAGGATTCCCCGCGCATCAAGGCGATCGCGCATCGTACGATAGGCTTGGTACGTGCGCACCATGTTCCCCGGCTCGATCATCATCTGCGGATAGCCGCCGACGCTGGGCAGATAGATCAGGTCGAACTTCTGGGACGATCCCTCGAAGTAACCTCGCGCCTCGGCGCGCACTGGCGTGACGTCGGGCGATTCATAAACCCGGCCAAACGCGCTGAGCAAGTACTCAGGACTTCGGACCGCCTCGAAAACGGCCGGTTCGAGCTCGATGGCGACAATCGAGCGGCCTTCCAGCAGCTCGGCTAGCCGAACCTGACGGCCTCCCCCGGCGCCGACGATCGCCAGCCGCTGGCCTGGCTTGGTCAAGAGGACCGGGATCGCGCCTAACGAAGCCCGCGTAAAGCCTCGACGCCGACCGAATTCCCACTGGAACATGTCGTTATAAAAACCGTAATACACCTTTCGGTCCGGGCTGGCGAGAATCTCGCACAGGCCATAGCGCCCCCATTTCTGAAACACACTCTCGCAGCCCTGGCCAGTCTCGTAATCCCAGGTCGACTGGGCGCCATGGCCCTTGTACAGGCCGAGGAAACCGCGCTCGAGGCCCGGAAAGCAAGATACGCCCATGAGCATGCCCACTTCGATCGCGGCCGCCCAGCGCGTCCAACCCTCGCCCAGGGTCAGAATCGCCAGTGCCAGGCAGGCGAACGCGAGGGCGAGCATGCGAGCCATTCCCAGGGGCGACAACAATACCTTCAACGACAAGTATGCCAGCACCGCGCCGAAAAGCGCCAGTGCATAGACCAGCCGCATCCGACCACCCAGGTGCCGGCGGCCTACCTGATAACCCAGGTACTCGCACAGGCCATATGCGACAAAAAATGGCATGAACATAACTACGAAAATCCCAACCTGACCTACCAGTCGAGATAGTTCGATGTCGAACAGGTGGGCCCGAAGGTAATCAAACCGCTTGGCCAGGAGGCAACACGCCACCGATGCCGCCATGATCGCCGTAAGGCCCCACAGGCAGCGGAAGAACACCCGCCTGTCGGCCGAGCCAAACCTCGCTCCCATCCAGGCACCGACGGGAAAGCCAATGAAGAGCAAGTCAAAAAACAGCGACGGCATGATAAAAAAGCTGAGGACCTTAAAGACAGAAAGCGTGAAGAGAGCCGTCGCGTACGACAGGCACAGGAGGCAAAAGGCCATCCTCAAGGGCCAGTACCTGCGTGTCGTTGGCGCCTTGTCGAAATCAATGTCCTTGACGTGCACTCACATGCTCCACTACGAGCTCGCTCTTGAGCAAGGGCCGTGACTCTTCAACGCGGCTTCCGTGGACCCGGATCAAATTTGAGAGAAACAAGCGCTCAGTCGAGAAGCAAATCAATTGGGCCGCCCGCCGTGACCCTGGTATGATAAACTCGGCATGCCCTGCAATGCGAGGTCGAACACAATCGGAAGGCAAGCGATCGTAAAGTAAAATAGGATTCGTCCCGGGCCTTCCCTCCTGACGAAAGTTCTGGACATGGCTTATGTGCATTTTGCCGACCGAATCGCCGGTTTACGGCCGACGGCCGTCAATCGGGTCTTGCAAGAAGTCCGGCAGCTCCAGGCCGAAGGGCGCCGGCTCGTTTCCTTGATGCGCGGACAGCCCGACACACCAACGCCACCGCATATTGTCGAGGCGGCACGAAAGGCCCTGCGCGACGGCCGCACCGGCTATCCCGATAACCAGGGCGAGCCCGCCCTGCGCCGGGCCGTCGCCCTAAAACTCGAACGTGAACAGGGGCTCTCGTACGATCCCGATCGCGAGATTCTCATTACCGATGGGGCGACACTGGGCGTGTGCGCGGCCCTGGGCGCCCTGGTCGACCAGCGGCGGAGTGTGCTGCTGCCCGATCCGATTTATGATGCCTACGAAGCGCCGATCGCGCTATGGGGCGGCCGCCTGGCACCCGTCCACGCAACACTGCGCGACGGCCGATTCACAATCGGCAGCCGGCAGCTCGAGGCCGCATGGGCTACCGGAACCGACGTCATATCTGCTCAACACGCCATGGAACCCGGTGGGGACCGTTCTGAATCGCGAAGAGCTGGCGGATATCATGGGTTTCGCCGAGAAAAACGACTATCTGGTCATCAGCGACGAGATCTACGAGTCGCTGGTTTACGATGGCCTTCGGCACGTTTCGCCGGCCTCGGTTTCCGCCGACGCCCGCGAGCGGACGGTCGTGATCAATAGCCTCTCGAAGACGTATGCGATGACCGGCTGGCGGGTTGGCTACTGCGCCGGCCCCGAACAGATCATCCGCGCGATGTTCCTGGTCTTGCAGCAATCAAGCCGCGGGCCGGCGACATTCGTGCAGGACGCGGCGGCCTGTGCCCTGACTTCGGATCAGGAGTGCGTACGACGAATGGCGGCGGAGTATCAGATCGTCGCGACCGGGTCGTCGAACGGCTGCGTGGCATACCGGGCGTCGAGCCGCTCGTCCCCGAGGGGGGACTGTTCGTGATGGTCGATGTCCGCGGATTGGGGAAGCCGTCCGACGCGGTCCGGCGGTTCCTGATGCGTGAAGCAGGCGTCGTCGTTCTCCACGGCTCGGCCTACGGGCCGGGCGGCGAGGGATTCTTGCGCGTCTCGTTCGCCGCTGGCGGCGAGGTACTCGAGCGCGGCCTCGAGCGGCTCCGCGATGGCCTGATCCGGCTGGCGGCCGAAGCACCACCCGCGGGTGATATCGTCTCCAAGTCATAAGAGCACCTTTCGCCGCGAGGGCGAGGCTCCGTCCGAGCCTCATTTCAGGAATGAGCGTGACGGAATTGCCCGTGATGAACAACCCTCGGCAGCCAGCGTTTGACCCTCGTGAGCTGAACGAGGCCCTGACCGAAGCGATCAGCACGCACGACGTGCGAGCCGATCGCCTCAGCCGGGCGCTCTATGCGACGGACGCCAGCGTCTACCAGATCGTTCCACTCATGGTCGCGTTTCCCGCGACAGCCGACGACGTGTCGGCCGCGGTGCGGATTTGCGCTCGGTTCGGCGTACCGATCACGGCGCGGGGCGGCGGGACGTCTCAGGCCGGCCAGTCGATCGGGCCGGCGTGATCCTCGACTGCTCGAAGCACTTCGACCGCGTGCTCGAGATCAATCCGACGAGCGGTGGGCTCGCGTCCAGCCGGGCTGCGTGCTCGACGATCTGAACCTCGCCCTCAAGCCGCACGGTCTCCTGTTCGCGCCGGACATCTCCACCTCGAACCGGGCGACGATCGGCGGCATGATCGCCAACAATTCCTCCGGCGCCGATCGGTCCTCTACGGCAAGACGATCGATCATGTGCTCGAGCTGAAGGTCGTGCTGTCCGACGGCAGCGTCGGTCCATTTGAAGCCGCTCGACCGAATCGGAGCTCGACGGCCAAGTGCGCCGGCAGGATCTGGAAGGCGCCTGTTACCGCGTGACGCGGCGGCTGGCCGCCGAGCACGCCGAGGAGATCGATCGCCGCTTTCCCAAGATCCTCCGGCGCGTCGGCGGATACAACCTCGACGAGTTCATTCCCGAGCACGACCATGGTCCGAGCGACGTCCGCTTCAACCTGGCCCGCTTGTTCGTCGGCTCGGAGGGGACGCTCGGCCTGACGGTCGAGGCCAAGCTGAAGCTCGTCGAGCTGCCGCGCGCCAGGGCGACGCTCGTCGTCGAGTTCGCCGGATTTGCTCGAAGCCCTGGCGGCGACGCCGCTGATCCTGCGGCACACCCGGCGGCGGTCGAGGTCGTGGACAGGTACGTGCTCGAAAGCACTCGGCTGAATCCCGAGGCGAGCCGGCTCCGCGACTTCCTCCAAGGCGATCCCGGCGGCGATCCTCTTGATCGAGTTGTACGGTGACAGCGCCGACGCTCTTGCCTCCTCGGCTCGCCGCGCTCGAAGACGACCTGCGCCGGCAGCGGGTTCGGATATCACCACCTGGCCATCACCGATCCCGCGGCCCAGGCTCGCGTCTGGAAGCTCCGCACGATGGCGCTGGGGCTGTCGATGGCCGAGAAGGGAGACGCCAAGGCGATCTCGTTCGTCGAGGACACAGCCGTCGCACCCGAGCACCTGCGCGACTACATCGCCGAGTTCCTGCAGATCATCGCGCGGCACCAGACGAAGGCCGGCGTCTACGCGCATGCCTCGGTCGGCTGCCTGCACGTCCGGCCGGTGATCAACCTCAAGACCGAGGACGGCGTGCGCAAGTTCGAGGCGATCGCCGAGGAAGTCGCCGACCTGGTGCTCAAGTATGGCGGGGCGCTCTCGGGCGAACATGGCGACGGCCTGGTCCGCGGCCCGTTCCAGGAGAAGATGTATGGACCGGTGCTCTACCAGGCGTTTCGCGAGCTGAAGCAGCACGTTCGACCCGCAAAACCTGCTGAACCCCGGCAAGATCGTCGATGCGCCGCCGCTGTCGGCGAACCTGCGTTATGGCGATCGGCTATGTCACGCCTGCCGTGCCGACGACGTTTGACTTCTCCGCCGACGGCGGCCTGCTGCCGGCCGCCGAGCTGTGCGCGGGCGTGGGCGCCTGCCGCAAGAAGCGACGAGGGGACGATGTGCCCTTCGTTCCAGGCGACCCGCGACGAGAAGGACAGCACGCGCGGGCCGTGCCAACCTGCTTCGGCTCGCGATCACCGGCCAGCTCGGTTTCGAAGGATTCACCGATCCCGCCGTCCACGACGTGCTCGACCTGTGCCTCGAATGCAAGGCGTGCAAGAGCGAGTGTCCCACCAACGTCGACATGGCCCGGCTCAAAGCCGAGTTCTTGCATCAGTACCATCGCGAGCATGGGTTACCCTGGCGCAATCGGTTCTTCGGCCACGTCGCCGAGCTGGGTCGGATCGGATCGGCCCTGGCACCAGCGTCGAGCTGGCTGGTGCAAAGCGCTCTGCCCGTTGGCTGAACGAGAAGTTGCTCGGCATCGACCGCCGCCGCATGCCACCGCGATTTGCTCGGCCGTCGCTCGTCCGGCGGTTTTCGTCCTTGCCATCGGATGCAAAGTCCGATCGGGCAGCACGTCGTGTCTTGCTGTTCCCCGATACGTTCACCAATTATTTCGAGCCCGAAGTCGGCGCAGGCGGCGATCGAATTGCTACATCAAGCGGGCTGCACCGTCACGCTCGGCCCCCTTGGTCTGCGCTGCTGCGGTCGGCCGTTGATATCGAATGGCCTGCTCGACCAGGCCGTCGCCCATGCCCGGCACAACGTCGAACGTCTCCACGACTGGGCAAGCCGGGGCGGACCGATCATCGCCTGCGAGCCGAGCTGCATCCTGACGATCAAGGACGATTATCCCGCACTGGTCAAGGGCGAGCTACGGACGCAAGCCGAGACGGTCGCCCGGGCTTGCCTGACGTTCGAGGAGTATCTCGAATCGATTCTGTCGGAAGACGCGAGCCGGCCGCTCGACTGGAAGCCTGGCCCCCGGACGATCCTCGTCCAGGCGCACTGTCACCAGCGATCATTGGTCGGCACAGGCCCGATGCTCAAGCTGCTGCGACGATCCCCGGCGCGGAGGTGATCGACCTCGACGCCGGCTGCTGCGGCATGGCCGGCTCGTTCGGCTACGAGGCCGAGCATTACGAGATCTCGCGACTGGTATGTGAACAGCGTCTCTTGCCCGCGGTCCGCCAGGCCTGGCCTGACGCTGTGGTGGTAGCACCAGGGTTTTCGTGCCGGCTCCAGATCCGGCATTTCACCGGTCGCGAGGCGGTTCATCCGGCGGTGCTGCTTCGGTCTTGTCTTTCTTGAACGCACGGTCGCTTTGAATTTTGGGCACGGTCGGGAAGAAATCGGGAGCTGACTCGTTTTACCCAGTTGTGAGTGACACTCGATCCTTCCCGGTGGGACCGTCAGGCGCGATGTGCTCGTCGATGCCTACCGGCTTCCGACCGAGGCGGAGTGGGAATTTACGTGCCGCGCGCGTGTTCGAAACACACGTGTTCGGACGGCTATGCCGCCGATTATTATCAGAAGTCGCCAGTGAGGACCCGCCAGGAGTTTTGGTGGCCTCCGACCGGGTGCGCCCGGCGGCGCGTGGTCCAGCGGCCCGCGCGGCGCTCGCTCGGCCAGCCGATATGGGCGCTTGCCGGGCTTCTGGGGCAACTCCCTTGGCTTTCGCCTGGCCCTAGTTCAGTCTGGCCGCTAAGCGCGAACAAGCAGGAAATATGAGCGGAGCCGGGTCGCGTAGGCCCGGCTGGCGGCACGGCGGAGCTGTGGGGCGGAGCCCCTGCTAGCCGAAGCCGAAGCGTGCCCTGTGGAGTGGTATATGCCCAAACCTTTAGAACGGAGACGTTTACGACTCGTTCCGGTATGATGTGATGAGGATCTGGGAACAGCCGGTCGAAGAGGTCTTGGCCGCTGGTCTACCGATCTTGCCGCTGGCGCCCGTGGCGAATGTCGAGCCGGCGCAACTGCCCCGAGTACTTGCGGCGATTTCTGAGCGATTGATCGGGGAGACGACAAGCCCGGAGCAGGCGGCGACGTTATGGGCGGCGACGAAAGTCCTGATGGGATTGCGGTATCCGAAAGAGCGAGTGGAACAGTTGACAAGGGGGGTTTCCGCCATGATCCTGGGCATTCGAGGGATCGAGGAGTCGTCAGTCTATCAGGACATCTTCGCCAAGGGCGAGGCCAAGGGCGAGGCCAAGGGCGAGGCCAGAGAGGCGAAGGGACGCGTCGAGGAGGCCCGGCTGGCCATCCTGCGCCTGGGCCGCAAGAAGTTTGGCCAGCCCGACGAGGGCGCGAGCGCGACGATCGCCGCCATTGGCGACGTCGATCAATTGAACTCACTTCTCGAGCGTATTCTGGATGTATCGACCTGGAACGAGTTGCTCGCTCCCTAGTTCAGTGTACCCGCTGAGCTTCAGTCCAGGTCATGTGAGCGTAGCCGGGTCGCGTGGGCCGGGCTGGCGGCACGGCGGAGCCGTGGGGCGGGGCCCAGCGAGCTATGATCGGCCCGCTCATTCGTCCGCCCCGGCCCGCGGGAGGAGTCCGTCGGCCCACTCGGCGTGGGCTCCGTCCAGCGGAGGAACCGGGGGATGGTCGTAGAGGAAATAACGGTAGCCTGCCTCGTCGTAGACGCGGTCAATGACCGTGCGGAGGTCGAGGTGAGCGTCAGGTGCATCTGCACGCAGCTCGGGGTTTTGGCCCCGACCTTACACCTGGAATTCGTCTCCAGCATCGCCAACTCTCCCTTCTTCTCTCGATGGCCTAAACGGGTCGGGGCATCCGGACCCCGACTTCAGAGAGACTGATCGTTCAGCATAGCCAGCTTGCGTGCAGCCGCTCGACCAGTCGGAGGAAGACCCCTTGCCAAGGGTTCCACGACAGCAACCGGTAAATCAACCTTCGCCCTCCCCGCACGATCTGGCAGGGCATCTGGATGAACGCCGCGCAGAACGTCGCGAACTCCATCCTCAACAACTTTCGTTTTTCTGTTTCATGTTTCGCCCGGTGCCGCGGTGACACCGGCACCAGAAGGGCGGCTCCAGGCCTTCAGGCTCCATGCCAGTGACCCCATCACCATGTACGCCCAGTTGCTTACCAGGTCGTCCACTGGCGTTTTCAGCGCGTAAACTCCGTTCTTGAGCTGCGCGATCAAGTTTTCCTGGTCGCAGCGATCGTTGGCTGAGAACACGACTTCCTCGGCCGTCATCTTGCGATCGTTGGTAATGTAAAAGAAGTATCGGTATTCCTCGAACAGCCGCATCTGCCCCTTGTCGACACCCACCCGCTTGCGGAGGACGATCATCCGATAACTCTTCTTACAGGCGATCGGCCGGTATTCGAACTCCGCGACCATCTCCTCGAGCAGGTGAACCGTTTCGTAGCCTCGTTCCCGGACGATCTCCTGTCTGACCCTCCCGGGCTTCTCGCGAGGACTGGTTTTGATCTGGTGCCGTTGCGGTCGTTTCAGAAGGCTGTACGCTTCGGCCGGGAGGTCGTCGGCTCTCGCCTTGAGGGAATCGTAAGCCTCGTATCCGAAGATGAAACGGATGTCGCCCGCGTCGTCCCAGCGATCCAAGTGCCTGGTCTGGGCGAACTTGGTGTCTCCTCGCAGCAGGATCTTGCGGAAGCCAGCCTGGCGGCAAAGCGTAACCGCCCTGTCCAAGTAGACGTTGGCCAGTTCCTGCGAGGGACGGTTGCCGCTGCGATTGAACAGGAACAGCGGCTCGCCGGTATTGGCCAGCGAGATCAAGAGCGGATGGAAGCCGTATTGACCGTCGTAGGTGAAGTCCATCCCTCGTTTACACTCAGAGCCGCTCGGCACGATGGTTCCATCGGCGTCCAGAATTGCTTCCTCGAGAAACTCGGGGGGCTGCTGGGCCCAGACCCGCAGGCGGGTTTGATTGACAGTGTCCATCAGGGTCATGACATCGGACTCGACGAACCGACGGCAGAAGTCGCCGGCAGTGGTGGGATCGGGGATTCGTTCGGCTCCCAGGGCATTAAGATAGACTTCGTCGTTGCGCCGTAGTTCGAGGTGTTCGATCCGTTCACCGCCCGCGAGAAGGTTGAAGGCGATATTCAGAACGTGGTCGGATTCGTGATAGGGAAGGTGGACCTTGAGGAGATGAAGATTGGCGTCGATGTCGCGGATCAAGCCGATCCTGTGCGCCAAGAGCAGCATGACGCCGATGCCACCGGCGCTGAGTCCCTGGACGCGATCGGCCACTTCGTACTGGATGTTGGAGGCGGTCATCATGGGTACGGGCCGCTCGGGACCGGGCAAATTGGCGAGGCGCTTGTTAATTCGTCGTCGTCCTTGTTCAAACCGTCTCTTATTGCGGGCCGCCCGTTTTTTTCGGAGAGTAGCACTCACTCGAAAGCCTCCTTGTCTTGGAATAATGAGCATGTGACACGCTCTGTATTATTCCACAAACATGCGAGGTTTTCGAGCTTTTTCCTCAAAAATAACTCGATTTTATCTAAAACCACGCTTGGTTGGGGGCTAGTTGTTTTGTCATGCACCAGAACGCCCCGGCGGTTGCGATGTTTACCAGACGGGTCACTTTCGCATTCGGCCTTCAAAGTTTGGCCGCCGCTTCGCGAAATGACTTTCCATCACAACAAACCAGCCCGCGACAAACCGAAAACCGGGCCTGACCTTGCGCCAAGAAGCTCGGGAAAGGAGAATCATCTCACAATGTGAAACCTTTCATTGAGACCCTGCGGGTAACCAATCCCGTCCGGCAGAGCCGGGCCAGCAGCCGGGAAGCGAGTCTTGCGTCGGGGCGGGTGATCGCCTCCGCGAAGCGTAGACAGCGAGATCAAACGCCGTGTGATTGAGCCCCGAAATTCCATCGTCGTGAGCCCTCGCCTTGGTCAGCCGCGGGGGCCGAGCCTGGCATTAGCTACACCTGGACCCACAGGCGTGCCAGGTCACACCGGGGTCGGAGGAACATGGCGAATGATCGCACGGGTTTCACGGGAACTTGGGAGATCCCAGCCAAAATGCACCCCTTGAGACAACTTGTCTCCAAGTGGATAATCGTCCTATCGTTTGTCCGACTGCATTGTTACGGTTGGCGCGATGGTATCAGAATCGTCCGAAGATGGAGTTGAGGACAGACCCATGCCAGCAACCATCCATTTGCAAGTCCCCCCCCGTCCCGAGTGACCGCAGAGCCCAGGATCGCGCCTCTGAATCTATGGCCGGTCCTTCCCGCTCAGGTTCGTCAGAAGACCCTCCAAAGTCTCAGTCGGTTAATTGCCCAACGACTCTCGTCATCGCCTCCACGAAAGGAGGAGACGCATGAGAGCGACTGATTCGACTCAGGCTCCCCGGCACCCTTCCCCCACGGGAAATGGACGGGCTGAAACGGCTCAGCTCCCGCATCCGTTTCGGGCTTCGAGTAAAATACATGCTCGGCACCGGGATCGCATGGCCAAGATTTACGTGCGTCAATCCAGTCCGCAGCAGGTGAGGGATCACAAAGAATCCGGGGCCTTGCAGTACGAGTTGGTCCGCCTGGCCACGGACCTCGGTTGGTCCCGCGACCGAGTGGAAGTGATCGATGAAGACCAGGGACATACCGCCGCATCCGCGGACGGTCGTTTGGGATTTCAACGGCTCCTGGCCGAAGTAAGTCTTGACCAAGTCGGGCTCATCGTGGGCATTGAAATGAGCCGGTTGGCTCGGTCTTTCAAGGATTGGTATCAACTTTTAGAAGCATGTTCTCTTTTCGGAACAGTTCTGGCGGATCAAGACGGCGTCTACGACCCCTCAGACTACAACGACCGCCTCCTTCTGGGACTCAAAGGGACGATGAGTGAAGCCGAGCTGCACTTGGTCCGCCAGCGGATGGAGCAAGGGCGGAGGCATAAGGCTCGGCGTGGCGCGTTCTTCAATCATGTTCCGATCGGCTATGTGTTCCTCTCATCCGGAGAGGTGGCGTCCGACCCCGATCTTCAGGTGCAAGCAGTGGTTCAACTGGTATTCGACAAATTCGACGAGTTGGGCAGCGCCAGGGCGTACTGCGTTACTTGGCCAGCCACGAGGTCCGGTTGGGGGTCCGTCCGATTGCGGGCCCCAACAAGGGAGAACTGGAGTGGCGTCGGCCGAACCGAGGCACGGTACTGTCGATGCTGCATCATCCTATATACGCAGGAGTATACAGTTATGGAAGGCATCCCACGGACCCGCGGCGGAAAATCGGCGGCCGACGCAGCACGGGTCGCACCTCGCCTCCGATGGAGACATGGGATGTGCTCTTGAAGGACCATCTTCCTGCATATATAAGTTGGGATCGGTATATCTCGATCCAGGAACGTTTGGAGCAGAACCGAGCGAGGGTTGCCTCGAAAGGGTTTCCTCGCGGAGGGTCGGCGCTGCTGGCCGGACTTGTCTTTTGCGGTCGGTGCGAGTGTCGCCTGAGCACCGGTTACAGTGGCAAGGCCGCCCGTCCTCGTTATTGCTGCAAACAGGGGTATTTTCAATATGCGCTACCCAAGTGCCTGAGCCTGAGCGCGAGGGTGCTCGACGACTTGGTCAGTGCCCTGGTGTTGAGCCTGCTCGAGCCGTCCTCCTTGGAATTGAGCTTGTCGGCGGGGGAGGTTGTGCAGCGAGAGCGGGCTCGCCAGACTCAACACCGGCATCAGTGCCGGGAACGGGCTCGTTACGAGGCCCAGCGAGCCGCTCGCCAGTATCATGCCGTGGAACCGGAGAATCGTCTGGTGGCTCGGGAACTTGAACGGCAGTGGGAGCAGGCATTGCTCGCTCAACGTCACGCGGAGGAGGATTATGATCGCTTCGTGGCGGCCCAACCGCCGAACTTGACGTCCGATGAGCAAGAAATGATCCGTTCCCTGGCCAGTGATCTCCCGGAACTGTGGCGTGCCGAGACTACGACCGCGGCGGATCGGAAGGTGATCGTCCGGCACTTGATTGACCGGGTAGTCGTGACTGCTCAGGCTGAGAGCGATAAGATTGAGGTGAGCGTCCATTGGACGGGCGGATTTATTAGCCATCATCAGGTTGATCGCCATATACTTAGTTATAAACAACTGAAGTCCTATGATCGCCTGATCGCCCGGATCGTCGAATTGCGTGACCAGGGGCAGGCGACGGCTGCAATCGCCGAGGCGTTGGAACGTGAAGGATTTCATCCAGTCCATCGCGGGAGACGATTTACCGGCGCGAGTGTGCGGAGACTTTTATCTCGTTGCGGGCTGAGCCGGGGTCGTCGGAGTGCCTCACCGGCAGAGGAGCTGCGGGCGGAAGGTGAATGGTGGCTGTCTGACCTGGCGAGGGAGCTGGACATACCTCAGCCCACGTTGCGGCGTTGGGTGCGACGGGGTTGGGCCCAAGCGCGGCAATTGTACGGAGCACAAGGCCGGTGGTTGGTATGGGCGGATCAAGACGAGCTGAACCGCCTGCACCGACTTCGAGCTTTTTCGCTGAGTCGGGCCGATCAACCCTGGCCCGAAGAAATGACGACGCCGAAAAGTAAAAAAGTCAGTTGAAGTGGACGTGCGACCTTTGTAGGACCAAGGGTGATGCCCTCAGAACAAATGTGACAAGGGGTGTACTATGACAAGGAACTTGGGAGATCCTGGCAGTTCCCTGAAGAAGACCGGATCAGGAGCAACCGGTACAGCAAACTCCGGGATGATCCGTCGGCCACGCGTCTGCGGCCGAACGGGGACGAAACGCAGACGCTCCAAGGTATCGCCAAGCGAAGGAAACGAAGTGCGGCGAAAAGACTGTCAGGAAGTCGGAGCGTCTCGTAGTACCGCTGATCCAGGGGAACCACCCGAGGGACCCTGGGGAGGGAAGGGGACGCCATCTTATGAACCGTTGGGAGGAAACATGCCGGGTACGCCGAGACCTGAATTCGTGTACACGAAACAACAACGGATCGCGGAACTCGCCAGGAACTGCCCTGATATGGCTTTCACGACCCTGGCGCATCACATCGACATGGAATGGATGCTCACAGCCCATGCTCGGACACGCAGGGACGGGGCCGTCGGCGTGGATGGACAAACCGCGGACGAATACGAGGTCAACCTGGAGGCCAACCTCCAGAACCTCCTCGACCGCGCCAAATCCGGCACGTACGTGGCGCCGCCCGTGCGTCGAGTGCATATCCCCAAGGCGGGCTCGTCCAACGAGACTCGTCCGCTGGGTATACCCACATATGAGGATAAAATCCTCCAACGTGCGGTGCTGATGGTGCTGGAACCAGTCTACGAGACGGTCTTTCTGGACGTCTCGCACGGGTTTCGCCCCGGACGCGGTGCTCACGGAGCCTTGCAATCGCTGTGGAACCAGGAAATGAAGGTGGGAGGCGACTGGATCGTGGACGTCGATCTTCGAAAATTTTTCGACACGATCGACCATGGCCATTTACGGGAGTTCCTCAAGCGTCGGGTGCGCGATGGTGTGATCCTGCGACTGATCGGCAAATGGCTTAACGCTGGGGTGCTCGAGGAGGGGGTCTTAACAATCCCCGACGACGGTACGCCCCAAGGCGGAGTGGTTAGCCCTCTCTTGGCCAATATCTTCCTGCACTATGTGCTCGACGAATGGTTCGAGAAGGAGGTTCGCCCTCGCCTGCAAGGAGAAGCCTTTGTGATCCGCTATGCGGACGACCTTGTGATCGGGGTAGCCCGAGAAGACGACGCCCGGCGAATCATGGATGTCTTACCCAAGCGGATGAGCAAGTACGGGCTGACGGTCCACCCGGAGAAGACACGCCTGGTGCGGTTCCAACCGCCCCAAGCAGACGACTCCGAAACCGAGGAACGGGACCCACCCGAACCGAGGACATTCGACTTTCTGGGGTTCACTCATTATTGGGGACGATCCCAACGAGGCGGATGGGTGGTTAAACGGAAGACGGCGAACAGCCGACTCAAGCGTGCGTTATCAGCGCTGTCGGAATGGTGTTGGAAAAATCTGCACCTCCCGATCAAGGAACAGCACCAGAAGCTCACGCAAAAACTGCGAGGCCACTACGGGTATTACGGGATCATTGGAAACTACTTCAGCCTCCTGGAATTCCGGGAGGAAGCGCGAAGGATCTGGCGACGCAAACTGTCTCGACGTCGTCGAGACGGTGATGTGACGTGGACAGAGTTCTCTCGTCTGGAGCAGCGTTACAGTCTTCCCCGCGCCCGAGTGGTCCACGGCCTGCGGAGCCGCGTAGCGAAGTCATGAGATGAAGAGCCAGATGCGTTTAACGCGCACGTCTGGATCTGTGGGGGGCCTGGGTGGGTGACCACCCAGGTCTACCCGGCCCTTCCATGACCCCTTCCATGACCCCTTCCACGGGCCTGACCCCTTCCATTGTCTTTCATAGGGCCTTCCCTTTACTATCGTCTACCCTTCCTGCCCAGCCGATCCGCTTCCTTGATGAGCTCATCGATGGCTTCCCCACGGAGCCCATGCTCCGTGATACGGCGGAATAGAATACCCAGCTCAGGGTTTCGTTTCAGGTGACGCTCGGCGTCTTCGCCGACACGACCACTCCGGGCCATCAACTCGTCGAAGTCAATCTTGAGCTGCTCGGCGACCTTCCGGAGCACGTCCGCGGATGGAACGCGCCGATCATATTCAATATCACTTAAGTATGACGGGGTGATTTCCACGACCTTGGCGAGGCTTCGAAGGCCGGTCTTTAGTTCGATTCGCCGGTCACGGATAAACTCTCCCAGGGTCTTCTCAGGCATTGCTCGGGATCGTCGTGGGTTGTATGTTAGCTGTGTTCGCCGTCTTGAGAACGCCTTTATACCCTAACCCAGCCAGACCGCAACACGCAACAAATGGCCCGGGAAAACCTCGGACCAGATGCGTGCATGGACTTGCTCGGCGGAAAACTCCGGCATAGATGAGTCATCGTGCTTTCGGCGAGGGCGAACGAATAATGATTTGAACCCTGACCGATTGCACCCGTTACCCAATATGGTTCAACACCGCCATGAAGGTCTCCACGATCCTCGATCATATCGACAGCGGCCACATGGCCCTTCCAGAGTTCCAACGTGGTTACGTTTGGAACCGTGACCAGGTCCGGGGGCTCTTCGATTCTCTCTATCGGCGGCATCCTGTCGGCGGTTTGCTCGTCTGGGCTACCGAGTCGAATACTGCGGACCATCGGGGAGAGGGAAACCTAGCCCCTGGAATCGTGAAGCTCCTGCTCGACGGCCAGCAGCGCATGACTTCGCTCTACGGGGTCGTGCGTGGGAAAGCCCCCAAGTTCTTTGACGGTAACGCTCAGGCATTCACCGGGCTACGGTTCCATTTGGATGCCGCGACATTCGCGTTCTACCAACCCGTGAAGATGCAGGACGACCCACTCTGGATCGACGTGACTGAACTGATGAAGAAGGGCACGGCGGGACTCGGGGAGTTCGTCGCCCGCTTGAGTTCACAACCCGAGCATGTACCGAAAATTGGTGACTATGCGGGGCGGCTCAGCCGCCTACTCGGCATCACCGACGTCGACCTCCACGTCGAGGAGGTCACTGGCACCGACAAGACGCTCGACGTGGTCGTCGACATATTCAATCAGGTGAACAGCGGCGGCACGAAGCTCTCCAAGGGAGACCTCGCCCTAGCCAAGATCTGCGCCGACTGGCCAGAGGCCCGCGACACGATGAAGGCGAAGCTCAAAGAGTGGGCGAAGGCTGACTATCACTTCAACCTCGACTGGCTCCTGCGCTCCGTGAACACAGTGCTCACAGGTGAGGCCAAGTTCCAGTTCCTTCACGACAGGTCGGCGGAAGAAATTCAGAACGGCCTCAAACGTGCCACCAAGCACATCGACACGTGCCTCAACCTCATCAGCGGACGGCTTGGCCTCGACCACGACCAGGTGTTTTTCGGCCGCTTCGCCGTCCCGGTTCTCGTGCGTTATCTCGACCAGCGAACGGGGCCGCTGGGTGAAAAGGAACGCGACAAGCTTCTATTCTGGTTCACCCAGGCAGGCATGTGGGGCCGCTTCTCGGGGTCAACCGAATCGTTCATCGACCAAGACCTCGCAGCACTCGAAGGCCCGGACTGGGGTCTCGACAAGCTCCTGGACCAATTGAGGCTCTGGCATGGCGGCCTTCGCGTCGAGTCGGGACATTTCACAGGCTGGAGCCTGGGTGGACGCTTCTACCCCGTGCTCTATCTGCTCACTCGGATGGGAGGGGCCCGCGACTGGGGCACGGGTCTACCGCTCAAGGCGAGCCTTCTGGGCAAAATGAGCCGCCTGGAAGTCCACCACATCTTTCCGAAGGCCCAGCTCTACAAACACAATTTCAAGCGAGCCGAAGTGAATGCCCTGGCGAACTTCTGCTTCCTCACCAAGGATACAAACCTCACCATCAGCAACCGGCTACCCGAAGTGTATTTCCCAGAGGTAGAGGGGCTCACCCTGGAGCGCTGGCCTCCCAGTGGATTCCGACAGACCCTGCGCTCTGGAAGATCCAGAACTACCGCGACTTCCTCGAGGCACGCAAAGCACTACTCGCTGCCGAAGCTAATCGGCGGATGGAGGAACTCCTCCATGGCGAGACACGTTGGCTCGAAGGACCGGCAGCCTTTGTGCCCTCCCCGGTCGTGGTAAGAGGGGGCATCACGAGCGAGGCCGAAGAGGAAGCTCTTGAAGAGCTGAACGAGTGGATTGTGGCTCAGGGCCTGCCGCTCGGTTTACTCGCCTATGACTTCGCGGATTCCGAGACCGGCGAGCAGAAGGCCGTGTTCGACCTCGCCTGGCCAAACGGGATTCAGGAGGAACTGAGTCAGCCGGTCGCCGTCCTGCTCAACGAGACCGCCGACACCTTGTCCATCGCCAGCCAAGCGGGATTCCGGTGCTTCACGGAGACCGAAGACTTCAAGCGGTATGTCCAGAGGGACATTCTTGCCCTCGAGGTGGTGTCATGAGGAAACTCGACTCTCGATTTAATTAACAAATGAATACACTCGACACACCACAGACTGGTCAGATCGTCCGTGTCCGGCAACGACAGTATCTTGTCGAAGATGTCGTGTCGGCAAATCACGGCGACGATGCGACACTCGTGAAGATGTCGTGTGTCGACGACGATGCCCAAGGGCAACCGCTGGCGGTGCTCTGGGAGAAGGAAGTCGACCCGGAGGTTCTGACCGGGGAGTCGTGGCACGAGATCGCCGACCGAGGCTTCGATTCTCGCAACCTTTTCTCGGCTTATCTGCATACTCTCCGCTGGAACTGCGTCACGAGTACGGACGCAAACCTTTTTCAGTCGCCCTTCCGAGCCGGAATCCGGATCGACGCATACCAGCTAGAACCGCTTCGCAAGGCATTAAGGTTGCCCCGCGTCAACCTCTTCATCGCGGACGATGTCGGGCTTGGTAAGACGATCGAGGCAGGACTCATTGCTCGCGAGTTGCTTCTCCGAAAGAAGGTCCAAGATATTGTTGTCGCCTGCCCTCCTTCAATGCTTCTTCAATGGCAGGACGAGCTGGAGGACCGCTTCGGGATGGTCTTCCCGATTCTCGACAAGGAGTACATCGCGAGGGTGCGTCAAGAACGCGGTTACGCGGTGAACCCTTGGACGACCCACTCGCGCTTCCTCGTCTCTCATCGGTTGCTCATCGACGAAGATTACGCGGGTACGCTCCGCGACTGGCTCACGGACTTCCGACCGGGTTCGCTGCTGATCCTGGACGAAGCCCACCACGCCGCTCCGTCCAGCGGCGCGAAGTATGCCATCGACTCGAAGATCACCCGAGCCATTCGAGACTTGGCCGGGCGGTTCGAGCACCGTTTGTTCCTGTCAGCGACACCCCACAACGGACACTCGAATAGTTTCTCCGCTCTCCTCGAAATCCTCGACCCGCAGCGATTTCATCCGGGGGGTCCCCGTCAAGGGTAAGGAAGGCCGAACTCTGCTCGACGATGTCATGGTCCGCCGCTTAAAGAGGACCTCCGTGCCGTCGAGGGCGGCTTTCCGAAGCGCGTTGTCTGGCAGATCGACATCGACGGTCTTCCTGACGACGCCCCCGAGCTGAAGCTCTCCATCCTGCTCAACCAGTACCGTGAGATCCGCGAGGAGCGGCTCAAGACCGAGACCAAACGCAAACAGGCGGCAGCCGCCTTGCTCGTCTCGGGCCTCCAGCAACGACTCCTCTCCTCCGATCGAAGCCTTCGCCCGAACTCTGAGGGTTCACCGCAAGACGATGGAGCGGCACTGGGCCGCGGCCGGAGCCGAGAGTGAGAAGACCTCCGAGAGGGAAGGCGAGGTCCAGCTCGATCTCATCTCCGTAGGTGTCGACAGTGACGACGACCGGGCCACGCTTTCCGAGAGCGAGCTTGAGGCCGAGGAGGATGCCCAGATCGAGGCCGCGTCACCGGCGAGCGCGGGCGGAACCAAGACGGCAATTGCTCGAGAGCGACAACTGCTCGAAGAGATGTCTCGGATCGCGGAAGAGAATCGGGGCCGTCCGGATGCCCGCATCCAAAAGCTTCTGGAGTGGATTCGGAAAAACCAGTGCCCGGGGCTCCCTTCCTCGGGGGCGACTTCAGCCGGGCCACCCGCTCAGTGGAATGAGACTCGCGTTCTCATCTTCACGGAATATGACGACACGAAACGCTACGTGGTCCAGCAGCTTTCCGACGCCATCGCCTCAACCGACCGAGCCAACCAGCGAATCGCGGTCTACCACGGCCCGACACCCCAGGCCGAGCGGGAAGAGATCAAGCGGGCTTTCAACACCGACCCCAAGAGGAACGCGCTTCGTATCCTCGTGGCGACGGATGCGGCTCGCGAAGGTCTGAATCTCCAGACCCACTGTTGGAACCTCTTCCACCTCGACGTTCCGTGGAATCCCAGCCGGATGGAGCAGCGAAACGGACGCATCGACCGCAAGCTCCAGCAGAAGGACGAGGTCTTCTGCCATTACTTCGTTTACCGCCAGCGAGTCGAAGACCGAATTCTTCAAGCCTTGGTTCGCAAGACCGAGATCATCAAACGAGAACTCGGAAGTCTCTCGCAGGTCCTCGAAGGCCGCCTCGCGGCCACGCTCAGCCGGGGTATCCGACACCGTGATGTCACACTCCTCGAGGCGGAAATCACCAAGACTGACTTGGAGGCTGAGAGCAAGCAAACCGTGGAGGATGAACTGGAAGGGTCCCGCGAGCGTCAGGAAGACCTGAAAGCCCAGATCAAACGTCTCCAAGGACGACTCAAGGCTTCCCAGGATTGGATCGCGCTCACCGAGGACCACTTCCGCGACGCCATCACATCCGGCCTGGAACTGATGGGGGCAGAACCTCTCGAGCCATCGCCCGTCACCGCCGGAGCGAGTTCCAAGATCGCTCGGTTCGTCTTTCCCGCACTCGACCAACGACGAGGAGCTGATCCCACCTGGGCGGAGACCATGGACACGCTCCGCGTTCCTCGCCGTCGCGACCAAAAGCCCTGGGAATGGCGCAGCACGTCCCCCATCCGACCGGTCGTCTTTGAAGACACGGGCACGATGGACGATGATGTGGTCCACCTCCACCTCGAACATCGGGTCGTACAGCGTCTTCTGGGCTACTTCACCTCCCAAGGTTCATTTACCACGACCTGTCACGAGCCTGCCTCGCCCAAACGACTGACGCGATCCCTCGCGTCATCCTGCTCGGGCGGCTCTGTCTCTATGGTCCACGGGCCGCACGTCTCCACGAGGTGATCGTCCCGGTGACTGCCCGCTGGGTCGAGATCTCCCAGAGAAAGGGACAGCCGTTGAAGCCCTTCAAGGAAGACCAGGTCGCCGAGTCAAAAACCCTGGACTTGCTCGAAGACGCGTTGCTGCCGGCCGGGCATCCGAACGTCAATAAGGTCATCCAGGAAAAGCTCAGAAACGCGGCCCCCGAGGACATCCGGCAACTCCTCCCCCACCTCGAAGAACGCGGTCAACGGCTCGCCGAGGAAGCTCGCGTCGCCCTGGAAAAGCGGGCGGCTCAGGAGGCGGATGCCATGAAGAAAATCCTCGAACAGCAGAAGCGGCAGTGTCCGAGACCGCGAAGATCTACGAGGGGGATTCGCAGCTCCGCATGGGCTTCGCCCAGGAAGAGCAACGACAGCTCGAGTCCAACCAGAGGCACTGGGAAAAGCGACTCGCGGCCATCGACCGTGAACTCGCCGAGGAGCCCCAGCGCATTCGAGGATTTACGACGTGAAGGCCCAGCGGATCGAGCCGATCGGGCTGGTCTATCTTTGGCCGGTGACTGGATAACCAACACTCATGTCATCCAGCGACTACGACCATCGCAGAAACAAAGAATGGCTCGGCTACCTCCAGCCGATGGGCCTCGTCGTGTCGCCTCCGGCACTCGCCGAGGCCCTTGCGTTCCCGAACGCGAACATCATCCCCGAGCACAATCGCTTCCTGGAATGCGTGGAGAAGTCTCGGTACCGGGCAAGGACGAGAAGGTTCCCGCCATCACCGAATTCCCCCGCTTCTGTTCGCACGTCCTGGGTTGGCGGCCGTCCGACCTCGTGGGGTCGAAAGGAGGGCGGCCCGCTCCCCGAATCGCTCGAATCGGTTTTGACCGAATACAACGAGACGCTCCGGCCCACATACGCTGTCAAGCATCCCGAGTCAAAACCCGAAGGCCAGTCTCCCTGGATGATGCTGGTGAAGGTGCTGCCGAACGGCACCACCTTCGACGACCTCGTCGAGTCCGATAGTCATCACTGGCAGGTGAGCCCCCAGGCTCGCTTTGAGCGGCTCCTGCGTCCCACATTTCGGTGCCGATCGGCCTCTTGTTCAACGGCACGAGCCTGCGTCTCGTCTACGCGCCCAAAGGCGAGAGTTCGGGCCACCTCACCTTCCCCGTTCGGGCCATGACCGAAGTGGCCGGTCGGCCGATCTTCGCCGCGCTCGTCATGCTGCTCGGCGAAGACCGCTTGTTCACCCTTCCGGACGGCCAGCGGCTTCCGGAGATTCTGGAAAAGAGCCGGAAGTATCAGAACCTGGTCTCGACGAAGCTCGCCGAACAGGTGCTCGCGGCACTCTACGAACTGCTGCGGGGATTCCAGGCAGCCGACGACCAACAAAAGGGAGAGCTTCTCCGCCAGGTGCTCCAGGACGACCCCAACCAGGTCTATGCCGGGTTGCTGACGGTCCTGTTGCGGCTCGTGTTCTTGCTCTATGCCGAGGACCGGGGGTTGATGTCCGACCCTCAGGATGAGCTTACCAGAATTATTATGCGATCACTGGCCTGTTCGAACGTCTCAGGGCCGACGCCGGACGACACACCGACACAATGGACCACCGCTTCGGAGCGTGGGCGCAACTGCTCGCTCTGTTCCGCATGGTCCACGACGGTGCCCGACATGACCGGTTTGCGATCCCGGCTCGCAAGGGCTACCTGTTCGATCCCGACAAGTACCCGTTCCTCGAAGGTCGAGCACCCGGCCAGACCAGCTTCGCGCCGACTCGGACGAGGACGGAATCACAACCCTCGCCACCCGCCGGGGCCGGATCACGGTCGATCCTCCTCACGTCTCCGACGGCGTCGTCTTCCGCGTCCTTCAAAACCTGCTCATCCTCGACGGCGAACGGCTCAGTTACCGCACCCTCGACGTCGAGCAGATCGGCTCGGTCTACGAGACGATCATGGGCTTTATCCTCGAAGTGGCCCAGGGACGCTCGATCGCCATCAAGCCGACGAAGCCCCACGGTGCACCGACCACGATCAACCTGGAAGAGCTGCTCGCGGTCAAGCCGGCCGACCGGGCCAAGTGGCTCAAGGAGAAGTCCGACCAGGCGTGACCGGCCAGGCCGCCGACCGCGCTGAAGGACGCCGCGACGCTCGAGGACGCCGTCGCGGCCCTGGAGAAGAAGGTCGCCCTGCGCCGCCACGCCGCACGTCGTTCCGGCCGGGGCCATGGTGCTCCAGCCGACCGAGGAGCGCCGGCGGTCGCGGCTCGCATTACACGCCGCGCTCGCTGACCGAGCCGATCGTCGCGCACGACCTTCGGCCGATCCTGGAACGCGCTCGGCGCCGAACCCCACGCCCGAGCAGATTCTCGACCTGAAGGTCTGCGACCCGGCCATGGGCTCGGGCGCGTTCCTCGTCGCGGCCTGCCGCTTCCTCGCCGAGTGCTGGTCAAGGCCTGGCACGCCACAACTGCGTGCCGAAGATATCCCGCCCGACGAGGACGAGATCCTCCACGCGCGCCGCCTCGTCGCCCAGCGCTGCCTCTACGGCGTGGACAAGAACCCGATGGCGGTCGACCTGGCGAAGCTCTCGCTCTGGCTGGCGACGCTGGCCAAGGACCATCCCTTCACGTTCCTGGACCACGCCCTGCGCTGCGGCGATTCGCTGGTGGGACTGACGCGGCGCAGATCGTCGGGTTCCACTGGAAGCCGGAGAAACAGCGGGATTTCGCCCGGCATGCGATCGAGGGGCAGCTCAGCCGGGCGATGGATCAGCGTCGGCAGATTCGTGAAGCCCCCGACGGGACGACCGAGGCTTTGCTCCGCGAACGGCTTCAGGCCGCCGATGGATTCATCGAACAGGGCCGTCGCCTATGGCGATCTCGTCGTCTCGGCCTTTTTCGCGGGCGAGAACGATCGCAAGCGGAAGGAACGGCTCGAAGCCCTCGCCGCCGACCTCGCCGCCCAGCAGTCGACCTATGACGTCGAACGCTTCCACCGCTTGGATGCCGTGCGGCGCGAGCTGCGAGGCGGAAGCGACGCTCCCCCTCCCCACACCCACTCCTCATCGTGTCCGTTCCACTGGGAGATCGAGTTTCCCGAAGGTTTGACGGGAAGATCCGGGGTTCGACGCGTTCGTAGGAAACCCACCCTTCCTTGGAGGACAAGATTTCCGGGGGATTTGTGCTGAGTACCTCGCTTGGCTGACAAGCTTAAGAGCCCGGATGCTGACGGCAACAGCGATCTTATCGCTTATTTCTTCCGCGAGGCCGTTATGTTGCTAAGAAGGACTGGAGCAGCAGGGCTTATTGCCACCAATACCATTTGCCAGGGGGATACTCGTCGAGCCAGTCTTAACTATGTGATCAACAA
>CAWFAF010000087.1:0-9692 GCA_963813575.1 uncultured Planctomycetaceae bacterium
AGCACATCTTCGCCTCTCTGGAAGATCTCACCGAACCAGGGCAGCCACAGTCGGCCTCTTCGGATTCCAGCGCATACTCAGCCATCGACGTGCGGACTGTCCCCGGCTCGATGGCGAAGACGTTGACGCCGTGCTGAGCCGCCTCCAAGGCGAGGATCTCGGTGAACCGGATCAGGGCGGTCTTGCTCGTGACGTAAGCGCCCAGGTAAGGGATGGCGTATGTACCCGCCCCGCTCGCGACGTTGATGATGCGCCCGCCTCCACGACTGATCATCCCCGGAAGCACAGCCCGCGAGCAGAGCATCGGTCCCCGCAGGTTCACTTCAAGACAGCGCCACCAGTCATCCGAGTCGGTCTCCCAGATGGGGCCGATTGGACCCGGCAATCCGGCATTGTTGACAAGCAGATTCACCGGTCCCAATAACTCTTCGACCTCAAGCACGACCGCTCAACGGCTGTTGGATCGGAGACATCGTCAGTGACAAAGATGGCACGTAGTCCAATTCGGTGATTTGCCTCACCGTCTCTTCCAGTTGATCCGCCGACCGGGCGACGACAGCCACGGAACAACCTGCCTTCGCCAAGCCCAGGGCGATTGCTCTTCCGATGCCCCCCCTCCACCGGTGACAATGGCGACTTGACCGGTCACGCCGATTACTTCGTGTTGGTTGTGGCTCATGGCTTTCCCCCGGCTGGAAGAACGAGGTTTCTAAATCTGTTCGGTCAACCAATCGTTATGCCCCTCTCATCCCCCGGTCGCTCCCAGAATACTCTCAGGATGTCTTGTCTGAGCTTGCTGTTGATCACGATCTCGCCGGGGCGGTAGGTGCATTGCTCCAACAAGGTGCCGGTTGTGTTGATAGGTGGGTTGTTCATGACCATCGCAAAGCCTAGATGGTCAAGCACAATGATAAACCCGTTCAACACGCCACTCTCATAAATGACGCTCATCCTGTTTGGCTGTCCTCCACCGAATTCGTGTCCGACCGCTCCGGGCATGAACATCCCCCAGCCTGGAGGCATTGGTTGATGATCGAAGAGAATACCCAGCCAGGAGTTGGGAGGTTCACCTTGATCGTCGCCCCGCCCCGATCCTTCGCATTCCCGGACATTAGCAGTCCGCACAGTATTTTAAGAATCCAGAGTTCCAGCATCTCTCCACGGAATAGGTAGGTTTGAGACAGACCACCAAATCACTGAGTGGTTTCTCAAACCTGGCAGCCCTGAGTTTCTCGAAGAAACGAATCCCGACCTCATCAAGCCCTGAGAGTGCGGAATTATGCCGGTCGCACAGGATCTTCGAGGTGAGACCTTTCGTTGCTAAGGTCTTCTCCTTGCCACCCAGCCAAGGGAATCCGCCTACCGTGATCGGATCGCCGATTAGTTTCAACACGCCTTCGGTAATATAATGCTCTCTGGATATGGTCGGAGAGCAGTCACCGAGTGGTGCGGCGTAGCACCTTCGGTTGGATCGGCCAGTTCTTGCACTGTGCCTGGGAGGACGAAAATATTGAGGCAGCACTCAAGGAGGACTCTGCCGCTGCCGCAGAAGCACTTATCGACAAATGGGTTCAGCCGCATGACGACCCCAGATCATGCTGTCCGCAATCACCTCACTTGTCCCTCGAACACACCTACCAACCGATCCATTACCGATGGGAGTTGATGGAAGTCGATCCATAGCTCGCTGCTCGGTGGAGAACCGGCGTAGCGAAACCTGTCGAGTTCCGGTCGATCGTATGGGAATCCCGGAGGCGATCCCTGACCCACTTCGCCATCCTGTTCTTGAACTTCTCTGAAGTGCGGCTCTCGTCCATTCGGTGGTGTTGCAGTTAAGCCGACGTGCTCCGCAGCATCCCTTTAGGTTCAAGAATGCCTTCTGGATCACTGACACGGTGCCGCTTTAGTTGGTTCGTACCGGAGTCTTGTTGCTCATCATCTCGGCCATACTCAAGGAAGACGATCAGCCCATTCTCGGTTTCGGTCGGGGGCAAGGATGAATGATGAGGGCTGGCTTTTCAGCTTTCAAGAATCTCCCTGGGAAATGAGCCAGTGACGGAGGACTGAGAGGATGTACGCCTTCTCGTCGGAGTTCAGGGCATTCCCTTTGGGGATACCATGCCATTTCTCCAGGCAGCCACGGCAGCAGGTTGCAGTGGCGTGCTGAGCGACGAAGATCGGGTGGTTCCGCATCGGGGTCTGCTTGCCGTCATTCTCTGGATCGGCGGGGGCGAGCGCTCGTCGATGAACTTCTCCCCGTGTGACATCACGGCGTCCAGCCCCTCGCGCTCAAGGTATTCTCTTTCGGCGGCACGGAGGTGGAACCGGCGACGAAAGGTGGAACCAGCTAGTCTATCGAAGACTTCATCCAGATCGCTGTTCATCCTTCAAGCCCGTTAAGCCGCACTTCGATGGTCAATGTGCCTTCCCCGCTCCCAACTCTCGCATCACGCTTGCGCTCACCGTGTGCTCACAAGTCTTCTGGACCCGGTTCAACTTCCGGGGCGTTGGTTTGGACTTCCAACTCTGCCAACAGCCCTTGGACATCGAGCCGCCGTGTGAACATCGCCGCTTGACCATCGGATGTCCGGGGCCACTCCTGCTGCGGGCGGCCCAGTACACCTCCACGCCGTTCTCGTCCGGGTCTCGCAGGTAGACGGCTTCGCTGACGCCGTAGTCGCTGGCTCCCTCCAGCCTGATTCCTGCGTCCATCAGACGACGCACGGCGTCCGCAACGCTCTCCGGGTCGGGTAGAGGATGGCGACATGATAGAGCCCCGTGGTTCCCGGAGGGGGCGGCGAGCCGCCGAGGCTCTCCCAGGTGTTCAGCCCGATGTGGTGATGGTAACCGCCCGCCGAAACGAAGGCTGCCTGGTCACCGTACCACCGCTGGGTCAGTTGAAAGCCGAGAACGCCGCAGTAGAACCGCAGCGACCGTTCCAGGTCAGCCACCTTGAGGTGGACGTGACCGATGCGGACTTGGGGGTCGATGGGGCGAGTAGTGTCGTCGGAGGGCATGGCGTAATCCAGGGTGATAGCAGGCAGACTGAATGATTAGGTAGTGGTGATCTAGTTCCTGTTCGTGGCGACCGAACGGACACAATTTGGACTGGTCGCCCACCAATCCAACGAGTACCCCCCTCGCTCCAAACGGGTTGAAGAAGACCGGCTGGGGGTATTTCATCGGCGTCTGAGGATTCGCTGACCGCTCGGGCCGCTCCTGGGGCCGGAAAAGAGAGAAATAGTCGAGCCGTAGGCGATAGATACACGGCTTCTCGGCGAGTCATACCTCGAAGAGCCTGCCTCAGAGGATCACCTATCTATCATCAGCCGTTTCTACTTAGAGGTGTGCTGGGGATCACTCCTCGTTTCCGCCCGTATCGTTATTGGCGGCTTGGTCTGCTCCGAGTTGCAGTGGACTCACCGAATCGGCGGGATACCAGGACATGGGAACGAGTTTTGTCCCACCACGCCATCTCTCTACAACGGCTGACCGGAACCACTCTTCGTTAAGGTCGGCGTGGTCTGTGATAATGACTTGGAAGTTGGGCGAGAGGCTACCGGCGACCTCGAAAATGAGCCGGAAGAGACGTTGCACGGCCTCCTGGTCTTCGTCTCCCAATTCTTCGACCGATCGATCCACGTGGATTGTGCTCGGATCGGGCGGGTAAAAGGCTTGGGTCGGCTGGTCCAGCATCAATAGCCCCGGTACGGGTCTCGATTTTTCCACGAACAACTTGTGGAGGGCGAGGTGGGTGATAACGTGGTAGCCCATCCAGTTCTTCCCGCCGCCCATCTGTGGAAGTCGGATGGGACCGGACTCTCGGTGTGCGATTACAGTGAGGTTCTTGAGGTCGAACCCGATCGGCGAGCCGCTGTGTTCGAGTTGCAAATACTCGGCCCAGCCCGACATGTCCTTGCCCATTCGTTGCAGGATAGTGGTTAGGCGGTCCTCGACCAGTTCGTCGGCCAGGCCCGCTTCGAGGTCTGTCACCTCGGCACGCAGCCTGTCAATCTGGGCCTGTAGCCCGCCGTCCTCTTCGTCCAGGGTGACGCTCTCCAGAAACAGGCTGACCCTCCCGACCACACGGGCCTGCTCCACCGTGCGGTCACGCTCCCGCCGGATGGCCTCTTCCTGGGCGGTAACGGCCTCAATTGCCGCCTTGTTCTCGAACAGCCGCCTCCTAAGATCCCCGAGCCGTTCCTCCCGACCTTCGATGAACGCTTCCAGCCGAGGCCGCTGTCGGGTGGAAGCGGACATCTGACGCTCCAAGGCATCGAAGCTCTTCAGTAGGGCCTCGGCCTTCGGGACGTTCTCGACCAATTCGGACTCGCAGAGGGGGCACCTGTGCTCTTTGGCCTCTCCCCCATATAGCGTGTGCGTCCGCTGAACCCCTTCTTGCGGCCCATGCTACGATCGCGGCATGGCCGAAAGGGGGTGAACCATGGCCCGCGCGGTGGAATCTGATCGCAGCCGAGAGCAGTACTGGCGGCTGATGGTGGCCCGTTGGAAGCGCAGTGGTCTGTCCGCCCGAGCGTTCTGCCGAGCGGAGGGCGTCAATGAGCCGATGTTCTACTGGTGGCGAAGAGAACTCACTCGACGGGACCAGCCCAAACCCAAACCGGCGTTTCTCCCGGTGCGCGTTCTTGCCGACAAGCCCGAACCGCCCTTGGGCAGCGTCGAGATCGTGCTTGCCAACGGACGGTGTGTGCGCGTCGGAGTCGGATTCGATCCCCACACCCTCGTGCGAGTCGTTGAGTTGCTCGAGGACGGAGGCCGGTCATGCTGAGCCTGCCGCCGACCATCCGCATTTGGCTCTCGGCCCAGCCGGCCGATCTGCGAAAATCGTTCGACAGCCTGGCCGCCTTGGTACGGAAAGGGCTCCGGGGCGATCCACTCTCGGGAGACATCTTCGTTTTCCGCAACAAGTCGGCCGACCGGATCAAGCTCTTGGTCTGGGAAGAAGACGGGTACGCGATCTGGTACAAGCGACTCGAAAAAGGAAGCTTCCGCTTCCCCGCCGCAACGGACGAGAACCCGCATGTCGAGATTCGCGCCGCGGACCTGATCATGCTCCTGGCGGGTGTCGATCTCTCGAGCGTAAAGCGATCGAAACGCTATCACCGCCCCGTGCCCAGACGGACCGCCTGAACGCCACACATTTCTTCGATCCCATCGAAAGAACATCGAATTATCTGACAGCGCCGTGCGTCTAATAGGGTATGAGCACGGACGTCGGTCCCACCACCAGCATTCCCCTTCCCGATGCCACGGCGTCGCTGCCCGACGATCCCGTCATTCTCCAGCAAATGATCCGCGAGTTGCTCGACGTCCTGCGGCAGACCCGGCACGAGAACGAACAACTCCAGCATCGGCTCGATCTCCTCCTGCGCCGCCTCTACGGCCCCCGCACCGAACGTTTCGATCCGAATCAGCCGCTCTTGATTCCCGACGCCTTTGACGCCCCGGCTGTACCCGCCTCGGAAGATGCTCCCCCCGCCGCCGACCCGGCCCCCGAGGCTACCACTGGCACCACGAAGAAACAGCGCGGCCACGGTCGGAGGGAATTGCCCAAGAATCTCCCTCGTGTTCCGGTCGTCCACGAGTTGACCGCCGCCGAGCGCCGCTGTCCTGAGTGCGGCGAGACCCGAGCCCAGATCAGCACCGAGCGTAGCGAGCAGCTCGATTACAAGCCGGCGTCGCTGTTCGTCGTCGAACATGTGCGTTGCACGTATGCCTGCCCGCACTGCGAGGGTCAAGTCGTCACGGCCGGCAAGCCCGCGCAGCCGATTCCCAAGGGATTGCCCGGTCCGGGACTCCTGGCGCATGTGATCACCGAGAAATATGTCGACCACCTTCCGCTCAATCGACAGGAAGGTCGGCTGGCCCGGCAGGGCGTGGAGATCTCTCGATCGACGCTCTGCGACTGGATGGGCAGTGCCGCCAAGCTTCTCGAGCCACTGTACGACCTGATGAAGACGTTGGTCCTCCTCTCCGGCACAATCCACACCGATGACACACCGGTGAAGGTGCGCGACTCGGAGCGGAAGATCAAGCGAACGGGCCGGCTCTGGTTCTATGGGGGCGATCATACGTAGCGGTTCAATGTCTTCGACTTCACCATGAGCCGCGCGCGCGACGGACCGCGTGACTTGCTCAAAGGCTTTCAGGGTTACTTGCAAGCCGACGCCTTCGGCGGTTACGACGGCATCTACACGGATGGCCAAGTGGTCGAGGTCGGGTGCAATGCGCAGTGCGCGGCGGAAGTTTATCGAGGCGCAGAAGACGGAACTGGCGCGAGCCAGCGCGGCGCTGGCTTTCTACCGCGAGCTCTATGCTATCGAGAGAGAGATCAAGGACGAGATCGCGAAGACCGCGCCGGAGGGCAAAGCCGACGAATCCGAGCGAGCCGCGATTCGACTGCGGATCCGCCAGGGAAAAGCGGTGGCGGTTCTGGAACGCTTCCGTGAATGGCTTGAGGCGCAGAAACCGGACGCGCTGCCCAGGAGTCCGTTGGGCATCGCCATCGGCTACGTCCACAACAACTGGGAAGCGCTGACCCGATACACCACCTCAGGGTACCTCTCGATCGATAACAACGTGTCTGAGCAACGCATGAAGACCATTGCAATTGGTCGCAAGAACTGGTTATTCACCGGGAGCGAGAACGGCGGCAAGACAATGGCTGTGCTGTTCAGCGTGGTGTCGAGTTGCCAGCGTAATGGGCACGACCCTTTCGCGTACCTTCGCGACGTCTTGGAACGAATACCGAACCTGCCGAAGGAGCGTTTGGCCGAGCTTCTTCCCGACCGTTGGTCGCCCCCCAAGGCCGCCGATGCGACGACTGCAGAAGGACCTGGCAACGGGAGCGCACCCAGGGTCTGAACCGTCGTGATCCGCCGTCCCCGTTGCGTGGCCCTGGTGGCATGCACCAGCGAGTTCGGTTCCGGGGCACCGGAAACCTCGGGCCGCTCCGTACACCTCTCAGCTCAAGCCACCCGGCAAGAGCCAGATGTCCGGTCCGCTGCCCTCGGGGCGTGGGTGGCGCCGTGGCGGCCAGGGGGGCGGGGTTCAGCGGACGCACACTCAATTCTCGTGATCGCTCTCAAACAACGTTCTTCCAGGTAACCGACGTCGACGCGCTGCAGGAAGAAGCGATGCGGTTGATCAAAATGTAGCCAGAAACCGGAAATTCAATTCGACATAAGTAATTGCCCACTACAGGGATTCCCTGTTTTCGGCCCTGGAACTTCGGATTAATGGGCCTGGAGGCGGTCTTCCCCAGGCCACGGACTACCACCGCGAGTGCCAGAGGCACGGGTCTACCCCTACCTGCTCCACGATCGGGTGTTGACCCACGTCAACGAGGTCTGGAGTTCGGACATCACGTATGTTCCCATGAGGAATGGCTTCATGTAACTGACGGTGGTGATCGACTGGTTCAGCCGGTACGTGCTCGCGTGGCGATTGTCGAACACGCTGGAGGGGTGGTTCTGCCTGGAGGCCCTCGACGAGGCGCTGTCGATGGGTAGGCCAGAGATCTTCAACACCGACCAAGGTTCGCAGTTCACTGTGCAGGAGTACACCAGCCGCCTGGAGGAGGCCGGGGTCGCGGTGAGCCGAGACGGTCGGGGTCGGGCGTTGGACAACGTGTTCGTGGAGCGTCTGTGGAGGAGCGTCAAATACGAAGACATCTACATCAAGGATTATAACCATGCACCAGAACTGGAGTCGGGCCTGAGTGCCTACTTCTGGTTCTACGACGAGGAGCGTCCCCATCAGTCTCTCGATTACCGGACCCCCGGAGAGGGTAGCTGTCTATTGTGTGCGCATGGCGGAAGGGGACCGAGACCGTTATGGTTCGGCGCCGAGAGCTGCGCGGGAAGGTTGAGGGAAGCAGGGGGCGGGTCGGTGAGTCCAACCCTGGGGCACGTCGATTAGTGCGTTAGAACCAGCCTTCCATGTGGGCCCCGCCCCATCCCCTTGCCGTTGGACACGGCGTCGCGGATTAGCCGCTTGGTCCCGGAAGAAGCTGATCAACAACGGACTTCTTCTCGGTCGAAGTGTGTCCGAGCTTCTCGAGAAGTTCCGCAAAGCAGCTTCGCCCAGTCTTCCACCACCGCTTCAACTCATCGAGCACGCTCGAAAGCGTGAAGGTCGGCAGGTAGAGACGAAGCGATTCCAAGACGCTGGTCAAAATCGTTTGGCGGCGGGCGCCGTTGAGCGTCTTGTTCGTCCGACCCGTCAGGCGCGCCTGGGCGGCACCTCGCAACGTCCGCTCGGCCTCGTTGTTCGTCCCATCCACCGGTTTGGTCGTACCGTTGGGTTGCTCTGTCGGCTTGGCGGTCACAAACGTAAACAACTGCTCGCCGAGCAAGAGCCGCACGACCTCATTGATCAGCAGGCGATAATCGTTGTCGAGTCCTTTGAGCGGCGGCAGGTCCGCAACCCACATCGGCCAGCACAGATCGAGGAGTTCGTCCTCGAGTTCGACGACTTTCCTTCCCCGCCCCTCGTCGCTCAACCGCTTGTCACGCTGGACTCGACACGCCTCGCGGTAGATCTCCAACAGTCGATCCGTGAACGCGCGGTATTCCGCGTTGTCTGGATCCTGTAGCGTGAGCTTGATCGCCTTGCGCAGCAGATGGGCCCAGCACTTCTGTGATGCCGAGAAGTTGCCGTACACGGCCGCGTCGTCGCTAATCACGATACCCGCGAACGACGCCGGATCGAGCATCTTCTCGAGTGTCGCGCCATCCTTATGGACGCCGAACAACACCACGCGAGCCTTCTCCGAGAGAAATGCCCAGACGCTGTTCAAACTCCAACTCGTCTCGTCGGCATGAACCACCAGCGAGTTGGCCAAAAGTATGCAGAGCAGGTCGAACTCGTGTTCCCACGCGCGCGACAACCGATAAAGCAACACGTTGACCTGCGACTTGCGGAGGCGCAGGTTCTGGAAGAAACCAAGGAGAAGACAGACTTTGTCGAAGGACAGGCCGACGACATAAACCAGATAGGCGATCTCGGTGACGATCTCCAGACCGTACTCGCTACGGCCCAGAACACCGGGGATCTGGCCATACCGGTTGCCCGGGCCGCGATAAATCTGGTATGCAACCAGTACCGCTCGACCGTTCTCCAAGCGCCACACGGGCCGAACATGCGACAGCGAACACGCGTTGGGAGACACACCTTCGGGGAAAACGGCTTCGGTCCGCTCCGCCTGCCGGATTTTGTCGTCAGTGCTAGCCCGACCGCGTCGTCCTTTGGGCTTGCGCTGGCGTTTCTTCTTGCCGCGAGCCTCTTGTCGCTTCTCCTCTGCCCGAGTGGAGAATGACTCGTCGAGCTTCGCCGGAGGAGGCGACTCGAGCCGATTCTCAAGCTCCTCAATGCGTTTGTTAGCGGCGTCGAGCTTTCGGCTCAGACGCACGATCAGATCGATGAGCGCTTCGGCTCCGATCCGACCCTCTCTCACATCCTGCCTGAGCTGGTCAATGGCATCCATGGCCCAGCGAGTCTAACCAATCGCCCCAATCTCGGGAACGCGGCTTTCATACAATAGACAGCTACTACGGAGAGGTCCATCGGGCCGGGATTCACGGGGGCTGAGAGGGGAAAAGCCTTAACAAATACAGGTGGCTTGAGTGGTCCACCTATTGGGGTCCACTATACCCACCGGCGTGATTTGT
>CAWFAF010000088.1:0-22010 GCA_963813575.1 uncultured Planctomycetaceae bacterium
CCTAGAGGCGACCCTCGTCCGCTACTTTGTGCGCGTTATGTGGTTCATCCGTATTTTCCGCGATTCTGCGTCCTGTCCACTTGAGCTGACTCGAGTAAACGAAAGCCGATCCGTCCGGGACGATGGTGGTTCCCACACCAAACCCATCAAGCCGGACGAAGCCGGCCACGATACCTTCGCACCAGGATGTGTCCCCATGCCAGTTGTTCTCTCGGTTCGCCACATTTGCCGACCTCAGATCGGCTCTTGGCTGAACTGGCTGTTCCTCGGCCGCTCCTGGCTCGCGGGCGGAGGATTGTCACCAGCTGGATACGAGCCACCGGCCTGAGCACGCGGTACCTACTCCGTTACATGAGGGTGGCGGTCACCGGCAAGAAAGCCGAGCACATCGGCGACCGGTTGCTCTGCGAGGTGGTCAGGTTCCTAGTTGCCGATCATGCAAGGTTCACGCCGGCGCTCGACGATACACCGACTCAACGCCATGGCCCGTTCGTTCAGCGAGCCGGTATTCACTACAATCCGACACCCAGTCCGGCGGGTTCGCCGCATGTCTGCAGCCATATTGGGATGCTACCGGGGCTGCTGACGGCTCATCCGGCCCCGGGGAGTCATTGCCACTCTTCGGCGCGGATGTATGTACGAGTCAAGAACCTGACGGGCATCTATCGGCAGCATCGACCCGAGTTTCTTACCAAGCTCCGGATGGGCGTCGCATTGCTCCGCTGGGCCGACGCCCGGCTCAAGTACCTGGGCAAGCCGGTGTGGGTCGTAGTCGACGGTGCCTATGCCGAGGCCCCGTTCCTCGAACCGGCGATGGCGTTGGGATGGGGATGACAGTGGTCAACCGACTGTGCAAGGATGCCACGTTTTGGACAGTGACTGGGCCCCGCGTGGCCGGGCGACTCGGCCGGCCACGAATCTATGGGGAGGACCGCATCGAACTGGCCAAGCTGGCCAGGCAGCGTAGTTGGAAGACCGAGGTCTTCGACCTCTACGGGAAGACGGCCGATTCAGAGCGACTCGCCATTCGCGCGCCCGCTTCGGGGCGCACTTCACTTATTCCCTCACCATGACGACGAGGTCCTGATAGAGGTGCAACATGCCCGGGAAGTGCTCGACGACCTTGAAAAACCGGCTCCACTCGCGCGACATAATTCACATCGTGCCAGACGGATCGGTAGTAATTTGCGTCGCGAATGAAACCAGTGAGGTTCGGATCATGACCCGCATCGAAAAATCCGTGTCGCTTCCACTCGACATAAGTCGACCGAGGCGCGTGGCTTCGGTTTCGAAACCACGCATGGTCCCCGTGCAGCGATAGGAGCAAGACCCCACCGGGTCGAGTGATTCGGCGAAGCTCATCGAGCCATTTGAACTGGTCGTGTTCGCTCAAATGCGTGAACACGGAGATTCCGTAAACGAGGTCGATGCTCTCGGCTGCCAGAGGCAGTGGCGGGTCCAAATCGATCGCGTGGAAAGAGCACTTCGGAATCACGGTCTTGCACCACTTGATGTTGTCCGCATCGATGTCAACGCCGGTCAGATTCAGCTGGTGTCTTGCCGCCAGGTATCTCAAGACTCGGCCGGAGCCGCATCCCCAGTCCAGCACGTTCGGGAAATCGTCGAACGTTTTGCCGAAGGCTCGATCGAGCGCATCCGCAAGCACCCTGTAGGTGTGCGCACCATACAAGACAAACCCGACTGTGTCCTCCGATCCCACCACGCGTGTCCGCCGCGCGGCCTCAGGGAGCGGTGTATCGACTTCGGGGAAATGCCAGAAGGATGCCGCCAAGGGCGCCAACGTTCGCCGATCGGCGTAAGCGAACTGGAGATCCTTCACACCCTCCGGAAGGTCTTTCCGGTCGATCCGGCAGCGGAACCCGCTCACACGGTCCTTCCCCACTTTCAACGCGCTCACCACATCCGGTCGATCCCCATCCCGTTCAACGGTCGAAAAAGGGCGACCATTCACGGTAAAGGTTGCCTCTCCGAACCAACACTCGGGTCGGACGGCCCAACCTCGAATCTCCAGCCCTTCGGACCAGGAGAGCGAGTCGATGTGCCAGAGCCCCGGCCGGATCAGGCCTTGCCACAGCGCCTCGTAGAGGAACTCCTCGGTGTCGAAATTGGGAGAGAGCTGGCGATTCGGTTCCGACGTTTCCATCGACTGATGCCCGGCCTGGGGCGCACCGTTGGTGCCTTCGAGACTGACGCTCAGTCTTGGCGTTCGTTTCCGCAAAGCACGGTCCAAGTAACCCGAGACGTTCATGTATCCTCCAGGAAACGCAGTTGACGTCACCCTCACCGCCAATTCCAGCGATCGAAGTCCCGTGTGTGGGATCTCAACTGCCGGGGAACTTTAGCAACACTGCCGGAACGTGTCCAGGCAGCCAAGCGGTCTTAACCTCGGCGGGTTGATCCTCTCCAGGAACACAAGTCCGTGGATCCTGCCCTCCACGACGATCACTCGCAAACCACGTCACTCTCCGAACTTGACCAGTTCCATCAAGCAATCCTGGGGAAGGACTGGAATGCCTTCCGACTCGTCCCAGATCGCTCCGAGCGCCTGATCAAGATATCGCCCGACCGGCGATCGCCAGAGCGCCACGAGGCGGTCCAGTATAGGAGGGAAGACCTCGGACTTGTGCGGGATTATCCGTCCGCCCTGGACGCTGTCGGCGGGGAATTCGTGGGTGAACACGGCCGAGGATCGAGGCAGCCAGTCGAAGATCTGTGCGACATCTTGCGCCGAGCTGAAGAGGTCGACATCCATCCAGATGCAGATGACCGGCAATCGATCGAGTTGGGGTAGCGTCTCTTCGAAATATCCCTTGTGGAGGGTGACGACCCGTGGTTCCCCGAACTCCTCGAGATTCGCGGATACCTCCTCCAGGGTTCCACAGAAATCCCCGGCTGAGTAGAAGTCGCTATCCGAGGCCGGGAGTCCCTCGAACGAGTCGAAGATCTCCATGGGAAGACCGAGGTGATGGCAGCAGTAACTGAGGCAGCACGAGCTGTATCCCTTGAAGCAACCGAATTCGAGGAAATGGCCATCCAGTCCGTTGCTCTTGAGGACATACAGTTGATTCGCGATCGCCAGCATCTCCGGAGGGGACGTGAGAATCCCGCGCGAGTCCTTGGCGTCGAGCGCAGATCGGTCATTGAACTTGGGGAACCCGGTGCTGATCCACCGGAATCGATGGTACATCGTCTTCAGGAACAGGATGTATCGGGTCAAGGCCGAGGACCGCGTGCCGCTCTGCCAGAGAACCTTGAGGTCGCTCACGGCCTGTACCATCATCTCGTCGGTCCAGCTCGACCCCGCCTCATAGGACCCCGGCCGGTACGCGCGGAGCAGGTCGGTGAGCTCGAAGGGGAACCCCGAACGGATTGGCAGATCGACGCCCGCTCGGAAGCCCTGGGCCGGATGACGTCCGAGCGGTCCGAGTTTGGCGATCTCCATGCTCGCCCGTGCTGACTCCCCATTCCCGGAGATGATCTCCACCGATATCTGGTTCGATCCCTCGCTGAGATGATTCGCCATCTGGAAGCTGAAGCCCGATCGATCGCTTCCCGCGATCTCGGGAAAGTATCGATGGACGTCTGGTCGCTCCAGGTTCAGTGCGGCATTGCCGATCGCGAGACCGTCTCGGAGGACGCGGATCTCCCGGATGCCGCTGTGATGAACGGCCCATCCGTTCACCAGTGTTTGATCGAATGTATCGATATGAAATTTGATGGGATCGGCACTTGACAACCCTTGTACGATTCTCCGGGATGAGCGGCTGCGCGGTCTCTGCAGGGCCTGAATGAGACGGTTCATCGGACCTCCTTCGTCTCCTGAATCCGAACGGGCGCGGAAATTGGTGCCAGGGAAATGGTGTCAGCAGGGAAATTGGTGTCGGCGTTCCATTGGTCGAGAAGTGACGCCGATTTCCTTTCTGGGACCTCAACTGCCGCGGGAACTTTAGCATCACTGCCGGAACGTGTCCAGGCAGCCAAGCGGTCTTAACCTCAGCGAAAGGTCAGCCGCCGCGATTGACGTCGGCAACGACAACTCCGGCACACTGCCTGGTTACCCGGGACTAAGTGGTCCGTTTCACAAATAACGTCGTGGTTACCCTGTTCCTTTACCTAGCAGCGGAAGCTGCTAAAAAATGCGGCGATGCACGTTTTAGCCAATCCAGCATGTCCTGTCGAGTGAACTTCCACGCGAACGGCCGTGGCGTTCGATTGCTCAACTCCTCGTACAACGCCAAGCGCACGCGCACCGCCTCCAGCGTCGCGAAATCATTCGGCGTCAGCACCTTCCTCTGAATGATGGAAAAATAGATCTCCACCTGGTTCAACCAACTCGCATGGATCGGCGTGTGCACCAACACGATCCGCTTGTCGCGTCCACGCATGCGATCCACTGACGCCTTGCCGCGATGCGACGATCCATTGTCCACAATGAAAAACAATCGCGTCGCCTCCTCATACGGCTCCTTCTCCAGCACCTGATCCACCAGCAGGCCAAACGGCTTGATCCCCGTTTTCTTCTCGCATCGGCCCATGATCATGCCGCGATGCACGTCCCACGCCGCCAAATATTGCAAGGCCCCATTCCGCTCGTATTCCGCTTCGATGCGCCGAGTCTGCTCGGGTTCTGGCGGCATCTCCTCGTGCGTACCGCCCGCGTGCCTGGATGCTCGTCTTTTCATCCATGCTCAGCACATAATCCTGGGGTCCCAACGGTTGGCCTTCCCAAGTCCCCGCGTACAGATCGAGGATCGGCCCGGCCTTCTCGGCGAACCGAGGGTCCTTCGGAAAAAGCCAATGCTCATATTGCCACGGTTTGATCGCGGCCTCGTGCAACATCCGCCACACCGTGCTGCGGCTGATGTTCTTGCCCAGCGCCGCTTGGGCTCGCCGCACCAGGTCGGCAAGCGATTGGCGACTCAGGGGCTCTTTCGTTTCCGCGATCATTTCACAAGCCATGGCCTGGATCAACGCTTGGTCCAGAGGGGGAAAAAGCGGGCTTGCGGCCGCGGCCCGGATGATCTTCGATCGAGAAATCGCCAGCGGCCCAGCGACTTCGCCAACGTTGCACTTGCCGAGCAGAAAGTCCCACGGCGTCGGCGGCGTCTTCGTTTCGCATGGAAGGCTGTTCATGAAGGAGCAGCACGAGGCGAAAGCGTTGCACGACCTGGACCGCCACGGTTCGTCGAGAACGGTGTCGAGTGCCTCTTGCACGAAATCGTCGGGGAAGTTACAACGAGCGGGCCGCGGTCCTGGCATGGCGGCTTCCTTTCCTTGCCGGGTTTTTTTCGGGGAGTTCATCTCCTTATACCAAAAGTCTAAACTAACCACGACGTTATTTGTGAAACGGACCACTAAGCCACGCGGGGCACCCGAGGTGTCGACTCCAGGGCTTGCCGACGCCGGATCTCGCACGCCTCGGCATAGGCCCGAGTACAGATCGAAACCACCGAAACGATGTCGATGTGAGCCGGCATTTCGATCAGTCGTGGTCCGGACCGATGCGCGAGCTGCCGCGTCGTGCGAAGCTCGGCCTCGCGATCGTGGAAGACGCCCGCCGCCGATTGCATCACCCGTATGAAAATGGATGAGTCAGCTTCCTCGGTCGAACCATCGAGGTGTGTGAACCAGGGGAAGTCCAGGCCCTCCGTGATGTCGAGAACCAGGCGATCGGCCGTCCGTGAGTGCGAGTGGATAACGTCGATCTCGTGGATCCGGATAAGCTCTCTGAGGATTTTGCAGCGGCCCGACTGGCCGAGAGGCTCCCCGCGCCGGGGGGGGCAAGAGCCATCGACGAGGGGGCCGGCCCGAGTGTCCCCTCGAGGAGGACCACCTCCTTGTTCACGTTAGCCGCCAGGTCGGGATGGTGATCCCAAGGTCGAGCATTGCAGAGGAAGACGCGGTGGTTTGACGACAGCGCGTTGGCGAGTCGAATTGGCGCGGAGGGCTCGCCCGGCCGCCCGAGGTCGCTCACCACGAGCAGGATTCCCAAGCCGGTTCGCCCGCCGGCATCGTGCCGCAGGCGGAGGAGTTCGCGGATTCGCTCGAGTGAGGATTGTGCCCGGGGATTGGCCGTGAAGACGGGCCGATTCATGTCAAACTGCCGGGTCAAGTGGTCGTACTCGACGACAGCCTGGGCCAGAGAAGTCGAGATGGCATTCATCGAGACAGGGAACGTTTCGAAGATCCTCGCCCGGACGTAGAGGATCTCCTCCACGAAGGTATCCTCGCGCAACACCTGGTGAGTGTTGGTCTGAGGGTGGCGGCGGAAGAGGTTCAAGACCTCGGGAACATAGGCGATCTTGCCCCCCCGCAGCTGCATCGCGTAGAAGAGCCAATCCCCGGCGAACCGCAGGTTTTCCAGCTCATCCGCGAAATCGGGACGGTCAGGGGGGCGGCGGAACAGGACGGCGCTGGCGTTCGGAATCGTGTTCTTGTGACTCAGCGCCTGCTCGACCTCTTCGTATCCTGGGACCGAAAAGGGCGATCGCCACCGATCGTGCGAGAGATCATCGGTATACTCCAAGAAATGATCCGAGAGCACCTCGCCTTCGGGGCCGATGACTGCGGACTGGCAGTACGCCAAGGCCACTTCCGGATCGTAGAATTCCGGGACAAGCCGCTCCAGGAGCTGCGGATGGCAGGCATCGTCGGCCTCGGCGATCCACACGAGGTCGCCGGTCGCCACGCTCAGCCCCTTCATCCACTGCCGGAACGTGCTGCCGTTGTTTCGCTCGTTCACGATGATCCTCATTGGTACCGGCGACTCGCGGGCGAGCCGACGAGCCACGTCCACGCTGTCGTCCGGAGACGCGTTATCCAGGAAAATGATCTCATGAGGCCGAAGCGTCTGGTTGAAGATACTCCGAAGGCGTTGCTCCAGGTATCGGGCGTGGCGGTAGTTGGGGACGATGACCGACACCTTGAGCGGCACTGAGGGATGGTAGCCGAAGTCGGTGCGGAGGATCCCGGTGAACTCCTCCATGAAGCGATCCCAGGTGAAGTGCTCCCGGATCGTCGCTTGCCCCTGCCGGCCCATGGCGGTCCGCTTCGCGGGATCATTGAGGAGCTCCCGTACCGTGTTCGCCATGGCGGCGACGTCGAGATAGGGAACACAGGCACCAGCCCCCTTCAAGACTTCGGGAGCCCCGCCGGAATCCTCGAACGCCACGACCGCCAGGCCGCTTTCCATCGCTTCGAGGTTGACGAATGGACAAGGGTCCTCACGCGAGGTCAGGGCGAACAGATCGGCCGCCAGGAAATAAGGAATCGTTGTCTCGCGAGGCCCGGTGAACACCAACCGGCTCTCGCATGCCCCATGCTGAGCGTCGTGGATCAGCCACTTTTGAGAATATGTCGTCCCAGAGGACCCAACCCAGACGAACCAGGCATCGGATGCCGGCTCTCCCACACTGCAGTCTCTCAGGGCCAGCCGGCAAAGCTGGGCGAACAAGTCGGTCCCTTTTCGGAAGTCGATCGTCCCACAGCCCAGGACGATTGGAGCGTCCTCCGGAATGCCCAGCTCCCGTCGCACCTGCAGGCGGATGATCGGCCGCACTTGGACAAGATCGCGCGTCCTCGGCTCCAGCCCATAATACACGGTACGCAGCCGGTCCGGGCTGATCGCGTACCGGGCGATCAGGGCGTCGCGTACCGCATTGGCGGGAACCATGATGCGTCGCGATGCTGAGCTGATCCGGTCGATGATCGCCTGTCCGCCAAGATGAGAGATCGAGACTCCCAGTTCGTGGACCCATGCGAGGACGGGGGTCTTGTGCTCAGCGAAGGCCGCATGGAAGTCAGTGACTTCTGCGGTGTTGCAGATCGCGATACCTCGACTGGCGTAGTCGCGGTATCGATGTGCGATGATTCCTGCCATCTGTGAGGCGATCAGGCCTTGGGCAGCCAAGGCGTCGATGTCCAGCGTGGGGGCGACTCGCGCGAAAGCGTCGGCCAGTTCGCCGCCTTGCTTCAGAACGACCCAGCATTCGACGTCGGGTAACCGACCCAACCTCTCTGCGAGCGTGAGCAAGCAAAGCGGAGCTCCTGTCCGGCTCGCATTGTGCGAGACCAGCAGCACTTTGAAATGGCCGCGCTTGTGCTTGACTTCCGGGGACCTGGCTCCCAGGTACCGCCAGGGCAGTTCCAGGAACCCTCCGCGCCCCACGGGCGTGGCATCTTCCGTGCAATCTGGCTCGATGCCTCGAATCTCGGGCGCGGACCGGGTACCGGAGATCTTGCGGCGGATCTTCCTGATCGCCTTCCGAACTGCCAGCCTGGGACCGGAGTCGATCATCGTTGACGCGAAGCGTGAAAATAAATGCCAGCAACGGCCCGAAAATCGGCCTTCGCGAAAGATCCGGCGACGGACGCTCCGCGCTTTCTTGATCAGGGTCCAGCCCAGGCTACCGTCGTACGCTCCGGCCTGCTCGACCAAGGCCAGGTAACTCGGCTCCAGGATCGCAAGCCGATCCTTCATGGAAAAAATCTCGACCCGGTGAGCCTGCTCTTCACGGCTCAGCACCTGATAGGCCGATCGCAACTCTGAGTTCTCGGCTCTAAGCTTTCGATTCTCCTCACGCCACCGGCAGCCCTCTTGGTCGACCTCTCTCGTATCGCCACGCGAGGTCGCGGTCCCGGTAGATTGGTGCTCGCAAGCCGGACCGCTCTGCGCTAGCTCATCCCGATCGGCAAGATTTGCTGTTTCGCCCGCGATCGAACTCGTGGCCCCGCCGGAGCCCGACGCAGCGGTAGGATATCCTCCTTGCCGTGGCCAGCGCGAGGTCCCGATTCGCTCGCCGCGACGCGCCCGCGATTGTCCTGCTCCATGTTCGACAGGCTCCCTCCGAATTTGGGGGGGCAAGAGTCTCCCGAAGACGAGGCCGCTCCTGCCGACTCTGAAGACGTGGGGATACTCGTACCGAGTTCTTCCTGATTCGACTGACACTAGCGTTGGCGACTTCGATAACACCCCGACAGAGGGCCGGAATATGACAGGAGAGATTGACTGCGTCAATCCCGAGCGCGAAGACGGGCACCCTGGCTCCCGCACTCGACCATATTCGTCTTGCCCATACCATTGACAGTGCATATAACCTCGCGTGATCCGAGGTCACTTCGCCGCTCTAATCCCCCTCGACTCACAGAACCTGATCCCCGCAAGCCTTACTCGCCTGGGCCTGGGTTGCGTGATATCTCGGGGGGCTATCGAGCGTCGTGGGCTGGCCTCACTCATGTCGTCCTTCCAGGACGCGGACTCTCCCTGTTGAGGAGACTCTATTCCCAATGTCGACCTCAATCGCCCACGGCGGATGCCCCGAAGGCTCTCCGCATCTCCGCCCGGCCACGATCCCCAACGGTCGACTCGTGGGGGCGGCCATACCTCGAAGCCACAGCGGGTGTGCATCGTGTGCAACGGCCTGCTGGGGCCGGTGCGCAACGGGGAGATCGCGACTCACTACATGGGGCTGGCCGAGACGCTTGCTGAGGGCCGGCCACGACGTGACCTACCTGTACACTGGCGGGGCTTACAGTGAGGCAGAACCGGTCGAATACTGGGTGGCGCGTTACGCCGAGGAAGGGTTGAAGGTCGTTCCGCTCCCAGAGTCGGATCTCCCCATCAACAATCATCCCGAGATCTGCACTTCTTACCTGACATACAAGTGGTTGCAGGAGCACGATGACTTCGATGTGATCCATTTCCACGAGTGGCGGGGCAACGGCTACTACAGCCTGCTGGCGAAGCACCAGGGCCTGGCCTTCGAGCGGACGACGCTCTGCGTCAGTGTGCACAGCCCGTCGTTGTGGAACAAGCAGGGCAACCACGAGCTGATCGACCACGTGATCGACCTGGAGGTCGACTACCTGGAGCGGCAGAGCGTGGCGCTGGCCGACGTCCTGATCAGCTCCAGCCGCTACATGCTCGAGTGGCTCTCGGAGCAGGGCTGGAGCTTGCCGCCGACCTGCAGCGTCCTGCCCAACGTGCTGCCGGCCTCGGCCCTGGCGCGGCTGGGTCGCGCAGGCGGCGTGGGACCGGACCCGGACGGCGATGGTCCGATCGAAGAATTCGTCTTCTTCGGCCGGCTCGAGGGCCGCAAGGGGCTTGCCCTGTTCTGCGACGCCCTGGACCGGCTGGCGGCCGGCTCCTCGCGGCGATTCCGCGTGACGTTTCCTGGGTAAAAATGGCTCGATCGAGGGGGAGCCGGGCCTGGAATACATCCAGCGGCGTTCCCGCGACTGGCCGTTCCCCTGGCAGGCGATCACGGAGCTGGACAACGTGCGAGCGGTCGACTATCTGAGCCAGCCCGGCCGGCTGGCGATCATGCCGTCGCTGATGGACAACTCACCGCTGGCCGTGCACGAGTGCCTGCTGGCGGGCATCCCGTTCCTGGCCAGCCGGGTCGGCGGGATCCCGGAGCTGGTGCGGGCCGAGGACCATCCGGCGGTCCTGTTCCCCCCCAGGGCGGCGGCTCTGGCCGCGCGGATGGAGGCGGCGCTCAGCGAGCCGGTGCGGCCGGCGCGGCCGGCGTTCGACGAGGAGGCCGGCCGCGAGGCGTGGCTGGAGCTGGCACCGCGACGCGGCCCGGCGAGGGAGCCCGGCCGGGAGTGACCGCTGCGCGGCCCGGCGAGCTCAGCGCGACCGCGGGTCAGCGTCTGCGTCGCGCATTTCAACCGGCCCGAACATCTCCGGCAGGCGCTCGAGTCGCTGCGGGCGCAGGACTATCCCAACTTCGAGGTCATCGTCGTGGACGACGGGAGCACCTTGCCGGCCGCGGTGGCCTACCTGGACGCCCTGGAGCCGGAGTTCGCCGCCCGGGGGTGGCGGATCCTGCGGCAGGAGAACCTGCTATCCGGCGCGGCGCGGAACAATGCGGCGCGGCATGCCACCGGCGAGTACCTGCTGTTCATGGACGACGACAACGTGGCGAAGCCCCACGAGATCTCGCGGTTCATCCACGTGGCGAACCGGACCGGGGCCGATATCCTCACCTGCTTCATCGAGGTCATTCAGGGGGACGATCCCATTCACATCGACCAGATCCCCCATAGTCTGTCGCTTTGCCTCGGGGACTCCCTGGCCGTCGGCGCCTTCTACAACTGCCATGGCGATACCAACGCCCTGGTGCGCCGCGACTCCTTCCTGGCCATCGGCGGGTTCACCGAGGACTGGGGGTATAACCACGAAGACAAGGAGCTCTATGCCCGCGCGATCTTCAAGGGTCTTCGCCTCCTCGTCGTCCCCGAGGCGCTCTTCCTCTATCGATCAAGCACAAATAGTTTGATTAAATCATCATCTGAATATTTTGAATAATATGAGAGGGCTGCGACCCTACCTCGAGAGCCTCCCCGAACCGATCTACCAGGTTGTGTTGTACGCGCACGCACAGTTCATGAAGGGGCTCTCGCCGCCATACCACCCTCGCGGCGAGCCGGCTGCTCCGACAGAATCGCCGCTACGATACCGGATCGCTGATCGGATCAATCTCTTGGTGAAGCGGATTGTCCCGATCCATCGAGTCGCCAAGGCTTCCTTGATCTTCGTCGTCGTCAACGCTCGGCGGTTGAAGCAACTTCCACGACCCATCGATGCGATCGCCGGAGTGACCCGCGCGGCCGGGGCCGTTCGCTGCACAGCAGCTCGCCGTGTTGAAAGGGCCCCACTCTCGCGCCCACGATGGTGCCCCGCAACGCGGGGATCGTCGCGGGTGAGTGCTCCCGGGCCGGACGCTTCGTCCTCTCGCTCCGGTTCACCATCAACCGAAGGAGTCGGTGGATCCATGAATCGATCGGGTCGAACGCTCGTCGTTCTCCTATCCATGCATCGTAGCGGTTCGAGCTTCACGGCCAGCGTCCTCCATGAGATGGGGATGTCGCTAGGCCCTTTTGAACTGCTTGGGTGCCGAGCCCCACAACGTTCACGGCCATTTCGAAGCGATGCCGATCCTGGAGCTGAGCCGTGCGGTGCAGGTGAGAGTCTATGGATTCCCGGACGAGCTCCCCGAGACGCCCGAGACGATGTCCCGGCTCATCGAGTCGCGTGGTGAATGGGACGAGACCAACGAGGTCCCCGAGGAGCTCATCGATCGGGGACGTTCGTTACTCGGCACCCTGATCGACTCCGGCGAGATCTCGGGGTTCAAGGACCCGCGGACGGTCCTGGTCTGGCCGTTCTGGCGTCGCGTGCTCGCGGCATTCCCCGAGGTTCGCGTCGCGCCGATCGCCCTGCTGCGCTCGCCACACGAGATCGCCATGAGCCTGTTCACTCGCCGCGAGGGGGTGGCCGGATACCGTTTGAGTCTCGATCTCGTCGCGGTTCACTTCCTCCGCCTCCGAGCGATCCTGGAAGAATGGCCCGTCGCGATACCCAGGCTCTGTTTCGGTAGCGACCGGTATCTGGACGACCTGGCCCAAGCCGTCCGTTCTTGCGGGCTGGCCTGGGACCCTTCCAGTGTGGAACGGCTTTTCGATGGTTCGTGCGTTCACCATGTCCCGGCCGTCGTAGCTCATGAAGCCCAAGAAATCTTCGACTCGCTCCTGGAAGCGGGGGCTCGCGCCGTCGATGAATCGGCGAACCAGGTGAGACTCCAGGCCGACGCGATGGTGCGAGAGGATCTCTTGCGGCGTCAAATCGACCTCAGCCGGAACCAAACAAGTTACCTCAACGGGCAGCTCAACTGGCTTTCCAGCCAGAAGCTGGAAGTTGAGCGATTGCTGCAGGAGTCCCGGGAGGAACTGGGCCGTAAGGAGGAAACCCTGCAAGCCACTCGCCTCGACCTGGGGCGAACCGAGGAGCTCCTGCAAGTCACTCGCCTCGACTGGGGCGAAGCGAAGCGAATCCCACGCCGAGGCACGCGCGAACCCACGACGAGCTCGTCCAGGCTCTCGCACGAGTGCGCCGATCTGCAAGCCCGCCTTGATCGATTCGACGGCCATCGGGTCATTGCATTGGCTCTGAGGGCCGGCGCCGTCTTCAAGCGGGCCCTTCAGTCCCTGCGGACGGCCGTCGCGGATTTCCATCGTCCCTGAGTAGATCAGCGTGTCTCCAACACGGCTCCTCGGCTCGCCGGAGGTCCACTAGGATCGCCGGGTCTTGATCTCGACATATTGTCGACGCAGTCTGTCCATGACGACAGCTGTGGCGTGCCGAGTTGCTCGGCCGCAATTCAGGAAAGGCGCGCATACAATTAAAGCGTGGCTTTATCTCAGTCGCGCACGTCTCGCGGTTCAGCGTCTTCAGTCCGGGATTCAGGCGGCGGTGGTGGTGTCGACGCGGATCGGAGGCGTCCGATAGCCAGGCGTCTCGGCGACTTCTCTCGCGAACCGTTCGGGCGAGTGCTGTTCGAGCAGCCGCTGGTAACCTTGCCACACCATCCGGGCTGCGCCGCTCCGGTCCCGGTCGATCGCGCAGGAGGGCCGTCACGAAGGCTTGCACGTCATCGAATGGATCGATCAGGTAGCCCGTTTCGCCCGACCGGATCAGTTCCTTGACACCGCCGGCGCTGGAGGCGACGACGACAAGACCCCGGGCCATGGCCTCCTGCAAGACGTTGGGCAGGCCATCCCATTGCGACGTGTAGAGGAAAACATCGAACTCGTGTGCCGGCAAGCTCTCGAAGCCGTCGTAGGGCCCATGGAACGTCAGGTGAGGGCCGTGCGGCACAGGCGTGTCCCGGTCAAGCACATGGCTTCCGTAAGCATGGATCTCGAAATCCTCGTCCGCACAGGCTTGGGCGATCGCGTTGAGGACGTCGACGCGCTTCTGGTAATCGAGCCGGCCGGCCCAGAGGATCTTGAGTCGCCCTTTCGAGGCGGCGATCCGCGGTGGCCGCCTCTCCTGGAGGACAACGGGCTGATAATGGGTCAGCAACCGCGCCGGGTCGAGGCCGTAGATCTCCTGCATCTCATCGAGCAGCGTCCGGTTGTCGCTGATCAGCGCCGAGAGGACGTCGAAGTACCGCGGCGCATGATTGACCGGATAGCCCACGCGTTGCCCCTCGCGCGTCATGTCGTAGCAGAAGACGTGCCCCACGAGATGGGAGTTCTGGGCGAGGGCCTTGCCGTGGCTCACGAATGCCTCGTTCCCGACCCAGGAGTTGAGGTTGTGGATCATCCGCGGCCTCATCTGGAGGAGCAGGCGGACCAGCAACGCCTTGCGCTCGTCGAAAGTCAGGTGTCGATAGAGTTGGCCGAGTGGCAAGAAGGTCACGCCGGGCGGTAGGCGGTTGGCCCAGGTTGAGTCGCGGTCCTCCGTCGCCAGCATGACGATACGGTCCGCCCAGCCCTGCTCGTGGAGCGCGTGGACGTAATTCAAGGCCGTGAGATCGGAACCCCCGGTGGTCAGCCAGGGGACAAGGAAGACGTGGCTGGGCCAGGGCTCGCCGAGGCGGCGACAGGCATCGAGATAGGCCGCACCGACGGGTCGCTCCGGGAAATCCAGGACGAGTCGGACATGTGCAAGTTGCTCCCTCGAGGGGAAGATCTGCGGCTCGATCGAGTGGATGTCCTTCCAGTCTTCGAGCAGCCATCTGGGCAATGTGTCGGCCGGATGCGGTACAGGCGGAGCCATCGGGGGTTGATTCATCGTTGGACGAAGGAGTGGCCGAAGCCCCCTCTGAATCGAGGAGGGCACGATCGCTTTGGCGACCCGCTTCGCACCGCCGACCGTGCGATGGGCTTGAACTCGGACGGTCGACGCGATGGTCCGGCTCGACTCGCGGAACCAATGCTTCACACCTGCGGGGAATGTTCCGAAATACAGCCGTCGCAAGGCAATATCGACAGACTCCGGCAGGTGAGGCTGCACGAAGGATCCGTAGAATACCTTGAGTGAGGAACGAGGGCGGACGGGTGCCGTCTCGATCGGGGAATCTTCCTCGGTCGGCGTGGTTGCCTCAACCTCGGGCGATGTGAGTCGGATTCCGAATCGTCTCAACCCCGAAGAATCGAAAAGCTGAGTGGGCCGAAGGACCGCATGCGTCTGGACATGGATTGCGGGACGTGTGCCCGGGCGGCGGCGATAGAAGAATGTGGTGCCTTCGACCGCCCTGATCCCGACGCCCGCGGCCAGCATTTCGCAGTGCCAGTGCCAGTCCTCCGAGCCGAAGCCCGAACTGGGATGGCACTCCGCGAAGGGGAACTGAAGCGCGATCGTCGCGGGGGACCAAAAGACCGGGGAGCCAGTGGCAGAAGTCGATCAGTTGTTCGGGCCGGAAGTCCGGATCGTTCGAGGAGGGATGTCGCCAGACGAGGTTCTCGTTCTCGAAGACCACGCTCATCTGGGGGGTCCAGACGGTCGGATGGCCGGCCGTCTCGGCGGCGCTAAACGCCTTCCAGAGCCAGGAGCGACTGAATAAGTCATCGCCATTGAGATAATTGATGTATCGGCCACATGATTGTCGGACGCCAAAGTTGCGGCGATCGGCCCGCTGTCGCCGAAGTCGACCTCGTAGCACGTCACGTCGTCCTGCCGCTGGAAGAAGGACCGCGTGGCGGCATCGGCCGGTCCAGTATTGCGACGATCTCGGCACTGGTGCCGCGCTCGGCTGCGAACGCTATCGAACGGCGTACACTCCGGAGGGTGCGATGGGAAAGCCACCCCTCGCGATGTGCGGTGATCACGATGGAAGCATCAAGGTCGGTTCGATTCGGCATCTTTGGGATTCCATTCCCGGATCCATCTAGTAATTACCCGGGGTTTTCGGTCTCCGGGACCGTAATTGCTCCCCTGTACCGGAACACCGGGATAGTGTCAACGCGAACCAGCGAGCAGGCGAGCAGCGGGTCCCCACTTCATTCTGGTCTAGCGGCCGGGGCGACGGAGATCGCTCCGGAACTCGCCGCGTAAATGTTCAAGCGGTGGCTGATCAATTGGTCGACCCAGGCGTTCCAGTCTACGATCGTTGCCGCCGAGGCCGTTACCGCCATGAGTAGGCAATGCCTGAGGCTTCTACCCCGCGGGCGAGGGCTCGCGGTAGGATCCCATTGTGGTCCTAAGCGCAGCTTTCCGGTTACGCGTAACCGTGCCAACGGCCGAACCCAGAACATCGTAGGGGCCACGTTTGTGTCTATCGGCAGAGAACTCGCCAAGGTGAGCCGGCGGGTAGAATCCTCCTGCTGTCCTCCACGCAGGACGCCGGGGTAGAGGCTGCTTCCCGACGCATATCGAGAGCTTCGGCCAGCTATCATGCCGCGTTGACGCCAAGGATGTCCTTCGCCGGCCTGTTATCTGACCTTCTACGGAATCTTTGCACTAGCCGGCTTTGCGCACGTCGGTCTGACCTTACCGAAGCCATTTGCTCCAATGCGCGTCACCTCGACGCCATCGCCTCTCCTTATGCAAAGTCCGCAGCCGAACATAAGAACAAACTACGACCCGCCCCTAGCCTCAGGGAGAGAGAAACCGTGGTCCGGATGTTACGCGGGTGGGCCACAGATCATCGACATCACCTGCGATTGGCGGAATCTCAAGCATCCCCGATTCTCCGATGGATGTCGTATGGGACTTCGCACCGTGGAGGAGGACCCAAGGGGCTCAAAGCGTTTCCGTCCATATCTGACGTTGGGTACGCCTATGAGTGCCAAGGCGGAAGTATCGGCCATCCATCGATGCCCCGCCGATCAGCAGCCCTTCCCCAGGTGAACCTCGTTCCATCCTGCAAGTTCAAATATCGCCGACCACCGTTGAGGGATGGCTCTACTGAGCCGGGACGGTAGACTCTGGCACCGTGCGACGTTGCACGGGCGAGTGCTCCAGGCCGCAGAGAGGGAACGTCCCCTTCTTCTGGTCAGAGGTTCCTTCCTCACACGCAGACTCAGAGGCGTGCCAAATCCGTCTGGTTTGCAGCCAGGGAGCGACGTCGGCGTTGTGTTCCTCCCATGGTCATTGCCTTGCGTATGCGATGGCGAGCCGCACGCTTATGCGATTGAGAAGAGCCATACTCTGCGATGTGCACGACACGTATTGAAAGAAACAGCGGCAATTGCCGCATGACCAACCTTCTCTAACTACTTGTCCAGAAAGTGAGAACACCATGACAGCGAAGCAAGGCACCTTGGCCGCCATCCGCACTCTGGTCGACTACGTGAAGGAGGATGATCGCGAACACTACCTCGAAATGAGTGCCAGTGGCACAGGCAATGGCCATATCTTCGAAAGCATCGCCAGAATTGAGGAGTGGTTGAGTGGTCAGAGCCATGTCCTCTACATGGAAGCTGGTTCTGACGATTGCTGTGGTTGTCTTGAAGCACTCTGCAACATTCTCACCGAACAGGAGGCCGTCAAGCACTTCGAGGACGTGCTCAGAGGCGTGCAACTGCCACCTATCCCGTACAACCCCAAGACCGACAGGGTTCAGGTCAGTTTTGAGCCGGACTGCACTCCGGGACAGATATTCTATGGCTTTGTGCCGTTGGGTGGAGTCAACGGCGACATGACCAACTGGCTGAGTTTCGAGTGCCAAGGAGAACCGCTTGACACCTGGCGAGTCATCATCAACGGTGAAGTCGTCTACGAGGAACCAGTCGAGGAGGAGGCAGAGGATGAGGATGGGGCAAGTGGCGAGGAAGATCGTTCGTCTGTGCCAGTTGAGGCCATAGCCGTGATTGACTTCATCAAGTCGGAATGCGCAAACGCCGCATGACGCAGCAGGAAATCGCCCAACTGGCAGGGCTCAGTGAGCCTTGCATATTCCGGTTTCTGGCGGGGAAGTCAAAGCCAAAGTACGAGACCGTGGAGCGCGTGCTGAACGGCCTCGGCTACGAACTGCGAACGAAGAAGAGCAACAGAAAGAGACGGCTCTCTCAACTTTAGTGATTGAGGCTGTCTCCATAGTTCATGAATATCGGAGAGCCACGCTCAACAAGAGAAATCTCGTTGGGCCTGGCTCATCCTGCAATCCGGCACCTGCCACGTCGTCTGGCGGGCCAGGGCCCTTTCAGAATCGTTGATGATACTCTGAAACCCGCGTCCCGTGGGATCATCTCAACAAACCCGACTGCTCAATTAAGGGGCTCATCCCGATCGTGTTGAGTCCCCGGCGTTCGCGATAGGCGGCACGCTTCTTGACAGTTGAGGTCTGCTGGCGCACCGGCTTCGGAGGCACTGGCGAGTTGGGCGGACGGGGGAGTGCCATCGATCATTTCGCCGGCCTTGCCGAACCGGCCTTTCCCAATCGACTCCAAGCGCGCCATGGGTCACACTCCCCGATCAAACTGATCACCGTGACTTCGGTAGGAGGAATCAGGTATTGCTGAAGTCCCACCACAGATCAGAAAAGCCCATCCCTTTGCCTCGTCGGAGGACCCGCGAATCAGTTTACGGCGTTTTCTCGCCATATCTGAAGATAGGTGAATATAAGTATTATTTCGGCTCTCCGGTCTCTTTTCCGTTCAACCGTGCGTGCTTGGAGAGGGTTTGGTCGGTCGCCGACTTTTGAAGCAGGGTCGAGGGTGGGGGGAGGATCTCGGTGGGGGGGGGGGCACCGATGCCCGAGACGGGAGCGGGGTTTGGTTGGCCGGGAGAAGTAATGATGTCCGTACGTTCGATCGGGCCTGGTCTCGCAGGGATTCCGGATCGCCAGTGGGGAAAGAAACGGCCAGCAACCTCGGTCAGAGGCGCTGGCCGTTCGGCAGAGCTGAGATCAACCCTGGTCCGCTCGGCGGAAGTAGAGGTACCTACCGAAGCGCTGGTTGCCATCCCAGCGGCGATCGAGCACTCCCTGGTGGAACAATGCGGCGAGACGCCGACTGATCGCATCGGAAGAGCAACGGAACCCGTACGTCTGCTGGATCTCCAAGGCCGAGATTGGCTCTCGACCTACGAGGTCAGCGGTCTGTTCCAAGGTCGACTCACGATACTTAGACATGGGTTGGACTCCGGAAAGAGTAAGATGACCTAGTCATCAACAAATCCGGGCCTAGCCCTGCCAAGCCTGCCTTGCCTTGCCTAGGCATCTTCAATCCTATTCCTCGCTGCGGATTGAAGTCAACAGATGCGGTCAAACGTGCACGAAAATCACCGTCGCCTTGGCAACAAGCATCCCCTCATCTGAAAACAACGTGCCTTGACACGGCGGGATCGACATATCCACTCATCCAACACATCTACTTCTGACCCGCCGGCTTTGGCGGTCGCGGGGCCTCCGGTGAACTTGCTCTGCGTTTACTGGTATTCCTGCAGAGTTAGAGGCCATCCGTGACAAATTGGATCAGATGCATCACGGACCTACGCCAGGGGACACGTTGAGCACCGAGCAGGGCACCTTCATGGTCGGCGACGATTATGTCTGCCGCCCACTTCCCAAGGGCACAGCCTGATAGGCGGCACAGATCATCCGGGGCGATCGTCCCGCTCTCGCTGGCCTCCGGCGTCTAACCCGGCGTGCAATTCTTCGTTGACGACGTTGCTGACACCTCATCGGCTGCGTCCAGCCAACTTGCGCCTCGGAACGGCGTGGGAATCATGATCTTGACCAATGGTAGACTGGCTTGCTTATGCGATGGCGAGCCGCAAGCTCATGCGATTGAGAAGGGCAATACTCCGCGATGTGCACGACACGTATTGAAATAAACAGCGGCGATTGCCGCATGACCAACCTCTCAACTACTTGCCCAGAAAGCGAGAACACCATGACAGCGAAGCAACGCACCTTGGCCGCCATCCGCGCTCTCGTCGACCACTTTGAGGACGACGAACGGAGGGACTACCAGGAATTGGTTGAACGTGGCGAGGGGTCGGGGCACATCTATGAGTCCATCGTTGAGATTCAGGAATGGCTCAACGGCGAGGGCCAGACCTCGGTCCTCTACATGGCTGCCGGCTCCGACGTTGCTTGCGGCCTTCCCGAGGCATACTGCAAAATGCTCACGGCCCAAGAGGCCACCGAACGCTTTCAATCGTCGTTAAAGCGGCACTGCCTGCCGCCCATTCCGTACAACCCCGAGACCGACCATGTCCTGGCGGTCTTCGAACCGAGCGACGCGATGGGGCACAACTTCTTCGGATTCACGCCCATGGCGACCGAGACGCCTACTGAGTACATCAGCCTGACCTACGAGCGACCAGGTTTACCGCTTGATCGCTGGCGTATCGAAATCAACGGTGCTGTGGTCTACCAGGAGCCAGACGAGGACGAGGAAGAAGAAGAGACCGACGACGGAGAGCAGAAGGAGCTTTGAGGAGGCGACTTGCTTAAGTCCTTGCAAGAGACCAGATCGTGATCGAGTTCATCAAGGCAGAGATGCGCAAACGCCGCATGACGCAGCAGGAACTCGCCCGACTGGCCGGACTTAGTGAGCCTTGCATATTCCGGTTTCTTAGCAGGGAAGTCAAAGCCAAAGTTCGAGACCGTGGAGCGCGTACTGCACTCTCTCGGCTACGAACTGCGAACGAAGAAGAAAAGATAGCCTCTTCGGCGTCTCGGATGAGTGAATCTCTCCGGACCAAGGTTCAAACGCCCAAACGGGCCGCGCCCAAGGAGAGTAATCTCGTTGGGCGCTGGCTTTACCCCTGGTCAACAAGAACAACCGTCTTGCTTCTCTCGCTCCTTATGGTCAGCCGTTGACTTGTGCTGCTTACTCAGAGATGGCTGCTGCTTGACCGGCTTCGGCGGCTCAGGCGCTTGGGCGGACGAGGGGGAGTGCCATCGATCATCGAGCCGGCCTTGCCGAGCCGGCCTTTCCCAATCGACTCCAATCGCGCCATGGGTCTCACTCCCCGAGCAAACTGATCACCGTGTCTTCCGTAGGAGGAATCAGGTTTTGCTGAAGTCCCACCACAGATCAGAAAAGCCCATCCCTTTGCCTTACCTCCCAGAATCGAACCGAGCCTTCAAAATATCTTTTCGCCAACACTTGCTCGAATTGCAACTAACCCGCAAGCCTCCGTTTCAAGGGAAGGAGGTATCATGTAGTGCTGTTGCGTTGATGCAAGGGCGTCTTGTGTCTGTGCAAGCTCCATTTTATCTGTAAAAGTGCTGCTTTCACGGCTGCAATCGTCGCTCTAGACTCCGAGAGCAGGAATTCTAACATCTGGATGTTTCCGACAGCTTCGAAGACACCACGAAACAGTGGTCTCCCCATTGCCACTTCGATCACGCAACCAAGAGCGATATTTTATCTGTGCAACTGGAGAATCTTATCGCCGGAAACACAAGACAAGCGGACCTAATCAGGTCCCACAGGAAAATGAGCGGTCTACGCCCCGCCTTCGAGCTTAGTCCGTGATGCGTTGCCGGTTTCTGACCAACCATATCGGTTCATCTTGATGTGCTGGTGGATCCCACGAGATCCGGCGATCCGCGACCGTGAGACCACCAGGCCGATCAGCACGACAGCCACGGTCGCCCAGCGTCGACGACGGTTGAGGCGTTTCGGGACTGCCCGCGACCGGTCCCGTTTGCCCGGGAAGACGGATCTACTGCCCGGTCCGACCAGACGCCAATACGGCCCCGCGATCGCACGACGAGGCGGCAGACGCGAGTCCGACGACAGAGCCAAGGAGGAACCGGGAAATAGCGAGCCAAACGGCGAAGTCTCTCCCGCCGCACCCCAGGAAGAACCGACCGGCCTCCGTCACCCAACAGCCGGGGCGAACCGGGCTCAGGAACGAGCGTTAGCTCTCGCCCTGATCAAGTGCCCCCGGTCAGGCGTGGAGTATCAGGGAACGATAATCCACCGGAGTCGCACCCCGGTGCGGCAAAGCGAAACGGCCAGCAACCTCTTGTAAGAAGTCGCTGGCCGTTTCAGCAAGGTTGCATCAACTCAGCGGAAGTAGACAAGCCGACGGGTTCCCCCGCTGGTCTGCCAAGAACGGTTGAGGTAACCGGCAGAGTGCAATTTGGCTAATAGCCGTCTCGCACCCTCGGTCTTGAGTTCCCAACCGAAAATCCGCCTGTACTCCTCGACCGTGATGGGCACCACGGGGAAGGAATCCGCGGTCTGCTGCAAAGTTGACGGGCTGTACCTGGGCACGATTCGAGCCTCCGATTACC
>CAWFAF010000089.1:0-8005 GCA_963813575.1 uncultured Planctomycetaceae bacterium
TCATCTTCGACAACTTGAAGGCGGCCGTGATCAATGGCTCGGGCCGCGCCGCCTGCTTCCATCCCGAGTTCCTGGCGCTTGTGCGGCCACTTCTACCTGCAGCCGATCGCCTGCGAACGGCGTGATCCCGAATCAAAGGAAGAGGCTTCATACTGCACTCCTTTCAGTTCTTGCGGGACGAGTCGAGAATCGCCGAGGATCAGTCAGTCTCATTCCCTGGTGTTTGACGACCGCCCCTGGCTCGACTGGCTCGTACAGGCAGCGATTCTTGTCGTCGTAAGCGTGGGCCTTCAACAAGCCGTGCCTTCGCCAGCGCTTGATTGTAGCGACAGTCACTTCCAATCGCACTGCCATTTCCTCTTGGGTCAACAAGCCGCGCTCTTGCAGGCGTGTGAACAGGCTCTTCAGTCGATGGGAAATCCGAACGTTGCGAACGGTCATGCGCGTGAACAACCCCCCTTGCCCGAGCGGTATCTCTTGTCGTTGAGGATCTTGGCAATTTGCTTGTCGGTGTGCTCGTCGAGCAGCTGGTCGATGAGCTGGACGATCTCCGGGTCCGTCTCCCACGTCTTGTATGTCGGCGCCGGCAGAGGCAGGGTCCGTGTTTGACAGGTTCCGCCCTTGAAGCGGATGTGGTAGGTAATCTTCTCACCCTTGATCAGCGTGACATCTTCGATCAAAAGCTGCACCATCCGCTTGCGGTCGCGGTGCGAGGTCTGAGGATCGTTCCAGATGCTCGGAAACTGTCGGCCAGCGAGCGAACGGGTCCTTGCTTTTCTCGTCCAGGACCTTCTGGTCGATGATACGTTGTTGTTCGTACTGCTCCTGGGCATCTGCAAGGGCGCGGAGCCGCTCGTTCCACTCGGCCTCCAGGGTACTCGCAACCAGGCGATTGTTGGGATCAACGTTCATGAAGCGTTGCCGCGCCAGGTCGGCTTCGTAGCGGACACGTTCGACCTGTTGCTTGCGCAAGCGGTCGGCTTCGCCCAGGCGGCCCTGAAGTTCTTGCTGCACGGCCAGGGATAGCTCCAGGTTGCCGGCTCGATCATCCCCAGAAGGATGTTCCCGATCTCCCGGTCGATTTCTGCGCCGGTACACACTGACAGAACCGCTCCCCGTTCTCGATGCCATCGCGTTGACACATGTAAGTCACACGAAGGCTTCCCTTGTAATGGTGGTAACGCAGGGTCATGCGCTGGCCACAGAGACCGCAAAGCGCCAACCCCTGGAGCAGTGCTGGGCCTTCGCGCGGAGGATGTCGACGCTCGCCGCCGCCACCATGCGCCATGGCGTTTTGCAGCAAGCGTCGGCGATTGCTCTGATACTGTTCCCAGGTGATGTAACCTGGATGGGCCTGGGGCAGAACCGTGTTCCATTGATCCTGAGGCACGCGGCGAACGAGACGCTTGCCATCCGGCGTTCTGCGCGTGCGCGATTGACCATGCACGTAACAGCCGGCATAGCGAGGATTCTTGAGCAGCTTCAAGGCCAAGCTGTGGGTCAGGGGGGCCCAAAGCAGTTGTCCCTTGTGCACGCCGCGGCGCACCCGGCGCGGGAACTGGAGCTTCTGCTTGCGAAAATACTTCACGACGCCCATCGCGGCGCCGATCCGCTCGAACTCCCGGAAAAACGTGGCGAGGCACTGTTGAACCTGCTGGTCTGGATCAAGGACGACGCGGTCTTGCGCATCGTAGACCAGGCCGACGGGCAACGGTTTCCGCAGTTCGCCGCGCCGCGCCTTGCTCTCGATGCCGCCCAGCAAACGGGCGCGGAGAACATGGAGTTCTGCCTCCCAGATGGTTCCCTTCAGGCCGAGCAGGAGCCGATCGTTGAAGTGTCGTGGATCATACAGGCCATCCTCGTCGAGGATGAGCGTGTCGGTCAGGGCGCAGATTTCCAGCAGCCGATGCCAGTCGGTTGAGTTGCGCCAGGCGCGAGACCTCCAGGCCCAGGACGATGCCGGCATGTCCCAGGCTCACTTCGGTGACCAATCGCTGGAAACCTTCTCGGTCGACGGCCGAAGCGCCCGATTGTCCCAGGTCCGAATCGATCACGATCACTCGCTCGATTGGCCAGCCCAGTCGGAGCGCCTGCTGTTTCAGAGCGTACTGGCGTTGGGTGCTTTCGGTATTCTCGAGCGACCTGCCGCAACGTCGATTGGCGGACGTAGAGATAGGCATTGCGCTGTAAGTGGCTGGCCGTGACTTTTTGCTGAGCATCGAACTTCATGTCTCTACCTCCTTGGTGTTGAGGATCATGTTGACAAGGACTCGCGTCATTTCCGGTAAAGCCCCGAGGGGAGCGACGGCGTGTCGGCCGCAGCTTGCGCGGCAGGCACACCGGTTGACGGCCCGCGATCGTTCTCCGGCGGCCAGGCTCCATCCAGCCCAGCAGGCCACGGCGTACAAACAAGGATCGCCCCCAACCGCTGCCGGCCGGGTCTTCGAGGACCTGACGTCGCAGATCCTCGTAACGGGTCGTCCACCTTGCTGTCTCGCTGCCCTGTGGTTGGGCAGAGGGTTCGTCATCGTTATCGCCCTTTTTTTCGCTTTCGATTCAAGGCCCGCTCGATGCTGCGCGGATGGACAGTGAGCTGGAACTTCTTCCGAAGCTACTCGGCGATGGCGGCGCTGTCAGCGGTCTCGTCGTCGGCGCGAAGGCGTTCGATGAAGGCGATAACTTCGTCGGTCAGTTTGTGGGCATGTCGTGGTCCAGGCCGCTTGCGGATCAGGCCGGGCAGGCCAGCCTCCTGGAACGCTTCCTGAGCGTGATAGAAGAGGGGTCGCGAGAACCCGAACGATGCCGCTGCCTGGGCGACCGATATTCCATCGACCTGGGCGCGGCGGAGCATTTCGTACTTGACCTGTACCAGGTCGCGCGGGTCGAAGAACTCGTTGGTGCGGAAGAGCTCATCCTGGACGTCGTCGGGGCGGGAATGCAATTCGCCCTGGCGCCGGAGGGCTTCGGCTTTGGCATCGTCGCGAGGATCTTGGTGATTGGGCATCGCTGCGACCTCCCGGGACTGGAGCTCAGGGCCATCCGTGTGTAATGCGAATTATGCCGTACGATCGCATGTCTGTCGAGGGAATTTGCCGCAAGATCCAGGAATAAGCCAGATATAGACCGGATATATCCCTGATTCGGTCGTAATGCCGATCTCGCTTGTCCGGCAGAATTGCGTTTACACTCGCGGCATAATTCACTTTACACTTTCTCCTTCCTTGCCAGCGGTCGCAGAACGAAGCACCTCGATCAGTCGCGCCAATGCGAGCAGATCTTGGTAACGAAAAGCGGCCCGACCCGCTGAGATCGCCACGTAGGGATCGATAGGCTCAAGATTGGTCCAGCCGCTGGGAATCGAGACGAAATGCCCGTCATCGTCCAGGAACCAGACGCGACGTTCGCCCCAGTTCGTGCCGCAATTCACCAGCGCGAACTCTTGGCCGAACAGAGGATGAAACGGATGAGTGATCCGGAAGGTTTGACCCGATTCGCTGAGATCAGGTGCAATTGACGACCCAGACCAAAGGGATCGTCGAGGGAGGCGTGCGCTACGTCAAGCACAACGCCCTGGCCGGACGTGGCGAGGAACTGACCCGCTTTGAGGACTACCTGGCTTTGGCGCCGCTGTGGCGCGACCAGGTGGCCAACGTGCGGATCCACGAGACGACCCGCGAGCGGCCGGTGGACCGCTTCCAGCAGGAGCGCTCGCTGCTGCGCGCGCTGCCGGCGATCCCCTTCGACACCGACGAGATCGTGCCGGCCGTCGTCACTCCCCATGCACGGATCGAGTTCGACGGCAACCGCTACTCGGCACCGCCACAGTTGGTCCGCCGGCCCGTCACGATTCGCGCCAACCGTGACGAGATCCGCGTGCTGCACGAAGGCCAGGTGGTGGCCCAGCATGTCCGCAGCTACGAGCGCGGGCAGTTGATCGTGCTGCCGGACCATCGCCTGGCGGCGCTGGCGCTTGCGCGGCGGTCTCGGAGCACCGCGCTGGAACATGCGTTTGATGCTTTGGGGCCCGAGGCACGCCAGTTCCACCTCCAGCTCAGGAGCCAGCCGGTGAAGACCGGCGTCCACCTGCGTCGCTTGCTCGGTCTGGCACGACTCTACGGGGCGGCGGAGCTGCTCGCCGCCATCTCCCGGGCCTTGGAACTGGCGACCTACGACGCCGCCTATGTCGAGAACCTCTTGCTGGCGGAACGCCGGCGGCGACAGCTTCCCACGCCCACTCTGCCCACTCCCAAGCGGCGCGAATTGATCGACGAGATCGAACTGGAGCCCGCCGATCCCGCCATTTACGACCGTTTCTGCAACGCCACCGAGGAGGACTCTCATGGCACGACGTGATGACAATCTCCAGGCACGGCTCGACCGCGACCTGGCCGAATTGAAGCTGCTGGAGATCGCCAAGGGCTACCGCGAAGTGCTCGATGAGGCGGCCCGCAAAGGCAGCTCGATGTTGGAGGTCCTGGCGACTCTGATCGGCATGGAACAGGCCGCCCGCGAGCAGCGAGCCCTCGAGCGGCGGCTGCGTGAGGCACGGCTCCCCAAGCAGAAGACCTTGGCCGAGTATGATTTCAACTTCCCCAAGCGGATCCCCAAGGCCGCGATCCTGCGGCTCTTCGACTGCGACTTCATCGAGCGGCATGGCTGTGCCGTGTTGATTGGACCGACGGGAACGGGAAAGTCGCATCTTCTCACGGCGCTTGGGTTACACGGCGGCTGAGCGTGGCTATTCCGTTCGCCATACGCGCGTGGTGGACATGATCAATCATCTCACTACGGCCCAAATCAAGGGTCTGCTGGGCAAAGCGCTCAGAAGTTACGTCCGTCCCAGTCTTCTCCTCCTCGATGAGCTGGGCTATCTGCCCATCGACAAGCGCGGGGCCGATCTGTTGTTCCAGGTTGTCGCCGCCCGTTATGAAATCGGATCGATCGTGCTGACCACGAATCGAACCTTCCGGGAATGGGGCACCCTGTTTGACGTGGACAACACCCTGGCCACGGCCTTGATCGACCGGCTGATGCATCACGGGGAGGCGATCGTCATTCAAGGAGACAGCTATCGCATGAGAGACAAAGATTCCGATTCGCCCAGCGCGTGACCAAAGCGCGGTGCGTCAACGTCCGGAGCGGGTGTTCGATGCGAAGTGAGCTGCATTCGGCGTGAGTGGACAGGGACGTCCAGCCCACCCTTGAGCAAGCCCGGCCATCGTGCAGGGCTGTTCAAGCGGCCGGTTCCTTGAAGAGCGGGCTCGCGTTGGCCCCAGGCCCTGATCCAGAATCCGCAAGCAGCTTCCTGCGAGGGGCTTCGTCTTGACGGCCTGGTCATCCTGTCGTGGCCCGCGGCGGTCCGCGGCGAGGAATTGGCGGTGGCCCTGTCCACCACGCCCGGCTCACCGAGCTCGAACGCCTGGCCGGCCCGTCCGCGCCACGCTTCGTCACGCCACATCCTGGTTCGACCTGACTCCGCGCTTTTCGCAGCGTGCCGAGCGGCGCCGTTGTACGCGCTTAGCCAACGAGCACACGCACCCCGTCGTAGATGGCCGCGTTAATACTCACATCCTGCGCCGATTCTCTGCTCGGTCCCAGATTGCGGCTGATGTCGTAGATCGAGAGATTCTCTTTGCGCAGGGCGATGACGCGGTCGCGTACGGGGTCGGTCTTGGGAGCGGACTGGGGTCCTTTAGCCGACTTGAGGAAGAAGTCGCGTCGGGGATTCTGGCGGAATTGGTGGACAAGGACTCGGAAGCTCCCTGGGGTGTAACCGAAGCGATGAGCGGCCTCGGCGCTGGGGAGGCGATCGACGAAGAAGGCGCGGAGGGCTTCGTACTGACGGTGGGTAGCGTTGGTGGGCTCGAGGAAGAGGCGGGAGAGGTCCGTTAGCTCTTTGGGTTCACTGGTAAACATAGTCCCCAAATGTCAGATTGGGGAGAAAGCGTCAAGGCCAACCTGACAACGGGCAAAAACCGCGGAAAAATGGGGGCTCTGATATGATAAACGGCCCTGCATGAGATATCTGTGGGAGTGGAAGTCAGTATATAGGTAAACTGGAAAACCTGCGTGCGAATAGTGATTATAGCGAAAAATACGCGGGCGAGCCGGTGGTTTTGTTAGCGGTTTTTTTACCCGTGGGAATCCAGGCTAGCTGGTCGTGCTGAGGCAATCTGGACGGCAAGGAAACAGAAACTTGCGAAGGCCGCCGCTACGCGGCGAGCCAAGGCAAACAGAATAGACCATCCCGAATGCTGTGAGGTAAAGTGAACTTGCCTAGGCGGAGGATAGGGCAACGCGGGGACGCGACCTGAGTGCCGACCAAGGCCAAGACCGGATAGGGCGGAGGATGCCACCCGCTGCCATTTCGGGATTGGCTCCAAAGCGACAAATCCATTTACAGCTCTCGCTTCAACCCAGTCTCTTAGCGGGCAACTCCGAACATCTCATTTACGCTGAACCAGTACAGTCCTCATCGCAATAGGTCTCGGCGGCTTAGACGTGCTCGTTGACAATAGCGTTAGAGGATAGGGCTTTGATGACGCGGAGATTCATGCTGCGAAGGATCACAATACGGCAAATAAAAATCAAGTCACAATTCTACCCGAATCTGATCCAGGCGATTGGCCAGTGTGCCTGTGTGCTGGGTTACCGGGTGCGGTACGAGACCAGCAGCTCAATTTTGCAAAAACTGACAGCGGCGCTGGCGGACCAGACATTGCCGAGCCAGTTGCGATACTACGCCAAATTCGATCTGTTGATCCTCGACGAGGTCGGCTTTGACCGACTGGAACGGATCGAATCGCCCCAAGCGGCCAGCCTGTTGTACAAGCTGATCAACGTCCGCAGTGGGCGGTCGACGGCATTGGTGACGAACATCGACTTCGACGCGTGGGGCGACTACTGGGGCGATCCACCGCTGGCGATGGCGTTCCTGGACCGAGTTGTCGACGGGGCGATCATCATGAAGATCAACGGCAAGTCGTATCGGGCGCATCGGGGCGAGCAAGCGTCGGCCATCAAGCGGTCGAAGAAGTGAAATAGCGTCGACGCCGGAGCCGGAAATCAGCCACTCGCCTTGTTTTGATCCACGATTCATCCATCGATCGACGGCCGTCCCTTCCCGAAGCACGTCATCCTTGCTCCACACGGCAACCATTCAGGTCGTTCAATTCCGGCTGCGAAAGTGGCTCAGTTTCTGACTGCGGTTGAAACCTTGGGCAAACAGATTTGCTGGGTCTTCCAATCCCAGGAGCTGTTTGCAATTCTCGAAGGTACATTCGATGGCCCAGCGATAAGAGTACGCCGTCAGGATTTCTCGCACGCTCCAATCAAGCTTGGTGCAGTAGAACATTTGATCGGGGCGTTTCCCCTCGAGATCATGCACCAATACGATGATCAGCTCCCGGTCTCCACCTGCCTTGTAGTAGAGAGCCTTGATTGTCTTGACCGCGAGGGTTGTGTGCAAACCGAACTGGTTGAACGAAAGTTCCGTCCAAGGCTGAGTACGGTCATTGGCCCATTGGGCCATGCTCGGCAGCCGTTTCCCTTTCTTTCGAGGCGCTCCTCTTCCTTCTTTCTTTTGGAGGGGAGCACGTGAGCGTGGCCGAGATAATCGACGCGAAATCCGCGAGTCCTGAGCAACGTCGCTGAGGCAATCGAAATAATTCCCCTCGGAGACTGCGATCACTTGATCGAGGTTCCCGAGGGGGTACTCCGTAGTTTATCACGACCCGGAGTACCCAACTCATGTATCACGATTTGCCCTCCACCGCCAGCTTCTGGTCGTTCCTGCTGGCTGTCGACAAAGATCTCGCGGAGACCGTTCGCAACCGAGGATGTCTCTGCGGGGGACGCCTGCACTCAGCCGACTACCTTCGGAAGCCTCGGGGATTTCCCGTCCGGCTACCCGAGCTCCAGTGCTTCAGATTGAGCTTCTGCTGTGATCGCGACGGTTGCAGGAAGAGAGCCACGCCCCCATCAACACGCTTCCTGGGCCGGAAGG
>CAWFAF010000090.1:0-279677 GCA_963813575.1 uncultured Planctomycetaceae bacterium
TCACACCGCCCTGCGGCGTCCCCTGCTTTGGCCGAGAGGCTTTCGTGCGACCGTTTTCGTCGGTCTCGATCACGGGACTCTCCAACCACATGCGGATCAACTTCAGAACCTTGCCATCGGCAATGCGTCGCTCCAGGCATTTGATCAAGGCATCATGAGGGATGGTATCGAAGTACGACTTCAGGTCGGCGTCATACACCTCCGTGAAACCGGCCGACAGGTACTGACGAATGGCGTCGATCGCTTGATGGGCATTTCGACCCGGACGAAACCCATACGAGCTGTCCAGGAAGTCTGCCTCAAAGATCGGCTCCAGCACCAGCAACACTGCGGCTTGAACGATGCGGTCTCTGACCGTTGGTATACCAAGCGGTCGCAGCCGTCCGTCCGGCTTGGGGATGTAGACGCGCTTCACCGGTTGCGGCCGATAGGTCCCGGTGCGGAGTTCCTCCTGCAACTCCCGAAGGAAGGCATCCAGATCAGGACAATTGTATATGTCCTGGCAGGTTACGCCATCCACACCGGGAGCCGCCGTTGTTCTTCAGCACCAACCACCACGCAGCACGCAACACGTCGTCCCGGTAAATTCGGTCATGCAGAGCATAAAACCGGAATCCGGGCTCCTGCTTGGCCTTGCGGGCCAGTTTCCATCTCAGTTCAGAGACTTTCTGCGGCAGCAAGATCCCGGACTTCGTTTCTGGCTGAGCCAGTTGCTCGTCCCAGTTCAAGCCACCGTGTTCTTCCGTAGTGGGATTTTGGTCCAAGCGGATCTCCTTACGTCTGATGAAAACAATTCAGACGGCAGGGGTCCTTCGCTCCACGGGAGTTACCCCGCTTCGTCGCTACTATGGCCCCCTCCGACTCCCGCCCGCGTCCGGCGCCGGTTATTGATTTCCGTCCCCAGTTGCTCGGACCCATGCCATGGGTCTTTCGCACGCGGGCGGGCCTCTCAGGTTCCTCGCGGATCTTTCGACGCCCGCCGTCCCCTCTCACCCCGGGTAGCCCATCCGCTGCACGTGCTCGTTACTTCACGGATGGTGTCTGGTTTCGCCCCTAGTGGAAGGTTGACCACTACCTCTAGTATAACGAGGCCGAAACGGGTTCGCTTTCGCTACGGCTGACGTCTACGCCTTCTTGGACTCCGACGACGAGGTTGCCCGCGTCGCCGCCGAGTCGGCTTCATGGTGAACGAGCAATTGCCATGGTCAGTACCTTTCAACTGACAAGATCAACGAGACTTAGCCTGACGAACCACCAGTGGACAGATGCTCGAAATACACTCCAAAACCGCCATTTCCCGCCATTTTTCGCGGCTTTCGGCGCGGCGTCCGGGCGGGTCGGCTCGCTCCGCAAAGCGTTTCAGAATCACGAGATCGGATCTGGCCTGTGCTCGGCCGGACGATTCCAAAACCGAGTTGCAGTGGGTGCACCGAAACTGCCATATCAATTTCCGCTGATTGTTCACTATCCCAGCATTGAGTGCTGAGTGCTGAGTGCTGAGCGGTGAGTCTCAAGTCGCATGTCCGCGCGTCGATCTCACTGTTACCCGTCATTCTCCTTTCACTCCGAGGCATGAACCGGTTTGCCGGCCTGCTCGCGAAGTTAGGGCTCAGCTCAGTCAGAGACGGAGGGCATTCCCACGGTCCCCGGAGCGTCGTGATCCGATCGCCAACGGCATTATTTCGCGAACTCCGCATGCGGGTGGGTCGTGTAGAAGTGTAGGCCGTGGCGGGGGTCGTAGAAGCGGTAGAGCGGCACTGAGCCAGGTTCGGGATGGTCATAGATATGAAACGCGATCCCCTCTGTACGGAATCCTCTTCGAGCCATACCCTCCCCGTCGCGCGATGGTGTGTAAAGATGATCTCTTCGACTGTGCCAGCCATAAATTGGAATCGTCCCCGGGACGGCGTGGTCGAAGACGTGGCCGGCCACTCCTTCGATCTGGAAGCTCGGCCGATCCGGGCCGCCGGGGCTTGTGGTGTAGTAATGCGAGCCCACCCGGCGATCAAACCAGCGGTAGAGCGGCACGGTTCCCTGCACCGGCGCCGCGAAGACGTAGCCCACGGTGCCTTCCCTTCGGAACGTGGTCAGATCAAAGCGAAGCACAACCTGGCTGGCCGTGTAGTCGATGCCGGAAAAGGCGCCATATTCCTTGAACAGGGCGGCTCGCTTGAGGATCTCGCCATTGAGCTTCTGGCTCAAGAGCGACGCACGGCCGTCGGCAATCTGGGTGATCATCTCATCAAAATACTTGCCCAGGAGCTTGGACAGGAGACCGGCGAATCCCTCCAGCTCGGTCTTCTTGATCTCATCAACCTCGACGCGAAGCCGAGGAGTCGCGTCGGGACCAGCTTCGATGTTGATTCCGGTCCTGATCTCGAAGCCGAACTTTCGCAAACCCTTGGTGTGGTCATCAGACCGGCTGACCCGTTCCGAGATCGGCCCGCTCACCGGCGGCCGGAACTCACCCTCAACGTGGCAGCTCGCCAGCAGCCGCCTGCGCTTGGGGTCGATGGCGAGCAGGCGATAGGAATGGATCTTGCCTCGATACTGCCCCTTCTTCTCGAATGGGCTGGGCGGCAGCTTTTCGGCGATGCCCGCCATGAAGTCGCGATCGAGCCGCACCTCGGTCGCGGCGGTGGCTCCACGCTCACCCAGAAAAAGCGCCAAGACACAAAGCAGGGCTTGCTTCGAGACAGTTCCGTCAAGCATCCTTGCCACCGTTTCCACATAGCCGCCGGCTCTTCCAGAACCGTGCAAAGGCCAATTGAATGATGATACACTGGAGGGCAAGCGGGGAAGTCGTTTCGGAGATTCTGGGCCTGTTTTGTATCAGCAAGTCAACAGTTTGGCTATCCGAATTAACGCGACTCAACCGATCATGGTCTGACCGGCCGCGCCGTGTTGAACGAGCAGACGATCCCCGGCGATCTGCTCCCAGGCAAAGAACTTGAAGTTCTGGCGACCGTCGCGCCGGCGGCCATCCTGGCAAACAAACAGTCCATGGGGAAAACGGCTAGACGTGGCAACATTGGTGACGTCGATACCGTCAGAGTCGGCCACATCCAGACCTGGGCCGCCCGAGGGATCGATCGTGAGCACGAACGCGTTCGAACCGCCACGCTCATACACCTTGAAAGCATTGGCTCCCTGGCTGGACGCGATGAGATAGCCCTCGGCGTCCGAGGCGTAATAAATGCGTCAGCCCCTCGACGTCGGCTGCCAGTCCGTGCTCTCCCACACGGGCGATCAGCGTACCTGCTGAGCCGTCGTTGGGCTCGGCGCCGAATTTCCAGATGCCGACCTTTTCTTCAGAAACGTAAAGGCAACCGAGCTCAAAATCGGCGACGCAGCCTTCGGCTGTCGATCCGACATGAAGCGAGCGGACGAGCGTGCCGCGAATCGAGTCCTTTCTCGTGTCATCAAGGCGGTATTGTTCGATGGCACCCTCTTTGCTTGTGATGAACACATAAAATGCCTTATTGCGCGGGCTGCGATAGACGCACGAACCGTACGGCTCACCGCCGCCGAGGAGGGTGAAAGCAGGAACGGGGCCAAGCTCGGTGAGCCGCCGCGTCTTGGGATCGATGCGCCAGACCGTCACGCCCGCCTTCGCCTTGGATCGGGTTCCCGCGACCGCCAGGTCAACCTTCAACCCGCCCAGCGGGAAGTTGTATAGCACGTCGACGTTGTTCGGTCGTGCGCCGTTCGAGATGATTTGAAGACACTTGCCATCCAGGTCGAAGACATTCAGCCCACCTTTCTTGTCCGTACCCAGTACCAAGCTCAAGGAAGGCTCCTGGGGATGGACCCAGATTGCCGGGTCGTCGGCCGCGTCTCCCTGGCTGGGCACCGGCTCGGTCTGGACGACGGCCACGGGCGTGACTCGAGGCTCGTCACCGGCGGCGAGAGCCAGACCCACATTGAGCGTCAGAGCCGCCACCGCTGGTAACCATCTCATGCTCGCACTCCGTTGTTTTCACTGAGTCATGCGTCATCGAAAATCGAAATGGACAATTAAAACATTTTAAGTTGATAATCCTGCGAAGTTTTCGAGTGGTAATTGTGATGATTCGCCCCGGCAATACTTCCCATCGCTCAAACCAAGGCAATTCCGTCGATCGTTCCCATCGTCGCCGTCTGGTAGGGTGGTGTCGAGGGCAGCGAGGCCCACCGATCGGGCTACCGGACAGGCAAGGGCACTCTGGTGGGCCTCGCTGCGCTCGGCACCACCCTACAGAGCTTCACCGGACGTGGTGCCAGGTATCGCGACCGGACGGATTCAGTGCTCACTCGCGATCTTCATCGACATCGTCTATGTCTGCTATCGCTCGTGAATGGGGATACTCCGCTCAGGTGTAAAGCTTGATGACCCATAGAATTCGCCGTACTTGGCTGCTGGACATTCGCTTTGAGGCGACGGCACCCTGACTGTTTGAAGAGGCCTCATCGACAAGCCAGACCAGCTTATGAACCACAGATTGTTCCAGGAGCCAAAAGATGACACGACGGGATTGGGCGACGATCATTCTGGTGATGCTGTTCGCGTCACTCACCGTGAAAACACAAGGCGCTCTCGGCGCTGAGAACAATGCCACGGGGAAATGGACCTGGTCACAGATTTTCAAGAACGGCGAGGCGGGCGTGTCGACATTGGACCTGAAACAGGAGGGAAAGAAACTCCGCGGCACCCTCTCTTTCTCGGGAGGAGCTGTCGAGCCGATCAAGGATGGCAAGGTTGAGAACGGCAAGATCTCCTTCGAGCTGGAGAAAATGTTCCCGAGAGGCCTGATCAAAACGCATGTCACTGGCACCATCAAGGATGACACACTCGAGATGAAGTGGGATCCCGAACGGAACGGGAAAAAAGGTGTCGCTCATACGGTCAAGGCCAAGCGCGTCGTTCAACCGGCGGTGAATCCGCGTTGACCCCCTGATGCCCGGCTCTTCCATGCATGAGGAGGCTGCCGACGATGAGCACGATCCAAGAGCCTGCAGCACGTTCCGATTCGACCCTTCTGGTCGAAGGGCAGCGGCTTGATCAGATGACTTTCCACGAGCGTTACGAGGCGATGCCCGCCGACACGCGCGCCGAATTGATCAATGGAGCGGTTCACATGCCCGGTCCCGTCGGCCCCGAGCATGGCCGCGCCCAGGTGCCGACCTTGGTCTGGCTCAGTTATTACCAGGAGAACACGCCCGGGGTCGATGTCCTTGATAACGCCTCCACGGCCCTCTCTCCCAAGGGCGAACCTCAGCCCGACGCACAACTTCGCATCTTACCCGAATGCGGCGGGCGGACGCAGACCGACAGGCGGTTCATTCGCGGCGTCCCCGAACTGATCGTCGAGATCTCTCATGCGACGCGGTATACCGATCTCGGCCCCAAGTTCGACGACTACGAGCGCGCGGGAGTGCTCGAATATATCGTCAGGGCGCTTGAGCCGGATGAGGTGCACTGGTTCGTGTTGCGGGAAGGTCGCCTGGTGGATCTCTTGCCGGGGCCTGACGGGATCTTCCGCTCGGAAACATTTCCCGGCCTCTGGCTCGACCCCGAGGCGCTCATGAGAGGCGATACTCGACCTTTACGCGCGGTCCTTGACCAGGGGATGGCAACGACTGAGCATTCGGCGTATGTCGCCAAGCTCGCGGCCGCACAGGCTGCATCCTGACCCGCCGAGAGACGATGAGCTCGTTCACACAAACGGCCAGATCATCGGGATCAGGATCACCGCGGCCGTCATCATCAGCAAATTGAGGGGCACGCCGACGCGGACGAAGTCGGTGAACTTGTAGCCGCCGGGGCCGAAGACCATCATGTGGGTCTGGTAGCCGATCGGCGAGGCAAAGGCATACGAGGCGGCCAGCGTCACGGCCATGATGAACGGGCGCTCGTTGACGCTCATTAGCCGGGCAGACTCAAGGCAGAACGGGAATGCCAGGGCCGCGGCGGCGTTGTTGCTGATCAGCTCGTTGAGGACCATGGTGCCAAAGTAGATCGCCGCCAGCGTGGCGGTTGGTCCCCACGGGCGCGTGAGGACGACGAGCTGTTCGGCGAACAGTCTGGCCACGCCCGATGTTTCGAGAGCCTTGCCCACGCCCAGCGAGGCCCCGATGGCCAGGAGCACTGGCAGGTCGATCGACTTCGCGCGTCAGCCGGAGAAATACAGCGGGTGGCCACCATGGCGCCGGCGGCGAGAAACGCGGCCAGCATGATATCTACCTTGCCGCTGACGAACGCGGTGATCATGATCACGAAGATGATCGTCGCGGGCCAGGCCCGATCGAACCGCACGGGGCGCGAGTCTTCGACGTCGCTCACGAGGTAGAAGTCGGGGTTGTTGCGGTAGGCCAGGGAGAAGTCGGTTCCCACCTGGAGCAGCAGCGTGTCGCCGGCGTGCAGCTCGATGGCGCCCACCTTGTTGCTCAGCCGCGCTCCGTTGCGGTGCACGGCCACGACGGCCGCGTCGTAGAGGGTCCGGAAGTCGGCCGCGCGCACCGTCTGGCCCACCAGCGGCGACGACGGACTGATCACCGCTTCGCAGAGCTGGCGTCCTCGCTGGTTGACCGGGGAAACTTCGTAGCGGGCATCGGCCGCCGGCACCAGGCCCGGAATCTTCTCCAGGTCGACGATCGTGTTCACAACCCCCGTGAAGACAAGCCGGTCGTTGGCCATGACAACTTCGTCGGGACCGACCGGCCCGATCGCCTGGCCGTCGCGGTCGATCTCGATCAGGAAAAGACCCGGCAGATGCCGCAACCCGGCGTCGCCAACTTTCTTGCCCACGAGCCGGCAGCCGGGCTGGACCAGCATCTCCACGAGGTATTCCCTGCGCAATTCCTCGAGCTGCTCGATCAGGTCCTTACGGTCGGGCAAGAGTTTGCGACCGATGGTCAAAAGATAAGTCGCGCCGAAGACCGCACAGGGAAGACCAACATAGCCGATCTCGAACATGCTCATGGGTCTAAGCTGATAGCGGTGCGGGTCTCCCGGTGGCAGTGCCGCGCCCGCCTTGATGACGAGCCCCTGCACTACCAGGTTGGTGCTGGTGCCAATCAATGAGCATGTCCCGCCCAGGATCGACAGGAAGGAGAGCGGCATGAGCAACCGCGAGGGAGAGATGCGCCGCTTGCGGCACCAGGCGATGAGAACCGGCACCAGCAGGGCGACCTTGGGCGTGTTGTTCAGCACCATGGCCGATGGAATCAAGACAACGGCCATGTAGAGCAGGGCCTTGCCTTCGGTTTCCACATGCCCGAGAAACCGTTCACCGACAATCTCCATGACCCCGGTCTCGCGCAGGGCGGCTGCAACCACGAAAAGCGCCGCGACCGTCAGCATGCCGGCGTTGGAGAATCCGCCAAACGCCTCTTCCGGCGTGATGACGCGAAACGCGGCCAGGAGCACCACGGCTCCGACAAAGAGCACGTCGGTGGGCAGGTCGCGAACCAAGCCATATAAGAGCGCGGCCAGCACGGCCAGGGTCGCCCACATCGCGAAATTCAAGCCGTAACCCCTACTCGAGCGACTCCGGGAAGGCCCGGCCTGGTGAAACCGGGTTACTGAATCCGCCCCACTCTAGCAGAAGTTTGCAAAGGCGAACAAGGAACGGCAAGCTTCGAACTCGCTATCCTGGGCATCAGGGCACTACAGATTGATGGTCGCTCGGACCACCGAATCTTCGATATCGTGCGTGATGGTAAAACCCAGACCTTTACAGATCCGTTGCATCTCGACATTGGCGGGAAGGATGTAACCGAGAATTTGCTTGAGATTCTCAGCGCGACCTACCTGGAGCAGGCGCCTAGCAGCTCGGTTCCCAGGCCCATGCCCTGGAACTGGTCGCTGACCAGAATCGCGAACTCGGCGTCGCTGGTGCCCGGAATCTTGTTCAGGCGGCCGACACCCAAGATCTCGTGCTCGCCGGAGATAGGGCTCTCGCGGTCGGCCACGAGCACCATTTCTCGGTCGTAGTCGATGAAGCAGATGCGAGTCAAGCGGTCATGCGCCACGCGGGTGCTCAACTTCATCGCGTGAAAATAACGAAATGAAACGCTGCGGGAGGAAAGTGTACCGTGAAACTTGATCATGAGCGGCTCATCCGCGGGGCGAATGGGCCTGAGGGTGACGCGCGAGCCGTCGGGCGCGGTCCATGTGCTCACGTACTGAGCCGGATAAGGGCGGGCGGGCAACTCGCTGCTCCTCAGCTTGTCCGGTGTACGCATTTCCTCGACTGCGGTCCCACCCACGGAACCGACGCCTTGGGCAGCAGTCATGGTCAGATGGTCAGTATGTGCCATGTTTTTGCCTTTTCGCTCGCCACACACTCCTATCATAGTACGTTTTCAATCGGTTAATGACGCGGAGAGATCGAGCTAATGGCAGATTTCCCCGCCTTCGAAGATTTCGAAAGGTTTGGACGGAGCGCGTCGACTTGCTCGTCCCATCCGAAACTCTTATCCGAGCGCGATTTGTTCCCGCTGTGCCGGGCTCTCCTCGCCCAAGGTCATGGGATGAAAGGTATGTCGCTCCGAATCGAAGACATTGGCGTGACGCGGTGTGACGAAGACGTTGTCGCCTCGAGAGAACCCGAAATCGTGTATCTGGTTGCTCTGCAGCTCGAGGTGGACCCTGTGCTCATCGCTGATCGACAGCTCCAGCCGCACGACCCCCCCAAGCGGCGTGACCCGCTCGACACGAGCGCCTCCAGCAAGGGTGCCCATTCCGCACGCGAGCCACCTCGAGATCGTGCGGCCGGACGTAGATGTGGGCATCGCAGTGCGAGCTGAGGTCGGATGCGAGGAAGGGATGCTGGGCGCCAGATCGCGACGCGCACTGGATCGTGTCGAGCGGCAGGATGTTGACCTGTCCCAGGAACCGGGCGACGAACGGGCTGGTGGGATGCTCGTAGAGCTCTTGAGGTGGGCCGACCTGCTGGACACGTCCCTCGTTCAGCACGACGACCTGATCGGCCACTTCGAATGCCTCACGCTGGTCGTGGGTGACGAACAGGCTCGTGACATGCACTTCATCGTGCAGCTTTCGCAGCCATGCGCGCAGCTCGTCCCGCACCTTGGCGTCGAGAGCACCGAACGGCTCGTCGAGAAGCAAGACCTTGGGACGGGGCGCCAGGGCCCGGGCCAATGCGACACGCTGGCGCTGGCCGCCCGAAAGCTGAGATGGATAACGGCCCGCATAACCGGCAAGCTGCACCAGATCGAGCAACTCGCTGACCCGTGCTTTGATCACAGCCTTGGGAAGCTTGCGCACCTTGAGGCCGAACGCGATATTGTCGCGAACCGTCATGTGGCGAAACAAGGCATAGTGCTGGAAGACAAACCCCACACCCCGCTCTTGGACGGGCAGACGCGTCGCATCCTCTCCCGTCAACACCACGCTGCCGGTGTCGGCCGATTCCAGGCCGGCGATGATTCGCAGGATCGTGCTCTTGCCCGATCCGGAAGGGCCCAGCAGGGCGACAAGCTGCCCGGCGACAACCTCGAATGAAACGTCCTGCACAGCCTGAAATGAACCATAGCGCTTGGAAAGATTCTGAACTTCGATCCCCACGGTTGACTCCTTGCTCGCTTCCTGGGACGTGACTCGAGGCTGCTCCGTTCCGCGGCTGAGATGAGCACGCCGGGTCCAATTGAGTGCGGCTTTGGCACGAGATTCGGTCGCAATGGTTGTCATGGCCGATTCTCCCTTCGCCCGTCCAGGCGGTTCCGAATGGCGTCCATCCCGATCAAGAGGATGAACGAGAACGCCGCCAGGACCAGGCTCGCGGCGTAGGCCCCCTCGGGGTGAAAACTTTCGACCCCTTCCTCGATGTAAAGTGTGGCCGTCTGCGTCTGGCCGATCACGTTACCGGAGACCACGAGGATTGCGCCAAACTCTCCCAGTGAGCGAGCGACGGTCAGCGTGACCCCATAGGCCACGCCCCAGCGAATCGAGGGGAGGGTCACACTCCAGAACGTTCGCCAGCGGCCGGCTCCCAGGGTGTGGGCCGCCTGTTCGTACTCCTCGCCCAGCTCGCGCAGCACCGGAACAAGCTCACGGACCACGAAGGGAACCGTCACGAACATGGTGGCCAGGACCATGCCAGGGACGGCGTAGACGACCCTGATCCCGTGTGGCTCGAGCCAGCGCCCCAGCCAGCCGTCCGGCCCGTAGAGCACGATCAGCATCAGGCCCGCCACGATGGGCGAGACGGCAAAGGGAAGGTCAACGACGCCATCGACCAGGGAGCGGCCCCAGAACCGCTGCCGGGTCAACACAAGCGCAAGGCCGATCCCGAAAACCGTGTTCACCACGGTTGCCAGGGCCGTGATTCCCAGCGACATGACGAAGGCCCGTTGCACTTCGGGCCGGCCCAGCGCGTCCAGGAACGGCTTGAGTCCACCAAGAGCAACCTGGCGAACCAGGGCCAGCGCGGGGACCAGGATCAAGACCGCGAACCAGGCCAGGACTGCTCCCGTCAAGGCCCAGCGCCCAAGGGTGCGTGAGCCAGGTAGCCGGCCCGCTCGGAGGTGGGGCGATTGCTCGCCCCGCCGCGTGCAGATCCACATCAAGATCAATCGACATGACGAGCGCCTCCGCGTCTTTGCAAGGCGTTCAGACCGATGAGGATCAAGAGCGAGCTGGCCAGCAAAGCCGCCGAAACCACCAGCGCAGCGTGCCGATTTCCACTTTCGATCTCGCCGTAGATGTAAAGTGGTGCGGTCTTGGTCAAAAGCGGATGATTGCCGGCGACCATGACCACGCTGCCGAACTCTCCAAGTGCCCTGCTGAAGGAGAGACCCGACCCGGTCAGGATCGACGGCCAGAGGACGGGAAGAGTCACCCTGCGAAAGGTCGTCCAGGCACCTGCACCAAGCGTGGCGGCAGCCTCCTCCTCCGCTCGATCAAGCTCCATCAAGATGGGCTGGACGCTGCGGATCACGAAGGGGTACGAAACGAACAAGAGGGCCAGCACGATGCCCGGCTGGTGGTAGATCACGGCCCAGCCAAAACGTCCCAGGACAGTACCGATCACGCTCGAAGGACCATAAAGGACAACCAGCATCACCCCGGTGACCACTGTTGGCACGGCGAATGGTAGGTCGATCAGGGCATTGACCAGGCTGCGGCCGGGAAAGTCGTAGCGCACCAGCACCCAGGCCGTTGCCGTTCCCGTGACCGCGTTCACGGCAACCATCACCAGCGCGGTCAGAAACGTCAGTTTCAAGGCGTGCCAGGCATAGGGGTCTGAGAAGGCCCGCCAGAATGCGCCAGACCAGGCCGGGCCGCCTGCACGCCCAGCGCCACCATTGGCAGGGCGACCATGACCCCAAGGTAAAGGAGGGTCGTCCACCTCAGGGCCAGGTCCGAGGGGCGATTGTGCACGGTCGCTGCCGCCGCTTGTGATGCCATCAGCGGTTATCTCCCTCTCGACTGAGATCGTTCCGCGGCGACGGCGGTCCAGAGTCCATCGGAACTGTACAACTCTTGTTCGATCTTGGCCCACCCTCCCAGATCAGCGATGGTGAAGACTTTCTGAGGAACCGGCCGACCGGCTGACTCCGCGCCTTCAGATTCAGACTTGACTGGTCGAAAGCCGTACTCGCCGAAAATCCGCTGGCCCTCGTCGGAGAGCAGGAATTCCAGAAACGCCTCCGCGAGAGCTCGATTCGCATGCCGGTCGACCGAACTGTCCACGATGGCCGCGGGACTCTCGATCAACAGGGTGGAAGGCGGGATCACGTAGGGAATCGGTTCCCCTTCCTTGCTTCGAAGCAAGAGTTCATTCTCGTAGGTGACCACTGCATCGCCGGTCTGCCGCTCGGCGAAGTTGGCCATGCTCTGTCGGCCCGACTGGTCCATGTTGATCACATTGGCCTGGATGCGGGCCATCAGATCGCGCACCGAGGCAAGGTTGGGCTTACCATTTCCGGCTTCACGTGATGTCAGGAGGGCGGCGCCGTAGATCGCGCTGACGTTCCAGCGCGCGCCCCCTGAAGTCTTGGGATCCGGATAAAGCACGCCGACGCCAGGCCGTCCCAGGTCAGGCCAGTCGTGGATTTGCTTGGGGTTTCCGGCTCTGTGTCCGATCACGACCAAGCTGTGAGTCAGGATTCCTCGATTGGGGCCCGAGTTCCACGTGGGCTTGACCCGCTCCGCCTTGACGAGCGTTTCCATATCGCCCACGTGCGACAGGATCGCTAGGTCAGCATCGAACCCCGAGGCGATCGACCGCGCCTGGGCTCCGGAAGCGTTATACGATTCTTCGAATTGCACTTCGCGTCCGGTTTTCTTCTTCCAGTGAGCGGAAAAGACGGGAATCACGCCATCGTGCAGTACCTCGCGCACCACCGAGTACGCCCCGATCTTCAGGGTGTCGGCATCGGGCCGCGACGGATTGCCGCAGCCCGAAGCCAGTAGTGCCATTGTCAGTGCCAGTGCTCTCCGAGACAGGCTCTTCATCATTTGCCCTCGCGTTTCAATACTCATCGCCGAGGTGACTTCGCTGCCTGCCGCAGAGATGATCTTGCGGAGGGTGAGCACATTGATCGACTCCTTGAGGAACCTGACGGAGCCATCACCAAAGAGGGCGTTGCAGCCGCCGGGATGGAACGAGAACGCCTCCTGATTGTTGCCGGCCTGGTTGGTCGTGCCGAAGGCGGGGTCACCAGGCTGGGGATAGAAGCCCACGGCGTGATCGGGACGCCACTTGTTGTTGATCACGCCCGAGACACCGAGGCCAACTCCGTTCGCCTCTCCCCACCGCCAGGCGCGGCGCTGGCCTTGAGGGACAGGACGGGACACATTGGGCTCTAGCGGCGAAACATAAGACTCGGGCGCGCTCACTGACATAGCGGGCGTCGCGTCCGGCGTCCTCCAGGGCCAGAACGGTCGTGCTCAGCCCATCGGTCGTCGCGGCGATCGTGCCCACGGGGTGATGAAGAATGCCGTCGAACGCGGGAAGCACGATTGCGGAAGGGAGTGATCGGCGTGGATCCAACCTGTCCGGTCAGCCCGCCCGGGTCGATGTCGACATAAGTGGTGAAGCCGTAGTCGTTCACTCCGTAGCCGGGCCCCGCATTCTCAAAGGGAGCGCCGTTGGGATCACCCACGGCGTCCCGGCCCCCATCCGGCGAACGAACCGCGCTCGGGCACACGAAGGTGTTGATCACCGTCGAATAAGCGGTGTAATTCGCCCCTGAGATATGGTTGTAGTCAAGGCTGAAGTTGATGGTGTTGTACACCTGGCTCTGCTCGAGATACGCCAGGGCCCGCGCGTGGGCGCCCGTGCCGTCGACGTACATCGTGTCCGGAATCGCTACTCCCTGATAGAGTGATCCCTGCCCGGCGAGTGGAAAGCACTTGTTGGCACTTTCATAATTGTGAACGGCGAGGCCAAGCTGCTTGAGATTATTGGTGCACTGGGCGCCGCGCGCTGCCTCGCGGGCCGACTGCACGGCGGGCAAGAGCAACGAGATGAGAACGGCGATGATGGCGATCACAACCAAGAGCTCGATCAGCGTGAACCCGTCGAGACGAAGACGTTTCTGGGACGAGACTTGCACGTGGGAACTCCTTCCATTCAAAGGTAAACTAAAAGTGATCAATTGATCATATTAAGCCTTGATGTCGCAAACAACGCGCGTTCACTTGAGCGTGAACGGCTCGAGCTGATTGGGTTCGGGCCGCACGGTAACGGCCAGGCCGGAGCTGTCCTCATCGACGTATTTCACCGGAAACCTGGGTCGTGTCCGGCCGGGCTTCTTGCTTTCCGCCGGTTCAATGCGAACCTTGTATTTCCCCGGCGCCGCGCCGTCTCCTTCGCTTCGGGTGGTCAACGAGAATCCTCCATCGGGCTGGATTTCGCCTGACGCTTCGGGAAGCAGGCCATCGGCGGCCACGAACCTCACACGGCCCGCGGAAAGTGCTTTCCCGTTGGCCAGGCGCACCTTCCCTTTAACCTCGTAAGTCGGCACGGAGGAGGTGTATCCGCTACAGCCGTTCATGATCACGGCGAACACGATGAAGCACGGCAGAAACCGACACGGCGGACGGGCCTCTCCGATCAACTTCTTGCTCATCACGCGGTCCTCCTAGACTTTCCAATATACGCGCATATGTTCTTTTCAATGGTTCCCCACCGCGACCTGGAACGACGCGGGGATGAGCGTAGGGCAAGATCCGTGCCAACCCCGCCGTGGTCGCTCAGTGGGGGCAAGCACTTCTCACTTTTGCCGGGAAAAATGAGGCCTGTGCTTCAAATTTGCTGGGGCCAACGCCTTCCCTAACGCCTCCGAACTGTGATATAACACGGGCCAACCATGATATTTCCTGGGCCTTCCGTGATATTTCCTGGGTAGTCGCGTGAGCAAGAATGATTCCTCGTCGATGCTGTTGAACGTCTGGAGGGAGGTGTGCCGGCACATTGCGATCGACGAATCGGTCGCGCGTGTGACGCCGCTTCTGGTCAGCCAGTTGCCGATTGACGAGCTGCTGGTGCGCCACATTGACGTGGCGCGGTCGTTCCTGGAAACGGTGGCGGAGGGAAAGCTTCGCGCCGGGCCGGTAGAGTCAGCCGGCAAGACCGAGTGTTCGCCACACGATCTCGACCGGATCATCGATTTTTGTCATCAAGGAAAGTTGTTGCGAGATAGCTGCGCCTCGCTTCGTAAACGCCTTCCTGGTCTTTTGCCCTCGGGGCCGACCGGTCATGTGCTGGTCGCCCCCTTGAGTGGCGTGGAGGGAATCCTTGGGGTCTTGATTCTGGCTGCCCGTCCCCCGAGTCACTTCGCCCTTGAGCACGAGGCCCTCACACGGGAACTGATCGATCCGTTCACGGTGGCTCTCGAGAACGATCACCGGGTTCGCGAGCTCGTCTCGCTGCGTGAAGCGGTCGAGGCCGAGAACCGTGCGCTGCTCTCGCGGTTGCAAAGGCACGATATTGCCGACTCGGTCATCGGTGCCGAGACCGGCCTGAAAGAGGTGATGGAGCACATCGAGCTGGTCGCTCCATCGGATGCACCAGTGTTGATCCTGGGTGAGACTGGTTCCGGCAAGGAAGTTGTCGCCCGGGCGATCCACATCCGCTCGCGCCGGGCCGCAGGACCTTTCTTGCGGATCAACTGCGGGGCGATTCCCTCAGAGCTCGTCGACTCGGAACTGTTCGGCCACGAGCGCGGCAGCTTTACCGGGGCCGTCGGAGAGCGCAAAGGCTGGTTTGAACGGGCCGACGGCGGCACCTTGTTTCTGGACGAGTGCGGAGAACTGCCCCTGGCCGCGCAGGTGCGGCTGTTGCGGATTCTTCAGGACGGTCATTTCGAGCGCGTCGGCGGCAGAGAAACCCAGGCACGTCGATGTCCGGATCATTGCCGCGACTCATCGAGACTTGCAGACCATGGTCGCCGACGGCCAGTTCCGGCAGGATCTGTGGTACCGCCTGGCGGTGTTTCCGGTCCACCTGCCTCCGTTACGGGAACGGCTCGCGGATATTCCCGCGCTGGCGGCCCATTTCGCCATTCGCGCCGCGAAACGGCTTGGGCTTGCCCCCGCTTGTTCCCTCGGCAGACGACATCACGCTCCTGGTCGACTACCCATGGCCGGGAAACATTCGCGAGCTTGCCGCCGTGATCGAACGAGCTGCGATCCTCGGCGTCGGCAAGCGCCTCGACGTGGCTCGATCTCTGGGTTCACCGAACCGTGTTGGCCCTTCGCTTGCCACGTCGAGACAGGAAGAGCTCGTCGGCTCGGAAACGCCGCTGCTGACACTCGAGCAGGCCATGTCCCGCCATATCGAGCAGTCGCTCACCAGAACAGGAGGCAAGATTGAAGGCCCTGACGGGGCCGCGGTGCTGCTGGGGATCAATCCTCACACCCTTCGGTCGCGAATGCGGAAACTCGGCGTCGATTGGCGTGCCTATCGGCGGAGAGCCGGAGTTTCTTGAGCCCCGCCTTGAACAATTCTCATGTCCGATCCGAGCAAGCGGGTTATCATGAACCAGGTCAATGAACCTGGTCTTGTCCGTGTTTTCATGGCATGGAGCCTGGAATGACTCGCACGACCCAAGAGTGCCAACGCATCGTCATCACCGGAATCACGCGCGGACTGGGCCGGGCGATGGCCGAGCGATTCGCCGAGCTGGGCCATACGGTCGCAGGCTGCGGCCGGTCGCACACCGCGATCAAGGAGCTCGAAACATTACTGGGTAAGAGTCATCATGTCGCCGCGCTCGATGTCACGCACGACCAGGCCGTGAAGGCCTGGGCTCAGGACGTGGTGGCGCGGTTCGGGCCGCCCGATCTGCTGATCAATAACGCGGCCGTGATCAACCGCAACGCAGCGCTCTGGGACGTTCCAGCCGCCGAGTTCGATCGGGTTGTCGACATCAACATCAAGGGCGTCGCCAACGTGATTCGCCATTTCGTTCCCGCCATGATCGCCCGCGGCAGGGGAGTGATCGTCAATTTCAGCTCGGGATGGGGCCGATCGACGTCTCCCGGAGGTCGGCCCCTACTGCGCCACCAAGTGGGCGATCGAGGGCTTGACCCGCGCCCTCGCCCAGGAATTGCCCCACGGCCTCGCCGCCATCCCCCTGAACCCGGGAATCATTGACACCGCCATGCTCCGAAGCTGCTTCGGCGCCGAGGCCGGAGAGTACCCCGACCCTGCGCAGGTGGGCCCAGACCGCCGTCCCTTTCCTGCTTGGTCTCGGTCCCGACCATAACGGCAAACCCCTGACCGTCGGTTGATCGGTCAATTCCAAGCCGAAAACGCAAGCTCGTTCAACAATTGTCCACGTTGCCTTTACACGGCGGTGGGTTCACCTAACCCTGCCGTGGGTGTATGATGCATTGTGGGGTTCGACCAAAATAGCAAGGGATAATAGCGTACTTATCTTGAATACTATAGAATTCGTACTGCGGCCTGACGTGACTCCGAAGCTTGCTTTCCGGCCTTGCGAGAGCGTACTGATCCGGAATTCAGCGGGTGCATCACTCTAGCCATGCAGTATCTCGTAAGAAGGTGAGTGCGGGAGTATACCATGACCCCATCTCTGGAACGTCTTGCCGAGCTAGTACGGCAGGCGGAAGCGAAAACGCGAGCGCGAAAGATCGAGAATGAGACCCAGCAAGCCGCCGAGCAGTTTCGCGCCGCGGAGCTACGTGCCCGCCGGGCGGTTGAGCGGCTGAGAACGGTTCGCCCCGCCAGCATGCGGGCGCTCGAACAGGCCGATACCGATGAGCAAGTGCTTAAAGATTTGGTGCGTAAGCTCGCCCAGTTCAAATCGTCGCTGGACTCGGACGTCGCCGCGGAAGAGTTGATCGCTACCTCCCAGGTTGAGATCGAGCGGACGAGGAAGCAAGCCCGAACCCAGCTTGAAGAAGTGAGCCGCGACGTCGACGAGGCGCGGCGCGAGCTGCGCGTGGCGCTCGATCAATACCGTCAGCTTCGCCGGGAGCTCGACCGGCTTCAGCCCGAACTCGCCGACCAGTTCGCCGACCTTGACCGCCTGCTCTGGGATGCTGAAGGGCATTTCCCCGGCGGCCAGCTTCAGCTCCTGCGCACGAGGTGAACGCCGGACTCGGCCCCTTCGCGGCCCTTGGCAAGCTCGAGCAATATGCCCGGCTCAAGGTCTGGATCGGCCGCTTCCGGTTCTATCAGGCGACTCATGAGCGCGATGCCGAGTTGTCCGAGGAGCTTCAAAATCTGGGCCACCGCGTTTTCCACCAGTTGAAGTGGCTGTCACGGCAGTATGAGCCAGGCTACATCGAGGCGTTCCGTCAGGATTACTCGACCGACTGGGCCGCCTACGTCGCCGAGGCGCAAGAGCAGCTTGTGCAGGCGATCGAGGCCAGCCGGCGCGGACGTGATGGCGAATCGTCCCGTGCCCGAGATCGCGACCGGGAGCATGCCCATGCCGGCGATCGAACGACCCCTGTCGCGCAACCGCCACGCGCAGCCCCGGCCGGCGTGGCGGTCTCGCCGGTCTTGTCGCGACCGTCGTCGCTGACACAGCTCAGACTCTTCCTCACACGTGTCCGCCTTCCTGAGGAGCTTGACCGTTTTCTAGAAATTGTCAGACAGACCGTCGATGAGCTCGGGTCCAACAACGCTCATCTGATGGCGCTCGTCTACCCTTACCGTCGGCACCTTGCCGGTGACAGCGAGCTGGACAGCTTGAGGCACAATCTGGAACAGATTCACCAGAACAAGCAATCGCCTGCAACCTCTCGCCAGGATGGTGACGAAGACTATGACCAGAACGGGGACAATGGCGAGAACGAGGACTCTGACGACGATTCATGACCTGACGCCCATACTCTCCTTCCCGGGAGCAAGCAGCCCATCTCGTTTTCCGCTTTCGCGCCGGTCGGGAATGGCTCTCACACCACCTACACGGTTGACGCCGTTTCGTTATCATGGGACAAACAGTCAAGGCACTTTGGCCGAGCAGGGAGGGGGCGACCCATGGTCCGCGCGATCCGTCAGATTCCCAGGCTGCTGGGTAAGCTCTTCGTGAGTGTGACGTTCGTCACTAGGGCGATCGGAGATACGGTTCACGACATCGATGAGATGTCGCCGTTCCTCGCGCTCTCAACATTCCCGAACCTCAGCTCAGGCTCACCGGTGCCATCATGCTTTTGTTCGTGGGCAGCCTCTCCATGCTCGCCGTCGGCTATGTTGTGGATTCCACGCGCGCCCACGACCAAACGCCCTCACCCACAGCCGAAACCGCCTCGTTCTGAACGAGCGGAAGGCTCACCGTTCGGCGCGGGTTTCCGACCCCGCCGCTGTCCGAGCTCGGCCATTTCAAACCGATGAGCCCGAGCCGTCCTTGGGCAGCCGGGCCGACAGCTCCTCGACCTTCGCGGAGAGTCTGGCCACCTCGTCTTTGCTTGCCAGGTTCAACCCGCCGACGGCTTTCTGGACCGCCGTGCTGATCCTGCTCTCAAAATCCTTGCGCGCGGTTTCCGACTGCTTGAGCAGGTGATCGACGAATTCCTTCCCCTCATGCTCCGAAAGCTTGGCCTGGGAGGCCAGTTCCTTGCCCAGCTCTTCGACCTTGTCTTTAGTCATCACGGCCAGACCAACGCCGGTCAGCAGGGTCTTCTTGATCAGTTCGAACATGGTTTACTCCTGAAAGAGAGATCGAGACTCCTCGACCGTTATTATACGCGATCTGCCGATCAGCCTCGATCACGGCGACAGGAGAAAGGCGCCCGAACGATCTCACGGCTTCTTGATCACCTCGAGCGTGGCCGTGGCACGCAGAGCACCGGCTAGGGGGCCGGAGTCGAATTCGACGGAAAGCTGGACGGGGCCGGTGGGCTGCGACTGGGGCACTCGAACCGAGGCCTGGCAGAAGGTGCCTCAGGCAAAGCCCGAGTGGGCCGTGGCCAGGGTCTGGCCGTCGGTCGTCGCCAGGGTGATCGCCGCGCCCAGGTTCTCCTGGGCCGAAGGGGAAACCGGGTTTCCTCGATAACCGACGTTGATCAAGAGGCCGTCGCCGGTGTAAAGCAAGGGCTGAAGTGCGATATCCTCGCCGGCCCTGGCGGTCTTGACCTTGTCGGTGACGCTCAGCTCCATCTCCAGCGTGCCGATCGGGTCGAGGTTGATCTGGCCGTCCTTCTTCAGGCTGTACCACTTGACCTCGGGCTTGGCGCCGTTGTCGGAGAAGATGAACGACCAGCTCTGGCCGCCCTGGGGATCGCTATACGTGGCGGTGACCGTTCCAAGCCGATACTCGCCTACGGGGACGGTGGCAGCCTCGTCGCCCGATAGGCCAAACGCCGAGCCGTCGCGGCCGACGAGTGTGGCATGCAGCTCGGCCGACGCCGCTTTCTTGAGGACAAGCCGGACGGTCCCCGTGCCTAAAAGCGGCTCGAGCGCCAGCCGGGTTCCCAGCGGGTCGGAACGAAGCACGAAGCGGGCACCGTCGAGATTGAGGATCGTCGCGTACAGAAATTGCTCGTCCGACGCATCCCAGCGGCCGTCACCGTTCAGGTCAATCCAGACCCGGTCTTGCGCGTCGGTCAGCAGTCCGTTGCCATCGCCGTCCATCCGCCTCACGGCGCGGGGCTGGCCCGCCATCGTGACGGTCCCTTCCAGGTATCCCGCGGCCGCATAGCCCAGCGTGCGCCCGGTCGCGCCCAGGCGAAAGACCACGGCGCGCGGCGTGGTCTTCGTCTCTTCTCCCTGGACCATCGCCACATCCAACGGCAAACGCCACTGAATGTCTCGCCCGGTGCTTCCCTTTGTGGTGGACACGCGATCGCGCTGGTCGATCTTGCGGTCGCGATTGGCATCAACATAGAGGTCGACATCGCCGGGCCCTACCTCATCAAGCACGACGGTCACGCGAACCGACCCGGCGCTGCCGAAGCGTACCTGGGCATAGCGCCGGTGCTTGCCGCGGTAGGCAATCTTCTCGGCCACGTCATCGGGCTTGTCGCGGCTGAGCACGAGCGCCCGAAACGGAGGATGCTCGAAGGCTTCCCCTGGGGCAGGCAAGACGAACCGCCAGGAACTGGCTTTTGCCTCAGCCTCGTCGGGCAGGGCGCCCGCGAAAGCCAAGGCCAGCAGGGTCAAAGGCACGAAGGTCATGGTTGGCGTCTCCTCGCAAGGTTGTGAATGGTACTCACAGAGCACCCCACGGAGATTCCTCAGCGTAACTCTTGATCGGGCGTCCAGAGAAGCAGGTAACGCTCGTAAACATGCCGCCAGCGATTGGAATCGTGCAATGACAGCAGCCTGGCGGCCTCGATCAGGATGTCGTTCTTGGTAGGCGCGAAGCCGTTGATGGCCGTGCTCGGGCTCTCAGGAAGGGCCTCGATGAGCTCGACCGCTCTGCGGGGATCGATCAACGCTAGGGCGCAGAGCACGGGCGTGGTCTTGAGATCGGTGCCTGAGTAAGACACCGAGAGCGTTCCCAGGTTTTCAAGGTCGGGCGCGATAATCTGGGCTGCGAGTTCCCGGTCGTAACGAGCCACCATCATCGCCAGCGGTGCACACTGCTCAGGGATCAAGGATAGGTCCTTGCCATCGCGTTGCGGCGGCCGCAGGGCCACGGCACGCGCCAGGAATTCCGGTAAACGGTCGGGATCAACTTGCTCGGCAATCGGCAGCAAGCCCGCCGCGGCTCCTGAGATACTGGCGAACTGGCTGACCCGGCCGCGGGCTCTCAGCCCTTCAAGCTGGCTGAAAGCTTCGTCGAGCAACCCCAGCGCGGCGGCTTTGTCTGTCGCGGCCACGGCCTGCGCCATCAGACCAAAAGCAAAGGGTTTCTTCTCGATCTCGCCGGGAGTGATCAGGTCGGCGAGCCGCGCGGCTCGCGGGAGATCCATGGTTGCCATCCTGGAACAGACGGCGAGGACGTAAGTATTGGCGGGACGTATCAATGCGAACGACATCCGCCTGATCAGCTTTTCCGCTTCAATGGGCAGGCGATCAGCCAAGGAGTAGGCGATACGGCCGAAGAGTCCGTCAAAGGTACGGATTAATGAGTCATCCTTGTCCTTATCGGCCTTCCGCTTCGAGTTCTCGATCTCGGCAAGAGCCGCGGCCGGATCGAGGCGGACTAGCGGCAGCAATACATACGAATTCAGACCGTAAGTGCGATTCCTCGCATCGAAAGCCGATTTGATCAGTTCACGTTGTACGCGGATCATTTCCCGGGCTCGCTCGTTTTCCCCCAGATCGATCAAGAGACCAATGACCTCGCGACCGAGGAAGGCCTGTTTTCTTGGGCCCGAGGCTTTGTTGTTCAAGATCGCCTGTTCAAGAAACTTCCTCGCTCGGGCTGGGTCTCGCTTGAGCAGATTGCGCGTCATCCCCACGTAGATCCAGGCGCGAGCATAGGGATCAGAGATGCCCTCAGCCACAGCGGCGGCCTCGTCGGGATTGTTTCCGACGAGCGCCCCGGCGATGTTGCTGCGCACTCCAGTGAGCTCATCGGGATCGGTAAACTTCACCGCATCGAGATGCTCGAGGGTCCAGACCGGGTCGATCTCGGCCAGGCTCGTCAGTAACTTCCGCTTGTCATCGTCCTTGCCGTCCTTGAGCACGTGTTCGGCGAAAGGCTCAAACAGCCGGCGGGCCAGCGCTTTTCTTGATCTGCCGGCAAGGCCGAGGGGAGGGGCTTGTACGAGACAACCGGCGGCTCATCAGCGCGCCCAACTGAAACTGTTATGGGCTGGTTTGTCTGTGAGACCGAATGCGGTGCCGACCGGAAGCTCGACTTCTCGACCAGCAAGATCACTGGCCCCTCGAGCACGCCGGTAAGCTGAAATCGTCCCTGTTCGTCCGATCGTGTCTCCGTCGCCATCGGCCCGTCGCCCGACTGACTCACCAAGGCCCCGACTAATGGCCTTCCCTGTTGGTCAACCACCTGGCCACAGACCGAACGCACCCGGCGCAAGGTGACAGGCGGAAGCTCGCCTCCGTGATCGTCAATTCTGACTGAACGTGAGCGAGTGGACAGCCGCCCCGGAGCGCTCACCTCCGCGAAAAACTCCTCCTCGGGCAGAACCTGCCGCGGCGCACTATAGCGTCCCGCCGCGTCGGTTCGCACGACCAGGCGACCATCGTCGGCCATGATTGGCTCAAGGTCCTTGACCCTGTCGTTCTTGCCCCGGAACAAACGCCAGACTCGCACCGAGGCACCGGAGATGGCTTGTCCGGATGGATCGCGCACGCGCCCGCCGAGTAGCACGCTCTGTCGAGGACTGATCGAGAGAACAATCGGCTTGGTGAGCGAAGCCTCGGCACGAGCGACGATCCCTGCGGCTGAAACAGAATCGCCCAGCCGTGCTCTGTAGGTCAACTCGGCCATGGGGTCAACGCCGTGGAGCACGAACCGGCCCGTTGAATCGGAGCCGGCCGAGACGAGCTGGACTCTTCCCGTCGCGTGTGTCCACGTTGCCTCGATCATCGCGCCCGCGACAGGCCGGCCTGCGTCATCGACGACCGAGCCCGGCACATCCACCCCCCGGGGCAGCTCGATTGGCGGCAGCACCAGATCATTGATTCCGGCCGGTGGCATTCGCTGGGGTGTATCCGGTCCGGCGGAAGGGTCGAAGAAGGGGATTGGAATCCTCATCGTCCAACCGTAGGGTTGCCAAATTTCGCGAGCGATGTAGCCCTGATATCTGCCATCGGCGCCGGTCACCGCGAAATAATCACCGCCGAACATTCCGTTGAGGACAGCCATCAGCCCGGCAATCGGTTTGTTGGTCCCTTTCTCACGAAACGAGCCCCTGACCGTGACGGTCGCCCTCAGCGGTATGCTCAGCCTCGGTGGTCTTCCCGGCCGCCACGACGATTCGACCCAGGGTTTCTGGCCGCAGCGTTGTGCCTGTCCGGGGATCAAAAGCGAGCTCGATCTGGAGCGTCCCTGCCACGATCGCTCCGATCTCGAACCGCCCTGATTCCTGAACCGGAACCTCCGCCATGCCGCTGCGGCCGGAGCCCTCATAGCCGCCTTCCTGCGTAGTTGCTCGAACGGTCACACCCCTGATCGGCTCATTCCCGGGCGACACCAACCGACCGACGACGCGGCCTACGGGGGCGAGCGCGATCATTTCCGAACGGCCTTCGACGCCGCTCGAATCGGCCTGCTCATCAACCCGCAAGCGCTGCGTGCCGAAAACCGATCCCTCGACGCGAACTTCTTGAATCGCCGCGCTCGGAAATGCTCCCATCGCCACGCGACCGCGGGCGTCGGTGGTCCCTCCGCGGGTCCGTGCTACCACGTTGGGAACTGGCACGTCGTTCACCGTCAACGGCAAGACGCGCGCTCCCACAACCGGATTGCCCTGCGGGTCGACGACGGTCAGCTCGGTCGGCGGGGCGGCCTTGAGTGTGATCGTCACGGGGAATTGGTCCGGACCGAGCACGGTCGGCAGCCGCCGGATTGCCCGTGCCGCTCCACTCTTGGCGAAGAGAACCAGCGGACTCCGCCAGCGCCGTGCCGTGTAACTGACCGGCGCTTCGACGGAGAATTTTCCGTCCCGGTCCGCCGTGGCGTGCACGAGCACTGGCTTGAGACCTTCGCCGGGGTCTGTGAACGGTTCCAGTCTGATCTCATCGCCGAACACGCGATGATCACGCGGTGCAATGCCATCGGCCAGCCAGACTTCCACGCCGGCCACCGGCTTGCCCGCGGTGTCAACGACCGTGCCCGAGACGGGCAAGGGCCTCGGATCGGGCGATGGAGCGAGCTGCGCCGGGACGATTACGGAAAGGAGAACTGTCGCCAGGATCATGGTGCTTGACTCCAGATGGTGGGCAGGCATCCCTATAAATAGCGTTGATCCGGCGTCCACAGGTACATGAAATACTCGTAAATGCGCTGCCAGCGGTCCTTGCCGTGCCGGGCGAGAAGCTGGGCGACGTAGATGCGGGTCATATTCTTGGGGGCGTTGAAGTCTGTCCCCGGCGCTGGGTCGTCAGGCATGGCTTCGATGCGTAGGGCGGCTTGTCGCGGGTCGATCATGGCAAGGGCGGCCAGCACTCGGTACGAGATGTAATCGGGTGTGGATCTAGCGCGGATCGTCTCAAGCTGGGCGAGCGCGGGGCGAAGGAGCCGGGCGGCCAGGTCTCGGTCGTAGCGGCCGATGAGCATCGCCAGCATGGCGGTATCAAGGGCGATGTTGCCCTCGTCGCGGTCGTCGCGCCGGGGCTCGCGGAGCAAGAGCGTTCGGGCCAGGAATTCGGGCAAGCGATCGGGAGCGATCTGCTCGACGACGGGCAAGAGAGCACAGCAACGGTTGCGTTCACATTCATGGACGAAGTCCGGCCGCTCTCGGCCAGCCGGTCTAGCTCGTTGTAGGCCTCGTCGAGCAACCGCCGCGCGCGGGTCTTGTCGGGATCGACGGCCCCAAGCTTCCCGGCGATCAGCCCGAGGGCATAGGGCTTGAGCTCGATCGATTCGGCGTTCGTGATCGTCCTGGCAATTCTCTCAGCGAGGTCCGGGTCTTTGGCGGCCATCTTCCAGCACGCCGCAACGATGGAGCCGTCGTAATTGGTGAGGCCGAGCGATTTCAACCGCTCCAGCACGCGCTCGGCATCGGCCGGCGCAGGGCGGCGATCTTGTAAGAGACTGTCCCATAAGTGGGATTATGCTGCATTGCGATAGTGGAATTCGGGCTCGGTATGGGAGGGCCGCAGCCGGTGGAACATCAACTGAATCATGGCCAGCTTGATGAACGATTCCGACGACAGGACGCTCTTCTCCCGGTCCTTGCTCAGGCGACGGCAGTTGACCAGCCAGGCGAAGGTCCGCTCGACCGTCCAGCGGATCGGCAGCTTCACCCAGCCCCGCTTCCCTTCGGGCCGGCGCACGATCGACAGGTCCCAAGCAGCGTTCTCCTCGACCCACTCGTAGAGCTTGAAGTTGTGATACTTCGAATCGGCGAACATCCGCTCCACCTTGCCCATCGGCTGGCCCTCCAGCCGGGCGAACAGCGCCGGGGCCGCGGCCGCGTCGTCAACCGAGGCGGCCGTCACCAGGACGGCCAGCAGCAACCCCATGCTGTCCACGACGATATGACGCTTTCGGCCATCGACATTCTTGGCGTTGTCGCGGCCCCGTTGCTCGCCGCCGGAGGTGGTGTCGATCGACTGACTGTCAACGCTCGCCGAGGTGCGGGGGTGGTAGGGCTTCTCCATGGAGCGGACCTTGCGGCGAAGCCGGTCGTGGATCCGGTCCAAGGTCCCATCTCGTCGCCACTGGTCGAAGTAACGCCAGACGGTGCTCTTGGGCGGGAAATCCACAGGCAGGTATCGCCATTGGCAGCCGGTGCGGACGATATAGAGGACGGCGTCGAGGACGTCCCGCATGTCCGTCTTGCGGGGCCGACCGCCGCCGGGCTCTGGGGGGATGTGGGGCTCGATAAGGGCCCACTGGGCGTCGGTGACCTCACTGGGGTAATGATTCATTCTCATACCATGACTACGCTTGTCACGCCCCGTTTGTTCCCCTTATGGGACAGACTCTAAGCCATGGAACCATAGATTCGGGCAAACACATAGCGCCGGTCGACCTTGTCGTGCTTCTTCGCCTCCCGGGCAAGGTCATCGACCATCCTGAGCGCGGCGGGGAGGTCGAGGCGGGCCAGTGACTCGGCCACCGTGCCCAGGGTATAGCCGCCACCCTTCATCCCCTTGATGGTAGGCCTGGCCTGCTCTTCGGCCTCGGCCAGCAGCTTCCTCGCCCGTTCTTTGTCACCCAGATCGATCAGCTTGTCGGCGATCTGCCCGAAGATCATGACCTTCATCGCAGGAGCCTTCATGGCACGGGCGTTGAGAAGCGCCTGGTCGGTGAGCTTGCGCAGCCGAGGTGTTTCCAGCTCGCGGCGCACTTCGCAGATTTCCAGATAGCATATGGCGCGAGTGTCGGCGTCCGTACCCGATTCCGCTTGAGCGATCGCCTCCTCAAGGTTCTCCTTCGCAAGCGCCTCGACAAGTGGAACCAGCGCCATATTCCGATGCGAAGGCGCGAGGAGCTTGATACTCTCCAGCCGCTCGATGACCGCGAAGGGATCGATCTGCACCCCGTCGACCACGACCCGGTACTTTTCCGGGTCTTTGCCGGAGGTGAGAACTCTCTCGGCATAAGGGTCGAACAGCCGCCGGGCGAGTGCTTTTTCTTCCGCGATCGGCAGGGGAGAATCCAGCGTCCGGTACGATCTCGCGGGCGGATCGCCTGCGCCTGCAAGCGTTATCTTGATCGACGAAGCGTCTGATTCCGCGAGTTGAGCGCCGGGCCGATAACGCTCTTGCGACGCAAAGACGACCACCGGTCCCTCGATCACGCCGGGAAGCTTGAACTGTCCGTGTGCGTCGCTTCGCGTCTCGGTTCGCAGCGGTCCATCTCCCGACTGACGCACGATCGCGCCGGCAATGGGCTGTCCCTGACGGTCGACCACCTGTCCGGCGATGGTTTTCACACCGGTCAGGATGAGGTCGGGGATGGCCTGGCTGGAGCTTCTCAACATGACTGATGCGGAGTGCGCTGAGAACCGCCCCAGGGACTCGGCATCGGCAACGTACTCATCGCCCCGCGGCAGCGGGCGCAGACGCGGTAGCGGCCATCAGAATCGGTCTGAAACACCATCGAACCGTCTTGCCCGGTTACCGGTTCGCGCAGGAACACTCGGCCCTCCTGGCGAACCATGCGCCAGATCCGCACCGATGCACCGGCGATCGGCCGCCCTGAGGGATCTACGATGCGACCTCCGAGATGACCAGCCTGGCCCTTGCGAACCTTCGAGCGCCAGAGGGCCGCCGCTGGAGTTGCTGGCCCGGAAGATCTGGGGTGGTCCGGAATTCAGTTCACCGGCTTGTGCCGTGACCTTCAGCTCCGCCAGCGGATCAATGCCCGTGAGCACGAAAGTGCCTGCCGAGCTCGTCCGCGCCACAACCGCGCTTGAACCGCTGATCGCCTCGACTTCCGCATCGGTCACGGGCTTGCCAGCCTCATCGATGACGGTACCGGGTAAATCGACGCCGCGTGACAGCTCCAAGGTCGGCAGCGCGAACTCGCTGACCTCGCGCAGAGGCATGGATTGAGGAGCTTCGGGTGCACTCGTCGGCTGGTAGAACGGTCGGGGGATGCGAATCGGCCAGCCGAACGGCTGGTGGACCTCGCGCCGAATCAAGGCCGTGTACTTCCCCTCGGAATTGGAGACCGCACTGTGGTCGCCGCCGTGCTGTCCATTGATGATCAGCTTGACGCCCGGGATCGGCCGTCCGGAACCCTTCTCGCGAACGAGGCCGCTGACTCGCACGGATGGCCCCAAGGGAATCATCACCTCGGTTTCCGACCCCGCCTTCAGTGTCAATCGCTGAGGAAACTCCCCCCGCAACGGCAAACCTTTGTCGCGGTCGAAGATGAGATCAACGCTCAGGATGCCCGCGGCGATCGCGGGAACTTCAAACCGGCCCGCCGGATCGCAAGCCACAACGGCCTCGCCCGTGTGGCCCGAGCCATCAAACCCGCCGATCCTGGATCGCGCATGAATGGTCACGCCGACGATCGCTCGCGCGTCACCCTCAGGTGCCATGAGCCGGCCCTTGATCCGACCGGCAGGCGCAAGCGTGACCGCTGTACCCTTTTCACCAGCAAGCGAAATCCGCTGGGTTCCCAAGCCGGCCGCATCGACGCGAACCTCGTCTAGCATGTCCCGCGGCACGCCCTTCAGGATGACGCGTCCCTTGGGATCGGAGGTTCCCGCGAGTCTCTCACTCATCGCGTCGGGGAGAGGCATCTCCTCGGTGCGTGACGGAACGACCTTCGCCCCTGAAATCGCCTGGCCGTCAGGGCCAAGGATGGTCAGCTCGCTCTGCGTGGCAGGCCCTTGAGACAGCTTGATGGGAGGGTCATCGGGCCGTATCAGCCGGGGAAGTCGGCGCGCGCAGATTCGCGAGCCCGGCTGAACGGCCCAGACGACGAGAGAAACGGGTGCCGGCCTGGCTGCGACCTCGGTCGGGACCTCGAGCCGAAAGCGGCCTTGCACGTCGGACCTTGTGTGCGCGAGAACGACCTTGTCTTCCTTTTCGTCCCCGGATGCCCTTGCCGCCCAGAAGAGCTCCATGCCCGACTTGGGATCATCGCCGGTCCGGGTGGCCCGGGTTAGCCAGAGATCGGCGTCGTGGACCGGTTTCCCAGAGGCATCGACCACCAGGCCCAAGACCGGGACGGGTGAGGGGTCCGGCGAAGGGGAGAGCTGAGCCAGTGATCCAAGAATTATCATTAGATTCGCGCATAACATGCTTATGTTCCCTTCCTGATTTATCGCTGGCCGCGGGGGCTCCTTAGCACTCCCCGATTACATCCGCGAGACCCGACACGCGATCGTAGGCCTGCCGCTTTTGACAAGTGTCAGACACAAGATTAGTCAGTCACGTGTCGACAGTCAAGGAGGGGCGATCTGAGTGGAGGCCGGGTCATTTCCGACTCTCGACCTCATCCCGGAGCCCGGCGATGTTGCTGATGATCGCGGCCAGCCCGTCGAGGGGGAACTGGGCTTTGAGGGCCCCTTCGAGGAACGCGGCCTTGTTCATGCCGTAGACAACCGAGGTGGCCTCGTCCTGGCCCAGGGTAAATCCTCCGGCAGCAAGAATGGCCTTGCAGCCTTCGACGCCGTCGCGGCCCATGCCGGTCATCATGATGCCGATGGCGGCCGAGTGGAAGACCCGGGCGGCCGACTCGAAGAGCACGTCGACCGACGGCTTGTGGCCGCTCACGGGTGGATCATCGGTCAGCGATACCCGAACGCGCGGGGAGTGCCCGGCCACCACCATGTGCCGGCCGCCGGGAGCGATCAGAACCTGGTTCGGGGAGACGGCGTCGCCGTCACGTGCTTCCTTGATCGAAAGCCGCGAGCAGCGGTCGAGGCGCTCGGCGAAGACCCGGGTAAACTGCGCGGGCATGTGCTGCACGACCAGGATCGGTGGAATCGGCGGCTGCAAGAGGGGAAAGACCTGGCTGAGCGCCTGCGGCCCGCCCGTGGAGATGCCGATCACAAGACAGCTCGGTGGTCCCGTCGAGACCGGTGAGGTTGCGGGTGGAGTGGTGGTCTCGGCCTGGCGGGTGTGCTCGCGCTCTGGGGCCGCGGGCCGCGCGGCAGCGGGGCGTGGCGGAGAAACAGGAACGGTTTGCGATACCGAGGATGAAGACGCTGGTCTCGCGCGCGAATCCGGCGGACGCGACTGGAAGCGGCGGTCAGGACCTTGGAGATCAGTACGTCGGCGCAGGCACGCATCTCGGCAAGCTGGTTGCGCTCGGGCTTGGGCATGAAGTCAACTGCTCCGAGCTCGAGTGCCTGCAGGGTCACGTCGGCCCCCTCCTGCGTCAAGGCGCTGACCATGATCACGGGCGCCTCGTGCACGGCCAGGAGCGCTGGCAGAGCATCCAGGCCTGAGACTTCGGGCATCTCGACGTCAAGCGTGATGACGTCTGGCTTGAGCCGCGCCGCCTGGAGCACCGCCTCTCGGCCGTCACGCGCGGTGCCCACCACCTCGATCTCTGCGGACGCGCCGAGCAGGTCGCAGAGCAACCTGCGCATCAAGGCCGAATCGTCAACCACCAGGACGCGAACCCGTTTTGAGCCCTCGCTGCCTTCAGCATCTCGCAAAAGCTTGGCCACACGATCCTCGATTTCGTCTGCAAGGAATCTCCATGAAACGCTTGGCTAGTTGCGATCGCCCGAGCCCAGCTTGCTGAGCAGGTTCCTGACTCGTTCTCGTTCGAACGGCTTGACGATGAAATCGATCGCTCCGTCGCGGATTGAGTCCATGAGTGCCTGTTTCTGATCGAGTGCGGTGACCACGACCACTTTCGCCTGGGGATCAAGCGTGCGAATCTGGCGCAGGGCTTCCAGCCCCCCCATCACGGGCATGACCAGATCCATCGTCACCAGGTCTGGCTTGAGCTGGGAGTAAAGCGCGGTCGCCTCCTCACCATTGGCCGCCTCGCCGGCAACCTCCCAGCCGGCCTCGATCGCCACACCACGGATCAGCTTTCGCATGAACATGGCATCATCGACAATGAGCAGGCGCTCATGGTTTCTCCCTTCGGAGTTCTCAAAGTTCATAACTGGCTCCGCCGGGGACCCTGATGCCGACGATGCCAGAGGCGGTATCGAGGGTCAAGTGCCGACCGCTGCCGCCCCCCAGATCGCGCCCGATAATCGGGATCCGCAGCTCACCCAGAATCAGCTCCACGGCCTCCTGATTCATCTGGCCGATGTTCAGGGCCGGATTCGACTGGCCGCCGGTGGGAAACATGCTGGCGCCTCCCAGCAGCTTAGCAACGAGACGGCCACGCGCCAGAGCCTTCAGGTTCCGCTCGATCTCGGCAATCATGGCAGGAACGGCCGTATCCGCGAACTTGCCGGGGTGATCGGCCGCCCCTCGCGAGCTGGGCAAGACAATGTGCGCCAGCCCTCCCACCCGGGCGACCCGATCATAGAGCACCACCCCCACGCACGAGCCGAGCAGTGTCCGGATCTTCACCGGCGCCGTGGCGACGGCCCACTGGCCGATGGCCACCGACACGGTTGCCGTTGCCGAGGGTGCCGGAGTTCCGGAAGGGGGGGTATTGGTCACGCGTTCCACCTCGAATTCCACTTCAACGAGCTTCAAGCTCTGAGAGTGCGGCGGCCAGCGCACGCAGTGAGGCTCGGTCGGGAATGAACAGCAGCGTCCAGTTGAGGTTCAAATCTTGCTGGCTCGAGTCGAAGGTCGATTGGACGAGCAGCACCTGATCGAGCTCCAAGGCCTGTTCCATCAAGGCCGATTGGAGCAGGCTGCCGGCGAACTCCTGGAGGAAGCAGGGAGGCGTGGGGATGAGCGTCTCAGCCGCGGCGCCGCCACCACCGATGTCACGCCGGCCCATGCCCGTGGGCAGATGTGCTCCCAGTGCATTCAAGTACGCACAGCCCACGATGTTGGTCGTTTCCTGAGCGGCTGATCGCTCGAGCTCGCCCCAACTTGTGGACGTGCCGATCGGCTGATGCAAAAGCAAGTCCACCAAGGCAAGACCCGAGCGGTCCTCGAAGACGAGAAGAATCTGTCCACCGAGCGGCCCGGTAAGCCCCATCGCACAGGCGGCAACCAAGGTCTCGGGTGGACCCAGCACTTCGGCTGCCTTGTCGAGCTCGACGAGCTCGACCTCGCTGATCGAGAGCCGGACCTCCTGGCCAATCCACTTGGAAAGCGCCTGCGAGGCGCTTTCGGCCCCCCGCTCGAAGATCATCCAGAGCAGCCGGCACTGAGATTCACTCAAAATCGGCATGGGAAAACCACCACGGAAGACGAGAGAGAGAATCACGAAAGGCCAAGGAAAGGAGAGGAAGAGACAACCACGAACTACACGAAAAACACGAAAAAAGAATTATAGGACAATGCGTTCGTATTCGAGCAGGGGATGATGGCCGAAGTTCACGAGCAGGCCGAGGCGGAGGTTGGTTCCTCTCAGATAGTTATGCACCTGGGCTCGATAATCGTCGACCAGCCTGGACACGGCCTTGATCTCCATGATGATCAGGTCAAAGCAAAGAAAGTCTGGCTCATATCTCTTCTTGAGCACCCGCCCCTTGTAGCTCAAGGCAAGCTCAGCCTTCGATTTGAAGGGAATCCCCCGTAATTCCAGCTCGATCTCCAGGCATTCCTGATACACCGCCTCCAGATACCCGCAACCTTTATCCTTGTATACCTCAAAACAAGCTCCCATGATCTGATAACTTTCTTCCTTGTTAAGAATCACAGACCTTCCGTCCCTTTCTTTTTTTCGTATATTTCGTGTATTTCGTGGTTCCAGAATTCTTTCCCTTCGTGGTTGCAAAATTCCTATCCTTTAGTGGTTCCCTTCCCGGCCATTTTCGTGGTGTCTCTCCGACGCCATGGTGATCAGCGCATCGACGTCGAGGATCAAGGAGACGCGGCCGTCGCCCAGGATGCTCGCGCCGGAGAGGCCGGGGATCGGCCGGAAGTTCTTTTCCAGCGATTTCAGGACGACTTCCTGCATGCCGATGAGCTGGTCGACCAAGAGGCCGATCGTGGTTTCGCCATTCTGGACGACGACAACTCTCAGCTTATCCGGCTCTTCCACCATATCGTTCACATCCCCATCCGGAAGGCTTGTATCGCGCCTGGCCGAAGCGGCCGAGGGATGAGGCTTGCCTCCCCAGCGGAACAGGTCACCCAGTGACACGAGCGCGACGACCTTCTTGCGGATCTCGAGGGTCGGCCGCCCCTGCACGCGGAAGACCTGGCGCGGGCGCAGTTCGACAATCTCGTCGATGTGGTCGAGCGGGATGGCGTAGATTTCCTCGTAGATCCGCACCAGCAGGCTGGACATGATGGCCAGAGTCAAGGGGAGGCGGATCGTGAACGTGGTCCCATGGCCGGGCGCGGTGCGGACGTCGACGCCGCCGCTCAGGTTCTCGATGCGATTCTTGACGATATCCATGCCGACGCCCCGGCCCGAGATCTCGGTGATCGTCTCGGCCGTGCTCAGACCCGGATGCCAGATGAAGGGCACGAGCTCACGATCGGTGAGCTGATCGGCCTGGGACGAGCTGACGAGGCCCTTGGCGACGATTTTCTCGCGGATGCGCTGGCAATCGATACCCCGGCCGTCATCGCTGACGGTGATCACCACGCTGTTGCCCCGGTGCGAGGCCTGCAGCAAGACCGTACCCGCCCGCGGCTTGCCGGCGGTTTCCCTGATCTCGGGCGGCTCCAGCCCATGATCAACCGAGTTGCGCACCATGTGGATGAGCGGGTCGCTCAACTCATCGATCATTCGCTTGTCGAGTTCGGTCTTCTCGCCGCTGATCTGGAGCGTCACTTCCTTGCCCGAAGAGAGGCTGAGGTCGCGGATCACGCGCCGGAACCGTTCAAACAGAGGGCCGATCGGCACCATCCTCGTATCGAGCACCCCTTTCTGGAGTCCGTCGGTAACCCGGCCCAGGCTGTGGATGGCCTCGGCCAGCGTCTTGAGCTGCTCGCGGCCCTGGCGGAGGCGTTCCAGGTCGTCTTGAATCTCATGGAAATTGTCGCGCAGCCGGCGGACATGCCCGGCCCAGCGGTCGACGGCCCCTTCGGTCAACCCGGTATTCACTCCGGCGAAACCGTCCAGGCCGCGCGTCATGCTTTCCAGGCGCTCCTCCGTATCAGTGGCGAGCGCCTGGGCGTTGGAGCCGCGGAAAAGTTCCTCCAATCCCTTGGCGATGTTGACGAAGCGGGCCTTGTTGATCACCAGCTCACCCGCAAGGTTCATCAGGTAATCGAGCCGGTCACTTTCGACGCGAATCGTCTCAGCCACTTTGGCCTTCCGGGGCTCGCCCCCAGTCTTCACGACGGGCGGCGTGGCGGTCCTGAGGCTTGCGGCCGGGGCGGTCGTGTGCGGGTCCAGAAGGAATGGTGACGCCTCGAACGGTGCAACGGTCGGCGCATCGACGGCTTCGGCATCGCCGGGGCGAGTCGGCTCGTGGTCGGCTGGTTCGTTCACAGCAATAGGCGTGGGCTCCTGGTCTACTCCGTGCCTGGATTCCTCGGCTCGCGATTGAGGCTGTGTCGAGGCAGCCGGCTCGACGCGAATTCGGGCCACGCCGTCCACGTCGGCCAGCGCGCAGCTCGTCGGGCTCGCACTCCGCGGCCAACCAGACCGTGAACTCGGAGAGCGACTCGACCTCGTCAAGCTGATCGGCCGGCGGATGCGTCTTCAGTACCCGTCCTCTTGCCCCCAGACGGTTCAAAACGAGCCTGGCTTTCATGTCGGGCAGCGGAAGGTTCGGCTCGAACACCACGGTGACGGCGATCTGTTCATGACTTACACTCAGCTCAGTCGCAGGAGGAGCCGGGGCCGACGGCGGGGCTTGCGGCTCGAACTCGTTGTCTGGAGTGATGGGTGCGGGCGGGGGCGTGGCTGGCTCAGGGACACTCGGGGCTGCGCCCAGAGCCTCGATGACCAGGGGTGTGAGCGCCGCCAGGTTGACCGTGCTTTGACCTCCGGCGCGGAGCTCGCGATGGTAATCGCGCAGCTCATCAAGGCAGCGAAAGGTCAGGTCGAGCAGCGGCCGGTCCAGCGTCCGCTTCCTGGATCGAAACTGGTCGAACAGGCTTTCGAGATTGTGAGTCAGCCGATTGACCGGGTCGAAGCCCATGACTACCGACGCCCCCTTGATGCTGTGAAACATCCGGAAGGCTTCCGCCAGTGCCTTGGCGTCGGTCGGGTCTTGCTCCAGCCGCAAGAGCGCATCGTTGAGCGCGGCGATTTGCTCATCGCTCTCATCAAGGTAGAAGGGCAGCAGTTCTGAGAGGTCGAACCCCGACATCGCCAGTTCCTCTTGGGTCAACTTGGCCTGGCTCAGCCGAGCTTCTGGTAAAGCCAGGGCTTGAGCTTCGTGAGCGGGTCGAGCATCGTGTAGATCCCCTCCGTGGGACCGGTCACCAGGTACCCTCCCTTGGCCATGGCGGCAAGCACGTTTCGCACGACGGTTAGCTTGGACACGGTATCAAAGTAGATCAGCACGTTCTTGAGGAAGATGCAGTCGAACGGTTCTTCTCGCAGCGGCGCGAGCAGGTTGTGCCGCTTCCACGTCACCAGCGCGCGAACCTCGGGCTTGATGGTCCAGCGTTTTGTCGCCGCGTCTTCTTCGAAGTACCGTTTCCGCTCCTCGGGACCGATCAGATGGACGGCCCGCTCGTCATAGCTTCCAGCTTCCGCGGACGCCAGCGCCGAGCCGCTCAGATCGGTACCCACCAGGTTGATTCTCCACCCCGAAAGGAGGTGCCGATTCGCCATCACCTTGAGCGCAATCGAATAAGGCTCCTCGCCCGAGCTGCACGCCGCCGACCAGATCCGCAGCACTCGAGGCCGTTTCCGCTGCCCGGCCTGAATGGCGATTCCCGGCAGGAAGCTCTCTGCTAACCACTGGTAATGCTGGCTGTCTCGATAGAAATAGGTCTCGTTGGTCGTGATGGCGTCCAGAAACAACGGCATCTCCACGGCGCCGGCGGTCGATGACAAAAAAGAATAATACTCTGAAAATGTTTTGATTCCAGTCGCTCTTAATCTCCTCCGCACGCGATTCTCGATCAGGACGCGCTTGGTGTCGGCGATGCGAATGCCGGCGGTTCGATAGATGAGTCCGCAGAACTTTTTGAATTCCTCAGCGGTGAGCTCGGCTGTATGCATGATTCTCCATCAGATGGTCCCGGCTAAACCTTGAAGCCCGAGATCACATTCTTGAGGACAGCGGCCTGGGCACCGAGCTCCTCGGCGCTGGCGGACAGCTCTTCGGAGCTGGAGGCATTGGTCTCCGTGATGCTGGAAACGTTCTGAATGGCTTTGTTGACCTCGTGGGAGGCATCCGATTGCTCGCGCGTGGCCTGGGCGATCTTGGTGATGCTGGCGGCGGTTTCCTGAACTCCCTGAACGATCCGGGCGAGTGATTCGCCGGCCTTCTCTGAAAGTTGGGCGCCATCGGCCACGCGACGGGTAGACTCCTTGATGAGTGCGGTGATCTCCTTGGCCGCGGCGCTGGAGGCGCTCCGCGAGTTTCCGGACCTCGTCGGCGACGACGGCGAAGCCGAGGCCGTGTTCGCCGGCCCGCGCGGCTTCGATGGCGGCGTTCAGGGCGAGCAGGTTCGTCTGGCTGGCGATCTCGCTGATCACCTGGATGATGTCGCTCACCTGCTCACTTGACTTCTTGATCAAGACCATCGCCTCGATCGCCTGCTCCACCGAATCGCCACCCTGCTTGGCCAGATGCGCGGTCTTGTCGGCCAGGCCGGTGGCGGCGTCGGCGTTCTGGTTGATGTGCACGATGGCCTGCGAGAGCTGCTGGATCGAGGCCGACATCTCCTCAACTGTGGCAGCCTGGTTCTGGGCCGATTCGCTCAGGTAGTTGGCGCTCTCGGCGACGACGCGTGAGCCCTCGCCGAACTGGTTGCCGGACTCCACAACCTGGGTGATGACGTTCTTCAAATCGCCGATCATGTTGGCCAGCGCCTCGCCCAGCCGTCCCATATCGTCATCGCCGCGGACGCCAACTGCGACGGTCAAATCTCCCCCCGCGGCTGCCCGGGCTACCTGCATGAGCTGATTGACTTTGGACTCTAGGTCTTTCTTGCCCAGATCGATTTTGCTCTGCTGGTCAACTCGCTCCAGCGCGGTCGAAACAAGGCGACCGGCGTTGCGAAGCGTATCGACGCGGTGATCCGAGGGCTGCATCCGCTGCTCGGAGACGAACTCCATCGCTCCCGTGACCATGCCGCCCAGCATGACCGGGATGCAAGCTGCCGACTTCAGTCCCACCCGCAGGCCGGCTCCAGCCCGGGGCAGGTTCTTCAGATCGGACAGATCGTTGACGAAGATCAAGTCTCGCGAGCGCCACGCCTGCCCTCCCAAACCGTCTCCTTCGTGATACCGAGTCTCCAGAGTCAAGCGGCGATATTCCTCGCCAACCGACCCCGACTCGTGGACAAACTGCATCACGTGATCTTTGGGGTCGATTTCCCAGTAGACTCCATACGACCAACCGAACGATTCCCGGATCGTGGCCAGCCCGGTCGTGAGGACTTCACGCTCGGTTCGGGCCCGTCCCAGCGTCATGAGAAGTTGGTTGACGGCCGTGGTGTTGGCCAGCATCTCCTCCTCGCGGGCCTTGGCCGCGAGTTGCTCGGTGATCACTTCCCAGGTGAGCATCGGGCCGATGTACCGGCCGGCCTGATCAACCATCGCGCTGACTGAAAGCTCGAAAAACTCGGGGCCGATGGAAATGGTCGCCTTGCGCGGCAAGTTGCGCGGATCGGCCAGGATCCGCCGCTGGTGCTCAGGCGCCTTGTGAAACATGTCGATCGGCTGGCCAATCATCTGATCGACGGGCATCGGCAGGTACGCCTCGAGCTTCTTGAGCGTCTGCTTGGCTCGCGGGTTCATGTAGATGATCTTCATGTCCGTATCGGCACACATCATGTTGACGGTTGCATTTTCGACCATCTGCATGATCCGGGTCAGCTCGTGTTGTCTGTCCAGTTTCTCCGCCTTGTCCGAGGCAAGCTGGGCGACGGTCCGCAGCGCCTCGAGGCGGGCCGGGCTCACCTCTTGAGCCTCGGTCGCGAAGAAGTCCATGGTGCCGATGACCTGGCCGTCGCGAAGAAGCGGCAGGGCGATTCCCGAATGGATGCCGGCTCGGGTCGCCAGCGGTGCGCGGCAGCAATCTCGAAGCTGGGCCAGGTCTTCGACGAAGAAGAGGTCGCGTTGCCGCCAGGCCCGGCCATTGAGCCCTTCCCCCTCCTGGAACCGCGCCGTGCGGGTGAGCCGCTGAAACTCGTCGTCAACCCGCCCTGACTCGAGCTTGAAGATCAGGGCGTCTTCGGCAGGGTCGATCACCCAGTACGAAGCATAAGCCCACCCGAATGCCTTGCGAATCGTATCCAGCGAGGCACGAACGAGGTCGTCAACAGTATTGGCGCGGATGATGGCATTGGTCGTCTCGATCATCGCGCGAGCGTTCGCAGTGGCCTCGCTCAGGAGCGACTCGACATCCCGCCCGCCATTGAGTACGGCCGAGGATGAGGACGCTCCGTCAATGGATTGTGCCATCGCGCGCCTTGACTTCTGCACGCGTGGAGGCGATTGGGCCTTGCGCGCGGCCCGCCTGGGCGTCTCACGGGAAGAGTGATCCGCAGGTGAGGATTCCTTGTTCGCGGCCGAAGCCGGATCGTCAACTGGCTGGGAGCGTTCGGGTTCGATGGGCATGGTTGATCTTCGAAAAGGTGAATGATCCAAGGCCCCGGTCGATTCCGAGGGGGCGCGCGAGCGTCTGAAAACATCTGAAATTGATACGAACAGCAGTCGAATCGTCAGGCCGGAACCACCTGAGCCGTGGCGACGGGCGCGGCTAGCTCCTCAGCCTGGAAGAGCTTGTCGATGTCAAGAATGATCATCAGGCGATCGTCGAGCTTGGCCAGACCCGCCAGGTACTGATGGTTGACCGCCATCACGCCCAGGGGCGGGGGCTGGATTTGATCGCGATTGATCCGCATGACCTGCGTCACCGCGTCGACCACGCACCCCACGGTTTTTTCATGGACGTTGACCACGATCGTGCGTGTCTCGTCGTCGATCTCTCGCGGCGGTAAACCAAACCGCTTCCTCAGATTCACGATGGGTATCACCGAACCACGCAGGTTAATCAGCCCCTCGATGAAGTCGGGCACCTGGGGAATCCGGGTGATCGGCTTCATCAAGATGATTTCCTGGATCTTGGTGATGGCGATCGCGTAGTCCTCATTATCCAGCCGGAAACCCACAAGCTGGATGACGGGATTCTGGGCGCGGTTCAAGCCGCGATCGGCAGTCAACGCTTGCTGTGAGCCGGAGAACATGGTGCTGTAGCCCGGTGCCTTCTCGAATTGCCCGCTCGGCCCTGGTTCCTCGAAGGAGTCTGCAAAGCCATGGCAGAATCTTCGCCAAGAGAGTCTTCAAGAGATTGTATCACCTGAATCGATTGACGTTTCTCGGAATTCCTAAAAACATTTCAGGTAGCGAGGCCGCCGGATTGGATCGGTTCGCGGGCAGTTGGCCGTGAAGGCACGAACGGCCACGGTCTCTACTCCTGAAGCTGCCGCCTGCGATCTGTCATCTGCCATTTGCTTATCTTGGAATCCGGAATCCACCCTCAGTACACGTCGCCTGGGACAATGGCTGGGGAGCCAGGCGCCGGCAAGGTCGGTTTATTCGGGCCGTATCGCATGTGCCAGCCCTCGGCGGCCCGGACCGCGGCCAGCTCTTCCTTGCTGAAACCGTAGCGTGCGAACCAGGGGGTACCATGAGACCGGACGATGGCATCGACGTCGGCCACTCGCTTGCGGGCGGTCGTTGCGGCGAACTGGCTACGCGCCTGAGCACCCACCTGCTGGAAATACTCTTTCCAGAACGCCCGCCCGCCCAGAATGCCCGAGGCGCCTACGCCCATCGCCATCTCCACCTGGGCGTAGTAATCGAGGTAATCCACACCCGCTGATAAGAGCACCCAGGGGCGTTCGCTGCCCGCGTCGAGCGCGTGCAGGTTGTCTTCGAGCTGCTGCTCCTTGTCGTGGCCCATCGTGCCGGGAAACTCTGCCTTGTAAATATCGCAAAATCGGCTCAGCCGCCGGGCCGACTCGATCACGGTCTGGCCTTTGCGATTCAAGTAACTGGCGTCGGTCTTCTTCTCGCCACCGAAGGGGAACGACACCGTCTCGAGAAGCATCAGGATGTCATGCTTCTTGCACTCGTTGTAAACATCTTCGACGACCTGAAACTGGTGCTCGCCCGAGATTGGCTCGCCTGGCTCGAACTGGGCCAGCAGTTTGACAGCGTCGGCTCCCATCCGCTTGATCTTCTCGACGCTCCAGCCCGGCTCGACGGCGGCCATGGGGGCGCCGACTTTGTTCTTGGGGCTTCCCGACATCTCGTACCTGACCAGCAGTCCCGTCTGGGGTGGAATGGCTTCCGAGGCGATCGCCGACCACGCCCCATAGTAGGCGTCGATGAGCACGCCCGACGTCGCCGGGGCCATGTTTCGCATCATGTCCAGCTTGGCCTCGACAATCTCTTCATAGGTTGGTTCACGGTCCACGCCCGCGACTTTCAGAGCCCTGGCGGCCATCTCGATCACCGAGCTGTTCTGGTCGAGCGCCAGCATGGTCAGCGTGCCATCAGGATTGCAGATCCGCTGCAGGCCCCGTAGCTTGCCGGGCGTCAATCCCTTGCCCAGCAGGATCGTGGCGCTCTGGTGCTCTGTGCTTTCGATCGTCGCCATGGCAGACACCCATCCTTACTCGTAGGGTGGGTGCAACCCACCATTGAATTATCATTAATTGAACACTTGGTAGGTTGCACCCACCCTACAGAATTCCCTGAACCCGGAACCGGCATTCTAACGCGTGGGCCCAGAGGATTGCGAATCCGCGGCCCAGGTCTTATGATGCAGTTCGATCCGATTGTCACCGCGCGGCCGCCGTAGCGATCAGCGCGGGTCGGCTCGATGCGTTCGCGGCCTCTAGAGCGAACGCTCCTCGCAAGGGCCTGGGTCTGCTCGTTTCGGGGCCGGAATCCAGGCCGTGATGGTCCAGTCCAGGACCATCTGATCGCATCCACGCACCACGCGGACCCATGGCGGCGTCCGCCCCCACGAGGGACCGCCACGGCCGGCCGCGCATCGGAGAGTCTCCAACCATGGCGACCCCCATCCGCGAGCTCCTCGGCACCGAGGCCGACAGCTTGCTTACACACGTGTGCAAGACCATCCCCAGAGAATCCTTGCACCTGCCTGGCCCTGATTTCGTGGACCGCATCTTCATCCCTACCGACCGCAACCCGAGAGTCCTCTGCAACCTTGAGCGGATGTTCGGCCACGGCCGCCTGGCCGGCACCGGCTACCTCTCGATCCTGCCCGTCGATCAGGGCATCGAGCACTCCGCCGGCGCCAGTTTCGCCAAGAACCCCGCCTACTTCGACCCCGAAAACATCATCAAGCTGGCCATCGAAGGAGGCTGCAACGCGGTTGCCAGCACCTTCGGCGTGCTCGGCGCAGTTGGGCGTAAATATGCGCACAAGATCCCGTTCCTGGTCAAGATCAACCACAACGAGCTCTTGACCTATCCCAACCAGTTCAACCAGGTGCTCTTCGGCACGGTCAAGGAAGCCTATGACATGGGCGCCTCGGCCATCGGGGCGACGATCTACTTCGGCTCGGATCAGAGCACTCGCCAGATCGTGGAGATCTCCCAGGCGTTCGCGCAGGCCCACGAGCTGGGCATGGCGACGGTCCTCTGGTGCTACCTGCGGAATAACGCGTTCAAGAAAGACAAAGACTATCACGTCGCCGCCGACCTGACCGGCCAGGCCAACCACCTGGGCGTGACCATCCAGGCCGACATCATCAAGCAAAAGCTTCCCGAGAACAACGGCGGCTTCAAGGCCCTGAACATGGGCGGCTCGAGCTACGGCAAGCTTGACGAACGGATGTATACCGAGCTTGCCACCGACCATCCGATCGACCTTTGCCGCTACCAGGTGGCCAACTGCTACATGGGCCGTGCCGGCCTGATCAACTCCGGCGGCGCCAGCGGCAAGAACGACATGGCCGAGGCCGTCAAGACCGCGGTCATCAACAAGCGCGCCGGCGGCATGGGCCTGATCTCGGGCCGCAAGGCATTCCAGCGCCCGATGCCCGAAGGTGTCAAGCTCTTGAACGCCATCCAGGACGTCTACCTCGACACCAGCATCACTGTGGCGTGAATGGAATCCGCTTCGCCTTACCCTCCCCGGCGAAGCGTCCTATAAAGAAGCCCACGCAGCCAATCAAGCCCGGACCAATCGCCTGGTCCAGGGGCAATCATTGAACGTCTTCCGAGAATTCGGGATGGCGCGAAGGCCCTTGGCGCATTACTAGGGTGGGACGCTGAGTTGGGGAGGGTCGAATGGCGATGATCTCAGGCCACGCCGGTGCGGTGGAACGGAAAATCGAGGCCCTCTGGACTTCCGGCACTCTGACCGGCCTCAGCGATGCCCAGCTCCTGGGACGCTTCGCCGATGCCCGCGGCCGAGACGCGATGGCCGAAGCGGCGTTCCGAGAGCTGGTCAATCGCCATGGGCCCATGGTGCTAGGGGTCTGCCGCCAGATTCTCGGCAACCGGCACGACGTGGAGGATACGTTCCAGTCGACGTTCCTGGTTCTGGTGCGCAAGGCGCGTTCGATACGAGTGGGCGAGTCGTTGGCCCCCTGGCTGTGCGGCGTGGCTTATCGCACGGCCCAGCGGGCGCGGGCCGTCGCCGCGCGGTATCACCAGGCCAATGTCGACCAGATCGAAGGGTCAGCGACGTCCCCCGCAGACGCGGCGTACCACTTCGACTTGCGGCCCTTGCTCCACGATGAGCTCAATCGGCTCCCGGCCAAGTTCCGAGACCCGATCGTGCTCTGCCACCTCGAGGGCAAGTCGCATGAGGAGGCGGCGCGACTGCTGTGCTGGCCGGTCGGCACGGTGAGCAGCCGCCTCTCGCGCGGTCGTCAGCTTCTGCGGTCGAGGCTGGAACGCCGCGGCCTCGCAGTCTCCCCTGCGATGTTCGCGGCGAACTGGCTTGCCAGCACCCCCAACACCGTGACGATTCCTTTGCTCGAATCCACGGTCAATTCCGCGATCGGTTTCGCGGCCGGACAGGCGGTTCCCACCTTGATCTTGTCTTTAACACAAGGAGTCTTGACCACGATGTGGCTTCACAAGCTCAGAACGATCTCGCTCGCGTTCCTGGTTATCGGAGCGACGACGGGAGGCCTCGGCGCGTGGGCGCACTGGAATTCGGCGCCGACAAGACGATCGGTCCAGGCGAGCGGGCTGGCACCTCGCCCAGCCTCGGAAAATGGCGTGAGCCCCGCCCGAGACAGCAGCTCGGCCCCGCAACCCGCACAGCAGCCGGCCACTTCCCAGCCAGGCAACGGCGACACCCGCCTTGCCGATTGCCCCGGCGCATGCGATGACGAGTACCCCTATTGCCCGATCACGATGGCTACGCACGCCTTCACGAGACTCGTGAGCCATTTCCAGCAGCCATCTGCGCCTTCCCGCTAACTCCACGCACATCGGCTTGACAGACCAAGGTCGAGCCTGGCGCAAAGTGTCCATTCGACAACCTGTGGCTCGCGGGCCGGAACCAGCGACGGGTAAAGCGGTGAGCAGCCGCTTTCATCCGACGCCACGGATCGCGCTCGATCTCAGACCGGGATCGAGCTCGACCCAGGTCGGCCCGCGAGCCGCTCTGTTTTCACCGTTCGCCAGAAGTCAAGCAAAAAGCCTGGAGCCAACCTCGGGGATATTCCGATACAACCCACGTCGGTTGGAAAACCGAACCGGTCAGGGACGACCGAGTACCCAGGCCCCAATACCGCGGTCGCGTCCAGGGAAGGACTTGCGACTCGGGGCCCAAGGGCCAAGGACGGCCCTTATTCCTTTCCCTTCTAACATCCCGACCGCGCCAGGCCGCAGTCCCGAGATTCGATCAACGCGCACCCACGCCGATCAGCACTCGGGTGCCGTTCTTGAGCGATCGCTCATAGAAGAAGAGCTGATTCACCGGCGTCTTCACCAGGGTCGTGAACTCGGGTACCTTGTCGTGGGCCACGTTGCACCTGAGCTGCACCTTGCCGTTCTCATCGAGCGACTTGACCAGAACCGTCCGCGCCGTGTACCCGCCGCCCAGGTCACAGGTCAGGGCCTGATTCATCTCGATGTTCTTGCTCTGCACGTCGAGTAGCTTGAAGCCGTGATCAGGCAAGATCTTGCGCAACTGAGCTTTGACGTTACTGCTCAACCGCGGGTCGGCCGTCGGGGCATTTCGCGTGGCGAGGACGGCAAACACCGTCACCTGCCGCCCCGTCGACTCTCCACCCTTGATCCGCCCTGAGCCGGTTCCCGTTCCCGTGCGAACCGTCTGCGACGCCGATCGGCTGATGCCGAGATTCGAGATCAGGCCAGCCACAACCAGTCCCGCGGCGAACAGAGCGATCCCGAAAAGGCGCCGACGACCTGAAAATGCAGCCACGTCTCGTCACTCCGCCATCGCCAGGGTCGAACCGGCCATCGACTCAAACGCATCGAGCACCAGGTCCCACCGATCCAGACCGCTGGGCGTTTCTCTTGCCGTGAAATCGATCAGCTCCCGCCAGTTCGATAGCTCGGCGCTCGCCAGGCCAGACTTCGGCGCTCTTGCGCCAGCAGATCGACAACGTCAACCTTCGATCCTTCAGAGCGAATCACCACCACCTGGCCCTCGTCGAGCTCGATCTCGGAATTCGAGAACGACTCGAACTCAGTATGGACCAGGTACCACCGATCCATCCCGTTCGACCTCTCAGGGGATGTGAGGTCAACGGCCACATACATGCCCAGAACAATCGGAATGATGCTGGGAAAGGATTGGGCCGTTTCCAGGGCCGTGAGATCGACGACGTCAACCTTCGACCCTCCAGAGCGGATCAGCACCTTCTGGCCTTCGCCCACTTCAACATTCACGTCGGCAAGAGCCGGTGAGGCGTCGGGCACTGTGACAGGCATCCGCCACGACAGGCCAACGGCCAGCAAAAGCGCCGCCGCCTGCGCCAGGCCAACCATCCCGACCGCGGCCAGGCTGCGCCAGCCCCGAGTGCGGAATCGTGTGAGAGCCGGTTCGGGGGACTTTGGGTGCCCGGGCATCACTCGGGGAAACTCGGCAAGATGCAAGCTATGGCCGTTTCTCTCAACTGCGATGGGTTGATCGAGTTGTGCACTAACCGAAGACCAGAGGACGTCCCAGGCTTGCGGCGAAGGCTCGGCAGGCCGGGTCGCATCCCAAAGCTTCTCAAACCTTTGCGCGCGATCGAACCACTCGGCGCAAGCCCTGCACCCGGCAAGATGCTCCGCAAGCGCCGGTTCATCAGGCCGGTTGCCAGGCTCGGTCAGCTTACGTATCACATCATCGCACAACATCATTTATCGTCCTCTCCGGCTCCGCCCAGGCTATTTGTTTGCTTGCAAGCAATTCAATTCAATCCTTTAAGCTTGTTCCAATCCAATGTCTGCTGAAGTTTATTGCGTGCCGCGTTGATGCGGCTCATCACGGTTCCAATCGCCACTTCCTCTGTCTCGGCGATCTCCTTGTAGCTCATTCCCAGCTCGGCGAAGAGGACGAAGGTGGTTCGGATCTTGGGGCTGAGGCGGGCGAGGGCTCGATCGAGGGCCCGGCGAAGGTCTTGCATGTACAACCGTCTGGCCGGGTCATCATCGCTGGCGGCCTCGGTCAGAAAAGTCGCCGACTCACCCAAGCTTTGCGTCGGCCGCCGTTTCCGCCTCCGTCCCCAATCCAGCGCCGTGTTGGTGGTGATCCGCAAGAACCAGCACCGAAAACCGCTTCGTCCGTCAAACTCTCCCAATCCGGAAAAAGCCTTCAAGAGCGCCTCCTGAACAACATCCAAGGCGTCTTGCTCGTTCCCCAGCAACCGAAACGCCACCCGGTACCCGTCGTTCCGATAGCGCTGAAATAGTTCCTCACGAGCCTCGGGGTCATGCGCCCGCGCCCGCTCCACCAGAATTTCGTCAGGTGTTTGCACGCTGGTAAGGGCGTCGAGCATACATTTCCCTGAATTCCTAGACGCCAAACGGCCTGCGTCTATTCGATCCGTTGATCGTAGCCCGGATCGATCGCCACGGCCATACGCGATCATACAGCAAGCCGTGGCTCAGCCCGCCCTTTCCAGGGTGCCCTTGCTCCGGAACTTCATTGGGTTCAATCCTCGACAAACCCGACATCAAACCGCTAATGCGGCTCCGCGTACCAGCCGCCGCCGCTCTGGAGTAAGGCGTCTCCCGAAATACGTGACGTCACCGGAACCGCCAAAGAAGAATGGCTGCTAACCCGTGGGTGGGCGCCACGCCCAAATCGAGCGGCGCATCCTAGCTTAACGAGGCCGGTCTTGCATAATGGTTACGAGGCAGGAAGCCGCGTTAAAGTTCGCCCGGTTGACGTAAATTCACAAAGCTGCTGGCCCCGAGTCAAACCGGATTCCTAATGCTAGTGCCATTCGTGTCTCGGACCGATGCGCACGTCGGTGAGAGTCATGGGTGCACCTCTCTTCAAGGCAGATCCACCACTTACGCCGTCTCTTCCCAGGAATACATCCCATGTGGCAATTCGTAACGCCTTCTCGCAAGCGGATCAAGGCCGGACACACCAGAGTTCGTCGGACTTGGTTGTATCGGCCATACTGCACGCCTCTTGAAGATCGTTGCCTCCTGTCGGTCTCCTTATCGGGCAGCGAACCACCCGTCACCCTGGTGGGATCGCCCGTCATCTGGACAGCCACGGCCAGCGGCCATGGCCAAGCACCCGTCTACCAGTTCGGCGTCGGAACGACCGGCGGTCCGTTCCACGTGGTTCGTGACTTCAGCCAGAGCAATACCTTCATCTGGAACCCCATGCAGGAGGGGAGCTATAACATCCAGGTGACCGTCAAGGACGGCTTCAGCGCCGCAACCGGCGAGTCCGCAAGCGCATCCTATACGGCGGAGTCGCGGGTCGTTGGAACCAGTGCGGTGATCAGCCCCACGTCCAATCCCCTGGTCGCACTCTACAGCGCGCCTCCCTCCGCCGGCAGTTCGATGTACGTCGCAGTTACAGCCAACTGGGCTCCAACTCTGTCCTGGAAGAGTACCGCCGCGCTGCCCATTGTGCCGGGAGAGAGCACCAATTTCCTCGTGGCCGGCATGCTTCCGGGCACGACGTACCTCATGAGGCACGTCCTGAACGATGGGACGGCCTCCGCACCTCTGGCTTTCACGACCGGGGCCCTGCCCACGAACTTGCCTTTCCCCACCTTCACCGTACAGCAGCCGCCTGCCCCCGGAACTGACCTGACTCAGAACACCGTGTTTCACTTTGGAGTCGGCCCGAACGGCACTGTTGATACCCTGGCGACAGACCTGATGGGCAACGTCGAATGGTACTATGATCCGGTGGCCAATGGCTTCCCCAGCATCGGCGTGAGCGTTGTGCCGGGCGGCACGGTGCTCTTGCTGGGCGGCGTGCTATTCGGCGCAGCGGACGCGAACACGCTCCGTGAGATCGACATGGCCGGCGACACCCTGCGCGAGACGAACATCGACGCCGTCAACGCCGAGCTGGCCGCGCTGGGGCAGCACTCGATCATTAACTTCAACCACGACGCCCAGCGCCTACCCAACGGGGACACTGCGGTCCTGGCCCAGTCGCTGAGGACCATCAACATCAAGGGCAAACCCGTTCAGTACAAGGGCGACATGGTTCTCGTCCTGGACCAGAATTTCCAGGTGGCGTGGGTCTGGGACCCCTTCAACTGGCTAAACGTCCACCGCCTCCCCACGCTGCGCGAGGGCCCGAGCGATTGGACGCACGCGAACTCCATCTCCTGGTCGCCGGCGGACGGGAACCTGATCGTGTCCATACGCAACCAAGACCGGGTGATCAAGATCAATTACGCCAACGGGACGGGCGACGGCCACGTCATCTGGACGCTGGGGCAGGGCGGCGATTTCCGGATCAATTCCAAGGCCCCATCCCCGTGGTTCTCACACCAGCACGACGTGCATTATATCAACAACACGACGCTGGTGCTGTTCGACAACGGGAACACCCGCCGCGCAAAGAACCCGCGAGGGGGATAGCCGCGGACAGGAACTCGTCCTCGACGAGAATGCGCGGGTGGCGACGCTGGTGGTCAATGCCGACCTGGGCAACTATGCCGGCTTCACGGGGGGTGCGCAGATGCTACCCAACGGGAACCTCAACTTCGATTCCCCGCTTGCCGAGCAGACGATCGAGGTGCTTCCCGATGGCAGCAAAACTTATGTGCTCGGTATGAGTCTGACTGGGGTACAGTATCGCTCCTACATCTACGCCACCGTTTACGGCAACCCCGCGGACAGCTCCTTGCCCTCGACGCCGATCCCCCACCGACTCGCGCGTCGTCTAGCGATCATGGAGCATCGGGCGGAGATCCACCAGAGCCGACTGGCCCACCCGCGGGCGATCCACCTGGAGGAACCACGAATGTGATGAAAGGGACCGGGAGCAGTAACCACGAAAGACGCGAAAAAGAACAGCAGCGGTAGGGTGTCAAGAAAGGTGGTCATTAGCGAGAGGCTCGGCCGGGCTTACCACAGTCGTGTGCTTTCCCTCCTACCGGCAGGATCACACGGAAGCGGCTGCCTTGGCCGGGCGTGCTCTCGACCTCGATGCGCCCGCCGTGGTCAACGACAATGCCGTGGCTGATCGCCAATCCCAGGCCCGTCCCCTGGCCGACCGGTTTGGTCGTGAAGAATGGGTCGAAGATTCGCGACAGGACCTCCGCCGGGATGCCGGAGCCGTCGTCGGCCACCTCCAGAATCACCTCGTCGCCCTGCACCCGAGTCTCGATCTCGATCCGCCCGCCGTCGATACGCCCCGTGGCCTCGATCGCGTGCATGGCGTTGACCAGGAGATTCAGAACCACCTGGTTGATCTGCGCAGGGCGCAGACGACTGGAAGCACTCCACCTTCCTGCTGCTCGACCGTGATCTGGCGCTGCTCCAACTGGCCACGGATCAGCTCCAGGCTGCCGGCGATCGCCTGCTGCAGGTCCACGCGATCGACGGCGGCCTGATCGACGCGGGCGAACCTCCGTAGGTTCTCGACGATGCCGGAGATGCGCTTGACACCCTGCCGTGTGCTGCTGAGCAACCGCCCCAGGTTCGCCCGGATGTAGGGCAGGTCGATCGCCTCACCGATCTGGTCAATTCGACCGGCAATCTCGGGGCAGGCCGAGGCCAGCACCGGATGGGCCTGCTCGTAGGTCTCCAGCAGGCCCGAGAGGCCGAGGTAATCGCGTTCGAGCACAGCCAGGTTGTTGGCGACGTACGCCAGCGGGTTGTTGATCTCGTGCGCCACTCCGGCGCTGAGCAGGCCCAGCGAGGCCAGCTTCTCCGCCTGGACGATCATCGCCTGCATCCGCCGGCGCTCGGTCAGGTCGTGGATCGCGCCCAGGAAGACGATTCCCTCGGGCAGGTCGATCGCCGAGAGCGAGAGCTCCATGGGGAAGACCTCGCCCCCCTTCCGCAGGCCCCGCTGCTCGATCGTGGGACCGATGCTGCGAGCTTCTCGCGTCTCCACGTAATGCCGCAGCGCACGCTGGTGGGCTTCCCGGACGTCCGGCGGCATCAGGAGGCTGAGGGGTTGGCCGAGAACCTCGTGCTCCGCGTAGCCGAAGGCCGCTGGGCGGCGGGATTGAATAACTTGATCCGGCCCTGCTCGTCGGCCACGACGATCGCTTCGAGGATCCCTTCCGTGAGCTGGCGGTACAGCCGCTCCGAGGTCCGCAGCGCAGCCTCGGCCCGCTCGCGGTCGGCGATCTCCCGCGTCAGCAGTGTATTGGCCCGGGACAGCGCGGCGGTGCGCTCCTCGACCCGGCGTTCGAGCTCGTCGTGCGCCCGCCTCAGGGCCTCCTCCGCCACCTGGCACGCGGCCCTCGTGCGCAAGGCAACGATGCCGTAGCTCAGGTCGTCGGCAAGCTCCCTCAGGAGCTGCATCTCGTCTTCATCGAAGGCGTCGGGATCCGCGGCATAGATGGCCAGGGCCCCCAGAACCTCCGAGCCGGAAAGCAGGGGGATGCCAGCGACGGAGGCGTAACCGCGCCGGAGGGCTTCCGCGCCAGGGAGCGAAATCGGGGTCGTGGGTCACATCCCGGAAGACCGCCGGCTCGCGGGTCCGGATGGCCGTACCCACCGGGCCATGGCCACGTTCCGTGTCGGCCCAGGTCACGCGGACCGTCTCGAGATAGCCCTGCTCGTAGCCGGCATGGGCAACGGGGCGCACCGACTTCGCCTCATCGTGCTCAGCATAGCCAACCCAGCAAAGGCGATAACCAGCGATCTCGACGATGACGTGGCAGAGCTCTCGGAGGAATTGGGGCTCGTCGCCGGCCCGGATCAGGACATGGTTGCAGCGACTAAGGGCCTGGCGGGCTCGATCGATCCTTCGGCGTTCGCGGATCTCCACCGCCAAGGCCTCGTTGGCTCGCAGCAGCTCCGCGCTCCGCTGCCGGATCTGCCACAGGTGACTTGTCATGCGATACTCATGTTCATCATAGGATCTCTGCCGTCGAGCGGTTTGAGCCGAAGGCTCCGGTCGGCTAATGGGTCAATCAACAAGCTTGGGGTTAGCGGGACATGAAAAAAGCCACGCACGTGCGCTAACAGGCACTGCGAGACCACCAAAGCCTGATATCATCCCCTCTTGCGAGCGGCTCCGCCATCGATCATTCTAGCAAACCAGCAGTCCGGTTGACAGGCCCTCCTTCATCGTTGGGGGGTAACCAGGATAAACTGGTTGCTGGTCTTCGGGTCCGGCTTCAGTGACTCTGGCCCACGACCGCAGGGGCGACAATGGAACCACGAAGGGATGAAGGGGACGGGAGTAGTCGTCACGAAGTACGCGAAAGACACAAAAAAAGACCAGTGCGGATCATTCAAGAAAGCAGTCATTATGATTTGGTGTGGCGTACCCTAAAACCGCACCGCCCGGGATGTTAGACTGACGGGCGATCGACCTTTCCTGCCAGCCAAGACTCGCGGTTGACTTCCGACGCAGGATCGCGGGGGCTGAGCAGAGGAAGGTCTCGACAGATTCCGATGGCCAAGGCGGCTCACATTTTGGAGTTTCCTCTTCACCCATCTCCGGAGGTCCGCAATGCGTTTGGTTTTGATTACGGTCTTTTGCCTGCTGGTGTTCGCCGGCCGCGGTGCGGGTCAGACCGGGGAAACGGTCAACTGGCCGGGGGTGGGGAATGACCCCGGTTGCATGCGGTATTCCAGGCTGGATCAGATCAACCGCGAGAACGTCAAGCGGCTCAAGCCGGCCTGGACGTACCACACGCGGGGAGCTCGAAGGCCGGACGGGCAAGACGATCGAGTGCACGCCGATCGTGATCGACGGCGTGATGTACGTCACCACCGGATATCTCCGCGTCGTGGCCCTCGACGCAGCGACCGGCAAGGAGCTCTGGCAGTTCGATCCCCTCAAGGATCATCCGTTCCAGCACCAGCCGGCGTCCGGCGGCGTCAACCGCGGCTGCGCCTACTGGTCCGACGGCAAGCCCGACGGCGAGCGGCGGATCATTCACGGCACGTCGGACGGGCGGTTGTTCTCGCTGGACGCGAGGAACGGCAAGCTCGACCCGAAGTTCGGCGACGGAGGTATCCGCAATCTCCGCAAGGAGCTCGACCCGAAGGTCGCCGCGCTGAGCTATGGGCCGACGTCGGCCCCGGCCATCTGGAACGACACGATCATCGTCGGCAGTCTCCTGCGGCGAAGGGCCCGGCATCGCCGCGCCGGGGGATATCCGAGCGTTCGACGTCCGCACCGGCAAGGAGGTCTGGCGGTTCCGCACCGTGCCCCGTCCGGGAGAGTTCGGAAACGAGACGTGGAAAGGCGATTCCTGGAAGGACCGGGGCGGGGCGAACGCCTGGGGCGGGTTCAGCGTCGACGTAGATCGCGGCCTGGTCTTCGCCGGGCTCGGATCGGCGGCCTTCGACTTCTACGGCGGCGACCGGCACGGCGACAACCTGTTCGCGAACTGCACGATCGCGCTCGACGCCAGGACGGGCAAGCGCGTCTGGCACTTTCAGACGCTGCATCACGACCTGTGGGACCACGACCTGCCGGTCTATCCCAACCTCGTCACGGTCACTCACGACGGCAAGAAGGTCGACGCCGTCGCGCAGGTGACGAAGACCGGTTATGTCTTCCTGTTCGACCGCGAGACGGGCAAGCCGCTCTTCGACGTCGAGGAGCAACCCGTGCCCGCCTCCGACGTCCCCGGCGAACAGGCATCGCCGACGCAGCCGATCCCGGTCAAGCCGCCGCCATTCTCCGCGCAGTTTCTCGATGAGACGAACGTCACCGACATCGGCGAGGCCAACCGCGCATCGGTTCTCGCCCGACTGCGCAAGATCCGGGGCGGGCCGGCCTTCAACCCGCCCAGCCTGCAAGGGACCGTCGTCATCCCCGGCTTCCACGGCGGAGCGAACTGGTCCGGGGCCTCGTTCGACCCGACGACCGGCTTGCTCTACGTCAACTCGAACAACGTGCCGAACATCATCACGCTCGTCGAAGCCAAGGCCGGCAGACACGCCGAGGTACGGGCCCTACACGCACCACGGGCTACCTGACAGTTCCTCGACCACGAGGGCTATCCGGCGATCAAGCCGCCCTGGGGCGTCTTGAACGCGATCAACCTGAACACGGGCGAATTCGCCTGGCAGGTTCCGCTCGGCGAGCATGTGGAACTGACCGCCCGCGGCATCCCGCGAACCGGCACCGAAACGTTCGGCGGCTCGATCGTGACTGCCGGCGGCCTGGTGTTCATCGCCGGCACGAAGGACGAACGCATCCACGCCTTTGACAAGCAGACCGGGCAACTGCTCTGGGAACACCCGCTCCCGGCCGGGGGCTACGCGACCCCTTCGACCTACCAGGTGAACGGCCGCCAGTACGTCGTCATCGCGGCCGGCGGCGCCGGCAAGCTGCAAACGAAGGCGGGCGACGCGTTCGTGGCGTTCAGCCTGCCAGAAGGCAACTGAACGCTAGAGCTTTCTTCCTGAACGGAGATGGTAGCCTGGCCAGCAAACGACATTCGGGTAGAATGTTGTTTGTGGCCGTTGCGTCCAACCTGCCAGGCGATGCTCGGAGCCAAACCGATGAGCCAGCTCGAACTCTTGGGCCGGATCATGATCGATCCCAAGATCTTTGGCGGCAAGCCGATCGTCAGGGGTCGGCGGCTGACCGTCGAGCATGTCCTGGGCATGCTGGCCGCCGGAGATACAACCGAGATGATCCTCGAAGGCTATCCCTGCCTGCAAAAGGAGGACGTCCAAGCCTGCTTGGTCTATGCGCGACGACACGTCGGCCATGAGCGGATCGAGCCGCTGACGATCGAAAGCGCGTCATGAAACTACTCCTTGACGCCTGCGTCTGGGGCGGGGCTACGAATGGCGGTAGCTTTAGCCACGTCGCGAACGGCGACCGTGCTCCTCGGAGCCGAAACACTGGGGGGGCCCGCTCAGCAACCTGGTGAGGAAACGCTTAAGCTAATGCCATTCGTCACATTGACCGAAGCGGCGTCGGTTGAGTCGGACCGACGCATGTAACGCGGCTCTCGGTTACTAGGCTAAGGCGAAGAGCCCAATAGCGACGGAATTCTGTCCGCTCGTTCAGCAGTGCGCTTTCTGCTCAGAAAGGCGAAGTCTTCGCGGTAGAATCTCGATTATGATTCAGCCTTGCCGCTTACAGCAGCTCACCGGGTTGTGTTAGACAAGGAGTCAGGGGCTCGCGGCCGTTACCTCGGGCTTCTTGGACAAGGCGGACTTGGCCTTGATTTCGGCGATCAGAGCCTTGTAGTCGTCGCGCGACCGCAGCGGCTCCAGGTCAGGATCAATTGAGATCCAGGCGAGATCCCGATATCCGCCGTCGACCGCCTGCCGCAGCGCTTCCATGGCCTGATCGGTCAGGCGACGCGATCGCTCGACAGCCGCTGGGTCCTTCCCGATCGATCTCACCAGGTCGCTCGAGAGGGAACGGAGACAAGCGATATCGTACGGTTTTGCCAGGCCTTCCTTGTCGATCCGCTCGAACAACGCGAGCGCCTTCCGTGACAAGTCCGAGACTTCAGGCTCGTTACCAGCCTCACGCAGAACCTGTCCCAGGTAACAGTAGGTGTTGGCCAGTGTCGGTGGATAGGTCCTCACTTCGGGGTTCTCACGCACAAGTCGCTCGAGAAGCTCGATCGCCCGGCGATAGTAAGGAATCGCCTCAGCGTGCCGGTCGGTCCGAAAGTGATGGAACGAGCCGATCCAGTGCATTGTCCAGGCGAGACTGTACCGGAAGTTCAGGTCTTCCGGATGATCGCGAACGACCCCTTCCAGGAGGTCCCGGCAACTCCCCGCTGCCTTGAAAGCCTCGTCGAGGCGCCCGGATTTCTCGTGAAGACCGGCGATGTTTCTGAACACTGTGGAGAGCCGGTGGCGATAGTCGGCGACATCAGGGTGATCGCGGATCAGGCGTTCGTACAGGTCGCGAGCCTCGTTGTAGAGCGGCATCGACTCGGCTGCCCGCCCGGTTCGTTCCAGAAGATAACCACAGTTCATGAGGCTGGTACCCAGCCCCTTCTGGCCATCGGGGACCCGGGGATTCTCCATGGCGACGTGTCTGCGGATCTCGATGCTGCGCTGCATCGTCCGCAGGGCATCCGAGTCGAGACCGAGCATGTACTGCCGGTTCGACAGGTCGTTGAGGGCGATCGCCAGTCTGTAGGAGTAATTAAGCTCGCCGGGGTAATCTCGGGCCAGGGCCTCGTACATCGCCACAGCTTGCTGGAGTCTCTTGGCTGCCTCGGCCTCGGTGCCGACTTCACTCTCGATGAGCCCGAGGCGGTACCACGCCTGGGCCGCGTCGGCACGCACCGTCCTGTCCGTGCCACGATCGCGGAGGAATTGCTCGTAATACTTCCTGGCTGACTCCAGCAGGTCCTTGCGCAACGGCTGCAAGCCGGGTACGTTCAGGAGCTTGCTCTCGCTGACCTTGGTGAAGTACTCGTCGACGGCCTCGCGCGCCTTGCGGAAGTTGGCCTCGGCCTTTTGAAAACTGACTTCGGCGAGCTGGCGTTGCCGCTCGGTGCGGGCGTTGGCCTGGCTCAGAAGCACCGTACCGACGGACAGGCCTGCAACCGCAGTGATCAGCAAGAGAGACGCCGCGGCGACCAGTGTGCGGTGCCGACGGCCCCATCGAGACAGTTTGGCGATCGCCGGCTCGGGATAGGCCGAAACCGGCTCGTCGGCCAGGTAATGACGGACCTCGTCGGCCAGGTCGCGAGCCGACGCATAGCGGTCCGCGGGCCGCTTGGCCAGCGCCTTGAGGCAAACGGCCTCCAGCGGCGGCGGCGTTGGTGGGCAGAGCGACCGCGGCGGGGCTGGTGCGTCGGTGGCGACCTTGCGGAGCACGTCGGCGATTCCGTCGCCGCCAAAAGGCGGCTGTCCGGCGAGGATCTCGTAGAGGATGGCACCCAGGCCATAAATATCGGAGCGGCGGTCAACACTGTCCAAACGCCCCTCGGCCTGCTCGGGGCTCATATAAGCCGGAGTGCCCAGAATCTGGCCCTCAACCGTCTCGCCGCGATCGGCGTCGGGCGCCAGGGCGACCGCCGGGGTGAGTGTCTCCTCCGGACGTTCCACGAGCTTCGCCAGTCCCCAATCGAGCACGATGACTTCACCATAATCACCCAGGACCACGTTCTGCGGCTTGAGATCGCGATGGATCACACCGCGGCTATGGGCATAAGCGATGGCGTTGCAGACCCCGAGGAAGGCCCCCAGGAGCGCCCCGAATTCGAGCGGGTCGAACTTGGCCTCTACGCGGCGATGATGGAACCCGTTGATCGCCTCCGAGAGCGTGCGGCCCTTGACGAACCGCATTGTGTAGAACGGTTTGCGGCCCTCGCCGGTCCGCACGAGCTCATGGACCGGGACGATGTTGGGGTGCTCGAGCTGGCCGGTGATCTTGGCCTCTTCCAGGAAGCGGGACCAGACGACCGGATTATTCGCCTGCTCGGGTCGCAATTCCTTGAGGGCCACCTCGCGGCCGAGGTCGGTGTCGCGCCAGCCAGACCTGGCCAATGCCTCCTTGCGCATGGAGGCGGGTCAGCGAATCGCGCTCGTGAGTTTCGGGTATGTAGTCGATCGTCGAGATCAGGACATGGCCTTCGGGCGGCTCGGTCCTGTCGATCAATCGGCGGACCTCGGAGTCGTCAAAATGCGCCAGCGATTGCCGGACTGCATCGCTGGTGACCTCGGCCAGGCTGGCGCAGACATCTCCGTTGTGGCGGCGGAGCTTGCGATCGACCAGCCGCGCCACGTCTGCCCGATCCTCGGCCGTGATCCACCCCCGCTCCGCGAATACGTCCGCAAGTGAGCGTTCCTTTTGGCTGGCCCAAAGGGCACAGCCGTCGACGAATTGCGTCCGCGTGACCGCATCGGTTTGCAGTGCAATCACACCGAAGAGGAGATTACAGTCAGCATCGGCGCTTTTCATGGCATCGCCCTCCGGCGGTAGACCGCGCCCGCATGAAGCCGTGGATGAAGCGCCGATTATACTATCCCACCGAGCCGATGCCCATTTTCTCCCAGGATTCTCTGCTATTCCTCCAACGTGCGATGCATTTAGATACGCCTTCCGCGTTGAAAGGCGCTGTCGTTCGGAATGCATCGCGGACACCACGAGGCGAACCAGTCGCGATCCCGCGCTGTTTCGGCCGCTTGATCGGACCATGAGCCGCATGAGCATGCGTCGGAAAGCAGAGGAAATGCGTCTTCCGTGACCATTGACGCAAGAGTGACGGCGACTCTCTGCACGGGAGGCTACCGAAGCGCGTACGTGCTGCCGTAATTACGGCTGAACCTGGAAGAATCCGGATCCGGGCCCTAAACACCGACGAAAGTGAAGAGAAGGGCGATCGAGGTTGATCAAGTCCTTGTCCTGCTTCGCGTCATGGTTTGAACCACGCCTTCAGCTCATTTTCTTGATCGAGCTGGAGTGGGGCGGGTCGCCCAGGCCGAAGAGGTGGCGGACGGCAGTGAGGAGAGGGTGGGGGTGGTCGTGGTTCGATTCGGTGACGGCCGAGCGGACGGCGGCGCGGGGGTGGTGGAGGAACTGGTTCTGGAGGCGCATGGCCATGTGGGCGATGGCATCGCGGTTGGCTTCGTTCAGTTCGGGGCAACTGGCGAAGAGAGCCGTCAGCTCGCGCTGGCGGATCTGGTCGGCGTGGTTGCCCAGTTGCTGGAGCAAGAGGCCGGCGGCCTGCTGGTGGCGAAGCGTCGCATAGCAAGCGGCGGTTTCCTGTTCGACAATCACCAGCGCCGGATCGATTCCTTTTTGACGCCGAAGACGGTTCTGATCGGCCTGGGCGCAAAGGTCGTCCACGTGATACAGGGTGACCTGGTCGAGGTCGCCGATCCTCGGGTCGAAGTCGCGGGGGATGGCGATATCGAGGATCAGCGACAAGCGATTTCGGCGTGCGCGCTGAACACGGACGTACTGGTCGAGCGTGACCACTGGCGCGGCGGCGGCCGTGGTGCTGACCACCAGGTCGGCCTCGATCAGGGCCTGGCCCAGGCGTTCAAAGGGAATCGAAGAACCGTTCCAGCGGGCGGCGGCGGCCTGGGCCCGGTCGGGGTTGCGATTGGTGATCAGGATCCGGCCGGGGTTCAGGGCCCGCAGATGCTGGAGGGTCAGGTCGCCCATCTTGCCTGCGCCAATCACGAGTACTGTCTTGTCGGCGAAGGTGTCAAAAACCTCCCGGGCCAGGTCGACGGCCACGCTGGCGACCGAGAGCTTGCCCTGGTCCATGCCCGTCCGCTCGCGAACTTTCTTGCCCACCTTGAGGGCCGTTTGAAAGACCGTGTGGAAGATCGGCCCGATCGTCTTGCGCTCGATCGCCGCGCGGTAAGCTTCTCGAACCTGGCCCAGGATCTGCCCCTCGCCGAGCACCAGGCTTTCCAGGCTAGAGGCGACGCGGAAGAGGTGGCCCACTGCGCCTTCGTCGTGATAGCCCACCAGGTGGCCCGTGAAAACCTCCGGCTTGATGGAGTGAACGTTGGCCAGGAAATCGCTCAGCAAATCGGCTTCAGGAACGGTCTGGAGGGTACCAGCGGCATAGATCTCAACCCGGTTGCAGGTCGAAAGGATCACAAATTCGTTGCCTGGAAAGGTCTGTGCCAGGGATTCCAGCCCCTGGGCACACCTGGGGCCCTCGAAAGCCAACGCTTCGCGCACTGAGGCCGGCGCGGAGCGGTGATCGACCCCGACGGCAAGCAACCTCATGGCGCACTCCCCGCCGTACCGGCGGCGCCATGGGCCGTGGGCAGGTTGAGCGCCTCAATGCCGACCCAGGTGAACACCAGGAACGCAAAGGCCACGATCGTCAGCATCATCACGCTGCGCCCCCGTAATGCCGGCCGGAAGCGGGCGTGGACCAAACAGGCGAAGACCAGCCACATTCCCAGGGCGCTGACAACCTTTGGATCAGTCCAACTGAGATTGTGCGCGATTCCACCGCCGCGGGCACCTGTGCCATGAGCGCCCAAGCTCAGAACCACGCCAATCAAGAGCCCGAATGTCAACAAGGGAAAGGCGATCGTGATCGCCCCACGATTGACCCGCTCGGACTGCTCGAGGCTGGGCAATACCAGACCGAACCGCGAGGGACGCTTTGACTTGAGCCTGCGCATCTGGGCCAGGTACATCAGTCCGGTGGCGAAGGCCAGGCAGGTGAAAACGGCACCTCCGAGCAGGAAAATGCCATGAACCGACCCCCAGAAGACGGTTGTCCCGCCCCACACAATCCAGTCAGACTCTCGGGCGCGAACCAGCCCGCCGCCACCACAAGTCCCAGGACGAGAGGCAGCACGAACAGGCCGACGGCGACCTGACGGGGCCAGTGCACCATCAGGTAAAGGCCGATGAGCGCGAGGATCCAGGAGAGAACCATCATCGAATCGAACGCCGTGGTCACTGGCAGAATCATCGGCTCCTTGAGTGCCAGGTTGGCCAGAAAGACCGTCTGCACCAGCCATCCCACGGCAGTGAGCGCGACCGTCAGATACCACCTGAGCGGACTGCGAACCACCAGCCGTGAAAGCTCGGCCAGAAGTGCCAGGCCATAAGTCCCCGCGAAACAGAGAACTTTCAACCGGTCCATGTCAGGGCGCTCCCGCGCCGCGCTGTTCAGATCACCTGGTTCCAGGGCGCCAAAACGGCGTGAGCAAGCTCGCCTCGACGGTCGGATCGTCATTCCAACACGGCCGGGCAGTCACGCGTGCCGACCACGACCTATTGTAGGATTTCACGGGCGGGTTTCCCAGACCGACACACATCTCGTATCAAATCACGGCGTGCGCAAGAGTCCATCCCAGTCGCGGATGCCCGGGTCAAGGATTCTTTCGCCGAGGTTTTCGAGCCGATCAATGTCCCTTACGGCCTCGATCGCAGCGACGGTCGCGGCATTCGGCTTACCGAACCGCTTGGTTCCCATCCGAAGCAAGAGTTTCTGTTCTCCGTCGACCCTTCCCTCCTGACGGCCTTCCCTCAAGATCGCTTGATAGGTACTCGATTCTCGCATCGTTTGGATCCCTTCCAGGAGTTGATTCACCACGTCATCCGGATAGCGCACTCCCATCAGTAGATACGTCGCAGTCCAGAGCTTGGCTGCCCTCGGGCGGGGCTCAACGTTGATCCGGCCGGCCATCCGCCGCACGACTTCGGGCAAGTCGACTTCCGCCACGTTGGTCAGTGGTGCCAAGGGGACCAGTCCGACTTCGGCGGTCAGGTAATCTTCGGGATTCTCCTGCCAGAGCCGCACTACCCTGTAATGATACCGATTCGTGAGCCATCCGTCTGGTACCTGACGTTCATAGGTGCCAGTCAAGCCGGGCGAGTTGGCCTCCTTGCACAATAGCACCAAGACGGTGAGCACCGGCAGGTCGTGACGGTAGTCCAGCGCGACTTGCCGGAACCATAGCGTTCGGGTCAGGCTCGCATCATGGTAGGAATGGGGCTCGAGATCGACCAAGTAGGGATCAGGCCCGCTCACCTTGAGCACCTTGTCGGCGGCGGCGGTGAGCGTCGTGATGTCGGAGTCGATGATCTCAACCGGTCCGCGCGGGCCGAACGCGAATCGTTCCAGCCACGCCGCGGGGTTGTCCCAGACCAATTCCTTGGCTGAAACGTCGAAGCGATTGAATTCCATGAAGTGTGGTTCCCCGTTTCAGACCAAAGGAGCGGTTCCGTTCTCCAGGTAATCGATTGACCAGAGAAACAATTTGGAGGTCGCTGTGGCCAATCGCATCCATTTCGGGGTTTTCGGCGGCCTTGCCGTTGGGCAGGATAATTGTAGCTTGCGAGCGGCTCTGACAGAATGTGAGCTGACTGACTCCACTGGAAACCAACCATCCCATGCCGCGTCGTCCTTCTTCGTCTCCGTCGCCGCGAGCGAACCCGTCATCTCGGCGGTCGGCGTCACGGCAGCCGCGCTCGAAACGCTGGCTTGGGTTTCCACCGTGGGTCTGGGGGCTGGTGCTGGCCGGCGGGTCCGGTCTGCTGGTGCTCTTGCGGATGTTTGGTCCGGTCGATCGGGTGCAACTGCGTGCTCAAGCCGAAGCCGCAGAGCAGGTCAAAGATTGGGCCACGGCGCTGCGCCTCTGGCGGCGGATCAACGACACGCCTACGGCGACCGGGCTGACCCACCTTGGCGAAGGACGGGCTTGCCTGGCTCTGGGCCGGGCCGCGGATGCGGAGCGGGCGCTGCGGAAAAGCATCGCGGCGATGCCCGGTCAGGCGGATGCATGGCTCCTGATGCTGGAGATCATGCGCGTCGAAGACCGGACGATCGATGCCTTCGATCTGGGTTGGAAGGCGCTCGATGAGGTTACGCCCGAGTCGCGTCTGGCGCTGCTCCGCGAGCTGACGTTCCTGACCCTGACCGAAGTGCCCGACGACCTGGCCCGGTCTACCCTGAAGCGCTGGACCGAAGCCGATCCCACTGATATCGACGCCGAAGTGGCGTATCTGCGGCGGATCGGCTCGGAACCACGCGCGGACGATCCGAGCCGCCAGGCGCGGCTGGACCGATTGATCGATCTGCTGGCGCGCCATCCCGACCACGAGGGAGTTCGCGAGGCGCTCGTGACGGCCCTGGCCGACGCGGGTGAGCCCGACCGGGGCCGGGTCTTTCTCGAAGGCTGGCCGGCCGCCATGAGAGACGCCCGTTACTGGCGGCTGCGGGGCCGCTGGGATCTCGAGTACGACCATCAACCCGACCAGGCCATCACGGCCTTCCGAGCGGCCCTGGAGGTATTGCCGCACGACTGGCGGACCCACTACCGGCTGGCCAGAGCCCTCCGAATCCTGAACCGAGCCGAGGAGGCTCAAAAAGAGGCAGTCACTGTCAGCCGCATCCGCGAGCTTCTCGACCCGCTTACTTTGAGCCCGAAGCTCGACGCCGCGTTCGCTCATCTCGATGAACCTTCTGCCTATGGCACACTGGCCGATTTCTGTGCCCGGGTCGGACTCTCCCCCCTGGCCGACGCCTGGAACGCAGAGGCTCTGGATCTCACGAAGAATCACTCTCCCGATCGGAATGATGCCTGGCTGCACCCCGAGCCGAGGGCCTCTTCGCACAAGCTGCCGTGATAATACGCCTGTAAAGACCCGCGGTTGCTCAAAGGCAACGCGTAGGGCAGCAAAGATACACGGCGGGGGTAACTCGCTCGCACCGTGTCACTCCAGCATTGTACTAGAGTTATCACAGAGGAAAGACATGTCCCGACCAGGCGACGCGTCTGCGAACGCGACGTTTGGTTTTCCATCCGCCGCCTCATCAGACTACGGCCCAGGAACAGAGAGACCGTCCCGCGTCTTGTCACTGGTCAGGGTGAGCTTGGCCGGACGAGGCGTGCCCCTGGTGTTCAGGAGATCATGATGATATCCCCTTCGAAGTCAAGCCCCGCTCCGGAGCGATTCCACGGTGATGGAGCGCCTTCACGAACTGCCGGAAGTCTCAAAAGCGCGGATGCGGGGGGACTGCGAGCTCCCGCGCTCTCTCACGGGTATTCTGCCCTGGCGGATATCATCGAGGTGCCCCGCCGAGTGCTTCTGGTTGAGCCTTCCGTGAGCGAACGGTCATGGTTGCGCAACGAGTTGAAAGCCGGGCAGATGGAGGTCTTCGAGGCCTGCGATGTCATCTCGGCTCTGGGCGCGATCCCAACCTTTCAGCCGAGCGTGATCTTGGCCCAGTTGCGGTTGCCGACCCTCGGCGGAGAGGAACTGCTCCGGCAGCTGAAGCAGAACCATACCACCGAGGCGATACCCGTTTTGCTTTACGCCGATCTCGCCTCTCCGGTCGAGCGAACACGAGCAATCGATCTGGGCGCCGTTGATTTTATGTGCAAGCCGTTCGCAGGGGCCGAGCTACTGGCGCGAGTTCGCACGGCGATGCGCACGGTGCTCTTGCTCACGATGCTGGAGAAGCGGTCGCGGCTCGACGGTTTGACGGGCCTTGCCAATCGCGGAGTGCTCGATGACCACTTGCTCTGGGCGTGGGAGGCCTGCCGGCGTCGGCGGACGCCCCTGGCGGTAGTACTCTGCAACCTTGACCATTTCAAGTCAATCAAAGACATGCACGGCAAGGCGGCTGGTGACGAGGTGTTGCGGCAGGCGGCTGCAAGCCTGGTACGCACGGTGCGCGCCAGCGACCTGGCCGCCCGTCATGTCGGCGAAGAGTTCGCGGTTGTGGCGCCCGATTGCGATCTGAGCGCGGCTCTGAGGCTGGTCGAGCGATTCCGCGAGGAGCTTCGTGGCCTCAACTTGGTTGAGCGTGGCCGCAAGGTCTCGGTCACCGCCAGCGTGGGAGTTGCAGTTTCCCTTGACCCGGCCCAGACCACCCCCGCAGAGCTGCTCAACTGGGCCGGCGCTGCACTTTGCCGGTCCAAGCAATCCGGCGACAACGCGAGTTGGTACTGGGATTCAACCCGCCAGGAACCAGCTCCGGTGGACGCGCCATGACAGCGAACCGGTGATTCGCGGTCACTTCGCGCTCGAATCGAATGCTGGCGGTACGGTCTGTCTACCCATGCCGTGATAGGTGAACCCCAGCGCGCTCATCCGCGCGGGGTCGAACACGTTGCGGCCGTCGAAGACGACCGGCTGACGAAGCAGCCGGGCCATGATCTCGAAATCGGGGTTGCGGAACTCGTTCCACTCGGTGGCAATGACCAGGGCGTCAGCCTGCTCAAGTGCTCCATAAGGACGGTCGCAATAAGTCAGTTGGTCGCCATAGAGGGCCCGCACATTCGCGAGCGCCTCGGGATCGTGCACGCGGAGGTGCGCCCCGGCCTGGAGCAATGAATCAATCAAGACCAGTGCGGGCGCCTCGCGTATATCATCGGTACGCGGCTTGAAGGCAAGACCCCAGATCGCAATGGTCTTGCCGCGTATCGACCCAGCAAAGTAAGACTCGATTTTGTGGAAGAGCACGTCTTTCTGAGCCTCGTTCACCTCATCGACGGCTTCCATCATTCGCGCCGGCAACCCCCGTGACTGGGCCATGTGAATGACGGCCCGGATGTCCTTGGGGAAACAGCTTCCGCCGTAGCCTACGCCGGGATGAAGGAAATGAAAGCCGATTCGTTGATCGTGGCCGATGCCGCGGCGCACGTCGTTGATGTCGGCCTGGTAGGCTTCGCACAGGTTGGCCATCTCGTTGATGAAGCTGATCTTGGTGGCCAGCAAGCAATTGGCCACGTACTTGGTCATCTCGGCACTTTCAGGCGACATCACCAGAAAGGGCCGGTCAGTACGCAGGAAGGGGGCATAAAGCGCATGCAGCCGGTCGCCAACCTCGGGCTTCCTGACCCCGACTACGACGCGGTCAGGCTTGTTGAAGTCCTCGATCGCCGCTCCTTCCTTGAGAAATTCAGGATTGCTGGCCACGTCAAACGGAACTCGCGTAACCTCACTCATCCTGCGCGCGAGCTCGCAATTGGTTCCCACCGGCACCGTGCTCTTGATCACAACGATCTTGGGCGAGCGCAGGCACTCGGCCACCTGGCGGCCGACCGCCCAGACGCCGGAGAGGTCGGCGCCGCCGTGATCAGCCTGGGGAGTTCCCACGGCGATGAACACGATCTCGGCTTCGGCGATACCCTCGGACAGGTCGGTCGTGAACGTCAGGCGGCCGTCGCGCTGGTTGCGATGCACCAGCTCGCTGAGGCCCGGTTCGTAAATCGGAACCTTGCCTTGCTTCAGGCCCTCGATCTTGGCCGCGATCTTGTCGATGCAAATCACATCATTACCACTTTCGGCCAGGCACGTTCCTTGAACCAGGCCCACGTATCCTGTTCCGATTACTGAGATTTTCACGATCCGTCTCTTTTCCTCGGTTCAATCCCGACAACCTGGGCCGGCGCCTGGCTCAGGATCACGAAGGGTAGGCTCTGATCGAAGCGCCTTGGCCACTTTTGGAGCACCATCGTTCCAGCGAGATTTTCCCCCATCTGGGAAACTGCCATCCTGCGACTCTTCGCCTCGACCGCATTATGGATCGACGCGACTGATCGGGCAAGATCGGGAAGGCACGAATAATGGTCAGACGATCACATACCCTCGTCTTCAATTCGTTGCCAGAGCGCCTGGCGCACGGCGTCAGGGCCCTGGTCGATCCAAAGAGAAAGCCACCGGGGATGAGCCCATTCGCGCATGACCCGGCGCCGGGCCAGGGGGTTGGATAGGCGTTCGAGAACGATCGGGCGGAGCTCGGCCACCAGAGCAGTTAAACCGGCGGCGGCCGGCCCAAGTGCCGCGGCGGCCTGATCGCGCAAGGCGGCCGCGAGAGCCGGGCTCGCTCCAGACGTCGACACCGTGAGCGTCAGCGGCCCGGACTTCCAGACGGCGGGGATGGTGAAATCCCCCGCGTCAGGATCGCTCGTCGAGCAAACCCAGACGCCGGCTCTCCTGGCATCGGCCACCACCTGGTGGTTGACCTCGGGCGGCCCGGCCGCGACCGCCAAGCTCACCCCGTGGAGCAGTTCAGCCCGATACGGCTCGCTGAGCACCTCGATCCCTCGACCGAGCGACCGATCAAGACTCCCGGCCGCCGGATCGACCCCGACCACCCGGGCACCCGTGGCGCCGAGTGCCTCCGCTTTCCGCCGGCCCACCGGCCCCAGCCCTACCACCAGAACGGTGCGGCCTGTCAGTTTCAGCTCGATCGGGTAGGTGGACATGGCAAGAATGACAGATGTTTAGACAGTTCTGCGAGCGGTGCTTGTTTCATTTTGGCTCCGTGCACTCCTACCGACAAGCCGACAACTCGGCGCTCGGAGTAAAAGCCGACGGTCCCAAACATGGTTTCGATTTCATCTTCAGAAACAGGAAACCCAGCAAAACGGGACATTCGAGAACACAACGCATCTCCGGTCTTGATTTCGGCACAAGACTTCATCATCCATGCAAACTGAGTGCTTGCCTGGCCAATTTACATTTAATGGCCAGCCGAGGCAAATGGATGCATCTGGTGACTTGCGGCTCGTAAAAGGGATGGCTCCGGGTAGACTGGTTTAAACTCGTTGAAACCTCACAGGAGAATGTTCATGGAATCCGTCGGATCGTTCGAGGCCAAGACCCACCTGCCCCAACTCCTTGAGCGGGTAGCTCAGGGGGAGGAATTCACCATCACGAAGCATGGCAAACCGGTGGCCCGGCTGGTGCCCGTCGCCGGGGCCACGCCCAAGCCCGATGTGCGGCAGGTCATCGAGGAATTGAAAGCCTTCAGCAAGGGTAACACACTCCGTGAAGGCATCAGCGTCCGCGATCTCGTCGAGGACGGCCGCCACTTCTGACACGCATCACGAAAGGATTCGCTTATGCAAACTCAAGAAGTCTTCGTGCTTAACTTTTCCGTCACCATGGTCTGGCGCTTCGACGACTCGATCGTTGCCCAAGGCGAACCCAGCTTGAGCCCGCCTCGCGAGGCCAGCACACCGACGCTAGAATAGTGAGCGAACATTGGTTTCCAGGCCGGTGCACGGGAGCCTAGTGATGAGCGTGGCGATCGCGACCGAGAACAAGACACGATACACTCCTGAAGACTTGCTCGCCATGCCCGATGGCAAGGCTTATGAGTTGGTTAACGGCCGGCTCGTGGAGCGAAACATGGGAGCGGAATCGAGCTGGATTGGTGGAAGATTACACTCACGCCTCGATTGGTTCTGCGAAGAACATCACCTGGGCTGGGTCTGGCCGGCTGACAATGGTTACCAGTGCTTTGCACACGCTCCTAAATTGGTCCGAAGGCCCGATGTCTCGTTCATCCGCGCAGGACGCCTTCCGGGCGATGTGTTGCCCGCGGGATACATTCGGATCGCGCCGGACCTGGCCGTCGAGGTGGTCTCTCCTAATGACCTCGCCCCGGAGCTTGACGAGAAACTCGAAGATTATCAGAAGGCGGGCGTGAGACTCGTCTGGGTGATTTACCCCGAGTCTCGAACGGTCTCAGTTTATCGTAGCGACGGCTCAGCGAGTCGCTTGCATCAGGATGACGTGCTCTCGGGCGAGGATGTGATCCCTGGCTTTCGTTGCGAGGTTGGCTCTCTATTTCCGCCCATCACTCGACCGCGAGACGACGAGTCGGTGATTGAGGCAGCCGAAACCGGACGTGAGAGCGGAACCGCGGGTTAATTCACTTTGAAGCCGGCGGGGCGTGGCCAGCACCATCGAGGAAGAGTGAGCAGGAGCTAATAAAGTTGTCATTGCTTGTGCAGAAGTTTGGTGGGACAAGCGTCGCCGATTCGAACAAGATTCTGGCCGCGGCGCGGCGGGCGATCCAGGCGCATCATCGGGGCGAGCAAGTGCTGGTGGTGGTCTCAGCGCGGGGGCACACTACCGATGAACTCGTCGCGCTGGCCAAGGAGATCACCGACCGGCCTCCTGCACGAGAGATGGACATGCTTCTGTCCACGGGCGAACAGGTCAGCGTGGCGCTCATGGCCATGGCCATCGAAAGCCTGGGCGTCCCGGCGATCAGCTTCACCGGGGCCCAGATCGGCCTGGTGACCGACAGTTTTCACACCAAGGCCCGGATCAAGAACATCTCGAACGACCGCATGGCCCAGGCGCTGGCCGAGGGAAAGATTGTGATCGTGGCCGGGTTTCAGGGCGTCGATGAGAATTACAACATCACAACCCTCGGCCGCGGCGGCTCGGATACCACGGCCGTCGCCCTGGCTGCCGTGCTGGCGCAGCGCCTGCGAGATCTACACCGACGTGGACGGTGTTTACACGACCGACCCGCGTATCGTTCCCGAGGCCGGCAAGATTGACCGGATCAGCTACGACGAGATGCTCGAGCTGGCCAGCCTCGGCGCGGGTGTCATGCATTCCCGGTCGATCGAATTCGCCAAGAAATACGGCGTGCCCATCCACGTGCCGCAGCTCGCTGGCCGACGCGCCCGGCACCTGGATCGTCGGCGAGGAAGATGCCCGCCGGCTGGGCGTCGCCGTCACTGGCGCGGCGCTGGCCAAGGACGAAGCCCGGGTCACTTTCCTGGGCGTGCCCGACCGACCGGGAGTGGTTCATTCCCTGTTTCACACCATCGCCAGGGCCAACATCGTGGTCAACATGATCGTCCAGAACGTGGCGACCGAGGGAACCACCGAGGTCAGCTTCACGGTGGCCAAGGGAGACTTGCCGGAGACCCTCCGCGCCGCCATGGCCGCCGCCAAGGAAATTGGCGCCCAGGGGGTAACCCACGACGCAGAAGTCTCCAAGGTCTCGGTCGTCGGCCTGGGCATGCGCACCCACACCGGCGTGGCCACCGCGATGTTCGAGTCCCTGGCCGCGGCCGGGGTCAACATCCAGATGATCACGACCAGCGAGATCAAGATCAGCGTGCTGGTCGAGCGAGCCTCCAGCGTGCCGGCGATCCGCGCTGTGCACAAGGCTTTCCAGCTCGACGAAGTCCACGCCCGACCCCAGCCCATATTCTCCCCCACCGTGTCGACGGCCCGCGCCATGAAGCTCGTACCCCTGGCCGACCCCGAGCTCGCCGAACCTCGCGAGCAAGGGATGGAAGACCTCGTTATTGCCGGCGTCGAGCTCGATGAAACTCAAGGACGGATTACGCTCTTTGGCGTTCCCGACCAGCCCGGATACGCGGCCAGGGTCTTCCGCGCGATCGCCGAGGCGGGTCTGTTTGTTGATATGATCGTCCAGAACGTGAGCCAGGACGGCGATTCGATTCTCTCTTTCACCGTGCCTCGCGAGGTGGTGAGCCGGGCCGCGGAAACCGTGCGTCCGGTCGCCGGCGGACAGATCGCCATCGAGCCGGCCCTGGCCAAGCTCTCCGTCAGCGGCGTGGGTATGCGCACTCACACCGGCGTGGCCACCCGCATGTTCGGAGCGCTCGCTGACCGCGCGATCAACATCAACCTGATCAACACCAGCGAGATTCGCATCAACGTCGGCACCGACGTCGTCAAGGGTCAAGAAGGGCTCGATTGCCTCAAGCAAGCCTTCGCACTCAACGGCGAATGAGCCGTGGCTTATCCTATTCGTCCGTGGTTCATTCTGTTTTATCCCTGGCTCATAGAAGAAAGCACGATCCGTGGCACGCGAGAAGCTCGTACTGGCATATAGTGGCGGCCTTGACACCTCGGTGGCCGTCAAGTGGATCAATGAAACCTACGGCATGGACGTGATCGCCTACACCTGCGACCTGGGGCAGGGGCAGGATATCCAGGCGATTCGTCAGAAAGCGCTTCGCACCGGAGCCGTCGAGGCAATCGCCGAGGACGCGCGCAACCTGTTCATCGACTATTTCGTCTGGCCGTCGCTTCTGGCTGGAGCGCTTTACGAGGGCAAGTACCCCCTTGCCACCGCGCTGGGGCGGCCCTTGATCGCCCAGCTCATGGTGCGCGTGGCCCGCGAGCACGGCGCCGTGGCGGTGGCTCATGGCTGCACGGGCAAAGGGAACGATCAGGTCCGGTTCGACGTCACCTTTCAGACCCTGGCCCCGGACCTGAAAATCGTGGCTCCGGTGCGCGAGTGGAAGTGGACGCGCACGCAGGAGCTCGAGTTCGCCGCCAAGCACGGCATCGAGGTCGAGGCCACCAAGAAGTCGATCTTCAGCACCGACCAGAACCTCTGGGGCCGGTCGATCGAGGCAGGCATTCTCGAAGACCCCTGGGTCGAGCCACCCGCGGAAACCTTTCAGTGGACCGTCGATCCCCGCGAGGCGCCCGACCAGCCCGAGGAAGTGGAGATCAGCTTCGACCACGGCAAGCCGGTGGCCATCAACGGCCAGGAGAAAGATGGGATCGAGCTGATCGACGACCTCAACCAGCTTGCCGGCAAGCACGGCGTGGGCCGGATCGACCACATCGAGAACCGCCTGGTCGGAATCAAGTCACGTGAGATTTACGAAGCCCCAGCCGCGGTCTTGCTGCACGAGGCCCATCGCGAGCTCGAGTTCCTGACCCTCTCGAAGGAGTCGCTCCGGTTCAAGACCCAGGTGAGCCAGGCCTACGCCGACCTGATCTACAACGGCCTCTGGTTCAGCCAGCTCCACCAGGACTTGATGGCCTTTACGGTCTCGAACCAGCAATACGTCTCCGGCACCGTGCGGATCAAGCTTTACAAGGGCCACGCCATGACCGTGGGCCGCAAGAGCCAGAACAGCTTGTACCGTCACGAGCTGGCCACCTACGAAGAGGGCGACCAGTACGATTCGTCGGCCGCCATGGGCTTCATCAAGATCCACGGCCTGGGCCAGACCACTCAGGCCAAGCACCAGCTCCTCAAGGGCAAGTCCGGCCCCCGGCTCGAGCTGCCCAGCATCATCCCGCCGGATGCGGCGAGATGAGGTGGTCAACCGGAAGGAGGCCTGTTGTGGCCTGCTGCCTTGCTTGACACGGGAACCAAGATTTCATGACGCCGGACCACCAACCCACCGTTTACGTCATCGCGGGGCCAAATGGGGCCGGTAAGACAACGTTCGCCACAGAATTCCTGCCCGCTTTCGTTCAGTGCCGGGAGTTCGTGAACGCTGATCTCATCGCAGCCGGTTTATCTCCCTTCGCACCCGAGACCCAGGCGATGCGGGCCGGCAGATTGCTGCTGACGCGAATCGAGGAGCTGTCGGCGGCGCGCCAGGATTTCGGTTTCGAGACAACTCTGGCTGGCCGAAGCTACGTCAAACTGCTGCGCGACCTCAAAGCGGCTCGTTACCGCCTCCTGCTATTCTTCCTGTGGCTTCCTGACGCGGACCTCGCGGTGGCCCGTGTCGCCAACCGGGTACGGCAAGGTGGGCACGGCGTACCCGAAGGAACCATCCGAAGACGGTTCGACGCCGGCTTGCGGAATTTGTTTTACATTTACCGCCGGCTTATGGACGAATTCCGGCTCTACGACGCATCCGAATCTCCTCCGTCGTTGGTTGTCCATGAATACAACGGAACGCGGTGCCTTCATCAACCGGAGCTCTATCTATCAATCGCACTGACTTGGGGAGACGCATCCCATGGATGAGATTGACGAACCCTCGCTCAACACCAAGATCGAAGCCGCGTTCCGACAAGCCGCCCGCAAGGTCGTTCGCGTGGCCAAGCAAACCGGAACGCCGGTGATCATCTGGAAAGATGGTCGAGTGTGTGAGATACCCTGCGACAAGCTGGAAGAAGCTCTCACGATAAACAAGACTGCCGAGCCGGATCGCTAACATGAGGCATGCATGCGACTGTCCCGGCGGACTTTGACAACGAGCACGACTTTGTTATTGTATGTGTTTCGCCCTCTCGGTGTTGTGCCATCCTGATCGGTCGAACAAGGGTTCTGGCACACCAAGGTTATCTTCTGGTGATGGCGCGGGATGCCCGCCCCGGTGACGAGGTGGTGCTTGGGGCATCCATGAAACCCGCGAGGGCAAGGGAGAACTGACAGCATGACCGAGATGATGACCACCGACGTCCGCGCGATCATGGATCGCAGCCCCTTTGATACCTCCGCGGTGGCCGACTTACGTGAAGTGCTCAATCGAGATCCGTCCCGCTACCGGACGTTGCGTGACGCCGTGGCGACCATACGCGAACGCGAGAAGAAAGATGCCAAGCCAGAGACACACTTGCGCCTGGGCGTGGGCGACGTGCTCCTGGGCCGTTATGCCTCGGGGCTCGATCACCTGAAACGCGCCGGGGAGGTCGGCATGGCCTTGTTTCTTCCAGGGCCTGGCGTACGAGAACATGCAAAAGTATGACGAAGCCGCCAAGGCCTTTGCCCACGCGGCCAAGCTGGGTTACGACGCCAAGAGCGCCGAGCTGCATCGCGCCGGGGCCCTGCGCCGTACCGGGCATGTGGATGAGGCCAGGAAACTGCTTGCTGGCTTGCAGCCGAAGCTGGTTGGCTCGTCGGCCGAATATCATTTCCAGCAGGGGGCCATCCTGGCCGCCGACGGTGAGCTGTCTCTGGCCGCCGCCGAGCTCGAAAAGGCCTTGAGCCTCGATAAAGATCATAACGGTGCCCTCTTCGAGCTGGCGTACATCAACGACCTGTTCGGCAACGACGACGCGGCGGTCGACCTGTACAAGCGGTGCACCGAGCGCCCGCCCGTGCCGCTGGCGGCCTGGATCAACCTGGGCGTTCTGTACGAAGACGAGATGCGTTTCCGCGAAGCCGAGCAGTGCTATCGCCAGGTGCTGACTCACGATCCGAACCATCCTCGCGCCAGGCTCTTCGTCAAGGATTGTCAGGCCAGCAAGGGAATGTACTACGACGAGGAAGCCGAGCGGGGATACACCGTTCTCAAGCAGCTTCTGGAAATTCCCGTGACCGATTTCGAGCTCTCGGTTCGCAGCCGGAACTGCCTGCGGAAGATGAATATCCGCACGCTGGGCGACCTGACCCGTACCACCGAAGTCGCGCTACTGTCCAGCAAGAACTTCGGCGAGACGTCGCTCTCCGAGATCAAGGAGATGATGAACTCCAAGGGAGTGCGGCTGGGCATGGCACTCGAAGGAGGCGACCGCACCGGTCCCACACACGATCATCGTATCGAGCCGCCCCAGGAAGTTCCGCCCGAGATTCAGGCCCTGCTCAACAAGCCGATCAGCGAGCTCAGCCTTTCGGTACGCGCTCGCAAGTGCATGAGCAAGCTGAATATTCAAACGGTGGGCGACCTGGCCAAACGCAGCGGCGACGAGCTCCTGGAATGCAAGAACTTCGGCGTGACCTCGCTTAACGAAGTGCGCGATAAGCTGACCACGCTGGGGCTGAAGCTGAAAAACGACTGAACGTGATTCATTCGGAACGCCCTGTCCGGTTTACCACCGTGGCCCTCGATCGTGCTTCCGCCGCTCGGTTGGGGCGGCTCGAAACGCCCCATGGCCTGGTTGAAACACCCGCGTTCATGCCCGTCGGAACACAGGCCACGGTCAAGGGGCTCACTCCCGACCAGCTCCGCGCAACCGGAACGCGCATGCTTCTGGCCAATACTTATCACCTGGCGCTTCGGCCAGGCGAAGAGACAGTCGCCGCTCTGGGCGGCCTCCATGCGTTCATGGGCTGGGACGGTCCAATCCTGACCGATTCGGGAGGATTCCAGGTCTTCAGCCTGGCGGCTCGGAACCGGATCACGGACCATGGCGTGACCTTTCGTTCTCACATTGACGGTCGTTTATTGGACTTGACGCCCGAGCGCGCCATGTCCATTCAGGAGGCACTTGGGGCCGACGTGGCCATGTGCCTGGATCATTGTCCGGCGCTCCCGGCTAGCCGGGATCAGGTTATCCAGGCCGTTGATCGCACGATTGCCTGGGCCGCGCGATGCAAGGACGCGCACAACCGGCCTGGTCAATCGCTCTTCGGGATTGTGCAGGGCGGGGCGCATGCCGATCTTCGGGCTCGGTGCGCCCAGGCGCTTTTGGACATGGATTTCGATGGTTACGCGGTCGGCGGCGTGAGCGTCGGAGAAAGTCGCGAAGAGGTTCGCCAGGCCCTTGCGGTCACGACCGGCTTGCTGCCGGCTGACCGGCCACGTTACTTGATGGGAGTGGGCCGGCCCCAGGACATTCTTGATGCCGTGGCTACCGGTATCGACCTCTTTGATTGCGTCATGCCGACGCGCAACGGCCGTAATGCAACCTGTTTCACGGACAAAGGTTTGGTAAAATTGCGCAATGCCGCTCACACGCGCGACCCCCGGCCTATCGAAGAGGGCTGTGAGTGCCTGGCGTGTTGCCGGTTCAGCCGCTCCTACCTTCGCCATCTCTTCCTGGCCAAGGAGATGATGGGGCCGATTCTGGCCTCGATTCACAACCTGACGTACCTTCACCGGCTTACGAGGTCGATCCGCCAGGCGATCTCTGACGGCCGGTTTGTCCAGTTGCGTCTGGAGGTCGCTTGAAGCGCTGGGACCATAAGCGTTAGAGTGCACGTTGACGCGGCGGGCGGTCGGGCTTCGCGACGAGAGATGCCGCGGGCTGTGATGAGAGCCCTCTATTGCTCATCCTCACCGAGCCCATCCGGAACCCCATCATGCCAGGATTGTTCAACGAGGTTGACTTGCTGTTCGCTCAGGACATGGGGAATCCCAGTAGCTGGTCGGGGCTCTTGATGCTCTTGCCGATTCCCTTTCTTTTCTATTTCATGATCTGGCTTCCCCAGCAACAGCAAGAAAAGAAGCGCCGGGCAATGATCGAGGCTCTCAAGAAGAACGACAAGATCGTGACTTCCGGCGGTATCTACGGCACGGTGATCTCGGTGGATTCCGCACAGGACAAGGTGGTGCTCCGCATTGACGATGACAAGGGAGTGAAGATGACGTTAACCCGGTCGAGCGTGGCGCGGGTACTGGAAGCAGCCTCGGAGGCTTCGTGAGGTAAGGTGTCACGAGCAGGATTGGCAAGGCACTCCCCCGCGTCCGCCCATGAGGCCGCCCTCCGCCGCTGGTGGGCCAAAATATGAGGATTCCCTTGCCGGCAAGGTGAAAAGGAGCTTCAAGTCCGCGAGGGAGCGCACGATCGTCTCGAATGGTTCCGCGGCCGCTGGCCCAAGGCCCCATTCGCCTTTTTATAATTCTATTTGTTAAACGCTGACCGTGAAGCACGGTCGGCGGTCGCACGCCGGGATTGAGGAACGACCATGAAACAGTCTCCCTGGAAGCTTGTTCTGATCGTCGTGTCGGTAGTGGCCGGGCTGATCGCCATGGTGCCCCCCGACAAGAAGCTGAAGCTGGGTATCGATCTGTCGGGAGGGACGATTCTCGTTTACGAGGTCTCGCGGGAGAACCGTCCCGAAAACTTCAACATGGACGAGCTGATCGCGGCCTTGAAACAGCGCGCCGATCCGCAGGGCGTCAAGGAAACACCGATCCGCAAGATCGGCAGTAATCGGATCGAGATCATCCTGCCCCAGGCCAGCGATGAGGAGGTCGAGGAAGTCAAGAAGATGCTGACGGACGTCGGCTCGCTCGAGTTCCGGATCCTGGCCAATCGCAAGCATGACGCCGCCGTGGTCGAACGGGCCCTGGGGCCGGGGGGCATGAAAGCCCCGCCCCGCTATAAGTGGGCCCGTCTGGGCGAAGTCTCCACGGGCTCCAACCCCGACTTCACCAGCGACACCATCACCGACCCACAGCAAAAGTGGAAGAAGAACCTCTACGCCGGAACCGATGTCGTTCTGACCGGGAAGACAGGTAGCGGCCCGGACGAGACGGTTTCCATACCCGTGAAAGACAACACTGCCAACACGCTCACGCTGGCGCGTCCCCACGGACTCAAGTCGATCAGCTCGTACAGGATCGAGTACAACCCCAGCAATATCCACGGCGGTGATCCCACCAATCCCCGCCCTGGCGACCCCATCGTCCGCGAGGAAAAAGTCGCGCCGGGCCGCACCGAGCTTTACATCCTTTGCAATCTCGATCGCCAGGAGGTCACGGGCAAGTACCTCTCGCGAACCTACGCCACCACCGACGAGCGGCTCCAGCCGGCGGTCGGGTTCCAGTTCAACCGCCAGGGGGCGCGGCGGTTCGGCCAGCTCACCCGCGAGCACCTGCCCGAGGAGGGCGATGCCTTCAAGTACCAGCTGGCCATTCTGCTGGACCACCTGGTGATGTCGGCCCCGTCGATCAACTCGGAAATCCGCGATTCGGGCATCATCGAGGGGGGCGGGCAGGGGTTCAAGCCCAAGGAAGTTCAGCACCTGATCAACATCCTCCAGGCGGGCAGCTTGCCCGCGAGCCTGGACCCGACGCCGGCCCAGGAAGAGAAGGTCGGCCCCACGCTGGGCGAGGATTCCATCGCCAAGGGTTGGCGGGCCATCTGGGTGTCGATGCTCGTCGTGCCGATCTTCATGATCATGTACTACCGCTTCGCCGGCGTCGTGGCGGTCATCGCCTTGGTCGCCAACATGATCCTCTTGATCGGTTCGATGGCCTTCATGCAGGCCACGTTCTCGTTGCCGGGCCTCGCCGGGCTGGCGCTGACCATCGGCATGGCCGTCGATGCCAACGTGCTCGTCTTCGAACGCATGCGCGAAGAAAAGGAGCGAGGGGCAAGCCTGGCCCAGCAGATTCGCAACGGGTTCAACCGTGCCTGGGTCACCATCTTCGATTCGCACGTCACGAATTTGCTGGCGGCGATCGTGCTCTACGCGGTGGGCACCGAGGAAGTCAAGGGCTTCGCTCTGACGATGATCATCGGCATGCTCTGGAACCTGTACACGGCCGTCTTCATGTCGCGCGTGATCTTCGAGACCGCCTATGCCCGGGGTTGGATCAAGAATCTGTCGATGTTCAAGCTCTGGGACAAGACCAACATCGACTTCATCGGCCCGCGCTATTACTGCATGGCCGGCTCGCTCATCCTGATCTTGCTGGGACTGGTAGCCTTCTTCGCCCGCGGACGAACGATGTACAACATCGACTTCACCGGCGGCACGCTCGTCACCATCCGGCTCAACGAGGCCGACCCTACTGTCCAGTCGCTGTCTGAATCACAGCCGCGCCGAGTTCGTACGGCAAAAGGCGAGCGTCTTGCCCGACGTCACGGTCGAAAGTCTGCGTGTCGCCAGGGATAAGACCCTGGCTCGATTCAACATCCGTACCACCGAACAGGACGACAAACTGGTCAAGAACAAGGTCCTCGACGCCTTCGGCCCTTCTCTGGCTCGGGTTGAAATGAGCGTGGGAGAGGCGAAACCCATTGCCAGCGGCCCAGTACCGAGCGGTGCGGGAGCGGCCAGGACCGGGACCACGCTTGCCAACCGCTTCGCCGGCGGCCGCCAATATGAGCTTGGCTTCAACACCGCGGCTTTCAACAGTACCCAAGCTCCCGCGCAAGTCGTGACGGCCGAGTTTGCCAAGGTCCTGGAGAAATCGGGCATCGCCAACCCCACCGCTCGATTTGAGATCCTGAGCGCCGGCGAACCGTCGGCCGGGAAGGCTGAGGCCGCTCCCGCCGCCTCTGGAGCCAACCTTGTGCTCCGGACCGATCTCGAGCCCGATATCGCCCAGACGCAGCTCGCGAAACTCAAGGAGTCATTGGCCAGCAATCGCGACCTGCTGTTCGAGCGCCTCACCAAGTTCGGCGGCACCGTGGCCGCCGAGACCCGCACGCTCGCCTTGATCGCCACGGTCGCAAGCTGGGTGATCATCATCGTCTATCTCTGGTGGAGGTTCCACTCGTTCACCTATGGCCTGGCGGCCGTGCTTGCCGTGGTTCACGATGTCTTGATCACTTTGGGTGCGATCGCCGTCAGCTACTGGGTGGCGAGAATTCCGGTCATCAGCCAGTTGCTCATGATTGATCAATTCAAGATCGACTTGCCGATCGTCGCGGCGTTCTTGACCTTGATCGGGTTCTCGGTCAACGACACGATCGTCATCTTCGACCGGATCCGCGAGATCAAGGGCAAGACGCCCCACCTGACGAACAAGATGGTCAACGACGCCATCAACCAGACCCTGAGCCGGACGATCCTGACCGCGCTCACCGCCTGGCTGGTCGTGGTCATCCTCTACATCCTGGGCGGCGAGGGCCTGCACGGCTTCGCTTTCGCCCTGGTCGTCGGCTTCCTGAGCGGCACCTACAGCACGGTCTACATCGCCACCCCGATCCTCATCGACTGGGTCGGCACCAAGACCGAGCCGGTGACCAAGGCGGGCACAAGGAGAAGCTGTCGACCGCGCGGTGATGAACAACCATCCTGGGGCAAGGGGAGAATTGCCGGACGAACCTTGCCCCAAGAACCGCTTTGGTAGAGAGGGCGTTGATATTACCTCGGCAGAACCGCACGTAGGTCAGGCTTTCTAACCTGACTTTCCGGCCATGTCAGGCTGGAAAGCCTGACCTACTTCCTTGCCGGGGTAATAGGAGGCGACGGTGAGCATGCTTTCCAGGATTTTGTTGATTCAGGCTTTGAACCAATCACGAAAAGCGGTCGAGGTCGGTGACAGACGGCGGCCAGGGTTGCCAGCTCGCTCAACTGCGCCTCATCGTCGATCATCTCCAGCTTCGCTCTCAAGTCTCTGGCCTCGTCCCCAAATCGGGCGATCAGGAGTATGATGATATGTTTTTCGATGGGCTCGCAGGCCGTCGCGGGGCCGCCTTCCTGGGTCCACTGGGCCTTGAGCTGCTGGAGCACGAGTGATTCGATCATGGCTTCTCGTCCTCCCAGGATCTGGAACAATCTCGGATCATCATACCGCAAACCGGCCAGCACCTGCGAGACGGCCAGCAGGTTCTCTCGTTCGCCGGGAAGGGCATCCTGGTCGATGCGGGCGCGGCACTGACGGAAAATCGGCTCAGGCGGACCATCCCAATGGGCCAAGGGCACCCAGGGAATCATTCCCACGTCGCCAGCCGCCAGCAATTCTTCGGCCGGCACGGTCCACAATTCCACCACTTTCCACGCCGACTGCAACCGCGCCCAACCATAGGCGCTCTGCAGATGGGCCGATTCGGCGACCTGCTGGTTCCTTGGGATGGAGAACCAGGACGAGCATCTCCGGCAAGACTCCGCGATCGAGGAGGACCAGTGCCATGTCGTGGAGAGCCTGCTGGGCGACCCTCGCCTGGGATAAGTCGCCACCTCGAGGACGAACGGGATGGTCTCGGCCTGCCCTTGGCGGCGGACATCGATCAGGCCGTCGGGCAAACGGCGGGGCTGAACGAGCCTCGGCTTGCAAGGGCCGCCACTCGGCGATGTCGCGGACCCCGGCCAGACGGAGGATCGAGTCGCCATGGTGTTGGATGAGCCACTTGCTGCTCTTGTCGTACTCGTGAATCAAGGTCCTTCCCCCTCCGTTGAGCCCATCGATGGGAGCCAGGGCCCGCTGTCACGTAGCACCTGCCCGCCGAAGAGCCGGTGCTCTTGCAGTCCGTCGTGCAGGCAGAGGGCACCTTCAGGGTCGATCGCGAAACCTTGCCCGCGATGATTCGCGGACCAAGAGCGACTCGAACAGTCTGATCTCGAAGCAGGTTCAGCCGATCCCACTGCTGGGCCAGATCGGGGTCATCCTCGACCAGCCGGTATAGGTTACACTCGAACTGGGCCAGGATCGTCGCCAGGAACCGGGGCAGGATCGAGGGTCCAGGGGTTGGAGCTGAGCGCGTTACAGAGACGTGGCCATTCGTCCCACGGCCGGCGGCGCGAGGTCGACGCGGGTCAGGACATTCAGGCCGATGCCGATGAGCAGGCGATGCCCTCGTCCATCTCGACGCGTTCGGGAAGAATTCCGCCTAGCTTGCGGCCGCCAATTTCGATGTCGTTGGGCCAACGAATTCCGATTCCCTGAGCGGACAGCCCCAGCGTCCCGATCGCCTCGATCACGGCGACCGCCGTCATGAGGGCCAGCCGCGGTTCCTGATGCACGCGCAGGCCGTGGTTCTCGGGTCGAGGGCGATGGTGAACGTCAGAGATCCCTCGTCCGACCACCACTGGTTCTCCCTCGGCCTCGGCCCGAGGTCTGCCGCTTGGCCCAGACCGCAAGAGGAAGCTCGTGCGCTCCATCTCGAAGAATCGGCCGGGCCATGTTGCTGGTCGATGTCGACCTCATCGAAGACGAGCAGTTCTCGAACAAAAGGCCAGGTATCCATTTCAGTGATTGGGATGGCTTCTCTCGGCGACCTGAGCAGGCCCTCTCATTCATTCGGCCCTGTTTTGCCAGGGCACCGGCGATTTGATCGTGGCTTTGGTCTCGGTCGCGTCAAGCTGTCCAGTCGTCGAAAGGCCTCGAGATCAGTACATGTCGCGGCAGCCTCCGCCAGTGCTTGAGCCGCTGCTCATCATCGATATTATTAAGATCCAGTTTCTCTCACAGAACCTCGGCCGCGTGCCGAACCGGGTGACCAGGACATCGATGATCGTCCCTACGGTGGGCCTCGCGGGTGGCCTCCCGGGTCCACTCGGCCTTGAGCTCCTGAAGCACCGGTGATTCGATCATGGCCTCTCTCCCTCCCAGGATCTGGAACAGCTAGGATCATTATACCGCAGACCCGGCCAGGACCTGGGAGACCGCCAGCAGGTTCTCGTGCTCCTCGGGCGGCGTCCTGGTCGATCCGGGCGCGGCACTCGCCGAAAGATCGGCTCGGGCGGTCCGTCGAATTCGCCAGCGGCACCCAGGGGATCAGGCCCACGTCGCCGGCCGCCAGCAAGTCTTCGGCCGGGACAGTCCAGAGCTCGACCACTTTCCAGGCCGCCTGCAACCGTGGGCCCAGCCCAGGGGCTCGGCAGGTCGACCGCCCCGGCGGCCTGCTGGTTGCCCTGGGGTGCAGGACCACGACCAGGACCTCCGGCACGACCCCGCGATCGAGGTAGACCAGGGCCATGTCGCGGAGGGCCTGCTGGGCGATCCTCGCGCTCGGGGTAAGTGGCCAGCTCCAGGACGAACAGGCCGGGATCGGTCTGCCCCCGGCGACGGACCTCGATCAGGCCGTCGGGCAGGCGGCGGGGCTGAACGACTTCGGCCTGCAAGGGCCGCCACTCGGCGATGTCGTCGAGCCGGCCAGGCGGAGGATCGAGTCGCCGTGATGCTGGATCAGCCACTTGCTGCTCTTGTCGTATTCTTGCATCGAGACGATCGTTCACCCGCGATGCTTCAGTCGCTCGTCAAGCTTCAGCAAGAGGTCGCCGGCCTTGACCTGGAGGCCGACCATGGCGAGCACTTCGGCGACGCGGCCGGCGCTCGGCGTAGATGCGTCGTTTCCATCTTCATGGCTTCGATCGAAAGCAGCTTCTGGCCCTTGCGAACGGCGTCGCCGGCCGAGACGAGCCACGCCGACGATCAGGCCCGGCAGCGGCGAGCCGATCTGGTTGGGGTCGGCGGGATCGGCCTTGGGAGCTTCGCGCACCGACGAGGCCAGCGAGCGGTCGAGCGACTTCGACCTCGCGCGGCTGGCCGTTCAGCTCGAAGAAGACCGTGCGCATGCCGTCGGCGTGAGGCTCGCCCACGGCCAGCAGCTTGACGATCAGGGTCTTGCCCTCCTCGATCTCGACCTTGATGCTCCTCGCCCGGGTCGGGACCGAAGAAGAAGATCGAGGTCGGCAGGATCGACGTGTCGGAATAGGTCCGCTCGTGGGCGGCCAGGTCGGGAAAGACGCGCGGATAGAGCAGGTAGCTGAGGGCGTCGCGCATCGGCCGCGTCGCGGCCGAGCAGGGCCGAAGCCTTCTCGCGCGCCGCGTCGAGATCGGCCGGCGGCAGGTTGGCGCCCGGGCCGCTCGGTGAGCGCGGGCCGGCCCTTGAGCACCCTGCTCTTGGAGCTCGGCGGGAAACCCGCCGGGCGGCTGGCCCAGCCGCCCCTGGAAGAACTCCACCACGCTCTCGGGAAACGCCAGCTCGCGGCGGGGTCGAGCGCGTCTTCGGGCGTCAGGTTGTTGGCGACCAGGAAGAGCGCCATGTCGCCCACGACCTTCGAGCACGGCGTCACCTTGACGATGTCGCCGAAAAGCAGGTTGACCTCGGCTGTAGGCCTTGCAGACCTCGTGCCAGCGGGCGGCCAGCCCCAGCGCCTTGGCCTGCTGAAACAGGTTGGTGTACTGGCCACCCGGCATCTCAGCTCGTAGAGGTCGGCCGCCGGCGATCGCGGGCCCGACTCGAACGGCGCATAGAGCTCGCGCACCTCCTCCCAGTATCGGCTGATCTCGATCAAGCGCCTGGTGATCGACGCCCGTGTCGCGCGGCGTGAACCGCAGCGATTCGACGATCGCGTTCAAGCTGGGCTGCGAGGTCAGCCCGGCCATCGAGGCGATGGCGCCGTCGGCGATGTCCAGCCCGACCTCGGCGCCCTTGAGCACGCTGGCGGCCTGGGCTCCGCCGATATCGTGGGTATGGAAGTGGATCGGCAGGCCGACCTCGCTCGCGCAGCGCCTCGATCAGTCGTCTCGGCGGCAAACGGCTTGCACAGGCCGGCCATGTCCTTGATGGCGATCAGGTTGGCGCCTCGCTTCTCCAGCTCCTTGGCCATCTCGACGTAGTACGTCAGGTCGTACTTGGGTCGGCCGGGGTTGAGGATATCGCCCGTGTAGCAGATCGCCGCCTCGCAGAGCGCCCGGCCTCGCGCACGGCCTCGAGCGTCACGCTCCATGTTGGGCACCCAGTTCAGCGAGTCGAAGACGCGGAACAGGTCGATGCCGGCGGCGGCGGCTTCCTTGACGAACTCTGACGACCACGTTGTCGGGATAGCTCGTGTAGCCGACGGCGTTCGACCCGCGAAGCAGCATCTGGAAGAGGATGTTGGGGATCTTCTCGCGAAGCTGGGCCAGCCGTTCCCACGGGTCTTCCTTGAGGAACCGCATGGCCGTGTCGAAGGTGGCGCCTCCCCACATCTCGATCGAGAACAGATCCGGGCAGAGCCGGGCATAGGCATCGGCCACGCGCAGCATGTCGCGCGTTCGCACCCGGGTGGCCAGCAGCGACTGATGGGCGTCGCGAAACGTGGTGTCGGTGACGAGCAGCGGCTGCTGCTCGCGAACCCAGGCGCGAGAAGGCCTCGGCGCCCATCGCCAGGAACCGCTGGCGGAACCGGCGGGCGATCGGCTCGACGGGTCGAACGGCGGAGGCTCCGGCTCGGCGCGACGGCACGGCGCAGGCGGCCGGCTGACGCCGGGAAAGCCGTTGACCGTGATCTCGGCCGCGTAGGTCAAGAGCCGCTCGCCCGGTTCTGGCGAACTGGGAACTGGAAGAGCTCGGGGTTCTCGTCGATGAACCGCGTCGTGCAGTTGCCCGCGAGGAAAGTCGGGTGCGTGACCACGTTGAGCAGGAACGGGATGTTGGTCTTCACCCCCCGCACCCGGAACTCCTCGAAGCCCGCTCCATCCGCCGGGCCGCGTCGATGAACCGGCGGCCGTAGGTGCGAGATCTTGACCAGCAGCGAGTCATAAAACGGCGTGATGATCCCGCCGGTGTCGGCCGGGCCGCCGTCGATCCGGATGCCCAGGCCGCCCGACCGAGCGATAGTGCGTGATCCGGCCGTAGTCGGGCGTGAACTTGTTGTCGGGGTCTTCGGTGGTGACCCGGCACTGGATCGCGTATCCCTGAGCCTGGACCGACTCCTGGCCGGGGATGCCGATCTCCGGGTCGGCAAGCGGCGCGCCCTGGGCGATCAGGATCTGGCTCTTGACCAGGTCGATCGCCGGTGACGATCTCGGTGACGGTGTGCTCGACCTGGATGCCGCGGATTGACCTCGATGAAGTAGAACGCGCCCGGTCTCGACGTCCACCAGGAACTCGACGGTCCCCGCGTTCTCGTAGCCGACCTTGCGGCCGAGCGCGACCGCGCGCGTCGCAGATCGCCTGGCGGACGCGCCGGGTCGAGATTGTGCGCCGGCGCGATCTCGACGATCTTCTGGTGCCGGCGCTGAACCGAGCAGTCGCGCTCGTAAAGATGCACCAGGTCGCCGTGCTGGTCGCCCAGAATCTGGACCTCGATGTGCTTGGCCTTGCGGACGAACTTCTCGATGAAGACGTCGGGCACGCCGAAGGCCGTGCCGGCCTCGCGCCGCGCCTGGTCGAGCGCGGCGTCGAGGGCGTCCGGCCGACTCGACCACCCGCATCCCGCGGCCGCCGCCCCCCATCGACGCCTTGACGATCACCGGAAAGCCCAGCGCCTCGGCCAGCTGCATGAGCCTCCGGCCCGGGCACGACGGCGCGTCGCTGCCCGAGAGCACCGGAATGCCCGCCTCCCTGGCCAGCGCTCGCGCGGCCACCTTGTCGCCCAGCAGGTCGAGCAGCTCCGGCCGCGGCCCGACGAAGACGATCCCGGCCGCCGGCGCAGGCCCGGGCGAACTCGGCGTTTTCCGACAGGAAGCCGTAGCCCGGATGGATCGCGTCGACTTCCTTCGCCTTGGCCAGATCGACGATCGCCTCGATGTTCAAATAGCTGCGGATCGGCTCGCCCGGCCTTGCCCACCTGGTAGGCCTCGTCGGCCTTGAGTCGATGGATGCGCGAACCGATCCTCATGCGAATAGATCGCCACCGTCCGGATGCCCAGCTCATGCGACGAGCGAAAGACCCGGATCGCGATCTCGCCGCGATTGGCGACCATCAACTTGCGAAACGCGGTCATCGAACCATCCTGAAGGGCTGGGATTAAGCGCGCCTGCGAGACTTAACGCGGGGTGTAAACCATCTGCATCGAGATGATCGGTGTCTTCTCTGGCTGTCTCCGGAACCCCTACACGCACGAGATGTATTCAGCTTCGCCGTCGGCGCGGCCGGCGTTGTTCCTCAAGGCGGTCCGTGGGGTCGGCTGGGGCGTCGGCGATCTTCGCCAGCACCGCGTCGAAGCGCGCCCGGTCGCCCCGGCTGGCCCGCTCTTGCAGATACTCGACGGTCATCAGGGCCGAGAGCTTCTCGGCGACGGCGGTGCTGATGAACTGGTTGATGGAGACACCGTCGCGGTCGGCGATTTCCTTGAGCCGCTTGTGCAATGACTCGGGCAATCGCAAACTCAGAGTGCTCACGGCACGGCTCCGATCCGTTTCAGGAAATCCCGTGGCGTCACGATCCAGAGGCCGAACCGCTCGGCCCCGGCGAAGTCGCGGACGTTGAACGTCACGATCCCGTCACATCCTCCGGCGACGGCCAGCTCCAAGCACATGGTCATCGTCCGGGATCTCGAAGATAGGGCCGCCAGAGGTAGAAGACTGCCTTGATGCCGGCCCACTGCGCACAGGTAATCGAGGATGATCCTGAACGTCCGACGCGTCCAGGCCGGCCGCCTACACGATGCCGTTCCAGAACCTCTTCATACTCAAGCACCAAGAGCGACCGATAACACGATCTCGAATTGACCGCGGCCGACCTGTTCGAGCACCCGGAACGATGCCCCACGTCGTGAGCGAATCGCTGCCACCAGCACATTCGTATCGAGGACGACGCACGGAACGCTCATGATGGTATTATAGGCGATACCACGCGTTGATCAAGCGATCTCCAATCGCGTTGGACCGGTCAACGCTTCTCCTCGTCAGAAAGTCACTTCGGTCTCCGCCTCGACGGGATTCTCCAGCGTGCCGATCGGCCCGATCGTGGCACGGACCAGGTCGCCGGGCTTGAGGAAGGTGCCGGTCGCCGAGCCGACGCCCGACGGCGTGCCGGTGGCGATCACGTCGCCCGGCTGGAGCGTGACCAACTCGGAGAGGAACGAGACGATCGCCGGCCACCGGGAAGACCATCTCGGCCGTGGTCGCGTCTTGCTTGATCTGGCCGTTGACCGACAGCTTGATCGGCAAGCGCCTGCGGGTCGGGCACCACGTCGGCCGAGAGGATGCACGGGCCCATCGGGCAGAACGTGTCGTGCCACTTGCCGTGCATCCAGTCGAAGAACTTGTCGCGCTCGCGCGGCTTGCGCCGGGGTTGGGCTTGAAGCCGCGGTCGCTGATGTCGTTGACGACCGTGTAGCCGGCGACGTAGCCCAGCGCCTCGTCCTCGTCGACGTGCCGGCAGCGCCGGCCGATCACGACGCCCAGCTCGCACTCCCAGTCGATCTGGTCGGGCGAAACGCGGGGGATGATGATCGGGTCGCCGGGGTGGGTCAGCGTCGTGCTCGGCGGCTTCATGAAAACATAGGGAAACGTCTCCTCGCGCTCGGCGGCCGTCCCGCCGCGCTCGGCGACGTGCTTGGCATAGTTGCCCGCCAGGAAGAGCATCTTGGGCGGGCTGGCGATCGGCACCAGCAGCCGGACGTCGGCGACGCGGGATCGTCAGCTCGTCGCGGTCGATGACGTCGAGGCTGTTCGACCCAGGCGAACAGCTCGCGGGCTGCTTCGTAAGAGCGAGCCGTCGGGCGGCAGCAGGTCGAGCAGGTCCTCGGTCGAGGGCAGGAGCAGCTCGACGCCGGTGTCGCGGCTGTAGGCCTCGGCGGCCTGGTCGATGGGGATCACATGGTTGTCGGCGTAGAATCCCGTCAGGACCATCTCATCGAAACCGAACCGGCAGACACGCATCCTGCGACTCCTTAATCGGCTGGCACGCCTGTCTGCGATCGACCCGACGCCACCCTGTCGGCACGGCTCGCAGGACCGCGTGCACGGACCCAGGCCGTCGCACGGCCGTGGCCTCGTCTCGATCATGACAGACTCTTGCGGATGGCGTCGAGCAAGCTCGGCTCCTCGCTCTCGGGCGACCGTTCTCAGGTCGAAGAGCACGACCCCCTTCTGGACCCGCGCCACCACCGGCGGGTCGCCCTGCCGCAGGGCCTGGGCCCAGGCCGCTTCCGACTCAGAGGCGGCGGAAACGGCGGCGAGACCGCGACGGCCGCCGTCGGGATCGGCTGGACCGGCGCGCTGCCGCCGCCGAGGAACGACTCGGCCGCGACGACCGAGGCGTTCAAGCCGAGCTCGATCGCGAAGCGCTGCCGCGAGCCGCTCTGGCGCGGGCCGTCGATGCTCGGCCAGCGGGGCGTCAATCATCGCCCAGAGCGGAATCCGCGCGGCGGCCTGCGCTCGGCGTCACGCCAGCCGCAGCGTCGCCTCGAGCGCGGCCAGCGTCATCTTGTCGACGCCGCAGGGCACGCATCAGAGGGATCGGCCTCGATCCGGCCGATCGCCTCTCGCGTCCCGGCCATGATCCCGCACTGCGGCCCGCCCAGCAGCTTGTCGCCGGAGAAGAGCACCAGGTCGGCCCCGGCGGCGATGCCCTCGGCGGCCGTCGGCTCGTCCGCGACGCCTGGCGGACAGGCCCGCGGCCGAGCGCACCCGAGCCGATGTCGTCGATCATCCAGAGCCCTGGCGTGGGCCAGCTGAACCAGCTCGTCGAGCGGCGATCCTCGGTGAAGCCGACGATCCGGAAGTTGCTGCGATGCACCCGCAGGATCGCGGCCGTCTCGGGGCCGATCGCCCGCTCGATAGTCCGACAGCCGCGTCTTGTTGGTCGTGCCGACCTCGCGGAGCCTGCGCTCCCGAGACCTCGAAGATCTCCGGCAGCCGGAAGCTGCCGCCGATCTCGACGAGCTGCCCCGCGAGACGATCACCTCGCGGCCCGCCGCCAGAGCCCGCAGGGCCAGCACGGTCGCGCCGGCGTTGTTGTTGACGACCGTCGCCGCCTCGGCCCCGGTCAGCTCGCGCAGCAGCCGCGCGACGCCCGAGGTGCGCCGCCCTCGCTCGCCGTCGTCGAGGTCGAACTCGAGATTGCAATAGCCCCGAGCCACCTCGGCCACGGCCTCGATCGCCTCCGCCGCCAGCGGGGCCGGCCCAGCCCGGTGTGCAGCAAGATGCCGGTCGCGTTGATCACGGGGCGAAGCAGGCGCTTTTCGCCTTCGAGAATCTCGCTGGCCCGCCTGGCAAGGATGGGCGCATCAACGGCAATCTGCCCCCCATTCCGCAAGACCCTCTCGCGCCTCATCGATCGCGGCACGGACCGCGCGCACCGTGGTCTCGTGACCCCGGCGGTTCCTCACCTCGGCGAGGACATCCTGATCGAGCACCGTGCCGACAGGCGGCAACCGACGCAAAACCCCATCATCCACGGATAGCCTTTCCTCATTCGACGCGCTGAGCACCGCTATCACAATTCGGGCGGTGTGCGACACTTCTCAATGGTAGCATCTGTCCCCGAGGCCCGACACCTTCTGTCCTGGAGCTGACGCTCTTGCGATATCCATCTCGAGAGGGATCGCTTGTCGTGTTTGGTCGTGGAATCCTTGTCAGGCGACGGAGATTCAAATGCGAAACCCAACAGATGAGGAAATCACCTGGCTGCTCGTCCCAATCATCAGCGACGGCTTCAACTGAGCGACCCGGAGAAAAGGCGCTGCGGTTGTGAACCCGAAGCGCAAGCGGATAGCGGAGGAGGGCCGATCGGCTGGTCAGGGATGCTCAAGCCTCTGCAGGACATCAAGCCAGACCGCTTCCAGGCCCAGACGCCGGGCCGACACCGCAATGTAATCGCGGTCAATTCGCTCTTGCTGTACCTTCAAGATCCCCGCGATGTCGCCGACGTGCTTCTCGGACCCGCCCTCGCGGAAGTATTCCAGCTTCTTCAGGATCACGTCCTCGGGAGAAGCAAACCAGGCCTCAAAACCGGGCATCAGAACGACACGCCTGCCACGCGCGAGGAAGGTTACGTGTGACTCGAGCCCGGTGTCGCGGAATGAAGACGTCGATCTTGATGCCCGACTCGTAATGGATGATGTTGAATTGACGGCGCTCTCCGAATCGCCTCGGTGATCGCATCGCGATAACAGTAAAATTCCTCGGCTGGAAAGAAGCTGCAAAACTGGTCTGCCTGCTCCAGCTTCAGGTGGAACAACAACATCGATGTCATTCGTGAATCTGGGTTCACCGTAGGTCATGGCTGCCACGGACCCGACGACGCGATAGGGGATCTCGGACTCGTCGAGAACAGCGACCAACCTCCGCAGCAGCTCAGACGGCTCCATGAGACATCCTCCGGGCAACTTCCCGTCGGACTCTGATCCTCCGACCAGTCGGGATGCTCATGAACGATCATCGCCTGGATCATCTGGCTGAGCGAGACCGCCATGCTCTGTCGATCATGGCAAAGCGCTCGGCCTCGGTCTTGGCTCGAAGCAACTCCGCCATCTTGTCATCGACAATATGGATTCCTCGAAGCCCAGGTTTCATCGGAACCCCCGGCGATGATGGTTTGTGCTTCTCGATCCTAACATATTGCGAACCGCGTGGACGCGCCCTCTGAAAGTCGAGGTCTAGCGGTTGCCGCATGGCGACGTCGTATTGTACGATCCATTCATGACGCACCAGCCACGGAGGCTCCGTATGCAGACCATCAAGTTCGTCCACTGGCAAGGCGGGGATGCCTTCCTCGGCTACCTTCTTGATTATCCCGACTGCTGGACCCAGGGCGACTCCCTGGACGATCTGAAGGACCATCTGGTCAACCTATTCCGGGATCTGACGAGCGGCGAATTACCCGGTATCCGCAAGGTCGATGAGCTGGTGGTTCCGTGAAGCGGGTCAACCTGGTCCGCACGATCGAGGGGTTCGGATGCCTCTTGGTCCAGCATGGCGGGCGGCACGACTGGTATCGATACCCGGCCACCAGCTTTCTCTCGGCGGCCGCGCCGCTCACCTCGGTCGTAAGGCGATTGGCTCCTCCCCGGCAGATCGCCCGTGCTAAACTGCAAGGCATGCCACAAGACTTCCGCGATGTCGATCCTCGCGAACTGCGGCTGCCATCGCGCCGGAGCGGTCCGGATCCCTACAAACTCCAACTCCAGATCGCTCGATTCGGGGCGTCGTCCGCAGGGATGCCCCCGCCCTGGGTCTACGAGGCTTCCGACGGCGTCCTGGTCGTGTACAATGGAGTGACCCGGCCAGCCGGATCGCCAAGCTGGCGCCGGGGACAATGATCCGTGTCGAGGTCGTCGGCAAGCTGCGACGGGCCTATGCCGGCGAGCCCAAGATCGGAGACCATGTGCCATGATCCAGGCGACCCAGCACGAGTTGATCGAGAAGCTCGCCGATCTCCAGCAGCTATCGCCCGATGTCCGGTTCGGCCAGTTGCTGGCCAACCTCGGATTCCTGGTCGAAGACCAGACCGACCAGTCGCTCTGGGACGTCGAGGACGCTCGCCTCCTGGAGGTCATGGAGAAGCATCGTGTCGATCTCTTGCGGCGGCAACAAACCGGCGTCTGAACAGGCGATCCAGCGGACCCTGCCCGCCGCGGCGGCTTCTGGTCAATCACCGATTTCTCTCAGCGGGCCGGTCCGATAAGCTGGGCGTCGAGCAGGTTGCCGTTCGGAGGCCTTCGCGATGGTCAAGCAGAACGAAATCAGGGTCGAGGGTACAGAGCGTGCTATCGCCTTGTACCATGTGGTCTACCGCCACGAGAGATTCGAGGAAGCTGCTCAAGCACTCTTCTCGTTGGTGCGAGACGCCCAAGCTCGGTTCCCAGACCAGCGTGGCGAGTTGTTTCTTGACATCGAGGGCCATCGTGACGAGCAAGGCGGCTTCGATCCCGATATGTTCGAGCTTCAACAGGACTTCTTGCTCGGCTTCCTCGGGCGATTCCTTTCGGAAATCCACACTCCGCTGATCACCGTCTCAAAACCAAAGGGCCAGGAGAACAACATCCCAGATTACTTGGATATTCAGGCTCAGGCCGGGAACGGGCAGACCGACGCCTGATCCCGCGATGCGGCGCACCCCCCGCCGTGAGCGAGCCAACCAGCGGTTGCAGTTGAACCGCTCCGCGGTCCGCTGACTTCGGCGCCAAGCGGGGGAGAAGATCCACTTGCAGAGCCGCGTGGGGTCGAGACACTGCTCAATGAGCGGGTCGCGTGGTCAAACGGCTCGCCGAGCCCGCCGCCGCATCGGAGGTCCCATGACGACACTACTTCAACGTGCGGTCGCGGAGGTCGAGAAGCTTCCCGCCGAGGATCAGGACGCCATCGCCGCCCGGTTGCTCGCGGAGGTCGAACGACGAGCGGCAGTGGGAAACCCGCTTCGCCTCGACGACCGACGACCAGTGGGATCGCCTCGTCGCGGAGGTGCGCCGTGATGTCGCCGAAGGGGCACGCTCCCACTCGACGACGTCTTCCCACCCGACGAGTCACTCCGGTGAACTCGGTCATCACCGCGGGATTTCGCGAGCCTGCTGGGTCAGCTCCCCGACTCGGTGCGCCAGCAAGCGTCCCGCGCCTACGCTTTATGGCGGGCCGACCCGCACCACCCGAGCCTGCAGTTCAAGAGGGTTAGCCAGCGCCAGCCCATTTACTCGGCCCGCGTCGGACTGGGGTATCGGGTGCTCGGGCTCTGGGAAGGGGATACGATCACGATTGGTTGCGGCGGACCGCTGAACCCGGACGTTCGACGCTTGCCATGGTGAATGCAACATGCAAATTATTAAAAAGCAAATATGTTCAATTGCCGAAAACCTAGGTTTCGCGGTCCGAGATCTGGCCGGAAGAACGAACCCGATTCTCGTCCGGGCTCAAATTGGGTCCCAGCCTGCCGGCCACATCTCCCTCGCGTTTCGTCAGGCCGATGCGATCGAGGTACTCGCCGATCGGGCACCGCATATTTCCGGGTTGTGCCCAGCAAGTCGCGGAGGTCGGCCATGGTCATGGCCGAGCCGTCTGCAAGTCGTCGCCGACCTTGCGGCGCAGCTCGGCCTCGACGTCGAAATCGAGATACAGGCTGGGGGAGATTTCGACCAGCTTCTGCTCATCGCGGAGCAGGGCCAGCAGGTCGGGCACCACGGCCGACCGGCTGCCCGCGGTCGGCGGCCAGGTCGGTGACGTCGGGCGGGCTCATGCCCCCGTTGCGGATCGTCTCCGGCCAGCTCGGTCTTGAGTCGCCGTTCCCCCTGGCTCAGCTTGGGCTCGTATCCCTTGACCGCCACGGTCCGGGCCTCGGCGATGACCTTGCCCTGGGCCTTGAGCCGATCGACGATTCCGGCGATCAGAGCATCGTTTCCCAGGTCGGGAAGTTCGGCCGCGAGGTGAGTGCGCGGGATCGCCGAGAGCCGCGGCCGGGCCGCGTGTAGTCGCCCAGGGCCCGCAGGACCCGGTCTTCCAGGTCGGCCGACGAAATCGGCCAGGATGCGCACCGACCGCCGCGGGCCGATCGGGACCTCGACCAGCGTGCCGAGGCCGTCAAGCTGATCCAGGCCGGAGAGATGCGGTCGATCGAGAGTCCGGTAAGCGCGCACAGCCCGCGCTCGGTCCAGGGTCGAAGCCCGAGAAACGCCAGGACGCGGACAGCCGTTCGAGCGGGTCGACCGAGCGCAGCCGGTCAAGGCGAGCAGATCGCCAGCCTGATCCCGGCGGCGAAGTCTGCGCGCCAGGGGTTGCAGGACGCGGCCGCCGCCGAGCGTGGCGGGCGGGCTCTCCTCGCGGAGACGAAGCGGCTGTCCGTAAACGGCGACCACCGGCTCGGCCAGGAAGAGCTGAGCGAGCTGCGTCGCACCGGGCGCAGCTCGTTGCCTTCCAGCAGGGCCAGAGTGGCCGAGACGTCTGCCGTGCCCAGATGGACGCTGATACCGTCCCCGGTGGCGGAGCGGCCGGGGGGCCGGGTCGCACCGACGAGCTCCACCGAGAGGACACGCGCGTCGCTTCAAGTAACCCGGCGCGGCCAGCTCCTGGCCGCGGTGAATCTCAGCATGGTGGACGCCGGCCAGGTTGATCGCGGCCCGCGAACCCCGGCCGATCCGCTCGACAGGCTTGGTCATGACGGTGCAGGCCGCGGACCCTGACGAGTTTGCCCGCGGGCTGCCACTCCAGCTCGTCACCTACCGCAACGCGACCCGAGGCGACCGTGCCGGTCACCACGGTCCCATGCCCGGCGACGGTGAACGACCGGTCGATCGCCATCCGGAAGAGGCCCGGATCTTGCCGGACGGTGCCTGCTCGCACAGCCGCTCGAGCTCTTGCTTGAGCTCGTCGATTCCCTGCCCGGTCGACGGCCGAGGTCCGCACGATCGCGCGCACTCTCCAGGAACGTTCCCCGGACCAGCTCGCGAATCTCGTCCTCCACCAGGTCGATCCAGGAGGGATCGGCCAGGTCGCACTTGGTCAGGACGATCAGGCCCGCCCGAGAGCCCGAGCAGCCGGAGGATTCCAGGTGCTCGCGGGTCTGGGGCATGACCGAGTCATCGGCCGCGACGACCAGCATGGCCAGGTCGAGCCCCGACGCACCCGCCAGCATGTTGCGGATGAATCGCTCGTGGCCCGGCACGTCGATCAGGGCGAGGTGATAGCGCCCCAGAGCGAGCGAGGCGAAGCCCAGGTCGATGGTGATCCCGCGCTGTTTTTCCGCGGGCAGCCGATCGGTGTCGACGCCCGTCAGGCGCGGACCAGGGCCGTCTTGCCGTGGTCGATGTGCCCCGCCGTTCCCAGAACCAGGTCACGCTCGCCGCTTGCCATTGCCACTCCGCCAAACAGTGAATCGGGCCGGTTGCCGATGAATTCAGTTAAGCAGTTGATGAGTATGCGGCGATGGAAGAGAGCCCCCTTACGGACTTTGACGGGTTAATCCATCTTGTGGGTCAGACATGGCTCAACAGGCCATCCCAATTGCTCCCACATCGACAGCTTGTTCCATTCCTTGATGAACTCGGTGAGCTTGCCGTCTTCCAGGCGAAAAGAGGGCAGGCCGTCCGAAGGCCCGGCGGCCGGTCGGCGCGATATCACCATCCGGCTCGCCCGGTGGCTTCCCTCCGCGGTGTAACCCAGGCACACCTGGTCTTCGCGGGCGAAGAGCACGTCAAAGCCGAAAAAGCACGCAGGTCACTGATCTGCTTCATCAACTTGCCATGCTCTTCGGCGTACTGCTCGAGGGCGTGGACATCGGGGAAGGTGGTCGGGGCGATGAACGCGTTGTCGCCAGCGAAAAGGTGTTTCACCGCCTGGGCACTGGCGCACTTGGGTCGTAGGCGATCTCCATGTACTCCTTCACGACGTCAATATTGATCTGCTCTTCGGTCGCATCGCATTCAGTAGTCTCGTTCATGATCCTTTTCTCAGAATCGGATTCGCGAAAACCCTTTGGAGACCTCACTGAGCGGCAAATGCTATGCCGGAACAGGCACGGGCCACACATCCCGCGGTCCGATTCCGGCGCTGGTCGTTGGCTTCCGGATGAAGCGGCTTGTTACGATGTGGGGAAGCTCGAGCAACCGTCCTCGATCTCGAACGACCCATTCCCTGGAGGCTTTCATCATGCCAGGTTCGACCGGCTACAATCGGCGCGATTTCACCAGGGCGGCCCTGGCCGGGACGGCGGCCGGTGTCGATGCCCGCGGTGGCTCGCGCGGGGCGCGTCATCGGGGCGAACGATCGGGTGCGGCTCGGCTGCATCGGCGTCGGCTATCGCGGCGTGCAGGTCCTGAACGCCTTCCTCGCCCAGAAGGATGCGCAGATCGTCGCGCTTTGCGACGTCTACGAGCCGTATCTCAACGGGCAGTTCGACCAGATCGATCCCCACTTCAAGAAGCTGGGCTACGTCGTGCCCGTCGCGGCTGCCCGAATTCGGCGGACCGGTCGCAGCGGCACAAGGACTTCCGCCGGGTCCTCGACCAGAAGGACGTCGACGCGGTGATCGTCGCCACGCCCGACCACTGGCATGCCCTGATGACGATCATGGCGTGCGACGCGGGCAAGGACGTTTATATCGAGAAGCCCTCTCAGCTCACGGTCCGCGAGGGCCGGCGCATGGTCGAGGCGGCGCGGCGGAACGACCGGGTGGTGCAGGTGGGGACGCAGCGGCGGTCATCGAAGCTGTACGCGCAAGCTGGCCGAGATGGTGCAGTCGGGCGCGATCGGCAAGGTGACCGTGGCCCGGGCCGGCCTGACCGACAACATGTCTCCCGACGGGATCGGCAGGGTGCCCGACTCGGCCCCGCCGCCGGGCCTCGACTGGGACATGTGGCTGGGGCCGCGGCCCGAGCGGCCGTTCAACCTCAACATCCTGCCGTACAAGTTCCGCTGGTGGAACCTCTATTCGTCGCAGATGGCCAACTGGGGCGCACATTACTTCGACGCGATGCGCTGGATCGTCGGCGAGACGGCGCCGGCGCCGTCTCGGCCGGCGGCGGGGTCTTCGCCGTGAACGACTGCCGCACGATCCCCGACACGGCCGAGGTGATCTTCGAGCACGCCTCGGGCATGCTCACGATCTTCAGCACGTTCGAGGCCAGCGGCCAACCCCTGCTTCCACCGGCGAAATCGAGCTGCGGGGCACCCTGGGCACCGTCTACGCCGACATGAACCGGATCGAGATCGTCCCCGAGCGCGGCGGGCAGTTCCAGGACCCGAAGCCGCGCTGAAGCCGGGTCGTCCGAGCAACCGCGACGGCTACACCGAGCTGGACGACGGCCACGCGCGGAACTTCCTCGATTGCGTCAAGTCGCGCCAGAAGCCGAACTGCGACGTCGAGGAGGGCCATCGCTCGACCACCTACGCCCTGCTCGCCAACATCGCCCTGGCCACCAAGGCCCGCCTGAACTGGGACGCGCAGGCCGAGCGCTTCACCAACAACGACGCCGCCAACGAGCTGCTCGACTACGAGTATCGCCAGCCGTGGTCGCACGGGGGGAGTTGAGATGGCGGGATCGGATCATCTACTACTCGAACGACCAGAACCTGATCTCGTAAGCACCGACCTCGACCTTGAGGCTGTGATTACCTTTCGTCAGGCGGCGCGGAACTCGGGACGCAACCGCGCATTCTCGTCGTCGCTGGGGGCGAGCGCATCCAGCGTCAGGCGACCGCACGAGCATGTCCCTGGGCAGGCCCTCGAGGGAAAGATCGACCTTCGCCGGCGAGTTCGAGAAGTTCCAGAGCAAGAGGTTGTCGATCTGGTACTTATCGTCATGCGTGGCGAAGCCGTGGACGACCTTGTCGGACGATTCGAGCTTGAGCCGGTCGCCCGTCAGGCGCGACAGGAGCTTGAAGGCGAAGTACGACGGCCGGACCCGGTCCTGGATAGTCGAACAGGCCGTCGAACTGCGGCATCCGGTTCCACCACCGGGTCATGAAGGCGGCGCCCTGGGGTGACAAGAAGGGCGTGAACTGCTCGTACTCAACCTGGTAGTCGCGGATGTGGTAATAGCACGACCAATCCAGCCCAGCGTCCTTCATCTGCCAGATGGTCTCCAGCAGGTAGCAGGGCTGGAACCGCGGGTCGAGCGGCGGGTCTTGCAGATCCATGTTCCATTCGTCCAGAAACGTTTCCGGCTTGAGCTGGGATGCTTCTTGAGAAGCTCTTGAGCGTAGCTGATCGTCCCGCGAACCCGGCCGGGATCGCTGCTGTAGATGTGCCAGGAGACGAAGTGCAAGGGGGACTGGCCGTCGTCGCAGGCATCCAGAAGGGCAGGAAAAATGGGTGACCGCACATTCGCCAGGGCAGGTCCGCCCACACGGGCCTCAGGGTCGGCGCGAAGGATGGCCTCTGCCGTATGCCTGTAGTAGCGAGCGTAACTCTCAGGCTTGAAGCGATACGGGCAGCCGCCCGATTCGCCGATGTCCGGCTCATTGGCAACCTCCCAGTATCGGATCCCCGCGCCTCGGTTGCGGTAGTGCTTCACCAGGCTCGAGACCAGCCGCTCCCATTCCCCGTAGTCGTCGGGCTCGACCTGATCCTGGTCCACGGTTGGAAACAGAATCTTGGGCTTGAAGCAGAGGCACATGAGCGGCTTGGCCCCCGCTTTCAGGATCGTGTCGACGGAACGGTCCAGGGTCTCGAAGTGAGTCCGCCCGGCGCGGGCAGAAGGTGGAAATACTCCTGCACGAAGAGCCGGATCAAGCGGGGCCGGAGCGCCCGAACCTCCGCGACCCGGCTGTCCCACATCGGTTCGTCCGAGAGCCCCCCCTGGCCGAGCGCCATGCGATCGATCTCCATGAGGACCCATTTGCTGGCCAAAAGAAACCTTGACCGAGACCTCACGCGGCTGGGCATGAGCAGGATGGGCAACCACGACCGTCGCGACCAGGAACACAGATAGAGATCTCATGGTTCTCTCTCATCTCGAAGGGGAGGATACATGCCGCGGGCACGTGAGCCAAGCTAGCCGGCCGAGTGCATATTGCAAGTGCATGGGCTCTCCAGGGCCGTCACAACCTATGCTTTGCGCGTTGTTTCCCAGCTCAGTCAGACTACCCGTCGGGCCACACGGAAGCCCAGGCTGACGAGCTTGTCGTCTGGCTCGCGCTTGACGCGGGCTGCCGACCAGAGGCTGCGCGGGCTGAAGTCCCAGCCCCCGCCGCGAACCACCCGGAACGTGGCGAGTGAAGGGCCGAGCGGGTCAACGACAGGCTTGTGCATCGAGAACAGCTTATAATAGTCCTCATCCCACCCGTCCCAGCACCACTCCCAGACGTTGCCGTGCATGTCGTACAGGCCAAACTTATTGGGGTGTTTCTTACAACCGGTCGGGTTTGCTGACCCGAATTCTCCCGGTACCAGGCATGTTCCCCGAGGCCGGCGGGGTCATCACCAAATGAGTACCGCGTCTTGCTTCCCGCGCGGCAGGCATACTCCCATTCGGCTTCGCTCGGCAAGCGGAAACCCGGGCCTTCCTTGCTGGGGATGGTCACGATCTTGCCTTTGATCTCGTAGAACGGCTTCCGCTCTCCATCTCGCTGAGCCTGTTGCAAAACCGCACTGCGTCGTACCACGACACGGTCTCCACCGGGTTTTCGGGCTGGTCCTTGAAATAGCTCGGCGTCTCGCCCATCACTCTCTGGTATTGCGATTGCGTGACCGGCCAAGGCCCGAGGAGGAAAGGCCGGGTGATCCGCACAAGGTGCTGCGGTTTCTCATCGTCATCGGCGTCCGGATCAAGGTCCGGCGAACCCATCAGGAACTCTCCGGCGGGGATGGGTACAAGCTTCATGCCGATGGAGATCTATCGCCGTGCCGGATGAGACAACCAAGCCAGGGGTAGAAAGGGGTGTTCGAATCTCGATCTCGGCACCGGCCTTGGCCGCACTGAGCCAGCCTCATGGGAATCCGGAGACCAATACCCCGCCAGCCGGAGGTGAATGGTTCTCCTGGTGAGCCTCGAGAGTGGAGCTTGAGGTAAGCGATCGTTCTGGGGCAGGCCATCGTCGCAAGAGTCGTCCACTGTCCTCGGCGACTCACCGTGATCGGTAAGCCCAATTGATGCCGGGTCCACCCCGAATGGCATCAGTTCAGGCAGGTCTTCCTCACTCAGGCCTCGAAAGGCCAGCGCGGCCTTCCCTTGGTCAAACGCCTTGCGCACCGAGCGGCCGTTGGCCAGCGCCCGGTAGAACGTGCGCAAAAATGTCCAGGCCGCGGGATCGCGAATTCTCTGCTTCATCCCGATGGCGCACCCGCAAACACCGGCCAGAGCGCGGGCGGTCTCCATGCTCTTGCAACTGTTCAAGACAACCAGCTTGATCCGCTCGCCGGCCGCCTCCAAGGCCATAACCAGTGCCGCGGTCCGGATCAGGATCGCCTCGTTTTGCTCGCCCGCCAGAACGATGCCTTCCCGCTCGGAATGCCCATGAAATGGAGCACGTTCGCCGGACTCTCGTCCAGGGCCTCAAGATCATCAGGGCTTGCCGCCAGGTAGGGATCCAGGCTCACCCGGTCTCGATGCTGGCCCTTGTGAATCTCTCGCGGATCTGACGAATCTCTTGATCAAGCTGAAGCGGTGGGTAGGCGGCCATCGCCGGGTCATCGACAAGCCCCAGCTCCCGATCGAGATTCCGCCGCGGGTGTCGTTGGATTAGCGGCGAGGATGAGGACATCGAGCCGGTTCATATTTGCCTCGAACTGAAATTCTACAAGTGCCACCTCGCCGTGTATGCCTTGCAGATTCGGTCGAGCATGATGCGGAACTCGGCATCGACGTCGATGCCGAGGCCATTGTCGCGCTCCACACGGGGCGGATGCACGTTGTCGATAGGACCGGTACCAGAAGGACGTAGTCGTAGGCAACAAGATCGGTTCTTCCAGGCGGATGCGGTCGGCAGCTCGCGGAACTTTTCGCCGGTGCGCTTAGGGTCCGCGGACGGTTGCGGCTGACAGCCGTGGGAACTCAGACCACAAAAGTATCGTCGCCCGTGGAAAGCCTCGGCAGGACTCGTCCGGTGAAATCGCTCCGGTGATACAAAGGGCTTCACACGGTCGGGCACGTTCAGTACATTCTCGGCAATACCAACGATCACGGTCGCGACCAAAATGGCGTCGGGCTTGTTCCGATGGAGCACTCCAGACACGTCACTCAAGTCGTCGTAGCGGTTTGTACGGTTGCGATGGGCGGTAACAACGGACTTGTTTTCGACGCATAGGCGCAGGTGTGTGAGATCCGGCCTGCGGTTCCGCCTCGCCGGGCTCGGCCACGACGAGGTCCAGTTGGCTGCGCCCGTCCGGCGGGAGAGGGAAGTCGAAGCCACTCCGGATGAGCCTCCGTAAAATCCCTCCGGAAGGGCTCGACACATGTCACGCACAGGTCGCGAAGGAGGCCGCGACTCACTGGTGCCGGAATGATCCTCCAGCCGGTGGTTGTGAAAACCCCGTTTCCTTGATCGTCGTCGATGAGTCTGATCGAAAGGAGTATTCATCCGAACCATCATCGCATGAAGGACAGTTCCGTTTGTCGTGGCCGGGAACCACCCGCAGCAGCCGGCCGCGTTCCGGCGGCCGCGAGAACCACGTCATCGGGCAAGGGCAATCGCTGAAGGACCCGGCTCTGAAGCCGAAGAAATCCTTTGGACGCACGTTGGCAATTCCGGGCGAGCCACTCGTGGGCTGAGGGCGATTTCAGATAATCGGCGATTACGTCGATGGCGCCGGATCACTGCGGGACGATATAGTACACCGAATGCCGAGGCACGATCTGACCGCTACGATCGACCCAAAACTGCGGCTTTTCGCCGATATCCTTGCACAGGATCTTCGGGCGCAGGATTCCGGCAGCATTGGCGTTTCGTGAAAGGCGTACCAGGGCTTGCGGTTGACGCAGGTCCGCGCGAGGAGTCGCTCCGCGAATGGCGTCGCGCATGAGGTAGTGGGCAAGACCTCCAGCCCTCCTAGCGGCAAGAGCCGACATGCACGTCATAGGGGATCAGGATCACGAAATTCCGCGGAAGATCGCCCGTCGCCGGGGTGAGCTGCCGCCCCGCCACCGTAGGGTGCGCGAAGCGGCGAAGCGCCGGATCGAGGCCGTCAGCCGGCCTCACGAACACGCCGTCCGCGCCGGTCGCGACACCGCAACTGATTCGCAGGCACAAATCGCCAAGGTTGCAGCCGATTGTGCGGTGCGAGCCGTTAAAGCAAGCGGCAGCCACGGAGGTTCCGGCCGGACGGCAACGTCACGGTGACCATGCTGCCGTCGCGGCGCAGGATCTGCGTCGTTCCCCGCGGCGAGTTGTCGCAGCACGGTGATGGTCGGATAGGTCACGAGTTCGCCAAAGGTGTCCTCACGGACAAGACGGATTTCCTCAATGTCATAACGGGCGAGGAGGTCTCGCAGAGGCCCGGCGGTCTCAACATACAGATACTTCTCCGGCGTGATGAAAACGAGCCGGCCACCGGGAGCAAGGCTGAGCAGCGCCTGTTTCGAAGAAGAGCAGGTAGAGATCGAATCGGCCGCGCGCGGTGGCGTAACGAGCGCGGTATCGTGCCTTCTCGCCCTCTGACAACGCCGTAATTGGGACGTAGGGCGGGTTCCCGACGATGAAGTCGTACGTCGCGTAGTCAGTCTCGTGAGAAAATCGGCGTGCTCGATATGAACGGAGCGGAGACGTTCGTATTTCGCGCGCAAGACGGGCAATGTGCTGCGGATCGGACTCGACGCCGGTGATTCGCGGAAGCGGAAGCCCTTGCCGCTCGCACCAGCGGAGGACGCCGTCGATGAATTCACCCGTTCCGCAGCCCGGGTCAAGCACGGTATCTCGGTTCGGGCGGCCGTGCCCTGAATAGCATCTCGACCATCGCGTCAACGGTTTCGCATGGTGTTGGTACGAAACCTCTCATGGTGATCTTTTCCTACCAAAATGCCGACTTTTCTCTAGTCCGTCCAGACGACAATTCTTTCGTTTCCAGGGGATTACCCATGCTCTTATCATACTCCCCGTGAGGTCAAACCTTCAGAGCCTTGATTCAGGACGAGTTCCTAGGAGATCGCATGAACCTGGACACGATCATCGACGCGATCATCAGGAAGCCGACTAAATCACCTGATCGTTTGAAGGCATTGGCGGATTTCGTTATAGGTCAGATTCGACTCCATGGTCTACCCGGTGCGAGCGGCGGAACCGAGGGGGAACTGGGGGTTGCAGGGCTAGCGAGAAAGAAGGATTGGGATGTCGCCTATGAATTCGCGGGTAAGTTTCGGCTTCTGATCTCGCTGAAGTCTATTTTGGAAAAACGCCAAGGGCACAGTCTCGAACCGGCTCGATGATCACATGGGGGAAATCGCGAATGTCCAGCAGTTACGCCCCAGATCGGTGATTGGATACATCGTCGTGTTCGACACCGTCGCTGATAGCCGCCGGCAGGATGGCACGATGTGGTCCGATTACTTCGAACAGGCTTTGAGAAAGATTGCCATCCGGAATACCACTCTGGAACCAGGGTTTGCTCGAAGAGCTTTCGGTTCATCCGATTTGATAGCAAGAAGCCACTGGATGAGCGGATCCTCGACCCTCCGGCGGTCGCAATCAACGGGGCGGCCTTTTTCAATGCCCTGTTGGCCGAGCTTAAGGGTAGAGAACCAGCGATTCCCTTCGTTAAAGGAGGCAGCACAATCCCCAACCCCTGAAGTCGCTCGATTCACGAGCCTGGGTGGATCGGAGCCACGTGCCGGTGCACTCGCGAGTCAGGGCCAATTCCCGCTTGACCTCCGGCGGCTCAAAGGCGATACTCCGCCCACCCAGATGCTCTACCCCGAGATGGATTCTTGGGTCAGCCGCCCGCTCGAGTCAAGGAAGACGAGACTTACCGTGGTTTGCCTCATCCGCTTTCCAAGTGCTGCCTCATTGAACCGCTCTCGAACCGTGGCAGAGCCGTGGTTGCAGGCAGCCGGCGAGCTGCCGGTTCGACGGGCTCTGATGAACCCCTCGGGTGACCTCCCTCCACTCCAGAACTCGACCGCCAGGAATGATCGACGGTCCCAAGACCATGCCGACCGGCGGGGGCCAGGTGCGCTTCCACGCGCTGTTGCGGTTCAAACCAGGAAAGCTCGGGCTGGCCGGTCAGGGCAGGGGGAGGAACCCGACTCATGGTGATCTCCAACGGTTACCTGATGATCTTTGCTCTGGCGATGATGGGCTGCGTGCTGGCCACGCCGCTGGTCACCCAGATCGCGAGCTGGGTGGGGGCCATCGATCGGCCCGACCAGTTTCGGCGAATCCACCACGGGGCGATCCCCCGGCTAGGTGGTCTGGGGCTGGCCTAGGGATCGCCGCCGGTGTGGTCTTGCCCCATGTTTCCGGCTCGACCCGGTTCATCAGCCTGAAATTGCCGGATATGAGCCACGAGTGGTCAATCTTGCTCGCTGCCTCCATCATCCTGATCGTGGGCTTCATCGACGACACACGCTCGATCGGGCCTCGGGTCAAGCTCATGGGGCAAGCCTTGGCCGTCTTGACGCTCTTCCTCGGTGGCATCCGCATCCAGACGATCGACGTGCTCGGTCTGAATATCGACCTGGGATACCCGAGCTTGCAGCTCGGCCTGCTGGGTTTGCCGATCGACCTGGCGCTGCCCAGCTTGCTGGTCACGATGTTCTGGTTCCTGGGCTGCATGAACGTCTGGAACCTGATCGATGGCATGGACGGTCTGGCCTCGGGGGTGGGGCTCCTGGTCAGCGGGACATTGACGCTGGTGGCCATCCATAACGAGAACACGGAGGTGGCGATCCTGGCCGTGGCCCTGGCGGGAAGCCTTGCCGGATTCCTGCTCTACAACTGGCACCCGGCCTGCATCTTCCTGGGTGACAGCGGTAGTCTCTTGATCGGCCTCTTGATCGGGGTGATCGGCGTCCAGGGGTCGCTCAAGGGGCCGTCGGCGATCTCGATCCTGTTTCCGATCCTGGCGATGGGCCTGCCGATTTCAGACACGGCGATGGCGATCTTTCGCCGCTGGGTGCGCAACCTGCCGTTGAGCGCGGCGGACCGGCGGCACGTTCATCACTTGTTGATCGGTCTGGGCCTGAACCCGCGACAAGCCGCGCTTTTGCTTTACTGTTTCTCGGGTTTTCTGTGCGGGGCGGTGCTGCTGGGCGTTGCGCTACGCAGCGAGTTTCTGGCGCTGGTGATGGGAATCTCGGGATGCCTGGCGTTTCTGGTGGTGGTGACCAGCCGTCGTGATGAGCTCGACAACCTGCGAGGCGACTTCCAGGCCCGGATGGTGCGGGGCCGCCAGGAGCGCCAGGCGGCGAAGCTCACCTGGGAGGCCATCCAGCGGATCGAGCTCTGTGATTCAGCCCCGTCCGCCCTTGAGATCGTGGAGCGGACCGCCCAGCTCCTGGGCTGTTCGCTGATTCAGGTTTCGTGCTCGGTCGCGGATTCGCCGCTCCTGCCGCCGGCCCGCGACGAGATGCGGTCGCTGGCCGACGTTGATGCCAGTGGCGACGATAAGGTGTCGGGGCCAGGGGCAATCTTTCGACTCTCCGGTGGCGAGGGAATTTGGATTACCGTGCGGGTCGAGCTTGGGCACGAGCACGAGCTCGCGGCGGACATCGTGTTCCGATACCTGGAACGGCTCGGTCAGGCCTTGGCCGGACGACTGGAGTCGTTGCAGAACGTGGAACCGAGCGCGACGGAGAAGTGGAGCTTGGTAGCGCGGATCGGCCTGGCCGAGCCACTAGCCGCCCGGCTGCGCGTCGTGGAGTCGGCTGCCGCGCCGACGGGCCTCGCTCGAAGATGAAACCTGGAATCGTTAGGGAGGCAGCCATGGACGGAATTGTACCGCGAGGGAGGATCCCTGACTCTGCGAGCGATCGAGACAGCTCCCGCCTGGTTCCTCGCCTGCACGCCACGGCGGCTATCCCGGCCTCCCCCTCCGTCAACCCGGCCGCGATGAAAGGTCCGTCAAACTATCTTCGCGCCCTGTACCGGCGGGTCTGGCTGATCCTGGCCGTGGCCGTGCCGATGGCCATCGCGACCTCGATCTGGGCCCTCCGGCAACCGCGCATCTACCAAGCCGTGGCCGAGGTCACGATCGAGCCGCCACAATTCAACCCTGTTCTCTCGGCACTGGTGTCGCACGACCTTGGCCGCCATGATCCGCACGTTCAGGAAACGTACATCCCCAATCTCGTCGCGCTGCTCCGAAGCAGGATGCTGGCCGAGAAAGTGATCAGCGACCCGAGCCTGGCGTCCGAAGTCCGCAAGTTCGACGATCCGGCCCAGGAGCTCATCATCGGCGGCCTTCAGGTCCGCCCGTTCCCACATACGAACATGATTCTCGTTACCCTCGAAGGCAAGGACCCAACGCGCACCAAGAAGCTGCTGGAAGCTCTGCTCATGGAGTTCAAGAACCTGGCCGAGAAAGATAACGTCGTCAAGATGGAGGACACCCAGGTCAACGCCAACCTGCGGCTGGATAAACTCAGGAAAGACCTGGAGCAACTTGACAAGGACATCATGACCCACCTGTCCAAGAAGCCGACGATCGGTCCTGGAGGCAAGAATATCTTTGAAGAGCAATATGTCAACCTGGGCACCATGCTGGCCAACAAGCAGATGCGGGTCGGTGAACTGACCCAGCAGCTTCTGATCGCCAAGAGCTTCCCCAAGCCAGACTTCAACTCGGCCGTCGGCTCGCGCGAGCAGCGCATTGCGCAGCTTGAGATGCAAAAAAAGAAGTGCCTGCTTATTCTTCAATATATAAAACGCACCGCTCGAAACTTCAACAAGGAGCCGGCGGCCATCGAGAACGCCCGATACCTTGACCAGGTCATGAACGAGCTCGACGAGCTGCGTTCGATCAAGACCGAGATGGCCGAAAACCCGGAGGCGATGATCCTGGACCGGTTTCAGCGCGAGCTCGAGAACGACAAGGCTCAGCAGCAGGAGGTGCTGGACCGGATGCAGGCTTCGATGCCCGCGCACCAGAAGTTCCTGTCGCTGGTCGAGGAGCGCGACGAGACGCGCAAGGCGATCGCGCAGATGGATCAAAACATATCCGCCTTCGACATCCTGGCCAAATCTCAGAAAGACGCGGTGCGGATTCCCTCCAGCGTGGTCGAGCCAACCGCGGCGATCAGGCCCAGCCGGGTTCTCTACATCGGCATGGGGCTCATCGCCAGCTTCGGCCTGGGAATCGGCCTGGTCTGCCTGCTGGAGCACGTGGACCACTCGGTGAAGGTGCCCGAGCACGTGACCCATGGGCTAACCCTGCCGCTCCTGGGGGTCGTGCCCCGAATTCGCCGCACCGCCATGACTCACCGCGGGGGCCATCTCTGGACCGCGGGCACGCCCGACTCGATCGAGGCCGACGCGTTCCGGAACATCTGGGCCAGCCTGCTGGGGATTGCCGATCGCCGCGGTCCGGTCGTGACCATCCTGGTGACCAGCCCCAAGGCGGGCGATGGCAAGAGCACCGCCGCGCTCAACCTGGCCGCCACGTGCGCCCGGGCCGGTGAGCGAACCTTGCTCATGGATGTCAACCTCCGCCGGCCCACCCTCGACGACGTCTTCCCACCCGACCCGGCCAAGGAAGGTACGATGCGCGGCCTGGTTGATGTGCTTCAGGGCGCGATCCCCTGGCAAAAGACGTTGCGACATACCGAGCAGCGCAACCTTGACTTCATCTCCACCGGCGACTCGAGCGAGATCCCCATCGAAATCCTGGGCACGCTCGAGCTGCGGCAACTGTTGAGCGCCTTGTCGCACCATTATGACCGGGTGATCCTGGACGGGCCGGCCGTGCTGGGCATGGCTGATTGCCGGATGCTGGGCCGGATGGTTGACACTTCGCTCCTGGTCGTTCGGGCCGGTGCGCATCAGCTCATGACGCTCCAGCGCGCCAAGGTGATGCTCGAACAGTCGCACGTACCGATCGCTGGAGTGATCATTAACGGCCTGAGCGAAGATGTTCACCACTGGTCGAGCTACGGCTACGACAGTCCGGCGGGAATCGGCGGGGGTGCCTCCCGCGGCTACCGGGCGGCGAGAGCCCTGGAATCGGAATCGAACCATGAAGCCGAGGATGTGCTGGTGATGGCCGGATCGATGGACCGCTAAGATTCGACGCCCAGGACCTGAGTCGAACCAGACCGGAGTGATGCCTCGTGAATCCGCGTCAAAGAATTCTAGTGGCGAGCGACCGTGCGATCTGCGCCTTGATCGCCATGTTGATCCTGGGCGGAACGCTCGGGTTTGGCGGCGCGGTCTGGTGGTTCCGTCCCGGCGTGGTGTTGGCCGTGTTCTTGCTGGTGTCGATCAAGCTTGCGGGTTTCCTTGCGGTGGGCACGTTTCCGCTGCTGAAAAGCCCGCTCACGTTCCTGGGTCTGCTGGCCCTGGTTCTGGGGGTGGTGCAGCTTGCGCCTTTACCGGCGAACCTGGCTCTGCGGCTCTCGCCCGTGGCGCACGATGTTTACGCTCGGGGCGTCCTTCCCGACCTGGTTCACGCCGATGACCCCGAAGCAAACTTGCCTGAAGCGATCGCGATTCGATCCCCGGCCAGCCTCGACCGCTCGGCCACCCTGCGTTGGCTGGTGAGCGCGGCGGCGTGCCTGGGGATCTTCTGGGTCGTTTCTCACTTTACCGATCGCCTGGGCCGCCTGTATCTGGTCTGGGGAGTCGTCATCGCCGGGTTCATGATCAACGCGGCTCTCGCGATCGTGCAGATCACGAACCGGAGCGACGGGTTGTACGGTCTCCTCGTGCCTGGCAGCGCGCCGTCCTGGGCGCCCTCGATGGACGATCTTCTGGACTCGCCAACCGCGGTCCTTCTTCGCAACCTGAACGGCCCTGAGGCTGCCGGCTCAGCCGGTCCTCGGGCTGTTCTTGCTCCGAGCACTTCCTTTCTCTTCGGCACGACGACCGGAGGCTCCGGGGCTTTCCTGGTGTTTGGGTCGCTGGCCTTGCCCTTGGCCCTGGCGATCGTCTTGCATCTGGTCTCACCGCGCGGCAGCCGAGAACGTCTGTCGGACCGGCTGGGGCAATCCAGCCAGGGAAGCCTCGTGCTCTTGCTCGTCATCATGCTGGCAGTAAGCAGCTTCCTGATCGGCCTGGTGGGCGGCCCCTGGTACTCTTTGCCCGTGGTGCTGGGGCTGGCGACCGTCGGTCTGCCGGCCGTGGCGATGCCGGGTGCGCGCTGGCCTGCGTTCGGCCTGATGCTCCTGCTCTTTGCCGGCATGAGTTTGGGCGCCACGCTTGAAGCATTCTGGGCCAGCGTGTTGCCGGGGCAGCCGGCCGCGGCGCGTCCGGATCTGGAGAAGGCGCAAGCTCTCTGGGCACAGAGTCTGGAAATCGTCCGCGAGTTTCCCCTGGTGGGGGCGGGGCTGGGAGCCTTTCCGTCGCTCCAGCCCTATTTCAAGGACCACGACTGGTCTTCGACCACCGCGATGAGCAGCGTGCTCCAGTGGGGTGTGGAAACCGGGGCAGCCGGCTGCTTGATCCTCGCTTTGGGCATGCTCTGGTGTTTGCGCCGGATTCCCAGAAGTCTTGGCCGGGTCGGAGCGGTCGACCGTTCTCTCGCGCATGGCTTGATCGGAGCGGCCTTGGGCTTTAGTCTATTAGCCGTCGTACACTGGACCGTCGAACTGCCCGCCGTGGCAATCTCGGCCAGCGCTCTAGGTGGGACCTGGAATCGCTGGTTGGCGGGCGGTACAGACCTTTTCGTGGAACGTGGGTAAAATCGCCCGTCCAGGGTGTGGCTCAGGGAGGAGTCGATCCCACGATGCCCCAATCCGCCTGTCTCCACATTCAGGACAGCCAATCGGGCCCGATTCGCGTCGTGGAGATTCCCTGGGTCACGGTGCGAATCGGCCGCGCGGCTTATTGCGAAGTGAGGCTGCCCGATCAGGGCTTGGCTGCTGAGGCCTGCCGTCTTCAGCGCCGGGGCGGAAACTGGTTCCTGGTTCCCCTGGGATCCAAGGGCGCGATCCTGGTGCAGGACCAGGCCGTCGAGAGCCCTCGCCCTCTTCCTTTCGACACCCCTTTCTCGATTGGTTCCTGCTGCCTGACGCTGCGTCAGAGCCGTTCCGCTGATCCGGACTGGGGGATGTACCAGGCCCCCTCGGCACCCGAGCGAGCAAAGCACAACCCGGCCGGCACAACCCGGCCATTGTCTCCTCTCGTCGACGAGGGCCTTGCCCAGCGCGCCGCGGCCACCGCCACCGCCCCGCCATTACCACCGCGGCCGGCGAACCCCGACCTCGGCTCGCCCGGTGCAGCCAACCCGTGGGAGGCCCGCTGGAAAGCCGCCGGGGCTCGGCTTCGGCCAACCGCGGAAGAATCACAGAAGGTCGCCAGCCCCCAGGCGAAGGTCACCAGACCTCGACTATTGCCGAACGGTGACCGATATCCGACGGCACCCCTCAAAGAGCCCGAGCCTCCCACGTACAGGCCCGCGACGCCACCAGCCTACGTGCCGCCGCGGGGATACGATCCGCCGCCTTCTCGCGCTGCTGGCCCCCAGCCGGTGTCGGCCCATCTCGAGAGATTTGCCGGCTTGGGGGATCTGCCGGCTTCTCCACCACGAACCGTCTCTGTGGAACCACAAGACGAGCTCCCAGGGCGTGTTCGGCCCGTGCCGAACAATGAGCAAGACGAGGTAACTTCCTCTCCCTGGGCGGAAGCGCGGTTTTCGGACTAAACCGGCCGAGGCGGATGTCGATGGCAAGACCGCTATCCCCGATCATGGCGTCATCTGCGGTGACTTCGAGGACGTGACCTCCGCCATCCTGGATTTCGAGTCTGCGGAACCGGTTTCCGGTGACGTTTCGACGAGCGTGATCGCGGACGAAACGCGCGGTTCAAGAGAGTGCGAGGCTCCCGCCGAGCCGGCGGAGACGGTCGCTGGGCGCGAACCTTGTGCTTCTGAGGAAGACGCTCGCCAGGAAATTGGCGCGTACGCAGAGCCAATCGCTTCCACGGTGGATCATTCAGTCTGGATCACCGAGCCAATTCATCGCATCGTGGCTGACACGGCCTGGCCAGGACCGATCTCGTTCGTGGAATCTTGTTCCGCTGACGCAATGGCAGCGCCGACCACGACGCCTCCCTGGCACCCCTCCGACGCCCACGGCTTGCGTCGCGACGAACCATCGAGAATCCGAACCGCGAGCCTTCTGGACCAGGCACCGCCGCCGGTACGCGATCGGCGCAAAGGAGAGGGCGGGGAAGAGACGAAATGGCCCGTGAATCCCGGTTCGCGACCAGGGCTGAATTCCGCCGGCGCCCGTGTTCGCTCGGTTCCAGATTTGCCTTCGGCCAAGGAAATTCTTGCCTCGGCGCCCAGGCGTCCATCGACCCAGCCACTGAAACAGCCGGCTCGAACCAACTGGGATCGCGCCAAGCCGACCGAGGCCCGAGAGCCAGAACAGTGGCCGGTTCCTCTCTGGCTCGCCTGGCCTCCCGCGGCTCTCCTTGTACTTCTGATGGGATTTGCCGCATCGTTGCTTTCGTTCTGGTGGGCCGGCGACTCTTCAAGTGCCGCGGTCATCACCCAGCGGTTGCTGGCACGCGCGGGTCTTCCGGGCAGGGAAAGAGAGCAAGAACGCCAGCGAGAAAAACCCCTTCCCGAAACAGTGGTTCCTCCTGAGCCCTCGTGGTGGCGGACGACCCCGCGACACCTGGTGCAATGGGGTGTTTATCTAGGTCGGCTCGGGCCCGGCGACGAGCAAGCCACTCCACCTCAAAGCTTGCTGGACGGGGCGGTCAGGATCGCACCTATCAACCCGATGGCCCGGCTGGCCCAGGCGCAAGCCAGACAAAAGCCTGGCGAGCCTACTGAACTGGTTCAAGCCCTGGGCCTCAGCCGCGATGCCGCCAGCCTGGCTTGGACCGCCCGGACTCTCCGTCTGGCTGGGAAAAAGGCCAGCGCGCTCAAGGTTTATCGCAAGGCCCTGGAGATTGCCTGTCGCGCCGATCCACCCCGCGCCATGGACCTCGCGTTCGACGACGCCCCGAACGTGCGGCGTTACCTCCTGCCCGGTGAGGCGGTGGCCGCGCCCATCGTCCGTGAGCTGATCGTCGACGGGGGCTGGACCTTCGAGGCATGGTCCAGCGCCGTGCCCGATAACGCGATCGCCCTGCTGGCGGCGGGCCGTGTTCTCCACGAGCAAGGAGGGTCGGAGGCCCAGACCATGCTTCAGCGAATCATCGATAGGCTGCGGGGAATCGGAAACCGGGAGCGGGACGCTGCTCGGCCAATCGAGCACGCCGCCGCCGCCGAGGCTTATGCCTTGCTTTCCGAGTGGAAAGAGTCCGAGCAAGAGTACCGGCTGGCGATCGAACAGACAAGCGACCTCACGACCAGGCGGTCCTGGTGGTTCAACCTTGCAAGCGTGGCCCAGCACCTGGACGACGAAACTCAGCGTACCGCCGCCATCGAGGCGGCACTTGAAGCTCCTACAAGCGACGACATTAGCCGCCGTGCACTGGAATTTCGGCGCGCGGTCGAGCCATTTGGCCGGTTGCGATCGAGCGGAACGAAGGCCAACTGAGACGACCTACAACCAAGGATACTCGAGCCGACCCGAAGGACGAATCGCCATGGCGGCAACCCACGAGAACCAATGCCCACCCACCGGAGACCCGGTAGAGCCTTCGCCGCCCAGCATGACGCTGGCACGTTTCTTGTTAGATGCGGCCGCCCATCCTGACCACCGCGTGACCATGATCGGCGGGATGATCTGCCTGATCCTCTACGGCATTCTCTTTCGCGATAGTCTCTGGCATTTTTATTACGCATGGACGACCGACGAAAACTACAGCCATGGGTTCCTGGTGCCGCTGCTTTGCCTCTATTTCGCCAATCAGGTCATGCAGCGAGGGCCAGTGCCCGTCCGGGCGGGAGAGCTTCTTGGAGGTACTCTGCTTGGCATCGCGCTCTTGGGACGGCTGATCACGATCCCATTGCCGATCCCGTTCCTGGGCGACCTTGCGCTCTTGCTGGGGTTGGCTGGAATCTTCGCCTTCTTGCTGGGAACCGTGGCACTCAGGCGATACTGGTTCGCCTTCTTCTTCCTGGTGTTCATGGTGCCTCTGCCCATCGCCCTTTACTCGCGAATCGCGTCTCCACTGCAGTTGCTGGCCAGCCAGGTTGCATCAACCGTGATGAACGCGACGGGAGTTCCCGTGCTCTGTGAAGGCAACCGGATGACCCTGCCGGGGGGCGTGCAGATGTTCGTGGCGGAGGCGTGCAGCGGCATGCGGCAGTTGACCGGGTTCCTGGCCCTGACCGCGGCCGTGGCCTACCTCACCTCGCGACCTGGCTGGTACAGGGCCCTGGTCGTGCTCTCGGCGCTGCCGATCGCCATGACGGCAAACATGGCCCGCGTGGTGCTGACCGGTTACATCATGCATTTCGTCAATCCCCAGTATGCCTCGGGAGCTTATCACACGCTCGAGGGAATCTTGATGATGGGCCTGGGGCTCTTGCTCCTCAATTTCCTCTGTTCGCTCCTGAATCAATGCTTCCCGGACGATCGCGACCATGGTCAAGCCAGCATGGACGATCCACCGTCTGCAGCCCAACCCCTGGCGGGACGACCGGTCCTCAGCGGCCCTGGAGGCTGGTCGGGCGCTGGAATCTCCGACAACATGGGCCCTCTTCGCGCCCCCAAGGAGCTGTCATGAAACAAGCTCATCGCTGTGTGTTCTGCGCCGGGTTGCTGGTGGCCGGTCTGGCCGCGCAGGCGGGGCTTGAGCACCTCAACCAGACCGATCGGCCTCCCTTGCGGGCAAGCCTGGCATCGATTCCCATGGAGCTGGGCGACTGGGTGGGGCAGGACGAACGGGTTTCCCCGGACATCGTCGCGCGTGCCCAGACGACCGAGTATCTCAACCGCCTGTATGAGAACCGCAAGCATCCCGGACAGAGGCTCACCGTCTGGATCAACTATTCCAGGAAAGGCACCAACCTGCGTCACACGCCGGAAATCTGCCTTCCCTCAGGGGGTTGGACCAAGATCGAATCGCAGACCAAGGTGCTCAGCGTCGACTTCGGTGAAAGCAAGAGCGTGTCGATCACCCGTCTCGGGTACAGCCAAGGTGAACTGGTTAAACACGTGGGATTCTGGTATTACATCTTCGGTGAGGGTAAACTTGAGAACTTCGTTCGGCAGCTTGCCCATCACCAGCCGCAGCAGTCACGGACGAACAACCCGCGGGTCATCGATGACCGTCGAGATCTTCTATCCCGGCGACGACGATCCCGATGGTGAAGCACTGCGGGGCTTCGCCCAGGCGCTTTTGATCGCGCTTGAACCGATTCTTCCGCTCGACCGCGCCGAGTATTACGTTCCCTAGACTAGACGGCCTTGACCATCACAAGTTCAAAGCAACCGTGAGAATTGACCGAGGCCTCGTCACGCAGCCTGGAACCGACTTCATGAAACGCGCACTTATCACCGGGATCACTGGTCAAGATGGCTCTTACCTCGCGGAGTTCCTGCTGTCCAAGCCCGATTACGAGGTCCATGGCCTGGTCCGCCGTTCCAGCAGCTTGAACCGTCAGCGGATCGACCATTTATTCACTTATGATTCCAAGGTCCGCGATCGACTGCACCTGCACTACGCCGACCTGGCCGACGCTTCGAGCCTCTCGACCGTCATGGAGGAAGTTCGACCCGACGAGGTCTATAACCTGGGCGCGCAAAGCCACGTGCGAGTCTCGTTCGACCAGCCGCTCTACACGGCCGACGTCGTCGGGCTGGGCACGCTGCGGCTGCTCGAAGCGGTGCGGCAGCTCAACCGATCCGCCCCGGTGAAGTTCTACCAGGCCTCAAGCTCCGAAATGTACGGCGCAGCGCCTCCGCCTCAGGGCCCGAGCACGCCGTTTCATCCCCGCAGCCCTTATGCTTGCGCCAAGCTTTACGCCCACTGGCAGACGATCAACTATCGTGAGGCCTATGGCCTCTTCGCCTGCTCGGGAATCCTCTTCAACCACGAAAGCCCGCGCCGAGGCGAGTCATTCGTGACCCGCAAGGTGACCCTGGGCGCCACGCGCATCAAGGAAGGGCTGCAAAAGCGGCTCGTCATGGGCAACCTCGACGCCAAGCGCGACTGGGGGTTCGCCGGCGATTATGTTCGCGCCATGTGGCTGATGCTGCAGCAGGACAAGCCCGACGACTATGTCGTCGCCACCGGCGAGACTCACTCGGTCCGCGAGTTGCTCGAGCTGGCGTTCTCGCTCGTTGACCTCGACTACCGCGATTTCGTCGAGTTCGACCCGAAATACACACGGCCCTCGGAGGTCGACGTCCTGCTGGGTGACGCGACCAAGGCCAGGCAAGTTCTCGGCTGGAACCCCGAGGTCGATTTCCGAGGTCTGATCAAGATGATGATCGAGCACGACCTGGAGCTCGCCCGGCGCGAAAAACACGCCCAGACGTTTCCAGGCCGCTAGGGCGAACGGGCAGCCATTGCACGGCTTCGATGCTCGTCAGGGAACTCATCAAGGAAGAGCGAAGAGCGATGGAATCGCGACCAGAGGAAGAGTCGGTGATGGTCGCCTGCCCGGACGCCCGTCCGCCCGCGTACCAGGCCGTCATCGGCCTGAGCCGGGCCGGGCGGCTCGATCGCTTCGTCACCGCGTGCTATTACGACCCCGATGGGCCGCTGGCCACGCTGGCCCGGCGCCTGGCTCCAGGTCGGTTCGCGCGGTGGGAAAAGGTCCTGCTCAGGCGGCACGACCCCGAGATCCCCGCCGAACGCGTCTGGGCCCTGCCCGGCGTTGACCTGATCCAAAGACTGGAAGCTTGCGTCGCCGGCCGCTCGCAAACGATGAAACGATTGCTGGCACAAGCGCGGACAGATTGGTTTGACCGCGGCTGGCTCGGTTCGTGGCGCATCATCATCCCGAGGCGATGCTACTTTTCAGCGACGTCGGCTCGGCCAGAACGCTGCCTCTCTGCCGCCGGCTGGGCATTCCCACGGTTCTCTCCATGGTCCACGGCGACGTCCGCGAGGAGGCCCAGGTTCTCGAACAGGAAGCCGAAAGTCGCCCGGAGTTCTTCCCGATCTACCTGGGTGATGGCGCGCTCGACCGCGCCGAGCTCGACTGGCTGCACCAGCGCCGGCTCCGCGACCTCGCGCTGGCTGACGTGATCCTGGTGCCCTCGGAGCACATCGCCGAGACGCTGGCGGCTCACGGGACGCCAGGCCGCAAGATCCGGGTGATCCCCTACGCGGCCGACTGCCGACGGTTTCGGCCCGCAGCGGAAAAAAGCCCAGGGGCAGAATGTACTTTTCTGTTCGCCGGCGGGATCACCCAGCGCAAGGGGATCAAGTACCTGCTCGAGGCTTGGCGGCGAATCCGCCGGCCGGGCTGGCGGCTGCAGCTGCTCGGCCCCCTGCCGGCGAACCGGCCCGCTCATGCCCTTGCTCGATCAGGTCGAGCTCCTGGGGCGGGTCTCCCATGCGGACATGCCCGCGCGGATGGCCGCGGCCGACGTCTTTGTGTTCCCCTCGCTCTTCGAAGGCTCCGCCGTGGTGACCTACGAGGCGCTCGCCTGCGGGCTGCCCAGCGTGGTCACCGCCCAGGCGGGCTCGGTGGTCCGCGACGGCATCGAGGGCTTCGTGGTTCGCCGCGCGACGTCGATGAGCCTGGCCCATCGGATGGAGCAACTGGGCAACACCCCAGAGCTTCGTGCCCGAATGGCCGCCGCCGCTCGGCTCGCGCGCTTGAATTCGACTGGCCCCGGTACCACGAGGCGGTCACGGCCGAAGTTGTCGGACCTGATTTCCCGAGGCTTATTCACGGCGACCGAGCGGCCGCGAGCCGTCTCGACTGATCGTCTTCCGTAGTCGGATCACCACGTGATCAGAGCGTGAGAGCGAGGTGATTCATGGACGAGATCTTCTTCGTTTTCGCGACCGCGGGTGTCATCACGGCTTATTTCCTGGCCCAGGTCGTCACGCGCAGGTTCGACCCGTTCGCGCCGGTCTGGCTGTTCCTGGTCGGTTATGTGCAGGTGTACGTCGTCCAGGCATTATCTTACCACGATTGGGCTGTGGATGTCCGCGGCAAGGAGCTGGTGACGGCGGCGAATTTCCGGTCGTTCTGGGCCGTGCTGTGGTTCCTGGCTGTCTACCACCTGGGGCTTGGCCGCCGGGTCGCGCCGGCGCTGCCCCGGCCGCCCCGCGGCTGGTCGTCCGGCCTGGTCGATGCTGATCAGCCCGCCTCTGGTCCTCTGGGGACTGTACTGCGCAGGGATGATGATCAGGGGGGGCTGCAAGGGCTGGAGTCTGTTTCACCCGAGGAGAGCTCTGTTTCGGTCGTTCCCGTTCGTGATGATGGTGGCGGCGATCTTGCTGATCGTGACAGGGCCGGTCTGCCGCTCAGCCACGGCCTCTCTTCCTGCCGGCCGGCCTGCTGATCGCGCTGGCTTATGTCGCGATCTGGATGTTCAACGGCAAGCGATCGCACTCGCTGATCGGCGTGCTGGCCACGGTCTGCGCCTCTACATCACGCGGCTGAAGCGGCCTTCCTGGCCGGTGCTGTTCGCCACGGCGTTCACCGGGGCCCTGGTCGTCACGATCGCCATCGGCTGGCGGAACAATGCCGATTACGAGTCTCGATGGCGGGGTTCACCCAGTATCTCTCGCGATTTCAACCGCGAAAGGATTCTCGAGAACCTCAACGTCGAGGAACGGAAAGCGAGTGGGATCCCTCGACCTACGAGACCACCGAATACGGCGGCTTCCTGCTGATGATGGACACGGTTCCTGCGAAGTCGGGCTACGACTACGGCGCGAACTACATCCGTACGTTTCCACGTTCATCCCCCGAATCATCTGGCCCAGCAAGCCTCTCTTCGGCCGCGAGCAGTGGGTGGCCGCCTGGATCGCCGGCTCGGAGATGGAACGCGATGAAGACTTCACCGGCCCGGCCATCGGCATCCTCGGGGCGACTCAGCTCAACGGCGGCGCGGTCGGCACCTTGATCGTCCTGGGCTGCGTCGCGCTCTTGCTGCGCGTCTCCTACGAGTATTTCCGCCTGTACGCCGATGTTCCCTGGGTCCAGTTCTGGTGGGCGATCACCTACTACAACGCCTGGTTCATGGTCGTCAACGACGACCCGATGGTCTGGTTTTACTACAACTGGGGATTCACCACCTTCCCCATCGTCGTGTGTCTGTGGTGGGCCTGCAAGTGGGCCCAGCCCGATCTTCAGCATGCTCTTGAAGGCTGCGCGGAGACTGGGCATGCAGCCTTGAAGCCGCCAATCGGGAGACGCCGTTCATGATCCTCGCCGTCTGCTTCACCAACTTCGGGCCCTATCACCTGGCCCGGCTCCGCGCCCTGGCCGCTCAGGTTGCGAGCTAGCGGCGATCGCCTGATCGCCTACGAGGTCGCGGGCAACGAGCGGACCTATCCCTGGCAGCGCCGGCGGCAATGACGAACCGTTCGAGTGGATCACCCTGTTTCCCGACCGTGACCCTCGAAACGCTCACACCCGGCGGACTGCCGCGAAGCCATGGTCACGGCTCTCGACCGCGACCGGCCCGACGCCCTGGGGATCGTCGGCTACGCGCGGCCCGAGTCGATGGCCGCGGCGCGCTGGGCCAGGCGCCGCGGCGCGGTCTGCGATCCTGATGTCCGAGAGCCAGGCGATCGACCGGCCCCGAGCCTGGTGGAAAGAGCTGATCAAGAACCGCCGGGTCCGCCTCTTCGACGCGGCCCTGGTTGGCGGCCCTTCCCATCGCGACTACCTGGTCGAGCTCGGCATGCCCGAGGACCGCATCGCCCTGGGCTACAACGCGGTCGACAACGCACTTCTACCAGACCCGAGCCGACGCTCTGGCGCAACCATCCCCGACGGGCGGAAAGGACTCCCCGGATCTCCTTTCTTCCTCTCGGTCTGCCGGTTCGTTCCCGAGAAGAACCTGTTGCGGCTGATCGAGGCCTTTGCCGGCTACCGCAACCATTCGAGGCCGGGGCGGCGGTGGGACCTGGTCCTCTGCGGCGACGGTCCGCAGGCAAGCCTGATTCGACCATGCGATCGCCCAGAGCGGCCACGCCGAGGGCATCCACTTGCCGGGCTTCCTCCAGGCCGATGAACTCGCGCGGCTGGTATGCTCACGCGGCGGCGTTCGTCCTGCCCAGCCTCTCCGAGCCCTGGGGCCTTGTCGTCAACGAGGCCGCCGCAACAGGCTTGCCGCTGCTGGTCTCGCGGCGGCTGGCTGTGCCGCAACGCTGGTTCCCGAGCCGGAGGGGACCACCGGCGCCCGGTTCGACCCGCTCGACGTCGAAGAGATGACCGGGAAGCTTGCCTGGATGGCCGAGCTGTCCGAAGCAGAGCGGCTTGCCATGGGACGAGCGTGCGGCCGAGGTTGTCGAACCAGTGGGGCCCTGACCGGTTCGCCCACGGCATCCTCGAAGCGCTCGAGCTGGCGAGATCGACGCACGATCCAAGAAATACCTCACCCCGGCGAAGGCGAGATGAACCCGATGAGCCAGACACGAACCATGCCCACTCGACCCGCGATGAGCCTACGCACCCGAAGTCGCTCGGGCTGGCTCCATCTCTGCAACGGCCTGGACCCGGTGCGCGACGGCGGCATGGTGCCGAGCATCCTGGGCATGACCGGGGCCCTGAGCCGGCTGAGCAGCGACGTGACGATCGTGACGCCCACGCCCTCGCGGCTCGACCGTGAGCCGCTTTCCCGGACGCTTTCGACTCAAGGGCCCGGAGGCCGACCTCGAGGCCGCCGTTCGCTCGGCCGAGGTGGTGCACATCCACGGCCTCTGGCAGGGCCACACCCGGCGCGGGGCCCGGACGGCACGCGCGGCCGCGCGTCCCTTACCTGATCGCGGCCCACGGCATGGCCGAGCCCTGGGCCCTGCGGCACAAGAAGTGGAAGAAAGCGCATCTACCTGGCACTTGTCGAGTCCAGGAACCTGCGCCGGGCGTCCTGCCTGCACGCCTTGTCGCGGCCCGAGATCGGCCACCTGCGCGAGCTCGCCCCCTGGACGCCGATCTGCTTCGTCCCCAACGGCGTCGACCTCGATTCGCTCGACGACCTGCCCGCTCGCTCCGTCCTGGAACAAGATCATCCCGAGCTCGAAGGCAAGTTCGTGCTGCTCTTCTTCGGCCGGGTCCACGTCAAGAAAGGGCTCGACCTCCTGGCCGAGGCCCTGGGCCGGCTCGCTCCCGACTTTCCCGGAGCTGCACCTCCTGATCGCCGGCAACGACGACGGTGCCTGGTCGCCGTTCGCCGATCGGATCGCGGAGCTCGGTCTCACCGGGCGCGTGACCTACCTGGGCCATGTGGCCGGCGAGCGGGCCCGAGCGGTCTGGGCAGCGGCCGACGCCTTCATCCTGCCCAGCTACAGCGAAGGCTTCAGCATGGCCATCCTCGAAGCCCTGGCCTGCTCGCTTCCCTGCCTGATCACGACGGCCTGCCACTTCCCCGAGCTGGCTGACGCCGAGGGCGCCATCGTGGTCGAGCCTGAGAAGAACGCCGTCACGCAGGGGTTGCGCGAGTTGCTCGAAAAGTCGCCGCGGAGCGACAACGGCTGGGAGCCAACGGCCGGCGGCTCGTCGACCTCAATTACACTTGGGACCAACAGGCCCACAGTTGGCGTCCGTCTACCAATGGCTCGCCGGCGGAGGACCCTCCCGCCTGCGTGATCCCGTAGGGTCCGCTGTGCGGACCATCCGAACCCGAACCGATCCGCCGTGTAGATCTCTGAATCGGTCCGCACGGCGGACCATCCGAACTCTCGGAGACGACCATGACCGGTGTTCAACAGGTCTTGCACAAGCCGGCCGCGACACCAGGAAACGCGGCACGCCGGATCACGTCCAAAACGCCTGTCAGCGTGATCGTGCCCGTCAAGAACGAGGCCGAGAACCTGCGGCGCTGCCTGCCGGCCCTGGCCTGGGCCGACGAGGTCTTCGTCGTCGACAGCCAGAGCCCCGATGAGACGGCCGACGTGGCCGCCGAGCATCGGCGCGACGGTCGTGCAGTTCCACTTCAACGGGACCTATCCCAAGAAGAAGAACTGGGCGCTCGACAACCTTCCCTTTCAGAAGACGTGGGTGCTGATCGTCGACGCCGACGAGGTGGTCGTCCCCGAGCTGGCCCAGGAGATCGCCCGGCGGATCGCCAGCGACGAGGCCGACGGCTATTACCTGAACTCGCACTACTACTTCCTCGGCCGGCGAATCCGGCACTGCGGCTACTCCGAATGCTGGAACCTGCGGCTGTTCCGGCATCGGCTGGGCCGCTACGAGAAGATGCCGGACGACACCGGCGGGCGAACCGGCGACAACGAGGCTCACGAGCACGTCGAGCTCGATGGCCGAGCCCTCCGGCTGAGCCACGAGCTGGAGCATCACGCCTATCCCACGATCGCCACCTGGGTCGAGAAGCACAACCGCTACGCCGTCTGGGAAGCGGCCATGTACGACCGATTCCTGAACGAGCCGATTCCCAAAGGCATCGGAAAGGGCAAGCGGTTCAAGCGGCGGCTCAAGAAGGTCTACCTGCGGCTGCCCATGCGCCCGCTGGTCCGCTTCATCTACGCCTACTTCCTGCGCCTGGGGTTCCTCGACGGCAAGCCTGGTCTCGTCTTCTGCACACTGCTGTCGTTCTACGACTTCCTGGCCTGGGCCAATGTCTACGAGCGGCGCGTGGCCGCCGAATCGAGGCTTTTGCCTCGGGCTCGGTAACAACGAAACGGCCGTCCCTGAGTGGAGACGGCCGTTCGGCACAATAGAGGTCAGAAGATCAACTGGTCGAGGTACCGCTGGTCAAGGTTTGCGTGACGGGCGGGGCCACGAAATCGGACCCGTGGGGAATCGCGTTGAACTGATCGGCACCGATCGCTACGATCTGCGCGGGGGTCAGGCCGGCCGCGAGTGCTTCCAGCGACGATACCCAGTGTCGTTGACCACCGCTGTACTGGTCGATTTCGCCGGACTGGTTGTTCTGCAGGAACATGCCCTCGGGAAAGTAATCGTTCCCTTTGGAAATCGCGCTGTACTGGGTGGGAGAGACCGAGATCAACTGCGTCGCGGTCAGGCCCATCGCCGACGCCACCGGCGCGGAGATCACGTGGTTCACTCCGCCACTGTACTGTGAGATTTCCCCAGTCTGCTGGTTCTGAAGATAAACCCCGGTGGGGAAGTAGTCCTTCCCCTGGGAAATCTGATTGAACTGTGAAGCGCTGATGGTGGTGAGCTGAGAGGCGGTCAGCTTCATCTGCATGGCCACGGGAACCGAAATCCAGTGACGCTGGCCGGCGCTATAGAGGTCGACCTCGCCCGTCTGAACGTTCTGGATCAGCATCCCTTCGGGGAAGTAGTCGTTTCCCAGGGTGATTGCGTTGTACTGCGTTGCGCTGATCGTGATCACCTGGGCCGCACCCAGCCCGAGCTTGGTCCCCACCGGAATCGACACCCAGTGACCCTGGCCCCCGGAGTACAGTTCGATCTGGCCGGTCTGGTCATTGCGTAGGAAAGCGCCTTCGGGGAAGAAGTCCTTGCCCTGGGGAATCGTGCTGAACACGCTGTTGGTGAGCTGGGTCGACTTGGCCGCCGTCAGGCCCAAGGCGGTGGTGACCGGCGGAGAGATCAGGTGCCGGGCACCCGTGCTGTACTGATCGAACTCGCCCGTCTGCACGTTGTAGAGGATTGTGTTGTCGGGGAATGTCGGTGGCGCGGGGACCGGTGGAACAGGCGCTGGTGTTGGTGTTGGCGTGGGGGTCGGAGTCGGGCTCGGCGTTGGCGTGGGACTTGGACTCGGGGTTGGAGTCGGGCTTGGCGTTGGCGTGGGACTTGGGCTCGGTGTTGGGGTTGGGCTTGGGCTTGGTGTCGGCGTTGGCGTTGGCGTTGGCGTTGGCGTTGGCGTCGGGCTCGGTGTCGGTGTCGGTGTCGGTGTCGGTGTGGGGGAGGTTGACGTCGGCGTCGGTGTTGCAATATTCGCCGGCCAGGTTTGTCCCGTGGAAGAGGCTGTCGCGGTGGGCGTGGGCGTCAATGTCGGAGTAGTCGAGGGCGAAGTGGCCACCGGTGTGTTGTTAGGACTCAGGTTGATTGAGGGCGCCACGTTGATAGACGGCGTCACGTTGATTGTGGGCGACTGCGTCTGGGCATAATTCATCGCCTGAAGCCTGCGCGGCAGACGCACCGCTCGATGCACAACGGGATGACGCACAACGGGATGGCGAACTACTCTGACATGCACAACATGAGGGGCCCTGACAGGATGGTGCGCCCCGACATCATGACACGCCCTTCCAGGTCTTCCATCGTGACCTGGAAGTTCACCCGCCGACGTGAAGTCTCACGTCCTCTTCGGCTGGCAGCATCATCGTGCGACATGACCCTCAAGCCCTCCTGGCTGAAAGGTTTCAAGGAGAATGATTTCGGAGAATCGCCCCAACCTGAAGAACCGCGATTCCCGGAAGACTCCGTCCTTGAGCTTATCGTTTCAGCATCGGCAAGATGCCGAATGACCTTGAAGAAAAGTTGTCTCTGACTCTCACAATTCAAGAGAAGACATTGGCCAAGCAAGCCAGAGAGAATGGAGAAGGAATGAAGGCCGTCCTGACCACTCATTCTGTTCTCTCATGTGCAAACGGCGAAAAGAAGTGCCACACTCTCGAAAAGATTCGGTGCTGTCGTGGTACTCTACCTGTAGCCCTTGTTCAGCGCCTTGCCGATCGTGTCTGGGGGGGTTCGTTGCGTGTTGCCGCGGCTTGGAATGGAGAGGGAGACAAGACAGGAGGTGCAGGCGAGGCTCGGTTCTGAGGCTGGGGCGGCCGCGGCACTCTCGGCCTGATTGAGCATTCCTTGAATTAACGCTGGCGCCCCTAGCGCTAGCAGCAGGTCGGCCTGGGCCTGAGTGGCTGCCCAGATTGCATCGACCTCCGCGGTTTTCAACTGGATCAACCGTTGCTGAGCCTGCATCAGCCGGCCGAGATCCGTCTGACCCTGGTCGAAGAGGCGCTCGAGATTGCCCACCTCTCGTGCGAGCTCGGTGGTCAAGCTGCCGGTCTCTTTGATCAGCTCGGAAGCGCCGTTCCACTTGGCCAGCGCGGCTCGGACCTGTGCCACGGCGCGCTGCTGTGCCGATTGCAAGGCGAGGTGAGCCCGATGATGGTCGGCCTGGCGTTGACGGACCAGGGGGGTGCCACTGTTCAAGATTGGAATCGGTGTGATGTACACAAAGCCGATGTACTGCAGGCCCGCCTCGTCCATGGCGTACTGAGGACCAACGATAGGGCTGGGAATTCGATCGCCGCGAGCCAGGTTTTCCGCAGCCTTGGTCCCTGTGACTTGGGCCTCAGCCGCGTGGATGTCGGGACGGCTCTGGAGGGCCATATCGATGAAATCCTGTTCCCGGGCGGGGGGTATGAAAGGGGGCAGGGTGAATTCCCCGAGCGGCTCGGCAGCACCCGCCGTCTCGGGAATGCCCACCTGGTTGCGAAGATCAGTCAGGGCCGTGACATAGTCTTGCTGGGCCGCCTTGACGAGCTGACGTGTCGCCCGGCTTTCCACTCTTGCCAGTACCACGTCCGCTGCGGGAACCTGATTGGCCTCGAGGCGGCGTTCAAGTGTTTTTTGCAGTTTCTCGTTGAACTCGGCAAGCTCGGTGGCGACTTTCAACCGCTCGCGCCGGTAAGCGGCCGTCTCAAAAAATCGATAGGTTTGAATCAGGGCCAGAAGCTCCGCCTGCATCACGGTCCATTTCTGCTGCTCGTACGCGGCCTTGGCAATGTTGTACCGATGCGTGGTCTGATGTCCAAGTTCCAGAGGCTGGCGAAGCGAGAGGTAGAAGTAGAACTGGCCGAACTGGTAAAAATTGTGCCGACCCGCCTGAGTGCCGCCGCCAAAGGGATCGGGTGGAATTAGCGTGATCGGGCGAAGATCGCACCAGAGTGTGGGATTCAGGGTCGTCGGAAAGCGGCGAGCCACTTCCACCGCTTCGGCCGACGGCGTCGTGGGATTCCCCAGTCGCAGCGTCGCCAGGTCAGGATTGCTCGTCAAGGTTCCATACAGAGCTGCCTGCAAGGCGATCGACTGGCCGCCGACCATGGGCGTCGAACCGCTGGGCAGGCCACTTGCTGAAGTTGGGGGAGAGACTCCAGGGGCCATCGGCATCTGAAGCTCGCCCGGCGCCGCCTGAGCTCGACGAACCGGTGCATCGACTACCGAATCGCGACTCGGCGTGGCCGACTTGGCCGCGGTCTTCGAGCGCGCCCCCTCCCGCAATGAATCAAGCACGGGACTCGAGAGCGTGCTATCGACCGGCTCGCTCGCCTGCGCCCTGGCCCCTGGCATGGCGGGAAGCTGCCTCACTGGCCTGGGCGGAACCTCAGACTCCGAGCCCGCTTGCGGTCCAGATCGTCGCAACCATCCCAGCATCTTCCTGGTTCTGGGAAATGCGCCAGTGGCTTCGCCAGGCGTCGGCCGGCTGCTACCCTGCGGTGCGCCCTGCGTGCTCAAAAAGGAGGAGCTGGCACCATCTTCCGGCCCGGCAAGCACCGAGCTATCGACCAGACAAGTCAAGAACGAGGCGAGAATCAGAAAGAGTCGAGAGCGGCGCATGGAAACGCATCCTGCACGAGATCGCCTGGCTCTGGCAACCTTCCATCCTGGTCGGCTGCCCACCGTAAGCGGAGATAGAGAGCCCGATTCGTTCCAGCTTTTCCATCGGCGAACGACTGGAGGGAACTATCTCCTTAAAGCGGAATTTACCAATCTACCACCGCTACGTCGCCCACCCAGGCTAACAAATAACTCAATTTACCGGGTTTACCAGAAGGGGTTCCAAATACCATCTTAAACGAAAGAGCGATCCTCACCGGGGTCTTTGTTCAGACGCCTACCGGATCGGCATCGTAAACGTGCGCCGAATTCGCTGCATCTTATCTGACCGAGGCCACTATAACGAAGGCTTTCGGGAACGGTTCTTGTCCAGGATCGCAGCAAGGATCAGTGCAAAGGCGATGAAACGAACCCAGTAAAGATGGTCGCCTCGGGTGCCCCGCAAGGCCCAGATCGCGATTTCGATCCGGTTCGCTGACATGACAAAGAAGGCCAAGGCGAACAGCGCGAAGAGGCCGTCACGGGTCTTTCTCCAGAACCGCAGGAAGAATAACCCCGCCACGCCGAAGCCCATCGCGAGTGCGCCCGACATGATCTGATTCATGAAGCCACCATCCCTCGGAATCCAGATTAACCGCGTCCCGGCATCGTTTCGTACGCCTGGTGATCACTATCCGACATCCCAGATTAGTCCAACCAGGAAAAGCGTCACGCCGATCAATGCGATCGATGTCCGAATGTTGAGCAGATCGGTGTCGGGGACAATGACCAGGTCGATAAACAGGATCGCGTTTTCCAGGGTCAGCGACAGGAAGAAAAGGGCACACCAGAGGAGAAGGCGGGTCCCACTCTGTCGGAACCCCCGAAAGAGGAGCGAGCTGCAGATCAGCGCCGTGGTCGCACAGAGGAGGTAGACAAGGCCTTCCACTTCAGTCCTCCTTCCTGATGCGAAAAGCGTTGGCGAAGGCCCGAAGCGGATCCTTGGCCCGTTGGTAGAGCATCTTAATCATCGTGACGGGGCGTTTCTTGTACATCTGGAGCAGGTGACCGACCCCGTCTTCCAGCTTGCGGCTGCTGACCCCGTAGCGGCATGTGAGGTCCGCGCCTCGCGTCGTCGTCATAAGGAGGCCCCGAGCCTGCATCGCCGTCAGGTGAGCCCGGATGGTCTGGGGCGCAGCCTGAACCTCGTTGGCCAAGGCTGTGAAGTCCCATTCTTTTTCGGGGTCCTCACTGAGGATGCGCAGGATCTCCAACTGGTCGATCGATTCGACGTTCTCGTACATGAAATTGGTCACATCTTCCGGGAACGGCTCCACTCAAGGGCTCCTGGTTTGCCGACGTTGAAGGATGTGTCCGGCACCGTTCAGAGAGCAGAGGCGGTTAGGACCGTCGTGATCTTTACCGCTCTGGTTCCGTCTCGAATGTTTCCAGGCAGGAGCAGCGTTTCACCATTGACTGCAATGGATTTCGATGGACCGAGCCAATGCCGGCTGAGCGGTCCAATGGACAGACCCTGGGCGAGGATCGAGAACGTCACCACGACGTAGGTGATCGTCAAGATCGCGTCGCGCACGGAGACTCCCGGACCGCCGACCGTGCTTGGTAAGGAGAGCGCCAGGGCGACTGAGATGGCACCCCGCAAGCCTCCCCAGGTCAGGACAGAAACGGTGCCTTGCCCGAATTTCTCCCAGAAACGGAGCACCCGAATGCAGAGGGCCACCGAGGTCCACCGCGCCGCCAAAACCACCACCACCGCCAGAAGCCCAGCCGCGACGTACGAGGCGGAAAGGTCCAGCACGAGAACTTCCAGGCCGATCAGGACGAACAAAGTCGCGTTCAGGAAGTCGTCGATGAGCTCCCAGAACAGGTCCAGTCGATCGGTCGTGGTCGGCGACATGGCAAAGCTGCGACCCTGATTGCCGATCAGTAGCCCGGCGACCACCATGGCGATCGGCCCCGACAGGTGCAGAGCATCGGCCCCGGCGTAGCCGCCTGCCACGAGGGCCAGCGAGAGGAGGATCTCGACCTGATAGTTATCTACCCACTTGAGCATCCGGTACACGAGGGCACCAATAGCCAGCCCGAAGGCGGCGCCGCCCACCGCTTCGCGAATGAACAGCCAGCCGAATTCGCCCACGCCGGTTTCGCTCCCTGCCTCCGCGTATTTTTGCAGCCCGAGGAACAGGGCGACTCCGACGCCATCGTTGAACAGTGACTCGCCCGCGATCAGGATCTTCAGGGACTCGGGGGCACCGACTCGTTTGAGTAACCCGAGCACAGCAATGGGGTCGGTCGGAGAGATGAGCGCTCCGAACAAGAAGCAGTCGATGGGCCGAAGGCCGAGTCCCAGGAGGGTGGAGATGCCCCACGTCAGCCCTCCCACCACGGCCGTCGAGAGTAGCACACCGACGGTAGCCAAGACCGCGACTGAGACCTTGTGCCGGCTCAACTGTTCGAGGTCCACACGGAGCGAGCCGGCAAAGAGCAAGAACCCGAGCATACCGTGCAGGAGGGCTTCGCTGAGGTCGATCCGCCCGACCAGGGCGTCGGCCCATTGACCTATGGGTGACACGACCGAGCCCATTACGGCGAGGACGGCAGAGAAGAACAACGAGACAGCCATCAGGCCGACGGTTGGGGGCTGCTTAAGCAGGCGAAAGTTCAAGTAGCTGAACAGTGCCACCAGAACAACCAGAACTGCGATCAAGTCGAATTGACTCACTTCGCCTACCTCGGTGGTTGACCGGCTAGAGAAGTGAGGTCAGGACAGTCCCGTGGGGTCCTCATAGTTGGGCTACTCCAACGTCCGAAAGCGCAGGGATGGGCGCCGGGCGGCGTGTGCCAGGACGTTCCAGGTACTTCGGGCAGGTCTGCGAAGCGGATACATCGAGAGAGCCAGAGGAGGAACTCCGCGACCTCCTCGGTATCAGTGACGCGGTAGCCGGCTCGGGTCGGCTGGGGTTTCCCCACGCGGGCGGTGACGAACCGGCCGACTTCCGCGAAAGCGTCTTCGTCCGTGCGGTCGTCCCCGATGTAGAACGTGACAGCTTGCCGCAGTCCGAGCTGCTCGCGAATCCACCGCACCGCCCTCCCCTTGTTCCAGCCGACCCTTGGCCGCACCTCCCAGACCATCTGACCCGGAGTCACGACGATATTGGGGTGATCATCCGGGATCGTGTTCCGCACCACCCGCTCGACCTCGCCCCAGTCCGCGGGGCGGACGCATCGGTAATGGACTGATGCCGTCAGCCCCTTGGTCTCAACGTGGACACCGGCAAAGTGGCGAAACCTGACCGCCAAGTGGCAAACGAGGAGTTCGATGTCGTCCTTGCGAACGACTGCTGTGGTCTCGTCGAAACGGAGTCCGGCGCCTGAGATCTCTAGCCCGTGGTTGCCTGCATAGATCAGTCCATCAATCCCGACGCGGGTATGGATATCTTCAAGCGCCCGTCCGCTGACGATGCTGACCGTGCAGTCCGCCCGTCGGGCAAGCACCTCCACAATCGCCCGCGTTTCCGCGGGCAACCGCGCGAGCTGTGGACGCTCCGCGATCGGCGCAAGCGTCCCATCAAAGTCGAGGAAGATTAACCGGTGCGCGGCGGACTCGACGATCGTCCCGACTTCGTCAAGCGCCTCGAGCAGCAGCGGGGGGCTGGGCATCAGGGACTCCGGTCGAAAAGGGGAGGGCGGAGAACGCGAGCGAGGCGGACCCGGAAACATCGTCGGATTCAATCCGCAGGAGCGTCGAAATAACCTTCCCCGCCCAGCGATAGACGTTGTTTTCAGCCACGACCCCGCGCATCCGTCGCATCCGGCGCGCGCAGTCCTCGCGTGGCATGGATAGCGCCTCGTGGATCGCGTTTGAAAGTTCCTCGATGGCGAACGGATTGACCTGCAACGCGTCGGTCAGTTCCCGGGCGGCGCCGGTGAATCGGCTCAGGATGAGCACCCCATCTTCGTCAACCCGGCTGGAGACGAACTCCTTGGCGACCAGGTTCATCCCGTCGTGCAGCGAGCTGACGACGCAGAAATTCGCCAGCCGGTGCAGGGCCATCATTTCTACCTGGTTGAAGTGTCGTTTTTCATAGATGATCGGACTCCAGGCTCCGGTGCCCCACCTCCAATTGATCTTCTCAACCAGGGTGTCAATCTCGTCGTCGAGTTGTTGGTACGCGCGAATGTGGCCACGACTCGGGACGCCGGCCTGGACGTAGACCAGCCGTCCGCGGTACTCCGGGTGAGTTTCCAGCAGGTGGTCGATCGCCCGCAACCGCTCCGGGATCCCCTTGGTGTAATCGACTCGCTCAATTCCCAGGCCCAAGAGCTTCTTCTCGAGCTTCAGCCGGTGACGCCAGCGGACGATCTCGCGTTCGACCTCGGTGCTCGCCGCCGCGGCCGATTGCCGCTCGAAATCGATGCTGATAGGGAACGCCCGGACGAGCGTCGAGTGGCCGCCTCGCTGCACCTCCGTCGTCTCGTGATCGGTTAGCGACTCGAGGTTCCGGTCCACGGTCTCCAGGAAATTCCGGCAGTGGTAGTTCAGGTGGAACCCCAGCAGGTCGTTGCCGAGAAGACCGTCGAGCAACTCGTCTTTCCAGGGGAAGGCTCGGAATGTCTCGGGGTTGGGCCAGGGGATGTGCCAGAACTGCGCCACGGTCAGGTTTGGGTTCCGTCGTTTCAGCATCCTCGGCAGCAGACCGAAATGATAATCCTGAATGAAGACGAACGCCGGTCTGTTCCCGGCCTCCTCGATGACCGCGTCGGCGAACAGCTCGTTGACTTCGCGATAAGCCCTCCAGTGGCTGGGGTCGAAAATGGGCCGTGTGAAGACGATGTGGCAGAGTGGCCATAGCCCGCTGTTGGCCAGGCCGTGGTAATAGTTCTCTTCCTGCTCCTTGGTCAGCCAAACCCGACGGAGGGTATAGCGGGGGTTTTCGGGCGGGACCCGCACCCGGTTGTCGGCGTCGACCGTCAAGCGGTCGGCGTCCCCCGAGCCGTGCGCCACCCAGGTGCCGCCACAGGCGAGCATCATCGGGTCAATGGCCGTCGCCATCCCGCTGGCGGGACGCATACACTCGACAATGTCACCCACGTAACGGTGGATATAGGGCTCCCGGTTGGCGACGACAATGAGCCGTTGATCCCGCAGCCGTGACTCGATCAGGTGGTGCAGCTCACTCCTGTCCCACATAGCGTTTCTCCGAGATCGTTTCACCACCCGCCGCGCGGCTGGAAAAGTCCTCACGCTCGCAACGACGTAGGCGGTAGTTCGGGGCCGAGACGCATGGGCACGGCCGCTGCCCAGGATGATCATTCGGGGCGGATCGTCATCGCCTCGAGAAGCTTGTTGGCGTTCAGGTCCGATAGCTGATGCTGGCCACCGTGGTCCCTCCGACGCTTTTTTCATGACGTGCGGATTGGCGGCGAGAGGGGACCACGGGGCCAACTGGAAAGCCTTACCGGCTTCCCTTTTTTCCGATTAATGGATTTCGCCGGCCGTGCCATTGGCTCCGCGTCTCCGTCTTGTCATGGAAGGGTCGGGCCATGCTCCCTCCCACCGGCCTTTCCAGCGAGGTGTACTGGGGAACCCTAACGGAGCGTGCTCCGAATGACCGTTCTCGCTGTCTTGACGCGCCGTCCAACTCGGCTCTACACATCATTCACGAAAGAACGGGAGCTTTCGATCGGTGTAATGCGAGAAATGCGTAAGTATTCACGGTTGAGGCGGGTCGGCAGAAGAAGACTGGGATTCAGGGAATTCCCTGAGTTACGCAAGGGCAGGGAGTCATTTGCAGCAGTGCGGAAGCTGGGTCATTCCAGCGCCAGCCACCCTTGCCGTAGAGCGAACTGGACGACCTCCGCCCGACTCCTCAGGCCAAGCTTCTCCATCGAGCGAAGCTTGTGCGTCTCCACCGTCTTCACGCTGATGTCGAGCTGAGCGGCGATCTCCTTGTTGCTGAACCCCTGGGCGACGCGGAGTACGACCTGGGACTCCCGTTCGGTCAGGGAAAGACCGTCGGCCCGATTCCCATCGGCGTCTTCGTTGACGATGTCGTCGACGACCTTTCCCGCCAGCACAGGGTCGAGGTAGATGCCGCCCGCGGCGACCAAGCGGACGGCGCGGATGAGTTCCTCACCCGTCGCCAGCTTGAGGACGTAACCGGAGGCCCCGGCCTTGAGCAGCTTGCGCAAGTGATTCTTGTCCTCGTAGACGGTCAGGGCCAGAACCTTGATGTCTGGACAGTCGCGCTTCAATTGCTCGGTGGCCTGGTCCCCTGTCAGCCCTGGCATGGAGACGTCCATGATCACCACGTCTGGGAGGAGTTCCTTGGCCTGTCGACAGGCGGAAAGACCATCCGAAGCCTCACCGACCACCTCAAGATCGATTTGCGCGTCGATCAGGGACCGAAGCCCCTCGCGGACGACCGCGTGGTCGTCGGCCAGCAGGACCCGTAGCTTAGCCATCATATTGCCTCACGCCGTGAACTCGCAGCGGGATGCGCACGAAGACTGTTGTGCCGCTCCCGGGAATGGACTCGATCTGGAAACCACCTCCGACCGCCTGAACCCGCTGTTTCATGCCGGCCAGCCCTAGCCTTCTTTCCGAACGCGCCAGCTCTGTGCCGATCTCCGTGTCGAAGCCGACACCGTCATCCTCAATGATGACGAGGACTTCGTCCGCGCGGCGATTCAGAATCAAGCTGAGGCGACTGGCTGCGGCGTGCTTCGCGACGTTGGTCAGCGCCTCTTGAACGATGCGGTAGAGAGTGGTCTCGACCTGGGGAGGGAGTCGATCCTCCCAGGTCCCGGTGCATTGGAACTGCACGGGTAGGCCGGAATGCCCGGACCACTCCTCCGCGTAGTTGGAAAGGGCAGCAGGCAAGTCCAGCTCTTCCAGGGCCCCCGGTCCAAGCTCCCACGCAATGCGGTGCATGTCGTGACCGATCCGGCGGGTCAACGCGAGCATCTGCTGTAATCGCTCTGCCCCGGCTGCGTCTTCGGACGAAGGGCACTTGAAGGACTCCAGACCAAGCTTGAGGGCCGTGAGCTGCTGCCCCATCTGATCGTGGAGTTCGCGCGCGATGCGGACGCGCTCCTCTTCCTGCACGGCAACGAGCCGGCGGAGCAGATCGTTCCGCGCCCGTTCAGCGAGCCGGCGTTCGATCACTTCGGCTCGCAAGGACTCGTTCGCCCGGGCGAGGTCGGCAGTCCGCTCGGCCACGCGCCCTTCCAGCTCTTCGTGCGCCCGGAGCAACGCGTCCTCGGCCCGCTTCCGCGCGGTGATGTCGTAGAGGACCACCACGGCCGCGACGATGGTGCCGCCCGGGTCGCGAATCGGGGCGGAGCTGACGAACATCGTCTCCCAGTCACCGTCGCCCCGCGGAAACCGGACCTCTTCATTCTTGATGACCTCACCGCTCGCGAGCGATCTCACGAGCGGCCACTCGTGGGGCAGATAGGGCTGACCGCCCTTGTCCCGAAGCTCGTGGACGTCGTATCCAGGATCACCGTCAGCCTCCGTGAGCGGTCGTTGCAAGATCTGACGCATCTGATCATTGGCAAGTACGATCCGCCCTGTCGGGGCTTCGGCGATGATGACCCCGGCAGGCATCTGGCGCAAGACCGCCTCGAGACGCGCCCGCGCCGTCTGGAGCTGTTCGAGCAGTTGCTCCCGTTCTTGCTCGACCCGCTTGCGCTCGACGATCTCTCGCTCCAATTCCTCCTGCCGGTCGCGCGCCTCGGCGGCGCTCGCCTCGGCCCGGTCCTGGGCGGAGTGCATCATCTGCGTGAAGAAGGCAATCGCCAGCCCGACAAAGAAGTATGTTCCGGTGTTTGCCAGGTTCAAGGCGGAGAAGGCGTTGTGAGGTGGGATGAAGAACCAGTCCGCGGCAAGATAGCCGAGAACGAGGGCGAACAGCGTCGGTCCCAGCCCCCCCCACCAAGCGGCGGCCGTCACGGAGACGTAGAACGTTGGGAACGGCTGCTGGGCGCTCAAGATGGGGGCGAGGAGCCGACGTGCCATAATCGCCAGCGCGACGAAAAGTGCAGCAGCCGTGTATCTCACGATCAACGGTCGCCGCCTCAGTTTCAGACGCTTCGATGTCATCGAATCATGACCCATGGCAAACCGGCCTCGAAACCGACCTCATGGGGTCTCCTTGGATGACCGATGGTCAGAGTGTGCAACATGGTCACCGCGTGCCCGGGGGTAACGCATTTCACTTCACGATGTCGAGCTCGATCGTAAGATCCTGACGAAGGAAGAGGCAGCGGCCACCCTTCTGCTCGCACGTGTTGTACAGCGCGTAGGCCGGGATCCGGGTTTTGCCAGAGCCAGTAGTTGACGGAGCCTTGATCTCGAATTCGAGGCGACGGATCTCGTCGGACTCGGGCGCATTGCCCAGAGGAGCCTCCAGCAGACGGGCGGAAGTCGTCCAGCCCTCGGGCGCTCCGATCCAGATGCGCAGGGGCGATGACTCGTTGTTCCAGTGGGCCTCGCGGATAGTGCTTGGGCGGAAGGTCACGTGGACCCTCGCCGCCTGGCCAGGTCGGATTCTCGCAGGGACGAGCACCACCTCGGCCTCGATCAACCGGTCGTTGTCCCGAAGGATTCGTCCCTCGGGATCGGGATCGGTGGATCCCTTTTCAGCCACCATGGTGCGAGAAGGTCCCGCAAGCTCCGAACCGTAAGGCTCAACGACAAGGGGGACGGGCACTTCGCCCCGCCTCGCGATCTCAGTCTTGGCCTGCGCGACCCAGTCGTAGAAGGCATAGGGCTTGGCCAGGCGAGGACCGTACTGCTCGATGCGTCGCCGCCAGATGTACTGGTTGGGGTCCAGCTCCAGGGCGCGGCCCCAGGCATCCACGGCTTTCTGAAAATCGCCGGATTGCCGAACGGCAGACTCGTGCCGCATCCGGTAGGCGACCCCGAGACGGAACTGGGCGTTCTTGTCCTGGGGGTCGAGCTGAATGGCCCTACCGTAGGCATTGATCGACGCGTCCACACGCGAATTGCCACCCCAGATGGTGAGCGCGTCACCCGCCAATCTCCAGTTGGCGGCCGAGGGGCTGGCTTCAGCTTCGTGCACCAAGGCGTCCACATCGGGAGAGCCAGACGAGCGCGGCGCGCCCGGAGACGCGTCATCCGTGAACGTCTTGTCGAGGAACTCGGCCGCGAACGTCTCGGGCCGAGGCTTGATGGCGCGGACGATACCGTACTCGTCGATCGCGACAACAATCGGCACGGCCGGAGCTTCAAGGACATTGATCGGGTCGTGCAAGATCGGCCAGTGGAACTGCTTCCACTGGGCAAACAATTGGCAGCGGTCGGGATGCTGCTCTTGGGTCACACCAAGTAGTGCCAGGCGGCCTTGCTTGACCCACTCGCGGGTTGCTTCGTGCCAGACCGGCACGTGAATGCGGCAGCCCACTCACCACGAGGCGAACTGGATCAGCAGCACCTTCTTGCCGCGAAAGTCTGACAAGGAGACAGGCGCACGATCGCTGATCCTCGGCAGCGTGAAGTCGGGATGTCTTTGCCCAACCTTCGGAGCGTAACCCGACGCTGAAGCCTGGGAAATCGACCCAAGAATCAGCCCGCACGCCGCCAGGGCAAGTGTCGCCATTCGCATCATTCGTCTCCTTGTCTCTAAAGAATTTCCCGCTTCGAACGAGGTCCCGCAAGGGAGCCCTCTTGCAGATGAACGATATGCTGGATTGCGATGGCCGGCAAGCAATTCCGGTTTGAAGACGCCGCTGTGGAACGTAGTCACCGGGGGCTTCAAGCTCTCAAGCCCCGATCCCATGCCGGCGAGGGGATTGCCTCTCTGTTTAGTGGCGCGTCCTGGCATGGTCCAAGAAGCATGCTGGGGCTGAAATAGTGAACAATCAGCGGACGTTGATGTGGCACTCTTGGTGCACCCATACCCACTCGGTTTTGGAACGGCCTGCCGAGCAGAGATCATGTCCGATCTCATGATGCTGCAACGTGTTGCTGAGTCAGCCTTGCCGCCTGCAAGCCGCGCCGGAGGTCCCGAAAAGTGACAGAAATGGCAGCTTTGGGGGTGTTGAACTAAACCGCTCCGCGGTGGGACAGACCGCGATCCCACTACCGTCGGCCTCAGCTAATTCTCCCTTGGGGCCCTGCCTCGCTCTCACGACCTTGAACCACACTGCGGCGCCAGCTATCCTCGCCATGGCTGCCTATTCACACCCAGCTCGTGACGCCGTCACTGGCCTGGGGTCGTCGATGACTTTCCCAGTTAGCGCCTCTTGCCCAGCTATTCAATCCCCATAAAGCAAAGGCCGTGCCATTCGCGGCTCAGTTCAACGGGATTGTATCCGGCAGGCCGGCATCGGCCTGGGGGAACGCGATCGTGCGCGTCGGCCCGCCGGATACAACCTTCTTCATTTTCGGGTCTTACTGGCCGGGATCGCGCGTGACTTCGGGAAGGTCCCAGACGAGCGCTGTGCCGTCGTAGCTCGCGGATGCCAGGCTACGCCCGTCGGGACTGAACGCGACCGCGCGGATTTCGCCGGTCGGGCCGCGGAGGATGCAGTCCTCCGCCCAGGTCCTCGTGTCCCAAACTTTGACATCGTGCGCCGAGCTTCCGCAGGCGAGCCGTGAACCGTCGCGACTGAACGCGAAATTTTCCCCGCTCACGCCCCGCAATGTCTTGAGCTCTCGTGCCGACGAAGCGTCGAAGACTTTCGCTACTCCCTCCACGCCGCAGAGGGCTGCAACGCGCCGTCCATCGGGATGAAACGCCACGCCGGTGATTCGATCGCTGTTCCGCCACGGAACGCACAGGACCTGACCGGACGCCACATCCGAGATCCTGAGGGTTCGATCCTCGCCGGCCGACGCGATCAGTCGGCCGTCGGGACTGTAGGCGAGTGAGTAAACATCCCCGTCGTGGACGCGCAGCACACCGACTTCCCGGTGACTCGCCAGGTCCCAGCGACGAATAGTGCGATCGCTGCTGGCCGAGGCAAATTCGGCGGCGCCGGGGTGAAGTGCCAACCCGTTTACCCGGTCTTCGTGGCTGGTCAAGACAGCACAGGCCGAGCCGGTCGCTGAATCCCAGATCCGAATTGACCCGTCCCGGCTGGCCGAGATGAATCGACGGCCGTCCGGCGCGAAGGCTATCGCCACGACCGGCTGAGTGTGACCATTCGAGGTCGCGAGTCTGGCACCGTTCGACGCATCCCAGATGCATATGGTATCGAGCACCCCGCCGGAAACGAGGAAACGGCTGTCCGGGCTGAATGCGACACAATCGGAGCCTTCAAGTCGGAGGCGAGGGCTTTCGATCACGCGTTCCTGGAGCGGCGTCGCGTCGCAGATCTGAACGAGCCCACGATTTCCCACCGAGGCGAGCTTGCTGCCGTCGGGGCTGAACGCCACGCAGTAGAGGCGATCGACCTGGTCGCGGATCGTCAGGACTTCTTCACCGGTGCTTGTATCCCAGAGCTTGACCGTCTTGTCCCAGCTCGATGTCGCCAAACGGCGACCATCGGCGCTGGATGCCAAACGCGACACCGTTCCGGTATGGCCGCGCAGCGTGAACAATTCGCGGCCGGTCTCCACGTCCCAGAGCTTGGTTTCGCCGCTGGTGAAATCGGCGGCGTCGCCACTGCACGAGGCGAGACGTCGGCCATCGCGGCTGAACGCGAGACTGTGAATCGGGAGCCCGTGCCCGCGCAGACAACGGATCTCGCGACAGCTCGCCAGGTCCCAGAGCCGCACCATCGTGTCCCAGTGGCCAGTGGCGACCAGGCGGTCATCGGGGCTGTACGCGATACTTTTGAGTGTGTCACCAGCAATCGGGAGGCAGTGCGATTCTTTCCAGTCGGCCGTGTTCCAGAACGTGACTTTGCCTCGCAGACATGCGATTGCCAACCGCCCGCCGTCCAGGCTGAAGGACTCACTCATAGGGTAGCTGGGGAGCCCGGATATTCGCTTGACTTCGACCCCGGTCCGTGCGTCCCAGACAATCACCACGAGATCGTCAGAGCCCGTCGCGATCCACCGTCCGTCCAGGCTATACCCAAGCGAGCGAATTCTCTGCTTGTGGCCGTGCATTCGGCGAATCTCTTCGCCGGACCCGAGGTTCCACAAGCGAAGGAAACCATCGGTACCTGCCGTCGCGAGCTCGTCCCCGACCGGATTAAAGGCCAGGCGATCGATGCTCTGGTCGTTAGCCTGTAAGCGCAGGCTGTCGGTGTGGCAAAGCCGCTTCAGGAAGTGCCATTCCCATTGGCGCAATTCCGCCGGGCACTCCGCGAGGAGGCGCTCGGCGCGGCCGGGATTATTGAGAGATAACGACCGTTCCGCGAGAGCGATGCGGTTCAGGTAGAGATTATGCTCGAGGCCGCCGCGAACGGCCATCGCCTCACGCCATTTCCAGGTGATCCCGCCAAACCCCAATCCGGCGACGAGTAATAGCGACGCCGATAAGCATGCCAGCACCGGCTGGCGTCGGGACCAGGCCAAACACCGCCCGGTGACGCCGATCGGCCGCGCTGCCGTCGGCCGATTCTCGAGAAACCGCTGGAGATCGGCCGCCAGATCGAGGGCGGAGGCGTAGCGCCGTCTCGGGTCTTTCTCCAAACACTTCAAACAGACTGCTTCAAGGTCGCGCGGGACCCTCGGCCTCAAGCGGGTCGGCGCGATCGGCACGGAGAAGCCGACCTGCATCAAGGTTTCCAGCGCCGTCTCGGCCAGGAACGGCGGGCGGCCCGTGAGCCCCTCGTAAAGGATCGCGCCCAGCGCGTAGACGTCCGTCCACGGCCCGATGCGGCCGGGCTTGCCGGAGGCCTGCTCGGGGGCCATGTAGCTCGGCGTGCCGAGCACCACCCCGCTGTCAGTCCGCGAGCCCTCCCACTCGAGGATCTTGGCCAGGCCGAAGTCGGCGATCTTGGGGATGGCGCCCCGAGTCATGAGGATGTTCGCCGGTTTCAGATCCCGGTGAAGGATCCCGTGCTGATGGACCTCGTGAACCGCGCGCCAGGGTCTCGACCAGTGTGGTCACGCTTCGCGGTGCCTGGGGAGTGGCGGCGAATTCCTGGGCGAGGTTCGTGCCCTCGACAAACTCCAGCCCAGAAACGGACAGCCGTCGTGCTCCCCGACCTCGAAGATTTGCACGACGTTGGGGTGCTGGAGCCGGGCCACCGCCTCGGCCTCGATGCGCACGCGGAGCAGCCTTGCGGGTTCCGCATGGGCACCGGCCAGGACCAGCTTGAGGGCCACCACTCGGTTCAGGGCGATCTGCCGGGCACGGTACACGACCCCCATGCCGCCCCGGCCGAGCTCTCCCTCGATGACAAAACCATCCGGGGCCAAGGACGGGCCCGTTAGCACCGGCGAAACGGTACTGGGCGTGCCGCGCCCATCCGTCTCGAAGAGGTCTTGGAGTCGGCAGCTGAACCCCCAACTGGCCGGCCAGCCACGGGAACCGAACCCCGTATTCCTGGAGCGCCGGAGACTCGCCTGCTCGCTGGCGTAGACTCACCTCGTGCACGATCAGGTCCAGCAAATCCTCGGGGTCATCTCCGGGCCCGGGCGTGCGGCCGATGAGGCCCTCGATCCCGATTCGCCGTCCCGCGTACCAGCCGGCGCTCTGGGCGTCGAGCAAAGCGTCCAGGGAAGCCCGATCCCGTCGGGTCGTCGAACTCGTCCTGGCTCACAGGTCGGCCCTCCTCTCGGGGCTCGATTCCGATCAGAAGTCAGCCGAATCGTCCAGGCCCAGCTCGCCGGCGACGCGGTCCAGGGCGCAGGCCCAGCTTCTTGCGCAGGGCCTCGGGCGTGCTGCCCAGCTCGGACGCAATCTCGGCCCAGCTCTGTCCTTCAGCACGCCGATCGGAGAGGGCCAGCTCGTCCGCCTTGAGCCGCATCTGAAACTGCTCCAGCAGGTCGCGGCCGGCTGCGAGCTGGCTCGGGTCCGGGCCACTCGCCAGAACGGCGCTCGGCGGCGGGTGTGCGCAGCCTGCCCTTGGCGATCCCGTCGGGTAATCTCCGCCCGCCGCGCGCGTGTGGCCACCTTGGTGTGGGCCATTCGGGCCAAGAGCGCGGCCAGGTGTCCCGGCTGGTCGAGGTCGTATTGCCCCAGGCGCCAGCCGCGCGAAGAAGCTGGCGAGCACCGACTGGCAAATGTCGGCTGTGTCCAGGGTGGAGCGGAGGCGCGGGTCGCGCAACTGGATGCGAATCGCGCGGCGAACGTACGGCTCGTAATCCCGAACCAGCTCCGCCACGGCCTCTTGGTCGCCAGAGCGCACGCGGGCGATCAAGCTCGAGATGTCGGAACGGCTGGTCATGGTCCGGCTCCACGGCGAATCACATCCGTGGGGGCTATTATGATACCATTCAATCCGGTTGGCCAGCCTCCTCAGGTCGCGTGTCCGCGAAAAACAACGGGAACGTTGTCCGCTTCTGCCCCTTCGGCGCGGTTAACTGTGGACGCCGTCCGCAAGGGCGCTTGTGAGTCCGGCAGAATTCCGTAGGAGGACCATCTATGCCAACGACAATGCTACGCGTGGTGCGAAGGACAGGATTGACAGCGACGGCCCTCGGATTGCTGGCCCTCGCGGCGGGCCGCACGGCTTATGCCGACCTCTCACTTTCGATCGATCGCACGGCCCTCAACGCCAGTGACTCCGTGGACTGGCTCTCGGCCGGGGTTGACGGCTCAATCCCGAATAGCCCGCTCTCGGTATCTACCCTCGGCGGCATCCCGTTGGTCGTGAGCGACGGCAACGCGCATAGCTTTGTCCGTCTGGACGAAGGCATCGACTGGGAGGGGGCCAACCGGGGGAATTTCACACCGGGGGACCACGTGCTCTACAACAACGCCTGGGGGGCCATCTCCGTTAGCTCCGCAACCGGTTTCGCGAAGATCGGCGCACAGATCCAGTCCTTGAAGTTCGGCACGTTCGTGGCCCGCATCAGCGCTTACGACGCGCAGCAGAATCTATTGGCTTCCTTCACCGAAGCCGGCGTTTCGAACAGCAACAACGACGGTTCGGCGATTTTCATCGGTGTCGAAGGCACCGGCCTCGGGACCCCGGCGATCTCCACCGTCGTCTTCTCTCTCGATTCGGCCAGCGGCGGAGAACCAGAGAGATTCGCCATCAACGGGCTGTCCTTATCGCCGTTCACCGTCGCGGCGGTCCCCGAACCCTCCACGCTCCTCTCCGGGGTCACCGCCGGCTTGTTGGGGCTGGGTTACTCCTTGTGCCGGCGCAAGGCCGCCAAGGCGACCGCCTGATGCAAGACATACGGTCGAAGTAGGCTGGAATAGGTGTCAGATGCGAATGGCGCTTCCCTAGGTCTTCAGCAAGTCTTGCAGAGCATAGACATTCAGCTTCCCCTGCCGCAGTCGTTCCATGGCCGCGACGGCGGCGCGGGCGCCGGCGAGGGTGGTGATGCAGGGGACGCCGTGGCTGACGGCGCTGGCGCGGATGCGGCCCTCGTCGGTGCGGGCGCCTTTGCCGCTGGGAGTGTTGACAATCAGGTCGATCGCGCCGTTGGCCAGATGGTCGAGCAAGTTGGGCCGGCCTTCGCGGATCTTGCGGATAGTGGCGATTTCGATACCGTGCTGAAGCAACGCGCCGGCGGTGCCGCTGGTTCCCAGAAGCTGGAAACCCATCATGGCCAGCCGGCGCGCGATGGGCACCACGGCCTGGCGATCGCGCTCGGCCACGCTCACGAAGATCGTGCCGCGAGAGGGCAGGCGGCTCAGGGCCGCGAGCTGGCTCTTGGCGAAGGCTGAAGCGAAGTCGGTGTCGATGCCCATCACTTCACCAGTCGAGCGCATCTCGGGGCCGAGCACGATGTCAACGCCCGGAAACTTGGCAAAGGGAAACACGGCTTCCTTGACCGAGATGTATCGTGGCACCGGCTCAGCGGTGATCTCTTGCTCCTCGAGCGATCGGCCCACCATGACCCGCGCCGCGGCTTGGGCCAGGTTGAGCCCGGTCGCCTTGGAAACAAACGGGACGGTTCTCGAAGCCCGGGGGTTCACCTCGAGCACAAAAATCTCGCCATCCTTGACGGCGAACTGGATGTTCATGAGGCCTCGCACCCCGAGTGCCTCGGCCAGGGCATAAGTCTGCTCCTTGAGCCGGCCCACGAGGGGTTCCGCCAGCGAGAAGGGGGGAATGGCGCAGGCGCTGTCGCCGGAGTGGATTCCCGCTTCCTCGATGTGCTCCATCACGCCGCCCACGATCGTGCGAATTCCGTCGCAGACGGCGTCGACATCGACCTCGATCGCGTCTTCCAGGAACTTGTCGATCAGGATCGGATGCTCGGGGCTGGCCTCGACGGCCGCGGCCATGTAGCGGTCGAGGCTTGGTTCGTCGTAGACAATCTCCATGGCGCGGCCGCCCAGCACGAAGCTGGGGCGAACCACCACGGGGTAGCCGATTCGCTCGGCGATTCGCCGGGCCTCCTCGAACTGGATCGCCGACGCGTTGGGCGGCTGCCGCAGACCCAGGCGGTCGATCACCAGGCGGAACCGCTCACGGTCCTCGGCCAGGTCGATGCTCTCCGGGCTGGTGCCGATGATTGGCACGCCCTCTGCCTCAAGCGCCCGGGCCAGGTTGAGCGGCGTCTGCCCGCCAAACTGGACGATCACTCCAAGCGGGTTGGTGCGTTCGCAAATATTCAAAACATCTTCAACGGTGAGAGGCTCGAAAAAGAGGCGGTCCGAGGTGTCGTAGTCGGTACTCACCGTCTCCGGGTTGGAGTTGACCATCACCACTTCGTAGCCGTCAGCCCGCAGCGCGAAAGCAGCCTGGCAGCAGCAATAGTCAAACTCGATGCCCTGGCCGATCCGGTTGGGTCCGCCGCCCAGGATCATGACGCGGGGTCGATCACCGACACGTGCCTCATCCTCGAACTCGTAGGTCGAATAGTAATAGGGTGTCACCGCCTCGAACTCGGCGGCGCAGGTGTCAACCAGCTTGAACACGGCGCGAATCCCTCGGCGCAGGCGGTCGCGTCGAACTTCACCCTCTGTCGTCTCCCACAGAGTGGCCAGTTGCCGATCGGAAAACCCGTTTTGCTTGGCCGCGCGGATCAGGTCGTCGCTGGCCTCGTGCAGTCCGCGTGCCTCTCGGAGCCGACCCTCCATGTGCACGAGTTCGTCGATGTTGGCCAGGAACCAGGGGTCGATGCCGGTCACCGCGTGAATGCGGTCGACGTCCATGCCGGCGAGCAACGCATAACGGATGTACCAGATGCGCTCGGTGTTGGGGGTGGCCAGCCTGGCCGTGATCTCGTCAATCGTCGGCTGGCGGTCTGTTCCCCACAGGTCCTTGGTGTCGCAGCCGAGCCCGAAGCGGCCAACCTCCAGCCCGCGAAGGGCCTTTTGAAGCGACTCTTTGAACGTGCGGCCGATCGCCATGACCTCACCCACCGATTTCATCTGGGTGGTCAGCACGGGATCGGCGTCGGGAAATTTTTCAAAGGCCCAGCGGGGGATCTTGGTCACCACGTAATCGATCGTGGGCTCGAAGCAGGCGGGGGTTTCGCGCGTGATGTCATTGCGGATCTCGTCGAGCCGGAAGCCCACAGCCAGCTTGGCGGCGATCTTGGCGATCGGAAACCCGGTGGCCTTGCTGGCCAGTGCGCTGCTGCGGCTGACTCGCGGGTTCATCTCGATCACAATCATCCGGCCGTCCTGGGGATTGATCGCGAACTGGACGTTCGAGCCGCCGGTCTCGACGCCGATCTTGCGCAAGATCGCCAGCGAGGCGTCACGCATTCGCTGGTATTCCTTGTCAGTCAACGTCTGTGCCGGGGCAACGGTGATACTATCTCCCGTATGGATTCCCATGGGATCGAAATTCTCGATGGAGCAAACGATCACGGCGTTATCGGCGCCGTCGCGCATGACCTCCATCTCGTACTCTTTCCAGCCGATCACGCTTTGCTCGACCAGGACCGAGTGGACCGGGGAAAGCTCGAGGGCATAGGCGACCATGCGGTCGAATTCCTCGCGGTTGTAGGCGATGCCGCCGCCGGAGCCACCCAGCGTGAAACTCGGGCGCAAGACGCAAGGGAGGCCGACAAGGTCGCGGATCAGCCGTGCCTCGTCCAGGCTATGGGCCAGGCGGCTGGTGGCGCTTTCCAGCCCGATCTCCTCCATGCACTGTTTGAACAGCTCACGATCCTCGGCCTTGCGGATGGCCTCAGCGCTGGCCCCGATCAAGATGCAGCCATGCCGATCGAGGGCGCCGCTCTCATGAAGGGCCATGCCGACATTGAGCCCGGTCTGGCCGCCCAGGGTTGGCAGAACAGCGTCGGGCTTCTCGACCTCGATGATCTGCTCGACCGTCTCGGCGGTGATTGGCTCAATATACGTGCGATCAGCCATCTCCGGGTCGGTCATGATCGTGGCCGGGTTGGAGTTGACCAGCACGACCTCGTAACCCTCTTCGCGGAGCGCCTTGCACGCCTGGGTTCCCGAATAGTCGAACTCGCAGGCCTGGCCGATCACGATCGGGCCGGCGCCGATGATCAGAACTTTATGGATGTCAGTACGTTTGGGCACGTTGAATCGCTCTCGGTTCAGTTCCTGGGTGGCGCGATTCGGGCAAGGCTCGGTGGACAGCCGCGCCCAGCGCACTTCGGGCCGCGCTCGCCCTGGCTATCCGAGAAGGCGGCGCGGCCCGGAAAATTTTCCAATCATAGCACCGAAAGGGCAGCCTCGGCAAGTGCTCGCATGACAATCCAATGAACATACAATGTATTAATTTGATTTCGGCAGGGGCCTCAATTCCAAATGACCCTGATTCGCCTACCGTGAACCCGGTAGGATGGACGCGTGTCGAAGATCGAGGAGCGACGGCCGTGGAACCAGACGGCCATCCCGACGGGCGCGCCTTCAGTGGGGCAAGGACGATGGTTGAACCGGATCGGGATCCCGTCCTGACCGTGACCGAGCTCACCAAGATTTATGGAGGCCGGAAGCCGACAACCGCGGTCGACAGGCTCTCCTTCGCGCTGGGCCGGGGCGAGATTCTCGGCCTGCTCGGTCCCAATGGCGCCGGCAAGACGACAACCATCCAGATGCTCTTGAGCACGCTCAAGCCGACTGCCGGCCAGATCGACTACTTTGGCCAGTCGCTGGAAACGGCCCGCGAGACCATCCTGGCTCGCGTCGGGTTCGCAAGCGCGTACTCCAAGCTGCCCCTTCATCTGACGATTGACGAAAATCTGGATGTTTTTGGTCGGCTCTACGGGCTATCGGCCGCCGATCGCAAGGCCCGTTCCCAGGAGTTGCTGTCGCGGTTCGGGGTCTGGAACTTGCGACGACGAATCATGACGGGCCTCTCCGCGGGTGAGACGACCCGAGTCATGCTGGCCAAGGCCTTTCTTGCACGTCCCTGGATCGTCTTGCTCGACGAGCCGACAGCCTCTCTCGATCCCGACATCGCCCATGAAGTGCGCGACTTCGTCTGCGAGCAGCGAGACCATGAGGGAGTGTCGATTCTCTACACTTCGCACAACATGGACGAGGTCGCCCAGATCTGTGATCGAGTGCTCTTTCTTGACAAGGGGCGGATCGCCGCGGAGGGCCGACCCGATGAGCTGGCGGCCTCGGTGGCCGCGGCCAGGATCAGGTTACGTGTGGAACGCGGCCTCGATGACCTGCTCGATCAGGCGTCCGCGCGAGGCCTGGCAACCTGGGTTGATGATGGCGCGGTAGAGGTCGAGATTGACGAGCGGCATATCGCCGAGTTCCTGGCCGCGCTCGCAAGGCGAGACGTCAGGTACAGCGAGATCGCGATTGATAAGCCCACGCTCGAAGATTACTTCCTCAAACTTGCCCGCCGGAAAGGATCTGAGGTGAACGTGGTGGGCTCGGGGAATGCCGTCGAGAAGGCCGGGGCGACGGCCGATGACAATCGAGACCGGGGTATATCACCATGAGAGTGCACAGGATCAATGCGGTGATCGTGCGGCACCTCTACCTTTTCCCTCGCACACTCGAGCGGTGGTCGGAATCCATCTACTGGCCGGTCCTCGACCTCGTGGTCTGGGGATTGACAAGTCGCTGGGTCGAATCGGCAGGCCCCGACGTGCCGCATCTCGCACTCATCATCCTTACCGGCGTGGTCTTCTGGCAGGTGGTCTGGCGGGCCAACTACGAGATCTCGGTGAACTTGCTCGAGGAGTTCTGGAACCAGAACCTGGTCAATCTATTCGCGACCCCGCTCTCGGTCTGGGAGTGGGCTGTCGGCCTGGTCGTGCTGGGGCTCCTGAAGAATGTGATCACGCTCCTGGTCGGCGCGGGGGCGGTCTGGCTGCTCTACAAGCTGAACATCTTCGCGGTGGGCTGGCTGATCCTGCCGTTCCTGTTTTCGCTCTTGATCTCCGGCTGGTTCATGGGCTTCGCCGCCTCGGGGGTGATCATCTACTACGGCCGGCGGCTCCAGAGTATTGCCTGGATGGCCGGCTTCGCCCTGGCACCCTTCAGCGCGGTCTACTACCCGGTCGATGTCCTGCCAAGGTGGGCACAGATCATCGCCTCGGCCTTGCCCATGACCTACGTCTTCGAAGGCATGCGCAAAGTCCTTCGCGGCGCCCCGATGCCAATCGAAGATCTGCTGATAAGCTTCGGCCTGAACATCCTCTATCTCTCGCTCACGATCCTCTTCTTCGGCTGGATGTTCGAGCGCAGTCGCGATCGGGGGTTGGGAAGGCTAGATTAAGTAGGAGCGCCGCTCACGCGATCCCATGACTCGGGAGGCTCTCTCGGATGATCCAGAACGAGAGATTCCGATTGCCATGCTTGTTCATCATTGTACCGGCTCTGGCATTTCTGACTTCCGGAGCCCCGTGGGCTCGTGGCGATATCGCCTCATCAGAACCGGTGGGAGTGGCATCGCCGGATGGACTATGCAGAATCGAGCTCCTTGTCGGCAAGGTGGAGCAGGTCCCAGGCGCGGCGATGGTGCGAGTGCATTTCAAGGGCCGTCCGGTCCTCTTGCCTTCACCCGTGCAGATCGAGCTGGCAGACGGTGTGAGGCTGGGCACGGATACTGTCGTGGAATCGTCCACGACCGCGGAGGTTCAATCCGAATTTCGGCAGCACCCTGGGAAGCGCAGCCGGGTCGTCGATCGGTGCCGGGAGGTCGTCATCCACCTCCGCGAACGGGCGGCGCCAGCGCGACGCTGGCAGATCGTCCTTCGTGCTTATGACGACGGAGTTGCCTTTCGTTACCGTCTCCCTGCGCAGGAAGGCTGGCCCTCCCTTGTCCTCTCTGATGAGCGGGTGGTCTTGAACTTGCCCAACGACGCCATCGCCACGGCCTTACCTCTGAACGGCTTCACCACCTCCTATGAGAAACGGTACGAGAAGAAGCTGGTCAGGCAGTTGCCCAGCGACTGGCTGCTTGGTCTTCCCGTGCTACTCGAGCTGCCGGGAACCGGCTGGGCCGCCTTCACGGAAGCCAATCTCACCGATCACGCCGGCCTTTACCTCGCGCCTGCCGCAGGAAAGAAAGCCGCCCTGGTCAGTCGTCTTTCGCCTCTTCCTGGAGAGCCGAAAGTCGCGGTCAAAGCCGCGCTGCCGCACGAGTCTCCCTGGCGCGTGATCCTGATCGCCGATCAGCCAGGCCGACTGATCGAGTCTGACCTGATCTTGAACTTGAACGCTCCCTGCGCTATCGAGCGATGTCTCGTGGATCAAGCCGGGCAAAACGACGTTCCCGTGGTGGAACGGATTCTACGAGGAGAAGCCGTCGTTCCAACTCGGCCTGAACACGGCGACCGCAAAGTATTACATCGATTTCTGTGCCGAGGCCGGCATCCCTTATCACTCGCTCGATGGCAAGGGCGAGACCGCCTGGTACGGCGGGCCGATCGTGCCTTACCAGGGGGCTGACATCACCAGGGGTGTCGAGGGTCTTGACCTGCCCGAGGTCCTTGATTACGCCAGGTCGAAGGGCGTCCGGATCCGCCTGTGGATGCACTGGCAAGCGGCCAAGGCTCACATGCATCGGGCTTTTCCGCTGTACAGGCAATGGGGCATTGAAGGGGTCATGATCGACTTCATGGACCGCGACGATCAAGAGATGGTCAACTTTCAGCGAGAGCTTCTCCAGACGGCCGCCGCGAATCGGTTGACGGTCACCTTCCACGGCGTGGCCAAGCCCACCGGGCTGGAGCGGACTTACCCGAACCTGCTAACGAGTGAAGGTGTTCTGAACCTGGAATACGACAAGTGGGACAAGCTGGGCGTCACGCCCGAGCACGAAGTGACGATCCCGTTCACCCGGATGCTCGCCGGCCCACTCGACTTCCACCAGGGCTCGTTCCGGACGGTACCCGTGACGGCGTACACACCTCGTTACGAGGCCCCACTTATCATCGGCACGCCTTGCCGCACTCTGGCCTCCTATGTGGTCTTCCAGAACCATTTGCCCATGGTCGCGGACTACCCTTCCGCGTACAGGGGACATCCGGCGTTGCCAGTCCTCGCCCAGATCCCGACGACCTGGGATGACACGAAGCTGCTGGACGGCGCGGTCGGACAGTTCATCGCCATCGCCAGGCGACACGGTGGGCAGTGGTGGGTTGGTGCCATGACCGATCGCGAGGGACGGACGCTGAAAATCCCCCTCGGTTTCCTCGGCCCCGGGCGGTACCAGGCGGAGCTGTACCGCGATGATCCATCCTCCAGCCGCCGGCTCGAGCGAGTGACCAGGAACGTGGCAGCGGAGGACGTTTTGACCGTCGACCTCGCGGCGGCGGGAGGACTGCTGATTCACCTGTCACCGGCAACTCTGAAGCCATGAAGACGGAGTGGCCGAGGCCTTGATGTGAGTGGCCTACCCTCTGACCTCCACTGGCTCCCACGGTCCCCGTGGGAGCGTCGTCCGGGACGCTCTGCGTCCCTTGCCTTGTCCATGGGAGGACGCGGAGTCCCGTCGCAGGCGAGCATTCCCACGCAGGAGCGTGGGAACGAGTTTCCGGAAAGCGAACCAGAACCCCCGCCACGTGCTTCGCTGCCGATTTTCAGACCTTGCCGGAAGTTTCCCGCTGAAAACTGAATCCGCTGCGGTAAGCTAACAAGGGTGATTTCGCGAAGATTCCGACCGCATGACGGGCCTCCGGCATTCCTGGTTCATCACTTTCCACCCTGCAAGGAGAGAATCCCATGCCGTCTAGCAACACGCTGCTGGTCCTGAGCATTCTGCAGGCCTGCCTGGTCCCGAGCCTTATTGCCGCACCGAGCCCGGTCTCGACCACGACCCAAGCCCAGGCAACGCAGAAGGGAGCAAAGGCAGCGGGACGCACGCTCAAGTTCGAGACCTACACCGATACGAAAGGGGAGTCTCGCTGGCGATTGAAGTCGAGCAACGGCCAGGTGATCGCCACTTCCGGACAGGGCTACAAGGACAAGCGCGATTGCAAGAACGCCATCGACCGCATCAAAAAAGATGCGAAGAAGCTCAAGTTCGAGACCTACGACGATGCGAAAGGAGAGACTCGCTGGCGGCTGAAGGCGACCAATGGCCAGGTGATCGCCACTTCCGGACAGGGTTACAAGGACAAGCGTGATTCAGAGAACGCCATCACCGTCATCAAGGAGGGAGCCGAGTCCGCGAGGATTGAGGAAGCAAGTTGATCGATCGGCGAGCCCTGAACGCGGCGAAGCGCGAAGCGGGTCAGAGCGACTTCTGAGCGGATTCCCGCCGTCTGTCCGAAGGCGTGGCGCTCGGGGTCGCCGCGATCCCCGCTGTCGCAGCGGGCATGATCGCCAGTGGCCTGATGGACGCGCCGGCCTCCATGAGCAGGACTTCACACGCAACTCTGCCGCCTCGGGAAATCGGCGAATGCCTTGCCAGGTTCCCTCGGCGCTCAGGCCGGCGAAGACAACGACGGAGCGGTCCTTCGCACTGGCCAGCGGGTTGGGACCAGCAGCGACGATCGCCGTGTGGGGATGAGCGTAAGCTTGGTCGCGCAGTTTAAATGACGCCGGGCCAAAATGAAGGGGCAACGCATCAGCGAACCGGGCCGTGATCCGGTTCGTCGCGGGCCGGCCGATCAGCAGAATGTGGTTCCTCAGGATGTCGTTATCGGTGACGTCCTTATCGGCCTTGATCGGCACTGTGATGTTGGCCCAGCGGCCGGCCAGCTTGCGCTGGAGCATGACCGCGGCCTCGCGCTGGGCGTCGGCCTCGGCAAGGGTACCATAGATGATCAAGGTGGAATCGAGCTGTCGCTCGAAGGCGTCGACCGACCAGAAACGGCCCGATGCCTTGCGAGCCTGGACGTCGGTTCCGAGCTTGGCGAGAGCGTTGCCGTTGAGCCATGCCTCTTTCATCGGCTCGAGTGTTTTGCCGTGGGCTTTCTCGGCCGCCGCCAGGAACGCGGCGGAGGTTGCCGCGCGGCCGGCGTGGGCTCGACCAAATTGATCCATGAAAGCCAAGAAGGTCTGGTCGCCCATGGATCTGCGGAGCTCCGCAAGAATCAAGACTCCCTTGCCCGCGGCGATGTCGTACCACTCGTCCGATCTGAGCTCGGCACGGGTCTCGGAGAGTGGGATATCCTTGCCTCCACGGCGAGTGACGGCCGCCAGGTAGCGACTGGCCGGCTCGAACATCGCCACGTTGATTCGATCGTGATCATCACTCGAAAGCTTGCCACCCTTGGCTTTCGCCTTCAGCGATTGCTCCAGAGAGACGATCCGCTCATAGTCGGCGAACGCGGCGGCCAGCCAGGTATCGGCGTCAGTTGCAGGCAGAATCGTGCCGTGCCAGGCTGGGGGGCGTTCGCGGTCGGGTTCCGCGGCGTGGTCATGAGTCATGCGGGCCAGGTCGAGCGCGGGCCTGGTTTCCGAATGGCCGGGCGACGGGGGCTGGACGCGCAAGAGGGTCCAGTCATTGCCGATGAGCGGCGCCATGGTGGGGAACTGCTGTTTCTGCGACTCGGTGGGTTCCCAGGCATGGCCCAGGGGAGGGCCGAACTTGGCCCAGGTTGTCAGATTTCGGGCAAGGGCCGTGGTGGTGAACTTGGCGTCCAGCGAGTGCGCGGCGGCGAGCGGCGGCGTGGTGAAGGCAAGGGTGCCGAAATCAGCATTGATGGATCCCTTCTTCTGGTCGAAGAGCTGGAGCCAGGTCCGGTCGCGGTCGCTGGGATGAAAGACGACGTTGGCGGGCCGGCCACCGAGTCCGGGCACGGTCTCGAGCCGCACTTCCAGGTCCTTGGCGTTGTTGCAGCCCCAGTAGAACCCTTTGGTGTCGCCGTACCACTCGTTCCGGCTGCTGCGCCAGAGCCGTGACTTGTGGGTGCCCAGCTCGAACATCGCCACCTCGCCCGTCTTGGTGTCGGCCAGGAGCCATTCGTTGGTATATAGACCGTTATTGCCTTCCTGGAGGATCCGTACGGCGCGGTCGATGGAATCGGCATACTGGAGGCGCACGGCGAATGCGGTTAACCAGAGGCTGGCCGCTGGGGTCGAACCTGGTCTGGGCCAGGGTGGTCTCGCATACAAGCAGACCGCGATCATTCATATAATAATCTAGCCCGCTCATCAGGCCGCCGGGGTATGTTTGCATGAGCACGCGGTTGCCACGCGAGGGCTTGATGTCGAGCCAGACGTTGTAATGGGAGGCGTGGTAAAGATTCCACATTGTGATATGCCCGAATACAACCTGGCCGCCTTCCGTGGCCGGTCCGGTTGCGGCAAAGGCACTGCAATGCCCCTCGCGTGGGCGTTTTGGTCCTCCTTCCGCCGGCTCGTGAAATGGCTTGCTCTCCAGGCCAGTGGCGGTTGCGTCGAGGGCGTCGTCGAGGAAGGCGGTCTCGATATCGGCATTGACGGTGACGATGTCCAGGAGATCGAGTGGACGATTCTCAAACTTCGCACCTGCCGCGGCGGCTCCGTCGGCGATCCCTTTCATCTCCTCGAGGTATTCGGCGTCGAACTTCCGCAGGAAAAGCGCATTGGCCACCAGCCGCATGTCGCGCCAGCCGTCGCCCGGGGCTTTGTGGCTGCGATAGACCGCCAGAGCCTCGACGAACCTTGTGATCTCCGGCGCCATGAGCCGGCCATGCTGGTATCCCCGCTCATAGGGCTCTCCCTCGATGTGCAGCACAATCCAGCCTGCCTGCGGATAGCGATAGCCCGCTCCAAATCGCTGCACCGAGACCGGGTCGGGTTGGAACGGCTTCTGTGCTTGGCCCCGAATCAGGCCCTGCCGCCCGGGCGAAGACAGATAACCCGACCAGGATCGCCAAGCCGCGTGAGAAGATGCGAATCGAGGTTGACATAAGCTTTCCTTTCAAGCCTGATGGAGAACTCTTACCGATAACAGGTTGCCGCCAATCTTTCAATCTCGGCGTAAGCTTACCCCTCAGTCATTTACATCCGACCACCATAGAGATGCTGTTGACAGGCTACGTCCGTCTGTTACGATCCTTCGCAACATATCTCACCACGAAACTCGTGTCCGCCTTGAGTCCGTCTCCAATCTGCGGACGTATCTGTAGGTTTCTTGAAATTCCATGAGACACAGGACGGACCTCGTCATCTCCCCGGTCATTTCCTGGGGCCTGAGTCTGCTATGGTCGCTTCCGGCAGGGGCGCAGACGCCGAGCTCGAGCGGCACGGGTTCCGTAGTGGCCTCGGTTGACCGGTCGCGCGAAGCCCAGCTCGAGGATGAGGTTCAGCAACTGAAGACGATGGTCAGGGATCTCTCGACGCGGCTCGACCAGATCTCGAACCAGCTCCCACGGCCAGCGACAGAGAGGTCTGGGACAGCGGCTGACGGTGTCCCGAGAGGAGGGGCGGACACGGCTGGTTCCCCGCGCTGGCGGACCGGTGGGCATGCCGGACATCTCCGCATCGACGGGAGGATCGGCCGCGCCTCGGGGGCCTCTCGAACCGCGTCGCACCTCGCGATTTAACATGCCCGGCATCCAGTTCGATCTACCCACGAGTGGCAACTTCGGACCCGGGTTTCAGTTTCAGACGTCCGACTCCGAATTCGCGTTCCAGTTCCACGATCTTACCCAGTTCGACGGCCGATTCTACCTTCAGGGAGGGCAGCAGCCGGTTCACAGCACGTTCGTGTTGCCGCGGCAGTGGTACATCTTCAGCGGCCGCCTCACGCGTCCGTTCGAGTATTATGTCGCGCTGGCCGAGGGCATCGACAACGTCAATCTTCTTGATGCTTATTTGAATGTTGATTTCTTCGAGAGTAAGTTCCAGTTCAAGGTCGGACGATACAAGACACCTTTCACCTACGAATTCTACAACCTTGGCATCAATGCGATGATCACTCCTGAACGCTCGCTCTTCTTCAATAATTTCGGCCTCAATCGCGACGTGGGAATGATGGCCTATGGCCAGTTGTTCCGGAACCGGTTCGACTATGCGGTGGGTATCTTCAACGGCTCTCGAAACGGATTCGTCGATACCAACGATTCCAAGGATGTTGCCGCTCTGATCAATTTCCGGCCATTCGGCCAGGTGGAAGGCTCCGTCTTCGAAAACCTTAGCTTTGGCGGTTCGGTCAACTTCGGCAACCAGTTTACTCCACCGATCCCCCAGGTCTTCCGGACCAACGTCGCCACGACCGGCAACCTGGCGATCGGCCCCGAGTTCCTGGCGCTCAACAACAACGTTCGTGAATCCGGCAACCGCGCTTTGTGGGCCATGCACCTGGCTTATTATTATCGTCACCTCTCGCTGATCGGCGAATGGGAAAGCGGGTTTCAGAGCTACGCCTTCGCCGCCTCACCCACGCATCACACTCGCATTCCCGTTGAAAGTTTTTATGTGACGGCTGGGTACTTCCTGACCGGTGAAAACGTGAGCGGCCGTGGTGTGGTCAGACCTGTGCGTAACTTCGACCTCCGGCACGGTAAATTTGGACCGGGGGCAGTTGAACTGGTCGGCCGCTACAACCCGCTGAATATCGGCCACCAGATCTTCACGAGCGGCCTGGCCGATCCCAACCTCTGGACCAACCAGCTTTATACCTTCGACGTCGGGGTGAACTGGTACTGGACCCAGTTCATCAAGCTTTATCTCGGATGGCAACACGCCGGGTTTGGCGATCCAGTTTTGTTTGCTCCCGGCCGTATGCAGTCCACAAGCGACCAGTTCTGGCTCCGGTTTCAGATTTACTTCTAACGCGAACCTATCCAGAACATCTCCGCCCTTTGATAAGCCAAAAGTTCATCCTTGTCATGGACAAGACTGTTCGATTACGATCAAAAGGCGCTTCGTGGAACGGCCCAGAATGACACGATCGGCAGGTTCGTCGAGCGGTCATGTTTGGTGCGCGAGAGAACCAGCGCGGCAGATTTAACGACAATCTCACATCACGGATCAAGCATCTTTTAGAGAGGGTATCATGTTACGAAGTGGGCATGCCGCGAGATGGTTCTTGGCGATGGCGGTCCTGGGGGTGGTCCACCAGATCGGAAGCACCGCCCAGGCCGGGATCATGGTCGTGGGCGGTGGAATCAAGAAGTTCGGCGATCCTTTTTACTTCTACGTCGTTGAGGTTTCACTGGACCCGGGCTTCCAGGTCGAGCTCTTCGATAACTTCACTCTCCACGAACTCGGTGGAGTCCATGATCCCGGGTCCGCCACGGCAGCACCGGGCGGCACCCCCAGCGGCCCCTGGGCAACCTCGTTCACGAATCAACCGTCGGGCCCGCTTCCCAACTTTTCTCCGCCCACGATCGTCCCATTCGCGGACCTGACATTCATCAACGCCGGCTTCGACGTCCAGAATGCAGGACCCGGCGAGGTTCCCCTGGGTGAATTCCGAGTCCTCACGGCGGTCAGCTTGCCGGAGCTTCCCCCGCCCTACTTCGTGGACATTGCCTGGACCGCGAATATCCACGACCTGAATGGCAATAAGGTGACCGACTCGGGCACGGTTCACCTCACACTCATCACGCCCGAGCCCGCCTCCCTCCTCATGCTCGGGGCCGGACTGGGATTGCCGGCCGCCTGGCTTTACGCGAGACGAAGGAGACGGGTGGGGAGTACCTGAGCTTGAACCCGCGCCTTCCCGATTCGCCTGGATTCCCTGAGCGACATGCTCAGGGGGTCGCGTCTTTTCCCAGGTCAACCACGCTATTGAACATACTTTGAAACTCGGGACGTTCCCACAACCCCTTGAAAATGGGGTCGGTCTTCATCGGTTCGGCCAGCTTGGAGTTCGCGTCGATCGCCTCGCGAAGCATCACAACGGTGCGGCCGAGGTATTTTCGGGCAATCTCATCGCGACGGGCCGCAGTGAGGTTGCGATCGCTCTGGGCCTGGCTGACGCACCTTGCGAGAATCCTGGCTGCGTCGAAGTAGCCCTGCCCCTGCTGGGGTGCATATTTCGGTAGATCGGCGGCCGCGTGCATCACGTCGTCATAGGCACCCAGAACCAAGCAGACGTCGGCCAGCAGCCGCAAATGGCGGGCGAGCATTTCCCGAGACGCGGAAGATCGTCCATCGGAAAGGCTGAAAGCTTGTTTCTGATGAGTGACGGCCTTCTCGAAAGCAAGTCTGGCTTCCGCCGGCCGGTTCGTCCTGGCCAGTAACTTGCCTTGCTGTTCCGCAACGTAGCCCAGGTAATTCTGGGTGTCGATCGCCGTGGGAATCTCGGTCCCCAGCCGCTCGAGCCCGCTGAGAGATTCCGTGAACAGTTTATCAGCATCTTTCACTTGGTTCTGGCCCTCGAGTGCTTCAGCGAGGTTGTTCTGAGCAATGGCCAGGAATTGACGATCGTCTCGGGCGGCTGGTTTCCGAGAGGCCAGCTCCTGTGCAATCGTGATCGACTCGCGGAGGGGGGCTTCTGCCCCTGGCCTTCGCGCGGCGCGGCGAAATTCACCCTGATTGCTCAGAACCATCGCCTTTAAACGACGGCGTTCCAGAGTCCAACCTGATGGCTCCCTGGGTTCAAGCACGGCCAATGCGTTCCGGTACATTTGCTCGGCTTCGTCATCGCGCTTGCCCTTGGCCAACACTCCGCCCAGACCGCTCTGGCATCGCGCCAGATCAATTTGATAGAGCACGTTCGCAGGGAACTCGGTGGCCAGACTCTCGCTGATCGACAACCATTCTCGATAAGCCTCCTGGACACCGGGGCGGTCCTGTGCATCGAGAGCCTCTGCTCGAAGGCGGCATGCCCAGGCCATGGCGCGGCGATAGACGGGAATCTTGGGGCTCGTATGGAGCAGGGCTCCGGCGTATTTCCGCGCTTGTTCGGCGGATGCGAGGGCCTCATCGGCTCTTCCCAGCTTGAGTTGCAGATAACCAAGGTTGAAATGGCAATTGCCGAGGTCGAAGCGAATCTCTTCATCCTCGGGGTGCTGGGCTGAGAGCGCGGTATTCAGCTCTATGCCCCGCCGCAGGATTGGCTCGGCCTCCTGGGAGCGGCTTTGCTCAGCGAGAATGCCTCCCAGGTTGGTGCAACCGCCGGCAAGAAATCGCTGGTACTCGAAACGATGAGGGAAATCCTGAAAAAGCGCTCAGCCTCCTTGTATTGCCGTTGCCAGTGAATTTCGCAATCGGCCCAGCGGCCGCTGTCATATTCGATGCCTCCAAGACCGTTGCACGCGTGGAATATGGCTTCGCGGTAGCGTGGCACCGTGGGAAAGGCGACGACCAGCCGATCGAGCAGATCGTAGGCGCGGCGAAACGCCTTCTCAGCGGCGCTCATGTCGCCGAATTCGCGGAGGATTCTGCCCTGAAAGTCATTCGCCTGTGCGAGGTCGCTCTGAAACTCGGTATTTTGCGGCTCGGCGGCAAGAGCCTGCTCGAAGAGCTCGCAGAGCGCGAAGCCGTTGGCCGGGCGGCCTGGATATCCCCCTGACGGCGCAGCAGCTCGGCTTTGCCGCGGAGTGTCCGGGCAAGCAGCAAGCGATCGACGGTCGCGGCGGCGGCGTTTGGCGGGAAGGCCAGCGGGCTGAGGAGGTCTTCGGCTTGCTTGTAGTGTAGCGCCGCCTCGTCGCTCCGGTTGCTGCGGGCTGAGAGATCACCCAGATGGGATCGGGTGACCGCCAGAGCGCGGCGAACTTCGGGATCTCCAGGAGCCTCTTTCAGGAGCGGTTCGAGAATTCCCAAGGCCCGATGGTAGGCCGCCGCCGACTCGACGGTCCGGCCGAACTTGCGGTGGATATCGCCCATCCGCTGGTAGGTCCGGCCGTGCTCGAGCCGTACCTCCGGCTCCTTGGCGGCTTGCCGCGTGAAGGTCTCGTAGTAGTCCAAAGTCTTCTGGAGAAACTCTTTCTGAAGAGGGTCAAGACGGTCTTCCAGCCAGTTCTCGGCCACCTTGGTGTACATGTCGTTAACGGCTTGGCGGGCTTGCAGGCTCTGGGCCTGGGCCTCGCCCCGCTGGATCTGCGCCTCATTCCGCTGGATCTGCGCCTCATTCCGCTGGATCTGCGCCTCATTTCGCTCGCGCGATCAGAGCGGTGCTGACCGAGAGGGCAGCCGTTGCTGCTACGAGCAAGCCCAGCGCGGCCGCGACAGTGGTGCGATGCTTTCTGGCCCAACGAGCCTCGCGTGCGCCATTGGCTCTGGATAGGCCGATACCGGCTCGTCGGCGAGATAGCGCTGCACCTCTTGGGCCAGCTCAGTGGCCGAGGCATAGCGGTTTTCCGGCACCTTGGCCAGAGCCTTCAAGCAAATCGCCTGCAGCGCGGGAGCCACCTGGTGATTGATCTGGCGCGGCGGCCTGGGAGGGTCGTGGCAAACTTTCTTGAGCAGCTCGGTGGTGGTTCTGGCATGAAAAGGAGGCTGGCCGGTGAGGATCTCGTAAAGGATCGCTCCCAGACCGTACACGTCGGTTCGGCAGTCGGTCTGGTGTTGCCGTCCCTCGGCCTGCTCGGGCGCCATGTAGGCGGGTGTTCCCAGAAGCTGGCCTTGTACGGTCCTCTCTGTTCCGGAGCTCGAGCCGGGGCGAGGACGCGACCCAGTGCCGTTGCGCGGCTCATGCTCCGGCGGGAGAGTGTCATCGGCGTCCGCATGCCCTGGCGCCGTCGATTCGGCGAGTGCAAGCGAGTCGGGAACAGCCGGAGCCATGCCCGCGGTCGGCTCGGTTCGTTTCGCCAGGCCCCAGTCCAGCACGATGACCTCGCCGAAGTCACCCATCACAATATTCTGGCCCTTCAAGTCGCGGTGGATCACACCTCTTGAATGAGCATAAGCCAGCGCGTGGCAAACCCCCACGAACGCCCCCAGCAGCTTGACCATGCCTAGCGGATCGGCGGTTCCGGCCGCGCGGTCCTTGTGGTAGGTGCGCGCCGCCTGGCTGAGCGTGCCCCCCTTGATGAATCGCATGGTGTAAAACGGCGGCTCGGTTTCGCCCAGCTCGTAGACCGGCACGATCCCCGGATGCTCGAGCTGAGCGGTGACCCGGGCTTCGGTCAGAAACCGGGAACAAACTTCGGAATTGTCGGCCTGGTCGGGACGAAGCTCTTTGAGCGCGATCTCCCGCCCCAGGGCCGCGTCATGAGCCAGCCAGACCTGGCCCATCCCCCCCTTGGCGTACAGGTGAGAGAGCGTGTACCGCTCGCGACTATCGCTTTCCCCGGAGCCGAGCGTTTCGATCAGCACATGTCCTGCCGGCGGTGCGCCGAAGTACGCTGAGCCCTGGCTGCCGACTCGATCTGAGGAATTTTGCCGAGTGCTTCCAGACACCGTCCATCGACGTTAGCCGCCAGTGTGGCTTCCACATCGCCGCCGTGCGCCTTCAGTTCTTCGGTCAGAATGTATTCCAGCTCAGTCTTCTGCTCGACCGTCATCCAACCCCGATCAACCAGCCGATCAGCCAGTGGAATCGCCGCCTCCCCATTCCAGGCCTGCGCACGTTTCATCCAGCCGATCGGCGTCGATCACTCCCTTCTGGAATGCAACCAGGCCGAAAAGAAGATCGCGGTTGGTGTCCATGATGACCTCTATGGTATTGAAACATCCCTATTTCATGAAGTACGACGTGAAAGCCGGCGATCACATCCGTTCGTTCGTGAATCCTCTGGCCATCAGATCGCCAGGCAATTGGTCCAGGTTAATCAAATCTCCGTCATCCGAAAAGTCGCTACCTCTTCCGGTCCATGGGTTTTCGAATTGTGAGCGAAATCCTGGCTCAGTTCCTCCTGACTCGCTTACCGGACGGGAGAACCGAATTGGGCACATGCCGTCGGAACCCTTGCCTAATTCCCTCTGCGCTTGCCTCTGGCGCGAAGAACGAACCAGGCCCGTGTTTGGAGCCTTCCCTCTTCTTGATCAAGCAACCCTTCGGTGGACCGAAATGCACCGCGCTGCGCTCGAGCGGCGATCAACCGAGCCGTGCACAAAAAACCTCTCGTTCCCGGCCGCGGAGCCGGGAAGAGAGGCGGGAAGGCAGGATTCAAGAAGATGCTCGCCGTGACGAGAGACGATTGCCGCGTGCGAATTCACGGATGGTCGGAGTCCATGTTACTTGTCGTCTTCGTCGTTGTCGTCTTCGTCGTCCTGATCAGATGACTCGAGCGCCTTGAGTTCCTTCACGAGCGCCTCGATCTTGGCCTCCAATGCCTTGATGCGTTCCGCGCCGTTGTGACCGGGCGCGAGACTTTGTGTCGCGCTTTTCTGCCTTGACGCTTTGCTTCGCCTCGGCCCGCGAGGAAGAAGGCTTGGAGGTCAGCGTCTTCGCGCGGGCTGACTCGGCCTTCTCCTTGATTTTCTTTTCAAAGTCGGAGCCGGGTCCAAACTTCTTTTCCATCTCCTTGCCGACGGCTTCCATCTTCTTGGCGAATTCCGAGCCGTCGCCGAACTTCTTTTCCATCTCCTTGCCGACGGCTTCCATCTTCTTGGCGAACTCCGAGTCGTCGCCGAATTTCTTCTCCATCTCCTTGCCGAAAGCTTCCATCTTCTTCACGAATTCCGAGTTATCACCGAATTTCTCCTCGATCTCCTTGCTGAACTTCTCGGCCCAGGCTTCAATCTTCTTTTCAAAGTCAGGGCCAAGCGCCGACTCGATCTGTTTCTCGATCCCGGACAGGTCCAGGTCGATATCGATGTCCTTTTTCTCAGCCTTCGACTTGGACGACTTTTTCTTGGCGGCTTTGCCTTTCGGCTTTTCAGCGGCTTTCTGATCATCGTCGTCATCGTCATCGTCGTCCACAGCATCGTCATCGTCATCGTCGTCATCGTCGTCATCCACGGCGTCGTCGTCATCATCGTCGTCAGCGATCTGGCTTGCGGAGGGTTCAGATGGAGCCGAGGCCGGCGTCACTGATGCTTCCAGATCGGGAGCGATCAGGGCGCTCGGGCGTGGCATGAGTCCAGGATGGCAAGGCCAGCAGGGCAAGGAGCCCCGCGGTGAGCAGGATCAGTGGTGAGACGCCGCACGAGACTCGGTCACGCAAGATCATGGTCAATCTCCTCTCGAAGAAGCGGCCCGAACCCGTGATCCCCAGGGCGGGGGCCGGTGAGCAGGCCTGGGAAAACTCAGAACAAATTTGAAACAGAACCTCGGCGTAATTCAGCCGTTCTTCGGGCAGGGTCCAGACAACCCAGGCGTCGCAGGCGAGCTCAGCCTCGGCATCGAGCCGGCTTCGGGTCAGCCAGTAGAGCGGGTTCCACCACCAGATCAAACCCGCGGCCAGCTCAAGGCGTCCCACCCAGTGGTCGCCACGACTAAGATGGGCCAGCTCGTGGGCCAGGATCCCTCGCCAGCGCGAAGCCTCAAGCGACTTGAGGAATCGGCAAGGCAACAAGAGCTTGGGCCGGCCCAAACACCAGAGCATCGGCGTCCCAAGACACGGAACGGCCAGGATCTCGGGAACCCGAACACCGAGCCGATCTCCCATCCGCTGGGTCTCGTCGGCCACCCAGTCCGGGGCTGGCACGGCATCGCGCAGCAGTAATTGGAAACGGATGATCCGAGCCATCTGCACGAAGCCAAGAGCCACCGTTCCGAGCAACCAGCCGGCGAGCATCCATTGCCCGACCAGGCTCGGATCGGGACGCCAGGAGATCAGGCTTTGACTCTCCGAAACTCTCTCTTCGGCTCGAATCGCTGGCGCGTGAGAGACGGGAGCAACCGCCGGGTGGCTTGAGCCCGCCTGCTCGGCGGCCACGAGCGGGCCGTCATCCATATTGGCGACTGAGGGATGATTGCTTGGGTTCGGCTCGTCATGTGCGAGCGGCGGATGCGAGGGCGCGACGGCGACTTCCAGCGCCCGAGCGCCTCGGGCGGGCCAGAGATCGACCGCCCAAGGTGCCTTGATCAAAGGAGGCGTTAACAGCTTGATCAGAACCAGCAGCCACAAGACATGCCGGGCCGAGGGACCGATCGCGCGCAGCCTTCCCGCCAGAGCGGCCACGCAGGCGAGAAGCGCCGCGACCAATGTTGTCTCCGCGAACCACCAGAGCATGGGCGACCTCCCACTTGTTGCGATGAATCCGCCGCCAATTTCGCTGATTCGTTCACGATTTCGGTTTTGGTTTCCTGGGGTTCGTCCCGATCGCCGCGTCATCCAGCAAGCGGCGCAGCCGTGCCAGCTCTTCGGCCGAGAAGCGGTTGCCCTGCACCAAGGCCAGAATCAGTGGCGCAGCCCGGCCGTCGCAGAGCTCAGCCGCGGCGTCCTTGAGCCGCCGGTCTAGCAGCTCATCCCGGGTGACAACCGCCTGATAGACATGGGGAACCACGGATGAATCAGACGCCACATACTGCTTGGAGTGAAGGCGCTGGAGCAAGGTGGCCACGGTGGTGTACGCCCACGTGCGGCCCCGAGCCTCGAGATCGTCCTTGATCTGCCGGACAGACGGCAGGCCCACGGCCCCAGAGAACCTTGAGGACCTCCCGCTCAGCCTCACTCAGCCCCGGCTGGTTTCCCATCGTCACTCCCGAGCTTCTTACCTGGCCACGCGGGCCATATCTACAAATTGTAGTAGAAAGGCTACTACAGACTGTAGAAGGACGCAAGAGGGAATTCGCCGAGGGATGGAAAATATTTTTCAGTGGGCTATCAAGGCTTTTGCTGGGTCTCTCGTTTCCGCCGGGCTGCCAATCCCTCGGCCACACCCAGGAGGGCACGCGAGCGATGGAGAGGATCCTTGAGCGCCTCGGCCCACTGCAGGGCTTCGGCCTCATGGCCGGCTTCGGCTTGAGCCCTCGCGATCTTCTCCCAGGCGATACCCGCCGCCCCAGGATCGGCGATCATGCCGGCGATTGCGCGGGCCGCGGGAAAGTCGCCTGCCTGGGCCTCGATCGCGGCGAGATCGGCGAGCAAGATCGGATTAGGGCTTTGGTCTCGAGCGGCCATCGCATCGACGATCGCCAGCGCGGCCTTGATGTCGCCGGCCCTTGCCAGACCAATGGCGATGCTGTAGTCTTCGATCCGGTTATGACTTGCTGTTGGCGTCCAGGGCTTTCTGAAGGGTCGCCAGTGCGGCCTCGCGTTTTCCCGCTCTTGCTCTGGGCGTTGCCGATCTGGCAGAAAGCACGGGCCTTGAGTGCCGGATCGGCCACGGCGTTTGCCGTTTGTAAGGCAGCATCCCAGGCGCCAGTTGCGGCCTGGATCTGGGCAATCGCGCATTGGGCAAGACTCCGGGCTCGCTCTTCCTTGAGCCCCTTGGCCTGGTCCAGCCCGCTGGCGATGTCACCAAGCCGGGCCCGGGCGATCGCCAGGCTGGCCGTGGCGTAGTCTTTCTCCTCGCTCTGGGGCATGGTGCTCACGATCGAAACTGCCTTGTTGAGAGCCAGGCCCGCCCCTTTCTTGTCCCCCGCGCTGTCGCGGATCCAGGCGATCCCGGCACCATCCCAGAGAGGGCCAGCCAGACGCCCGAACACGCATCCCGGAATCGTCGATCTTATCGACGGACTGAAGCGCCGAGGCAAGGTCGGATTGCCTCGCCTGGGCCAGGGCGATCTCCGCCAGCGCATCGTTTCGTGCCGACGGGTCGCTCACTCGCTCCACAGCTCTGCTTGCAAGTTCGAGCTTCCCCGCTCTGGCCAGCTCGGTGGCGATCTCGCTGAGCAGGTGAGACCGGAAGATAGAGTCGAACCCCTCGACATTCTCCTCCTGCTCCATGGCCAGTTCCAACGACTTTTCTGCTTCGCCAGCCCTGGCCAGACCGAGAGCGACCTCTCGAATCTCGTTCGCGCGGAAACCCGGTGAAGCCACGGCGCGAGCGCGCTTGAGCGCTTCCTCAAACGCACTGGCTGATCCAGATCGGTCTCCCATCCCGGCCTGTGCGACCGCGATCTCAACGATCGGATGGATTGTCCATCCCTCTGCGCCCCGGACAGGAGCAACCGCTTTCACAAGGCCTAGAGCTTGGGCCACAAGATCGGCGGGCTCGACTCGGCCTGCCTGAGTCTCGGCCGCGGGCTTGGACCCTGCTTGCTGAGCCCGGGAGAGAACGAGTCCCACAGGCATGATCAGAAGGACCCCGGTCAGCACCAGCAAGCCACGCGGCAGCTTCATGGGATGACGATCCGCACCGAATTCAAGAATGCGCCTGACACGCGCGACCAGATAGCCGCGGGCCATTGCCACGGCAATTTGAGGCACCGGCGCCGCGGCCGGGATCGAGACGGTGAGCAAGGTTTCTACATAAGCGCGGGCCTTGCCGGTTTGCCTGACCACGATTTCATCGCAGCAATGCTCGCGCTCCTTGCGCACCCAGCCCGAGACAATCCAGACGGCCGGATGGAAGAAAAGGATCGACTCGACCAGGCGCTGAATGAGATTGACCAGATTGTCCCAGCGCCGCACATGAGCCAGCTCGTGGAGCAAAACCATCTCGAATTGCTCGGTGCTCCAACCCGACATCGCGGCCGCCGGCAGCAGGATCAAGGGGCGAACGATCCCGACCATGACCGGCGTGACAAGACGGTCGCAAGCGGCCAGGTCGACATGACGAGTGATCCTCATCGTCCGGCAGAGTCGTGCGCAAGTCTCGGTGCATGATCGATCCCCCAGCCTTCGGCTCTGGTGCCGCAAACGCTCGGCTCCCAGCAGGCCGCAAGCCAGCCAGAGGAACGTCAGCGGTGAGCCAGCGACCCAGACCCAGGGAAGCCAGGCCGCGGCCAGGTCCAGTACTGGCGAACGGGAATGAGGAGTAGGAATGGAAATATCGCGGATGGAGCTTCCGCTTTTCTTGGAATCAAACGTGCTGCCTCCATCAGGCAAAAGCATGGTAAACCGAGGCACATGTCCGGCTTCAGGCGCGGGCACGGCTTCCAACGATGCGGCAAAGGAGGATACCGATTGATCAGGTGTGGCCGGGCTGGTGGCAGCAGCCAGGCGCCAGGCGATGACCGCGGGAGCCAGAACAAGGAGAAAAAGAATCAGGATGGCACTCACGTAACGCGTTTCGGACGTTGCCCGACGCATGGCGTGCATCACAGTCGCGCCCGCGAGGCCGATCACCGTGCCTATCCACAAGAAGTGGAGCATGGTCCAGCCCATGCCAAGCCAAAGTATATTGGCGTTCATCGACGTGGTCCTCCCTTCGTCCTCGGTGTTGCTGACGCGTTGCGTTTTGGTTCTGAGGTATCGTCATCAAGCAGCCGACGAATCTCCCGCCGGTCGCCTTCGCTCAACTTGCCTGTCTCGACCATGTGTGCCACGAGGCCGCGCGCTGAACCGTCGAAGACCAGGTCCAGGAGTCGCTTGAGCATCGTCGTGCTAGTTGCGGCCCGGGTCACCCGGGCCGACCAGACCGACGCCCGTGCATTTTCACCCTCGTGGCGATCCACCAGCCCCTTCTCTTGCATCACTCGAAGCATCGTGGCGACTGTGGTCGTCGCCACCGGCCGGTTGCGTCTGAGCCCTGCGCAAACCTGCTTGAGCTCCGACGGCCCGCCTTCCCAGAGCACTCTGAGAATCTCCAGCTCCCCCTCCGTGGGCTGAGTGCTTGCCGGCCTGGCCATGACGTGGATCTCCGGTTGCCTGTGTTCTCTCTCAAAGCCACGCCGCTAATTCTAACGAAATAGAATATCGGAGGCAAGGCTATCCCGTCGCACTGGTCGCGCTCTGCGAGATGGATTCAGATGGCCGTCCCATAGAGCGCGACCCGCGGTGTTGTCTGGTTGGTTTTGCTGTGCTCGGTAGATAGTAAAAGACTCTTAAGCCTTTGAAAAAATTATTGCAAGATGCAACGATTGAACAGTGTAAACAGTCTGGAGAATAGAGACGCGGGACTGTATGCCCAAAAGTATGATCTGTCCGTATATCTATTGATAGGGATGTCCAAGGCACATTGGCTTTTCGGCTGATTTTGAAGGGATCAAGGTTTGGAGACAATCGGCACGTTCGACATTTTCAAGATCGGCGTGGGGCCATCAAGCTCGCACACCATGGGACCCTGGCGCGCTGCCCAGAAGTTTCTCATCCATTGCCGGGTCCTTGGAATTTTCGAGCGCATTGTTCGAGTTCGCGTGGACCTGTATGGCTCATTGGCCAAGACCGGCAAGGGGCATGGCACGGATACTGCTGTATTGCTTGGGCTCATTGATGCCGATCCAGTCACATGCGACACGGCGCAGATTCGTCCCCGGGCCGCGGCGATCCGGTCGGCTGGTAAACTTGCCTTGGGGGGTGAGAGAGAGATCCGATTCGAGCCGGCTCACGACCTGGTTTTCAACCCAGCAACTTCGCTCCCCTTCCATCCTAATGCCTTGACCTTTACAGCTTACCTGGAAGATGGCACGTCACACGCCGAGAACTTTTATTCAATCGGCGGTGGTTTCGTGGTCCAGGAAGAGCCCAGCGGCACAGCGGCTGGTTCGAGTGATGGGTCTCTGCCCTTGCCCTTTCCCATCAACACCGCGGTAGACCTGCTGGAACACAGCCGATCTCACGGATTGACGATCCCCGAAATCGTCTGGCGTAATGAACTCGTCAGTCGCGGCCCCGCGGCGATCGACGCTGGCCTGGAACAGATCTGGACCGTGATGCGCGAGTGCGTCTACCGTGGCGCGCACACCGAGGGAACGTTGCCCGGCGGCCTCAACGTCATCCGCCGCGCAGCGCAGCTCAATCGAACGCTCCTGGGCACGGCGACCGCTGGCCCGCAATGCTCCGACACGAACGCCGACGCCTGGATCGCGACCATCCGCGAAAGGGGCGGAGGTTTCACCGAGGTTCTCAAATGGGTGACCTGTTTCGCTCTGGCGGTCAACGAGGAGAACGCGTCATTTGGCCGAGTGGTCACGGCGCCGACCAATGGTGCCGCGGGTGTGATTCCGGCCGTGCTCCTGTATCGCGTTTGTTTTCATGAGGGGGGCGACGCAGCCGTCAAGCCGTTCTTGCTCACGGCCGGAGTGATTGGCCGGGTGTTCAAGAAAGGGGCGACGTTGTCAGCGGCAATGGGAGGTTGTCAGGCGGAGATCGGCGTCAGCAGCGCCATGGCCGCCGCGGGCCTGGCCCAGTCGCTGGGAGGCTCAGCCGAGCAGGTGCTGATGGCCGCCGAGATCGCCATGGAACATCACCTTGGCTTGACTTGCGACCCGGTCGGCGGTCTGGTACAGGTGCCATGCATCGAGCGCAACACCATGGGAGCCGTCAAGGCGATCACCGCCGCCCATCTAGCCCTGGAAAGCAATCCGGCCCAGGCCAAGGTCACGCTCGACACCGTCATCCGCTCGATGTGGGAAACGGCCCTCGACATGAACACCAAGTACAAGGAAACCTCCGAGGGAGGCCTGGCTGTACAGATCCCGGTGAACCTGAGCGAGTGCTGACGGCCCGACGACGCAAGCGGCGTGAATACGGCCCGACCGGTTCGCCTCATTCTTTCTTCTCTGGTTTCTCGTTGACCAGCGGCCTACGATCGCCCTGGATCCGGGCAATCTCCTGGGCGACTTGCCCGACCTCGGCGGTACCGACGTGGATGGCGAAGTCGAGCGTCATGAAATAGCTGGCCCCCGGCGACAGGCTGGGAACGCGACCGTGCTTGCGCTCGATCCGCCGGTTGTTGGGATAATTCGTGCCCGGCTCGATCCCCGTCACATAGCCGTCCTCACGCGAAGCGGTGTTCTTCCAGAGGGTCAAGAACGGCAGCTCGTGGGTGTCGAACCGCAGCGACGCGGCCTGGTCGGCAGCCTTGTTGCGGAGCATCACGACCGTCCGCCCGCTGCGATCCGCCAGGGGCACGAGGTTGTAAACCTGCTCGACGTATCCAGGCGTGGGTCCTGCGAACTCATCGTACCGCCGAACGTCCTTGGCCGCGTGATCGTTGAACGGGGTGACTTTCTCCACGGGCGCGAGAAACCTCGCCCCTTTTTCCAGGAGGGGCGGTCCGAAATTGGTGTGATAGAGCATCTGGAACTCTTGCCTTTGCCCGCCACGGTTGGTGATCGCGTCTTGAATCCGGAACGAGCGTGAACCTGGCTCTGTGGAAAGCTCGGTCGTGAGCTCGAGCTTGGGCCCGTGAACCATCCGCTCGTGGACATGGCCTCGCAGAGTGATCAGATAGGGGGGTTTTCGCTCGGCGATGAGCTCAACCTCCTGCGCAGGAAGGTTGGCGATCCGCCCGTGCAAGGTCAAATCCATCGTGGCTTCCTCACCCATGTTGTTGATGAATTTGTCGGTCCCCGGATGGCCGTTCCATTCCATGCCGCACCGGCAGAGCCACTCGTTGAAGCCCTCCAGCCAACCCAGGCCACCGCGGCTGTTCAGGTTGATGAACTTGGGATGCACAACCTCCTTGACCGGCGAATCCCAGCCCAGCACCAGTGTTCCATTCATGAGCACCGAATGGATTCCCAGTCCCCGCGTGGCGATCACGCCAATTTTCAGCTTGCCGTTATCGAGCCAGATGACGTCGGTGCCTTCTTGCTTGCCGCCGTACATACGGAACTTCTTGACCGACCAGGGAATCGGACACTCAGGGACGGCGTAGCGCGACACAGTCACATCATGGCCCATCACGAAGGGATCGGAGTTGGAGTTGCGTTGCACGCTGATCAGCGCCTCGGCGAAAGGGTTCCTGCCCTCGAGACCAGGAAGCAAAAGCCAGGACGATGACCACGGCTCTCACGACTATTGAGCGGATTCGAGAATTGCGCATGGATCAGTTCCTCTCGAAGCGGCGTGAGCGAGCGTGTCTCCGTTCCCCACCATGAAACTCGTTTCAAGTATAATGCGTCAGAGGGTCAGGAAGCAGGCACGGAAAATTTGAGGAGGCTGTATCCATGGAGATAGAAACGATGGGACGAGTCCTCACTGAGGCGACGATCGAGAATCTGGAAGACCTCTGGAGCGAGCGACGTGGTGCGTTATCCGCCGATCAAGTCCGCCGGGTGACCGTCACCGACGCCCTGGTTGACACGGGAGCGACCATGCTCTCAATTCCAACCCGATTGATCCAGGCGCTTGGCCTCAAGGAACAGTATCGCAAACGCGTGCGCAGCAGTATTGGCGTCTCCGAAGCCGCCGTCTACGACGCCGTACGTCTGACCATTCAGGGGCGCACCTGCACGATGGACGTGATCGAAGTCTCCGATGACGTTCCTGTCCTGATCGGCCAGCTTCCTCTCGAGCAGCTCGATTTCGTTATCGATTCGCGCAACCGCACGCTCATCGGCAACCCCGCGCACGGCGGTGAGCACATGTTCGAGCTGTATTGATAAGTAAGGGCGAGTACCCGTTCACGGGCCGAGAGTGACAGTCGTTCAGCAGCGAAGATGGTGCGGCAGCATGAAGGTCGATCCAACCGTCATACTGCCAGACGCAACCCCGGAGGGCGCGTCGGAGGTGTCGGACCGACGCCTGCGGGAAGTCACTTCGCGGCTCGATGTTCTCAGTACGCTTGTCATCATCGACTCGTGAGCGCTTACCGCTCCGTCGCCGCCTCCAGCACATTTCTCGACTCGGCCGAGGCCAGCGCCACCAGACGCTCCAGGGCCTGCTTCCAGGCCTCGGGATGAGGATCCTCGAGGGCGATCGCGAGGAAGTCGATCGTCGCGGGCAAATGATGTTGCGACACGGCCTCCACGATCGGGCGCGGATCGCGGGGTCGGTCTCGGCTCGATACGCCTCCTGGAGTGCCAGGATGGCGTCGTCGCTCAGCTCGATCAGGCCGTGGAAGGCCGCGTCGATGTCGCCGTTCCTGGCCTCGTTCAGGTAGAAGACCGATTCGCTCATCGGGTATATTGGATCCTGGTCTGTTCCGGTCGTACCGACCGAATGCCTCCGGTCCCGCGATCCGGCGGCCGCGATCGTTCGACTAGCCCTCCGACCGGTCCTCCGCGAGGAAGCGCCATGCCCGTGCCCTGAACCGCGCCGACGACCTCCCGGCCGCGAGTGCCGGGTGCCTGCAGGAGCCCCGACCATGGAGACGACCTGTGCCGGTCCCGGTGATGATGCCGGGCGCGACCCTATCAAGGCGTTGGCTCAGTCGTTCCTCGAGCGCCTCCGCCGCGGCGAGCGACCGAGCGTGGACGAGTACGCGGCGGCGCACCCCGAGCTGGCCGGCGAGATCCGCGAGCTGCTGCCGGCCCTGGAGCGGCTCGAGCGCGACCAGTCGGTCGGCGGCGAGGCGACCGTGCCGGGCCCCGCCGGCCCGCGGGCCGCGACCTTGCGCGGGGTGCCGCGGCAGCTCGGCGATTACACGATCCTCCGCGAGGTCGGCCGGGGCGCCATGGGCGTGGTCTACGAGGCCGTGCAGCAGTCGCTCGGCCGCCAGGTGGCGCTGAAGGTCCTCCGCTGGCCAGAGGTCGGCAGCCCGGCGCTGCTCGAGCGGTTCCAACTCGAGGCCCGCTCGGCGGCGAAGCTCCATCACACCAACATCGTGCCGGTCTTCGGCGTTGGCGAGTCGGAGGGCGTGCACTACTACGCGATGCAGTTCATCGAGGGCCAGGGCCTCGACGCCGTCATCGGCGCGCTGGGCCGGCTCCGCGACGCCCGCACCGAGTCGGTCGACTGTGCGAGCTCGTCGGCGACGATCGCCGAGACCATCGCCCGCGACATGCTCGGTGGCCCGGCCTCCTTGACCGCGACCGCGACCGTGGCCGTGGCCGCGACCGCGATCGCGACCGACGGCGCCGGGGAGGCCGGCACCGAGCCGGCCGACGCCGGCCCGGTCCCTCCGGCCGACGCCCCCTCGATGCTGACGAGCGGCACCGAGCTGGCCGGGCGCACGACCGCCGCTACTTCCGCCGAGTCGCCCGGCTGGCGCTGCAAGTCGCCGACGGGCTGGCCTACGCCCACGGCCAGGGCGTGCTGCACCGCGACATCAAGCCGTCGAACCTGCTGGTCGACTCCTACGGCACGGTCTGGATCACCGACTTCGGCCTGGCCAAGGCCGAGGGCTCCGACGGGCTCACCGGCACCGGCGATATCCTCGGCACGCTGCGGTACATGGCGCCCGAGCGGTTCGAGGGCCGCTCGGACCGCCGGGGCGACGTCTACGCGCTGGGCGCCACGCTCTACGAGCTGCTGACCCTCCGGCCGCTCCATGGCGAGGTCAACCGGGCGCAGCTCCTCGACCGGATCCGGCACGAGCCTCCGGCGTCGCCGCGCCGGCTGGACCGCCGCATCCCGCGCGACCTGGAGACGATCGTCCTGAAGGCGCTGGCCAAGGAGCCGGGCCAGCGCTACCAGGACGCCGGGGCGATGGCCGAAGACCTGCGGCGGTTCATCGACGACCGGCCGATCCTGACGCGGCGGGTGAGCGCGGCCGAGCAGGTCTGGCGGTGGTGCCGGCGCAACCCGGTGGTGGCCGGTCTGCTGGCGACAGTCCTGGCGCTCCTGGTCGGCGGGACGATCGCCGCGGGGCTGGCCGCGAATCACTTCCGCAACCTCGCCGGGTCGGAAAAGGGGGCCCGGGAGCGGGCCGACCAGCTGGCCCGGACCGAGCGCGAAGCGAACGAGCGGGCGAGCCGGCGGGCGGCCGAGGCGCAGGCGGCGCGGCTCGAGGCCGACGCCAGGGCGCGCGAGGCGCAGGAGCGCGGCTCGAGGCCGACGCCAGGGCGCGCGAGGCGCGGGCCGTGGCCGACTTCCTGGTGATGGACCTGATCGGCGCCGCGGCGCCCGGGAAGGGGCAGGGGACGCAGATGACCGTCGGCGAGGCCCTGGCGCGGGCCGACGCGGCGATCGACCGGCGGTTCGCCGCCGAGCCGCTCCTGGCCGCGACGATCCATCATCGGATGGGCGAGACTTACTGGAACCTCCAGGACAAGCCCAAGGCCGAGCGCCACCTCCGCGCCGCGGCCGGGCTGCGCGCCGAGCACCTCGGCCCGGACGCCCGCGAGACGCTCCTGTCCCGGCAGCGACTGTTCGTCGTCCTGCGGGACATGGACGGTCGCCAGCAGGAGGCGCGGGCGATCGGCGAGGACGTCCTGGAGCGGCAGCGGCGCGCCCTGGGCCCGGAGGATCCTGACACGCTCGTGACCATGGGGGAGATCGGTGGGTTCCTGATCCCCTGGGAGGACGACCGGGCTCAGGAGTACTACCGGAGGTTGCATGAGGCCCTGGCTCGCGTCAAGGGTCCGGTGCACCTGGACACGGTCAACGCCCTCCACTGGTATGCCTGGGCCTTCCTGTACAGCGGGCACCCCGCGCGCGCGGCGGAGATCCTCCGTCAGGCGCTCGAGCTGAGGATCCGCGGGAGCGGCGAGGTGGACATGGCCACGCTCTGGACGATGGGCGACCTGATCGACGCCGATTACCAGGCCCGGATGTACGACGTCGCCTGGACCGACGCGGAACGATGCTGGCCGGCGCTGTGCCGCGGGGTCGCCCCGGATCATCCCGAACACCTCAGGCTGACCGGGTACATGCTCGACCTGGCGGCGGCGACGTCCGACTGGCGCGGGCCGAGTCGCTGTTCCGCCGGGAGGCCAGGGTGCTGGCGGCCGACCTCGGCGCCGGGCACGTCCGCACGCTGCTGGCCCGGTCGCTGCTGGCCCGGTCGCTCGCCGAGCAGGGCCGCGCGGGCGAGGCGGTGCCGATGGCGCGCGAGCTGATCGAGGCGGCCGTGGGGCGCGAGGCAGACGCCGCAGTCGAGGTCGTCTTCGAGCACGCCCTCGCGGCCCTCGATCGCGGCGGCGCCGCCGGCTCGGTGCGCGACGACCTCGCCAGCAGGCTCCGAGCCCGCGCGGACCGATTGATCGCCGCCGGCAAGACCGAGGAGGCCATCCGATTGCTCCTCCTGAGGATCCGGCTCGGGTTGACGTGGGCCGAGGACTACGACAAACTCCGTCGGGTCGCGGGCAAGCTGGGGGCCGACCCTCGTGTCACGAGCGGCGCTGCGGGGGCTGGCGAGCTCTTATCACAACCGAGGCCGGCAGCGGGAGCATGCGGGCCGGCAGGCGGATGCCGAGGCCGAGTACCGCCGGTCGCTGGCGATCTACCGCAAGCTGGCCGAGGACGACCCCAGGGCCCCGTCTCATCGCGACGATGCGGCGAGCCTGGAGGGCGAGCTCTCGGTGGTGCTCCGCCGCCTCGGCCGCCCGGCCGAGGCCCGCGAGCTGTGCCAGCGCGCCGTCGTCGCCCGCGAGGCCTTGGTCCGCGAGGACCCCACGTCGCAGAGGCACCGCCGCCTGCTGGCCCAGCACTACCTCGATCGCGGCCTGGTCCGCCGCGCCCTGGGCGACGTCGCCGGCGCCGCGGCTGACGCCCGCCGCGCCGTGGCGCTGGACGACGCCCTGCCGACGAGGGATGGCCAGTCCTGGTTCACCGCCGCCTGCGCCCACGCAGCGGTGGCGGGCCTGGCCGGCCGGCTTGGCTCGGGCGTCCCGGCCGACGACGCGGCCGGCGAGGCCGACGCGGCGATGGCCCGGCTGCACAGGGCCGTCGCGAACGGCTATCGCGATCCCGAAGCCTACCGCAACGAGGATGCCTTGGACCCGCTCCACGGCCGCGACGACTTCCGGCTCTTGATGATGGACCTGGCGATGCCGGCCGACCCGTTCGCCCTGGCGCGATGAGCGCCCCGCTCGATACCGGTCTCGCGTGGGGTTCGCCATCCGCGTAGACCGGTGCGGTGGTTCAGTACGCATCGCGGGCACCACGAGGCAGGTCACCGTGAGTTGCGTGCGTCGGTCGGATCGACCCAACGCACCTACGAAGCATGCGCGCGGCTCGATGCCATTCTGTACGTTTATCACCTTCGACTCGTGAACGGTGATAAGGGTGATTGAGACATGCGGGAAACCAGTCAGCCTTTTCAGAATCCCGTCGCAGCGTCCTGGATGCGAGCCAGAGCTTCGCCAATGCGGCGGATGCGCAGGACGTTGGGACCCGGTTGCAGATTCTGATTGACACGCTCGACATGCGCGGCCAGCGTGCGGTGGGCATTTTCGGCGACGGCAAGATCGGGGATGATGCGGCCGTCGGGCGCGCCGGCGGCGGTGTGGCGGCGCAGCCGGTTGAGCGCGTCGCGGAGCGCCAGGGCTTCGATCCTGATCTGGGGTCCTTCGGGCACCCTGTCGTTAAGCCCGGTCATGAAGGTATCCATCTCGGCGATCAGGCCCGTGAGCTCATGAACCAGAGCGCGTCGAAGGCGCTCTTCACGAGCCAGATCACGTTCGCTCTGCATAACGTATTCTGGCCCCAGGCGAAGCATCGTTCGCGCGACTTCGAGCGAAGTCTGGACCGAGTTCCAGGCCGAGGCGATCGTCTGGGGAGGTCGGGCCCTTTCAAGCTGCCGGCCCAATTCTCTGGCCGAGTTCCGCAACGGGTGAAAGCGCGACTGGGCTTGGGCCAGGGGGGGACGGCTGAGTTCGACGAACTGCTGGTAAGCCGCAAGCTGCTGATTCCAGGCTCTCAGGTCCTCCATGATCCGATTGTCTGGCGCAGCCGTTCTCAGCCCGCGGCTTAAAAGAAGAACCAAGTTCTGGACGGCGGCCTGGGTTGATTTCAGGGCGGCCTGCAAGGCGGCGCGATCGTACGGGCCGCCTGGGGGTGGGATCATGGGGCCGGGCCGCATGGCTTTTTCGAGCGAAGCGATCTTCAGGCCGATTCGCTCGGCGATCCGCCGCACGGCAGGTGCATCAAGCGAGGGAAGGGCCAGCTCGCCGGCAATGGGCAGGTAAGCCCGGCGCACATTCTCCATCGCCCCTCGCCACTCAGCGGGGTTCGTGGCCGGCCGCTTTGCCCCGCGCTCAAACTGCTCGGCCGCGTTGAGCAGAGCAGTTGCTCGCACTTTCATGCGCTGTTTCCACGGAGCGTTACCTGATTCGAGCTGGATCGCCTCAACGAGTCGCCGGCTGTCTTCGACCAACCCTCGCGCCAGCGCGGGGATGGCCGACGCGGGGACAGGAGGGCCAGAAGCCTGCTCCTGAAGCTGGCCGAGAGCGGGGAGCGACACTGAAGCCGAACAGGCAGCGGCGAACAGAAAGCACCTCATCCATCTGCTGGCAATCCTCATCCTGGCCAACCCATCCGAGATGAGATGAAGCGCGGTTGATGGCAAGTTGCTGCTTTGCATGAGCAGCAGCCTCATGCCCTTGAATATACCAGGAAAACCGGAGACTGTAGCAAAGATACCGGCAACGGACCGCAGCGGCGCCTCTCGTTCCCACGCTCGGCGTGGGAACGAGAACCCGAAAATCGCCCGGTGTCGTTGCTATAGTCTCGAAAAACGGCAGTCGTCGTCTTCTCTGGAAGCAGGCGGTGCGCCACGATACCATGACAAATGTCGGATATGGTCGATTCTTGTCCGGGCGGGAGACACCGTGTGGTTCCAGGTCGAAGGCTACTCTCCGGAGTGCTGGAAAGATTATCGGCATTGGAGCGGCCGATTCGCCCAGCGCGCTATCTTCCGGCGGTTGCGGCGATCATGGCTGTTGTGCTGGCGCTTCCGGCCTTGAGTGTGGGGTGGATGCTCGATGATTACTATCACCGGGCGGTTTTGCTGGAAGTGCCGCGGTTTCGCGAGCTGCTGGGACCTCCCGCGGAGATGTTCCGCTTCTTTCGAGGTGACCCGGTGCGCATGGGCCGGCTCATGGACCTTGGACTGTTCCCATGGTGGACCGATCCGGACATCAAGGCCGAGTTCCTGCAAGCCTTGACCGTCCTGACGCATCGGCTCGATTACATGCTTTGGCCTGACTCACCGGTGCTGATGCATGCTCAGAACCTGTTCTGGCTGGGCGCGGCGGTCGCCGCCGCCGCGGCTTTTTACCAGCGAATCATGGGTCCAACGTGGGTCGCGGCCGTGGCTGCCTTGCTCTTCGCGGTGGACGACGCGCGGGGAGCCACAGCCGGGTTCCTGGCTAACCGCAACGTACTGATCGCGGCGACTTTTGGCTTCTCGGCTCTGATCTTTCACGATCGATTTCGAAAAGACGGATCACGCCCGGCGGCATTCCTGGCTCCGCTCCTGCTCCTGGCCGCGCTCTTCGCCAAGGAAGAGGGGCTGGGCACGTGCGCCTATCTGGCCGCGTACGCTCTTTTCGTTGATCGCGCGGGGCGGTGGCGCAGGTGTCTCGCCCTCATGCCGTACGCTGCCGTGGTCTTCGCCTGGCGAGCCGTTCGCTCAGCGTGGGGTTACGGGGTCTGGAACATGGGTGTTTATGTCGATCCGCTCACCGACCCCGAACGCTTCGCAGCAGCCGTGGTCCAGCGCGCCCCCTTCCTGCTCCTTGGCCAGTGGACGCCGATACCCGCCGAAGCCACGGTCCTGCTGCGGCCAGTCTTTGCCGATCCCTTATGGTGGGTCGCGGTAGCGTTCCTGGGCCTTTTGCTTTTCGTATTCATGCCGCTCTTGAAGCATGATCGACTGGCACGCTTCTGGGCCGCCGGGATGTTGTTCGCCGTCATCCCTGTCTGCGCCACGTTTCCGATGGACCGACTGCTGACATTCGTAGGCCTGGGGGCATTTGGACTGCTCGCACGGTACTGGGCCTTTGTGTTCGGTCATCCCAGTGATGTTCCATCGAGTCGATCATGGCGTATCCTCGCTCGCTGCATGGCCTGGTTCTTCGTGGCCGTACACGCGGTCATTGCTCCGATCGTACTTCCCTTTCGCGCCGCCAACCCCATGGGACCAAGGTGGGTCGAAAACCGTCTCTACGTCCACACGCAACTGGGTCCGGAGGTCAGTGATCAAACCCTCATCATCGTCAACGCCCCGAGTGCCGCGCACGCGGGTTACACCATCTTCCGCCGTGCGCTAAGCGGTAAGTCCGTACCTCTGCATACTCGGGTCCTGGCACCAGCGATTCCAGCGGTGACCATACGGCGTCTCGACGAACGGACGCTCGCGATCAGGCCCGGGCGCGGCTATCAGGATTTCATCATGGACCGGCTCTTCCGAACCGAGCGCCGGGCATTGGTACTCGGTGAGCAGGTGAAACTCTCTGGCATGACCGTCGAGGTCACTGACTTGACTCGCGACGGCCGGCCGGCCGAGGCGGCGTTCCGGTTCGACGAGCCTCTTGAATCACCATCGTTCCACTGGCTTTGCTTCCGGGGCAACCGGTTCGAGCCCTTCATGCCACCCCCGGTCGGCCAGGAAATCACGATCAAGTTCGACGGGCGGGCCATGCTCTCACCGAAGGCTGGTTCGTTCGATTCAGGTTCGTGACGAACCAACCAGTGGCTCGCCAAGGTCGTCTGGCTCTGGAGTCGGCTTGACTTTCCGGCCGATGCCCAGGCTGACGATAATCATCGCCGAGACGACCATTGAGGCGGCCAGGAACCAGAGGCCCGTGCGGTACGAACCAGTGTACTGGCGGACGACGCCGACCACGGTCGGGCCAACCCAGCCGCCGAGATTTCCGAAGGAATTGATCAGGCCGATGCTTGCCGCGGCCGCCGCCTCCGCCGTGAGCAGGGAGGGTAAGGTCCAGAAGGCTGGCAGGTAGGCCTTCACACCGGTCATGGCCAGGGTGAAGAGCACCACGGTCAGCCACGGGGTCCCCCGGGTTGCCGGGGTGAAGGCTAGCGCAACCGCCCCGAAAATGATCGGCAGCGCGGCGTGCCACCGCCGCTCGTGGGTGCGGTCGGAGCTCCAGCCAATGAAGCACTGGCCCAGCAGAGACCCCACCGGCGGAATGATAATCAAGTAAGCAACTTCGCTGACATTGAGACCGTACCAATCCTTGAGGATCGAGGCCATGTAAAGTTCGATGCCATAGTTGCCCGTGACCACGAAGAAGTAGGCGGCCGCCAGCGCCAGTACCTTGGGGTGGCCCAGCGCCTGGATGACCGTCATGTGGCCGGCATGAGACTTGTGCTCCGCTTTTTCGCGCAAGAGTTCGGCCTGCAAGCGCCGTGCGTTCTTCGTCGGTTAGCCAGCGGGCCTGGTGGGGCCAGTCGGTCAGCATGGCCAGTACCACGAAGCCCAGGATCACCGCCGGTATACCCCAGATGATGTAAACCCATTGCCAGCCGACCAGCCCGAGCACGGCAGGATTGTTTCCCTCGCCGATGCCCATGAGCCAGCCGGAAATGGGCGGACCGACGATCTGGGCGACCGGGGTGCCGATGAAAAACCAGGCGAGCACGCGCGATCGATCGCGGCGGGGAAACCAGTGCGTCAGGTAAACAATCACGCCCGGATAAAACCCAGCCTCGGCCAGGCCGAGCAGAAATCGCACGCCCCAGAATTGAAAGACATAGGCCGCACCCGGCCCGCGCAGCTCGCTGACCAGCCCCTGAACCTGTGTGCTCAGCCATCCCATGTTCCCCCGGGCCAGCGGCTCCAGCACGTTGGCCGTGGTCCGAACAACCCATTCGGCGAAGTCGGTCGCCCAGGGAATCCGGTAATGCACGAACGCCGTCATGGCCGCGATGATCCCCCAGGAGATCATGATCCGGCTGATCCACTTCCGTGCGCTCCAGCGCTCGACCAGGAGGGTGCCGGGAATCTCCAGGAGCAGGTATCCGACGAAGAAGATGCCCATCCCGAAGCCGAAGACGCTTTCGGAGAACCCCAGGTGCGCCAGCTCTCCCTGCATGTTCAGCTTGGCGAAGCCGACGTTCACCCGATCGACATAGGCGATCACATAGCAAATGAACAAAAGTGGCAAAAGTCGGCGGTAGGCCTTGAAACGTGCACGGTCGAGCGCGCTGGAGGAACCTGACAAGGACATATTCGGATCTCGCGTTTCTGGGGGATCGCGGGAGAGGAACGGAACGCGGGCTTGGGGTTTGCGCTACGGTGCCGCCGCGGCCTCGACTCGAGCCAGGCCAACATCGATATACTGGCCTCCCGTGGTCTGCCGGCAGTGCACAGCCAGGGTGTTCCTGCCGGGCCGGAGTGCCGTGAGCGCCTCGGGTCGAATGCGCACCGGCTGATAGTCCGTGTTGTAGCCGCTTGTGCGTGCCGCCAGAGCGCCGTTGATGTAAATCTCGGCGTCCTCGTCGTGATGGACAAGCAGGCGCAGCCGGCTCGGGTCGGTGAGAGTCTCGGTTTCAGGTAACTGGATATCGCGGCGCAGCCAGATGTCAGGGCTCTTCCAGATCGTGCCGATCGAGGCGCCCGGTGTTCCACGAGTGCCAAAGCCGCCAGGGCCCACCTTCCAGGCGCGGTCGTCAAATTCACGCACGGCCCAGCCCGCGGGGGGGCTCTCGGTGGTATAGCGCCAATCGCTCTGTTGGTCGCGGGCCGTGGGGATCACCTTTGTGAGACGCATGATCGCCGGGAAGGGGGCCCATTCATTGTTAACTTCGGCGCATTCTGCCGGGCCAGGCCGGCACAGCTCTCCCAGAACGACCTGGCGTTACTGAGCAGCCGGATGAAAACGCCGCCGATCACCGGGCGGGCGTGCATACCCGCGTGCCGCCCGCTGTCGGTCCAGTAATAGTCCGAGAACGGCACACGGTCGGGAGTCTCGTTCACGAACTTGTATAAAGGATCGATGATTCGCTCGAACGTTTGCTGGTCGGACGCCAGGCTTGCCGTCCACACCAGCCAGTCGCTCTTGGTGAATTTCTTGCGTGAATCCAGCGGCAAGCCGTACTTCTGAAAAACGCCTGGATAATAGGCCAATTCCTTGCGCGATACCTCTTCGGGAAAGACATTGTTGAGGTCGAGAATCCGGTCCCAGACGAGGTTGTATTTCTGGCTCCAGGTCGAGCCTGGGTCGAACGTCAGGCGGTAGTGATCACCGGCATCGGCCATGGTCGTCCACTTGCCGGCCAGAGTTCTCGCCAGCTCCGCGTAGTGCTCGGCCGTGGCCTGATCGCCGCGCATGCCGGCGAGTTTGCCATAACACGCGAGGCCAAGAATGGCCTTGATGGAGAGGTTGGCGTTGCGGGCCAGGTGTCCCGCGAAGTCATCGGTGCAGAGCTGGTTGGCCGGGTCGAAGCCGTGGTCCTGGCAGTATCTGGCCCACTGGGTAAGCTGAGGCCAGTACTTGGTTGCGAAGTCGGCATTTTTCTCGATCTGGGCGATAGCGGCGACCATGATCAACATGTTGCCGCTCTCCTCGACGGGCATCTGGTTTTCCTCGGTTCGCTCGCCGCCGCCGTAGACCTGTCCAGTCGCGGCGGGATAGGTACCCAGATCGTGAGGGGCGAAGGGAAACTTCCACCGCGGCGAGGCCGCGTAATCAAGAACGGGCACAACCGATGCCTTGGCCAGGCCGGGGTTGAAAAGGAGCAGGTGAGGAAACTGGGGATAAATCACATCGACCGTGCCGATGCAGCCGTTGCTGGTGTTTTCCTTGGGGAACCATAAGGGCATGCCGCTGGCGTCGGCCACGAGCTTCCCCCCAGCGAGCGATTGGCGATGAGCCAGCACGGCCAGCCGCGCGTACTTCGTGCCGCCGGCGGTTTGCAGGGCGCCGGCCAGTTGCCGGTCGAAGAAGGCGCAGTAGCTATCAAACGTGGCAAGGCCCAGGTGGTGTTTGAGCAAGAGCAGCCCGAACGTCTTGCCCGATTCCTTGGTCTTCCAGTAAGAGCGCAGCCACTGATCCATATAATCAATAGCATAGATATCATCGTAGCCGAGCATGATGACGGCCGGTGCGCGGAGCTCCGGGCTGGACGGTCTCCAGCGGCAGAGAGGCTGCCAGCGCGGGAGTCTGGTCATCGGCCCGGCGGGGCTGGCGGTCATCGTCGCGCGGGGGTACCGTGCCGGTTTTGAGAAACGCCTCCGCGGTTGCATCGGCAGAGCCAGCGGCCAGTGCGGCGCGGCCTTCCCCGGTGGCCACGTAGAGATAGCCCCAGTCAATTCGCGTGTTGTCACCCCGGCGCTGGAGGACCGGCTGATCCTTGGTTCCCAGCTTGAGGGCCTTGATCGGTCCCGATGATTTCGCGCGACCAGACCACTTCCTGGTCCGTCGAGTGCACGGCCAGGTGGGCCGCCGCGCTGAAATAGACGGCGACCTGGTGTGGCCGCTGGTCACGGCTTTCGACCCGCCAGATCAGGTAGGTGATCGGGCTGGACAGCATGTCCAGATTGTAGGGCACCGCAAGACTCAGGAACGTGAGCTCGACCCGCACGGCGTCTGATTCGAAGCGGTAGATGGTGCGCGTGGGCCGAACCTCGACTGATGTCTGGGGCATGGCGGCAACCGCCTTCGGCTCGGGCCCCATGAGCCGATACGTTCGATCGTCCACCCGGATCAGGCTCGACAGCGGCATGGGGGCCTTGGTCCAGTGCCGGGTTACGTCATCGGTGAGATGGTCGGCAGCCGACCAGACGCTGAAGTAAGGGTCGTGCGTCACCAGGGGCACGGCTGGTGGACGGAAGCCGTCGGCAGAAAACGGGTAATTATCCTCGGCACTTGCGATTGATACCGGCAGCAGGACTGCCAGCACGCTCAGAGCAAGAGATCGCTTGGTCATGAAAAAGTCTCGTGAGGGTTCTTGTGGGAATCTCTCTCGATCGTAGTGCCCAGGCTTGTGCGATGCCACTGGGCAGCCTCTTTGCACGCCATTGCGCGCCGTTTTCTCGTCGAGACCCGTTCCCGCATCGAACGCTTGGGCATAAACTGGAGGCAACGGGATTTCGCATCAGTTCTCACAGGCAGCCAACTTCATGGTAAGGAAACGATCGTCACTGATGGCCGGGGCAACCTTGCTGCTGGCACTTGCCCTCACAGCGGTAAACCGGGGCCAGAACCCAAGGCCGACCGAGCCGGGCCGCGGTGCGCGCGATCCTCAGATCGGGCAGTCTTTTCAGGTTCCTTATCGATTGACGGATACGAATCATTTTCTGGTGCGCGTGCGGATTGATGGCAAGGGGCCGTTCAACTTCCTGGTGGATTCGGGAGCTCCAGCCCTTTACATCGCCACCGAGACCGCCGCCAAGATCGGCCTGAAACCGGCCAAGGGGGAGTTCTGGACTCCGGTCGATCGGCTTGATCTCGAAGGAGGTGCCACGCTGCATCGGATCAAGGCGCGGGTCGAAGACCCGTTTCAGCTTGTGAGCATGAACGCCCTGGGTCTTCCCGGTGCGTCGATTGACGGCATTCTCGGATTCACCATCCTGGCCCGCTTTCGCCTTGAGATCGACCCGACCCGCGACCGGATGACCTGGACCCGGTTGGACTTCGCTCCTGCCGACCCGCCGGTTCCTCAGCGTGGCGCGGGAGACGGTGAACGAGGCCCGCTCGAGTTTCAAGCCATGAACGCTCTGGGGCCGCTGGCCAAGGGATTGGCCTTCTTGATGGGCAAGCAGCCCGAGGAAGAACGCCTATCCCGTGGTTTCCTGGGACTGGAATGGGCCGAGAGCAAAGAAACCGGCCTGGACCGTGCTGTCGTTCATATCACCCGGGTCGTCAGCGGATCGCCCGCCGCCCAAGCTCTCCTCAAGGCCGGAGATGGCCTCATTCGCATTCGCGGTCAGGCCATCGCCAGCCTCAAGGCCGCCCGGCTTGCCCTGTCCACGGTGCGAGCCGGAGATCGTGTCGAGCTCGTCGTCCTGCGCACTGAAGAGCGAGACAAGCACCCTCGCGAGCTGAAGCTGACCGTCACCGCGGGGGAGGGTTTCTAAAATCATGTTCAAAATAAACGCTCACCGGCTTGCTCTTCTTCTCGCGATCCTTTCCATTGCACCAATCATCACGGTCGTCTTGCATCTCGAGCTGGCCCACGCGGCGATTGATCATCAAGCTCTACCGCCCCGAGCGGCCGACGCGGCGGAGCCCGGGCCAAAAGCCAAGGCAACTGTCCCGTTCTCCATGCTGCCTTCCAATCACATGTTGGTGCGGGCCATGATCAACGGCAAGGGGCCTTACCGCCTGATTTTCGACCTGGGCGCACCGATCACCCTTTTGAGCAATCGGGCCAGTGAAACCTCTGGAGTCGTCACGGCCGACGGACCCAGGTCGTTCCTCTTCTCGATGCGTGGTGCGGCCGAGGTTGCCAGGTTACAGGTCGGCGACCTCACGGCCACGAAGCTGCCTGTCATTGTCTTTGATCACCCCGCGCTCAAGGTCTTGGGCGAAGTGCTCGGTCAGCCCGTCGATGGAATCATCGGGTTCACGTTCTTCGCCCGTTACAAGACGACGATCGACTACCAGATCAACACAATGTCGTTCCAGCCCGTTGACTTCCAGATTCGTGACCTGCTCGGAGAACTGCCCGAACGCCTGGCCGGTCCCAAGACGGCTCGTCGCCGAGTGCTGGCGCCTGGGGGGCTCTGGGGTCTTCGTCTTGGCAAGCCCACCGGTGGCATCGAATCGCCTGGCGTACCAGTGGCCGAAGTTTATGCCGGCTCGCCCGCGGCAGCCGCCGGCCTCAAACCAGGTGACGTACTGACTTCGATCGACAATCGCTGGACCGTCTCGGCGGCCGACGCATACGCCGCGGCAGAGAGCACCCAGCCAGGCCGGGATGTTCGTGTCATCATCATTCGTGAAGGCAAGGAACAGAGCCTCACGGTCCAGCCGGCGGACGGGATTTGAGGAATTCCCACTCTCGATGGCTCAATCCCATGCACAAGGCGGAATTGCTCAAGGTGAACAGCCTAACCCAGGCGTTCCTTTGCCCTCGCGCTCGCTCTCCCCACATCCCTGGGACGACTACTTGACAGGTCCCGAAAACGAGCTGGCCTTCGCGGGAGTACAGGCCCTGGTGCGCGGCAATCGCGAAGGGATCAGTCCGCTGGTGGTTCATGGCCCTTCGGGTGTGGGAAAGTCGCGCCTGCTGGCGGGTTTGGCGGTCGAGTGGCCGCGACGCCATTCAGGAGCGGCCATTGCCCACATCGAGGCCGCCACGTTCGCCGGGGACTGCGCTACCGCGGCGAGCAAGGCTGACGGCAACGGCTGGGCCGAGCTCAGGAGCAGATACCGCGCCGTCAACCTGCTCGTGCTTGAAGACATCGAGGGGCTGGAACGCACCCCCTTGGCCCTGCGTGAGTTGCCCCACACGCTCGACGCTTTGAGCGCTCTGGGATCGGCCGTGGTCCTCTCGGCACGCACCCCGCCTGGCCAGTGGCCGCGCTCCACCTGGCCGGCCAGGCTGGTCAATCGCCTGCTGGGTGGGTTGACTGTCCGGATCGACCCACCAGGTCTTGCCTCACGTCGGCGTTACTTGCACGAGGGAGCGCGTGCCAGGGGCCTGGCGCTCACGGCCGAAGCCGTGGAATCTCTGGCAGAGACCGCGGATGGTTACCGAACCCTGAGCGGCTGGCTTGCCCGCCTTGCCCTGGAGGTGCGGACGGGCCGTGGGCGAGACGCCAGTGAGCGCGGTCCACGCTTGAACCTGCCGCGAGCGAGCCATTCTCCAACGCTTGATCTTACCACCGTGACCTCGCTCCTGGCCGAGGATACCGCACTCTCCGTGACCGGGCTCTCGATCGAGCAGATCACCCGGGTTGTCAGTACCCAGTTCGGTGTGCGGCGGTCTGCCCTGCGCGGCCCTGGCCGGCAGGCTGCCGTCGTGCAGGCCCGCCACCTGGCCATGCACCTGGCCCGTCTGCATACCAGTCTCAGTCTCGCCGCCATCGGTGCCTACTTCGGTAACCGCGACCCTGCCACCGTTCGCCACGCCTGTAAAACCGCCGCCCTGCGGATCGCCGGTGATCCCGCACTGGCCGCCGTGGTGGCTTCCATCAGCCGCCATGTTCACTCTACGTGACACTTGCCGCCGGTCCTCGGCCAACCGATAATCGCTCATCCCTGGCCCCGTGATGAGACCACGACGCAATTTTTTCAATGAACCGACCGTGGGCTAAGAATTCGGTCAAGTGCGCTGCCCTCGAACACCCGCCTTGCCGTCAAGCTACTCTGTCCCCTCCCCCCTCGCGGGGGGAGGGGACAGAAGAATGCACTCGAGCCTACTCCGGAATCATCAGGTTCTCTAGCTCTCTGGCAGTTCATTGAATTTTTTGTAGGCTGGTTCTCCATGCCTGAATTACCAGACATCACCGTTTACATCGAAGCACTTGAGAAGCGCATCATGGCGCAACGCGTGGAGGCTGCCAGGGTCAACGGCCCCTTTGTGCTCCGGACGTTCGAGCCGCCACTCAAGACGGTGGAAGGCAAGACGGTGCATGCACTGCGGCGGGTGGGGAAACGAATCGCCATCGGGCTTGATGAGGATTTGTGGCTGGTTGTTCATTTGATGATTGCTGGCCGGCTGCACTGGAAACCAAAGCCAGGCAAGCTATCGGGGAAATACAACCTCGCGGCTCTCGATTTCGCGGGAGGCACGTTACTTCTTACCGAAGCCGGCACCAAGCGTCGCGCATCGCTGCACCTGCTTCAGGGAGCGGCCGCGCTCGCGGAGCAAGACCCCGGCGGTCTCGAGATTTTTGAGGCCACTCCCGACGCCTTTGGAACCGTGCTTCGCCAGAGGAACCACACTCTCAAGCGAGCCCTTACCGACCCGCACCTGTTCAGCGGCATCGGCAACGCGTACTCCGACGAGATCCTCCACCGCGCACGATTGTCTCCCCTGGCCCTCACTCAAAAGCTTTCTGAAGAGGACGTCTCGCGGCTCTTCGAGGCAACCCGGCTTGTACTCCGCGAGTGGATCGATCGGCTGCGCACCGAGGCGGGTGACGGGTTCCCCGAGAAGGTGACCGCGTTCCGTCCTCAGATGGCCGTGCACGGCCGATATGGCGAGCCCTGTCCAGTCTGCCGGCGCACGGTGCAGCGCATCCGCTATGCCGACAATGAGACGAATTATTGTCCCGGCTGCCAGACGAAAGGTCGCATCCTCGCTGACCGCTCCCTCTCGAGATTGCTCAAGGACGACTGGCCACGGAACCTTGATGAACTTTAAGATCGCGCAGCGCTGACAAACCTTTGGACCATTTTTTACGGAGCGAAGGACATGGAAACAACCCGCCGCCGCGCTTTGCAAACAGCCTTCGGGGCAGGCCTGCTGGCGATGGCACCCCACCGCAGGGCGACCGGTCAGAGCCAGGGTCAAACCGTTTCCAGCGAAGAGCTTCTCCGGGTGGCCGAGGCGCCGGTGCTCCAGGTCAGTGACCTCGCCGCGCCGGTGACGATCACCGAGATGGAGCTGCTTCGCAACAGGCGCAACTTCGTCGTCCGGGTCCGTACCAAGGAGGGAGCTGAAGGCCTGGCCGTTCCCAATGCGATGCATCTGGTGCATACGTATCCGATTTTTCTCAACCGCGTTGCTCCTTTCTTCGTGGGCAAGGACGCGCAGGCAGCTCGAGCCATTGCTCTGGGAGCTTTACCGGCATGATGACAATTACAAGTACCAGGGGCTGGCACTCTGGGTCTGCGTGGCGGCGGCCGAGTTCGCCATCCTCGACTTGCTGGGCAAGCTGACGGGCAAGGCGATCGGTGATTTGCTCGGTGGAGTGAAACGGCGCGACATTGCCGTTTATCGCGCCAGCGGCGTCCGAGGCAACACACCTGAAGAAGAAATCGCGTACCTCAAGCGAATTGTCGCCGAGTCCGGGGCCAAGGCGCTCAAATTCCGCGTTGGCGGCCGGATGAGCAAGAATGCCGACTCGCTTCCCGGCCGCACCGAGCGGCTGATCCCCCTGGTGCGCGAGACTTTCGGGCCCGAGATGACGATCTACGCCGATTCAAACAGCTCCTACGACGCCGCGCAGGCGATCCGGGTCGGCCGGCTGATGGAAGAATACCACTACGGCTTTTTCGAGGAGCCCTGCCGGTTTGATCATCTCGAGGAAACGAAGGAGGTGGCCGACGCGTTACGCATCCCCATCGCGGCGGGCGAGCAAGAATTCAGCGAGGCTGGCTTCCGCTGGATGATCGCCCACCGGGCCGTCGATATCGTGCAGCCTGACCTGCACTACCATGGCGGCTTCATCCGCTCGATGCGCGTTGCCCGGATGGCCCACGCCGCGGGCATGCTCTGCACGCCGCACATGTCGGGCTCGGGCCTGGGCTACCTCGACGCGGCGATCTTCGCCTCGTGCATTGACAACCCGGTTCCATTCACCGAGTTCAAGGGAAACGCCGAGATCCCGGTCAGCAGTCCCACCTCGTCGCTGAAGTGCGAGGCAGGAATGGTCCGCGTCCCTTCCGGACCCGGCTTCGGCGTCACGATCGACCCCGCGTTCCTTCGCGAGGCGAAGAAGGTCACCACTTTCTGACAACACCCTCGTACTTCGACACCCGGCGCCCGCGAGCCAGCAGAGCCGCGATCGTGCCTCATTAAACTTGGGAGCCGGCAATGACTGCCTTCCTGCTCCAGCAAGCTTCCCCGACATCTGCAATCCCATGAGAAGTATCAAGGCGGTGACGACCCAGCGCCGGCGGTTCCTTGAGTTTGAGCTTGTCTCCCTAGACGACAGTCTTGGCTCCAATCCCAGACTCGAGGTTGCTCTTCTGGCGAATGAAAGCTCGATTATGATCGGATACATCAAAAGGAGCAATCAGGCGCCTGAGTGGCAGCGGGACCGAAAGCCGGCACGAGGGCCGCGTGGCAGGGGCACTTGCTCGAAGAGGAGCCGAGGGTCGGGTAAGATCGTGTGTCTCCGACCTTCTGATCTGGTTCCTCAGCCTGCGGAGGGAGTCCATGATTCGGCCCCGCATCACCATCGCAGGGTTGATGGTCATCGTGCTGTACGTTGCACTCGGCTTCGCCGCTCTGACGAATGCGAATTACTTCTGGGCCGATGCGACCTACACCCTTGCCATCATTTCAATCGCCACGGCTCTCCTCGGTACGATTGTTCGTAAGGGAACGGCTCGCGTGCCCTGGATCGGCTACGCGGTCTTTGGCTGGACCTATGTCCTGCTCGATGTGCTGCCCTCCTGGGTCAACAGCGGTTTCGGGTTTGCACGGGTAACGCGACCAAACCTGATGCTCATGTGGGGAATCGGACAATTGAAGCCATATATCAGCAGTTCGCCAAATCTACTGCCGTTTGATCAGGTCAGCTATTCCTTGGGAATGATTCTCTTCGGTCTGATCGGGATCGTTGTGGCACGAGTTGTCGCCGTGAAGGACGCCCCTCCGAACCCTTGATGATCGCAGTCAAATGCGTGCATAGGCCCCGCGACTACAACCAAGGGGGAGCGGAAACGGGGGCGCAGCTAGATTCAACTGCCTGCCACGTCCCGTCCGATGGCGGGAGTGGTCCGGCCAGGCCGAGGTTGTACCTCGCTCAGAATCCTTATCCAGGACCGAGGCCGATGCCGGGCCGAACTGAGCCGCGTCGCGGACCTTGACCCGCGCTTTCGGGAGCTTGGCGCGCCCGATGAAAGCACGCAACTGCACCTGGCTGCGCGATATCCTGGCGGTCTGGAGCGTCGCCGCGGGAGTCACGCGGGCATCAGTTGAATGGGCAGCGCCTCGTACCAGGCCTTCACCCGGTCAATGATGTCGCTGACCGCGGCTGGGTCGAGCGGGTGGAATGGACCGGTCTCGTGGAACCGCAGCGTGGCGCCCTTCGCCTCGACCTGTGGCTCGGCCACCCAAGCGTAGAAGGCCTTGTTCTCGCGGACGTTCACGACGAAGACGCATTCCGGCAGGTAAATCGGGCTGCCCAGCCCGTGGAAGAGCGGCTTCACTTCCTGCATCCAGTCGTTCGGGTCAGACGACGTGGCCCCCTTCACCTGCACCACGAAGAGCTGCGTGGACAGGGGATCGCCCGTCTCGATCTCGACCAAGAAGTCCAGCCCGCTCTCGTGCTTTCGCTCGTCTCGGACGCGAACGTCCTTGCGGGAGGTCAGCAGCAGCCCGGCCAGTGCCTCGCTTCGCTCCTCCACAAACCAGGGCTCTCTTGTGCTAGACATACTCGATTCCTACTCCCGGAAGCGCGAGCCGGAGAGGGTCATATGCCACCACTTCGACGATGTAGTCAAATGTTGGACAGTATCAGGTTACCGTATAGCCCTGGCTTTGTTCGCAGGATTCAGAGAGACACCTGGGTGTTCCAGAAATCCCATTGGCGATGGACGACCTGGACAGCTACGAGCCAGTCGTAAGCCGGCGCAGATGTCCCCGGGCTCTCGCTCTGGGCCCGGCGGAATGCATCGCTCGCCTCAAACTCGTCAACAGCCTGATGACCCAGGAGCTTCAGGACCGCGTATGCGGAGAAGGCGGACTTCAGATCGGCCGGATCGCCGTGTTGCCGCATCGCGACTTCGAGTTCGCCTGACGCCTCCGCCGGATGGACCAGGCCCAGGGCGACTGCCAGCTGCGGGGCGACCCACGAGCCCCGTTTGAACCGGTCCAGCAGGTCGCCGAGGAACCGCGGATCTCGCGCCAGGAGGACCGCTGAGCACCCGACCAGCGTGTGCCGCCAGTTGCGTGCCCGGATCAACTCGCCCCAATATGCCGGCCTCTCTCGTAGCCGGCCTTCGACGGTTCCCAAGTTCGCCAGGACTTGATCGCCCCGCTCACCCTTGCTCGGGCCAAGCAACTCAAGGTAGGCCGGTGGTGACGGGCTCAACCCCTTCGCCAGCCACTCGAAGACGATATCATCGGGATCGCCGGGGAGCATCGGTGTGTTCCATCAGGTGCCTAGACATGGAGCACAGGCCAGCCCGGCGGTCGCCGCCCAAGGGATGAGCTACGAGCCCGATGGACTTGCCTGCACATGTGGTTTCCAGAGGGGACATCGCTCGATTCTCCGGGGATCTACGCAATATGGATGGAGGTTTGGCTGTCGCTCTTGAGCAGAAGCCCTTGCCTATTTTCCCCTTCCTCCCTCGGAATCAAGCAACGTCCCCATTGAGCCATGCATGTCCTTTCCGTTCCCTCTTTCGATCGCGTATCGCCTCCTTGTTTGGACGAGCAGTATGACTGTACCTCGGAGTGCCCCTTCGAACCCGATCTGGCTATTGCCCGAGAGGCCCAATCACCGCGAAATCAGAAATGTTGAACAGCATCCATTTCCGCCTCTCGATTCTCTCGAGAATTCCGTTCACTTGCAATTTTTTGCCGTCTCGGTGTGCGTCGCAAGCCTCTCTGTACTGTTCGGGGGATAGGACCAGGTTGAACATGAGCGGGAACATTCCTGCCCTCAGACCGCAAGGTGACGTGAAGCGTCCCGAGTTCCCCTCCCAGCGGATCTTCGGCGGAAAGCCGCACGACCCGCCCGATAAGTTGCCGACGTTGTGGTTCGTCGCCAGTGCGCAACGAGACACCGATGGCGTCAATCTGTTCGAATGCCCGTCCCTCGAAAGAGACCCGTTGGGGGGCGACAGAAGGCTCAATGGGCCAAGCCGGGCTCCACGAGACGCTCGCAGCTAACCTAGCGTCTACGGCCTCTGGTTTCATGCCGAGGATGGCTTCACAAATGTTGGCGTTCACTCGCCCACCGGAAGACTCGAAAATGCTCTCTGCTTCACCGAATTCGATTGCAGTTTGGAGCTTGCCCAGCGATTGCATGAGAGCGAGCAGAATAAGCCGCTCGCTGGGGTATGTATGGCGCTCTCTTTGAGATTGCTTAACCGGAGGCAAAATCGGGGACTCGATATCGACAACAAAACTTCCGACGGGGGCCGGGCGCAGTCGGCATCTCTCGGCAAAAGCGACGGCCTGCTTCAAAGCCCGATGGTAGAATGGTTGCGGGCGAAACTCGCTGCACGCCGAGAAAACGAGGAGATTCTTGATGCTGGTGAAGAATTGGCCCACGAATCCGAAAGCTAACGTCCCCGCTCTGGTCTCATCGCTCTCTAATGCCAGCGTCAACACGTCGCATGTAGGTGTGACTATATTTCTGTAAATTTCGACTTCGGGGCGTTCCTCGATGGCGCTTAGCGTCGAAATGAGTTCTTGAACTCGGTACGGATAATCGCTCAACTGCTCAGACGAAGGAACGAGCTGAATGATCGGTCGCCCTTCATCGTCGAGCGGACCTTCGAAGTAGATCAATTCCTGCTTGGGAAAGGGGCGGACTCGCCATCCCCTTGCGAGCAAGTAGGCACGCAGATCACCGACTTTAACGGCACTCACGGAAGAGCCGTTGTTGGGTATTGCGATCATAAGTCGATCCCTCCCCGTATGCGCTCCATAATCCCTTGGAGCGACTCTGGATGGAAAAGATTCAATCGAGGGATCGACACGCGTATCTGCGAGGTGTTAGGGGTTGCAATCAATCCCTTCAAAGAGACCCAGTAGGCGCATTTCTGGAGGACCAAATTGTCTTCCGAGAAGAGGGCCCACTCATCCTCTTTCACAGGAAGAGCGAGAAGTACCAAAATGCGAGGCGTTCCAACATTGGTGACGCGAAGGTCGTCGTAAGTCCTTTTTTCCATATCGTATTTTATAGCCGTCTCTTCAAACACGACGTTGATCGATGCTTTTGCTTGAATGTCAAGTTTGAAGCCTGATTCAACGTAGCGTTTGCCTCTGCGCGTAATCTCGTGTAGGGTCACGTCTATGCCGTAGTCGAAGTCCCGGAAGGAGGAGTTCATGCCACACTTCGAGGCTACGGCTTGGATATAGGCCCTCGAGATTGCCTCTTGGCGATGAGTGACAGTTAGCATTCCTCGGCCCCCTGCATCGACAGGGACTCCTCGAAGTGGCTTACAATTCGAAGAGAAAGTCGGCCCACGGCCAAACTCGTTCGGATCGCTTGCAGATGGTGTTCAAAGAGCCACTTCAGCCGAAGAGCCATTATGATGGCTGAAACCTGCGAGGTAAAGTCAGGCAGTGAAAAGCCAACACGAATCTTAACTCGAGCGTTATCGACGAGTCTGAATTCCCGCCCCCGTCGAAAAGTCGGACAATCCCCTGACCCTCCAGGCACAATCGCCAAGACCCGAATTGCTTTCGTGAAGGCCTCCCAAGCGAGCCCTCCAAGGGGCATACATAGAGCAGTTAACCGGGCGATCCCTGCTTGGTCACCTCTTCGCGAAAGAAGAAGAAGGGACATGCAATGCGCGCCAATGCCCCCGAATGGGAGCCGGGGCGACGTGTCATGCTGGAGACGCTGCCGAGCGACTTTGTCCCACCTTTTCCAGCGTCGGGGCGGCGGAATGCCGGTGCTTTGCCGCGCAACGTGTCAGGCTGTCAAGCAGAGGTTTGGGACGATGCCGCCCGGGTGCACGCGACAACCCCTAAAAACCCTTGCGGGGGTTGGACTTAAATACGGTCGATATCCCCCGTCCGAGGTTGCGTGGGACCCCATGGTTAGGGTACAATATTCCCTTAGCAGAAGAGCCGTCCAGCCGGGAAGCCGCGAGGGGCTGATACCGTCTTGGCGGCGGAATGGTACCTGACGTCTGACGAGGGATCGACCCACAGTGAGCACTGCCGAATTGCCTCCCGCCGCGCCTTTGCCCGCCTTGCCTCTGGACATCGAAGAGGAGCTCAAGGAGAGCTATCTCAATTATGCGATGTCGGTCATCATCAGCCGGGCCTTGCCCGATGTTCGCGACGGGCTCAAGCCCTCGCAGCGGCGGATCCTGGTGGCGATGCGCGACCTGGGACTGAACCCGGGCTCGTCCACCAGCAAGTGCGCCGGCATCGTCGGCGAGACGATGAAGCGCTATCACCCCCATGGTGACAACTCTATTTATCCCACCCTGGCGCGCATGGCTCAGTGGTGGAACATGCGGCATCTCCTGATCACTGGCCAGGGCAACTTCGGCAGTATCCACGGCTTGCCCCCGGCCGCCATGCGGTACACCGAGGCCAAGCTGAGCCCGGTTGCCGCCGAGATGCTCGAGGACATCAACCTCGACACGGTCAACTTCCAGCCCAACTACGACGAGAAGTACCAGGAGCCGCGCGTCCTTCCCGGCAAGTTCCCCAACCTGCTGGTCAACGGCTCCGGCGGTATCGCGGTGGGCATGGCGACCTCGATTCCGCCGCACAACCTGGGTGAGGTCTGCGACGCCTTGCTCGCCTATCTCGACAACCCAGCCATCGACCTTGACGAGATCATGGAGTACCTGCCCGGCCCTGACTTCCCGACCGGGGCCACGATTTGCGGCCGGATGGGCATCAAGGAGGCGTACCGCTCCGGCCGGGGCCGTGTGCTGGTGCGGGCCAAGTACGCGATCGAGGAACAGAAAGACGGCCGCTCGCAGATCGTCTTCACCGAGATCCCCTACCAGCTTACCAAGGAGCCGCTGCTCAAGAAGCTGGCCGAGCTGGTCAACGGCGGGCGGATCACCGGGGTGTCCAACATCGATGACTTCAGCGACCGCAAGCAGCCGGTGCGGATCGCCGTCACGGTCAAGAGAGGCGAAGACCCGAACGTCGTTCTCAACCAGCTCTTCGAGTTCTCGCCGCTGCAAGACACCTTCAGCGTGATCATGCTGGCCCTGGTTGACGGCCGGCCCAAGACTCTGCCCGTCAAAGAGTTCTTGCGGCTGTTCGTCGAACACCGGATCAACGTGATCCGCCGGCGCACGCTCTACCAGCTTCGCCAGGCCCGCCAGCGAGCCCACATCGTCGAAGGGCTCTTGATTGCGCTTCATCATATTGATGAGATCATTCGCGTGATCCGCTCGTCGGCCAATCCGAGCGAGGCACGCACCCGGTTGATGATGATCGAGGTCTCCGCCGAGATCCTCCGCCGCGCCTTGAGCGACCCGGATGCCAAGGCGTCGACCGGCCTCACCCGCATGCAGGCCGACGCCATTCTGGCCATGCAGCTTCAACGGCTAACCGGGCTCGAGGCCGACAAGCTGGCCCAAGAATACAGTGCGCTCAAGGCCGATATCGGTCGCTACGAGGCGATCCTGGCCGACGAGGAACTGATCCGCAACCTGATCCGCGATGATCTTCGCGAGCTGAAGAGCAAATACGCCGATCCGCGGCGGAGCGAGATCTCCGACGAGGAGCTCGGCGACTTCGATAAAGAAGCTCTGATCCGCGAAGAATACATGGTCGTGACTGTCACTCATGACGGCTACATCAAGCGGCAAAGCCCCTCGACCTATCGCGCCCAGGGCAGGGGCGGTCGAGGTATCACCGCGACCAATACACGAGAAGGTGATTTTCTCGAGCACATGTTCGTCGCTCTGACGCATGATTACATCCTCTTCTTCACCGATCGCGGCAAGGTTTACTGGTTGAAGGTCTACGACTTGCCCATGGCCACGCGGACCTCCGGCGGCCGGGCCATGGTCAACCTGCTGCAGCTTTCCGAGGGCGAGAAGGTGACCGGGCTGATCCCCGTCCGTGAATTCCGCGAAGATGAGTGTCTGATGATGGTCACGCGCCGGGGTACCGTGAAAAAAACGGAGCTGACAGCTTTCAAACGTCCGCTGGGCCGCGGCATCATCGCCCTGGGTCTGGACGAGGGAGACCAGCTTATCGGCGTGAGCCGTACCAGGGCCACCGATCAGGTCATCCTGAGCACCAAGGATGGCATGGCCATCCGATTTGACGAATCCGACGTCCGCGCCATGGGGCGTCCGGCGCATGGCGTCAAGGGGATCACTCTCGAGGAGGGCGACGAAGTTGTCGGCATGGTGGTCGCCAACGGCAATGAAGACCCTGCCAGCCTCCTCACGGTTTGCAGCAATGGCTACGGCAAGCGCACCGTGCTGACGGAGTACCGATCTCAGAACCGGGGCGGCAAGGGGCTGATCGACATCAAGACCAGCGACCGCAACGGACCGGTCGTGGCCATGGCCAAGGTGACCGAGGCCGATGAGGTCATGCTTACCACCGCCCGAGGTATCTTGATTCGCACTCGCGTCGCCGACATCCGTCCCATCGGCCGCAACACCCAGGGCGTGCGTCTCATCAGGCTTGATGACGGAGATGCCGTGGGCAGTCTGGCCAAGCTGCCCGAAGAAGAGCTCACCGCCGCCGTTGTTCTCGAGCCAATTGGTAACGACCTGGCTCCCCCCCAGGCTGATGGACCGCACGCTCCTCATATCATTGACGACGGTGTTGCCCAGGCCGAGGCGAGCGATCATATCGACGACGAGACCGACTCAACGAATGCGGAAGAGAATTAACCGTGGTCGATCGACTTTGTCTGGAAGGCGATCGATCGAGAGAACACGCCTTGTGGGATGATGCTGATCGCATTACCTTAACGAATCTCGCGTTCACGGATGACTCCTGATTTTCGATGTGGGTAGGGACAGGGAGCTTTCCATGAGACGGATCTTGGTGACGGGATGCTGCGGATTCATCGGGGCTAACTTCGTGCGTCTCGAGCTCGAGACTGACCCGGACATTTCGATCACGAACCTGGACGCGCTGACGTACGCCGGAAACCCTGACAACCTGGCTGACCTTGCGGGCAACTCACGATACCGTTTCGTACAGGGAGACATCGCGGACCGGACATTTGTCCTCAAGCTTGTCGCGGAGGGGGGGTTCGATGCGATCGTCAACTTCGCGGCCGAGAGCCACGTGGACCGGTCGATCAACGACGCGACGCCGTTCTTGCGGACCAACGTGCTCGGCACCCAGTGCCTCCTCGATGCCGCCCGGGAGGCGAAGGTCCCCCGCTACGTTCAGGTCTCCACCGATGAGGTGTACGGCACGCTCGGGCCCGATGACCCCGCGTTCTGCGAGACGACGCCACTGGCGCCGAACAGTCCCTATGCCGCCAGCAAGGCAAGTGCCGATTTTCTCGTCCGTGCCGCCCACCATACGCATGGGCTCGACACGGTGATCACCCGCTGCTCAAACAATTACGGCCCCTACCAGTTCCCCGAGAAGCTGATCCCGCTCTTCATCACCAACGCCCTGGCCGACATCGCCTTGCCCGTTTACGGCGATGGCATGCAGGTGCGCGATTGGATTCATGTCCGCGACCACTGTCGGGGCATTGCCGCTGCGCTCCGCCGCGGCCGCGCCGGCGAGGTCTACAACTTCGGCGGCCGCAGCGAACGCTACAACATGGACGTGACCCAGGCCGTACTCGAGCTTACCGGCAAACCCAAGACCTTGATTCGCCATGTCACCGACCGGCTGGGCCACGACCGCCGCTACGCGGTGAATTGCGATAAGGCCGAGAAAGAGCTGGGCTGGGCCCAGACCGTGACCTTCGAGCAAGGGCTTGCGGATACGGTGAAGTGGTACAAGACCAATACAAACTGGGTCGATCGCGTGCGCTCGGGAGCTTACCGCAACCAGGCAAGCGGGAGGTAGCTTTTTGTGCGTGCTCTGGTGACGGGTGCATCGGGTTTCGTGGGCGGCCACCTGTGCGAGCACCTGACGGCCACAGGAGATCTGGTCGTGGGGATCTCGGCGTCGGGCCGCTGGCCGTCTGAGCCTGGGTCGCCTCAATCAATCGGTGCGCATCGAGCGTTGCGACCTGCTGGACATCGAGGAATCCGACCTCGCCGACCTCGTGCGCCGCAAGCAACCCGAGGCGATCTATCACCTGGCCGCCCAGTCGAACCCGCAAGCAAGCCTGGCCGATCCCCACGGTACCTGGGCGCTGAACCTGGGCGGAACGCTGAACTTGCTCGAGGCAGTCAGGGCGGCGAACTTGACTCCGAAGCCTCGGGTGATCGTGGTGAGCTCGGGAGTCTGTTATGGCAACCCGGATCCCTCGCACATCCCTGTGCGCGAGGACTGCCCGTTACGGCCGAACAACCCCTACGCCGCAAGCAAGGCCGCGGCCGATCTGCTGGGCATCCAGCATTATCTTGGGTACGGGACCGACGCCATCATGGTTCGGCCGTTCAACCACGCGGGCCCGCGACAATCTCCCTCTTACGTACTCGCGGCCCTCGCTCTTCAGGTCGCCGAAGTGGAGGCCGGGCGCAAGGCTGCCGTCGAGGTTGGCAACCTCGACGTCGTCCGCGATTTCACGGACGTCCGTGACGTCGTTCGCGGTTATCGGCTCCTTGCTCAGCATGGGAAAGCCGGAGAGATTTACAACCTTGGCTCCGGCCGGGGGACGAAGATCGCCGACGCCCTGCATCATCTCACAACCCTGGCCGACAGCCCCGTCGAAGTACGCGTCGATCCTGCTCGCGTCCGTCCCGTGGATCAGCCTCTGCTGGTCGCCGATGCCACCAAGCTTCATGATGCCACCGGCTGGGAGCCGAGCTACACGATCGAGCAAACCCTGGGTGATATGCTGGAGGCGGCTCGCAATCGATTGCCCGTCTGAGGGTTTCTCGCCTTCAGCATAAGTCTCTTCTTATGAAGGGAAGTCTCATGCTCCCGGAGATCACCCAGACGATCCTGAACGCCAAATCCGCCAGGCGGCTGACCTTTCTTGACCTGGCTCAGGTGGTTGGCTGCGATCCCGTCTGGCTGGCGGCGGTCTGCTATCGCCAGGCCAGCCCTCAGCATGAACAAGCCGTCAAGCTGCTCGATGCCCTGGGGCTGGATCATGCCCTGGCGCCTGCCTTGACCAGCTTCCCGGTGAAGGGGGGTCTGGTTCCCATTGTTCCCACCGATCCGCTCATCTACCGGTTTTACGAGATCATGCAAGTCTACGGGATGCCCCTGAAGGACGTCATCCAGGAGATGTTCGGCGACGGCATCATGAGCGCGATTGATTTCACGATGAATGTTGAGAAGGAAACAGACCCCAAGGGCGACCGCGTCAAGATCACGATGTCGGGGAAGTTCTTGCCGTATAAATCGTGGTGAGGGAAGGTAGAACCGGGAACAGGCCCGAGTTCCACTCGTCGATTCGCGTCTCCCACTGTCCCCTCCCCCCTCGCGGGGGAGGGCTAGGGAGAGGGGGCCAGCGCCAGGGCGATGGCTTCGAGGACTGACTCCGTCTCGGTCAGCATCTGGTGATTCCAGAAGCGGACGACACGATAACCGCGGCTGTTGAGCCAGCTCGTTCTCTCGCGATCATGCTCCACCTGTACGGTATGCTGTCCGCCGTCGAGTTCAATGATCAACCGCGATCGATGCGAGACGAAATCCACGAGATACGGGCCGATGGGCTCTTGGCGGCGGAACTTCTCGTTAGCGAACCGGTGTGCGCGGAGGTGCTTCCACAAGCAACGCTCGGCGTCGGTCAAGTCGCGATATAGTTGACGTGCGAAGTCACTGGCCATCATGCCCCCTCTCCCTAACCCTCCCCCGCGAGGGGGGAGGGGACAGAGGCATTCGGTTGGAGCGTATTCGGGAAGCATCGATTTCTCTAGCCCTCTGTCGCGTCCTTGAATAAGATCGCATCATTGGGTTCTCATGCAGACCTGGAGCGCTCAGACAATGAAGATCGCTGTGTTGATTGAGCCGGTGCCAGGCAATGGGTTCCGTGCCAAGGGAGGCGAGCCCTTGGCCATGAGCGCGGAAGGGACAACTCGCGCCGAGGCAATCGCCCGACTCAAGACCCTGATCGCTAATCGCCTCACTCTCGGGACCGAGCTGATCGGCCTCGAGTTGGGAGCGGAGGAGCACTCACTAGCCCCTGTATCCGGCTGGACCCAAGACGATCCGTTACTAGACGAGTGGCAACAGGCGGTCGTGGACTATCGCCGCCGTGTTGAAGACGACCCGGACCGTCCTCCGCCCTGAAGATCGGCGGCCAAGCCAACTGGTCCTACTTGCCGGCCAGTCCCACCAACACGGCGGCTTTCTGAATCGCCTCGCTGAAGCGTCACACATAGGGGACGAGGCCCCGGCGATCGATCACGGCGGCGCTGGGGATGGCGCGGATGCCATAAGCCTTCGTTCTCGTCCGTCACACCGTCTCGGAGTCTCGTCTCGTCTGGTCGCTCTTGGCGCGGACCGTGACACCTGCGGCCGGTTGGTTCGTCACGGCATGTTTCACGCGGAACCGAGCCTCGGCCGGAGACTGGAAGGCGTGGTCGAGTACGCCGTCATAGCCGAGGCGATGAACTCCCTGAATCGCTACCTGAGCCTTTGGAACCGGTGCCCGTGGAACGCATCCGCGTCGCGTCCTTGTTCGGCGCCGTGGGCGGTTTTATCATGGGCGATCATCTCAAGCCATGCCTGGAACTTCGGATCGACCCGGAGTGTGTGCTCCTGACGGGAGAAGAAAAACCGATGGCGGCGACAAGCGATTACCTTGCCTTGGACTTGGGGGCTGAAAGCGGCCGGGGGTTATTAGGCCGCTTCGACGGCGAACAACTCGTCCTGGAAGAGATCCACCGGTTTCCCAACGGACCGGTGAAGATGCTTGATACGCTTTACTGGGACCTGCCGCGGCTGTTCGAGGATCTCAAGACGGCTCTGGGCAAAGCGGCTGCGCCCAGGACCGGGCTCGATGGGATCGGCGTCGATACCTGGGGTGTGGATTTCGGTCTGGTGGGCCGCGGCGACACGCTGCTGGGAAACCCCGTGCACTATCGCGATGCGCGAACCGAAGGCATGCTTCAGGCGGCCTTTGAAAAAGTCTCCCGCGAGCGCATCTACGAGATCACCGGGTTGCAGTTCATGCCGTTCAATACAATCTATCAGCTTCTGGCCTTGAAGCAGGCAAACTCGCCGATACTCGATGTTGCCGAGACCCTCCTGATGATGCCCGATCTTCTGGGCTGGCTCTTGACCGGCCGCCGCGCCGGCGAGCGCACCGACGCATCGACGACGCAGCTCCTTGACCCGCGGAGCGGAACCTGGTCGGCCGAGCTGTGCCGGGCCCTCGATTTGCCGCATGGGATTTTACCCTCGCTGATCGAGCCGGGCAGCGAGCTTGGGCCGCTGCGCAAGTCGGTCATGGACGAAGTGGGGATGGCCCGGCCCGTGACGGTGATCGCGCCGGCCACGCACGACACCGCAAGCGCCGTGGCCGCCGTGCCCGCACTCCACTCATTGTCATTATCCGCGCCACCCGACTGGTGTTATCTCAGTTCGGGAACATGGTCGCTGCTCGGTGTGGAAGTTTCGCAACCTGTCATCAATGCGGAAACGATGCGGTATAATTTCACCAATGAGGGGGGGGTGGCGGGAACGACTCGATTGCTCAAAAACATCATGGGACTCTGGCTCGTTCAGGAAAGCCGTCGGACCTGGGCTCGCGCAGGGCGGGAAATGACCTACGAGGAGCTTACCGCCCGGGCCCAGGCTTCCCCCCCTTTCTCTTCCCTGGTCGATCCCGATGACTCATCATTTCTGGCCCCCGGCGACATGCCCGCGCGCCTGGCCGCCTTTTGCACTCGGACCGGACAGGCTCCTCCCGGCGACGAGGGGGCCTTTGTCCGCTGCTGTCTCGAAAGCCTGGCGCTCAAGTATCGCTGGACCATCGAACGGCTCGAGGCGATCCTGGGTACGGCAATCAAGACGATTCACGTGGTCGGTGGCGGGTCCAAGAACAAGCTGCTGTGCCAGTTCACCGCCGACGCCTGCGGGCGGCCCGTTCACGCCGGTCCGGTCGAGGCCACGGCCATTGGCAATATCCTCATGCAGGCGATCGGCCGCCAGAGATTGAGCTCGATCGCCGATCTCCGCGCCGTGGTCGCTCGCTCATTCCCAGTCACGGTTTACGAACCCCGCGACACCACCGCCTGGACCGACGCGGCCGGTCGGTTCGGTGAATTCTTGAGACTCTGAGCAACGGAAGATGGGAATCCTGATGGAGGGCCCCTCTCTCACTTGCCTGGGTAAACCCTCATTCTCCAATGTGGATTTCCCCCTCGGCCACCGAACGTTTCATCAGCAGCGTCAAGGGAATGATCGCCAGCGCGATCAGGGTGAAAACCCAGAAGCAGTCGAGAAAGGCCTGGGCGGATGCCTGCTGGTCGCGGACCAGGCGGATGGCGCAGGCCCATGAGTTGGCCCAGGGCCGGGTCGCCGGTGATCTGCGTGAAGTAGTGCCCCGTGATCTTCAGAGCATTCGTTGTGACATCGCTGAGCGGTTGGAGGCTCTCGGTCAGCCGGAAGGAATGGAATTGCAAGCGGCGCTGGAAGACGGCCGTGGACAGGCCAATGCCCACGCTCGACCCTTCATTGCGCAGCATGTTGAAAAGGCCGCTCGCGTTGTTCATCTCGTTCTTGGGCAGATAAAGCACCGCGGCGGCGGCCAGCGGGGCGAACATCAAACCCGCGCCGGTCATCTGCACGACCCGCGGCCAGATCAACTGCAGCGGACCAGCCTGAAGGTTCACCAGCACCAGCATGTACGAACCGAGAGCCATGACCGCGCCCCCGGCGCCGATCAACCAGCGCGCGTCAACCCGCAGTCTCAGGATCACGGCGCTCAGGATCATCGCGACCATCGAGAAAACCCCGGCCGGTGAAAGCACGAGCCCGGCGTTGGTCGCGTCGTACCGCATCAGGCCTTGCATCATCTGGGGCAAGAGCAGGATGCTGCCGTAAAGCACGGCATAGGTGGAAAAGATGATGACGCAGCCGGTCAGGAAGCTCCGATCGCGCAACAGCCGCAGGTTGATAAACGGTTCGGGATGGCGCAACTCCCAGATGAAGCCGCCGACCAATCCCAGTGCTGTCAGTGCCATGAGCGCCACGATGGCTCGCGAGCCGATCCAATCCCATTCCTGGCCCTTGTCCAGAACGATCTCGAGGCAGCCCAGTCCCAGGGCGATGAGGCCGATGCCCACGTAATCGACCCGCAAGCCCCGGCGCAGGAGAGCGGCCCGCTCTGTTTTGAGGTATCCGGGATCGTCAACCAAGAGGGCGTTCAAGAAGAGAGAAAGTAAACCAGCGGGAATGTTGATGTAAAAGATCCACCGCCATGAATAATTGTCGGTGATCCAGCCGCCCAGAGTCGGCCCAAGCACCGGAGCGGTCAGGGCGGCCACGCCGTAGACGGCCATGCCGGCCGCGCGGCGGGAAGCTGGAAAGGTATCGAGAAGGATCGCCTGGGAAACCGGCTGAAGCCCGCCGCCGGCAAGGCCCTGCACGATCCGCCAGACAATCAGCACGGGAAGGCTCGTGGCCAGACCGCAGAGGGCCGAGGTGAGGGTGAATAGAGCCACGCATCCCATGTAATAGCGCTTTCGACCCAGAGCCGTCGATAGCCAGCTCGATAACGGAATGATCATCGCATTGGCCACCAGGTAGCTGGTGAGCACCCAGTTGGAATCATCAAGGCTGGCGCCCAGGCTGCCGGCGATGTGCGGCAGAGCCACGTTGGCGATACTGGTGTCAAGTACTTCCATGAATGTCGCGATCGTGACCGTCAGCGCGATCAGCCAAGGATTCACGGCGTGGCGCGGAACCGCCCGGCCGGCCTCGCTTGCCGCGGGCACGGCGGCAGTGCTCATGATGACGGCCTCGTAGACGCGGTGGTGGCAGGCCGCTGCACGGGCAACTGAAGCTTCTGACCCGCGAACGAGCCGGTGGGTGGTTCATGAATCTTCACCCGCGGCTCGATTGACAGGCCGATGAGCAAGGGGGCATCTGGAGGATTACCGTCGATCAGGTCGATCCGCACGGGCAACCGCTGGACCACCTTGACGAAGTTGCCTGTGGCGTTTTCCGGCGGCAACAGCGCGGTGGAAGCGCCGGTGCCGGCGCTGAAGCCGGTGATCCGCCCGCGGTAGATCCGTCCCGGATAGGCATCGACGCGAACGTTGACCGGCTGGCCAATCCGCAGATCGGCGAGCTGAGTCTCCTTGAAATTGGCGTCGATCCAGACGTTCTCAAGAGGTCGAATCGCCATGAGCCCTTGGCCTGCCTGAACGCGATTCCCGGGGTTGGCGGACCGGCGGTTGATGAACCCGGCAATCTCGGCCTGGATCTTGGTGTCACGGAGATCAAGCTCGGCCTGGTCAAGCGCGGCGGGCTTGTTCCATGCCAGCCTGCGCCAGCTGCGTGGCAGGCGATGTCTCGACCAGATGATCCAGCAGCGCATCGAGATTGCCCCCGGGAGCTCGCTTGACGAAATTGTTGTAGACCGTGTCGGGGTCTTCCTCGATCCTGGGCACTTCCAGCCCAATCTTGACAGCCGTGTTGATCAGCTCGGCAAGGGCGGCCCGGACCATCGGCGCTTTCTTGGTCCAGCCGGCGGGCACTTCATCAAGTGGCTGGCCAGGCGCGGGAACCGGAGGCAGGCCCAGCGCCGCGCGGTTGAGATGAATCTGCTCATGCGCCTCGAGCTCAGTCGCCAGGGCCACCTGGTAGGAAGCCTGGCGCTGGTCGAGACTCTGCTGGGTTCCGCTTTTGGACTGAAAGAGGTTCTGCGCCCGCCGCAGCTCGGTCTCGGCAAGCACGCGCTGGGCCTGAGCCTTGCTCAGCGTGGCCATGCTGGCCTTCAACTTTGCTATCTGCTCGGCCACCTGGTCCCTGGCCAGCGTCAGGTTATTATAGGCAGCCCGGATACCCGCCACGACTGCTCGACCCTGGGCGGTGGCTTGCTTGACCTGGGCCTCGGCAACTCTCACCGCCGCGAGGCTTCGATTCACGGCGATTTGATAGGGTTCGGGATCGAGCTCGACCAGGAGCTGGCCCTTGCTCGCAAACATGTTGTCATCAACATGAATCTTGGCAATCGTGCCAGGTACTCTCGGCGCCACGGACGTGATGTAGCCAGCCACGTAGGCGTCATCGGTACTGACGGTGTTCAGGAAAAGCAAGGTCCTCGGCCAGAGCCAGACGACTCCGGCCACCAACCCGGCCGCAAGTAGCGAGATGAAGAGAAAGCGGCGCAGGCCTCGGTGTCGTGGAGTTTCCGCGTTCAATGGCTGATCTTTTCTACCTGCATTTGGCCACACAGGCGCAGGCTTCTTCACAACTTTATCCCGTCAGAGCCCGGCGCCGCAAGCTGCTTGCGTTCTTCAAAGCGGTATCCGACCATGATGACCGTGACCAAACCGGTGCCAGTGTAAGGTGCACGGAGCGTGAAGCGTCTGGCAGAATGGCGACAACGTGAGCTTGTTGTGATAATCGTCGGCTTCCAAGCACTTCCAATCAGGAGACCACGAAGATGAGCACGCCTACCGGATTCCCCGAGATCCGCAGAACCTTGCGCCACGAGCTGGAAGCCATCCGGGGCCAGTGGGTCTGGCTCATGACGTTGGGAATTGTCCTGGTCGTTGTTGGCACGCTGGCTATCGGTGCGCCGCTGATCGCCTCGCTGGCCACGGCGTTGACAATCGGCGCCTTGCTGTTGGTGGGAGGCGTCGCGCAGCTCGTGGGCTCGTTCTGGACCCGAGAGTGGAGCGGCTTCTTCCTGATGTTTCTGATGGGCGTACTCTACATTGTCGTGGGGCTCTTGTTCTCAAGCGGCCGGTCACGCTCTTGAGGCCCTGACGCTGCTCCTGGCCTTCTCACTGATTGTCAGCGGCATTTTCCGGATCGTCGGCTCGCTCATGTCCCGCTTCCCCCAGTGGGGCTGGGTCTTCGTCGGCGGAGTGATCAACCTGCTCCTTGGCATCATGATCTGGCGTCAGTGGCCGGTCACCGGCCTCTGGGTGATCGGCCTGTTCGTGGGCATCGACATGATTTTCAATGGCTGGACATGGATCATGCTGGCCCTCCGGCTCAAGAGCTTGCCCAGAGCCTCTGCCACGGCCTGAGCCGTTGGCACCACCCGCCCGCCACTACTTGTAAACCGCCACGCCGGGCATTGACTGCTTCAGCTTCTCGACGGCTTGGGGGGTCACCTTGGTGCCGATCAGGTAGACGGATTTGAGGCTCTTGATGTCCTTGAGGGCGTCGAGCCCGGCGTCAGTCACCTGGGTCTTGGAGAGAGCCAGGACCTGCAGGCTCTTGAGGCCCTTGAGCTGGGGCAGGCCCTTGTCGCTGACCTTGGAGCTGGTCAGGAAGAGCATGGTCAAGCCGCTGAGGCCCTTGAGATGTTCCAGCCCGGCGTCGGTGACCTGCGGGCTCATGATCGTCAGCGCGCTCAGACCGGAGAGGTCCTTGAGCGGAGTGATCGCGGCGTCGTTGACCTGGCCGTTGTCAATGTAGACAACCTGAAGGTTGGGCACGTTCTTGAGCAGTTGCATCGCGTCCTTGTCGCCGGCCCACTTCTTGAGGATGTTCACCGTGGCGATCTCTTTGCCATCCTTCCCCTTATCCACCATGACCGAGGCACCCAGCTTTTCGAGCTCGAGCGTGGCGACCTTGAGCTTGAGCTGCGCGACTTCCTGCTGAAGCGCCGTGACCTGGGCTTTGAGCTTGGCGGGATCATCGGTGGTGGGAGCGGGGGCCGGGGCTGACTTGGCCTGCACGGGAGCCGGCTTGGCGTCGGCTTTCTTCTCCGGAGTCTTGGCCTCGGGTTTCTTCTGAACGTCGGCTTTCTTCTCCGGAGTCTTGGCCTCGGGTTTCTTCTGAACGTCGGCCTTCTTTTCCGGAGCCTTGGTTTCGGCTTTCTTCTCGACCTTGGCCTTGGCCTTGGCCTTGGCGTCGGGCTTCTGCTGAGCGCGGGCAGGGTTGGGCACGGCGGACAGTGCCAGAACTCCTGTGGAAACCAGCAGTACGAACAGCGTCCGAGACAGAATGCCGCAATTCTCGATCCGTGTCATGGCAGGTAGACTCCTGGCTCAACTCTGACGCAAGGCCGGCCATCGTGGCACTTTCGCGACTGGCGGATTCTCCAACTCTTCTTCAACAAAACGACCCACCTCACACTAACCCGCCTGACCGCCGTTGACAACGGCCTGGCGGGTTAGCTGGGATGGGAAGTTCTACGCCAGTTCAACCAAAGTCGTGCAAGAGTCTGCCGTCTGCCTTAGCCAGCAGGGCAGCGCCAGCCAGCCGGCCCGTCCACCTCCTATCTCTGGTTGCTTGAGGGCTGTCCGGACTGATTTCCTTGTTGCGGTTGTGCGCCTCGTTGACTTCTCTGGTCCCCGCGCTGGGGTTGGTTCTGATCGCCTTGGCGTTGACTTTGGTTTTGGGAACTGCCCTGCTGGCCCTGGTTCTGGCCTTGATCTCGCAAGGCACGAAGCTGGGCAGCAAGCTGCGCAATCTGGTTTTGTTGCTGGTCGACCTCAGCGCGAAGCTGATTATGGAGCTGCTGGAGCTCGCCAGCCATCTCCCAGGAATGGCCGTGCTTGCTATCGTTCCCCTGCGAGCCCTGGCCGCGGCCACCACCACCCACCCCGGCGTAACCGCGCGAGACAGAGGCTGAACCGGGAGCACCAGCCATCGCGCCCTGACCGTGCACATGCATCTTGGCGCGGAGCTCGTACAGCGACATCGCCAGGTTGATGCGCATGTCAATCAGCTCATGCAGCTCTTTCTTCATCTGGTCCAGTTCCTTGCGACACTGCTCAAGGTTCCGGTCCATGCGCTCCTCGTAAGACTGGAGCGCCTTGTCGATCTCCTCGGAGAAATGCCCTTTCTGCCGGTCTTGATCGTCTTGGGATCGCTGACCCTGGGACGATTGCCCCGCCTGGGCCAGGACCCTTTGAGAAACCATCACAGACACGCTGACCGCGACCACGGCCAGACCCAGGCAAACGAACAAACGAGGTCTCATAACCAGGCTCCTTCTCTTCAGAAATTCAGAGACATCGTGGGACGCCGAATCCATCGAAGGAGGCATTGGGCCGCAATGGGCATTACGGCGCGGGGGGATTTTTATAGCAAAATCAATGCCCCCACGCCGTAATCGTGGGAAACCTGGGATCGAGGATCTCCTCTTCTGCCTGTGTGTGCAATGAGAATCTCTATGAATTCGAGCCCGGGAGTCACCTTTCTCCGCCCTATCGTGGTGGCTAGAATACCAGGGGCTTGTCGCAAGCCGAGCAGGCAGATCACTTATCGTGCCCGGCCTATGGGATTGGGCGACTGGATCGACGTGTTTTCCACGCCTTTCGGACGGCTACTCAAGGTCAGGCGATAGGGGGGCGCGGCGTGAGGGCAGCCATGAAAATTGTCGTCATCGGCGGCACCGGACTCATTGGAAAAAGGGTCGTGATGGACCTTCGTCAGCACGGCCATGAAGTGGCGGCGGCATCGCCATCATTGGGTGTCAACACCGTCACGGGCGAGGGACTGCCGCAAGCGCTTGCCGGCGCTCAGGTGGTCGTCAACGTCGCGAACGCGCCGGCTTGGGAGGACAACGCGGTCCTGGCGTTTTTCGAGACGTCGGGCCGCAACCTGCTGGCCGCGGAAGCCGCCGCGGGCGTCGGTCATCATGTGGCGTTGTCGGTCGTCGGCACCGACCGCCTGCTCGCGAGCGGTTACTTCCGCGCGAAGATGGCCCAGGAGCAACTCATCAAGGCTTCCCCGATTCCTTACACGATCGTGCGTGCCACGCAGTTCTTCGAGTTCGTGGGGGGCATCGCACAATTCGCGACGGAAGGGCAGACGGTCCGGCTTCCACCGGTTCTGATGCAGCCCATTGCGGCGGATGATGTCGCCGCCGTCATGGCCGACGTGGCCCTCGCTGAGCCGTTGAACGGCACGGTCGAGCTGGCCGGTCCCGAACTGATCCGTCAAGACGACCTCGTGCGGGGATTCCTGAAGGCAACCGGGGACGCGCGGACGGTGATCACCGATCCCAAGGCGCTCTACTACGGCATTGCGGTGAACGATCAAAGCCTCACACCGGGCGATCAACCGCGCCTCGGCCCGACACGTTTCGAGGAATGGCTCAGCCGCAACGCCGCTCAAGGCGCTATCGGTAAAGTCCATTGAAGGTATTCAGCGATGTCCGCTTTGTCCGCGCTCAGAGACCAACTGCTGAAAACCGTAAAACGGATCTGACCCCGGCGAATCGGATCTGACCCCGGCGAATGACCGCGAGTCAGCCCGTTCACGGCCGGAGGGCTTCGCGGTGACAGACTTTGTTTCTTGTTCCTGGGCACGACGATGGTTCATTTCCACCGTTAACCTTGCGAGGTCACAGGCCGATTGCGGATCAGTCAGAGCTTGAGAGAGACCCTTCGCGGAATGGCGCCGACTGGAAACAAAAAACAAAGTTTGACACCGCGAAGCCCTTCGGAATCGAAAGTCTCGTCAACCGCGGCTTGGTAGGCCTGTGGGAGTTCGGAGCCTCGCTCTCGAGGATGGAGGAGAGGAGGACATGCATTGCGTGACCGGTTGGCCGTCGTTGATGAGAAACCGTTGCGCTGCCTGAGAAGGAATCCATTTCATAAGCCGTTTGTTTGCTAAGACATCAGTCGACACCAGGTCTTGGCACTTGAACCCGAGCCGGCTTTATCATGTAGAATTAAGCGGGGGATAAGAAGGAATCGGTGAACCGCAGGCGCGGTGACATGTCGGGTGTCATCGCACCGCTCCTGGAGGGAGCAAAGGTGAGCGACGAGGGGCCGGAGCGCAGCCGACGAGTGGCAGAGGTTGACATCGCGACTTCCTCACGCCGTTTGCACCAGTGAACGGATGCTCGAAATAGGCCCTAAAAACTGCCATTTCTGCCATTTTCCGGCACGCCCGGCGTGACGACCAGTTTCCAAAGCGCGATCCGCAAGTCGTTCCTTCTGAAGCATATCGGACCTGTCATGGGTGGCCCTGGGCGCTCAGGATCCCTCGTGGGTATAGGTGCACCAAAACTGCCATATCGATTTCCGTTGATTATTCACCATCTCGAGCGGAAATCCCGTTCCCGGATTACCCTGCCGCGCGAGGGTGCGGCCGTCATCTGAGCCCGGGCTGAGAACCGCGAGTCAAAACCCGTTGGACACGCGCTGGGACTTCCCTGAATTTGGAGGTGTGACATGCAAGAAGACGTTCGCAATGATCTGAAAAGCCAGCTCGCCCTTCTGATTGCGCGGGGCAAGACGATCACCGCGTGGGCGAGCGAAAATGAGGTGCCGCTGCGTACGGCTTACCGGTGGTCGAGGGAGCCGCAGGTACGCGGCGAGGTGCAGGAGTGGCGACGCTACGTCCTCGACCTGGCCATCGGCCGGCTGGCCCGCCTGAGCCTGAAGGCGACCGATGGGATCGCCAAGCTCGGCGAGAGCGCCGAGTCGGAGTCGGTTCAGCTCAGGGCGTGGCGCGCCATCCTGGCCGACCAGATGGCCGTCGCCAAGTTCTCGGACCTGGAGTACCGCATGACGGAGATCGAGGAGCAGATCAGTGAGCGAACAGGACACACGGGTCACGCGGGCCAAGGTCAATACCGTTGAAATAGTCGTAACCCAATAGATGGCCAGTCGTTAATTCACCCTCTCCCCTTGCGGGGAGAGGGTAGGGTGAGGGGTGATGAGGCTTGGCCTCTGCCGCGAACGAGGCGTTTGGCCGAGCCCGCCCCCCTCTCCCCGACCCTCTCCCGCAAGGGGAGAGGGAGCCAGAAGGACGGGGCGTCGCCCCGTGCTAGGTTGTCCGGCCTCCTTGGGGCAGTTTCGATTTCGCCTCGACGGGGCTTAACAAAAAACCTACGACAGCAAGAACTCCAGGTCCTCGCGGGAGAGGGTTGAGATCACGCGGTTGTCGGCGCTCAGGATGGCGTCGGCCAGGTCGCGTTTTTTCTGCTGGAGCTCGAGGATCTTCTCCTCGACGGTGCCGCGGCAGATCAGGCGGTAGGCGAAGACGTGCTGGGTCTGGCCGATGCGGTGCGAGCGGTCGATGGCCTGGGCCTCGACGGCCGGGTTCCACCAGGGGTCGAGCAGGTAAACATATTCGGCCGAGGTCAGGTTCAGGCCCAGGCCGCCGGCTTTGAGGCTGATCAGAAAGATCGGGCAGTCGGGGTCGGTCTGGAAGCGTTCGACCTTGGCGGCCCGGTTGCGGGTGCGGCCATCAAGGTATTCGTAAACCAGCTTCTCCTGATCGAGGCGCTCGCGGCACGATCGCCAGGAAGCTCGTGAACTGCGAGAAGACGAGCACCTTGTGCCCTTCCTCGACCACCTCGGCGATCGAGGGCAAAAGCATCTCGAGCTTGGCGCTGGGCTCGCTCGTGAGCTCGTGGTTGATCAGGCCAGGATGGCAGGCGGCCTGGCGGAGCCGCAAGAGGGCCTCGAGAACCTCGATCTTGGACCGGTTGAGCTCGGTGCTGTCCTTGCGCAAGAGGGCGTCGCGATAGTGGACGCGCAGCTCGTCATAACAGCGGCGCTGTTCGGCCTCCATGTCGCAGTAGAGGGTTTGCTCGGTCTTGTCGGGCAGGTCTTGCACGACCTGGGCCTTGGTGCGGCGAAGAATGAACGGCTTCAAGGCCTTGGCCAGCAAGACGCGGTCGGCGGCATCAAGCCCGGCGCCGGTGCCTGCGCTGGCGTACTTCTTGAACACGGTGTCGCTGCCGAGCATGCCGGGGTTCAAGAACTCGAAGATCGACCAGAGCTCGCCGATGTGATTTTCGATGGGCGTGCCGCTGATGGCCAGGCGGTGCCGGCCGCGCAGGAGCCGGGCGGCCTTGGCCGATTGGCTCTCGGCGTTCTTGATCGCCTGGGCCTCGTCGAGCATGACGTAATCAAACTCGAAGTTGGTGAGCTCGGCGATGTCGGTGCGCAGCGTGCCGTAGGTGGTGATGATCAGGTCGTACTCGGCGAACCTGTCGCGGAGAGGATGGCGGCCCGGTCCGGTGTAGTCGAGCACCTTGAGGCGGGGCGTGAAGCGGGAGGCCTCTTGAATCCAGTTGAAGACCAGGGAACGGGGAACGACGGCCAGGCTTGGCCCCTTGGCCTGGCGGCGGAACCGCCTGCGCTGAAGCAAAGCCAGCACCTGAATCGTCTTGCCCAGCCCCATGTCGTCGGCCAGGATCCCGCCGAAGCCGAATCGTTGCAGGTAGTCGAGCCAGCCCAGGCCTTCACGCTGGTAGGGCCGCAGCTCGCCGTGGAAGCCCGGCGGCTCTTCGATCGCCACCACCCCCTCGAACTGGCGGAGGTTCTCGCGGACCTTCTCGAAGGCCGCATCGACCTGGATTTCGGGCTGGTTGGCCAGCAGGGCGTCAAGCACGCCGGCCTGTGACGCGCCAAACCGCAAGGCGCCATTTTCCGCGAACCCCAGGTCGGCGAGCATGCCATACTTCTTGAGCCATTCTTCCGGCAGCATGCCCATCGAGCCGTCGCCCAGCTCGATCATGGTATCGCCCCGGCGGGCGGCCGAGAGCAGGTCGGGAAGGCTGACGTTCTGGCCGCCGTAGTCGATGCCGCCATCAAGATCGAACCAGTCAATGCCCGTGGAAAGAGCCAGCTTGAACTCACCGGCGGGGCGGATCAGCTTGCCCTCGGCCTCGACCCGCCAGCCGCAGAGGACCAGGTCCTTGGTCACCTGGCCCATGCGCTTGGCCGCCAGCTCGAGCGTGCCGGGCTCTAGCCGCGGGTCCTTGGCCTCGCGGAAGCCCAGCTCGAAGAGCTTGATGTCAGCCGACGACTCGGTGCGAGGGTCGCGGCGGATCACCAGGCCCAGCTCGGTCGAGACGGCCAGGGGAGTGGTTCGCCCGGCCGGGATGATCGCGCCGTCATAGTCAAACTCGAGCTCTCCCAGGAGCTTGTCGGCGGCCAGGCCCCAGTTCTGGCGGGGGGTGCGCAGGGTCAGGCAAGGGCGTGGCTTGGCGACGATCTCGTAGAGTTGCATGGTCTCCACGAGCTCGGGCGGCGGCACGCGCGTCTCGGCCAGGATCCGGCCCAGCATCAGGTCTTGCTGGGGCTCGACGAAGGTGATCTCCTTTTCGTAGCGGAGCCGGAGGATCCAGGGCATGACACCCAGGTCGTCAAACCGCGCGGCTCGCCCCACGCCCAGAACGAGAAGGCCCGGCAAGAGAACCAGCGGCTCGGCCAGGTCCATGCGGCTTTCGCCCCGGCGCAGACCGCCTCGCCACGCCCACCGCTTGCCGCCCAGCTCGGTGCGGATATCCAGGCAGAACCGCCAGGGCTGGCCGTCGTCCCACCGCATGGTCGGCGGTTCGTCCTCGCCCTCGGTGCGCCGCAGGCGGAGCCGTCCCGTCTTGGCGAGCCGCTCAACCAGCCCCGCCTGGTCCTTGCGCAGGATGAATCGCCTGGTGCCGCGCAGCTCGCTGGGAACGCGCCCGGCAGGGCCGGCCGATGCCGGCCCACGTGGCGTAAGCGAGCCGTTGCTGGCGCCCTCGGTGGCCGTGTGGGCGGCTCCCGTGTGCACGGCGGCTCCATGATGCGCCTCATCAAGCAAGGCCAGGAGCAAGCGGTCTTCGGGATCATACTTGACGTGAGCGGCGCGAGGAGCATACCACCAGGGGCGAAGCGGCCCCCACTCGCCGGTCGGCTTTCGCTGGCGGCGCGCCAGGTCAATCACCACCTGGTTATGCGTCTGCGTGGACGTGACATCCAGCACGTAAACCAGCAGACGCTTGGCGTTGCGGTTGACCGGCTTGGCGCGGGCCGCTGCCTGATTGGTGCCAGGTCGAACCTTGCCTCGACCCGCGACCCGCCGGTCGCGTGGTCCTGGAGGTGCCCAGGCACCCTCACCCGCCGGCGGCACACCCACCAGACCCCGGCTCCGAGGAGGACGCTCCTTGGGACTGCGCCGCGCGGTACACGATGAGGCACTCCCGGCAGGCGCTCGCCGCCCATGTGCATTTCACCGGTCGGCGGATGGCCCAGGAGCGGTTCGATGCCAGGCTCCGCGCCGATCGTGCCGCTCCCCGGCGCCGATCGTCGTGGGGGCTCGGCGATCATCCGCAGCGGCAGGTTTGGCGGCGTCTGGAGCATCCCCCGCGCATCGGCCAGCAACAAGGTCGCCCAGAGGTGCTTGCAAGGCTCCCCCTGCGGACTGAAGTACGGGCAAGAGCACGAAGTCAGCAGCTTGGTGCCGCGAAGCCGTGCCCGCACCCGGTACTTGGTGGTCCCGCGTACCTTGGCGACGATCTCGTTGGGCCTGGCCGACATCAAGCTGACCCGGCCCTTCGAGAAATATGACTGGCCTCGCGCGCGGACCGCGTCGCTGAAATTTCGCGCGACTTTCTGGGCTATCCCCATCATCTATTCCCAGTTCGGACGGACCCTTGAATCCGACGTTGGTGGGCCACTCCTCTCGACATTGACATCCGCATACCTGTCACAAATCACCGCCTCAAACATCGAGGTTCTTGACCTCAAGGGCATGTTTCTCGATGAACTCCCGGCGTGGTTCGACATCGTCGCCCATGAGGGTGGTGAACAGGTCGTTGGCGGCGGCGGCGTCATCGAGCCGTACCTGCATGAGGGTGCGGCGAGTCGGGTCCATCGTGGTTTCCCAGAGCTGTTCAGCGTCCATTTCGCCCAATCCCTTGAAGCGGGTGATCTTCATCCCCTTCTCGCCAATCTTGCGCACGGTCGGCACCAGAGCACGCAGGTCGAGCAAGGGGTAGCTTTCGCCGTCGCGGTCGAGTGCGAACCTGGGCGGGGGGTCATCGCCGGTCACTTCGCGGGGAAGCAAGACGTCGGTTCGCAGGCCGAATTCGTCGCGGAGACGAGCCAGGTGCTTGTTGAGCGTTCTGACCTCGTGCAGCTCGATACAGCGAACCTTGCGGTGGCCGGTCGCTGAAACCGCTTCGCTGCCTGGCTCCGCCGTGGTTTCGCGATCCTCGACCGGGCCTTTGTCACCCTTCTCGAACTCGGAGTCGGACTGGATTTCCACGTGATGGGTGCGGCAATATTCATCCCGTTCCTGCTCGGTCCAGCACGGAATTTCCTTGCCGTCGTCCTCGATCAAGAACTGCGGCAAGAGACCCGCGCGAGGGTCGGCCTTGGGGTCGGCCGCGGAATGAGCCATCGCCAGAAATTCACGCAACGGCCGGTTGCGCCGGCCGAAGGCGCGAAGGCCCAGATCGATGGCCGAGACCAGCTCAACCAGGTTTCTCAGCTTGCCATCGACGCCCCACGCGGTCGCGGGCTGGGCGCTGCTGGCGCGGCGCCGTTGTCGGCGCGGTGTGTTGCATCAGCAGCCGTGGCCGTGGCCGCGGGATGCAGCTCCGCTCCGGAGAGCCCTGTATCCATGAGGATCGCCTGCATCTGGTCTTCGGTATGCACGTAGCGCCGTTCTTTCCGGCCGCTGACGATCATGTACAAGGGGGGCTGGGCAACGTAAAGGTGCCCCTCGGCCACGAGCCGGGGCATCTGGCGGTAGAAGAAGGTCATGAGCAGGGTGCGGATGTGCGAGCCGTCAACGTCGGCGTCGCTCATCATGACGATCTTGCCGTACCGCCTTTTGCCCGGATCTTCCTCTTCACCGATGCCGTTGCCGACCGCCGTGATGATGTTGCGTACTTCCTCATTATTGAGCACGCGGTCCAGCCGCGCGCGTTCGACGTTGAGAATCTTGCCTCGAAGCGGGAGGATCGCCTGGTAGATCCGGTCGCGGCCTCCCTCGGCGGTTCCACCGGCCGAGTCTCCCTCGACCAGGAAGAGCTCGCTGGATTCCTGATCGTGGGTGGTGCAGTCCATCAGCTTGCCGGGCAGCCCTCCGCCGGAGAGGACCCCCTTGCGATTGCGGACCAGCTCGCGGGCCTTGCGGCCGCCTCGCGGGCCTCGGCGGCGAGCTGCGCCTTGGCGATGATCTTCTTGGCCGCCGCCGGTGTTGTTCTCCAGGTACTCGGCCAGCTTCTCATTGACAACCCGCGTCACGATCCCCTCGACCTCGCTGTTGCCCAGCTTGGTCTTGGTCTGGCCCTCGAACTGAGGGTCGGGCACGCGCACGCTGATGATCGCCGTGAGACCTTCCTTGAAATCCTCGCCGGTGATCGTCAGGTCCTTGCTCTTGGCGGGGGCCGCGGTTCTGGCGTACTGGTTCAGGGTCCGCGTCAAGGCCGCGCGGAAGCCCGTCAGGTGAGTACCTCCCTCGACCGTGTTGATGTTGTTGCAGTACGACACGACCATTTCGCTGATCGAATCGTTGTACTGCAAAGCGACCTCGACTTCAACGGCGCGCTCATCGTCACGTCCCAGGAAGACCACGGGCGGGTGCAGCGCGGTCTGCGCCCGGTTGAGATAACCGACAAACTCGCTCAGGCCCGCCGACGAGAAGAACTCGACATTCCTGGGCTCGTCGGCTCGCTCATCCGTCAGGCGAATCTTTACCCCTTTGTTCAGAAAGCTTAGCTCACGAAGCCGCTTCTCCAGCGTGTCGTAATCAAATTCGATCTTGGGAAAAATCGTCGCGTCGGGAAGAAACTGGATTTTCGTTCCGGTGGATTTGGCCGGCCCCAGGCGCGCACCGGGCCCTGTGCCACGCCCTGTTCATAATCTTGCCGCCAGAGCTGGCCGTCGCGGCGAATCTCGGCTTCCAGCCACTCCGAGAGGGCGTTGACCACCGTCACGCCCACGCCGTGCAGGCCGCCGGAAACCTTGTAGGTATCGTGGTCGAACTTGCCGCCGGCGTGGACCTTGGTCAGAACGATCTCCAGCGCGCTTTTGCCACTTTCGGCGTGCGTGTCGACCGGGATGCCCCGGCCGTCATCGACGACCGAAACCGAGCCGTCGGCGTGAAGTGTCACGTGGATGTTCCGGCAGTAGCCGGCCATTGCCTCATCGATCGAGTTGTCCACGACCTCGTAGACCAGGTGGTGCAGCCCGCGCGTGGTTGTATCGCCAATGTACATGCCCGGGCACTTCCGCACCGCGTCAATGCCTTCAAGGACACGGATATTGGCCCCGGTGTACGTCGCCGCGCCGGCCGTCTGGACGTCGCCAGGCAACGTCTCCAGCGCTTCAGCCATGGGGGCCTCCAGGCCGGTACTGTCAGTCTTGCTCAAATCCATCACAAGTTCACCTCGGTCATTCCCTTTCATCTCAAACGCTCGTAGTGAGTGCTTGGTGGCCGGACAACGATGGTCCTTTTCCTCCACTCGTCACTGTCATCCATCTGCCATGGGTTAGCGGTCATTGTCGCCGGGGCGCGGCCGCCGCCTGGGCCGGTTCCCCGGACTTGTTCCCGGGCCCGGGCCCGGGCGGCCCGTTGGCGGCATTGTCCGCGGTTGTGACAGGTTGCGGTCCTCTTCCGGCGCGGCCGGCGCCGGCTGGTCGATCGGACCGACTCGGAACCGGATGTCCTGAATCGGGGTCGCTGGTGCGCCTGCCCGCAGGGCCTGTAAAAGCTCTGGCTTGCGAAACGCGGCAAGCTCTTCGAGCAGCGTGGGATGGGCCACGATCACGGTCAAGACTCCGCGCCGCACCTCGCCGACACGCGTCTGATGGCAATGCGGCTCGCCGACCGCAGTGTTCCAGGCTTCTTCGAGTTCCCCCACAGCCCGTAGTTGTCCGTATCCTTTCACGGTAAACAATTCGCCCAGAATTTCGGACAGGGCTCTTGGCCCCCGGCGGTTTGGGTTTGACATCTTATTTCGGTCCGATCCCACCCGAAAGGGAGGGGGAAAGCCACCCCGCACGCTATGGGAGTTTGTGCGGCCTCGAACGCGCGTGGCCACGCCTCCTGCGGGGCGCCGGGCTCGGCAGCGCCGCACGGCCAGGCAAGTGCGAGAAAGCCGAAAGGGAATCATGCCCGTGACCGGACAAGAAGCCGCCCGAACGGGCGGTTCGCACATCCGACATATCAAAGCAATCCGCGTGCCTTTCTTCGCTTCACGAAAGAGCCGGTTTCCTGCACTGCAGGCCCCTAGCGCTCGCGCGTCAGGGGCATGACCACGTAGGTGTAATGATCGGCGGTCCGGAAAACCGCGGCATTCTTGGCATCGATCAGTTCGGCCGTGATGGCGGTCGTGTCGTCCAGCGTCCGCAATGCATCGATCAGGTAGCGGGGATCAAAGGTAATATCGACCGTCTTGCCCTCGTAGGGGATCGGCAAATCGACGTGCGAGCTGCCCACGTCGGCTGCCTGGCCTGCCAGTTTGAGAACACCGGAGGCGAACTGGAAGTCAACCCCGCGGCTCTCATCACTGGTGACGATCGAGGCTTGCTCAACAGCAAGCCGGAGCGGGCCGGCTTCCAGGGGAATCTTGACATCGACGCTCGTGGGAAAGACGTCCTGGTAGCGCGGGAAGCGGCCCTCCACCAATCGGCTGTAGATGACAGCACTTTCGGTCTTTACCAGGACAGCGGTTCCTGACTGGATGGCCAGATGGACGATCATATCGTCGGCCGTCAGGTTGCGTTCGATCAACTTGAGCGCCTTGACGGGAATGACTGGCGTGCCCGCGGGCTGCGCCGGCTCGTTCTCGGCCTCGGCCGGCGCGACCATCCGGGCCAGACGCCGGCCATCGGTGCCCACCATGGCGATGGACTCACCCGTCAGCTCGATCAGCACTCCGCCCAGGGCGTAGCGAGCGCTTTCCAGGTCGGTGGCGAAAATGGTCCGCCGGATGAGCTTCTTGAGCACGCCCGCAGGTATCACATGATAGCTGGTCGCGGCGAAATCGGGAACCTCGGGAAAGAGACTGGCATCCTCGACCGGCAGGGTGAACTCCGCGTACTGGCCGCGCACCATCAGGTGGTTATCGTCGGTTTCGATCTCCAGCTCCTCGTCACCGCTGGTTCGCAAGATCGATCCCATGTGCGCCGTCGGCAAGATCACGGGCCCTGGCGTTTCCACGCGCACACCCAGCACGCGATGGCGAATGCCGACTTCCAGGTCGGTGCCCATCAGCACCGAGCCTTCCTCGGCATCAGCAATCAGCTTGATGTTCTGAAGAATCGGCTTGGGACTCCGCGCGGGAACGACACCACTGACCATGGTGAATGCGGTAAGCAAACCCTCGCGGTTGCAAAACGCCCTCATGCGCTTTCCTCGATCATTCCTGGATTACCCTAGCCTGACTGCTCGAATCTCAACTCGGCACAGTGTTGATCGCCATGGGAACCGGCCCACCTCTCTGCCTTGGCCGGCCCTACCTCTGGATCGGGCCTTGCTCGTGGGCCCCCATCCGGGTCACGCGCACCTTGTGCGGATCGTGCTTGACCTGAGCTCGCTAGGTGGTTCGTCGTGCGGTTGGCTCGTGCCTCGTTCACCCGCTCCGATCCCGTCCTCGCACCGCGAAAGCCGGCGACGTCCCGGTTCGACTCAATTCGATCTCGGGGCCAGCACGAGCAAAACGCGGGAATGGTCTGTCGGTCTGGTTGTTTCCCTTCAGCGCGGCGGGGTGAACCTGATGCCGGGACGCACTCTGGTTTTGGGCCGGTCCCGATTCTCTGTATTACGATAAGGTAACCTTACCGCCGCATCAACCGTAGAGTGGGAATACCGCCGTGGATAACCACGGGAACTCTCTAACAAGCTAATGATACCAAAGAACTTAATCAAGCACAACAGCCCTCGCCCAGGAGGGGAAAACTTGTGGACAAGTGGGTGTCTTCCGCCGACACCCACGGGCGCGATTTGGCGTAGCCTTGGCTAAGCGCTTGCGCTGCCGTTGGCGAGACTGCTTGAACACTCCGCCCTTTGACACGTTATCAACACGTTTTCCCTCATCGGCCCTCAGGGCATGAAGCAGCCTCGGGCGCTCTTCTTTTCGGCTTCTATCACTCGCGGAATTGAGGAAAACCAGCAAGACCTTTACGTCTGGCGAGACTCTGAGGTTCGCGCGACATCGCATTCCCTCTCGCCGGCTGGGGGTTTTTGGAATAGGATGCCGCGGTGACCGGAAGCCCCTTTCCTTGGAGGCACAGGCGGCTTTGCGGATGAACCGGCGCGATCAAGGAGGATCCCGGCAATGCCCCAAAGGACCTTGGGCTGGCGCGGCTTGGTGTGCCTGACCGTGCTGACGGCCACCACGGTGGGCCTTGGCCTGGGATCATCCACCCGTCTGACGTATCACGAGGCCTTCGTAGCCCAAGGGGCCAGTGAGATCCTTGGTTCGGGCCAGTGGTGGTATCCCACCATTGGCGGACTGCCCTGGCTGGAAAAGCCTCCGCTGCCGTTCTGGCTGGCAGCCATGTGCGGGTGGGTTGCGGGGACCGTAAGCGAGACAACCGCCCGGCTTCCTTCGGCCCTGGCAACCCTGGGCCTGGTGCTCGGCGTGGCTGTGCTGGCGGCGCATCGGTACGGCAGGGTGGTCGGCCTCCTTGCCGGCGCGGTTCAGGCGACAACCGCATGGACTGTAATGCGCGGGCGCCTGGCTGAGGCCGATATCTTGCTCGCATGCCTCATCACCTGGGCCCTGGTGGCCTTCGATCAGATGAGGACGAGATCATTCATCACTACTCCGAACGACGACCGGGCAAACAAGGACAAGCCGCCCCGCTGGGGCCTCTGGCGGTGGACTTTTTTTGGATTGCTGGGCACGACTGCGCTGGTGAAGGGAACTGGCTTTGGCGCGGTGCTGGCTTTATCGGCGACCGCGATGGTGCTGCTCTGGGATCGTGACCGAATCACGGCGCGGGGCCTGCTGTTTCCAGCCGGTTGGGCGGTGGTTGCTTTTCTGGCCCTGGCCTGGCCAGTGGCGATGGTTTTCACACACGGTCTGAAAGCGGCGGAGCTGTGGGTCATGCACATTACCCAGCGACTGGGCGCGCCAGCCGGGCATGGGCCGTTCGCCGGTGAGGCTTGGCCCGCGTACGGGTTCAATATCTTCGGTCAGGCTCTTCCCTGGGTGCCGCTTGTGCTGGTCGGGGCATGGCGGTCGCTGGGCCGGGCGTTGCGTGGCTCTCATTCCTACCAGGGTCTCGCCGCAGGCGACCGCTTACTCTGGGCCTGGTCGGTAGTGCCTCTGGTGCTCGTATCCCTGGCCAGTGCTCGCAATGCCCACTACGCGATCTACGCGCTGGTTCCCTGGTCGGTCTGGGCCGCCCTGGGCCTGGCACGGCTGGGAACCCGATTGCTGGCCCGCGGTTCTTCACCGATGCGGCTGGGAGGATGGGCAGTCGGCACCTTCACGGCGCTGGGATTGGCTTACGGCCTCGGCTTCTGGCTCCTGGGCCCGCGGCTCGCGCACCGGGGCGCGGAATGGGCTTTCTACGACGCCGTCGGCCGTCAGTTGCCAGCGGATGAGCCGCTTGTCTTGCTTTATGACGACTGGGACCGCGACCCTTATCCCACGCCGTTTGGTCCCATCCCTCATGATCTGGCGGTGCGGCTCTACTACCTCAACCGCCCGGCGTGCTGGCATTTCAGGACTGCTCAACTGGAAGCGCACCTGGAGGGAAGGTGTGAGCAGGGCACCCAGGGTGAATCGAATGACGCGGTGCTCGTCATCGGCCGCCAGCGTGACGTGCCTGATCTCGAGCGGCTAGGCGCCGTCGAGGTTCTCGCTCAGGGGCCGAGCGTCCGCTGGGACCGAACGTATCTGCTGGCCCGGGTTCGGCCGCGTCTGGAGACTGCCTTGTGGGCGGGCCCCGAGACAGATCATACACGTTGAGAAGCTCGACTCGGGCCGGGCCGGGCCGGCTCATCGGGCCGCAATCCACCATGGGATACGAAATCGCCCTGATCCCGCCTTGCCGGTTCCGCACGCTGGCCGGACAATCAATCAACGCACATGCACCACGATAAGGGAAATTCCATGGCCACGGTCGCAACTCGCCCCGCCTCCAGCCCCACCACCGCCAATCCCGTTGTCAGCCGCTTTCTGTCAGTGGCCGACCTGCTCCATCACCTGGGCGATGTGCCAGCCGGGCGCGTGCGCCTCGAGCCGGTTCCCGGCACGGCCACCGAGCACGATGTCGTCACTGTGCACGATCGAGAAAACCGGCTCTGCGAGCTGGTTGACGGCGTGCTCGTGGAGAAAGTCATGGGGTTTGATGAATCCAGGTTCGCCGTGTTCCTGACGGCCTGTCTCGTCAATTACTTGAACCAGCATGATCTAGGCGCGGTTGTCGGCGCCGACGGCATGATGCGCCTCTTCCCGGGCCAGGTGCGCATTCCCGACGTGGCCTTCATCTCCTGGAAGCGTTATCCCAAGGGGAAAAGGCGGCGTGGTGAGATTCCCACGGTCGCCCCCGACCTGGTGGTGGAAATCTTGAGCAAGGGAAACACTCCCAAGGAAATGAAGCGGAAGCTTGACGAGTACTTCCAGGCCGGGGTTCGCCTGGTCTGGTACGTCAATCCCGCGGCGCGGACGGTCCGCGTCTACACAGGACCCAAGGAGTCGGTGCTTTTGAACGAGACTCAAGAGCTCAGCGGGGGCGCGGTGCTGCCGGACTTCACGCTGTCGATAAGGGACTGGTTCACCGAGGCCCAGCGGAGCGCGGCGAAATCGTGATCGGTGCCCCAGGCTACAGAAGCGCCCCCGGTTGTCCTGTGCTTGGAGGATGCAACAAGCGCGGCCTGAGAATTCAGAAGATCATCTCGGCCGCCTGGGCTGCGGTAACCCGCTCGACGACGGCAACGATCCGCGCGATGGCTTCCTCGATGTCGGCCCTGGTCGTATTGGCGCCCAGACTGAAACGGACCGAGGAGCGAAGGCGATCGTCGGGAACACGCATGGCGAGCAAGGCCGGGGAAAGGCGGGTCGAGCCGCTGGCACAAGCCGAGCCGAGCGAGGCGGCGATGCCTGCGAGATCGAGCTGCATCAAGAGGGCATCGCCATCAAGGCCCACGAACCCGAGATTGGTGGTCTGAGGCAGGCGTAACGTCGTGTCGGCCGGGCCGTTGCGGATGACGCGGTCAGATCCCAGCGCGGCGATCAGGCCGGCTTCGAGACGATCGCGAAGCATCATCCAGCGCCTGATTCGCGACTTGGCCCTGGAATGCCAGCGTTCCAGGGCTGTAGCCAGGCCCACCGCCAGGGGCACGGCCACTGTGCCGGGGCGTCTGCCTTGCTGCTGGCCGCCGCCATGAAGCCGGGACCGCAGCTTTACGCCTCGGCGTACCAGCAAGACGCCCACCCCCACCGGGCCGTGAAACTTGTGAGCACTCGCGGCCAGGGTGGCCACACCCAAGGCGTGGAAATTCACCGGGATTCGGCCCACTGCCTGGACCGCGTCGGTATGGACCGGAATGCCCCGCTCGGCCGCCAGCTCGGCCAGCCGCGCAACGGGCTGAAGACACCCAGTCTCATTGTTGGCCAGCATCAAGGCGACCAGCCGCGTGTCTTTGCTGGAAGCCGCGGCCATGAGCTCGGCATCAGCCAGACCGTCGGCATTCACGCCCGGCCGGCTCACGCGGAATCCATCCGCTTCAAGACGCGCAATCGGCTCAGCAACCGCGGGATGTTCGATCGGGCTCGAAACAAGATGCCCTGGGCCGTTCTCCATGCCCGCCAAGCCAAAGACGGCCAGATTATTGGCTTCCGTTCCACCCGATGTGAAGACAACCTCGTCGGGGTCAGCCCCCAGAATCCGCGCGACAGCTTCTTTCGCACCTTCCCAGGCCCGCCGCGCTCGCCGCCCAGCGGCATGCCGGCTCTCGGCATTGCCGGCCAGCAAGAAATGCGGACGCATGGCCTTGAACACCCGGGGATCAAGCGGTGTCGTCGCGTTGTGGTCGAGGTAAATCATGGGAGGTTCACGCAGAGATACGGGGATATTTCACGCCAAGGCGCGAAGGAGAAACGTGAAGCGTCGATTCTCTTGCGTGAAGCCCCTTATCCAAGGCAGCGCAGCGTGAGCAGCAAACCGATGATAAACACAGGAATGCCAATGATAAAGAGTGGGCCCGCCCAGAGCGCCATGCCCACAACCATCAGCGAGAAACCTACAACCAACCCGGCCAGACGACCGAGCATGCCGATGACCCAGAACAGGACTCGGAATGGCAGCGTGATGAGATACCAGCAGGCTGCCAGAAGGCCCATCACTGATGGAATCAACCATCCCGATGCCCCGCGCGCGGGAGCTCGCCACCCCCGTGGCGCATACGCCGGGTATAAAAGGGCTTCGGAAGATCCAACGGCGGTTTTCTTGTGCTTTCGAGACGGCCGCATTGTGACGGACTGGCCTTGCTTCATTCGACCATCTGGGTTAAATATCGCGCGGGTTTAAAACCCGGCAAGCGTGATTTCCTGACGTCGCGTTCAACCGCTCAATCAGACCGTTTCGCCCTGGAACGCTCGTGGGGTAACCAGCACGAGCCGGAGCCTTGCTCTCCTTTTCGTCGCGTTGACCTTGGTGCTTGACTCGTTCTCAAGGTTTCCAGCGGACCTGTGGCGGAGGCCACCCCACGGAGGCTATTCGTCTTGAAGAAGCGTCCCTTGGGGCTGTCTCGATTATTTCGGGCAATCTCGGTTTGACAAGACACGTTGGGGTAAGAGTCAGGAAACCGTTCCGCTTGGAATCAAGGTCAGGGCAAGGAGGCCGCGACCGTGCGACAAGCCCTTTTCGTGGTAGTCATGGTGGCGGCGGCCTTTCTCGGCGGCGCGATGGTCAATGGTCCCGCGGTGCGCTGGACGCAGGCACGCCTGCTCGACTACCTTGGCTTGAAAGAGGGGGAGATCGCCTCCGTTGACCTCTCAGGGTCGTCGCCTGAAACAACCAATGGTCAGGAGCCCAAGCCCTCACCGACCACGGCAGCGCCGACAGCCCATGCACCTTCGGTGACGATTGAAAAGCCTTCCAAGGAAGCAGATACGTCACATCCATCAAGCGGCACCTCCGTGTCCTCCAAGTCTTCGCTGAATCGGGGTCGATCGAGAAGCGGGCCCAAGGACAAAACCCAGGTCGGGCAAGACCGCGAATCGTCGAGGACGAGAAACAGAAACGAAGGCGTGAACGAGGTACCAGCCTCCTTGCCGCCCCTGACCGCGATACCAGAGCCCGAAGCTCCCAGGCCGAGCGAGTCTGGTGTGAAGCCGGGACAGGCCGCCCGGCGTGAGATACCTGGATTGCCGGAACTGGACGCACCCCTGCAACCGGGTCGGAACGGACCGGCCGCCGCCGCGGAGCAAAACGCCCCTGAGCACCCCACCCAGGCACCCGGACTCCCGGCCCCTCTGGATCCCACGGTAGGCCCGGCTATCCTGGCTTCTCTCTCTCCGGCACCATCGACCGGTCCAGTCCCCGACAGCCGCGCCAAGGCGAATGCGCTCGCTCTGGAAACGGTACCACCGGCTACCCCATTTCCTTCCCCGGCTGCCACGGTACCAGCCGTCTCCGCGTCAAGCGTGGGCGATTGGGCCACGCTGCGCCGCAAGATGCAGTCACTGGGCGTGACACATTATACGATCGATGGGCAGCCTGGCGGGCGCGTCATTTTTTCGTGCTTGATTCCTTTAGCTGGCCGCCAGGCGGTCTCGCAACGGTTCGAAGCTGAGGGGGACGATGATTTCCAGGCGGCACAGGCGGCGATGCGGCGCATCGCGCTCTGGCGGGCTGCTCGAGAGCCGTCTGCGTCTACCTCTGCTCGATAAGCGGCCTGGCCTGACCGGTCAGGCCAGGCCGCTGCCAGGGTGCGCTCAGCTCACTCGGATGTTGAAATCGGAAAGGAGGTTAGCACGGCTTCGCGATCGCCCTATAATGACCAGAGAGGCATGACCAGAACCTGACGGATGAGCCGCCTGTCATTTCCGTGCCCGCGGCTCGGATCCGGGAGATCGCCAGGAAGGGGCCGTTCATGGGCAAGGGACCGCCGTCGCGGCTTTTGCTGATCGTCACCGGTAGCACGCTCAGGGCCGAAGAGCTCGATCGGCCGCTGGGATACTACCTCAAGCAGCGGCTGGAAGAGGTCTTGAGCAAGAGTCAGAACGGGTCCAAGCACACGGCCGACCTGTCGGATTACCAGGTTCGCGTCATCGCTGACTTTCGCTGGATCCATGATGAGCTGCTTCAAAATCTGCCCACGGTTTCGCTGGGAGGCCCAGGTGTCAACGCCCTGGCCCATCGCTGGCTCGAGGAAGTGCCGATCTCGCTGGCGTTCAACGATCGGTATTTCATCCAGATGGATCCCGATCTTACCGAACCTCGCGTCAGCATCTGGGGCATGGATAACTCCACCACCCAGATTGCTGTCTCCGTGTTCCTCGACCGTTTTCTCCCACGGTTTCTGGAGCGCTGCGCCTCCCTCCCCGTGACGCCCTTCGATACGGACGATGAAGGGGACGATGAGGCCGAAATCGATCCCGACACTGAGGACGATTGACAGGTTCTATCAACCCCCGGTTCCTCTTCCGCCATCCCAACGGTCTGGAACTTGCACAGGCAATGTGCCGGCCCGACATGTTGCGGAAGGGTGTCCTATGATGATTTCAGGCAACAGGTCACAAAGATGGCGCATGTTTGAAGTAAGGGTAAGCGAGGAGCTAACGCGCCATCAGTGTGTGATCGCGCCCCGCCCGGTTGTACCGGCTAGCTGATCGCAGCGACGGTGAGCGGACCGGTCTTGCCCCGCAACGCCAGGATGGCTTCGGGAGGCTTCGCTACCACGGAAGGAGTTGGTGAACATGGAAAACGATAACCAAACGATGGACACGTCCCGGCGGGCGCGTCCCAGAAATCGCGCTTGGGCCAGCATTTCGCTTGCTGGCTATCGCGGTTTCCGCGCGGTTGGGGTAGGCATCATGGGTCTGGCGCGGGTCACGCTGGTTTGCGCACTCATGGCCCCGCTTTTCTGTCTCTCCTGCCTCTCGGGACAGTCACGGGCTGGTGGAGAGCCACCCGCGAAGGGAAGCTCGGTGGCCAAGCCCAACGGCCTCACGCTGGTGCGCCGATCGGTCAGCCAGGATCAGGGGGCGTGGGTGATCGATTACCAGCTTCGGCACACCGGCTCGACCGGGTTCATTCTCATGCCCTCGGACGTGGCGGTGACGATCGAGGGCTGGGTCTCGAACTCGCGAGTCTGCTCTCATGCTGTGCCCCGGCTGGCGCGTGTGACGGTCAGCGGCACCTCGGCGGGCTCAGGTACGGGAGACGTGATCACGTCGACGGAAGAGTCAAACCGGTGCCGCGAGAAGGTTGTCGTGTCGGTCTGGGCCGATGATGGGCCCTTGCCGGAGAATGAGGCGGTTTCGCTGGTAAGCCTGGCACCTGGAGGGATTGCGCGCGTTCGGCTGCGGGTCGAGCACCAGCATGTCCTGTATGGCGATTATGATCCCTTGCTGGGTGTGCAGGACGTTGAGCTCAGGTTGGGCTCGGCCACCCTGCGCGACCGCGTACCGCTGGATCGCGAGCATTACCTGGCTCAACCGAAGTTTGTCTGGCCCGAACCGCCCGATGAGCGCCGCGACACCCATCATTTTGTCTCGTCGCCTGACAGCCTGCATCTCGAGGCCCACATTCCGGGGCATCAGTATTACCGTTACCCCGAACGCCCCGTTCGCTACGGCAGCAAGATGCGGTTGCGGTTCTGGTATCTGATTGCCGCGGGGACCGAGGGGGAATGCCGGATCAGGCTTGCCCAGTACAAAGACACGCCCACCTCGTGGCGCGTCCTCTCCGGGGGCGGTTTCGAGCAAGACCTGGAAACTGTCGGCCGCTGGACCAAGGTTGAGCGCATCGTCCGCGCCGAGTGCGAGGCCACCACAGTCGCTCTCGATTTCCGGATCATCAGCGAGACCAATATCGGCGAGATGTGGATCGATGATGTGAGCCTGGAACCGCTCGGGTGTGAAGCCAATCGCGAGAAGCCCTGACCGAGCAATGCGCTGGCGGGCTCGCGCTACTCGATGTCCGTCTCTTGCCAAGAGAGGCCGTGAACGGTTATCAAGGTAACGGTGCAGCAAATGAAGTTACCTTGGCCGGTTGTCCCGAGCGGGGTTCATGGTCTCGTTCCGATCCGTCGCGGCCTATCCGGTTCTGATCCCGATCTTGATCGTGGGCACGCTGCTCTTCCCCTTGCTCATTGGCATTGAGCCGGTGGGGGGTGACGCCGACCTGATGTATCGGCCGATCAAGAAGGAACTTGCACAGAGCCTACACGAAGGGCGGCTACCCTACTGGAGCGATCACTTCGGCATCGGCATGCCCCTGGTGGCCGAGAGCCATGTCGCCGCGTTTTATCCGCCCAACTGGCTTTTTTATCGCCTCTTCGAGGTTGCGACAGCCTATCGCTTGAGCATGTGGCTGCACTTCGTGGCGCTGGCCGGCGTGACATATGCCTACGCTCGCGTGCTTGGAACGTCCCAATCGGGAAGTGCACTTACCGCCCTCAGCTTCTCGCTCTGCGGCTTTCAAGCCGTCCATGCTGTGCATGAGCCGCTCTATACGCTTATGCCCTACGTGCCGCTCTGCCTCTTGCTGGGAGATCGATACGCGGCGACTGGGCGTCTCGTCTGGCTGGCGGCTTTGGCATTGGCCTGGGGCGTGCAGATTCTCATCGGGCATTTCCAGATCCAGGCATGGACCGCAGGCCTGATCTTGCTCACAGGAGGCTGGAGGATCGCGATCGATCATTTACCCAAATTGCGCTGGTTGGGATTGGCCGCGGCCCTGGTATGGGGAGCAGCCATCGCCTTGGTGCAGTTAAGGTTGACATGGGAGCTAACCCAGGTCGTCGGGTTCAACAAGCCTGCTCAGTTTCTTGCGAATTACTCCTTCCCCATCACCCACTGGGCCCAGTGGGCCTTACCGGCTTTGTACCTGGGCAGGCTGACTTCGGGGAGCGAGCAGTACTGGGCAACTCTGGAGACGACAGCCGACGAGGCCTGTGCGTATGTGGGTGTCGTGCCTTTGGTCTTGGCCTGCGTGGGATTCATGGCGACCGGTGGCGGCAGGTCACTAACACCCTGGCGCTGGATAGCGCTGCTGGCGTTCGCGCTGGCTACCCTGCCGCGATGGTGGCCGGGTGGTTTCCTTCTCCTGGTGAAGATACCGGGATTCGGTTTGTTTCGGGCACCGGCCCGGTACACGCTACTCACCAGTTTGGCTCTGGCATTACTAGCAGGTCGAGGACTGGATCGGTCGATTGCACGGGGGCGATTCTGGGGGGGCATGGGCCTCGCTTTGGGAATAGGCGTGGGGTCCTTTATCTGGTCAGCCGTGCTGTCCCAGGACCAGGCGTTTCGGTCGAGTTTGGGCGTTAACACCCTGGGCCTACGGTTTGCCGCGGCGATGATCGCCTGGGTTCTCGGACTGGGGGCGATCATCGCCTGGCGACAGGAACAGGATCGGCTGGTGGGGACCCCTCTCCGTTGCGGCGGTTGAGTTGTGTGCGCTCTTCTACCTGGTGCCCGTTGAGTGGGGCTGGACGGTTCATCTGCCCCAGGAAAGCGCTATGCTGGAGCGCCTCATCGCGGAGCCAGGAATCGGCCTTGTCGCCGGCAGGCCCGGAAACCTGGTTGTCTGGACTGGCCATTCCTCCGCCACTCCGGCGCTGGGCATCCCTGCTCCTCCTCCCAACTATCTTCTGCAACCGTCAGCAGTGCCTCCTGATGAAGTGAGTTCGGCTGAACTCCGCTGGCAGCGTCGCCTGGGCGTCACCCATGGAATCTGGACCGCCGAGGACAACGTCCGTGGCACTGAAATCGTGGCCGAGATGGGCGACCCAGTTCTGTATCAACTACTCAGGACCTCACGCAGGCTCCAGCGGCAGACGGGCTGGAAACTGGTGCGCTATCCGGACCCGTTTCCGTCAGCCTGGGTGGCGGTGCGAGGCCGTGAGGCAAGCAGTTGGGGCCTCCTTTACGGGTCGCTGTCGCGAGCCGACTTGACCGATGAGGCCTGGTTTCTCGAGGGTGACGGTCCACGCAAGAGCCATCCCCAAGGGAAGGGGTGGGAGTTCGAGTTTCAAAGGCAGCTCGAAGCGCCCAGAGTCGCTGAAATCGATATGGGTCCCCCAGCACGCCTGGCCCATCTGAAGAACTGGGATGGTCGTACCGCGATCGTTGATCACGATGGATCGTGTTACCTCATCGTCCGTCGGACGTATTACCCCGGCTGGACGTATCGAGTTAACGATGGTCCAGAACAGGTCGTGCTCAAGGTCAACGGTGGGCTTCAGGGGGTTCCCCTGACTGGAACGGGAATCGGTCACGTTCGCTTCCAGTACCGTCCCACCGGTCTGCGTCAGGCCATAGGCATCTCACTCGGAGCGGCTTCGGCTGCGCTGATCAGCCTGGTCGCCAGCCTGTTGAAAACCCGGTTCCGATCGGGCTCAAGACCACCAGCATCGAAGATGATAGGATAAATCGCCCTGTGTTTTCGGTTGCCGGCCTGGCGTTGATTCTATTGCCAACGAGGAAACATCATGCGGTCCAAGGCATGTTCATCGCTCTTAGACGGTCCACTGTCAGGACTTCATGGCACTTTGCTCCGTACGAGCTTCCTGACGCTTGCGTGCCTCTGTCTCCTGGATCGTGCCGGCGCCGGCGAAGCCGCCAGGGCCGCAGGCGAGACGAGCATCCAGATCGACGCCGCTGCTCCACGGGTGGCAGTCAATCCCAGCATGTACGGCATCTTCTTCGAGGAAATCAACCATGCCGGCGACGGCGGGCTTTATGCGGAGCTGGTGCAGAACCGGGATTTCGAGGCCCACAACGGCCCGGCGGGCGGGCGCTTCGGCGGCAACCATCTGGTCACGCCCAAGGGCTGGGTCGAGCGCGTCTGGTTCAATACCGACGTTCACGCCTGGACCCTGGTGGCCGAGGGAAGCGCCAAGGGATCGATCCGGCTGGCCGATACGTCTCCGCTCAATGCCGAGAATCCCCATTCCATGCGGCTGGTCGCCCGCCAGCTCGGCGACCGCCTGGGTGTGGCCAATGCCGGTTACTGGGGGATGAACTTTCGCCAGGGGGCAATCTACGACCTGTCGTTTTACGCTCGAACCGAGGGGAGCGAGACGTTCGACCTGACCGTCACGCTGGAAAGCCCCATCGGGCACAAGACCTACGCCAGGGCTGTGATTTCCAGCGTGGGCGGACCGTGGAAGAAATACCAGTGTACCCTCCAACCCGACCAGGCCGACCCCAAGGGCCGGCTGGTAATCAGCGTCTCCCGGCCCGGCACGATCTGGTTTGACGTCGTCTCGCTCTTCCCCCGCGATACTTACAAGAACCGGCCCAACGGACTGAGGCCCGACCTGGTCAAGATGCTGGCCGACCTCAGGCCGGGGTTCATCCGCTTTCCGGGCGGGTGCATCGTCGAGGGGATCATGCTCTCGAACCGGTTTCAGTGGAAACACTCGATAGGCGACATCGCCAGGCGCCAGGGGACCTTTGACCTCTGGGGATATTACAACACCTTCGGCTTGGGCTTTCACGAATACCTCCAGCTTTGTGAGGACCTGCGGGCCGACGCCATGTACGTCATCAACGCGGGCCTGAGCTGCCAGTTCCGCCGCGAGGAGACGGTCTCTGATCCCGGCAAACTTCAAGCCCTGGTCGATGACTCGCTCGACGCACTTGAGTACGCGATGGGGCCGACGAGCACGCGGTGGGGGTCGCTGCGTGCCCAGAACGGACACCCCGAGCCGTTTGTGATCAAGTACGTCGAGATCGGCAACGAGAACTGGGGCGCTGAGTACCACAAGAACTATCGCGTCTTTCTCGATGCCATCAAAGCTAAGTATCCCAATATCATCACGATTGCCGACTCGCAAAATATGGGCGGCGCGGCCATCGAGATGGCCGACGATCATTACTACAACAATCCCGACTTCTTCTTCGACCACGTGAACCAGTATGACAAGACCGACCGCAAGGGTCCCAAGATCTACGTGGGCGAGTATGCCGTCAACCGCGGCGTTGGCCGTGGCAACCTGATGGGTGCACTGGCGGAAGCCGCCTTCCTGATCGGGCTGGAGCGGAACGCCGATCTCGTGCGGATCTGCTCGTATGCTCCGCTGTTTGTCAACGTCAACGATCGTTCCTGGCCGGTCAACCTGATCGAGTTCGACACGGCCCGCGTTGTGGGCCGGACGTCATACCATGTGGAGAAGCTTTTCTCGTCGAACCGTCCCGATGAGGTCTTGAAGACCACCGCCTCAGGCCAGGCCGGCAAGCCCGACATTTACGCCCTGGCCGGGATCGATCGCGACAAGAACGAGGTTGTGCTCAAGGCCGTGAACCGCGCTGGCGAGCCGCGCCCGGTGAAGATTCTCGCGACGGGTCTTGCGGAGATCGGTCCGACAGCCAGAGTAACCACCCTTGGCCATCAAGACCCGACAGCCGAAAACACGCTCGACGACCCGGAGGTGGTTGTGCCGGTAGAGTCGCGAATCACGGGCGTTGCGCAGCAATTCAGCCTGACGCTGCCTGCCTATTCGCTGACGATCTTGCGGTTTCCCGGCCGGCCGGCAGGTTGAGCCGAGGATTGGGGCATTGGCGACGGCAAGGCTGCCGGACATCATGTCATGTCAGCCTGGTGATTCCGCCGCCGCGCGGCGGCGGAGGGCGTCATCGGCGGCATCTCTGTAAAGATCGCCGAGGGTGGGGAAGTTGAAGCAGGCGCGCGTGAACACCTCGGCCGTGCCGCCGGTGAGCATGGCCATGAGACCAATATGGACCAGCTCGGTGGCCTGCTCGCCGATGACGTGCACGCCGAGCACGGTCATATCATCGCGGCGGAAGATCAATTTCAGGAAGCCGGTCGAGTCGCCCATGATCTCACCGCGGGCACTGTCGGCGTACAGGGCCCGGCCGACGATGTAATCAACCCCCTGGGCTTGCAGGTCTTCCTCGGAGGTCCCCACCATGGCAACCTCGGGAATCGTGTAGATGCCGGTGGGCAGAAGCGGGGCGGGCTCGGCCTTCGACGACCCCGGACGGAAGGCATGGGTCATGGCCACGCGCGCTTGCTTGGCGCTGGTGGAGGCCAGGGCGGGAAAACCGATCACGTCGCCGGCCGCGTAGATGTGCGGCACGGACGTGCGATACTGGGCATCGACAGTCAGCAGCCCGCGCGGCCCAGGGGCAAGCCCCGCGGCCGGCAAGTTCAGCGCGGCGGTGTTGCTATAGCGCCCGCGGCCACGAGCACGGCATCGGCCATGAGCGTATCGCCGGGGTCAAGCGACAACAACAGGTCTTCCTCGCGCGGGGCCTGGCAGCCGCTCACCCTGCACTTCCACACGAACTCGATGCCAAGCTGCCGGCGCATGGCTTCTTCGAGGGCCTTCGAAATCTCATGATCGAGGAACGGCAGCAGTTCGTCACGGCCGTCGATGATCCAGACCTTCGTACCCAGCGCCGCGAACGTGCAGGCGTATTCACACCCGATCACGCCGGCCCCCACGACGGCCATCGATTTCGGTAGCCGCTCGAGCTGTAGCACCTCGTCGGAATCGTGAACCCTGTCGTGCTCGAACGGAAAGCAGGCAGGCCGCACGGGACTTGATCCGGTGGCGATCAGGATTGTACCCGCGGTCAGCAAGACCTCGCCGCTGCCGGCGGTCCTGGGATCAGTTCCCAGGGGGACGACGCGCAGCGTGTGCGGATCGACGAACGAGGCGGTGCCGTGGTAGAGCATCACTCCCTTGTGAGCCAGCCCTTGCTCGACACGCTGCCGCTCGTTGGCCGTGACGTGCTGCTCATGGAACATGAAATCGGCCACCGTCGCCTCGCGGCGCAGCGACAGATCGACGCCGTACAGATCGCGCGCTCGCAGGCCCGAGATCGCCAGGGCCGTCTCGCGCAGGGTCTTGCTTGGCAGCGTACCCGTGTTCGCCGAGGCGCCCCCCACGACCGGACTCTTCTCGACCATCGCAACCCGCTTGCCGAACGAAGCCGCCGTCGCGGCCCCATTCTCTCCCGCCGGTCCCGAGCCGATCACCACCAAATCATAAGCAATGGGGTCCATGCCCAGAAATGGTACCGTAAGATGACGACCGATCCAATGGTTCGCCGAGTTGTGAGAGACCGGAGGCCTGTGTAGAATCAATGGAAATCAGGGTAGGTCGAAGCTAAGCACGTGGCCGGGGTTGTGGTTCACTTTCCGGAACCTCGTTCCCACGCTCCTGCGTGGGAATGCTGCCTGCGCACGGGACTCCGCGTCGTCTCTTGGACAAGGCAAGGGACGCAGAGCGTCCCGGACGACGCTCCCACGGGGACCGTGGGAGCCAGTGGGATCCGCTTGGCTTCGAGGTGAAGCGAATCCGCGGCCGACCGTTTAGACATGGAGGTTTGCGTGATCAAGAAGGTCATCGTCATCGGTCTGGACGGACTGGAACCCAGGATCGTCGCTCGTCTGCTTGAAGCCGGCCGGCTTCCCAACCTGGCGCGGCTGCGCGATTCGGGCGGTTTCAGCACGGTTGCCACCACCACGCCCGCCCAGACGCCCGTCGCCTGGTCTACCTTCTCGACCGGCACGAACCCGGGCGGTCATGGAATCTTTGACTTCATCAGGCGTAATCCCCAGACTTATCTGCCCGACCTCGCGCTGAACCGCTATGAGCAGAAGAACATGTTCCTCCCACCGAAGGCTGTCAACCAGCGGAGGGGAACCACGGTCTGGGAGCTGCTCGGTGCCGCGGGCATCGGGTCCACCATCCTGCGCTGTCCGTGTACTTACCCGCCCGACTCATTTCGCGGGCGGATGCTCTCGGGCATGGGCGTACCCGATTTGCGGGGCGGCCTGGGAACTTCCACTTTCTACACCACCAATCCCACGGCCCAGGCCCGCGAAAGCGAGAATCTCGTTCGCCTGCAAGCCGGCGGCGGCGGGCCGATCACGACCCACCTGATCGGCCCGCGCAACCTGAAGGCAGCCGGCGACCTGCAGATGGAGATCGTCGTCACGACCGATACCGCGGGCCGGCGCGTGATCATCCGATCGGCGGGTTCGCCCGAGGAGCTGGAAGTTCCCCTCCACGGCTGGAGCGGCTGGCTGCGTGTCAAGTTCAAGCATGGAATGCTCCAGACGGTCCGGGGAATGGTCCGGTTCCATCTGGCCAGCCTTGAGCCGGAGCTCGAGCTCTATGCGTCTCCCGTCAACTTCGACCCCGAGTTTCCGCTCTATCCGATCAGTACGCCCGCCGGCTTCGCGGGAGACCTGGCCTGGCGAAATGGGCTCTATCACACGACGGGCATGGTGGAAGATCATGCCGGGCTGAACAACGAGCGGATCTCGGAAACCGCCTTTCTCGATCAGTGCGCCACCGCCTGGCGCGAGCGCGAAGCGATGATGACCTCGTCGCTGGAGTCATTCGACGCGGGCTTGTTCTATTGCCTCTTTGACACGCCTGACCGCATCCAGCACATGTTCTGGCGTTACGGAGAGCCCGATCATCCGGCCCATCGGGGCAAGCCGCCCGGCACCGAGTTCGCCGCCGTGATTGAAGAATGCTACCTGCACTGTGACGCGGTGGTTGGAAAGGCGCTCGAGGCCGCCGATGACAAGACCTTGCTGATCGTTCTTTCCGATCACGGTTTTGGCAGTTTCCAGCGCGGAGTTCACTTGAACACGTGGCTTCATGACAACGGCTATCTGGCTCTGCGTGACGGCATGAGCCCCGGCGAGGAGGCCGGCGATCTGCTGCGGCATGTGGACTGGCGGCGTACGCGCGCGTATGCTCTGGGCCTGAGCGGAATTTACCTGAATTTACAGGGACGCGAAGGCGCAGGGGACCGTCTCGGCTGATGAGAGTGATGAGATCAAAAAGTCGATCGCCCGTGGTCTCGTCGATCTGCGCGATCAAGAGCGCGGCGGCCAGGTGGCTATCCGCGGCGTCAAGCCGCGCGAGGAGGTCTACCGCGGAGCGTACATCGAGGAAGCCCCTGACCTGCTGGTCAACTTTGCCCGTGGATACCGCGTTTCCTGGTCGTCGTCGATGGGAGGAATCTCCCAGGGGTATCTCGAAGATAACATCAAGAAGTGGAGCGGCGACCATATCATCGACCCGGAGATGGTTCCCGGAGTCTTGTTCATGAACCGGCCGTTCCAGGGCGAGGGCGCCCATCTGGTTGACCTGGCCCCCTCGATCATGGCCGCACTGGGCGTGCCCAAGGGGCCCGCGATGGAAGGGAGATCGCTCTTACCGTAAGATTCCAACCGCTCTGAAAAGTCGTGGCTTTCCGGCTCTCACGTTTCCCCGAAGGGGCTGCTCTCAAACCAGAGCTAGAAAACCGTTTCACGCAAAGACGCAAAGGAATGACGCAAAGACGCAAAGAATACGAAGAAAGAATTACCTCTTCTTGGTCTTTTCTTCTTTGCGTCTTTGCGTCCTTCTTTGCGTCTTTGCGTGAAACTCTTCGAAATGGTTGTTTCTATCTTTCACCATGCGAGGGCGCGGCTCCTCCTCTACCCCTGAAGGGGTGAGGTTTCCGCCGCGACGAATTCGATGAAGATTCTGGTCCTGGGTCTCGATTGCGCGGCGCCTGAATTATTGTTCGGGTTTGACGACCTGCCCAACCTCCGCGGCTTGATGGAAGCCGGCGCGTACGGGCGCCTCGAGAGCGTGATCCCGCCCATCACGGTGCCCGCCTGGATGTGCATGGCGACCAGCCAGGATCCCGGATCGCTGGGCATTTATGGCTTTCGCAATCGCCTCGATCATTCCTACACCGGCCTGGGAATCACCACCGCCCGATCGATCACCGAGCCGGCCATCTGGGATCATCTTGCGCATGCGGGCAAGCAGTCGATCATCGTGGGCGTGCCACCGAATTATCCCCCTCGCCCGGTCAATGGGATCTCCGTGGGCTGCTTCCTGACACCCGACACCGATAAGAACGTGTTTACGCACCCCGCCGAGCTGTCGGCGGAGATTCGCGAGCTCGTGGGCCACTATCCGGTGGACGTCAAGGGATTTCGCACCGACGACAAGAGCTGGCTTCGCGACGAGATCTTTCGCATGAGCCAGACTCAATTTCAGGTGGTGCGGCACCTGATGCAATTCCAGCCCTGGGATTATTTCCAGTTCGTCGATATCGGCCTGGACCGCGTGCACCACGGCTTCTGGAAGTATCACGATCCCGAGCACGTGCTGCACGAGCCCGATAGCCCCTATCGCGACACCGTGCACGACTATTACCGGCATCTCGATCTCGAGATCGGCAAGGTTCTCGAACTGCTCACCGATGAGACGATCGTGCTGGTCGTCTCCGACCACGGCGCTCGGCGCCTTGATGGCGGCTTCTGTGTCAATGAGTGGCTGGTTCGCGAAGGGCTGCTGGTGCTGAATACCTACCCCAGCCAGGTCACCCCGTTCGGGCAACTTGATGTCAACTGGGAGAAAACCCGGGTCTGGAGCGAGGGGGGCTATTACGCGCGGGTTTTTCTGAACGTCAAGGGACGCGAGCCCCAAGGCGCGGTCGAGCCGGCCGAGTACGAGCGGTTTCGCGATGAGATCAAGGCGCGCTTCGAGGCGACCACCGACGCGGCGGGCAAGCCGCTGGGAACGCTGGCTTTCAAACCCGAGGAAATCTACCGGGCAGCCCGCAACGTGCCTCCTGATCTGATCGTCCACTTCGGGGCGCTGGCATGGCGGTCAATCGGGGGAGTCGGATATCCAGCCATCCATGTGCTCGAAAATGATACCGGCCCGGACGACTGCAACCACGCTCAGTTCGGTGCGTTCATCCTGGCTGCCCCCAACAGCCCTTTGAGTGGCGAAATCCACGGTGCCCACCTGCTGGACATGGCACCGACGCTTCTAGAGCTAAGCGGTCACGAGATCCCCCAGGCCATGCAGGGCCGGTCCCTGGTCAGCGGCAGCGGGATGCCGTCCACACCCGGCGCCAACGACGCTATGACCGATGAGCAGCTTGTGCGCGATCGCCTGAGCGGGCTGGGATACATCTGACGAACGGCGTCGTCAAACACGGGAAAACCGGCTCACGGGCCAGCCGCTCCTTGTTAACGAGCCTTGAGCCGGCCGCGGGCGGTCTTTACAATTCAAGGATAGAGATATCGCCCGGGGGAAACCGCCGGAACCCATCGTGAGAGAGTGAGGTGCATCTTGATCTCGAGCTCCTGGACCGGCACGGAACCATCGCTGATCGAACACCGTGATCGGTTGATCGAGACCCTGCGCGGATATGGCCGGCTGGCGGTTGCCTATTCAGGAGGGATCGACAGCACGGTTGTGGCCCAGGCCGCACATGAGGCGCTCGGTGAAGCCGCGATCGCCGTGACGGCGGTTTCCGACAGCCTGGCCACGGGCGAGCTCGAGGAGGCCCAGGACCTCGCCCGGCGGATCGGCATTCGCCATCGCGTGATCCGCACCGAGGAATTCGCCGACCCCAACTACCTGCGAAACAATCCCGACCGCTGCTATTTCTGCAAGAGCGAGCTTTACGGGCGGCTCGCTGGGCTGTTGAAAGAGCTGGAAGTCGATACCATCGCCTCCGGGGCCAATACTGATGACCTTGGCGACCACCGGCCCGGCATGCGAGCTGCCAGCGAGCATGGCGTGCGCCACCCGCTGCAAGAGTGCGGCCTGAGCAAGGCCGACGTCCGCGCCCTGGCCAAGGCCTGGGACCTGCCCACCTGGGACAAACCGGCGACGCCTTGCCTCTCGAGCCGGATCGCCTACGGTGAAGATGTGACGACCGAAAAGGTGCGCATGATTGACCAGGCCGAGCAATGGCTCCGCCAGCGCGGGCTGCGGTTGCTGCGGGTCCGCTACCACAAAGGCGACATGGCGCGGATCGAAGTTCCGCTCGATGAGCTGCCCCGCCTGACCCAGCCCGAGGTCCGCGACGCCCTGGTTCAAACCTTCCGCGCGCTCGGATTCAAGTTCATCACTCTTGATCTCGAGGGATTCCGCTCAGGCAGTCTCAACGGCCTGATTCCCCTGGAGATTCTTCAGCGGCCGGCCGCGAAGAGGCCATAAAACGACCCCGCGGGCAATGGCCCAGCGGGTGAGCGTCCACCCTTCTCCTTCTCCTTCTCGATCGGACACGGTTTCCAAGATGGCGCGGGTAACTTGCCGGTGCGGCGAGACGCTGCAGGTGAAATCGGGCGATCCCGATCGCCTGGTCTGCTGGAAGTGCGGGGCCAAGATCCGGGTCCACCGTGCTCCCTCGGCGCCTCGGCGCTGCGGGCACGGCCGATGACGGCTACGTGCGGTTCAACTGCCCGTGCGGACGCCGGCTGAAGGTCCAGGCCGCGGACCGGCCCGACGCCGGCAAATGCCCGGATTGCGGGCGGATCGTCCCGGTTCCAGAAGCCGCCTGGGACAGTCCCGAATCCGCGAGTGGGCCGGGGGGCAGGCCCATTCCGGACGAGGCCGTCCCAATGCCCGCACCGAAGACATGGACGCCGTGGATCTGGAGTGCCTGGAGCAGTGGGCGAGCCGGCACCTGGCCGCGTCGAATCCCGCCGAGAATTCGCAGGAAGACGCCACTACTGGCTCGTTTCCGTCGCTTGCACCAACCTTGGTTGAGGAACCGGTCCGGGGCTCCGCGCCTTCCTCGGTCAAAATGGAGGCCGGTCTGCGCGGTCTGCTCTCGCTGTGGCAAGCCCCTTCACATGAGCGCCACCGTCTGCCGCGAGTGTGGTGAGCCAGCGCCAGGCGATGAGGGCTCGGACACGCGTTCGGGACCTTGACGACCTCATCTCTCTCGCTTTTTATCCTTCTCGTGCTCATGCATGCATCGTCATCGTCGTCGATCGTCGTCTTTGTCATCGTCCTTCTTCGACTTCTTACCTTCGGCCTTGGGCTTCTCATCGTCATCGTCCTCTTCTTCCTTGGCGCTGGCGCCGGCGATCTTGCCCTTGGCGTTCAAGACAACCTCGGTCGTGATGACGACTTCGTAGCTGACCGGCCCGTCCTCGCCCTTGGTGATCGCTTCGGCCTTGGCGATCTTCGCCTTGGGATACTTGGCCGACAGAGTTTTCCTCACGGCCTTGGGCAGATCATCGACGGCGATTTCCTTCTCGATTTCCAGGATGGTGCCATCGGCCTTCAGCGCCACATCGACGCTCCGGCCCTTGACTTTCAGCATCACTTCATAGGTCGTCTTGCCATCCTCTTCCTCCTTGGCTGCCCCCTTGATCTCGGCCTTGGGAAACTTTTCCTTGACTGCCTTGAGGACCGCCTTGGGCAATTCCTTGACCGAGATCTTCTCCTCATCAGCCAGGGAAACAGTCGCCATGGCGAGAATACCAAGAACGGTTGCGATGATCGTTTTCCGCGTGCCCGATTTCATGAGATTCCTCTCGACGTTTGAGTCCCGACGACACCAGGTTTCGCCCGCACGACCGGAACGAGGCGTCGAGTATACCCAAAGACCTTAAACTGGCACTGAGGCGGAGGTAAATTCCGCCTTATTGAGTGCCAGGATAAACGGCGGACAAGCCAACTTCATTGGCGGTATCCCTGGCAAACCTGACGGCTTCCTTGCTATCCGAGTGGACCAAGATGGCCCCGGTGCCCGCTGCGTTTTTTCACAGCTCAAACGAGGTGGTTGCGTCAGCTTCCGAGGGTCCACCCGAACTTCTGGAATCCCAGAGATTTGGTGAATGCCTCGAGTTCTCTCTTGAGCTTTTTGTCGTCACCGCCAGCCATTTGCGCCGGATGATGGAAGCGGAAATTGATTCGCTTCTTGCGGGCGAACTTCAACTTCATAGCACTTGAGCAAATCTTATCAAGAACGACCTTGTCCTTACCGGAATCGCCTGTGAGTTCCGTGGTGAAATCAACGTAGGCGTCCGCACCCGTCAGGTATCGACCCAGGTGAGTGCACACGGGATAGATCATGACCGTGTCGTCACCAAATCCGGCTTCATCTCCATGTGCGTCTACCGGCAAGTCTTCATCGATCTGGGCCACCTTCTCCTTCCATGTCAGCGGATCGCTTCCCCACTCGTCATCCGCTGGATCAGATTGCAACTGAAGGTCATTGACCAGGCCGTTCAGTGCTTTCTTCATGGGCAGGGGATCGCGGTCCTTCGAGTCTTTGCCAAAGAAGATACTGAACTGAACGCTATCGCCCGGTGCCGCCCCCTGGCTGAGATCATGGCGAAGTGGCTCCAGAATGGTCTGCTCAATTTCACTCTTCTCGGAGGCGTTTGCACCATTGATTGCCACAAAAAATGCCTGGCGCTCGCCAGTTGGTGCGCGACGAGAGGAGGACTGCGCAAGATAGAGAGTAGTGACTTTCCCGCTCCCGATCGATTAAAAAACGCACGATGGACCCCCCCATAGTACCAGTATGGAGAGACACCGTGCGTCACACCAACGACCTCAAGACTACCATCGCCGTCGGCCCCGTCAACTGCGTCGATCAGATGCTCTCGCTCGAACTGGGGTTGGAGATGGCCTTGCCCATGCCCAATCAAGACGAGCACCTCCCCGACCAGATCGAAGCGTTCGTTCATCAGGCCGGTCTCGAAATCCAGCGCCGGCTCTTCCAAGTTCTCATGGAGAAGGCCGACCACGAACTGGTCCTTTTGCACCGGCACGGCGACGGTGACGCCGGCATCCAGCTCCGGGGAACACGCCCTTTCACCTTCAAAACGATTTTCGGCGAGGTCACTGTTCAGCGGTTGCGAGTCAGCCACAATCACGACGGCACGATGGAGCTACCCTCAGCGCTCGCCTGGAACACGTCCCACCAACTCCACATCACCCAGAATCTCCGCGATGCGGTCTGTGATCAGATGAGTGATCAATCCGCGGGGAAGAGCCGCGCCGACGTCTGCCAGGGTGCTGGGGACGAGAATCTGCTGGGGCGCAGCACGATTATCGACATCGTGCATCAGGAGGGCGGACAACTGATCGCCGCGCAACGCCAGCGCACCAAGCGATCCTGAACGGCGCGTCCGAGGCGCAGCAGGCCTTGCTTGGCCCTGCCGCGGCCGACCCCGACGCCGTGACAGGGTTAGTCGATGACGACCCGCCATTCGACCAGTCAGAAGAAGCCCAGGCTGAGTGGGAACAGACCCAGGCCGAATGGGTGGCGACGGGCTTTCCCGGGTGTGATCCAGCGTTCCCGGTGGCCCAGGACAAACCCCGCATGGGAGACGAGGGATTCGTGATCGTTGAGCCCGACGAGGTCAAAACCAAGGCCCAACGGTCGACGGGCCGCAAGGAGGTGTGGACGTACACGGCGGTGGTGCTGGTAGCCGGGTTGCGGTACGCGCTGGCGGAAGCGACGACGGAGGGTCTGTGGCTCCAAGTCTCGGCGCTACTGCTGGAGTTGGGGGTCCTCAGCGGCGAGCGTCGGTTACTGGTTCTGGGCGATGGCGCCGCGTGGATCCGTACTTGGTTCGAGAGCCTGGGGATTTCGCCCAAGGCGATGATCGTGTGTTGGTGGCATCTTCGGAAACGCTGTTATGAACAGATGAGTTCCGCGGGGGGTCCAAAGGATCGTCGCCGTGCGTTCGAGAAGGAATTGCTGGGGCAGTTGTGGGAAGGAAAGGTGGATGCCGCGATCGAACTTCTGAACGGGGCATTGGAATGGGTGAGAAACCCCGCGGCGGTGAACGAATTGATCGGATACCTGGAGAAGCGGCGCGAGTACATCCCCGACTACCAAGAACGACAACGTGCGGGATTGTGGATCGCCAGCACGCGCGTGGAGAAGTTCAACGACTGGGCGGTTTCAGGCCGCTGCAAGCATCAAGGGATGAGTTGGTCGCCAGCGGGCGTGTTGGCCTTGGCCGCATTGGAAGCCGCGCAACGCAACGGTGAACTCGACGGCTGGCGTCAGGATCGTGCGCTGCCGGAGCGAGCATTGCCAAAACCGACCTCGCAAGGCCGCTTGATTGTCGAACCGACGCACCGACTAGCGAGCGCCAGGAAAAAATTTGGCATCGTGCCGACGACTCAGCAGGTGCTGGAGTGGGGTCTCGACCCGGAAGATGAGATGGTTAGCCCCGCGAACGACCGACGGTTTCCTGGCTTCGCCCTTGGTAGGCTCTTGCCCGCCATGCCCGAAGGAGGCCGTTCTCATCACGAGAGAAATCTGGCGCAGATTGCGAGAAGAGTTAGCCCTCTCATTGTCGAACCTCTCGAAGCGGTTTAGCGGTAACTGAGGTTCAATTCACATTCTTCGCTTTCTGCCCCGGCATGCCTTCCTTTCGCATCTCGGGGGTCAGAACACATCGAAAGCCCAGGTGCGACATGCCCGAATCCGTGGCCGTGCCGCGGCGGGCGCTGGGGCGGTAGTTGGTGCAGTAGTTGTCGCTGCAAAGGAACGACCCGCCGCGCGTCACGCGCTTGGGCTGGTACGGTTCGGCAGGATCGTAGCTCTTCTCGGGGCCCGTGGGGTTTTGCACGGCCGACTGAGGCTGGCGATCGAGCCGATAGGTATCGGGCCGGTACCAATCGGAGCACCACTCCCAGACGTTGCCGATCATGTCGTAGAGGCCATAGCCGTTGGGGGGGAAAGACTTCACCGGCGAGGTCCGGGGGAAGCCGTCCTCGTCGGTGTTCGTCTCGGGGAAATGTCCTTGCCAGGTGTTGGCCAGGGTCTTGCCCGCCGGGCTGAAACTCGTCGCCCCAGGCGTATTTCTTGCCTTCCAGGCCGCCCCGCGAGGCAAACTCCCACTCGGCCTCGGTCGGCAGCCGCTTGCCCGCCCACCGCGCATAGGCGGCGGCATCATCCCAGGAGACATGGACCACGGGATGATCGTCCTTGCCGGCGATCGAGCTGCCTGGCCCCTCGGGATGCTGCCAGTTCGCTCCCGGCACCCACCTCCACCAGTTGGTGATGTCGTCCAGCGGGACCGGGCGGTCGGGCGGCGTGAAGACCAGCGAGCCGGGCACGAGCTGCTCGTCGGGCGGCTTGGGCGTTCCCGGCGGCACCTGCGTTTTGAGCTGATCCCAGTCCACCGGCCGCTCGGCCGTCGTGACATAGCCGGTGGCATCGACGAACCGGCGGAACTCGGCGTTGGTCACTTCGGTCCGATCGATCCAGAAACCATCGACCTCGCACCCGATGCGCCGGCTGCTCGGCGGGATCGGCCTGGGCATCATCCGTGCCCATCAGGAACTCGCCGCCCGGAATCCAGGCCATGCCCGGCGGAGCTTCACCGGGCTCGCGTTGCGTCCGGCCCCGTCGGCCAGGCTTCGCGGACGCGGCTGGTGGCGGTGCGAGAACACCGTGCGCGGCACGGGCATCCGGCTCGGAAGAGAAGCGCCACTCGTCCGAGTCGCCCGGGTCATCAGGTAGGTCAGCGCCGAACGCGACTCACCGCAAGCAGAGCCGAGTCGAAGCGTATTCCGCGCTCTCGTAAGCTCACAACATGCGCTTTCATGATCACGAATCCTGACTCCTCGGCTTCGCCACTTTCGCGGTGCATTCCCCGGCCATGGACCACTACCAGCCCACCTTCCGCCCCTGGTTCTCCTGCTTGAGCCATTCCATGCAACGGCTCGAAGTAGGCGACCAGCGGCCGGGCGGTCAGGCCCTCGCCGGTGGCCTCGCGGAGGACGGCGTTCCAGTCTCGGGTCGCGCCGGAGCTGAGGATGCCCCGGAGGAAGTCGCCGACCTTGGTGTTGCCGTAGTAGTTGCACTCGCGCGGGTCTTGCTTGAGGATCTCGCGGGCGATGTGGTCATGGAGCTGGAACTTGATGACGGTGCCGATCGCGTAGTCATAATACTGTGCGGGGTCGTCGTTGATGTGCGTCTTGGTGGCCGCGTCGCAGAGCGTCTCGGGCCGTTCGCCCGGCGGCGCGATCCCCTGGAACTCGCCCACATGCTGCCACCAGCCGGCGTTCAGCGTCGTGTCCTTGATCGTGCCGGCGTAGAAGTCGCGCTCGAAGTGGGTCATCGTGCCGGCCGAAAAGGGAAGGAAGACGACCGAGGACCCGTCGAGGGCCGTGTCGAGCAGGAACGTGACCGCGGGGGCCTTCTCGGCCTCGGGGGTGAGCAGGCCCGCCTGCTTGAGATAAGGCCGCTGGCCGGCGGCCAGGCCGATCAGGTCGCCGATCCCCTCGTGGAACGCCCGGTTCGCCCCCGCGCGCAGCAGGAAGGGCACGCGGGGCGTCGAGTAGCTGATGTAGTAATAAATATGCCCGAGCTCGTGATGGGCCGTGGTGAACCAGCGGTTGTCGGGCTCGATCGACATCAGGCTGCGGACGTCGTCACGCAGGTTGATGTGCCAGGCGCTGGCGTGGCTGTTCTTCTTGCGGCCCGTCTTGGGGTCGGCCGGATACAGGTCCGACTTCGCCCAGAACGAAGGGGGCAGCTTGGGGAACCCGAGCGAGAGGTAGAACCGCTCGGCCTGCTCGGTGATGTATTCCTTCGGCTTGCCCTTGAAAGGGGCGTCCATATCGACCCCCTCGACCAGGCTGGGCCAGTTCTGGCCCCAGCGGTTGGGCAGCCAGTGGGCGGGGATCTTGCCCGCGGGCGCCTCGGCCTGATATCGCTTCGCCAGCGCGTGCTTGGCCCAGGCATGGAGCTGGGTGTAAAGAGGCTTCACCTCGGCGACGAGCCGGTCGCACAGGGCCATCATCTCGGGGACGCGTCATGCCGTAGTCGGCGACCTGAAGAGCGAAGAAGTCGTCGAACCCCATGGTCCGAGCGACCTTGTTCCGCAGGTCGCGGAGCCGCAAGATCCCCTCGCGAAGCGGGCCGCCGATCGTCTTGGAAACCTCCCACGAGGCGAGCCGTTCGTCCAGGTCCTTCGAACCGACCAGCACCCGGTCGATGTCGTTGGCGGAAGGGTGCTCAGTCGGTCTTCCCCTCGCGCTTGAGGGTATAGACAAACCCGTCCTGCGCGGCGGCCTGACCGGCCTCGGCCTTGGTTCGGGCCTTGACGACCTCGGGCACCGTGCCGGGCGCCTCGGCTGCGCGGAGGCGAACCTTCTCGAGCTGGCGGATCGTCAGGTCGTGAAGCTGCTCGCGCTGTGCGAGCAACTGCTTGACCTTGGCGATCACTTCCGGCGCGCCGACGAACTCGTTGACCTTCTGGTTGGCGGTCACCTGCGCGGCGGTGTGGGCCTCGCTCACGTCGGTCGACGCGGCCCATGACGCCTCGTTCGCGGCCGTCTCCAGCGGCAGCCAGCCCTTGACATAGGCCGCCAGGAAAGCCTCGGCCTCCTCTTGCGGGCGTGGAAATGGCAAGCACCGCGCCGCTCCGGGCTGCCGTTTCCAGGCCCAGGGTACCGGCCGCAACGACCGCGCTTCGCAGCAGGAAATCACGGCGGTCGAGTTCAAGCTCTTGAATTTCCTTGGTCATGCCAGATGTTCTCGGGGTGAAGGCCCTTGATGGTGAAGGGCCGGGCCAGCGCCTGCGGTCCCGACCCCGTCGTGTTCAGCCCTTGGGTTTACCAGGCGGGGAGCTCTCACCGGAGCTTGCTGTCGCGGGCGCGTGCGCGCGCCGCGCGGGTGAACGATCGTTCTTCTCGCCCGGCTGCTGGAACTGGGGCGAGTCAAACATGCCGGGCGGGGCCGGTTTGGGGTTTCTGGGCAGGATCTCGGGCAGCATGGCCACGTTATAGGCCCAGGCCGCCAGCACCTTCGCCCCCTGGTTGATCTCGTCCGGATACACCTTGTCGAAGGTGTCGCTCTCGGTGTGGTGGGTCTTGCGATACTCGGCCTCGTCCTGGATCACCGCGAACGCCGGCACGCCCAGCGGCACGAACGAGGCGTGGTCGGTTCCCCCTGCCATCCCGCGCAGGCTCAGCTCATCAAGCTTGACGGCGTCTCGGAACGGTTCGACAACCTGGTCCATGGTCTCGCGCAGGTCGTAGCGGCCCAGCAGACCGATGCTCTTGACCCGGCCGGTTCCCATGTCGTGAACCAGCACGGCGGAGATCTTGGACATCTCTTTCTCGTGGGCTTTCACATAAGCCCGCGATCCGTGCAGACCCTGCTCCTCGCCCGAGAACATGACGAACCGGATGGTCCGCCTGGGCTTGACGCCCACGCTCTTGAGCGCTCGCGCGGCCTCGAGCACGGCCATGATGCCCGTGCCGTCGTCGGTGGCGCCGGTGCCCAGGTCCCAGCTATCGATGTGGCCGCCGAGGATCACGACCTCGTCGGGCTTCTCGGTGCCCGGGATCTCGGCCACGGTGTTGTAAACCTCGACAGGGCCGTTGCTGAAGCTGTTCTTCAGGTCGATCTCGATCTCGACAGGCCCCCGCTTGAGCAACCTCCAGATCAGGCCGTACGACTCGGTGGTGAGGAAGACCTCGGGATACGCCGCCTCGGTGTAATTGCCCGTGGCGCCCGTCATGTTGACCAGGCCGTGTTCCTTGTTCGAGTCGCGCAGGACCCCCGCGGCCCCTTCGGCGACCAGGAATTCCTTGAGCTCCTCATAGAACCGCATCATCTTCGCGAAGTCTCGCATCCGCCGCATCATGGCCGCATAGGGCGATGGGGGACTAGGCTGCTTGGGCGACGGCTGAACCGAAACCGGCTGCTGCAAGATCCAGGCCCCCTTGAGCTTCCCCTTGTAAGGTGAGAGCTCCTCGGCGGATTCAGCCTTGAGGTGAACGACCGGTCCGCGGACCGGCCCCTTGGTCGATGGGCTCCAGCCGGCCGATTCCAGAAGCAACCGCTGCTCGGTGGGCGCCACCACGCGGCCCTTGGCCTCGCCCCGGGTCCAGGCCCGGTGGATGGTCCACGGCTCAAGGTGCGACATTCGCCAGCCCGTACTGGGTGAACTTGTCACGCGTCCAGTGGTTGGCCCTGGTCAGTCCCGCCGAGCCGGTCAGGCGGGGGCCGATCATGTCGCAGAGGTACTCGATGTTGGCCATGAGCTGTGAGTTCTTGTCGATCTCGTCGAGGATGGCCTGCGTCACCGCCTTGACCTCGGCGCTCGGTTCAGCGGCGCTGGCTGAAGGAGCACCGGCTTTGGCTTTGTCTTTCGCGGCCCCGGGCGTGCCTGGCGTTTGCGCCTCGAGAACAGGGACCATCCACAAGCCGCTCAAGGCCACGGCTGCGGTGCAAGCGATCATCGCCAGTCGAATCAATCTCATGGTTGAGCCTCTCTGGGCGGACATGGAAGGGACGCCCAAGGGGTTATGTTCCGGGCGTCCAGGCGTCGCATGGCTGTTTTGGAGTCGATCGAGTATGACGAATGGAAGGCCGATCGGCAATGTTCAGGGGGCTGTAGCCAGGATACCGGCAACGGACCGTAGCGGCGCCTCTCCGTTCCCACGCTCGAGCGTGGGAATGCCGTCAGCGACGCTCCGCGTCGTCTTCTTGCCCCGGGGACGTTCCACTTGCCCACCTTCTCAGTGTGGGCTGCAGAGCGGCCCGGCAGGCATTCCCACGTCGAGCGTGGGAACGAGAACCCAAAATCCGGGGTAAGAGGCTCACCGTCTGCGCAGCTTGCTCGATAAGAGAGTCAAGTCGTGGCGACCTGACGCCACCAGTCAGATAACCGCCGATGTAGGCGAGCGTCGCCACGGCAAGATGGAAGAGCAAGGGGATCGCGCGTGTCCGGAGATCAACGCCCGGATAACTGACCGGCATCGTCAGGCGCAGCAGCCACGACACCGCGACAAGCGCAATCGCGCCGGCCAGGGGCGGGCCCAAGGTCCGTTTCAGAAAAGTTCGCGGGTCGATCTCGAGCACGCGGAAAACGTACAGACCGGGTATCAACAGGTTCGAGACGAACGTGGTCAGGACAGTGCCCCAGATGACTCCGGCCACGCCGATGCGGTAAGTCAGATAACAACTCACGGGCAGGTTGATCAGCGACCCGAACAGGGCCGCCAGCGCGATGACCACAATCTTGTTGAGGCCGATGGCCATCTGCACCGGCACCGAAAGGATAAGGGGAACCGCCGCGGTCAAGAAGAGCCGCATCAGAGAGGCCACGCCCTCCTCGTCGTATCCCAGGCGGTCGCCAATCCAGAGCGACAGAAACGGCCCGGCGTAGATCCAGCCCAGTAGGCCAATCGGCAAGAGCGCGCCGATGTGCAGCCGCGTGCCGTCATACTTGACTCTCTCGAGCCCTCTGAGATCGCGGGCGGCCGCCAGGCTGGCCACCGCCGGCATCACCATGTAGGCCAGCATCCAGCCGGTTTGACGGAGCTGCAAGAACGGCTTGCTGACCACGTCATACACAGCGTTGGCCGGCCCCGGATCGGGCTTGATCATGAAGCCGAGGATCGTGGTGTCAACCTTGTCGGCCAGCACCACGCTGATCTGGATCAGGGCCATGAAGAAGCTGATATGCCCCAGCGCCTTGTAGTCGACGAGCCGAGCCCCTCGAAAACGAGGCAGGTGACCCAGTACGTGAATCATCACCCAGAGGCCCGGCCCCAGCGACAGGCAAACCTGGATGGCGATCTGGGCCACGACGACCCAGAAGAAAGGGATACCGCTTTTCAGCCCCGCGACCAGCACCACGAACCGCAGAATCGTGATCGCCACTTCAAGCCGGGGAATGAGATCGTATCGCCGGGCCGCCTGGAGCACGCTCGAGACCACCACCGAAAGCCCATAGCAGGGCGCCGTGACGATCTGGAGCCAGAGCAGCTTGACGATCAGATCATAGGACTCGCCATGAAACGCGGTGCGGGGCAGGGCCCAGTAAGTCACGCCCAGGAGGGCTATCATTTGCACCACGGCCATCGCCGTGTAGAAATTCAGGCCGCAGGCGACCGCGCGGTCGACTCCTTCTTTATCGCCACGGGTCCACGAGTCGGAAATCTGCCGCTGGAGCGCCGAGGAGATGCCGAACTCGAAGAGCATCTGAAAGAAGCCGAACCCCCAGGCGAATCGGTAGGCCCCCATCTGGTCGGCCTTGATCGTCTCGAGGATCAGCCGGGTGGTCCAGAGCGAAAAGACAACCTGCAACGGGACCCGCAGCGCCAGCCAGAAAGTCCCGCTCAAAAGGCGGCCCAGAACCGGCGGCAACGCTCGGGAGCCTGATATGACGGTGGTGCTAGCCGAACTCACGGAATCCTTCCTCGGCGGCGACGGCGTGGACACTCCATTAGCGCTCCGCGACGGTGGAGGCGTTATCTTAGCGGCACCGGGATAGCGTCGAAAGGCCAAATCCGTGGCCGGGCTCGTCATCTCATGCAAGCACTTGCGATGCCTCAACCAACGCTGGAAAGACATCGCTTAGCTGCTTCAGTGCTAACTTCGCCTCGAGCGACTCAATGGAACGCTTACGCACGAAATCGACAAGAGCCACGAGTTCGTCGTGCTCGGTTTGACTCAGCAAGTCTTTACGCTCTCCCAGATCTTGCAGCCGAGCTTGAAGGAAAGGCTCGAGCTGATAGTCGGCAATCTTGCTCAAGGTGGAAGCGCACGCCTCAAAGGCGGATCGGATCGGCGAATCGGCCATTGAGACAGTTGCCATCTGACGTCTCCTCCAATAACCCCGAGCGATCAGGGCTTCACCTCAGACTTCTATGCAAAGGCAAGCCGACCCACTCCTTGAGTCAGGCGTGTCATGCTCTGATTCTACTCCGAAAAACCGGGCCGGGGGAAGCCGGGCTGGTCTCTGTATCATGCTGTTGCCCTCGGCCGATTCTGGAAACGGCTTGATCCCGGCGGTAAGCTCGCAGGCTGCCAGGACGTTGATCGGTCAAGGGCGATCAAACATCAAACGATCGCTGGCGTGTCTTCAAAAGGAGCTGTCATGAGCCCCAATCGGGTCGAGCAATACCGGCGCTGGTTTGAGTACGAGAAAGATAGCCATCGCAAGGTCCTGGCCTCGCTCGAGAGTGTTCCCCAGGACCAGCGTGAGTCGGCCTCGTTTCACAAGGCGCTCGACATCATGGACCACATCATCGCGGCCCGGCGGATGTGGCTGTACCGGTTTGGCGCCGCGACCGAGCGTCCCGCCAACCTGTTTCCGTCAGGGGTAACACTTGACAGCCTGGCCGGCAATCTGAAGACCATGGAGCTTGGCTGGAGCACGTATCTCGACGGCTTGACCGATACCGAGCTCGATCGCGCGTTCGAGTACCAGAGCATCGACGCCGGCTGGTTTCGAAGTGTGATCGGAGACATCTTGACCCAGCTCTTTGGTCACTCGCTTTATCATCGCGGCCAGATCGCCTCGCTCGTCAAGGCTGCGGGGGGCCAGCCGGCCGCGACCGACTTCGTCTACTGGAGCCGGGAGCCGATTCCGCCACCGAACTCCTGAAAGTGGAAGGAAGGCGTAAGCCATGCCAACGCGCCGCGAGTTTTTGGTTCAGACCGGTTTTGGCTCGCTCGTCCTGCCGGGATGGGTCCGGACAGGCTCAGCCTCCGTCAAGGCCGGCGGCCCCAGCGGCGAAATCTCGATCGGGAACGCCGCCGATCACTCATCCGATCCTCTTCAATACCCCCGAGGCCGACCGGATCCTGGAGGGCCTTCAGGTTTTCCCGCCGGACGACCCGTGGAACCAGGAGATCTCGCGCTGGCCGGTTCATCCCAACTCCCGCAACATCATCGCCTCGATCGGGGCCGACAAGCCGCTGCGTTACAATCCCGACATGAACTTCGTTCTGGTGCCGCCTGACCAGAAGCGTGTCAATGTGAAGATCACGGGCTACCCTGATGAATCAGACCCGGGCCCGTTCCCCGTCCCCGACAATCTGCCGATCGAAGGCTGGCCGGCAGCAGATCGGGGCGAGCCACAACCCGCGCGGGGCGACGCTCGACGAGGTCCAGCGAGATATCCACCACAAGGGAGGAGACCGGCACGCGATCGTGGTCGATCCCACCGCGGGGCGGCTCTACGAATTCTACACGGCCCGCAAGACGAGCGCCGGCTGGGAAGCCGCTCAAGCCTCGATCTTCGACCTCAAGACAAACCGGCTGCGCCCCGATGGCTGGACCTCAACCGATGCCGCGGGCCTGCCGATCTTCCCGTCGATCGTCCGTCATGACGAGCTCGCTCGCGGCATCATCGGTCACGCTCTCCGGGTGACGGTCGTCAGGTCGCGTCGGGCTTATGTGTATCCGGCCCGCCACTTCGCCAGCCGAAACAACAATCCCAACCTGCCCCGCATGGGCGAGCGGATCAGGCTCAGGAGCGACTACAACATCTCGGGTTTTTCCCACGATGTGAAGATCATCCTGACCGCCCTCAAGCACCACGGAATGTTCGTTGCCGACAACGGCCTCGATTGGGCCATCTCGGTCGCTCCCGACGAGCGGATCGGCAACTTGCATGAAGAACTGAGGCGAGTGAAGGGCGAGGCGTTCGAGGTTGTGCACGATCCGCGGCGCGGGCAAGCTCAGCGGTGTTGAACTCAGAGGATAGTTACTCGAACAGGGTTTGCTGAATCTGAGGACCTGTCGCCTTGGTCCTTCGAGGCGGCACTGATGGCACGGCAGGTGTGCCGGCCGTGCGAAGCTCGTCGGCATGAATGAGCCCTCCGGAACAGACCTGCTCGAGCAGCTCGGCTTGAGCCGGTTCGAGCTTGATGAGCAGGCCGATCACGTTGAGCAAATTGACGAGTTCCGTCGTGTACTCCGCGAGCCAGTGATCGGGCTGGATTTCCCCCAGCTTCGACGGCGGTCGCCGGTCGCCGATGATCGGGCGCTCGCGGTTGGCTTTACGGTAGCTGAACCATTGTCGGAGCACTTGCTTGCCCGAAACCTCGTAGCTCCACATTTCAGGAGTGACACGCTCCACATAACCTTGCCCGACGAGCAGCCTGCCCTCTGCCTCATCATAGTCCATTGTATCGGGCATGGCCTCTGAAACTTGAGGAATGGCGCCGGAGGTGGGGATTCGAGGTGCATCTCGCTGGGGAAGACGTGGAGGCTGTGCCGGCCGACCGCGCCTGGGATCAGAGAACCGCTCGCCGAATGTGTGAAGCCAGACGACCTTCCGCCCCAGATCGACAGCGGTCGTGAACGTGACACCGTTAGCGGTCAGAGGAATTCGTAGACCTGGCTGTACCAGCTCGGATGAGAAGCGAGCGACAAAAGCCGGATGCGCTGCAACTGCCGCGATGTAGGCTATCAAATCCTCTGCGCTCACAGTTCTCCGATACTTCTGACCGAGATGGCTTAATACGCCTTCCGGAATATTCGGGACCGTGGCTTCGCGGTCGCGCCAGAGAGGGAAGACTCGGCCGCCACGCCCATTGTAGTGGTGAAGATCTGGGATGAACGCGGTGAAAGTTAGCGAGGGGCCAGCCGTCGGTGATCTGTCTTGCGGAGCCGTCAGGTACACCTGGCGATTTGAATGGGCCTCCCACAGCTTTGGGTTCGGCCGATTGATCAGCCGGTTGTCCGGGATGATCCATTGCCGGTCGAACGAGCGGAACCCGTACTGAATCGGAGGCGAGCATGGGTCTCGTTCCTCCGCAATGGGCCTGCGCTGTGGCTCGTAACCGGGCAGCCCTTCCGCGACCACTCGCGTTGTATCTCCTGTCACCTGTAAGGTGTGGGTGAAACAAAGCTTCCTTGTTGTCGCGCGGCGCGTTAATCAGCACTTGCCAACGCAGCCTCAAAGAATCTGCATCGGGAGCGATGACCCAGGTCCGTCCGGGCATCACACCAGAGCCGTTATAAGCAAACAGATCCTCGAGCGCGGGGCAGGCCCCCCAAGTGCCTCCCGCCACCGGCAGAAATGGCGCACGCCACTCGGACTGGCAGTCGATCCATCCCTTGGTCCTGAGCTTTAGCTTGGATAGGGCATTGAATTTGTCCTCGCGCTGCCCACGGGAAGCTGACGGAAACGGACCCTGGCAGGCTCATTCGGGTCGGTCCCTGGTCGGCGCGACACGAGCACAATGCAAATGGGTTGTTGCACACCCTGAAAGATGCGCGTGTTGACCTCGGGTTGATGTCCTTCCGGCGAGCAGTCGATGACCCAGATCTCGTTCGCCTTCCGCCGTAGATAATCACGCATCTTCTCGAAGCCCGGTCCACTTAAGAAACCGGCGACGGTGATGAAACAGACTACTCCGGTGTTGTGCGCCGGATCGTGGTCGAAGACCTTCCAGGTCGCCCAGCGCCAGAAGTAGATATAGAGGTTACGCAGGTGCTTTGCATGTGCGCCCACGCCCCATTCTTGTGGCGGCTGCCACGCATCCAGAGGCGCGGATTCCGGAGAATTCTTGCTTCCCGCCTCGACCCAGCCTCCTCGACCTTTTGCCTTCTCCTTGTACGGTGGGTTACCGATAACGACCGTGATCGGCTCTCGCCTCTTGATTTCATTGGCTTGCCTACGAGACTCCGCAATCGGACCAAGGATCGCGGGAAGCCACTCTTCTTCCACGTATGGACTGCTCAGCGTGTCGGTCACGAACATCCGGAGCGGTGTTGTTGGCGGAGCCCCGGTGATCTCGGCAAGTTCGGCGAGCACGCGCAATTGCGCGACGGCGAACGGTCCCAGTTGTAGTTCGAATGCGACGAGACGCTTCATGGCGTTGTTAATCGCCTCGGGCACGGCGCCCTGTCCCTCGTCGGCTGCCACCTTGCCGGCGATCCATCGCAGGATGCCAAGGATGAATGTACCCGTGCCGACCGCTGGATCGGCCAAGGTGACTTCGGGTGAGGCTAGCCCGGCATGAAGATGAAATCGGCTCTGAAGAACTTCGTCCACCAAGCTCACCATGGCGACAACGACTTCCGGCTCCGTATAGTACGAGCCGGTTTGTTTCCTTAGCTCGTTGTCGTAGACCTCGAGAAAATCCTCGTAAAAATAAAGCCAGGCATCGGGATTGCCCTTGCTGATCGTCGCCCAGTGAACCGCATCGAGCACGCGAATGAGTGTGCCCATTGAAGTCTTGAGCGTCGCCTGGTTGTCTACGTCGTCCGTCAAGAGGCGTAATGCGTTGCCAATCAGCGAGTTCGTCCTGCCCAGTTGCCGAGCAACCCGATCCAGGCCATCACTGAGTTTGATTTCTCTCGCCCGAGCCATGAGCATCCCAAACGTGACCGCCTGCGCGTACCCGTCTGCGAACTGCGCATCGGTGGCCTCGGGGAAGAGCACCTTTCTCCAGTCGGTCGCCAACGCGGTTAGCGCGGGACTCTGGACCGATATCTGCTCGGCCACCTCCTCACGCAACAGACGGCATAGCCGAGCACTAATCTCAGCGAGTTGCTTCGCGTCACGGGGAGGGATGGGTTCCCATCGAAGAAAAGTATCGAAAACTCTCTGAAGAGTTGGCGGTGCCTGGAGTCTATCGCCGGACGTCCCTACATCACCGTTGAGACGAATAATAGAGTCAACAAGCTCTCCACCCCGCCAGAGGCTAAACTCATTGCCGTCGGTATAAAGTAGGTTCGGGAGAGACTTCAGCTTATTCCACTGCTCCTTGTCGTGGCCGTCCCTGAACCTCCGTGGATCGGCGCCTTTTCCAGGCGACTTCAGTTCGACAAATCCGACGAGGGCATCACGAACAGTGATCGCATAGTCTGGGCGGGTCTTGAATTCGGCCAGCGATGACTCGCCGATGGCAGAAACCGCGGAGCGCGGTAGTCCACAAAGTTCGGCTAGGTCCGCGATCAAATTTTCGAAAGGCTGCGCGGAGCTGATCTTCCGGTTCACCCCTTGCCCCGGGGTTCGCCAGTTTCGCCTTGGTGTTCTTGCCAAACGCCGCAATGGCCGAACGAAGCGTCAAACCCATAAGGCCTTCTCTATCTAAGGCGTATGCCGTCATGGCTCACCCCGGGCCACCATCGGAGGAAAGGCCTAGAAGGCAAGTATCGTGGGGCTACACGGATCGAGCAGCAACCAAGATCACAAAACTCGGTCAAAACAAAGCTGTGCGTACGCATAAGTCCGCAGCCCCGAAGAACGTAGCGGCGTCAAAGCGCTGAGAATCATGAACGCTGTGCGAACAGAATCACGATCCTATCAGGAGTCTAGAGGCTGTCCAGGCCTACTATACATAGAATCGCTATCTTCAGGCTGTTGCCCTTGCCAGATTCGCCCGTCCCGGGTTTAATGTTTAAGGAAAGGCCCCTGTAATCATCCGACCTTGACCACGCACCGCAGGCCCGACCTGAATTCCTCCTGTCTTGTCTGTCGGTGAGCTGGTCAATTCGATCTCGCGTCACCTCTTGTCTTGTGGTGCCGTTTCGATCTTTCGGTCGGGCCCGGAATGGAGCTTTTCCCGATGCACGACCGCATTGCCTACCAGGGCATCACTTTCGATGATGTCTTGCTCGAGCCCGGCTATGCCGAGTTCCTACCCCGCGAGGTCGATGCCCGCACTCAACTGACGGCCAAGATCGCGCTCAACTTGCCAATCATCTCCTCCCCCATGGACACCGTCACCGAGGCCGAGCTGGCCATCGCGCTGGCGCAGGAGGGGGGACTCGGCGTCATCCACAAGAACATCTCGATCGAGGAGCAGACCCGCGAGGTCGACAAGGTCAAGAGGTCGGAGAACGGCATCATCGTCGACCCGATCACGCTGCCGCCCGACGCTACGGTCGGCGAGGCCCGCAAGATCATGAGCGGGCACAACATCTCGGGCGTGCCCATCACCGTGAACGGCGGCCTGCGGGGAATTCTCACTCGCCGCGACCTTCGATTCCTCGAATCGAACGACCTCCGGATCGAAGAGGTCATGACCAAGGACAACCTCGTAACGGCCCCGGCCGACACCAGCCTGGAAGAAGCTGATCGGATTTTAACGAAAAATAAGGTCGAGAAACTCTTGCTGGTTGACGATGAATACCGACTGAAAGGTTTGATCACGATCAAGGACATCGACAAGCTGCACCGCTATCCCAACGCGTGCAAGGACGCGCGGGGGCGATTGCGGGTCGGCGGGGCGGTGGGCGTTCACGATTACGAGCGGATTTCCTCGCTGCTGGACGCCGATGTTGACGTTCTGATCGTCGATTCAGCGCACGGTCACAGCAAGAACGTGATCGAGACCGTGCGTCGAATCAAGCGAGACTTTGACATCCAGGTGGTTGCGGGAAACGTGGCTACCGGCGAGGGCGCCCGCGCCTTGATCGAGGCCGGGGCCGACGCGATCAAGGTGGGGATCGGGCCGGGATCGATTTGCACGACCCGGGTCGTCTCAGGCGTGGGGGTGCCCCAGATCACAGCGATCTACCAGACGGCCAAGGCCGCGGGAGGGAAAGTTCCGATCATCGCCGACGGCGGTATTCGCTACTCGGGCGATATCACCAAAGCCATCGCCGCGGGAGCCCATTGCGTGATGATCGGCGGTCTCTTCGCAGGTCTGGCCGAGAGCCCCGGCGACACGATCATCTACCGGGGCCGCAGCTTCAAGACCTATCGCGGCATGGGATCCATCGGCGCCATGGCCAAGGGATCGCACGAGCGATACCGGCAAGAAACGGCGACCCGAAACTCCGACGCCAAGTCAGCGCCCAATCAGAAACTCGTCCCGGAAGGCGTTGAGGGCCGAGTCCCTTACAAAGGCCCGCTGGCCGAATTTGTCTTCCAGCTCATCGGCGGTCTAAGGGCCGGGATGGGCTATTGCGGCACACGAACCATCGAGGAGCTTCGAACCAAGGCCCGGTTTATCCAGGTAACCTCGGCCTCGGTTCAAGAAAGCCACCCTCACGACATCGTCATCACCCAGGAAGCTCCCAATTACTCGAGCTTCAGTAGCGAGAATGAGGCGGGGCGAGGGTCGGTGTGAGCCTGCGGCAGACGGCGAAACGTGACACATGGCACATGACAAATGGAATACGGCTGACAAATCGCGGATGATGAAGGGAAATTGGTACGTCGGATTGTCTCTTTAAGAAAGTCGGACGCCGTGAGTCTTCACGTGTCGGTCCATTCCGATCTCGCATAGAGAATCTCGGAAGCGCCTATCCGTATCAGTCTCGGTATCACGATCCGAGTCGCGGGGAGATCGAGCCGGTTGGGGAGGCTCTGTGCCAGATGGCTGGCGCGGGTCGGTCCTTGATCGATGAGGTCTTTCACCGGCCGGACCCATCGGGCAGGGCAAGTCCCAGGAAAGCAAGGAGGCGTGGCTTGCGTCGCACATCTTCGGCATTGACCACGACGATCCTTGGGGCCATCATCATGGCCTCAACGGTCTCGGCTCAGCAGTTTCTGCCTTCGGCAAGTAGCCGGCGGGGCGGTGCGGCTGCGTCGGCGTCGGCGTCTGAGTCCGCGCCTACGCCTGACTCCGCGACAGCTCCGGAGCCCCCGGCGGGTTCCAAGGCCGATCCGATCTTCGGCATGGCAGCCTCACGCGGAGCACGCTACTTGCTGCGCAACGGGATAGATTATCTGAGTTACCAAGAATATGAGCGCGCGCTCAAATACTTCCGCGAGGCGGAGACCCGCCAGAAGGAGCTGAACGAGGCGGAGAGGCTCTCGCTCAAGCAGGGAATCGAGCGCGCCAGCGCGGGCTTCGCGAAGCGGTGGGGAGTGAAACACCCTACGCGATCAGCAAACGATCGCACCGGGCCGGCGGATTCGTGGCCGCCAAGTCCGACTTGCAAATCGCCGCTGCCAGTTCGTCATCGGCTCAACCCCGATCGGCTGCCGCCACGTCGCGAATCACCAGTCGCGAGGGAGACGAGCAAGGCGAGCCCGTACGCCTTGCCCGGGCCGAAATCGCAAGCCCGTCGTCAGCAACCTCAGCAGCCGTCGCCAGCCCAGAGCCGATCGCAGGCGAGATGCCGAAGCCATTACCCGTGACATCCGACCAACCCGCTCAACTTCCAGAGATTCCCAAGCTACCACAAGTCTCGGAGGCAGGCGACCTCCCCGGTGCCGGCCCGCAGACCAGCTCTGGGACGACCGCCGAGGCGGCCCACCCGGCGCCGCGCGCTGGCAACGACAGCCAGCAGAATCAGGCCGTGACCCCGGTCCCGACTGGCCTGGCGTTCCCCGAGCAAGCCAAGCTCCATGAAGCGTTGCGACAACCGCCGCCGAGCGGTACTGCTATGCCTGTTTCCGCTCCATCCGATGCAGCCGCGCCCGTGCCGGGAACCGCCAAGCTCGATGAAGCAGCGGCGGCGGCCCAGGCCGATCTGGCATCACCGTTACCCACGCTGGTGCCGAATGACCAGCCATCAGTGCCAGGCGCGAACAATCAAGACCGAGCGACAGTTTCAGACCCGGCGGCTAGCGCCAATGTTCCGCTCCTGACCGAAACTCAATCTCAGCCTAAGTCTGAGCCCACGGTCGGCGACAGGCTTGGTGGCGCTCCAACGTCATCGTCTCTTGATCCGGCAGTGGATCCACTGGCTGATGCTTCTCCTTCTCCTTCAGCCGCAGCGATCGCGGCAACACAAGATCCGTCAATTGCACAACCCATGGCTGAGGCGCCACGTGATTCCAAGCCGGCGTCCAGCCTCGCGGACCCGAAGGCGAAGGCCAGCCCCAGCGCCGATAAGGCCGTTGAGGCAGCCGCTCTACCAGCCGTCACGGCTCTGTCCGAACCCTCTCTGACGCCGCCCGCGCCGATCAATCTGGAAACACCGGCGGATGCCAGTACCAAACCCGCTCCCGCTCCAGCCCCGACTCCTGCTCCCGCCGCTGCCCCCCCCACCCCCGACCCAACGCCGACGCCGGAGCAGCGTTCCTCCGATCCAGATTCGATTCCGTTACCTCCGCTGGGAAACGAGTCGGAGCAGCCCCAGCGTGGTCATGAGGGTCAACAGCTTTCATCGGCCAAGACCTCCGAACCCTCGCAGACCACTGCCCCGGCCCCTCCCGAATCGGCGAGCCCCGCGGTTCCTGCCGTGGCGGCCGCGACCGAAGAGCTACCTGCTTTGCCGCGATCAGGGAACCGCGTGTCGGACCAGGCCACGCAAGCGGAGCCCTTGCCACCCCCCGCGGATGACTTGCCGGCGCTTCCACCCAATGGGCCAGCGCTGCCAGCGCCGGCACGGGACCAGAGGCCATGCAGCCGCCCAAGGCAACTTCGCCGGCCTCGGTCCCCGAAGCTGTCCCGACGCCACGGGCGTCTTCTGACGCGACAATTCCGACGGCCACCTCCAATCCGGCCCCGGTCTCTTCAGAGGCACGGCCAACGGAAACTCCCGAGCTCAAGCCGGCGAGTGAATCCCCGGCGACTCTGGCTCGTGCCGCGGAAGCTGCCGGTGCGAGAGTCTCTCCCACAGCCGGCTCTCCGGTTGTGGAACCAAGGGAATCACCTCCCGCGGCCGCATCACCGGTTCCGGCCCAGGAAGCGCCAAACGCAGCGGCCATCCCCGCAGGCACGCTCATCGGTGAACCGGCCGCCGCGGCGCATCCGAACTTCGAGATGAGGCAAGATCCTGCATCCGATTCCTTTATTCCCCAGCGTTCGAATGCTCCTTCAACCCTTCGCCCGGAGCTGAAGCGGCAGGTTGAAGAGATCGCCCGGATGCAAGAAGACGATCTCAGCCGCAGGCAGACCCAGCCTGCCACGCCTCTCACCCCTCGCGACGCGTCTTCCGATCTCCGCAACATGACCCAGACCAATGTGGACATCAGTCGTGCCCCCAGCCCCGCGGAGGCTCGCCCGATCCGGGCGATACCCGTTCCCGAAGACTGGGTACCGCTCGCCCGCCGCGAGTGGACTCCTCAAAGCAAATACTGGGCGGCGGCGGCAACCTGCCACATGCCCCTGTACTTCCAGGATCCCATGCTGGAACGCTATGGCCACAGCGTCGAGCATTTCCTGGGCCCAACCGGACGCTTCCTCGCCTACCCGGTCGACAACCATACCCAGACCACCCAGCGCAATCAGATGGCACAGCCTTTCTTCTCGGTGGGACTCTTTGCCTTCCAGATTGTCGCCTGGCCTTACAACCTGATCATGGACCCGCCCTGGGAAGCCCAGTATGACCTGGGCTACTGGCGTCCCGGCGACAAGATCCCGACCGATCTTTATTACATGCCCCTGCACGGCACCGGTCCGCCCCTCCGAGGCCGGAATTATTAAGCCAGGCGTGGTAACGACATCCATCGCCACTATCGAGCCTTGGGAGGCTCCCGATCAGGGAGCCTTCTTGGCTCATGTGGGCCAGATGGTGTTTGGTGGTAGTTTACAGCCATGTGCCGACGGGCGATACTGGGGTGATCCCGAATGTCATTGACTTGTGGTCGCAACGTCCAACGAGGCTGATAGTTGCGACACGTAGAACGTGAGAGGGCCCTCCTTCGTACAGGTGGATGGATCGAACCACCTCGTACTTCTTGGAGGACCCTCCAATGCAGCTGCATCACCGACTTGTTAGCATCCTTGGCCGCATTCGACAAGACGTGGCCACGCTCCTGGACAAAGACGCCATCAATGCCGCCTGCCGCGCGGAGAATTACACCTGGAAGAATCGGCTGCTCAATCCCACCAATACACTCCATCTGTTCCTGCTCCAAGTGCTCAACCGCAACACCGCACTCAATGACCTGCCCCGCAAGAGCCATGCGTCCTTCACCGGTTCGGCCTTCTGCAAGGCGCGGCGGCGACTTCCCCTGCGGGTTTTCCAGCGCTTGCTCCGAAGCTTGGCGGAAACGCTCTTGCCCGCTCACGGCGCCGACCAGGTTCGACCACGATGGTCGCTGGCGGGGCCACCGAACCTTCATCATGGACGGCTCGAGTTGCTCCATGCCCGACACCCCCGAGTTGCAACGGCACTTCGGTCAGCCAGGCAACCAGCAACCGGGCTGCGGTTTCCCAGTGGCCCACCTGCTGGTCCTCTTTCACGCGGGGACTGGCTTGCTCCGTGAGATTCTGACGTCGCCGTTGCGGAGTAGCGACATGCCCCAAGTCGTGCACCTGCACCCCGCGCTGGAGCCCGGCGACATTGGCTTGGGGGACCGGGGGTTCTGCTCGTACGCTCACTTGGCCTTGCTGGGCCTCAAGGGGGTCTTCGGCGTCTTCCGCATCCATCAGAGGAAGAAGGTCGAGTTCCCGCTTGAGGAGCCCCCCGACAGGGACGCGGCGGCTACCTGTAGCCGCCGGCTGCCCCGTTGGCTGTACCGCTTGGGGGCCAGAGACCACGTGGTCCAGTGGCTCAAGCCCAAGCAAGGCCCGGAGTGGATGACCGCGTCCCAGTACGCGACATTACCGGAGCTCCTGGTGGTGCGCGAGCTGCGCTACCCCGTGGGGCAGCCCGGGTTTCGGGTCCGGGAAGTGACCTTGGTCACGACGTTGTTGGACGTGGAGTTGTATCCGCTGGAGGCGTTGGCAGAGCTGTACCGCCAGCGGTGGCAGGCGGAGCTCCATCTGCGCGACCTGAAAACAACAATGAACATGGATGTTTTGAAGTGTAAGACGGTGGAAGGAGTGCTCAAAGAGATTCATGTTTTCGCCTTGGTGTACAACCTGGTGCGGGTCGTGCTCCAGGCGGCGTCGCGACGTCAGCACATGTCGATTGCGCGATTAAGTCACATCGACGCCTTGCGGTGGTTGGGCTCGGCCCACGAGGGCGAAGCGTTGCCCAAGATCGTGGTCAACCCCGACCGGCCGGATCGGGTGGAACCGCGAGCGGTGAAGCGACGCCCCAAGGAGTACGATCGGCTGAACCGACGCGCGCGGAACTGCGCAGGCGGCTACTAGAAGGGAAGGCCGTCGCGTAAGGGAGTTGAAGATGAGCGAACGACAGAACGGCGGGGGCACGAGAGAGATCGAAGAGGGAGCCGCTTTGTGTCCGTTTTGGGCGCCATGATCACATGCGTGCGACCTCATGGTGGATCGGGGAGGAGCGCCGCACCGTGAATTTATACTAATGCAGATGTTTGTCTATTTATCATGCTCGCGATAGGGCATTATGGGGCAGCAGCTTACGATATCTCAATGACATTCGGGGTGATCCCCACATCCCTATCGTTCCGAGCCGGAGGCAGCCATGGATTTCCCGATCACCGATCTGATGGATGAGCAAGCCTGCTATGACCGTCTCGTCGGCTGGCTGCACCCCGACGGGCTGGCTTGCCCTCGCTGTCACGCCGCGGACCGCATGATCGTCCACCGCCGGGGCCGCGACCCGGTCCTGGACTTCCGCTGCGGGCACTGCAAGCGGGTCTTCAACGCCTTCACAGGGACGGCCCTGCACGGCCTCAAGCGGCGGCCCAGGGAGATGGTCCTGATCCTCCGCGGATTCGCCCAGGGCGTGTCTACCGCGCAACTGGCCCGCGAGCTGGGCTGCGACCGCCCGGAACTGCTGAGGCTGCGACACCGGCTCCAGGGCCTGGCCTTCGACAACCGGGACCGGATGCCGCTGGACGATCGGGTCCTGGAGGCGGACGAGGCCTACCAGAATGCGGGGGAAAAAAGGCGTCCCGCACACCGACCCGGAGGACCCGCCGCGCCGTCGGGGCAACAAGGCGCGCGGGCACGGCACCTGGGAGAACGACCGCCCGCCGGTCTGCGGGGTCGTCGGTCGCGAGGGGGGCCAGGTCCGGCTGACGGTGGCCGAGCACGCCGACGGCGAGACGCTCCGCCGCGTGGTGATGCGAGCGACCTGGCCGATGGTGAGCGTCTTCACCGACGAGTGGGGCGGGTACAACGGATTGCCCGAGATGGGCCGGCTCCATGCGACGGTCTGCCACGTGGCCGGTGAGTGGGCGCGGGACGACGACGGGGATGGGATCCGCGAGGTTCACGACAACACGCTGGAAGGGCTGTGGACGGGACTGAGGAACTTCCTCAGGCCGTTCCGGGGTGTAAATAAAAAACACTTGCATCAATATGTCGCGATGTTCGAGTGGGGCTACAACGTCAAGCGGGCAACGTCATCCTTCCTGTGGGCGATCCTGGGCGTGAGGTCCGCCACCATCTGCCCCACATGAGCCGCCTTCTTTTGTTGGCCGCCGGCAGGAGACTGGGGGATTTGTTTGTGGAACGACCGGTTCGCAACTCGCCGCCGTGGCCGAGAATCGGGCGCGGCCGTGAGTCTGAAACCTACTGCCTGAACTCGAAGTCGTAAGAAGCCGCCCACATCTGTTGCTGAACGCAATTAAGAATTTACCGAGTATTTGGCTTACTTGATGTTGTGTTTAGGCTCTGATTTCCCTAACATCGGCCTGGGAGAGTTGTTTTGGCGGACGAGAAATCGTCGCCTGGGCACCGTGACGAGGCAACCGGTAAACGACACCGCCGGAAATCCGGTCCCTCGATGATTCAAGGCTTCTTGAGTGCAGGTGCAATGACGCCATCGGTCACGGCGGCTGCGCACCAAGCGGGTAAGTTTCTGGTCGCGCACAGCTTACCCGCATGACAACCGAGGGTTGGGCTGATGGAAGAAAGCAACGCGGCGGCAACCTCCGCCTGGGACTGGGGCGAGCAGCGAGTCACGGTGGGCCGCCATTTCATACGCGACATGGAGGGCCTCTGGTCCGAGGTCCTCAAACTGGCCGCGGTCGTCGAAGAAGCACTGAACCAGAGCATCCACGCCCTGTGCGACGGCCGGATCGAGCTCGCCGACCAGATCAGGCTTCAGAAGCCCGCCGTTGATCGCTGGGAAGTTCAGATCGAGCGCGAGTGCGTGCGCGTGCTGGCCTTGCATCAACCCGTGGCGTCTGACCTGCGGCGTGTCGCCGCCGTGCTCAAGATCAATGGCGATCTGGAGCGCCTGGCCGACCTGGCCCGGCACATCGCCAAGCGCGTCAAGAAGCTGGCCGCGGATCCGCTGGCCTTGCCCGTTCCTCAACCGCTGGAAAACCTCGGTCTGGAAGCCTTGACCCAGGTTCACGATAGCCTGGACGCCCTCACCCAGGCCAATGTCGCGCGGGCCCAGGCGGTCATCGCCGCGGATCGGCGTGTCGATCGCCACTATCGCTCGGTACTCAAGCTGCTCAAGCTGGAGATCGTTCAATACCCGGAGCGAATCAACACATGGCTTCGACTTGTCAACACCGCTCGCAACCTTGAGCGAATCGCCGACCATGCCTCCAAGATCGCCGAGGCTGTCGTTTATCTCAGGGAAGGTGAAATCCTCCGCCATCGGCCAGAATCGAGCGGGGGCGGCGACCTCAGCACCGACCGATCCCGATCCCGAACCCGGCCCAAGCTGCCCCAATAGCCAGCCTCTGCCGAGCGACGCCTTACATGGCGCATTGCTCATGTGTACGCATAATCGGCTTCGAGCGGCGAGAAATGAAAAGGGACGCCGTGGGGGATGAGGCCTTGCCGGTCGCGCAGGTTGAACTCGAGGTCGAACCGTGAGACGAACCCGCTTCGCCGCAGGCCCTCGGCCATCCAGGGTGTGCTGGCGAAGGCCTGCACAAGGTCGGCGCCCTGTCTGGCCAGCTCGCGCGTCAGGGCACTGATCGCGGCGTGCCAGAGGTCCACGTCGGTGCTTCCGACCAGGCAGTCGACGATCTTGCCGATCCGGATTCGGCCCTGGTGCTGGGGAATCACGTTCAAGAGCCCGAAGCCGCATGCCTCGCCGGCGATGTCGAGCAATTCCCAGCCCGACATCGCCTGCCGAGGGAATCGGAGGAAGTGATTGAGCCTGGCCGCTGCGCGATCGGTGAGGATCGCGTGTCGTCTTGCCTCGCCCACGATCTCCGCGAGCCACCCATCGTCAAACGATGCCACACGGCGGCACTCAAGGGGCGTGCCTGCTTTCCGAAGAGGCCATGGAAAGCTTCTTATGAGATCGTGCGCGAGTCGTGCGGACCGGCGGGCCGGGTCCAGGCCCGGGACACGCAGCCAGTGCGACGGGGCGGAGCACCGCGCTGATAGACGGAGAACGACCCCCTCAACTCATAGCGCGCTCGCTTGCCGACCCTGTGCGCGTCAGCGCCTCCTCCCAGACCAAACTGCGTTGGCGCACGGTCGTTGGCCTTGCGCATCAGGCTCACGCCCACCGAAGGGTGGCCAGCCGATCCCAGCCAGTCCAGCATGTGCAAGGTCGCGACCGGTCCTCCGGGGATCGCCACGCCCTCGAACGCGGTCAGGGAAATTCCAATATGGCCGATCACCGCGCCTGCCTCGTCACGCGCCAGAAAGCTGCGCGGACCCTGATCAAGAGTCATCATCCCAAGGCTCCAGGTACTTCCAGCGCAGCACTGCGGGCAAGGCGAAGTCGGCGTCCGGGGCGGCATGGAACCCCGCGGTCAGGAACCGGCTCAGGTCGTCCAGATCATCCGAGTCTGCAAGGGACGGATCAGGGCGGTCATGCCGTTTACCTGCCGGTCACCGGTTGCGGATGTAATCAACCTCGCTGGCGTCATACGGCGTGCCGTCGGGGCGGAAGATGTCGTGGAACCAGACGGGGGGCTCGGCGGCGTACGGCTTCTTCCAGGAATCCCAGGGATAGATCGTCTGGGTCTTGCCGGCGACGAAGCCCCAGTTGTACGCGCCGACGTGCTCGGACTTGAGGTAGGCCAGGATCGGGTCGAAGCGGCTGCCGGCCGGCCGGGCCATGTACTCGGTGCATAAGAGCGGCCGGCCGTACCGCTTCAGGCTCTCCACGTCGCGCTTCATTTCCGGCAGCGGCTTGTAGTTGTGGAAGCTGATCACATCGGACTGGTCGAGCATGAACCGGTTGATCGGCGAAAGCCGTTCGGGGCTGGTCAAATCGCCGGCCCACACTCCGGCCGTCAGCGGCTGGGTCGGGTTGACCGAGCGTGCCCAGGCAAATTCCTTCCTCAGGAGCGCCAGGGCCAGCTCGGCCTTGTTCGCCGGCTCGAACCGGCCATAGCTTGATCGGTTGGGGTTATCGGGCTCGTTGAACAGGTCCCAGGCGTGGATTCGCCGGTCGGCGCGGAAGTGGCCGATGACGCCGGTGACGTAATCCTTCAACTCGTCATGCCGCTGTGGGTTCTTGAGGATCACCAGCGCCCGGGCTCTGCACCCAGCCCGAATTGTGCAGGCCCGGCGCGCGGCTTGTGCTGCTTGCCGGAATGAGGGAACGGATCCCAGACACCATCGAGCGAGCACGAACATCACGCCAATCTTGTGCCGGTCGGCCGTGGCCAGGAACTGCTCGATCCGGTGGAGGAATCCTTGAGAATCTTTCTCCCACGGCAGGTGATGCAGAAAGACCCGGACGCTGTTAAAGCCCAGGCCCTCGGCCCAACCCAGCTCGCGGTCGATCGTGGTCAGGTCAAACGTGCTGGCCTGCCACATCTCGAGCTGGTTGATCGCCGTGCTCGGCGCGAAATTGCAGCCGACGAGCCAGGGATGTTCACCAGCCCATGCCTGGGCCTTCGCTACCGGCCAGGGGCCTGGCTCGGTGGGGGGCGCGGCAACCAGGGTTGGGGTGAAGACTCGTGTCAGCGCGAGAGCCAGCGCAGCGGTGATCAGGCCTCGGATCGGTCGTCTCATGAGTAGACCCATCGTTTCTGATACGAAGGACGAAAACCGGCTTGGGCGATAGGGATGAACGCAGTCTACGTGGTTCTCCTTCGCAGAATCAACCGGATGCCCCTTGGCCGCCTTGGCCGCCTGGGGTCGGTTTTCATTTGACCGGCGCTCAACAACGAGCTTACCCTGGATGACCTGGGGCCAGTGAGTACCGAAGCAGCGGGCAGATCCAGCAGGTCGGCCATTGCTTCGATCCCGGGTCCAAGAGTGTTTTTTCCAGACGAGGAGGATGGACATGAGAAACGCCTGGATCATGCTCGCGGTCATCGGCATGGCGGTCGTGGGGTTCTCCACCCCCACGCGCGCGGAGGACGATGCTCGGTGCGCAAGATGATGGAGGAAGCCTTCAACCGCCGCTATCGCTGGAACGAGAGCCTCAAGGGGTTCTCGGCGGATTTCACGCTCAGCCGCGAAGGCAAGACCGTGAAGGGGTCGCTCAAGGCCGACGTCACCAAGCCGCACGGCGGTGTCGAAGTCGTTTGCGACGATGAGGAAGTCAAGAAACTGGTGCAGGATACGGTGGGCAGCACCGTCACCCACACGCGGGCGGCCAGTTTCGACAAGGCCTTCGGCTCAAGCTACGTTCGCCATCAGTGGAGAGGCTGCGCACGGGGGCACGAAGATTACCCTGACCGGGCACGGCTTCTTCAAAGACTTCACCGTCAAGGACGGCAATATCATGGAAAACCACGGCGGCCATGGCGCGATGTCGAGCGAGGTCAAGGTCCGCCAGGTTGTCTGGATGGCCGAGAGCGGCAAGACACTCCCGCGCGAATACGCCTTCACGATCAAGACCGGCGACCGCGAACAGTCGGGCAAGACGACGGAAACCTGGCGCGAGACCGACGGCGTCTGGCTGCCGGCCTGGTATCGAATGACCCGGAACGAGGGAAGCACCGCCCCGGTTGAGAGCACGCTGCGGCTGGAGAATATCAAGGTGGAGCAGGGGGGGCAGTGAAGGTGCCCGGCCTCGGATTGCGAGGTCGGTCCCAACTTCCGAATAACCCGCCCCTTGGTGAAACCGCAAATGACATCCACGCCCAACTTGCGTTTCGGCGTCTCGATGTCATAATTCAGCCAACCGAGGGGCACGGAGACAGTAAGGCGATCGTGAAGACCTTTCGCGGTCGATCGCCGGTTGCACGAACGACCGAATCGAACAAGGGCCGAGAACATCATCCGGCTAACACGCGACTTCGCCATGCGGAAGGAACCGTTCTCCTGAGCCACTTGCGACGGAACCACTCGTAGTCAGTCTACTTGGGAGAGATCGCGAGGGCGAACATTCCGTCACGGGTTTGGGCCTGTCCGCGGTGAACGCACCCAGCCCTGAGACAACACTCCGAGACACTCCCCTGGGGTGGGCGGGGCGCCAAGGAACCGGTGCGCCACGCCCGCCCCTTTTCGTTTCCATCCCCGTGAAAGCAACGCCCTGGGTTGCCCCCTCTGCCTGTCCATCGCCCCGCGGCTTACGGTGACCTGGCCCCGCCAGCGCGGCTAACGGCAAATCAGTTGCCGCGTCATCCTTGGTTTGATTACGATTGTATTAATGGATTCAAGAGCGTATGAACTCCACGGCTCTGCTGTCACGTCGGCGGAATCTGGTTCTACAATCTTAGGGATAGCCTGCGCACGGCGACATTGAAGCAGGGCACCTTTGAGGTGATGACCGGGCGTTCAGCGCCCGAGGCGGCGAGATTCGAGCGCGAGGAGTGACGGATCATGCGGGATCGCCTGTTGCGAAAACTCAACGCGCGCATGCCATGGCTGGGCGAGTGGCTAGGTGATCGGCTCGATCTGGAAGTGCCGGCCTACATGGTCAGCCTGACGGCTCATGCGGTACTGCTGGTCGGTCTGGCCTTGGTCGGCCACCAGGTGCACCGGGTCGTGCAGCGTGAGTTTCGCGCCCAGGTTCCAGACAGTGCTCTGAGCAGCTCGGATTCGACGTTTCAAGACCTTGACCAGACGGCCCAGCCGCCGGCAATGATCCCGGCGGCGGGATCGTTCGCACCCAACCTGGCGATGACCATCACCTCGGCTCCCATCTCGGCGGGCGGGGTTCCCATCTCGGCCGAGGCCGCCGGTGCGATCGGGCCGGAGCTCGCGCCGATGGACGTCAGGCGCGCCACCGAGGTGGTGCTTCCGACGGCGATGATGCTGGGGCAAAACGTGTCGATCAAGGGCAATGGCGCCGAGCACGTGGGGGGTGTGGAAGGGGCCGTCGATCGAATCGCCGTCGAGATTCTGCGCCGGCTCGAGCGGGGCCGAACGCTCGTCGTCTGGGCGTTTGACGCCTCGGGCAGCTTGCAGGCCGAGCGGCAAAGGCTGAGCAAGCACATCGAGACGGTTTACACGCACATCAGGCAGCTTGACGAAAACCACCTTTCCGCCGACAAGGGGCTCTTGACGCTCGTGATCGCGTTCGGCAAGGACCGCAAGGCCATGACTCCCAAGCCAACCGCCGAACTGTCCGAGATTCTTGAAGCCATCGGCGATGTGCCTCTTGATGAGAGCGGCGAAGAGTCGACCTTCACGACCGTTGCCGAGATCATCCGCCACTGGGGCCGATACAAAGACGCGGCGGGGCAGACGTACCAGCCGATGATCATCGTGGTTACTGACGAGGTCGGCGACGATGAAGGGCGGCTGGAGGAGGCCGTCGACCTGGCTCAGAAGGGCAAAGTGCCGGTCTATGTCCTGGGCTCGCAGGCGGTCTTCGGCCGGGAATATGGGATATATGGATTACGTTGATCCCAAGACCAAGCAATTGTGGCGCCACCGGCCGGTTCGCCAGGGACCTGAAAGCGCGATGCTCGAGCAGATCAGTCTACCCTTCTGGTATGACGGGCCCCAGTACGATCTCATCGAGGCCGGGTTTGGCCCCTATGCCCTGAGCCGGCTGGCCAGGGCCAGCGGCGGTATCTACTTCGTGACTCGTTTCACCGGCAGGCGGATGGGCTTCGACCCGGTCCGCATGCGAGAGTATGCGCCTGATTGGACCAGGCGTGATCAGTACGAGAGGGCGGTCCTGAGCTCGCCCTTACGGCAGGCCGTCATTAAGCGCCGCGCAGATCACTCAATCGCAAAAGCTGCCGGGAATGCCGACCCTCTATTTCCCGCCCGTCGATAGCCCCGAATTCAAAGAGTTCATGGCATCGCAAGCAAGCCATCGCCGAGCGGACGCGGTATACGGTTGACGAGGCACTCAAGCCGATCACCGACGCGGCCAAGTGGCGCGACCGCGAAACCTCGCGCCGGTGGCAGGCCCATTACGACCTGATCCGGGGCCGGCTGCTGGCCATGAAAATCCGCTGCTTCGAGTACAACTCGGCCTGTGCCCGGCTCAAGAAAGAACCTCCCAAGTTTACAGGATCCCCGGGCCAACGCGTGGCGGCTCGTGCGCGACACGTCCATTCAATACAGTGACAAGGCCGCGACCGCCGCTCACGAGGCTGATTCGCTGCTCCATCGCGTGATCGACGAGCATCCGGAGACGCCCTGGGCCTTGCTCGCCCAGCGTGAGCTCAAGGATCCCCTGGGCTTCAAGTGGGTGGAATGGTATGTCCCTCCCCGGCCGCGTGAGAAGAACAATGCCGACGCCGCGCAGCGCAAGAACCGCAACATGAGTGCGGCCAAGCCGGCGCAACCGCCGAAGCTGTAGCTCCCCGCGCACCCGGAGAAAGCCTGGGACACGCCCCACCACACCGCGACCGATCATGATCCATTCGATCCCAAGGTCACGAGAGGGGCTATGTTTGATACAATAGATTCGTGGTCGAGAGCCCACGATTCTCGGGCCAAGAAGGAAACCACGCGACATGGCACCTCAACTTCATGATCGCTCTTCGGATGACGTAGCACCGCTTCCACCGCGACGCGGGGGTGATGGACCGACGATGACGTCAGTGACACCGGTGTATCACCCCCCGCGCGTGCCATCCCCCGGTGAGGCTGCGGCTATCGCAGCGGCGTCGTTCGAAACCCGAGCGGCCTCGTACCACGACGACCATCGTCGCGGACAGCGCCGAAAGCTCGATCATTCCTGACCTCGACGCCATTGCTCCCAAGCCAGGAAATGGAGTACCCACCAATGGCACAACGGCCGCTTCACCCAGCATACCCGGCGATTCCACGGCCTCGAATCGCCATGCGGCCCCGAGAGCTCTCAAACTGACGTCCCGACGGCGGTACCGCGCTCAACTCCGGCACCTGTTGCCGGCGTGGAGCGTTTCGCTGGTGGTGCACGTCATCATCCTCTCGGCACTGGCGGCGGCCACGTTCTCGAACCAGGACACGATCCAGAAAGTCATCAGTTTCGACTCGGCGCTGGCAGGATACCGCCAGGGCGAGCGCGAAGAAATGAACATCTGGGCCGATCCCGCCAACATGCCGCGTGAAGAGGCCGTTGGCAAGGAGCATGGCGGCGCCAGCGCCGATCCGGTTCTGGATATGGCCGGCGAGAGCGATGGTGACGAGGGCGGTGGCGGCATCGTAGCCAGCGCCTTCGGGGGCGGAGCACCCTCGGCCACCCCCAGGTTTCGGGGGACTGGCAAGCGAGGCATCAACGAAGGTAACAGCCTGCCGAACTTCAAGATCGAGGGGCTGGGCGGCTCGCCCCTGAGCATGCTTCCTGCCGCCCCCGCGGCCGACCTCTACGGCGGAGGCAAGATCGCCGGCGACCCCGTCTTCGACGTGCAGGAGATCGGCGTCGCACTCGACCAGCTTGCCCGTGAGATCCTGCGCCATCTCCAGGATCACAAGCTAACGGTCGTCTGGCTCTTTGACGAATCGGAAAGCATGGAGGACGACAAGCGGACGATCTTCGAGAAATTCGACCGTGTCTCCTCCGAGCTCAAGAAAAACATCGAGCCCGGCAAGAAGAACGCCGGCGCGCTCAACCACGCCATCGTCGGCTTCGGCCAGAACATCGACTTCGTGCTCAAGAAGCCCACGATCGAGATCGACGAGATCGGCCGCGCTATCAAGAAGCTGAGGACTGACATGTCGGGTGTCGAGAGCACAATGCAGGCCATTCGCCAGACCGTCGACAACTTCGCCGGCCTGATCGGCAAGGACCGGAGGATGATCCTGGTGCTGGTGACCGACGAATCGGGCGACGATGGCGCCGACGTTGAAGAGGCTCGGCAAGCTCTCATGAAATACAAGGTGCCGCTCTACGTGATTGGCCGTCAGTCGCTCTTCGGCTACCAGTTTGCCCATCACCGCTACGTTGACAAGATCACCAAGGATGTGTATCACCCGCTGATCCACCGTGGACCGGAAACTGCCGATATCGAGATCTACCAGTGGGATGGCCTTTACGACCGCTGGGACGAGCAGCCTTCCGGGTTCGCCCCCTGGGAGCTCGCCCGCCTGACCAAAGCCTCAGGCGGCATCTACTTCCTTCTTCCCAGCGAAGAGTTCATGCGCGTTCGCCAGCGCGAACAGGCCTACTCGATCGTCCAGCTCAAGGAGTATCTCCCCGAGTACGACAACCGCGGGATCTATATCCAGAACCGAACCCGCTCTGACCTCCGGCGCAGCCTCTATGAGATCGTCACCCAGACGCGCGATTTCCGATACCGCCGCAATTTCCCCATCAATCCCGTCGAGCTCACCCAGGCTGCCCTGCCGGAGATTGAAAAAGCCACCTTCAAGCTGAACGTCTTGATCAAGGTCCAGGAGCGGCTGGAAGGTCAAGATTTCAAGAAGGCCCTCGAGCACGAGACGGAAAAGCGGTGGCTGGCCCATTACGACCTGATCCTGGCCCAGACGGTCGCCTTCCAGGTCAAGGCCTACGAATACCGGGCGCTCATGGCCCAGATCGCCCAGAAACCCCCCCGGCCCAGCAAGCAGTCAACTCCCGACCTGACCGTCACCTTCGTCGTCGATCACGCCAAGAACCCGGTCGCATCGAAGAATGAGACCGCCAAAAAATACGCCGAAGCCAGGCGCTTGCTCGGCGACGTCATCACCAAGCACCCCAAAACCCCCTGGGCCGATCTTGCCCAGGACACCCTGGACCGTGGCTTCAGCGTCATCCTCAACGAGTGGCACCACAACCCCAAATATGCCGAGCGGGAGAAGTATGTGCCGAAGTATTGAGTAGGCCGGGAAAAATGCAGACGAGGAGACACGATCGTCATTACTCGAACGGTTCCAGCAAACAGCGCGGCAGGCCGATATCGATCACGGCGACTTCACCCGTGTAATCGGCCGCGCCGGAGGCGCTGAAGCCAAGCTTGGGGGCGACAAAGGTCGCGGTGGCACGAGCGCGGACGGATACGCCAAGAGGCGCACCCGTGTCCGCGTCCAGGCCGGAGGGCACGTCGAGTGCCAGGATCGGCTTGCCGGCGCGGTTCATGGCCTCGACGACCGCGCGCAAAGCTCCTTCGATGGGACGCGTCAGGCCGGTTCCCAGGAGCCCATCAACGAGCCAGCCGGCGCCGGAGAGAAGGGAATCGAGCTCGGCAGGCTGGGGCTGGGGTTCGCGCGAGTGGCTATCAAACCAGGCCGTCTGATCGACGCCTGAACGCTCGAGAATGACCCACTGCCTCTCCGCGTCGCCGCGCAGCTGTGCCCTGTGTGCGAACCAGACGATCTGAACTGGATAACCCCAGGCGTCCAGATGGCGCCCCACCACGCCGCCATCGCCGCCGTTGTTTCCTGGCCCGCAGAGGATCAAAATTCGAGGGAATTCGGGGAGCTCACCAGCCAGCTCGGTCAGCCAGGCGGCCGCACCTCGGCCGGCGTTTTCCATCAAGATCAAGGTTGGCAGCTCCAGGTCGCGAGCCGCCTGAACGTCGAGCTGCCGGATCTCCTGGCGTGATAAGGGACGCAGCCGCTTCATCATCCTTGGACCTCCTGGCGTCTTGACTCAACCTCTGCCTTCCACATGATTTAGCCCGATCGAGCCGGCATTGACAAGCCCGCTCGACTCTTTCAGAATGTGATTGGTAGCGGCTTGCCGAATCCTCCCAAGCGAATCATGCCAGGGAATTCTTTCTGTTATGCCAATTTACGAATACCATTGCGAGCCTTGCGAGCATACCTTCGAGACGCTGATCCGAAGCTCCAGCGACGTGGCGTGTTGCCCCCGCTGCGGCAACATTGAAGTGGCCAAGCAATTCAGCGTCCCCGCTGCCGCTCATTCGGGTCGATCGAATTCCTTACCCATCTGCGCTCAGCCCAGCAGCGCCCAGTACGGCTGCGGCCGGCCCGAGTGCGGGTCGGGAAGCTGCGCGTATGGATAGGCAGATGTCGGATGTCAGATGTCGGTGTCAATTTGATCGTCAAATCCGCCAGATCTCGCCTATCAGATTGCCTTCCCTGCGATTTACCCATCTTCCCTCTTTGACAATGTCCCTCGCAGAGCGCATATGTCCGTGGCTGGCAGGCAGCGCCGGGAATTGTAAGCCCTCGCACCGCCATGGAACGGGATCCCCCGAGATCTTCGGCGCGATCGGCTTTCTCGGACGTTCCGCTCCAGCCGTCAAGAGCAAGCGCCCAGCAACGACGCGAGTGAATGCCCACAGGGACGAGGGCGCGGGGGACGGGATCATGGCGGCACATCCAGGGCAAGCCCAATATGAACATCCGCACCAACGGGGACCACAACGGGCGGTTGATCCGGGGTCTATTGAGGCTGCCTTGCGCAGCGGTCGCCGAGCGGCTGGGTGAACCGAGGTTTGGGCTCTGGTTTGGCGAGGGAGTGCGGCTGGGGCTCAGCGGGGATGGCAGCGCCCTGGAAGTACAGGTACCGAGCGCCTTCTTTCGCGAATGGATCAAGAACCATTTCGCCGACAGCCTGACCGAAGCGGGGCAGGTGGTCGCGGGCCGGCCGGTACGGCTAACTTTCGCGATCCAGGACGAGGCTGAGCCGCCCTTGGGCGATGTCGTTGAGCCCGATGCCGACCGCTTCAACCGGCAGGCGGGCCCCACGGTCACAGTCCCTTTGCCGGGCAATCCCAAGACGCCCTTGACGTCCCCGGCCCCACTGCCGGCGAGTCCCGACCGGTTCTTTCCATCGCGGTCCGATTCTCCTCCCAGCGACCTGACTCGGGATGAAAGCCTGCCGAGGCGTCAAGTCGCGGGGCCAGTACCCCGCCTGGTTCGACGGCTCGACGATTTTGTGACCGGTCCGGGCAGCCGTCTGGCCCACGCCGCGGCGCGTGAGATGGCGCATACGGCCGGCTCGGTGTTCAATCCGCTGGTGATCCATGGCGGTGTGGGCCTGGGCAAGACCCATCTTCTGGAGGCGATTGTTCACGGCCTGCGGCTGAATCACCCGGGCTTGAATGTCCTGCTCATCACTGCCGAGGCGTTCACCAACAGCTTTCTCGACTCGATGCGGGCCGGCGCACTGGCATCGTTCCGCGCCCGCTATCGCGGCGCTGGGGCGTTGGCCGTCGATGATATTCATTTCCTGGCCGGTACCCGGGCCACGCAAAACGAGTTCCTCCATACCTTCAATGCCCTGATCGAAAAAGGCGCGCCGATTGTCCTTTCCGCCGACCAGCATCCCAGGCGGATCGCTCGCTTGTCCGACGAGCTGGCGACCCGATTCCTGGGCGGAATGGTCGTCAAGCTGGATACTCCTGATCTATCCACGCGGCGGGCCATTCTCCAATCCAAGTCAATGGCCCGGGGCGTGAGTGTTCCGGCCACCGTGCTCGACTACATTGCCGAGCATCTGCGGACAAGCGTGCGCGAACTTGAAGGGGCGCTCTACAGCGTGATCGCCCACGCCCTCTTGACCGGTAAGCGGCTTGATCTGACATTGGCCAGGACCGCCTTGAGGGACACGATCCGACACACGGCACAGTCGGTCGGTCTTCGCGAGGTCGAGCGCGCGGTCTGCCAGCTCTTTCAGATCGACGCCGACGCCATCAAATCCGACAGCCGAGCGAGGGCCTTGGCCTATCCTCGGATGGTCGCCATGTACCTGGCTCGGAAACACACAGGGGCGGCTTACAGCGAGATCGGCCGCTACTTCGGCGACCGCAACCATTCGACGGTCATCTCGGCCGAGAAAAAAGTGCTCGGCTGGCTCAGCGATGAAGAGCGGAGCGCATTTCTGCCCGGCTTTGAATCGATGGCCGACATCCTTGCCGACCTCGAGCGCACGCTCGGCGCCTGAGCCTGGGTTACTGGTCCTGCTGGTTCAGCTTGTTGTTGACCGCGACCTCGGCGGCCGTGAGGGGTCGGATGGAGATGTTGCGCACGGGCGCCGCTGGTTTCCCAGGTGGCGAAGCCCAGCGGTTGGTTTCTGCGCATCTCGATCCGTGTGCTGATCCGGCGGCCCTGGATGTCGGCGGCGACGAGTTCCTTGTCGTCGATCCACGAGCGGATCACCTCGCTCGTGACGCGAACGCGAAATCTGTACCAGGTCTTGTCCTGGTACTTGACGAATTGACCGGTGTCATTTTCCGAGGCGTCGATGCCGTCCAGGCTGGAGAATCCGGTCACGTTCCCGCCCCAGCCGCCATTGACCAGCGTGATGAACGACGAGCCGACGGGAAACGTGGCCGCGGCGAAGAAGTCCTGGCCCGACAGCCGCATCGCCTCGTAGCTCAGCTCATAGTTCATCTTGGGTAAATCTTTACGGGTGCTGGTGATTCCCGTCATCGATCGGCCGGCTGAAATGACGATGGCGCCGTTCTGGATGTTGACTGCCCCCGCGCCGTGGAAATCCACCGGCTTCCAGCCGTCCAGGCTCTTGCCGTCGAAGAGGACGAGCGATGGGGACTTGCCGGCGAGTTGGGTGTTGCCGGTCTGACCGGCCGCGGCCGGCGTGATCAGAGATCCCAGGACCACCGCGATGAAGCAATGATGTCTGCCCGAGATAGGCCTCGAACGGACTATCAGCCGGCGAGCTTCAGGAGATGTCTTCATGGAGCGTACTCATTGTTCGAGAACGTGGTCCGCGAGCCTGGAAGCTTGCATTACCGCGCATACCATGAGCGAAGCGGGCCGACCATCACGGGGACGACGTCGCCGACATCCACCGAGAAGCGGTAGGCTCGCCGCGTGCTTTGGGTGGGACGCTCAGGATAGAAGAAATACAGGGTCACGTCCCAGCAATCAGAGCCTGGAGGGCAGTGAGAGCTTGGTTCGGCGTCGATCGTGTCGAGCGCCACGGCTTCTCCGGTGGAAACGACCTTATCAAACACGTTCCCCACCTGGGCCGCGTTGGTAACCGCGTAGTTGATCGCCCGGTCATGCGCGGTCAAGCCGAGGTTGCACATGTCGTGATAAACGCGGTCGAGACATTCCGAAACCATTTGCGTCTTTTGCGAATCACCTTTGCCGGCAATCTTTTTCACCAGTCTGACGAGATTCCAGCTATACATCCCTCGGGGCTCGGGCACGATGACCGGCACGCTCTGCCCGTGATACAGACGCGCCACGCCACCCAGGCGGCCGGGAATTGACACCCATTCCACCCGATCGTCCGTCTTATCCGCCAATTGCTCGCGCATCGTCTCGATAAGAAGAGAATAAATCTTGTGCGCGAAGGGCCCGCTCGGCGTGATGGCGTAAATGGGCGTCTGGTGATGCTTCAAGACCCAGTGAACCGCGGTCGCGTCCCAGCCGTTTTCCTCGTCTTCGAGATATTCGAGCAACTGACTGTGATCGAACGGATTCGCTTCAGTCTGATTGGGCAACCGCGTCGGATCGTGCGGCACGCCATGCTTCTTGTGGCGGAATTCCCAGAGATGCTGCTGAAGAGAAAACTGCCGGGTCTCTGAAACCAAGTCAACATCGAGGTGGCCCAGCGCGAAGACCACGTTCCCGGGACCGAAGGGGTCCGTCGCGGTCCTGCGCGGCACGAGTCACAGCCCGCCCCCGTCGAGGCAATCACCCCCGCGGCAAGATCAGGAGCCTGGACCGACGTCGAAGAGGGTGCGGCGCCGTCGTCGTCGGGCACATCAACAGGGCTGCCGACGGAATGATCGCTCATAGGCTGAACCTTCATCGGGTGAACCAGAGCGGCCTTTGTAAGATCAAGGCGGCCGGCAAGCCGCTGCCGGCACGGTAAGGAATCTTCAAGGCATTTGCGAGCCCAGTCAAGCAAAAAGTGCCTGACCTGTTGACCGCTCCAGCGCAATCCCCGCATTTTGGCCAGGCTGAGCAACAACCCTGCCACGCCAGAGACGACTGCCGCCGCGAAGCTGGTGCCGCTCACGGCCGTCACGTCCCCTCCCGGAACGGCGGCTCGCAGGTTTGCGCCAGGGGCAAGGAGCCCACTCGAGCGATACGTCTCTCCCCAATTGCTGCTCTCGAGTGGCTCGCCGCCCAGCGTCATCGCACCGACCGCCAGCACTCCCGGAAGCGCCGCTGGCACATGAAGGCAAGAGCACCCATCATTGCCGGCCGCCGCCACGATCAAGACCCCACGCCGCACGCACTGGCTGACGGCGTCGGTCAGGATGGCGCTCGCCCGGCCTCCAGGTGCAAGCTCGCCGCCGCTGACATTGATAATGTCGGCTCCGTGCTCGGCCGCCTGAAGCAAGGCCCGCGCCAGGTCAAGCTGCGAGCACCCCCGGCCTTCCAGGCCTTGGCCGCGCACCTGGTCACGAAACACGGGCGCCAGCAGCCCTCGACAACCCGGCGCCACGCCCGCGACGCTGCTCTGTGCGCCATGTCCCCCGAAGATCAAGCTTGCCACCTGAGTTCCATGCCGCGTGGCCCAGCCCTGCATGACCGGCATGACCGGCGCCAGACCTGCAACAATCTCGAGCCTGGCATCCACGAGCGAAGGGTGAGCTGGATCGACGGGCCCATCGACGACCGCGATCGTGACCCGCGGATCACCTTTCGTCTCTCTCCAGAGCGCGCTCACGCCGGGGATCCTGGCGATGCTGATTGCCCCCCTGCCGGAATCGCCTGAAGATCGCTCTAAGGTCAATTCGCGTTTCATGGATCAGGAGTTGAGGGACTATAAGTTGATATCAATTTGCGCAGCATCGCGGGCATGCTGACAGTTCGCAGAGTCGAGAAGTAGGATACCGTCTGCACGAGCCGCCGCCCAGATCGGGGCATCGCGGATGTGACCGATCACGGGTGGCGTGCTGCGCCACCTGGTTGCCGGGAATCCGAGGTGGGGTTTGGTCTGCGTTCGAGAGTTTCGAGCCGGCGTTCGAGCTCTTGCAGGCGGTCGGTCACGGCCCGGGGCAAGGCGAGCCGGAGCTCCTCGGCCTGGGGGGGCGGAACGGCCGCCCGCAGTGGGCTGCGGGCTGGGGCCGGGATCAATACCGGAGCCGAGCCCCGGACTTCGCCGGGTTGCTGGGTTTGAGTCTGAGCCTGGAGCTCACTGGCCTTGGGCTTGGCCTCCGGTGCGGTAGGCGCAGCCTGCGGTTTTTGCTCGTGAATTGGCCCCTCCAAGGGTGAAGCGGCCACAGCGATGCCTGAATCCGCCGGTGCCCCGGTGGGAGTTCCTGTCAGAGCGGGCGCTGAAGGTGGTGATGCGGGCGTAGGTGTTGATGTTGGCGTGGCAGAAGGCGAGGGCGCGGAAACGGTCCCGGCGGCAACGGCCCCGGGAACGCTTCCCGATTCAGCCGTGGGCGATGGATTCGTTGAGCCCTCGGGAGCGGCCGGTGAAACCTGGGCATATTGGACGACGTCGGCTCGGCTGCCGGTTCGTACGTCGAACGTCATCCGCTGGCACTTTGGTCCACGGCTGCGCAGGACGTTCAGGCGAACTTCCGCCCCCGCGAGAATCCGGTCGAGCCGTTGAGTCAGATCGTGGAAAGAGCGAATCGGCTGGCCATCGAGCCCGACGATCGAGTCTCCCGCCTCCAGGCCCGCAAGCGCGGCCGGAGTGCCGGTAAACACCTCGTACAGATAGGCCCCTTCCAGGCCCGCGGCGAAATCCAGTTCGTTCTGCGGTCGCGGCCTGGCCGCGTCAGCTCGCTCAGGAAGCATCGTCCTCGGCGCCGCCGCCGATGATTGGCTCGCTGGTTGGTCGGAAGGTTCCAACCGCACCCCGAGGTAAGCACGATCGACACGGCCGTGGGCGCGAAGCTGATCGGCCACCCAGAGCGCATCGTGAGCGGTGATCGCGAAGCCGAAGTCGTTGTCTCGCTCGGTGCCGCACCCGATCATTGGCCGCGACCGGGATCGCCAGGCCGCTCCGGATCAAGCCCAGCAACTGACCGCGAAAGTTGGCCACCACCGCGCCGCTGTCGCCGGGATACAAGGGAGCCTGCACCTGGATCAGCCCACCAATGTCTCGCGACCTGAGCTTCAAGGCGCGGTCAAGCCCCGCGATGTGTCCCCGCCTGACCGTATGGCCCAGGCCGAACGGATTACCGATGACGACGACCTGGTTTCCCAGCGCGGGTCGCTCGGTCGCGAGCTTGATCGGCCGAACAGTGCGGGGGGAGATTCGCAACAGGGTCAGGCCGCTTTCCTGGTCGTCGGCGACCCACTGCGCGATGTGCTGGCGCCCCACGGCATCGCGGGCCACGATCGGCGCCGGTGCCGTAGTCTTTGTCGCAGGTCTACCGGGGCGGGCCGGCTGACTGCCGGTGGGACGGTCAATTCTCACGGACAGTACATCACCGTCTGTATTGATCACAACGCCGGTGGCCACCCGGCGCGAGTCCGCGGGCCCGTCCGTGGCCGCGTATTCCAGCGTGACAACCGATTCACGCGCTCGGGCCATGCCTGCGGCCACGCGCCGTTCCAGTCGCTCCAGGGTGGAATCATCCTGGGATTCCTTGGTCTCGGTATTGGACGAGCGCCGCGACGAGACCGCTCTGGGCGCGGCGGCGGTACGGTGCTGGGCCTCCTCATCCTCAAGATCAGCGTCCCGACCTTCTTTGGCCTCACGCGCCTGGAGACTTGTACGCGTCGATGAGTCGCGGACTCGAAGCGCAGGCCTCCCCGACCCTTCCGCACTGGTGAGGGCGTGCGTTTGCAGCGGGATTTCCAGCTTCGTACTGGCCCAGATCCCCAGCGCCACCACCAAGCCGAAGACCGTGCCGCCGAACAGCCAGGCGGCAACTCGCTTCGGGAAAGTGGATGGGCGCTCTGGCATCACCGTTTCTCACCATGCCTACCGGTTCTGAGGACCGTTCGAAACGTCAAGTTCTGAACCTCGCGCCGCGAATGCTGCAAATAACCCCGCACCTTCTCTCCCTCACGAGCGGATCTCAACCAAGGCCAGGCGAAGCGTCTTTGGCCGGCATGAGCCCGGGGCGTCACCAGGCTGGTTTGCTTCCACGCGCATCCGGCGGCATGGGGATGCCTTGTTCGAGATCGAAGTCCAGACGCGGAGATGCCACGGTCACCGGCGGTTTGGCACTGGGGCCAGCGCTCTGGCCGGTGGTCAAGGGCTCGGCGGTCTGCACCCGGTCAGCCTGGGCAAGCGTATCCGAAGCGTGCACAGGCAAGCCGGTGCCGATGGCCCTGTCTGCGTCATCGGGTTCGTCCACAAGCTCAGCCCACAGAAATTCATCGTTCGGAATCGGGGCGGCGTTGGCGGCAATCTGGGCCTCGGCCTGAACCTGACGGCGATGGACCATGGGCGTGACGACAAGTGCCAGAAGCAAAGCGACCGCCAAGCTGTAGCCCAGCTTCAGCAGCGGGCCGCGAAGAGCGGATTCCGAGTCCATGCCAAGGTGTGACGTCAGCTTGGTAAGACGAGCCTCAAAGGCTTCGTCAAGGGAATCTCGAAGCCACGCAACCTGAAGGGGAACTTCGCCTCGAAGACGACCGCATCCACGGCTCAGCCGCTCCACTGCGACTCGAAACCCGACGGGCCAGACGCTCCAGAGCCATTGCCGCCACTTCGATTCAGATCGCTCGTGGTGCCGCTGAATCCGCATCTCAAGATTGGGCCAGATCGAAGCTGAGAAACCTGACTCGACGGGCGGCTCGGCCGCGCCGGCGGCCAGCAGCGAGAGAGCGGCTTCCAGGCTGGCACGGTATTCACGGCAAAGCTTGCATGCATTTGTATGGAGCACGATCTGGTGGCGATCCGCGCCGCTCAGGTCATCGCCATCGCCGCGCGGTTCATCGGCATCTTCCACCAGGAGTGGAAGCCTTTGCCGAACCCATTCACAGGAGGCGGTGCCCATCATCGTGCCTTTGCGGTGGTTAACCATCCTTGGCCTCCTGTCGCACCCCTTCCTGACGGCGCTGCCAGATTTCACGAAACTTGTCGCGGGCTTTGGCGAGGCGCCAGCGAATGGTTGCCTCCTGACGCCCCACGATGGCCGCAACCTCCGAGGAAGAGAATCCTTCAAGATCTCGAAGCACCAGAATCGTACGGTACGAGACCGGCATTTGTGCCAGGATAAATTGGACTTCCTGGGCTAGCTCGGCCTGGATTCTGGGGTCCGGATCGGGAAGCTCAAACGGCACCCGGCCATCACCAGGGGCGCGATTGATGGATGCAGGTGGGAAAGGCTCGGCTCGAACGCGGCGAAGCTGGTCCAGGCCAAGGTTGACCCCGACACGGAACAGCCAGGGACCAAACCGCCTTGCAGTGTCAAAGCGGTCGAGACGGCTATACACGCGCCAGAAGGTTTCCTGGGCCAAGTCTCGGGCCAGTTCGGGGTCGCGAACCAACCGGGCAAGCACGCGGATCAGTTTACGCTCATACCGCTGAACCAGAATGGCAAAGGCCGCATGGTCGGCGTGCCGCGCCCGCTCCACCAGCCAAGCGTCGTTAAGGTTCGCCTCGTCGTCAGAACCGGTCGCGGGCACCCGCCCGGCAGCCAAGGACTTCGCGGCCGCAATCGTTCCGGGCTGGCCATCCGCGCGGTCGCGGCAGGCCGCCCCTAACGTCAAGTCGTCCACTTCATCCCCGCCCTGGGCAGGGGCGTCGGTGTCGGGCAGAGGCCCGTTCTTGACCGACTTCCGCATTCGCGTGACCTCCCCACGTGGATTATGATACGAAGAAGCCCCGGCTGGCGTTGGAGTTTTTTATGACCTTGCGCCGATCGATTCTCCCGGGCGTCTCCTCACCGAGCGCCGGCCGCCGTTCCTGTTAGCTCGACCGAACCTGGCTTCCAGAATGGAAAAAGGACGCGTCGCGGTCGCGCTGGACGGGAGTACGGAGAGGAAAACGCCCCGCGTCTGACTCAGGTAATCTCCCCTCCACCCTTCGTTAATCATTGGTAAAACATTGCGTTTTTGTCAACCGGCCTTGTCGGACGCCCCGGCTTGCCGATGTTCAACTCGCTTCCAATCCCGGACTCGCAACCATCAGCCGCTCGCACGTTTTTTCAGTTGCGAGCGACGAGGGGACGGGCCATGACCCGATTTACCCCGCACATCGAGCTTTGCCCTCCCGGAGAGCGGGCCACGGCGCTGGAGGTCTTGTACCAGCGCATGCCCAGCTCGCTGCGCCCGCGGCTAATCGCCGACGTGCTTTCCGAGGTTTCATCGGGCCAGGTTGATCTGTCGGGCCTTTGGATCGCCCGGCAGCGGTCCTGGGGGTTGACAGGAGGTTGGGGTTTCCCATCCGACCGCATCATCGGCGCACTCTTGACTCAAGGTCTGGCTGGCCGGGCGGCCGCGGTCTGGGCTCCCGAGGTCTCGTTGAGCCTCTGGCGGGGAGCAACAGCCGCCGCCCTGGTACGAGCGGCCCTGGCCAACCTCCGATCGCGTGGGTTCCGCATTGCCCAGGCGGTACTTGATGAATCGGCCAATCGCCTGGGCGCCGTTGACCTTACCCGGGGCGGCATGCCGCGAGTCACCGAGCTGCTTTACCTCGAGCGCGACACCAAGATCCCCCTGCCGCCACTCGAAAACCCCGCCGACCCCTTGCCCCAGCTTCAGTGGAGATCGTTCAACCCCGCCCACGAGGCCGAGTTCCGCACGATCCTGCAAGCAACCTACGCGTCCAGCCTCGACATGCCCGAGCTTGAAGGGGTGCGCTCGCTCGACGACGTGATCGAGGGCCACCGCGCCACCGGGCGGTTTGTCCCGGAACGGTGGCGACTGGGTCAGGTACCAGGCGAGCCCGAGGCCGCAGTGGTTCTGCTGCTGGCCGAAGTTCCCGATCGCGACGTCTGGGAAGTCGTCTATCTTGGTCTCACTCAGGCCGCTCGCGGCCGCGGCCTGGGCCGTGCCGCCATCCAGCAGGCCCTCGACCTGGCGCACCCTCACGTCTCGCGCCTGGAGCTGGCCGTCAACCTTCGCAACCACCCCGCCACCCGCCTCTACGAAGCAGCCGGCTTCGTCCCCTTCGATCGCCGCTCGGTCCACCTCGCGGTCTTTCCTGAAACGACTCCGTGAGCGGAGAGGCGTGGAAATGGCGGTGGGACTTTTCGGGCGTCCTGTCCCACGCGGTTCCTGGGCCGCCTGGGCGGGCGAGCCTCAGGCCCTATCTCCTGTTGCTGCAACGACATGCTGAGTGAGCATGGCCGCCTGGAAGGCACGCCGAGGGTCCCCAAAAGTGAGACTAAATGAGACTTTTCCAGCGAAATTCCAGCATCTGTACACCAGGTGGTTCGTCAGGCTAAGTCTCGTTGATCTTGTCAGTTGAAAGGTACTGACCATGGCAATTGCTCGTTCACCATGAAGCCGACTCGGCGGCGACGCGGGCAACCTCGTCGTCGGAGTCCAAGAAGGCGTAGACGTCAGCCGTAGCGAAAGCGAACCCGTTTCGGCCTCGTTATACTAGAGGTAGTGGTCAACCTTCCACTAGGGGCGAAACCAGACACCATCCGTGAAGTAACGAGCACGTGCAGCGGATGGGCTACCCGGGGTGAGAGGGGACGGCGGGCGTCGAAAGATCCGCGAGGAACCTGAGAGGCCCGCCCGCGTGCGAAAGACCCATGGCATGGGTCCGAGCAACTGGGGACGGAAATCAATAACCGGCGCCGGACGCGGGCGGGAGTCGGAGGGGGCCATAGTAGCGACGAAGCGGGGTAACTCCCGTGGAGCGAAGGACCCCTGCCGTCTGAATTGTTTTCATCAGACGTAAGGAGATCCGCTTGGACCAAAATCCCACTACGGAAGAACACGGTGGCTTGAACTGGGACGAGCAACTGGCTCAGCCAGAAACGAAGTCCGGGATCTTGCTGCCGCAGAAAGTCTCTGAACTGAGATGGAAACTGGCCCGCAAGGCCAAGCAGGAGCCCGGATTCCGGTTTTATGCTCTGCATGACCGAATTTACCGGGACGACGTGTTGCGTGCTGCGTGGTGGTTGGTGCTGAAGAACAACGGCGCTCCCGGTGTGGATGGCGTAACCTGCCAGGACATATACAATTGTCCTGATCTGGATGCCTTCCTTCGGGAGTTGCAGGAGGAACTCCGCACCGGGACCTATCGGCCGCAACCGGTGAAGCGCGTCTACATCCCCAAGCCGGACGGACGGCTGCGACCGCTTGGTATACCAACGGTCAGAGACCGCATCGTTCAAGCCGCAGTGTTGCTGGTGCTGGAGCCGATCTTTGAGGCAGACTTCCTGGACAGCTCGTATGGGTTTCGTCCGGGTCGAAATGCCCATCAAGCGATCGACGCCATTCGTCAGTACCTGTCGGCCGGTTTCACGGAGGTGTATGACGCCGACCTGAAGTCGTACTTCGATACCATCCCTCATGATGCCTTGATCAAATGCCTGGAGCGACGCATTGCCGATGGCAAGGTTCTGAAGTTGATCCGCATGTGGTTGGAGAGTCCCGTGATCGAGACCGACGAAAACGGTCGCACGAAAGCCTCTCGGCCAAAGCAGGGGACGCCGCAGGGC
>CAWFAF010000091.1:0-27358 GCA_963813575.1 uncultured Planctomycetaceae bacterium
AGCCATGATCCCCAAGCCAGGATCACATTTGATTTCTGCCTGGCCTCTTCTCCGGTCGACCTTCGAGACTGCCTTAACCGCTCACTGGCTGGTGATAGTCCCCGATTGGAAGGAACGTGAGGCTCGATACGCCGGGTGGATGGCTGGCGCGGAGGGGTATCAAGGAACATGGCGCGCGATCTCAATAACCTCAGGCCGGGATTGGGAGACAAGTTTAGTCTCGGATGCAGGAATGCGAGAGAAACCGAGAGCGATTCATGGCGGAGCACCCGAAGGACACACGGGACAGGAGGCCCGATATCCAGGGCGCATGTTACGCGAGGTCGAGATCGATGAGAGTAGCTACGTAATGTACAGGATCGGGTCGCACCTGACTCATGGCGGCCCGGGCTGCGTCGCGGACGTTTGGGAGTTCGAGCCCATGACGAAGGGACGAAGTCTCGCATTAGGGATGTGTGTTACGCTGAATGGTCCCTTCCCCTCCAACTGGCCGGCTCATGTATCTCCGAACCCGGGAAAGTCGTGTTGCATAGGGCGGGAGCAAAGTCTGAATTCCTCGCCGTCTTGAATGAAGCTCGCGAGCACTTGGTTGAGGCCAGTAGATCGTTACGGGATTAGGATGTCTCTCACTCTTACGGGGGGAACAAGGTGACACGGGGGGAACAAGGGGGGGAACAAGGGGGGGAACAAGGTGACACTGTACGTAAACTATTCACGCATTCTGACTTCTGTGTAAAACACCCCATGAACTTGCAGAGACTCCCTCGAAATCGCACACAGGAAAGATCCGATGTCACGCCCCCTGTGCAGGCAGCAGTGGACGGATGAAGCGTGTTACCACGTCCTGAACCGCGGTCACGACCGGGAGCGAATCTTCGACGATGACGAAGAGTTCCGCGGACAGAATTCCGGGAATTCCGCACCCCTTACCTAATCCAGGATGGTCGCTGAGGGGAGCGCCAGACGCAGCTCGTTTCTGCTACGTCCACGATCACGACAGTGGTACATGATATGGACGCACCTATCGGTTTCGCGTGGTTCTCCCGGCTGGGGGCGGCGTGACGATCGTGCGGATGGCAGCGCCGGGATTCTTGAAACAGAGCCCGGCGGGAGTTGACATCGTGTTGCATACTGTCAAATGGGGAAGTGCGTTCCCCGCGGCCCCCTGGCAATTTGACAATGCGGTGACGGTGCACAAGAGGAACTTGCGGATGCGCGAGGGGTGTGAAAACGCGACGATCAAAGCCAAAATTGGCGTTGACGTAAACGATAATCGGGAAACGTCTTAGTGGCTGGCAAAGTAACTCCTCAATAATCCCGGGTAAAATGCGCTGGTAGCTGGTAGAATATAGCCATGTTACTGCCCGATATACCGGAATCTGAATGCACCCCCTTGGTGCGACAACTGGTGGATCTGATCCAACAGCAGCAGGTAATCATCCAGCAGCTCCACGACGAAATCGCCCGTCTGAAGGGTCTGAAAACCCGCCCTGTGATTGGCCCCAGTCCTCTCGAAGCTCCTCCCCGGCCACCTCGCGACCCCGGTCAGAAGAGGCCTGGATCAGCCAAGCGGCCCAAGACCTCCCAACTGGTCATCACCGAGGATCTCTTGATTCCGTTGCCCAACCGGCCGCCAGGGTCAATCTTCAAGGGTTACGAAGACTTCGTGGTACAGGAGCTGATTTTCCAGGCGCGGGTGATCCGTTACCGCCGCGAACGCTGGTAGAGTCCCGACGGCCAGAACCTGGTAGCCCCACTGCCCGACCACGTCCAGAACCATAGTCATTTTGGACCGAACCTGATCTGTTTCATCATCCACCAGTATCACCACCAGCACGTTACCCAGCCCCTGCTGATGGAGCAGTTGCTTCAAGTGGGCATCGACATCTCCGCTGGCCAAGTCAGTCGGATTCTGACCGAAGCCAAGGACGACTTCCACCAGGAGAAGGACGAACTGCTGCCCGCTGGTTTGGAGGTGTCGACTTAGCCGGTGTTCAAAAATAACTTCAGCATTTTTGTGGTACAATCGCCTTACCCTCTCTCTCTAGGCTGCAGGGAGGTAAGGAGTAATGGCCAAGACGAAGGAGAACCATGAGCGGGGCATTCATCGGTGTGACTGCCCCATATGTTGCCGCGAACCTGCTGGGGCCGTTGCTAAGGAGCACCAGGCCATCAATCGTCTTGTTGCTTGTGCTGACGAGCGGATCCGGCGCCATGTTGTCGGCTTCCTCGCCCAGCAGCACGGCCGCGGGGGAATTAGCCTGCTGGCGCGCGTCACAGGCCTGGATCGCAACACCATCGCCCGAGGTCGTCGCGAGTTGTACCACCAGGAGACGGCCCTGGTGGGCCGTGTACGGCGCCCCGGAGCCGGGCGTAAACGCGTGGAGATCAAATCCCCGGAATCATGAGGGCCCTGAAGGAGTTGTTGGCGGACACAACCGCCGGGGACCCGGCTTCCGGCATGAGGTGGACGCACCGCTCGCTCCGTGCACTCCAGAAGGGCCTCAGGCGCCGAGGGATCAAGGTGGTGCACTCGACCATCGCTCGGCTGCTGCGCAACCTGGGATTCTCGCTGCGGACCTGCCGTAAGAGTAAGGCGAAAACTGGCCACAAGGACCGGGACCAGCAGTTCCGCTACCTGACGTGGCTGCGGAAGCCGTACCTGACGCTGGGATTGCCCGTAATTAGACCCCTTATAAACCAAAACTCGTAGAACTTGAGTCAAGTTTTTGAGTCAAGCTGCTGGGGGAACTTTGACAGCCTCCAAGTACCGATCTACTTGTCGATCGAAATAATCCAGGGCGCGGCGCAGCAAACCTTCCTGGGGGTATTCTTGGGCCAATAGTTCTCCCAGAACAGGCCGGAACAAACGCGCGTGGCATCTCGAAAACCAAAGCGCCACACTGATGCCTCGGTCCGTCACCGTGTAGCGCGTGGAATTGGGAACTCGCTCGATCAAACCATGGAGACGCAGTCGACGCAGTTGGTATGTGAGCCGGCCCTGTGTCCATTGGCTGGGATCGTCCCCCAGCAGCGGAGCGATGTGCTCCCGCAGGTCACGACTGCGAAATCCACGGGGCAGGAGGCGAAATAGCACCAACACGCCGAATAAGGCCTGGGCGATCGGATCGCCGAAGCGCAGCGCCGAGGCTCGCTGGTCTTCCACACGGCGCGGACCGGTCACTTCGCGGAACAGTGCTTCGGACATGACGAAGTCTTGGCTGGTCGTTTGGACGCGCAGCACGCGTCGGTCGGTTTGGAAACCAAGCTCCCGTAACGCGGGAAGATTCTCCAGCCTGCGTCCCAGTCCGAAGTCTGCTGGGTTGTGCACGGTCAGCTCCGTTCGCAATGCACGGCCTTCCTTGAAGTACTGCTTGATGCGGTTGGATTTGTAATCCACATGGAGTGAGGGGATCACGCCCTCGCGGACGACACGCGTACGGAAGGGACCAGGAGTTCTCTTCGTCACGCGACGCTCGAAGATCAGTTGCAGGTTGTCAGGCCGACCAAGGTCCAGGTTCTCGCGAAGCACCTCCTCGAAGAAGATCCGCCCGTACACGGGCCGGTCCATGACCTGTGTGAGGGAAAACTCGATCTGGCACATCGAGGCATCGTAGCGGTAGCCGGTGGCCTGTTGCCGCGTCGAGAAAGGACAAGGAAGGCGGTCTTGCCACTTGCGCAAGAATCGCTCGATCCGATGGGGCGTCAGTCCATTGGCCAGAGTCTGCATCCGCCGTGGGTTCTCGCAACTCAAGATTCCGTTGGCCAGTTCCTCATAGCCGATGCCCTCCTTGGCGAGCTGCCGTTTGAGATATTCATGGCCGTTGAAGCAAAGCTTGGCACCGTAGGGAAAGTACGAACTGTACTTGAGGAAAAAGGGTCCGAAGTCTGCGTCGACGGCATAGAAGTAGTATTGGTTGACCATTGCGGTGGAATCGACGATCCAGGGATAGGTTTCACCTCGCTCATTGCGGCGTCCCTCAGTCCGGAAGGTGCGAACCTTCTCCTGGGCCTTGCCGATGAAGAGGACTCCCTCGGTGCCAGAGAACTTAGCCAAGTACGTTGCCGCCACATCTTCTTTGCGTTGGCCTTTCTCAAAACTGATCACCGGAATCTCATGCTCCAGTACATAGTCTTCTATGCTCTCGAGAAACTGTTCGGTGATCGCCTTCATCTGGTGGGACGACACGGCGCCTGCTCCGAAGTTCTCACGGAGGAAGTGGAACACGGCGCGCGGAGTCTGCAGCTTCGGCTGGTAGACATTGAGATACACCCGGTCCAAGGATTCTAGCTCCAGCGTCACGTGGGAGGCGATGACATCGGCAACAGTGCGCGGTAAGCTCATGGCTGGCTCCGGGTGTCGGGTCCGTCAGGACCACCAACCGCTTTGCGGTTTCATGCACAGGGCTATGCCCTGTTTTCGACACCCCGGAGCCGTTTGTCTAGATACCAGTCGCCACGCGGAAGTTGGTTTGAGGCAAAGCCTCGCTAGAATCCGTTGAACGGATGCATGAGCCCAGACCCAGCTTCTCGCATCCTCGCTGACCTCCCTGTCTGACAACTCGTCCTCTGCGATGAGTGTGACCATCAGAGAGACTCCCAGTGGCGAGATGGATGAGCGACCCAACACCGCATCTATGGCTGCAAAGATCGGGCGCCGAGAGGACACTCCGAGTATTATAGGCGCGGCCCTCTCGGATTGTGACTCGAGCTTGAAAAGCCCAGCCCGAATCCGAGTCTCGGTGATGACGCAAAAGCGGATCTGGAAGGGAGTGAAACGTCCTTCGCGAGAATCGCGGACAGCGGCGGCGCAAGCCCTTGCTTCACGCCTGGTTGACAGAGTTGGACCGAGGTGTATGGCCCGCGATTTGCTCACTGAAAACAGTCGGGAAATGCTGTGTAAACCGCGATCCCAACTCCCGACTGGCGAACCAGTCAAGAAGGCAAGGAAGCGTGGTCATGCACAGTCGCCTCCAGCCGCGGGAGTCCGGCCACCATGACAGTCAAACAGTCACTGGAGACTGTGGCAATACTCCATGCGTTTGCGGAATCTCTTCCGGATCTTGCATGGGTAACGCGGTCCGATGGCAACCCCGTCTATTTCAATCAGCGCTGGCTCGACTACACGGGACTCTCCCGGCAGGAAAGTGAGGGGCCGGCTGGACGACTTCGTTGCATCCTGAGGATCTCGCACCGACGGTCGAGCGATGGAGGCATGCCATCGAGACAGGGCTGGCGGATGAATTCGAGTATCGTCTGCGGGCGGCCGACGGTCGCTTTCGCTGGTTCTTCGGCCGAGCTCTGCCCCAGCGCAAGGATGACGGAGAGGTGATCTGCTGGCTTGGCACTTGCCGCGACATCGACGATCAGAAACGAGCACAGAACCAGTTGTGTCGCACCGAAGAGCGATTCAGGCTTCTGGCCGAGGCCATTCCCCAGATGGTGTGGATGGCAACGCCCCAGGGCGACGTCATCTACTTCAACCGGCGCTGGCTCGATTACACCGGTCTCACCTACGACCAGGCGCGCGGACAGGGGTGGATCCAGGCAATCCATCCGGACGATCGCCAGCCCGCGCTCGAGCACTGGTCGAGGGCGGTCAGGCAGGGAAATTCCCTCGACGTTCAGCAGCGGCTACGGCGAGGATCCGACGGCGCATACCGCTGGCACCAGGTTCGCGGCGTTCCTCTCCGGGACGAACAACGAAGTGATTCTCCAATGGGTTGGCACCACGACGGACATCGACGATCAAGGCGCCATGCGGAGCTCCTGGAGCGACTGGTCCTGGAACGAACCATCGAGCTGAGACGGAGTAATCTCGAGCTCGAGCAATTCGCCTCGATCGCATCGCACGACCTGCAAGAGCCATTGCGCAAGATCCAGGCCTTCGGCGATCGCCTCCGGGCCAGGTGCAGCCCGATGCTCACGGAACAGGGCAAAGATTACCTCGACCGGATCCTCAACTCCGCCGCGCGGATGCGGAACCTGATTAACGATCTCCTGGCCTATTCCAGGATCAGCCTCGAAAGGCATCCGCTGGTGGAGGTTGATCTGTCGGCCGTCGCTACTGAGGTCGTGTCAGACCTGGATGAGCTGATCCGACAATCCGGAGGTTGCGTGGAGCTGGGGCCGCTGCCGACGATCCAGGCCGATCCGTCCCAGATGCGACAGTTGTTTCAGAACCTGGTCGGAAACGCCTTGAAGTTCCACCGGCCCGACGTACCGCCTGTCGTCACCGTGACAGCCCAGCCCATGTCCGCCGGCCACGATGACATGGACCAGACCGCCTGGCCACGGTATGAAATTGCCATTGCCGACAACGGCATTGGATTTGAAGAAGCCTTCCTGGAACGGATTTTTCAGGTGTTTCAGCGATTGCACGGTCGCTGTGAGTACGAGGGGACGGGGATGGGTCTGGCCATCTGCCGCAAGATCATGGCCCGACATCATGGACACATCACGGCACATAGCCAGCCAGGCGAGGGATCCACGTTTCTCGTTACCTTGCCTGTTCGGCCCTCCTGGACGGGACCAGATGGCACATGGGCAGCCGCAGGCAACGCGATCACGATCCTGATCGCGGTGGAACCCCGATGATCAGAACGGAGGGGTGGATGGACGATCGGCCCATTCGGATCCTGCTGGTCGACGATGATGAGGATGACTTCGTCCTGACCCGCGACCTCCTCTCAGACGGCCAGGACACCCGATTCGAGCTCGAGTGGGTGTCGAACGTCGATGATGCGATCGAGGAGATGTGCAGCACAAGCACGATCTGTTCCTGATCGACTACAACCTGGGAGCACGGATGGCCTGACTCTTCTCCGCACGGCCATCGACCGCGGATGCTCGGCGCCATCATCGTGCTGACGGGGCATGGGAAGCGCGCGATCGACCTGGGAGCGATGCAGGCAGGGGCAGCCGACTTCCTGGAAAAATCGCGCCTCGACGCCACACTCCTCGAGCGCTCGATCCGTTACAGCCTTCAGCAGAAGCAACACACCGACGAGCTGGAACGCCGCGTGCGACAGCGGACCGAGGAACTTGCCCTGGCCAACGAGGCATTGCAGGCCGAGATCTCGGAACGCCTCCGCGTAGAAAAGGCCCTCCGCGAAGCGGGTCGGCGCAAGGACGAGTTCCTGGCCACTCTGGCTCACGAGCTGCGCAACCCTCTGGTTCCCATCCGCAACGCGCTGGAGATCATGCGACTGGCCGGAGACTCGCCCGAGACCGTCGAATCGAACCGGGCGCTCGATCACGCGCCAGGTCAAGCAACTCGTCCGGCTGATCGACGATCTGCTCGACATCGCGCGGATCACGTTCGGGACGATCCGGCTCCGACGAGAGACCGTCGAGATTTCCCGGATCGTCACCATGGCCGTTGAGAGCACACGCCCGCTCATCGATGGTGGTTGCCACAGTATCACGGTCACTCTGCCAGAGGAGCCCATCGTCGTCAGCGTTGATCCCGCCCGGCTCGTGCAGGTTCTCCAGAACCTGCTCCAGAACGCGACTAAGTACATGGATTCTGGCGGCAGTATCTTGCTCTCCGTCGAACACGAGGACAGCGAGATCCTCCTGCGCGTGAAGGACACTGGTATTGGAATCCCCACCGACATGCTTCACGAAGTCTTCGAGATGTTCGCACAAGTGAATTACACGCGTGAACGGACTCTGGGAGGGCTGGGAATCGGACTGTCGCTGGTCAGGACGATCGTGCAACTTCATGGAGGCAGTGTCGAGGTCTTCAGTGCCGGGCCCGGCCTGGGCAGCGAGTTCCGCGTTCGGCTGCCCTTACTATCTAGCTGAGAACGCCTCTGCCTCTGAAGCCCAGCAGCGCCGAAACGAGAAACATCACTAGGAAAACAACGAACAAGACCTTCGCGCCGTCATAGGCTGCGCCTGATACCGACGTGAATCCGAACAATGCGGCCAGAAGAGAAACGACAAGAAACAGGACGGCGAGACGCAACATCGGACTGATCTCCTTGATGAGGGGTATGGGAAAAGTTGCCGAGTGGCTCCTGAAGATGGAACCCAGGGCGCGGCCGGGCTGACTTTGCTGGATTCCCGGCCCACTCCCGCCCCAGGACGGATCAACGGGAGCCAGCTCCCGGAGTCAACGAGCCTCGTAGCCGTGGCTGCAGGCGACGATCAGTCTGATCGTTCTCCCTGGTACTTCTGGTCCTCACCAACTTCCCTCGCCTTTTCAGCTGCCTCCTCGACTTTCTGGCCGGCCTTTCTGGCTGCTTGCTTCAGGGCCTCGCCCGCCTTCTCCTTCACCGCCTTTGCCTTCTCGGCAAGCTCGTCGATTTTCTCGTTCACGCGCGAGTTGATGAATGACATGGAACCTCCAGGTTGTGTTCGACTCCAAGTGACGGGTAGCGCTTCTCCACTACGGATCAGCGTTGCGTCATTCCGTCAACGCAAGTGGCGTGCCGGCTCTCGCTCCACTGTGCGAAGCTCTGGCAGAATCAGCAGATGTGCCCGTGCGATCGATACCCGATGATCGACTGAAAAGCTCATCCGCATGCCCCCGGCTCTGCATGAGCATCCTCTTGCCCACGGCCTGAGCAAGCGGCTGCCCGAGGCCGAGAGCAATCACGCCACCCGCTCACGCGGAATTCATTCGGGGTCTGATTGAGCGGACAGAAGTCGAGTTCGAGCATGCGTATGGGAATGGAAGAAGAATCGGAAGGCTATCGCGGATCAAGGTCGTTCCCTTGGCCGCGGAGGTGCGAGAATTTGAGCACTACGACGAACGGGTACCCAGGTCAGGTTGTAGTGCTCCGCCGCCACGGCCGCGAGAACCTTGTCTCCCCCGGGGGCGGGCGCCAGAACGTGATCAGAAACTAATTCTGACGCCAGAAGCCTCGTTGCTCCGCCGCCGCGCCGGCGGCCGCGTTCGTCTTCGAAATCGCCAATCTCCCTGAGCACCTCGAACGGCGGCTCGAAGGCGTCGCTTCCCCGTTCGCGCCTGGTGAAGAAGTTGAACAGGTAGATGCCGTCGGCGCCCTCGCGCGAGAGGTGTTGTGCCGCCTTGCGATATCCGGCGGCCGTCAGGGACTGCTCGCGCCTTGGCCCCCTCGGCACACTCTATGCCGCCATAGATCGGCTCGTCCGGGATCAGCGTCTTCCACGGCCTTGATGGGCAGGTCGTAGCGAACGAACAGGCGACTGCCGAGATTCTGGATGCCATGTTGGAACGATATCCTGATTTGCCCCGTTCTATCAACGAGCTTCATGAAGCGTTTCACGACCGAAGAGTTTTTTGACTTGGACGGTAAGTTCATCAATATCGACGGATACGTGGTGTTCACTTTTGGTAAATACCAGGGCCCTCGCATTGATGAAGTCGCTCAAGAATCTCCCGGATACCTGACCTGGATGCTAGAGCAGTCATTCTTCGAGGACGCCAAGGCATTGGTGCGGGAGTCCCTCGCCGGTGTCTCCAACCGACGTTGTTCGGTATCATAGGAGAGCGTCCGAGAATTCTCCTACAACCTCCCCTTGGCCTCGGCGGCCCACTGGGCTTCGGCCGCATCGGCCAAAGCCCAGACCTCTGCGCGCCACTATCCCCCTGAATATGCTGAACCAGCTGATTTCTTGACCCATATCTTCAGCAGATTGTGAGTCAAACAGATCAATTGCCACTCGCCTGTTACTTTCTCCACACCCCGCAACAGAAACCCGCGAATCCCCCGCCCCGACTTGGTCTGGCCAAAGACAGGCTCGACGATGTGCTTGCGCACCGCGTAGAACGCCTTGCCAGTTGCCGTTTGCAGCTTGGCCCGCATCTTCTCCTTGGCGTCTCCTTTCTCTCCGCATCCTCCTTCGCGGAGGGCGCCGCCGCCTCGGCTGCAACGGGCAATTTGTTGTCTTTCTCTCGACCGATCGCAATGTAGGGGTCGATGCCCATGGCTTCCAGCACTCCGACGACTTTCTCGCTGAAGTAGCCTGCGTCGGCCGTATTCGGAATCGCCGCGCGGGAACCGTCTGCCGACTTGGGCAGCTCAATTCCTGCCGCCTCGAGGTTGTCCAACGCCGCTTTCGCCATGGGGACGGCCTGTTGCTTGTCGTTGGCCTGATTGGTCACCTCCGCGGCCACAATGATCTGTTCGGCGCTGTCGACCACCGCTTGAGCGTTGTACGAATAGTCGAACCCCTTATTGCTCTGCTTCATGATTTTCGCTTCGGGGTCGGTGAAGTTGGTTTGCGCCTTGTCCTCCGGGAGAGGGTTGATCGGGGCGGGTTGTTTGCCTCGGCGGGGGCTGCCTTCAGCTTCGCGCTGGGCTTGTTCCTCATCACGGCGCCGTTGTTCCTCTTCCGCTTTGCGCGGGCCTCTGCCTCCAGACGCGCCTTCGCCTCCTGGATCTTTGCCAACCGGTCCTCGCGCCGCTTCAACTCGTCGGGCAGTTCGTCACCACGGCGGCTTCCCAGCGCGGCGTCTTCCTCGGCGTCAACCTGCTCGGCCTGCTTGAGCAACTGGTCGATCTCAGCTTTCAACTGCTCGATCTTCTTGTTCATGTAACCGTAGCTCATCGCCTTGTGCCGTGAGGCATTTGCTCCCATTTTCGTCCCATCGGTCGAGAGGTTCCCCAGCTTGACCATCCCCATCTCGCCAGCCAGACGGAGCACCTCAACAAACAGGGACCGAAACGATTCGAGATGGATCTTGCGGAAATCGCTGATGGTGCGGAAGTCCGGCGGATCGTCACCTACGATGGCTCGAAACGCCAGGTTGCGCTCGCAGGCGGTCGCGATCTTGCGGCTGGAGCGGACGCCCACGCAGTAGGCATAGACCAAGAGTGTGAGCATCATGGTCACGTCGAATGGGGGCTGGCCGCGCAGCTCCCGAGCGTAATATTGATGAAAGGCCGTGAGATCCAGTTGCGGGATCAGGTCCAGGAGGAAAAAGACCAGATCGCCGGAGGGCAATGCCTCACGCGGGGAAGTCCGATCGTGGCTGTATTGCTGTGGGTCCCAAGCGCGGTAGTTCTTACGTCGATCCTCCATGATCTGGCTCCTCCCTTGGGCACGAGGCTGACGGAACGGTCCGGGAGGGCTATTTTGCCCAAGTAGACTCTACTTGTACAGCTTGAGCCGACTGGTGGATGAGCCGATGAATTGAGGAGGAGTTATTCAGACAGGCTCCTAGGTGAAGAGGATTAGGTGTATGATTTGATGGCCCGCCAGAACCGAATGGCCGGGGGCTTTGGCACGTTTCGCGTGTGAAATCCCCTTGGCTAGATGAGTCCAGCCTACTTTCCGCACATCTCGCGTTGATTATCTCCGAATTTCCGGGTGGTCGCAAATTCAGCGGTCGTAGGCCGTTCGCATGCCGAGCAGTCTGAGTTCGACTTCTGCCCTTTTCTTAGGGCTTTCTGAAGGCCAGCCTCCTTGGTGAGATGGTAGATAGAGGCCATGTCCTACATCTCAGAAAGGAGGCTGCCATGGCCATTCTAACCCGTCAGCCCCGTAGTCGCTTGTCCAAGGAACGGCTCCGCGTCTTCCGGCGACAGCAGGCGCAGAAGGCTCGTCAAGGCTCGACGCGTCCTCGACCGGAACCATCAGCAACTGCCCAAGCAGGTGCGGGCTCTTTTCGACCCCCTTGCACCGGCCTTCACACGTCCGACCTATCGTCGTTTCGTCCTCCTCGCCGTCGCCGCGATCCTGACCCTTGGCGGACATACCATCTGCAACCTGCTCCGCTGCCTGGGCGCCTTGGCCCCCGGACACCCCTCCAGTTATCACCGCGTCTTCTCTCGCAGTCCCTGGAGCTGCTGGCATCTGGCACGGAGATTCACCCGAGTGATCCTCGCCCGATTCGCGCCCAAGGGTGTCATCGAATTGGCGGGTGATGATACCGTCGCGGAGCATCCCGGTCCCAAGGTCTATGGCAAGGGCTGTCATCGCGACCCGGTCCGCTCCACTCACTCGTTCACGGCATTCCGCTGGGGACACAAGTGGGTCGTGTTGGCCCTGCTGGTCCGCTTCCCGTTCGCCACTCGCCGATGGGCTTTGCCCCTGCTGATGGCCCTGTATCAACCCGAGGAAGAGAACCGCCGGCAAAGGCGACGGCACAAGACACCGCCGGAATTGCTGCGGCAGATGCTCTTGGTGCTGATCCGTTGGTTCCCGGATCGAAGGTTCGTCTGCACCGCCGACGGCAACTACGCCACCCATGATCTGGCCGAGTTGGCGGCCCAATCATTCCAGGCGATTGACCTTCATCAGCAAGTTCTACCCCGATGCCAACCTGGTGGCCCCGCCGCCGGATTACTCCCAACAAGGGCGCCCCGAGCAAGGGGCGTCCCCGAGTCAAGGGGAAGAAGTTGCCCGCCCCTGAGCAGATGGTCGCGAGCACCGTGAAGGGCCAACGCTTGGAAGTCGCTTGGTATGGAGGAGGCCGACGCCGCGTGGAGGTCGTCACCGGGACGGGTCACTGGTACAAGAGCGGCAGACCGCTGGTTGCGGTGCGATGGGTCTTCGTCCGCGACCTGACCGGGACTCACCGTGATGAGTACTTCTTCACCACCGACTCGACCATGAGCCCCGAAGTCGGTGATCGAGACCTATACGGGCCGATGGAACATCGAGACCACATTTCAAGAAGTACGCTCCTACCTCCGCTTGGAGACGACTCGCGGTTGGAGCCGGAACACGGTGCTGCGAGTCGGCCCGTGCCTGTTCGGCTTGTATACGGTCGTCGGCGTACTTGTACGCCGAATTGCCGTCGCGGTATGCGCGGGTCCGCGTGGTGGATTGGCCCGGCAAGCGCGACGTGACGTTCTCGGACGCGATCACGGCGGTCCGTCGCTGGCTGTGGCTCGAGTGGGTTTTTGCGATCCCCGGTCATCGCGTAGCCTTCTCAAAACTCAGCGGCCCATTCCGGCAAATTCTGCTCAATGGCCTGGCTCCCGCTGCTTGAGGCGGGCTCGTCGCCTGCTTGTGGAGGCCAGAAACCCTGTCAATCGCTCCGTCCGACAAGCCCGTTCGCTACTGCTGCGCCGACGCCTGAGTAGTGGCTAGAATCGGCAGAAGTAGAACTCAAGTGGGTGCGTTGTATCGCCGGCTCGCTGCTGCTCGCAGGTTGCAGGACTCTGAGCTAGCTCAGCGCCAGCAGGCCGTTAAGAAGGTCGTTGGCGAGATCGTTGTCGACTGGAAGTGGGTCAATCGAGGCAGCCGGAAGTGCTGGTTGCTGAACGAGGTTACGATCAGTCCGCAGCTTGGGGAGGCTGTCACCTACTCACAACCCCTGGAAACAATGCCGGGTCGTGGTATGTGTTGAAGGAGAAGCTGTAACTCGTCTTCAGCCACCCCAGATCGGCGTGGCCTCGCTCCCCCGCAGGTCGCCTCCTGATCATGGTTTTCCCCTTGTGCTCTGCATGTAAATGATTGATCTATCAATGAAACGCCCAAAAAAACACTATGCTGGCAGTGCCGTCTCGCGGACCTTCTCGAGCAACTGGATGAGGGTCTTCAGTTCCCTGGGGTTCAGGTGCGCGAAGAGTTGCTGTTGAAGATCGTGGACCGGTCCGTCCAGGCGGGAGAGAAGCTTCATCGCCCGGTCGGTGATGGCAACGTAGATGACTCGGCGGTCCTCGGTGCACCGCTGCCGACAGACCATCCCGGCCAGTTCCAGCCGGTCGATCAATCCGGTGATCCCGGGCACGACCGTCACAGTCCGCTGGGCGATCTCGAGGATCGGCAGCGGCCTTCCCCTCGCCTCGCAGGATGCGCAGCACATTGTACTGCGATGAGGTCAGCCCATACTCACGGAACAACCTTGTGAAGTGAATCTGCACCTGGTCGGTCGTCCGCAGCAAGTTGAGCATTGCCTCTTCCTGCGGCTTACCGAACGGCTGCCGCTTGCCAATCTCATTCTGCAGCTTGCGCGAAGGCACAGAGTCACTCCCGGTAAGAGTCGCTGCATCCTCATTACGTAAATAGTTTACATGTCAAATAACTGGCTGTCAAGTGGCTGGCGTTCGGCGACTCGGGAAATCCCCGGCCGCTTCATTCCCCGATGATCGTGACGGTGATGGTACGTTGCCTGGGCCTGATGTCGCATTCGAGAAGAAACACTTGCTGCCAGGTGCCCAGCTGCAGTTGCCGGTCCACGATCGGCACGGTCAGGCTGGGGCCGAGCAGGGTGGCCTGAATGTGCGAATGGCCGTTGCCGTCGTGCCAGGCACGCTCGTGGCCGTAGTCCCGGCCAGGGGGTATGAGGCGATCGAGCATCGCCGGCAGGTCTTCTTCGAGCCCTGGCTCGAACTCGATGGTGCCGAGCGCCGCGGTACTGCCAATGTTGCAGAGCGAGGCGATGCCCCGCGCGACGCCCGACTTCTCGACGAGTTGCTGGAGTTCGTCGGTCAGATCGTGCATGTCGCGGTGGCCGCGGGTTCTCCGCTGGATCTGTTCCTGGATGATCATGATCAGGCTCTGGAAGAACTCTTCCCGGAACGTCCGGGCAGGGCCTCTCCCCGCATCGGGTCGTCCGGCAGGAACTGGCATGATCGCTCCACCGGCTGTTTCGCCGCAATGCCCCGCTGAGGCGGACTCTTGCCTGAAACGGTCGGCGAGCGCAACACAACCAGTGCCGCGAGTCAGCCCCCTGGACGACCTGTCACGCCTCGCGTACCATCGGTTTTGACCGGTTTGTGAGGTCGAGATTGGGGTCCATGCAAGGATCCTGAACGCCTTCTGCAACGTGTTCCTTCCCGCAAGCGCGATCTTCGGCGATATTATCGAGACGGTTGCGTCGGAGCGACCGGTCAAGCGCGAGTGGTGACCCCTGGAGCTCGAACTTGGCCGAGCACGGCAACAATGCAACTGGTGCCTGGCCTGACTCATTGCCGCAGTCGGTCTCCTCAGGTTCGTTCGCCGGTGATCGCCATGTGATCGCGCACCGCCTGGCCTGGGGCATCTTCGGGCTCGTCTTCCTCGTGCACCTGCTGGATTCACTGGATCGCTGGCTGCTCCCGGCGGTGCTGCGACCGGTCAGCGAGGAGCTTGAGCTGACCGACATCCAGGCCGGCTGGCTGGCGACGATCCTGCTCTTGAGCTATGCCGTCTGGAGCCCGATCATCGGCTATCTGGCCGATCGGTTCCGCAGGCCCCGACTGATGGCGATTGGCATTGCCGTCTGGAGCCTGGCGACCGTGGGCACGGGGCTGGCCAGATCGTACGATCAACTGCAGCTGGCCCGGGTGCTGGTCGGCATCGGAGGATCGACGTTCGGCGTGATCGCGATGACGTTCCTGATGGACCTGTTTCCTCGCGGAGTGCGGGCCCGGGTGCTCTCGGCCTATTACCTGGCGATGCCGCTGGGAGCGGCACTGGGCTGGGCCTGGGCTCGGCGATCGCCCGGGCCACCACCTGGCACACGGCCTTCCTGCTCGCGGGGGCTCCCGGCTGGTGCTGGCCCTCCTGGCCCTCGGCCTTCCCGATCCCGGTCAGGGGCACCAGCGAAGGCGTTGAACCCCAGCGGCTGAGGCTTCATGAGCGAGGTCGGTCCCAGCCGCGAAGACTACATCGACCTCATGGTCAACTCGTCGTACACCTATTCGGTCTTCGGCCTGGCCTTCTCCATGTTCGCCATCGGCGGGCTGGTCTTCTGGCTGCCCACCTTCCTGCTGGTCGTCCACGAACTGCCCCAGGCCAGGGTAAGCTCGTGGCTGGGATTGACCGTCCCTTCGGCCATGGTGGTCGGCATGGCGATCGGCGGGTGGACCGCCGATCGCGTATTCGCGGATCAACCCACGGGCCCTCTTCCTCGTGCCGGGCATGGCGATGCTGGCCTCGATACCCTTCCTCCTCCTGGCGATCTTCGGCCAGGGCGAGAGGATGATCTACCTGGGCGTCTTCATGGCGATCGCTCTCATGTTCACCAATGCCGGACCTTGCTACGCCATCATCGGTAACGTGGTGATGCCGAACATGCGGGCCGTGGCTTGCGCCGTGGCCATGGCCGCCACGCATCTCCTGGGCGATATCTGGTCGCCGACCCTGATGGCCTGGGTCGCCCAGACGTTCGGCCAGGCCGACTCGATGGCCACGCCGTTCGGTCAGGCCCTGGCCGCGATCGGTGCCGTGCCCAAGGCCCAGCCCGGCCACGACCCCGAAAACCTGGCCGCGGCCCTGCTCATCGCGGTTCCCGGCCCTGCTCATCGCGGGCATCGTGCTGCTCTCCGGCGCCCGCCATCTGCCTCGAGAGATGGCGCTCATGCTCGCCAAGCTGAGGGCGGTGCCAAACCGCGGGCTTGCCGCCTCGCCGAAGCCGACTCCACCAGGCCCTTCGGAGGTGCCCGAGTCCTGAGGTGATGGCTCCGTGCCGCGATGACGCGAGCCGTCTCGATGAAGAAGTTCTGACATGGATCAATCCGAAACTAGTCTTCAGATCAAGGAGCAACGACGATGACAACACCCATTCGCGTGGCCGTGACCGGTGCGGGAGGCCAGATCGGCTATGCCCTACTCTTCCGGCTCGCTTCCGGGGCCGTCTTCGGTCCCGACCAGCCCGTCGCCCTGCAAATGCTGGAAATCACCCCCGCTCTTCCCTCCCTCAAGGGCACCCTCATGGAGCTGGAGGATTGCGCTTCCCGCTCCTGACCGACATGAAGGCGACCGACCAGGCGGTCGAGGCGTTCGCCGGGGCCGACTGGGTGATCCTCGTCGGCGGACTGCCGAGGAAGGACGGCATGAGCCGGGCCGACCTCATCCGGGCCAATGGCCCGATCTTCACCGGCCAGGGCAAGGCCATCAACGATGCCGCGGGCCCGAACGTCCGGGTGCTGACCGTGGCCAACCCCTGCAATACCAACTGCCTGATCGCCCGGTCGCACGCCCCCAAGGTCCCGTCCGATCGCTGGTTCGCCATGACCCGGCTGGACCAGAACCGGGCCGCCTCGCAGCTCGCGAGCAAGGCCGGCGTACCGGTGTCCGCGGTGAAGAAGGTGACCATCTGGGGCAATCACAGCGACACGCAGTATCCCGACTACAAGAACGCCGAGATCGCCGGGGTTCCCGCCACGAGCGTGATCGCCGACCCGGCCTGGTGCGCCGAGACGTTCATCCCGACGGTCGCCAAGCGCGGGGGTGCGGTGATCAAGGCACGGGGCGCTTCGTCGGCGGCCTCGGCGGCCAACGCCGCCCTCGACAGCGTCCGCTCGCTGCACGTCCCCACGCCTGCCGGCGAGTGGTTCAGCGCGGCGGTCGTCTCCGACGGCAGCTACGGGATCCCCGCCGGCCTGATCTACAGCTTCCCGCTGGTCTCCAGGGGAGGATGCAACTGGTCGATCGTTCAAGGACCTCCCCATCGACGACGATGCGCGGAAGCGGCTCGACGCCTCGGCCGCCGAGCTGATCTCCGAGCGCGACGCCGTCAAGGACCTGCTCGGGCCGGCGGCCTGAGTACGCCGCGTCTCTCGATCACCCCGATCCGGCGTTCGACTCAATCCATCGAGGGGGCACTGGTATCCGGTCCAGTCCCTTCCCTCGTGCATCACGTGGCTCACCGCAGCGGACGGGCCCCGGGGCCATCGCCGGCGCGGGCGTTCGGGTCCAGGCCGATGATCCGGCTCCGGGGCCGGCTGCGATCGACGATCACCGGCGCCGAATCGGTCGTCTCGGCTCCGCCCCGATGGCCCAGGGTGTCGACGGCCTCGACCCGGAGGTGGAACCGCGCCGGGAAGCTCGGGGGGACCGTCCAGACGTACTGGCCCATGTTCTCCTGGCCCTCGACGATCGGTTGCCAGGTGGCGCCCGGCTGGTCGGGACGCCAGAAGAGGGAAACCGATCGCGGAGCCAGGTGCAGGTCGCTGGCTCGCCAGGTGATCGCCACCTTGCCGGCGTGGGGGCCGGTGCCGATCTGGGGCGGGTAGAGCTGGACCGACGGGGGAGTGCTGTCCACCTCGACCCAGCTCTGCGGAGGATCGCCCGGGGCCGGCGGCTGATCGCCCAGTCCCGAGGCCGAACGCGCCACCAGGCAGATCCCGAAGGTTCCCTCGCCCCCCAGATCCACATCAAACGGCGAGACCCTGTCGGGATCCTCGCTCCGGCGAATCCACGTCCGTCCGCCATCCTGGGTGAGCCAGAGCTCCACGCTGGCCGGACCGCTGGGGCCCGCGTCCTCGATGGCGTACTGGAGCTTGAACCGGGGGCTGGGAACCAGCATGGTACGGCCTGCCGCGGGATCGGTTCCGCCAGGCCCCCGCGCCGGCTCCCGGGCGCCCGGGCGAGAGCGAATCGCCCTGCACCGAGCGATTCCCGCTCTCCCGGTCGTCTCGGGCGTCGGGAACGGGTTGCCGAAACGCAGGTGCTGCCCCGATCGCCGACCGCGCCCGGAAGCGCTCGCCCTGGCGCGTGCCGCCGGACGTCGGCTCCTCCGGCCCGATCCCAGTCCGGAGCGGGCGGGAACGATCCTCCGCCGCCGGCCAGACCGTCGTCGCCGCGCGTCCGCCTGGCGCAGCGATCGCCGAGACCCCGACCTGGATGTCGAGGCCGAGCCTGGCCGCGTATTCTCCTGGATCGGCGGGAATCCCGGCCCTTCGGTGATCGGCGAGCCCGGACCGCGAAATCTGCTCCACGGGAGGCGCCTGGGATTCCGCGATCGACGGCCGCGAAGTCCGAATCTCCCGCCGTGCCTTCGGGCAGGACGATCTCCGTGTCGGCGACATTTCCCGCCTTGTCGGCCACGCTCGCTCGAACCCGGAGCGCATCGGCCGTGCCCGCATCCCAGCTCTCGAGCGCCAAGCAGCGACAGGCGACGGATCGGGACCTTCCGCCAGTCCTTGGCCCCTTCGACCTGGTATTCCAGCACGAGCGTCTTGAGATCGAGGTGCTCGTCCTTGACCTCCCAGCGCACCGTGGCTGTGCTCCCCCGCCGCCCGTCCGGCTCGAGCACGATGGATGGCGGGATGGTGTCGACGATCACCTTCATGCTCGGCTCGACCGTCTGGTTCATCGGCGGCGAGTACTCGTCGTCCACCGTGAGCGTCCGGGTCGCGAACCAGAACTCGCCATCGTGCGACGTGCGGAACGTGAACTTGCCCAGGTCCGGAGTCGTCCGGCTCCTGGGCTCCCAGTGGAACCCGGAGTCCTCGGAGACCCAGAGCTGGACTTCCTTCAAGCCGGGTGCGCCCTTGCTCATCGATATGGAAGGGGATGCGGAACGATCGCTTCTTCTGGTAGATCACCGGGATCTTGGTACTCGCGGATCGAGCCGCCGGCTCGGCCGCCCAGAGCCTCGGGCACGAGCATCAGTCCCGCCGCGATCGCCAGCGCACCAAGGCCCAGGGCCAGAGCCGTCCGGCTCCGACCCCGGCGACCTTCTCGCGCCCTGCGTCTGGCTGGCCCCACGAGACTGTACCCTCCACCCGAATTGCGGCTGCCACTCCGCACCGATCGCTGCTCGCCCCTGCACGCTCCGCCAGGCCAGGGACCGCCTTCCGGCGCGATGGCCCCGATCCCGAGCGCGGTTTTCAGCTTATGCCGTGTTTATCGACCCTGATGACCGGTCGCCTTGAAATGAATCCGCCGAAGATCCGGTTGATGCAGGAAATGCCGGATATGCAGGTTACAACGGGTGAAAGGGGAATCATGGGGGAACCCGCAGAAGAGCAGATCCCGGAGAATGGGAGAAAGGAGGTCACTACGGCTCCCGCGTCCGACGGACGATCGCCGCGTACTGGCGGGCAAGGTCGCGAATGCGGTCGAAGTCGCTCGCGGCTATGGCTTTGGGTTCGACGAGCGACCCGCCGACGCCCAGGCAGCAGGCCCCTGCCTTCAGGAACGCCTCGGCCGTGGTGAGATCGACGCCCCCCGTGGGCATCAGGCGGACCTGGGGAAGCGGGCCGCGAAGCGCCTTGAGGTAGGCCGGGCCGCCGACGTCGGCGGGGAAGATCTTGACGACGCTGGCACCGGCCTCCCAGGCCGCGACAACCTCCGTGGGCGTGAACGCACCCGGCATCACCGCCTTGTCATAGCGGCGGCAGAGCCGGATGACCTCGAGGTTGACGACCGGCGAGACGATGTACTCAGCGCCGGCGAGCAGCGCGGCCCGGGCGGTCTCCGGGTCGAGAACGGTTCCCGCCCCCAGCACGACCGCGTCGCCGACCTCGCGGCGGACCTGGCGGATCACCTCGACGGCGTCGGGCACGGTGAAGGTGATCTCGGCCGCCGTCACGCCCCCCTCCGCCAGGGCCTGCACGACCCTGACCAGCGACTCGCTCGACTCCGCGCGGACGACCGCCACGATGCCGCCGTCCAGGATCCGCTTGAGTGTCGCGTCGTGGCTCATCGTGGTTCTCGTGAAGGGTGGGGTGTTACCGCGAGGCTGGGACAGGGAGCAGGGATGACGGCCACGTTCTAACGGTTCTTCAAGGCGATCGTCAAGGGACCAGTCCACCGCCAGATCCGCTCAGAACAGCCGCCCCGTCGAATCGGCCGGCTTGACGAACGTCTCGAGCAGGGCCAGCAGTTCCTGCGCAGTTCGGGATCTCCTTGAACCGGAGGATCGGGCCGGGCAGTTCGCTGAGCGAGCCCTCATCGACCTTCAGCTTTTCGGAGATCACCAGGACGAAACGGGGCGGGCCAAGCTGCGGGAGCAGTCGGAGCAGCCGGTCGAGGCTCGACTTCTTCCAGAACCCCAGCACCTCGATGAAGACGTCGGTTCCGGTCGCCTTGTGTACGGCCCGGTAGTCGGGGACCCAGACCCCCTCGCGGCCCAGCTCGACCACGTCGGTGAACTCGCTCAGCTCCCAGGCCGGGGCCACCTGGCGAAACCGCTCCACGAACGCCGGGATCTCGGCCGGGAACATAGACGCCGGAATCGAGCTGGTGCGTGATCAGGCCCGAGCTGCCGTCGAGGTGGAAGCTCCTCGGCTCGCGTCTGGGGCCCCAGCGCAGCTCGGCGTCGAGCCGGTAATCGTCGCAGTGCAGCAGGGCCGGCAGGAACAGCGCCATCTGCAGGCCGTACTTGGTGGTCGCACTGAACAGGCTCAGCGGTCCGTCGATCTGGATCGTGTACCCGTCGGCCATGGTCCCCTGCACCCGAGAAACCAGCCGATGAAACTTGAGCCGGCGGAAGATCTGGCGATAACGCGCGGGGCCCTCGTTGCGGATCTCGACCACGACGCGGACCGACCGGAGCAGGACCGCCTGCGCCAGGGCAACGTTGTAGCGATCGATCAGCCGCTGGGCCGTCATGTCCTCGAACTTGAGCATGCGATTCTCATCGCGGAGGTCCGCGAAGAGGCTCTTCATCACGATCTCGGGCGCGAGCTTCAACTCCTCGGCCACGGCGGCCAGCACCGCGTCGCGAGGAAACGCCGGCCGTGCGCTCAGGCTGACGTTCGCGTCCTGGCCTGGCCGCGTCGCCCTGAGTTTCCGGCGTGCATCGGCGGCGGCGGTGAACACCTTCTCGCGAATCTGATCGGGAGGGACGTCGGCCACGACCTCGAACTCGGCTCGGTCTTCCAGCACCTTGGCCAGCCCGCGGTGCACCAGCGTCGCCTTCCCTCCCCCGCCGAACAGGTCGTCGATCTCCTCCTCGATCTCTCCCCGGGTCATCCCCACGCCCTCGCGGAAGATCGCCAGCAAGCTCTCGGCCGCCTCCAGCCATTGCGGGCTGTTGCGATTGAGGTAGAGCGGCACGATCCGCTCCTTCGAACTCCGCACCCGTACCAGATCACCCGTCAGCATCAGCACGCCCGTCTCTGGTGGAACAACCCGCGGATCCGGCAAGACCACGACGACCGGAGCCGACCGTCGTTTTGCCTTGTAGAGATTCTAGCGATTCCGTTGTGGCCTTTCGCCCTCATCAGCCTCCCGCAGCCAGGCCGCCTCCCCGTTGGGTTTGTTTTGCGAACGCAATCCCTGGCTTCTCGGGTCGATTCCTTGATTGCTGGACCATGGCTGAACCCGCGGTGGCTTTGTTTCGTCAGATTCACTCCGAGTGATTTCTCGCCTCGATTCCTGGTTCCCGCGACCATGGAAGAACTCGCGGTGGCTTTGTTTCGTCAGATTCACTCCGAGTGATTTCTCGCCTCGATTCGGTGTTTTCTGGACCATGGATGGACCTGCGGTGGCTTTGTTTCGCAAGTTTCTCGTTCAGGGTTTGGACGGCTTTCCCGACCCGCTGGGTGCTCGCACGCCCCCATGCTCGGGTTTCCCGCCCCGAGCCTGATACCAACATCCGAATTGCCAAAGATGGAGTGATAGAATGCTCCACCCTATCCTGCGCTATCGAAAGAGGCGGCTGGACAGGAACGTGAAAATCCGCCGCCCACGAATTGTGCAGATTCCACAAATCCGGCACGACCCTCAGATTGACCGGGGACGTCCGTCGCTGACGCTTCCGGCTCTGACAGCGTCCTGCGATCCAGCACGGCCCGGGCAGGCCGCGTGAGCGAGGGCGGCAAGTCCGGTATTCGTCCCCGCCCGGGGCCAACCACTTTCAGAGCCGGAAGCGTGAGCGACGGCGGAATGGCCCCGCTCGCCGGTATCAAAGCCAGTCGAGCGGGCTGAGGACGCCGCCGGGGCCGCGCTGGAGCACGTGGGTGTAGATCATGGTGGTGGAAACGTCACGGTGCCCCAGCAATTTCTGCACGGTCCGGATGTCGTGGCCCGCCTCGAGCAGGTGGGTGGCAAAACTGTGCCTGAGGGTGTGGCAACTGGCGCGCTTGGTGATCCCGGCGGTGAGCACCGCCTTGCGGAACTGCTTCTGGACCATGTTTTCATGGACATGGTGCCGCATCCTCGGCGCCTGGCCTGGCGGCCCGTCGTAACGGGGATCGACGCCCAGGCGGCTCGAGGGAAAGAGGAACTGCCAGCCCAGCTCGCGATCGGCCTGGGGGTACTTCTCGCGGTGCGCGGTCGGCAGCCAGACCTGACCGTGCCCGCTGGCAAGGTCTGCGTCATGGATGGCCTTCACGGTGCGGACCTGGTGGCGAAGCTGCTCCGTGCGGCTGCGCGGCAGGGGCACGGCGCGGTCCTTGTCTCCCTTGCCGTCACGGACGACGATCTGGCCGCGGGCGAAGTCGAGGTCCTTGACGCGGAGGCGGCAGCATTCGAGCAGCCGCAGGCCCGACCCGTACATCAGCTCGGCCATGAGCCGATAGACGCCCTGCATTCCGCCTAACACGTCGCGAACCTCCTCGATCGAGAGCACCACGGGGAGCCGTTTCGGGCGTTTGGCGCGCACGGCGTCAAGTCGCGGCAGCTCGATTTCGAGGACGTTCTGGTACAGAAACTGGATCGCCGCCAGCGCCTGGTTCTGGGTGCTGGCCGCAACCCGGCCTTCGACCGCCAGGTCGGTGAGGAACCTCTCGATCTCCGCGGCCCCCATCTCACGCGGATGACGCTTGCGATGAAACAGGATATAGCGGCGAATCCATCCCAGATACGCCTCCTCGGTCCGGATCGAGTAATGCCGCGTCCGCAGCATCTGGCGGACCTGATCCAGCAGCCTGGGTGGCTGTCCGGTAAGACGGGTGTGTTCATGGATGTTTTTTCTTGACATCGGAAGTCTGGAAACGTACATTCGACCATGATGCATCAAGGATGAACTCGGTTCTCACCACGACATTACCCAGTTTTAGACGGAATTGCGAGTGGTCTTCGGCAGAATTGTATTCTGTCGAAATCTTGTTAGGCGGCAACCGCCCTCGCCTCAGTATCGGGGCGAGAGGTATACGATGCGGTGCCCTTCCCCCCTTGAACGGGCTCTGTGGCCCGAGGAGTCATCTGATGCGTCGCCTTGCAGAAGCAGTCCGCAACTCGATCAGTGCGCGTTATGGCCCGTCTGTCGGCGTCCTGGGCGTACCTGCCGCCGGACGCGAACTTCCGCGGCAAGTCGTTCGCGGAGTGGAACGTCCTGTCGAATGGCGGAGACTGGCCTCGGCGGTCAGGTTCTGCCCGATACGGTCCAGAAGGTCCGGTTCCTGCCGGGCAATTTCGCGGGGGACGAGTTCGACATCCAGCTCAAGCCGGGGACGGCGATCGCGCTCCCCGTCTGGCCCGTCTTCGGCGAGCTTTACGACGACGGCACCCAGGACGATCCCGACGCCTCGTACTCGTTCCTGTATGAGGTCACCACCATCGAAGCCCGGCTCGATGGCCAGGTGTTGTTCCTGGGCCTCCCAGCGACTATGAGCCGTACAGTTTCGGCCCCGTCGTGCTCGATGAGCCGATCTTCTACGCGGAGCCCCAGCCTCGCGGTCCCGGACTGAACGCCATCGCGGCCACGTTCGTGTTCGGGACCGCGCGGTGTTCCATCCTCTGCCCGTCGGCCGAGGACACGTGATGATCGCACAGGTCGCATTCCCGGCGACCTACCACAACCACCACATCAAGACTGACGACATCCACCCCCGTCCGCTCTGTCCCGGCTACGCGATCGCCGTGGTGACGCCCACGAACGACGCGTTCACCGCGCCGGACGGTCGCGTCATCGACAAGAGGCGATCGGCAGACCACACGCTGAGCAAAGAGGCCGACGGGTGGAAGATCGTCCACTGGGAGAACGTGTGGGTAGACGCCGAGGCGGCGAAGCACGACCCGGTGAACAGCAAGAAGAAGGAGCGGCGTCCGGTCGCTCCGCCGAACCATCCGCTGCAGCAGACCGGCGGGGACGTCGCGCTTCTGGGCCGCATAGCTCACCGAGGCCCCGCCGGCTGCTGAGCGGGGTCGTTAGGCTCGTCGGTGAAGAACAGCTTGCGTCTGCCCGCGAGAGGCTAAAGGGAGAGGCTAAAGGGGTCAGAGAGGCTAAAGGGGTCAGAACTATTTCTCAGCCTATCCATGTCTCGCTGAAGCAGAAATCGGAGTACCGATTCTGCTTAGCTCAACATTAGGACTCCTGGGGTGATCGCCATGCTCAGGCCGTGTCCCGAGTGCGAGAACGAGGTCTCCGACTCGGCGACGACCTGCCCGCATTGCGGTCGTCGGCTCCTCGGGCGTGAGCACCTCGTCACTTGCCCGCACTGCAAAGCCGAAGTCCTGCCCGAGGCACACCCCTACGACACGATCAGCCGGTATTGCCCGGTCTGCATGCGGCCGCTCACAAATCTGAGGGGCCGCAAGACTTTCTTCGTCGTGTCAGGGATCTTCGCCCTTGGAGTCCTCATCGCATTAGCGTCGCTCGTCTACTACGTGCTCTTCGGGTTCGGCGACATCGCCCCGCCCTAACCTCGGCCGTGCAGCGGACCCGGCCCGCCGCGGCGGCTTGTGGTATCATCAAGGCCTCTACTCGGCGGGCCGGTCCGCTGAGCTTGGTTGTTGGGCGTCATCAAGGCCCGCCCGCTGAGAGTGACCTCAACGACTACGTCAAAAGGAGTGCGACATGATCGGTGTATTCGTTACATTTCGCTATGGAGACAACTTCGATGAGCGAGCCGTGCGGAAGATCGCTGAGACCGCACGCGTAAGGTTCGAAGGAATGCCGGGGCTACGCTCAAAGGCTTTCACGCTCAATTCCGGAAAGCGTGAGGCCGCGAACTTCTACGTTTGGGATTCAGAGGAGGCCGCCAAAGCGTTCTTCACTGATGAGCTACTCGAGCGGGTAGCCGGTCTCTACGGTGTGCGCCCTAGCGTCGAGTTCGTGCAGATTGCCACGCTCGTGGAGAACAGCCGGCCGTGACGTGGTCCAGGGATGACGCCCAACCCGTCGATGCACCGGACCCGCTACAGCGGGCTTCGCCCGCTTTCGCGGGCCGGTGATCTCTAGCGTTAGGCGCGAACGCGGCGGAGGCTTCGCTCCATTGACAGCTTGCGTATGCTCGCGGGACGAGCCGCGTGAGCTTGCCCATCGAGGTGCGTCTCGCGAGCAGTGGGGTGTATCGTTGACGGAAGCGATGGCGCAGTTCGGTCTAACAACGGGCTCAGGCCGAACACGGGGCCGCGTGAAGCAGGAACCGGAGTACCCATTCTGCTTAGCTCAACATTGGGCCCCATGGGTCGCTAGGATGAAGCTCGCCGACTTCGTCGTACCCGAGGCGATTCTCCCCGAGCTGCGGGCGACCACCAAGGAGGAGGCGATCCGCGAGACGGTGGACGCCCTGCGGATTGCGGGGTGCGTCGCTCGGGCCGATGCCGAGGACGTCGTCCGGGCGGTTCTCCGTCGTGAAGGGCTCGGGACGACCGGAGCCGGCAACGGGGTGGCCTTCCCGGAGGCGCGCCACCCGGCCGTGGGGCGCACGCTTGGCACGATCGCCCTGTCGCATACCGGGGTCGATTTCGACGCTGTGGACGGCGGGCCGGTCCACATCCTGTTCCTGGTGATCTCCCCACCGGACCGTCCCGCCGAGTTCCTGCGGGCGGAGGAGATGATCTCCCGTCTCCTCTTGGGGCATGACGAGTTCCGGGGTCGCCTCCGTCAGGCCGCGACGCGCGAGGAGGTCGTGGCACTCATCGCTGAGGCCGATCGCGACGCCCTCTGGGAAGCCGTCTCGTCTCGCCTTCGCCCCACCCGGCCTCCGGATACGGCGAGCGGGGTCTAACCGGGCGCTGCAGCGGACCCGGCCCGCGGTGCGCGGCTTGTGGTACACCCGGTCACACTCGGCGGGCCGGTCCGCTGAGCTTTGTCGTTAGCCGGCGGAGGGCTAACCTGAATGACGAGGCTTCCCGTTTCCGCCGAGGTTGCGGCACGCATCGCTGCCCGCATCGCGGACTACCCTGCTGCGGCACCCGAGAATCTGCGGTGGCTGGCCTTACGTCGCTCAGCACGGTGCCTTGCCGCTCTACCCCGGCTGGACGGAGACTATCGGCATCCGGCCCGACGGTGAACTCGTCCGCTGGAGCACCGAGGGCGACTTCGACGGCACTCGTCCCGTCGATGAGCGGTCCTGGGTGCTCACCGCGTTGGTGGCCGGCGCCGATCGATATCCCGAGCTTCGGCCATTCCTGCCGGTTCGCGGGCCGGATGCGGTCGATTGCCCATGCCGGGCTATCCCGCTCTGTGTCACCGGCGAGGTAGGGTGTGCAGAATGCGGTGGGCTGGGCTGGCTGCCGGGGCCGGACCGCCTAACCTCCCTCTGCAGCGGACCCCGGCCGCCGCGGCGCCTTCCGTGGTATCATCGCCTATTCGGCGGGCCGGTGCGCTGAGCTTGGGCGATGGTGGCGATCGAGGACAAGGACTTCTCGCAGGTCATGGACTCCGAGAGTATCCAGGGGACGACGAAGTCGGCGAGGACGTACACGAGCGACTGCTCGTGCGGGAACATCTCCCGGCAGGTGAATCTCCAGTCACCCCAGAAGTCGAGGACGACTACCCCGCACCGAAAGACGGCCAGCCGCATTGTGTTGCCGCGAGCGTCCAGGCCCAGAATCTCTGGAGCGACCTGGCATCAGGGGCTGGAAC
>CAWFAF010000092.1:0-18206 GCA_963813575.1 uncultured Planctomycetaceae bacterium
CTTGTCCTTGATCGGGGTGAGCGTTCACCGGTGTAGTTGCAGGTTCTGTAGTGATCTCTGTGCGCGTGCGGGGACATTCGCCAATGGACGACCATTGGTGTTTCAGGCTACGGTCCCTGGCTCCTATCCACTTCGCGCAGCTTGATCCACTGCTCTCGTCGTGGATGTCGTCGCCGTCCGACTGCTTTCAGGACTTCCCGGTCCTTGCGAACCTTGCATCCGAGCAGGCCAACGGCACCTTCGTCTCACTCAGACTCCAGGCAACAGCATCGGCGGCTCGGTGTCGGCGAACCACGCCCCGACCGCCGCTTCCAAGTACTCAAACACCGATCGCCCTTGTTGCGTGCACGTCGCGATCACTGTCCAGATCCGTTCGCACCAGCGGTTCCCTGTCTCACTCCGTGTCCCCTGCGTGATCAGGCGGTCGATCACCACGAACCGGATCGCTTGCTCCGCCAGGTTGTTCGTCGGCTCCACTCCCGGGGTCGTGATGAACCGGAAATAGCTCTCCCCGTGCTTCTCGAACCGCTTCGCAAGGTTGCGACAGTGGTTACTCGCCGGCACGTCGCGCGTGGCACATCGCAGCACTTCGGCCCGCGCTGCCTCAAGCTGGCTTTGGAACTGCTCGGCCGTCAGTTGCTCCCGGCGGTGGATCACCCCAAAGAGCGCACGCAACGCCTCGCGCAACCTCGTCCCATACGCCTGTTCCCTCGCGTCGGGCAGCGTCGTCAGAAACTTCACGTCGCGGATCAGGTGGGCCAAACAGAACTGGAGCGTCACGCCGAACTCGCGATGGTAACGCCGGTAAGCCGAGAAATAGTCGCAACCCAGAACCCCGTTGAACTCCTTGCCCAGAACCTCGATCAACACATCGCCGCTCCGCGTCGGGTCGATCTTGAAGAGTGTGTACAGACTGGCCCGAAAGCACCAGATCCACTGCCGAAGGCGATTTTGCTTGTGACCGGTCTCATCGACGTTGAGATGCTTTTCGTCCGGCAGACTCTCCAGCAGGTCCTCATAGGGATGCTCCAACGCCTCGACTCACCTTGGCGATGATGTTGGCCAGTTGCCCACGCGAGATCGTCAACCCCACAACGTCGCGGATGAACTTGCGGACGGTGGAGTACGAAGCGTGGCAGACTCCCTTGAGGTAGGCAATCACGGTGGTGAGCCTGGGCCCGACCAGGCCGCCGCGTTCGATCCCGATGGGCAACGGCGCCTCGAACTGCTTCTGACAGTGAGAACACCACCCGGGATGACCGCGATGCTCCTGGATCTCCAGCGGCACGTCCTTGATGTCGACCTGCTGGATCACTCGGGGCACGATCGTCGGCATGGGCTGCAAGTCATGCCCGCAACAGGGACAAAGATCGAGGCGATAGTCGACCGACGCACCGTTGATCGATTCGGGCGGGAAGGCGGCGCGTTCGTGCTTGGGGTGACCCGGTTGTCCGCCGATGCGGCGTCGCTCTTGACCCTCCGGCGGGTCCGGCTTGGGCGGCTTGACGATGTCGGAGGACGGCGGCTTGGAGGAGGTCGAGGAATCCTTCCGCGCCGCGGCGAGTTGCGCCTGGAGACGCGCGACGGTGGCCTCAAGCGCCTTCAACCGCGCCTCTTGGGCGTCCAACAGCGCCTGCAAGCGCCGACAATTCGGGCAAGACTTCCGTGCCTTGGCTTTCATGGCTGGCTATGCTACATCCCTGACCGAGCTTACGCAACACCGGTGAACGGGCACTGATCGGGAATCCCCGGTCCCAGACCCAGCGAATTGTCCCATCCTGACGCACGATGCGGTATTCTTCTGCCGTTGCCTCGCCCCGTTCCATCCTCTGTTGAGCCAGCATTGCTCTCTCACGGTCCTCGGGGTGAATCGCGTCAAGGTAAGACAGCGGTCGCTTGTAAAGAGATTGACAAGATCGACCCCAGAGCGACTCATACGCGGGACTCACGTAGGCAATCTTGCGACCGTCGAGTTCGTAAATCCAGAACACATCGCTGATGTGGTCAGCCAGTTGGCGGAACCGCTCCTCGCTTTCCCGCTGCGCCTGCTCAGCATGATGGCGCTCGGTGACATCCCGGAAGATGATGACAACTCCTTCGACTTTGCCGGTCGAGTCCTTGATAGGGGCGGCATTATGCTCGATGGAGGTTGCCGTCCCAGACCTAGAGACAAGCAATACTTCATCATCCGAGAGGACGATCTCTCCATCACCAACAACCTTGGCAATCGGCAGATCATCGGTCCTCCGAGTAGCTTCTTGGACAGTCCGAAAGACCTCTTTCAGTGGGCAACCAACCGCCTCCCTCAGACTCCATCCGGTGAGACGACAGGCGGCGGGATTCAGGAAAATCACCTGCCCTTTGGGATCGGTCGTGATCACTGCATCCGCTATGCTGGCTAAGCTGATCTCATGCCATTCTCGCTCTGCCTGCTGTCCCTCAAGCTCACGTCGCGACCGGGAGTTACTGACCTTGGCACGTTCACGGGCTGCTCGCTAGCGACCCACCGAGCACAGTAATGGCAGCCCCGACTGCAAAGAATGCGAAGGCATCGTGGGGATTGGACTCGAAAGACGGAGGGCGGGCAGGAGAAAGCAAGAGAATGTAATCAACCGACAGCCAAGACAGGGCAAGTGCCAGGAGAGATGGTCCGTAACCGCCATACCCGGCAGCCACAACAGTGGCAATGAGGAACAAGAAGAAGGGGTGGCGATCCCCAAAGACTTCAGCGACGAACAGGCTTGAGACGATGGCAAGCCCAACGGACAGTAAGGCGAAGCCATAGCGACGGACTGTATCAACGGATAGGTTAGGCATGTCATCGCCTTCCGTAGAAATGTCCATCGACCTCGATGGAGCAAGAATCGATTCTAGACCAACAGCGGCAATCTACAGCCTAATAAAACATTCCTGTCCTGTAAAGAGGTCGGCACTATCTGATTCAATGGATTCTGGAGTACGATTGCTGCAATCCTTGTTGCCTCTCAGGATCGAAGCGTGCGGAGGTGGACAATGACTCTCTTCCTGGTTCAGCACGGCGAAGCCAGACCCGGAAACGAGGACTCTGAGCGGTCCCTGACCGAGCACGGAGCAGAGACCGTGAGTCGAATGGCAGACTGGGCTGCTCGAAAGGGGATCAAGGTGGATCAGATCCGGCACAGCGGGAAGAGACGTGCCGAGCAGACTGCCACGATCTTTGCGAAGAGGTTAGACACGCCGAAGGGCGTGATCGCGGTCGAAGGGTCTCAACCCGAATGATGAAGTCACCCAAGTTGCCGCATCGCTCCACGGCGAGCAGGAATCGATCATGCTCGTCGGGCATCTTCCTCATCTCAGCCGCCTGGTCGGCATGCTGGTGACTGGCGATCCAGACAACGTGGTCGTCAGGTTTCGCAATGCGGGGATCGTTTGCCTATCTCAGCAGGAGGAGAAGTGGGCGATCGACTGGGTGATGCAGCCTGACTTGTTGGCGGAAGCGTGAAGATCGTGATCAGCGGCATCGACACTTCATTGGACGAGCAATCGCACGCTCGATCGAGCAGCCCGATCCGTTTGGCAGGTGCCCAAGATTCCGCCTCCAGGAGGACCAGCCATGAACGGTCGAAGCTCTTGCTCCTTGTGCTGGTCAGTCTTGGGTCTCCACGTTCTCCCCGTCGCTGGCACAGGACGACTCCCGCCCAGGCTGCTCGTCCTCACGGACATCAGCAGCTTGACCGCTGGTGTCGCGGAACCAGATGACGGGCAGTCGCTCATCCGGCTGATGCTCTACACCAACGAGTTCGACATCGAAGGGCTGATCGCCACCTCGAACCTCGGGCACGGGCAGAAGACCCGACCGGACCTGATTCGCCAGGTCGTGGACGCCTACGAGAAGGTGCGACCAAACCTTCTCCTTCACGATCCTCGCTATCCCGCTGCCGAGGTGCTGAGAGGTGGCATCAAGGCTGGGGCAGGAACATGCTGGCCCAAGGTGCCGGTCATGGAATCGATCGGCGAGGGCAAGGACACCGAAGCCTCGGACTGGATCATCCAGGGCGTTGACCGACCAGATCCCCGCCCTGTCTGGGTGGTGATCTGGGGAGGTTCCGCCGACCTTGCCCAAGCTCTCTGGAGGGTTCGCCGGGACCGAACTCCCAGAGGAACTCAGCCGCTTCCTATCCAAGCTCCGTGTCCACGCCATCGGCGATCAGGACTCGACGGGTCCGTGGATCAGAGAGCAGTTCCCAGGACTGTTCATGATCACCCAGCGACGGGCATATCGGGGGATGTACCGGGGCGGCGATGCGAGCCTGGTCTCATCGGAATGGGTCGAGACGAACATCCACGGGCACGGAGCACTCGGCGACCTCTACCCCAACTATCGGGGCGGCGACATCTGGTCTGGGACGCTGGGTCCGGTGCGGGGGATCAAGGAGGGAGACACGCCGTCGTTCCTCTCCCTGGTCCCCAACGGGTTATCCGACCCTGCTCATCCCTGGCTCGGCAGTTGGGGAGGGCGTTTCGCGGGAGAGGGGAATCAACTGACCGACATCCCCGACCTCGACCTCGACACGAAGGGAGACCCGGACCCACGGATGTCCTCGGTGTACCGCTGGCGAGCGGCGTTCCAGGCTGACTTCGCCGCTCGGCTGGACTGGTGCGTGAAGCCTTTCAAGGAGGCGAACCACCCGCCTGTTGTTCAGATCAAAGGTCCATCGTCCCGTCAGGTCAAGCCAGGTGAGTCCGATCATCCTCGATGCTTCTGGTTCCAACGACCCAGATGGCAAGGGTCTCGCATTCCAATGGAGCATCTACCCTCCCAGACCCGAGATCGAGAAGCTCGTGATCTTTCGTGGAGGTGAGACGGCAATAACTCAAGTCGACGTTGGGTCAGCCCCGATGGGCGGCATCATCTCCATTCTGCTCACCGTGAAAGATGACGGAACTCCATGCCTCACTCGGTACGGACGAATGTTGCTGCAAGTCAAAGCTCCTCAGTGAGCATCCCACAGGGATGTTGAGACCGATGGTCACCTTGTTTTGAGTCAATCGACTCGGTCGCCCCCGGATAGAACCGTGGTTATGATGACGAAGGTTGGCTTCGGTGGTTACCCTGTCCTGCGAGGCAACCGGTGGCAACTTCTGGTGGACCCTTGGTATGCGAAAATCACTCGTAGCCGTTCTGGTTCTGTCTCTGCTATTCGGTTTCTTGTTTGCGGTGGGCGGTGCCGGAATCTACGGTTCTCCTTTCGCTTCCGTCCCTGCCAATTTCCCCTCACAAGACATGAACCATCTGCTGATGGCTTTGACCATCCTCGTTGGTCCCCTTGCGTGCCGGGCAGCCCTGGCTTTCGCAGGAAGTTTCCCCAGTGGCGTCGATTCCCTTGGTCCTGGAGCGATCGCCGTGCTCTGCTCGGGACGACTACGAACTTCGCCTACGTATGGGAGAAAGTGTTTCTGGTTACGGTCTGGCTGCCGATGATCTTCGTTGCGGTCTGGATCGCAGTATTCCCTCGGCGTTCCTGAACTATAACGAGAGCAGGTTGTCGGGTGGGACGACCGACGTGAAGCCGATGTACCGATCTGGACCACCGGAGAGGACAGACCCGTCTTGGCTCGTCGAATAATGGCAGCCGGTCCTGTCCACCGTGCGAGACGGGGTTCGGTACGCCGACCTGCAACGTACAGTGGCAACTAGCGACTAGCATCCGGGTTGCTCGGACGTTTCTCGCGGTCCTGCGTATCATAGATCAGAGGTTTTGTCTTCCAGACCTGACCAGACTGGCAGCGGTGAGTTCTCGTACCCTGGCACACGCCACGGGAGGTTCGATCTCCCAAGGGAAAGCTGGGGGCGAGTGTGCAACCATTCGCCCGGACACTATCAAAACGCGAACCAAGAAAACGCTCGCGATACTCATCAGCACACCGATGAACCAGACAAAAAGCGAAACAACGTTAGAAATGCACTCAGAACGAGACACCTGGATCAATGACCAGATCAGGTGGTTCGATCGAGATGATCACGACTGGACCCGATCTGATGATCGGTCCCAAGAGGCAGGGCGGAGCTTGAGGCACTCGTTGGAAATCGAGAAGAAATCAAGGACACGTGCCAAGAGAGCGAACAAGGTGGTTGAGCGATATCGCTCGGCTTTTGAAGAGGTCCGTGATGAGCTCACGACCATTGCCCAGCGGATAAATTCTGAGGGCGCGGCTATGGACATCGAGGCCGTTATCGAGAGGATTGAGGATGTCGCTCAGTTGGTACCGGATGACGCAATCTAGCGAATGCTGAGGCCATCACAACCATGTTTACGCTGAATCGGAAGTCGAGAACCTACGTATGTACTGTTGGCTAATCTATCGGAAGGACACCAAGCCCTACCTCTGGTCTTCGACTCCTCGGCCCTCAGTCCGGGCTCTTTGAAGCATGAGTTGAGAGATAATCCTCCCATGTTCCGACTGTTCACGTAGCGCAGTTGGCCGGGCGCTTCGTTCGGTATGTGGAACAGTACGAGGGGACCGATTGCGAATACCGGGAACTCGAAAGAGATGAACTACTAGACGCCTACTTTCCGCACATCTCGCGTTGATTATCTCTGGATTTCCGGTTGGTCGCAAATTTAACGGTCGTATGCGGTTCGCATGCCGAGCAGTCTGAGAATCTCACGCTGCAGCACAGTCAGTTCGGTCGTGAATACGAGGGGTGGTTTCTTGCCGACGACCAACGAGTGTCGCTGTACGTCCTCAAAGAGGTCGATCACTCGCCGCGATGTGGGACGGCGGCTGGGGCGGCTCTCGGGGTAAAGAGGTAAGCTTTCGATCTTCTCTCGATCCATGGCTCGGCGTAGTTCTCGCTCGAGAAGCGCCTCGACCAACATCACAAGGAAATACACACAAAGCAATGCCTGGATACGACTCACGTCCTTGAGGTATACCGGCGCCACCTCGAAGTCAGTCTTCATTTGGGTAAACCGCCGCTCGATCCACGGCTGCTGCTTGTAAGCTAGCAACAAGTTCCGCTCCGATAACGAGAGTTCGTTGGTAATCAAGGGGAAGATCCCATCGCAGCATCTCTCACCATTCAGGCGTTCGTGGTCGATGCGAAAGCTCAGCTCGAAACGGCTGCTGACGTGACGTACGTAGACCGTCATCTCGCTGGGCCGGCCGCGCCCCTTCTGGCGGTAGGTTTCCACGGTCCTTTCCTGGATCTCTGTCGTGATCCAGGCTGCAACGCCATAGGCTTCCACAATCTCGGCGACCGCTTCTTCCACTTTAGCCCGTTGACGATAGCGGCTCCGTGGTGAGGCCAACTTTCGGCTCAACTCGGTTAGTTGTGCGCTGGCCTTGCTGACCTGCCGAATTCGTGCCTCAACGTCGAGCTCCGCCTTTCGCGTGCTGTGATACCAAACCAGTCGGTACCCTTCGGCACTGATGACCGGAGACCCACAGACGCTATAGTGATCCACGACCTCGCCACGCTCGTTATGCTTGTCATGGATCGGCTGCCATTGAACTTGTCCTTGAAGAACGGCCTCGCGGAAAGCGCGGTCCTCTCCTCGAGTGCGGGGCAGGACGCTCAGAAACCGTCCGCCCCGCTGATGGATGTAAGCCATGTTCTCGGCTGTGGCCAACTTGCAGTCGGCGACGTAGAGAAAATCGCGCCGCCCGGTCAGCTTGCAGAGTAGGTCCCAGGTGGCTTGATGGGTCTTGTCATCGGTGACGTTGCCACTTTGAACCTGAAAATGCACCGGCACTCCGCCGTCACCGGACACAGTCAGGATGTAGAGTAGTTGCTTGAGATCGGGCCGGTGATCCTTGTTGTGCCCCCAGGTGATCGCCAGGGTCTTTTTCCCAGCCCTGGCTTTCTCCTCAGCGGCGTTGGAATAGGCGCCGTGGAAGGTGACGGTGGTCGAGTCGTTGTGCAGTTCATCCAGTTCCACCTTGAACTCGGTGATCGCCTGGGTCGCGACGACCAGGACCAGCGAGGCGACATCGCTTTGAAACAGCCGATCCAGGCACCGCCCCACGCGATCGTCGTTCAAGCCGTTCAACTGGTCGGCCGATAACCCCAACAGATCAGGGGCATGCCGTGCGGCCCATTCGCCGACGCCGTAAAGGGGTTCGCGGGAGAGCAGGAGATTGCTCAAGAGGACCAGGAGTGCGGTCGCAGTGGGGACCCGTGAGCGTTTGTCTTCAGGGGGCAGGTAATCGCGGAGGAACTCATCGAGGCGAAGACGCTGGAGGATGTGATTGAGGATGGGCAATGCTCCGAGGCGAAGGGAGTTGAGAGTGCGGTGGGCAGCCCGAGCTTTCTTGCCTGGGCGCAGTGGCGGCGGGAAGTAAGGCTGCTGTGGTTCATTGGGCTGATTCATGACACGAGATCTCACGAGCGAGGAAGCAGCGAAGATTGATCCGGCGGTGGGTGTGCGCGACCCGTCAAATACCAAGTTCGGAACATCGCGCTGCTCCTGGATATGATGTTGGCTTAGATCATGCTGTCAAGAGGTGCACGCTTTTGAGAATTCTCAAAATTCGGATCTTTTGACGTAAGTTGAGCGGCCCAAGACTTACGTCAAAAGGCTGGCTCGAAAAAAAGCCTGTCCTGGGGGCGCGAAAGGGGTTGGGGTATTGACGAAGATGGTGGGGCAACCCAAGAATGCCGAGGTATCACTCGGCTCACGATGCTTTGCAACGCGCGCTGGAGACAAGATTGGTCAGAGGAGTGAAGAAGGCATAGCCGGTCTGAATGGAGCGGAGGTAGTCGTCGAGCCCGAATGGCCAAGAGAAAAATCAGAGAAAATAGAAATCACATGTGCGGAAAGTAGGCTTCTCAGGGTCCCTTGTGATGGACTTGAAGGAGGGTGAAAAGAACAACGAAATTCCCTTTGCTTGATCTGTCTCAGCATGTCCACAAGATGAGCATCTAACCTCGGATCGATTCCGCTCGCAACCACGTTGCGTTGCTGAACCACCCACTTTGAAGCAGAAGAATCCGTCGAATCGGCTTCCACGATTGGCAGTTCGCAGCCGATCTCATGCTCGGATGAGCCGCTTAGAAGTGACAAAGCGTCCCATGCAATCGGAAATCGACGATGCAGATCGCCAAACAGATCCTTTTTGGGCTGAACCGGCACAACATCGAGATTCGCTGCTTCAAAATACTTCGTGGCTTCGCTTGTGATCAAAGGCATTTGCTCATCTGGAAGCTGTTTCTTGCGGGATTCGAGCACCTTGGTATATGGATGGGATTCGCCGAGGTCTTCGATCAAGCTATTTCTGACAGCAACAACGACCAGCGAGCGGATTTCCAGGCTGGCAATGCTAGGTTCCCAGAAGGATGCCTCTTCCGTGCCCAGCATGAGGATGGTGCGTCGGAATGCTAAGTCGCTCCAGTGAAACAACAGGGATTCCAGTCTTCGTGACACATCCTCAAGGACGATCGCGCGTTGCCGCTTGCTCAGAGAAAGGGCTCGAAGTTGCGGCAGGAGCACCGACTGCGTGTATCCTTGATACACGGTCATCGTGAGTATTTCCTGGAACTGGATGAGCAAGATGTCAGCGGTGCTTCCGCTCCGTGACACTCAACGCTATCGCATACGATTACCGGGATGGCAGAGCCAACGAGTGTCAGCCCATCATTAGCTGACGGGTGATTCGATCCAGTAGTTGAAGCACGGCACGCAAAGATAGAGCACCTTCTGGCGGAAGACCTGTTGCTCCAACTTCTGCTGGCTCATACTCTTCATCCTTCGGATCAGCCGCTCAATCTCGGCTCCGACATCCTGGTCAAGTCCTCCTCAGTGATGATGGGTGGCTGGGGGTCGGCGACAGCATCGATTCTGACGAGGTAGTAATCGCCCCGCCCCGGATGAACCTCCTTCGAGCACCGATCGCAGCGTAACTGACTCATTTCATCTCCTTGGCTCTCGGTAGACGCAATTCTGGGCAGGGCTTGAGTCCAGAGGAGCCAATTACTCTGTCCCCGACTTCTCGTCGATCGACTCTGAACGCCTTTCCTTCAACCACCGGCTATGAATCCAATCCAGGTGGCTGAGTTGCGTGAGCCGGATGTCATGGGGCTTCATCGAGTATGCCAGGATTCTGGCTTCGATCTCATCGCCGACTGCGGGATAGTCATCGGGGAAGCTAATTCGATGCCCAGGATCTTTCTGGATAACCTTGAAGTGAATGATTTCGAGCAGAACCGGGATATGGGGATCTACTCCGATGTCCACGAACACGCCAAACCAATGGGCCGAGATGACCTTGCCTCGCACTTGGCTTCCACGAGGCAAGCTGCCTGAAGCTCTTCCCATTCGTCAGGGCTGAGTGGGTTTTTGGACATGGTGTGCGGTGCGGGGTCAATCGCTTCTCTGAGTTCATCACTCGCCTGGGTAGACTCACCGGTCCCGACCACTTCTAGCTTGCTTCTCATACTCTCTTCGGGAACCAGAGTGAAGAGCCCTGGATGAGACCCATGATGGTGATAGAAATTGGCTGATGTGCTCGGGTCTGCGTGCTGTAAGGAACCACTTCGCCTGGTAATCCAGGAACCAGATGTCGTGGTCCACGAACTCGGGCTCAAGGATGGTCACAAAGAGATTGTGGAGGAACTCTGCCTCAACATAAAGAGTTTGTCGGCGAGCAACTCCTGCCACCATCGAAGGTGCCGCACGGCTCGAAGGGACGGGCAGCCCAAATTGGAGCAGTTCTGGGCAGTTCTTCCTGCTTGCGGCTCATGCGTGCGTTCTGGACCAGATAAACGCTGTCGTCGTATTCGTTGGAACCCCTAGACTTCCCTTGCCGTTTGGGGACCGATCACGGAAAGAGAGCCATTTTCGATCATTTGGACTGAGCCACCATTGGTGTTTCGGGGTGACGGACCGATCGCCGGCGCAGGCGTACGCCACTCGGCACGCTGCGAAAAACGCGGAGTCAGTTCGACCCAGGAATAGGGCGTGGCAAAGCTGGGCACGGACGGGCCGGCCAGGCGTTCGCGCTTGGTGAGTCGGGCGTGGTGGACAGGGCCACCGCCAATTCCTTGCCGCGGACCGCCACGGGCCACAAACAGGATGACCAGGCCGCCAAGACGAAGCCCCCCGCAGGAAGCTGCTCGCGGATTCTGGATCAGAGCCTGGAGCCTACGCGGGCCCGCTCTTCAAGGAACCGGCCGCTCGAACGACCCAGCGCAATGGCCAGGCTCGCTCGAGGGTGGGCTGGACGATCCCCGCCACTCACGCCAAAACAACTCGCTTCGCATCGAACACCCGATCCGAACGTTGACGTGCCGCGCTTCAGTCACTCGTCGGTCGAATCAGGATCTTTATCTTTCATGCGATAACTGTCTCCTTGAATAACGATCCCCTCCCCGTGATGCATCAGCCGGTCGATCAAGGCGGTGGCCAGGGTGTTGTCCACGTCAAGGATTTTGCCCCATTCCCGGAAGGGTCGATTCGTGGTGATCACGATCGATCCCACTTCATAACGGGCGGCGACAACCTGGAACAACAAATCGGCCCCTTGCTTGTCGATGGGCAGATAGCCCAGCTCATCGAGGAGGAGAAGACTGGGACGGACATAAGTTCCGAGTGTTTTGCCTAAGGACCCATTGAGCTGGGCCGCGGTGAGATGATTGATCATGTCCACGACACGCGTATGGCAAACCGAATAGCCACGCTCAACCGCCGTGTAACCCAGTGCCGTGAGCAGATGTGACTTTCCCGTTCCGGTGGGCCCAATCAGAACGGCACAGCCGTGCTGCTCGATGAAGTCGCAGTCGAACAAGCGCACGATCGCGGCCTTGGGGATCCGCTTGGGGAACTTGAAGTCGTATTCAGCCAGGGACTTTTGCTTGGGAAGCCGCGCTTTACGCAGCCGCCGCTCGAGGGCTCGTTGCTCACGGGCGGCCCGCTCGAGCCCGAACAGGATCGCCAGAACCTCCAAGAAGGAACTCCCTTTGCGAGCCGCTTCATCGAGCACTTCGCGATAGGATTTGGCGATCTCGGGGAGCTTCAATTCAGCCAGGTCGCGGTCAAGCCGTGCCTGGAGATTATCATCACGTCGTGCCATGAGAGTTCTCGTCGGTGGTGTTACAGAAACGGTCATAAACAGCCGGATCGGCCGGCTCCAGCTCGATGTCATCGATCAGCTCGCGCCGTTGTGGAGTCGGCAGAGTGGGTGTGGGAAGCTGCCGGCGCCGGCGTTCCGCCAGCAGAAGGTTCTCGACGTAGGCGGCGTCATAGGCCGCCAATTCCAGGGCCCGGGCGATGGCGGAGAGCACCTCGGCCGAGCCGTAGACTCGCGCCAGACCCAGCAAGCGACGCAGATGGACGCCGGTCTTCACGGGCTGGCGTTTCAGGCCAAGGTGGAACTGGCGAGCCTCGGGGCCCAGGGCATCAAACGCCTGTTCCAGCGCGGTGCTCCGCGACCGCCTGTTCATTGTCAGTGCCGCCAGGCGGTGTTCCGGCAGCACGATCAGTTGCCGGCGTTGGTAAGCAGCGGACATGCTGGGCCACCACCTGGCCCTGGTGCAGGATGCGGACTTCATGACCGTCGGCGCGAATCGTGACTGTCTGGCGCACCAGCTGCGGCGGCACCGAGTAGCGGTTCGCGTCGAACTCGACCCGTGCGTGAGGACTGACGACGGCCGGCACGATCTCGTCGGTGTCGAAGGGGATCGTGGGAAGCGCGCGGAGCAGCGATCGCTCTTGCTGGAAACGGTCTACCGGTCGTTCTCGAGTCGTCTCATGGATCCTGACATTGGCAACCTCGTCGCGCCACCGGGGCGCGAACGCGACGTAGTCCTCGAAGCGGACAAGTTCGTCGCCACGACCGGCCAGGGCATTGTGCTTCACGTAGCGCACCTTCGCCTCGACGATTCCTTTTGATTCGGGATCACGCCGTTCGCAGGCGATCGGCTGCATGCAGTAGTAGCCGCACAGCGCCAGGAACTCGGGATGGAAGCAGGCGGCGCGGCCCGAGCCATTGATCACGGCCGTTTTCAAGTTGTCGAAGATGATGGCGCGAGGACTGGCCCCAAAGAACTCCAGGGCATGCACCAGGCAGCGATAGAATTCCGCCTTGCGCTGCGAGAGGGTGAACTCGATGTAGATCATCCGGCTATAGCAGAGCACGGCCACGAATACCGAGACCTTGCGGGTCGTGTTGCCGATTGGAACGCGGCCGCACTCGCCCCAATCGACCTGCATCGCCTGGGCCGGCTCGTAGTGGACTTCTTGATAGACGCGACCGCGCGCGGGGCGAATGGACCGCACGTAGCGGCGGACGGTGATCACGCTGCCGGTATAGCCATCGGGGCCGCGAGCAATTTCTTCGTGGATGCGTACCGCCGAGAGGTCGGGATACTTGGCCAGCAGTGCGTCGATCTTGGTCTTGTACGGGTCCAAGAGGCTGACGCGGTTGGGGACATGGCGTGCGGGAGGTTGGTCCAACTTGAGCGCTTGAGCGACCGTGCGCCGGGAGCAGTGCAGCCGTCGGGAGATCACCCGAGCGGAGAGTTTCTCGATCTCGGCCAGACGGCGAATCTCGGCCCACAAAGCCACATTCATGGCGAGTTCCTTTCCCCGTCGCGGTCGGACAAGGCAGCGGCTCGGCGGAGGATATCGCCCAATTGCATCAGCCCCCCACCTGGCTCTGAGCTACGCCGCGCCAGCGGCGGGAGCAACGAGAGGACCTGGGTGACCCGCGCTTCATGGGCGATCAGATCACGGGCCAGCAACTCGTCGCGGGCCTGGACCAAGACCGACAACGGTACGTGCAGCATGACGGCCAGTGTGCCGTCACCGTAGAACGACATGCCGTGCTTGTCAGCCACGGCGCAAAGAATGAAATAGAGCAGCGTGGCCTCACGGGAGAGGTACGCCATGTGCTCGCGCACGAAGCGGCGGTCGACCCAGGACCAGCCTGTTGCCGGCGGTCGCCGCACGCGGCTCTCAACCAGAACGCGCTTGGGGATCATGCTTGGGCTCCTGAGGGTCAAGAGGATGCCCAGGCTAATTCGATTCGAGGGAGCAACGCGATAATTGACGACCGGCTCGCGTACAGGAAGTCTCACTCACGGCTGGGCAGAGTCGTGTGCCGGCGAGGGTGATGCACTGGCCCTTCTGATCGCTGCCGACGCGCGGCTTTGTATTCGAAGGCCCGTTTGATGCGGCCGTTCAACGTGCCGCGGGCAAGCCATTTGCGTTCTCGATCGAGTACATTGCGAACGGCCTGACGGCAGGCGGGACAACAGTACCGCCCCGGATTACGGGGCGATGCCACGGGGGGCTGGATAGCGGCCTGGCCGATCACAGACTGGAAGGGAAAAAATTCCTGGCGCTCGCCAGTTGGTGCGCGATGAGGGGAGGATGTGCAAGATAGGGGGAGTGGTTTCCGGCGAGATTCCGGGCCGGGGTGGCGACTTTCCCTGCTCCATTGATAAAAAAGCACGCAGGATGGACCCCCATAGTACCAGTATGGAGACACACCATGCGTGCCACCGACGGCCTTCAGACTACCATCACCCTCGGCCCCGTCAAGGATGACGGTCAGGCGTTCTCGCTCGAACTGTCGCTGGAGATGTCCTTGCCCATGCCACGACAGGACGAGCATCTCCCCGACCAGATCGAAGCGTTCGTCCATCAGGCCGGTCTCGAAGTCCAGCGCCGGCTCTTCCAAGTCCTCATCGAGAAGGCCGACCAAGAACTGGTCCTGCAGCACCGGCACGGCAAAGGCGGCGCCGGCATCCAGCGCCGGGGGACACGACCCTTCACCTTCAAGACGACCTTCGGCGAGGTCACCGTTCAGCGGTCGCGGATCCGCCACAATCACGACGGCACGATCGAGATCCCGTCGGCGACCGTCTGGAACACATCCCACCAACTCGCCATCACCCAGAATCTCCGGGACGCGGTCTGTGATCAGATGAGCGATCAATCCGCGGGGAAGAGCCGCGCCGACGTCTGCCAGTACGCTGGGGACGAGAATCTGCTGGGGCGGAGCACGGTCATCGACATCGTGCATCAGGAGGGCGAGCAACTGATCGTCGCGCAACGCGAGCGAGCCCGCGCGGTCCTGGACGGAGCGTCCGAGGCCCAGTTGGCCTTGCTCGGCCCCGCCGCAGCCGACCCCGACGCCGTGACAGGGTTCGTCGATGACGACCTGCCGTTGGACGACTCGGAGGAAGCCCAGGCCGAGTGGGAACAGGTCCAGGCCGAGTGGATTGCGACGGGCTTTCCCGGGTGTGAGCCGGCGTTCCCGGTGGCCCAGGACAAGCCCCGCGCGGTGGACGAGGGATTCGTGATCGTCGAGCCCGACGAGGTCAAAACCAAGGCCCAACCGTCGACGGGTCGCAAGGAGGTGTGGACGTACACGGCGGTGGTGCTGGTGGCCGGGTTGCGATACGCGTTCGCGGAAGCCACGGCGGAGGGCCTGTGGTTGCAGGTGTCGGCCCTGTTGCTGCAGTTGGGGGTTCTCAGCGGCGAGCGTCGGTTGCTGGTCTTGGGCGACGGTGCCGCATGGATTCGAACGTGGTTCGAGAGCCTGGGGATTTCCCTCAAAGCGATGATCTTGTGCTGGTGGCACCTTCGGAAACGATGTTATGAACAGATGAGTTCAGCGGGCGGCCCCAAGGATCTCCGCCGCGCGTTCGAGAAAGAGCTGCTGGGGCAGTTGTGGGAAGGGAAGGTGAACGCGGCGATCGAACTTCTGAAGGGGGCATTGGAGTGGGTGAGGAACCCTGCTGCGGTCGAGGAACTCATCGGCGTACCTGGAGAAGCGGAGAGCGTACATCCCCGACTACCAGCAACGGCAACGGGCGGGGTTATGGATCGCGAGCACACGGGTGGAGAAATACAACGACTGGGCGGTGTCGGCACGCTGCAAACACCAGGGGATGAGTTGGTCGCCACAAGGGGTGCTGGCCTTGGCCGCGCTGGAAGCCGCGCGGCGCAACGGTGAACTCGACGGTTGGCGTCGGGACCGTGCGCTCCCGGAGCGTGCGTTGCCAGAACCGATTCGCAAGGCCGCTTGATCGCGGAACCGGCGCACCAACTGGCGAGCCACAGGAAAAATTTTGTCCGCGTGACCACGCGCAGGAGGTAGCTTCGATGCTGTCAACAACCTTGGGCACAGCCTTGGCTCCACTGACGGCGATCTTTCTCTGCCTGGGCATCGCGCGATCGAGCCGCGTCGTCCTCGCGATGCGCAGGCCTGGCGTCGCACCGCCTGCCAACGACGGACTTCCCGCTGACAATCTGGGGTCGTGACAGGGTGAGACACTCGTCCAACCCTTCGGCAGAAACTGACGATTACACCCCCCTTGCGCAGGCAAGGCCGCAGCCGCGGTGGACGCGGTCTAGGCGGGCATCTGCGTCGTACTTTAACGTGAGGGGTACCCACGGGAACTGTAACTCCCAAGGGGAAAGCCCGAGGAGAATGCACCACATTCTCCTCGGGCGTTGATCAACACGCTCACGAGGCGCTTACTCGCCGGTCACCGCTCTTCCCCGGAACAAGACAGCGAAGTAAACGACTTCAAGTATGCGCTTCGAACCAGACACCGGGTGCTGACGCTCATCTGATCGAGAATGCTGCCGATTCCGTGATCGGTCCCAAAGGACGCTGCGGGTAGTCCGGTATTTCTCAACGCTCCGCCACCACTCCAACGCCTCGGGACTCGCGTCCTCGCCGATTTCCTTGAGATACCACGCGATCCCATCGCGGAGCTTATCATCGCGCCAGGAGATCGGGATGGCGTGGGATACGGACGTCGTCACCCCCTCGGGCGGCCTCCTGCCGGAGTTCGTCGTGATGCTCATCGAGGTAGGCCAGGAGCTTCTCCGTGACGGCGCTGGTGCCCGACGGCCCGTCCTCAGTGTGGACCCGCGCAAGGTAGGCTTCCGCGGCGCGTGGCATGACGGTCCGTTAACTCGTTGAGGAAACCGTGACCCACCACAAATTGGTCGAGCCCGAAACCGGGTCCGAAAACGCAACCTGCTGGAAGCGTATCCACCACTTGTGGGCATGGACCCCCGCCTTGTCTCCGTCGAGGTACTCCCTGACTATCCGCTCATTCTCGGCGAGATGCTCTTTGAACAGCGGACGCTTCCTCTCTCCGCTTCCTCCTGTTACGTGCGAGCGTAAGAACGCTCCGAGTGATTCAGCAAGTACGGAGACGGACGCCGGAACCGATTCCTCAGTAGCTTTCCTGATTTTCCCAAGCGTCCCAGACGTCGGTGATGTCCGCGTGTTCACCGATGGTGCGCTCGATGGCCTTCCTCAGGATTTCTGGGGTCGTTTCCGTTGCAGTCCTTGAGCTGGATCCACCAGTCCTTGACCTTCTGGTCCGCGTCCTTCCAGCCGGGCAGCTTTTCCCGCTCTGGGGCAGCGGTCCCGCCTTCGCCCGCGGTCTTCTTTGACCGCTTCTTGAACATGGCGCCCTGCCCTTCGTGGCGGTCCGAGAATCGTCCGGCTACCTGACAGCCGATTGTCCGACGAGCAACCAATTGTACCCGACAAGACACTGCGTCGAATGGTGATGGATGATCGGCTCGAGGGTGGGGTCGAGCGGAGCGAGGCCAGGCTGGTATGGGAGCGGTGTGTGGTAGTCCTCGACGCCTTCATGGCGATCATAAACCCTCACCCGGCCGACGGTTCCAACCAACGCGAGATAGATCCAGGTCATTCAATCCATCGGTGTCCTCTTCCGGCCTTTCGACTGCACGCCACCACTCGAGGTCTCCCAGCAAGGCCACCGATCACGGCGTCGGTCCGATGGATCGATGCACGCGTCTTCGACGACGTTCGCCCAAACCTCTGCACGGTCCGCGTCGCTCCAGACATGCCGTCCCTTCCGGCCGCTCACCAATGATGTCCTCGTTGCTCATCTCTTCCGCTCCTCTTGCGATTTCCAGCCGATAAATGTCCCATCAGTGCGAGCCCGACGTTCGATTCCTTGGTCAACTCAAATCAGCATCCGACGGTGACGTGGAAGTGCGGGCTCATGGTCCTCCGAGATATTCGAGATGAGGTGCCGTCGCGGGCATCGGCCATCCTGGCGTCGTCAAGAATCGAACCAGAAGACGAGACGCGGGCTGCCTCCGTTCGCATGGGCTCGGAGCATCGCGGTCAGTCTCTCCAACTCGAAGCGGGCAACCGAGGCGGCGGCGGTACTCACGCCACTACTCGGGTCCAGAACTCCTCGTGGTACCTGTGGGTGCCGA
>CAWFAF010000093.1:0-8803 GCA_963813575.1 uncultured Planctomycetaceae bacterium
CCTAGGTTAATCGTGCGTGGCGAGACGAGACCAGGTCGAAGTCACGATCCATTGGACGGGTGGTTTCGTCAGCCAGCATTCTTTGGTGCGTGCGGTGCAACGCTGGGGGAGGCTTGGCCAACTACACGAAGTTGCGTGCCCGGATCGAGGAACTGGCGGGGTGGAGGACAACAATAACACAAGTCGCCCGGAGCTTGAATGAGGAGGGGTTTCGTATGCGCCAAGCAACAGTAACGCTTTACGAAGGACATGGTCGCTAGCTTACTGCCAAAGGTGGACGAAGCGGACCGCGACCGCGTGCGTTATCAGCACAGGGCATGCTCGGGCGTGGCGGCTGTCCTCTTGACAGATCTAGCCCGCGAACTGCAGATGGTCCTGCAACGACTACGTTCACCGCTGGCGAAAGGTAGGGTGGTACAAGCGCGAAAGTTACCCGTGCTGGCAGTGGCTTCGGCAATTCGAGCCCGGGCGCAGAACTGTGGAAGCGACTAACACCAACTCCGCGAGTCTCGACCCGCCACCATGATCGCCTTCCGGCCGGGTGGGAGACGCCGAAAATCCGAAAGAACAAGTGACGCCCGGGGATTCCACTGCTCCCAGCGAGGCAATAGAGCCTCGCCGGTGTCAGATATAGCTTTTGTCTTTCGGAGGCATTATAACTAGGAAACGGAAGTCGACATACGTTCAATCAAGTCGACGATGCAAATGGACGTCCTGCGGTGCAAGACGCCGGAGATGGTGCACAAGGAAATCTGGGCACACTGGCTGGCGTACGACGTGCTCCGGACGGTGATGGCTGTCGGGGCGGCCGAGAGTGGCGTCGAGCCTCGCCAGGTGAGCTTCAAAGGGGCGAAACAGGCTGTGACGGCGTTCGCCCCGAAGATCGAAGCGGCGCAGGCCGAAGGATCGCCCGGGAGAGATCGATGATCTGCTGGCAGTGGTTGCGTACCGCCGCGTGGGCCGCCGCCCTGGCGATGGGGACCGCGGGCGCGGAAGCGTGGGCCGAGCCCGGCTGCCCGCCTAATGTCAACCACGAGCCGGGTCGCCAAACTGGCACACAATCGCCCGATGTGGTTCTAGCACGCGGTAAGGCTGTGGGACATTTCCTTTGGTTGCAAGCGGGCCGGCCTGGCTGCTCACAAGGGGGGCGGCGTGGGCGGCACTGCGGAGGCAGAGGTGGGGCGGAGGGATTGTCAGAGTAGGCCAGCCGCGGAGTGAGCTACCCACCCAGAGGCCGGCAACGGGCTCAAGGACGGGTCGCTGTCAATCGCTGGCGCCTGACGGTAGCTGTGCACGGCGGGCAGCCGCGTGGGGGCTGGGCTGTGCACAGCGTCTGTAAACGGTGTCCACACCCTTAAGCTACGGTGCCATTCGTCTGACCGTACCGAAGCCATTTGCTCCAATGTGCGTCACCTCGACGCCATCGCCTCTCCTTATGCAAAGTCCGCAGCCGAACATAAGAACAAACTACGACCCGCCCCTGACCTCAGGGAGAGAGGAATCGTGGTCCGGATGTTACGCGGGTGGGCCACAGATCATCGACATCACCTGCGATTGGCGGAATCTCAAGCATCCCCGATTCTCCGATGGGCTGTCGTAGGGGATGCGCCCCGGTCAGTGAACGCCGGCCCGGCCTGCCAGCAAGCCCAGCACGATCAAGACGTACTCGACCGCGAAGACGACGCCCAGACACCAGCTCAGCCAGCGCTTCTCCGGGTGGTCGACCCAGTAGCAGAGGAGCCGAGAGAAGACCAGGGTCTGCAGCACGACCTCCGGCAACCCCTTGAGCTGCACCCACAGCGGGAGCTTCGTGTAAATCATCCCCTCCAGAGACCCGGGCGCGGGGCCGGGTGCGCCGAAGATGCCGAAGACCACCAGCACCAGCCAGAGCCGCAGCCAGCCCCACTGCGTGGCGAAGAACGTCTCGCGCAACATGAAGAGTAAGGTGCCGAAGAGAAGCCCGCGGATCGGCTGGAGCAGCGGGCCGGCCATGACCAAGGGATCGGTGATCGGCCGCATCAGGAACCGCAGCTTGGTCTTGGCGAACAAGTGCGCAAAGTCGGCCACAAACCGGGCCAGCACGCCGAACACGAAATAGGTGACCGTGTGGGTTACGATCGCACCTACGGCTCCGGGGGATTCGCCCGACGAGTTGCCTACTACTCCACCCCTGCGTCCACATCGTGCGGCAGACTCGACCCGCCATCACGGCTTCTTGGGCGGAGGAGCAGGCTTTACCGGGATCGCCTTCGGTGCTGCGGCCTTCTTGGGCTTCTTCTTTTCCTTGCTCTGTGAGTTGTTGCCTTTACCCATCGTCATCGCCTCGATTCGGGAGTGAGAGGTTAACAAAGGAAAATCAGTCTAACGCATGGCAGGAGGTGAGTGTAAGCATATTATGAGATCCAATCGCAACGATTGCCTTCTTCGGAGCCCTGGCGGGCTTACCGATTTGACGATCGCAGCGAGCTACCTGCGGACCGCGAACCTCAGCTTCGCCGACGACGACCGAGGATTGTCCCGCTTCTCTTCGGCGGAGGGGCGGATAACCTCCTCCGCGATCGAGACGTAGCTGCCGTCGCGCAGACCCTCCTTGAACGCCGATTTCACCCGGCGGTCTTCGCCGGAATGGAACGACAGGATGGCAACCCGCCCCCCTGGTCTCAGGCAAGTCGGCAGGGTACGGAGAAACGCCGTCAAGGCCCCAAACTCATCGTTCACCGCGATCCGGAGCGCCTGGAAGACTCGGCGAACGACATCCTCCGCGGTACTGTCAGAAAGACGGGGCCACCGGGCGCAAGCCTCGTGCACGACTGTGGCAAGTGCTTGGGTGGTTACGAGAGGTTCGCGTGCGTGTGCGCGATGGATTGCGCTCGCGAGTTCACGGGCATGGGGTTCATCGGAGTTCTCGGCGAGAAGCTGAGCCAGGCCCGATTCGCCCAGTTCCGACAACAGAGCGGACGCGGTCCGGCCTCGTGTCGGGTTCATCCGCATGTCGAGCGGGCCGGCGATCTTGAAGCTGAAGCCGCGCGCAGGGTCGTCGATCTGCATGGAGGAAAGACCGAGATCCGCGAGTAGCAGGTCCGCCCCTTCGGGTGCCTCGGCGGCGAGGAATCGCGGCAACGCCGCGAAATTCATGCGTCGCAAGACGATCGATTCAGGAGGGAAACCGAGGCCGCGGAGTCTGGCCTCGGTCTTGGGCAATTCAATCGGATCGGCATCCATGCCGAGCAGCCGTCCGCCTGGCTGGACGGCTGCGAGGAGGGCTCGGGCATGACCGCCGTATCCCACCGTGCAATCGACGGCGACATCCCCCGGCCGAGGTCGGAGCACGCGCAGGATCTCGGCCACCATGACTGGCCGGTGCGTTCCGGCGGGCGTCTTTCCCCCGGAGATCACCTTCGCCATGTCGTCGGGATAGCGGTCGGGTTGGTGCTCCTTGTATTTCTCGTGGAAATGGCGAGGATTCTTGCCGCGATAACGCGGCCGACGCAGCGGCTTTTCGGGAGTGGGGTCGGTCAGCGTGGCGGCCAGAGCATTCGTAGCCGGTTCGTTCATTGCCCTGGGCTCCGGATGGGGACCTTTTCGACGAGATTGTAATCGATGCCGGGAGTCCTTGCGAGTGACGCCCCGGCAGGTGGTCGGACGAGGTGGACTTGGAGTTGCTCTTGCCCGACGTCTGGATCAGGATGAACAGGCCCGGGCGGCAACTTCGCCGGTCCTCGATACTTTCGGCCATGCCTGAGACGGCAATCATGATGGACGGCCGAGGGGAAGATCGGGACCATGCTGACCGAGACGGGCGAACCATCGACCAGCGAATTCCGGTCGAGAGAATAGGTCGTCCCGGCTCCCATCCAACTGCGTCGAGTGGGGGACACAGGAATCTGCGGCCCAAGTGCGATTCCTTCGCAACGATGCGCGAGGTCTGAGGGGTCCGGGTAAGTGCCGACCCGGTGACCGGGATTACCCAGGGGCTCATCGTTCCCCCCTCCCGCTTAACTTTCGAGCTAGGCAAAGCACGTACAGCTGCTGGGCAGAACACAATTAGATGCGAATAATATCATCATCAACTTGATTAATCCATCAGGTGAAATAAGATGGAGATAGTAAGTCCTGCTGCTCGCGTGCCTGAAGACGTGTCGGCGAAGTGGGTACCAGGCTGTTATCGGTGGGTTCTTGCCAGGTGGTGCCCCGGCACCCGGCTTGGAAACGTGACTTGATCGGCGTAGGTTGGGTGGGGAAGTGACAACGGGGGGTGTCATGATCAAGAAAGGCGCCTCGGAGCGGAGGTAAGAGACTCCGCGTCCGAGGCTTGGCCGTCGGAAGTTCGCAGCTTCCTTGGGCCCACATCAAGCTTGCCGCAAGACTGGGGGCAGTCAAGGGGCTCGTCAGCCTCGGGTGAGACCGTGTCTCCTCAAGGGATGTGAGAAGGACTTTCGTCCCACCCATCCCCAAGCCAGATACTGTAGCCCGGAGTGCCGCGCGGCCGCTTGTCGCTGGCGACGGCGGCGAGCCAGCCGACAGTATCGGCGAACCGACAACGGTCGGGAAACACGCCAGGCCCAAAACCGACAGTACCGCTCTCGGCGCAAGGAACGGGAGCAAGCGGCAAGAGCAGAAGCACCGCTCCCTGAATCGCCCCAGACGTCGTGTCCAGATGCGTCACCGCAGCGCGAGGGTCAGCGCCCAGCGGCAGACTCGGAATTTTCCTGGTGCGACCGTCCGGGGTGCGAAGTGTGCTTTGCGCTTTCCCGTCGTAGCCCTTGCCAGCGATTCTGCAGCTCTGCTTGCCGACAGGCTTTGCGTCGGGTCATCGAGCGAGAACGGCGATGGCGGCAGCGTGCCCAGCAAGCGCGAGCATCCCACCTGGCGAGCCGTGCGCGCGGCCCCTGAGTTCGTTGACGCGTATTCTCCCGGGTCACACGCCGCCGTAAGTTTTCATCGCCCCCAGAAGGAGGAAGGAGCGGACAGGTCATCGAGATCCCTCGGTGGCCCCCGCTTCCTTTCTCCGATTTCCCCCCAGTGGAGGCAGGGCGATGACTCCGTGCGCAGTTGGTCAGGTGTGTCCCGTGCCGTTGGATGAACTGGGCGATCAGTTTCGCCGCTACCGGCTGCGGGTGCCGCAGGCCGTGGCCGCGATGACGCAATCACTGCGTCGCTGGGGCCAGTGCGCGCCGATCGTGGCGACGATGCGTGAAGAGAAGCCGCAGATCCTCGATGGCTTCACGCGCTGGGAGGCTGCCGGGCAGGTGCGGGGGATGACAACCTTGCTGGTGCGGCTCTTGGACGTCGACGATCGCCGCGCCAAGGCGGCCATTCACGGCTTGAACCAGACTGGCCGGCGGCCGTACGAGCTGGAGGAAGCGTGGATTGTGCGCGCGCTGGTACGCGAGGACGGCTTGAGCCAGAGCGAGGTCGCCGAGCTGTTGGGCCGGCACAAGAGCTGGGTCTGCCGGCGGCTGGCGTTGTTGGAGAAGCTGTGCCCCGAGGTGCGTCAGGATCTGGAAGTGGGACTCCTGAGTCCGACCGCGGCGCGGGAGATCGCCCGGTTGCCGGCCGGCAACCAATCGGAGGTTCTCGATGTTTCAAGACGTGAGGCGCTCAGCAGCGACGAACTCAGCGGTGTGGTTAGCCTGCTTCTGGAGTCGACGACAGCGGAGCAAAAGATGTTCGTCTTGACCAAGCCCCGGGAGGCGCTGGGACATGCCGGCGCACCGGAGCATAAGGGCTGGGATCCCCGGCTCAGTACGCAGGGCAATCGCCTCAGCAAGCAACTGGCCGTGCTCCTGGACCGGCTGGCGGGGATCGAGAACTTCCTGGACTGTCACGGCTGGACGTCCCTGACAGCGGCCGATCGCCTGGTTCTTGGTCCCATCTTCGAGCGACTGGCACGCGACGCACGCTGTGTGGCCGAGGGAGCCGCCGACCTGGCCGTGGAGATGCAAAACCGATGAACGACACCTTGATGCACGAGATCGTGGTCCGCTTTCGGGGCGGTGCGTCGATCCGGCGGATCGCCCAGAGCCTGCACATCAGCCGTCGTACCGTCAAGCGAGTGCTCGATCGAATCGAGCGAGCCCGCGGTGCGGATTCGACGACGGAGCTGTCCCAGCCCAGGCCACGACGGGGCAGTCAGCTCGACGCCCATCAGGACGCGATCACCGATCTGTTGGCCCGCTATCCCGACATCACGACGCAGCGAATCCACGAAGAGTTGCAGCGGCTCGGTTATCAGGGAAGCTACTCGTTGCTTTGCAAGCGAGTGCACACGTTGCGTCCTCGGCCCGTCGTCCCGCCTGTGCAGCGGTTCGAGACCGCGCCGGGCCAGCAGGCGCAGATGGATTACTCCACTTACGACATCGACTTCACGACCGAGGGGCGGCGTCGGGTCTACGCCTTCAGCTACATCCTGGGCTACTCGCGCAGGCAGTATCTCCATTTCGTCGAATGCCAGGATTTCCCCACCACCCTACGCCAGCACATCCACGCTTTCGAGCATCTGGGCGGAGTCGCGGCAACCTGTCTTTATGACAACATGAAAGTCGTGGTGAGCGGTTACGACGGCGACGAACCCGTGTACAACCCACGGTTCCTGGCGTTCGCGGCTCATTACGGCTTCCGACCAATTGCCTGCAAGCCCAGACGGGCCCAAACAAAAGGGAAAGTCGAGCGACCATTTGGATATGTAGAATCCAGCTTGCTTGGCGGCCGGAGCTTTCATTCCCTGGAGCACTTGAATGAGATCACGACCTGGTGGTTGGCGGAGGTCAGCCGACGTGCACGTCCATCGCCAGACCAAGGCACGTCCCATCGATCGGCACGCGGAGGAACGGCCTCACCTGCTGCCGTTACCGGCGCGACCCTTCGATGCTTCGGAGGTCGTCTATCGAACGGTCGACGCCGAGGGCTTCGTGGTCTACCGCAACAATTTCTACGCAGTCCCCTGGCGGCTGATCGGCCAGACCGTCGCGGTGCGAACGACCGAAGACGAACTGGTGATCCATGACCGGGCATTCGTCGAGGCGGCGCGTCATCGTCTTTTCCCCCGAACGGTGGCCGGAGGGCGCAGTCTCTGTGACGACCATGAGCCGCCCCGCGACTCGCAACACAGGTTGGAGCAGTTGACCGCGCGGTTCGCCGAGTTTGGTCCAGCAGGCAGTCGCTTCCTGGAAGGCTTGCTGGCCAGCACCCGCTATGGCAAGAGCCAGGCGGAGCGGATTCTCACGCTCGCCACCGCCTACTCGCGGCAGGATGTTCTCTCGGCCCTGGAGCGAGCCGTGCGCTTCGGTGCGTTCTCGCTGGCGGCGGTGCAGCGGATTCTCGAGGCTCGCAGCCAACCCAAATCACCACTGGATACATTGGCCGACGACCATCGGTCCTATCTCGACGAAATTCTCGAGAACAACCTGACGCCACCCCGGCCCACTGCTGATTATCAAGACCTGCTGGGCGAGGAACCCAACGATGGGAAAGCGATCATCCCTCCCTGGGAAGACGACCCCGAAAGCTCCGAACCAGACGATCCAGACGGCGAAAGAGCACAACCTGCATGACGACGTCACCGCCGCGCTGAAGACATTGGGAATCGTCCTGGCTCCCGCCACGCTCGATGCGGCGCTGCAGGCGGCGGAGCGAGAACACTTGAGCCATCTGGAATTCCTCCATCGCCTGCTGGCAGAGCCCGCCGCGGCGCGCAGACAGCAGGCGCTGGAGCGGCGGCTGCGCGATGCGAAGTTCCGCGAGTTGACCACCCTGGAAGGATTCGATTGGGCGTTCAATGCCAAGGGAGTGGATCGGCGGGCCGTCGAGCAACTGGTTACCTGCGACTTCGTACGCCGACGAGAGAACGTCATCCTTGTCGGTCAGACCGGACTTGGGCAAGAGCCGGATTCTCCAGGCCATCGGTCATGCCGCATGCGTGCTGGGGTACCATGTCCGCTACACGACCAGCGCCAAGCTGCTCCAGGAATTCACGGCAGCACTGGCCGATGGCACATTCCATCGCGAGTTGGCTGTTTATTCGCGGTTGGACCTCTTGCTGATCGACGAGTTCGGCTTCGACCGCCTGGAGCGTGAAGCCCAGGCTCAAGCCAGCACCGTCTACTATCGGCTGCTCGATGCCCGTTCGGGCCGTCGGTCTACCGCGCTGGCGACCAACATCGACTTCAAGGCCTGGGCTGATTACCTCGGTGATCCGCCCTTGGCCGCGGCGTTTCTCGACCGCCTGGTCGACGGGGCCGCGATCTTGAAGCTCACCGGCCGTTCCTACCGCGCCCACTCGATGTTGATCTCGCCGAAGATCGACAGGTAGGGACGCTTGTGAGGCCGATCCAACCGAGGAAGTTCCTGCTCTGATCCCGTGGCCGACTCCCCGGCGACTGTCAGGTTGGACCAACATCCCCTGTACCGGCGAAGGCAAGGAACGACTCAAGCATCCAGCGTCCAATAACCAGGAGTCGACGAAAGATGGTCTCCTCCACTTGATCGATGGGTTGTTGTTCATTGGCGGGCGCTGAAGGTACTCGACCAGGCTCCAGAAGGTCTTGAGTCCTTGATCAATGCTCACTGAGCAAGCTTGCTGCTCGGGTGTCAAAGGGACATCAAACTTGACCGCGAGAGCGTTGTGGGTGAGCATGATTGAGGCTCCTCTTCATGGGTATGTCTGGCCTTACGACATCCCGGAACATACCTCATGAGGAGGGCCTTCTTGAAGCCCGCCCCTTCCAAGGCCAGCGCCACAAACCATTGAGCAGCAACCATCTGGGTAGTCGACTTCAGGGCGAACTCGCGTAGTTACACCCTA
>CAWFAF010000094.1:0-28777 GCA_963813575.1 uncultured Planctomycetaceae bacterium
ATGTTTGCTGCCAGCGCCTGAGCCGTACGTATTGCTATCAGCCGGTTCGACCAGAACGCCGCTACTTCAGCGGGATCGTCAGCCGGTTCGTCGCCGGGGCCCTAAACCGCCGCAACTGCGACTATCGCGCCGAGGTCGTGCCCTGGCTCTGGTTCCTCACCCGCACCACCGACTGCCGCATCTTCCAGAACAAGACGGTCGCCGGACATCGTCAAGGAGATCTTCGGCGACTTCGGCTTCACCGACTACGCAGCTCGAGCTCAAGGGCACTACCCGACGCGCGAGTACTGCGTCCAGTACCGCGAGACCGACTTCAATTTCGTCTCGCGGCTGATGGAGCAGGAGGGCATCTTCTACTTCTTCCAGCACGAGGACGGCAAGCACACGATGGTCCTGGCCGACGAGACCAGCGCGTACGAGGACTGTCCCGAGAGCACCGGTCGAGTACTCGCCGCGGCGCGCTCGCACGCCAACCACGATCACTGAGCTGGGAGCACCAGTACGAGTTTCGCTCCGGCAAGTGGACCCAGACCGACTACAACTTCGAGACGCCCAGCACCAATCTGCTGACGACGACCAGCACGGTCATCGACCTGCCCGACGCTCGACAAGTACGAGATCTTCGACTATCCCGGCGAGTACAAGGACAAGGGCGACGGCGAAACGGTCGCGCAGGTGCGCATGGAAGAGGAGGAGCCGGCTACGACGTCGTCAGCGGCGCCAGCCAGTGCTGCACCTTCACTCCGGGCGGCAAGTTCACGCTCCAGAGCACGACGCGACGTCCGAGACCGGGCAACTACGTGCTCACCTCCGATCCGCCACTCGGCCAGCCGAGGCCAGTTACGGTCGACGGCGAGTGGGACTCGACGTACAGCAACGCCTTCACCTGCATCCCCGCTTCGGTCATCTATCCGCCCCGCCCGCGACCACGCCCAAGCCGGTGGTCCAGGGTGCGCAGACGGCCGTGGTGGTCGGGCCCAGCGGGCGAGGAGATCTACACCGACAAGTACGGCCGCGTCAAGGTGCAGTTCTTCTGGGACCGCGAGGGCAAGAAGGACGAGAACAGCTCGTGCTGGATTCGCGTCGTCGCAGCCCTGGGCCGGCAAGGGCTGGGGCATGGTCTCCATCCCGCGCATCGGGCCAGGAGGTGATCGTCGATTTCCTCGAAGGCGATCCGGACCGGCCGCTCATCACCGGCCGCGTCTACAACGCCGAGCAGATGCCGCCGTACAGGCCTCGGCGGGGGCTGGCAGATGTTACGGGCTCAAGTCGAACCGCACCAAGGGCGGCGGCGGGCTACAACGAGATCTCGCTGGACGACACCAAGGGCAAGGAGATGATCACGATCCACGGCCAGTACGACATGGACACGACGATCGAGCACGACGACACGCAGACGATCCACAACGACCGGACCATCAACGGTGGATGGCAAGCACACCGAGACGATCAACAAGGACACAAGGATCAAGATCACCGAGGGGAAGTACAGCCACAACGTCATGGCCAACATTGCCAAGTACCACGTCCTCGGCAAGGTGTGGGAGAATTATGACAACGATCAGGAGCACGGTCAAGGGCAACATCTTCATCCGCTCCACGGAGGGCACCATCCGGGAGGAGGCTGAGTCCGGGCAGTTCTACGTCTTCGCGAAACAGGGGATCGAGGTGGAGTCCGCCACGGACGGGGTGTACGTGATCGCGGCGAAGGAGATCCGGCTCACCTGCGGCAGTGCGGCGAGCATCCTGTCGATGAAGTCCGACGGGACCATCGTGCTGGAAGGAGTGGACGTGCAGGTGCGGGGCGAACGTCGGCGAAGATCGGCGTCGGCAGCCAAAACCTGGCGTGCGACGCCTCGAAGGCGGTCCTGTCCGGGGCGGCCATCACGTCGTCGGCGTGGCATGCCCAAATCACCGGGGCCCTGGTGAAGATCAACTGAGGGGGCCATGCGAGCTTAGTTCCAGCAGGTGAGCGAGCGGCTGCTGGCCTTCATCGCCAAGCGGGACGATGTGGCCCTGGTCGTCCAGAGCTCCATCGCCCAGGGCGGTGATGGCGCAGCTGCTGGAGGTCCTGGAGGAGGAAATCACCTCGGCGATGTTCTGGAAGTTCGCCGAGCCCTTCTGCGCGCCCCTCAGACTCCAGGCGCCGTGGTGGACAGCTTCGCCGCCAGGCAGGAGCTGCCGGCCGCCTGCTCTGGAGAAGGAGGGCCAGTACTGGCCCTCCCTGCCCGGACGAGGTCAAGGACCCCGCGGCCCCGCCCGCACAGCGGCTGCGTGCGGCGATGGTCTTCGCCCGGTCGCTGATGCCCGCCCAGGAGAGCACACCCTGGTGTGGGTGATGTTCCCCGCCGAGATCGCCGACGGCCCCGCCTACGCCGCGCTGATGGCCGAGGTGCTGCGGCACGACTGCCCGTTCCCCTGGTGCCACCGCCATTGCAATCCTGCTTCGCGACGACGCGGCGGACCGCCCTCTGGAACCGGGCCCTGGCGCCGGCGGGTCGGTCGTGGTACCACGGATCTCAGCCCCCCGGCCCTGGAGAAGGCGATTGCGGACGAGGCGGCCGACGAAAGCCTGCCCCTGGACGACGCATGCCAGGCATGCTGATGACGGCGGCCACGGACTATTCCCACAAGCGTACAACCAAGGGCGCTGGACAAGTACCGGCGCGCTCTTCGACTACTACACCTACACGAAGGACCGGCCGCTGCAGGCCCTGGTGCTGAACGGCCTTGGCGAGATCCATCAGGCGAAGGGCCAGCCGGCGGAGGCCGTCACGTGTTTTGAAGCGGCCCTGGTGCCGGCCACCGAGGGCGACCCGCCTGCCCCTGCCCGTGCTGCTCAACGTCTCGTTGAACCTGGCCCAGGTGCGCATGCAGGCCAAGCATCGACGAGGCCGAAGCGTACTTCGACATCGTCCAGAAGCTGGCCGCCGCGATGCGCACCCCCGAATTACGGATCGCGATGATCGAAAATCTGGGGCAGGCCCAGTACTTGCAGGGCAAGGTCCCGGTCGCGCTGGAGACCTGGAACGCCGGCGCGACCCTGGCCGAGAAACTCGAGAAACCGGAACTGCGCCGGAGCATCCTGGAGCGCGCCAGCGCCACTACGCCAAGGTGCGCCGACCAGGACAAGCAAAAAGAAATCGACCAGCAGCTCGCGGCGGCCGGGGCCCAGGCGAAGGCGTAATTTTGCCGGGCACTCTCGCTCCGGCGCCGAGGAGGACAGCGCATGGCTTCCGAGAACAGCAGCCCGGGTCGGCGCCGGGAGTGGCCCCGCTCACGAGCGGTGGTCCGCCCTCGCCGTTCACCCAGATGGCCAACACCCCCAGTGCGATGGCGGGCGTGGCGAGCAATTACCGGCGCTTCCCGTGAAGGCCGTTTTCGCCCCGCTGGGGCCTCCCGATCCCAATAACCCTGGCCAGACGATCCCATTCGACAAGCTGCCCAAGGCCCAGCAGGCCGCCATCTTGCTTCGCCGCGGCCAACAGGCGGCGGGCGCCATCGCGGGGATCATGAGCGTCGGCCAGGACATGGTGGACGTCGGCTTCGCCAACCTGACCGCCCCCCTGGCCGCGGTCTTCCCGAGCCTGCCGGCCGCGACCATGACGAGCCTGTACGTCGGCATCCCCCACGCGCACGCGCACCCGCCCAGCCTGATCCCGCCGGCGCCGGTCGGCGTGCCGCTGCCCAGCCTGGGGCCGATCATGGTGGGAAACTGCGTGCGCGTGCTGCTGAGCGCCAAGCCAGCCGCCCGCATCGGCGACATCGGCATCGCTCCGACCTGCGTGGGGTTCGCTCCGTTCTTCAAGGTGTTTCTGGCCTCGTCCAACGTCTTTATCGGGGGCAAGCGCGCGGCCCGCATCACGGACGTCTGCCGCGTCTGCACCAAGGTGCCCAAGGGCGGCGCCGCCGGTGCCCTGTCCGCGGTGGGCAAAGTCGCCAGCGCGGTGGGCAAGGTGATTCACGTCGCGGGCAAGGCGGCGCAGGTACTCGGCATGGCGGCGGACCTCGCCGAGGCGGCCGCCGAGGAAAGCCCGGCCATGGCGGGGGCCAAGGCCATGAACGCGGCCATGAACGCGGCCCAGATGGCGGCGGACATGGCCGCGCAGGCCGTGGACGCGATGATGGGGACGGACCCCTCCGCCCCGTCGCAGCCGGTCGGCATCGGGGCCGTCCTGGTCCCGGGGGCGCCACGGTCCTGATCGGCGGCTTCCCGATGATCCAGATCCCGAACCCGGCCGACGAGCTGCTCAACGCCTTGAAGAACTTCAAGGCCAAGCCGCCGCCCGCGGAAGAAGAGCCAGCGGCTGCCGGGGCGAAGGGCTGACCGCCCTGATGAGGTCTTCCCTGGTTCAGGGGAGTAGCAACCATGCACGCATGTTCCGCCCAGGCCGACCCGCTCGCCGGGCTGGTCGGCGACCCGGTTAACGTCATCACGGGTGCCAACACCGACTGGAACCGCGATTTCCGGCTGATGGGGCCGCTGCCGCTGGATTGGATGCGCTATTACGACAGCTCCCAGAACCGGCGCCTGTGCCCGCTGGGCTGGGGCCACACGCACGAATACGACCGCTACCTCCAGTTCGACGTGGACGGGGTCCGCTACGTGACGCCGGTCGGGAAGGCGCTCGGCTTTCCGCCCCTGCTGCGAGACGGCGAGGAAGTCGCCCGCGGCGGGGTGGCCCTGCGGCGCCTGGCGGCGCACGTCTACCGGGCCCGACAGCGCGGCCGGCCTGCCTACGAGTTTCAGTTCCGCCCGTCGTGGCCGGCGGCCCTGCTGGTGCGCCTTCCAGGGCCCGGCCTCCATCCGCTTCTCGTACGGGCCGACCGGGTTCCTGGAAGGGATCGTGGATTCCCTGGGGCGGAAGATCCGGGTCGAGCACGACGACAAGGGGCGTATCCTCGGCCTCGTGCTGGTCAAGCCGCCTCCCGAGCGGGAACGCCGGCTGCTGACCTGTCGCTACGACGAGGGCGGCAACCTCGTCGAGGCCACGGACCCCTACAGGAACGGGTTCGGGTTTCGCTACGACGCCGACAACCGTTTGACGCGCAAGACCGACCGGCGCGGCTACTCGTTCCTTTACGAGTACGACGGCGAAGGCCGGTGTACCTTGTCGCGGGGCCAGGACGGCTTACTAGAAGTCCGGCTCCGCTACGACCCTCTCCAGCGGGCTACTGTGGTCACCCGGGCGGACGGCGGTCAGTGGACCTACTACTATAACCCCGACAAGGTCCTCACTCACATCCTCGATCCGTACGCGGGGATGGTACGTTTTCACCTCGATGGCCAGGGCCGGCTCGCCGAAGAGGTGGACCCCAACGGCAACGTCACCCAGATGGTTTACGACGACGCGGGCGGCCTGGAAGGCAAGGTCTCCCCGCTGGGCGATTTTATCCGTCTCCCCGGCGGGACCCCTCGCGTCAGCTACCGGGCCCATCGGGTAGCGACGTGCCCGGCCGAATGGGAGTACGGCGCCTTACTCGCCTGGCCGGCCGTCACGCCGCCGGCCTCGGACGACCCCGTACTGCGCCTGCTGCCGCAGTTCTCGTTGCGGCTCATCCGGACGGTCCCGCCGGCGCAACTGGCCCTGGCCGCCGGACCGCCCAGGCCGGCGGTGAACGGCCGGCACGTCTCCGCCGGCGGGCGGGTGTACGACGATCTGGGGCTCCTGCTGGAGCGGGTGGACGCCCGTGGCGGCACTCGGCGGTGGACGTACGACGCTAACGGCAACATCGCCCGCTACCACGACCGCGACGGGGCCCTGTACCGCTACGAGTACGAGTCCTGGAACCAGTTGCGCGGGTGATCGACCCCCTGCAGCGGGTGACTTCCTACCGCTACACGCTCACCGGACAACTCGCGGCCGTGACGGCCTTCGGCGGGACCCTCCACGAGTTCGTGGACGACCGCAAAAACCGGCTGACCGAGGTCGCGCCGCCACGGGACCGTCATGGAAGAGTATCGTTATGACCAGGCGGACAACCTCATCGAGAAGCGGAACGGCAAGGGGGAAACCCTGCTGACGTTCGAGATCGGCCCCGGCAACCTGAAGAAGGTGAGGCGGCTGGCCTCGGGGGAGAACCATTATTTCGAGTACGACCGCAGGGGCCGCTACCTACGTGTCGCCACGGACGACCTGGAGGTGCGCTTCGCCTACGACTCGCACCGAAACCGCACCCAGGACCTGCGGGACGGCCGGGGAGTGCGGCATCGCTTCGAGGGCAAGCAGTTGGTCGAGACAACGTTCCTCGACGCCTTCTCGACCCGCTACCGGCATGAGCCCGGCGGCGCCCTGACCATCCGGGACCCCGGTGGCATGGAGCACCAGGTGCGCCTGCTGGAGCACGGCCTAGTGGTTCGCACCCTGTCCAACGGCACCACCGAGGTGAGCCAGTTCGACGGGGACGGGGGCTGTCTGCTGAAGGTGTCTTCCCACCCGCGGTCGGGTTCGCCAGCCTGGGGTCGGTCCTACGTTTATTCCGCGGGAGGTGACCTTCTCCGGGCGGAGGACAGCGCCAGCGGCGACACCCACTACACGTATGACGCCGCGCACCGCCTCGTCGTCGGCCGACTGCCCGGCGGCCAGCAACAGGTATTCGTGTATGACGCCGCGGACAACCTCCTCCGGCAGCCCGGCCTGGAACGTGTGGAACTGCGCGATGGGCAATCGGCTGGCCTTCGCCAATGGCGATCGGTTCGAGTACAACGACCGGAATGATGTGGCCGCCCGGGAAGGTTGGGGCGGCAAGACGAGCTACCACTACGACTCGCGGGACTTGCTGACCGCTGCGAGACCGCAACGGGCGTCTGGCAGGCCCGCTACGACCCCCTGGCCCGCGCGGGGGTCCGACAAGCTTATCGGCCACGTTGCGCGTCGAATATTACTGGGACACGGAACGGTGGCCGCCGAGCTCAATGAAACCGGGCGGCTACAGGGTTTACGTCTATGCCGATGCCGGCTGCCCTGGTCCCGCTGCTGTTCCTGGACTATGATATACCCACGCCGACCCGGCTTCGGGCCGCCGGTATTTCCTGTTTCCGTACCAGATCGGTGCCCCCGTCCTGGCGAGGACGACCGCGGCCAGAACCTGTGTCCGGCACGCCCGCCTGGACCCTACGGTACGGCCCACGTCGACCCCTCCTCGACGATCGACCTCGCCCTGCGCTTCCCCGGCCATTACCTGGATGCGGAAACCGGCCTGTATTGCAACCGCTTCCGTTATTACAGCCCGGACCTGCTACCTCCAAGTCGGACCCCGTGGGGATCGCCGTGGGGATGAATTTGTATGCCTACCCGGCCGGCCCGCTACGGTGGACGTCCGGGGGGTTCGTGTGCCCCCACTATCTCTGATCCGGGCGACGAGCCCGACCCGAAAAATTGCCCCACATGCCTAGAAGCCGAGTTGGATAAGCGGGACGCGCAGCAGGCCAGGGCGAAGGCAGAGGCGGAGGCGGAGGGGATGCTGAAGCGGGGGGACGGGGAAACCATCCCCAGTGCGTTGGACGAAGCCAGGGCCCGCGCGGCAGAACTCCGCGAGACGGAAGAGAAGCCGCCGACCGCGACAGCGGCCGCGGTGGACAAGAGGAACGGCGACGTCTACTTCGGTGACAGCGGCGAGGATCGGCCGGCGGCCACCCAGGACATGGCGGAGCGGGTTGATGCTGTCGCGGCAAAGGCCGGCAGCCGGGTGTCGCCGAGGCACGGGAGTGGGCACCTGGGTAAACCACCCGAACCGGGTAGTCGAACCGTGGCCCGCGGAGAACTGTGCGGAGTACAACGCCGTCAACCGGGCGACGGCGGCGGGGGTCCCGCGGGATCAGCTGGAGGTCAAGGCCGTCAATGCTTGCAGGGCCCTGAAAGCAAAGAGAAAGCCGGCTCGGTCAAGGACCCGTGCGAGAATTGCAAGATCACGACGGCCGGGACGCACACGACGAGGGATTGAGGATGAACTGCTAACGGGAGCACAAAAGGAGGCCAATCGATGGCCGAGTTCTCCGAGACGGCGTCGCCCTCCGCCGGGCAGGCTGGAAGGAGGGCCGCGAGTTGACACCCGGGAGTACGAGGAAGCCCTCCGCAAGCTGGGCTACCCCATTCATCCCACGGTCCTGGATTTTCTGCGGCAGTTCGGCGGCCTCCGGTGTGGTGCATCCCCACGCGAAGGTCCCCCAGGCGAATGATGAGTTCCTCTTGGACCCGGCCGAGGCCATTGGGTACATCTTTCCGTCCGCGTTCAGCCACAGCGAGCGCGCAGCCCGCTTGTGTCATCGGTCAAGCGTACCGCGGTAACATGGTCCTGACCATGGACCCCGATGGTAGGGTCTACGCCGGTCGGGATAAGATATTGCTGAAAACCGCAGACTCGGGGACGGATGCCATCGAAGCCCTCTGTAGTGGAAGGGAGTCTGAGAAAGTTCCGTAGGGTGAGACGGCTGTCGAGGGGCTCACTCGGCTAGGGGCGGTAACGCGCTGAATCCGATGGTGACGAGGCGCGATGTCCCTGCACCAGCACGTCGAGGTACCCTACCCCAGCGACCCGTGGCCCCAGACGCACCCCGACCGGCTGGCCACGGTGGAGACGCTCCTGGGCTGTCCCCCGCCGCCGCCCGACCGCTGCCGCGTGTCCGAACTGGGCTGCGCCAGGCGGTGGAACTCATCCCCCCTCGCCCTGACACTGCCGGACAGCGATAGGCTACCAAGCGATTTAGCAAGAACATGTCGTCCTCTACCGCTCGATCTTCGACGTTGTGCGTGACTTCCTGCAGGACAAGGCACTCGACGGGCAGGACCGCATTCTGAACAAGTACCTCAAACCCGATCTGCTCATCATTGATGACATGGGGATGAAAAACGCCCCGTGGGGCGAAACGCTGTTCGAGATCATCACGCGGCGCTACGGACCGCAAGCACGCTGATGACCAGCAACCGCCCCTTCACTTTGACCCTCCCCGCTCCACCCAGTTGTGGTGAAAGGCCCGAGTTGGATGTCGTCCATGCCCTCCTGCGAAACTGGGTGACGTGGATGAGCACGGAAACGCAACCCTGGGAGGCTTTCCCGTCGAAATCAAGGAGGGGTACGTGAGGTGCCTGTTAACAAACAAGGCCCTCCCTATCCCACAAGTCGTTGAGTTCGTGCGCCGCCTGCGCGAGGAAACCGGCTGTGCAGTCATCGACCGAGAAACCGGTTTCGAGTACTATCGCAAAACAGCCAGAGTAGCATTAACGACGGCTACTGTCTGAAATGATCCGGCCGCCTGATGCCAAGCCCGTACTGTGGCCTGCGAATTCGCATAATTGCCCGGAGGGCCACGAGGGCAACTTCGTTCGGTGCCTGCAGGGGACCAAGTCGGAATGTTGACCAAACTATCTCCCGTCGCCCTTGTCGTTCTCGCGGCTGCCTTGCGCTGCTGGCCTTGCTCATCTGGTGGGTCTTCCTCCGCCCGTCCCGCCAGACCGCCTCCGGCGTCATCTCGGAGAAGACCTTCAAGCCCGCCAGCACCTACTGGCAGTACCCCGGCGGCCAGCGCACGAACTTCTGGACGCCGACTGCCATCCCCATCGCCGAGTGCTACGTCTTCACCATCCGCGTCGAGGGGCAGCCGGTCGAGGCCTACTTCGCCCTCAACACCACGGCCGCCAAGTCCTTCGAGGTCGGCCAGCGCGTGACGATCTCATACGAAGCGGCGGCCTCGCCCCGCTCTGGAGCGCGTCTACGTGATGGATATGAGGCATGCCTAATGCTTCCGACGCCAATGAGTTCCCCACCCCTTCGCAGCAGCTATGACGAGGTTCCGTACCCCAGCCGCCCCTACCCCCAGGCGCACCCCGACCGCCTGGCGAGTGTGGCCACCCTGCTCGGCATGAGGCCGGCCCGCCGACCGATGCCGCGTCCTGGAACTCGGCTGCGGCGGCGGCGGCAACCTCATCCCCATGGCCTCGCGCTGCCCGGACAGCCTTCGTCGGCATCGACTGTCCGGCGCGGCAGATCGGCAGGGGTGCGAGCGTGCCGTCCGCGCCCTGGGCCTGACCAACGTCAGGCTATAGCAGCCGAGCATCCTCGACGTCGACGAGCCGCTTCGGCACGTTCGACTACATCATCTGCCACGGCGTCTACTCCTGGGTGCCGCCCGCGGTGCAGGACAAGATCCTCGACATCTGCGGCCGCCACCTGGCCCGAACGGCGTCGGCTTACGTCAGCTACAACACCTACCCCGGCTGGCACCTGCGCGGCATGATCCGCGACATGATGCCCTACCACGTCAGCCGTTTCCCCGACCGGTCGCCGGCCCGGCAAGTCGGCCGGGCCAGGGCCCTGCTCGATTTCCTGGCCCGCTCCGCCCCGCGGCAGGACGGGCCCTACGGCCTCTTCCTCCGGGAACAGCTCGACCACCTCCGCGAACTTCCCGACGCCTACCTGTTTCACGAGCACCTGGAAGAGTGCAACACCCCCCTCTATTTCCTCGGAGTTCTGTGACCGGCTGGCGGGCCTGGGGCTGCGCTACCTGGGCGAGGCCGAGTTCCGCGTCATGGTGCCCGCCACCGGCTTCCCCTCCGAGGTCCGCCAAGGACTCAACGCGCTGGCGCCGAACCTGATCGAGAAAGAACAGTACATGGACTTCCTGCGCAACCGCACGTTCCGGCAGAGCCTCGTGTGCCATCAAGACCTTCAGCCCTGCTACAACATGCGCGGAGCAGCTGGCCGCCTTCCACGTGGCCTCGCCCGCCCGGCCGCGGTCCGCGGCGCCCGACCTGGACTCCGAGAGCGCCCGAAGAATTACGGCCGGCAATGGCCTGACCCTGACCACCTCGGCCGGTCGTGAAGGCGGCCCTCCTGTGCCTGGGCGAGGTGTGGCCGGGGGCCGTCGCCTTCGACGTGCTCCTGGCGCGAAGCGGGCGCGGCTGGGGCCCGCCGCGGGGCATGACGTGGACCCGGCCAGACAAGACGCGTTGGCCCTGGGCAAGGCCTTGCTCACGGCCTACGCCAGCGCCGGCGAGCCGCTGGTGGAGCTGTCGCTCCGGCCGCCCTGCTTCGCCGCCGAGGTCAGCGAGGCCCGCCGCCAGCCCCCTCGCCCGGCTCCAGGCGGAGAGCACCCACCAGGTGACCAACCTGCGGCACGAGGTGGTGAGCGTGACCCCCTTCGACCGCCAGCTGTTGCCGTACCTGGACGGCACCCGCGACCGGCCGGCGTTGGTCGAGTCCTTGCTCGGGCGCGTGCAGAGAGAGTTGATGCAGATCTCCCAGGAAGACCAGCCGGTCACGGACCCGGAACGGGCCCGCGCCATCCTCGCCGAAGTCCTGGAGCAACAGCTGCCCAAGCTGGCCCAGGCAGCCTTGCTCCTCGCCTGACTGCTCGGCTGCCGACGGAGCGAGTCACTGAGGCGAGGCATCTGGCATCTGGACGGACGGAAAGGGGACGCGACTCTTTTTTGGGGATGCGTTTTGATAGATTAGGGTTATGCCACGGTCTGCCCGTATCGCCCCACGGGGTGTCGTCTACCATGCGGTGAACCGCGCTGTTGCGCGGTTGCCGTTATTCCGAAAGGGAGGGCGATTATGAGGCTTTGAAACATGTGCTCCAGGAAGCGCCAGCGGACTCCGACGCGGGCGGTAGTTCCGGGGACACCATACCTGGTAGTTCCGGGGACACCATACCTAATTCCGAAAGGCTCTTCCGGGATTCCAGGCGGTTCAGGCCTGAAAAACGTCGGAATCTCTTGTCCAATATCAGGTTGCGTTGCTGGGCTTGCAATGGCGACAATGTGACGCAAGTCTCGAATTATCAATAGGTTGCGGCATTGCAGCCGGATTAACCGCCCGGAACACCGGAAGAGCCTTCCGAAAAATTCGGTATGGTGTCCCCAGAACTCGCCCCACTCCTCCAGCAGGGGCTTGAGCAGAGTGACCTCATTCAGGTCACCCGACAACTCGATTGGGGGCCGATTTCCTCGCGGAAGAAAGAGCGGTCGCTCAAGGCCCTGGTCAAACAGCCTGCTTGATCGGTCAGGCAGCAACGTCGGAGCCCTCTGATGTCGATGTCTCCTGAATTCCGAACCAGTTACGACGAGCTTCCCTATCCCAGCCAGCCTTACCCGTACACCCACCCCGACCATCTGGCGGTGGTGGCGACCCTGCTGGGCTTGAGTCCGGCCCGGGCCGACCGCTGCCGCGTCCTGGAGCTCGGCTGCGCCAGCGGCGGCAACCTGATTCCCGTGGCCTACACCTACCCGGAGAGCACTTTCCTGGGCATCGATCTGTCCATCGAGCAGATCCGCCAGGGGGAGCAGCTCCGGCAGGCCCTGGGGCTGGAGAACGTCGAGCTTCGCGCGATGAGCATCCTCGATGTCGACGACCGATTCGGGACCTTCGATTTCATCATCTGCCACGGCGTCTATTCCTGGGTGCCGGAGGCGGTCCAGGACAAGATCCTGGAGATCTGCGCCCGGCACCTGGCCCCCGACGGGATCGGGTTCGTCAGCTACAACACCTTCCCCGGCTGGCACATGCGGGGCATGATCCGGGCCATGATGGGGCTGCATGACCAGCGGTTTCGCGACCAGCCGCCCCTGGCCCGGGTGGCCCAGGCTCGGGCCCTGCTCGCCTTCCTGGCCGAGGCCGTCCCCCAGGAGAATACCCCTTACAGCCTGCTGTTGCGCGAGCACCTCAAGCTACTCACACAACGCTCGGACCCGTACCTGTTCCACGAACATCTGGAGGAGTGCAACGAGCCGGTCTATTTCATGGATTTCTGCGAGCGGTTGGCGGCCAAGGGGCTGCGCTACCTGGGCGAGTCGGAGTTCCGCGTCATGGTCCCCAGCACCTCCTTTCCCTCCGAGGTGCAGCATCGGCTCCGTGCGGTGGCCCCCAGCTTCCTGGAGATGGAGCAGTACATGGACTTCCTGCGCAACCGCATGTTCCGCCAGACGCTGATCTGCCACGGCCGGCTCCGGCCCGACTACGCGGTCCGGGCGGAGCGGCTGGCTGCGTTCCAGGTCGGCTCCCCGCTGCGGCCGAAGGCAACGGACCCGGATCTCGCCTCCGACGTGCCCGAGGAGTTCGTCGGGGAGAGCGGGATGAGCCTGACCACCCCGATGCCCATCGTCAAGGCGGCGTTGACCTGCCTGGGCGAGATCTGGCCGCGTACCGTGGCCTTCGACGATCTCCCAGCCCTGGCGCGATCGCGGCTGGGCCGAGCTTCTCCTGCAAGTTCCGACGCCGACGCCCAGGCGCTGGGCAAAGCGCTGCTCACTGCCTACGCCAGCGGCGGAAGGAGTCTCGTGGAACTGTGGCTCCGTCCCCCCGATTTCGTCACCGGGCTGAGCGAGCGGCCCATGGCCAGCCGGCTCGCCCGTCTGCAGGCGGTGAGTACGCACCGCGTTACCAACATTCGACATGAGCTGGTCAACCTGACTCCTTTCGAGGCCCAGTTGCTCCTGCTCCTCGACGGCACCCGCGACCGGCCGGCTCTGATCGAAGCACTCCTCGAACGCTTCCAGCAAGGGGCGGTGAACATCACCCAGGACCAGCAACCGATCACCGACCTGCCGCAGGCCCGAGATATCCTGGCCCAGGTCCTCGACCAGCAATTGCCCAGGCTGGCTCAGACCGCCTTATTGATCGCCTAGCTTCGGCTTCTCATGTTTGAGCGATCGACCTGGCAGGGGATCAGGGTCTCGATCACGTCACAGGCTGGCCGATCCGGCGTAAGGTTCATGCCGCAAGCAAGGAAAGCGACCTCGATGGACGCACTCAGGGGACTTGCTTCGCTCACGACGAGTCGGTATATATGCACCTTAGCCTCGGCGCGTCATCCGGCGGTCGAGGTTCCGGATTCGTCGGAGTTAGGTCCCTGATCTGGTGCCGAACCCCAACTCGATGGCAGGCGGATATGGCATCCATCACCCAGGCACAACGCTCGCTCTCACTGAAGACGCCTCTGGGCACTGACGTGCTCCTGCTGCGGGGCTTCTCGGGCACCGAGTCGCTCTCGCGCCTCTTCTGCTACCAGCTCGACCTGGCCTCCGAGAACGACGCGATCGCCGCCAAGGACATCGTGGGCAAGAAGGTTTCCTGGAGCATCTCCCGGTTCGACCAGAATCCGCGCTTCTTCAGCGGGATCGTCAGCCGGTTCGTCGCCGGGGCCCTCAACCGCCGCAAGCTGCGGACCTATCGCGCCGAGGTTGTCCCCTGGCCGTGGCTGCTCACCCGCACCACCGACTGCCGGATCTTCCAGAACCAGAGCACCCCGGACATCATCACGACCATCTTCGGCGACTTCGGCTTTAACGACTACGCCCTCGAGCTCAAGGGCTCCTTCCCCAAGCGGGAGTATTGCGTCCAGTATCGCGAGACCGCCTTCAACTTCATCTCCCGCTTGATGGAGCACGAGGGGATCTTCTACTTCTTCCGGCACGAGGACGGCAAGCACACCATGGTGCTGGCCAACGCGGCAAGTTCGTACGCCGACTGTCCCGAGAGTCCGGTCGAATACTCGCCCGGTTCGCTCGCGCCCAATCACGTGCAGAGCTGGGAGCACCATTACGAGTTCCGCTCGGGCAAGTGGACCCGGACCGACTACAACTTCGAGACCCCCAGCACCAACCTGCTGACGACGACCAGCACGGTGATCGACCTGCCGGACGCTCCCAAGTACGAGATCTTCGACTATCCCGGCGAGTACGTCGCCAAGGGCGTCGGCGACCCGGTGACCAAGGTGCGGATGGAAGAAGAAGAGGCGGGCTACAGCACCGTGAACGCGTCCAGCCAGTGCTGCACCTTCACCCCCTGCGGCAAGTTCACCCTCCAGGGGCACGACGTCGCCGCCGAAGACGGCGATTACGTGATCACCTCGATCCGCCACGCGGCCACCGAGGCCAGTTACGGATCAACCGCGAACGGGGCCACGTACCACAACCAGTTCACCTGCATTCCCGCCACGGTCATCTATCGCCCTTCCCGCGCCACCTCCAAGCCCATGGTCCAGGGGCCGCAGACGGCCGTGGTGACCGGCCCCGGCGGCGAGGAGATCTACGTCGACAAGTACGGCCGGATCAAGGTCCAGTTCTTCTGGGACCGCAAGGGCAAGAAGGACGACAAGAGCTCCTGCTGGATCCGGGTCGCCGAGCAATGGGCCGGCAAGAACTGGGGCTTCGTCTGCAACCCGCGGATCGGCCAGGAGGTGATCGTCGATTTTCTCGAAGGAGATCCGGACCGTCCCCTGATCACCGGCCGCGTCTACAACGCCGAGCAGATGCCGCCCTATGACCTGCCGGGCAACATGACCCAGAGCGGCATCAAGTCGCGCAGCAGCAAGGGGGGCTCGCCGGCCAACTTCAACGAGATTCAGCTTCGAGGACTAGAAGGGCTCGGAGCTGCTCACCATTCACGCGGAGAAAGACCAGTCGATCGCGGTCGAGAAGGACGAGACCCACTGGGTCGGCCACGACCGCAAGAAGACGATCGACCGCGACGAGACCACCCACGTCAAGCGCGACCGCACCGAGACCGTCGACCGCGACGAGACGATCACCATCCACGGCAACCGCACCGAGACCGTGGACAAGGACGAGACGATCACCATCCACGGCAACCGCACCGAGACCGTGGACAAGGACGAGACGATCACGATCCGCGGCAACCGCACCGAGAACGTGACCAAGGACGAGAGCATCACCATCGGCGGCAGCCGCACCGAGAACGTGACCAAGGACGAGAGCATCACCATCGGCGGCGGCCGGACCGAGAACGTGACCAAGGACGAGAGCATCACCATCGGCGGCGGCCGCACCGAGAACGTGACCAAAGATGAGTCAATCACCATTGGTGGCGGCCGGACCGTGAGCGTGACCAAGGACGAGGGCATCACGATCTCGGGCGGTCAATCGATCAACGTTACCAAAGCCATCACGATCACCGCGGGCGAATCCATCACGCTAACGGTTGGCAAGGCCTCGATCACGATGCAGAAGGACGGGACTATCACGGTCGACGGCAAGGACATCACCAACACCGCATCGGGCGAGATCGTGGGCAAGGCCAGCAAGAACATGACTCTGAAGGGTCAGAAGATCCTCCAGAATTGAAAGATGGGGAGCTCGAGACTGTGTATGGACGAGGTTGCTCGCGAGATGATGCCGCCGAACTGGGAGGCTGAGGAAAGGCCCGACGAGCCGCCATGTGATGAGCCTCTCCCTTCGCCCCTTGCCGAGATCGCGGCTCACGCGAAAATAAGGTCGATCCGGGCATCGAAAGTGACGCAGCGGCGGAAGCCGAGACCGAAAGGTTTCAAGTGGGTCGCCAGGCAGGGGCCACCGCGATCGAAGCGGCTAGAGGTGTTGCCGGGCGAGGTCGTGGTCGGGACGTTGGCGGGCTTGAACGACGCCGGCGACCCCCTGGTCCGTCATCCTCTCGATCCCTCGGGTCAGGTTCGTCTCGCCCGGACGACAGTGCTGATCACCTCCGAACAGCTCGATCGAGAAGTGGTCCTTGCTTTCGAGTTTGGCGATCATCGGAAACCGATCGTGCTTGGGGTTCTCAGGCGGCCGAGCGGAGAGCTCTGAGGAAACACGGACCGAGCAACCCGCCCCGGTCGGAGTCCGCCGATCGCCAGGCGACAGTCGACGGCCAGCGACTCGTCTTTTCCGCCGAGAGGGAGATCGTACTGCAATGCGGCGAGGCCAGCATCACCCTGTCGCGGGCCGGCAAGGTTCTGATTCGAGGAACCTATCTCCTAAGCCGGTCTTCGGGTGTCAACCGCATCAAGGGCGGGTCGGTGCAGCTCAACTGAGAGTCTGGGATGCAGATCAACACGAACACGACCGGGATGGAAGCGGGACTGACGGTCGCAACCGACAAGGACGGCCGCGATCACTGCGTCGTCGTGGTCAAGGGGACGTTCGACGTTGGCGATGACGGACAGCCGAAGCCAGGGGAAAAGCAGGAGCCTCTCGTTCTAACTGATGTCCACCACGGAGATCCGGCCAGTACGAGCATCAAGTACGAGTGCGAGTTCGCCCTGTTCAAGCCGCGGGCCGACGTGATCGTCAATGGCCAGGTATACGCGCCGAAGGGCAAACCGGTGCAGGAACTGACCGTCGCGCTCGAAATCGGGTCCACGAGGAAAGAGATTCGGGTCGTGGGGGACCGCCGTTGGGAGAGGGGAATTCTCGGCTTCTCGGCTTCGGAGCCTGTCCCGTTCTTAACCATGCCACTGGCTTATGAGCGGGCATTTGGAGGGTCGGACCAGACGCACCAGAATCCAAAGCACCATGGCACCGAGCTGCGGAACACGATCGGGGTCGGATTCCACAAGAATCCCGATCCAGAGACGATCGAGGGCCAGCCATTGCCGAACCTGGAGCACCCTCGCAAACCGATGCGGACCTGGTCAGACACGCCACCGCCGGTCGGCTACGGTTCAGTCGGCCGCAACTGGCAGCCGCGGCTCAAGTTTGCCGGAACCTATGACGAGCGATGGCGGGACGAACGCTTCCCGTTCCTGCCCGAGGATTTCGACCCTCAATACTTTCAGTCCGCTCCGGTTGACCAGCAGGTCTCTCACTTCGAAGGGGACGAGGTGATCCGGTGCATCAACATGACGGCAGAAGAAGTATTCAAGGTTCACGTTCCACGGTTCGACCTTCCTCTGGTCTATCGGTTCCGTGACCGGGATGTGGCGACGGCCCCGCGGCTGGACACCGTGATCGTGGAACCCGACCGCAGCCGGGTTCTGGCAATCTGGCGGGCGAGCTTACCGCTGGGCCGAAAGATCCACGCCTTACGAGAGGTAGTTGTGGGCCCGAGGCTCAGACCGAAACTCGTCTCAGGTGCGGACGGCAAGCGCCGGTTCGGCTCGCTTGAGGAACTGGCCTCCTGGAACCGGGCCCACGGCGGGCCCAGGCCCCGCAAACCCGAGAGATGATCGAGCCTAATGGACATCGTGGCGACAGGAATGGTCTGCTCGGTCGGGCTGTCGGCCGTTTCGGCCTGCGCGGCGATACGGGCCAAGGTAGCGAAGTTCGACGATTTGCCCTACGCCGACAATCAGGGCGAGCCAATCGTCGGTGCCGCCGTCCCGGGGCTCGAGCCCGGGCGGACCGGGTGCGAGCGGCTGGTCGAGCTACTCGCACTGGCGATTGAGGACTGCCTGGAATCGGGCCGAATCAAGCAGACGGATCGCATCCCGATTCTCGTCGGCCTGGCCGACCCCGGTCGCCCCGGCGGGGGCGAAGCATGGGCCAACGGAATCGTTCGAGATGTCCAGACCCGCCTCAAGATCCGATTCCACCCTGAACGTTCATCGCCGATCGCGAAGGGGCACACTTCGGGATTCGAGGGGCTCCGGAGGGCACGCGAGCTTTTTCAGGACCCAACGATTGCGGCCTGCCTGGTCTGTGGTGTCGACTCCTACATCAACGCGAGGACCCTGCTCTGGCTGGAGGGCCAGAGCCGGTTGAAAACCCCTGACAACTCCGACGGCGTGATCCCGGGAGAAGCTGCGGCGTGCGTTGTGGTGGTGCGTCCGGAGGCGCGAACCGAGGGATGGATGCGTGGCCCGCGTGGTCGGGATCGGTTTCGGGAGGGAGAGAGGCCTCGATCCTGACCGAGGAGCCCCTGCTAGGACTGGGGCTGGCCGCGGCAGGTCGGGCGGCTTTGGCAGAGGCCGGGCTAGAATGCACGAGATCGACTTCCGGATCGCGGACGTCGGCGGAGAGAGTTACGGGTTTCGTGAGCAGGGCTGGCGCTCTCCCGGCTGCTGAAGGTGCGCCGGGAGTGCTACCCGCTTGTGGCACAACGCCGAGGCCATTGGCGAGACGGGTGCGGCGGCGGGCGTCGTGCAGCTCGTAGTGATCCAGCAGGCGTTCCGCAAGCGTTACGGGATGGGGGCTCGCTGCATCTTGTGCTCAACCGGTTCGGTTGGGGGGGACCGGGCGGTCGCTGTGATCGAACGTCAGCTCGCCCGGGACGCCAATGCCGACCGACAGTCCGCCACCGGTACCCAGAATGCGCCGTGCGCAGGGGAGAACCTGACCGTGGGTTGTGACGTCTACGCCAACTACGACGCGATCGCCTGCAAGGCCGGCGACGGCAAGGTCATCGCCGCGTTCCCCGACGTCTGCCTGAGCCCGCCTTCGCCGCCGGCCGGCCCAGTCCCCGTGCCGTACCCGAACACGTCATTCGACAAGGACATGCAGAACGGCAGCAAAACGGTGATGATCAAGGGCCAGGAGGTGATGCTCAAGGACCAGTCGTTCTACAAGACCTCGCCCCTGGGCGACGAGGCGGCGACCAACAGCTTCGGGGCGGGCGTCGTCACGCATGTCATCACGGGAAAGACCTACTTCAAGGCCTGGTCGATGGACGTGCAGTTCGAGGGCCAGAACGTCGACCGCAACCTCGACCTGACGGGCTCCAACTGCGCGAGTGAGCCATCGTCCGATGTCGGGCCCCCGGAGGCCTCGGAGACGGAGCCGCCCCCCCCGCCCCGGAAGTGCGAGTGTTGCGGAGATGAGCGACTCTGTCCGGACCTGAGATGTCGATGAACGATTGGTACGAGTGGAAAAACGCGAACGCCCCTGAACAGGTCGCGGGTAAGGGAAAGTCGAAAGAAAAGATGAGGGCACTCTTGGCGAAGGCGACGCCTGAGGAAGGAAAGCAGCGGGATGCACGTGCCATTTGCTGCGCCTCCTAATAAGAAACGGAACTTGACCCCTCAACCCCCCTGCAATAAGTTCTATCAGGCCACCGAGGAGGAACATGACAAGATGAGGAGGAATGGAGTGCGTACGCCCCGACCTACAAGAAGAAGCAAGGCATCCCGACGTATGACGATCAGATCGCGGCGCTGAAGCAGAAGATCCCTTTATCGGCGGGCAACGTTGAAGCAACAGCAGCGAATGGCCCGCAAGTTTCCACCTGAACGCGACCATAAGCTCTCAATGCAGGGCGCAAGGTCAATCACCTAGTTCCGAAGACGCGGGAGGCTGCCCGGGAAAACCCGGGGAGCCAGGCAAACCAGGGAAGGATGGAAACCTGCAAAATAACATGGACCTGTGCCCCGTCTGTCAGGGGATCGACGAGGAATTCAGCGTTTATCAATAGGTCCACCGGTACTCTTACTCGCCAGAAGGAAGGTTAGTCTATGCCCCCAGGTATGGACCTCCCGGCGGTCGACTGGAAAGGTCGCGGTTATTACGCGTTTCCACCCGTACCCAGGGGGAGGCCACGTCGTCGACCCTGCCGACGATCCCTGGCTTGTCTGGTCTATCGCCCTCGACCTCGCGGGCCGGCGGGACTTTCCCGGCATTCCCGATTTACTCACCGTCTACAACAGGACGTCCGACCCAGTCCTCGTACAGTCCTGCTGCTATCTCTTCGGGGACGCTGGCCCCGGATGTGCTTTCCGGACATCATCGAGAACGCCCGGATTGCGGACCCCGACCTCGTGATCCATGTTTGTAACGCCCTGACAGAGAAGGGCCTCCTCGCCGATGTTCCTGTAATGCTTGAGGCTTATGGGAATCTCGCGTCAAACCGCGACGCAGATGTGCTCGCCGTCTTCCTTTCCGACGTGCTGCACGAGGGCACCGGAAGCGCGGTCCTGGAGTGTGAGCTACGCGTCCTGGGCCGCGTATCGTGAAGCCGTGAGCGGGCGTTACGAACAGTTGAAGGATACATTCGGGACGGACGACGTCCTGGTTTTTCGCGGGCGTAGATTCGGCGTCCTGCGACTCGCACAGATGGTGCTCGACGCCCTTCGGAGGCCCCACTTCCGTATGAGCCTCGCCGTCGTTTCGAGGCGGCAACCGGGATCGATTGCAGCTCATTCTATAGAGACCGGATGTTGCAGCCTCTGACTGTGCGGCCGTCGTCGAAGATTTCCTCGCCAGCCCCGAAGCCGGGCACTTTGAGGAAGAGGCGCGGTTATTTCTTCGGGCATCGCGTGCAGCTAACAGAGGTGGCGAGCCAGAAAGGAAGCGAGACTTGGTCGACGTACGATGACTCGCCGTTTAACAGCCGTCCGACCGCACCCGTTATATCCGATTGCGTCGATCCCTTGCTTCTCTTTCTCGTCTTTGATCTCCCGTGGAACTCCCTAGCCTGGATTCCCATGTAGAAAAAAACAGCTAACGTGGTCGCAATACGTACAAATATATGATTATCTGTGGATTATGTGGTTTCGCCTGATTTCAATGCGTTTGTGCTTGCAGCCGGTTAGCGTCGGTATCGACTTATGTTAGAGATCTCTGGAATTAACCCACCTCCTCCCACGGAGTTTTCTGGACGCGAAAACGTATGTTGATGCAGTTGCGATACTGGGGAATGCCTCTTTTTTTCGGAAGAAACGCATATTGAGCAACGAATGCACGTAGCTGCATGCATCGGTTGACATCCTTGCCGAACCTTCTATAAGTCTTGGCGAACCATAACAAGCGCATGGTAGAAATGGCGGAAATCTCGGCGTTTTTCACTGTTCGAAACACTGGATCGTTAGCCGATACCTCCTGCATGGGAATCCAGGCTAGGCAAACCCATGACGAAAGTGATTCCCGAAGTCGTCGATCAACTGGCCGAGGAGTCGGCATTCCTCGGCATCTCCGCGACGCCGCGGTGTCGGCCCCGCATTACCTTCTGGCCGATCTGGCTCGCCTCGACGCGCGTGTTGAGGCTCAGCTCGACGGACTGGGCGTCATGGGAGAGCCCGGCTGGAGCGTCGTGCGGCAGGCCCTTGAAACGGGTCAGGCCGGGGAGACATTCGCTGCCGCGGTGCTCGCCTTCCGGGCTGACGATGAGGGGAGGGTCAGCGACGTCGTCGGGGTAGCGCAAGCTCAGCCCGAGGCGGCGCGGGGATTAATCTCAGCCTTAGGATGGCTGACACACGAGCAGGCGTCGAAGCACATCAGGGCCCTGCTGGCGGCGGAAGAGCCCGTGTTGAAACGGGTCGGTATTGCCGCTTCGGCAATCCACCGCAGGAACCCGGGACCGGCGCTCCAGGCGGCGTTCGCTGCCGATGATCCGCTTCTGAAGGCTCGGGCCTTTCGGGCGGCTGGGGAACTGGGAATTGTCGATTCCCACATCACACTCCGGGCCAACCTAAAAGCCAAGGACCCGACCGTGCGGTTCTGGGCCGCCTGGTCGAATGCACTGCTCAACGGCCACAAGGATGCCGTGGCCTACCTCCAGAATATCGCCGAAGCCGGGGGGCCTTTCGCCGAACGGGCCGCCCAGATGGCGATGCGGCGGCTGGCCCCGAATGACGCGAAGGTCTGGCTCAGGCGGCTGGTCAAGGAACTGGGACAGAAGCGGATCGCCGTGATCGCCGCCGGGGCGTTTGCCGATCCCGAGGTCATCCCCTTCCTGATCGGCCAGATGAGGGTCCCCAAGCTGGCCCGGGTCGCGGGCGAGTCGTTCAGCCTGATCACCGGGGTCGCATATCGCCTACGACAAGCTCGAGGGCGAAAAACCCGAGGGCTTCGAGGCTGGCCCGACGGAGAATCCGGAAGACGAGGACGTGGCCATGGATGCCGACCTGAACCTGGCCTGGCCCGACCCGGCGCTCATTCAGAAGTGGTGGAACGCCCGCCAGGGGAACTTCGCCAAGGGCACCCGCTACCTGCTGGGCCAGCCCATCACGCCCGAGTCCCTTCGCGAGGCCCTCAAGACCGGCTACCAGCGGCAGAGAGCGGCCGCGGCGCTGGAGCTGGCCATCCTCAAACCCGGCGGTCCCCTGTTCGAGGTCCGCGCACCGGGGTGGAGACAGCAGGGGATGTTGTAAGGCGACCGGCAGGATCAAATTCACCTGCGACACGGTCCTCTGCGGGCTTCGCTATGTTGACAGAGTGTATCGCTATGTTGACAGGGTGTATCGCTATGGACAGTCAGGAAGGTGATGCCATATAGCGGCTTACGAAAAGCGCCGATAACTCGGCGCCGATTCGTTTTCCCTACTGTGCGTGGATCTGTTTGGATTCTTGGGTACGCTTTGACCTGCCGCTCGCCTAAAATCAGATTTTGGTGAACGTCAGTACGCATCGAAGCCCATTGAGCGTGGTGTTGTCAACGTGACTGAGATGCGCAGGCACTCGATCGCTCGACAGAGCCGTTACCTACAGATCGTCGCAGGACGGGGCTCCGTCTCCCCGTCCTGCCTCGCTTGCACAACACTCGGCAAAACTCCTGGGGAACATGGGCAGGTGTCTCACACAACAAGCTTCATTCTGCCGGTCCGAAACGAGGCGATCGAGCTGGTGTGCCTGCCCGGCGGCGAATTCGAGATGGGCTCGACGCGGGGGCTGCCCTTGGAGATTCCTGTCCATCCCGTCGTCATCGAGCGCCCACTGCTCCTCGGCAAGTTCCCCATCACTCAGGGTCAGTGGACCGCGGTGATGGGTAAGAATCCCTCGGTGTTCACCGGAGAAGATCGGCGTCCGGTTGACAGCGTGAGCTGGCAGGATGCACGGGCATTCTGCCTACGACTCTCAGGACTGACCGGGCGTCGAGTCCGCCTGCCCGCCGAGACGGAGTGGGAGTATGCCTGCCGAGCGGGTTCGACCAGCGAGTACTTCTTCGGCGACGACGAACGAGGCATCGACGAGTGTGCCTGGTACGAGCTGAATAGCCGCGAGGGCACCCACCCTGTCGGTCTCAAGCGCCCGAATGCCTGGGGGCTTTTCGACCTGATCGGTAACGTGTGGGAGTGGTGCGAGGACGTCTGGCACGCCGACTATACGGGTGCGCCGTCGGTCGGCGCCGCCTGGATGGAGGGTGAGTCGGCCCAGCCCAGGCGCGTGCTCCGGGGCGGGGCCTGGGATATGGATGTCTTCCGATGTCGATCGGCCTATCGGAGCTACGACTGGATGCAGCTCGGGACCAGCCGGTTCGGCATGCGCGTTCTCGTGGAGGCGCTGAGCGATGTGGTCGAGCCGATCACGGCTTGTCCGGGCCACGCCACGAGACCAACCGCTACGCAAGCTGATGGTTCGCCAAGAAGTTCTCCGCATCGTCGCGCGAATAGAACACCAGGCGGACCTCGGTCAAGGACGCATCGGTCGCCAGGAACTCCCGGATCGCTTTGGATGAGACAGTCGCGGCCTCTTCGGGGGGATACCCGTAGATCCCGGTCGAGATCGCCGGGATGGCGATGGATGAGAGGCCGTGTTGAACTGCCAGCGCCAGCGAGTTCCGATAACTCCGTGCCAGCAGCTCCGCGTCGCGACCACCGTTCTGCCCCCTGACCGGGCCGGCCGTGTGGATGACGTATCGGGCCGGGAGGTTTCCCCCGGACGTGATCACGGCTTCGCCCCGGGGTAGACCGTCAGGGTAACGCGTCCTGCGAATCTCCCGGCACTCCTGAAGAATCCTCGCGCCGCCAGCGTCGTGAATCGCACCGTCCACCCCCCCGCCACCGAGGAGCGACGGGTTGGCGGCATTCACAACGGCGTCGACACGCTGCCGGGTGATGTCCCCCACGACGACCGTGACGCGCCCATCCACAAAAGAGCCTAGCTCAGAAAACTCCAGGCGATCAAGGTCCAAGAAATCCCTCAGGCTCGCCATGCTGCCATCAGGCAAGTAGACGACTGTGTCCGCCTCCGATATCCGCCCCTCCAGGTACCATTGCTTGAGGGTGCCCTCGGTCACCGGTCCAAATTCCACCCCGTCCGAGGTGATCACCTTACAATTGCGATCTTGATCGTTCATCCGCATACCCTTTTCATGAGCCTTGAGCCGTGTTTTCGTCCGACGGGCCATGCGCACCAGTCTAGCCGCCCCACACTCTACAGTCCTCTCCACATGCGCTGCCAACACTGCCTGTCCTCGCTCGGGGCGTTTCTGGCTGATGAACTCCGCGTTTCTCGGACTTTTCTAGACAAGTTGCGGCCCCAGCTTCTCAGGCCTTTTTTGCGCGGGTCTCCAGACCCCGCCGTCTCCCGAACCGCACGTCTCCCGCCACGGCCGGCGTTGGAAACCATCGGTCGACGTAGTAGCAAGGTCAGTCCCGTGCGCTGGGATTGCCCCAACTTGGTTCGGGATTGCGAAAAAGCCGGGAAGTTGTTCCCGGCCTGTCCCTGACTGAGGCCGATGAATCGACGACTGTGATGAAGGTGCCGGACCACCTGAGCCATGGCGACTTGTCAGACACGAAGTGGAGCAGATGAGTACAATGTCGAGTCGGACGACGCGATCGGGTCGAATACCCTCCGACCAGACCGCGTGAGGCGATCCAGCAGTCTGGTCCAGCACCAGCCGGAAAATTCCGCTCGGCACCCGAACCGTCGAGATGGCGACCGGGCGACTCATTCATCCGGGATCTCCAGCGGCAGTCAACGGAAACCGCATCTCACCTTGATCGTTCACCTCCAGTTTCAATTGTCGCGGCACACCGGCTCGCGAGGAGGCAAGGCATGTTACCGCAGTGGCCCGGGACCGACGTCACGACCATGGACAGCCTGATCACTCTTAACAACATGGCCGACCATCCGGCCGTGACGGGCGAGTTGATCATGGCGATTTGCTGGGAGGAGACCTTCTTCAACAATGTGAAACAGGATGGCGGCTCCGCGCTCATCGATGGATGGACGGCTTGCGAGCAAGCGCTGCAACAGATCGACGCCTATGAAACGGACCCAGATGCAACGATCGAGGCGTTGAAGAAGTCAAAGAAGTTCGACCCCGACAAGGTTGTCTATGGCAGTACCATCTGGCGTGATCTGCTGTTCCCAACGAGCTAATTGCTCAAGGTTGGCCCGGATGAGTTGTCGGCTCATGGCGCTTGGGAAGCACAAGGCGTCAAGCTCGGTGAAAATGCGTACAAAGTCCTTCCGACCCAAGCGTATGATCCGAACGACGAGGAATGGCAATTTCCTCCCGGCGGTATCGTCGCATGCGCCGCTGAAACGAGGAACGGGCAAGAAGTCCTCGTCGCGAGAAGAAGGCTGACATGACGGTTCGATCGAGCCGAACCGGACTCGCCGGAGTTCGCGGTTCCATGCTTCGAGCCGTGGCCCGCGCCCCCACGAAGCCCTACATTTATCGCCCATGCCCGAGATCATCACCGAACCCCCGACAGTTCCGCGGTCGAGAACACACAGTGACGACGAAGACGTGCGAAATCCGTTGGAGAAGCCAGCTCGAGGATACGAGGACGCCCGCGACAAGACAAGGAAATACTCGATGTCATGACCCGGTGAGACGTGATTCCGGGTTCGCAGAGAGTAAGAGGACCACCGTCGATTGATTGATGCAAGTACGCAGGAAGCTGCTCTTGGAAAACTCGCAAAGGGCGATTCAGAGTCACGAGCGAGCCCCGGTTGATCAGACGAGCCTCACTTGAACCCTGATCGACGCCGCGGAATCAGATGCAGGACGCTTCCACGAGTCCCTTTCCACCGCCTCGCCCACCTGAAATGCCAGCACCCTATTCATCACAAACATTCTGATGCTCACGCCCGGTTTATCCGAATAATGACTCTAGAACCGCGCGACCTGTTCGGTTTATGTGCTGTCCCGCCAGGGACTGAATCGGGAGTGGATGAGTTCGGCCAGTCAGCTTATCAGTGACTCACGGAAGGTCAGGGACTGATGAAAAACCAATGGAAAGGAATCGCGACTTTCGATCTGATGGGAATGGCTCTCCTGCTGACCTCCGTGGCGCAGGTGCAAGACCCGTCCCCAACGGTAGTTGCCGGTCCCCAGACCTCGAGTCCGGGGGTGGGTGCCCAGGGCGTTGCCGGCCCTCCGGTCAGCAGAGCGGCGATTGCGCAGGTCCGGAATCCCTTCGAGTGGGGAGGACCGCCGGCGAAGCGGGGGCTGTTCGGTTCGATCACGGATCAGCCCAGCCCTCAGGTTCCCGGGCCGGCTGGCGGGGAACTCGCGCCTGGTGCTGCTGGGCCGCCGGCGGCCATGCCCGAGGGGGCAGGAGCCCCTGCGCCAGGTGCCGAACCTGGTGCTGGAGTACCGCCGGGTGCACCGGGTGCGGAAGCCGCACCACCCACAGCCGCGGCACCCTCGGCGGCAGCCGCCGCTGAAGCATTCGCCGCGGCCACCGGGGAGGCCGGGCCCGGGTTTGGAGGTGGACTGGGAGCTGCCACCAGCGCGTTTCCCATGATCGGTGACCGGGGGCCCTTGTTCGCTCGCGCGAGCCTCCGCTTTCCCCCGATCCCAACACCGGTTCCCCCCGGCGTGCCACGTCCCGGCAACAATCCCGCGACGCTGACCGGGAGATCGGTCGCTGCCATCGTGCCGGCGATCCGTGGCTTCAAGATCGCCGACAACCAGTACCCACGACCGGTCGATCGCGTCTGGGTCAGCTTCAACTATTACGACGGGGTCAATTCGGGACTCAACAGTGAGCTCCGGGCTCCCATCAAGAACATGCAGGTCTACAACGAGATCTTCGGCTTCGAGAAGACCTTCCTGGACCAGCAGGCCTCGATCGGATTCCGGATTCCCCTCAACACGCTCACGATCACCAGCGGGTTTCCCGGCCTGAGCGGCTCGCACACATCAACGGGTAATTTTAGCTCGTTCTTCAAGTATGTGCTCTGGCAGGACAACCAGGGTAACCTGATCTCCGCAGGCGTGGACATGAGCTTCCCCACGGGCCCCACGACCTTCGCCGGCTACCCTACGACCCAGGCAATCAAGGCCTTCGAGTTCCAGCCTTTCCTCGGCTACATCTACCAGCGCGACCGATATTATCTCCAGGGATTCACCTCGATTGCCGTTCCCACGGACCGGAATCTGGCCACCATGTACTACTTCGACATCGCGGTGGGGTATTTCGTTTACCGATCGCAGAATCCACGTGCTCTGATTTCGGCGATCGTCCCCTTTTTCGAGACCCACCTGAATATCCCGCTGAACTGGGCCGGCTTTCAGCCGCAATTCCTTGGCAGTACCCCGGACGTTGTCGACCTGACCTGGGGGCTGAATCTCGGGCTTGCCAGCAGGGCCGTGCTCTCCGCGGCTTACATTCATCCTGTGACCGGACCCACGCCATTCAGCGGGGAGCTGGCCCTGTTGCTCAACGTACCCTTTGGCGGCCGGCCAGGCCGGAACATCCCCTTGACGCCGCCGGTCATCGGCCAGTGAGCAGGGGCCGCATGTTCCTGGCGACCCGAAGTCACATCGAGAATCCAGACAAAATCCGCGTGACGAGCCGGGGGACGGGGTTCCGTCTGCCGGCTCGTCATGGTTCCGACGGGAGAGAACGAACTGGATTTCTCCCACTACTTACGTCTCAAGATACTCTTGTGGAATCGGAACCAGGCCCGATTTTGGAATAGGCCGGGGCGGCTAGACTGGACGGATAGACCCTGGTGGATGGTGGGCGTCTTGCCGTGCCGGATGGCGGGCGTCTTGCCGTGCCGGATGGCGGGCGTCTTGCCGTGCCGGGTGCGAACCCGCGTCCCGTGATGGGTGTGCGGTGGATTGGTCGGCGGCGAGACAGGGGTCGAGGTGGTATCCGGTCGCACGGTGAAAAGGACTCCCTGGCCTCGGTTGGCCTGGCCGGGGGCCGGCCCGCCCAGTACGTTCGCCAGGGGAGCGGTATTCGCGAAGATGCCAGCGTTCTGGTTCGGTAGGGTGAGATTCCCCGCTGAATCCAGGCCCAGAGCGTTGCCCTGGACTACGTTTCCAGTCGTGGCCAGACCGATAAGCTGGATCCCGGAGGAACCGTTGCCAGAGATCGTGTTGCCCGCGCCGGCCGCCGTGCCGCCGATCGTGTTGTTCGGCGCGTCGTTGATCAAGATCCCATCGAAGCCGTTGGAGATCGCCGCCG
>CAWFAF010000095.1:0-285252 GCA_963813575.1 uncultured Planctomycetaceae bacterium
GGGGAAGCCCTGAGAAATGGGGAATTCGTCGCACCTTGACGGCAGCGTAAGTCCAGAGTAGAAACTTGTTGAGGCGCTCGGCCTCCCGGGGCCTCATTTTTTTTCTTCGCACCTCTGGTTTTTCGGGCCTTTCCCGGTGTAAAGCGTCCACTTACCGGAAGTCCCAGGGGCCCATCGATGCGTGTGCCGAGCCACCCCACGCTGGTCCGTCGGATGCTGGAGCGCCGACTCAAGCAGCTGGTCCCGACTGGCCCGCTGCTGGCGGCCAGCCTGGCCCGCGTGAACAAACGCTGCGGCCAGCCCTCCTGCCCCTGCCACCACGGCGGCCCGTTGCACCCCGCCCACCACCTCACCTTCAGGGACGGGGGCAAGACCCGCACCGTCTACGTGCCCCAGGACCTGCTCGCGGAGGTCCGACCATGGGTGCAAGAACACCAACGCCTCAAGGCCCTGATCCACGAGGTCAGCCAGTTGACCCTGGCCCTGATCCGGGGCCACGTGCGCACCGCGGCGCCGCGGGGGCGACGCTGAACATCGGCCCCATCCTGGTGCGGACCATGGGCCACTTCTTCCCCGATCTCAACGCCTGGATCGATCAGATCGACGACCCGCGGTTCCTCCCTTTGGTGATCTACCACAAGCGGTTCCTGGTGTGGTGGGGGCTGAGCTTGTTCCTGTGCAAGTTGAGCAGCCGGCGCCAACTGGATTACCAGTTGAACACCGACGGCCCGGCAGGTGCTGGCCAATCTCAATCGCCTGGCGGGCACCGCGCAAGACAGCCGGCCGGTGAACCAGACCTTGGAGTACTTCCTGGAGGAGATTGGCGCGCCGCCCATCGCCGGGTTGCGGCAGCGGATGGTCCAGCGGTTGATCCGCATGAAGGCCCTGGACGCGGCGCGGCTGCAGGGGCGGTTCGTCGTCTTGATTGACGGCTCGGGCTATCTGGTGTTTCGCTCCCGGCATTGCGACCATTGCCTGACGCAGCGGCACGGTGAGACGACGCTGTACATGCACCAGGTGCTGGAGGCCAAGGTGCTGGGGCCGGCCGGCACGGTCGTCTCGATCGCCACCGAGTTCATCGACAACAGCGACGCCCAGGGCCCCGGCGGGTGCGAGCCAGGAGCGGATCAAGCAGGACTGCGAGTTGAAGGCGCTGCGGCGGCTGGTGGCCAAGTTGCGGGCGGAGTTCCCGCAGTTGCGGATCTGCCTCAGCGGCGACGGCCTGTATGCCTGCGGGGAAGGGTTCCAGGTCGCCAAAGACTATAAATGCGACTATATTTACGTATTTAAGCCTGGACGGCTGCCGGCCCTCTGGCAGGACTTCCAGGGGTTGCTGCGGTTGTGCCCCGACAGCAGGTGGTGTGGACGACGCCGCAGGGGGTGCGCCAGGTCTATCGCTGGGTCAACGGCCTGCACTACACCGACAGCGATGGCCGCGAGTGGACCTTCAACGCCCTGGAGTGCACCGAGACGAACAAGGAAGGAAAGAAGAGTGTATGGTCATGGGTGACTTCCCTGGAGGTCGAGCCACGAGACTGTGGTGGAGGTGGCGACCGACGGAGGGAGGGCACGCTGGCGCGAGGAGAACGAGGGGTTTAACACCCAGAAGAACAGTGGCCTGAACCTGGAACATGCCTACAGCCACACATGCTGGGCGGCATACTATTTCCTGTTGCAGATCGCCCACCTGCTGTTGCAACTGGTGGAGAAGGGGAGCCTGCTGCGGCAGTTGGCCCAGGAGCAGGGGAAGCGAACGGCGGTGGAGCTGTTCGGCTCGTTGAAGAACATGGCCCAACGGTTGTTGGAGAGCCTGCGGTATCGGCACTGGCCGGACGAGGCCTTCGACCGAACCGGGGCCGGTGGCATCCAGATCCGCCTGGACAGCAGTTAGGCCGCCAGGTGGCGGGTGGGTGTGTTCCAGGTTGGGCCGGTTGTTCTGGGTCTGGTGGCGGTCGCACTCGAAGCCGCCTTCGAGCCCGTCCCCTTATGGCCTTTTCCGGACCCCAGCAGCCGCCTGGCCGGGCACGGGCCACCTGGAAGAATCTGACCAGGCGTATTCATCAGAGTCGGCTTGAGATTCTTATCTCTTGCATTCTCGGATCAGACGAGTTATGGTTTAGTGAGTGGGCGAACCAGCCTCGCAGGACACCTAGAAACCGAGCCCTTCGGGGTGGAGAACTGAAGGGAAGTCCGCCAGGCTGGCGAAGGGTATGCCGAATGGCTCGTCCACTGGTTTGAAGGGCGGACGGATTCAGCAAAGAGTCGAACGCAACGCCGGGTACTTCGGGCTGGATGAAGAGATGCTCCGGGCGACGAAGTGATTCTCGATCGCCTCGAAGGAACCTCCCAGACCTCGATATAATGGCGATGCACGCTCCCACTTCTCCAGGCGTCACGGACTTCCGCCGACCCCTACCCGGTTGGAGAAAGACCGATGCGCCGCCGAGGCCCGGAATACCAAAGGTTATCAGTTGGGATGCCTTGAACGATAACCCCAACTGCCTTGACCCGGCATACCCCCCCAAAAAACGGCTTTCCGTTTCCCCCCAGGTCATCCTTGGGGGGTTTCTTGTTTGAGGATAAGCCGCCCAGAGCAACGACGAGAACGAGGACGCATCCTCCACTCTGTACGCCTCGTGCCATGCCCCTTCAATCGAATTCCAGGCCTTTGTCGGTGATCCGGTAGGGGCGGATGTCGTCGCCGTGGGCGCTGCCGCGGTGCTTGGTGATGGCCATGCGCGGCCCATCCGTCCGTTGTGGCGGGTTCGGCCCATGAGAATGATCGTGTTGCGCCGGAGAAGATATCGCCCTGGCCGATCGGCTGGACCAGCAGGTCTTCGAGCATCACGTGAGGGGTGGTGTAAAGATAAACGCAACCGATCTGGCGATGATCGTAGGCGTGCCTGCGCAACCTCGTGCGCGTTGGCGCGATAATGCTCGCGGAACCACTCGCGGGCGGCCCAGTCGCTGTCTTGCCGCAAGACGCGGTGGTAAATGTACTCGAAGAACTCGAACTGGATCGATTCGCTGAACCGCTCGGTCGGTTCCAGGCCGTCAAAAACGACCCTTCTCGCGCCACGGGCGAAGTGCTGATAGAAAAAGCCGGCCGAGCACCGCAAGATCCTTGCCAGCTCCGCCTTCCACTCGTGCCAGGCGTCGGGGTCGACATCCGCTCGGCTCACGCCGCCGGCCGCTGCGCTCGATCGGGTGAAAGTAAGCTCCCAGCGGCCGGGTCCAGTCCCACACGTGCTCGAATGAGGGAGCCGTGCTGAGCGGGTAAGGATGCAACTCCCAGCCGAACTGAGCGCGGGCGTAGGCCGCGTGATTCTGAGAGTCGCCCCGACTGGTCAGGTCGCAGACGATCCCCCGAGATCCTTCCGCCATGGCGCCGGCGTTCGCCCAGCGCAGACCCAACTGGGTTTTCCCAATTCCGGTGGCGCCGGCCACCACGGTGAGCGTTCCCGGCAAGAGGCCGCCGCCGAGTTCCCGGTCAAGCTCTTCGATACCAAATCCTTGCCTGGAGATCGTCATCGGGCTCTCGTTATGAAGCGGCGGCAGCAAAACTGGTCGTTGTCACACCGAATCGAAGCATCATTGTGGAGCTTGCGTTCTGGCGACGGCAAGATCCGTTACCGGGAAGTTTTCGCATCCTGATTAAGACGCTTTCTCCAAAATGCCGAATTATGCCACAGAACCTGCTCGATCCGGCTAACCCGAACAATCGGTAAGACCCTTGGCGAGCGGAGTGTGCCGAGCCTGCCAGGCCGCCGGGGTTCGTCGTCGCAGAGCTATCTCTTTTCAGGGCTTACATTGCGTGTAAGCCGAGGGACCGACCCGTGAAGACCCTTCTTCATACTGCCATAGGCCAATCGCGCTTCGGTGCATGGATGTCTGCGCCGGGTGCTGTGCATGGCCGTCGCCGGACTGCTCTTCACGACCAGCACGCGAGCGCAAGATCCGTCGCCAGACGGAAAAATGATCACGATCCCGCCTCCCTCCGCCGTGCTTGCCGGCTCGCAACTGCAGGGACGACAACCGTCGCTGCCGGCAACCACGGTCAGACGCGAGGCCGCCAACCCGTTGCCTCCTTTGCCGTCGCCGGACCTGGAAGCCGGGCAAGACATGCCTCCGCCATTTCCCGGGCAAGGACAGGTACCGCCGCCTCCGCTGCCTGGCCAGAACATTCCCAGGGTCATTCCGATCGAGCCGTTACCGTCGCAGGGCGAACCGCCGTTGCAGCCCAGCCCAAAGGTGATCAACTTCGGCCGGGACGCCACCGGATTGGTTCCCGGCCGTCCTCCCGGACCAGCTCCGCGCAGATCTAATGCCGACGTGGCCAAGGACGTGGCCAACATGATCGAGCTGGTGAAGGACCCCGAAGCGGAAATCGCGGTCGTGGTGGGACAATCGAAGGTCATTCAAACGAAAAGGACGCTCACCCGGGTAGTACGTCTCGAATCCCGCCATCGCCGATGTTGAGCTGCTGGCCGATCAACCCGACTCTCGCTTGTTGAACGTGTACGGCAGATCCTTCGGCAACACCAGCCTGACGCTGTGGGACGACACCAATCGTCCCGTTTCCTTCCTGGTGCGCGTGAGCCTCGATACCAAGGAGCTCGAAACGCGCATCAACCAGGCCTTTCCCGGAGCGCAGGTGAAGGTCCGCCAGGTGAGCGCACAGATCATCCTCGATGGCCAGGTACCAGACGCCAAGATGATGGCCGACATCCTTCAAGTCGTGCAGAATGTTGTCAGGTTCAGCGGCGGGATACGCATGACGGGTGCTGGCGGCATGGGCGGCGGGATGGGCGGCGGTGCCGGTGGGGCGATGGGCGGGCGGCACCGGTGGAGCGATGGGCGGCGGCGGTGGCATGGGCGGTGGCATGGGCGGCGGCGGTATGGGCGGCGGCGGCCATGATGGGCGGCTTTGTGATCATCAATCGCGTGGTGGTTCCCGGACCGCGCCAGGTACTCTTGCACGTCAAGATAGCCGAGATCAACCGCCAGGCCATTCGCCAGCTCGGCGTAAGCTGGCTGGATACCAAGGGCCGGTCGATCATCGGTTCGTCGATCGGCGGCGTCGGCAGCGTGGGGGCGGCTTCGGACGTGCTCCATGCCACTTCGGCCGATCCCCGTGGTTTTCTTAAGCCCATGACATCGACCTTCAACTCGACGGGGACCAGCGGAAGCGGCGGCGACCTCTTCGGTGTCTTCAACGCGGGCCATTTCTCGCTGTTCATCAACGTGCTGCGTCAGAACGCGATGGCCAAGATCCTGGCCGAGCCCAATCTCGTCGCGCTCGACGGCCAGCCGGCCCGCTTCCTGGTCGGCGGCCAGTTCCCCTTCCCGGTTCCCCAGAGCTCGTCGATTCCCGGCGGCACCGCCGTGGTCACGATTCAGTTCCGGCGGTTCGGCACGATCCTCAACTTCCTGCCCCAGATCTTGCCCAACGACGTGATTCGACTGGATGTCGAGCCGGTGATCAGCCAGCTCAACAAGGCCGAGGGCACGTTCGTCAACGGCGGTCCCGTGCCGGCCATCGACGAGCGCAGCGCCCGGACCGTGGTCGAGCTTCGCGAAGGACAGACCCTGGCCATCGCTGGCCTCCTCCAGTTGCTGAACAACAACGTCACCACGCGGGTTCCCGGCCTGGGCGATCTGCCGATCGTGGGGCCCTGGTTCAGCAACAACTCACTCCAGACGATCGAGACCGAGACGATCATCCTGGTCACTCCCGAGCTGGTTGCGCCCTTGGACAAGAACGAGGTGACCGAAGCACCCGGCGACCGGGTTTATCAGCCCAGCGATGCGGAGTTTTATCTTCTGGGCCGGATCGAAGGCAAACTGGGCCGCGAGTTCCGCGCCACCAAGGCCGAGCAAGACCCTCTGAACCTGATGAAACACTTCCAGAGCGAGCAGCAGTGGGTTGCCGGCCCGCACGGCTATGCGGATTGAGTGATGGTCCTTCGCTAAGATCGACGGAGATTTCAGCCCGACGAGAGTAGGTTGATCGCAACAAGAAGACAGTGACCCGGTGCGGCCGGCGGACGGCGATCACGCGGGTGGAGTGGAGCCCAGGGCAACGCCCTGGGAAGTATTCAAGGGAGCTGATCATGTTGACCGAGAGGATTCGAGCCCTGGCGTGGTCGAGCGCCGCGATGGTCGTCGGCTTGCTGGCGGGCCGCGTCTGGGCCCAACCGCCCGACTTCGCTCCTGGGCAGCCCCAGCAAGCCTACAACCGCAAGGGACCCATCCACCGGATGCTTCATCACACCGGCCGGGAACTGGAAGACAAGTTCATCGGCTATCCCGAAACGTTCATCGAGCCGCCGCTCGGCTCTTATATTCGCGAACAGTTCTCGGTCCAGGTGGCGAAGGCCGATCACCACAGGTTCATGCTTTACAAGACCGACTTCCTGCCCGGCACGGATCGGTTCTCACCCACGGGAGCCTCGAGATTCAACCTCATGTACTCCCGGCTTGCCGGCTGGGTTGGGCCGATCACGGTGGAATGGACCCCCGACCAACCGGGCCTGGCCGAATCGCGCCGTCAGGTCGTGCTCGCAACCCTCAACCGCGCCGGCAGACCGATCATCGCCGATCGCGTGCTCATTGGCCCGTCTCCTTACCCCGGCGAATGGGGCACCGAAGCCGCCAACGGTTACAACAACATTATCATGCGCAACCAGATGCCCGCCACGCAATACCCGCTCTCGCCCGCAGCCGCTGCTTACGGGGGAATTCAATGATGAGAAACACGTTTCCTGAGCGTCGATCCGCCAAGCGCCAAGGTGGAACGGAAACGCTCGCGGGGGAGCCTGGACTTGCTTTGGCGATCCTTACTCATCGGCCTGCCGGTTGTCCTCTCCGGATGTCATCATGGGTCCTGGAAACACCAGCAGCAGCCTCAATCCGCGCCGCCGCAGGCGCCTCAAGACGTAGCCCCCGCGGCGGTCTCTGTCGACCTGACCAAGCCGCTCGAACAGAGTCCGTTTCGCGCGGAGGTTACCCAGGATCAGCGAGTAAACGTTCACCTTGATTTCGGCAAGGTGTTCGAGACCCAGGGAAACTACGAGGCTGCGCTCCTGGAATACCAGGAGGGCCTCACGGCCGCCGAGGCTCGGGGCATCGGCAAGACCCGGTCGCACGACGAGGCGCTTGCCCACCGCCGGATGGGCAACGCCCTCGACCGCCTGGGCCGGTTCGCGCAGGCCGAGGTCCATTACAAGAAGTCGCTCAAGCTCAGCCCCAAGGATCCCAAGATCTGGAACGACGCCGGTTACAGCTACTATCTCCAAGGCCGCTGGGCTGATGCCGAGCGAACTTTGAAGACGGCGGCGAAACTGGCCCCCGAGGACCAGAAGATCAAGACGAACCTCGGCCTCGTGCTGGCCGCCGCGGGCCGTCCCCAGGAAGCGTTCAAGCTTCTGAGCCAGTACAGCGGCGACGCGATCGGCCATGCCAACCTCGGTTACCTGCTCGCGGCCACCGGCCAGGTCGACCTGGCTCGCGACCAGTACCTTCAGGCCCTGGCATTGCAACCCAGCCTTTCCCTGGCCAAGCGCGCGCTCACTCAGCTTGATCGAGCCATGAAAGCCGAAGAGATGGCATCGGCGCAGTGCCCGCGGGACGCGCCGATCCCCCCGATGGCTGTCGCAACATCAACAAGAGACAGTCAGGTGATCCAGACCAGGGCCCAGCGCCCTTACGTTCCGCCCCCTCGCCGGTTCACGAGCGTATCGCCGCCTGTCCCCTCTCGCTCGATGCCCTGATTCGCGGTTCAGTAGACATCTGTGGCAACCCGAGCCGAGCCAGGCCATCGCAAGCAGAGCACGAGCCATGCGCGTGTAGCTCGTGCTCTCGTGTTTTCAGGAACCCGCGATCGGCCCGGTCGCGTCCTCAAAGAACGATCCCTCCTTTCCGCTCCTGGCTTGGTATAATCCACCCGACATGGGGTTTCGCCGAGCTTCTGTGCGACTCGTGCCCGGTGAAGCCGCATCGTAGCCTGAAGATAAGTCGCACATTAGCCCACGCGATAACATGCCGCAAAGCTGGACCCGAGAAACATGAAACTGCCTGCATGCTTGCCCCGCCACGCCCTCATTGCCGGCACACTCGCGGCTGCCTGCTTTCCTCTGCTGATCTGGCTCTCCTCCGGATTCGCCCAGGTTCAAGCGCCCCCGAACGGACGCGAGGGCAGGGGGGGTACTCCGCCGGTATCGAGCGTAGCCTTCCATAAACGGGCGCCCTGGACGACCTCGAGAATCGCCGGCACGCCCGAACCGCCGGCTCCCTATAGCATCGAGCTGGCCTTCCCTCATCTGAAATTCGAGAACCCCCTTGCGCTCGTGCGCGGAGCGGGAACCTCCCGGCTCTTCGTTGGCGAGATCAAGGGCCGGATCTGGTCGTTTCCTGAAGACCGCAATTGCAAGCACGCCGACCTGGCACTCGACGTGTCGAAGCACCATCCTGACTTCACGGCTCTCTACGGGCTGGCTCTCCATCCCCGGTTCGATCAGAACCGGTACATCTACGTTTGTTACGTCCTCGCGAACAACCTGGAAGACGGCTCTCGCGTCTCGCGTTTCGAAGTGAGCCGGACCGACCCGCCGGTCATCGATCCCAAGAGCGAGAAGGTGATCCTCAGATTCTGGTCGGGCGGACATAACGGAGGGTGCCTGGATTTCGGTAATGACGGATATCTTTACATTTCCACGGGCGATGGAGCCGATCCTTCGCCGCCGGACGGCAAGCTGACCGGGCAGGATTGTTCCGACCTGCTCTCGAGCATCCTGCGAATCGACGTCGATCACGCCGAGCCCGGCAAGGGCTACCGCGTCCCTGCCGATAATCCGTTCGTGAAGACCCCCGGTGTTCGGCCCGAGATCTGGGCGTTCGGCTTGCGCAATCCCTGGAGGATGAGCATCGACCGGGCGACCGGCGATCTGTGGGTCGGCGATGTCGGGTGGGAACTGTGGGAGATGATCTACCGGGTCGAGCGCGGGGGCAATTACGGCTGGAGCGTGATGGAGGGCCCGCAGCCGATACGCGTGGACGGCAAGCGGGGGCCAACGCCGATCCTGCCGCCCATGATTGCTCATCCTCACTCCGAGGCCGCTTCGATCACCGGCGGCTACGTCTATCACGGCACTCGCCTTCCCGAGCTTGCCGGAGCCTACATCTACGGCGATTATCAGACCGGCACCGTGTGGGGCCTGCGCCACGACGGCAAGTCGGTCACCTGGCGACAGGAGCTGGCGCGAACGCCGCTGCACCTCGCCGCCTTTGGAGAGTCGAACACCCATGAGCTCTACCTGGTGGACCACGATCGAACGCACCAGATCTATCGCCTGATTCCCAACCACGAGGCCAAGCGCACAGACAGACTTCCCCCGCCGACTGAGCGAGACCGGCCTCTTTCGCTCGACCCGCGATCATCAGCCCGCGCCGGGCGTGGTTCCTTACTCCGTGAACGTTGAGCTCTGGTCCGACGGTGCGCAGGCCGAGCGGTTCTTGGGCATCCCGGGCAACGGCCGCATCGCGCTGGACGAACAGGGCAACTGGAGAGTTCCCGAGGGCTCGGTGCTGGCGCGGACAGTGACCATGGAACTTGAGAAGGGCAAGCCGGCGAGCCGCCGCCGCATCGAGACGCAGCTTCTGCACTTCGAGGCCGAATCGTGGCGCCCTTACACCTATGTTTGGACCGATGACCAATCGGACGCCGTGCTGGCCGATGCGAAGGGCTCGAGCCTGAAGCTCAACTTGACCGACGCTCACTCTCCGGGCGGTCATCGAACGATGAACTATCGCATCTACGCGCAATCCGAATGCACACTTTGCCATAATCCCTGGGTCGAGAAGAAGACCACGATTTTCGGCCGGCAATCTGCCTCTCCCCTGGGCCTGAACACGCTCGAGCTGAATCGAGACTGCACGTATGGCGATGCCAGTCTTAACCAGCTTGTTGCGTTCCAACAGATGGGTCTGCTGGCGTGGACTCCGGTTCCGGAAAAACTCCCTCATCTCACCAATCCCTACGACGATTCGGGCGACCTTGAGCTCCGGGCACGATCGTATTTCCAGGTGAACTGCTCACACTGCCACCAGTTCAACGCGGGCGGCGCGGCGAACATCGCGCTGGGGTTCGAGGTGCCGCTCGATAAGACGAAGACCGTGGGCGTCCGGCCGATCCAGGGCACCTTCAACATCACTAATGCCCGGATCATCGCTCCCGGCGATCCCGAAGGCTCGGTGCTCTACTACCGCATCTCCAAGCTTGGGGGCGGCCGGATGCCGCGGGTCGGTTCGAACCAGGTGGACGAACGCGCGATGCGCCTGATCCACGACTGGATCAAACAGATGAAGGTCACCGAGGGAGCCGCCACCTCGATCGCGGAACGGAAGGCCAAGGAAGAAGACCAAGCCGCTCTGAGCTCGCTCCGCCACGCGACGAACGTCTCGCCCGAGACGCGTGCCGCGGCCATCCGCCGCCTGGCCTCATCGACGAGGGGCGGCCTCATGCTTCTCAGTTTCCTCAACCAGACGCCCGTCACCGAAGAATTCCGGAAACTGGTCGTGTCGATCACCCGGAACAGTCCCCAGATCGAAGTTCGCGACCTGTTCGAGCGATTCATCCCCGAAAGCGAGCGGATCAAGCGCCTGGGGGATACCATCGATCGGCGATCACTGCTGGCGATGAAAGGAAATGCCGAACGTGGCAAAGCCGTCTTCGCGACCAACCCTGCTGCGCAATGCAAGACCTGTCACAAGATTGGCCCACTGGGTGAATCCGTCGGTCCAGACCTGTCCAAGATCGGCACCAAGTACGACCGGGCCGCCATCCTGGAGCATATTCTCGACCCGTCCCGCACGATCGACCAGCAATATGTCTCCCACCTGGTCGAAACCAAGGATGGACAGGTCGTGACCGGCGTGATCGCCGAGCGAACCAGGAGCGCGATCGTCGTCAAGGACGCCCAAGGCAAGACCACGGTCATCCCCAATGAGCAGGTCGAGCAGCTATCTCCGCAGTCCCGATCTCTGATGCCCGAGCTCTTGCTTCGCGACCTTACAGCCCAGCAGGCGGCGGACCTGCTCGAGTTTCTGGCGGGTCTGAAGTGACATCGGGTTGGATTGTCTCAATCCGTTTTCTCACTGCGCCAGCCAGCTAATCCGCATGCTGCCGTAGGTCAGCTCGCGCGCAAGCTCGTACTCTTGGGGAACGAGGGACGCGATGCTGACCTGGGATGGATGTCGCAGGCTGATGAGTCCATCCGGCGCGATCAAACTCGCCGCGAGCTCGGCCAGAAGGCGCTCAAGCCGCGCGTGCTCACGTCCTGGCTCGGTGTGGGCGTAGGGAGGGTCGATGAACGCCAGGTCCAGCGGCGCGGCCCCTTCGCCTGTGAGCTCGGGATGGCGGATCGCCCGGTAGGCATCGATCGGCAGGACCACGCTCCGTTGCTCGACGCCCAGCGCGGCAATATTTTTCCGCAAGTTCAGGATCGCGCCCCGATCGCGCTCGACAAAGACAACTCTGGACGCGCCACGCGAGAGCGATTCCAGCCCCATCGAGCCCGTGCCCGCGAACGCGTCGAGGACGTTCGCTCCCTCGATCCGGTCTCCCAGTGAATCAAAGAGAGACTGCTTGGCCCGATCGGTAATCGGCCGCGTCGCCTCGGTTGGAGGAGGTAAGAGCTTTCGTCCGCCGAACTCACCGGCAATGATTCGCATGGATCACCTTGAAATCCCCAGGGGCGTGGAATCCGGCGGACGGATCTCTTAAAATGACGCGAACGACATCGATCCGCGTGCCCAGGCACAGCATCGATGGTGAACGAGGCATCCTGACCGATTCCCGACCAGGATAAGGGGAGAGCTCCACCATGAGTCAAGCCGTCAATCGTCGATCTTTTCTGTATGGGGCCTCGATCGCGGGGTTTGGCATTTTCGCCCAGGGCAGGCATGGCTGGGCCGGTGGGGTGGGGCCGAACGAAGTATTGAACATCGCCTGCATCGGCGTCGGGGGCAAAGGCAGCAGCGACAGCCAGCAGGCTGGTCATCACGGGCGGATCGTCGGTATTTGCGACATCGACGAGAAGCGGCTCGATGTGCAGGCCGCGAAGTTCAAGGAAGCCAAGCGGTTCTTCGATTATCGAGAACTGCTGGATGAGCTGGGCCCGACCATCGATGCCGTGGTCGTCTCGACGCCCGACCATCACCATGCGCCGGCGGCGGTGTCGGCCATGCGGCTGGGCAAGCACGTCTACTGCCAGAAGCCGCTGACGCACTCGGTGTGGGAAGCGCGGTTGATGAGGGAAACGGCGCGCCAGAAGGGCGTCTGCACCCAGATGGGCAACCAGGGCACGGCCGAGCCGGGCTTTCGCCGCGGGGCGGAAGTCGTTCGCGCGGGCGCGATCGGAGACGTGGCCGAGGTTCATGTCTGGACCAACCGCCCGTTCAAGTACTGGAAGCAAGCGCCCGATATCGTCGCCCGGCCCAAGGAAACGCCCCCCATCCCACGCCACGTGCACTGGAACCTGTTCGTCGGGCCTGCCCCTGAGCGGCCTTACCACCCGGTTTATCATCCCCATGACTGGCGCGGGTGGTGGGATTTCGGCACGGGCTCGCTGGGCGACATGGCCTGCCACACGGCCAACCTGGCGTTCATGGCGCTCAAGCTGGGCCTGCCTGTGCGGGTCTCGGCCCAGAGCGGCGAGATCAACCCCGAGACGTACCCGGCGTGGGCGACGATCACCTACGAGTTCCCAGCCCGCGAAGGGCTGCCGCCGGTGAAGCTGACCTGGTACGAAGGAGCCCGCAACGGCAAGCGCAACCTACCCTCGGAGGAGCTCTTCCCCGCGGGGTTCAACCCGTCCGACAGCGGATCTCTCTTCATTGGCTCGAAGGGGAAAATGTATTCGCCCAGCGACTACGGCTCCGAGCAGATTCTCTGGCCCGAGGCCGCGTACAAGGATTTCAAGGACCCCGCGCCGACCTTGCCGCGGATCGACGGCGGGCGCAATGAAGACGATAACCAGAAGAAGGAATGGGTCCAGGCGATCCGCGCGGGGAAGCCGTCGATCGCCCTCTCGAATTTCGATTACGCATCGACGCTCACCGAATCCATGCTGCTGGGCAACGTGGCCGTACGTTCGGGCGAGGCCATCGAATACGACCCCTCGACCGGGCAGATCACGAGTCATTCATCCGCCGCGCGTTATCTCAAGCCGTATTTCCGCAAAGGGTGGGAGATCTGAGCGGGTGGCCGCCTGATTGTCGTGCGGAGGCTATTCGGTCGGGATCGGCTTGCGGTCGTCGTCGCGATCGCTGCCCATGAGAACACGGGTCTGGGGATGACGACCGAGCCAGACCGACCAGGTAGTGACTTCGGGGGTCAAGGCGACCGGCAGCTTGGTCCCCTTGAGCGCACCGTTGACACAGACCAGCGCGCTCTCGTCAGGAAGCCAGAGACTCCGGGTCTTGCGATCGTAGAGCAGGGGGGTGCCGATCTTGGGGTCGTCGGTGTGCCCGAGGGCGTAGCCGGTTGTACCAAACGTGACAGGGCGGCCATCAATCCGCCGGTCGTAAATTCGTGCCCGTTCGCGCTGGCGGTCATAGACGATGGCAAAGGGCTTGCCGTCGCCATCATCATTGACGACCTCGATCTTCCTGAGCAAGTCGAGCGGATAAGAGCGGGTGCCGTCGTGAAGGACCAACCCGAGGACGGCGTGGCCGGCGTTCAGCTTGCTGGCCCGGTCTGAAGCCGGCGGGTCGAAGATCGGGTAGTCGATTCCGGGAATCGAATCACGGCCGAATCCGCCAGCGACCTTATCGACCTCGAAACCGGCGTCCGTGACATCATAGAATTCGGGCTTACCGTCGGCGTCTTTGGCCGCCCAGAGCCGCTTGCGACCTGTGCTCGTGTCGAAGAACCGGATCGGCTTGTCGAAGTAGGTCCGCCTCAGACTCACCCCCACATAGCCGATAGGCGCGGAGGTTTCGGCTTCCTGGCTGATCTGGCGGTAATCGCGATAGGTATCCCACAATGGCCGCCCGAACCACCAGAGCAATGTAAAGGCCAGCGCGACTCCACCGATCCCGGCGGCGATGGGGCGCCAGCCCCTGGGACTGGGAGGGGGCTCCGGCGAGGGTTCGCTGGACAGGGGTGTCGTACTCATGGGAAGCAAGCCCATCCGTTCTGAAGGTGATCGATACAGAAGGCTCGAGACCGGCGTTCTCTGGCCTTATGGACTCGGCGGTCGTCTCTCGTCCTGCGGAAATGGGACCGGCCGTGGCGCCGCTCACCTGATAAGGTAGTACGCCGACGCCCTCCTTACCCTGGCGCAGGGTCAAAATCGAATCTCCGGGAAGGTTCTCGTACTGGCTGGTGGAACCGTCGGGCCAGCGGATCACAATCCGGTCGATGGAAGTGGCCGTGCCCAGCCCGAAGTGAAGTGCCGAGTCAGAGGCGGACAGGAAGCCGCCGCCGCGGCGGACGACGCCTAGCTGGCTGTGCCTGCCGGCATGAAGACCTGGACCTGGGCCCCTATCGCTTCGCGATTGGGCGGCCGGCCTATCAGCCGGACCGTCGCGGTGGCGTGAACTCGCCGGCCTTCGTTGATCAGGACGCGCAAGGGGCCGTCCATGGTGGTCAACACCAGGTCGAGGTCGCCGTCGCCGTCAAGATCGCCGGCCGCTACGCCTCGGCCCGAGCGGAGTGCGTCCATGTCGGGGCCCCAAGCCGCCGTCACCGGCTCGAAGACGCCCGCACTCAAGTTGCGGAGCATCAGGGGTGGCTGGGCGTAGTCGGCGTCGGGCGCGTTCGGGAAGACGTGCCCATTGGCCTGGAACATGTCGGGCCACCCGTCGTCGTCGAAGTCGCCGACGGCCAGGCCCCAGCCCACGAACCGGCGCGTCGGCGGTCCGATGCGCGAGGAGTTCGACACGTCCTGATACGACCGCCCGTCGAGGTTGAGCAGCGCCCGCGTGCCTTCGTGGCGGAAGTTGGTGTAGATCAGGTCGAGCCGGCCATCGCCGTCGAGGTCGGCGACCTCGACGCCCATGCTCCCCTCGGGCGTTCCCAGGGCATTGACCGCGGCACCGGCCTCGAGCGCCTCATCGCGGAACCTGCCGCCGCCGAGGTTGCGGAACAGTTCGTTCGGCTGCGTGTCGTTGGTGACGTAGAGGTCCTGGCGGCCGTCGCCATCAAGGTCGGCGAAAATGGCCGCCATCCCCTTGCCATCTGGCCGATACAACCCCGCGGAGCTTGTGACGTCCTCGAATGTGCCGTCGCCGCGGTTGCGCCAGAGTCGGTCCGCCTGGCCGGGGAGCATCCCCGGCGGCTCGAAGACCCAGACGCCCGCCCAGTGCTGGTGGAGCGGTGGCGGCCGCACGGCATCCACGTTCAGGTAATTGATCACATAAAGATCGAGCCAGCCGTCGCCGTCATAGTCGCCCCAGGTGGCGCCGACGCCCCAGGATGAGTCAGCCAGGCGTGCCTGGGTCGTGGCGTCGCGGAAGGTTCCGTCTCCCTGGTTCTGCCAGAGCGTGTCGGGACCGTGCTGGGCGATGAACAGGTCGAGGTCTCCGTCTGCGTCATAGTCAGCGACCGCGACGCCCTGTGCCCATCCTGTGTGGCGCAGTCCTGAGCGGACTGTCTCGTCGGTCCATCGGCCTGGCCCATCGTTGCGGAACAGCCACGGCCCCCCCGCGGACACAATGCGGCCTTGCTCGATGGCGCTACCCGCGGCGACGAACAGGTCAAGGTCTCCGTCGCCGTCGGCGTCGAACAAGGCGGCCCCCGAGCCGAGCGAGTGGAGAACGCTCGGCTTGTCGGAGTCGCCACTCCGGGTCACGACGTCCAGGCCGTACTCGCGCGCCCTGTCCACGAACCAGGGACCTTCTTCGCGAGCCGAACTGGGACGGATCGGCAGGGGAATGACGAAACGGGGGACGGCCGGGGCAAGCTCGATGACCGTCGGGTCGGTCATCCCGAACTTTAGCCCAAGTGCCAACGCGAGGAGCACGCCGAGGAGAAGCGTGGAGCGTATGGGTGTTCGAGCTCCGGTTCCGGCCCGAACCTCTTCCATGAAACGCCCGTCGACCCCCACCGAATTGAGAGCGGTCGCCATCTCGTCTCTCCCCTCATGTTCGGGTAGAGGGCAAGCACTCCAGCCGCTCACCGTTGCTTGCCGGCTGTCGCCTTGGCCTTCGGCGCGTCCAAAGATTTCCGGCCGTACTCCTTGGCGCGTACCTCATCGCCCCGTTTCTTGGCCTCCTTGTATTGTTCGGAAGTGGGCGAAACCTGCGGCACGTTGTCTCCACCGCAACCGAGGAACGTGAGGAAACTCCCGGCCGACGCCAGGACCACAAGTGTCATTCGGAGCCATCGTGACCAGAGCATCGTCATGATCTCTATCCTGGTTGTACTTGCGTCTGTAGTCGATTCAGAAAAAGTGGCCGCGACCGGGCGAGGCTTGAGGTTCGCCCGGTCGCGGTAGAAGGTATCCGCGATTCTCATAAATTCGCGGCCATGGATCAGTAGGCGTCGGCGGAGACCACTTCACCGCCTGCGCGGGTGCTCAGACTCATCCAGATCTGCTGATTCACCGAATCCTTGAAGAATTTGACGCTGCCATCGGCCAGCGCAGCGTTGACGCCTCCAGGATGGTACGAGGAGGCTGGCTTCATGATGTACCACCAGCTCACACTGTCCGGTGCGCAGCAGGTCTGGTTCGGCGTGCGGATGCTGTTGAACCAGTTCCGCCATATACTTCCCTCGAGCCAGGTGAAGCCTTTGTATCGCCAGGTGCCGCTCCATGGGATCGTGCCCGTTTGCCAGTTGATCGCGTTGCAAACGCTGATGGCCTGCTGAACAGTCGTGGTGCCGTCCACCCCCTCGATGTGATAACAGTCGGAAACGCGGGATCGGGGAGCACCTGGCAAGACCGGGCCGGGGGCAACCTCGGCGACCATCAGCGTGTTACTGGTGCCGTCGGTGACCGACGCAATCTTGGTCCACCCCAATGGAGGGTTAACCGCGGGATCGTCGTCGGCTGTGCCGATCGTCCGCCCAAAAATCCCATCCCAGCTCTTGGACCGGGGCCACCAGGTTCCTGAGCTCCAGGCATAGCTCGCCCGCCAATAACCCGGCGCATAACTTCCCGGATCGTTAGGATCGGTGCTCGAGCGGTAGGTGTCGAACTGGGACGGACAGATGAAGGCCGAGATCATCGTCTGGCCGGTCGTCCAGGTTGTCGGGTCGCAATCGAGCCACCGTCCCCCATACGCGTAGGCGGAGAAATTCAGCGAGTTGAACGCGCTGTTTTGCTCGATGAACGCCAGGATCGTCCCGTTGGGACAGATCGCCGCGGGCGACTCACCCGCGGGGAACGATCCCCATGTGTCGTGGTAGTTGTGGGTCGCAAGCGCGAGCTGCTTGACATTGTTGACGCACTGGATGCGGCGGGCCGCCTCACGGGCACTTTGTACCGCGGGCAAGAGCAAGCTGATCAGGATCGCGATAATCGCGATCACCACGAGTAACTCGATCAAGGTGAATCCTGGACGTGTTCGGTGTCGCATGAGATGAGGCCTTTCTCGGTATCAATCCGTCGTAGGAAAGGAGTCTTCCTGTGACCACATCGCAAAGGTTCAAGCCCGCGCGATGGAGAGCATCGCGCGGAGGGCCCGAAGCAGAGAGGCCAAAACGATGTCTACTTATACCGAATTGCGCCACCGATTCTAGATTGTCCTGGCCGATTCTCCAATTTTTTTGAAATGAATGTTAAACCGCCCCCTTTCGGGGCAGGAGGCTTTGGTGGCACCAGCGTCGATTCCGCTCTGGCAGATCTCACACGTTCGTCAGAAGATCCTTGCCAGGCAGCCGCCGTTGACGATGAGCGATGTTCCCGTAATGTAGCTGCCGGCTTCGCTGGCCAGGAGCAGCGCCGGGCCAATCAGCTCATCGGGTTGGCCCCAGCGGCCGAGGGATGTCCCGCGGGCGAACTCGTCTCGCTTTTCTTCTGAGAGCAGGCTCATGGGCAGGTCGGTCAGGAACGGGCCGGGGGCGATGCAGTTGACGGTGATTCCGAAGGGGCCCAGATCGTTGGCGCTGGCCCGCGCCAGGCCCAATAGCGCGCTCTTGGTGGCCGAGTAAGCGTTACGGCCTCCGGCCGAGCTGAAGCCCATGATCGAGGAGATATGGATGATCCGCCCCCACCGGCGCTCTTTCATGCCCGGCACGAGCGCGCGCGTCAGCGCCATGCACGAGCTGAGATTCAGCCTCGACAAGCTGGTCCCAGTCTTCGTCGCGAATCTGGTCGATGGGCTGAGGGAGATTGCTACCGGCGTTGTTGACCAGGATATCGATCTGGCCCATGGCCTGAACTGCCTCGCGAGCCAGCCGGCCGGCTTCTTCGCGCCGGGTCATGTCGGCCACCACGTAGGCGACCTTGGCTTTGGTCCCTGACTGAATCTCCTTGACTGCCGCCTGAAGCTCATTTTCGTGGCGGCTGGAAATGACGACGTCCGCCCCCGCCTGAGCGAAACCCATCGCCATGGCCTTGCCAAGTCCCTTCGAACCGCCGGTCACAAGTGCGGCACGCCCCGAGAGATCAAATCGATTCATGGTTGTTCAAAACCTTCGCCCGTATTTGCGGATCAGAAACAACACCAGGACCGCGCCTACTGTGGCCATGATCAGACTGCCAATCAAGCCCGTGGCGCTCAGTCCGATGAGCCAGAATAGTAACCCGCCCAAGAAACGCGCCCAGCACCCCGACGATCAGGTCGTTCGCCAGGCCCAGGCCTCTGCCCTTCGTGAGCAGCCCGGCGAGCCAGCCGGCGATCAGGCCGATCAAGAGGAACCAGAGCAGGCTGAAAACACCCATGACGATCAATCATTTCCTGGATGGACGAGGATGCTGGTTCTGCCCGCGAGGCCCACCGGCCAATAACCCGGCGCGGCGTTAGCCGCCGGCGGGAGAAAGCCGCCTTGCAAAGGCTTCGAGATCGGGACAGACTGCGGCGTACCTTACCAGTTCCTTGAGCCGCGCTTCGTCGTTGATTGTCTCGAGCCGGGCGCCGAGCTCTTCGGCTCCCGAGCCGAAGCGGGCAACCAGAAATTCTACGATCGCACTCCGTATGGTTTCTCGGGCGGCTTCACTCGTCCACTCGGCCTTGAGCTCTTGAAGTACGGGTGATTCAATCATGGCCTTCCGACCTCCCAGGATCTGAAAAAGTCCAGGATCATTATATCGCAACCCGGCCAAGACCTGTGTGACAGCCAGGAGGTTTTCCCGCTCCAGGGTGTCAGCTTGCTGGTCGATCCGGGCGCGGCACTCCCTGAAAATCGTCTCGGGAGGGCCGTCGAACTGGGCCAGAGGAACCCAAGGAACGAGGCCGATATCGTGAAAGTCGAGCAAGCTTGCGGCGGGAATCGTCCACAACGGGATGACTTTCCAGCGGATGCTCCAGTGGGTGAGCGCGCCAGGGCTGGTCAATTCCATTGAGCCGAGGACGTTCAAGTTACCCTTGGGGTGAAGGATCAGCGTGATGACATCGGGGACGACCCGGCGGTCGAGGTAGACCAATGTCATGTCGCGCAACACCTGTTCGTCAAGGCGAGCGTCCGGATAGGTTGCAAGTTCGAGGACGAAAAGATCCGCCCGCGGTTTCCCCTCAAGTCGCGCTTCGATAAGGCCGTCCGGAAGTTGGCGAGGCTGAACGACCTCGGCTTGAAGCGGTCGCCATGTCTCGATACCGACGATCCCCGCCAGGCGGAGAATCGAATCGCCGTGATGCTGGATCAGCCATTTGCTGCTCTTGTCATACTCGAACATGGTCGGGGTCCACGCGGGTGCTCTGTCGTCGAGCCGTTAGCCTACCCCGCAAGCTGCTCGTGCGCGGTCAAGAACAACGCGGGCGGCGGCTCTTGCACGCGCGGCGGCGGCGGCTCGCACTTCGGCCACCCGCTCGGGGTGGGCGACCCAGTCGGCCCGCTGCTGGCGCGCGGCGGCGAACCGATCGATGATCGCCTCGGCCAGGCGGTTTTTCATCTCGCCGTAGCCGATTCCGCCTTCACGATAACGCCGCTCAACCTCAGTCAGCTCATCGGCCGGGGCGAAGAGCCTGAACAAGGTGAAGAGGTTGCACGTGTCGGGGTTCTTGGGCGCTTCCACGGGCGTGCTGTCGGTGACGATCCGCTTCACCTTCTTGCGGATGGCCCCGGGTTCGTCGAAGATCTCGATCGTATTGTTGTAGCTCTTGGACATCTTGCGACCGTCAAGGCCGGGGACCACCGCGGTGTTTTCCAGGATGTACGGCTTCGGAAGTTTGAAAACCTCGTGGTCGCCGCCATAAACGCGGTTGAACCGCTCGGCGATGTCGCGAGTGATCTCCAGGTGCTGTTTCTGGTCCTGCCCCACGGGCACGAGGTCCGCGTCGTAAAGCAAGATGTCGGCGGCCTGGAGCACGGGATAGGCGAAGAGGCCGTGCTCGGCGGGAAGGCCTTGCTGCACCTTCTCCTTGAAGCTCACGGCCTTCTCGAGCCAGCCCATGGGCGTTACCGTCGTCAGCAGCCAGGCCAGCTCGGTGGTTTCGGGAACATCCGATTGTACGAACAGGGTGGCTCTGGCCGGATCCAGACCCAGCGAGAGGAGGTCGACCAGCACATCGAAGACGTACTGCCGCAGCATCGCGGCGCTCCGCACGCTGGTAAGAGCGTGGTAATCGGCAACGAAGTAAAACGCCTCGTTTCCTTTTTCCAGCTCGATGTACTGGCGGATCGCGCCGAAGTAATTGCCGATGTGCAGAGCGCCCGAAGGTTGAATTCCCGACAAGATCCGCATGGCCAGTTTCACTCGCTCCCAACGGCTGGTGGTCGTGTTCACACCTCAATGACACCCGGCCCGAAGAGCCAGGTCCGGCGCCGGGCTCGTGCCGGCACATCCTGGCAAATCACTGTACCAAGGACAGAACAGGCCGTCCAAGCCAAGGCAATCGGTCGCTCATCAGCCGGCGCATCGGGCATTGGCGACCATTCGCGCCGATGCTAGGATGGGAGATGCGTGGCAAGAACGGAGAAACCGACTGCCTCACCGCGAAGAGGGAAGAAGCGGATCGCGGAATAGCGCTCGTCCGGGAAACGGGTGAGATCAAGAACAGATTGCCGCGCAAGGAGTTCAGAGGAGGAGAAGCCCGGTGACGACGGAAACCTATGACAACCATGGCCTTCGATTTGAATACCCTTCGAACTGGGAGCTCGAGGTCAGCGACAATGGCCCGGTCATGACCGTCGCCGTGCAAGACCCCGGCGGCTTGGGCTTCGCGCTGATCACCACCGACGAATCCTGTCCCGACCCGGCCGACGTCGCCGACGCCGCGCTCGAGGCGATGCGTGAAGAGTATCCCGACCTCGATGCCGCGCCGGCCATGGAGACGATCAACGATCATCACGCGACCGGCCACGACGTCGAGTTCTTCGCCCTCGACATGACCAACGCGGCAAGCATTCGCTGTTATCGCACCCCGCGGCGAACGATTCTGGCCTTCGGCCAATGGTCGGATCTTGGCGAGGCCGATCTCCCCGACCTGATCCGAGGCGTGTTAACCTCGCTCGAGGAACGGGACGACTGATTGTCCCTGATTCGCCGATTCCCGGCCCCCGCCTCTTCAACTCGCACCGTCATCAAATCCGGTGCCTGGCTTCCCAGGTCTCAGGCGATCCGCCGAAACGATTCGCATCCGGCGGACGACAATAGAGGAGGACTGATCAGACAGACGATCGCACCCACAAGGACGTGGACGTGGACATGGGGCTGACGCGTGTTCTCTTTGGCATCAGTCTGACGATCTTGCCGGCCTTGACAATGATGAAGCCGGCGCAGGGCGAAAGCACCAACAGTGCGCGGAACACGGGTTTCCAGCTCTATGAGGCCCGGCGGTATCAAGAGGCGATCGCCCACCTCGATCGCGTGATCGAGCGGCACCCACGCGACATCGAGGCCTTGATCAAACGAGGCAACAGCTATCTCCGGCTCGAGCGCCCGGAGCAAGCGCTGCCTGACTTCGACCGAGCGATCCGAGCCAACCCCCTCCATCCCGGCGGCTACACCGATCGCGGCATCGCACTCCTCATGCTGGGACGAAACCAGGAAGCCCTCGACAGCTTCACGCGTGCTGTTTCGATCTGGAAGATGCCGGCCACTCTGATGGGCGGATTTCTCATCCCGAATAGCGCATCAGGCCACTCGGGTGGGAAGTCTCGACAAATCACACAGGGGTATGCGACTGCCCATAGCGGCCTGGGTCAGACTTATCACCGCCTGGGCCAGAACGAGCAGGCCATCGTGGAGTACGAGCAAGCGATCGCAATCGATCCGCTCGATCCCAATGCCTTCATCGGTCGCGGCGACGCCTACGCCGCGCTCGGCCAGCATCAGTCGGCCCTCGCCGATTATAACGAGGCCATTCGCCTCGGGCCTGACTACTCACGCGCTTACAGCAGCCGTGGCGAGCTTTTCGCTGAGATGGGCCAGGAGGAAAACTCACTTGCCGATTTCGATCGGGCCGTGCAGCTCGATCCTGGCTTTGCCCGCGCTTACAGTCTTCGAGGCGCCTTGCTCTCCCGGCGGGGTCAGAATGACAGGGCCCTCGCCGATTACGATGCGGTGATCCGCCTCTTGCCCGAGCGGTCCGGCGGATACAAGGACCGGGGCGGAGTCCTGGTTCGGCTGGGCCAGTTCCAGCGCGCGATTCCCGACCTCGACAAAGCCATCGAGCTCGACCCCAAGCGATCGAGCGCCTACCTGAACCGAGGTGCAGCCTACAGCAGCCTCGGTCAATACGAGCGCGCCATCGACGACCTGAACAAGGCCATCACGCTCGACCCCAAGAATGCGGCGGCACACTCTAACATCGGGCTGGCTTATTACATGATCGGGCAGTACGACCGGTCGATCGAAGACCTGAGCGGAGCCGTGCGGTTAGCTCCCGAGAATGCCGTGACTCACCTGAACCGGGGCAATGTCTTCGCCCGGCTGGGATTCAAGGAGCAGGCGATCCGAGACTATGACACCGCCAGCCGGTTGAACCCCCGGCTCATCGCCTCGTACGGCGGCACCGCGAAATTGCTCGAGGAGATGGGCAGGCAGAGCCTGGCGGTCAAGAACGACGAGTGGCCTCAGCAACCCGATCCGGCCGAGGCCGCGCTCGCCTACGAGCGCGGCAATGCCCGCAGAGCCAAAGGAGATTGGCGGGGGGCAATCGCCGATTTCAGCCAGGTGATCGCCCTGGAACCGAACCGTGCCGATGCCTACGTCGCGCGAGGCTGGTCGCGTCTGTGCGCCGGCGAACCGGGCGGTGAGAACGATGCTCGCGCTTATCTTCAAATCGAGGGATACCGCACACGAGTCTCCCCTTACATGACGTTCCTGGGCTACCTGAGTGCGCGGCGGAACGGCAAAGCGGATGAGGCTCAGGCCTTCCTGGACGACGCACTCGGCCGATCGTCAGCCTCCCAAGCAACCTGGCCCCGCCCGATCCTGCGCTATTTCCGACGCGAGATCTCCGCGTCGGTCTTGCTCAAGGCGGCCACAACGGAGATTCAACAGACCGAGGCCCACGCGTTCCTGGCCCTCGACCTCCTTGAGAACGGCGACCGCGACCGGGCGATCGAGCATCTTCGCTGGGTGCGCGACCATGGCGTGCCTGGTTCGATCGCCGGCGACCTGGCGAAGGCGACGCTAGGGAGGATTGAGGGTGGAGGGGCGACCGCCCCACAGTCGCGTGGTAATTCTAGTAACTGAGAGGCATCACCAATCCTCTCGAAGGCGGCCGAGATAACTGCAAAGACGGCTCGTGACATCGATGGCTGACAAATACAGTTCATCACTATCCTGTTCGTGGACGAGTGCGTTACGAGCTCGACGAACCTCATGAGCGCCGTCGAGAACGCTCAGAGGGATCTTGCGCTTGCTTGCTATTCCATCTAAGACTGGTGACGGCCGCCTCGGTCAACGACGTGGCCGCGGCCCCGGCGCTGTTCGCCCGGCTCGACGGCCAGCCGATGGGCAAAGTCGTACGGATGTACGCCGATGCGAAGGATCTTTCGATTTAGGATTTGTGGTTCGATCGAGGCAGTTCTCCCAGTAGTCGCGCAAGCCTGACTCGAACTCTGCGAAGAGACGAATGACATAAGTCGCCTCCAAGTTCCTGGAGAATCGATCCGCATCACTGAGCCGCCACTTGTGAGATGCTCCCCAGCTCGGATCGGCCTTCAGGCGTTCCATCAGAAGTCGAACGGCTGAAGACGCGGCGAGGAATTCTCCTTCGACCTGCTGAATCCGTACGATTCGGTACTGGCGCTTGATCATGCTTTTTCACTGAGCCAGTTGACGGCGTCCACAAACGAGGACTCGTTCCAGTCCCTACTTTCAATCAGGTCGCCTTTTCCGCCCAAGTCAATTTGCAAATGCCAGCCATCCTCCATCCTCGGGATCACAAGGTAGTGATACGACGGAACAAGCGTCAAATCAACCACCCCAAGGCTCCAGGCACGAATCGCGCCACCGGATTGAGCACGATGAACGATCCGTTGGCATGGATCATCAACTGTGAGAGCTCATAGGAATCAAGCAGCTTTTCGGTGACGGTCTTCTTCTCGCGTTAACAGATCCAATTGTGCTTGACCGCCCACGCTTCAGTCTCGGCGACGATTTTCTCAACCGAAGCTTTCCACTCGGCTAAAATGGGCTCTTTCACCAAAGAGACGATACGAGTGAACAATTCCAGCCCTCGTTTGTACTGCTCGTCGGTGGCGGGTTCGTCGGCAGGAACTGAAGCTGCCAATGGAGCAAATTCGGCGACAGCGGTCCTTAGCGCTTCTTGTTGGTCTTGCGGAAGGTCTTGAAAGTCATTTGGGTCATACCCCTCGACGGCTTTGGGTGTCATCCACAATGCCGCTCGCGCGAGTCGTCGTGAGATTTGCCGTGCGCTTAACTGCTCACTATCAGTATGAACTGAGGGTGCCACGGTACTGGCGGCCAGGCGCAGATTTTGAATGAACTCATCCTTCGGCATGGATCTGTTTCTCCTTGCAATTTGAAAGCCTCTCATTCGCTCCGGAAGCGCGTCCCACTCTATCGCAAAGGGTACGGCAGCGGGGAAAAACCGCTTGCCTAAGCATGATTAAGTCTATGGATAGAGTACTCTTGCTTCAAGATGGGCTGTCCTCGCACGAACTGTCTTGAGTCGGGCGATGAAGGCTCCCACCTCTTCGAGTAATGAACCGCCTCCAACGGCTACCACATCACCATGCCCCGCGCCTGGCACTTCGATGAACCGGGGCTCGTTTGGAAACGCCGCGGCCAGCCTGCGGACCTCAGGTTCGGTAACCAACGTGTCGTCACCGCCATGAATAATCAGGACCGGACAGGACACCCGCGGTGCCAGTTCGAGTGCGCGGGGCCGCGTCAAGGAGACGCCGGCCAACCTTCCTGCGCGGCGAGTGATCAGTCGGGCGAGCGGACGTGGAAAGGGCAATCGGCGCTTGCGAAGCCAGACGGCGACGGCCTCGTCCAGATCAACCATCAGCGATTCGAGAACGAGTGCTTTGACGGCCGAACCTTCCGCGGCCGCTCGCAAAGCAATCGCCGCACCCATCGAGCGGCCCCAGAGCACCGGCTCGAGAACAAGCGACGGGCCAAGCCGGTCGGCCAGGGCGCCCAGCCAGGCCCGGACGTCGCCGCTCTCGCGTCCCCCGAACGAGGCGAACGGGCCCTCGCTGCGGCCATAACCGCGCAGGTCGAGCACTGCTGCGTTCCAGCCATGCGCATTGAGGGAGGCCACTCGCTGCCCCTGCAAGTTGCCGGGCGACTCCGCGAAACCGTGCAGCAAGATCACCGTCCGTCCCGTCGGCTCCAATCCCGTCGTGGGATACCAGGAACCAGCCAGCTTCACCCCGTCGGCTGCCACAACCGAGATCGGGTTTCCCCGATCGCCGCGAGTATCGTCTGCATAGGTTTCGATCAGAGCATCCGTGGTCTCCCGCGGTTCGCGGCTTGCTCGAGGGGGTACCACCAGGGCCCAGGCGCCGTATTCCACGACCGCGAGCACCGCGCACGAGATCAACCCCACCGCGAATCCTGTGAGCCCGATGATCAACCTCATCCCGGTCAATCCCTCCTGAGGTGGCGAAAGAAACACCAGAACGCTGGACAGCCTTGGTCTGATTCGAGTCCACCTATCGTAAGCGGAGTATGAGAGGATTGCTGTCATGCCCAGGATGCGATCAGCAGAATCGCCGGCACCGTCTCGCCCGCGACCACGACGGCTAGTAGAATGTTGGGTCAAGGTCTTACCAGTCGCCTCGCCAGGCGCGATCGTTCAAAGTGCGCGAACATCTCTGACAGGTAAGGCATCAGCGAACGCTAAATTATGGGTCTCTGATCATGGGATTCGAGAGTCGCGACTACGCGCGTGACGGCAGCTATACCGCCAGCCTCTCCGCCTGGGGCATGGACCTGCCGCCGGTGGTCAAATATCTCGTCATTGCCAACGTCGTCGTATTCCTCCTTCAAGTGCTGCTCACCCGCCCCATGCAGATTCCCGATTTCGACGTGGCCTCGCCCGACCAGGAGGAGACGGCCGCGGAGGCAGATATTCCTGTCCGCGACCAGAAGCCGGTGAGTGCCGACGAACGCCGCAAGCGAGAGCAGCACGCCCGCAAGGTCCGCGAGGCCATGCAAGAGATGATAACTCGTGGACCGGGCATGCGCACCTCGCCGATTCAGGAATGGTTCGAGCTCAACCCCAAGAAGACCGTCGAGCAAGGTCAGATCTGGCGGCTGCTCACGAGCACATTCTGTCACGACCGCTACGGACTCTGGCACATCTTATTTAACATGCTGATCCTTTGCTGGTTTGGTCAGCGTCTCGAAAGGATGTACGGCTCGACCGAGTTCTTGCTGTTCTACCTTGTGGCCGCGGTCTGTGCCTCGCTGGCCTACGTGGCGCTGGCGTACTACAGCGGCTCGCAGCTTCCGGCCATCGGTGCCTCAGGGGCGATCATGGCGGTGATGATGCTGTACGTCATCTTCTACCCTTGCGAGCAATTCCTCCTCTTCTGGTTCATTCCCATGCCGCTCTGGGCAATGCTTGGCCTCTATATGCTGTACGACCTGCATCCGGTTTTGATGGCCCTGGGGGGCGACCCGATGTTCACCGGGGTGGCGCACGCGAGCCATCTGGGAGGGTTGGCGTTCGGGTTTCTTTACTGGCGGTTCGGCTGGCGGCTGGAACCGATCCTGGATCGCATCGCGCCGGCCGGGCCAGGCGGCAAGGCCAGAGCGTTCCGGAAGCCCGTCATTCTCCAGTCTGCTCCGCGCGACTACGAGCTGGCTGAACGCGTGGACGAGGTCCTCAAGAAGATCAGCGAACAAGGCACGGACAGTCTGACGGATGAGGAGCGCGAGATCCTGACCAGGGCCTCCGCAAAGTATCGCGGCGAGAAGTAGACGCCTGCGGCGGTGCTCCCTCGATGCGGTGCGTTCTCGCTTGACGACCCCCCTCCACCAGTGCGCCACAACCGTCTTGGGCATAGAGGATGCCGAGCCGTCGCCTTCGACTCCGCATTGAGCACCTCGCCATTCGCTCCCTGCTGAACTCCGTCATCAGGACCGGTCGTGCCGTTACCCGGCTTCACGTCGGCCGAAGCCGATTCCCCCGGAAATCGGCACGAACGTCCACCAGGTGTTCCTTACCAAGTCGTTTCAATGCTCCTGCCGCGGTCCGATTCCGTTTCAACGAAACAGAACGCCGCGTGTCGCCTTCGACGCCCGCTGTTCTAGATTTCATTCCAGGCGATCTAAGCAACGGGCGTAAAGCTCAAGGAAAGTGTGGTCGTCTGTATAGAACGCTGGAAAGGCCACGGGCGAGCGACCTTGCTCTTCTTCTCGGTAAGACCAAAGGTTATCTCGCGATGATGCGGGACCAAAGTCATGCAGTCTTCTCACTTTGCGTCAGCCACGAAAGGCGGACGCCCAAAACGCGAAAGCACGAAAAAACTGGGTGTGGCGAGGAATGACTCGCGTATGGCGAGACGTTTCTGGCCAGAGAGGAGCTGGATACTTGAGGATCGGATCTTGCTTGTGGCGACGCCGGAGGTAACCTGGGCTTGCCCGTAGCGGCCCTGGTCAACGAGGAGTTCACCTTCCCCCTGACATTCGATAACGGGGGTGGTCCTGGTGATGTCGGCTACGGCCCCTATACTGAGGCTGATCGTTCCGCCGGCTGGCACGGAAACGCAGCAGGTCGAGATCCTGGGCGTGACTTGATCAAGGTGCCCAGCTTCCGGAAACGGTCGTCACCTTCGATCAGAACGGGAACGCTCAGCACCCATTGCTCAAAGGCCCAAGTGGTCAGCCGCTCATCGTGACCGGTCCTCCGGGAGGCACCCTGTTTGTCTTTCCTCTGCCGTTCGGCAGCTACTCTCCGGAGCAGCCTCCAATCCAGCTTGAAGTGCAGGCGCGAATGATCGGGAACACGGCCGGAGCACTCGCCACACAGGTGAATGTCACAGCAGGAGGGGGATTCTATCTCGGTCAAGATCCGCTCGATGACCCGATAACCGACCCGCCCATCGTCGCCGTCCCGGTCACGGAACCCGTCAGTCCCGCGGTCATGCTGATCACCAAGCAGTACCTGGGACCCGAGGGGGAAACAGCAACCGGTCCCAACTTTGTGCAGACCTGGCGATTGAACATCAACATCGCCGACGGTCAGACCATCAAGAACCTTGAGCTTTCCGACAATCTGGCATCCAGCCTTCAATTCGTCTCGGCCAGTCGAGTCTACGTGGATGGGGTGCCGGCCGCGTCCTCCGAAATCATTGCCTCGCATGACCCCTCGACAACCATGCCGGGAGGCTTGTTGCTGCGGGTACTGCGTTCGGTGATCGGAACGACGTCAAATCCCGATGTGACGATGGACGTCAACTTCTACGTGCCGCAGTACGTGGGCGGGACCAACCAGTCGATTCTCGACCCAACCACAGGAAGTCCGACGGACATCCTCGAGCCCGATCAGTAACACGGCGGTTGCTCAGGGCACCTGGGTACCCGCGGTTGGCAACCCTTTCCCTCTTCCCCCGGTCTCACGATACGGCCAGTGTCCAGCCCAGGGCACTCGCGGTGCAGAAGCAAGTGGCCGACATCGCTCCGGTCTACCCGGGGGTGCAGGGACCTGGCGACGTGCTCCAGTATACGCTGAACTTCCAGGTTTCCGACTTCTTCGGCGCTCCATAACCTGATTCTGAGTGACGTGCTCTCCGACGGCCAGAGCATCGATTCCAGCTTCAGCCCGACACTTAGGATCACAGGCCAGACCACCTATGGGCCGTTACCCTTCACAGGCTCGAATTTCACTTCTATCGTTCAGGGCGACGGAACGACTTTGTTGACCTTCCTGGTCTCGCAGGAGCTTGTCGATCAGGGGCATTCGGGAAGTCTTGACCGGCGGGCGCGTCAGCAGCCCATCGGGCCCAGCAACCGGGCAGATCATCTTCCGCGCGACCATCGACCCGACGTACAAGCACAACGGCGCACCAGTGACAGAGGGCGACAAGCTCTCGAACAATCTGAGTGCCAGTTCGGCGATCGTGGGCCAGCCAGGAACGCCGGGCGATACGTCTTCGGCCGGTTTGACCATCTCCACGGGAAGCGTTTTCAAGTCCGTCTATGCAATCAACGGCGTACCGGTCTCCACAGCCAATCCCAGCGTGACGGCTGGCGACAAGGTCACGTTCCAGCTCACGGAAGTCTTCCCGCTGACGAGCTACCAGGATCTCACGCTCACCGATTTTCTGCCGCTTCCCCTCTTCTCAGTCAAGCAGATCGCCCCGGTGAGCTTTTTCCAGACCATCAAGAGCAGCGCGGCCCCGCCAGCCAACCAGGCGTGGTTCGGCCCCACGAACACATTTCCCGACCCGAGCAGCCAGCAGCTCGTTACTCCCACTGTGACCACGGATCCGGCGGCCAACAGCGTCACGTTTCGACTTCCTCCCCGGAGCCTGCAAGGCCCATCGACGCTGGACATTCTGTTCACAGTGATAGCGACCGACGCTCCTCTCGCCGATCAATTGCTGCTCACCAACCAGATCTCTTCCAGCGAGACCTCGACGCAGAACAACGTCATCACTCAGACCCAGATCGCTCAAGTCGTGCTTTCGGAGCCATTGCTGATCTTGACGAAGGGGGCCGTGTCGGTGCGTGCTCCGCAAGCCGATGTCAATCCGCCCAGTGCCCGCTTTGTTCCCAGCACAGTCGGGCCGGTCGCATTCACGCGGCCTGGCGACGCTGGCCCGGCATTCACCGGCACGATCAATTCGGCAAACCTGGCCTCCACGCCCATCGCCAGCGATGTCCGCGGGCTCCAGGCCGGGGACATGGTGAAGTTTGCCCTGGTGGTGGAGAACACGGGAACCGGTCCCAATGGGGCCTTCAATGTCGTGATCCAGGATCAGCTTCCGGCGGGCCTGGTCGTTCCCCAGAGCGTCTCGGGCTTCAATCTTCAGGTCGCCGACGGCACCGGCGCACCCTTGGCCTACAAATTTCTGCCCGGGGGTCTCTTCGGACAGGGAATCGAGCTTGTCGACGATGTAGCGAACAACCGTGGCGCCCTCGCCGCGGCCAGTCCGACCTCCGGGAAGAATCTAGCGATCGTCACCTTCAATGTGCTCGTTGACCAGGCTGTTGCAGCCAACTCAACCCTTACGAACCTGGGCAAGGTGACCGGGTACGCTTCCACTGAGACCGGTCCCAACTTCCTGGTTCGTCCCCTTCAGGACTCGGCCCAGGCCGCGATTCTGCCCGTAACCATGGTGAAGTCCATCTCGAGCACCTCCGAGTCATTCACGAAGGGCTCAAATCTGGCGATTGGCGAGGTCGCACTGTACACGGTTGTGCTCACGGTCCCCCAGGGAACGCTGCCCAACGCCGTGATCGTCGATTCGTTGCCCAGCGGCCTGGCTCTTGTGAACGTCGTCAACGTCACGGCCAATAATCCGAACTTGACAACCTCACAGGGCTCGTTTGCGGCGGTTGGCGCCTCCGCGGTCGTTCAGAACAGCGGTCAGAAGATCACATACAACTTCGGCGTCCTGACCAACGCGGATCGCGACGACGTGTCCGCCGACCAGATCACCATCACCTACCATGTCGTTGCCCTGGATGTCGCCTCGAACACGAATGGAGCACGACAAACGAACACAGCCAGGCTTACATACTCGGGAGGATCGGCCCAGGCATCCACGACGGCCACTATCCTGGTCCCCAAGCTGAGGGTGCAGAAGACGATCGACAAGCCAGTCGCCGAGGCGCTCGAGACCGTGACGTATACCGTGGTAGTTAGCCACGACCCCACGAGTGGCATCGACGCATTCAACGTCAACCTTGCCGATGTCGTTCCGGCGGGAGTCACCTACCTGGCGGGGAGCTGGGCCTATGTTCTGGGCGTCGCCCCGGCGAGCCTTTCGGATGCCGGGGGTGTCTTGCAGGCCAGCATTCCCGCCTTGCCGCTGGGCCAGTCCACGACCCTGACCTTCAAGGGTGTGGTGGCCGAAAACATCCAGTCTTACCAATCGGTCACCAACACCGCGGCTATTACTTATACGACCTTGCCTGCAATCACCCCGGGTCCGATCTCGCCCTACAACCCGTCAAGCCACGAACGAACGCAGTCGGCAAGCGGATCGGCGACCTTCTCGCCGGTGGCGAGCCTTCAGAAATCGATCATCGCGACGAGCGTGGTTAACACGACCGGGAACAACCTCACGATCGGCGAAGTCGCGACGTTTCAGGTGCAGATTGCCGTCCCCCGTGGAGTCTCCGCGAACGCCCAGCTCATCGATACCATGCCGGCGGGTCTTGCCCTGGTCGCTCTCGACTCCATCGTCGCGGACGGCGGACTGAGCACCGATCTGCCTGGGGGTTTCCAGGCTGCGCTCGCGGGAGCGACGGTGAGCAGCGGAGGCATTGGCTACAGCCTGAATCTGGGCACGATCACGAACAGCACCTTGCCGGGTGACTCGCAGCAGTTCATCATGCTGCAATTCCGCGCCGTCGTCCTGAACATTGCCGGCAACCAGAACGGCTCGCAGCTACAGAACTCGGTGAAATTCCAGACGCAGCTCGGCGGCATCACGGCGAAGGCGCCGGCCATCAATGTGGTCACGCCTCGACTGAGCGTGGTCAAGACCGTATCTCCCGCGACCTCGGATCCGGGAGAGGGCGCCGTGACCTTCACGATCCTGGTGAGCAGCGTCGGTACGGCCCCGGAATACGACGTAAGCCTCACCGATCTGTTGCCCAGTGGACTGGTTTACGAACCAGCGACATTCTCGAACACCGCGGGACTGACGCCGACGACCATCGACCCGACGAATCTGCGTGCCACCTTCACCGAGCTGCTGCCAGCGGTAACGAGCACGTTCACTTTCCGGGCCACACCCGCCGCAAGCACCACCCCGGGCCAGGTCCTCACCAACACCGCCACGGCCACCGGCAGCTCCCTGCCCGGGAATCCCGGACAGATCTCCCCGTATAACCCCAGCAGCACCGAGCGCACCGATTCGAGCACGGGAACGGCGTCGGTGACGTTGAACTCGAATAGCCTGTCTGGGACAGTTTTCCTGGACTACAACGACAACGGAGTGCAGGATGCAGGCGAGCCGGGCCTTTCGGGGGTGACCGTATCACTGTCCGGGACGCCGGATTTTGGTTCGTTTGCACCGGAATCGGTCGTCACCAACGCAGGCGGCGGGTACACGTTCACGGCCATTCCCGCCGGTTCCTACAAAATCACCGAAGATCGCGGCTCGCTGACGACCCGGTACAAGGGAACGGACCAGGTGGGCAGCCAGGGAACGGCCACATCGCCGCCAGGGACCTTGCTGCCGCCAACCCAGGCCAAGCCATCCACCAGCGCGATCGCGGGCGTTCGCTTCTTCGCCGGTGCGTCGGTGAGCGGCAAGCTCAATACCTTCGCGGAGCTACCCGCCGGTTCGCTCGCGGGAACCGTCTACGTCGATGTGAACAATAGCGGGACGTACGATCCATCGACGGACGCTCCTCTTCCCGGAGTCACCATCACTCTTGCCGGCACCGATTACCTGGGGAGTGTGATTAGCCAGACGACGACCACGGCGGCCGATGGCAGCTATGGCTTCCCGGGCCTTGCGCCGGGCGTCTACTCGCTACGCGAGACCCAGCCGGCGGGCTATTCCCAGGGAGCCGACACACCGGGCACACTTGGCGGCAGAGCGCTGGGTCGCCGCGTGACTTCGTCGGCACAATCGTGGTCGGGGCCAAGAATCGGGTTCAGCCGCAACCTGCTCAGCGCGTATGACGGAACCGGCTACAATTTCGGCGAGCTGGTTCGCGACGATGATCAGATCACCAAGACGGCGAGCACGCTCGTACCGCCACTTGGCACTCTGTTCACGTACACTCTCACGGTCGAGAACAACGGGCCCAGCCTGTCGGAGGGAACCGTTGTCACAGATCCCATAGATTCGCACCTGGCCATCGATCCCGCCTGGCTGGCCAATCCGCCCTCCGGCGTTGTTGTGAGACGCACGGGGTATTGACCTGGACGATCGGCGACCTGGCGGTGGGGGCGGTCGCCACGCTCGGTATTCCCGTACGCGTGCTCAGCTTCCCGTCCGGGCCCATCGTCAACGAAGCGACCGTGACCTCGACCACGCTCGACCTGGATCCGAGCAACAATACCTCGACCGTGGTTGTGACGCCGAACTCGGTCCTGAGCGGTTACTACTTCCTCGATTACGACGCCAACGGCGTTTTCAACGGCTACGACGCTCCGCTTGCGGGCCAGACAATGGACCTGTCCAGCGGCGGCAACGTCTCGAGCCAGGCCGATGACCAACGCCCACGGGTTTTACCTGCTCCGGAGCGTGGGGCAGGGCACCTGGACTATTACCGCGTCAGGTCCTGGGTCCGGCAATACGTTCTTCGAGAGCATTCCGGGAATCCTGGTCGATGGATCGGGAAACGTGATTCCCTCGGGAGTTGCCAACGGCCAGCACATCGACCAGATCGGGATTCCGCTCTCGCCCGTACAGGTTGGGTTGCAGTACAACTTCGCGGCCTTGCCGCTTGGTCAAATCACCGGGTATGTCCTCGAAGCGACCGACGCCATTTCGACGGGGACTTTGCCGATTCCCGGAGTGACCATCACGCTTACGGGCACTGCGTTTGACGGTCACGTCGTCACCGTAACCACCACGACAACCGGCAACGATGGCGGCTATGCATTCAATAATTTGGTGCCGGGAGCGTACCAGGTTACCGAAACTCAGCCCACCGGCTACCTCCAGGGGCTCATCGAGGTGGGCACGCAGGGCGGAGTCGTCTCGTCCGTCACTGACGCAATTGATCAGGTGCTGATCGGACCGCCTTCGCTCTTCCAGCCCCAGCAGGTTCCTTCCAACAAACCGCCGTTCGACCCAACACTTCCCGCCTATACGTACACATCAGCGAGCAACGATTTTTCAGAGTATCGCCTCACCGATCTCGAGATCCTCAAGTCGGTCAACGACGAGCACCCGGAGATCGGCGGCTCGGTGGCTTACACGGTGACTGTGCGCAACATCGGGCCGGGTGTGGCCACCGGAGTCCAGGCGAAAGACCTGTTCCCCGCCGGTATGACCTTGACTTCCGCCAGCCCCGATCTGGGCAGCTTCGATCCCACGACGGGCGTCTGGACCATTGGCGAGCTCAAGGGTACGGTGAATTTCCCCGGCGAGACCGCTCCGGACACGGCGATCATGGTCCTCACCGCAGTCGTGCCGCCACCTCCCCTTCCGTTGTCATCCCCTTATGTGCTCACCAACACTGCGGTGGTTTCGGGCAACGAGCAGGAGACGACGTACACGAACAACCAGGCGGAAGCCTCGATCAACCCGTTGCTCTGCGACCTCGTCGTCGGCAAGACCGTGGACAACCCCACGCCCATGCGGGGCGACACCGTCACGTTCACGGTCACTCTGGCCAACGACGGCCCCGACACAACCAGCGGAGTCGGCGCTGGAAGATATCGTGCCCGCCGGCCTCGTGTATGTCCCGGGTTCGGCTCAAACCACGATCGGCAGTTATGACCCTTCGACCGGTCTCTGGACGATCGGAACCGTACCGGTCGGGCAAACGGATGCCATGACCTTCAAGGCGGTCGTCAACACGTACGACCCGGTCGTCAACCTGGCCGATGCCTTTGGCTCGACCGTGCCCGAGACCGACCTCAACAACAATGAGGCCAGCGTGGAAGTGGATCCGCTTGGGCCTGCCGCTCGAGATCCACAAGGCAGTGACACAAAACCCCACGCCGCATGCCGGCGAGAACGTCATTTATGACATCACGCTGGTTAACAACGGACTGGGTGCGGCGACCGATGTTCAGTGCCGAGCTTGTCCCCTCCTCCTGACTTACGTATCGTCCTCGATCCTGGACACCAGCGGCAACCCGGTGACACCTCCGGCGGGCGGCAGCTTCGACCCGGTGGCTAAGGTTTGGAACGTTGGCACGGTGGGTCCCGGTGAAGGGTACATCCTCCGCCTGGTCTTTCTAATGGGGGTCAGCCCCGAGGCCACGGTCACCAACACGGCATCCATCAAGGAATACGAACTCGACATCGATCATCACAGAGGCCGAGAGCACGATTGACCCTCAGGGAATCATCGACGGCCGGTTGTTCTGGGACAGCAATCTCGACCAGCACAATTCGCCGAGCGACCCGGGACTCTCGGGCGTCTCCGTTTCCCTGACGGTGATCGATCCGGCGGGCCATTCCTTCTCGATGACGGCCACAACCGACAGCCTCGGACACTACGAGTTCCGGAACGTCACCCAGGGGAGCTCGACCGTGGCCGTTCTGTCGGTTCCGGCCGGCTATCTGCGTGAGGTCGTGCTGCCAGGGACGCTCGGAGGCACGGCTGCAACGACCGCGATCAACGGCATCCCGGTCTCGGGGTCGTTGATCTCGTTGCAAAACGACTTTGGCTTCATCAAGTCGGCGTCGCTTTCGGGCTACGTGGTGTGGGACCTCGATCACAACATGGAACGTGACACTGCCGACTTCGGCCTCGGCAACGTGACCATGACTCTGCAGGGAACTGATTACCTCGGCCATTCGGTGACACTGACCACTGCCACCAGCGTACTGGGTTACTATGCCTTCGCGAATCTCGCGCCGGGCACTTACAAGATCATCGAGGGTCCGACGCCTCCCCTCGTTCATTACGGCGAGTTGCCCGGTACGGCCGGTGGCAAGGCAAGTACCGTGAGAAAGGGCGCGACGGGTAAAGGCTCCACTGTTCCGGGGCAAACCCCGCGCTTCGATTTATGACATTGCTCTCGAACAGAGTGTTGATGGCCGGGAATACGACTTCTTCGAGCTCCAGCGTCCGACTTGCCACCTGCGCGAGGCGGCCATCGCTCTGGGGAACGAGATGTTCCATCTCGTTCAGGTTCGCCCGAAACCCGGCAGCATTCGATCGATCTCACCCTGTCATCGGTGCCAAGCTTGCCGCGGGCCGGGTACCGAAGGTACTCCTGCGAACTCACACCCTTCGGGTACTGAACCGAGTCGCACCCACGACCGGCACGAAGCGAATCCTTGTCTCTCGCGATTCTCACACGGGGAAGCTGGTCTTCGCGGGCGTGCCCATTCCTGGCCTCACGGCTAACCCTGGACGTACGCGGCTTGGATGAGCTCGATCGAAGAGCGGACCCGCCACCCCGGAGTTGCGTGTGCTGTCCTCGTAACTCGCGGGTCTTGAGGGACCGCCAACACCGCCGAGCGAGGTTTCGAGGACAGTCGGTATCAGTTCCCTGGCCGACCCGGTGGCCCTGGCTGGGCGAGTATGGCCAGCCGCGGGTCGAGTGCCCTTTCCATTCGGGCGCGAAGATCGTCGAGGTGCATGCGGGTGGCCGCTTCGACGTCCTTGCCCTCGAGTGCTTTGATCCGCTTCAGGAGCCCTTGGAGCGCGCCCGCGCCAGGGCCGGCAGGTCATTGCTCGGCAGGTCGCGATTGACCAGCGAGGCGAGCAAGTCGACCAGCGCCGTTGGAGGTTGCGGCGATAGAGCTCGACCTCGGGCCTGGCCGCGTCGAGTTCGCTGAAGACTCCCGCCACGAGGTCCTTCACCAGCTCTGCCGGCGTGTAGCAGCCTTTTGGATCTCGCGCCGCGCACTCGGCCATGCGGCCGACTCGCCCCGGGGTTAGCAGGGCTCGAAGCAGCGACGTCTGGGCCATGGCGATGCGGTCGGCGGCACCGCTCGGCTCGAGCCGCTGCAGAATATCGGGAGCGATCAAGGCCTGGGGCGTCTTCAGTCCGTGCTCGACGAGGAACGCGACCGCCTTGCGCTGCTGGTCGGGCTGGACGGGATCGTAGACCTTGTCGGCATCGCCGTACCAGAAGTTGGTGCGGTTGACCCCGCCCACCAGTGTTCGCCACGTGCATCAGCTCGCGGTTCCGCTGGTTGACCAGCTCGTCATACATGTTCCGCAGCAGGTCGTAGTCGCGGCCCTTGCTCGCCGTTGCCTTGACGAGGAAGCCGGCGACGCGGTCGATGTTCTTGAGGCCAAGCTCGGTGGCGCGGACGGCGTCGGAGCCGAGGTCCTCGGTCTGCGGCCGAGGGGTCGCTCGCCGGGTCGGGGCTGCCGAAGAGGAGCGTGGGGTCCTTGATCTGCCGGGCGACGATCTTGTCGAGCTGTTCCTTCTCCTGCTCGTAGGTCTTCGCGTCCGGGAACTCGCGGTAGCCCCACTCGACGGCGAACTTGTCGTAGGGCCCGATGATCGGGATCAACCGGGCGCCGTCGCCGGGCTGGGCGACGTAGTTGAACCGGCCGTAGTCCATGATCGACGCCTCGGTCCCGTTCTTCTTGGTGAACTCGGGGTCGCGAAGCTGCTCGACGGTGTATGACGAGCTGGCCTTCATGTTGTGCGGGAAGCCGAGCGTGTGCCCGACCTCGTGCGCAGTGACATAGGCGAGCAGCTCGCCGACCAGGTCATCGGGCAAGGGCAGCTTCTGGGCACGCGGGTCGTTCGGCGAGGCCTGGACGAAGTACCAGTCGCGGATGAGCTTGATGACATTGTGATACATGAGGATGTCGGACTCGAGGATCTCGCCGGTCCTGGGGTCGTGGACGTGCGGGCCCATGGCGTTCTCGATGGTCGAGGGGAGCCAGCGGATCGACGAGTAGCGGGCGTCCTCGGCGTCCCAGTCGGGGTCTTCGGTCAGGGAGGGGGCGTCCTTGGCGATGATCGCGTTCTTGAACCCGGCCTTTCGAAGGCCGGCTGCCAGGCCTCGACGCCCTTCTTGATGTAGGGCCGCCATTTGTCGGGCACCTCGCGGCCGATGTAGAAGACGATCGGCTTCTTCGGCTCCGACAGAGCTGCCTTGGGGTCCTTCTTCTCGAGCCGCCACCGGGTGATGTATCGCACCTGTTCCATCTGGTGCCGCGAAGGGTCGCCGTAGTCCTCGAACTCTTCGCTGAAGAAGCCCACGCGATCGTCGTGCTTGCGCGGTTTCATCAGGTCCTCGGGCAGTCTGACCATGCTGTGGTGGAGCAGGACTGGTGATGCCGCCGCGGCGCGACTCCTGCTTCGGCTTGTAGGTCAGCGTCACCTTCGCCTCGATGTTCCCGGGGAACGACTTGACCTCCTCGATGAACGTCCGCTTGGGATCGACACCCTGGGCATCCAGCCGGCCCTTCGCGCTGAACTCGGGCAGGTCCCCCTTGTAGAGGTCGGTCACGTCGATCACCGGTCGCTTGTCCTTGCCGTAGGCCTTCACCGGGAATACCTCGATGATCGTTCGAGGCTCGACGACTCGACGGCGTCCCGGATCGGGTCCTTGACGTCGGCCCGGATCGCGGTAGTTGATGTCGCGCAGGAGGACGTCATCCCCTCTCTGCTCCCAGCGGACCACGCGATTGCCAACAGGGCTGCCGGCCCGCGCGAACATGTCCGAAGGCGTCCGCTCCATCTGAGTCACCCAGAGCATGTCCTTGCCAAGGGCCGCGATCGGGATCTCGAAGTAGACCTTGTCGTCGACCCGGTGCACGATGAACAAGCCGGGGCTGCTCTTGGCGTCCTTGGTGATGACCTCGTCGTAAGGCTTGATCTTCTCGGCCTTTTTCTCGACTTTCTTCTCGTCGACCTTTGTCTCGGCTTTCGCGTCCTGTGCCAGAGCGACTCGCGCAGCCGGAGGCGCTCGAGGGCCGTCATCAAGAAGAGGACCAAGCTCAAGGCCACGCCAGCGGCATAACATCGCGCGAGCATCATGGGTCTCCGCATCACAGAACGGGTCGTCAGTCGGTTCAACTCGGTGTTTTCGGAAGCCTGGTAAGTCTGGGCAGTTTGCTAGGGCTCATCATAGAATAATCGGGCTCGGTGGGGGTCGCCAGGGGCTGTCGAGGCGCCATTCGCAATAGCCACCAGCGAGCGGAATGGTCATGTCACCCTGTAGGGTCTGCGCAGCCTTTGGCTGGGAACGCCTTGGTCCGGGATGGGTCGAAGGGGTATTTCGCGCGATCGAGTCTGTAGCCTGATGGATGATCTCCTCGTTGATCAGCAGCTTTCGCAAGTTTCCTTGACGAATCAGAACTAGGAGTCTTGTTTGAATAGAACAACAAAACCTGTCAATCGTCAGACCAATCCCGACAGAAATTTCAGATTGTTCTGAAATTTCTGTTTCGTCAGTCCGCCACTCGTGGTATCATCAAGTCGAGATCGAGGTTTTGGCAAACAAGTTTGCGGCGATGACTGTCGCGGCGTGCGAAGTCTGCACGGGCAGGCTGCGGTTCATGGTGCCTCGCTGCCTCGGAGACCCAGGCTTGTTTGTCGGGTCGCGCACGACGGAGTGTATGCACGGGAAGGAGAAAGGAGAGGGCACGGTATCCCGGGAGGCCTGGCAGTGTGGCTGGACCTCGCGCGATGAAGCGGACCTCAGAATACTCTCAGGAAGGAAAGTATGATGAAACGCCTTGCGTTCATTTTGGTGTCCTTGCTGAGCTTGCCCACGCTGGCCTGGGGAGACCTCACCTACAACCTTGTGAATTACCCCGGTGACCAAGGGGAGTACACCATCTCGGGAACCATCACCACCAATGGCCGCCTGGGGACACTCACCACCAGCGACATCAAAGCCTGGTCAGCAACCATCACGGGCACCGGAACAATCGGTAGCGCCGACGGGTCGGGATCGATCAATTTGCAGGGCCTGGTAGCCAGTCCAACGAGCCTCGAGTTGCCATTTGGCCCTCCGATTGGCCCTGAAGTTACGCTCACCGGCCATACAGGCGTTTATGACACCACCCGCAACTACGACTTGACTATCATATGCTGGCTTAACCACTACGTCGATGAACAGGAACCACAGTATTTCGGGTGGTATCAGAATGGGCACGGAGGCGGGTGGGACACGTGGAACCCAATCATGAACGGCACTGACACCTGGGTCATCGCCACTTGTGTTGACCCCGTGGTTCCGGAGCCTAGCAGTCTCGTCGTGAGTGGAGTGGCCATCGGCCTCCTGCTCCTCGCTAAGCTTCGATTCCGCTGAGAATTAGTCGGGACATGGGCCGCGATCGAGGCTGATTGTGACGATCCAGAAACCTTCAATCGCGATGTGATCCGAACGTCGTTGAAAAGCTGCCAGGGGCGCAGGAGTGAAATCCCACGTCGCTCAAGCGGCGTCAAGTCATCGGCGGTGCCGGGGAAAGACGAGCGCCTGGCTGACCACGACGGCCCGCGGCTCCCGAGGGAATCGAGCGAACGGAGAAATGGACCACGCTCCTGGTCGTCGTGAGCCGGCATCTACGGCGATATTCAGATTCGCCATCTAAGGTTTCATGAGATCGTCGAGAGTCGAGTGAAAAAGTTGGGCGACGGATGGGAGGAACGGCGAGGCCTGGCTAGAGCACGACGAGATCGTGGTCGGCGATTTCCGCGCGAGTCCGATCATCTCCTCGAAATTGCGCGAACATCCTCCGGGGTGACGCGTCTGTAAGAGTACAAGACGACGGGCGAGCCGTGAGGTCGGCCCCGAAGTCGAGTCGAGTCGGCCTGAGATACCCCTTGCACTGAGGTCGTCCATGTTCGCCGGGAGTCCGCGTCACATCCTGGGTTGCCAAGAAGCGAAGCGATCCGCCGATCCGTCGGCGAGCCCGCTCCGGCTCTATCCCTTGCGGACGTGACGCCCGGCCACAGACATCCCTCGTGCGGAGTCTCAGGCCCGGTGTGACGAAGACACCGGGCCTTTTCGTTTTTGTTGGGACTGCGGAAGGAATGGGTCGGTAGCTGAGACGGTCTAGCGGCCGGTTGAAGCCCGGCAGACGGGGATTCGAGCGCCCCCCGGCCCACTCGTAGAAGCCGGCCCGTTCGTCTATCGGCCAAGGATACTGCCCTTTCAAGGCGGAGAGGTGGGTTCGATTCCCACACGGGCTGCTCGCAGGAACAAAACTCGCTTAGCGAGGGCTGAGGCTGATGACCTGGATCAAACGAATACCCCGGCAAGCGGTATCTCGCCCGGGGTCGTGGTGTAGCGGCAGCATGTCGGCCTTTTAAGCCGGTCGGCGGGGGTTCGAATCCCTCCGGCCCCATGGTGCCAACCGAGGAGTAGAAGCGAGGACAACACGGCCTGTAGTTCAACGGGAGAACACTCGGCTGATAACCGGGCGGCGAAGGTTCGACTCCTTCCTGGCCGACTCGCGAGCGTCCATCGGGACCGAAGTTCTAGCGGCAGAACGTCCGGCTCTTAACCGGTTCGGTGAGGGTTCGAGCCCCTCCGGTCCCACTTTGATGCAGAGCACTGGTCGTCTAGCGGCGAAGACTCCGCCCTCGTAAGGCGGGGACGTGGGTTCGAGTCCCACCCGGTGCTCTCGGCTCCTTGACAATTCGGCGACGGTGATCGTGCCCATGATGTAGCGGTAGCCTACCGCCTTGCCATGGCGGACGTGCGGGTTCGACTCCCGCTGGGCACTTGTCGGTGAACGAGGCGACTCGGGATGTGGGAAAGCCTGGCTAATCCGCCTGCCTTGGGAGCAGGAAATCGCCGGTTCGAATCCGGCCATCCCGACTGTCTGAGCGCGACGATTCCGGTGGAGTTCGTGCTGGTACGAGCGCCCGGCTGTTAACCGGGGGGACGCAGGTTCGATTCCTGCCGCCGGAGCTCGACGATGGAAGGGCAAGCCGATGGGCGACGGCACCCGGCTCGAACCCGGCGAGCGATGAGCCTTGAGGGTTCGACTCCCTCTCTCCGCCTGCAGCCGCGGGATTGGTCCAAGGCACGACTCCTGGCTTCCAACCAGGCGACGGGGTTCGACTCCCCGATCCCGCACTCGAAGTGATGTTGATGCGTCCCTGGCCGAGCGGTCAGGCGGGCTTCCCAGGCTCGACAGGCGGGTTCGACTCCCGCGGGGCGCTCTCGGGAATCGGCTAACCGGTAGGCTCCCTGACTTTGAATCAGGCGGTGGAGGTTCGAATCCTCCTTCCCGAATCCGGGGCAGTTGCTGGTGGTAGTGACGCCGCGCTCTGAACGCGGAGGCCGCTGGTTCGATTCCAGCCCCCGGAACTTTTCGTTCAATGCCCTTACACGGAAGTCATCCGGCCGGATGAGGGGCCTGTCTCGAAAACAGGTGGCGGCCTCGGGCCGCTTGTGGGTTCGAGTCCCACGGCTTCCGCCTCGAATCCAAGGTACGGCAACGAGGCTTCATTTCAGCAAAGGAGGTGACATGAGCCGAGACACGAGGGCTCGTCGGAGGCACGACAACGGCCACGTGGGGCACGCCGAGCTGTATCGTGTCGCAAGCGAGCTCGATGAGTTGCAAGAACAGAATGACCGCCTCGGCACAGAGAACACCCGGCTGCGGGATCAGGTCGCTGAAGTGGAAGGTTGGTATCGACTGCTCCAGGCGGACCATACCGTCCTCCAGACGAGAGCCGCCCGGTCCAGCCGCCGCGTCACCGAACTCCAGGTCGAGTCAAATCGGCTGGCGTCCGACAATCAGGATCTCCAGTCCCTCGTCGTTCGTTACGAGGAGGCTGGCCAAGGTCATCACACATCAGGAAAGGACATTCATGGCGCGCATCTCTGATTTTGTCCGCACGATCCGGCGACACCGTTGGGCGACGGCCGCCGCCGTGGCAATCGCCACACTTGTTGCCCGCGACCCCTCCGTCCGTGGCGTGCTGGGCTCGGCACTGAATGAGACCCTCCGCTTCGCGGGAATCGAGCGGTCCGCGGATCGCTCGGCGGCGACTTCCGGCTTCCTCCGCTATGCGGCTTTGATCCAGAGCCGCGACCAGGCGGAGCAAGCGCGACGGGACTACAACGAGCGCGAAAGCACGCTCAAGGGCGACGCCCTGCTCGAGGCCCAGGACCGGCTCCGCGCGGCCAAGGGCCGCTACCGTCAGGCCAGGCTGGCCTTCTGGCCCGAGCTGGCCGAGCAGTGCCGGCAGGCGGGTGTACCACTGCCCCGAGAGGCGGCCGAGGCACTCGTTGTTGTGAAGAATGAGATGGAGTGATTCTCCACCGGCCGGGGTGCGAGGCTCTGCCCGCACCGCCGGCTCGGTCCCGAACGCCCTCGTGGAGCAGTCCGGAGTGCTCGCCTCGTTGTCAGCGAGGAGGTCGCGGGTTCAAATCCCGCCGGGGCGCTGGTGGGTGAGAGAGGGCACGGTACGCAAACTGGCAAAGCGGCCAGGCTCAAACCTGGTGATTTGTGGGTTCGAATCCCACCCGTGCCATCGCGGATGCGATTCCTCGGGTGGTGTTCCTCACGGCGGCCTGTAAAGCCGTTGCCATCGAAGTGGTGAGGCGGAAGGCGGAAGGTTCGACTCCTTCACCACCCACTGGCGGTTCTCTTCTCGATAAAGGTCCGTTCGTCTATCGGCACAGGACATCAGCCCCTCAAGCTGAAGAGGCGGGTTCGATTCCCGCACGGACCACTCCACTGGACACTCGACTCGCCGGGTGGCGGAACTGGTAGACGCGCGGGCCTCAGAAGCACGTGCCCCCGAGGCGTGGGAGTTCGAATCTCCCCCCGGCGACTGATTGATCGGTCGAGTGATGCGAATTTCCCAGGCGAGGCAGGTGCCCGGTTGGCTTTCATGAGGCCGATCCGCCCGGCTCGATACCGGGGCCTGGGACTGCGGGTGGGCCGGTGCTCGGCCGAGTTTCATAAGCTCGGAGGCGGAGGTTCGACTCCCCGACCCGCAACTGTCGGTGTTCATCGATGGCACGGTACGCTAACTGGCATCGCGGCCAGCTCGAGAGCCTGGTGTCTGTGGGTTCGAATCCCACCCGTGCTACTCGTCGCGATTCGTCCCGTCGTCTAGCGGCCAAGACGCCTGTCTTACAAACAGGTTAGCGCAGGTTCGAGTCCTGCCGGGACGACTGGTTCATTCCTCGATCGGGCTGCTGGTCCAACGGAACGACACCGGCTTTGCACACCGGTAATCGGGGTTCGACTCCCCGGCGGTCCACTCGAATCGAACGGAAGGTAGTCGGATACGGTTTGCCGAGCCGTCCTGCTAAGGCGGTTCCCCCGAAAGGGGGATGAGGGTTCAAATCCCTTGCCTTCCGCTCCTTTCCTTGCCCCGATGGTGAAATGGATGATCATGCCTCGCTTCTAACGAGGAGTTTCGGGTTCGAATCCTGGTCGGGGCACTGGATCATACGTTCGACCACTCTTTCGATTTTGATGGTGTCCGTGGTGTAACGGCAGCACGCGAGTCTGTGGAGCTCGAGGCGACGGGTTCAACCCCCGCCGGACACCCTCTTTGCAACGCGAACTTGACGGAGGCAACGATGACCCGAAACGTACTGGAGCTTCCCACACTTGTCCTGAACCGGAACTGGCAACCGGTCCACGTCACGACCGTCGTGCGAGCTCTCGTGATGCTCTGGAACGAGACGGCGAAGGCCGTCGAGCCCGACGAGTACCGGCTCTACGACTGGGCCGACTGGTCGGAGCTTGAGCCCTCAGACGGCCGCCCGTGCGTGCGGTCGGCCCACCGGAGCTTTCGGGCTCCCGAGGTCATCTGCCTCGCGCACTACGACCGCCTGCCCGGGTCGGCGGTGACGTTCAGCCGGCGCAACGTCGCCAAGCGAGACCATCACACCTGCCAGTACTGCGGGCGCAGCCCGGCGCCGAGGCCATCACGATCGACCACGTCGTGCCCCGCTCGCAGGGCGGTGCGTCGAGCTGGACGAACTGCGTTGCCGCCTGCGTCGTCTGCAATGCCAGGAAGGCCGACCGCACGCCGGAGCAGGCCGGCATGAAGCTCCGGCGCCGGCCAGTCCGCCCCGAGTGGAAGCCGCTCTACGCGGCGCAGGGCGTCCGCGTCGAGAGCTGGGCCCGGTTCCTGCCGCACGAGCCGGCCGGCCCTTCTCCTCGCTTGATGTTTAACAACCAGGCCCCGGCATCGACAACATGCCGGGGCCATCGACAGGGGTGTGCTCCTGGGAGAGCAGCGAGCCTCCAAAACTCGCGGACAGGGTTCAAATCCTTGCGCCCTGCTTTTGCCGACGTGGCCGAACGGCAGGCACCTGCCTTGTAAGCAGGCTCATGCCGGTTCGAGTCCGGCCGTCGGCTTCGATGCACCCGCGCCCTTGGCGTGTGACGGACAGCACGCGACCCTCCGAAGGTCGAGGACCAGGTTCGACTCCTGGCAAGGGCACTCCGCTTCTTCACTTCCCCGCGGGTGTGGCGGACGCACGGCGGCCTTCGAAGCCGCAAGGCCGGGTTCGATTCCCGGGCGGGGGGCTCGTCAGCGTTCCTGTTCCAATCGTTGTCCTCGGGGTGTGACGGACGCGCACACGACCTTGCGAAGGTCGAGGACCAGGTTCGATTCCTGGCGAGGACATCGGCCCTCCAGGGCGTGTCGAAGCACTCAGCACGTCAGCACTCAGCGGCGCCGGAGCCTGACGGCCGGGCGGCGGTCTGCAAAACCGCAGAAGCGGGTTCGACTCCCGCCGGCGCCTCTCATGCCCTGGTGAGGGCCGCGATTCTCCGCTATGCTCTGCATGGAGGTGTCCGTACGCATCGCTTCGTTGGGCCACCCGGGGACGGGTCACCGATGCTGGTTGACATCCACACGAACCTGATGTGGTATCCCGACTCACTACTCGGAAGAGTTCGTCGCGTCGTCCTGGGAGGCCAAGAAGGCGAAGATGCGGCTGACCGCCGACGTTCACTGCGACGTCGACGACGAGAGCTGGAAGCACAACTTCGACTGCCGCCCGGAGCAACTCCTCGAGGCGACGGCCCGGTGCGACAAGGTCATCGTCTTCGCGATCAAGGCCCCGTTCACGGGCATCTTCGGCGCACAAGAAGCCGTGGCCGAGTTCGTCAAGCAGCACTCGGACCGCTTCGTCGGCTGGTGCTCGGTCGATCCCAACGATCCGGCTTGCGTCGAGCAACTGGAGCATTACGTGAACGACCTGGGCCTCCGGGGGCTCAAGCTCGGGCCGATCTACCAGAACTTCGACCCGTCGGACCCGAAGCACCTGCCGCTGTTCAAGAAGGCCGAGCAGCTGGGAATTCCGATCAACTGGCACCAGGGCACGTCGTTCGTCCGCGCGGGCCCGTTGAAGTACTCGAACCCGATCCTGCTCGAAGACATCGCCGTCGCGTGTCCCGACCTGCGGATGATCATCTCGCACATGGGCCATCCCTGGGAGACCGAGTGCGTCGTGCTGATCCGCAAGCATCCGAACCTTTACGCCGACACAAGCGCCCTGCATTACCGGCCGCTCCGGCACTACCAGGCGTTCATGACGGCGCTCGAGTACGGCGTCGAACACAAGCTGATCTTCGGCTCCGACTTCCCCTCGGCCACGCCCGAGCAGGCGATCGCCGGGCTCGCAAGGTGAACGACATCGTCGAGGGAACGCGGTTCCCGAGATTCCCCGACGAAGCCATCGAGCGCATCATCTACGAGAACTGGAAGCAGTTCATCCACTTCGACTGAACCATCTTGCCGGAGAGTCGCTCCATGGCCTTCGACCTTGCTCGACTCGACACCGTTCAGATCGTTCCGTTGACGCCTTTTTCGAGTGAGGGCACCAGAGTCCTTCTCGATGTGCTCGGTTCCTTCGCCCGCGATGGCTTTATGACGCTGGGATTCGCGTCTTCCTGCCGGGGGCGGGTACCGGTGAGTTCCATTCTCTGACCGCGGCCGAGGAAGTGGCCTCGTGCGTTGCAGCCGTGCGTTCGGCGGTCGGCTTCCGACGCGGTTGTGATCGCGCCGATCGGGATGGGCGTTTCGCACTCGCTTTCGATCGGCAAGAAGGTGATCGAGGCAGGAGCCGACGCCCTTCTCGTCATGCCGCCGGTCCATCCGTACGTCTCTGATGCCGGCATGCGCGAATACTTCCGGAACGTGATGGCGGCTCTTCCTCTGCCCTTTCTCGCGTACAAGAAAGGAACCTTCCCCGAGCGACGAGTTGCTGGGCGAGCTGGCCGCGGACCGGGAGGCTGGTGGGCGTGAAATATGCCGTCAACGAGGTCGATGCCGTGACCCGGTTCATCGAATCACACCGAGGTTCCCTCGGTGTTTATTGTGGAACCGCCGAGCGGTTCGCGCCCTTCTTCACTGGCGGGTGCGACCGGATACACCTCCGGCGCGGGCAACATCTGCCCGCGACTGACCCTGGCCATGCACCGCGCGCGCTGGCGAGTGGCGACTACCTCGCAAGCCATGAACTATCTGCGAGTCATCCGGCCGATCGAGGATTATCGCGCCCGTGACGGAGACTCGTACAACATCAGCATGCTCAAGACCGCCATGGCGCTCTGCGGTCGTGATTTCGGCCCACCTCGCCCACCCCAGCGCCGGCTCACCCCAGTCGAGGAGAGCGAGGTCCGCACGCTCCTGCAACCGATCCTCGCCGCCGAAGCGGAACTGGCGAGGTGACGACCTGCAAATGGCTTCGCGGGATCAGACCTTTCGCGGGGTCGGACCAGGTCTGACCTCAAGGACTCAAACCCGAGGACTCACAGGTTTGACCCCAAGGGTCACAAGGACTCAGGATTCCGAGGACTCGTGTGGCGGACGGCACGCGACCCTCCGAAGGTCGAGGACCAGGTTCGATTCCTGGCGAGGACATTGCCCCGTCCAAGGAGCGTGTCGAAGCACTCAGCACTGAGCACTCAACGGCGCCGGAGCCTGACGGCCGGGCGGCGGTCTGCAAAACCGCAGAAGCGGGTTCAACTCCCGCCGGCGCCTCTCTCTTCGAGACGGGCTCCTTCTCGAGGCCGATGGCGATGATCCAGGAAGTCGTCAGTGACGATGTGATCTGGGCGCCATCGACAGTGAACGGCCCCGCAGTGCCAGGGAAGCTTGGTGTCTGAACCGCAAGCCGCGATGATCCAGTTGTCGGGGTGGCGGCAGGCGCCGCGGGCTTCCCTCGACCTTGCAGTGCCGGCAGCGAGAAGAGGCCGGGCAGGACGTCTGGCCCGTGCAATCACCCCTTACACCAGAAGATGGCGATGATGTCAGAATCCGTCGCTGGACCAGTGAGGGGCGTCGGTCTTGAGCTTCTTTACCCCGTACGACTCGGCGACGACGTGCAGCTTCGAGTTCAGGTTCGGGTTGGTCATGAATGGGACAGTCACGATCGTTCCATCCTTCTTCTTGACCTTGAGGTCGCCGGTCCACGTGATATCCATATCGATCGCCTTGCCGGCGATGTGGTTACTGGCCAGGGCCGGGGCAACATTGCTTTTCGGGGGAACCGCGAGTCCGAACCCGTCGACCATCTCCTGCGCGCCGGCCTTGCTCTTGGCGGCGTCACCGTGGTCCCATTCGATGTCTACACCCGCCATCGCGGTCGCCGCGGATGGTTTGCTCTTATCCAAGGCGATGAGCCATGACCAGTGGAAGAGGTAGGCCCGCTTGGCATCACGTTTGGTGGCGCTCACCTTAACTTTTGCGCCTGCGTCCTCCAGGGCCTTGATGAACGCTTTCGCATTGGCCTTGAAGGGATCGGCGAGGTCGTCGACGCTCTCGCTGTTCTTGGCGTTGGTGTTGGCCCAGTCAACCCAGTATTTGCCGCTCTTGGTTTTCGGCATCGTTGTCGCTCCGACCGGAAGAAGCCCTCCTCGGTGACCGATGCCGGTGAGCATATCCGATACGAATACTGCCTGCCACTCGCGCCCGTAAATTGGCGAAGCTTTCCAGGCGGACAATTCGCGGAGATTGATGGGATGGGTCGTGGACGTCTGAACAAAAGTGTGGCACGATTGGTCGAACGTCGAGCACAGTATTGTGTTCCGGGAACTCGGGCCACGCGGAGTTTGGCTTCCGGATCCCTGTCCCAGGCAGACCGCAATCGAGTATGGACTCAGTGGAGGGGTTGATTTACGAGCCGCCAGCCGTTCCCGAAAAAACCCTGCTTCTGCACACACCGCAAGGGAGGTCTTCATGGATGCTTGGTGGTCGGACGCAATCAAACTGCAATTCGCGTATCAAAACGGCGGCACCTTTAGTGGGGGACCGTTTCGAGGCGTGATTCATACCACGGAGTACAAGACCTATACGCCGTCGACCAAGGATTACTATGGCAAGTACGACCCCCCGCATTTCACGATGGTGATGAGTGCCTCCGATGAGGTCAAAGTCTACCAGCACTTCCCCATCACGGTTGCCTCGCGGGCCCTTGAGAATCATCCGGGGGGTGTTGAGACGAACCGGCGCTCCGCGATCCAGATTGAGATCGCATGGACAGCCGCGGAGATCGACAATCTACCATTTGCCATGGTCCAGAGGCTGTGGGATTGGATGCGCTGGGTCGAAGACCAGACCGACGTCAAGCGATGGATTAGCCGGGATTTTCTCGGCCTGGAGGCCAAGGGCTACAAGAGTCCATCGCGGATGACCGATAAGGAGTGGAACGACTTCAACGGATGGTGCGGGCACCAGCACGTTCCAGAGAACTTTCACTGGGATCCGGGCACGCTTGACATCGACGCACTGACGCGGATCACTCGTCCCGGTACGCCCCGCTGCGAAACAGCCAATTGGTGACGCCCACCTCCGGTTCCAGCGGCCAGAAAATGAGCAAAGTCTGAGTGCCGACGGGCCGATCTCTTTCCTCCAGTAAGCGCGCGGATGGAACAAGTCATATTACCCCGGCACGTAACATACGCACAGAAGAGCGCGTTGCCCCAAGGCCGTGTCCTGCATCGAAGGGGTGGTTGTACGTGCGAACGGGGAGTTCAACCACAGAGGGCACAGAGACCACGGAGAAGGAGAAATCAGAGAGAATTCAGGGCAATAAATTCAATGTTTCTTGATGCGTTCTCTGGATTTTCTCCGTGGTCTCTGTGCTCTCTGTGGTTAAGTCTTGGGGCGTGAATCAAGTGAGATGCTTGGCTGCCGAAGTAATAAGATCGATCGAGCCGGGCCCGACATCGGGTCTGTCAGCGTAGCGGGCGCTGGTCGCGATGTCTGAGGGGACGACCATTCGAGGGAGAGGGCAATGACAAGGATCCTGGCCGGCGGCGTTGCAGCGGGTATCGTGCTCTTCTTCTGGGGATTCGTGGCGCACATGCTGCTTCCCCTTGGCGAGCTGGGGATGCAGCCCATTCCGGCGGAGGAAGACCTGGCCGCGGCCATCAAGAAAGATGTTCGCGAACCGGGGCTGTATTTCTTGCCGGGCAGGGACATGAGCAAGTCTCAGTCGGCGGAGGAGATGGAAGCCCACATGGCCAAGGTCGCCAAGGGCCCCTACGGCTTCATGGTGCTTTACCCCAACGGCCGCGATGTCTCGCTGGGTAAGCACCTGCCGATCGAATTCGGAACCAACGTCGTGTGCGCACTCCTGGCCGCGATCCTCGTATCCCAGCTTCGACCAGGCTTGGTGGTGCGCACGGCATGCGTGACCATCGTCGGTCTCCTGGCGTCGATCATGACACTGGTGCCCTACTGGAACTGGTATGGCTACCCGAGCGACTTCACGTTGGCCCAGATCGTCGAACACACCGTCGGCTGGCTTCTCGCAGGCCTCGTTCTCGCCTTGATCGTGCGTCCCTCCACCAAGAGTTCACCTGTCGCGTGAAGCTGCCGCCGCGGGATCGGGCGCACGACCGGGACTGTTTTGCACCCAACCGGTGGGCCTCGCTGCGCTCGACCGCACCCTACAAAACACGCTGCCTCATGGAGCTTGTGGGTTCGTAGGGTGGAGTCGCGCAGATTGCGAGGCCCACCATCACGCGGATTTTGGAAGACTCACAAAGAGCACAACCGCTTAATTTAGCAATTTCAACTGTAATAAAGCCAATTTGTTGGTTGAATATCCTTGCCATCTTAGCTGAGTTGCCTAAACTTGCGCGAACCGGTGACGATGCCGGGGACGGACTGGGGCCAGGAGAGAGCCCTTCATTATGAGATACTCCTGTTGCCCTCGACTGAGGAACTGCCGATGTCCGCCGCGCTCGCCGAACCTCGTGACGTCATCACGACGACCGATACCGAAACCAACACTCACGCCACGCGGGCTGAGGCCAGTCGGGCCAACGGCCGGCTCTCGCGCGGGCCAACCTCGCCGGAGGGCAAGGCCCGCAGCCGCTGCAATGGCTGCAAGGACGGGCTCACCGGCGCAGGGATCGTTCTGCCCCCGGCCGCGGCGGCGGAGGTCGAGCGACGGGAGGCCGGGTTCGCTCGCGACCTCCGGCCTCGAAACGAGGTCGAGCGCGAGCTGGTCCGCCAGATGGCGCTGGGCGCCTGGAGGAGTCACGAACTGGGAATGCGGATCTTCCAGCACGATGCCCGAATGAATGCCGCCCGGTTCGCCAACTGGGACCAGGATGAGCAGATCGCGGCGGCGGAGCTCGGCCGGCGGCTGGCCGACGATCCCGAGGCCGCTCGTCGCGCGGCTCCAGCGCAGCTCGTTTGGCTGCGCACTGGCTGATCGGCCGCTGGACACTCCTGGGCAACGCCCTTTCCACTGCCGACGAGGGTGGGCCGGGCTGCACCTGGACCGACGCCGACCTGGCGCTGGCCCTCAACTTGCTCGGCCGGCCGACGGAACTGCGTCATCTGGACGACTGGCCAGACCGGCTGGCGTCGCTCGCGTGCGCAGGCCCAGTCGGGCTCGGACGAGGCCGTGACGGAATTGCGGGAGATCGTCAGGGACGAGATCGCGAGGCTGGAGCAGCGGGATGAGGAGGTGTGGGAGGCGGTCGAGAAGCCGCAATTGCAGGACTGGTGCTCGGGAGTGGACATGGACATGGGGCCCGAGGGGACGCGGCTGCGCCGCTACGAGGCGGCGGCGGATCGGCTGTTCCGCTCGGCCTGGACCAAGCTGCAGCGGCTGCGTGAGGCGAGTGGTCAGCCGATGATCCATCGCGCCGGCCACGTGCTCGTCCCCGAGCATGCCATCGCCCCGCTCCCGGCCGCGGCGCCAGCCCCGGCCGCAGTGCCGGTGCGCCGCCTGCCCGAGGTTTCCAGGTCGTCGCTACTCGGCGAATCGGCCGTGCCGGTGCTCGACATCTGGGCCGGCGGCCCGCCGCGGCCCGCAACCAGCCTCGGCTCTTTCTCCCAGAACAAGACGAACCCGGCGCCGAGCCGAACTGCGAAAGGAGCAGCCGCCTTGGTCGGAAATATGCCGTAGCGACCCCTTGGGCCGGGCTCACTCGGACCCGTCTACGGGCCCGCGAAGTTCCGGGGACACAGAATTTCCCGTGGGGATGCGTCGAATCGCGATTGTCTTGACATCCCCAGGTTGCCGCTCGCATGATCAGAGTGGCCCCTTCAAGGAAATTCCTCCCCGTGCCAGAGTGGCAGAATTGGCAAACACGCCAGCTTGAGGGGCTCGTGAGCTAACCATGCGCGTGCAGGTTCGAGATCCATCTCCTGCATGGAAGGGACTTCGGTTTCCCCGCATGAGGCAACAACGAATGTTCGCTTTATCTTTTCCTACGGATGCTCATGCTGCCGATCAATTGGAAGAAATTCATCCATCCCGCGGGAGTCTACCGGCTTGAGTACCCAGACCATTGGGACCACGCGCAAAAGGACGAGGCACGCGCCTGTGGATTCGGCCCTCATGACCGCGATGATGTCGGGCTGTGGATTTCCCTGATGCCGGTTAGTGTGGACAGCGACCGACTGGCTGAAGAACTTCCCAAGATCCTCAGCCAGGCACTTCCACATATGGAGGGGGGCAACGTCCGCCGCGATCCGACCCTGCGCCACTACGGCGTCAAGGCCGATGTACACAAGGAGGGCGAGGGAGGCCATTACTGGATGATCGCAGGCGGAGATGTGGTGCTCTTCGCCAGCAGCCAGCTCCCCGCGGCGGAGCGCCACATTTGGAACCCGACCTTTGACCAATTGATGGCCACCCTGCAAATTACGCGCGACGAAGAACTGGCCCTGCGACAATTGACCAACGAGGTGCTGACGCTGTTGCGGGAACGACATCCCGAGCAAGACTTCCGACTCGACGAAAAAGGGATCCGCGGGCTCAACAGCGTCGTGTATCTCAGCAACCTGCATCGGGAGGTTCGCGCGGCTCCGGCCCGTCGGGGCCAGATCATCCAGCACTTCGTGCAGAGCCTGGGAGAATCTACGGATCTGTCGCTGGGGCAGGAATCCTGGGAAGACGCGCGAGCTCGCTTGCTCCCCCTGCTCAAGCCTCGCAGCTACCTCAATTCCGACTCCGCCACCCGGCATTCGCTGGCAAGCGAATGGCTCGCCGATGTGGTGATCTGTTACGCACTCCGGAGCAAAGACATTTTCCGCTTCGTAACCGTCGCGGACCTGGATCGCTGGCAGACGGATGCTCAGGCCCTTCACCAGGTGGCCGTTGCAAACCTGTGCAAGCTTTCCTGGCCGACCAGGTTGGAAGGGGCTCGGCAGCGGGACGGTGGGCGCCTGATCATCATCGCAACCGGCGACGGGTTGGCGTCGAGCCGACTCCTCCATCCCGACCTGCACAGGCTGTTCAGCGGCCCCCTCGGGAGCCCGTTCAGGGCCGGCATCCCGGATCGAGATACCCTCATTGTCTATTCCGACAGTCGCCGCCTGAGTCAGCGGACCGAGCGACAGTTGCGCAAGGATCATCGCACGTCGAGCTATCCCATTACCTCCCGGCCCTTTCTTGTAACTCCCGACGGCATCGCGCCGGCTCGGGTGTAACCTGCCGTACGCAGTCCCTGTCCCGGGGAGAGCGATCGAGGCTGATCCGTTTGATCCAGAAACCCTTTGATGATGATGTGATATGAGCGCCATCGAAAGTGGACGACCCTGCGTTGCCAGGTGCGCACGAGTTGAATCTTTCCTGGCTCAGGGGGCGCGGGGGGTCGCTCGCGGGAAAATCGCAAGGACAGCCATCCAGGGGAGGGTGACGGTGACGGTGATGGCATCTCCTGACCCGACCCTCAGGCGAGCGATCTGCTTGGGCGACCCAGTCCGGAGCTCCTGTCTCAGCAGAAGCCGAGCAATTTGTCCCTGGAACTCCGCGCATTGATAAGTCGCATAAAGAGATCGCCTTAGAAAACGAAGGAAGCGTCCGCAGCGCCAGATTAATTAAGGCGCAAGACGTTTTTTTTCTTGACTGAGGCGGGTGCCTATGTGATGGTGACTAAGCTTTTAATGGTCAGGGCGGTGGAACCGGCAATGCCGGTTCTCGAATCACGGAGTCACGGTCCGTCTGGTTTCAGGGACCGATTGACGTGCTCCTTGCGTCATCCGTCGTTGGTCTTTCGTCTGCATAAGACACATCCAAGTCACTTGCCCGGAGGTCTGCAGATGTCGCGCCGAAGTTCAGGTTTCACACTGATCGAATTACTCGTCGTGATCGCGATCATCGCCGTGCTGATCGCTCTGTTGTTACCGGCTGTGCAATCGGCACGAGAGGCCGCGCGGCGAGCGCAGTGCGTCAACAACGAGAAGCAGATTGCGCTGGCCTTTCACAACTACCACGACGTCAACGGCTTGTTCCCGATGTCGAACTACGTCCCCAACTACCAATCTGCCAACATCTTCCCCAGTCAGAGCGTCTGGACTGAGCCGAATGCTCCGGGCTGCTGTCCGTTTGGGAGCTTCTCGTGGGCGGCGATGGTCCTGAACTTCATCGAAGGAAACAACATTTTCAACGCAATCAACTTCACCCTTCCGGCCTACGCGGCGAGCATTCCCGAAACCGCGGGGCCTTGGGGCGGCTCGACCGGCAATCGCGGTCCCCAGGGCAACCTGGCGAACTTCACCGTGTCCACCTCGGCTCTGAGCGTCTATTCGTGCCCCTCGGTCCCGGACGTCATCCAGAGCGTTGCCATCAGCCCGGGCCCCAGGGGCGCGTGGAAGGACTATGGTATCAACGCCGGCACAGGCTTCGTCTTCTGCTGCCCCGAGCGGCTGCAGGGCAATGGCAGCCCGAACCCGAGCGACGGCATGGCGGCGGTCGACCTCAGCATCGGCTTGCGAGACGTGACCGACGGGTCGAGCAACACGTTCCTCATTCTGGAACTGTCGCGCAACGCCGAGCATAGCTGGGTCGCGAAGAACACGGGTTCGAACCAGTTCATCTGGACCCACCACCCGTCCCAAGGCATGGTCAACGCGGGCGAGCTCAGCGGCAGTTCGCCGCCGTTCCCGCCCAACTCGAACTTCCCGAACTCGCGAGGCGCCGTCGGCGGCCACCCTGGCGGTCTGAATGTCGCGTTCGCCGACGGCCACGTCCAGTTCATCAAGAACAACATCAACTTCCAGATCTACCGATCCCTGTTCTCCAGGGCCAACGGCGAGGTCATATCGTCCGACTCCTACTGAACCGGCTGGGGATCCGAGCCGGCCCGGCGGCGCGAATTCCGGGCCGGCGATCACGTCATCTCCTCTGAGACATCCTCTCCGGCCTGGCAGGCCGTGGGGGCGAATCGACATCTTTAACCGATGCTTCGAGGCAAATCATGTCATACAGTTCTTGTTTCCTCCGCGTTGTGGCGCTCCTGACCCTTCCAGGCCTGTTCGCCTTGGCCGGGTGCGGCAAGGGCGATTATCCCGAGATGGCGAGGGTGACCGGGACCGTGACCTATAAAGGTAAACCCGTGCCCAACATGATGGTCAACTTCATGCCCAACAGCGGCCGCCCCAGTTGGGGAAAGACCGACGCCAACGGCAAGTTCGAGATGGTCTATGACGCGGACTACAATGGGGCGAAGATCGATCACCACAAGGTCTATTTCACCCCGCCCGCGAACGCCACGATCGACGGAGGTAAGAGCAAGGCGTCGCGCAAGGCAATCGCCGAAGCCGCCGGCCTGACACCAGAAGAGATGGCGGACCTCCGCGCGAAATACGGCACCGAGAAGACGACCAAGCTCGAGGTCGACGTCAAGAAGGATCCCGAGGTCCTCGAGCTCAAGCTCGATTGATCCGGCGAACCCGGCTGGGAATGGCACCGGGTGCGCGACGTAGCACGTAGGGAGTTAGCGAGGGGCAGGTGTCATCAGACTTGTCCTCCCTCTTTTCAGGAGAACAGGAGATCGAGATCGACCGGCCGGCGGCCGCCGCAAGCCCCTTAACCCGCTCCCCCCAGGGGAGAAGGGACAGAACCATGCCAACCCGCAGCGGTCCACGCGAGCCGGAGACGTTGATGAGGCTCGACGGGGGCCCTCATTCTGCCAGCCAAGGGCTCCAAAGGCTACTCGGCTGGCTCACCGTCGTGTTCGCACTCGCGGGGCCGGGTTGCCGCGACCAGGCGCCGGCGGAAGGTCCGCCGCGGGCTCCGAATGCGCGCCTCGGCGGGGCCCTGGTTCGTCGACAGGGCCCACGACTTCGGGCTCGACGTGGTTACCAAATGCGGCTCGCCTGATAAAATCTCCGTCCTCGACTCGCTCGGCACGGGCGTCGCACTCTTCGATTTCGACGGCGACGGCGATCTCGACATCTTCGTCGCAGCCGGCAGTGAAGTACGCGACGGCAAGGTCGCTTGCGCTGGAGGGCCCTGGCTGTTCCGAAACGACGGGCCCGGCCACTGGGTGGACGTCTCCGAGCGTTCGGGCCTACGCCACACCGGCTGGGCGCAAGGCGTGGCCGTGTGCGACTACGACGGCAACGGCGACCTCGACCTCTTCGTCGCGCAGCACGGCCCCGACACGCTCTGGCAGAACCAGGGAAACGGAATCGTTCCGCGACGTGACGAAGGCCGCCGGCATTTCCGACAACGAATGGGGCGTTTCTGCCACCTGGGGCGACTATGACGGCGACGGGTGGCCTGACCTTTATGTGACCAACTACCTGAACGTTGACGCCCTGCACCCGCCCGAACCCATCCACTACTACGGGGGCGACACGATGGTTTTTCGGGGGCCCGAATACCTGGAAGGCCAGCCCGATCGCCTCTGGCGCAACAAGGGGAACGGGAAGTTCGAGGATGTCACCAGGGCCGCCGGCCTCTATAACCCGCACGGTAAGGGGATGTCGGCCCTCTTCGCGGACCTCGATGGCGACGGAATCCTCGACCTCTATGTGACCAACGACGGCCAGGCCAACGAGCTCTATCGCGGTCTGGGCAAAGGCCGGTTTCGCGAGGAAGCGGTCGTCGCGGGAGCGGCCTACAGCGACCAGGGCGCGACGGAAGCCGGCATGGGGATCGCGCTGGCCGACATCGACCGCGACGGCCGCCTCGACCTCGTCCGGACCAACTTCCACCACGAGGGGACCCGACTGATCCGGAACATGGATGATAGAACATACATGGATATATCAAATTGTTCGACCGTGACCTCGCTGACGAGTTCGTACGTGGGCTGGGGTCTCGTCGCGGCCGACTTCGATGACGACGGCTTGAACGATCTGTTCCAGGCCAACGGACATGTCTACCCCAGGGGCCCTGCCGACCCCTACAGCCAGCCGCCCCTCTTTCTGCGGAACCAGGGAGATGACCAATTCAAAGACGTGACGGCGGCCTGGGGCGACGAGCTCAAGTGGCTCCGCTCGGGCCGGGCGGTGGCCTCCGGCGACCTCGACGGCGACGGCGACGTCGACCTGGTAATGACCACCATCGACGGCCCGCTCCGCGTTCTCATCAACGAAGGCCGGCGCGTGGCACACGGGGTAACGCTCCGCCTGATGGGCTTTGCACCCAACGGCGAGGCGATCGGCGCACGGGTCGAGCTGCACGCCGGCGGCCGGAGGTACGTTGACACCGTGCGCAGGGGAGGGAGTATCCTCGCCGCGTCCGACGCCGCACTCCACTTCGGCCTCGGCGCCGCCACGTCGATTGACCTCCTCCGGGTCGTCTGGCCCGACGGCTCAACTTCCCTTTTCTCCGCCGCCGACCTGCCCGTTGACGCCACGCTTTTGATCCGCCAGGATTCGACGGAAGTCACCACTCGACCCTTCACGAGTCTCGCCAGGGACGGCCGATGACTCCTCAGCCGTTCGCCGCAACACGGCAGGATATCAATCACGGTTCCGCCTGGGGTGGGCAACGAGGCCACTCTCGCGGCTTGCCCGGTAGGGGTGGCCTGATGCGTCGGCTTGTGAAAGCTGGGCTCATCCTCGCCGCCCTCGCCACGGTCGGCTGGGGCGCCAGGTGGGCCTACAGGGAGTGGCGCGCCGCTGCGATGCTGGATGCGGGACGGGCGGCCATGGCGCGGGGCGACTTCGCGTCGGCGTGCACAGACTTTGCCGGGGTTCTGGCCAAAAGGCCGGACGACGACGAGGCGGCGTACCGGCTGGGGCTCTGCGAGCAGGAGCGGGGGAAGCTCGACGACGCGGTAAAGGCCTGGGAGCGGATCGGACCCGCTTCACCATTCGCCGGGCTTGCCGCCACACAGATTGCACCCATCCTTCTTGAACGCGGCCAATTCGCTCGGGCCGAGAGCCTGCTCCGGAGGGCGGTCGCCGCACGTTGGCCCGCAGGCGGCGGAGGCCCGCGAGATGCTCGAGCGGGCCTTGCGGCTCGAGGACCGCCGCGACGAGACGCGGGAGCTTTTGCGGCAGGATCTGCGTCTCGAATCCAACCCGGTGCGGGTGCTCCGCGATCTTTGGCTTCTCGAATTCGAGGCTGTGGCCGTGCAGCGCGCCCGCCTCATGTTCGAAGAGGCGGCCCGCAACACCCCCGACGACGACCGCGTCTGGCTGGGTCTGGCGAACCTCGACCGCCGAGCCGGCCAGTTCGACGACGCCGAAGCCCGGCTCCGCAAGTGCCTCGCTGCGCGTCCCGACGACCCGGCGGTCTGGCGTGCCTGGCTCCTCTGGGCGCGCGATGCCGGCAGAGCCGACGAGGCCCGCCGAGCCCTGGCTCACCTCCCGGCCCGCCGGTACACCGAGGCCGAGGTGTGCGAGTTGCGGGCCTGGCTCGCCCGCCAGACCGGCGACTCCGGCGCCGAGCGCCGTGGAGCTCGAGCACCTCGCCGAGCTCGACCCGGCCGCCCCCGGCGCGCTCGAGCGCCTCGCCGAGCTCGATACCCGCGACGGCCGGACCGACCGCGTCGTCAAACGACGTCTCACGAAGGCCGAGCTCGACCGCGCCCGCGAACGCTACCACCGCATTTTCGAGGAGCCTGACGATCGCCTGCCCTCGCACGCTGCCGAGATGGCGCACCTCGCCGAGACCCTGGGACGCAACGATGAGGCCGAGGGCTGGTGGAGGCTTCTCCTCCGCGCCAACCCCGGTGACAGCCATGCCCGCGAAGCCTTGGCCCGCCTGAAACGCGCCACGACCACGACCCACCAGGCCGGCCGCGAGACCCTCGCCGACCTCACTGTCGACCTCGCCCGTGCCGTGACCGCCCCCGCCTCCGTCCACGTTGTGACCCCACCTCAGTTCACCGACGACGCCGCCCGCGCCGGTCTGCAATTCGTGTTCAACCACGGGCCCACGTCCGACCACCAGCTTCCCGAGACGATGTCGGGGGGCGTCGGTCTGCTCGACTACGATGGCGACGGCTGGCTCGACGTCTACTGCGTGCAGGGCGGGCCCCTTTTACCTCAACCCGGTCGTGGCTCCCCTGGCGACCGACTCTATCGCAACCGAGGCGACGGCACGTTTGAAGACGTGAGCGAACGTTCGGGAATCGCATCCATGCCTCGCGGCTACGGCCATGGAGTGGCCGTGGGCGACATCGACAACGACGGCCGCCCCGACCTCTTTGTGACCCGTCTCGGCTCATACGCCCTCTATCGCAACCGGGGTGACGGGACCTACGAGAACCGCACCGATGCCGCCGGACTGGGTGGCGAACGCGGCTGGCCGACTTCGGCCGCATTCGCCGACCTGGACGGGGACGGCGATCTCGACCTTTACGTCTGCCATTACGTGCGCTGGAACAGCGGTCACCAGCCTCGCTGTCACGACCCCGAAAACAAACGACCGACCTACTGCCAACCAAGGGCGTTCGAGGCCGAGCCCGATCGGCTCTTCAGAAACGACGGGGGACGGTTCGTGGACGTCTCGGCCGAGGCTGGGATCGTCAACCGCGATGGCCGAGGCCTTGGTGTCGTCGCGGCGGATCTTGACGGCGACGCACGCGTCGACCTGTTCGTGGCCAATGACACGACGGCCAACCTCGCGTTTTTCAACCAGGGCGGGCTCAGGTTTCGCGAGGCGGGGCTTGAATCGGGGCTTGCCGCCAACGCCGCAAGCGGCTTTCTGGCCGGCATGGGTGTCGCTTATGGCGACGCCAACGGCGATGGCCGGCCCGACCTTGCTGTCACGAACTTCTACGACGAGTCGACCACACTCTACCGCAATATGGGACACGGTTTCTTCGCCGACACGAGTTCAGCCTCAGGAACGACGATACCGAGCCGATACCTTCTCGGCTTCGGGACCTCCTTCCTGGACTACAACAACGACGGTCACCTCGACCTTGCCACCGCCAACGGACACGTGAATGACTCCCGCCCGCTCTACCCCTACGCGATGCCCGTCCTGCTCCTGGCTGGAAATGAGTCGAGTCGATTCGTGGACGTGTCGGCCGCGGCCGGTCAGCCGTTCTCCATCCCGCGCGTCGGCCGCGGACTCGCCGCCGGCGATCTCGATAACGATGGTAAGGTTGATCTTCTGATCGTCTCGCAGGGCGAGCCACTCGCCTATTTCCATAACCGGACGATAGGCGGCCACTTCCTCGTGCTCCGATTGGAGGGCACCCGCTCGGCGCGCGACGCCGTAGGGCGCGAGTCGTCGTTACGAGTGCAGGCCGTCAGCAGGCCGCCTGGCGGTTCGGCGGTGGTAGCTATCTGTCGGCCTCCGACCAGCGGCTCCACTTCGGGCTGGGAGGCCACGATCGGGCCGAGTCGGTCGATGTGTCCTGGCCGTCGGGTCACACGGATCACTTCAAGAACCTGAAGGCCGATGCCGGCTATCTCTTGCGGGAAGGCCAGTCGGGGCCGCAACCGCTCATCGGTTTCGGAGCCGCCGGACTCGAACCCGGTCCTTGATGACTCCATGGGCTCAGCCTGGATTGGCTCACCGAGCTGATGCGTGCCAAACCGGCAACATCGGGACGACCCCTCATGGCCGGAACCGCTCGGCTGCGAGCGGCCCCACTGTCACGCGATCCAGTGTCGCCCGCAACCGTTGCAAGGTGGGCTGCTGGGCGGCTTCCTCGACGAGGTTGCGCGTCTCGCGGGGATCGGTGCGCAGGTCGAACAACGCCTCGTGAACCGTGCCTCCCAGGAGGATCCAGATGTAGCTCCAATCGCCCTCGGCCAGCGAGGCCCACACGGCTCGGTTCTCCGGCATGTGCGCGGGATCGGGATCGAGCGGGTCTGTCGGAATCACCTCCGACACGGCCGGACTCGGCCCGGGACCCTGGGTATCGGCGCCGGAACTCGAAGCGGGATCGCCCCAGAGTGGGGCCAGCGATCGGCCAGGGAACGGTGCACCGACTTCAATATCCAATACATCGACGATCGTCGACGGCAGGTCACGAAGACTCACCGTCTCAGTCACGAACCGCGGCAACTGGTGTCGCGTCGTCGGGGGGACGATCAGCAGTGGGACGTGGAGCTGGGGCTGATAGAGACTCGTCCCGTGGCTAAAGATTCCGGGCTGTTCACCGAAACTTTCGCCGTGGTCGGAGGTGATGATCAGCCAGGTTCGCTCGAGGGTCCCACGGCGCTCGAGATCGTCGATCAGTCGGCCCAGTTGCTCGTCGAGATCCGCGATGCAGTCATCGTAAGAGTCGCGAACGAACTCGATTTCCTGAAAGGAGAGTCCGTGCTTGTTCACCGTTCGCCAGCGTTCGATCAGCTCGACCTCGCGCCCGGTGCGCGGCTCCGCTCCGAAACGATGGATTCCCCAGTCGGGCAGCTTATACGGGGAGTGGACGTCGAAGTAATTCAAGAAGGCGAAGAAAGGCCTTTCTGGCCTATCACGCCGGGATAGCCAGTCGAGGAACTCGCGATTGACCACCGCCGCCGGCTTGCGACGGTCCGCGTCGAATTTCGAGAGCAGGTTCTGGAAGAGAGCCGAATCGATCCGCAGGCTCAAGAGATCGTCGATCGCTCGCAGTCCCTCAACGGGCCGCCCGATCAATGAAGCCATCTTGAGAGCACTGAGCTGCGGGAAGATGTAGTCTCGATAATCCGTGAAACCCCGCGCCAGCCCGGTGTCCATGCCGCAATAGAACAGGTTGGCGACGAATCCAGCCGTGGCATAGCCCTTGGAACCGAGGTACTCGGCGAGCGTGGGATGCGTCGCATCGAGCGGAGTCAGCCAGCCGGCGGAGAGTTCGTGAGGCCATCGTCCGGTGAAGAAACTCGCATGCGAAGGCAGCGTCCAGGACGAGGTGGCCCGCGCGCGGTCGAAGCGAATGCCGCGCTGCGCCAGACCATCGAGTGTCGGGCTGGTCCGGCGGCTATATCCGTTGAGGCTGAGATGATCCGCGGCCGCCGTGTCCAGTACGATCAACACGACGTTGGAGGACTTCGACGACGGCAAGGGCCGTCCCTCCTCTTGCCACTCTTTGAGGCGATCTCCGAACCAGACCGAAGCGGCCAACAAGGGCGTCACTGCCGCAAGGAACGGGAAGCTGATCCGGACGCCCCGGTGGAAGTCGACGGCATGCCGCGACAGGGCGGGGACCAGTCGAGTGGCGAGCCCCAACGCCAGGATAGCCCCCGCGGGGCCGTAGATCCGGGGAAATGCGGCCCAGAGAGGAGGGAGCAAAGCCAAGGCACAGAGCAGCCGCGCAGCCAGCCCAATCCCGAGGCGCGGCCAGCACAGGACCAGCAGTGCCAGGATCACGCCGACGGCAAGAAAGATCCCGAGATTCGTCAACGGAATCAGCCAAACGAAGTGGCGGCTGATCCAGTAGAATTGATTGAGATCGACGAGCGACTTCCGGACGACGATCGTGCCGACTTCGATCGGCCCGACCACGAGGCCGCACCAGACCGACAGGACCAGCCAATGATGGGGACGCAACCCCTTCGGACCGGAGACCATCCGCGTCGACGCCTCTGCACTGATCGTCGGGAAAACCGCCGTCTGACTGGTGCCCGTCATCAGCCTTCGCCCACCCAGTCTGCGCCCTCGTAGTCGGTCTCCGAGTCTCGTCGAGCAGGGAGTGACCTGTCAAGCCGCGAGGCAGGCGATCGGAGCTCGCGGCTCTCCATTTGGCCAACGCTTGAACCATGGTTTGCCTTTCCCGAGTCAAGCAGACATACTCGTTGTCGGAATGGGACTGGAGTGGACGGCAAGGGAGGCCGTGAGGAAGCGCCACCGCGCCGCTCGAACACGGGCCGATCCCTGACGGTCACGGTTCGAGTCGAACGATCTGGTCGGTCCCGTTCGCTCGGAAGAATTCGATTGATGACGGCGATGGGGAGGTAGCGAAGGTGAGGCCGGCTGTGCGTCTATGCGGCAGTGTGCTGGCGCTGGCCGCTGTCGCGGTAGGACCGCTGTACGGGTGCTGGTGGCTCTCGAAGGTCTGGCGCCATCGGGCGGCACTGGTGGAGATCCGCGAGCAGGTTCAGGCCGGCCGGCACGGGACCGCCGCTCGAAATCTGGCCGAGCTCCTGGCCCTGGAGCCCGGTTCGGACGAGGCGATGTACCTCCTTGGCGTTTGTGAGAATGCAAGGGGCCGCGCGGCTGCGGCCGAAGCGGCCTGGGCTCGGATCCGGCCCGGATCGGCGTTCGCCGTCCAGGCCATCCTGGCCCGCGCGACTCTCCTGGTCGATCAAGGAAGGCTTGCCGACGCCGAACGGCTCATCGATCAAGCTATGAGAGATCCCCGAGTCGATGGATTCGACTTGCGGCGATTCCTGGCACCACTCTGTCGCAGCGAGGGACGGATCGAGGATGCCCTACGATTGATCGAGGCCAACTGGGGAGTGCTGAACCGGGCTGGACGAGGCGGTTCACGCCAGGCCATCGAGCTGCTCGGACTTCACATCGCCCAGAGCATGGAGGCGCCGCCCACCGAGTCGATTCGCGCCTTCTTGGAGCGCGTCGGGGGACAGGTATCGGACGATGATCGGATCTGGTTGGGGAAGGCCAACCTGGCAATCCGCCAGGGTCTTTTCGACGAGGCGGCACGATGGCTCGACGCCTGCCTTCGCCGCCACCCCGAGGATGTGCCGGTCTGGCGGGCGAGGCTGGGGTGGGCGATGGCGACCGGTCGCACCGCGGAGGCTCGGGAGGCGATCGAGCACCTACCGGCCGATGAGGCTACCCCGGCCCAGGTACACCGCCTGGCTGCCTGGTTCGCCGCGCGGCGAGGCAATGCGGAGTCGGAGCGCCAAGCCCTCGAGCGGCTCATCGCTGCTGACCCGGGCGACAGAGCGGCCCTCGACCGGCTGGCCGAACTGGCGCTCCGTAATGGCCAGGCCGCGCGTGCGGCCGAGCTTCGGAGCAAGCAGGCTGCGCTTGATCTGCTTCGATCTCGATACAACGAGCTGTTTCGGAGTAGCCAACCGGTACGTAATGCAATGGAGATGACCAGAATTGCGGAGCAACTGGGCTGCCTCTTCGAAGCGAGGGCGTTTGCGACCCTGGCGGTCGCCACGAGCCCGGAGCGCGCGGACTTCCGGGCGATACTCGACAGGATCGAACAGCGCCAGACCACGATCGCCGAGCCAGGACGGACTCTCGCCCAACTGCTCACTCGAGACCTCGATGCCGTGACACCTCCCTAGTTCCAGATTGCCCCGAGTCGGCTCAGGATACCTGTACGGCTCCGACCGAGATCGAGGACGATGCCCGCCGTGTGTCCTCGAGACTCGAGATGAACTGGCCCACCAAAGCTTACCAGGGCTGGGCCCCGGCCGGAAATGTCGTAGCGTTCACATCCCGTGAGCCGTCTGTACGTGCTTTGCCAGGGCGTCAGTCAACCGCCTGAAGACGCCCTCCCACTCACCCCAGGCGGTCTGGCGGAAGAGACGCATGCTGGGATACCAGGGGCTATCGTCGCGGTCCAGCATCCAGCGCCAATCAGGGAACGACGGCAGTACTAACCACACCGGAAGGCCGATGGCCCCGGCAAGGTGCGCCACCGCCGTGTCAACTGTGATCACCAGGTCGAGATTACTCATCAGCGCCGCCGTATCCGCGAAGTCCACCAACTCGTCGGCCAGATCGAGCACCTCCATGCGGTCCGCCAGCTCAGATAATTGTTCACGACCGGGGCCCTTTTGCAGACTGACAAGACGGACGCCTGAAATACCGGCCATCGGCGCGAAGGTATGCAAGGGCACGGAACGCCTGTGGTCAAGTGCGTATTGCTGGTTTCCCTGCCACGCAATACCCACCTTGAAACCCTCGATAACTCCCAATCGTTGCTGCCATTGAGTGCGCAAGTCGGGGTCAGCCGACAGATAGGGGATATTCGCTGGAATAGTGGCCAGCGTTGTGCCGAAGACCCATGGCAAACTCAAAAGCGAAGACTGAACCTGAAAACTGTGTGGCTCGGCGTCTTCGGTCACCAGACGGTCGATTCCGGCGCAGGTGGCCAACAGGCGGTGCAGGGGCCCCGGACACCGGACCAACACGGTGGCACCCGTCTGCTTAACAATCGGAGCATAGCGAACGAACTGAAGCGTATCACCCAGGCCTTGCTCTGCGAACAGCAGGATGGTCTGGCCCCGAAGGCTGGATCCGTCCCAGCGCGGTTGCTCGAAAGCAGGTTGTGAAATGTCTCGACGCTTCCAGCGCCACTCGTGCTCGGGCCACCCTTCAGTGAAATTACCCTGGAGGAGCGAAAAGTAAGCCACGGTCACATGAGCTTCGGCGTAGTCTGGTTCATGGCGTAGGGCCTCCTGGCAGCAGGCCACTGCGTCCTTCAGTCTTCCCAGCTCAGCGAGGGCGACTCCAAGGTTGTTGTGGGCCAGGGCATAATTCGGCTTGAGCCTCAAGGCCTGCTCGAAGTAGGCAACGGCCTCTCTTTGCATTCCCTGCTCCAGCAGGGCCGCGCCCAGGTTACAGTATACTTCGGCACAGTCAGGTTCGAGACGCAGCGTCTGGTGGTGGCCATCGATTGATTCCGTCAGACTTACAAGCGTCGCCAGCGCCAGTCCCAGGTTGTGGCGTGCTTCCGCGTAGTTTGGCTTGAGGCGAAGGGCTTGCTGGAAGCATGCGACCGCAGTCAGCGGATTTCCCTGCAAATGCAGTACGGCTCCCAGATTGCAATGCGTTTCGGCAGTGTCCGGTTTGAAACGCAGGGCCTCGAGGTAGCTGTTCACGGCCTCAGTCAACTTTCCCTGTTTTCGCAGGGCGTTCGCCAGGTTGTTGTGCGCTTCGGCATGATCGGGTTTGATGCGCAAGGCTTCTTCATAGCACATCACGGACTCGGCCAGCTTGTCTTGCTTGGCAAGCGCCATTCCCAGGTTGCAATGCGCTTCGGCAAAGTCGGGTTTGAGGCGTAAAGCCTGGCTTATGTACTCGACGGCCAGATCACTGCGGCCCGCCTGGTGGGTGAGCAATCCCAGCAAGTGGAGTGCGCGGAAGTGCTGGGGATCCACCCGCAAAACTTGACGGTAGAGCTGTTCCGCCCGCGGCAGTTGCCCCGCTCGATGATGCTGCACGGCCGAATCGAAATCTTGAGCGATTGTGAGCATAAATTACTGTCAGGAATCGCGAGTGGGGCGAATCAAGGGCCGCCGTACAGCTTCTTCCGTTGGCATTGGTTCGTTCGCTCTACCACCGAGCCAGCCCACAGCTCATTGTGCTGCGGATGCCGGCCATGCTGACGCTGATCTCGTAGCCGCGGGGTCCTTTGGGGCGGACGTTATGGGAGCCAGGAAAAGTTGTCAAGGCCGATTGAACTTCTCGGTCGCTGTCCGGTCTTTGATGAGGAGAAGACCCATGGACCCAATCGAAGCAGCGAGACAACAGACGCTCATTCTTCGGTGCCAACTTGGTTCGCGTTCGGCGCTTGAGGAGCTTTATCTCAGGTTCAACCAGCCGTTGGGCTATTACTTGCGGCGGTTGTTGAACTGCGACGACAGCAAGGACGTTGAGCAAGAGGTCTGGCTCGCCGTGATTCGTCGGATCGGTCGCTTGCGTGCCCCTGAGGCGTTCGTCGTCTGGCTTTACCAGATTGCCCGGAGCAAGGCCATCAACCGGCTCGCCGATCGCCGTGCGCTCCTGTCGCTCGAAGAACAGGACCTGGAGATCCCGGTGGACGATACCGAACAGGAATTCACGTCGGATGATGTTGCCAGGGTCCACGGCGCGATGTCTCAGCTCAGTACCGCGCATCGGGAGGTGCTGGTATTGCGGTTCATGGAAAACCTGTCGTACGAGCAGATCGCGGAGGTGATCGGCTGCAAGGTCGGCACCGTGCGATCTCGACTACACCACGCCAAACTCATCCTTCGGAACCATTTGGAGAAGGAGAAGGTGTCATGACTGATCCCTCTTTTCGCGATGCCCTGCTCAAACAGAACGGTGAAAAGCCGGTGGAAGCGCAACTTGCGATCCTAGACGAGCTGATGAGCACTCATCGGCGGTACGTTCGCCGGCTTACGATCTGGCCGATTGTAGGCTGGGCGGCCTGTGTCGTGGTCCTGTCAGTTGGCTTGCGTGTGCCCATCGTGATGACCGTGTTGTTCTGCCTTCCGCTCGTAGGGATCGTCCTCCTTATCATAATGATCGCCGCTCGTCGTTCGGCGACAATGACTCAGATCCAGGCCAACCTTGCATCGATCGACGCTCAGTTGAAACTGATCCTTCGCCAGAAAACGCCGCCGTCTGGTCCGGAAAGTTGACCGGGCGGCTCCGAAGATTCAGACTTCCGAAAACTCAAGCGGCGAGATTTTACCTGGTGACACAGTTCTATTGCACGCAGGCTGGTCTTTGAGGTACAGGATGTGGAGGTCACAAGTCGCTTTCTGCCTTGAGGATGCTTCTGTGGAGCCGCACCATGGACGACCTCTCTCGCTTCTGCTGCCTGAATTCCGACTGCCCCGACCACGGCAAGCGGGGGGCCGGAAACCTGACCGTGACCAGCCGCTACGGCCCCGAGAAGGTCCGCCGCATGCTCCGCTGCCGCACCTGCAAGGCCCGCTTCTCCGAGCGCAAGGGGACGCCCCTGTTCGACGCCCGGCTCCCGCCCGAGAAGGTCGAATCGGTCCTGGAGCACATCGCCGAGGGGTGCGGCGTCCGCCAGACCGGGCGGCTCTGCCAGGTGAACCGCGACACCGTCGGCCGCTACAGCCGACTGGCCGGCGAGCACGCCCGCGACCTCCACGACGAACTGGTCGCGCTTTCCCCCCCGGACGCGCGAGGTCCAGTTCGATGAGAAGTGGGCCTTCGTGGCCAAGAAGGAGAAGAACTGCGACCCCACGACCCGGCCGACGACCACAAGGGGGACACCTGGGACCACGTCGCGATCGACCCCGAGAACCGGCTGGTCGTCAGCGTCGTGCCCGGCGAGCGGACGGCCGAGAACGTCGTGGCGCGTGGTCGAGGACTTCCGGCGCCGGACCGGGGGCCGGCTGATGGACCTGATCACCACCGACGGCTACCCGGCCTACGAGGAGGCGATCCTGGACGCCTACGGCGAGACGGTCACGCCGCCTCGGACCGGCAAGCGGGGGCGTCCCAAGGCCCCGTACAAGGTCGCCGCCGGCGGGCCTGAACTATGCCGTCGGTGGAGAAGACCCGTGAGAAGGGCCGGGTGGTCGAGATCGCCACCCGGGTGGTCTTCGGCACGATGGCCGCCGTGATGGCGGCCTTGGGGATGTCGAAGGTCAGCCGGGCGATCAACACGGCGTTCGTGGAGCGGCAGAACGGGACGGACCGGCACCGCAACGCCCGGAAGGCCCGCAAGACGTACCGGTTCAGTAAGGACTGGCGGTATCACGAGGCGGTCACCTACTTGACGCTGTACATCTACAACTTCTGCTGGCCGGTGCGGACGCTCGGGATCAAGGACGATCAGGGGCGCTGGCAGAGGCGAGAGCCCGGCGATGGCGGCGGGACTGGCGGATCATGTCTGGTCAATCTCCGAATGGCTGTCGTTCCCAGCCGTGCGACGTTGATAGGCCACGAGGAGATTTTAAGGGGCGGGATAAAATTCTACGGGAGTCTACGGGGACGGGAGTCATTTACTCAGGGATGCAACCCGCGTCAGCTAATTCTCCCCCGGCCAAGGGCTGTGATCGAGTCTGATCGTGATGATCCAGAAAGCCTTCTGCGCCGATGTGATCCGATCTCGATTGAAAATCGACGGCCCCGTGTTGCCAGGTCCGCAGGAGGGGAATCCCACTTCGCTCCAGCGGCAACAGTGCGTCGGGCATCTTGGACGCCAAGGGCCGCTGACTGGCGAGTAGGGCCCGCGGTCTGGTCCAATCGTGGAGCATGGCAGAGTTCGCGGTCTTGCCGCCGTAGTTAGTGGGGGGCGCGCAGTTCACCATCGAGTTCGAGTGGCCATCTGGACACAAAAGCTCGCCACTTATGGTCGTCTTCCGAGCGATCGTAGGATAGGATGGCCTGCCGGCAACCTGGCATACGAGCTGGCCCAGTGACCGACAACGCTATCTGCGCCCACGGGGACGCATCGCCGAGGTCGACTGCCTTCGTTGAAGCGCACCGGGTAGCCCCTCGATGGAATCGACCCACAAAATCGCAACAAACCCCGAGTGGACACAGGCATGGACACCCAACCCCCCAGGCACCTCGTCGCCGCCGCGTTCGTTGGCGCGATGGCATTCTCAACGTTCGCTTTCGCCACCGACCCTCTCCCTTCCTGGAATGACGGCAAGCCCAAACAGGCCATCGTGAACTTTGTCGGCAAAGTGACAAAGCCCGGAACCCCGGATTTCGTGCCGATTCAGCAACGCATCGCCACGTTCGACAACGACGGCACGCTGTGGTGCGAACAGCCGCTGCCCGTTCAATTGTTCTTCGCGCTCGACCGTGTGAAAGCGCTCGCTCCGCAACACCCTGAATGGAGGAACAAGGAACCGTTCGCCTCGTTGCTGAAGGGCGATCTGAAAACCGCGCTCGCCGGCGGCGACCGTGCGCTCCTCGAACTCGTCATGGCCACTCACGCGGGCATGACCACGGAGGAATTCGAGCAAATTGTCAAGGACTGGCTCGCGACCGCAAAACATCCAAGATTCAAGAAGCCATACACCGAGTGCGTCTATCAGCCGATGCTCGAACTGCTTGCCTATCTGCAGGCAAACGGCTTCAAGATCTTCATCGTCTCTGGGGGCGGTATCGAGTTCATGCGGCCGTGGGCGGAGAAGGTTTATGGTATCCCGCCGGAACAAGTCGTCGGCAGCAGCATCAAGACGAGGTTTGAAATCCGCGACGGCAAGCCCGTTCTTGTTCGTTTGCCAGAGCTGAACTTCAATGACGACAAAGCCGACAAGACCATCGGCATTCACCAGCACATCGGCCGGCGCCCGATCGCCGCTTTCGGCAATTCTGATGGCGACCGGCAGATGCTGGAATACACGCAGGGCGGCAGCGGCGCGCGGTTCATGCTTCTGGTGTTGCACGATGATGCGGCGCGCGAATACGCCTACGGTCCAGCACAAGGATTGCCAGATGTCCTGCAGCCCATAATGCCGTTGGACTTGCCGGTGAAAGTCCGGTCGTGGGAGTTGACTGTTTACCCACGTAGTCATATTCGACGTTGGCTCGGGGCGACCCGGCCAGCGCAAGCTCGAATGTAAACGTCCTCGTAAGGAGGGCTAGCCAGCTCGCGGGCCGTAGTAGGAGCACGAATTTGAGCTCGGAACGAACTCTGCAGCCTCGAAATGATCAATGTGGTTGTCGAACCCGTGACATTGGGGTGAAGGCTAATACCGAAGAAGAAGCAACAGTCATGTGCACTCTTCGGGGCCACCGGGGTATGGGAGGCGGCACGCGAGCACAGTCCAGCGGAGTAAATTGGGGAACCTCTGGATTCCCACCCCAAGCCGATAACCTTGGGTGCAGCAGCCTCCGCCGCGAATCCATAAGCGGCGGAGAGGAGTCCAGAGGGGCGGATGAGGCCGTAGTAAGCGATGACCCGCCGGGACAACAAAACCCGATGGCGAGCCAAGGGCCTCTGGATGGACGTGTTGGCGCTGCTGGGAGTCGTGCCACATTGAACCTAACGGTTCTACAACGGGGAAATCCCTTCGGGGATCGCGTACTTCTGGGAGCAAGAACTGCGGTGGCGTATAAGACGGTGTCATGGGGCGCATGTGGACGGCACTTAAGCCTTGGGATGTCGCCGAAGGTCGCTATTGACGGTCCATTTGAAGCCGTACTGGGGAAAACCCGCCGTACGGAATTTTAGAGGAGGAAGGGGAAACCCGAATCCCGGCATGCCGGGACCGCCGGGCGCCCCTTCCTTACTCGGCAAAATGGGTGCCTTCACTCCGAAACTTTACGAGCAAGCCAAGAAACACGGCTGGATCGTCATTAGCATGAAGAACGAATGGAAGAGAGTCTTCACATTCGAATAGACTCGGTGATCGAGGGTGATCCTATTGGTCCAGAAACCCTCTTATGACGATGTGATCCGGACTCCACTAAAAGTGGACCGCCCCTCGTTGCCAGGTTCGGAGGAGTGGTATCCCGCTTCCTTCAAGCGGCGTCAGGGCGTCGATTGTGCCGGGAAAGACGGCCGCTGGCTGACCACGACGGTCCGGGGTCTGGCCCAGAAATAGAGCCAGGGTGGGTTGGCTGAGCGTCCGCCGTGGTGGGGGTGCAGAGGCCACCAACGATTAAGAGTGGCAATTTGAACAGGATGCGACTCCTACACATGATCCTGCTCAGCGGCGTCCTTCTTCAGATCGGCCGGACTGGCGCTTGCGAAGCGCAACCTAAACGCCTGAATCTTTTGGGGGCGTTCCTCCGACGAGTGCAGGTCGCGTGACCGAGAGCAGGCAGCGACCAGTCTAGGCCCAAAACAAGCGTGATAAAAAAAGGCGACCGTGTACGAGTCATTTGATCAAATGTATAAGAACGAGACGTACCTTCTACCATTCGGGGGATTTGGCCCCGTCCTGCCGTCCCGCATTTCGCTTGAGCATGACACACCTGCTTTCTTTGTTCGATGGCCCACGGGGATCGGGGCATCCGGACCCCGACTTCAGTTATCGATCGGTTCAACACTGCCAGCACTCATGAAGCCGCTCGACCAGTCGGAGGAAGACGCCTTGCCATGGATTCCACGACAGCAACCGATAAACCAGCCGCCGTCCCGTCCGCACGATCTGGCATGGCATCTGGATGAACGCCGCGCAGTACGTCGCGAACTCCATCCGCAGCAACGTTCGTTTTTCCGCCTCGTGTTTGGCCCGGTGCCGCGGCGATACCGGAACCAGCAGAGCGCTTCAGGCCTTAAGGCTCCACGCCAGCGATCCCATTACCATGTACGCCCAGTTGCTGACCAGGTCGTCCACAGGCGTGGTCAAGGCGCGAACACCGCTTTTCAGCTGGGCGATCAAGTTTTCCTGCTCGCAACGATCGTTGGCGCAGAAGACAACCTCCTCGGCGGTCATCTGGCGATCGTTGGTAATGTAAAAGAAGTAGCGGTATTCCTCGAACAGTCGCAACTGCCCCTTGTCGATTCCCAACCGCTTGCGAAGCACGATCATCCGATAACTCTGTCGGCAAGCGACAGGCTGGTACCGAAACTCGGCGACTCGCTCCTCGAGCAGCTCAATCGACTCATATTCGCGCTCCCGGACGATCTCTTGTTTGACTCGCGGGGGCTTCTCGCGGGGCGCGGTTTTGATCTGGTATCGGGGCGGCCGTTTCAGCAGTCGGTAGGCGCCCGCCGGCAATTCGTCGGCTCTGTCCTTGAGAGAATCGTAGGCCTCGTAACCGAAGACGAAACGAATGTCGCCCGCCCTGTCCCAGCGATCCAGGTGCTTGGTCTGGGCGAACTTGGTGTCCCCCCGGAGCAGGATCTTGCGGAAGCCCGCCCGGCGGCAAAGTGTGACGGCTTTGTCCAAGAAGACGTCCGCCAGCTCCTGGGAGGGGCGGTTGCCGCTGCGATTGAACAGGAACAACGGTTCGGCGGTGTTGGCCAGCGAGATCAAGAGCGGGTGATAACCATATTGGCCGTTGTAGGCGAAGTCCATCCCCTGTTTGCACTCGGCCTCGCTGGGCACGATGGTTCCATCGGCGTCCACGATCGCCTCCTGGAAGAACTCCTCAGGCTGCTGAGCCCAGACTCGGAGCCGGGATTGATTGATGGTGTCCATCAAGGTGAGGACGTCGGGCTCGGTGAAACGGCGGCAGAAGTCCCCCTCGGTGGTCGGGTCAGGGATTCGTTGGGCTCCCAGCGCATCGAGGTAGACCTCATCGTTGCGCCGCAGTTCGAGGTGTTCGATGCACTGGCCGCCAGCGAGGATGTTGAAGGCGATGTTCAGGACATGGTCGGATTCGTGGTACGGTTGATGCCGTTTGAGCAGCTGAAGGTCGCGGTCAATATCCTGGACGAGGTCGAGTTTCTGAGCCAAGAGGAGAATGGCACCGATGCCGCCAGCACTGAGGCCACGGACACGATCAGCGTGTTCGTAGTGGATATTGCTCGCCGTCATCATAGGTACAGGCCGCTCGGGACCGGGCGAATTGTCGAGTCGTTTCTTAATTCGCCGTCGCCCTTCCTGGAAAAATCTCTTCTTGCGTGCCGCACGCTTTTTTCGGAGAGTAGCGCTCACTCGAAAGCCCCCTTTTTCTGGAATAGTGAGGATGTGTTTCTACCTCCATTATTCCAAAAAACAGAGGGGTTTTCGAGCTTTTTCTATGAAATCGCACCGTGCTGACTAAAAATCACGCTTGGTTCAGGACTAGGCGGAGTTGAGTATGCGGAGGACCCTGTTCGTTTTCCGCCCCTCGGTGCCGAGGGTGGCGGACGGCCATTCTGCGACGGCCCAACAACGCCGAGGCCCTCATGGCCATGGAGCCGCTCACGCAAAGTGGCCAATGGGACTTGTCCTGGAACTGTCACTTGAGGCCAACGGGTTAGGTACGCCAGGAAGCCTTGGCACACATTCGCACATTCGACGACCGAGTGATTTCCTTTTCCCCTCGATAGCTTTATAATCCAAACTTGCAACTCGGTGGCTATCGGCCAGGGAGACACGGACGGCGACCACTTCTTATCATGGCGGCCGGGGATCGCATAGTACGCTGGAGGGAAACCACGATGTCTGCTAGCGAAGAGACTCACGGTCCTCACGCCTCTGATCCCCCGGAGACAGTCCTTGGGTCCAAGGTAGACTCCCAAGAGATGCACGATCTCGCCGAGAGGACCGTTGAGTTACAAGACAGCGAGCGACCCGATTCGAGAGGGCTCGCGAGCTATCGAGAATTTGCCCGCACGCTGATCGAGATCGGCCTGATCGACGCCGCCGAGCTCGGGAAGAATCGCAGTCGCACTCCGCCAAAGGAGTACTGGAGCTGTCACGTGCCCTCGTGAAGGCCGGCAAGCTGACTCCCTATCAGGCCGCCGCGGTCTACCAGAAAAAGAGTCGCGGCCTCTTGATCGGCAACTATCTCATCCTCGACAAGGTGGGCCAGGGCGGGATGGGCAAAGTTTTCAAGGCCCGTCATCGCAAACTCGGTCGACTCGGCGCGCTCAAGATCCTTCCTCCGTCATTCGCCCGCGACCGCGACGCCGTCAAGCGTTTCCGACGCGAGTTCGAGGCAGCGGGCCGGCTCAAGCACATCAATCTGGTCGCCGCGTTCGAGGCCGATGAAGACCGCGGTGTCCATTTCCTGGTCATGGAGTACGTCGAGGGGATGAATCTCGACCGGGTCGTCAGCGAGCAAGGACCACTGCCAATTCCCCAGGGCGTCGACTACCTGATCCAGGCCGCCCGGGGCCTCGAGGCCGCGCACGGAATGGGGATCATTCATCGCGATATCAAGCCCGGCAACCTCATGCTCGACCGCGCGGGCACAGTCCGTGTGCTCGACCTGGGCCTGGCCCGGATCGTCGACGCCAACAATCCCTTCAGCAAGACCGCTACAGGCCGCCTGACCCAGAGTGGCATGTACATGGGAACCATTGATTACATGGCTCCTGAACAGGCCGAAGACCCACACGGCGTCGACCACCGCGCCGATATTTACAGCCTGGGCTGCACGTTTTATTTTCTGCTGACGGGCCGGGTACCGTTTTCGGGCAGAACCATTTTGAAGCGAATGTTGGCTCACCAGGAGCACGCGGCCCCATCGCTGCGGGCCACGCGGCCCGAGGTCTCGCCGGCACTCGAGGCCGCATACCAGAAGATGATGGCCAAAAGGCCCGAGGAACGCCCAGCCTCGATGTCCGATGTGATCGCACTTTTGGAGGCGTCGAAACTCGCAACCGACACGGGGATGGGGAAAGTGGCTCCGGCCCGCAAACGCGGACCCGCCCCGGAGGCTTGTAACGAGACGCCGCGGAAGCGGGCCAGTTCGCCGCCGCCGATCATCGACTCGGCGATCTTCGCCCGGGGCGTGGAAGGCGATGGCATGCTCATCGACCGCGAGCTGAACCTCAGAGACCTGGTGATGGACGCGCTGCCCGAGGCCGGGGTGACCGGCGATCCCTGCGCCGTCCACGACGAACTCGAGGGCGTCTTCAGTGACCAGGAATTCAGTCTGAGGGAACTTGCGATGGAGCTGCGGGAGGAAGCCGCTCCACTCGCCGCGCCGAAACCTCATCCGCCCCGCCGTTGAAACGGTCCGCGCTGACACGGCAGGTAGAAACTCCGCCCGCCGCCCCGAAACCGTCTGCCCAAGAGTTCCAAGAGTTCAAGAGTTCCGGGGACACCATACGCAGTTCTTGCTGGCGTGCAGTCGGACGGAGTTCTGCGTGCAGTCAGTGTCTGTTCTTTTCCCCAGAACAGGGGGTCACGATCGAGGCTGATCGTGACGATCCAGGAACCCTTCCGTGATGATGTGATCCGAGGTCCATCGAAAGTGGACGGCCCCGCGCTGCCAGGTGCGGAGGAGGGGAATCCCGCTTCGCTCCAGCGGCATCAGTGCGTCGGAAGTCCCGGACGCCAAGGGCCGCTGACTGACGATGACGGTCCGGGGCCTGGCCCAGGAATAGAGCCAGGAGGGATTCGCGGACCGTCCGCCATGGTGAGGGGCCAGCATGAGATCAATGGGAGGGTCGGGCTGCGGGTAGGCGGCCAGCTCGACGAGGCCGAGCTGATCGAGGTCACCGGTGAGCAAGAGATGACAGCCGGAGTGCTCCACGTCGAGAACCAGGCTGCGGGCGTTGTCGGAGGTTTCCGGGTGCCAGCCCAGGGGCGGATGGAGCACGCGGAAGTTGACTCCGGCCTGGCTCCACGCAGCCGGCGCCGTGATCGTCCGGACCATGACGCCGTGTGTCCGCGCCTGGTCGAGCAGAATCTGGGCGCCGGGATTATGCTCGTTCGCGAATCCGGGCGGGATGGCGATCTCGCCGATCGCAAACCGATCCAGCAGGTCAGGAAGTGCGTTGTAATGGTCTTGATCGGCGTGGCTGAGATAGACCGAATCAAGCCGGGTCACCCCGCGGCTCCACAGCGCCGGGGCGATGATCCGACGCCCCACGCTGGGGTCACCCATGCGTCCGCAATCGTAAAGCAGAGTGTGGCCGTCGGCCAGTTGAAGAACGACCGCCAGGCCATGCCCGACTGCCAGCACATCGCCACTCGGCGAGGGCGACGAACCGCCTGGGCGGCCGATCATCCAGCCGGGAATGAACCAGCCGAGCAACGAACACCAGACGGCGCATTGCCAGAGGAGCCATCGCGGCTTGCCGCGCTTCTCGCCCGCGGCGCATGTCGCCATGACCGCGGCCAGACAGAGCAGACCGTAAAAGACCAACACCCAATTCTCGCCGGGTCCGGCCACGAAGCGATGTCCCCAAGGCCGGGCGACGCCCCACCGGACGATCGTCTCGGTTGCTCGCAACAGGGCATCGGCGGCACCGATCGGCAGCGTGCCCAAGGGAGTCCAGATGACGCCCATCCCCATCCCCAGGGCGCCCAGCAAGAGAGCCAGCGAGGTCAAGGGGATCAGCGGAAGATTCAAGAACATGGCGATCGGTGACACAAGATGGAATCGGAGTGCGACCAAGGGCAAGGCGGCCAGCCAGACGACCGCCGATGCGAGCAAGCCCTTGAAGACCCAGCCGCCAGCCCGGCGCAGGCTCTTGCTCCACCACGTTGCGGATTGGGCCTCCACGTCGTCCAGTGGCGATCTTGGTCCGAACAGAGCGGCGCGAATCCTCCCGGCCAGTTCTTTGACCCCATGGATTGCCGGAGGAACCAGCCAGATCAAAGCCGCGATGGCCAGGAAAGAAAGCTGGCAGCCGACGTCGAAGAGAAAGAAGGGATTCCAGCTCAGGGTCACCAGGCCCGCCAGGGCGAGCGTATTGGCGGGTCGCGCCGGGCGGCTGGCCATCGCGGCGAGACAAAATGTGATCGTCATGACGGCCGATCGAACCACCGAGGGAGCCAATCCCACCAGAACCGAATAGCCGATGGTCGCGAGCGCGACCCCGAGGTAGGCAAGGCGCCGCGGCATGCCCGCAACGCGAAAGCAGAGGGCGAGCGCGGCGGCCAGCACCTGAAGCTGCAAGCCCGAAATGGCCAGGAGGTGGGTTGTGCCGGTTCGCGCGAAGGCGTCGTTGTCTTCGGGGTCGATCTCATCGCGCTGACCCAGGATGAGCGCCGAAGCCAGGGGTGCGGAGCGAGTTCCCAGGCGCTCGGTCAACCTGGCCCGGCAAGCCTGCCGAACGTCTCCCAGCCAGCGACGCCATCTCAAGTCGGCTTCCGTCCGGTCCAAGGAGAGACCCGATGGATCGTCGATCGAGAGTCTGAGGCGAATTCCCTGGCTGCGCAGGAAGTCGCGGTAATCGAACTCGCCAGGGTTGAGCGGCCCGGCGATTCGCGAGAGCTGACCGGCCGCTTCGACCGGCTGACCAGCGTGAATCTCCACGACATTGCCGGCAACGCCCACCAGGGCGCGCCCGGAAGCCGTTCGCCACTGGCTGCCATCGCTGATCCGGGTGATCTCCATGACCATTCGCGTCACGATGCGCTCAGGATCGCCCGGCCCGTATCCCTGGCTCTTTCGCGTCCCGCGCATCTCGGTGATAACCCCGCGCACCCACGCCGGCCGCGGCGTCTCGGTCACGCTCCAGCCAAGATCGTCGAACGCATAGCCAGTCCACAGGTGGTGGTGCCACGCGCCTCCGAGCGCCATGACCGCCGCGCAAATGGCCCCGCACGAGATCGCATGCCACCGTACGCAGACCGCCGCGACTGTGCTCGCCGCGAGCACCAGCGTGATCCAATCCGAGGTGTCAAACGAACCGCCATAGCTGTCGGCGACGATCCCGGCCGCCATGGAGGCGACCAGAGGCACCAGCGGGGCGACGGAGAAGACGGCAGGTCGCGTCGCAAGAGTGACTCGTGAGACGATTGCAACCGACGGTGAGCTATCCACGTTCACCATCCAGTTTGGCACCATTCGCTGGAAACAAGAGACACTCGGGGCCGGCCCAACCAAGTCGAACTCTTAACTCGATAAGACTTTGCCTTTTAGGTTTCCTTGTGGTTGAACACGGTACTGGGCTATAGCATAATTGATCGGGGTAGTCCCAGCGAAGAAACACGACTTTGTTTTCGATCGTGGCTCTCTTGGCTGGAATGGCCGGCTCCGCCTTCAAATCCCCCCCATTGAAACGTCTTCTTGTTTGCACGAGGCCAACGACCATGATCCATTCTTATCCTTGTGGCGGGGTCAATCGCCGCAACTTCCTGGCCGCTTCAGCGGCCTCGCTGCCGCTTGTCTCGGCTTTGCCAGCGGCCGGCGATGAGATTCAGGCTCGTGTGAGCTCGAAATTGACGCATGTGGGGGCGGCGGGCGACGTCTCGTCGAAGCTCGGGGCGCCGGGGCTCTATCCGGGACAGGTGGTCGAGGTCAAGAACCCGTCGATGATCAAGAACGGCGTCAAGAACCGCGACGCCATCAAGATGACGCTCGACCGTGGACTTAAAGAACTCACTGGCGCGCCGCACGCGGTCGACGCCTGGCGGAAATTTTTTGAGCCGGGCGACGTGGTAGGGATCAAGGTGGTGCCCAACGGTCAGCCGTACGCGCACTCGTCTTTCGAGCTGGTGCTCGAGGTGATCGAGGGATTGAAGTCGGCCGGCGTCAAGACGAAAGATATGTTCGTTTATGACCGCTATCGTAGCGAGTTCATGGACGCCGGCTATCATAAGATCCTGCCCAGCGATATCCGCTGGGGAGGGCTCACCGCGGATGGAGGCGACCAGTTCCGGCTTGACTATCCGTCGTTCCGCAGCGATCCGATCGCCGGGTACGACCACGATGCGTTCGTCTGGATGGACCTGGTTCCCTATGGAGACGATCCCAAGGACGACCGCAAGTACCGCTCCCACCTGGGCAAACTGGTCACCAAGGTGGTGAACAAGATCGTGGCCATCCCGGTCGTCAAGGATCACGGCTCAGGCGGTGTGACCGGCGCGCTCAAAAACATGAGCCACGGGTCGGTGAACAACGTGGCCCGCTCGCACAGCAACAGCTTCACCAACGTCTGCAACCAGTTCATCCCCCAGGTGGTCAGCCACCCGACCATCCGCTCGAAGTTCGTGCTCCAGATCATGGACGGCATCCGCGCGGTGTATCAGGGTGGGCCGTTCGCCTGGGCGCGCGACAAGGGCAAGTGGTGCTGGGAATACAACGCCCTCTTGCTGGCCACCGACCCCGTGGCGCTCGATCACGTCGAGTGGGATATCGTCGACGCCAAGCGAGTGCTGGAGAAGCTGCCGCCGGTCGCTGCATCGGGCAAGGTTGCGATCGACCCCCTCGGCAAGGAAGGCTTCGACGTCCGCCAGCCGCAGCATATCGCCCTTGCCGGCGCCTTGGGCCTGGGCCATTTCGACTACAAGTCGCCCCGCGGCCGGCGATTCTCGGCGCAGCACAAGGTTGTGAATGCCTGAGCGAGATGGGGGCGGGAGGATATTGATCCATGGCAACCGTCACGATGCACGAGCCTGAAACGCCGACGAACTCGTCCGGTGTGGTCTTTGACGACGTAACCTGGGACGACTACGAGGCCATGATCCGTATCGTGGGGGAGCGGCCGATCCGCGTAACTTATGATCAAGGGACCATGGAGGTCTACATGCCGTCGCTCGGGCACGAACGGGATACTTACCTCCTCGGCCGGATGGTCAACACTCTCACTGAAGAGCTCGGAATCACCGTTGAGGGAGGTGGCACCACTCGTCACAAGCGGCAAGATCTGGACAAAGGGGCCGAACCTGACCAATGCTACTGGCTACACGAGCGTGCTTTGCTCATTCGAAACAAGCGCGAGCTCGACTTGAGCGTCGACCCGGTTCCCGACCTGATCATTGAAGTGGACGTGACAAGCGTTTCCGTCGACCGTCTCAAGATCTTTGCTGCCCTGGGAGTTCCCGAGGTCTGGCGTTACGACGGCCGTTCTCTGGAGATACTTCAACTTGAGGCGTATGGGTATCAGTCCTGCGAGACCAGCCGGAGTTTCCCCGGTCTCTCCGCTGATGCCATCGGCCAGTTCCTTGAGCAGGGGAGAAATGCCGACAAGACGATCTGGATCCGATCGTTTCGATCGTTCGTGAAGGATCACCTGACGCCTGGTCTTCCGTCCCAGGGTGAGGCCGGCTGACCTTCAAGGTGCTAATCGGACCGCAATCCACCGCGCAGAAGAAGATTGCGGGTTGGAACGCTGCCGTTTGAACGACCACCTCAGAGTTGGTTCTACGGCTTCTTGGGCAGGAAGTAAATCCGCAGGCTCGACATCAGCCACTTGTCCCCTTCCTTGACGCGCGTCTGGTAGAAGGGGATCTTGGGCGAATCAGGCTTGAGTGTGTTGATGTCGAATGTGCCGGCGATCACGAGCACGTCGGGCGCAAGCAGCTTGGCGTATTCGACGGTGTTCTTTGACTTGATCGTCTCGGGCTTCTTGAACATCTCGGCGTAGGCTTCTTCAATTTTCTCGCGGCCAATATAATTCTGGACCTTGAATGTGTTGCCATCCCTGGTCATCAGGGCGATCTCGGCGTCTTCAGTGTAGTAGGCGGCCATCGCCTTGGCGTCGAGCTTGTCAAACGTGGCCGCGCCCTCCGTGGTAAGCTTCGTCGCCAGCGCCATGGCTTCGTCGTCGGCCTTGGGCGTCTGCGACCTGGCGGCGTGGACGAAAACTGCCAGTAGTGCGATGGCCACAAACGCAGTGGCGCTTCTGATGCAATGTCTCATGAGAGGTCTCCTGGAGAAGGTGAACCCAGTGATTCCATCAGCCTCGTCGCTTCATCCATTTCACCGCGCGGCAGACATCGAAGCAATGACTTGGTCTAGGGGCTATGCCTCGACGCCGCCGGGGTGGTTGCGGCGGCTTGTCCGGAGCTCGCCGAAGAAGAAGCCGCCAGCGGGCTGGGCTTGTTCTCAAGCTTCAGCGGCTCGAGGTTCTTGATCAGGCGTAAGAGAGCGCTGTCGGTGGTGAGGATGAGGCGGGTCTCGCCCTTCAAGGCTTCCTTGTAGACTTCGAGGGTGCGGATGAAGTTGTAAAACTCGCCGGTTTCGCGGATGGCCTTGGCGTAGGAGTCGATGATCTCGGCGTCGGCCTTGCCCTTGAGGATATTGGCCTCCTGCTTGCCTTCACCCTCGATCTTCTGCACCTCGGCCCCCGTCTTGTTGATGATCTCTTTCTTGCGCTGCTCGCCTTCGCTGGTGGTCTTGGTGGCGATCGCTTCCATCAGCGACACGGCACGGTCAAAGGCGGCCTCGCGTACCTGGGGCACGAACTCGATGCGCGAGAGTCCGACATCGACGAGCTCGATCCCCCGTCCCCTCGACTGGCCGGCCTTGTTGCCGTCCTGGGCCAGGGCGTGCTGGGCGTCTTGCTTGATCTGGTCCATGATCTTGAGCCGGCCCTGCGGAGACCGATTCGCGCGCTTCCGGAGGAACCACGAAATCGGGGATGGCCTGCTCAAGCTCTTTCGCCGGCAAGGCACGGCCGGGCCCGGAGGCTCCCGCCGCGGCGGCGATCATCTCGGGAGGGAGGCCGAGCGTGTACGTCATCTTGCGGTTGGTGCTGCGGACGATCTCGGCCAGGTTGTGCGTGGTGATCGTGTCGCGCGCCATGCTGCGCACGAATTCCTTGACACGCGACTCGGCGTTGGAGACCGTGCGCAACGTGGCGACGAACTGCACAGGGTCGGTAATCTTCCAGACGGCCCAGACGGTGACCTCAACCTTCTTGCCATCAGCGGTGGGCACGTCGACCAGCTTTTCCGACTGTCGGGTCCCATGCCAGACCTGAAGGGTCTTGGGCAACCTCAGCACTTCCTGGATGAAGGGAAGCTTGAAATAAAGCCCTGGTTCGGTGCGGCTGGCGACAGGCTGGCCGAACTGCAAGAGCACGGCGAGCTCGCGCTCGCTCACCGTGTAGCAGACGGTCTGGCCCAGAGGAACGAGCAGGACCAGGAGTACCCCGATCAGGATGGCGACTCGTTGACGACGGGTCATTTCCCCTTCTCTCCCTTCGAATCGAGGCTCAAGAGGGGCAAGACCTGCTTGAGATCGGCATCGATGATCGTTTTATCCTTCACGGTTTGAAGCAGGTCTTGCATGGCCTCGAGGTAAAGGCGCTGGCGGGTCACTTCGGGCGCTCGCTGATAGGCGTGATACTTGGCGAGCAGAGCCTCGATCTCGCCCTGGGCCTCGGCGCGGCGGCGAGAGGCGTATCCCTCGGCCTCGCGGATCAACTTGTCCCTCGAGGCGCGGGCCTCGGGAAGGAGTTTATTACGGACCGATTCGGCCTCGTTTTCCAGCTTCTGCTTCTCCTGGATCGAGGCGTTGACCTTGTCGAACGCCGGCTTGACCCGGTCGGGAGGGATCACGCGCTGCATTTGGAGGGCCGTGATGGTGATCCCGCATTGGTAGGCTTCAAGGATGCGCTGAGTGTCGGTGCGGGCCTCGTTGGCGATGTCTCCGCGCTTGGGACCGATCACCTCGTCGAACGAGTAATCGCCCACGAGGCGATTCATCACCGTGCGGGCCACGAACGTGATGAGGTCGGCGGCGAACTCGTCGCTGTGGACGAGGGGGAAGCGGAACAGGTATTGCGAAGGCTCGGTCACTTTCCACTGCACGGTCCATTCGACCGACGCGGTGTTCAGGTCGCCGGTGAGCATGAGAGTCTCGTCGTCCTGCTGGCGAGTGAATTCCGGAGCGTTCTCGCCCGAAGACAGCGCACCGAAGGGCAAGCGCAGGCCGTGCTCTTCAATGCTCACCTTCATCACCTGGTCGATCATGGGCATTTTGAAGTGCAGCCCGGGCGTGGTGGTGGCGTGGTACTTGCCAAACCGCAGCACGACCGCCTGTTCGTGCGGCTCGACGGTGTACGACGAGTCAAAAATCAGGCCCAGCAGGAGCAGTGCTCCGATGGCCCAGGGGATCAGGGGGATGTACCTCTGCCAGGCTTCGCTCGGCCGCCCGCGTGGCGGTACCCGGCGTGCATATTCCTCGAAAGATTCCATTGCGTGTCAGCCTTTTCCTTGATGCGGGTCTGTGAGCCGGCAATGGCTCACACGTATGTTCGCCGCGTGAAGAGAAACCTTGAGTCAGCTTCTCTCACGCGGCGAAAGCTTGGTCAGCCGATCCGCAGCCGCTCGCGGGCCTCGGCGATGCCGGCGGCGGGCCGGCCGAACTCGCTGGCGGTGACGCGCGAGAGCGCCACAAGCTGCCGCCAGCGGAAGGCGGCGCGAGCCGAGGCGAACTCTTCGGAAACGGTCCTGTAAAACTTCTCGGCGTGCAGCGCTCCGTCTTCGCTGACGGCAAAGTTCAAGAGCAGATCGAACACCGGGCGGGCCGGTTGGTCGAGCGTGCCGATCCGGTGCGTGACCGCGCAGGCGCGGGCCTGGTCGCCGGCGCGGATGGCGGCATCAAGCTGGGCCAGGAGCTTCGCGGGCTCGATGTCCTTGATCGGGTCGAGGTCAGCGCCCAGCGGCCGGGGCGACCAGTGCAGGAAGTCGCCACCGCGGTTGACGCGGTCGTAGGCCACCTGGTAGGCGCCCAGGATCAGGCAGGCAACCGTGTTCCTGGGGTTCGCCGCGCGGGCCATGTTTCGCCAGGCGTTGGCCGAATCACAGGCGTGAACGCCGATCGAATCACCATGCACGCTGCCCAGCGGCTTGTTGGGCTGGACCTCCCTGGCCGTGCGGCCGGCGTCGCGAAGGACAAGCTGGTTGGCGGCCAAGGCGATCGCTTCGCCCACCGCGTCGGGGGCCATTCCCTCGGCGAGCGCGGCGGCGGCGGCCTCGGCGGCTTGCTCGGGCGTGCCCTCGAAGATGGTCTTGCTCATGCGATCGACCCAGCCGTCTTCGGCCGCTTTCGTGCCCAGCGGCTTGCCGACCAGGTGATACTGATCGAGCAGTTTAGGCAAGAGCACGCGCGGCTTGTCTTGCTCGGCCGTGTGCTTCCAGTCGCGCTCGCTCTTGACGCAGTAACGCACCGACTGCCGCAGCAGGGTATGGGCGTGCTCCGGGCCGATCAGCGAGAGCAGGTCCCAGGCGCGGTAGGGAAGCACAGTACGGTGGACCTCGGTATTGTCCTGGACGGCGAAGAGCAGGTCGTTGAACGCCTCTTCCGGTCCTCGAGCGGCCAGCGCGGCGAAGGTTTTCTCGGCAACGTCGGTCTTCTTGGCCCGCACGGCGTCGCGAAGGGTTTCACCACAGCACTGGCCTGGAGAGATCTGTTCAGGCGCGACGGGGCGAAGCACTTCGTGGCTGCATCCGCCGCTTTCCTGGATCCGGCTCGTATTGCGAACCATGACCTTGATGACAGGCAGCGGCCGCTTGGCCTCGGGCAGCTCGCGCGACATGTGGAACGCGGGGGCGAAGGCCATCATGGTGTGGAAACCCACGTAGTCTTCGCCGCCGAAGGTGCGGGCGTTGGCCAGGGCGGCGGCGGCGACCAGGCGTTTCAGCTCGGTGCCTTGCTTGAGCTGGTCGACGATCAGGCCGACGATCTTGGCCGGCGGCGTTTCCTCCATGAGCGTGACCAGAGGCTCAATGGGCCCGAACTTGAGACGCTCGGGCTCGTCGCCAGCCCAGACCGAGGCCAGCCCCATGTCAGCCGCGGCCGTCGAACCCACCGTAGCCACGAGCATCCCGCGCCCGACGTCGCCCAGAAATTCCCTTCGATTGCCTCGCACGCTCATCATCGTCTCCTTTTCCAAGGCATTGCGCCTCTCGTTTCGACTCGACTTGATCGCCAGTCCGATCTGGAAAGGAAATCGAGACCCGCTGCCATTGTTGATGCGGCGCGGCCCCGCGGGCAAGCGGAATCCGCGGCGGTCGAGCCGATCATGCCGGCACTTGCGGTTCAATTGCGTCGACGGCTACGCTGCTTCTTGAATCGTCACGTCTCTCTCCGATCAATCTGTGCTAAACTGCATTCAGGGGCATCGATTCATGAGCCGTCAATGGGCCAAAAAACTTGCCGCCGCAACGTGCGTGCTTTTTGTCGTCCTCTTCACGAGCCGGATGATGCCGGCCGGTCCGCAGGAGCCGGCCAAATCGGTGCCGAGCCCGCCGCCCAAGGAGAAGGCCAAGCCGGCTGCGCCGATCCGGCCGCGCAGGACCTGGACGAGCAGCGCGAGTGGAGGCAAAGATCGACAAGTTGCTCGAGGCGTACGACCTCAAACCCCATCCCGTGCCGCCGATCCCGGACGATCCGCCGCCGCATGAAGGGGCGATGATCGATGCTCCGGAATACGTCATCGAACCGCCGGATCTCGTGCTCGTCGAAGTGCTGGAGGCCTTCCCGGCCGACCGATCTCGGGGGAGAGGTTGGTCCGTCCTGACGGCACGATCAGCCTGGGATTCTATGGCGACGTTCACGTCAGGGGGCTGACGATCAGGCAGGCGAAGGTAAAGATCATCAAGCATCTGAGGAGATTCCTGACCGACGAAGTGCTGGGACTCATCGAGATCACGCGACGGAGAACGCTGCCAGCCTGCGTCCAATCCCGAATCCTCCGCGACGGGGACAACCCATTCCAGCGGGACGAAGAGCCGAAGCCCAAGGCGGAGCCGGCAAGAAGCGCACTGTCCCATCGGGCTACAGGGTTCGTCCGATCGGCAGTGGAACGAGAGAAGCGATCATCCGGCAGGCGAATTCGGTCCCGCAGAGCGAGGCAGGCGATGACAGCGAGGCGCAGGAAGAGAAGAAACCCGAGGAGCCCAAAAGCCCGTCAGATCCCTCTCGAAGCCGGCGGCAGATCACCATCACGATCGAGATTCAAGCCAAGGGGAAGGAAGCGGAAGCCGGCCTGCTGAACAGGCTGAAGCAGCGATTCCTGGCAAACCCTCACCTCCCGAGGAAACCGATCGCGTCTTCGTCGATGTGACGGCCTACAATTCCAAGAATTACTACGTCGAGGGCGACGTCGGCGCTCCCGGCCGGCTGCCTTTCACCGGACAAGAGACTGTTCTGCGATGCCCTCCACTTCGCGGGTGGCCTGATCCCGACAGCCGAACCGAAGGACATCCACCTGGTACGCCCGCTCCGGGGAGGCAAGCCGGCGAGGGTTTACAAGGTGGACCTCGAAGCGATCCGCGAGAAGGGAGACCTCACGGCCAACTACCAGCTCTTCCCCGGAGACCGCCTGGTCGTGGGGCGGAACGACGTGGTCAAGAAGACCGTCGAGCTCGACCGGCTGGCTGCCCCGATGCAGACCGTCCTCAATTCAATGCTGCAGGAATCGTCCTTGCGCCAGATCGCTCCAGTCCGTGAGCCCTCAGAATCATGAAGCGATCCTCAGGGACCTCGTCGAATTCTGGATCCAGGAAATGAAGCGTCCCGAAGGCGCCAGGCTCGATGAGCAAACCCTCCGCGAAGCCCTGATCAAGCGGCTTCAGATCAAACCCAAGTAGGGTCCGCTGTGCGGACCGATCAAAAATTCGCAATACTTTCACTCCGGCAACGGCTGCCCACGCGTCTCAGGTGCGAACGGTAAGGCCAGCAGGCCCACGAGGAAGACCAGGCACATGGCCACGCCGGCGTAGCGCATCGGCTCGGGATATCCGTGGAAGACCTTGCTGGTGAGCAGGCCGAGCGCGGATGGCCCGACGGCGGCGACCAGCCGGCCCACGTTGTAGCAGAACGAGGTGCCCGTGCTGCGCAAGCCGAGTCGGGAAGAGCTCGGGGAAGTAGATCGCATAGCCGCCGAAGAGGGCAAGCTGGCAGAAGCCCATGATCGGGATGAAGACGAAGATCTGCCAGAACTCGTCGAGGAACCAGAACGTGAAGGCCGTCGAGATTGCCGCGATGACGAACGAGATCGCGAAGGCCGGCTTGCGGCCGATGTGGTGAGTGATGCGTGCGAACGCGTAAATGCCGAAGAATGCCCCAGCGTTCTGGAGGAGCGACGTGATCCCCTTCCAGGTTGTGAGCTTGCCGGCGATCTCCTGCGCCGAGAAGCCTTGCCCCTGGAAATGCTTCCGGAAGACGAGGTCGACCAGGTCGAAGCTGAAGAAGCCGATGCCCCAAAGGCCCACCACGCCCGAGAACGCCAGCAGCATGCCCACGATGGTGTTGTGCCGCCACCGAGGGTCGCCGAAAAGCTCGGCGAGCGAGCCCAGCTTGTGTGCGCGCTTCGGGTCGCCCGCCAGCTCTTGCTCTTCCTCCCTGACGGCGGCCTTCCATCGCTCGGGCTCTTTCAGTCTCAGGAAGATCGGGATGGCGAGGGCCGCGGGGGCCAGGCCGATCAGGAACATCGCCCGCCAGGCGCTGCCGATCGTTCCCGCTTCTTGCAGCTTGCCCAGCGAGATGCCCACCAGAGCCGCCAGCATATTGCCGAGAGCGGAGAGGGCCTGCAGCCAGCCCAGGGCGAAAGGACGCGAGCGATCGGGCATGACCTCGGCCACGAGCGCCACACCCACCGCGAACTGGCCGCCGACTCCCAGGCCGGTCAGGAAGCGGTAAAATGCGAAATCCCAGACGCCGACCGACAGCGCCGACAGCCCGGTGAAGGCCGAGTAGCACAGGACGGTCAGGAGCATGGTCTTGGCTCGCCCCAGCTTGTCTCCCAGGATGCCGAACGCAGATGCCGCCCAGGGCCCAGCCGATCATGAAGATGGTGGTCGCGTAGCCGCCGTATTCGTTGACTTGTCGCGTCATGGCCTCGTCGCCCGGCGTGGCGCCCAAGAGCGACCGCACTGCCGAGATTCTCGCCAGGTTGAAGAGCTGCTGGTCCATCGTGTCAAACAGCCAGCCCAGCGAGGCGACCGCGAACACGAACCACTGGTAGCTCGTGAGGCCCTTCCACCAGGGAAGGTTCTCGGAATTCGCGTGGTGCCTGGCGACCGAATCGTCAAAATGCATGAGCAAGATCTCCCTGGCGGCGGAACGCGTTGACAACTCACGATCAGACCATGACCCGGGTCCGCCCGCAACCGTTTGGCCCTGTTCCCGCCGGGAAACTTACTCGCAACCGCATCGGCCGGCCGCTAAGATCGTCGCCATGAAAAGGTCCCACTGGCTGATCGTGTTGATCCAGGCCTTGCTGGTCATTCTGCTCCTGGTGGCTTGCCGCACCAAGGCAATCCCGCTGGGTGTCCGGGGCGAATGGGAATGGCTTCGGATCTCGGCCTTGCCATCGCCTGAAGGGCTCCTGATGGCCGTCCTGGCGGTTGTCTTGTACTGCGGCTTCGCGGGCATAGGCCTGCGGGCGATGGGGGCCAAGGCCGTAAGTCGTCTTCGAGAAGCCTGCTGGCTTGCTGGCTTGCTGGCGGCGGCGGTCGTGGTCCAGTTTTTCATTCCCGCGGGGCGCCCGACGAGTACGACCTGACGAAATGGGCCTATGTGAATTACTTCACTCCCTCAACGGGGTATTACAAGATTGCCAAGGAACAGGCGGTGAGCGACCCGTGGCGATTCCTGGCAGAGTATCCCGACTGGATTCAACGTCAAGACTCACTGCATATCGGCACGCACCCGCCGGGCCTGATTGCCGTCCACAGCTTCCTGTTGCGGGCGATGGATCGAAACTCGGGGACGGTCGAACTGCTGGTCCGGTGGATGCCGGTCTCCACGGCCCAGGGCTTTCGGCAGCTCGAGAAGATGGACCGGCGGCCGATCCCGCGCCGACCAAGCTTCACTCGTCCTGTACAGTTTGCTCACGCTGCTTGCCTGCGCCGGGACGGTGGTTCCGCTGTACCTGCTGGCCCGCTCGGAGCTGGCTGCGCGGGGCAGCCTGGGCCGCGGCGGCGTTATGGCCGCTAGCCTCGGCGGTGAACCTGTTTCAGCCTGGCGCGGATACGGCGTATCCCTTGCTGTCGAACGTCGGCCCTGGCGCTGGCGGCGTGGGCCGCGCGGCGACTGGCCGGTGGCGGCCGGTATCCGATCGCCCTGGCTCTGGCGGTGATGTCAGGGCTTGTTCTTGCATTTGGCATGATCTTCACGCTGGCGTTCTTGCCCCTCGGGCTGGTCGTCGCCTTGGTGATCGTGCTTGCTCCGTCGCACAGCCTGGCCCGGAAGGCTGCCCTGATCATGGCCGTGGGAGCGGGGTTCCTGTCGCTCACCGCGCTGGGGTGGATCGTGACCGGTGCCAACCCGGTGATCGTCTGGAGCTGGAACCTGAAAAATCACGCTCGGTTTTACGTGGAGTATCCCAGGACCTATCTTGCGTGGCTGGCGATCAACCCGATCGAGCTGGCCATCGCGATGGGCCTGCCAGCGGCCGTCTGGTGCGTAGTCGGCCTGCTCACGCCCCGCTCCGCTCCCCGCGTCGCCTGGATCACACTGGGGGTTCTTGTCGTCATGAATCTGGTTGGCCGCAACATGGGCGAAGTGGCGCGGCTGTGGATGGTCTTCTTGCCGCCGCTCTTGACCGCTGCCGGAGCAGGGCCTTGATCGCCTGGGTGGTGGGCCCAAGGTGCTGGCGATCTCCGCTGCCTTGACGGGACTGCAAACGCTTGCTCTCGAGAATCTGATCCAGGTGGTTTATCCGGTGTGAGTGGCTGACAACTATGGGCGGGTCAGAGACCCGCGACCATCGGACGTTTCACAATGCCGCGCCGGCCGTCAATTGTTCCCGAACCTGGTCGAAAACCGCATTGAGAGCAGCTAGCAGCTCGGCCGGATCCGAGATCACGAAATCGCGCAGCTCCTGAGTGAAAACGGCCTGATCGAGCTTGCCGAATTGCCAGGAGTTGCCGTTTGAGACGATGCCGAAGATCGTCCGGGCCGGATCATCGTTCATGCGCTGCGCGGCGAGCATTGCCGCCAGGCATTGGGCCCAACCTCCCTCGAAGTCGTCCTTCTTCGCCTCCACGACAATCACATAGGGCTGATCAAGAACCAGGCCCAGCGCGGATCGCCGGCAAAAGACATAGTCGGCGAATCCGATCAATGGTTCCTGGGTTCCAAGCGGAATATGACTCCAGAAGGTGAGCACATCACTATAAGGGCCGCCATACTTGCTTGAGCACCGGAGCGACCAGGAATTCACCGATGGCCGCCTCCGAGACCCGGACGGCCACATTCGAGCGCGTGAAGCTCAGATCGTCGACAAACCGTTCATCGACGGCAACCGGCAAAGGCTGCAGAAATGGCTCAAGTTTGAGCGTGATCTGAAACGTCGTGGCGATCTCCCGGATCGATCGAAACGAGCCGAAAGGCATTTCGTTGGCTCCATGATCAAGGGAACACAGTCATTTCGGTGCACGCTGCTATCGTACGGTTATAAGAAAACATGTGTCACCCGAACTCCCAGCTCGGTGTCGATGAGGATCAGTTCGCCGCGGGCGACCAGGCGCCCGTTCGATGTCGAGCTCGACGGGTTCACGACTATGGCGGCCCAGTTCGATGACGTCGCCCGGCTTGAGGTCGGCCAGGCGGTTCAGCGACAGGTTCACCCGGCCGAGTTCGACGGTCAGGGTGACCGGCACGTCGAGCGGTGAAAGCTCGGGGGAGATTCCGGGCGAGGCGCCCTCGCCGGTGGCGGATGATGGATTCACATTCATGGCTTTGTTGATCCCCAGGGTCAGGGGTTCGCGGGGTTTCGCCTGGCGACGGAGTTCACCGGTGAGCCGGACGAGCCGGCCCATCGAGTCTGGCACCGTCTCGGCGGGCAGCAGGAAGCGATCTGATGTGCCGGACAGGTCGCAGGCCAGGGTGATCGGTCCGCTCGGGCTCTGGGGCGTGCCCCCCAGTACCGAGCCGAAGACGGGCAAGACCCCGCCGGGCCGAAGCCGTCTCAGTCCCTGAGACATGGTCACCAGCCCTGCCTCGGCGCGCCATAGCGAGCCATATTCGGTTGCCGATGGCGGGCTTGCGGCGCGGTCACCACGTTTTTCGGGCGGTTGCGACTCCGGCGGCGGCCAGATCATCGACTCGGGAAGCCAGAGCCGCGCGGCGGCCGTAGTCGAGGCGACCCGGACGGGCCAGCGGATCGTCACCAGGGAGCCCAGGCCTGCGGCATCGAACGGGTCTGGACCCACGCGGTCGAGCAAGAAGTCCAGGCGATCCGGCGAGCTTCCGTGCGACGGGGAGTGGGATTCCGGTTCGGTCGAATGATCAACCATGCCCTCGAGAGCCTGCACCACCAGGTACGTCCAGACGCCCCACTCAACCGGCGTGAGCTGAAGGCGGCTTTCGGCGAGGGAGCGATCGTAGCCCAGCAGGCGATCAACGACGGCGTGCGCCAGGGGAACCTCCAGGCCAAACGCCAGCCGTGTGTTCAGCCTGGGCCGGCGAAACTGGACGATCAAGCCGGGGCGTTTGAGGCCCGAACCCCGCCAGATGATCTCGGGAGTGCCCAGATCGATCGCCGCGCCCATCCTGGCTTCGAGCCATGACAACGAGTGAGAGAGCACCTCATGGCGTTTCCACCGGTCCAGGTGCTCTTCGAGGCGTACCTGCCGGAGCGACAGGCGAGGGAGCCAATCCCACAGATCAAGAGGCGCATGGCCAGCAGTCTCACCATCGGCCGAGAGCCGGCCTTGAGGGTCGGGGTCTGGGGTTTCGAGGTAGGCGCCGTGGTCAGTCGACATCCCGATCCCTCACGTGGCTGTCGGCGTGCTCAAGGGTGATGTGATGTTCCAGGTTGAGCCGTTCCCAGGCTGTTTTCAAGATCAACGACTCCAGGCTGGAGACACCAATCGAGCGCCTTTCGGGGCTGGGCATGAGCGACCGGATCCGCTTGGCGATCGGGTAGGGAAGGTGCTGCAGAGTCCAGCGCGTCCGGAACGGGTCGCAATCGGCCAGCAGGCGGGCCAGAGTGGCCAGTCCCATGAGGGCGAGTTGGCGTCTAGAAGAAAACCCCGCCCCGGCCATTTTCTGGACTTCCCGGCGGGCCCATTCGTGGGCCCTGGCGTCGAGCGATTTCAACTTTCCGCCCAGCCACGCACTGCGTGCCTGGACCGCGGGCCCTCCGGCCGTCATGGATTCCAGGCCGGCCGCCAGGATCATCTTGGCCAGCCCAACCGCCTGGCAGAGGCGGTATCGTTCCAGATTCGACAAGCTCTTCACCGCGATGATGACGGGCGGCTCATCATGACAAACCGGCTCGCCGCCGACCAGCCGTTCGGTCCAGAGGGCGCGAACCCAGATCGCCACCTCGGGGTCGGGATCACGCTCGACCGCTCGCTCGGGAAGCTCGAGATTGCCGGTCTCGACGGCCGAAGCGGTTTGGGCTCTGGCCTGATGGGAGGCTGAGGCAAGCAGCCGCCTGACCGCCGGAGACTCATCCTGAAGCGCACGATCGCACCAGCTTGGGTGCACCTGGCGAAGGTCGGCCCGGCACTGAGAGCGATGAGAGCCACGCAGCAGATCGAGAGCCTGAACCGGGCTGTCCTGGCCCTTCGCCGTGTCCCAGGCTGCTTGCGTGCGATCGCGCCAGGATAGTTCGAGCCATCCCCAGGGCGAACGAGTCGAGTTCGGCTCTACTGCCGGCGCCCGCACAGGTTCGACCGCCGCTGTCTGGCCGGGCAAGCCCCAAGCTCGAGCACACAAAATTAGCGCCAGGTCGGCGTTCAGAACCTTGCGTGAGCCGAAGTCTTCAAGACCCTCGCGGCTCTGGCCCTGCACTTCGGTCATGGCCGTGCTCGCCTCCGGGTGGGACAAGGTCAGCTCGAGGGGAAACTCTTGATCAGCGCAAGACCGCCGCCGGCTTCATCGGTCTGGATCTCGTCAAACTCGGCTGCTGCCACGGCGCTTCGCCCGTCTTGCTCTTGGAGGCGGCGAATACCGCTTAACCAGGCTTCCGGGCCCCGAAAAGTCAAAACGAGGCGCTCGGATGTGAGGGTATAAACCAGGTTGCACTCGGTTTCATCCTTTTGGCTCCGCGCCCGGTCGGAGGCCAGGCGCAGATCTCCACGACGGCGCGGCCAATGCGCCTTGCGGATTCCAGGTCAAGCGAAGTGCGGGCGAACACCAGGCTGCGTAGCTGCCCCACGCGGCGCACAATCTCGCCGTCGTCGTTGCCTTGAAAGGGCACTGCTTCCTGGATCTGCCCCGATTTCGCCTGCTCGAGCCATTCGATCGCCTGCTCCACGGCCTGGAAGATCTGGTCGGGCGTGTACGGCTTGGCGATGTAATCATCGGCGCCGAAGCGGAAGCTCTCCATGCGGTTCTCGGCGGCGATCCGCGCGGTGACGATCACCAGGGGGATCAGGGTCGTTCCCTTCGTCAACTTGAGGATCCTGCAAACCTCATGGCCGTTCAGGTCGGGGAGCATCAGGTCGAGGAAAATGATGTCCGGATGCCCTTCCTCGACGAGTTCAAGGGCCTCTTTGGCGGTGAAGGCGGATTGGGTCTGGTAGCCCCGCAACCGCAGCAGCATGCCCATGAGCTTGTTGGCTTCGGGTTCGTCTTCGACGATCAGCGCTGTGGGCATCTGACGTTCTCGTGAAAAAAAACCAAGCAAGACCGGGATCCGGCTCCAACCGCGGGTTTCGCCGCAGACCGGCGAGCCGCGGCTAGGCCGAGGCCTCCTCGCGCGGTGACTGACCCGGTACGGTGACGGGCTCGGATAGCTCTTCGCCGGGTGAGCTGACGCGGCGTGGAAACCGCACGGTGACTCGCGTGCCGCCAGCCTCCACGCTCTCCGCCAGAATCCGGCCTCCATGCATCTCGACGAACTGCTTCGAGATGGAGAGCCCCAGACCAAGCCCGCGTTTGCAAAAGCCGAAGTCGCCCGACGAGTGACGGCTGGGATCGAACTGGGTGAAAAACGGCTGAAACAGGTGCTCGAGCGCCTGGGGTTCCAGCCCCACACCCCGGTCTTCAACCCTGATCCGGGCACCGTCCTCTTCCCCGTCCAGGTCGGCGGCTAGCTCGATCTGGCCATTGTCGGGCGTGAACTTGATTGCGTTGGTGAGCAGATTGACAAGCACGGTGCTGATCTTGTCGGCGTCGATCTCGAATGCCCCCAGGTTCGGAGCGACATCAAGCCGAAGATGGAGGTGTCTGGCCACCATGAACGGCCGAACCTGGTCGACCACCCCCTGGAGCAATCCGTTGAGATCAACCGGAGTACGCTTCAAGGTGCGGCGGAAATCGTCAGCACGTAACAGTGTGAGCATGTTGGTAACCAGCCGCGACAATTGCCGGCCGCTGGTGGTGATCTGGCGAAGGATCTCGCGCTCGTCGTCGGCGCGGTCAGGGTTGGCCAGCTTGAGCAGCTCCGTCAGGCCAAGAACCAGGGTGATCGGGGTATTGAACTCGTGGCTGGCGACTTCGATGAAGGCCGTTTTGAGCTGCCCGCGCGGGCCAGCTCGTCGTTGGCCCGCAACAGTTGTACGTTGGCCGTCTGGAGCTGGGCGATCAACCTCTTCCGTTCGGCCAGCAGCTCATACTGCTCGGCGGCCTGATGAATGATTCCCTCGAGCTCGACGGTGTCCCAGGGCTTGAGGATGTAGCGGAAGATGTGCCCTTCGTTGACCGCGTTGATCACCGCCTGGATGTCGGCGTAGCCGGTGAAGAGCATGCGGATGGCGTCGGGCTGAAGCCGCCGCGCCTGGCTGAGGAACGCATCTCCGGACATCCCCGGCATCCGCTGATCGGAGAGGATCAACTGGACCTGATGTTCATTCAGCAGGGAGACCGCCTGAGCGCCCGTGCTGGCCGTGAGCACCCGGTACGTACGGTGGAACTGGTGCCGCAGGCTTTCCAGTACGTCCACCTCATCATCGACGATCAGTAAGGTATGCCGGCCGCTGCTCCATCCGCTCTGCTCCGCCTGTGATCAGGCGGCTCCCCCCGCTCAGGTTATCGCGTCCGGGAGCTTGCGCTCCAGAATCTTCGATCCGGTTCGAGATTGGCTCGTCAGATCCATGAATCGTTATCGCTCCCACTTGCGTCGTCGTCCAGAACCAAACCCTGACCTGTCAACAGGCAAGACTCTGGCCGCTCTTTACTCCTCCAGTATGATACGGTCCAGGCGAGTTACGCCGTAGAGAATAGATTTCAGAAGAGGAGTTGGGCGTTCCAGCTTCATCTTATCGAGCTTGCCTACAAGGGTCGCCGTTGTCTGAACGTCACGCCTGATCGATCCGGTGGTCGGTCACCACTCTCGCGTGGCCGAAGGTCAGGAATCGCTGGTGCTGCCTTGCAGCCGGCGGACTTCCGATTCGAGCGAGGTGAGACGCGTCTTCAGCCCGCCAATTTCCTCGACAAGCTGCTCCCGCTCAAGCGCGGCCATCTCCAGACGATCATATTCGCCGGCGGCCTGCCTGACCGCCAGAAGCAGCTCTTCCGGCTGCCACGGCTTTCGCACGAACTGGAAAACATGGCCCTGATTGATCGCCGCGATCACCGATTCAAGGTCGGCGAAGCCGGTGAAGAGCATCCGGACGGCGTGCGGATAGCGCGTTTTGAGTTTGGTCAACAGTTCCACGCCCGAGATCCGCGGCATCCGCTGGTCGGACATGACAATATGCACTTCCTCTTGCTGCATGAAGCTCATAGCCTGCCTCTGCGCTGTGAGCTTTCAGCACGCGGAATTCACGGCGCAGTAAATCATGCACGGAATCGCAAACGTTGGGCTCATCGTCCACGATGAGAACGCAGTGCTTCGCTCTGGCCGTCATAGGAGAGATTCCTTCTTGAACCGGGCGTCGGGCGGTCAGTGTCAGGCGAAACCGGCGGTGGAGACAGACGAAACAGAGACCGCGCCACGTCGGCGGCCGGCCGGCTGCGGAATCCGGGCTTCCGCTACGGACAATGCGTCCTACCCCTGTTTCCCGATCGCTCCCAGATATTCCATTGTAGCATTCCCCGGCCACCCGGTCATGCGGGAGACGCGGGGAGAGCCGGCGATTGTGATGGATGGGAAGGGTTTGAATAAGGGTGCTCTGGGAGCAGAATCCGGAAGCAGGCGCCCTCGCCGGGCCGGCTTTCGACTTCGATCCGGCCCCCGTGGCCGGTGATGATGCCGTGGCTGATCGCCAACCCCAGCCCGGTTCCCTCGCCCACCGGTTTGGTTGTGAAGAAGGGATCGAAAAGCCGTCCACGATGTTCGGGCTCGATCCCAGGTCCATTGTCGGCGACCGAGATCGCCACCCACGGGCCCATGTGTCGAGCGTTCGACCTTGATCTGGCCCCCTTCCTGTCGTCCAGAGCTCTCGATGGCTTGCAGGGCATTAATGAGCAGATTGAGCAAGACCTGTCCGATCTGATCGGGCACGCACTCGATTCGGGTCGTGTCATGGATTCTGCACGGAAACCTCGACCTGCTGGTGCTTGAGCCGGCCCCGCATCATCTCCAGGGCGTTCTCGATCAGGTCCGCAAGCGAGACGTCGGCCCATTGGGGAGGCGCGGTACGCGCCAGCCCGCGCATCTTCTCAACGATGCCGGCAACTCGCTTCACTCCCGTGCGTGTGCGGTCGATCATCTGGTCAAGGTTGTCTCGAATGTAGGGCCAGTCGATCTCTTCAGCCAGCTCATCGATCCGGCGGCCGGCGTCGCGATCGGAGCGCTCGAGCAACTCGAAGGATGACTCGTAGAGCTTCACCAGGTCGAGCAAGCCCTTGGTTTCACGCTGCAGAACGGCCAGGTTATTCTGCACGTAAGCCAAGGGATTGTTGATCTCGTGCGCCACTCCGGCGCTCAGAAGCCCGATCGAAGCCAGCTTGTCGGTGTGCGCCAGCATGGCGCGCATCCGCTGCCGTTCGGTCTGGTCGCGAATCGAGCCGATGTACTGCGTCCGGCCGTTCATCTCAACGGCATTCAAGGAGAGCTCGAGGGGAAACTCGGCCGAATCTCGCTTACGGCCTATCAGCTCGACGGTCTTGCCCACGATGGGTGACGCGGACAGCGGACGCTCTTTTACCGCGATCACGGCAGACTCTCTTGCATCCGCCTCGGCGGCACTCTCGCCCGACCGAGGTGCCGGAGTTTCGAAGACGCCGGGAATCAGCAGGTCGAGCGGCTGCCCGAGAACGTGCGCCGATTCGTAGCCGAATACTCTTCTCCGCCGCGGGGTTGAAAAGGGCGATCCGGCCGGCGTCGTCGGCCACGACGATGGCGTCGAGGCTGGCCTCCGTCAACTGACGGTACCGAGCCTCCGATTCCGACAGTGCGCGGTTCTTGCATTCCATCTCCATGGCGTTGCGAACCTGCGACTCGGCATACTCGCGGCGGGTGCGATCGAGGGCCTTTCGCTCGGTGATGTCGCGAAAGATGGCCAGCACGGCAATCTGGCTGTCGTACTGGATGGTCGAGGTGGTGACTTCCACGGGAATCAGCCGGCCGCTCTTGGTCCGGTGCTCACCCTCGCAGCGTAAGATGCCCTCATGCAACTGGCACGACAGCCGCTCGCTGAACCCGGCCGCGAAATCGGGGGCGTCGATCTGGCTCGTGTTCATCGTCAGCAGCTCAGTCTCTCGTGTAGCCAAGCTGCCGGCAGGCCGCCGGATTGGCGTCGAGAATTCTTCCCTCTTGATCGTGCACGAACACCGCATCGTGAATGCCGTCAAACAGGGCCCTGGCGCGGCGTTCCGACTCGACCAGAGCCGCCTCGGACTGCTTGCGCGCCTCCTCGGCCATGACGCGCTCGTGAATGTCGGTGATGAAGGCATAAAGCCCCAGCGCCTGGCCCGATTCATCACGGAAAACGTCCATGATCAGCTCGACCGGTACCAGGGAACCATCCTTGCGGCGATAATTCTTGGTCACTCGCTCGTTCTGACCCGTCGCCAGGACCTCGGCATGAGACCGGCGCGTGACCTCGAGTGACTGCGGCGCCGTCAGGTCCATGATCGACATACCCAGGAGCTCATCGCGCGAATAGCCGACCAGCTCACTGAACGCACGGTTGGACAGCACGATGCGGCGGTCGAGGTCAATCACGGCGAACGGTTGAGGACCAGACTCCAGCAGCCGGCAAAGACCCCGGCATCGCATTCCTCGCGAGTCGTCCGGCCCGTTCCAGCGGCTGAGCCAGTTCTGCGAATCACCGCGGGGCCGCTTCAGGTGAGAGCCGCTCTGGTCAGAGGCGTCATGGTTGGTGATGGGAGTCGAGCTCACTGTCAACACTCTCTCTGGAGCCGTAACACGCTCCATCCTTTGCCATCCCTCATTATAGCAGTTGGTCGTGACTGATTCGACCGGCGAGTGGCACGGCGCATCCCTCCGCGAGTGAAACGGTGTCGAATATGCAGTGCCATCCGTGAAAGAATACCCTGCCGGTCCCAAGCCCGAGATGCTAATTTATCGTTCATGGCGCAGCCATCGCTGCGAAGCTCGCCTGGGCTGGACGATCGCTCTGTAAATCCCTGCGTGGAGTCATCATGTCTGCCTTCACACACCATGTGTTCATCTGCGGCAACATTCGCGAACCCAGCCACAAAAGAGGTTGTTGCGACCCGATTGGCAAGCAGGTCTTGAAAGACGCCTTCAAGGCGGAGCTCAAGCGAGCCGGATTGGCGAAGATCGCCCGCGCTAACCACGCCGGCTGCCTCGATCAGTGCGAGCACGGTCCGACCGTGGTGATTTACCCGCAAGGGATCTGGTACGGCAAGGTGACGCCGGAAGACGTTCCTCGGATCGTGTCGAAGACGATCGTGGCAGGGGACGTTCTCGAAGATTTGTTGATTCCAGAAAGCTGCCTGAACAACCCCCATTGCCCCCACCGCGATCCCGAGCGGGGAACGGCGTGAAGAGGTTTTCGCCAGACCTGACACGGAACGCCGTGCACAATCAGAATGGATAGGGATCGCCGCTTGGGGTTAGAATCAAGATCGGGAGGGCACGCATGACGACCATCACACTTCCGCCGGAGATTGCGGGGCCGCTGACCGAAGAAGCACGTCGTCGCGGTACGACCCCGGAGCTCCTGGCCCTCGACACATTGCGGCTGCGATTCGTTCCTTCGCCCACGCAACCGACCGAGGATAACCCTGAATCCACCCTTGCAGACTTCCTGACTGGGTATGTCGGCCTCGTCGAGGGATCGAGCGAAGCACTTTCAGAACGTTGTGGCGAGCGATTCGCCGAGGGGCTGCCCGGGATCGAATCGAGGCAGGGCTCGTGACCCTGACCGACACCGGCCCTATCGTGGCGCTCATTAACAAGAACGATCCGAATCACGCGCGATGCCTGGCCGCCGTTCGAAACCTGCCCCTGGCTCCGATGATCACCTCTTGGCCTTGCTTCACCGAGGCGATGTACCTGCTCTATCGTGCCGCGGGCCACGCTGGCCAAGCGGCACTATGGAACTGGCGATCCGCGGGGCGGCTTCGTCTACTTGACCTGACTGCTGAAGAAATCGATCGAATGGCCGTTTTGATGGCAAAATACAAAGACCGGCCGATGGACTTGGCCGACGCCTCGCTCATCGTCGCGGCCGAACGGCTGGGCGCGCACGAGATCTTCACCATCGATCATGATTTTCATGTGTATCGGCTGTCCGATGGGACGGCGCTGCAATCCGTGCCTTGAAGACGAGGAATCCTCCAGCTTTACCATAGCTCAACGGCCTCGTTGATGCGTGCCCAGTACGTAATCCCCATACCGAATCAGGTCCCCCCTTCCGATCGGGCTGGCATCCTTCTCGAAGAATTCTCGTGAGTGTCTCCCGGTGAGCGGGTACTACTCTGTGAGGATCAAGAACCGTGGAGGTCGGAAAGGATGGCGGGCAGCCAATCGAACCGGGCGCTCCGGCAGGTACAGCGACTGTTTGATGTTGGAGCGGTCGGGACGATGTCCGATTCGCTGCTCCTGGACTGGTTCGTCTCGAGGCAGGATGAGGCCGCCGAGGCGGCCTTCGAAGAACTGATCATTCGACACGGCCCGATGGTGCTTCGGGTCTGCCAGGGCGTTCTTCACGACGCACATGACGCGGAGGACGCCTTTCAGGCCGTCTTCCTCGTCCTGGCCAACCGGGCCAGGTCCATCCGCCGAAGCGGGTCGCTCGCGAGTTGGCTGTTCGGGGTCGCGCAGCGCGTGGCGATTCGCTGTAAGCGTAGCAATGCGCGGAGACGCCGCGCTCGACCGGCTCGTCGCGGAGCAAACCCCTGAAAGCTATCTCACGGCTGGGAACGACCCCGAGTGGGATATTCTCCACGAAGAGCTTAGCTGTTTGCCCGAGCGGCTTTGCGCACCCATTGTGCTCTGCTATCTGCAAGGGTTGACCTATGCCGCGGCGGGCGCAGTCAGCTCGGGCTCTCAGAGATGGCGGTCCGGGGTCGACTGGCCCGGCGCGAGAGCGGTTGCGCCAGCGGCTGATCAGGCGCGGTGTGACGGTCCCGGCCGGTCTCGTTCTCGCCGGAGCCGGTGCAGCAGGTCAAGCACAGGCGGCGATGCCCATAACTCTGATCCATTCCACCACTCGCATCGCGCTGGGTTTCATGGCGGGGAATACAGCCGCTGTTCTTGCGAGAGGAGTCTTGAATTCCATGCTGCTCAACCAGCTAAGAGCCATGATGGCCCTGTTATGCCTCGGCATCGGAGGTAGCTGTTGGGCCTGGCATGCCTTCGCCTCGGCGGTCGATGGAAAAGGCCAGGCCAATCCAGGCCCGTCGGTCGTGAGGGTGCCTGCCTCACCCCAGCCTATGCGGACCGATCTTTACGGCGATCCCTTGCCCCCCCGGCGCCGCGATGCGCCTGGGCACGCTCCGCTATCGGCAAGACGAGCGGATCGAGCGAATTGCCTACTCATCCGACGGCCGATTTGTAGTCACCGACAATGGGAAAGCGGGACTCCAAGTCTGGGACGCATGGGATGGGCGAAAGGTCCGCTCGATCAATCTTGGCCTGGACCCCATCCGCGACATGGCCTTCTCTCCCGACGGGAAACTCATCGCGACAGCAGGCTTCGTGCTCGATCAGAAGCTAAGGCTGCTCGTTCATCGTTTGATCTTCACCGATTTCGCCACCGGCCGGCAAATCATGAGCAGCGAAGGCGGGGAGGAGCACGCGGCCACGAAGATTGCGTTCGCACCGGACGGCAAAACCATCGCCACAGTGAACGATAGCGATACTCTCCGCTTCTGGGACGTGGCAAGCGGCAATCTCTCATTCGAGACGAGCTTCGAGCGAGAGCGACTCAGTGGGATCCAGTTCTCGCCCGACATCGCGAGCCATCTCTTGGCGGTCTCCGGTCAAACGGTTCACCTCTGGAACGTAGAGAATCGTCGGGAGGAGCGTCAACTCGGACAACCCGACGGCTCGGTCGTCTCGTGCCTGGCGTTCTCGCGCGATGGGAAGACTCTCGTAACGCCCGTCGGATTTGAGGGTGCCATCCAGGTCTGGCGAGTTGCCGATGGACAGCCACTCCTGCTCTCGACAGGCAAGAATGCCTCTGTTCATGCTCTGTCGTTCTCGCCGGACGGGAAGCTACTAGCCGCGACGGGCCAGGAAGGCCATCTGACTCTATGGAATCTGGACACGGGCCAGGAAAACGAGCCGTTCGCAACGGAGGGCCTCGCGGATGGTCCGCTTGCCTTCTCGCCGGACGGACGCACCATCGCGTCAACAGGCGGAAGCTCGGCGCTCCACTTCTGGGACCGGACCAGCGGCAAGGACCGTCTGGCGACACCCGAATGCGCATCTTGGCGCCGTCCAATCCCTCCTTTTCCTCGACGGGGGAAAGTCGCTGATCTCCGGGAGCGACGATAGGACCGTGCGGATCTGGGATCTATCCCGAGATGTGGTGCCCGGGCCATCAGCGAACGGTCTTGAAGCACAGCGGCTGGGTGCGCACGATGGCCCTTTCTCCCAACCAGCACTGGCTGGTCACAGGCTCAAGTTATCCGAGCACAGACAAGGAACCAGTCCATCTCTGGCACCTGCCCACGGGGAAACTTCGAAGAAGATATCAGTCCCCGGGTCAGACCATCCATCCCATCGGCGCTCGGTTCTCGCAAGAGGGTGATTCCATCCTGGTGTGCTGGAGCGATGGGTCATTGCGGCACTGGGACACCCTGACCGACCAGGAGCGGCCGGTGACGCAACTCAAGCTCCCGGGGGTGCGACCTCGGTTTGCGGGGGACTTCGCCCGGAGTGCGATCTTCTCACCGGACGGTCATCGCCTGGCCGTCGTTGAAAATATGGGCGGAACAGTCCGACTCGCGGAGCTGGACCAGGGAAAGGAGCTTTTCGAGGTACCAAGGGGGTATGCCGTCGCCTTCTCGCCCGACGGGCTGAGTCTCGCCGTTGCAGAGATGACAAGGTATAGGGAGTTCAAGCTTGCCAGCGGAGAGACCCGCAGTGAGTTCTCCCCGGATACCATGGTCTACGTTCTGGATGGTCGCACGGGCCAGGAGCGCCGCAAGTTCCTGATCAAGGGTGCCTTTCACATCGAAGCGGTCGCCTTCTCACCCGATGGCAAGACTCTGGCGGTCGGTCAAGGCTGGAATGAGCCGAACATCCACTTTTTCAATGTCGCCGATGGACGCGAGGTCCAGACCATCGCCACACCAGCTCGGTCTCATGGCTCATTGGCTCTGGCCTTCACGCCCGACGGCAAACGACTCGTTTCGGGCATGTCCGATACGTCGATCATGATTTGGGATGTGCGCCAGGCAGACTGATTCTCCAGCGCCGTTGCGCCCAAGCTATCCAGCAATGTCTTGATCGACAAGGCAGAGTATGTCAGGTACGTTGTTCTATCATCTCGTTGGTGCGGAGTAAACCTCGTGCTCAAGCTCATCGAGTCAATCGCGGAAGTTCGCCGGCTGATCGCGGCAGTCTCGCGGTTCGGGGTTGCGCATTGGCTTGGTGCCCACAATGGGAGCGCTGCATGAGGGGCACATGCGGTTGATCCAGCGCTGCCGGGACGAGGCAAGTTACGTCGTGGTGACAATTTTCGTCAATCCCACGCAGTTTGGGCCGGGAGAAGACCTGAGCCGATATCCGCGGACGCTCGAGACCGACCTTACGAAATGCGAAGCGGCCGGGGTGGACGTCATCTTCGCTCCGAGCGAGACCACAATTTACCCGCGCGGCCGATCGGCAACGTTCGTCGAAGTGCCCGGACTCTCCCACGTGCTCGAGGGGGCTGTACGGCCGGAGCATTTTCGTGGTGTCGCAACTGTGGTGCTGGCTCTTTTCGAAATTGTCCGCCCCGACCTGGCGATCTTCGGGCAGAAAGACTACCAGCAGCAGTTATTGATTCGACGGATGGTTGCCGACCTGCATGTGCCGATTGACATCGTCATCGAGCCGACTGTTCGCGAGGCCGACGGTCTGGCCCTCAGCAGCCGAAACGGGTACTTGAGTGCCGAGGAGCGGGCGGCGGCGGCCGTGCTTCACCGAGCATTGCTTCTGGCGCGAGAGGCGGTTGCCCAGGGCGAGCGAGACGCCGACCGGGTTCGACAGATTCTCACCCAGACGATATCATTAGAAATGTTGGCCAGGCTCGATTACGCCGAGGTGGCCGATGCCGAGACTCTCGAACCCCTGGCGCGAATCTCCCCGGCGCGGCCGGCAGTTGCGCTGGTGGCGGCCCGGGTCGGGCCGACCCGGCTCATCGATAACGCGCGGCTCACGGAGTGAGACGACTCTATTCATGCGGCTCACGTTGCTCAAGAGCAAGCTCCACCTCGCCACGGTCACGCGGAGCGAGCTTCATTATCATGGCAGCCTGACGATCGATGCCAATCTCAAGGAAGAATCGCATCGTGGAACGGCTCGATTACTCGCCCGTCGCCCAGCCGTGCGAGGGGTTGGCGTTTCTGGATCGTTGATCGGCCGGGTTGGCTGATGGAGGTTGGCTCGCGTATGCGGCAGGTTTTATTCACGATCCCGATCTTCGGCGGAATCAAGCTGTTCGGGTACGGCAGCATGATGGTACTGGCCTTCATTGGCTCGACGTGGGCGGCAACCTGGCGAGCCAGGCGCGAGAAGCTGGATCCCGACGTGATCCTGGACATGGCGTTCTGGATCTTCTTCCTGGGCATGGTCGGGCGCCAGGCTCTTCTATTGCATCCAGTACTGGGGACGCGGCATCGACAGCCTCTTGGACGTGGTCCAGTACTGGAAAGGCGGCATCGTCTACTACGGTGGAATCTTGGGCGGAGTGATTGCCTTTTTCGCCTACCGTCATTTCCGGCCGTTTCCGCTGCGTCCTTATCTTGATGTCATGGCGCCCGCGATTGCCGTGGGCACGCTCTTTGGCCGCCTTGGCTGTTTTCTCAACGGCTGCTGCTACGGAGATACTTGCAACTTGCCCTGGGCCGTCTCGTTCCCCAAGTTTTCACCCCCCTGGGATTACGAGGTCGCCCACGGCATGATTCCCGCCAATGCCATCTACTCGTTACCACTTCACCCCACCCAGATTTACTCATCCATCGATGCGCTCGTGATTTTCATCCTGCTCTCAGCTTATTATCCCTTGCGCCGGCGGGATGGCGAGGTGATGGGCTTGCTCATGATCACGTACCCGGTCACGCGTTTCCTGATCGAGTGGCTGCGCAACGACGAAGGAGTGTTCTTCGCCGGCCTGACGATCTCTCAGAACATCAGCATCGTGCTCCTCCTGTGCGGACTTGCCTACTGGTTCTGGCTCTCGCGCCTGCCTCGAACCCGCCATGCCGACAAGGCAACGGGAAACGCCCCAGTCGGTCAGATGCTGGCGGCCGCAGCTTCCTGAAAGTGGTGCTCGTGCCGGTTGGCTCGTTTACGGCACCGGAATATGGTCGAGGATGCGTCCCAGGATGTCGTCGGCCGAGAGGCCCTCGGCGTCGGCCTCGTAGCTGATCATGATCCGGTGCCGCATGACGTCACGGGCGAGGGTCTTGACGTCGTGCGGGGTCACATAATCGCGACGAGAGAGCAGCGCGTGGCCGCGTGCGGCCTTGATCAGCGCGATGGTGGCGCGGGGGCTGGCGCCCAGCTCGAGCAGCGGGGCCAGCCCCAAGCCGTACGCGGTGGGGTCTCGCGTGGCCCGCACGAGGTCGACGACGTACTCCTTGATGGCCGGCGCGACGCGGATGGACGCGGCCAGACTGCGAAAGTGAAGCACGTCGGCCGGGCTGAAGAGGGCGGGCTCGTCTCCGGTCCAGGAATCGGTGTGGGACGTTTCGGTCAGGCTCGGCAGGTCGAGCATGGTCAGTTCGGCCGCGCGGTCGGGGTAGCCGACCAGAAGCTTCATCAGGAAACGATCGAGCTGAGCCTCGGGCAGGGGATAGGTTCCCTCGTGCTCGATCGGGTTCTGGGTGGCCAGGACCCAGAAGGTTTCGGGAAGAACGAGCGTCTCGTCGCCGACGGTGATCTGCCCTTCTTGCATGGCCTCCAGGAGTGCGCTTTGAACCTTGGCCGGGGCCCGATTGATCTCGTCGGCCAGCAGCACGCTGGTGACGATCGGGCCGGGTCGCACATCGAACGTGCCGGTGGCAGGCCGATAGATTTGCGTTCCGGTCAGGTCGGCGGGAAGCAGGTCGGGAGTGAACTGGATACGGCGGAAGGGCAAGGCCAAGGCCTGGGCAAGTGCCCGCACGGCCCTGGTCTTGGCCAGGCCGGGAACACCTTCGATGAGGACATGCCCCCCGGCGAGAAGCGCGATCACCAGCCGCTCAAGCAGCGAGCGCTGGCCGACGACCAGATGTTCCAGCCGCTGGATCAGGCTCTCAAGCCCCTGCCGTGCCGAGAGGACCGGGGAGCTGGAGAGCGAGGGATCGTCGATGGACATGAAGCGGCGAATCCCCCGCGTGTCATGCGATTAACGGGTCGGTTCGTTCAGGACTTGGAAGCCCGGCGGCGTTCCATCAGTTTGCGAAGAATATCATTGGCCGCGTCGCTGCTGTCTTTGAAGACCGCTTTCTGAGATCCGGCCGCGGGTCCTCCTGCTTGGCCTGCTCCTTCTGGGCTTTCTTGGCCGCGTAGAAGGGGTTGGATTCGTCCATGAACTCTTCTTCGGGGCTTTCCTCAGCAGCCTCGTCCTCGTCTTGCGGTTCCTCGTCTTCAAAAGGTTCGTCGCCGATGACCTCTTCTTGCTCTTCCTCCTCGGACTGCCGCTCGTACTCTTCGTCGCTGGCGACCGAAGGCGGCTTGTCCGCGGGAACTGGAGTCGCCGCCGGAGCAGCCTTGGCGGCGGCGGGAGCGGGCGCGGCCTGGGAGTCCTTGAAGGCGGCGATGGTGATCGTGTCTCCGCCGTAGACCGCCGTGGGCTGATCGGCGGCGTTGGCGGCGTTTTCGCCCAGCAGCCAGGAATCGATGTCGTCGGTGGAGATGTCGTCGGGGGAAGGCTTGGGCTTGCCGGCGGCCGGGGCGGCCGCTGGCTTGGACGCGGGCGCCGGTGCATCCTGGATCGACACGGCAAATGTGAGCGGTCCCACCTGAACCAGGTCGCGATCCTTGAGGGTGCACGACTCCGTGGTCAAGGCCTTGCCGTTGACGAGGGTTCCATTGCGGCTGCCCAGATCGCGAACGATCAGGGTGCCTCCCTCGAGCGTGAATTCCGCGTGCTCTCGGCTCACCTGCTCGCTGTTCGGCCTGAGGTGGCACGTTTCACCGCGGCCGATCTTGAACTTGGGCCCAGCCAGGGGGATGACCTTCCCCTCGGGCTTGCCTCGGACGACAACCAACTGCACTTTCATGGAAACCGTCCCGACCTTCTCGGTCAACAACGATAATTGCCAGCGTCAACTCGCATCACGGCATCCCTCGGCCGATCTCGACGTCCCCAAAAGATTGGCGACGCCGCGGGAAGCTGGGGTGTCATGCCTCTTCCCTCCCCACTGATCAATCCGCATTCGACGAACAGAGGTGGCTCGACATGATTGCTGGCCGGAAACCCCTGGATGGCTCCGGGAAAGAAAACCGTCGAGCGCTTGGCTTTATTGTAACTTAATGTTTCGGACTTCCAAGGTCCTTGAGAGACATGTCAGGGCCGGATTTTCCGAACGACCGGCTTGCACCTCCCATTTCCTTCGGAAAAGGGCCGCCGCAAGAAAGCTTGGATCTGGCGTCTCAGCGGCGTCTCGTCCATGCGGAGTCGCGGTATACGTCTTGCTCCAATTCCTGCGTGCGTGCGCGAATCACGTCGGGAATCTCGGACGGGTCCAGTCTCAACTCGAGGGCCGCTGCAATCGCCGGCAGAATCAGGTTGGACCAGAAGCCGGGATCACTTTCAACCTCGGCCAGGTCGCAAATCCCCGGGAGCTCCGGGGTCGTGTTCGAGCATTGTAGCAAGATCGAGCCGTGCTGAAGGATGGCGCCGCCCCGCCGCCGTTGTGCGCTGCCGACAACTTTGAAGCCATCTGTCACGATATCCTCCGGATCACCGTCGGTAAAGCATAAAAAGGGCCGGCGCGATGATCGTTCGCGATCGCGGGCTGAGCCAGAGCCCCGGCGCTGGACCTCGACCCCTTGCTGGCGGAGGATTCCGGCAATCGCCGAGTGCACAGCCTGATACAGGGCCGTGTGCGGTCGTGCACGAGGATGATTCGAGGGAAGGACAAGGGCGTAGGTTAGCTCGTGATCATGCCAGATGGCCCCCCCGCCTGTGGCCCGGCGAACCCGCGGCGCGAATTGCCAGCGCGGCTCGACTTCAACCTCCGCCATGCGCTGAAAATAACCCAGGCTGAGCGTGGCTTCCGACCAGCCGTAAGCACGTATGTAGGCCAGATCGCCTCGCTCGGCAACCTGTTCCAGGAGGGCCTCGTCCAGCGCCATGTTGGCCGGCCCGGAGGCGATGCGAAAAGGCAACCAGCGGCAAGTACCAGTCACGTGAAGCCGCCTGACGTGTTGAGAACCAGAAGTCAGTCGAGGAAGCCGGCAGACCAGAGCAGCCTGCCCCGTTCCATGGTGCCGTATTTCGCGATTGCCGAAAAGCGGAGGCCGGCGGGTGATGTTCTGGTGTTCCACGTCCCTTGCGTGATCAATGGAGCGATGCTAATCTAACTGCTGACGGGTTTTCGATCGCATGTCTCGACCGTGGACCGGGCCGGCGCATCGAGCGCCGTCTTTTCCCCCGCGTCCACCCGTGCGAGGGACGGTTGGTTGCGTGGAAAACCTCGTGACGGAGTCGGCCGATGGGTGATTATCTCCGCCTGTTGACCGTCAATGACCGGGATGTTCCCCTGGCCACGCTGCAACGGGCCGTCCCCTTCGGCGCAGTCTGGTCGGTCGACCATCCGGGAATGCTCGGCAATTATCTGGCGATCGGCCCGGAGCTCAACGAGCTCCACGGCGTGTGGGCCACCGTCGAGCGAAACCCGGTGGGCCCGAATACCTTGGGTGCCGAGGAAGTCGCCGAGTTCATCGACAGCCTCGAGTCGGGCGGCCCCCCCGCGGCCGTTCGTTGGCTGAGCGATTACCTCGAGAGCATTCGCGCCATCTACGCCATTCGCATCTATCCCGAGTCCATGCTCCACCATGCCGACGCCCTCGACGCCGTCTACGCCGTCCGAACGGCCCTGCACGACGCCGTGGGGGGAATCGGCCAGTGGGACGGGCACGGGTTCACCAACGAGGACGACCGGCTGATCTGGTGCGACCCCAAGATGGAGCTCAGAGGGGAAACGCGGGCTGCCATTCTCGATGAGTCCACCGGAGAATGGGTTCCGTTCGAGCTCGACCTCGACAACCCCGACGAGCTGGCCGCCTTCCTTCGAGGTGAGATTCCCCCGGGCCGCGGGCCGATGGTACCCTCCAACGCCTCTTGATCACTCTTGGGGTCTTCACGAGAGTCTCGATCGTCCAGGCCGCCGAGCGCGATGGACCTGCCTGCGTTTTCGCCGCTTTCCGATTCGGCGATCAAGCCTCGACTTCTTGGCGGCGATGTCATCGTTCGGTTACACTTTCCACTTCGCAACCCGACCGCCCGGCGATTCTCTCCCTGAGCTGACGCGTCGATCGGTATCTGCCCCACTTCGCTTGTCCCCCAGCCGCCAAGAGACCCGACTATGCCGTCGCCGCGCATTCTTGCCCTCGTTCTCATCGTCCTGATGCCGCCACCGCCTCGGTCACGAGCTTGGCCGATGATCGCCCTGCCGCGGGGAAGCCCTTCGGTCTGCGAAAGCGCATCCCGTGGAACGACTCGCGAGTCGTCGGATCGCCGGAACCTCCGCTTCCCTACAAGACCGTGCGTGCCTTTCCCAGGCTGACGATCAAGCAGCCCTTGACGATGACTCCCGAGCCAGGAACCAATCGCCTGTTCATACTCCAGCATCTCAATTTCTGGGCCGGACCGGGTCGTCTGCTCGCCGTCACCGACGATCAGCAAACGAGCCGATACCCAGATGCTGCTGCAGATCGACGGCCTCGCGGTCGGCCTGGCGTTCCACCCGGACTACGAGCGAAACGGCTATGTCTACATCGGCCTGAGCGGCCCCTCGAAAGTCCACGGCAAGGCGACGCAGGTCGTCCGCTACACGGTCGACCGCCGGCCGCCGCATCGGATCGACCCGGATTCGAAGCAGGTCATCATCGAGTGGGCCTCCAACGGCCACGACGGCGGCGACCTTGCCTTCGGCAACGACGGCTTTCTTTACGTCTCGTCGGGAGACGGTTCCAGCGGCTCGGACGCCAACGTGACCGGGCAGACCCTGGACGACTTGCTGGCGGCCGTGCTGCGGATCGACGTCGATCACCCCGACCCGGGCCGGAACTACAGCGTGCCCAGCGACAATCCCTTCGTCAATCGCCCCGGCGCCCGTCCCGAACTCTGGGCCTACGGCCTGCGCAATCCCTGGCGGCTGAGCTTCGACCGCGAGTCGGGCCAGCTCTGGGTCGGCCAGAACGGTCAGGATCTCTGGGAGCAGGTTTACCTGATCAAGAAGGGGGGCAATTACGGCTGGAGCCTGACCGAAGGGAGCCATGTTTTCCTCGCCGAGCGCAAGGCGGGCCCCGACCCGATCCTGCCGCCGACCGCCGAGCACCCTCACAGCGAGGCCCGCTCGCTGACCGGCGGCCGGGTTTACCGCGGCACTCGCTTGCCCGACCTGGTGGGAGCTTACGTCTACGGCGACTGGTCAACCGGCCGCGTCTGGGGAGTCAAGCATGACGGCACAGAAGGTCATCTGGCATCGCGAGCTGGTGGATACGCCGTTCAACATCACCGGCTTCGGCACCGATCACACCCGCGAGCTGTACATCATCGACCATGACGGCGGCTTCTATCGATTCGAGCCGACGACCGAGGCCGATAGGCCTTCCCAGCCCTTCCCGACCAAGCTGAGCGAAACGGGCCTCTTCGCCTCGGTGGCCGATCACAAGCCGCATCCCGCCGCACTGCCGTTCGAGGTCTCTGCTCCGCAGTGGGCCGACGGGGCGACCATGGAGCGGTTCGCCGCGCTGCCGGGCCTGGAACGGATCGTGCAAAAGCCCCAGCTCAACGCGGGCGGAGCGTGGACCTTCCCCAACGGCTCGGTCCTGGTGCAGACGCTCAGTCTCAACCTGGCCGACGACGCCGGCAAGCCGGCCCGCAAGCGCATCGAGACCCGGCTGCTCGTTCGCCAGCAAGGGGAATGGGGCGGGTTTTCGTACCGCTGGAACGCCGCCCAGACCGACGCCGACCTGGTCCCTATCGCCGGCTCGGCCGTGGAGCTCGACGTTGCCGATCCGTCCGACCCCAGCGGCCGACGCGAGCAAACCTGGCGGTTCCCCGCCCGCTCCGAGTGCCTGGTTTGCCACTCCCGCGCCGCCGGCTTCACCCTGGGCTTCTCACCGCTCCAGCTCGACCGCGACCGCGATTACGCCGGCGTCCGCGACAACCAGTTGCGCTCGCTCGAACATATCGGCGTCTTTGAGGGCAAGTTACCCAAGCGAAGCCGATGGCAAGGCCCATCCGCACCTGGTCAATCCCTACGACACCAAGGCCCCGCTCGAAGCCCGGGTCAGGTCATACCTGCACGTCAACTGCTCGACCTGCCACGTCCTGGAAGGGGGCGGCAACTCCTCCATGGAGCTCGATCTCGGCAGTTCCCTGGCCAAGATGCGGGTGATCGACGTGCCCCCCACTCACGACCGTTTCGGCATTGAGAACGCCCGTCTGGTCGCTCCCGGCTCGCCCGAGCGGTCCGTCCTCCTCACCCGGATCTCGCGCCGGGGAACCGGCCAGATGCCTCCCCTCGTCTCCACCGAGGTCAACCGCGCCGCCGTTGAAATGATTTCCGCGTGGATAAAGGGCTTGCCCCGCGCCAGTCGTTAAAGAACTGTCGGCCCCGGCACTGTCGTGGAAGACCGGCCCTGCTCGTGAAGAGCAGGCGAAGCCTGGCTCCGTTCCGGGCATGGTTCAAAAAGGAGGATTGGCGCGTCACAGTGAGATCGACGCAGGGACATGCGACTTGAGGCACTGGAATCGGGTGAGGCCCCGGAACGCCAACATGTGCCGGTCCGGTGCCATGGTGAGCCGAATCCGAGCCGCGACCGCAAGGGAGCGTCGTCCGTAACGCGAGCTCGTGCGGATCGGGTGCAATTCTGAGCCATGTGAGATAGTGAACAATTAACGAAATTCGATATGGCAGTTTCGGTGCACCTATACCCACTCGGTTCTACGATGGCTGGGCCGAGCACAGGACATGTCCGATCTCATGACGCTGCAACGCCTTGCCGAGCGAGCCATCCCGCCTGCAAGCCGGGCCGAAGGTGCACAGAAGTGGCAGAAATGGCAGCTTCGACGGTGTTTTTCGAGCATCTGTACACCGATGTAAACGGCGTGGGGAAGGGCGACTGAGGCATGCGCAACTCTTCGTCTGCAATCCCCCATCGTCACTCACCTCTGCTCCCTCCCTCAAGAGATCGCTGACACCCGACATGGCGCGGCGCCCGCGATTCACTGATTTGATCTCATCGCTGGAAATGGCTTCCTTTTTTGCCCAACTTCGTGCCGCTATTGGCGTAAGTCCTTATCGGCCATTGTTCTGCTTCTTTCGAGTTTGGCTTCGATTTTTGCTTTTCTTGTTCCGCGTTCGCGTCTCTGTCCCCGTCTCAAGAGCTGCTCACCGCGTTCGGCCGAAGCTCCTTCCGTCATCGTGCCCACATTCGGTGCATCGAAATATCTCGGTAAATCCCTCTCATTCGCCGCGGCGGCGGAATCGTGCACAACCGGTGTGTTCGCTTTCCTCGCTCCAATTGGGCGTATTACTTCGGCAGCGAAGAATCTCACCTGATTCGCGCCCCAAGACTTAACCACAGAGGGCACAGAGACCACGGAGAAAATCCAGAGAACGCCTCAAGAAACATTGAATTTATTGCCTTGAATGCTCTCGGTTTTCTCCTTCTCCGTGCTCTCTGAGCCTCTCTGTGGTTGAACTCCCCGTTCGCACGTATAACCACCCCTTCGATGCAGGACACGGCCTTGGGGCAACGCCGTCTTCTGTGCGTAGGTTACGCGCCGGGGTAATAATCACGTCGCCGCGGCGGAGGCCCCAGCGGGCCTCTCCCTCCTGTTTCCGCATCCGAGTTTTCAAAGAACCGCAGCGACGGGAGGCGACATTTCCCCAGTTTAAGTATGCAACAAGTCCGGGCCGATCATGCCGCCCTAGGCGACTCGAATCTGGCTTTTGCGATTCGTGGTCGCGGTCATCATGTCGGAGATAACGGCATTTACGTCTGCGAGATTCTGCGTAACATGTCGCTTGCTTCCCACAAATCGATACCGCCGAGGTAGCCGATCCAGGCGAGGTGGCGATGAGCAAGCCATTCGACGCAACGACGCGGCAGTTGATCGAGCTGGGTCCGGCAGACTGGCTGGCCTATCTGGGCATCCGCGTGGCGGACCCGAGCCGCGTCACCGTGATCGACTCGGACCTCTCGACCGTCACCGCCGAGGCGGACCGCGTCATCCGGGTCGAGGATCCCCGGCCCTGGATCGAGCACATCGAGCTCCAGGCGGGGCGGGACGTCCGACTGGAAGACCGGATGCACACGTATAGCGCGCTCTTGAAATCCCACCACCGCGTGCCCGTGCGGACGTCACTGGTCTTGCTCCGGCCGGCGGCGGATGGGCCCGAGCTGACCGGTAGGTTCGAGCAGCGGTACGATGACGGAGAAATCTACGACTGGTTCCGGTATGATGTGGTGAGAGTCTGGCGCCAGCCTGTAGCGGCCGTGCTGGACTGCGGCCTGACCGTCTTGCCGCTGGCACCAATCTGTGACGTCGTGCCGGAGCAGGTGCCCGGGGTCTTGATGGCCATTTCGGCGCGGCTGGAGCAAGAGGCCAGCGCCGAGCAGGCATCGACCCTGTGGAACGCGACCCGCATCCTGATGGGGCTGCGCTACGAGGAAGAGCAGGTCAACGCGATCATAGAAGGGGTATCCACCATGCTGTTCGGGATTCGTGGGATCGAAGAGTCGTCAGTCTACCAGGGCATTCTCCGCAAGGGCGAGGCCAAGGGACGGGCCGAGGGACGGGCCGAAGGCGAGGCCGAAGGAATCCGCGAGGCCTTGCTCATCCACGGCCGCAGGAAGCTGGGGCCGCCCGATGAGAAAACCAGCGACCAGATCGCGGAAATTCATGACCTGAACCGCCTTAAGCTTTTGCTGGAACGGATGCTCGACGTCTCAAGCTGGGACAAATTGCTCGCCCCTGATGACGCCTCGGCCTGAGCCAGAGCCGCAAGCGTGGGGCGAGTTTCGCCGCCCGGTCCCTTTCGAGAAAAGAATCCTTCGCATGGGTACCGGTCGTTCGGAAGCTGACGGCGGTCATCTCCGGGCTTCTGTGCTTCACATGTCCTTGCCGCACCCTTCGAACGCGAGGCCAACCATCCTGGTGGCTTCCCCTTGCCGCAGGATTGCGCAATGCATGTCCTGTCGCCGCTTCCAAGAGCAGCGCGAAAAGCACCGGGCGGGCAGGTGTACCATGTCCTGAACCGGTCGGGTGAATGTACCGCTGAGTGTGGAGGACCTCGGGCGACTGCGCGTAAGCATCGCCAGGGCCGACCCTGCGGTGAGGACGAGTGGGTGAACCGGACGGCGGCCGAACGGCGGTTGGAGTACGGCGTTTGTCCCGACCGCCGACGCCGAGGAGCTAGGTGCTGGAAGCTGAAAATGGCAGGGTAGGTGCAACGGACGCTGGGTCGGGGTGGGCTTGCCCCGAACGCTTTTCACCACCGCCAGAGGGCGGTGCCCCAGTTCAGGCCCGAGCCGAAGCCGGAGATGAGCAGGAGGTCGTCGTCGATCGACTTTGCCGCCGCCGTGGAGCTCGTCAAGGGCGATGGGGATCGAGCCGGCGGAGGTGTTGCCGTAGCGTTCGAGGTTCTTGTAGACCGAGTCGCGATGGAAGCCCAGGACGTCGCTGGCGGCATGGATGATGCGCACATTCGCCTGGTGCGGGATGAACCAGCGGACGTCTTTGACGCAGTGATCGCCGTGATTCAGCACCGCCTGGGTCGAGTCGGCCAGGATGCGCACGGCCCACTTGAAGATGGCCCGGCCGTCCATGGTCAGGTAGTGCAGGCCCTGTTCCAGCGTCGCGCTGCTGGGTGGAATGCGGCTGCCGCCGGCGGGCCGGCTCAGGAGGTCGCCGCCGGAACCGTCGGAGCCAAGCTGGTACGAGACCAGGCCCTGGCGCTCGCTGCCAGGGCCAAGCAGCACCGCTCCGGCACCGTCGCCAAAGAGGGGAAAGCTTTTCTGATCGCCGGGGTTGATCACCCGGCTGTTGCAGTCTCCGCCGATGATCAGGGCGCGCTGGCTGTTGCCGGTGGCGACGAACTGAGAGCCGATCACCAGCGCGAACACGAAACCCGCACAGGCCGCCTGAACGTCGAAGGCCGGACAGTTCAGCTTGAGCCGGTCCTGAACGAGGTTGCCCGTCGATGGAAACGCCATGTCGGGCGTGAACGTGGCGAGCACCAGCAGGTCGACGTCGCGGGGATCACAGCCGGCGGCTTTCAGACAGCGGATCGCGGCCTGCGTGCACAGATCGCTTGTCGCCTGATGCGGCAGCGCGAACCTGCGCTCATGAATTCCTGTCCGGTTCACGATCCATTCAGGATCGAAGCCGTGGGAGCCCTGAAGGTCGACGTTGCTGACCACGTTGTCGGGAACGTAGCTCCCGGATCCCAGGATCCGCACGCCCGTCAGCGAACGCGTCCGCGGAACGATGTGCACCTGGCCATTGCTCATGGGCGATACGCGACGGTCTTCGACCGCGATATCAGACGCCCCCGTCTTGCCGTTCGATTCGGACATTGCGCCGGAACTTCCCTCGATGTGGGGACACTGGCAGGCTGAATATTGATACGCCAGGTTTCAGAGGCTGTCGCCAGAAGCAACCAGGCTTCGCTTGGCCTCACCAGTCTAGCAATGCACGATCCGCAAACGACGGCGGAGAGGCGGGTTGCTTCGGGGAGTCTTTGACTATAATGAGTCGTCAGCGTGAAGACCATAGCAAAGGGGTATGATTCTTGGGTCATGGTTCCACGGCCGAGTCTCGCCCCACCTGCTTTCGTCGCCATGGCCGCCGGCGGCTCTTCCTGAACAAGCGGCAAGGAAAAAGTCGCGTGCCGGACCACTTGATCCGCTTCCGCGGGGCCTGGGAACTGACCAATGCTCATGCCGACGCCGACGCCGCGGCCGGGGTGTTGGGCGTTCTCCCCGCGCGATTGACGCTTCCCGTCGCGTGGCCTGCAGGCTCGGCTCTTCGAGTTCGCCTGGTTCGCAAGTTCGGCAGGCCCGCCCACGATCCCGCGCTCGAATCCTTGCTGCTTGCACTCGATCGGGTGCCGGGACTGCGGGGAGTCTGGCTCAATGGGCTGCGGCTGACGATCCCTGATCCTGATCCTGCCCGCGGCCGGCTGGAGATTCCGATCGATCGACTTGCCGACCGCAACGAGCTGGTTCTCGATGTGGAACCGCCGCCGCACCGACCGAGCGATTCCGGCCCACCGCCAGCCTGGGGAGAAATCGCCCTGGTGATCAGGCGCGAGCCAGGGCTTTAGAGCCAGCCCTTGGCTTGGGAGAGTGGCCTGGTTACGATAAATTTCGGTTGCCTGATGGCTTCTTGCTGGCGGTGTTCACTTCCCAGGACCTCACCACGCATGCTCGACCTCGATCGCGAACAGCTTCGAAAGACTTACCAGCTTTGCCGAATCGGCTTTGTCTTCCTGGCAATCGCCCTGGTTCCGGCATGCATCTGGTGGGTCATGCTGATGATCGGCTTGCTCGGCGACCCGCGCCTCTTCAACTGGCTCGTTGAGCTGCCCTGGAATGACTGGATCTTCACCCTCAGCGTCTGGGGCAGCCTGGTTGGAACCGTGTTGCTCTGGGGCCGTTGGGAGACCACGAGCTGGCAGCGCCGGACGGGATTGCTCCTGTGCATGTGCCTGGTCAACCTGTTCCTCTGGTTCCTCGATCGGGGCAATGGTCCAGGCCTCGGCGAGGGAAGCTGGTTCCGGTCCAACCTGGGACAAGCTCTGGGCTGGGCGGAGTTCGCGCTCATGGCCAGCATCACGGGCGACTATCTGGTTCACCTCGGTCTCGACCAGGCGGAAGATTCGGCGCGATCGACCCGATCGCTGGCCGCGACAGGTGCCGTGATCTGGATGCTGCGGTTTTGCGAGCAGACCAACTGGGATCGGGGCTGGCCGCTCCAGCGCCGGAACGCGGGCATCCAGGGCTGGCTGCTCTTCCTTGGCTCGGACCTCATCTGGACCATCACGCTCATTCAGGTGACGGCCCTGGTGGTCGCCGCCGCGCGCCACACGATCCGTACTCTCAACGACATGGAACGCGAGGACCAGCAGCACGAGCTGCTCGGTTTTAGCTCGGAAGATCCCTATCCCAAGAAATCGGCCGCGGCAACCCAGCCCGAGCACAGCGGCGACTTCGAGGTTTGGACCCTGACCGCTCGCGTGAGCCAACCCGCGCGGCCGGGCGCGGCTAGTCAATCCTCCACTCCAAGCGACCCGGAGCTCTCGAGCTCCGGCGGGCAGCAGCTCGCGCAGCGACTTGGGCAGGGGGAAGTGGACGTTCTCTTCCCGGATGTGGGCTTGCTCCATCGTCGCTCCGTAGTTTCGCTCGAGATACTCGACGCACTCCTGAACCACGTCTTCGGGCGCGGAGGCTCCGGCCGTGATCAGCACGTTCTCCACGCCCAGGAACCAGTCTTCCTCAATCTCCGCCACACCATCAATCAACCGCGACGGAACTCCCAGCGACCGGGCGATCTCCGCCAGCCTCTTGCTGTTGGAGCTGTTCTGGCTGCCCAGCACCAGCACCAGGTCGCGCGCGGGCGGCTAACTCGCGCACCGCTTCCTGGCGATTCTGGGTGGCGTAGCAAATGTCGTCCTTGGGAGGATTGGAGATTGCTGGAAACCTTTTCCGAAGTGCCGCAATGACGACATTCGCGTCGTCAACACTTAGCGTTGTCTGGGTGAGATAGGCAACCTTTCTGGGGTCGGCAACCTCAAGCCGCTCGACGTCATCGGGAGTCTCGACCAAGACGATCTGGTTGGGGGCTTCACCCATGGTGCCGATGACCTCATCGTGCCCCTCGTGGCCGATCAGGATGATGGTGTAACCCTCACGGGCGTACTTGATCGCCTCGAGATGCACCTTGGTGACCAGGGGGCACGTGGCGTCGATGGCAAGCAGGCGCCGCTTGCGAGCTTGGTCGCGAATCTGGGGCGAGACACCGTGGGCGCTGTAGAGCAGGGGGGAGCGCTCGGGCACTTCCTCGAGCGACTCGACGAAGACCGTGCCGCGCTTCTGGAACCGCTCGACCACGTACTTGTTGTGCACGATCTCATGATAGACGTAGACCGGTGCGCCGAAGAACTCGAGGGCGCGCTCCAGGCTCTCGATGGCCATGTTGACACCGGCGCAGAAGCCTCGAGGGTTGGCGAGAATGATTTTCATCGGGGCTGGAAAACTCCTTCGTCACCTGGGTGAAGCTGAACGTATCGTATTCATTGCCCGGATGAGAGGGAAGTCGATTCACCTCGGGATCGACGGCGGTGAGCACTTGCTCTCCTGAGGCACCAGTGACGCCGCGACAGTGCTTGGCTGCTTGAAAGTGATCCAGCTCGTCTGCTACATTTCCTGGGGGCCTACCGCGATGAGCAGGCCCGGGCGCAAAGGGGTTCTCATGAGCGGTGACGAGCAGAGAGTTTGCGACGCCCAGGAGACAAGGGCCTTGATTGTGGGCATGGCGGAAGAGATCTGGAACGGCCGGCACCCCCAACCCCGTTTCACCTCGTGGGCGTGCGAACGCGCGGTGTTCCGCTCGCGCAGCGGCTGGCTCAGGAGCTGGCCGCTTATACGGACGACGAGGTGCTCGTGGGCGCCGTTAACATCACGCTCTACCGCGACGATCTGGAACAAAGCCGGCGCTGGCCCGTATTGCTCGGCACCGAGATCCCATTTCGGGTTGACGGTGCCGAGATCGTTCTGGTTGATGACGTCTTGTTCACCGGCCGCACCATCCGCGCAGCACTGAACGCGATTTGCGACCTGGGCCGGCCGGCGAGGATTCGCCTGGCCACCCTGGTCAACCGGTGTCACCGCGAGTTGCCGATTCAGCCCGACATCGTGGGCATGCACCTGACGACCGATCGCCGCGATCGCGTCCAGGTCAGGCTGCGGCCCGTTGATCCCAGCGAGGAAATCGTCCGGGTCGTCGCGGCCCGCCGCCCGCCCCAGCCCGACAGGAGCCCCGCGCCGTGAGTACACTATCGCCTCCCAGCCCCGCCCCGGGCGCTCTGGGCGCTGCCACCACGGCCAGCCCAGGGCCTGGACACGGAAACACCTGCTCGGGCTTGAAGAACTTTCGGCCGCCGAGATCGAGGCGATTCTCAACACGGCCCAGTCGTTCGCCGAGATCTCCACCCGCAGCCGCAAGAAAGTTCCTGCCCTCATGGGCAAGATCGTCTTCAACCTCTTCTTCGAGAACTCGACCCGCACCCGCACCAGCTTCAGCCTGGCCGCCAAGCGGCTCTCGGCCGACACCCAGGACTTCTCGACGAGCGCCTCGAGCCTGTCCAAGGGAGAGACCTTCATCGACACGGCCAAGAACATCGAAGCCATGGGCGCCGATATCATGGTGGTGCGCCACCCCACGCCCGGTGCACCCCACCTGCTGGCCCAGCATGTGAAAGCCTCGATCATCAATGCCGGCGACGGCGCCCACGAGCACCCGACTCAAGGCTTGCTCGACCTGCTCACGATTCGCAACGCCAAGGGGCGAATCGCCGGTTTGACCGTGGGCCTGCTGGGCGACATCGCTCATTCGCGAGTGGCCCGGTCCAATATCTGGGGGCTCACCAAGCTCGGCGCCCACGTCATCGTCTGCGGGCCGCCCACACTCGTGCCCCGGTCGATGGAGCGCCTGGGCTGCGAGGTCGCCTACAGGCTCGACGACGTCTTGCCCCGCTGCGACGTCGTCAACGTGCTGCGCATCCAGTTCAAGCGCCAGCAGGGGGGCCTCTTCCCCTCGGTAGGCGAATATTCTCATTTCTATATGATGACCCAAGAGAGAGTTCAGAAGGCCAAGCCCGACCTGCTGCTCCTGGCGCCCGGGCCGATCAATCGAGGCGTCGAGCTGACGCCCGAGGTGGCCGACGGCAAGAACTCGGCCATCCTTGACCAGGTGACCAACGGGCTGGCCGTCCGGATGGCCGTGCTGCACCTGCTTTCGGGGAGGATCGAGGGCAGGACGCAGAACACCGTTTGAGTCATGGCGAAACCGTGGTCCATGCCGGCACGACTCCTCTTGCTTTGAAGGTTTCACCCATGGGCAAACTCGCCTTGCCGACCATTCAGATCGCGGGGGGCCGGATTATCGACCCAAGTCGAGACCTCGACGAGATCGGCGACGTCTGGATCAGCCGGGGCCAGATTCTGCCCTCCGGGTCGGGCTATGAAGAGGCCGAGATCCTGATCGACGCCCGAGGCCTGATCGTCTGCCCTGGTCTGATCGACGTGCACGTTCATCTTCGCGAGCCGGGAAACGAGGAAGACGAGACCATCGCCACAGGCGCCGCGGCTGCCCTGGCGGGCGGCGTGACCTCGGTGGCGTGCATGCCCAACACCATTCCCGCGATCGACACCCAGGCCGCCGCCGAGTTTGTCGTGCTGCAGGGCCAGCGCGCACGGCAGGCGAATGTGTATCCCGTCGGGGCTGTTAGCAAGGGCCGCAAGGGGGAAGAGCTGGCCGGGCTGGGCCAGCTTGTGGCCGGCGGCGCCGTGGCGTTTACCGACGACGGCGCGCCGGTGGCGTCGGCGGCGTTAATGCGCCGCGCGCTCGAGTATTCCAAGATGTTCGACCGCGTGATCATGCAGCACTGCCAGGTACCCGAATTGACCGTCGGCGGCGTCATGAACGAGGGGTTCGAATCCATGCGGCTGGGTCTGGCGGGAATGCCCGCCGCGGCCGAGGACATCATGGTCGCCCGCGACATCCGCCTGGCCGAGATCACCGGCGGCCGGCTGCACATCCAGCACATCTCCACCGCCCGTTCCGTCGAGCTTGTCCGCGAAGGCAAGCGCCGCGGCGTCCGCGTAACGGCCGAGGCGTGCCCGCACCACTTCGCGCTCACCGACGAACGGCTCCGCACGTTCGACTCCAACTACAAGATGAACCCGCCCCTGCGCACCTGGAGTGATGTCGAGGCCGTGATCGGCGGTCTCAAGGATGGCACGATCGACATCCTGGCGACCGACCACGCGCCTCATGCGCCCGAGAAGAAGATGCGCGAGCTCGACCTGGCCCCCTTCGGCATCATCGGCCTGGAAACCCTGATCCCGATCTCGGTGACGAACCTGATCGAACCCGGCCATCTGACCTGGCCGGAATTGATCCGTAAGCTGACGGTCAACCCCGCCCAGCTCCTCGGCATCCCCAAAGGCACCTTGCAGCCTGGCGCTGAGGCCGATGTGACCTTGATCTCCCCCAACAGCCGCTGGACGATTGACCCCGCGCAGTTCCGCTCCAAGAGCCGCAACTGCCCCTTCGCCGGCTGGGAAGTACGCGGCCGCGCTCACACCGTGATCGTGGGCGGCGAGGTCCGCTACACCCTGGGCGGCATCGTACAACAACCCGCGGCGGCCGGGGTCTAAGAAATCTTCCGAGAGGAAAGAACAGAATGGCAACCGCAATTGATACCACCAAAGTCACCGAGCGTCGATCGCTCCATTTCGATAGCCTCGAGGACATCTCGGCCGACCTCGACCGTCTGGCCGCCAGTGGTGAAGTTCGAGCGCTGGGGAACTGGTCGGCCGGGCAACTCTTGAAGCATCTGGCAACGACGCTGAACAAGTCAATCGATGGATTCGAGAATCCGCTGCCGGGATTCGTTCGTGTGATTTTTCGCACGTTCCTCAAGAAGAAGTTCTTGACCGCACCCATGTCGGCGGGGTTCAAGCTTCCCAGGAAGGCACTCGCCGAGCTGGTTCCCGCCCCGGTGAGTTTTGAAGACGGACTTCAATCCCTCGGGCAGGCAATCCACCGGCTTCAGACTGAAACCCGGCGAGCCCCGAACCCGGTTCTGGGTCCCCTCTCGATCGAGGAATGGAACCAGCTTCATTGCCGGCACTGCGAGTTGCATCTGAGCTTCCTCGTTCCCGGCTCGCGCCCTTGATCTTGCGCCGCGTGGTCACCTACAGTTCCATGGCGAGGTTTGCCTCGGGAACTCGCGGCTTGAAACGACTGGCGTCATGCTCTGGCTCATCGACGGTTACAACTTGATGCACGCGGCGGGAGCCATCGATAAACACGCCAAGAATGGCAGGACCTTTCACCGCAAGCGAAGGCGGTTTCTGGACAGGCTGGCTGGTGCGCTGGGAGGTCGATCGGGTCTCGCGGACGACGATCGTTTTCGACGCCAAGAAGCCGCCGGCCGACTTTCCGGTCGAGGCGACTTATCAAGGCATGTCCGTCATCTTCGCCTTGGGGGACGAAAATGCAGATGCCCGGATCGAACGATTGATCGCGGCGCACTCGGCCCCCAAATCACTCACGGTCGTTTCGACAGACCGCCGCGTCCGCCAGGCGGCAAACCGCCGCAAGGCCAGGTCGCTCACTTCGGAAGAGTTTCTTGATGCGATGGACCGCTTTCAGCGCCGGGAAAGCCGCCCCCTGACCGCTCCAGCACCAGATCGGCCGGCAGCCGCGGTCGCCGATCAGCCGTCATCCGCCGCCTCCGACGACGCCGACTACTGGGTCAGCGTCTTTGGTCATCTTGACTCCACCCCAGAGGTCGTGGAAGCTCTCGCACCCTCACCCACACTCCTCAGCGATGAGGAAATCGCTCGCATCCAGCGCGAGGTAGACCAGGAGCCGTGAGGCAGGCACCTGCCGCCCGGACGATCCGTGATGAGCTGTTCGCGCAACCCGCTTTTCCCGGCTTGCGCAGGCCTCACGGATCATGTGCTACGTTTCATGAAACCAACATAAGACAGCTAAAAATTCCGCACGTCGTGCAATACGTGCACAATTTGGCCAAGAATTTGCTCGATTTCGACTATGAGGGTGACTAGACTTGCGTTCGTGCCGAGCCTCGGCCAAGGACCGGCCCTTCTTCCAAGCATGCACAACCGATTCTGACCTCAGTAGCAGGAGTACCTCAGCCATGAGGAAGTCCACGCATACGCGGCCCGCGTTGGAACCGCTGGAGGAGAAGGCTCTTCTGTCTCAGGTCGTTCCACACCATCCTGTTCACCTGGCCCGGATCACACCCTCGGTGAATCGCCCGGTGACGATAAAAACGAACCAGCTACAGGGTATGGTCACGGGAACCTACGCGATCGCGCCGAGCACGCCCGCGCCGGGCATGAATTACGACCTCAACGGAAGCGGCCAGGTTGGAACCCTTGGCGTTGTGAAGGTTACCGGCTTCATCCACATCGGGACGAATTCGAAGTCCGCGCCGACGGGAACCATCACCCTCACGGACGACAAGGGATCGATCCAGCTCGCGGTCACAGGAAAGGGTGGTCCCAGGCCTCTGGCCCCCGTCGGTTCCGGCGCGATGTCGCTGCGCTACACGATTGTCAGCGGAACCGGGGCGTTCCGTAACTACCATGGCAGCGGCTCCGTCAGCATGGCCACGCTGCCGATCACCCCGGTCGTGACACCGCCGGTCACGCCGCCGATCACGACACCGCCGGTCGGCGCCGGCGGGGGATCAGCGACCACGCCACCGGTGACGCCACCGGACACCACGCCACCGGTGACGCCACCGGACACCACCCCTCCTGTAACGCCGCCGGTAACAACGCCGCCGGTAACAACGCCGCCGGTAACAACGCCGCCGACTACAACGCCACCGACCCCGCTGCCACCGACCCCGCTGCCACCGACCCCGCTGCCGCCGACCCCGCTGCCGCCGACCCCGCTGCCGCCGACCACAACGCCACCGACCACAACGCCACCGACCCCGCTGCCGCCGGTGACCCCGCCGGGTGGCGCCGGCGGTGGATCACCGGGCCACAACGGAATCACCAGCGAGGTCGGGGCTAATGCACAGTCACACTTGCACAAGAACGCGCATGCCATCAAGACGATGGCGGTCACCGGTAAACCGGTTGGAGCGCCAAGGTTCCTTCATGGGGAATTTATCCTCACGTTCAACGGCGGTACTTCGAATCTATCTTCCATCCTGTGATGAACGGGAGGCGACGTACATCGCCAAACTGAACTGACCTCACAGGGGCCGCGGGCTTGACGCCGCAGCCCTTTTTCATGAACCGGGCAACCACCCCAACGACGTGCGCCCCGCGTGCTGCACGAGCTGCGCTCGATCCACCCGACGCTCAACCACTCCGAACTCCACAGCCAATTTTGAAATAGGACCAGTCAGCACACACGCATCGCGCTCGTTCGCGTTCCAGAGGTGGCTCTGCCTCCTGGCATCCGCACCCAGGGCGCGGTAAAACTGAAGTCCTGAACGCCCTGTCGCGCGGCACAGACCGACAGGGCTTATTTGTTTCTCTTCTAGTCAGGACCGTGAATCGATGAAGGTCCACGAATATCAGGCGAAAGAGTTATTGGCGAAGGCCGGGGTGGCCGTTCCGGCCGGGATCGTGGTCACAGCGCCGGGTGAGGCGGCGAGGGCCTACGATGCGCTCGGAGGCGGCTTGATCGTGGTCAAGGCCCAGGTTCACGCCGGGGGACGCGGCAAGGGAGTCGCGGTGGGCCCGGAGGTGGACCGCGAGCTGGCCCTCGAGATCGCAAGCGGTAAGAAGCCGCGGCCCGAGGGGATGGCCAAAGGAGTTCAGCTCGTGCGGTCGGCCGCCGAGGCCGAGAAGGCCGCGGCTTCGCTCCTGGGCAAGACGCTCGTCACGTACCAGACCGGAGCGCAAGGCCAGGCCATCTCGAAGGTGCTCATCACTGTCGGCCATGATATCGCCCGCGAGCTTTACCTGGGGATGGCGATCGATCGCAACCTCAAGTGCCCCGTACTCATGGCCTCGACCGAGGGGGGCGTCGAGATCGAGACGGTCGCTCACAGCACGCCGGAGAAGATCTTGCGTGAGCCGATCGACGTCGGGCTTGGCCTGGCCGACTTCCAGGCGCACAAGGTGTGCAAGGCACTGGGGCTTACCGGCGCAACGGCCAAGAAAGGAGCCGCGTTCTTCAAGAGCTTCGTCAAGCTCTTCATCGACAAGGACGCCTCGCTGGCCGAGGTCAACCCGATGATCGTCACCGAAGCCGGCGACGTGCTGGCGCTCGACTGCAAACTGAACTTCGACGACAACGCCCTTTTCCGGCATCCTGACGTCGCGGCCATGCTCGACGAGACCGAGGAAGATCCCGCCGAGCTGCGGGCCACGCGCACCGGGCTCTCGTACGTGAGCCTGGACGGAGACATCGCCTGCCTGGTCAACGGCGCGGGGCTGGCCATGAGCACGATGGACCTGATCAAGTACCACGGCGGCGAACCCGCCAATTTCCTGGACGTCGGCGGCGGCGCCAGCAAAGAGCAGGTGCTCGAGGGGTTTCGCATCCTCCTTGGCTCGCCGCGCGTCAAGGCCGTGCTGGTCAACATCTTCGGCGGCATCATGCAGTGCGACATCATCGCCGCGGCGCTCCTGGCGGCCTACGACGAGATAGATTTCCGCGTCCCGCTGGTCGTCCGCCTCGAAGGGACGAACGCCGACATCGGCAAATCACTGCTGGAAAAGAGCGGCCGCAAGATCATCACCGCAGACGGCCTGACCGACGCCGCTCGCAAAGTCGTTGCCGCGGCCAAGGGACAGGCGGCGTGAGTGGGCCTCAGTCTCCCTTTCAATGCGAGGGGACCATGGGAACCGATACGATGGGAAGAGTCACGGTCGCGGCGAAGATCGAGAATGTGGGAGATCTCTACATGGCCGAGAAAGGGCTGCTCCCGGCCGACCAGGTTCATCGGATCGAGGTAAGCAACGCCTTGGTTGATACCGGCGCAACAACGCTTTCAATGCCGAAGAAGCTCATCGATCAACTGGCCCTGATCCCCTTCCGATCTCGGGTCGCTCGAACCAGCGCCGGTCTTGTGGCTTTCCAGGTTTATGGAGGCGTGCGCTTGACAGTCCAGGGTCGGGAATGCCAGGTAGATGTCGTCGAACTTCCGGATGACTCCCCCGTACTCATCGGCCAGGTTCCTCTGGAGCTTCTGGATTTCGTCGTCGATCCGGCCCACCAGTGCCTGATCGGCAACCCGGCGCACGGCGGTGAACAAATGCTCGAAATGTATTGAGGGATCCACTTGATTTCCCTCCAGCAACGCTTACAAGGAATCAATGATGAGCATTCTCGTTAATAAAAATACCCGCCTCATCTGCCAGGGCATTACCGGCAAGGCGGGGGCTTTCCATTCGACGCAGTGCAAGGAGTACGGCACCAACCTGGTCGGTGGAGTCACGCCCGGCCGCGGCGGTGAGATGGCAGTGGGAGTCCCGGTCTTCGACACCTGCCTTGAGGCGGTCAAGGCCACCGGGGCGAACGCCACAATGATCTTCGTGCCGGCCGCGGGGGCGGCCGACGCGATCATGGAGGCGGCCGACGCGGGAATCGCGGTGATCATCGCCATCACCGAAGGCACACCCGTCATCGACATGGCCCGGGCCGTTTCCTATCTCAGGGAGCATCATCCCAAAGCCCGGCTGATCGGCCCCAATTGCCCCGGCGTGATCACACCCGGCGAGTGCAAGATCGGCATCATGCCGGGATATATTCACAAGCCGGGGCGCGTCGGGGTGGTCAGCCGTTCGGGAACCCTCACGTACGAAGGCGTCTGGCAGCTTACTACACTGGGAATCGGCCAGAGCACTTGCGTGGGCATCGGCGGCGACCCGGTCAATGGCACCAGCTTCGTGGACGTGCTGACCCTGTTCGAGGCCGACCCGGACACCGACGCGGTGCTGATGATGGGCGAGATTGGCGGCAACGCCGAGGAGCAGGCGGCCGATCTGCGGGCCGCCGGCAAGTTCACGAAGCCCCTGGCCGCGTTCATCGCCGGCCAGACCGCGCCTCCGGGAAAACGCATGGGCCATGCCGGGGCCATCATCTCCGGTGGATCGGGCAAGGCCGAAGACAAGATCGCCGCGCTTGAGGGTGCTGGGATCAAGGTCGCCAAGAGCCCGGCCGATATGGGAAGCACCTTGAAGGCCGTGCTCAAAGGTTGAACCGAAAGAATGAGTGAGCCCGAGCCATCCAGCCCGTGGACGACCCTCGGCAGCCGGCCAGTCTACGAGAATCCCTGGATCAAGGTGCGCGAAGATCAGGTGCTCCGCCCGGATGGCCAGCCGGGCATTTATGGCGTCGTCGAGTTCAAGAACCGCGCGGTCGGGGTGTTACCCGTCGAGGACGATGGGGCCGTGTGGCTGGTCGGGCAATATCGCTATCCCCTGCAAGCCTATTCGTGGGAGATCCCCGAAGGCGGGTGTCCCGAGGGCGAAACTCCCGAGGAAACAGCCCGGCGCGAGTTGCAGGAGGAGGCTGGGTTGACCGCTCGGAATCTTGAGCTGCTGACGACGGCGCACCTCTCCAATTCGGTCTCCGACGAGGTGGCGTATATTTTTCGTGCATCCGGGTTGACCCATGGCCAGAACAACCCCGAAGGGGCAGAATCCATCGACGTCAAGCGCGCTTCATGGGATGAAGCCTGGGCCATGTTGCGACGGGCTGAGATCACTGATTCGATCTCGGTCATCGCTCTCCTGCACGAGGCCGTGCGGCGAGGGCAGGCATTCTGAAATGAAAAAACCCGCATCCGTGCAGGTCGAAGATGGCTTCACGTTACGATTCGAGGCAACCAAGTTTGGCTGTGATCAGAACGGACTCGATCCGGCCTTGCGCACCACTTGCCATGTGGTGGTTGAGGCGGCACGCAGAACGCGAGCGGCGGGTTCGGGCTTGGGTTCAGGGCTCGTGGCCGCCAGGAAGGCCGCGGCGGGAAAATGCCTGCCGGGACAGACCGTGGGGGTGGCCGCCAGGTGCGCATGGGTCTCGACCCGGCTCGCGGCGATGGTGTAACGCGTGCTCAGATAAGCGACTAAAACCTTGGCGGCGGCCACCTGGCGCGGCGTCGGGGGCTCCTTGTCAAGGTCGCCCACGAAGCAGATGCCGATCCCGTACTCATCAATTTCCGCGCTCTTGGCGTTACGGCAATGGACCCCGTGCTTCTGGTTAACCCACCGCTGAGCGACCTCGATCTTGCCGTCTTCCGATCCCGTTCCGTTGCCAATCACGAAATGGTATCCGCAGCCGTCATAGCCCAACACCTTGCGGTGCTCACCGTCAATCTGGTCATAGCTGCCCGAGGGGTGCGCACTATGATGCAAGACGATATACTTCCAGGGCCGATCGGCCTTGTTGGGATAGAAGAGCTCGTTGCCACCCGATTCGCCGAGGTAGGCTCGAAGCCGTTCTTGTACTCCCCTGGATCGAGATACCGTGCTGGCCGACGCGGTACGAACTCCATCGGTTGACTTCAGGGACGTTGGGGAGCCCGGGCCCTGGAGCAAGGGCGCTTTTCCCGAGGCCGAGCCGGACGGGGACGAGGTACCACTAGAACCGCGCGGCTTGACCGATTGCGAAGGCTCTACGTCGAGGCTGGGGTCGTCGCCGATTGTCGCCTTGGGCGCCGGCTCCGACAGATAGCTGCGCCCGATTAGCGCGTGTTCCACTGGTGGGTTGTTCCAGTTGGGGAACGGTTGATTCGGTTGCGCTTCCCGAGCTACCGTCCATGGACGGTTCCGACGACAATGTTCGACCAGACGAGCCGGGGAGCGGCTGGCCAACCACAGCGCTCGAGCCCGACCCGCAATTGGTGCAGGGGGCTGCGACGGCGGCTGGCCTTCTGAAGACCGGCCGAAGCGAAGTACGACGATGATGTTCGCCGCAGCCACCTGTGGCCAGGAAAAGCGCGGCGGCGAGTGCCATCAGACACGCCCTGCGTGGCCGCGGGCGCGGAACGATCTGGGCCAACTCTTTCAGGACCATCTTCCATCTCCTTGCCAGGTTTGAAAATGTTCCCGACATCCAGGGTCGGGCCCTCGGTAGCCGTGAATCGCAATCGCGGTGCCGAACGAGAGGCTGATCTTCCACGGTGAGGGATTTCAATTTCCTGACCTTCGCCTCAAGTCTACACGCCGTTTGGACGAGAGGTGGGAGGGTCGCGATATTTTGAAAGTTTTTTTCAAGTCACGAGATCATTCTGCCGGCCCTGCTCTGTAACTCTTACCATGTTTTGTCGAATGCGACCGTTTGTACCGAAAAGTGGCAGACAGCAGCTTCGCCGGCCGCGCCTGAATATTCTTTAGGGTATACTCGTTGTGCCAGCCTCGGCGGCTTGATAGGATCTCGCAGTGGTTGGTTGCGTGGAGACGACGATGATACGCGATCTCTCCTCCATGGCCTGAGTTAGCACCTCTGGAATTGCAATCGGGGCAAGAAATGAAGCGAACGTCGCCTGCGGGCAGCGGCGCCTGGAATTCAGGTTTCACGCTGATCGAGCTGCTGGTTGTCATTGCCATCATTTCGGTGCTGATCGCGTTGTTGCTACCGGCGGTGCAATCGGCTCGCGAGGCGGCGCGGCGCATCCAGTGCACCAATAACCTCAAGCAGATTGGCCTGGCGATGCACAATTATGAGAGCATCGCCGGCACCTTCCCCTTGACGGGCGTGGTGGATCCCAGGCCTGTCGCCTTCGCTCACTGGGTAGGTTGGAGCGGACACGCCCGGATCCTGCCCGTGATGGAGCAGGGGCCGATGTTCAGCTCGATCAATTTTACGCTGCCTTACAGCCGCGCCGACAACTTCACCGTGGCCGCCGCGTCGATCTCGAGCTTCCTTTGCCCGAGCGAGAAAGATCCCTCGCCCACTCCTCCCAGCGGCTTCTTCAACACGCCCAAAGGCGTGACAAGCTACGGACTGAACATGGGCGACTGGTTTGTGTTTGCCGCCGCCGGACCGGTCACTCGCGGTGTCTTCTCGCCCAATGTCAGTCGCAGGTTTTCCAATTTCACCGATGGAACCAGCAACACGGTTCTGGCCAGCGAGACCAAGGTGCGCAACCCGGAGTACAACTGCGTTCCGGGCCTTTCGATGATCACTGATCCCAGCAACATTCCCGACTCAACGGCCAATCCCCTCCTCGTCGCTCCCGAGTACGGGGGAAGCTGTGGCGCGGTCGGGCAGGGACATACGGCCTGGGTAGACGGCAACGCTCAAGAAACCGGCATGACGACCGCATGGCCTCCCAACAAGGAGATCCTGGGGACCAACGGCGAGGGCGACCTCGATCTCCAGGGAACGCCGCTCTTCATAGGCGGTGTGGCCGGTCCGACGTTTGCGGCCATCACGGCGCGAAGCTACCACCCTGGCGGCGTCAACACGCTGCTGGCCGACGGCAGCGTCCGATTCGTGAAGTCTTCGATAGCCGGGCCGACGTGGCGAGCGCTCGGCTCGATCTCCGGCGGTGAGGTTATCAGTGCCGACGCGTATTGAGCGACGTTCGTGAAGCGCTCCCGAATGGTCAAGCGGGCGGTGGCGCGGTCGATGACGGACGGCGATGGACGATGGAACGAAGGCCCCTGGCGAGCCGAAACTGGCGGTTCTCGATCTTGCTCGCGGGCTGGCTGGCGCGGCGGGGCGCGACGCCCAATGCGATTTCGCTGCTGGGCATGGGCGCGGGCGTCATCGCCGGCCTGGCGTTCTGGTTCACTTCACGGGATGTCTTCGGTCCCCTTTTCTGGCTGCTGGGCGCGGGGTTGGTTCAGCTTCGGCTCCTGTGCAACCTGATCGACGGCATGGTTGCCGTCGAGGCGGGCAAGGGCTCGCCGGTGGGAGAGTTGTACAATGAGGTTCCAGATCGCGTCTCGGACGCGGCGACGTTGATCGGCCTGGGCTATGCCGCTGGGGGATCGCCGGCATTGGGGTTCCTGACTGCTGTCCTGGCCGTCTTCGTTGCCTATGTTCGCGCGGCCGTCAAGGTCGCGGGCGCGCCACAAGACTATTCCGGCCCGATGGCAAAACCGCACCGCATGTTCGTCGTGACCGTGACGGCACTGCTCTGCGCACTCGTGCCGATGTCCACGCAAAAAGAATGGCTCGGCCAGGAGTGGGGCCTGCCCAAGATTGCGCTCGGGCTGATCGTACTGGGCTGCGTGCTCACGGCCATGCGCAGGCTGCTGCGCGCTGCCCGCTTCCTGAAAGCGAGAACGGTATGAACGCGGCCACCTGGCAACGGCTGTTCGGCTTCCGCCACGCCTTCGATGAGCCGATCGTGGTGCTGATCACGGCGGTGCTGGCATTTCTGCTTGTCCTCTCGCCCCTTGTCATTCTTGGGCTCGATCGGGCCGGTCGATTGACGCCCAGCCTGAAGGCCGACCTCTGGCAGCGTTACGGTTCGTGGTTGGTGATGATCCCGGTGATCCTCGTGCCGATTCTCTTGGGTGCATTCTGGACGATCGTGGCGGTCGGCTTGCTGAGCCTCTTTTGCTTCCGCGAGTTTTCCCGGGCGACCGGGTACTTCCGCGAAAAGCTGATGAGCCTGCTGGTGATCCTGGGCATCAACGCCCTGACCTTCGCCGCGCTGGATAAGTGGTATCACCTCTTCGTGGCCCTGACCCCGATTGTCATCGTGGTGATCGCCGCGGTATCGACGTCGCTTGATCAACCCCACGGCTACATCCAGCGCGTTGCGCTCGCGTCTCTCAGCTTCTTGCTCTTCGGCACCTGTCTGGGCCACCTCGGCTACATCGCCAACAGCAATTACTATCGCTCGCTCTTGCTGCTTCTGATCTTCAGCGTGCAGATGAACGACGTGTTCGCCTACGTGGTGGGGAAGTCGATCGGTGGGCCGAAACTGGCCCCGCGCACCAGCCCCAACAAGACCATCTCGGGCTCGCTGGGCGCGATCGTGTTGACGACGCTGCTGATTTTCTGGTTGAGCGGACTGGTCTTTCGCGAAGGACCGATGAGCGCCCCCTTGCCGCGGCTGGTGCTGGGGCTCATGATCAGCATCACGGGTCAATTCGGCGACCTGACGATCTCTGCCATCAAGCGAGACGTGGGCGTCAAGGATACCGGTAAGTGGATTCCCGGTCACGGAGGGGTGCTCGACCGGGCCAACAGCCTCTTGCTCTCGGCGCCGGCGATGTTTCATTTTCTGAGCTATTTCCAGGCTCTTGGCATTGATCCCTCGATCCGGATCTTCACCGGTGAAGGCTGAGGCCGGCCATGGATTCTTGGAACTATCGCCCCGCGCAGATTTCGAGCTGACGCCGCTTCAGCGAGCCCGCAGTCTGAAGCGCGAGCCGGGAGTCTGGTCGAGCCTCGCGCACCTCGCCTGGCACCGTTTGGCTAAAAGTTACCTGAAGATTTACCACCGGCTGAGCGTCGAGGGAACCGAGCATATCCCCACCGGGCCTCCGTTCATCCTGATCGCCAACCATTCCAGCCACCTCGACGCCATCGTCCTGGGCTCGGCCCTTTCCCGGCGTTTGTGCAGCAGAGTGTTTCCCGTTGCCGCGGGCGACGTCTTCTTCGAGACCCCGGCCCTGTCGCTCCTCTCGGCCCAAGTCCTCAACGCGCTGCCCATGTGGCGGAAGAACTGCGGTCCCCACGCCCTGGCCGAGCTCAAAGAGCGGCTCGTCGAAGAGCCCTGCGGATACATCCTCTTCCCCGAAGGAGCGCGCAGCCGCGACGGCAATCTCAAGCCCTTCAAGGCCGGTCTGGGCATGATCGTGGCGGGCACGCCCGTTCCGGTGGTGCCCTGCTGGATCACCGGTGCCATTGAGGCCTGGCATCCGGAATCGCGTTGGCCGAGACCCCGGAGAGTCGGGCTAACGATCGGCGCGCCGCTCATTTTCGAGGGCGTTTCCAACAATCGCGACGGATGGCAGCAAATCGCGCGTGAAGCAGAGGACGCAGTCAGGCAGCTCGAGAGCAGAGTTGGCCTCGCAGGTGCCTGATAGATTTTGGAGGCGCCTACCGAGAAGCGACTCGAATTGACGGTCTCGGAGGCGTCCTCGATCGCCGGTTGGTCTTCCTCCACTCTTCTGTTATCTTGGGTCTGGAGGATTTTCGCCCCATGATCACGCTCTTGACCGGCGCCGAGCGAAGTTACCGGTTCGACGTCCGACAGTTCCACCGCATGATGGCCAGCGGCATCTTTGACGACCAGAAGGTTGAGCTGGTCGCGGGGAAGATTTATCCGATGACCGACCTGCCACCGCATGTCTTCACCGTCGGGCGGTTGTACCGATTCCTCCTGGCCTTGTTGTCAGTGGATCACTGGACGATCCAAGGAGAAAAACCGCTTTTGATAGGTCGTTACTGGGCGCCGAAGCCGGATATTTTGGTGCTCCGCGGCTACGATCAGACTTATGCCACCCGGCTGCCTCGCCCCCCCGATGTCGCGCTGCTCATCGAGGTCTCAGACACGACCTATCACCGCGACCGTGGCCGGAAGTGGCGACGGTACGCGGCAGCGGGCATCCCGGTTTACATGATTGTCCGTCTCAAAGGCGCCGATACGGTCGTCGAGGTCTGGACAGGCCCGACGGGGCGGGGACGCATGGCTCGCTTCACGGAGGTCGTTCGGTACAGCGCGGCGGCCGGCGAGTCGGTTCCCATTGAGCTCGATGGGCGCGAATGCGGGCAGGTCGCCGTCGCCGACCTGGTTGCGCGGCGGGCCGCCGACGAGAGGCATGATGGATAAGGAATGTTGATGAGACAGCATCGACGAACGGCCTCGCTATTGATTGCGGCATTCATCCTGGTGGGGGGAATCGCCTGTCGCCAGGCAAGCGCGGGCGAGGAAACTTTCACGAAGCACGTCGTCGTGGCCCAGGAGGGACACGCGGCGGACGCGGGACGCGAGGTTTTGCGACATGGTGGCAACGCGATTGATGCCGCGATCGCCACGGCGTTTGCGCTGGCCGTGACATTACCCGAGGCGGGCAATATTGGCGGCGGTGGGTTCATCGTGGCGTACCTGGCCGATCGCCGTGAGGTCGTCACGGTGGATTTCCGCGAGATGGCACCGCAGGCTGCCGTGCCGAAAATGTACCTCGATCGCGAGGGCAAGCTTCGCCCCCGCTATCGCGCAGGGGCCTGGGCGGCCGGAGTGCCTGGGACGGTGCGCGGCCTGGGACTGGCGCATGCACGATGGGGGAAGACGCCCTGGGCTGATCTGGTTCGGCCCGCCGTGAAACTGGCTCGGGACGGATTCCCGATCTCGGCCGATCTTGCCGGATCGCTCAACTCGCAACTGAAAGTGCGAGCACCCGCCCAGGCGGGCCCCCGCGACGACTACGGACGGCTGGCCGACTTCCCGGAGTCGGTGGCGGCATTTTGCCGGCCGGACAAGAGCCCATGGAAGGCTGGCGAGCGGCTCAGCCAGCCCGACCTGGCTACCACGCTGGAACGGATTGCCGCCGGGGGACCCGACGAGTTCTACACAGGGCGGACTGCCGAGCTCATCGCACGGTACATGGAGGAAAACGACGGCCGGATCTCGCGCGACGATCTGGCCGCCTATGCAGGCCAAGATTCGCCCGCCGGTGCGCACGGTTTTCCGCGGATTTGACGTTTATGGAATGGGGCCCCCCTCGTCGGGAGGCATCGTTCTCTGCCAGATGCTGAACATCCTTGAGAATTATGATCTCAAGGCCGATGGCGCCGGTGCGCCGAGAACGTTGCATCGCGTGACGGAAGCCATGCGCCGGGCGTTTTTCACCCGTGCCACGCGGCTGGCCGACGCCGATTTCGTGGACGTGCCGGTGGCCGAGCTGGTCTCGAAGGCCGCGGCCAAGAACCTGGCTCGATCGATCGGCGATCGCGCGACCCCCAGCGCAGAGCTGGCGCCGTTTCCGATCCTGGCACCGGAGTCAGACCACACCACCCACCTGTCGACGCTTGATTCCAGTGGCAATGCCGTGGCGCTGACGTACACCCTGGAGGACGCTTACGGCGCCAAGGCCGTGGTCGCAGGCGCGGGCTTCGTGCTCAACAACGAGATGGGCGACTTCAACCTGATCCCCGGTCGGACCGATACGTCAGGCCGGATCGGCACGCCCGCCAACGAGATTGCTCCGCGCAAGCGAATGCTCAGCTCGATGACACCAACCATCGTGCTCAAAGATGACAAGGTCGCGCTCGTGACGGGCTCGCCCGGCGGCAGGACAATACCCAACACCACGCTCTGGGTTGTGCTCAACGTGCTGGAATTCGGGCTCGGCCCCTGGCGCGGCCGTCGCGGCCCCGAGGACTCATCACCAGTGGTTTCCCGACGTTCTGCTCCTGGAAGGCGAATCCTGGCCCGACGCCACACGATCGGCCCTTGCTGCGATGGGACACAAGGTGCGGTCGATTCGCCGCCAGGGCAATGCCAACACCATCGTCATCGCTCCCCGCTCCCGCCTGATCCATGGCATCGCCGACCCCCGACGCATGACCACCAATGCTTCCGGTGATTGATCACTTTCGTGATCTACTTCTCTCCTTTTGTTGATTTTCCGCGACATGCCACGTATTGCGCGGCACAAAATCAAATGTCCCTCGTAAGATGTCGTGGCAATGTAAGCATGAGAGAGAACAAAACCGCGAATTAAGGTTGTTAGCAAACATTGATGGGCCCAACCCGGGGGCCCGGCCTAGTGTTGAATAGGCAGAACTGCCTATTATCATGGTCTCGTCGATAAAGAGGTTGATCAACAATGGCACACGAGTCGAGCTCGCAAAGTCCCACAGTCTTGTTGCGCATTAGCGATGGCTCATGCCGGATGAACCGTGTGTTCAGCGATTTCAGCCAGGCGGTGCGGGCCGCCGAGGCTTATGCGGGAGTCGGGTTCATGGTCGCCATGATCTCGGCGACAGGCCGGTTTTTGATGGTGTTCGAGCCACGGTGGCAGAGAATTGCCGTCTGAGAAAACCCGCCTCCGAGAACCTGTTTTCCCCGAAAAAACCGGGCAAAATCGGGCTGGGTCCTCAAAAAACCAAGAAAAAACGAGAAAATCGGGCTTTTGCCTCGGATTTCTCTGGATGTTTTCGGCATAATCGTCGAAAACGAACCCCAAGAACCTCGGTGATTGTCCTCAAAGGAGAGGAGATACCGGCTGGTTCGCATGGAATGACGTCGCAACCTCTGATAGGAGGGAGAACTGTTCATGGCCAAAAAAGCCGCACCCAAGGCCGCCGACGCGAAGGCGTCACCCGCCGCGGGCGAGAAGTCGGGTTCCAAGCTCGCGACCAAGACCGAGATCTTTGGCTCCTTGGCCGACAAGACGGGCCTGAGCAAAAAGCAGGTGGCCTCGGTCTTTGAGGCTCTTCAAGATCTGTTCGGTAAGGAGCTGGGCAAGAAGGGACCCGGGCAATTCGTCATGCCCGGCATGTTCAAGGTCAAGGTTGTCAACAAGCCGGCCACCAAGGCTCGCCCCGGCTTCAACCCCGCGACCAAGCAGCCGATCATGATCAAGGCCAAGCCCGCCCGCAAGGCCATCAAGATCTTGCCGCTCAAGGCCCTGAAAGACCTCATCTGACCAAGGCGGTCCCAGACCGAGGCCCCGAATTCAGATCGCACCAATCTTCGCCCGCGTCGCGGGTCCCATCACTCGGGCCATGCGATGCGGGCTTTTTTGTCGGCTGGTCACGCGAGGCAGGATCGATCACGAAGCCGCGACCAAGTCGAAGTCTGTCAGCTATTCCGCGGTCAGCTCCCAGTGAAGGACGGGCGTCTTGGCGTCGATCACGAGCCTGCCCCCTTCTCCACCCGGCATCGGCTCGATCTTGGCGGGCCCGGTGCGTTCGCCGGAGTTGTTGATTGCGTAAGCCTCGATCTTGCCCTTGCGGCGCCAGACGACGCTTGCAAAGACGGGTTCCTGAAGGAGCGGGGGACGGCCGGGGTCGGCCACCTCGCGCTTCCAGCGATCGACCCAGGAGAAGCCCGTCGGTTGCACTCGCGCGATCGCCGTGACGAGAAGCCGCTTGGCGGTCGCGATCGGCTCCGGGCCAACCGAGCTGGCCACGACGACCGCGAAGGGGTTGTCGGTCGAGACCTCCAGGTTGGCAAGCGTTGTGGCTTCGCCACCAAGCCAGCCGGCGACTCCTTGCGTGTGGGGAGTATCGATGACCAGCCTCCCGCGCTTGGGGTCCCAGTTGGGGATTCCCCTCGGCTTTCGCCTGGTTGCGGCGAGCCCCCGGCCGCCGTGCTCCGTGCCGCGCTCGTGGTCATAGGGCTTGCCGGGTTCGTTCCGCAGCAGGAGCGAGGCGACGTGCGGCCAGAGTGCGAAGACTTGTGGGGTGGCGTTGACGACCTCCGGAAGTTGGTAGATGTCTTGTTCCTTGCCGCCCACCGTGCCGGCGGGCCCCGCGCCCCAATCCAGGGGATAGACAAAAATTCCGCGTCGCACCAGGGCGTCCCAGTCTTCCGCGAGGGCGGTCTCGGCGGCGAGAAGCTGGTCGGCCGCCTCGTGGGGCAGAGCCCACGCTCCCATCGTCTGAGGACACCACTGGCTGACTACGTAAGGTCAACCGAGTGCTCGTTTCCGCTGGGCGCCCGCACTCAGGCCGCCATCGGTGCTCCAGAGCAGCGAACGCAGCTCGGGCGAGCCCAAGGGAGGCGGGGCCCAGAACAGGCGATCATCGATCAGGTCGAGCGCGGGTGCGGCCTGGGCCGCCGAGAACTCGGGCTCGCGCCGCCAGTGCGCGGAGCCGGCGATCGGCACTCGTACGCGATCCTTCCGCAGCGCGGTGGCCATCTCGGTGTAATGAGCGATTTCCAGTGACTGCCATAACCGCCGCCCGGCTTCGCCAGGGCTCTTCTGCCCCAGAGTTCGTAGCGCCTGAGCATATTCACCCGGCAAGGCGTCGCTGGGATGGTCGATGAGGTCGAACAGGGAAACCTCTCCCAGGAGCGTCACCCAAGCCAGCGCGGGATCGCGTCCCAGGGCAAGCCCCGTCTCGGAATTCGTCCTGGTCAAAAGCCGATGCGCCGATTCCAGGGCGAGCTTCGTGATCGTGGGGTCGAACAGGGCTGCGGGACCGCCTCCCGGGGGAAGCAATCCGGCCAGGGCCACACCGTCGTCATCGCGAAATCGGCGGTTGCTCTGGAGCTCGAGCGCCACGTGGATCCCTCGACTCTTGAGGGCGGCAATCAAGTGGTCAAGCTTCGCCAGGGACAGGGGATCGAATGCCTTGGTATCGTCACGAGTATCATCAAAGAGGCTGCGGGCGGGCCCCAAGGCTGTATCCAGGTCTCCTAATCTCACGAGATTGATTCCGGAGCGGGAAAGGCGGTCGGCGAGCTGATCGGCTCGCTCGGGCTCGAGAAATGCCGTGGGCGGCAGCAGGCTGACCCCGTGGAACCGTGCCCGGCCTCCCTTTTCAAAGGCCAGATGGCCGTCCTTGACTGCCACGAAGCCTTTTCCACCGGCAGGCGCCGGCAGCAAGAACGAGAAGTCGAGTGCCGAGTTCGCCGTGATCGACGGCGACGGCGCGACCTTGAGCCAGTCATCCGTGTCGGCGGCAACGTGAAACGGCGTCCACGACGCGAGCTCCGGGTTGGGCGCGCTGGTGACCCGCACGTCGTCGATGCGAACCGAGCCGATCCCGTCGCTTTTCTCGAACTGGAGCACCGCGTGGGTGGCTCCGCGGAATGCGGACGACGCCTTGGTCCGTGCGCCAGTCAAATGATCCCGACCACTCGAGGACGTAAGCGCCGGATTCCGTGCCTGGGATCGTCCGGCCGGAATCGTCCAGGAAGAAGAAGGCCGCCGCCGCACCGCCGGACCCGCGTAGGCCCTGGCCACGAACCGACACCGAAAGCTCCAGCGCGCCCAGTCCATCGACCGGTAGGGCAAGCCCCGCGAGGAGGCGAGCGCCCGTCTTGGAGAGCTCGGCCGCCGCGCTCGAGCGGTGGCCGGGAAACGCGCGGTGCGCATCGTTGTTGACGATCCAGTAAGCGGGGCCGGGATCGCCCAGCTCGAAATCACCGTTGACCACCAGGTTGGTGCTGGCAGCTTCTCCCAAGGGCACCAGGTCGACAGTGAGCCCATCGATATCCATGATGCCCTTGGCGCCGAGCAGCCCGACCGACATGATGGCGTCTCGCCCGCCCGGCGGCACCGGGATCCGTTTGACCACCCGGGTCCATTTGGTGCCCACGGTGTGCGTCCAGGGCCCCATGGTTCCCCTGCTAACCGTGAGCAGATCGGCGCCAATGAAGTCTATCAGCAGGCTGGGCTCTTCTCCTTGCCTCTCACCGTATTGAATGTTGCTCATCCTGGTCCAGAGACCCAGGATGATGGCCTCGGTTTTTCGCCCGTCAACCCCAAAGGCGCGGCTGAGCCGGGCCGGCCGTCCCCGCCTGGTACACTCGAACCGGACAAAATGCGGCCCAACCGCGCCGCCCTTGGCCTCCCAGATCGCATCACGCGCGTTATACCAGCCGTCGGGAACACCGTCCTTGTTGTCGTCCTTCTCCATCTCATCCAGGGCGGGAGGACCGGGCCGCTCGATCTCCGGCTCCTGGCCCCAAGCCGACCGATCGCCCGCCCCGCCCACGACCAGGATGAACACAAGACCGAGTCCGGCGATCATCAGCCGGCCCACGCTGATGCTCCCAGTGGCGCTCACGACGACCCCTTGGCGCTTGCCTTACTCTGAGACTTGGTTGATCGCCCCCGCCCCCGCGCTCCCTTTGGCTGATCCGCGGCCGGCTTCTCGGAATTCGTCTTGGGTTCGGGACCTTCCTTCAGGGCCTTGCCCGTCATCGGCACGAAAAGCGTAGGTTTGATCTCCTTATCGATCAGCTCACCGTTTTTCTTGATCACGAGGTGAACGTTCTGCGTGAACCGGTCGCCCAGGGGAATCACCATCCGTCCGCCTTCCTTGAGCTGCTCGATCAGCGGCTTGGGAATTCGATGAGGAGCGCAGGTCACGATGATGGCGTCAAAAGGCGCCGCCTCGGGCCAGCCCTCATAGCCGTCGCCGACCCGCGTATGAATGTTGGTGTAACCCAGCTCCTTGTGCACCCGCGCGGCCCGCTCTCCTAGCGGCCGTTTGATCTCGATCGAGTACACCTCTTTGACCAGTCGCGAGAGGATGGCCGATTGATAGCCCGAGCCGGTGCCCACTTCGTAAACCTTATCGGTCGGCTTGGGATCAAGAACCTGCGTCATGAAGGCGACGTCATAGGGTGGCGTGATCGTTTGCCCCTCGCCAATCGGAATCGATTCATCGTCGTAAGCCTGGCGCCGGGTCCCCTCGGGCAAGAACTTATGGCGGGGGACCGTGCGAAACGCCTCGAGCACGCGCGGGTTCTTGATGTCCCGCTCGGCCAGGTGGCGCTGGACCATCCGGTGGCGAGGCGCGACATAGGGATCGTCCGCGTCGGCCGGCGCACTCTTGCTCTCCTGTGGCGAACCAGAGCCTTGCCCCCACGCCGAGGCCGATGGATTCGTTGCCCAGACCGCACCAAGCAGGCAACACGCGACTCCGGTCAAGATGCTCCTTAGCATGGACAATCTCCCTTCATTCGATGATCGCGGCCGGATCAAGCCTCGCCTACGGGCTCGCGGCCCATGACATCATCTTACACAGAACCGGTTTGGTATCGACATGCCGGATCAATTGCGGTTGCTATTCCAGGTGCATTCTTGATACTTGGAGAGATGCGGAGCCCGTTCACCGTGGGCGAGGTTCCCGAGCTTCCGCCCAGCGGGTAGTTTTGTTCTGGCAGCCGAGCATGAGCATCATCAAATCTATCTTGGGTGTGTTTTTCCTCTTGCTGGTCGTCAGCCTGGTGCTGCTCATCCCAGCCATCGTGACCGGTTCTCTCCTACGTTTTGTTTTCCCGTCAGTTGATCGAGGCATGAGCGTCCTCATCGGTCTGGTAACCACGGTCTCGTCGATCCACTTGATCACCAGGTTTACCATGGAACCAGGGCCCATCCGGATCAATACGGGCAGGCAGGCGTTCGTCGACGAAGAGGACGGACGACGACGAGGATGACGAGGACGAAGCAGGGCAGCCTCCTCAGCGACCGCCCGCCTGGACACTGCCATCCCCGGAGCGGCCGAGCTGGAAACGCAGGCGGAGGCGTCGCTAAGGGCTTGCTGGCAGAGCGAGCGTCATCTCGCAATCGAAGCGTCGAGTTCAAAGTCGGCGTTTTGGGGGGCCGGGGTGTTGATGGCGGGAGATGAAGTGCTCGGGCGGCGATACTCGATGAGGCCTTGAATCACGACGTAGAAGACGGGGACGAAGAAGACGGCCAGCACGGTCGCCGCGATCATGCCGCCGAAGACAGCCGTGCCCAGCGCACGGCGGCTGACGGCGCCCGCGCCGGTGGCGTTGACAAGAGGATAAATCCCCAGGATGAACGCGAACGAGGTCATGAGAATGGGCCGGAACCGCAATCGAGCCGCCTCGACGGCCGCCTCCAGGATCCCCCGGCCATGACCGCGCAGCTCGCGCGCGAATTCGACGATCAGGATTGCATTCTTGCTGGCCAGGGCTATGATCAGGACGATGCCAATCTGGGTGTAGATATTATTGTCCATGCCACGAACCGCGATGGCGATCACCGTTCCCAGGAGCGCGAGGGGAACCACCATGATCACGGCGATCGGCAGGAAACGGCTCTCGTACTGGCCCGCCAGCACCATGTAAACCAGCAGCACGGCGAGCGCGAAGACATAAATGGCCTGGGAGCCGACTTTCTTCTCCTGATACGACATCGCCGTCCATTCGTAACCCATCGACCTGGGCAGCTTCTCGTCGGCCATCTGCTCCATGATCCGAAGCGCCTGGCCCGAGCTGAAGCCGGCGGCCGCCTCACCTGTGATTGATGACGACGGATACAAATTATAACGAGTCAGAATTTGAGGCCCGAGCCGGGGCTTGACTTCGACCATCGTGCCCATGGGTATCATCTTGCCCTGCAGGTCACGCACCTCGAGCCGGCGAATGTCTTCGGGCTGCTGGCGAAACTTCTGGTCGGCCTGCACGCGAACCTGATAGGTCCTGCCGAATAAATTAAAGTCATTAACATAAGACGACCCAAGTGCGGCCTGAAGCGTGCCGAAAACGACGTCGAGAGGCACCTCCACGCTCTTGGCCTTGACCCGGTCGATATCGGCGTAGAGCTGGGGAACGCCGGACCGGAAAGTGGTGTTCAGGGCCTTGAGGCTGGTCTGGGAGTTGCCCGCCTCGATCATCTCATCGGTGAGCTGCTGCAATTCGGTCAGCCCCACGCCGCCGCGGTCCTCGAGCTGAAGCTGGAAGCCTCCCGCGACGCCTAGGCCCTGGATGGCCGGGGGTGGAAAGATGAAGACAATGGCTTCCTTGATCTCCCGGAACCGGCCCCGCAGCTTGCCCAGGAGGGCATCCTGGCTGAGCTCGGGCTTCGTTCGCTCTTCATAGGGCGTCCAGCGCACGTAGAGTAGTGCGGCGTTCGCGGCGTTGGCCTGGTCGAGCACCGACAGGCCGCCGATCATCACCCAGTTGCCGATGCCGTCGGTCTCTTTCAAGATCGATTCCACCCGGTTCACGACCTCTCGCGTCCGAGCCTGCGAGGCGGCGTCGGGAAGCTGGATGCCGACGATCGCATAGCCCTGGTCCTCGATCGGCAAGAAGCCCGTGGGCAGCCGGGTGAACCACCAGCCTGTGAGCGCCACGAGGACCGCGAACACAACCATCATGACCCACGCGTGCCGCACGAGCCGGCTGACGATTCGCGTGTAGACCTGTTCAATCCGGCCGTAGACCGCGTTGAAGCCGCGGAAGAACGCGTTGCGGCGGTCGGGGCTTTTGCGCAAGTAGGTCGCGCACTGAGCCGGTTTGAGCGTGACCGCATTGATTGCGCTGATGACCGCGGTAGCGGCGATGGTCAGGGCGAACTGGCGGTAGAGCTGGCCGGTGATCCCGCCCAGAAAGGCCGTGGGCAGGAAGACCGCCATCAACACGAGGGTGATGCCCATGACGGGGCCGATTACTTCCGACATGGCCTTGATGGTGGCTTCCTTGGGAGGCAGGCCGTCGTGGTCGATATGGTGGGAGGCGTTTTCAACGATCACGATGGCGTCGTCGACCACGATGCCGACCGCCAGCACCAGCCCGAAGAGGGTCAACAAGTTGATCGAGAAGCCGAGGGCGGCCATGGCGGCGAAGGCCCCGATGATGGTCACCGGCACGGTGGTCGCGGGCACAAGCACTGCTCGCCAGTCTTGAAGGAACAGCATGATGACAACAAGCACGAGCACGCCGGCCTCGATCAGCGTCTTGTAAACCTCGCGGATCGACTCCTCGACGAAGATCGTGGTGTTGTAGGGAACCGAGTATTCGACCCCCTCGGGGAACGACTTCTTGAGCTCGTCCATGGCGGTAAAGACATTCCGCGCCACTTCCAGCGCGTTGGCGCCGGGAAGCTGGTAGACGACAACTCCCGCGGCCGGCTTACCCGAGACGTCGCACCACTGGCTATAGGTTTGTCCGCCAAGCTCGACGCGGGCAACGTCCCTGACGCGAGTGATCCGCGCCGACGGGTTGGCGTCCTGGCCTTGTCCCGCCTTGACGATGATGTCGGCGAACTGCTCCGGAGTTTGCAAGCGTCCCAGGGTGGTGATCGTGAGCTGGAAATCCTGGGTCGCCGGCCCCGGTGGTTCGCCGATCTGGCCGGCGGCCACTTGCACGTTCTGCTCGCGGATGGACCGAACCACATCTTCGGTGGTCAGCTCGCGGGCCTTGAGTTTCTCGGGATCAATCCAGATCCGCATCCCGTACTCGCTCGAGCCCACGATATTGATGTCGCCCACTCCCTTGATCCGAGAGAGAACGTCCCTGACGCGAAGCGTCGCGTAGTTGCTCAGGTACAGGCTGTCATATCGTCCGTCCGGCGACGTGATCGCCACGACCATGATGATCGCCGTCGACTTCTTCTTGGTCACAACGCCTTGCCGCTGCACCTCCTCGGGCAGTTTGGGCAAGGCGATGGCGACGCGGTTCTGCACCAGAACCTGCGCCATGTCGGTGTTGGTGCCGACGTCGAACGTGACCGTCAGGTTGTACGATCCGTCGCTGGCGCATGTCGAGGACATGTAGAGCATATTCTCCACGCCGTTGACCTGCTGCTCGATGGGAGCCGCGACCGTATCGGAAAGGACCTGGGCGTCGGCCCCGGGATAGCTGGTGGAGACCTGGACCGTGGGGGGTGTGATCTGGGGATATTGCTCGACGGGCAAGAGAAAAAGCGTGACGGCGCCGATCAGCACGGTCACGTAAGCGATCACGTTGGCCAGGATCGGCCGCTCAATGAAGAAGCGAGAGAGCATCTCATTCCCCAAGGAAGTTCAGGTGCCGGGCCCCTTCGAACTCGCCGATGCGGATTTTCCAGGGGGATCGGAACCAGCTTTTGCCGGGGTGGCTGGTGGCTTCACATCGAGAGGCGCCGAGCCGGTCCCCGCGCTCGCCACGGTTGTCTCCTGGCGCTGGGGTTTGACCACGATCCCCGGCCGAGCGCGCTGGAGGCCCTGCACGATCACCAGGTCGTCAGGTTTGAGATTCTCGTTGATCACCCTGAGCGATCCCTCGACGGCGCCCGGGATCACGTAGCGCTGCTCGACCTTGTTGCCAGAGTCCACCACCAGCAGATACCAGCCGCCCTGGTCGTAGGCGAGCGACCGCTGGGGCACGAGCAATGCGTCGGGCGTCGTGGTCAGGGGCACGCGGATGCGGCAGAAAAGGCCAGGATAAATCGTTGGATTGGGGCCGGGGTTGGGAAATCTCCCGCGGGCCTGGATCGTGCCGGAACCCGGGTCGACGGTGGGATCGGTGTAATCGATGGTACCCCGGTGCGGAAATCCGGTTTCGTTGGGTAGCCCCAGGTCGAGCGTGATCGGCTCCTTGCGAAAATCGGCCCGCTTCCCCTCGCGCACCAGCTTGCGGAACATGAGTAAATCACTCTCGCTTACACTCGTGTATGCATAAATGGGATCGAACTTGACGATCGTGGCCAGCACGGTCGCCTGGCCGTCTCCTACGAGGTTTTGCACATCGAAGTAGGACCGGCTGATGCGGCCGTCGAACGGAGCGAAGATTCGGCAATACCCGAGGTCGAGCTTGGCGTTTCGAACCTCGGCCTCGGCCTGGGCCACGTTCGCCTTGGCGTTCAAGAGGTTGGTCACGTAATCGGCGCGGGCTTGCTCGAGGTGGGCGCGGTCGGCTTCGACCTGGGCCTCGGCCTTCTTGCGGTCGGCCTCGGCCTTGTCGAGATCGTCCTGGGACGCGGCGTTCCGCCGCAAGAGGGCGCGCTGGCGCGTTTCCTCGACCTTGGCCAGTTGATAGACCGCCTGATCCAGGTCGAGCTGCGCTTTGGCCACCTCCCTGGCTTTCGATTCCTCGGCCTTCTTGACACCGGCCTGCGCGGCCTCAAGCTTTGCCTGCGCGATCTCGAGGGTCACTTGAAACGGCTCTTCATCGATGACCAGGAGAAGCTGCCCCCGCTTGACCTCTTCGCCTTCCCGGAACAGCCGCTGCTTGAGAAAACCCTTGACCCGGGCACGCAGATCAACCGTCTCGATGGCCTTGGTCGTCCCCGTGTATTCCATGTAGCTCATCACGGAATGACGAACCGGCGTGCTGACGATCACTTCCGGAGGGGGCGGTGGAATGTACTTGTTTCCTGGCCCACAGCCGGCGAGCAGGCAGGCGGTTGCCAGTACCGAACTGAGCAGAGTCAAAGCGGCCTTTGAGGAAGGGCTCGGCACGGTTTCTCCTTCATCCTTGGAAATCCATCCAAAGTCGAGCAAGGAACCAGGCAGCAAGCCGGGCTCTATCCACCAAAACCGCCCTATTGTAAGCCGGTCGCGTCCGTCGGCAAGTGCCCGGCAGGATGTTGATCGCTCGACGAAGAAATGCGGCTGAGACTTAGCAAAGCTGGTCAAACGACCGATGACGCAAGAAGGCGGCGGAATCCGGCGTGGTCAAAATGGTGGTCAGTGGTCAAGGCATCATTGATTCCACGGTCGCGCATCAGGAGGAAGCTGACTACATCGCAGAGCGAATACGACTTGTCAAGCTGCCCCCGCAACATCGCAAGACCCTCAGCATGGCGTTTCTCATCGACCCAGGCGACGTCGATGTCGGGATGCGCTGCAACGTCCTTGATAAATGACAGAGCGAGATGCCGAGGGTATTTCCGGGCGTGAGCCAGTGCGACGAATTCGACCAAGACGTAATTGTGTGTAAACTTGAGAGAAGCTGCGTCGAAAAATGAAATCGCATCCTGGTGACGCACCTCGGCGGCGTCAAGACAGCACAAGAGTCCTGAGGTGTCAAGCAGCATATCAGACATCCTCCCTGGGAGGATCGGAACATGCACGAGCAAGGTCGGCGTCGATTTCTTCGTTATCGGCCGAATGCGGGTTACCAGTATTCAACTGGCCAAAATGCTCCCGGAATCGCTTCCGTACCGTCGCCGCCTCCACGTCGTCTGCCTCGTGATTGGCAGCGAGTCGGGTCAAGGCGTCTGGCGAAGTCGGCGGCGATGAAACCTGTGATGACCCCGACTGGCGCTGAAGCTTTGATTGTTGGGTCAACGTAAATACAATCCAATCCGAGGGAGTCATCCCTAGCTGGTGAGCCGAGGTTTCCATCCAGGTGACAACGGCTTCGGGTAGTTCTAGAGTTATGGTCCGGCTCATCATGCGATTCCCTCCTTATTCCGCCTCGTGAACTCCCCATCTGGCGAGAGACCAAGTCGTGAAGCACCAATATTATCATAGAGTAGTAGAGCGCTTGCCGAGAATGGGTCGTCGTTCGGGGGGTCTCGAGAGCAACCGTTCGGCGTCGCGGGCGGCCGACTCGGCGCCCGCTTTCAGTCCGTCCACGGCCGATGAAGGCAGCACGGCCGTGCCGGCTTGCGCCACGAGCGCGGCTGGGAAGACGACCCCGAAGCTGATGGCGTAGCTGGTCGAGTACGCCGCTTGAATCAAACCCGCGCCCAGCGACGCGCCTGGTTGCTGAGAACCCTGGGCAGGCGCAATGATGTCAACCTTTCCCTGATCGCGCAGCCAGCGCTCCTGGAAGGTGCACTGGGCGGCCTCTTCGATTCGATCGATGAAGGCGTTATCGATCAGAACGCCCGCAATCTCGCCGAGGAAGGGGATTCCTTCCTCGATCTTGTTTTCAAGAAGTGACGACGCGATTTGCTCCACGACGTCGTCTTCCACATCAGCTTCCGCTTTGCTCTCAAGCACCGCCTCAAGTCGCGCCTGGTCCACGCTCTGGATAGTGTCTTTTTCGAGCAGCCGGACGAGTGCCGCCGTCCGCGCACGTTCTTGCGGATCGCCCTGGAGCGAGAGGCCGATGACCGCCAGGACGATCATCCGGTCTTGTGGACGGTCAAGACTGTAACCATAGCAACCGGCCACGCGATGCACGGTGCGGAGGGCAAGCATGATCTCGGCGGGAAGCTCCAGAAGTTCGGTGGCCAGGCCGCCCACGCCGGCAAGGAGGCTCTCGGTGGTGATGATCTCGCGGCTGACGTCTTCAACGTCCTTCACCAGGTGATCGCACCGCTCCAGCGGGCCTGCGCAACTCCGAGATGTCGCGGGCGCCGGCCACGCGCTCGATCACGTCGAGCCCCAGGTTCCAGTTGGCGGCCCGGTCGGCCCGGGCGAGCACCTTGGTGGCGTGGAACGGGGGGATGATACGCTCGAACAAGCGATCAAACGGCCGCTTGATCGCTTCCAACGTGCGCGGAATGACTCCCGGCCGTCTTGCCTTCCAGGCGGCGATTCGCTCGACCTGAACAGCTTCGTAGGCTGTCAAGAGAGGTGCCTTCATGAAAGCTTCTCCCCGGCGCCAGGGCTCAAATCAACCCATCAAACCGCGATCAAGGAAAACCTGGTCGCGGCCTCCGCGGGCCGCGGTGGTCCGATGGCCTCGATTCAGGAATCGGGTACGCGAGCCGCGTTTTGAATCAAAGGAACCGCGTCGGGCAAGCCAATGTTGGGCAGGCCGACGGCCTCGGGAGCTTCACCGGCCTTGATCCGTTCCAGGGCCTGCCCGAACAGGTGCCGCTTGGCGAGGCGCTCGGATGAATCATAACGCGCTCCGGCCGTGAGATCATAAAACATGATGCCCGCGTTGCAGATCTTCTCCCAGGCCCACGGAGTCAGGTTGAACTGCCGCGCGCAAGCGGCCGGATCAATCTCCGGCACGGCCGCTGCCTTGGGCCAGCCGATCGTCTGTCGGTCGTGAAGGGCCTGAAGGACACCCTGCGCCAGGGCAAGCTGGCCGCGCAGCGACGGGTGGATACCATCATGGAACAGATGATCGTCAAGGAGACCGTTAACGCCAATCTTATGAAAGTACGATTGTCCGTCGATTAACAGGCAGTGATGTCTGGCGGCCACTTTGCGGTAGAGTTCTTGAAATCGAGTGGGCAGGCATGGGGAAATCCGTCCAGGTCACGAGAGGCCAGGGCGTGCAGGTAGGCCTGATCCCAGTCTTCCCGTGCTTGTGCATGCGTGCCAGCCGGTGGTGAAGTTCGGCGAACCCGGGCTGACGCTTCAGGAGCTCGCGATAGCGCCGCAGGCTTTCCTCGGGATCGCTTTCCTCAAGCTGGCGCGCCGCCTGGAAATCTCGCGCGAACGCTTCGCGCTCGGAGCGTGGGGTTTGCGGCGGCAGGCAGGAGCGGTTGGGCTCGTAATCGGAATCGTTGGCGGGCGGCGAGATCAGGATCGGCAGCGCACCTGCGCGCTGGGCGAACACAACAATCGCCTCCAGCCTGCGCTCGAAGTCATCGAGCAGGATGAGATACTCGGCCGGGGTGAAGACCGGCTCGTCGACCAGCTTGCGATAGCCAGCCGGCGGCGGTGGAATGGCAACGCGGCATTTGTCGGCCTCTTCGCGGATCAAGCGGCAGAGGGGAGAGCGGCTTTCGACTTGCTGAACGAACCGCTCCCACAGACCGGGCTCCTTCTCGTCATCGTAATGTCTGATCTCGCGTGACCAGGGAAAGCGGGCCGCGAACTCGTTATGGCCGGCATAGACGATCAGCACGTCGGGCCGTCGGCTCAGAGTCGAAAGCTTCTTGTGCTGTTTCTCCAGAGTGTCGCCCGCGGCCGCCAGAATGTTGACTCGGATGCGCCGGTGAGGAACCACCTTTTCGAGCTGCCAGCTCACGAGGTTGCCGATCGACAGCCACCAATCGTAGGGAACGCCCGCGGCGCTCGACTCGCCAAGGACGACCAGGTCGATGTCGTTTTCTCCGGTTTCGTCCGGGAACTCGGCGGGCAGCCTTGTCTTTTCAGGCGCCGCGGGAAGCTCCGGGTCAGTTTGCCTTGCTTGGATTTGCCTCCAGCCGCCAACCGGCAAGGCCGACGACCGATGCAATCGATGCCACCAGACCGCCGCGGCCGCTTCACCAGCAACCAGCGAGAGCAGCATGGAGACGCACAGCAGCAGCAATCGCGTACCGGCAGAATGCTCCGGCCGCCGGGTTCGGGCTCGGTAGAGAAGCAGCCCGAGAATCGGCGTCAAGAGCAGCGTCACCAGCCCGATCAAGCCGAAAACCAGTTCGAGACCGATCAGGAAGTAAAGCTTCGCCTGCCAGATGGTACGCCTGGGAAGGTGATCTTGCAGCCAGTAAGCGGCGGTTACGGCGGCAACGAAGCCGACCGAGATCGCAACCCCGAGCGCAAGCAGCCGCAGCCAGCGCCGCGGATCGCCAATTCCCGAGGTCCGAGACATGCAGTCTCCCCGATCGAGCACGAAATTCCTGGAAATGCCAAGAGAATGTCGCCGTCGGAATTCACGACAGCCCTGCCGCGGCCGATTCGTCGAGCATCCAGGTGACCCTGGGGGCCGCTGTCTGCAGGAGCGAGGCCGGGACCTCCGCCGTCATGGGACCGCTCAAAGCCTTGGCGACCGCGTCGGCTTTATGCGGTCCGGTGGCAAGCATCACGATCGAGCGAGCGGCGAGGATGGTGGCCACGCCCATGGTCAAGGCCCGCGGAATGACGCGTTCCACGCCGCCGAATTCCCGGGCCGCGTCGGCCCGAGTGATGGGATGGAGATCGATCAGGCGTGTGGGCAACTGGAGCGCTTCGGCAACAGAGAGTTCGCCGGGTTCATTGAAACCAATGTGGCCGTTGCGGCCGATGCCCAGAAGCTGAAGGTCAAGTCCGCCATCAGCCTCGATCCACTGGTCGAACTGCGCGGCATGCTCGGCCACGCCGCTCTCGGGCACGGTTCCATCCAGAAAATGAGCCTGGTTGGCCGGCAGATCGACGTGGCTGAAAAGATGCCGGTGCATGTAAGACCGATAGCTCTTGGGGTCAAGCGGCTGGATGGGATAATACTCGTCGAGATTGTACGTGACGACGTTCAGAAACGAAAGCTCGCCGTCGCGGTGCAGGCCCACCAGGTTCGTATAGACCTTCTCGGGTGTGGCGCCCGTCGCCAGCCCGAGCACGGCGCGGTTGCGTGCGGCAAGGGAGGTTCGGATTGATGAAACGATGCTTTGCGTGGCCGCCCGACTGGCGGCGCCCGAGTCGTCGAACACCAGAACCGACATTCCGGCGCGGGTCAAAGCTCGAGCGGGTTGGTTCGTCATGGGGCGCTCCCGGAGCGTGCCGACTGGAAAGTAACTGTTGATCCGAGCCGATTTTCTCTGACGCCTGCGTCGATCGTGGTCACAGCGGAGCAGCGGCGGCCTTGAGAGGGTGGTCCGCCTCTTCATCGCCCGGTTCGCCTGCGGCGGGACCCAGGCGAGGCGAAAGATGGCCGTTCAGGAGCCCAAGTGCCATCTGGATCGGGTCGGAGGGTTGGTTCTTGCAACGTTCGGAGTCAAAAGTCTCGATCTGAAACAACTCAACGCCAACGAACCGGTCGTCGGTCCGATGTGCTCGGCCGGCCAGGCTGTGACCCTCGGCCCACTCTCTGGTGAGCGCCGCGTAGGCACGGCCCAGGTGTGAGCAATACTGGGTGTAGTCCGTGAGCAGAACTTGCGACGCATGGCAGTGGATGGCCCACTCCTTGGTGCGCTCGGCTTCGCCGTCATAACTGAAGTAGGCGTTGGGCTGCGCCAGCGGCCCCCAAGGCGTCCAGCCAGAGAGGATGAGTGCATCGTTGAGGCCAGCACCGAGCAGGCCGACCGCGCCCAGCGCCCGGGTGACACGGTGGGCGGCGTGGGCGTCATTGGCGGGAGGCAAAATCAAGGCGCCGGGGCGACGCTTGAGGAACCATTCCACAACCTTGTCCACGTCGCCGCGCGTCGGCTGGTAGCCGGGCATCCGGTAAGCTTCCAGGTCCCAGCAGACGGCTTCGGCCCCCAGGACATTACACTCCAGGCGGAATTCGGCCTCGCGCACCGAGACCTTCTTCTGATCGTTGAGCCAGGGGGCCGCGACGTTCCGCTCGCCGGCGAACACAAGCACTTCAATCACCGGCAATCCACGCCGAACGGCGTATTCGTGCATCAAACAAGCGGCCGTGATGGCCCCGTCGTCGGCATGGGGACAGAGCATGACCAGAGGTCGATTCGGCCCCAGAACGTAGCGCAGCGATTCCCGAACATCGATGAGCTGGCCGTGGCTGCCCTGGCCGCGCACGGTCTCCAGCAAGCCCTCGAAGTCCGGACGCCAATGGCTCGAACACGATGAGGCTGATGCAGTATTCATGGTGCAATGTAGCCTCTCATGGAGTCTATTCCGTGGCCCCATGCCGAGACAACTCAAGCATGCTTAAATAAACAAATTGAAGCGCAGATTTCTAAATCGCCATTCAGACTTCATTTTGCGATCAACGAGCGTCCGCGTCAACCGTTCGTCGAGCGGCGGCCCGTCCCCGTTCCCTAACATCGTTGCGAGCGATTCATCCCTCTCTCGACACAAAGGGAAATCACACGCGCTCAAATCTTATGCTCCTCGAACAAGCGGGCGCAAAGCGGGACCATTCAGAGGCGGTGTTCGCCGGTACATCGGGATGCTGGGTGATGTAATCGGTAAACAACTTGTCGATCAGGTCGAACCGCTCGGATAGCGTTCGCACCACCGCCAGCGCGAGTGCTTCGGCCGCCCGCGGGTGATCGCGCCGCAGAACGTCGTGTGCGGGGTGATGGAGCGTGAGCATCCAGACGTCGGTCTTGGCCCGGACGGTCACCACGGGGGGCTTGGGCTGAAAGAACGAGGTCGTGCCAAAGACAGCCGGTGCCGTCAGCGTCGTGACGATCTCCTTGCGACCGTTGCCGAAGGTTCTTTCCAGCTCAACCATACCGTCGATCAGGAACGTAAGATGATCGTTGGGCTGCCCTTGCGACAGGAGAACCGTTCCGGCGCCGGCTTTTTCCTCGGCCAGGGCGTTCAAGAGTGCCAGTTTCGGCTCACGCTCCACTTCGGCCAACCAGGGCGCTGTCATGAAGCGCTGGGCCGCTTCCTCATTGATCATTGGGATAGCTCCACGGACGGATGAGGGCTTGAAAAGACACGAGGTCTTCGCGGGAGTCGAGGAACCTCTGATCGGTGGACCCGTATGGTCCAGGCCTACGCCTCGCGTTCGCTCGGTTGTGACACATTCAGCAATTGTGGGAATTGTACCACCTGTAGGAATTGTGTCCGGCGAGAGACGGTCCGGCCAGTCGAAAACGCGGGATGTTGTTCAGAACAATGTCGATGAAAAGCACACGGGAAACCAATCCGGGTCGGGCCAAGGCCGCCGGAGAAGGATCAGGGGCAATTTCATGATGCCCCGGCGGAGGGAGTCGCCATGAGACCGTCGCGGGAGCTCGGGGTCGCGGTACTGTTGATGCTGGGCGCTTCAGGCTGCGCTGGAGTCCCGCAGCGGACCGGGTTGGGTCAATCGGGCCAGGATGGAAGTGCTCATGCGAACTCATCCGGCTGGTTTGGTTCGCGCTGGTGGCGGCCGATGCCCACCGAGACCACCCGGCAGGGGAGTGAGATTGCTCCTGAATACCAGACCGCGAAGAAGACCACGCCCGAGACGAACATCTGGCCGGATAACCGTCCGGGCACGCGGCTGTCGCGACTTTTCACCCGGTTCGGGCGGCGAGACGACGCCAGCGCCGATCCCTCCGGTCTGACCGACAGCAACTCCCAGGCTCGCGGGCTAAAGACCACGGCCAGGCCAGCGACTCGTCGGGGCGACGACCGGCAGGTCCAACCCGTCGCCGCAATGGGAACTGAAGGCGACCCGGCACCCGGCGGAGCAGCGCGAAAACCCGCGTCCAGAGTGGCCAGCCGGGACGTTCTCCCGCTGCTGGCGAGCCCGATCGCCGTCACAATTCCCGAAAAGCCATACGACCGGCCCGCGTTCCAGGGTAATGTGGCACTGTCCGTCGCGCAAGCCGATTTGCCCACCGGCGACGCCTTGGTCGGATCGAATACCCTGGACGGTCGGCTGGCGGCCTTACCTGGGCTGGTGGACCCCACACCAGACTCCGCTGGCAGTGAGTTTGGCCAGGGCCGTCCCAAGCGTGAGAGCTACCTGATTCCCACGGCTGCTGGTGCGGCTGATCCGCAAGCCTCGCAGATCGAAGAACCCGCCCAGGCCGCACCAGGCCAGACGTCGCCGCCCGCACAGTCCGCGCCACCTCCAGCCATTGAACCAGCGCAGACTGCTCCTGCTCCCCGGACTCGCCCCGCGCAGCCGCCGGCAGGCAGCGGCCGGCCCGGCACGACCAGGCCAGCCGCGCCCGCTCAACAACCAGCCGCTCCACCGGCCCGGCGAATGGCACCGGCACCGGCTCCAGCACAGGCCCCGGCCACTCGTACGCCCCGTGCCACGACGCCGGCTCCCGCGGCCGCTCCACCTGTCGCGGTTCCGGCTCCCGCGACGCAGCCGGTGGAAGCCCCGGCCGAGGCAACGCCTCCGCCAACACCTGCAGCGGAGGCTCCGGCGCAGCAGCCCGCGGCCGCCGCCACCACCGGGCAGTCATTCCCTGGCGCCGGCGTTGTCGCAGGAGCCTCTTATCTCGCCTCGCCGCAGACCAATGTCGATGGTTGCGACACCGCGGCCAGGTCTCCGCGCAAGCCATGCTGGCTCAAGACCTGGATTCATTCCTTGCACCACCAGCACGAGGCAGAGCCGTGTTCGCCTCTCCCCAGCTACCGCCGGCCATGTTTCCCACCACCTACCAGATGTGCAAGCCAGCGCAAAAGACCACCTGTCCGCCGGCCGCCGTGACGGTTCAGCCCACGCTCCAGCAGGCGGCCCAGCCTGCCCCGACGGCTCAGACCAAGAAGTGCTTCTCATGGATTGGTAAAGGGCCGGTCACCTGCCTGGTCAAGAAGATCAAGAAGTTGGGTAGTGGCTGCCGGTGTCATTGCCACTGCTGCCCTGATCAGGTGCCTCGACCCGCGTGCGGCGGCTCGTGTGCGACAGGCAACTGTGGAACCGCGACAATCGCGCCTTCGCCATCACCCCAAGCGGCAGCGCCAGCGCCCCAGGCGCAGGCAGGCGCCAGTCTATTGAACGCCGAACCGGGCGACGTCGCGCAAGGGAGCGAGGTCCTCGAGCGCATCGCGGCTCAGGGCCTCGACAAAGCGCCGCAGCGCTAGTTCAAGCTGGTCGGCCACCTCGGGATGCTGCTCGATCACGTTGTTCTGGTCCCAGCGATCCTCGGGCTTGCGGTAAAGCTCGGTAGACCTTGGCTCATCGGGATCGTCCACCAGCGGCAAGATGAAATGCCACAGGTGGGTTCTGATGGCGAACTCCTCGACGTCCATCCCCATGCAGGCGTAGTCACGCACTTTGGTCTGCTCTCCCTTGATGAGCGCGAGCAGATCGTGGCCATGGAGAATCTGGTCGTCGCCGGGCCGCACCCCGAAGGCCCCGAGGATTGTGGGTAGCAGGTCGACCGTCTGGACGAGCGCCTGGTGCCTGATGCCCCCGAACCGGGCACCCGGCATCCTGATGATGAGCGGCGTGTGAATCAACTCTTCATAGAGCCAGGGACGGAACCGGCGGACATAACCGTGCTCACCGAGCGGTTCTCCTTGATCGCTGGTAAAGATGACCAGGGTGTCGTCCATTCGCCCCATCCGCCGGAGCGCCTCGAACAGCTTGCCCAGCCAGCGGTCGACCAGGGTCACCGTACCGGCGTAGGTGCGCCTCAGGCGGAACAGCTCGGCCTCGCTGAGCACATCGCCCACAGCGCCAGCCGGCACATCGATCAGTAACTCAACGTCCTCGATGTCAAACATGTCCTCGTCAACGTCTGTCGGGTCGACCAGGTCACCCTCTTCACCCGCCTCGAACTCATCCGGCTCGACGGTGGCGTACCGGTCGCGATCAGGCTCCGGCGCATCCCACGGCCCGTGGGGGCTGAACAGGTCGAGCCAGAGCAAGAACGGGTCGGACTCGTCGCCGCGCCGATCGAGCCAGTCGATGGCCGTGCGAACCGTCCTGGCCACCCCCGTGTTTTCCTCCATGTCGGTGCGCAGCAAGGCGCGGTTGCGGAGGAACTGTTCCCACCGCTTCTTCCAGGTTTCGAGGTTCGGGTCGTCAGCCGGCGGCAGGCGTAGGCCCGGCTCGTCGGCAAGCTGGATTTTCCTGGCCCGAGGATCATCGGCGGGAACCAGGGGGTCGTACCCCTGGCCGCGAATCCAGATCACGTCGTCGAAACCGCGCCCGTAGCCAAGCCCCGTCTCGCGCAAGAGCGGAACGTCCGAGATGAGGGCCGTGCGCACCCCCTTGTCCCAGAGCAGGTCGGGAAGAATGGCCTCGTCGGGCCGAAGCGCGGTCCAGCCCGAATCCACGTCGGGAAAACCATACCGGCCCGTCCACCAGCTTCGCCGGGTGGGAAGCGTGGTCAGGTTCTCCGGAAAATGATGATCGAAGACCACCCCTTCCGATGCCAGCCGGTCAAGGTGAGGCGTCTCGATCCAGGCGTTGCCATAGGCACCCAGAAAACCAAGGTGCAAGCTGTTGCAGACCACGACAATCACGTTCATGGGGGACATTGTAACGAAGCCGATGTCGCGGTCGAGCCCCCGTTCGGATTGGCGGCGCCGTATCAGCGGTTGGGCGGAGAGGTCGGAGACCACTCCACAACAAGGGAGAGGGAGAAACACGGTTCTCGGTTTCTCCCTCCTGTCGGATGCCTCGTAGTCACGACGGTCCGACCGTCATCTCCAATTCTTCTTCCTGGTACGAGACCGCTCGCACCGTGGCTCGGGCCACGATCAGCGTGGCGAACACGAGGGCCACGACCAGGGCGCTGACGCTGAGCGTGTGCGTCAGCAGCAGACACAGCCCTTCGACGATGGCGGTGGTCAGAATCAGCACCGCGACCGCGAAGGCCACCAGTTTCGGCCAGTGCACCGTGCAGTGGCCATTTTTCATGCGGACAAAAAGAGGTTTCATGGTTTGTCTCATTCCGTTTTCTTCGACTCTTCTCCTGCTCCTTTGTTCTCCACCAGTCAATTCGATGGGAACCCCGCACCATTGGACGAAATCGATCCCATTCCAACTGCGATCGTGTGCCGCGAGTCGCAGTTGAATCCTAGGACAAACCCGACCTTGGCGATCCATTAATTCGTCATGCAAGCACGCAGCAGGTCGTGGCATGCACGGGATCGAATCACTGTCGGGCTCAAGCGGCAACTCCGGAAGATCCGATACAAAAGCTATTCTGCGCGGACAGGAAGCAGCGACCGCGGATGAGTGATGACGGCATGGTCCCAATGTCCGAAGTTCGCCTTTAGTGTAGGGTGGGTCAGCGGAGCGCAACCCACCAAAGCGTAGGGCTTTGCGACGATCGAGCACGCTGCGGGCGGGGAACGGTGAACCGTGGCCGAAGGATGGACGGGAGCCTGGACTCGATGAGGCAGCCGCAAGGCACTCTCTGGACCGAACGTGCACTCGTGCTGCTGGTTGTGGCCAGCCTGGCGGGCACGGTCAACCTCGTCATTGCCGTGCATCGCCGTGAAGCCGCAACGCGTGTCGCATCCGAGCCGGTTTCCAGCGTTGCCACGAAGCCCGCCGTAGAGATCGCTCCCGCTCCCGTCGTCGCCGACATCGCACCTCTTGCCCCGAAAATTCTACCGCCGGCTCAACCGAAGCCTCCTCCTCCACCGGCGGAAGACCCGACCAAGAAGGCCCTGGCCGAGCTCGGTACTGCAACCGCGCACGAGCTCGAGGAAGCACGAAAGGCCGATCGCCGGGCCGACTCGCTCGAGCAGGCAAGGCAAACCGCGGTCGCGGAATCCCAGCGATGGCGGCGCCGGGAAATGCTGGTCAAGCAGCAGCTCACGGCGCTGGCGCAAAAAGCGCACAAGATCGACCGCGAGATCGACGTCCTTGCCGCTGAACGCGACGTCCTGGCGCGCGAGCGCGATTCCCTCAAGGCCGCACTGGCCAAGGACCCGCAAGAGGGATCGTACGCGGTATTGCCATACAAGGGGCAGAACGGAACGTGGCGACGGCCGATCGTGCTCGAGTGCACCAATGGGACGGTCGCCCTGCGGCCCAAGGGGCCGACGTTCTCGATGCTCGACCTCTCGGCGATGATCAACCCCCGGTCCAGCCCGGTCGTTCTGGCCATCGCCCGCGAGCTGCTGCGCGTGCAGATGTCACAGTCTCCTGATGGAGCGCCGGTGGTTCCTTATTTCGTGTTCCTGGTCCGCCCGGACGGGATCAGACCATATTACGAAGCTCGCGCGCGGCTGGAGCCGCTGGGAATCTCGTTCGGCTACGAGTTGATCGAGCAGGACCTCAAGGTTGACGTACCAGACTTCGACAACCTCGCCGCCTGGGACGGAACCATCCCTCTGGAAGAGCCGATCATGCCCGCGCCAGGAGCACCGGGCGCGGAAGCCGCTGAATCGGGTGAAGGCTTGGGCTGGCCCGCGGCTCGTCCGGGCGGATCGGAAAAGCGCGGCGGACGATCAGGTGATCTCGCCGGTCGTCTTGGCGCAGGTGCAGGTGAGAGCGACGGTGACAGCGAAGGCAGAGGCAAGCAGGATAGCACCAGAGGGGCTGGCCTGGATGGGCGATCCGACTCACCCGATGCCTTTGTCTGGCCCTCGGCCCCTGCCTCCGGTGAGCCTGGCCGGCCCGCTCGCCCGAATTTGGCGAGAAGCAAACCGGGCAGCGGTCTAGCGCAAGGTCAACCACTCGGCTCTTCCTCGGGCGAGCCCGGCGAGGTCAAGGCCGGTTCCCCAACCAGACGGTCAGGCGGGCTTGCCGCCGCCACGAGGCGCTGGGCTCTCCCTGGTCAGGACCTGGGCGGATCGGGGACCGGCACGGATCACCCTGCGGCCGCGGGCGAGTCGAGCTCAGGATCAGCTTACCCCGGCGTTCCGGGAAGATCGGCTCTCCGAGGTGGCATGGGAGAAGGTTCCTCGGATTCAGGGACGCAGTCGATTCAACTCCCCGAGCTTGAGGCGGCGGAGCCCGGAGCCGGCTCGCGATCCTTCGAGCCGATGAAACCCGATGGCCCCGATCCGTCCGGAACAAAGCCGGTCACGGAAAAGAACGGCGGGGTCGCCGGCGCCCGCGAGAAGCAGGGCGGCGGGCCGGACAAGACGAAACGCTCCTCGACCAGTTTGAAGGGCGGCGGCGCTGGATCGATTGGCTCGGGCTCGGCCGGTAGTAGCACCGCGCCTCCGCCATTGGCCGGACCCGTCGGCGATCCCGCGCCGGCCGATCCTTCGCTGAAACCCTTCCTCTCGCCATCGAGCGGCAGCCCGAGCACGGACGTCGAAACTTCCGACCACGGTACTGGCACCGGCTCAGCAGCAAACGGCCGCCCGCCCGCCGATCTGAGCTCCAGGCTTGGCCTTCGATGCATTGACATCGACCGATAGGAAGCAAGCAGGATCGACGAGCCCGTCTTCTCCACCCGCGGGATTGAACCTGGGTTCGAGTTCGGGGGCGACCTCCCCGCCGGCTTCGGCCTCGTCCGCCTCGGGGCTGGTTTTCGGATCTGATGCGAACTCGACTTCCGGAACCGCCAAGGGCTCGCCCGATTTCCCGAGCACGCCCAGCCGGATTTCGGACACCCAGGCGAAGGCGATCGACGTTCCATTCGAGATCGTGGTGGTCTGTGGTCCCGACGACCTGGTGGTCCATCCAGGCGGATATCGCATCACGGGGCAGTCGCTGCAAGTGCGCAGGAAAGACAACCTGCTGGTGAGGCAACTGCTGGGCGTGGCCCAGCAACGCGCGATCGCCGACCCCAAGATCAGGCCCCAACCGCGGGTCAAGTTCCTGGTTGAAAGCGGCGGCAGCCCAACGTTCTGGGCGGCTCGCAAGCAGATCTTGTTCTCGGGCCTTAGCTGGCCGATGTCGCTTCAAGTCACCGGCGCACAAGATCCTCACCTGCTGGGGAAGGAATCCTGGTAATGGCGGGGAGAGACATGCGATTGCTGAAAAACGGCTCCCACCGCAAGCTCATGCAACCAGCGAGCGTGCTGCTGCTGCTCGTCGGTGTGACCGTTTACGTTCATCTCGGAGGCAAGCGAAACATCAAGCCGCCAGCGCAAGCGCCGGCACTCGCGAAGGCCGAGCCCCCTCCACAACAGGTAGTCGTCGCGAGCCCGATTGCCCCTGTGGTTCGACCCAAGAGCGAGCCGTCTGTCGCGCCAGCTCCCGCGCCGCCTGCCGTACCCAGGCTCGACCGCGCCGCGATCGCAAAAGCGGAGGCGGCTCTTGACTCGGCGAGCCGCGATCGAGCCCGCGCCGAGGCCCGCGCGGCGGCCGCGGCGGGAAATCTGGAGGCCGCGGCCAACCAGGCCGCACTTGACGCGGCGCTGGCGCGTAAGCTCGCGTTCCGGATTCGCGACCCCTCGGCGCAGATCAGTCGCGTGGCCGCGCGGGGCGGCTTTCTGCGCGCCGAACGCGACAAGCTCAAAGAGGAAGTGTCTGCGCCTGCGCACCTTGCCCCGCCCCAAGGCCACCTCGATCCTGAGCAAGAGCCCCGTGTCGCGCCCCACCGCGGGTGACGAGTTTCACTTCGAGCTCCGGCGCAATCGCATCTGCTACATCAACCTCGACCGCCTGCTCGAGCTGGCCAAGGCCAACGCGCAGGTTCGCATCAGGATGTCCGATCACCGGGGACTGATCGCCTCACAGGTCGGGCCGGTGGGAGCATTTTCGCTGGGCTACGTGCTGGGCCGTGCCAACGCAGGGATCGACGAGCTGATCGAGCGACAGAGCATTCGGTTCGACCTCAAGGGCTGGGAACTGGTCGCCGAATCAGACCAGCGCGGCGAGACGTACGAGGCCACCCGCAACCCGATCTCCGAGTATTCCCGCGCTGTCAATCGCCTCAGTCCCGGCCGGTCGGTCATCACCCTCTGGGTCTACCCCGATAGCTTCCCTCTCTACCGCCGCCTCCGCTCCGAGCTCGTCGAGCGCGGCTACAGCGTCGCCGGCCGCCCTTTGCCCGAAGGCCTGATGATCCGCGGCAGCCCGATGGGGTCGGTGTCGGCAGCGCAGTAGCTTGAACTCCCACCGCCTCCGCCAGGCCGTGTCAACCGGCTCGGTCGCCGGTTACCCTGCCGTTCATTCGACCCATCGTCAGTACGCGTCGGCACTGATGACTTCGCCCCCCCTGACGGTACCGATGGCGCGCCAGACATTGCCGTCGATGGTGCTCTTGATGAAGCGAACGCTGCCATCGGCCAGGAGGGCGTTCACTCCCCCAGGGTGGTAGCTTCGTGACGTGATCGCCGCGAACGTTGGCCCGCCCTGAGTGATCAGCTTTGTCTGGAGGTCGAGATCGGCCTGGTTGGTGAGGTTGAGGGTTTGCTTGTTCGGTGGCCAGGCCGTCGTAAACCCGGTCTCCTGCGTGTTGCCGTCAACCCAGGCTGTGTGTCCTATCGCCGGAGGAGTCGCAGCGCAAGCAGAGCTATTGTATTCAGGTGCGACCTCGTACGGATTGGCGTTCGGAGGGGGAACGTTGAGCGGGTCCTGGATGTTCGCGAACGGGCCGCCGGTCCGGCAAAACGGCTGATAAGCTTTCACGTCCGTGATCATGGTGGTCTGGCTCGTGCCATCGGTAAACTCCGCGATCCGCCGGCTCACGTTTGGTCCGAAGGCGTTCCGTGTGGTCGGCGTCGTGAAACCAAGCCAGGCGAACCAATCGCCCGAGTTGACGCCATAGCTCGTGACGCTCGCGGTACCGAAGGGAAAGGGCGTCTGTCCCGTGTTATTGATATCACTGGGACACGTGAAGAAAGCCACCGCCGACTGCACAACCGTGGAATTCTGAGCCGACCGATGGTCGTTGATGAAGTTCACCGCGTTGAACATCACGCCCTGTTCCATGAACGGCAAGATACGAGCGTGCACGCTGAATCCGTTCCGCCAGACGACCGTATTGGTGGTTCCGGGCTTGCCCAGCAGGATATCCGAGGGAGGAAACGCTCCCGCGACGGATTCGTAATTGTGTAAGGCCAGTCCCATCTGCTTCAGGTTGTTGGTGCACTGGATCCGACGCGCCGCCTCGCGAGCCGATTGAACCGCCGGGAGCAAGAGTGCGATCAAGACGGCGATGATCGCAATCACGACCAGCAGTTCGATGAGCGTGAAGCCCGACCTGACATTTTGGTGTCTTCCCATGCTCGGAAGCGGTCGCATCCAAGATCTCCCCTTTGAAAATAGATGGATAAATCGATTAACGACGGCGCGATCCGCGGTTGCCGAGACGGTTGTGCCCGCATCTCGACGAAAAGCACGGCGCACGTGACTTTCAAGGGACGCGCGAGAACATGCATCGCCGCGTGCAGCGATTTTACTCAGAGCCGAATGAGAAGAAAAGCGAATTGGTTAAAAAAATACGGTGTGATGAACTGGTGTGGCGAAAGGGACACAGGCGTGCGGACGACGAAGTGGGTTCTCGGACGATCCTTGACCCGCCTTGAGTCGCGTTCACGGCTTGCGGGTCATGATCAGCTCCATGATAAGCCGTTCTTCACCACCGGTACCGAGGGTGTACTGTCGGTGGAGCAGCCTGCGCCCGTTCTGGTCGAGCTGCGAAACCGTCCTGGATTTGCGCGTTTCCTTGCCGCCAGGTTCGAGCACGAGACTGTGCAGCACAATTTTTTCACCATCGAAAGGGTCGCGGCTCTGTCGCGCGGACATCCTGGTCTGGCGCAAGTCGACCCAGAAGCTCGTGAACCGGCCCGACTCGGGCTCGAAGCCGATGATGCCCAGCCCCGTCGATTTCTTGTCCTCTTCACCGAAGACAAACTCCGACTGAAGGAATCTGCCCCCCTGGATCATCGTCTGACGGCACCGGCCCGAGACCCGAACGGGCTCTCCCGCTCGGGGGTAGAACACCTTGCTCACATCCCAGTCGCCGGCAAATTTTTCCAGGTATTTCTGCCCGGCGCCCGGTTTCGAGCGCGGCTCGAAAGTTGACTGCGCGTCCTTCGGCGTCTGTGCGGGAACTGAGGTGGTGATGACCAGACAACTCGCGACAACCGTCGTTGCGATGAATCTCATTGAACCCTCGCCCGCTCTGGAACGCCGAACCGTCGTCAAAGAGGTTGATTATGCCCTTCCACTCCATCAAATGGAAGCGATCAGCCGGGCGAGGAATGAACGATGGGCACGCCGCCGCTCGATGTCCAGGCATCGAGTGCCGGGTGCGTGCCGGCCGGTCACGCTCGGGGAATGGCCGGCCTTAATGCTGATCGAGCTCGCGGCGCGGTCCAGAACAGTTTACATCACGAAGAGCTGGCGCTCGGTGAATTTCTCGTCGGACGGATCGTAATAGCGGGCGTACCATTTCTGGTCGTTCGACCTGAGCACCAGGGGTTTCGCCTTGGCTCCGTGGAGCGCAGCGCGAAAATCAAAGTGGTCGACCAGGCGGACAGCCTCCACGGCGTACATCGTGGCGATTGAGCGGTCGTAGATGGCGATGAGGTTGTCTCCGTTGGCCGACTCGCCGCCGCTGGCGAGGTTGGACGATCCGGTAAATACCGCCGGGTTTCCTCCGTTGAAGTCGACCACCACGAACTTGTTGTGGATCACCTGCCCCATTCCTCCGCTGATCTCGGCGCTGAACGGCGATGGGACGTTCTTGTGCAGAAAATCGAAGGGAACGAGGATACCACCCTTGCGCCGGCCCGGGGCCTGGACCCGCACGCCTCCAGTGGTCTCGTTCTCTCCGGCCCCCTTGATGACCTGGGTGATCCCGTACGAGAAGATCCGCGTCTCGCCCGAAAGCCCCTGGAGCTTGTGGAGCACCGGCCCGCCACCCCCCAGCTCCATGACGGCAAAGAGCACCGAGCTCTTGGCGTTGTCGATGGCGTCGGAGACCTTGCCCAACGACAGGCTGGAGTCCTTGTGCGGAGAGAACGCGACTTCGAACGGGGGAAGAGTCGCCTTCTTGATGTCGGAGAACCATTCGCGCGAGAGCGGGCTCTTCTCGAAACTCGAGGTCAGGCTCGACCCCCTCTTCCCGTTCGACCCGGGCGAGTCGTTCCAGACCTCGTCGAAAACCTTGCCGTAAAGCCCCGCCACGTCGGGGTCGTCAAACACGAGAACGTTGTTGGCCTGCACATACAGGCCTCGAACCGAGAAGTTGGCCGAGCCCGTCAGCACCTTCACTGGCTTGCCATTCTTCATCTGGATCAAGATCTTGTCGTGGGCGAAGCGGCTGAAGTGGCCGTTCTTGACGTGATCGTCGCCGGCCGACGCGCGGATCCGCTGCCAGACCTCGGGCTCGAGCGCGCTCTTGCCGGTGTGCAGAGGGGCGTTGTCGGCGAACATGCGGAGCCTCGGGCCGAGTTTTTGAAGACCGGCCACGAAGTCGGGTTCGTCGATGTCGTAGACGAATGCGTCAACGGTGATATTCTTGTCGCTCACGCACTCGTCAAGGAAACCGAAGACGAGCTTGCGGGCCTCGTATCCCAGGAAGTCGTACTGCTTCTCATACGCTTTCGTGTCGTAATCGAGCGTTTTGGGGGTCGGCCGGATCTCTTTATTGCCAAACTCAGCAGCATACGCCTGTGACGACAGGTAGCTGCGGGTGAAGCCGATCTGAAGATCGCCGAAATCCGAAGGGATCAGCCGCAACGCGACGTCCGCCGTCGGGCCGGGCTCCAGGGTGGTGCCTCCTCCTTTGAAGTACATGGCAGTCACTTCATACTGGTAGGCCCCCTCGGCGACTTCCTTGGGAAAGTGCTGCCAGCGGAATTTCTGGAACGGCGCCTCGTTCGAGGGCGTCCATGCCTTCTGCCGCTGCGATGGTGACGAGTTGTGGCCGAGCGGCTTGTCGAAGCTGAGCCGGTTGAGAAGATAGGAGGGAGCGCTGCCGGGCGCGGTCACCTTGACCGCGAAACCCGCGAGGTTGTCGGTCTGGTGCTCGTTCACGTCGAAGCCGAGCAGTACCGAGCCGTTGCCCCGGTAGGCGGTGACCGTCAAACCGTTCTTGGACACCGAAACGTGGTTGGTGTTCGACGAGAGCTCCGGGACAGTGCCCGACTTCGGCGTGGCATGCGGTTTCGTGCCGGAATGGGCAGTCGCCCTGGAATTGGTGTTGGTTTTGGATTTGGCCTTCACTCGTTTCTTGGAGCTTGCTCCGGCTTTTACCTTTAAAGGACCCTTTGTGACCGAGGTCGGACGCCGAGAGTGGGATGAGCGAGACTTCGCCATGGTGTCCTCGAAGTGAAAGAGGTGAATGAGCGGGAGAAGGTGCTAAAGCCTCGCACTTGCCTGGCCGAGCGCCAGATCGCCGCGCTGGCCCACTCCTGCTGGCGTCAGCCTATTCTCGCCCGCGCTGCCGTGTCACAAGAACCAACGCGAATCAATGAGGTTGTATCCGGAGGGCCGAGGAACGCGACAGCGTTCGAGCAGGCCTGAGCCGGCCTGGTAGATACAATCGTCTTCGATCAGATGTCACTTCTTCCCCCTTCTCCAATCAGGAAGCAACGAGAAACACCGAAACATCACGAAGCTCCCGAGCGGTCAGTGCGAGTCTTGCGATCGCCCGGTGCCGTGACATGTGACGTCAAGTCTGCCGTGCCTTGGGTCGAGCGCGACAAGCGTCCCAGATTCACGCTTCGCCGCCTGCCCCTTCTTCTTGGGTGCGGCCGTGGAGGGCGCGTTTGCTGTGCGCGTTTTCTTCTTCGGTGCGGCTGTCTCGGGCGAGTACGTGCGCTTGGCTTCCTTGATCGAATCGACCGCTTTCTGAAGATTTCTCGACGGCCCGAGCTGTCGCCGATGCTTTTGTCTTACGGCGGAAATCCGCCAGGGCCTCGTTGACCGATGGGTCATCATGGAGCTTTCGATATTCGGCCAGGGCTTTGTCGATGAGCGGCGTGAGCTCGTCAGTAGCCTTCAGAAAGACCCCCCACTTCGCCTTGAAGTCCTTCACGAGCTCTTCCTTGCGTCCGGCCGGAATCTGCTGGGCCCGCAGCGCATCGACCAGCCGGGACGTGTTGTCTCGTTCCAGGACAATCCGGTCTCGGTCCGCCTCGGCCGACTGGTACTCGAGCTTTTCCACGGAATTGGCCCTGCCCCCGTTCGGCATCCTCCGAAGCACCACATTGGCTGTGTCGGCTCCGGCCCTCATTTGACTCAAGTATGCCTCCGCATCCGCCAGCAGCATGTCGTTGCGCAAGGCCTGCGCAAACATGTTGAACGGCTGCGCCATGCTCGCGATGAGGGATTTTACCTTGTCGAATTTGTTGAAGATCTCGGCCTCTGACGCCAGCACGAAGTACTGCGCCAGACCGAGTCAGGCCGTGTGATTCCAGAAGCGCTTCCGGTGAACCGTCCGCCAGCATCTTCCGCTCGATCGATCCGGGCACGACCGGCGGCTTGACGTCTGTCGCTGGAGAGGTCGTGACCGCCTGGGTTCGCTCGTTCCCCGCCTGTGTCGGCGCCAGCTTATCCGCGTTGGGAACAGCCGATTGACCACCCTCCTTCTTCACTGAAGTCACCTCGCCGCTGACCTTCGGCAGTGCAAAGCGTCGGCCGGCGGCCGGCCTCCGGCGACTCGAACGCCTATGCCGCGGTTCCGGTAGCTCGGTACGCGCGGTTCCCGACACGCCGATCGCGCGAACTGATGGCCGAGTATCCAGCTCCCCCCTTGATCGGCCGCGCCGCGGCCCCGCCCGCCTCGCCGCGCGGATCAACGAGTAGACCCGCCGAGTATGGAGCGTGTGCTTCCCAACACCACTCGCGGACGTTGCCGTGCATATCGAAGAGACCAAACGCGTTGGGATGCTTCAGTCCGACCGGATGGGTTTGGCCGTTTGAGTTATCAAGGTACCAGCCGTATTCGCGCAGGCTCGCCGGATCATTACCGAACGAAAACGACGACTTGCTGTTCGCACGACACGCATATTCCCATTCCGACTCGGTCGGCAGACGATACCCCGGCCCCGTCCAATCGGGCACGCTCGCCGTCCCCGCCTCGAGCTTGTAGAACGGTTTCAAGCCCTCCTTCGCGCTCAGAGTGTTGCAGAAAAGGACAGCCTCCAACCAGGAAACCTTCTCCACTGGAAATTGAGGTGTCGGCTGACCAGCGACCTTGCCTGCGGCGGAGCCGTTCGGTGCGAAGTGGCTCGGATTGTTGCCGATCAACTTCTCGTATTGTCCCTGCGTCACCTCGTGAGCCGCCAGATAGAATGGACGTGTAAGGCGAACCAGGTGCTGTGGCTTTTCGTTGGCGTACGCCTCTCCGTCTGTATCGGCTGAGCCCATCAAGAACTCGCCCGCCGGGATGAGCACAAGCTTCATACCGATCGTGTTCGTAAATTCCGCCAGGGGCCCGTTCCCCGCGGGCTGCGGATCATTCGGAATCGCCGAATTTGATTGAGCCGCCCTGGGCTCGTCGCGCAATGGAGAATTCGTGCTTGGCCCTGATGACGTGGCGGGCGGAGAATTCCCGGACAGTTGCTGGACTGGCAAGTCACCAGTCGGCCCGGCATCTACGGATTCCGCCGATACCCTTGTCTGACTTCTGTTGGATGGTGACGATCGTATTGCCCTTTACTTTGTCAACCGTCACATGGCCGTTTCTCGTGATGATGATGATGATTATCCCGAGCATTGCCACGCCGAGCGCGCCGGCTGCGGCGATGAGTGCGCCACGACTTCCACGGTGGACGACGACCGGATGCCGGACCTGGATCGTCCGGAGAAACGTCACCAGAGTGCTTCGGCTCCTTGGGCTCTGCAAGCGTCTCTGACCGCGGCACTGGCGCTAGCGAGGGGGTCGAGGAGACCGCCCTCTCCATCTCGGTACCTGGGTCAGACTGCCCGAGTGTCGAAACTGGGGCCTCGCGGCCGCGCCCGCCTTCTTGAAAAAAGGCTTGAGTGCCTCGGCGACCTCGGAAGGGGTTTGGAACCGGCGGCCCGGGTCCTTCGCCATCATCTTGGCGGCCAGGGCCGCGAGCTCGACCGGGACGTCGGGCCGAAGAAGATTGAGCGGCTGGGCGTTCATCGAGAAGTGAGCCTGAAGCAAATCGTACAGGCTCTCGGCTTCGAACGGCGGATTGCCTGTCAAAAGGTAGTAGAGCGTGCAGCCAAGGCTGTAGATGTCGGCCTGGATGCCGGCAGACTGAGCGTCGCGGATCTGCTCCGGTGCGATGAAGTCGGGAGTGCCGAGCATCTGGCCCTCGTGGGTCAGGGCGCCTTCGAGCGGGCTCTCGCGGGTCGCCTTGGCCAGACCGAAATCCAGCACCTTGACGATCGACCTGTCACCCCTGCGGCGTGAGCATCAAATTGCCCGGCTTGATGTCGCGGTGGACCATCCCCTGCTCGTGGGCGTGCTGGAGCCCAAGCGCGGCCTGGTGGACGAAGTATGAAGGCATGGGCCACGGACATCGGGCCCTCGGATTTGACCAGTTTCGCCAGGTCGAGCCCTTCCACGTATTCCATGGCGAAAACGACGCTCTCGCCGCAGCGGAAGGCAGAATACGCCTGGACGATATTGGGGTGCATCAGCCGCGCCGCCGAGCGGATCTCGCGGCTGAACCGCTCGAGCACCCCTTTTCGTTCGATCAGGTTCTTGCTGACGACCTTGAGCACCTCGTCACGGCCCATGAGACGATTGTCGGCGAGATAGACAACCCCCATGCCTCCGCGGCCAAGCTCGCGGACGACCTCGAAGTCAGGATGGTCGGCCAGATCCGGGAGGGAGCGTGCCACCCTGATTTCTCGCGCCCGTGGTCCTCGCGCTCGGGATCGGCGGCTGGGTATCCCGCGCTCGGTCTGCCGGGTTGTCCCTGAGCGTCGCGGAGTCAACCGAGGAAACTATCAGGCGACATCTTGGCGACGATGCGCTGGCAGTCGGGGCATTCATTCAGATGGTTGTTGATGATCTCGGCTTGAGCATCATTCAGCTTGCCCAGGCTAAAATCGCTCAAAGTCTGTTCTGTTGGGTGCAACAGGGTGTGGCTGCCCATCACAGGTCTCCCTCGACGTGGAATTGGCTACCGAATTTACGATCACTCACTGATGAAAGAAATGTCCGCTCGTTGTGTGACCTGTCTCGGTTCGGGGTAATTATTGAGAAGCTCACCCGCTTCTTCGCGTAACCGGTTGAGGATGCGTGACTTGGCCAGGGTCACGGCGTTGACCGTCAGGCCCAGTTCGGCGGCCACCTGTTCCACTGGTACCCCTTCGATGGCGAACCGGCGGAACGCCTCCCAGGTCTGCGGAGCGAAGGCAGGCTGCACGACCTTCTGTAATTGCTGGAAGATATGGCGGTCATGGTCGAGGTCCCACTCGCGGGCGAGTTCGCTGCCAGGCGCGGCAAGCCCGTCGAGGAAGGCGTCACACGGCTCCACGACGAGAGCCGGCTTCCGGAATTGCCGCCGCCGGTAATTCCGCAACACGTTGACGGTGATCCCGCGCACCCACGCCCGGAACGAGCCTTCCCTCTTGCGCTCGAATCCGGACATTCCGCGAACCATGACCAGAAACACCTCCTGCGTGAGGTCGGCCACGTCGTCGCCGAACCCAGGAACACGGCCGATCCAGCGGCGGATCAGCGGCTGATAGATCTCCGCCAGTCGCCGCCATTCAGCATCGTCCGGTTCAGCGGCCCTGAGGCGATCAAGAAGGCTGACGGAAGTCGGGTTCACGGGTGTGCGTTCAAGAGTGTTTCAACGATGTCCATGTCGAACACGAATAGCTCGAACCTGAGAAAACGTTCCTATAGTTCTAAACATCGGCGCGACTTGCCAGCAATAGCACGCTGCACGCGGTTCTCAAATCGAGTCAGGATTTCGAGACCTCGGCATCGAGCTTGACTCAGCGCGAACTCACGCGTTCCAGGCCGTCACGATCATCGCATCGTTTTCGCGAGTCAGCGGGCGGCCGTCGAAGTCGCCGTGGATTTCCCATCGCGCGAAGCCGGCAACGCGCAGCAGCAGCTCCATTTCATGCTTGTAAATATAACGGGAGCTGCATTCGGAGCGATGAATGGTTTGCACGCTGCCATCGGCGGCGACCAGCTCCACTTCGTTCAGTGAGTGCTGCGTTTGAGCGACGCGGTCGAAGCTGCGCGTGTCGTACATGCGCATCGGCTGGCCCGTGTCAGGATGCGGCATCTCCCCCTCCAGCACGCGGGTCTTCGCGGGCACGCCAACAATCTCCTTGGACGGAAAGAAGGTGTCGAACACCAGCTTGCCGCCGGGCAAGAGGTGTTCGCGGCAGAGCTGCAGGCAGCGGATCTGTGTTTCCTGGGTCATGTTGTGAATGAAGGCATTGAAGGGAATCATCACCAGGCTGAAGCGGCGCGGCAGTGAAAAGTCGCTCATGTCGGCCTGATGCAGCCGAGGTGAGAGGCCCAGAGCAGCCGCCTTGGCGCGCAGCGTCCTGAGCATCGGCTCGAACAGGTCAAGCCCCTCGATATCGACGCCGGCTTGCAGGCAGGGCAAGAGAATCCGGCCGGTGCCGCAGGCGATGTCCAGCACCGGGCCATTCGCCTCGCGCGCAGAGCGCCACGTAGAAATCAAGCCCGTAGGGGATATCCTTCCCCCCGAGCACCCGATCGTACGCGTCGCCGTCATCAAACACCGACGGCAGTCTGCTGGCGGGTTGTTCGTTCACAAGAGTTCCCTGTTGCTGGTTGCATCTCGGTAATGACCGAGGCTTCCGCGGCCGGACGCGGTCGTTGAACACTCTCCGCGTTTCCGCAGATCGCAATTCTATCCGCGGATCATCGATCCAACGAGCCACAAGTGGCATGGGTCGGCAACAAACCAAGAGCACGCGGCGCGTCTGCGGCTCATCTGGTGACTTGTCGAGCGACCGGCCTACGGCTGTCGCGATGTCGTGAACGCAGATCAGACCGGTTGTCTGAGGGCGCGGCGACGGTTATATTTCGACAACACGGGCGAAATATTGGGTCGCCCTTCGCGAATAAATGAGGATTTCACCTAGAGCCGAAGCCGAAAACCACGGCCCCGAGGAGTCTCACCATGGACCTCATCACGATTCGGCAAGAAAGTCTGGACCTGGCGTCTCAGCTCCGGGGCCTAAGCGAACAAGCGGACGACCAGGGCCAGCGCGTTCGGATCACCGAGCTGGCGAGCGAGCTGGATCAGATCAGTCAGGAGACTGAGTCGCCGATCCGGATCGGCATCCTGGGCGGCTTCAGCTCGGGGAAAACGCGGCTGATGGAGTGCCTCATCGGTGCGGGTGGCAGGCTTCCGGTGAGCGTCAACCCCTCCACCGGCAATATCACCATCCTCACGTTTCAGTCCGAACAGAACTCGCGGGAAACCCAACTCCAGGGCTTCGCGGTCGAGTTTGTCACGCGCGGGGATGCCCGTGAATTTCTGGGCTACCTGAAACAGAAGGCCGAATCGCTGATCACCGATACGGAACTGCGGCAGCAGCTCGCACGGCTCCAGTTCGACGACCTGGACGTCTGGGAGAAGGCCAAAACCTGGGCATTCGAGACGCGTCAAAAGGAAGCGCAGAAGTATGAGCTCGTCGATCTCTGCTATGAGCTGCATCGCTTCGCGTCGGCGTATCAAGCGTGCGGTCCTTTGCTCCAAGGGAAGCAAGTCGCGGTGGACGAGGAAACCGCGATGGCGGCGATGGCGGCCTCGGGCGATGTCACCGCATACCGGACTCTGTCGGTCGTCCAGTTTCCTCCCGCGCCGGCGCCATTTGACCTAGAGGCCGATCGGCTTGACCCGACTCGAATTGTCGGGCTATTCCCATTGGTCCGGTCGGTGCGAGTCGAGGTCCGGGTGCCCGAGCCGATCGCCGCTCGTCTGGGATTGAATCAGATCCCTCGCTTCGAGCTGGTCGACTGCCCGGGGCTCGGGGCAGATCGGTCCAGCCTGCGAGATGCCTACCTCTGCATGCGAGAGCTAAAGAATATCGAGACCCTTGTGATCGTCGTCGATGCCTCTGACCCGGGAGCCGATGCTCCCACGCGCATCTACGATGTGATGCACGACGCATGGGAGGGTTACATCAAAGATCGAATCCTGGTGGTTGCAAACAAGTTCGATGCCCTCTTCGCCAAGGATTCAAGCGATCTGGCCGCGCTCAGGAGAATGGTTGAGGCGGATGAGGAATTGACAGAAAACGCCGTGAGGGCGAAGTTCTCGGAGACGCTTGACGAGATCATCGTGTCGTCCCGCAACGTGGTGGAGCAGGGACGCGATGACCGCATCGCGTTCGTATCAGCCCTGCAAGGACTGCACTCCCTCGGCGAAAGCCCCAGGTACGGCGGCCGTGGGCTAGCAGTCTACACCTCCGAATTCCGCGCCAAGCAACTCACCGCCGAGCAAGTAGCCCGGTGGGACGACGTGAGCGACCTCTGGCAAGGTGTCGCAGACATGCTCGCCATGACGCTTCAGGAGGATGAGCACCTGGCGCTCTGGCTGCGGGAGTACGCGAGCGAACATGGCGGCGGCATCGATTATTTCGTCGACATGGTGCAAGAGCACATCGCCGAGCACGGCCTTCAGAATTTACGCGAGCGCGTCGAGGGCCGGTTCCTCAAGGCGAAGAAGGCCGCCGGTGAGCTTCAAGATGATCTCGAGCGACGGCGCGTCGCTCGCGTGGAGCGTGACGCGGCCGCGCGCGAAACTCAGGCAACCGCATCCGAAGACGGTGGCCAGGGAATTGGAACGACACATCCGAACCTCGACGAGGCAGCCCTCCTGCTCGCCGCGGCCCTCTTCGATGTCAAGCACCAGCTCGAATCATGGCGGACGCGCCCGTTCCGTTATCGTCCCAAGGGACGCACGGATCAGGTTGACATCGCAACCGAGCTTCAAGGAGAGCTCAACCTCTGGATCACAGACTGGCTCGAGTGGGACTCCCTGTTAGACAGCGTGGAGCGCGTGGATCCCAGCCTGATCGCAGTGCGGCCGCACGTGCCCGCACATCCGAGCAGCCTCGCTGCCGCGGCAATTCGCGAACCCGAAGGAGGCTCCGTTCGATCACAGCAGAACACCGCAGTGATGGAAGAGGAGGAGGAAGGCCTTACCCCAGAGCCCGTCGAATTGCAGGAACGCCCCTTCCCCACTCGAAGCGAGCATTTTCACGCGCGATTCCGCGACACGATCCTTCGCTTCGAGGCCATGATCCGTGAGAAGTGCGGCCAGGGTGTCGAATCCTCTACTCGAAGACGTCGGCGACCTGATCCGAAGCAAGCTCGGGCCGAGGGCACAGGACGTGCTCCCGGCGCTCGACCTCGACGCGAATTTGCTCCTCGGGTCCTGGATCGACCAGCACATTCGTGAGGCGGATCGCAAGTATCTCAAGCAAGCCCTGACGGCGCGGTGAACCCGACGAACCCCGGCCTGCGAAACTGGCTGATCAAGGACAGCCTCAAGGCCCTTTACCTGGCTGGCGAAGGCTTGCCCGACCACGATCGAGCCCGCGAGATCGACAGTCTCTTCCCCCTTCCCATGCCCGAGGGCGGTCGAATCGGGCGGATCTTCGCCTGGGACCCTGATATCTTCCGCCGATTCGGTGACGACGCCTCGCTGAGCAATAACCGCCATTTCATCCACGTTCTGGGCTGCCTGCACAACCTGGTCGAGAGCGGAAATTTGCACATCCGTCGCACGATCGATCGTTTCTGGCAGGAGGTCCTCCGTCGGCTCGAACGAGAGCTCAATGGATCGAAGCGGCAACTGGAGAGCTTCGCTCGCAGCCTATGACCAACGGGCCTCGTGACGTCTCCACCTTATTCGATTCGTCCCCCAACCGCGTCCGACGTCTCTGTCCACGGGAGCACGATCATGCCGGGAAACGTCAAGATAGAGATCCCCGATGAGTTCACCCTCAAGGTCGCTGATGGCAAGATCGTGCTGCCAGAGTTCCAGATCGGGCAGGTTGACCCCAAGAAGATGGTGAGAAAGCCCGAACTGGCCTTTGAGGTCGACGGCGATTCTCAGGAGCTTTCCGAACTGATCAGGTCGGAGTATCAACGGGTCGCCGAGCCGTTCAAGGCCGCGCAACTCGCGACCTTCATTCCGTTCAGGCCCAGATCAATCCCGCTGCCCAACGCTCTGAGCCCAAACGCCGCACTTTCGCTCACGATCCGGGTGAAGCACCAGGCACCCGAGCCTGTCGAGGACCTCAAGTCTTGCCGGCTGGTGATCGATCCCGACTATCGACCGGCGCGGGCCATTGTGCTCGACCCGCGCTCGATGACGCTCGTGGAGGGCCAACGGTCACCCAAGCGTCTGGCGATCACAATCGCCGACCGCACCGGCTCCCCGCTAAAGCCGGAGAAGCTGACTCCCAAGCTGATCTGGCGCGACCCGAATCGCCTCGCGTCGCTGCCTCGCCTCGAATCAGCGCTATCGGCCGCGATCGCGAAGCCAAAGCTCGTCGAGACCTCGGACGCTGCAAGCACGTCATTCGCGCTTCGAGGTGAGCTTTCCCGAGGTGAGTTTCACCGATGCCGAGCGCGAGGTGCTGGGAAGACTTCTCAAGGATGCTGGTCAGGGTGGCTCGACCAGCACGTGTAGCCTGCTCATCCTCGTCAAGGTCCCCGGGGCTCTCGACGCGGAGTTCTTGCTGGGCATCGAGCCACGACAGGAGTCTTTCAAGGGACAGCTTGCGATCGACTTCGGTACGGTGAACACGACCATCACCGTTTACAATGGCTCGGTCATTCGTCAGCTTCCGCTCTACGAGGACCAACTGGAGCGGTTGCGCGAAGAGTTCGCGCCTGGTTCCTGGCCGACCCCACCAGTGCGCTGCCAGGAGTCTCCGATGGACAGTGGATGGCATTCGTCCGTCGCGTGCTTGCCCGGCTGCAACTCACGGCGGCGAACCCGCTGGAGGCGATCCGGGCCCGCTTCGGTCCCGACGCGGTGAGGTCTCCGGCCGAGTCGAAGGCGATGTACGAGGCGATCCGGCAGATTGAGCTGGTGGTCCGGTCGGAGAAGGACCGGGAGTTCCGCAAAATGGCGGCGCTGCAACTGCACCGGATTTACTCGCTTGCCTTCGACGAGTTCCCGTTCCGCGGCAAGGGGCTGGTGACGCTACGACTGGATTCGATGAGCGGGGTGAAGGCAGACGGCTCGGTTCGAGAGCGTGACTCCTCCGCGCTTGAGATTGGCAGTGAGCTCGGAGATCCTGGAGATCGGCCCGCCACTCAAGGTCGATATGGGCCGTTCGGTGCAGGAGCGTCGCGACGCCGAGTTGAATTCGACCGATGATGATCGGGACTCGCAGGAAAGAGGCCGATTCCATCCCACACCAAAGCGCTACCTCCAGAAGGTCCACAAGAACGAAAAGATCGCGGTCCGGCTGAAGAACGGGTCGGCGGGCGAGGTCACACCGCGTGATATTATCAAGGCGGCGTTCCGTCATCTCATCGGCAAGTTCCACGAAAGTCGCCAAGGGGACGACTCACGATTTCTCCGCGGGCAGGTTCGCAGTCTGGCAATCACGTATCCGACCGTGCTGAGGCCGCAGCCGCGCCAGGAACTGAAGCGAATGCTGGAAGAGGAGGGTATCAAGGAGGTAGAGCTCCGTTACGATGAGGCGATCTCGGCGACGATCTTCTACCTTGAGTGGTTCTTCAACGCCGCCAAGTTCCTCGGTCCCGAGGCATTCAAGGTCCAGTGTCGCCGGGAGGGGAGCGTCTGGACACAGAATCTCCTGGTCCTCGACATAGGCGGGGGATCGACCGACCTCGCGCTCGTGCGCGTCGAGCTTCGCGAGGCACCCTTCGATGATCGGGATCAGGGGGCGGGAGGCAGGTATTACGTCATCAGCCCCAAACTCCTGGGTAGTAGCGGCAATGAGAATCTGGGCGGAGACTTGATCACACTCATGTTGTTCCGTTACCTCAAGCTCGCGCTGGCCGACTACCTCTTGCGCCATGCTGGCCGCGGCCTCAATTCGCAAGCTGGCACGCAGACCCAGCCCTCGATTCCAGGCGCCGGGCCCCGGACCGACCCGATCCGTGACCAGATTCCTTTCCTCAACCTGGCCTTCAAGGGGAAAGACGGATACCTCGCGGGGTCGCTGCTCGAAGCATACGAGCCCGAAAGGACCCCGACCGGAATGTTCCGCGAGGCCTTGAGCTCGGCGGAGTATATCGTGCCCACCCAGTTCCGGCTGGAGACGAGACGTCGCCGGCTGTTCGACGAGATCTGGGCCTTTGCTGAAGAAGTCAAGCGCGATCAGCTCGGAAAGAAACCAGACCGGCCGGCGGGATTCCCGGCCACGTCCGCCTCTGCACGCGACGGGGCAAGTGTCGATCGTGAAGGGCAGGGGGCCCCTGCCATGCTGGCACTCACGCCCGAGCGCGTAGCCACCCTGCTGTCTCACGCGGGATATCATCTACGCGTCGAGGACCAAGACCTGCCCGAGCTCATGATCCCGGTCGAGGACCTGGAGCGGATCGCCTCGAAGGTCGTCGATCAATCCCTTGATATCGCCAAGGGCGTGATCGAGAGCAGTCTCGCTCGATTCGAGCGCGAAAACTCCCTTTCCTCCGATGCGACCCGGGAGATTTTGGACCGCCTGATCCTCTCGGGCAAGTCGTGCAACCTGAGGATGATTCGGCCCATGATTCGGGACAAGTTTCGATCCTCCGATCGTTACATCGAGGGGGTCACCCAGATCATCTTCCAACCGGAGTATGCCAAACGGCGCAACCTCGGTTGGCGCGTGTCAGGCCGAGGAGATCCGGCACTCCGGCTACGATCCCAAGAGCGCGGTTGACCGCCTTCGCCGAGGCGCGAATTACGTCCATTTCGACGTCGATAACCTGTTCTTCTCCTTGCCCTGCGCGTTCCGGCTCAAAGATTCCAACAATGAGCTGGCCGATGAGGTCTTCACCTGGAACCAACCGTTCACTCAACTTGACGAATCGCCCTTCGGTAAGGCCCGCAGTCAGCCGGAGTGGATCGAGCACATCCAGCGCTCGACGCGCGTTTTCCGCGTCGACTACGCCACGGATGATGGCAAGTACTGGGGCACGTTTGACCTGGGCGACTTGACCGATGAGGTTGGCATTCCCATCGACGATCTCCGGAGACAGCTCGACGTCTCTTTCGAGATCAACTCAGAGCTTGACATCAGCCTGCGTTTTCGACGTCAGAAGACGGCGTACCACCGATTTCCAGCCCATGCTCCATCGATCGACATTGGCACCGAGCTGGCCCTTGCGCTCTGAGGCCGGTGGAGGAGAACGATCGAACGGTGCCGCGGGTGAGACTGCCAAGTGGAACCCCAGCAACGATCTGGCCTGGGACATCGCGGTCAACGTGACTGACGAGGGCCACCATATGCTCTTCCCCACGGGCACTGTCTTCGACCAGACGGCTCGGATCGATGAAGAGCGCACTCTCAGGTACGCTTATCAGCCCGGTTCGATGCCGGATCCGCCCCGCGACGGCGAGTACCGCATCAGCGCACGCCGCGCCGGTGAGACCGACTGGCGGTTCGTGGGGACGGTGCAACTGGTCCCTTGCGCAAGTTCGATTTCAAGTGGAGCTGGCAAGCCACGCTCGATCAACAAGGCATTTTGCGGTTCGTCGTGGGCGAGGTCCCCTATGACTGCACCACGAGCGCCCACGAGTTCCTGTCTCGAACCGGGAGCATCCTTGAGCGCAGGCTGGACGTCGAGGATTCCCAGATCACCGGCTTCATCGACCCATTCGACGGGACCCACTAAGACGATGTGGACCGAGGCGTGGAAGCGGCTGTTGGCGCGGCACAACGCGCTCGGCGATGTGGTGCGCTCGAGTCTCTGGGGCTTGACGGCCCAGCTTCGCCGCGCGGGCGAGCTCAGGGCCGAGCAGGACGACGGTCGCCGTGATTGCCTGGCGGTGACTGAGGCCCTCGTCGCTCTTACCGCGACACCTCTCGACGGCGACGCGATGGCGAGTGCGGCGCCTGAGGCCGGCGTTCCGGGTTCACGACTGGCTGCATTCGTTAAGTTTTATCTGTGCGACCGCGAGGTTGCCCGCGCCCTGGGCGAACCAGCTTGGGAAATCGCCAATACTCCAGACGCGAACCTCTGGTCGCTCCTCCTCGTGAGCCTGCTGCGCGTTGATATGGCCTCCGCCTCGCGCTCGCGCGCCCGGGCGATCGAGGCGATTCGTGAGGCAGGTTTCGTGCAGGCTCCTCCATCTCGTGTGATACCGATGACACCCTGGCCACCGGCCGACAACGAAGGGGTGCTGGGACCCGACCTCGCGCTCGCGCACCCGGGTGATGCGAGAGATCCTATCGCGGAGGGGATTCGCTTCGACGAAGACGAGCCTTTCGACCCTCGGTTCACCCCTCCCCTGTCGTGTGCGCCGGAACTCGTACTCCTGGCTCGCATTGCCGCCGCCTACGCGGTCCTCTGCGAAATCGATATCGGCCTCTGGCATGCCCCGGCCCGATCGTCGGTGCTCAGGCCGATCTCCGGCGAGGAACGCACCGTATACTTGAATCGACTGGCCGATGCCTTCCACGCGGTCATCGCGGCGGAGTCGCGCTTCGCCGTGACCCCCGATCCCCGCAACGGCCAGAACTTGCTTGACCTGTGTATCGATCTCGACGAGAGCTTCCACTCCCTGCTCCCCCTACCGGTAAGCTCGCCGACGTCATGGTGGTCCCGAACGCATGACGCTGCGCGTGGCGCGCTGCTTGGAGTCCTGGAGCGCATCCGGGCTCGTGGCATCGAGCCGGATCTCGCCTATCGCGTTCTCAAGGGTCCCTACGATGTCATCAGCGCGCAATCGGCTCGCGATATCCGTTTATCGGGTCAAGGGCCGCCTGGCCAGGTCGTTGCCTGCCTGCGAGTCTACGTCGAATCCTCTCGGGGCCCCAGGCCGGGCCGAGTTGTGTTCATCGCGTCTTGACCCCCACTGGGATAGAGCCGATTTCGAGGCCTGTGCATGAGTGTGATTTCCATCGATCTGCGAGACATCGCCCTCGAATCCGACCTGCTGCCGGCGGACTCGACCGCCTCGATCCGTATCCGTGCGCGGCCCGCCGCTCGGGGGGGTGAACTGCTCCGGCTGCACGACGAGAGTATCGGTACCTACGTGCGCGTCTTCCTCGGCCGCCTGCGAGAGTCGTGCGGTTGGAGGAGTGTCGCGATCAAGCTCCAGCGCGACGAAGTAGCCTCGGACTTCGCCTACGATCACCAGATCGTCTCGGCCAAGTTCGACGAGGAGCTTGCCAATCACCTTGAGCTGCAGCGAGCGCGTCTACCGCGCTATGCTCTTCGTGCCGGACCAAACGGCATGGTTCGGCTTCTACCCCGGCCCACGCAATGCCAGGAAAATGGGTCCGCCATGCTGCCATCCAGCGAGATCCTTCCGCCCTGTCTCTTCTGTCTCCGAGCCAGGCACGCATTACGGCTCCTGGGCCGGGACGGCGAGCCCCTGCACCAGGGACTTCCCAGCGGTTCGCAACGATATCTGGAAAGCTCGAGCCAGGACAGCTCCGGACGTCGCTATTACTCTGACCATGTTGACGACCTAATGCGGTCCACCGTCGGCCGCGACACGTCAGCTTGTGCCTCATGCGAGCACCGAGGCGGCCAGCAGTCGGATTCTTGCATGGATCACCTGCGGTATGTCAATCTCTTTGAAAACCGGATCCACTTCTACGAGCCTCTGGACCTGAGCCTGCACGATGCACTGCGGTGGTGGAAAGGCGAGCAAAGGCCCTTGGCGGTGCGTCCGCGGTGCGCCTTGCTCGCAATCGAAGAAAGGGCGCGGCGATTGCGGGCCCAGGCAGGACCTGGATTTCCCGATGCGGCCATCCTCCGCTCGATTCTTGATCTCCGGCTCCGCATCGATCTGTTCCAGCAGACACTCCACGGTGTCTCGTCGCTGCATGCGCGGGGGATTCCGCACCTCGACATCAATCCTGAGAACATCGGGCTGAAAGTTCTGGCCGGCCGTGTCCATGCGCGGCTGATCGACCTGGGAATGGCCGCCAACCCGAAGTTCACCGCCAAGGATCAGCATGAAAAGCGACTCTGGCCCCGCCGCGCGGACTTCGCCGCGGAGGAGTGCCAGAGGTTGGGCATCTTTTCCAGTCGCCAACTCTTTGTGCGGATCTCCGCGAACCAGCTCGCCTCACGAATCTCGGTCTGTCGCGGCGATCAGCTTCTGTATCAGGTCCCCGATGGCTCACGATGCACGATGCTTCTTGAGGTTGTGTCGGTCGCACAGCGCGAGGTCCACATCGCTGGCTTCGGCGTCTTTCCGTTCGTTTGCGAGGTCGATGGATCGCTCGAGTCTTCAGGGAAGACGACCGCGCTCGAGCTCAGCATCATTCCACAACGTGGACCTGCCGCCGACATCTTCTCCCTGGGGATGGTTTTGGCGTCGCTCTTGTTTCATGAGCCCTCGGGAGACGAATTCCGCCGCGAGCTGGGGAAGATCGAAGAGAGTCTCCACTCCCATTGGGAATCGGCCGGACCCGATCCGCAGCCCATTCCCGGTCGCATCCTCATTCGTCGTGTGCTGTCTCGTCCCGAAGAGCATAGCCGCTGGTTTCGTGAGCGGGTCGAGGCCCTGAGAAGCTATGGGGAAGTTACACCGCTGGCTGAGGATTTGCTCGGGATTGCCTTGTGCGCCCTGCTCCGCACAACACATCACCATCCCTACCTGGCAGATCGTGGGGGAAATGCGCGACAGGCCTTGCGGCGTCTCACCGCAGACGTTCGCGGAGTCCGTCGCGCGTTGAATGAGGAGCTTGTGGCGATTCGCCACCGCGCAACGCTCGCTTGCCGTCACGAGGCGCCGAGCCAACTTGCGGACCAATGCCAGGTCGATCTCCCACCACTGGCGCCTGAGCCGAATTCGCGTGCGGTCGCCGCGGAGGCGGTGCAAGTCATGGGCACCACCGAGGCCGCGGGGCCCGAAAAAGGGAACGGGCTCGGAATATGGAGGTCACTGATTCGTGGGCGTCACCGGCCGATCACGGAAGCCGATGACAGCGTTTGACCTGACAAGGCACCAGGAACCTCTGATTGGGCCCAACCCGCGAAGCCGCCGCGAAGTCATGATAGAACCGAGGCTCGTTCCGGCGGCGCGGCGCAACGTCGGCCCAACGCCGGGCAAGCTGCTTCTGACGGTCATCCCCGGGCGCTTCTCCAACTACTTCGTTGGGGTGGCCGGCCTTCCCGACAAGAACATCGACACCATCAAGACTCTGTGCGCAAAGTACGATGTCGAAGTTCTCGAATGACCGCGGCGAATCGTCGAGGGCCCTGCTTCGATATCTATCTGGCGAGAGAAACCAAATCAAGAACTGTGGGAAAAGCATGGAACTGAATCAGCGGGGAGCACCGAAGCAAGTCATCGTGATGCGGCGGGATCTGGGCATGCGGCGGGGCAAGGAGATCGCCCAGGGCAGCCACGCAAGTATGATCTGGCTTGCCCTTCGTATCCGCCAACCAGGTTATTCGTTCAACGAGGCTGAGCGGCAGTGGCTTGATGGCAGCTTCACGAAGGTCTGTGTGCGAGTGGACTCAGAGGAGCAACTGATGGGCGTCGTTCAGAAGGCACAGGAAGTCGGAGTGATGGCGTACGTTTGTATCGATGCAGGACGCACCGAGTTCCACGGTGTGCCCACCCCGACATGCTGCGCCGTGGGACCGGATTACCCGGAGCGGATCGACCCGATCACCGGCCACCTCAAGCTGCTATGACGGGATGCGTCATGACTTCGTCATGCTTCGCCTGCTGAGTTCTCGGGAGCTTTCGCCACGAATTCCTCGTAGACGACCAGCGTTCCCTCCCAATCGCCGAACACCGCTTCAACGATCGCCCGGACCTTCTTCCACGAGAGTCCACCGTACCCGACGCCGATCCGGGGCACGGCAATGCGATCGATGCCCTCAGCGTCCGCCTGTTGCCTCATCGACCGCAAGGCTGTCTCGATCGCCTCGCAACTTGCCCTCGCCCGCCAGTAGCCTTCGTGGGCAAGCGCCTGAGCATCATGCACGTTGTCGAACAGATCCCCAGAGACGTAGCGTGCTGGCATCAGCGCGGCCCTCCAGGCTCGTTTCTAGCATGGTGATCGACCTGCGAGCCAGGGGCAAGACAGGGAGGCGAAGGTCAGATCCGCATCAGTTCGTTCAGCTCCGGCGTTGTCACGCATCGGTCCAGGAATGAGAATTCGCCCGTGTCTCTCACTTCGCGTGCGGCGTCGAGCAAACCGGTCATGGCCGCGCGATAGAGCGAGGTGGCAAGGCTGATGCGCTTGACTCCGGCCCTGGTGAGCTCGCCCACCGAAAACGATTTTCCTTTGATTCCCGCCATGAAATTGACCGGCTTCGACACCGACTCACAGACCGCGCGCACGGCGGCAAGGTCGGGCAGGCCGGGAGCGAAGAGCACATTCGCTCCGGCTTGTTCAAATGCCTGAAGGCGGCTGATGGTGTCGTTCAGGCTCGACCCGGGATAGAGGAGATTATGCGCTCGCGCTGTGAGGAGAAAAGGAAACGGCAGCGCGCGTGCCGCCTCCGCGGCTGCCGCAATCCTTTCGGTAGCCAGGCCAATGTCGTAAAGGGGATGGTCTGCGTCCCCGGTCGTATCCTCTATCGTGCATCCAACGAGTCCGACCTCCGCCGCGAGCCGGATCGTGTCCGCCACGACTTTCGGCTCGTCGCCGAACCCTTTTTCCAGATCCGCGGAGACGGGCAAGTCCGTCGCCTCGACAATCAAGCGCGCATGCGTCAGCGCCTCATCTCGCGTCAGCCCGCCATCTCGTCGGCCCAGAGCCGAGGCGGAGGCGGCGCTCGACGTCGCCAATGCCTGGAATCCAAGGCCGGCGAGAAGGCGTGCGGAGCCAGTATCCCATGGATTCGGAATCAGGAAGGCGCCGGGGCCGTCATGAAGTGCGAGGAAGCGCGCCGCTTTTTCGGCCTGGGTGACTTTCATTGGACCTACCTTGCGATCAGCTCTCTACCGAGCTTTCCTCAATATCACGTAGGAGTTTTGGCTCGGTTCGTCCTGTGGTCAGTCAGGGCGCTCATCAGAGCAATCAGAAGCTAACCCGTCAATGGCCAGCCGGAGAGGCGCAGATTCTTAAAGCATTCGCATGAGCCGAGCGAATCTGGCGCATCCTTATGTTGGAGGAGTGTAGCCTCCGGCTCAAGGGTAATACGAATGCAGGAACAGCACGGCGATGAACGATGAGTGGCCTCCGCCGGGGAGGGGTGATCGTGCTAACGAGAACGAATGAATCGACCGCATCAGCGGTGCGCAACTTTGTCGGCGTGGCGGGTGGAGTGATTGTACATGGACGTCCGAATGTGTTGGTCGTGCTGGTCGTTCGGGCGGATGCCTGGCGTCAGGTTCGCTTGAGCCGCTTGCCAGCAACGTGGCCTGGGCGAGTCGGCCGAGGAAAACGTTCAAATCAAAGCCACGGTCTAGCATGCTAGAACGACTCAACTGTTTAACGGCCATGGACTTGAGCGGAACCCGAGGCATCCTGGACAAGAAAAGCAAAGCCAAGCCGAAGGCTGTTCCAAGTTCCTCGACTCGCCGACTTGCCGGCACGTGTTCGGATTTCCTGACGTGTCGTCACCTGGTAGGATCAACGTCTTGATGATTGCTGGATGTTCAGCATCATCGCCTATTCGACATCCCCTGACAGAAGACAGATCGTCATGGAGCCTCTTGATCCCGCGGCGCGGCCGGTCCTGGTTCTTGATTTCGGGGCTCAGTACGTTCAGCTCATCGCGCGGCGGGTGCGCGAGCGGCATGCGTTCGCGCGGATCGTGCGGCACGACATCACGCCCGATCGGATCAGGGAATTGAATCCGCTGGCGCTCATTCTTTCCGGCGGGCCGATGAGCGTGTACGAGCCCGGCGCGCCTCATTGCGACCCGGCGCTTTTTCGGATGGGTATTCCGGTCCTGGGGATTTGTTATGGCATGCAGCTCGCGGCAGAGGCCCTGGGAGGGATGGTCAAGGCGTACCCCTCGCGCGAGTTTGGCCGGGCCGAGAGCCGGATTCTGAATCCGGATGAGCCGCTCTTTCACGACGTGCCGCGCGAGACGACGGTCTGGATGAGCCACGGCGATCAGGTGCAAGACGCGGGGCCTGACTTCATCCCGCTGGCCGTGACCTCGACCTGCCCGATCGCCGCGGTCAAGCACCGGACGCTCCCTTTCTTACGGGCTCCAGTTTCACCCCGAGGTCTCGCACACTCCATACGGTCCGCTCATCCTGGGCAACTTTCTCGACCGAGTCTGCCGGAACCCCAGGAACTGGACGATGGAGGCGTTCATCGAGCGATCGCTCGAGCAGATTGTCAGCCGGGTTGGTCCGTCCGACCGCGTTGTCTGCGGTCTCTCCGGCGGCGTCGATTCGGCGGTTTGCGCGGCACTTCTGGCGCGGGCTCTGGGGCCGCGTGTGGTTTGCGTCTTCGTCAACACGGGCTTGCTGCGAGCAGGCGAGCGCGTGGCCGTGGCCGAATCATTCGGCTCACGAACGAACGCCGAGCTGCGCGTGGTGGATGCCGGCGAGAAGTTCCTGGCGGCTCTGCACGGCATCACCGAGCCTCAGGAGAAGCGGCGTCGGATCGGCCACACGTTCATCGAGGTCTTCCGCGACGAGGCCCGCTCGATCCCTGGCGCACGATTCCTGGCCCAGGGGACCTTGTACCCCGACGTCATCGAGAGCGGCGGCGAGCCCGACGGACCGGCGGCCACGATCAAGATACACCACAATGTTGGCGGCCTGCCTGAAGAGCTTGGCTTCGAGCTGATCGAGCCTCTGCGAGATCTTTTCAAGGATGAGGTCCGCCGCCTGGGAATCGAGCTCGGACTGCCCGACTCCCTGGTCTGGCGGCATCCTTTTCCCGGCCCTGGACTGGCGGTCCGCTGTCTGGGCGAAGTGACCGCCCCGCGGCTTGAGGTCCTTCGCCAGGCCGACGCCATCTTTTTGGAAGAGTTGAAAAGCGCCGGGCTCGACCGCCAGGTCGCCCAGGCCTTCGCCGTGCTTCTGCCCATCCAGTCGGTCGGCGTGATGGGCGATGCCCGCACCTATGAGAATGTGATCGCCATCCGCGCCGTCGAGACCGAAGACTTCATGACCGCCGACTGGTCTCGGCTACCTCATGACCTCCTGGCCCGAACGTCTACACGGATCATCAACGCCGTCAAGGGCGTCAACCGCGTCGTCTACGACGTGACCAGCAAGCCGCCGGGAACGATCGAATGGGAGTGAGTCGTTGGAAGCCGCTTCTTCGACCACGGCACTTGCAGTATAATTGATTGGACAGACTCAGTAGAGCGGAGTAACCGAATGCCCCGAGTGTTTCGAGCCATGCGAAAAGATGAAGATGGCCTTCCCCATATTGAACAATCGGCAAACGGTCTCGGGGTGCGTTCCGGAAAAGACATAGACGTTGACCTGGATGGCAACGTTCTCGTGAATGGCAAGGGGATGTCCGTAGGCCCAGGCTGGCGCGAACTGCCGCTTTTTCGCATCCCCGAACGATTGAGGCACTTGAAGAGGGGGGCAAGGGGATCGAATAAGTCTTTCTGCTTTCGCAGCGGCACCGGACCGTTCGTGCGGGGAGCATTCGCCGATGGGCTGACGCTCGAGCCCGACTCGCCAGCACACGGAACAATCGCCCCGGCCCTCGTTGTGCCACTTGGCTGACTACGAAGCCGCGCTTGCCGTGACTCGCCCAGATTGGGTGGAAGACGAGACTTAAGTCATGGGTCCTCAGCCGTTAACAATGAGCTCAAATTACCTTGCGATTGTCCGGGGTCTTCGAGAGTTGCATCGACTCAGAGCTGCCGGACGCGAAGATTCGCCTGAGGCCGACGCCGTACGTGACGCCACTGATACTGCCTGGGAAGGGCTAACCAAGGAGGAGAAAAAGAGACTGAGCGGGCTTTCCGAGGACCTGTATTCGGTCTCTGACCGGCAGCGACCCACCGTACGAGAAATGAACCCACAAGCCCAGTCTCGGTTGGTAGATGCTGTTCAGGCACAACAGCGTGGCGAGTGGGACCGAGTTCTTGAGATTCTGCGGCGCTGGACGGATTATATTGATCCTGCACTTCTCAGCTATCTGCGCGGTTCCACATGGCTTGACGTGGGCGACCCAGAGACGGCATCTCTCTTCCTCGAACATGCGTCGATACTTCAGCCCGATAACGGACAGTACCTGGCACGTTTTCTAGCGAGCTTGAGTCTGTCTGCTCCCATCCAGGCGCGACGCCGTGCTGAGGCGATCGTCGACAATGCAGAAAAGCACCCGGCGGTTCTCGTCGTCTACGCAGCGAGCCTCATGATGGAGTCCGCGCACGAGGCTTTCTGAATCGGAAGCCTCGCAGCTATTCCAGCGTCTCATCCCTGTTCTCGAATTGACGAAAAACAGATTGGGCGAGGGTGATGAGGATAGCGTTAACGTCACGATGTACTCCATGGCTTGTGTACTGCTGGGCTTCTGTCATGAGCATTTGGGTCAGAACGAGGCAGCTCTGAATCACTACTCGGAGGGGCTGGACTTTTCTCCATCGAACCATGAATTGCTGGTGGCCAGAGGGAGTCTCCGCTACGGAGAAACACCCGACGCAGTGCACGACCTGGAACTGGCGATAAAACATGGTCCGACCGACATCTGGCCGTACTTCTTCCTCGCGCATCATCATCTAGTCGGTGGACAGTTTGAGAAGTGCTCGGTCACTGAGCGAGCGGCGACTCGAGCTCGATGGACCTGATGTGATGAAGAGCGAGTTGGCTGAATGGCTGGCGATCTCGCAATCGAAGCTCGACTTTCCCGTCGCGACCGTCAGGGAGTCGTTCGAAGCTTCGCTCCGCTTTGACCCGTCGAACGAACGGGCACGCCGGAACCTGGAGGCTTTTGAGGCAGCAACGAAACCGTCCCCCGGGTGTCTACGAGACTCGAAGCAAATCGGCCATCAAAGCGTCCGGGCTGTCCGGGCGCGAGTCAGACCGGCAGCGTGATCAAAATTTGCGATGGCTGATACGATGGAAAAGCAATGGTAGAGCAAATTCGCGCAGTACAGACAGAAGACTTCATGAGCCGAAAGGAAATCGACCCATGCCCTGTAAGCCGATGCGTCTCCTGGCCGTGACGTTGACCTTGGCACTGGCGCCAGCGGTCGCCGCGCATGCCGAGACCAAAACCATCGCCCGCTGCGGCGCGGGGTTTCTGGAAGATGACAATGGTTATCGCGTGCTGCACCTCAAGGGAACGCCTTACGAGATGGGCTATCAGCAGGGTGCGCTGTTCCGCGACGACATCCGTGAGAACGTTCGTTATCTATTCGAGGTCAAGGGCAAGGAGCTCAAGGTGGAGCTCGGCGGCATCAAGCTGCTCGACCCCAAGCGGGTGATCGCCGGCATCGTGGCTCAACAGAAAAAACACGTGCCCGGGCGCTTCTTCGAGGAGATGAAGGGTATTGCCGACGGGTCGGGGGTCGATGAGAAAGACGTTATCGTGGCCAACTTCATTCCCGAGCTGTTTCATTGCTCGGGGTTTGCCCTGAGCGGCAAAGCCACGAAGAACGGCTCGCTCTATCATGGCCGGATTCTCGATTACGGCTGCGACTGGAAGCTCCAGGAGCACGCGGTGCTGACGGTCGCCGAGCCGGTTGGCAAGATCCCGTTCGTGAACGTCACCTATGCCGGTTTCATTGGCTCTGTGACCGGCATGAACGCAGAGAAGATCTCGATCGGCGAGATGGGGGGCAAGGGGCTGGGGCACTGGGACGGCGTGCCCATGGCGTTCCTTGTTCGAATGGCGCTCGAGGAAGCCGACGAGCCTTGCCGAGGCGATCGCCGTCTTTCACGATCATCCCCGTACATGTGAATATTATTTCGTCATTGCCGATGGCAACGCCGGGAAAGGCGTGGGCATGGAGGCGTCGTGGAATGTCTTTACCGTCATTGCCATGGGCGAGAGCAACACGAAGCTTCCGGAGGCCGTGAGCGACGCCGTACTGCTCTCGGCGGGTGACCGTTACAAGGAGCTGGCCCGCCGCGTGAAAGCGGGCCACGGCAAGTTTGACGCCGAGAGCGCGCGGCACCTCATGGACCGGCCGGTGGCGATGAAGTCGAACCTGCACAGCGTGCTGTTCGAGACCACGACCGGAAAGCTCTGGGTCGCCAACGCCTCCAAGGACGGTCAGCCCGCCGCCTTGCAGCCGTACCACGCGTTTGATTTTCCGTCGCTGCTAAAGCATCAGCCCGCCGCATCCGCCCCGTCCTTGCCACTGCCGCCGGCCTCCGCCAGCAAGGCCGCGCAGGCATCGCCCACGGCGGCGGCAAGGTGAGGAATGCGATCGATGTCAGCATGTAAAAGCGCATGGATGGTGCCTGCGGTCATTCGTGCGGCCATGGAGCCGAAAGGGAATGGCAAGAAGACGAGAATCAAGTCGCTTTGGTATCAGCTTTGCCGGTAGGGGATTCCTCGGTCCCGTACTCAATCCTGCTCTGCCACAGGCAAACGGGAAATGTACTGATCGGAGGCAAGCTCATGGCGGCTGATCACGCTGGAACTGGTTCCGAAGGTAATCGCCAGGATCCCACGCACCCCTCAGGCGGTGAGGTCAAAGTCGGGGAAGCTCATCCCAGAGAGGTTCCCGAGGCCGTGAAGCTCGATTTGCGGCCGAACTCGGTCAAAGGCGAGAGGTCATCCAATTTCGGGTACGGAGCGTCGAGCGAAAGAGCCCCGTCAGGAAGCAGGGCCACGCCCGGAGTGAGCTTCTCGACGGTTCTGCTGTCGGCCGTGCTGTCGCTTCTGCTGGGCGGGGTGGGCGCATGGGCTTACCAGAAATACGTCGCACCCAGACTGGCCGGCCAAGAGGCAGAACCTGCCTCGAGACTCCGCTCAACAAGCGAAGCAGAGCACAGCGGAATTCAGCGCCCGCGTGGATGGCCTGGCCGACAAGCTCGATCAGCTCCAATCGCGCGTGGAGGCTATCCCCAAACCGAGCCCCCCGCCGGACATCGAGCCGCTCCGAAGCAAACTTTCCTCGGTGGATGTGCTTTCCAAGAAAGTTGACGCTCTGAGCGAACGACTCGATTTTCTACCCAAGAAGATCGACAAGGACAGCAAAGAGATCGCCGACCTGACGGCGAAAATCGAAGAGGCACAGAAGACGATGGCCAGCCTCCGGAGCGAGTTGACCGCAAGACGCGACTCAAGCACAGACCGGGGGAATGAGACCGCATCGCGGCTGGCCATGAAACCTACCGGGGCGGGCGCCATGGCATCAGGGCATGAAGCCGACGTGACCATGCAGGCGCTTCTTACACCCGGAGTCGAACAGTTCGAGAAGAAGCAGTACAAGGAGGCAAGCGAGGAATTCAACAACCTTGCACGGACAAAGCCCGAAGACGCTCGCGTCTTGTACTTCGCCGCGCTTGCTCGTGGGTTCGCGACTGGAGACTGGAAAGGCGACACCGAGCGGCTGGTGATGCGCGGCGTCGAGCGGGAGAAAACCGGCACGCCGCCCAAGCCCGAAATCGACGAGACCTTCAAGGGCCTGACTCACGAGACGGGCAAGGACTGGCTGAGTTTTTACCGCCGCCGCGCAACCGCGGCCGGAGCCCAAGCCAAACAATAAAGCAGGCATGTATGGCAGAATCAACGAACGATGGCTTCTGCTCGGCGACGAAAGGTCGGGTCGTGGGGGCATTCTTGGACCGGGAGCTCGCGTGCCAGATCATCGCGGCCACTCACCACGGCAACCCGGTCACGACCCTCCCGTTTCGCTTGATACAGAGCCTCATCGGCACGCTGGAGCACCGCAGCAATCCCAATCTTTTCGCCTTCGCCGGTCGAAGTGACACCGAGGCTGATGGTGAATGAAACCTTTCCAGCGGAGGTCACAAGGGGTTCACCGGCAATGCACTGACGTAAGCGTTCTGCGAGCCGCTGCGCGTCCGGGGCTTCACACCCGGGCAGTAAGAGGAGAAACTCTTCCCCGCCGTAGCGGCCCAGCACGTCGGACTGTCTGAGCTCACGGGTCATCCGCTGCGCTGCCTCCTTGAGCACGAAATCCCCGGTGAGATGTCCGTAGGTGTCATTGATTCGTTTGAAGTTGTCAAGATCCATCATCACCGCGCCAACAGAGGTTCCTTGACGCTCTGCTCGGGCCAATTCACGCTGCAACATGTCGATAATTGCGCCATGGTTCAATGTCCCGGTAAGGGCGTCATGGGTGGCCTGCACACGCAATGCCTCCTGAAGTTCGACGATCCGTTGCCCGGCGCGAAGGCGGACTTTGAGTTCCTGTGCGTCGAACGGCTTGCTCAGGTAATCGTCGGCGCCGGCTTCCATTCCTGCAACGATGTCTTGCTTGCCGATTCTCGAGGTAAGCAACAGCACGTAGACGTAGGCCCTGTCCTTCAACTGGCGAAGCTGCCGGCAAATCTCAGACCCGTCCATCCCTGGCATCATCCAGTCCAGGATCGTTAATCGCGGCGTGTCGTGTTGTTGAAGGGTTTCCCAGGCAGTTGTTCCATCTTCCACGGAGATCACTTCATATCCCCACTTGCTCAGGAGGGCTTCCAGCTTCAAACGTGATACGGCGTCGTCATCGGCGATCAGGATTCTCATGCCATTCCACTCCTCGAGAATTCGGCCAGATGCTCTTCAAGCCGGCCGATCTCTCGCTCCAGATCTTCCTCGGCTTCTTCCGCTCCGTCGAGGTCGCCATTGCGTCCAATCTCTTCGAGCCTGCGGGCCGCCTCGTAAGCGCTTGGCGCACCAAAGTGACTTACAGATCCCTTGAGCTTGTGAGCACTGCGCTCGAGCAAGGTGCTGTCTCCCCGACGGAGAGATTCGCGGATGTCGGAGAGGATCTTGGGGTACTGGTTGAGAAAGCACTCGATCAGCTTCACCACGAATTCCCGGTCGCCCTCGAGTTCGGCGAGGATCGCCGTCGGCTCCCAGACGGGCTCAGGCGCGACAGGTCTGAGGGCCAAGGTCCTCAGAGTTGTGTTCCCGCCTGGCAGCACACTGTCGATCGCTTCGAAATAGTTCCTGGGCACAAAGTGGTTTGGAAATATAGGCATCCATGCCCGCCGCCAGACAGAGCTCCCGGTCACCCTTCATGACATGAGCCGTCAGGGCGATGATCGGCGTATGCCTGCCAGACTCACGTTCCCTGGCTCGAATTGCCGCCGTAGCGGCGAACCCGTCCATCACCGGCATCTGTACGTCCATCAGGATGACGTCGAATGTTCCCCTCTCCCAGTCAGCAAGGGCCTCCTGACCGTTGTTGGCGACCACGACGTCGTGCCCCCGTCGCCGGAGCAGGTTGACCGCATACTCCTGGTTGATCTCGTTGTCTTCGACCAGGAGGATCTGGAAGCCCCCCTCACAGACGCTCGAAGTGGGCCGCAGTGTGGTTACCTGAGTGACCTTGCTCGGAGAATGGAGTAAGACGGTCAGAACGGCATCCAGCAGTTCAGACTGCTTGATCGGCTTGTGCAAGAAGATGGGAATGCCCAGGTCCTTACAGCGTTTCGCGTCGCCCGGCTGTTCGGAGGATGAGAGCAGCATCAACGTCGCTCCGGCAATCTCGGGTCGCCTGCGGATTTCGCGGGCGACCTCAAGGCCCTCGAGGCCCGGCATCTGGGAGTCCAGGAGTACAAGCCGGTACGGATCGCCCTGGGCGGCTGCGGCTTCCATTTCCGTGAGGGCTTCCCGTCCGCCCTTCACCCCGTTTGGCCTCATCCTCCAGTTCGAGAGCAGCTCTTCCAGGACAACCCGGTTCGTCGCGTTGTCGTCCACCACCAGTGCCCGCAGGCCCTCGGCCACAATCGGCTCGTCATGAGGTTCGGTGATTGATTGTGTCTGCCGGGAGAACCGCGCCGTGAAATGGAAATGGCTGCCCTTTCCCATTTCGCTTTCGACCCGGATCGTTCCGCCCATGAGGCTCACCAGTCGGGTACAAATTGCCAGACCCAGGCCGGTGCCTCCGAATCGACGCGAAGTGGAGCTATCGGCCTGACTGAAAGCGTCAAAGATGAGATCCTGTTTGTCTGGCGGAACCCCGACGCCCGTATCCGATACGCAGAAATGAATGCAAATATGGTTGCCATCGCCGGATTCAGTCGTGACACGGACGACCACCTCCCCGCGCTCCGTGAACTTGATTGCGTTGCCTACGAGGTTGATGACAACCTGGCTCAAGCGCAGGGGGTCGCCGACCACCTCGACAGGGACTTCGGAGTCAACGTGGAGGATCAGCTCGAGTCCTTTCTTCTGAGCCCGCGCGGCCAGGCTCTTGAGTGTATCACCGAGGGTTTCCCGGATGTCGAAACCTGTCAGCTCCAGCTCAAGTCTGCCGGCTTCGATCTTGGAGAAATCAAGGATGTCGTTGATGATTCCCAGGAGCAAGTCGGCCGAGATCTTGGACATTTCCACATAATGCCTTTGCGGCCTGGTGAGATCGGAATCCAGGGCAAGATCAAGCATGCCCATCACACCGTTCATGGGAGTGCGGATCTCATGACTCATATTCGCGAGAAACTCGCTCTTGGCACGGTTGCCGGCTTCGGCCGCCGCCTTGGCCCTTTGCAGCTCCTCTTCCGCTTCTTTGCGGCGACTGCTGTTTCGGGCGGCAATCAAGACGCCGTGCACGGCTTGGGTCTCGTTTAAAAGTGGGTTGATCGCCATTTCCAACCAGATGTAGTCGCCATCAGCTTTCCGATAGCGAATCTCGATTCGGGTAGGGTTCCTGGTTCCAATCACTCCAGAGAGTGCCGATTGCGCCTCTATCCAATCATCCGGGTGAACGAAGTCGAGTGCGGGCTTGGCCAGCACATCCGCCAGCGTGTATCCCATCTCGGTCAGGGTCGAAGGCGTGACATAGACCAGATTTCCCTCCGCATCCGTCTCGAAGATCTGGTCGATCATGTTGGTCGTGATCCGTCGAAAGTGGTTCTCGCTTTCCTTGAGAGTCTCCTCCACTCGCTTTCGCTCGGTGATGTCGCGTACGATTCCCACCGCGTTCCAGTCGCCCCGAAGCTGCACGGCAGCCGTGGAAAGCTCTACGGGGAAGTGATTGCCATCCTTTCTAACTGCCTCCAGTTCGAGCAGCTTTCCAATCGCTGCCCCCTGTCCCGTCTCGAAGAAATGGGGCCGTGCTTTCTCGTAGAGTTCGCAAGAATGCGGGGGCGTCAAGAGGCGATGCAGGTCGCGGCCCATGATCTCGTCGCGTGTGTAGCCGAACATCCGCTCCGCGGAAGCGTTCCAGTGCCGTACCCGGCCCAACGAGTCCATCATGATCAGTGCATCGAGCGCGAGTCGCTGATCACACTCAGCGTTTCCTCGCTGGCCCGCAGTTCCTCCTCATTGCGTTTTCGATCGCTGATGTCCCGCGAGTTGATGATGATTCCACCGACTTGTCCTTGCTCATCCAGGAGCAGGATTCCCGACGACCTCAAACCAGATGTATCGTCCATCAGCATGACGGCAACGAAATTCTCCGCGTGCGGAGTTCCCGTGCTGGACGACCTCCGTGAACCGGATCACTCCAGCGCTCACGTCATCCGGGTGGACGATCGAAAACATCGATGTTCCCAACATCTGGTCTGGAGTGTAGCCCAATAGCGCCAGGGATGAGGGAGCCACATATTCGTAGATACCTTCTGTTGTGACCTGAGCAACGAAATCCAGCAGGTTGGTCATGATGCGGCGGAAGCGCGTCTCGCTTTCCCGGAGAGATGCCTCGATCCGCTTGGATTCGGTGATGTCTCTGAGTACCCCCATCAGGCCCACGACCTTCCCGTCGAGGGCACACATCGGAGTGACTACCAGGCTTGCGATCAGGTGAGACCCGTTCTTGCGAACAAGGGTCCATTCCCGCTCAGCCACGTCGCCCTGGCGGGCCGGTTCGAGGAAAACGTCCATGCCGACGATGGGCCGCCCCAATTGCTGTGTCAGTTCCTCCGCACGCGCGGAGAGCTCGGCTTCGAGGTGCAATATGGCCGGCGTTTGCCGCCCGATCATTTCCTCGGCGGCATAGCCGAACATACGCTCGGCGCCCGTGTTGAAGACGGTGATGAGGCCTTCTCCATCGGTGGCAACAATACCCACCTGGGTGGATCCATCAAGTACGCCGCGCAGGAGGGCGTTTGATTCCGCCAGCGCTTCTTCCGCCCGCTTTCGCTCAATGCCCGGCGCAAGCTCGTTTGCGACGGCTTCCAAGGCCGCGATCGTCATATTGGCAAGCGGCTTGCGGGCAAATAGTGCTACAACACCGTACAACTCGTTTCCCAGGGTTAGCGGGTATCCCGCGAACGCGACCATGCCCGCCCTTTGGGCCCATTCCTGATCGTGGACGAGAGAATCGCCGATGACGTTATTGGTTAGATGGTGTTTTCGCTCCTGGGCGATCAGCCCGATCTTGAGCTTGCCCACGGGCACCCGGGCATGGGCACCGTTCAGGTGGGTGTACATGCCCGCGCTGGCCTGCAGTTCGAGAACATTCCCCTGGGGACTCAAAGTCCAGATTCGCGCGAACGCCGCGTCCAGGTGCTTGACAATAGTCTCGGTGCAGTTCTGCAAAAGAGTCTTGAGAGAGCCCGCCTGGGTCAAAGCGACCCCAACATCCGCGGTCATAGCATCTAAGGATGACCATAGTGTTATCAATTCCTCGGCCCGCTTCCGCTCGCTGATGTCCTGGACATGCGTGACGAATTGGAACGGTTTGCCTATCTCGTTGTGGGAGCGGGAGACGCTGAGCTGGACCCACACCGGCTGACCGTCTTTGCGAAGGTAGCGCTTCTCCATGGAATAGGTATGCAAGGTCGTCGTACAACATCCGCCGGACGAAGTCGAGGTCGGCTTCCAGGTCATCGGGGTGGGTGATTTCCTGGAATGTGATTTCGAGCAATTCCTGCTGGGAGTAACCAGTGATCTCACAAAGGGCGTGGTTGACCTGGAGCCAGCGCCCCTCGGGCGACACCAGGGCCATGCCGATGGGAGCATGATCAAAGGCATTGCGGAATCGATCCTCGGTCTGGCGGAGCGACTCCTCGGCGCGGCGCCGTTCGGCAATTTCAGCCTGCAAATGGCTGTTGGTGGTTTCCAGTTCCTGGGTTCGCTCGCCTACCCGGGATTCGAGGCGAGATTCATTGTCCCTCAAGGCTTGCAGGGTCCGGGCAAGTTCGGACGTGCGTTCCCCAACCTGACTCGCCATGGTGTTGAAGGCCCGCGCCAGGTCGGTGACCTCCACGATTCTTGATTCGCGCACCCGATGAGAGAAATCTCCCACTGCCAGTTGATGGGTCGAATTCTTCAAACCGACGATCGGGCCTACGATCCAGCGGGCCACGCCGAGAGCCGCGAGGAGGACCAGGCAGGTAGCAAGGCCGGCGATGCTCAGCGCCGTGTCTCTCGTCTCCGCCAGTGGGGTGAATGCCTCGTCCGCGTCCATCTTGACCACCATGCCCCAGTGAAATCCGGGCAGGTACCTCCAGACGGCCCACACGGCGTGCCCGAGGTAATCCACCGCGGCACCCTCTCCGTTAACGCCTTGGATAGCGATTGCGAGCGGTTGGCCCGACTTATCTGGCAGGTGGTATTTCCGCTGGAAGGATGCCTTGGGATCATGCCGGGTCGGGGTCAGGAAAACCGCGTCATCACCGATTCTTCGTCCCAGGACGATCTCCCCGGTCTGACCGAGACCCGCAGTGTCGCTGGCAAAGGCCGCGATCCGGTCGATATCGAGTTGCGCGGCCAAAATACCGATGACGGTCCCTCGTTTCTCCAGCGGTGCCGCAATGAAAGCAGCCACCTTCTTACTCGGCGGGTAGAAAGCAAAATCCGAGATCTCCGACGTGGCGACGTCTTCGAGGCCTTCTCGAAGTGCCTCAGCCAGAGGTGAATCCTTGTACGGCCCGTTTCTGAGGTTCGTACCGAGATCATCTTCTCGATCCAGCGAGAAGATCACCTCACCATCGAGGGAGACCAGCAGCAGGTCGTGGAATTCCAATTCAGCTTTTCGAAAGGCCAGAAAGGGTCTTATTCTCCGATCAATCTCCGCATACTCGGCCGCGTCCAAGCCCTTGTTCTTGAAGACTTGTTCGAGCCGTTCCATCGTCGCCATGAGGGTCGGCGAATAGGCGAGCGCGGAAACGAGTTTCTTCTTCTCCAATTCGAAAGATTCGAGCTGCCGTGCCTTGTTGTCGGCGATGAACCGGAGTCGATTGGTGATTTCGCTGTTCAGCCGGCTCCGTGCCTGAACGTAACTCAAGGTGGCGACGAGAGCTAACGGCCCCAGGGAAATGACCAGAAACCAGACGATCAAGACTGTGGAAAGGCGTGCTTTCAAGGCAAGCTTTCAGAGAAAAGAGATGACCCTGTCCGGGCATTCGGATTGGCCAACCGAATCGACAAAAACGTCGTTCGATCATCCCGGCGGATGCCGCTCCCTGATCCCAAGTACTTCTGGTTTATCAACTTTCAGCATCAATCGAGGAAACATTGCGAGACCGCTATCGAGAGTCTAGTACACCTCTGGAGTGTGCCGCTGAACCGCGCCACCAATTCCGCCCACTGGTCCGACATCCGTGTATCCGATTCCATTTCCACGCGCGAATGACGGGTCTGGGTGGAACCTGCTTCCTTCCGGCGTATAGGATGCTGGCATGGTCGGCATATCCCAGGACACTGACATCTCTGAGTTGAGGCTCAACCCATGGATCTGATGGACAACGCTCATGCCCTTATCATGGGCATCGCCGACTACCAGCACATCAGAAGGCTGCCGCAGGTCCAGGATGCACGTGAGATCGAACTCGTGCTGGTCAACCCGATCCACTGCGGATACCGCCCGGAGAACGTGATCACTCTGCTCGACAACAATGCAACCCAGGCCGCCATCCGGCACGGCCTGACCGCGCTGGCGGACCGAACGAATAAGGATTCGACCGCCCTGATCTACTTCTCGGGCCACGGCGGCCGGATCGATTCCGGCTCCCACACCGGTGAGTATCTTCTGCCAGTCGATACAATTTATCCCACAGGACGAGGACCTGGCCCGCACGGCCATCTCCGGCGACGAATTCACCGCGGCACTGAAAAACATCCAGGCGCGGAAGGTCTTGGTCATCTTCGACTGCTGCCATGCGGGCGGAATCGGCCAACCCCGAGACCTCGTCGCCCCAACCGTGAGGCCCGGCTTGTCGGAGGATTACTACGAGCGGCTCAAATCGGGCAGAGGCCGGGTCATCCTTGCCTCATCGCGGCCGGACGAGTCCTCTTACGTGCAGCCCGGCGCCAGAGTATGGTCTGTTCACCGAGCATTTGCTCGGCGGTCTGTGCGGGGGTGTGGCGAGCGACGACGGCCTGGTGCGGATCTTCGATCTCTTCGAGTACCTCCAGCCGCGGGTCACCAAGGTTCAGCCCAGCCAGCACCCGTTGTTCAAGGGCGAGCTGGAGGAGAACTTTCCAGTGGCCCTCTATCGAGGCGGGGCCAGGGGAGTCGTGCCGAAGGTGGAGGGGGAATTCCGCTACGACGCCTATATCAGCTATGTGGACAAAGGGGCCGATGCGGAATTCGTCTGGGACACTCTCGTGCCGAAGCTCGAGGGCGCCGGGTTGAAAGTGGCAGTCTCGGGCGATTCGGCAGAGCCCGGACGTTCCGCGGATCATCGGCGGGGAGCGAGCGATCCGCCAGGCGAAGCGAACTTTGGTCGTGCTCTCGGAGGACGTACCTGGCCGACGGGATGGCGGACTTCGAGAACGTGCTGGGCGAGACGATGAGCATCCAGGAGGGGACGTACCGTCTGCTCCCCGTGAAGATTGCCCCTATCGCCGAGGACCGTCTGCCTGTCCGGCTGAGCTTGCTGGAGACTCTCGACCTGACAAATCCCCGTCGCGCCGATCGCAACTATGAGCGGCTGATCAAGGCGCTGCAAGGACCGTTGCCCAAGAAGTAACCCTGTGCCGGGCATTCTCTGCAATGGCCGTGCTTGGCGATTCTCATCGCTTGGGTTTGATCAAGGTCTCTGCCTCGTTTCGCAGGAGACTCAGTTCTCGTCTCTGCCAGGGGTCGATCACCGGGGGTGGCTGAACGCCGTTTCGATTTCGCCCAATTGTTTCGAGCTGCTCGATCGCTGTCTCAAGCAGTTCCTTGGCTTCCTGGATCCGCTCCGATCGGTGTAGTGCCATCGCCAGGAAGAGTCGGTCGTAGATGACCGTCAACGCCGGTCTGAACGAGCTTGAAGGCGCGGTGGGTCTCCTCGACTCGCCGAGTTCATTGATGGCCGCTTTCATGTCACCGGCCCGGTAGTATATGGCTCCGAGGGTGTCACGATAGTTGAGGTTATGTGGTTGGGTCTTCACGGCCCATTCCGCGAGGCGAATCGCGCGGCCCAAGTCCTTGACGCGCATCTGGGGCCAGCGCACAGGCCCACGCCGCGTTATTCGCGGTCGAAACGCTTTTGATTTGCTCGACCCGTCCGAGGAGACGCTCGCAAGTGGCCCGGTAAGCCATGGCGTCACCACGCATGAGCTGGATCGTTGCCACCCGCACATCGGGCATCACATCATTGGGACTGATTCTCGCGATCTGCTCGAAGCAACGGGTGGCCTCATCCAGCTTGTCCGCCTCGACGTACAGTTCGGCGAGTTCCGTCCTCAGCCAGGGATTGGTTGGGTTGAGTTCGGCGGCGGTCGAGTAATCGTGAGCCGCGACATCCCATTCCTTCAGATGCGTGAGGACGCGAGCACGAGCTCGTAGCAGTGCCAATTCGCGAGGCCTCAGCTCGATCGCTTTGGAATAGGCCAATCTGGCCTCGACCCAGGCTTCGGTCAACTCGTGGAGAACGGCCAAACTGCGCCAGTACACCCAATTCGCTGGCTCGCATTTCAAGGCCTCGTTGTACTCCACGATCGCCTCGTCGCGACGCCTCATCATGGAGAGGGTTTCGGCGAGTTCCCAGTGTAAGCGGCCCGCGTCCTTCTCGGGCTTGAAATCGAGCGCATTGCGATACGCCTCGATCGCATTCTTGAATTGTCCCTGGCGTCTGTAAAGGACCGCAACCTCCACGTATTCCTTGATTGCGTTCGGGTTATCCTTGAGTTCACCGAGGGCGGCGGCACGACGGCTCCGGAACCCCAACTCCTTTGGTAGTTTCTGCGCAGGCCTGGCGGAATTGCTCGATCGCCTTTTTCCATTCCTTCAGGTTGAAATAGGCTTCGGCAAGCTGGCCATGCACCGACCCGTCCCCCGGGTCCGCCTGTAATGTTCTGAGAAAGTCATCGATCGCGGGCTGCCAGCGTTGTTGCTTGGAGTGGGCTCTGGCACGTCCCGTCCAGATTTTCTTGCTACCACCGACAAGCTGCTCGGCTCTCGTGTAGTCCTGGACAGCCTGATCCCAGTTTTCCCGGTCGAACTGGATTTCGGCCCGTTCGAGATAAATTGCGCCGTTATCGGGCTGTGCCTCCAGGGCCCTGCTCAAGTTTTCCAGGGCGAGGGTAAGGCTGAGGCTGTCCGGGCGGTTCTCCGTTCGGCCAAGCTCGACATAGCCTCTGGCTCGGCGCAGATAGGTGGCGACCAGGTTCCCCGGCTCCAAGGCCAGGCGTTCCAGGTGCCAGATCGCGGCCGCCCAGCGCCTTCTCGATTCATACACAGACGCCATGCGGTCGTGCCATTCGGAAATTGTCGGCTGTTTGCCCAGCAGCTCCTTGGACTGAGGTGATTGTCGCCAGGTGTCCAGCACTTCGGTTGGCGGGATCGTTTCCAGATCGACCACGCCAAGTGAATGGCCGATGCGTCGTGCCGCGGCAGTCTCCCCGATCCGGATCAATGGCTCTACGGCTGACTCGGCGCTCGGAGAAACGTCCCAGATCCCCACTTCGACGCGATACTCCATGGATTGCGGCGTTGGTCGGCTGTCCACTCCCCGCCGCTCCATCTCACTTGACTGTGCCGGAGACTTCAGTGAGAAGATGCCAATCTTCTTTTCCGGGTCATCGCCGGTGTAGCCGATATCCAGAACCTTTCCCGATTGCCTCCTGATGGCGACCTGCCGTCCTCCCCCGCTGGTGGACCAGATCCGAGCCGCTCCGTCGCGGCAGGCCGTGACCAGGTAACGAGGGTCGTCGGTAAAGACCACGAGATTCACTTGATTCTTGTGACTCAGGACCGCGATCGGGTTCCCTGCATCCAGCTTCCAGACGATTGCCGTCCGATCCTTGCTCGCTGTGGCCACGTACTCGCTTGATTGGCTGAACGAGGCTGAAACCACGTCGGCCGTGTGTGCCTCGAGGGCTCTCACCAGCGAACCGTCACTTACCTTCCAGACCCGTGCCGTGTTGTCATAGCTCGTGGTCACCACGAGTTGACCGTCGCTGCTGAAGGCGGCGGATGTGATCCCTTGAGGATGCGCGGAGCCTTCCTTGCCCTTCAACTCGATGGAATTTCCCGCTCGATCCCAGATCTTGGCCTCTCCAGGTTCGGCATCCGAGCTCCCGGTGGCGGTGAGGAATTGGTCTCCTCGGGGGCTGAATACGACCGAGTGGATCGGGGCACCGTGTTTCGGCTCGAGTTTCTCCAGAGAGATTTTCCCATCCGGGGAGACGGAGTACACCAAGACCACTCCGCTGCGAAGGACACCGTGCGCTCCGGCGACGACCAGCCGGGTGCCGTCGGGACTGAACCTCATGAAACGCACTTCATCGGCTGCGATCGGTAGTGGCTCACACGTCTGCTGTCCGGATGCCAGCTTCCAGACCCTCAAGAACGAATCATCACAGGCAGTGACGAGGAACGGCCCACCACGGGGTGACAACGCAAGGCGGGTCACCCGACCCGGTTGGGCGAGCTCCGGGGTTAGCCGCTTGCCGCTCCTGCCGTCCCAGACGCAAGCCCATCCTTCAGAACGGCCGGCGTCATAGCCGGCGGCGGCGACCATGAGTGTTTCCGGATCCCAGCACTCCTGCTCGATGCTCGAGGGACCAGCGAACTGGAACGAGGGTGCGACCCCGGACGACAGATCCCAGAGGTGCAGCATGTCCGGGCTCTGGGTGATCAACTGGTACCCATCAGACGTGAATCTTGCATACTCAACCGACCCGCTGTGCTGCAGTGGGGAGGAGACGGGATCTCCCGTCTCGGCGTCCCAGACTCGCGCACGAAGATCCCGGCTGGCCGTGGCGACATACTGACTGTCAGGGCTAAACTCGGCTGAAAATACGGAACTGCCGTGGTTGAGCGTCTTCTCCGGACTACTGATCAGTCCGTCGTGGAGGCCCCAAACCTTGGCGGTTCCATCCTCGCTGGCCGTGACAAGCTTCTTGCCATCGGGGCTGAAGGAAACCTGGTTGACTCCTCCTCGATGAAGGAAGAACCTCGGATTGAGAGAATCGGAGACGTTGAACAAGCATGCATAAGCGCGGTCATCCCCCTCGTCACCACAGGCAATGGCGAGGTACTTGCCGTCGGCACTGTAGGCCGCGTAATTCGCGCTTGCGACGTGCGGATAGCCAGCAGGGATGGGATAGTCCCTCGCATTTCCCGGCTGGGTCAAACTCCACTCCTTGCAAAATCCCCGCCCGGTTTTCTCGTTCTTCCCCACGACAGCGAGACGGCCTAGCTCCTGGCTGAAAGCAATATGTTTAACCGTTTCCGATGCCCCAAGCGATTCCTTGCGCAGAAGTTCCCACGTCCCCTCCTTCCAGAGTCGGATTTCCTCGGTCCCGGTCCCCGATTGACAGACAGTGACAAGGAGAAGTTCACGGGGACGAGTGCAGAAGGCAGCCATCGCGACGCGCTGGTCCAGAGGCAAGGAGACGGTCGTGCCCGCCGCGATGTCGCGGATGAACGCATGGCCTGGCACGCGCGAATCACCTGTGCAGACCACGACATAATTCCCCGCCGGACTGATGCTCACAGTCGCTTTGTCGAGCGGTGTTTGGACCTCGACGTAATCTCTCGCCGGACTGATGCTCAGACCCGCCTTGTCAAGCGGTGTTCGGACCTCGGTCAGCGACCACTGCTCGGACGTCCCGTTTGCGAACTTCCAGTAGCGGGTGGAACCATCACTGCTGACGGTCGCGACAAAGCGCCGATCGTCGCTGACGGCCGAGGCGATCAGGTTCTCGTGAGGGAGCAAGGTGGAGATGCGAGGGAGCCCGCGCTGCGCGATACCCAGGCGAATAAGATAATCCTTCCGGAGGAATTCCCGATCGCCATGGTTGCTCAAAGCCTCAGCATTCTCCTGAAGGCGCTTCCAGGCGTCGCCTAGCCAGAGGAATGAGCCCGACGTGTCGCTCTCGGACTCGTCGAGCCGGGTCGCTTCATCGATCGACCGGTGGGCCATTGCCAGCTCGACATCTTGCTTGGTTTGCTTTTCTTGAGCAGCCTTCGCTCTCTCAGCCATTCCCTCGGCTCTTGCCCTGTCCTCGTTTGCCCTGGCCGCCTCCCGCTCGGCGGCCGCCTTTTTCATGTATAGCCCTGCGATCAACCACACTCCGGCAATTGCGGAGATGATCAATCCCCGTTGGATCCACGTCCAGCGTCGCTCCGCCGCCTGGCTGGCCGCCAGGAAATCGTCTTCCAGGCGGCTCAGCTCTCCGCCGGCGGCCAGGAACCGCGCACGCTCCTCCTTCGCCTGTTCGAGGACGCCTCCCCGCCAGAGAGCACCTGCGTTCTGATCCTTGTCGCGCCATTGCTCGGCAGCCGTCCGCAATCCCAGTTGCCAGCGGTGACGGGCGCGAAACTCGTCCAGCCATTCCACGCACCTTGGCCAGGTAGTCGCCGCCGCCTCGTGGACCAGCCTGAATCCGGCCTCACCGGCCTCAGTCCCTTCTTTCCGAATCAAGATCTGGCCATCAAGCAGACCCTCCAGCGCGGCATTCATCACACCCGAAGGGATTTCCGGGAATTCGAGCTGACTCCGCGGCACTCGCAGACAGATCACTCGCCCGCCGCCTTCCAGCCGGACGAGCTTCAGGAATGCGAGCTTGACGGCCCTCTGTTGCTCGGGGTTGAGCGCGGCATAGATCCGCTCCGCCTGTCGGGCGATCGCCAGGCGGCCGCCACCCATGTTGTCGTAGATCTCGTGGGAGATGCGATTGCCCTGACGCTGGTTCCAGAGCAGCCGCAAGTTGAACCGGAGCAGCGACAGCACCGCGGGATCCCCCTGGACGTCCAGCAAGAGACGGTCCACGACCCCGTCGTCGAATTTCAGCCCCACTCGCTTGGCCGGCTCTTCGACCATCTGCCGCAGTTCCCGGTTGGTGAACGACATCAGCACCTGGTTGCGCTGTACGAGCTTCCCGAACCCGCCGATCGCGGACATCAGGCTCAGATTGTCGGGACGCGTTCCCAGGATGATGATGTATCGTGAATCCGGATCCTGCGCCAGCGCGAGCATGGCTTCAGCGAAGCGAGGGATCTGGGTTCGGTCGCTCCGCTCGAACAACTCACCAAACCGCTCGATAACCAGCACGGCCGGTTGTTCGTCTCCCTCGTCGCGCAAGCCAGCCAGTCCCGCGGGATTCGCCCGCAGAGCCGCGAGGTTCCTTTCGATCCAGTTGGCGTCAGCCTCAGGGTGCAAGTGACGCAGGAGCTCGGCCAGGGGATCGGCTCCCGGGACCATGGGAGGCAGAAAACGCCAATCCTTGCTGCCCTCGATCGCTCCGTTCTGCAAGGCGGGAAGGATGCCCAGGCGAATCAGAGTCTGGCGGCCGCTTCCAACGGCACCCACGATGGCCAGAAACCGATCCCGCTCAATCGCTTTCAGACTCTCGTCGATCAGCCGGCTCCAGCCGGGGCTGCGAAGCGGCTCACCATCATTCGCAAGGCCTGGTCCGTCGTATGGACAAGCGGTGTCATCGAGGTCGGGCGCCTGCCCGGGATCGTACTCGGCCAGAGTGTCCTCGGGGACCTCGCGACCCTCGCGGTAGAGGACGTTTGACCAATACGTGAGCAGGCTCTGTGCAGCGTACCGCTCGGCCTCGTCGCCCAGAACTTTACCCGTGGCGTAACCGCGCCTCAGAAACGTCTCGATCTCGCCAAGAACCGTGGATCGGTCGGCAACAAAGCCGCCGCGGCGGCGGCGCAGCAGCGTCGAGTGCTCGGTTTTCAATTCTTCCAGACTTGCATAGGCAGGGGCGTCGGCCGGTGCCTCAGCCGTCAGATGATCACACATGTTGCACTTTCCACATCGAGTTGGAGAGCGTGTCGCCGACCTTCTGAAGTTGATCACAGAACCGTCGAAGATCCTCGTCGGTCTGATTGAACCCGCGGAAGATCTTGTCGCGAACGTTGCGGAACAGTGACTGAAACTCGCGCACCGCCTTCGGTTCCGTGGGCGGCCGCGCAACCTGCTCGTTCATGATCTGGCCGAGTTCCCGCAAGCCGGCAATCCAGGTCGCCCCATAGTCGGCGTTCAGAAGCCCGAGAGGCGCGGACAGATCGACCCAGATCTCGGCGATCTCGGCGGGACTGGGATGCAAGGTCGCCTCGAAGCTGCGTAGCGAATCGTCGATCTCCTGAAGGCAATTGTGATTGTTGATCAAGATGCCCAGGTTGCGGTCAAGCTGGCCCAGAGAATCGATGCCTGTGGTGAACTGTCCCAGCCATGCTTGAGCCTCCTCGTCCAGGGGCATGTCGGCCACTGCGGCAGAAATCTTCCGCAGTGTGTCAGCCACCGATCCCAGGGCGAGTTGCTTGGCCGTCGTCACCAGTCGATCGTTGATTCGCGCAGGTTGGCTGCCGATAACCTTCAGCAGCTTCTCGCAGATCCCTCCGAGCTTCCCATCATCCTGTTCCTGAGCGACGGTTATCAGATCCGAGCACATCCGCTCGAGCCTGCTCGTCCAGAGGACCTCGTTGGGCGGGAAACCGCCGTCACGAGCGAATTCGAGCAGAGTTCCAAGTTCGTTGGCGAGCTCGCGGGCAACCTCCTCGAGCTCGTCCCACGTGTCCACGCCGGTCGGGATGCTCTTTCGACATTGGAGGAGCAGCTTGAAGGCGCCCTCCACTCTCTGGAAATAGTCGTGCAGCCGCTTGTAACGTCCCAGGACGCGAATCAAGCCAGAGGCTTCCGTGATGGCCTCCTGGTACGAGCGGAGATGGACCTGAACCGTCGGATATCGCAGCAGCTCCGCCAGCGCGCCGATCCCTTTCTTGGCGGCGCTGGCGGTTGACTCGTTGATCTCGTCGGGTGAGCGGCCAAGGCTGCGAAGGAGGCGGTCAAATGCTTCCTTACGCAAGTTTGGGTCAGTGAAGTCGGCCTGGACCAGCGCGGCGATGCGAGGGGGCAGCTCGCAAGGATGCACGATCAGCGGAATCAAACGGCGTAGTAACCCGCTCTGATTCGGAGCCTGTGCGATCAAGGTATCAAAACTGTCCCATTCACTGGCGAACAACGCCGGGGTCACTACAATGAGGATCTTCCGACTCCTTTCGACCGCGTCGGAATGGGCCTCGATCTTGGGCACACCCAATTCAAAATCTCCCTTGTGGATCAGCTTGATACCGGCGTTCCGCAGCGGCGTGATCAGCTCTGAGAGGGCCCACTCTTCATCCGAATCACTATAGCTGATGAACGCGTCGAAGCGGTTCTGCCCAGGTCCGACGATCGAGCCAGGGTGGTCAAGAGTCGCAGTCATGCTCAATGTGCTTAGTGTGGTCACGGATCTCGCGCCTCCTTGATCTGTAGCTCGTTCGGTGGCTCATGCCGGCAAGCGATTTGAGAACTTGAGTTGTGCTAGAATCAGCCCATGAAGACGGGCCTATCGCTACCGGAACTCCCTGACGCCCAACCAATTCGCAAGTCCCCGGTCCCAGAAACCATGGCGGGACAGAGATCGATCGGATCTCACCTCAAACCAATCAGGGTCTGCAGAAAATAACGCAATCTTCAGGAATTCATTTCCGGAGCGCATCAAGATTTATTAGACAGCCTCCGTGAGATTCGCAGCTCGTATCCCCTCAGTGGTTGCCTTAACTCGTGCGTCCAAAATATTTTACTTCCGTCAGAGGCGATCCACTGGGCTTCAATGCTGCGCAGAAGAAGCGCCGATCGGCATCCTCATGCCGGGCAAAGCTAGCCAGGTCTGGCCGAACGATGATCCGGTACAACTGTCTAGATCTGCCCACCACGGCAAATGGAAAGCTGTTCAGAGCTCGGTGGCGGCGCCGCTCACCCGAGATCACACGAGTCGATTTCGTGGTCGGCCTGCTCCAGCTCTCGGATGGAGTCAAAAGCCTCTTCCAGCTCGCAAACGACGGCCCCGCGCACTCCGGCCGCGGCGATCGAGATCACCTAGCAGCATGAGGTCTTCGAACCACTCCGAGTGCTGTAGCCGGACGCGAGCCCGGGGGCCAAGCGTTCCGGCCTTGTAAGCCTGGGCCTCCATGTGATGCTCGATCAGCCAGGCGGTCCGTTCGCTGATCGACCCCTCCAAGGCCTGGAGGGCGGCGTTGACGTGGTTGGAGGGGTCGATCGCCTTGCCGACATCATGCAAGAGGGCGGCCAGCAGGAACTCCTCATCGTAAGGGCGCTCCTCGCGAGCCAGCTCGAAAACCTGGAGGCTATGGTAGAGCGCATCTCCCTCGGGATGATACTTCGGACTCTGCTTCACCCCCTCGAGCGGTTCGAGCAGCATCCGGAACAGGGTGAAGCGGTCAATGTGGTCTTCGAGCCGCTCCACCTCCTCGTCGAGATCGATCTCGGGGTTCTCCTCGCGCAGGAGGGCCTCGAGCTCGGCGATCGAGGCCCGCTCGATGGCCTTGCCAGTGATCGAGCTCTTGAAGACGTAATGCGCCTTGTCCTCAGGGTAAAGCGTCAGCTCGTAATTGTGATTGTCATAAATGTGGATGTGCGTGAAAGCCCGCTCCTCGCCGTACTTGACGATCCGCTTGTGCTGCACGTCATATTGCAGGCCCAGCTCGTCCAGTGTGTCCGTCACGAGCGCCTGGCTGTCGCTGAAGATGTGAATGTCGATGTCGGAACCCTTACGCACGTGGCCCGTTCGCACGCTGCCGATCAGCGCGGGCGGAACCTCGCCAGCATGCGCATCAGGCGGAGGGCGTCCACTCGCATGTCGCGCAGATGCTCCAGACGCTTGGGACCTTCATGGATGCGCGCCATCGCCTGGATCTGGTCGCGAATCTCCTTGTTGCTGGGCAGGTCGCCGGGCCGGTGGCGATATTCGACGCCAAGCTGCTTGGCGGCCTTGCGCTTGGCGGTGAAGTACTCGGATTCGGTCCGATGGTACATCATCTGGGCGGCCAGAAAGGCGATCTGCCGCCGGATGCGTTCGTCGGCCATGATCAAGAAGTGCGCCGTTTTTGAGCCCATCGATGCGGCGCGGGGCAGATGTAAGCACGGGACGAAGAAGTTCCCGACCTGCCTACTTCGTGAGGAGCGTTTCTCTACTTTCTTGAATAACTTATCCCCGCGCTGTGAGTCAAGGCAATCGACAAGTCCTTCTGAGTCGCAAACCGCTCGACCCGGTTGGAACAGACAGCAGCCTCGTCGGAACTGAGCAGGATATCCCCGGAACTTGTCAGGGTATGACGAAGACCCCGTTCCCGTGGCTTCAGGTAAGGCGTAATAACGCCAGACCGAGACTTATCTCAGGGATATTCCATCTTCTATGCTTCAAGTGCTCGATCGATTCCTGAGCAATGCTGGCGGCTAGGTGTCAAACGTACACAATTGGCCGTCTGATGGGTCTGACAACGGCCAAGCTTCCACAACGGCGGAGTGGCTGCCATGACGAAGTTGTCGCACGACCGTGCTGGGGCTGGGGCTCATCGATGGGCCATTCCGAGGCCCACGAGCGAGTTCACTGGGTGATGGGGTATGCGCGGCAAGGGGAACCAAGCAATGTCCGCTAGTCAGCTTCGACGTTTTGCCAGCCCCTACGTGGTCGGCATCGTGCCGATCGCTCTGGCCTCGGTCATGAGGCTGGCCTTGACACCCTGGTTGGGCATCCAGATGCCTTTCCCGTTGTTTTTCCTGGCCATCCTGGCGTCGTCGTGCTTGGGTGGCTGGAGGGCGGGTGCGCTGGCGACTGCCACCGGAGCGCTGGTCGCTGCGTTCTTCTTCATCGAGCCACTCTACTCCTTTGACATCACACGCCCAGCGGACTGGTTCCAGCTCTTTCTGTTCATCGCATGCGGATTGGCCGTCTGCTGGGTGGCCGATATCATGCTCGCCGCGAAGCGAAAAAGCGCACGTCAGGCCCGATTGCTGGACCAAGCTGACGCCACTGTCTTCGCTGAGCGGCGGCAGGCGGAGCAGGCACTGCGCGAGAGCGAGCAGCGATTCCGCCGAATGACGGAAACGATCCGGGAAGTGTTCTGGATGACATCGCCGGATTTCCAGACGATGCACTACATCAGTCCGGCCTTCGAGCAAATCTGGGGGCATTCCTGCGCCGAGCTCTATGCCAATCCTCAGATCTGGATGGACGCCATCCATCCCGACGATGTCCCGCCGCTGCTTCGAGCCATGGAAAACCTGGCCCGCGAGGGAGAATTTGACGTCGATTACCGTATCACGCGACCCGATGGCTCGCTGCGCTGGATCAACGCCCGTGGTTACGCTCTCCGCGACGAAGCAGGTTGCGTGACCCTCGCTTCCGGCGTCGCCTCCGACATCACCGAGCGTAAGCAAGTCGAAGAAGCGTTGCGTGAGAGCGAGGAGCGCTACCGCACTGTGGCCGATCACACATTCGATTGGGAATACTGGTTGACACCGGATGGCAAGCTGACTTACTGTTCGCCCTCGTGCGAGCGGGTAACCGGCTACCGGTCTGAGGAATTTATAAGCGATCCTATCCTACTCCAGAGGATCGTTCACCCCGACGATGCCGCTCTCTGGCAGAGCCACCTTCTCGATGATATCAGGAACGCGGAGACATGCAGTCTCGACTGGCGCATCGTCAATCGCCAAGGAGAGACGCGATGGATCTCCCATGTTTGCGCCAGTCTACGGCGACGACGGGCGGATGCTTGGCCGCCGCGCATCCAATCGCGATGTTACTCTGCGGAAACGAGCCGAAGAGGCACTGAGCGAGCGAGAGGCCCGGTACCGCGCTTTCATCGAGACCACGTTTGACGGTTTCACGATTGCCGATGCGGAAGGCCGCTTCGTGGAGGTGAACGACGCCTACGTCCGACTCCTGGGTTATAGCCGCGAGGAACTGTTGGGAATGCGTATCTCCGACGTCGAGGCCGAGAAGCACCCCGACGAGATCACCGCCAAACTCTGCCAAATCCAGCGCGAACAACACGCAAGCTTCGAGTCGCTGCACCGAAAGAAGGACGGCACCGTATTTCCGGTTGAGATCAATGTGGGCTGCTGGTCTGGTTCCGGCGGATGCTCCTTCGCCTTCATCCGCGACATCACAGAGCGCAAGTGTGCGGAAGAGGCTTTGCGCGAGCGCGAGGCCCGCTACCGCGCCGTGATCGAGACCTCTCCCGATGCGTTCTTCATGGCTGACCCGAAGGGCCACTTTCTGGAAGTAAACGACGCCTTCGCGCGTCGCTCGGGCTATGACCGCGAGGAATTGCGGCGAATGCGTATCTCGGACGTCGAAGCTCAGGAGAATCCGGAGGAGATCGCGCGTCACATCTCGCAGATCCTTCAGAAAGGAAGCGACTTGTTCGAGACATTGCTCCGGGCCAGGGATGGCACGGTCTGGCCGGTTGAGGCCAATGTCTGCTACTGGCAAAGTCTTGGCGGACGGATCTTCTGCTTCGCTCGGGACATTTCCGAGCGGAAAAAGCTTCAGATCGAGCGGGATGAGTCGCTTGCGCAACTCCGCCTCCAGATCGAACGGATGCCGCTGGCCTACATCCTGATGGATGCGGACTATCGCATTCTGGACTGGAATCCCGCCGCGGAAAAGATATTCGGCTACTCCAGAGGCGAAGCGCTAGGCCAGGAATGCTGTGGCCTGATCGCGCCGCTGCCGTTATCCGCCGAATTGCAGGAGATAATTCGTCGCGTTTCCAGCCTGGACATGCACGCCAACAGCGTGAACGAGAACCGCACCAAGGACGGCCGCATCCTGACTTGCGAGTGGCTGAACACCCCGCTTTCGGACGAGGACGGAAAGTTTGCCGGGACTCTTTGTCTGGCACTGGACATCACCGACAGGCGCCGCACTGAGGAAGCACTCGAATTGAGCCGACGACGTTTCCAGGCCATCTTCGAGAATTCGCTTGATGCGATCCTGCTGACGGGTAACGAGGGACAGTATGTTAACGCGAACCCGGCAGTCAGTCAATCTCTCGGTTACAGCCATGACGAACTCCTCTGGTTGACGCTGTGGGACCTCACACCTATCGATCACCATGAGCGCATTTCCCAGCTCATGAGCTCTCTTCTCACGACCGGGAACTTGAAGGGCGAGCTTATTCTCCTGTGCAAGGATGGGGCTGCTCTGGAAGTCGAATTCCGGGCCGTCGCGAACATACTTCCTGGCTTACACGTTATCGCTTACCGGGATATTACAGTACGCAAGCAGGCAGAGGAACTTATCAGAGAACGTGCATCTCTGGCCGCGTTGACGGCGGATGTTGGTGTCGCCTTGACTCGGTCGGGCAGCCTCCAGGGGCTCTTGCAGTGCTGCACCGAGGCCATCGTGCAGCACCTGGACGCCGCATTCGCGCGCATCTGGACCATAGGCCGCCAGGGAGACGTTCTCGAGCTCCAGGCCAGCGCGGGCATGTACACCCACGTGAACGGCCCCCATGCCCGAGTGCCCGTCGGACAATTCAAGATCGGGCTGATCGCCCAGGAGCGAAAGCCTCACCTGACCAACCAGGTCATCGGCGATCCGTACGTACACAATCAGGAATGGGCCCAGAAAGAAGGGATGGTCGCATTCGCAGGGCACCCGCTCATCCTGGGACACGAGTTGTGTGGGGTTATGGCGATCTTTGCCCGTCAGCCGCTTTCCGACATGACGCTCACTGCACTCGAAGCGGTCGCGAATCAAGTTGCGCTGGGCATCGAACGGACGAGGGCGGAAGAGGCGCTGGCCGATTCGAACGCGACTCCTGCGAGGCGTTCTCGATGGGTCCACTCAGCTTGGCATCGTGGCTACCGATGGAGAAGGCCTCATCACCGTTTTCAACTCCGGAGCCGAGCGCATGCTCGGCTATGCCGCGGAGGAGATGATCGGGCGGCAGACCCCCGCCATCCTGCACCTGGAAGCCGAGATAAACGCCCGTGGGGAGGAGTTGATGCGGCAACTGGGTCGCCCCGTCGTCGGCATGGACGTTTTTCTTGAACCAGCCCGTCGTGGCGACGTGAATGAGCGCGAATGGACCTTGGTCTGCAAGGACGGGTCCCGCCTGATCGCGAACCTCGTCCTCACCCCGATGTGTGACCGCAAAGGGAAGATCATTGGGGTCACGGGCATTGTACGCGATATCACCGAGCAAAAGCGGGCCGAGGAAGTGCTGCGGCAGCGGATCGAGCTTCAGGATCAGCTCGCCAAAATCGCCGCCAGCGTGCCCGGCGTGATCTACTCCTTCCGCCTGCGCACCGACGGCAGCAGTTGCATGCCTTTCGCAGTGGCGGCCGTCGAGGATATGTTTGGAATCCCACGCGAAGTCCTGGCCCAGGATATGACTCCACTGCTTGCGAACGTGCATCCCGATGATCTTCAGCACCTGATCGACAGTATCGCCGAGGCGTCTATCCTACCATCAGACTGGCGTCACACACACCGCTACCTGCACCCGGCGAAGGGACTGCGGTGGATCGAAGGGTGGTCGGCACCTCAGTCGCAAGTCGAGCCCGATGGCAGCGTTGTCTGGCACGGATTCTTGATGGACGTTACCGAGCGGAAGCATGTCGATGAAGAGCTGCGCGAGAGCCAGGCCAAGCTCCAGGCGATCGTCAATACGGTGATGGACGCCATCATAGCCATCGATCTCTCTGATACGGTTTTGTCGTTCAATCCTGCCGCTGAACGGATCTTCGGCTTCGCCGCGGACTGAGATCCTCGGCCGCAACGTCAGCACACTCATGTCTTCGCCTCACCGCGAGCAACATGATGGCTACCTCGCCCGCTATCTGGAGTCAGGGCTCCCCCGAGTCATCGGCTTCAGACGCGAGATCCCGGGACTCAAGAAGGACGGAACCGTCTTCCCGATCGAGATCGGCGTGACAGAGATCGGTGTGGGTAACGACAGGGTCTTCGTCGGCATCCTCCGCGATATCACAGCACGAAAGAAGGCCGAGGAGGAGATCCGGGAGCTCAACGCGAGCCTGGAGCGGCGGGTCGCCGAACGGACCGCCGAGTTGCGGCAGCTCGGGGCGATCATTGACGCCTCGACCGACCTGGTGGCGATGAAGACTCCGGATGGGCGTCTCCTGCTGGAAGAATCGAGCCTACCAGGATGCGGTTGGGTTCCTCGAGAGAGGTGACCACTTCGAGAATTCGATTGCCGCGTTTCACCCGACTGAATCGACGGATCGCATTCTCCTTGAAGCCTTCCCCGCTGCGGAACGAGAAGGGCATTGGCAGGGCGAGACAGAGGTCCTGCTCGCCGACGGCCGGCGGATGTGCGTCTCCCAGCTCATCCTCGCTCACCGCGGGCCGGACGGCGAGCTCCAGCATTTCTCGACCATCATGCGAGACATTACCGAACAGAAGAAGATCGAGCAATCCCTGCGAGAGAGCGAGGAACGATTCCGGCTGATCGCGGAGACAATCCAGGATGTTTTCTGGATGGCCGCGCCCCGCCTCGAAAAGATTCTTTACGTCAGCCCAGCTTACGAGAAGCTGTGGGGTCGCAGTTCGCAGAGTCTTTACGACAACCCAGAATCGTTCCTGGAGCCTATTCACCCCGAAGATCGGCCGGCCGTGCAGGCTGGAGTAACCAGTCTCATGGGGGAAGCGTATGACGCTGAGTATCGTTTGCTTCAGCCGGATGGATCCTTGCGGTGGGTCCGTGATCGCGGCTATCCGATCCGGGATAAGAGCGGGGCTATCCGTTTCCGGGTCGGTGTGGCCACAGATATCACGGTGCGGAAGCAGATGGATCAGGCCCTCCGCCACCATTCCGAGGAACTGACCGCGGCGAATTCCGAACTAGCCCGCGCTGCGCGCCTCAAGGACGAATTCCTGGCCAGCATGAGCCACGAGCTTCGCACTCCGCTCAACGGAATTCTGGGACTGTCGGAGGCACTTCAAGAGCACGTTTGCGGTCCAGTCAATGACGGCCAGGCCGAGGCCCTCCGTGACATCGAGCACTGCGGCAGGCACCTCCTGCGATTGATCAATGATATTCTCGACCTCTCGAAGATCGGTGCCGGCAAGTTTCAACTTGAGCTGGCGCCGAGTTCCGTCGATGGTCTTTGCGAGGCGAGCCTGCGGATGGTCAAGCAGAACGCACAGACGAAGCGGCAGAGGCTGTCCTCGAGCATCGACGGGGCGATCGGGACGATCCTGGCCGATGAGCGGCGGCTCAAGCAGTGCTGGTCAACCTGCTCAGCAATGCCGTCAAGTTCACGCCCGAGGGGGGCTCGATTGGTCTGGACGTCTCCGGCGATCCGGCCCGGAGAACCGTCTCGTTCACGGTCTCTGATACGGGTATCGGCATTCGCCAGGAAGACATGGGCTTGTTGTTTGAACCATTTCAACAGATCGACAGTCGATTGTCGCGACAGTATGCGGGTACCGGGTTGGGGTTGGCCCTGGTCCGGAAGATTTCCGAGCTTCACGGAGGCTCCGTCTCGGTGACGAGCGAACCTGGATGTGGAAGTCGTTTCACGATCACGATTCCTTGGGAAGAAGCCGTCGAGCCAGGTAAAGACATGACGGGCCTCGACCCCCAGCCCAGAATTCGCAAAGTCCTGCTGATCGAGGATTCATCGGCCTCGGTGGAGGTTCTCAATCGCTATCTTCGCGAGATGGGTGTCCAGACGATCGTCCAGCCGTGTGGCACTGGAGCACTCGAACGCGTTCGACAGGAGAAGCCCGATGCCGTCTTTCTCGATATCTTGCTGCCGGACGCCGATGGTTGGGAACTCCTGTCCGCGCTCAGGTCTGACCCTGAGTCGTGCAAGATACCCATACTGGTGATCAGCGATCTCGATGAGCGTATTCGAGGGCTAAACCTCGGAGCCGCTGAATACCTGGTCAAGCCGATCAGTCGCGAACAGTTGCAGTTGGCGTTGACGGGCCTGGCCACGACGAAAGCAGAACTGGCCTCACCGGCCCCAGACCTCGGTGTAGAATCAACGCCCGACGGGCCGCTTCTTCTGCTGGCCGAGGATGACGAGATCGCAGCCTCTCTGCTTGCGAACTACCTGCGGCAGGTCGGCGGATATCGCGTGGCTCGAGCTCATTGACGGACACGAGGCGATACGCTTGGCTCGCGAGCTCTCCCCCCAGTTGATCTTGATGGACATCCAGATGCCCGGCATGGACGGGCTAGAGGCGACCCGGCAACTGCGAGCCGATGCTCAGACCTGTACGATCCCGATCATCGCGGTAACGGCCCTGGCCATGGCGGATGACGAGCAGAAGTGCCTGAGCGCCGGGGCGGATGCCTACCTCAGCAAGCCGATCTCGCTGCGTGAGCTTCACCGCATTGTCGCTGAGACGCTTCGCCGACCATCCCGCCTTACTTTGGATACGGACCGCGGAGAACCGGCATAGAGGCGATCCACGGAATGCGGATAGCGCCGTGCGGCTTCGATCGAGGCCCAGATTACGACCAGACCACATTGGAAGTGGAAGCGAGCTGAGCCGCCACACGGGACAGGCGTACATAATCAGTCTCGACCGGGAGACCGTCCAGTTCGGCTTCAAGGGCCATGAAGAGATCCACCGCGGCGGGGTCCAGGTGGTTTCCGGCGAGTCCTCGAAGGTGGTCAATCACCCGATCGCGCGGCCACGCTTCTCGGTAGACTCGATCACTCGAAAGAGCGTCCCAGATATCGACGACGGCGAAGAGTCGGGCGACGAGCGGGATCACTTCACCGCACAACTCGCGCGGATAGCCAGTGCCGTCATAGCGTTCATGGTGGCAGAGTGGGATATCGAGGGCCGGATAAAGGAACGGGATCGTCGACAACATCTGGAAGGCAATGGTTGGGTGCGTGCGCATGACTTCCATCTCTTCCTCCGTGAGTGGTCCCGCCTTTTGAAGGATCTTGTCGGGAATCCCCAGCTTCCCGATATCGTGGAGCAGACATCCCCGGCGCACATGGACAAGGGTGTCGCCGTCAATCCCCGCCGCCTCCGCGAGGAGTACAGTCATCTTGGTCACCCTGTCGGTATGTCCCCTGGTCTCTCGGTCCCGGAAATCGAGGAGGGAGACCCAGGCTTCCAGGGTGGAGTCGTATGCTTTCAGGAGCTCGCTGTGAACCTGGGCGATCTTGCGGTAACGGTTCAAGCGGGTAATGGTCCGGACCCTCGTGCGGACTTCCGCGCGATCGATCGGTTTGGTCAGGAACTCATCGGCGCCGGCCTCGAGGCCGGCGAGCTTTGTCGCTCGGTCGTCCAGGGCCGTGATCATGATCACCGGGATTTCTCCGAGCAGCTCATCCGCTCGCAGACGCCGGCAGACTTCCATCCCGTCCATCTCCGGCATCATAACGTCCAGCAAAACGACGTCCGGAAGGCGTTCGGCGGCTCGGGCCAGAGCCTCGATACCATTGGAGCTGAAGACGAGCTCGTAGCCCTGGTTGGACAGTGCGAGTTCCAGTGTCTTGCGACCCATAGGCTCATCGTCAACGACGAGCACGATGCCCGAGGCTTTCGTCCCCTCCTCCCGCTCGAGGTGAGATCTCAGACACCCAACCCGGGGCAGTGATTGGAAAGGAGAAAGGATCGCATGATTCGTGCTGGCGTGTCGAGACTGGGTGTCGCAAGAAGGAAACATATTTGGGATTCGCGCCTCATCGAGGGGCTTGAATGGCAGGGCGGTCAAGGCAGATCACGGGTGCTGCCGCGCCTTGGATCTCACGGCTCGACTGCAGCCGGACCTTGGGCAGAACTCCAGCGGTCGAGGATTGTCGAGCTTGCTTCTGAAAGCATAGCTCGTCTTCGACGTCGGGTGTTGTCCGGGCGAGCCCACCGTCGAAAATGAACTCGGCCTCCTCGTGGCGCAAGGCTCGGCGGGCAGATCTGAGGTCATCGATGCGACGCGGTCGAGCTCAGTTGCGTGCTGAGGAAAGGATCGGGCCGTTGCATGCCCAGGAAGGCAGGTAGTGATCGTCACTCAACACAAGGTCATTTCGTCCCGCGCCTGGCGAGCTGGCCCTCGTCGAGCATTTTCTTGAGGGTCTTGGCGAAGATCGATCCAAACTCGAAAGGCCCCTGACGAATGGTCACGCGCAGGGGTTGAAGCTCCTGCAAGAATCGTCCGCATCTGTCGGGGTCGGTCCTGATGCGATGAAACTCCTTTCGCTCCTCCTCGATCCGGTCTAGGAGGCGCTTGATATCGCCTCGCCCGGCCAGGATCAGCTTTTTTCTTTGTATCGGGGTCAGCTCACGCACAAGGTTGACGTCGTTGAGCTTTCGTTGCAGCAGTGTTTCCAGATAAGCACGTCCGGATTCGGCGTCGCCCGTGCTGCCGAAGAGCCAGCGATCAAAGGTCTCCTCGGCGACCACGAATCGCCGCTCAGCGGGGGCGTTCTCGTCCTGCTCGTCCTCCTGATCCTGCTCATCCAGAACTCGGAAGAGCGGGATGCCAGCGGGCCCGATACGCACGTCTTCCTGGGGCACTGGTTTGAGAGCCTCGAGCCGCGCGAAGCCCTGCTCTCGACGCGCCTGGTCGGCCTCGGCTTCCTTTCTCATGGCTTCCTTGGCGATGTCGGCCGGGCGGGAAGCGCGGGGAGCAGGCCGGGCCGGCACCCTGGCTTGCGCCAGGGCGAGCGGGGCGGTGGATATCAGCGCCACACAGGCGACGGCGATGGAAAACCTCATGCCTGAATCGTAACCGATGACGCGGCAGAAGTCGATTGTTCCTCAGGCCGCGGATTGTTGCGAGCAGCTCGCGGTCGAGGGTCACCTGGCCATCTGACGTACGTACTTGTGGCAGTTCACGCAATTCATCGTCAACCGCAGATAGGCGAGCGTGGCTCCGTCGATGTTCTTATCCTTGGCCTTGTGGGACATCTCGTCAGTCAGCCGTTGAAACTCGGAGGTGAAGACCACGTAGTCGGTGGCGTTAGGAATGGTCGGGACCTCCCACTCAGCGGCCTCGCTGAGTTTCTTGAGGGCCTTGGAGTTCTTGATAATGGTCTCGTAGTTCTCCAGGGTCAGGCCCTCGAGAACGCTCTTGGAATACTCCAGCTTCATCCGCATGAACTCTGCACGGGTGCGGAGGCGCTGCACCCCTTCCTGAGCGGCCAGCGCGGCCGCGGTCAGTGCGAGTCCGACCGAGCCGAGCACGATGCGCCTCATCGTCGCGTTCATTGCCCTTGTCCTTCTTCTGGTGATAAGAATCCCCGCAACCCTCGCCGGCACCGGCGAGGTCAGGCCGGTACGGGCCGCAGCGTCGACACCTCGCGCCCAACGAGAAAACACCATCGGTAAAGGAACCAGGCGGCGGCGCCTTGCCTTCGCTGCCTGTGCCGAGTCAACCGGCGCGGGTCGATCAGTAAACTCTTATATTTTATCCTACACCGGAATCCTGCGCAAGCGAAAGGTGGGACCAGAGCCGCGGCCCTGAGGTCTGGGGTTTTCCCGGAGCGCTGTGGCGCGCATTCCAGTCCCTTTCTTGAGTGAGCGGGGCCTTGTAGGATGAAGTCGATCGTGCAGACGGCGCGCAGTCTCCCAGGCCGAGCGACCCTCCAGAGAGGTTCTTCATGGCCATTCACGCGACCGCGCCCGACGCCGGCCGGATGTTCGGTACACTCTCGTGGAGATCACACAGCTATGTCACGACCAAGCTTGAACACGGTCTCGCAACGATCTGGTGGGGCTGTTCCCCTGCTGGCCTCGTTCGCAATGTTGGGACTGGCGGTCCTGGGGTTCGCCGGACCGCCCGCGGCGATGGGACAGTTAGCCAGGTCAGCCTCAGCCGTGGGCGCCAAGATCAAGTCGCCGACGGCGTCTCAGGTCTTCCAGCGCGGTGCCAACGGGCGCACGGCGATCCCGATCGAACTTGATGACAAGAGCAAGGACGTCGAAGTCGTCGACGCTGCTCTCATGGCTGGCGGGATGGACGGCTCTGCCTTCGCGAACAACCAGCAAGGCGATCGCACGAGGTTTGTCGACGGCAAGCTCGTCGGCGTGCCGGTGGGTGGCCCTTACACGATCGCCGTGACCGTCAAGAAAGGCCCTGTGACGGTGATCGAGTCGGTCGGTCCGGTCTTCGTGGGCGATCTCTGGGTGCTCGCCGGGCAATCGAACATGCAGGGCGTGGGCGACTTGCTCGATGTCACGCCGCCAAACAACCTGGTCATGCTGCTGGGCATGGACGGCAAGTGGAGCAAGGCTGAAGAGCCCCTGCACTGGCTGGTCGATTCGCCTGACCCGGTCCACTCGGGTGATGCGGGAACGCGGTCGGAACGGTCGGCCAAGGAACACAAGACGCGGACCAAGGGCAGCGGGCTGGGATTGCCGTTCGCCGTGGCGATGGTCGAGCAGACGCGAGTTCCGGTCGGTCTGGTCGCCTGCGCTCACGGCGGCACCAGTATGGAACAGTGGAACCCGGCCAAAAAGGAAGAAGGGGGCAAGAGCCTCTATGGGTCGATGCTCCGCCAGGTGCGGCTGGCCGGGGGCAAGGTGAAAGGTGTGCTCTGGTACCAGGGCGAAGCCGATGCAAGCGCGAATGCGTCGAAAGTCTATTCTCGCGTTTTCGCGGATTTCATTGCCTCGGTGCGGTCGGATTTCGGCCAGCCCGAGCTGCCGTTTTATTACGTGCAAATCGGCCGGTTCACGCACGCCGGCGATCCCTCCGGCTGGAACGCCGTGCAAGACGCTCAGCGGCGGCTGCCCGAACGCGTGCCCAACACGGCCGTCGTCTCGGTGATCGACCTCGAGCTGGACGACGCCATTCACGTCGGTACCCATGGCCTGAAGCGCGCGGGACAGCGCCTGGCACGGATCGCCCAGCGCGAGCTTTTCGGGCAGCTCGGGGCGGCCACGCCAACCCTCGATCGAGTTTCCCGTGGTCCCCACAACACCTTGATCGTCAAGTTCAAGGGCGTGAACATGGGCTACCCCCAAAACCCAGGAATGGGACGCCCCGTGGCCTTTGGCATGGGAGGAATGGCGAGCGCGAATGGCGCGGCCATGATGGGGCCGAGCCAGGGCCGAGGCATGATGGGCGGTGGAATGGGCGGCATGGGCGGCGGTGCGATGGGCGGCATGAGCGTCAGTCCGGGCGAGGCGTCAGGCCTGGGTCTGAAGCCCGAGCGGCACATTGCCGGTTTCTCGATCCGCAAGGAAGACGGCACGCTGCTTCCCCTGGTTTTCGAGGCCTGCCTGGGCACGGCTCACGATACGGTCATCCTCAAGCTGGCCGGCCGCATCCCCGAGAAATCCTTCCTCTGGTACGGATACGGTTACGACCCCTACTGCAACCTGGCCGATAGTCTCGACATGGCCGTCCCGGTCTTCGGGCCGATCGCGCTTGATGACGTCGCCGAAACCAAGGCGCCTGCACTGGCCACAGCTTTGTCCTCTGCGACGACGCGCGGGCACGAGCCCCAGGCCTGCCACCGAGCCACGACCGGCACCAGCCCCGATAAAACTTCTGATCATCACGGGAGATCACGGTCATGACTGGAAGGCAACGACAGAGGCCCTGAAGACGATTCTCTGGGATGGAGGACGTGTTTCGGTTGATGTCACGACAAGCCCCTCCACCGACCTGACGGACGCCAACCTCGCGAAGTACGACGCCTTGCTCTTGAACTACAAAGACACCCCGAAGGGTTCTCCAGAAAGCAAGTGGTCAGACGCCAACAAGCAGGCGTTTCTCAAGGCCATTCACGACGGCAAGGGCTTGATCGTCTTCCATCACGCCTCGAGCGCCTTCGTCAAACCCAACTGGGATGAATTTGAGAAGGCCATCGCCGGCGGCTGGCGATCGCAGGGGTTCCACGGACCCCCACACAAATACAGTGTCAAGAAAACCGCGGCCAAGCACCCGATCTCCGAGGGGCTGCCCGATCTGTTCGAGCACAAGATAGACGAGCTGTATCAGAACTCGGTGATGGTCCCCGGCAACGAGGTGCTGGCCACGGCCTATTCCGACCCGGGCAAGCCTCGCGGCACGGGCAAGGATGAGCCGATCATCTGGGTGAACACCTACGGCAAGGGGCGCGTCTACAACAATGCGCTGGGTCACGACACCGAGGCGATGTCAGATCCCAACTTCCAGGCCTGGCTGCGCCGGGGCGTGCTCTGGGCGGCGACGGGGAAAGCGGATTGACGAGCGTCATTCGCCGCAAAAGTTTTCGTGGTTCGGCGCGGGTCTCATGACCCCGCCGCTGCTTGTGATGAGGTGTCCGAATTGCTCCCTCCGGGCCAGCGCGACTACAGCTCGGTCCGCATCTCTCGGCATGCGCTCCAGCGGTTCGTAGAGCGTTTCGGAGCCGATCCGGATTTGGCCGAGGACCTGCTTCGAGCGGTCCTGGGCCGCACCCGGCGGCTGGGCCGCAACCCCGAGAACGGCGCCATCGCCGTGCTGGCCTTGCACGGAGCGCGCGCCCTGGTGGCGATTCTGCAAGACTCATCCTGCCTGACGGTCTTGACCTGGAACCAGTTCGTACCACGGCTCGCCGAGTTCGGCCGGACCAAGCGTCCGCGCAAGTGGGGCCGGCTGCTGGGCCGGCTTGCTGATCCCGGTGATCAGAAAGAAGATTAAGTCCATTACCATTTGACGAAGCAGTCCGTGCCCTACGTTGCTTGCCTTTTGTATGGTCTTTCCCGAATAGATACCTGCTGGCCTCGTGCGAAGTTGGTGTTGAGTGATGCCCGTTGTACTCGCTCTGGGTCTCGATCCGCTGTTCGCGGATCTGAGGCCGATGCCAGATCTGACGCCTGAACTCGTCCGGTCTTTCATCGACTCGCAACTCGATCGCGTTCGCGCGTCAGGGTACGAAGTTGTCCCCTGCCTTGTCGATGCTGGCGCGACTGCGGAAGCGGTGCTGACGGACGCACTTGCCGAACGTCCATTTGACTGTGTCATGTTCGGAGCCGGTCTTCGTGCAGCCGATCAACTGCTGCTCTTCGAAAAGCTTCTCAACATCGTGCACGCGAAAGCCCCGCAAGCGAAGCTATGCTTTAACACCTCGCCTGCGGATTCATGTGATGCCATTCAGCGATGGGTTTAGTGCGAACTTGAGTGGTAAATGCTGCCTGACCTATCGTTCCAGCGGACGCTCCTGGCGGGGAGTCAGGAGGTTGAACCCTATAGGGGGTGAATGGCCTGCTCCCCATTTCTTGGTCCAGTGATGATGGGAGTCACCCGTTCGTCGATTCAGTAGACGAGGGATCGGGCGGGTCTTCTTCGACAGGCACATACCTCACACAAGTCACCGCGAATACGGCTGGTGTCTTCTAACCCAAGGAACCGTGCGGGCGTTTGACCTCAGGCAGCAGGAAGGACTGGTACCCGGCCTTGAACCATGCGGTGAATCCTCCATGCACGGTTACACAGAAACGCGGGATTTCTCGTGTTTTCCTTGGATTCCCGGCCATCTTTGCCCATAATGCCGCTACGTCAATTCGTGGCTGCACCGATTTCTCGTTCCTTTTCTTCTGATTCACACCCAAGGGAGAAAACCAGGATGTCAAGGAAATGGACCCGCGTTGCCGCCCTGGTGACGGCAGGCATGATCATGACCGCGGCTGCCGCTCGGGCGGGTGATCCGACCGCGAGCCTGAAGCAAGGGAATCCGCAGATCAAGTCGGCCGGCCCGCTGGGATTCGGCCCCGACGGCATCCTCTTCGTGGGCGACACCAAGGGTCGGCCCTCTTCGCCATCGACACCGGCGACCGGACCGCGGCCAAGGAGAAGCGTCCGATCGAGGTCAAGGACTTGACGGCGAAAGTCGCCGCGATGCTGGGAACCAAGCCCCAGCAGGTGATGATCAACGACCTGGCGGTCAACCCCATCTCGGGCAACGTTTATCTTTCGGTCTCCCGCGGCCGCGGCCCCGACGCCACTCCCGTGCTCGTGCGGCTGAATGCCGACGGCAAGCTCGACGAGGTGGCGCTGGAGAACGTCCGGTTCGCCCGGGCCGAGATCTCCAATCCACCCGATCCCAGCGCCAGGCAGCAAGGCCAGCCCTTGCGGAACGAATCGATCACCGACCTCGCCTACGTCGACGGCCGCGTCTTCCTCGCCGGCCTGTCGAACGAGGAATTCTCGTCCCGGCTGATCGCGATCCCGTTCCCCTTCAGCGAGGGCTTCGACGGTGCCGCGATCGAGATCTACCACGGCGCCCACGGCCGGTTCGAGACCAAGTCGCCGGTCCGCACCTTCGTGCCCTACAAGATCGGCAACGAGCCGTACCTGCTGGCGGCCTACACCTGCACCCCGCTGGTCAAGGTTCCCGTCTCCGAGCTCAAGGCCGGCGCCCACGTCAAGGGCACGACCATCGCCGAGCTGGGCAACCGCAACCGGCCGCTCGACATGATCGTCTATCAGAAGGACGGCAAGGACTACCTGCTGATGGCCAACAGCAGCCGGGGCGTGATGAAGATCCCGACCGAAGGGGCGGGCTCGGCCGAGGGCATCACCGCGCCGGTCAGGGGCGGGGGAACCAAGGGAATCGGCTACGACAAGATCGCGAACCTCAAGGGCGTGGTCCAGATGGACAAGCTCGACGAGGGCCATGCCGTGATCCTCACCCAGGATCAGGGCGGTCCGCTCAACCTCAAGACTGTCGAGTTACCATGACGAGTCGCGTGAGGATGGAGAGGCTGGAGACGCAAGCGGATGAGCGACCAATGGTCTCGAAGGCTGCTCCAGCTCTCGTTGTGCCTCGCCTCCGCGGCCATGCTGGCTGGTGCGGAACCGCCGGATTCGGCTCTCCGTGTCCATGTCGAGGGCGACCGTGCCGGCGGCTTGATCTCGATCCAGGGCCTGGATCAGGCAGCGCTCGCCAGGATCGACAAGGAGAACGCGACGCCGGCGCGATGGGCCTCGCTTTGCGGCATCTTCGTGCGGCCCGGCGATGGCTCGCCAGGCTCCTTCGACATCACGCTTACGGGTTCCTACCGGGTACGGGGAACGACGCTTGAGTTCGTTTCCCGATACCCGCTTGATCAGCCGGGTTACCGCGTTCGGGTCTGACCGCTCGTTGCTCACGGCAGCCGGTCGCCAGCGGCTGGCCGAGGAGCAGCCGGGTAACGAGGGCCGGCTCGTCGTCGATCTTGACCTTGCCTCTCCGCCCGGCACCCGCGCCCGGCGACCGTGGTTGAATCTGTGTCTCCGTCGGCGGAGGTCTTACCGGAAAATCTGCTGCGGTTTTATCTCCAATTCTCCGCGCCGATGAGCCGCGGTGAGGCCTATTCGCACATTCGCCTCTTGAATGCGGCAGGCCGGGCTGTCGCCGACCCCTTTCTGGAGCTGAACGAGGAACTCTGGTCGGGCGACGGTCGCCGGTTCACCCTTCTGTTCGATCCAGGCCGGATCAAGCGCGGGCTGAAGCCACGCGAAGAGGTCGGGCCGGTCCTTGAAGCAGGAAAGTCGTACACGCTGGTGATCGATCGCCAGTGGCCCGATGCGCATGGCAATCCGCTCGCCGGCGAGTTTCGCAAGTCGTTCCGGGCCGGCCCGCCCGACCAGGAGTCGCCGTCGCCGCGGGACTGGAAAATCCAGGCCCCCGCCGCCGGAACCCGCCATCCGCTCGAGGTCTCGTTTCCAGAGCCGCTTGATACGCCCTGGCTCGCCGCTTGATCGCCGTCAGGGACAGCCGGAATCGCATCGTCCAGGGTGTTGTCAGTCTGGAAAGGGCAGAATCACTCTGGCGATTCACGCCTGACGCAGTCTGGACCGCGGGCGCCTACGCGCTCGACGTCGGCACCGATCTCGAAGACCTGGCGGGTAACGCCGTGGGACGTCCGTTCGAGGTCGACCTGGCCGGGCCGATTTCCGCGCGGGTGAAGGCCGAATCAATCTCACGGCCGTTTCGTATCGAGCCGGGGAGGCGATGAGCCTTCTCGCAAGGCCAGGAGTGCCAGCGCGGCCCAGCCCGTGGTGGAGATGCGCTGGGCATAGCTTTCTCCACCTCGAGGACGGGTCGTCTCGATCCAGCTTCCATCGGGTTGCTGCTCGGCGATGAGGAACGATCGGCCGCGGGCGATCATGTCGCGCTCTACCACGAGACCTCCAGCCCGTGCCAGCGCGATCAGAACCAGCGCGGTGTCGAACGCTTCCGGCGGCGAGGTCACGAACGGACCCCAGCCCCCTTCCTCCGATTGGGCCTTCCGCAATAATGAAATGCTTCGTTCGCGGAGTGCTGCGGCGCGGGCTGACGAAAGGGGAGCAGACGTCATCAGCATGACGGCGGCGTCGGTGACCGTGCTCACGTCGTGATCGAGGAGCCAGCGGCCGGCTCGATCGATCGCCGGCTTGAACTGCGCCGGTTCGGCCGACGAGAGAACCTCTCGCGCCAGGTAAGTCGCCAGGAACTGGCCATAGGCCGTGGGCGAGCCGGGCTCGTTTTCGCCCTCGAGTGGCCATGATCCGTCCGCTGCCTGATCCTGGCTGAGCCGCCCGGCGGCGCGAACGACGACTTGCAGGTCTTTGACATGTCCCGCTCGGCGCGCGGCCGTGAGGGCGAGCGAGAACTGAAGTCGTGCGAGTCGCTTGTCACTGAAGGGACCGTCGCCGCCGTTGTGCTCCCAGCGGTCAGGTTGGGTCAGCCATCCGGTCGTGTCGGCCAGAGATTCTTTCGAGATCGTCAGGCCAATGCGATCGCCCGCATAGAGGGCGCGGGCGGCATCACCGTTGTTGTGGCAGGAGAAGCAGTGGTTTTCGCGCGACCAGCGAGGAACTTCTCGGCACAGGAAGGCAAGGGCGCGGCCCTCCGGATTCGGGGCAGCCGGGCCCGGCTCGTCGCAGCACGCGGGCGCGGCCGCCAGAAGGAGGGCCAGCGACATGAGCGCGTGTCCGAATTTCACGGCCGGCCCCTTCCTCGGTCTGAGAGTCACGTCACTGGACCGGCAGGAGTTCCGTGATCGCGTCTTGAACCTCCTTGAGCTTGATGGGCTTGGAAAGCACGATTCGCCGGTCGTCCGGGGGCAGCTTCTCTTTGAGGGCGGCCTGCCGCGGGCCGAGCAAGACCAGGGCAACCAGCGGGTGGCCGCCTTCCTCACCGGCCTTTTCGTACATGTCAGCCATCGCGTCCAGGGCTTCGGGCCCCAGGCCGTCGAGGTCAAAGATCACCGCGTCGGTGGGAGCCTCGCGATAACGCTCGGCCGCGCGCTCGGCATCGCCCACGAGGAGGACGCGGTATCCCATCCGCGACAGGTTCTTGCGCAAGGCGTCCTGGATGTCGGCCTGGGATTCGACACACAAGATTGTCTTGGCTGATATGGCCTTGACTTCGGACGAGGCCGAGTCGGCCGCCTCGGGATGCAGCTCGTCGGGCGAAAGAATCTCCGCGTCGGTCAGGAAGACGTCTTCCTCCTCCGTATCGTGCTGCTGTGGACCGTACTTGCGGGCGTGGGTTCGTTCGAGCGCGGCCTGGGGATCGACAGTGACCAGATAGTCTTCGAGATCGGAGACGACCACGGTCATGGTTTGATATCTTTGTTTCAGGTCGAGCTTCATCATCCTCTCGATGATCTCAGCCAGCGGTTCGGCCGGGGCATGGTGGTGCTCGCTGATCGGCTTGATGATGTTGAAGCCGCGCTTGAGCATCTTCTTGAGCGGGTCTTTGCTCTCGGAATCTTCGAGCGGAACCTGGCCGGTGAGCATGTGATAAAAGACGCAGCCCAGAAAATAGATGTCGGACCGAGGGTCTCCCTTGGGACTGCCGCAGGTCCGCTCGAGCGCCGAATAGTCAACTGTCCGCTGACTGGTGATCGTGTGCCGCGAGTCGTCTCCTTCGATCGTCGCCAGGCCGAAATCGACCAGCTTGGCCGTGCCCGAGTTGGAGATGAGGATGTTGGTCGCCTTGAGATCGCGGTGGGTCACTCCCTGGTCGTGAGAGAATTCCAGGGCGCGGGCCAGGCCGAGCATCAGCGGCAAGACCTCGTGGTCGCGCAGGCGGGTCCGCAAGCGAAGGAATTCGCGCAGGTTCATTCCCTCGACGTATTCCATGATCATATAATGCCGGTTGTCTTGCTGGCCCTGATCGATGATCTGGACGATGTTGGGATGGCGCAGTCGCATCCCGGCCTCGGCTTCCTTGTGGAACCGCATGACCGCCTCGGGAATCTGCACGAACCGGTTGCGCAGCACCTTGATCGCCACTGGCGCGCCGCTGTGCTCCTGCCTGCCCCGGTAGACGCGGGCAAATGTTCCCTCCGCCAGGTGAAACATTGCCCGGTAGTCGCCGTAGAAGAAGCCCGAGAGATCGCCTTTCTTCAGCCGCTCGAGCTGCCAGCTGGTCAGCCACCCCTTGCGCATCAGGACGCGGATCAGGGCATCGCCCGACCCATTCTCGGCCTCGGCCCGTGCTTCGCGATACTGCTCACGCGAAACCAGCCCGATCAGCGTCAATTGATCGACTAGCATTTCGATGTCGATTTCAGGCATGGCAAACCAATCCTGAGCGAACGGGAACGGAGGTGTGGCCGCAAGAAGCTCGCGCCGGGCCGCTGGCGTGAAGGCCGGCCCGCGAGACCGTAACTCCACATCTTACCCTATCGAGCACGCGGTGAAACCATCACTCTGATCGACTCCGCGGCAAGACATGGCCTGATCCGGCAACCTCGGTGCGCAAGGCATGAATACTTCCACTGCAAGAACGAACTCGCGCCGGTCTTGTGACCTCTCGGTTGACCGAGGCAAACCCCGCAAACTCGCCGGAACACGCAGGCGCGGCCGGGTGCGATTCCGCCAAGGCAAGCCAGAAAAGGCGACCAAATTCCGGAAAAGAATTTAAGTGTGACATGCAGTGTGTCACCGCCAGGACTTACAGTGCAGTAGGTGAAGCATCCCGAAGTAAGGTTCGTCCACGGCCATGGCGGCCACCGAACGCTTCGGAACCGCGCCGCGGCGTAACAGGACGAGATCTTCTCCAAGGTCTAGCCAGGAGGCCGTTTTCGGCCTCAACGTGGGCGGAATCAGGAGTTTCAAGGGATGTACGCGGTAGCACAACAGACGCAAGGTTCTCTCTATCGGTCAAGGAAAACCTGGGCTCGTGCCCCGAATGGTCAAACCGGCGTGCCATCGAGCAGGCCTCGCGCGCCGCCAAGGCGCGGCAAACCAGCGGCCGCCGCCGGTTCGTTGATCCCACCACCTGTGAGCGCGATTACTCGCAAGCCGAGCTCGAGTTCATGCTCGCCATGAGCGAATACAAGCAAAAAAGCGGCAGAATGTTCCCCACCTGGAGCGAGGTCCTCGAGGTTCTCCGCAGCCTTGGCTACGAGAAGTTCCCCGGACTCCGAGGCGGCAAATAAGCCTTCTCAAGCGAATTTCGGGCGTCGTTTCGCTTCTACTGCGCTTTGCAAAGCCTTTCCCGGCCGATCTGGCGTCAGGCCGTCCAGTTCGATTGCCTGCGACCGTCGTCCCGATCAGGACATGGACGTCCTGGCGTTTCGCTCGTTCTCGGGCGGACTCGCGCGAACCGTTGACAGACACGTACAGACTCCCTATCGTAAAGTCACCTTGAGCGTCCCCAAGCGGTGTTGCGCCATGGGGCCAGTTTCCTCGCGGCGGGTGCCGACTTTACGAAAAACCCATGACTGTACGCACCCGATTCGCACCTAGTCCGACGGGCTTCCTGCACATTGGCGGAGTTCGAACGGCCCTCTTCAACTGGCTGCTCGCCCGACATCACGGCGGCCAGTTTCTGCTCCGGATTGACGACACCGATCAGGAGCGGCACGTCGAGGACGCCGTCAAACGCATCCTCGACGGGTTCCGCTGGATCGGTATCGACTGGGACGAAGGACCTGAAAAAGAAGGTCCGCACGGCTCCTTACTATCAATCGCAACGCAAAGACAAGTATCGCTCCGCGGTGGACCAACTGATCGAGTCCGGCCACGTCTACAGGGACTATAGTACCGAACCGGAGCGAGCCGCCGAGAAAGCGGCCGCCGAACGCGAACAAGCGTGCCTATCGGTTCCGCCGCCCGCCTCTGACGCAGGATCAGATCGACGCGCCACGAGGCGGAGGGACGCCCCTATGCGCTTCGGTTCCAGGTGCCGCTGGGCCGCACCCTGGTGGTTCACGACCTGATCAAGGGCGACGTGACGTTCAGCACCGATGAGATCGGTGACTTCGTGATCGTGCGCCCCGACGGCTCGCCGCTCTACAATCTCGCCAGCGTGGTCGACGACGTTGACATGAAGATCACCCACGTCGTCCGCGCCGAGGAGCACCTCTCCAATACGTTTCCGCAACTGCTCCTTTTCGAGGCGCTTGGTGCCAGTCTGCCCGCCTTTGCCCACGTTCCCTACGTGGCCGAATCAGGGTCCAAGGCCAAGATGTCGAAGCGGAAAACCAAGGAGTACGAGAACCAGGGTGTTCTCGTCTACCTTCACCAGTACATCGAGAAGGGCTATCTTCCCGAGGCCCTTCTGAATTACCTGGCTCGACTGGGCTGGAGCTACGACGCGAGCCAGGAAATCTTCTCACGTGCCGAATTGATCGAGAAATTCACCCTCGACCGGGTGAACAGTTCGCCGGCCAGCCACGACCAGGACAAGCTCTTCTGGCTGGAGGGCGAGTGGATGAAGGCCCTTCCGCTGGATCGCAAGATCAGTGGAGTGATCCCATTTCTCACGAGCGAAGGCTTGCTTGCCGAGCCGATTTCCGACGCCGACCGCGCCCGGATCGAGGCAGTCATCCTGGCCCTGGGTGACCGCCTCAAGGTCTTTTCGGATATCATCAAGCTCGGCAAGTACTTCTTTACCACCGAGCTGGTGCACGATGCCGACGCGGTGAAAAAACGACTGCGCAAGGAAGGAGTGCCGGCGATGCTGGCCGAGCTCGACACGGTTCTCGGCGAGCTTGAGCCCTTCAGCCTGGACAACTCTTGAAAAAGCGGTCCACGACTACGCGGAGCGATCTGGCCGGAAGATGGGTGACGTGGTCAACCCTCTGCGGGTGGCGACCACCGGTCAGGGCGTAGGCCCGGGGCTCTACGATTGTCTGTTCATTCTGGGCCGGGAAACCTGCCGGGCCCGGATCGCCCAGACCCTGGCGCTGTTGCAAGCAGATCCCAAAGTCTAGCGCCCCTGGCTTTCGAGTTCGACACCGAGAGGATCACGACCCGATGCGCGTTTTTGTGACCGGTTCCATCGCCTATGACTACATCATGGTCTTCCCTGGGCGGTTCCGCGACCACATCCTGCCCGACAAGATGCACGTCCTTTCGGTCTCGTTTCTGGTTGACTCGCTGAAACGCCAGCGCGGCGGCACCGGGGCCAACATCGCCTACAGCCTGGCGCTTCTCGGTGAGCGGCCCGTGCTTGTGGGAACTGTGGGTGAGGATTTCAGCGAGTATCGCGACTGGCTCGCCGCCCAGGGTGTGGAAACCTCGAAGATCAAGGTGATTGCCGGAGAGCACACGGCTTCTTGCTTCATCAACACCGATCTGCAAGACAACCAGATCACCGCGTTCTATCCCGGCGCCATGGCCCAAGCTGGGACGGTCTCGCTGCACGATCTGGACGTGACGTCTGGCGACCTGGTGATCATCGCGCCCAACGACCCCAAGGCCATGTCGCGCTATGCCGGGGAATGCACGGCCGCAGGCATTCCCTATCTTTACGATCCTTCCATGCAATTGCCCAGAATGGACCGCGCCGAGCTTGAAGCGGGCTGCAAGGGGGCGAAGGTTCTGGCCGGCAACGATTACGAATTCGGCATGATGGCCGAGAAGATGGGGCTTGCCGAAAACGAGTTGCGACGGCGGACCCCGATCACGGTCATGACCCGAGGTGAGGCCGGAGCACTGATCACGGTCGAGGGCCAGGAATTCGAGATCCCCCCGGCCAAGCCCGAGAAGGTCGTCGACCCCACCGGCGCGGGCGACGCATTTCGAGCCGGCTTCGTGATGGGGATGAGCCGGGGATTCTCCTGGCCCACGGTCGGCCGGCTGGCCGCACTGACGGCGGTTTACGCCATCGAGCATCCCGGTCCTCAGCAGCACTCTTACACGATCGACGAGTTCATCTCCCGGTACGAGAACAATTTTGGCTCTGCTCAGGAGATCCAGTCGCTCGCGGTGGGCCGGCCACAATCGAAGTGACCCGTGCGCGGGCGGCCACCGTAGCTTTTGCCTTGTTCTGAGGTCCGCGGATTACTGGCGAGCGCTTCCATGCCATTCTTCCGTCTGGGTGCCGAACCGACGTTTCCCCCTCCCGAGCTGGCGGAGCCGGAAGGGCTGCTGGCGATCGGCGGCGACCTCTCGACCGAGCGGATCCTCACGGCTTATCGTCACGGGATTTTCCCCTGGTACGAGCCGGGAGGGCCGATCCTCTGGTGGTCTCCCGACCCGCGCCTGGTTCTGATCCCACGAGAGCTGCGGATCACGCGCCGGCTAGCGCGGACAATCCGGCAGGGTAAGTTCGAGACCCGCTACAACACCTCGTTTGCCCAGGTGATCCGCGCCTGCGCCGAGACCCCGCGTCAACATGAGGAGGGCACCTGGATCACTCCGGAAATGCAGCAGGCCTACATCCGGCTGCACGAGCTGGGCCACGCCCAGTGCATGGAAAGCTGGCGTGAGGGACGACTTGTAGGAGGAATCTACGGAGTTCGCGTGGGCCGCTGCTTCTGCGGCGAATCGATGTTCCACCGCGAGACCGACGCCTCCAAGGTGGCCCTGGCGGCCCTGGCCCAGCGGCTGCAAGCCGAGGGTGTTGACCTGATCGATTGCCAGGTCAAGAGCGAGCATCTGGTCCACCTGGGTGCGCGCGAGATCCCTCGCGCCAGATTTCTGCATTTCTTGAAGTCGGGTGCGCGGGACCGTCCACGAGTCGGCACGGGCTGAAACGCACCGGCCTTGCTTGGAATTCGTTTCGTCGCGGGAAACCGATTCGAGGCGAGAAACTGCCTGGAGTCTTGCCGAATTTTCCTCGGCGCGGGATTCTTAACTCAGAGGAATTTGTCTAAGCGAGAGCACGTCAACTCAAAACTCGCCGTCTCCCAGTCTCGCAGGGTCCAGACATGTCGACTCGAGCCCGGATCATCTTGATTGGCATCGTCATCCTTGTCCTGGGGGTCGAGATCGCCGTCCGGTTCTCGGGCGGCTCCAAGACTGCGTCCAGATCGTGAACAAGGGAGACACGTTGCTCGAAAACCTGGTGGTCTCGTTCCCGGGAAGCGAGATCGGGGTTGGCAGCATACCCGCTGGAGAATCGGTGCACGTCTGGCTGAGTGGACGCCGGAAAGGAACGCTGACGCTGGCGTTCAAGCAAGCGGGCAACCCCATGTCCGGCTTCATGGTCGACGACTATGATCCACCATTCATGCGCCGGGACGGCCTCAAGATGGTGCTCAACGTCAAGCCGAACGAGGTTGAAAAGTACATGGAAGACGACGAGTCATCGACGCCGATGGGTCGCCTCGGCAATCGATTGAATGAGTGGATCTCCGGGGAGCTCGCCCCGCTCAGGTAAGCTCGCGGCCACGCGGAATGCTGGGCTTCAACTCATGCCTGAAACCACCCGGACGTTCATCGCGGTTGCCATCCCGGCTCCGCTCGGCGAGAAGCTCACGCGGCTGCAAGCGCGGCTCGCACCAGAAATCCCAGGCGTGCGCTGGACCTCGACCTTGCCCTTCCACGTGACCCTGGTTTTTCTGGGCGACGTGCGGAACGCCGACTTGAATCAGGTCTGTACCGTCGTGTCTGAGGCCGCCAGCCCGTTCACGTCCTTCGAAGTCCGCGTGGAAGGCATCGGCGCCTTCCCCAACCCGGCCCGGCCAAGGGTGATCTGGGCGGGCCTGAAATCGTCGGAGCCTTGCCCGCTCGTCCCGATTCAAGAAACCATCGCCCGCAATTTGTCCAGGATCGGCTACCGCTCCGACAAAGACCGCTTCACACCCCACGCGACGTTGGGACGAATCAAGCCAGACCGCCGCAGCCCCTCGGCCCCCGACCTGACCAAGATCCTCTCTGCCTATGACAGATGGGAGGCCGGAGCATTCACCGTGAGAGAACTGACCACATTCGCCTCAACTCTCACGCCTCAAGGACCTATCTACGCCCCGCTGGCACAGGCCCGATTGACCGGGAAAAAAAACATTGCATCACCTTGACCTCGGCTGGGCGCCGATGCTATGATAGTGTTCCTTCGTACAGAAGCAAGCTCAAGAGCAAGGAGCGATGGTTGTGGCCAAGCGACAAGGATCCACCGAGGTGAAGCCGGCCTCCGTCTCGGCCGAAACGAAAGCACTGAACAACGCCATCAGCCAGATTGAAAAGACCTTTGGCGCCGGCGCGATCATGAAATTAGGGGAGGGAAGCCACCTCGAGGTTGATGGGATCTCGACGGGGGCCTTGTCGCTTGACCTGGCCCTGGGAGGCAAGGGACTTCCGCGTGGGCGGATCATCGAGCTGTTCGGGCCCGAGTCGAGCGGTAAGACAACGATCGCGCTGCAAGCGGTGGCCAACGCTCAGCGGAATGAGGGCGTGGCCGCCTTTATCGACGCCGAGCACGCGCTCGACCCATCGTGGTGCAAGAAGCTGGGAGTGGATATCGAGGCTCTCCTGGTGAGCCAGCCTTCCAGCGCCGAGGAGGCGCTTCAAATTGCTGAAATGCTTGTGCTCTCCAACGCCGTCGATATCATCGTGATCGACTCGGTGGCCGCCCTTGTGCCCAGGGCCGAGATCGAAGGGGAAATCGGCGACAGCCACGTCGGCCTGCAGGCCCGCCTGATGAGCCAGGCCCTGCGCAAGCTGACGGGAGGAGTGTCGCGTTCCAAATGCGTACTGATCTTCATCAACCAGATCCGGGAGAAGATCGGCGTCATGTTCGGCAGTCCCGAGACCACCCCTGGCGGCCGGGCCTTGAAGTTTTACAGTTCGGCCCGGGTCGACGTCCGCCGAATCGGGCCAGTCAAGGACGGCGAGGAAGTGACCGGCTCTCGGGTCAAGGTCAAGATCGTCAAGAACAAGGTCGCGCCGCCGTTTCGCGTCTGCGAATTCGACATGATGTACAGCCACGGAATCTCCCGCGAGGGAGACATCCTCGACCTGGCGCTCGCCGACAAGCTCATCGAAAAGTCAGGCTCGTGGTTCAACTACGGCGATCTCCGGCTCGGCCAGGGACGTGAAAACGCCAAGCAATATCTTCGCGACAATCCCGAGGTCACCAACGAGATCGCCGCCAGGATCATCGCCACGCGTAGCGGTACTTCGTCGGCCTTCAGCGCCAACGGGGCAGCCGACAATGAAGATGCGGAGGACTGAAACGGGGTTTCACGCCAAGACGCGGGGGGGTTTCACGCCAAGACGCGGGGGGAGTTTCACGCAAAGACGCAAAGAAGAGAAGAGAGCGGTGGATGTTGGATGGCGAGTGGCGGGTAGCGAGTGAGGCGGAAAGACTTCAGAGATTCTTATCTCCCTCTGTATTCTTTGCGTCTTTGCGTTCTCTTAGCGTCTTTGCGTGAAACTCTTCGAGTGCCTCGTCGGCGATCAGGACTTTCGCTGGCGGGCGGTGTCGAAGAGACTGGCAAGCGGCAACTCGAAACCGGGGAGAACTGGATCTCCACGGAGCGTGTCTGCCTCGGTCAGAATCTGGACCCGGGTGGGTGATTCGTACACATCGATCAACCTCAGCTTGGGATACACGACCCACACGCATCGCACGCCAGCACGGAAGTATTCGAGGACTTTTTCCCTCTGGTCCTCGGCACGGTCGCTGGGGCTGGTGACTTCGACCGCCAGATCAGGGATAACCTCCCATGCGTTGGCATCGGGGTCCTGAGGGCTTTCCACGGGCCAATTCTGATAGGTAACAACCGCGATGTCAGGGCGGCGCTCTCTGCTCGTATCGTGAGGCAAAGGGATGCGGAAAAGCATCTCGGGGAAAACCCGACCCACATCTCTGCCTTTAACGAAGGCGTTCAAGTCGGCAACCAGATTCGATGCTACCATGACGGCGCGAATACTCATGGGCGGCATCTCCACGCGTTGGCCGTTGACGAGCTCATAGAGAGCCTCGTCCGTTTCCATCGGCTCGGGTAGCTCGACCAGAACTTCGGCTTCGGACTCGAGGAGGGCAGATGTGCTCATGGTGAAGCTCCAACAGTCCTGGCGTCGTCAGAGGGCGCTCGTTTCGTCGCGATCATAAGATCATCATACCTGACCTGCGCCCTGTTGACGAGACGCTCAATTTGCCCCCAAGGTGCGACTGGTCTTCGAGGTGGCGTCGGCCGCGACTGGCAGGCAGAGGAGTACGCGCGATTGAGAGGTGAGTGGAACCAGCACGCCGGGTGGAGAATCGGCGGCGGGGAAGAGGGTTTTGATCAGACCGTGGACGTTCGCCGCGCCGGTGGGAGCGAAGACCAGCGGCACGCTCGCACCCACAAGCACCGTTTCGGGCGTGAACCCCTGTCCCAGGGCACCGGCCAGGTGGATTTCTCCATCGGCCCGCATGTCGAAAGCCACACCGAGCGACTGGAAATCGAGGTCAGTCCTTCTTGAGTCCAGCCTGGCCATTCGCGGCGACAGCCGGAACCTCATCTCGCGCGCCAGGGCATTCACAAGATCGACACCGATGATTCCCTGAGAGGCGATGAGCGCTCCCCTCGCCTCGATCCATCCGGGCCCCTGACCCGGGCGGTCACCCCATCGGGCCTGCTTCACGGGCACCCTGGCCAGGCCTGCCAGGTGGTGGCGTGGGAATTTCTCGCCGACCAGAGTGGCGAGGTCGACGTCGAGCAAGTTCCCCGTGAATTGTCCCTCCCAATCTTTCGTCCCGGTTTGATCAAGCATCAGCGTCCCTTCGACCCTGGCGCGTGGGCCCAACCAGCGGGCCGTGTCGAAGAAGACGTCGAGCACGCGGCCTGGAAGAGGAACGCCCTCCAGGGTCTTCAGCTCCATCGTCGTTCGAACTGGATCAGCCGATCTGTGGCGAGAGACCATGAGCTCGCAGTGAGTTCCCACGCCGGTCTCGGCCAGCCGGTAAGCCACACGCAGGGTTGGTCTCGCGTCGTCGGCAACGAACTCACCCGCCACGCCCTGGACCGAGAAGGTCAGGCTCTCGCTACCAAGATCGAGCTGGCAGCTTCCCGCGGCCAGGTTGAGCCTGTCGAAAGGCAGGGCACTGGACCGCTGGATCAGCGACCCGAGATGCTCAAGAATCTGCTTGGGGCTATCACCCCGCAGTCTCAGGTTTTCCGCATGAAGAGTCAGTTCGTGGGCGCCCCGAATGGCGCGTATCACGTCGGCGCGCGCGATCTCGGTCAGTCCTTTGCCGCGCGGCTCTTCGTGCCGCAGGACGATGCCTCGATAAACGACCTCGCCCGGCCGAGGATAGCGCACCCCTTCCAGGCTTACCTGAATCCCAAGCTGCCGGCCCAGCTCGATCTCGACGTCACGAATGTGGCCCGGTCGATTGATGCGCCAGGCGTGGATGCCCACCAAGGCGGTGGGCACGACCGTGAACACAAAAAGCGCCGCAGTGGCCAAACCCTGGCGAAACGGTCGAGTCAAGGGAAACATCCTTGCGTCCCTGAAGGCGGCACGAGCTCGACCGGATCGGCACTCGTGCGTTACCCGTAGAGTGCCATGAGCCAAGAGAATAGAGAAAACCTGCCTGGGAAACAATGACACTTGAACGCGCAGGCTTTTTTCTCAAGGTCTTGAACTCGATTGCTTGATCGTCGAGGACTAGCAGCTCAGGACGTCCTCATGCTCCGCCTGTCGATAGCTCGCGTATCCGCTCCACAGGTTATCGGTTGACGCAACCAATTGCGAAGTATAGCGTTTTGGCAATAAGTCATTGCCTACTCATTGAGTCTTCCCGAGCGTAAAGCCTCTCGGAAAACGAAATTTATAAAAGCCATTAATCCTTGGCAGCATTGATTTTTCTTGACCCCGCCTCGCCAATCTCTAAAGTATTTAGGATAAGGCACACGGGTATTTCTTTGCTTGCTGCGGCAAAAACCGGGTCGACTTTCACGACTCTGACGCTGTGGACAGGCAGGGGGCCTCGGGGGTCCTTCAGGCTGAAATCTTGAACGGGGCTCATTGAGGAGCGTTCAACCCGGTCAGTCGTCCTACGCTCAGGAGCTGCTTTTCAGCAGTCTCTCGATGCCGTTTGCCGCGCCGGGCTTGCACCCGCTGGGGAGGATGATCTCGTGTGAGGTCATTTTTTGCTCTGGCTGCTTTTTTTACGGAGGGTCACGTCATGAGAAAACTGAGGAAGTCGCGCTCACTTCCCGGCTTCACGCTGATCGAGCTGCTGGTTGTCATCGCCATCATCGCCGTTTTGATCTCGTTGCTCTTGCCCGCCGTTCAGTCGGCGCGTGAGGCCGCCCGCCGGATTCAGTGCACGAACAACCTGAAGCAGATTGGTCTCGCTTTCGCGAACTATGAATCAACAAACTCGATGTATCCGCTGGGAGCCATGGTGCTCGTGTCAGGGCCGACGACTTCGGGTTGGGGGAACTCAATCGGGAATAACGGCGTGAGCTGGGTCGCGCTGACTCTTCCCTATCTCGAGCAAAACCCGGTTTTCAACGCCATCAACTTCAATCTCTCGATCGCAGCGGGCGGCAATGCTAGCACCGCCTTCTTCGCCACCGCCTGGTACACGAGGCTCAGCGTCTTGTCCTGCCCATCCGATGGCGACCAGGAGGGTTTCCGTCCATTCGGGTCAGGCAACGGCAACGGCCAAGACATCTCCGCGGATCCGCCATTTCCCCCGGGCGGCGGCACACAAATGGTCGCGGTCACCGATTATGGGGTCAGCTTCGGCGACAATTACTGCATCGGCGCGTTGAATCAGGGCGTGTTTTTCCCGACCGAGACGCCGTATACGCTCTGGCCCAATCCTCCGGGGTATCCGCGCATCGGCTGGCCCGGATATCAGGGCACCTACGCCGACATCAATGCCCAACTCCCCCCTGTAGGAACTCCTGGCACGTTGCGTGGGATGTTTGATGTCAACAACGGCCAGACCGTCAGGCTCTCGAGCGTCACCGACGGCACCAGCAATACCATTGCCGCCGGAGAAGTCCTGCCCGCCCAGCGTGCCGACAACAACGTGTGGGAATGGAATTCCGGCGGCTATGGCACCACCGTTCCAATCAGCTATCCGTCCGGACAGAGCTGTACGCTCCCTGGCAACGGTTGGGGTTCGCCGAACTGGGCCTCGCGCTGTGCCTACACAAACACCGGCTTCAAGAGCAAGCACCCCGGCGGCGCCAACTTCGTGTTCGTCGACGGGTCCGTTCGATTCCTCAAGCAGACGATCGCCATGACAGCCTACTGTGCCCTCGGCAGCCGAGCCGGCGGTGAGGTCATCAGTGCCGACTCCTACTGACCAGCTCCGCGGCTGATTTCCAACAACATGTCCGCGGCAATCCCCAGGAACCCGCGGCGCCCGGTGCCTTTGACTCTCGACGGTCGGCGCGCCGCGACTTCCTTTATCCGTCCCTTATCGTCACCACGTCCCAGGATTCCCACGCCCATGCTCTCTCTCAATGCACTCGCTCGCAATTCCTTGGTGGTGCTCACAGTGTCCGCGGCCGTGGTCATGACCTCGTGCGGCACCGACGACGCGTTCGGCAAGCGCTATCCCGTCTCTGGCTCCGTAACCTACAACGGAACGGCCCTCGAAAACCATAACTTGGGCCATCGAACTGCCGTGCTCGGCGTGGAAGCAGGACAACTTGCGGAGGATGTAGTCCCGCTGCTGGCAGCTCGGATGGCGAAAGACTTGGCCGCCGGCTACCATCTGGTAGGCAATTCGGCAGAACCGATTGGCGGCGCGGACGCACATGGCTCGGTGATCGATCCCCGCGACCAGCCACCGTTCTCTGAGGGTCTGGAAGAAGTAGATTGCAGGTCAGCAGGTTGTCCGCGATCATCATGATCACGCCGCGCAGCTTGCGGTTGGCGCGGCGTACCAGGGGACCATCGCAACGGTCAACCCTGTCGCTCTGGTACCGCGAGGGATAGATGCCGGCTCGGCCCGTGATCGCTTGGTCGCTGGCGTAGTTGGTGATCGGTCCCATCTCGCCAGCAAATTCCGCGGCCGTCACGATGCTGATGCCGGGGATGCTCAGGAGCACCACGTAAGGAGTGCGCACCAGAAAACCGGCCATTTTCTGCTCCAGCTTGCCGATTTGCTCGAGCCGGGTGCACCGCTCGTCATCCAGCGACAGCAGTACTATATTGTACATTTCTGCATATTCTGTGGAACCCTCGATCCCCTGGGCCCAGCCCAGGATTTTCTCCAGAGTGCGGCACTGGAAGCGCACCCCCAGCGACTTGAGGAGCTGCGGCCATTCCTGTGATTCCCAGCGAGCGAACCTCCGAGGCGGATGTCGCGGCGCAGGGCGATCGCATGGGCTGCTGGGTTGTCGAAGACGTCCTGGAAGAGGCCAGTATATCCTGGCATAAGAACATGAAGAAGCGCATGGATCTGATTGCGGAGTGAGGCGTTCTTCCGCACCAGATCGCGGCGATGGCGTGCCAGCAGACGAAGCGGCCCGTGAATCTCGTCGAGTGGAGGCTCGAGGCAGACCGAAGCCGTTGGTGGTCGCGCGGTGGATAGCGAAAAGATCGGTGTCGTCGGTCTTGTTGCCGGGATCGGCCGGCAAGCGATATTGCTTGGTGGTCAGCGGGTGAAAGGGGACGATCAGCTTCGTGCCCGACGACCCCAATGGTGTCGGAGCCACCGGGGTAATTGAAAATGGTTCCTACTCACTTTCGACGGGTGGAGACAACGATGGTGCGCGTGCAGGTAAGTACAAGGTCACCATCGCTTGGAAGGAGGATACTTCCGCCAAAGCCAGGGCGGCCTTCGAGAAAGCCCAGGCAACCTCCTCGAAGCAAGCTGGGACAGTAGAATCGCCTGGGTATATCCCGAAGCAATTCGTGGCCAAGGCGGCGGCGGAGGCCAAGAGCCTGATCCCTGCTGGGTACGGAGATACGACCACCACGACCCTCAAGGCCGAGGTCCTGGAAAAATCCAATTCGATCGACTTCAAGCTCTCCGATGCCGAGGCACCCCCGGAACCGCACAAGGCGACAACAAAAGGCGGTGGCCACGGGCGGAGGTGAGTGCCGGCTGAAGATCACCTATTGACCCGAGTCGTGGCCCAGGGGCGTGGCCCAGTGTTCCAGCCGTTCGCGATTCAGCTCGTGGATCGCGGCCATGGCCGCTTTGATCGCGTCGAGGCTCGTTCCGACATATTTCTCAACGATCGCTGCTGCGATCTCGAACGCGACCACGTTTTCGACGATCACGCTGGCTGCCGGCACGGCGCAGACGTCGGATCGCTCATAAGAGGCGGGGGCAGGGGCCTTGGTCGCCATGTTCACGGAGGGTCCACGCGCGGCCAGGGTGCTGATCGGCTTCTTGGCCGCTCGGACGACGATCGGCTCGCCGTTGGACGTTCCCCCTTCGATTCCGCCCGCATTGTTGGTCGGCCGGCGGAAGCCAAAGCGGCGATCGTCGGCTGAATGCTCGGGCTCATAGCGGATCGGGTCCATTACCCTCGACCCTGGTCTGCGCGCCGCCTCGATGCCCAGGCCGATTTCCACTCCCTTGATCGCCTGCACGCTCATCACCGCCGCGGCCAGGCGGGCGTCGAGCTTGCGATCCCACTGGGCGTGCGAGCCCAGGCCGATCGGGCAGCCTGTGACGATCGTCTCGACGATGCCTCCCAGCGTGTCGCCAGCCGCCTGGGCCGCGTCGATCGCCGCCACGATCGCAGCGTCGGCTTCCGGGTTGAGAGTGTAGACCGGGCTGGCATCGCGTACCGACATATCAAGGGAAATCGGCGGTGCCGCGATGCCGCCGAGCTCGACCACGTAACCGAATACGCTGATCCCCAACTCGCCCAAGAGGAGCCTGGCCAGCCCGCCCACGGCCACGCGCATGGCCGTCTCGACGCGCGCTGCGCGCTCGAGAACCTGGCGAATGCCCGTCTGGTAATTGATCGCACCCGCCAGGTCGATGTGGCCGCCCCGCGGCGCGGCGGGCTCGACGAGCCGCTCCAGCTTGGCGTCCTTGTTCACGAGTCGAAGCGTGATCGGCCCGCCCGTCGTCACGCCGTGATAAAGCCCGGCATCGATGATCAGACGATCCGTTTCCAGCTTCTGGCGCTTTCCGCGTCCGTATCCCCCTTGCCGCCGCTCGAGCTCGCGGTCCACGATCGCCGTATCGAGCGTCACGCCCGACGGAAACCCCTCCACGATGGCCGTCAGCGCCTGGCCGTGAGATTCGCCCGAGGTCAAGTAGCGGAGCATTAGGCGTGTCCTGCTGGAGCCTGCGGGTTCAAGGAAAAAAGCGCATCGGCCTAGTGCGGGTTCCGCAGAACACCCCCCCTGACCCCCCCTTCGCAAGGGGGGGAAATTGGGGTCGCTCGCCATTCCCTTTCCCCCCCTTGCGAAGGGGGGGTCGGGGGGGGTGGGGCGGGCATACGCAACGAATCTGGAAACGCCTCTAATCACAACCACGCGAAACGCTGGCCGGTGAGGTGCTCGAACGCCTCGATATATCGGGCTCGCGTGCCGGCAACGACGGCATCGGGCAAGGGGGGCGGCGGACTCGACTTGTCCCAGCCGGTCGTCTCCAGCCAATCCCTCACAAATTGCTTGTCAAACGACGGCTGTTGACCGCCCGGTCGATAGCGGCTTGCCGCCCAGTACCGCGAGCTATCCGGAGTGAGCACCTCGTCGACAAGCAAAAGCTCGCCGGTGCGGTCGTCAAACCCCCACTCGAATTTCGTGTCGGCCAGGATCAGCCCGCGCTCGCGGGCGTGCGCCGCGGCCTTCTGGTAAACGTCCAGGCTAAGCGATCGCAGGGTCTCGGCGATCTCGGTTCCGATCGCGCTGGCCATCACCTCGAACGAGACGTTCTCATCGTGCCCGGACTCAGCTTTCGTGGCCGGTGTGAAGATGGGATCGATCCGGTCGCTCTCGAGTAGCCCTGACGGCAGCCTGAGGCCGCAGACCGATCCGCCGGCGCGATACTCTTTCCAGCCGCTGCCCGAGAGGTAGCCGCGGACCACGCATTCAAAGGGAACCACCCGAGCCTTCCGCGCCAGCATCACCCGGCCGCGCAGGCTTTCGCGCAGTTCCGGCTCCAGATCCAGACCCAGCTCTTTCTCAACATCCTCGATCGCGATCGAGACCAGGTGATGCGGAACGCCCAGAAACCTGAACCAGAACGCGCTCAACCCCGTGAGCACTCGCCCCTTGTCCGGGATTCCCGTGGGCAAGACCCAGTCAAAGGCGCTGATCCGGTCGGTGGCGACCAGGAGCAGCCGCTGCCCCAGGTCGTACACGTCGCGGACCTTGCCCCGCCGCAAGGGCAGCCCTTCAAGCTTCGTCTCCACGCAGTGTCACTCGGCGCTAGCCTCCAGACGACATGCGTTCATTACCCGCGGCCTCAACTCTAAGGGAAAGGCGGCCAGATGGCAAGGGAGTCCGTTGTTCGCGGCCGGCGGCGTGGCCGGGTATTCGTGTTCAAAAAGAGTCCGGTTCCGTAAAACGGGTGCTTCCGTTGGTCCGTGCTGAGCGCCGTCGGCTAGAAGGCATAACGCTCGATGTTCTTTTCATTCCAGCTCACACCGGTGCCGACCACTTCATCAACGATAGCCATTCCGTCCTCGATCCGAAGGGGATCAGATAGGATCGGGTTCCACCAGTCGGAGTACTCGAGCCAGTGGGCGGTTGGCGTCGCACACAGGAGCTGCGCGCTGATTTCGGGCCAGAGGTGGCTGGAAACGCGGATGGCTTCCGCCTGGGCGAGCGCCGCTGCGCGGAGCCAGCCGGTCACGCCGCCGATCTTCATCACGTCGGGCATGACCAGGTCAGAGGCATGGGCGGCCATGGCGTGCCGCAGGTCTTGCGTGCCCCACCAGTTCTCCCCGCATTGGATGGGCGTTTTCGCCTCACGAGCGATCAGTGCGTGGCCGGCATAGTCGTGAGCGAGTGTCGGCTCCTCGACCCAGGTCAGCCCTTCATCGTCCAGGACACGAAGGCGCCCGACGGCCTCGGCCGGAGTGAGACACTGGTTATAGTCGACCATGATCGCAACATTCTCGCCCACCGCCTTCCGAATGGCCCGGATAACCGCCAGATCTTCCTTGACCGTGGGATAGCCGATCTTGGCCTTCACCCCCGTGAGACCTCGAGAGACCCACTCCGCCGCGACTCTCGCGGACGCATCGGCTCCGTCGTATCCGACCGCCCCATAGGCCGGGATTGGCCTTGCAACCCCGCCAAGCAATCCTAGAAGCGATGTCTCATGTGCCCGGGAGTGGGCGTCCCAGAGTGCCATGTCGATCGCGGCGAGTGCGATGCCGACGAGTCCCTGAGTGCCGAGAAGCCGGAAGCGCTTGGAGAGCTTCTGTTCGACATCGAATGGTGCCAGAGGCTCGCCTCGCACGAGCTCCTCAAGGTTCTGGATCAGCTCGGCAGTCGGTTTCAGCGCCGCGGTGGTATAGGTGAAAACGACACTATGGCCACACTCGCCGCCGTCGCCAAACACATCCGTCAGAATCAGGGGAGATTCAGAGACCACGCCACCAGAGGTCCGATGCGGATGGGCCATCGGCACGCGGACTGCTCGAACTCTCAAGCTCTGAATCCTGGACATCGGGTCCCATCCTTTGCTGGCGAAGCTCGTTGATATTGTTCGTGGTAGCACCCGCCGGTGTAGCCCCGGAGACGATCGTTGCTTTTTACCCCGTCGCTATCGGAACCCATCTTCTCAAGTGATTTTGAACGCTCTGGTTTCGTCGATCAACTGGCTGAGCCAGCGCATGTAGGGGGTTCCGCCGGTTCCACGCGGGTCGCGCTCGTGGGCGGCGATGTAGCGGATGGCGAACTGAAGGTGCGTTTCGCGGAAGGCGGCCAGCGCTTCCAGGGCGTCGTTGAACGGCTCTTTTTCAACCTTGTCGCGTATTCCCGGCAGCGCTTCGACCTGCTCGATGACGGCACGGTGGCCGGTCGGCATGAACCTGCGCATGTCGGCCAGGTGGCCGGTCAGCATCGACGACTGGTGCGGCACTTTCAGGAAGGCCACGATCGTGGGAATCACGCTGCTCTGGGCGCCCGTCTCACCCCGGAAGTTGAGAGGCGCCGAATCGACGCCCTCGTAAACCACGCTCTCGAAGAACCGGATATAGGGCCGGAACGTTTTGTAATACAGCGCGGGTCCATCTTCTCGGGAATCCGCCGTAGCGTCTCCACCTGAGCCCAGAGCGTCGCGCCAGAGCGGCAACTGAGGCGCTCAGAGCGGCCGAGTCGCCGGAGGCGAGCGCGCCTGCGGCATCATCGATGGCGTTCAGGGTCTTCGCGGCCAGGGCTTCGATCTCGACGTGCACGAGGATGAACCAGTGCTCGTCGTACAGGTGCACGAAGTTCTGGATCGTGTCGATGTTCCCCAGCGCGATCGGGCCGGCCGGATCGAACCGCTTCCAGTTGAAAAGCGCGTAGCCGTCATAGCTGAGAATCGGCGGGCGCTCGAGACGAGCGCACACGTCGCAGAGCGGCAGCGCGATGTTCCGTGGCAAGAGCGTGGCGGGCTCTTGCCCCACCTGGTTCACGTATGCCGACGCCAGAAAACCAAGCCGAACATAGTAAAGGCGAAGCTCGGCAAGCGGCACCCCGCCTGCCGGCAACGGCGGCAGCGTCAAGCTCCGAGCTCGGGCGCGGAACCCTTTGTCATGCAGCATGCTGGGCAAGTCCCGGCCCAGGGCGTCAAGCGGCGCGAACGGCGATCCCGGCGCGAACTCAGTCAGGGGATCGTGCTCCGGCAGGAAGCCGCGCTGTAACATCACGGGGGAGATCATGGGTCTGGACCTCTCATTAAGCACAAGCGGCTCGACTTCGCTCTTGAGTTTACCTTGCCGCCGGGATGGGCTGAAACGCGAATGAATTAAGAGAAGAGTCAAACGAGCCACTTCCAGCGGAGCGGAGACCAGCGCGATGAGGGTCTTTCAGCGGATCAGGCCGGCAACTCCCGAGGCGAACAGCGGCCACACGCGCGTCCACGCGAGCCTCAAGACCCTCTTGCTCTTCCCCGCACTTACCCTGGCCTTGGTCACGGTCGGTCAGGAGCTTCTTTTCCGCGGACTCTTTCCGTTCCCTGAGGTTCGGCGCTTCAATCGCATCAACTACCAGATGACGGCGCAAGGCCACGCGCAACTCGGCCGGATGCTCGAGCGGGGGCTCGTTTATGATCGACTGCTCATCGAAAGCCAGGCCGACGGTTTTTCGGAGATTCACAACCTGAACCTCTATGGGTTTCGCGGGCCGGATTTCTCGATCGATCCGCCGCGCGACCGGCGGCGAATCCTGTTGATTGGCGACAGTGTGACCGAGGGGATGGGCGCGCCTCGCTCCGGCACGATCGCGCGTCAGTGCCAACGGCTGCTGGCCAGCGATGGTGACCCGGCCGAGGTGATCAATCTCGGCGTCATCTCCGCCACCTTGAGCCATGTGACGATCCTTGCCCGAGACGCGACCTCTCTGCTCCATCCGACCGATGTTGTACTCATTCTCTACGCCAACGACCTTCCCGCTCCTGCGTACGAGCCTGGCTACGACCTTCCTGGACCGAGCTTCCCCCGCTGGCATGAGACCTGGTGGATGCCCCGCGTCGTGACATTGTTCGGCCGTTTTGTGCGTGATGAGCCGATCTATCGTCGCTGGCCCCATGCGCCGATCCGCTTCTTCGCTCCCGTGCCGGATCTCGCCAACCCCTGGTCCGATTCCCGCCGGCCGCATGTCGGGCTGGAGCCGGATCTCTTCCAGGAGATGAAAGCGGGAACGCTCAACCCGTGGCTCGCGGGGCAGTCGGAGGACATGCCGCGCATGCTGGCGCACGACTTCGCCCAGGGTGGGTCGCCTGAGCGGCACTTGAAGCGTATCGCCCAGGTGTGCGACTCGGTCGGAGCCCGGCTCTCCATCGCCTATGTCCCGTTCTGCGGCGTCGTCAGCCGGGGCTATGCTCCCTTCCTGGAGAAGTTTGGTATGGACCGAGCCACGGCTGAGTCGCTCGCGACCAACCCGGTCTATCACCGTGTGAACCGCATGCTGGCCGACGTATGTTCAAGCCTCAAGCTGCCGCTGGCCGACACAACCGACGATCTCGTTCAGGCCGAACTTGCGGGCGCACGGCAATACTGGGACTACGACACCCATCCTCGGCCGGCCGGCTACGCCACGATCGCGCGGCGGATCCACCATGACTTGCTGGACCGTCCTTGAAGCTCGTCGATGGCCAGGGCCGTCACTTCTTGTCTACCAGCTCGAGAAAGGTCGGGCCCAGGAAGATCCAGTTCGTGGGCGTGGCCGAAATCGGACCATTGATGCCAAAAACCGCAACCTGGTAGGTCTTACCTGGCCTGGCGTCCTTGAGTTCGACGCGGTTGGGGAAGTTGAAGCCAGCGACGATCGGCCCGCCCGTATCGCCGGGCCTGCGCGGCAGCTTGCCGTCGACCCAGATCTCACCGTAGTCGTCAACCGTTGTCTGAAAGAAGACCGACTTCCCCTCGGCCTCGGGCGGCAGCGTCACCTTGATACGGTACCAGCAGAAGCAGATCTGTCCGGTCGAGCGCCGCGTTTCTTGAGCGTTTCCGGCTCGATGACTTCCCAGCCGCTGTCGTCATATTCCGGCCCGGTGGCTCTGGGCTCGTAATTGTAGGTCTTGTTGGGCGACCCGTCCTTGTTCTTGCCCACAGCCTCGACGATCTTGACATCGTGATAGCGCCACTGGCCTTTCACCGCGGCCGCGCCAGCCTTGGTGCGAAGGTCGATCTTCTTGGATTGGGCCAGGATGGGCTGGACGCTGACCGCCCAGGCCGCGATGCAGACGACGAGTGGAATCACTTTACGCATGAGAAACGTACTCCGAGGAGATAGCCGTGGCAGAGAAAGTGCGGCCCAGCCGCACGTTCCCGGCCACGCGCTTCGATTCCGCAGAGTACATGTCGCGCGGCAGCCAAGCAAGCCGGCCGCGATTTGATCAGCGTGCGTTCGAGCTCGAGGTCCCGGAAGGCTTTTCCTTGTCGGGCGATGTGTCCGGACCGCCGACCGGGCGCATGACCATCACTCGACGCGCCTGGTTCTGTTTGCCGTTTTGGCGGTACTCAACCTCGATCCAGAGCCCCGGCTTCAACTCCTTGGGTTCGAGCTTGCGGGCCTTCAGTGTTTGCCGCTTGGACTCGCGATCGGAATCCGCGGCGCCGGCGATTTTGCGGCCGCTGGCGTTGTCGCTGGCCGTCTCAGCCTTGCCCGCGCCTTCGGGCGTCGCCGATCCTTCGCCGATCGCATCGGTCGCGGAACGATACCGCATCGTGATCTCGGTCTGTGGGTCGAGATTGACGGTCACCACCATCTGGCCGTCTTGGGGATGCCCTTCCGTGGCAACCGATTCGCGTCCCTTCGCCGCCGCCTTGTCGGTTCCTGTTCTGGCCGCTTTGGCTGGCTCGGTCGCCTGGTCGCGGACGAAATCACGCCAGACAACATCAGTGTTGATCGTCAGTCTCCACCTCTGCCCGGCGCCGGAATCTCCACTCTCAACGCCTTTGATCTTGGTGATCACTCCCGACGTCTTCTCGGCGCAGTGCTCGCTCACCTCGCTGGCGATTCGCCTGCTTCTCATCGGCGAACGCCACGCCGCAAATCGCCAGCATCATTCCGGCCACGACGGCGCGGCCTTTGGTTCGCATCTTGTTGTTCGGCATCTCCGCTCCTCCAGAAATGACCTGCTCACATGGTGCACAGAACCCTCTCAGGACAATCGTGTCGTTAACCGCGGCCAAGGCCGCAAGTCTGGTGCCGGGATTGCCCAAGGCATGAGGATTGTTGTCAACGGTGCGATTTTCGTGGATAATCGCATGGTTGCCGCGATCAGGCTGGCACGCTGAGTCCACATCAGGCCAAGTGAATTCTCGACAGCTCCAGATTGGAGGCAAGGTATCATGGCCGAGACCATCAGGACCGTTGAGCAACTGTGTGCCGAGAATGGAATCGATACCAGGCAACTGGCGGAACGTGTGGACCTGGACGAGCAACGAGTCGTCGCGATCGTACTGGGCCGCTGGACGCCCAGTCCCCAGGAGCGCGACCGCATCGCCTCCGCCTTCGGCCTGACGCGCGACGACATCGCCTGGGGCCACAAGATCCCCGTGCAACACTTGTACGGCCAGGGGCCGGCGTGAGGACCAAACCAACGCCCGAGTGGTCAGGGCCGCTCCACACCAGCCGAACTGACCGCCCGGGCCACATGCGGCGCCGGCCTTGGTTCGGCCGCGTGCGCGATCAGGTCTCGTTCGGCGACGCGGTGGACCAGGCCGGTGGTTGAGTGGCCTGGGGCGAGCGGAATCACCACCAGCCGACCGCCGGCCGCCTCGACCTGGGCCCGGCCCACGACTTGCTCGGGTGCATAGTCGCCCCCCTTCACCAAAACGTCGGGAAGGATGGCCTCGATCAAATCGAGCGGCGTGTCGTCGTCGAAAATGGACACGGCGTCAACGGCTTCCAGCGCACTCAATACCTCGCCTCGCGCCTCGGCGTGATTGAGCGGCCGGCTCGGCCCTTTGAGACGCCGGACGCTCGCGTCGGAGTTCAGGCCGACGATCAGAAAGTCTCCCAGCGCCGCCGCCTGGCGCAGCAATCGCACATGACCGGGATGCAGCAGGTCGAAGCAGCCGTTGGTGAAGACGATTTTCTGACCAGCCTGGCGGCGGCGGCGGGCCTCGGCGATCAGGTGGGAACGGTCCAGAACCTTCGATCCCTCGGGACGATGGTGATCGAAAAGGTCGCGCAGGATCTCCTGGCGTGTCAGCAAGGCGACTCCAAACTTCTCGACCTCGAGGCCTCCGGCCACATTGCCGAGCGCGGCGGCCTCGTCATAGTCGGCGCCGCGGGCCAGGCAAACTCCCACGACCGACAGGACCATGTCGCCGGCCCCGGTGATGTCGTAAACCTGCCGCGGCCGGGTCGGCACGACCTCGCACCGGCCGTCGGCGCGAACCAGGGCCATGCCGTCGCGGTCAAGCGTCACCAGGACCGCCTCCAGCCCCAGCGTTTCCACCAGCCGTTTGCCCACCAGAAGTGCATCTTCGGGACGGCCGATGGTAAGCCCCGTGGCGAGCTGGGCCTCGAGCCGGTTGGGGGTCATGCAGTGCACGCCCTTGTAACGGGAATAGTCCGACGAACGGATCGGGTCGGCCAGGACCTTGGTGTTCCCCTGGCGGCAGAGTGGAATCAGCGCCTCCAGCAGCGTTGGGGTGCAAACTCCCTTGTCGTAGTCGGAGATCAAGACGACATCAGCCCAGGAAACCGCGTCGGCCAGAAGACCGTGCAGGCGGGCCTCGACGACCGCCGGAATCGGGTCTCGGGTCTCGTAATCGACGCGAATCATCTGCTGGGGATGCCGGTCCTGGGCTCGGCCGACATAGCGTTCCTTGAGGGTGGTGGGCCGATCCGCAAGCGGGAGCACCAGGCGGTCATCAATTCCCTGGTCCACGAGCATCCGCCGCACCAGGTCGGCCTCGTGGTCTTGTCCCACGCCGCCGACAAGCTTTACCTGGGCTCCCAGGGCGCGCAGCATGGTCGCCACACTCGCCGCGCCGCCGAGTCGGTGCTCACGGTGATCGGCCCGCAACAGCGGCACAGGCGCTTCCTGGCTGATCCGTTCGGCGAAGCCCCAGATATATCGGTCCAGAATCAGGTCGCCGACGACCAGGACCCGAGGATTGCCCAGCGTCTCCACGCGCCGAATCAAATCAAACGACATGCCGGCGTCCTCCCTGACCACCCGCCCGACGAGCGACCGCCCCGCTCTCGCTCGGGAACGTTGCGTCAACCTGTTGATAGCATGGCAAAGCCTACCTGTCTGGCCCGGACCGTCAAGAGCCGTTTCCTACACCCGATCGCGTTTGGTTAACAACGGTTTGGCCTGTCCATTCGACCCGGCGGCCGATCCTCGGCTCTGAATTGACAGCCTCGTGCCGGGCTCCCGTGCTGTCCGACCCAGTCCTTGCCGCTCCACCTGATCGCCGCCCGGCGGCAGCGACCGAGCACTGGACTTTGGCTTCGTTTTTTGGACAATACTCGCCCTCGCTCGATGCAAGTCATTTTTAGATAAGGGTTTGCATATTCCGCGATTGGCTTCGCTCCGCGGTATTTGGCGTTTTCTGTTGGACGACGCCCGTTGATCAAGCGTCGGCTCCGCTAGCCGCGACAAGCTGGAGAACCGGCAAGCTTGGTACGTCCGGAAGATCCGGCACTTGCGAGCTGACAACGGTCCTTCACCGGTTGGCCCGACATGATTTGACATTAGGCTGCGATCACGTGGATTGACAAAGTAAGCGCGAACGACCCACGCGAATGGGAAGGCCCATCTGACAAGTATGATGCAAGTTGCCTCAGGTCGTCCCGTCGGTCCGGGTAGGTTTCCCCCGGCTGCGGACGGTTGTGACGGAAGTGGCGGCGAGCGGATGGGACCGGCACTGCGTTGCATGTCTTTTCGGCAGTCGTCTCCGGGTGATCAGACGCGTCTCTCAAGAAGATCCCTTCAGCGATCGAAAACCTGGGCGGTAACCTCTGGACACCGACACTCGGCTCGCGTCTAATGCGACCGAAACAGCGAGCCATAAGGGCAATCGAATGCCTGATGCGCACATCAAGACGATTCGATCATTGGCGGTTTGCTACACATTTCCGAGCCGATCGCCGGTTTTCGATAGCCGAGTATGACCCAGTCTGCGGTTCTGATCCGCGCTAGACAAATCAGAATCCGAGGAGCTGATGCCATGACGAGCCAGGGTTCAATTCACCGCATCGTCACTCAATTGGCGAGAGTGTTTGCCTGCGCCATCGTGAGTGTCTGCGCCTTAGCCCTTCTCACCGCCGTGTCGGCTGGAGATGACGCACCCGGTCCAAGAGGGGCAGCCGCCCCCGCGCATCGGGAGCAGAGCGGGTCCCAGTCAGAAGAGGCACCAACCGGCTTTGACAACAAGACCAACGGATTCGAGGACCAGGCCGCATTCGACAAGGACCGTGCTACGTTCGAGGAGGTTGAGACGATCGCGGACGGGCTCGGACCGGTCTACAACGCGACGAGCTGCGTGGCTTGCCACCAGAACCCGGTCACGGGCAGCTCGAGCCAGATCTCCGAGATCCGGGCCGGCCGCCGTACGTTCGACCCCAACGACCCCAGCCCGCGCAAGGTCCGGTTCGAAGAACCCCCTGGTGGGTCGGTCATCCAGCAGCGCGCGATCGACCCTGCCATCCAGGACATGGTCCTTCCGGATGAGGACGTCCGGACTCTGCGGATGTCGAACACCGTACTGGGCAACGGCTTCGTCGAGGTTATCCCCGACGACGAGATCCTCAAGGTCCGCAATGCCCAGCGGAAGTGGGGCATGGAAGGCTTCGCCGTGGTGGTTCCCGTCCCGGTGGAAGCCAAGCTCGGCCCCGATGGCAAGACGACCGAGTTCGTCTTCGTCGAACGACTCGGACGGTTCGGCTGGAAGTGCCAGGAGGCCTCCCTGCTCAGTTTCAGTGCCGGCGCTTACGTCACCGAGATGGGGATCACGAACCCCTTGCAGCCCAATGAGAGCAGGCCGAATGGCCGGGACGTGTCGAAGTTCGACACAGTTCCCGATCCCGAAGACACGATCAAAGATGATGATCCGTCCAAGCCGGACCACCTCTTTGGCAATGATGTTGAAGCGTTCACGCGATTCATGCGGTCAACCAAGGCACCTCCGAGGGACCCCGAGCACGTCGCCAAGCAGGACGTGATCGAGGGCGAAGCGCTGTTCCGGAACAACCACGTTCTCGGGTGCGCCGTGTGCCATCAACCCGATTACACCACACCGAAGGCAGGAACAGAGATCCAGACCCTCGGCGGGAAGCGGGGGAGCGACATGGCCACCGTGCCGGCCGCCCTCGGCGGCAAGGTGATCCATCCCTACAGTGACTTCCTTCTGCACGACGTCGGGACCGGGGACGGGATCGCGCAGACACAACATGCGGACCTGCCTGCCCGTGACCAGAAAAACCTCCAGAAGATTCCCGATGAACTACGGACTCGAGAGGGCATCGGGCGAGTTGATGGCAGCACCGAAGCGGAAGATCGGCGAATCCTCAAGCCCACCGACTGGCGTCGATCAGCGGACCGCCAACAAGATCCGGACGGCACCGCTTTGGGGGCTCCGGACTCGACCGCAATTGATGCATGACGGGCTGTCCCTGACGATTGAAGATGCGATTCGCCGCCACGCCGGCCAGGCGGAGGGCGTGCGTTTGAAGTACGAGGCACTTTCAAGCCACCACAAGAGGCAGCTACTCGCGTTCCTGAAGTCGCTGTAAGTGGACTCGAAGGATTAGAGCGGGCGGAAAACCCCGACTTGCGAGCCGACTCCGTGGCTGGGGTCTTCCCGAACTTCACAGGCAGCGCCTCGGGTCACGGCGCCGTATCGGTGAAGACTTCGAGCCCCGCCACGTTGAGGAATCGGTCGGAAGACGATGCGGGCTTCTCGGCGAGAAGGCGGATACGGATCTTGTGCGGACCGGAAGCCAGGCCGCGATAGGACCAGTCGAAGGGCAAGTCCCGCCCCGGCCCGTACTGGTTCACGATGCCGACGACGCGGCCGTCGATCGAGACCTCGCCGGTCCCGGCGTCGTTGAACCGCTTGCCCAGCCACCGAACCCCCGTCCCTTCAAACTCGCCCTCGGCGGTCGCGCCGACCTCGTTGCTGAAACGAAAGACCCCGGCGTTATTCCAGCGCCCGGTGAACGTCAGGTCGGGATGGGGGATGCGTCGCCCCATCTCGGGGTCGAGATACACGAAGTACCGCTGGTGGGGACCGTACGAGGCGAACGGGCGGGCGACGACGCTGGGATTCCCAGCCAGTCGATAGCGAAGCGGCTCTCCTGCCACCGCGGTCAGCACTCGCTCCGGGTTTGTGAGATCCACATCCCGCAGCACCTTCGCGCTCTGGGCCTCGAAGGCCAGCAAGACGGGGCCCTCTTTCGAAAACCCTTTAGGGAATCGTCATCCGGGATCGCAAGGTAGTACGCCCGCACCTCGTCAACCTGCTTCTTCAGCGGCCCGGCGTCGAGAGCGACTCCTCGATAATCGAAGGGCTCGACGATGCGATGACCAGCAGGCGCGGGAGCGCTCTGAACGGGGTCATCTCCGGCGGAGGCCACGAGGAGACAGGACGTGAGTACGGCGCTGAATGGGTTCATGTGAGGTCGCTTTGAGTGATCGACGGAACAACGCAGGCAGGATGAGAGGCTTGCTCGGCCCCAGTATGCTTCATTGTTCAACCGCGTCGTCATCGGCACAATCCCTTGGGCAAGACGGCGTTCCAAAACGACGGCTGAAACGTTATCCTCAACGTAGCGCGCTCTTCAGACGCATTGCGTACGCCCAGCGACCCCCCCCTACCCCCCCTTCGCAAGGGGGGGAAAGAATACCGCGAGCGACCCAATAATCCCCCCCTTGCGAAGGGGGGGTAGGGGGGGGGGTCTTCGGCAGGGGCCTTCGTGAACGCAACCCGAACGAGGGTCGCGCTGAGATGAATATTGACAAGGCCCCCGAACGCACGGAGGGCCTTTTTTGTCCGATGAATGAGGGGCGCCGGAAACCCTGCCTCTCACTTCTCAGCCCATCAATAGGCCGCGGTCGGAGTTTCATAGTCATGCCGGCGTATCATCCCCAGCGCATCGAGCCCAAATGGCAAAACTACTGGGAGCGGAACAAGACCTTCCGAGCCATCGACCTCGACCCGAGCCGGCCCAAGCTCTATATCCTTGACATGTTCCCTTACCCCAGCGGCGCAGGCTTGCACGTGGGGCATCCCGAGGGCTACACCGCGACCGATATCCTCTGCCGATACAAGCGGATGTGCGGGTTCAACGTACTGCATCCCATGGGCTGGGACGCGTTTGGCTTGCCCGCCGAACAGTACGCCGTTCAAACCAACACCCATCCCAGAATCACCACCCAGGCGAACATCGACACCTTCCGTCGCCAGATCAAGTCGCTGGGCTTCTCGTACGATTGGGACCGTGAGGTCGATACGACCGACCCCGGTTACTACAAGTGGACGCAGTGGATCTTTCTCAAAATTCACGACACCTGGTACGACCCCGACTTCGTCTGGACCGATGCCGAGGGCAAAGCAGCGAACCGGCAAGGGCCGGCCGATCGCCGAGCTGCCCATCCCCGCCGGCATTGCCGACCGCGACGCCTACCGTGACAGCAAGCGGCTCGCCTACCGGGCCGAGGTTCCCGTCAACTGGTGCCCGGCCCTGGGCACCGTGCTGGCCAACGAGGAGGTGCAGGATGGTAAGAGCGAGCGCGGTGGACACCCCGTCGTCCGCATGCCGCTCACCCAGTGGATGCTGCGGATCACCGCCTACGCCGAGCGCCTGGTCAGCGATCTCGAAGAGGTCGAATGGCCCCGCCCCATCAAGGACATGCAGCGCAACTGGGTGGGCCGCAGCGAAGGCGCGGAGGTCGATTTCCCCATTCTGGCCCCCGCCGGCTTCGATGACTGGCGAAAGCGCCGCCAGGGCGCGGGATACCCTGAATCACCTTCCGACGACGTGATCCGTATCTACACCACCCGGCCCGACACCCTGTTCGGGGCCACCTATATGGTGCTGGCCCCCGAGCATCCTCTGGTCGACCAGCTAACGGCGCCCGGCCAGAAAAACGCCGTGGCCGCCTATCGGCAACAGGCCGGGCGGAAGAGCGACCTCGACCGCACCGACCTGGCCAAGACCAAGACCGGTGTCTTCACCGGCGGATACGCCATCAACCCGGTGAACGGGCAACCTGTACCCATCTGGATCGCCGATTATGTCTTGATGGGTTACGGCACCGGCGCCATCATGGCCGTGCCCGGCCACGACGAGCGCGACTTCGAGTTTGCCGTGACCTTCAACCTGCCCGTCGTCGCCGTGGTCATGCCGCCCGACGAATGGCTGAAAAAGCACCGAAAGCCAGGTGACGCGAACGAGCTCGACGCAAGCCGCTTGCGCGACACGTTCTCCCGCGATCCCGGCGCCTTTGACGAGGCTTTCTGCGACGAAGGGACATCGATCCAGTCAGAGAACGCCGAGCTGCGCCTGACCGGCAAGCCGAGCGCCGAGGCGAAGACCGTCATCACGAGCTGGCTGGCAGAGCAGGGGCTGGGAAGCGGTCGGTGAATTACAAGCTGCGCGACTGGCTCTTCTCTCGCCAGCGATACTGGGGTGAGCCGTTCCCGGTCGTTCTGGATCGGCAAGACAAGGTCCACGCGATTGCCGAGAGCGAGCTGCCCGTTGTTGCTGCCCGACCTCGCTGATTTCAAGCCGACCGGGAAACCCGAGCCGCCCCTGAGCAAGGCACGTGACTGGGTCCATTACTCCGACGCGTATCGCCGCGAGACGAACACCATGCCCCAGTGGGCCGGATCGTGCTGGTACTATCTGCGCTACCTTGACCCCGACAACGCCGAGAAGGCCTGGGACCCGGAGAAGGAAAAATACTGGATGCCGGTCGACCTTTACGTGGGCGGGGCCGAGCACGCGGTCTTGCACCTTCTCTACAGCCGGTTCTGGCACAAGGTGCTCTTCGACCGCGGGCTGGTGAGCACGCCGGAGCCGTTCCGGCGGCTGGTCAACCAGGGGATGATCCTGGGCGAGATGGAATACAAAGGGTATTCACGGATGAGTGGGCGGCTGAGTCCGAGCAGTGAGGTGCTGAAGTCGATCATGGGCGATGCGCTCAAGAAGGGCAACGATCCTCCGACTGTTCATGGCTCGACAAGCTGACGGATCGGAACGGGTAATCAAGGAGGGAAATACTTTGTGCTCGAGCAACCCCAGATGTCACGTATCGAAGCCCGTGCCCACAAGATGTCGAAGAGCCGCGGCAACGTGATCAATCCCGACTCGGTGGTCGCCGAGTACGGCGCCGATAGCTTGCGGCTTTATGAAATGTTCATGGGCCCGCTCGAGGCCGTGAAGCCGTGGAGCATGAAGGGGGTCGAGGGCGTTTATCGGTTCCTGGGCCGGGCCTGGCGGATGATCGTCAACGCGGAGGTCGAGGCCGTTCACCTCGACCGCAAGGTTCAGGATGTCGAGCCGACCGCCGAGCAGGCCAAGCTGATCGCACGAACCGTCGCCGCGGTGACCGAAGACTTCGAAGGCCTTCGTTTCAACACGGCCATCAGCCGGCTCATGGAGTTCGTCAACGCATTCACGTCGGCCGAAGTCCGGCCCCGGTCGGCGATGGAGATCTTCACGCTCCTGCTCGCCCCCCTCGCACCGCACACCGCCGAAGAGCTCTGGCAGCTTCTGGGCCACGATCAGACCCTGGCCTACGAGCCCTGGCCGTCATACGATCCCGCGCTCCTGAAGGATGAAGAAATCGAGATCCCCGTTCAGGTCAACGGCAAGCTCCGCGGCAAGGTCGTCGTTCCGGCAGGCGCCGACGGCGCCCAGATCGAAGCCGCCGCCCGCGGCGACGAGCGGGTCGCGGCCCTGCTGGAGGGCAAGACGATTCGCAAGGTTGTGGTCGTGCCTGGGAAGCTGGTCAATTTCGTGGTGGGGTGAAGCGTAAGTCGGCTTGCTTGCCCTGGTGCCTCGTTCAGTTGTAATGACCTGAACAATGAACCAACAACCGGCGAGGAAGCCGACGTATCGATGTGCTCAGCGAGTCTCCCGCAGCCTGTGCGAAACCTGAAGTAAGCGGAGTGACAATCATGATCAAGAAACGTCGTAAGGCGTCAAAGGCGCCCGATGCTTCGCGCCCTCGGCATCAGACCAGCCCTGAGGAAGTCATCACGCTTCTGAACGAATGGCTCCAGGATGAATCAGGATACGACGAGGAGACCTGGCCCGTGTTGAAGGAGGCCCTCGACCGAGATCGGTTATCGGAGAGGAAGCTCTTCGATGTCTAAAATCGTGTTGCTCGATACCGGGCCGCTCGGCATGGTTTCTCACCCCAGACCAAATCGAGACGTGGTCGAGTGGGTGAAAAACCTGTTGCTGTCTGGTGCCGAGATTCTCGTACCCGAGATTGCGGATTACGAGGTCCGTCGCGAGCTGCTTCGAGCGAAGAAGACGAAAGGGATCAGGCGGCTCGATGATTTGAAGAGGACGATGGGTTACGTCCCAATCACGACGGAGGCGATGCTCAAGGCCGCTGAGTTCTGGGCGACTGCACGCAGTCGGGGGCGGCCCACGGCCAACGACGAAGCGCTCGACGGAGACGCGATTCTCGCCGGGCAGGCCGCCACTCTGGACATCGGCGCAGATGAGCTTGTGATTGCCACGACCAACCTGAAACACCTTTCGCGATTCGCAAATGCCGAGATATGGACCGACATTCGCTAGAATCAGCCGTTGGGGTCTGACGAAATCGGGTCTGATGCTGCGAAGCCTCCATTCTTGCTCGACCCTCGCCGCACACCGCCGAAGAGCTCTGGTAGCTTCTGGGCCACGACCAGACCCTGGCCTACGAGCCCTGGCCGTCATACGATCCCGCGCTCCTGAAGGATGAAGAAATCGAGATCCCCGTTCAAGTCAACGGCAAGCTGCGCGGCAAGGTTGTCGTTCCGGCGGGCGCCGACGGTGCCCAGATCGAAGCCGTCGCCCGCGGCGACGAGCGGATCGCGGCCTTGCTGGAGGGCAAGACGATTCGCAAGGTGGTGGTTGTGCCGGGGAAGCTGGTCAATTTCGTGGTGGGGTGAATTCACCCGGTTACTTCTTTCCGGCGCGGAATTCGAGGGGATAGTTCGCCCGCTCGGCTTGCCATTTCTTGACCTCGTCCGGCTTGTTCGTCGCGGTGGACAGCTCGATCAGTCGGTCGAGGGCCGCCTGGAGTCGAACCTTGTTCTGCGGCGGGATCGTGTTCTGCCGCTGCTTCAACCCCTCGTAGCCGGCCAGCAGCAGCGGCTCGGCGTCGGCGTACTTCTTCTGGCCCAAAAGCGCCTCGCCAAGCATCGACCGGGTGTCGAACGTTTTCCAGTAGTTGGGTTCTTTCTGCTCACGGATGGGCAGCGACTCGCGGAGCAGCGGTTCGGCATCAGCAAAGGCTTTAGCCTGAAGCAGTGACCAGCCCAGCGATGCTAGCTCCTGGGCCAGTTGCGTGCTGTCCTTGGGAAGGTTCGTGCGAGCCTCGGCCAACCGCTCCTGAAACAATTTGGCGGCCTTGGCGTGCTCGCCCGCCTTCGCGTAAGCGTCCTGCAACGCCTCTCCTACCCAGCGAAGGTTGGGGTGTTTCGGCACGCCCCGATAGGCTTCCTCGAGCAGCGGAATGGCTTCCTTGAGCCGGCCCGCATCCCTGTAGTTCACTCCCAGGTTCGCCACAATCAAGAGCGTGGAAGGGTGGTCCCGGCCGAGCTTGCGCTCCATTCTCAGCGCTCCTCGAACAGGGGGATCGACTTTTCAAGTTGCTTCGCGCTCCAGTACGTCCCGGCGAGGTTGTTCATGCTCATGAGCGTGTCCGGATGTTCGGGGCCCAGTTTGGCCTTCTTGAGCTCGAGCGTCTCCTCATCGAGCGGCAGAGCCAGGTCGAATTTACCGGCCCGGTTGTAGGCCACGGCGAGGTTAGTCATGCTCATGAGCGTGTCGGGATGCTCGGGGCCGAGCTTGGCTTTCTGGAACTTGAGCGTTTCCTCAAAAAGTGGCAGGGCCAGGTCGAGCTTGCCGGCCTCTATGTAGGCCACGGCAAGGTAGCCCATGGACCGGAGCGTATCGGGGTGGTCGGGACCGAGCTTGACCTTCCTGAGGTTGAGTGTCTCCTCGAAAAGCGGCAGGGCCAGATCGAGCTTGCCGAGATCGCAGTAAGCCATGGCAAGGATGCTCGCGCTGCTGAGCGTGTCCGGATGTTCGGCGCCGAGGTGTTGCCGGCGAAGGGCTTCGGAGCGTTTCAGAAAGTCGATCGCAAGTTTTGGCTCGCCGATATTGCGATAGGTGGTGCCAATCGTTTGCAGAATCTCGGCCTGGATCAGGGGCTGCTTCGGGAGGCTCGCTTCGATACGGTCCGGCGCCAGTTTTTTGGCGGCACGGTCGAGCAGTTCGCGAATGGTCGGGTTCAGGGTCGCCCCGGAAGAGGACTCGCCTGCCTTTAACAAATCGTAGGCCTGCGTCCGCGTATCTGTCTGAGCCAGCAGCGTGTTCTTCAGGAAGTTGCGCACCGTCTGGGCGATCGTCTTCTCCTCCTCGGCTTTCTTCTTCTCGGCATAGACCTGCACGAGCCGTTCGCCGGCGAGCTTTTCTCCGGCCTCGGCGAAAAACTGTGCACGCCTGGCCTCGATCAGCCCCCAGGTCGTCCCGGCCATTCCCGCCTCTAGCGCCAGGATCACTAGACTTGCGGCGAGCACCGCGACTCGGTGCTTCCGCACGAATTTCCGCAGCCGGTAAGTCCGGCTCGGCGGGGCGGCCACCACCGGCTCGTGCGCCAGGTGCCGCAGGATGTCGGCCGCGAAGCCGTTCGCCGTCTCGTAGCGCCGGGTGCGGTCCTTCTCCAGTGCCATCATCACGATCCAGTCGAGATCCCCCTGCAATGCCCGCTTCAGTTGCGCCGGGTCGATGTCGCGGCTGGCCGCGATGCTCGGCAACGCATCCGCTGTGCTCACCTTGGTGCTCGGGCTGGGCGGGTCGACCTCGCGCACCATCCGCAGCATCTCCAGGATGGCGCCCCGCTTGAACTGCTTGGCATCAAGCGGCGGCGAACCCGCCAGCAAGCTCGTAGAGGATGACGCCCAGCGCATAGACGTCGGTGCGGGTGTCGATGTCCATCGAGGACGGGTCGGCCTGCTCGGGCGACATGTACGTCGGCGTGCCGACGATCGCCCCGGTGTCGGCGAGGCTCTGGTCGGTGAGCTTGAATTCCGTCGCCTTGGCGACTCCGAAGTCGATGATCTTCGGCGTCGCCGGCCGGGTCCACCTCGGTGACCATCACGTTGCTGGGCTTGAGATCGCGGTGGATGATCCCCTTCTGGTGGGCGTGCTGCACGGCCTGGCAGACGGAGACGAACAACTCCAGCCGAGCCCGTACCGAGAGTCTCAGGCGGTCGCAGTACTCCGTGATGGGCTGTCCTTCGACGAGCTCCATCACGAAGAACGGCTGGCCGGCCTCGGTCGTGCCGCCGTCGTAGACGCGGGCAATATTGGGGTGATCCATCAGCGCCAGCGCCTGCCGCTCGGCGTCGAACCGAGCCAGCACAGTGCGCGAATCCATCCCAATCTTGATGAGCTTCAGTGCCACGATCCGCGCGCACCGGCGCCGTCTGCTCGGCCCGGTAAACCGTGCCCATCCCCCCTTCGCCGAGGACTTCGAGCAGGGTGTATCGGCCGGCGATGACCTGGCCGACACCTGATCCCCCGGCGCGGTCCGCCCGGGCGCAGCCCGCGGTCGTGCCGTCCGGTCGATCTTCCGCAGTGGCCACTTCCGACGGCAGACGGGTTTCCGCGCCGGAAGCCGAGGTTGTTTCCAGGGCTTCGGGTGACGTCGCGTCGGAAATCCCGGTGGGGTCGCCTTCCAGGAACCGCCCGGCCCCGTCGTGGGCGGCGAGCAGCGCCTCGACCCGCCGGCGGAGCGCGGCGTTGCCCCCACAGGCTTGGTCCAGGTAGGCGGCCCGATCGGCCGGGTCGGTCCGTTCCAGGGCTTCGGCGAAAATGGTCATCAAGTTGGGATGGTCGGCGTCGGGCATCGGTTCACCTCCGGGTCAGTTTCTCTCCACACAATGCCCCGTTGGGCCCGGCAGTGCGCCAAGGATTCCGAAAATTTTTCGAATTACCCGCCCAGAGCGTCGGCCAGCCAGGCCCGGGCGAACGCCCAGTGCCGGTCGGCGGTCCGGCGGGGGATGCCCAGGGCTTGGGCCGCGTCGCCCAGCGTCAGCCCGGCAAAGAACCGCAGCTTCACCAGCTCGGCGGCCGTGGGGAACTCGTTCGCCAGACGGCCGAGGGCATCGTCGAGCTCGAGCAGGTCGTCGTCTGTGGCGACCGAGGGGCCGGTGAGCCGGTCGAGATCAACCCGGCTCCGCCCACCACCACGCTTCAGCCGGTTGCGGTCCCGGGCATGGTTGACCAGCACCCGCCGCATGGCCTCGGCCGCGGCGGCGAAGAAGTGTGCTCTGCCGGCGAAGTGCTGGTCACCGATCAGCCGCAGGTAAGCCTCATGCACCAGGGCGGTGGCGTCGAGGGTGTGCCCGGGCTTCTCCGCGGCCATCCGCGCGGCGGCGAGCTTCCGCAGCTCGTCGTAGACGAGCGGAAGAAGTTGGGCCGCCGCCTGGCGGTCGCCGGCCGCGGCGGCGTCAAGGAGCTGGGTGATCTCGGACATGGCCGCCGAGTCTACCGACTGCATTGCTGGCTGGGAACAGAATCTCGCGAAGCAGTGAGAAGCGGAGGAAATCTCGCTGCGTCCCGGGTTCCTCGTCTTATCTCATCGCCTTTCTTCTTTCTTCGTCTCCTTGAAACGATTCCTCTCGATGGTTATGTTTCTGTTCTGTTTCTGTGCGCTCTTTCATGTTACGAATGTTGCCACTCGCATTTAGCCTCGGCCGCGACTCACATCCTGGAGATCCGTCATGTATCGAGTGGGCGATCGCCAATATTCTCCGCTCTTCGACGTGCCTTTCATGCGGCTCGGCTCGAAAACCAACGATTCAGTGGAAAACAGCTTCCCAGAGCCGGTCGCCGCCGCTTCTTGCAGGGAACGGCGGCCGGGCTGCTGGCGGTGTATACGAGGCCTGCACTCGCGTCTCGGGGAAGCGCCAAGATCGCGGTGGTGGGAGCGGGCATCGCTGGCCTCAATGCGACTGCTCTGCTGGCCAATGCGGGATTCTCCGTGACGCTCTTTGAAGGCTCTGACCATATCGGCGGGCGGATCCAGACCGCGACGGGTGCCGTGGCGCCTGGAGTTTACAGCGAACTCGGAGGCGAATTCATCGACAGCGATCATGACGATATGCTCGCCCTGGCATCGACCTTTGGTTTCGGCCTCATCGACACCCAGGCGCCCAATGAAGCTGGACTTCAAGTCGCCTACTTCGCGGATGGCCGGCTGCGAAGCGAGGCCGAGGTGATCGCGGCATTCCAGGACCTGGCCACTGTCGTCGACAACGACGTCGCCCAACTCAGCGATACCATCAGTTTTGACAGCCACTCACCGTTCGACGCCAGGCTCGATCGAACGAACCTCCGCATGTATCTGCAGAGGAACGCTGGGTCCGATTGGCTGTATAAAGTGCCTCGAGGCGGCTTACGTCAACGAATTTGGTTTGAACCTGGAAGATCAATCGACCCTGAACTTCGTCTTGACGATCGGTACCGATACCTCGGAAGGGTTCGAGATTTATGGGTCGAGCGATCAGCGATTCAAGGTTCAAGGAGGAAATCATCAGATCGTCGCGGCCCTGGCAGACCAGGTCGCAAGCCAGATCCAGCTCGGTTATCGGCTCAAAGCCCTGCGCCGCGATTCGAGCGGCCAGTACGTGCTGACATTCAAGACGGCGGGTGGACGCAGCCGCGAGGTGAATGCCGATTTTGTGATCCTGGCGATTCCGTTCACCATTCTGCGCGAGGTCGATCTCCGTGTCACGCTGCCGCCGATCAAGCAAAAGGCGATCCAGGAACTTGGATATGGCGTTGACGCCAAGCTGATTCTGGGTTTCCAGAACCGCGCCTGGCGAACGGTCGGTTTTGGCGGCGATTCCTACGCCGACCTGTCCTACCAATCGGGCTGGGACAGCAGCCGGGAGCAGTCCAGCCCCTATGGCGCCTATACGATTTACCCCGGAGGAGACCAGGCGCTTGCCCTCCGACATGGGTCGGCAGAGCATCAAGCCAGGCGGCTGCTACCCGAGCTGAACCGAGTCTTTCCCGGCGTCAGCGATCAGTGGCTGGGCACGGCGCTTCGTGCCTACTGGCCCTCGAATCCGTTCGTTCGAGCCAGTTACGCAGCCTACCGGCCCGGCCAGTGGACGGGCATCAGAGGAGCCGAGGGCCTGACTGTGGGCCGGCTCTACTTCGCGGGAGAGCACACGAGCCTCGACTGGCAGGGATTCATGAACGGCGGAGCCGAATCGGGCCGGGTCGCCGCCGAGGCCGTGATCGCGCGGTTGTCGTGAAACCGGTCATTTTCGTTGCGCGGCAGGCTTGCAAGATCGTGGAAATCATCCTTACGAGACGTGCCCGACGTCCTCGCTGACGAGCGTGTTTCCGTAAGCCTGTCCCCAGCAAAAGGGGATCATTTCAAGGCGATTGGGACTCAGGTAAGAGGACGCGACTCAGTCAGGTGAGGAGCCGCGTCCCGTTTCCCGCGCCCGTCTCCTTTCCCCACCGTCCCCTTTCCCCACGTAGGCTGCAGGTACAGGGCCGGTCCTTCACGCCAGGGACGTAGGATCATTGACAAGAGCGGCGCGGATCGTGCGGGCCGACTGCCGCTCGGGGTCAGCCGGGGACCACCGGCGTCTTGTGCGTCGGGATATTCGCCAGGACCGACCTGTCGATCTTCAGGTGCGCCTGCACCAGGTCGAACGGCGTGAAAGCCAGCAACTGCCGCAGCGAGACGTCGGCGAACTTGTCGGTCCTCCACAGTTCGAGGAACTGCAGCTTCGTCGTGCCCGTGTTCTCGATGTAGTGGCCCATGTTCCGCGGCACGAAGCCGACGTCACCCGGCTGGTAGTCGAAGGTGCCCGCCGTGCCGTCGGCGGCGAAGACCGTCATCCGCGCCTGGCCGGAGATGTAGTATTGCGCCTCGTTCGCGTTCGGGTGCCAGTGCAGCTCGCGCATGCCGCCGGGCTCCACTTCGACGAACGCCGCGGCGATCGTCGTCGCCGCCGGGAACGTGGTCGAGTCCGAGATGCGGACCGTACCGCCCTTCGTGCGGATCGGCTCCTGGGCGAGCAGCCGGTAGCTGAAGGACATGGGCACCGGCCCGGCGCCGGTGACCCGGTCCGCGGCGAGCGGGCCGGGCACCTTCGACTGGAAGATGAAAAGCTCCTTGTCGGGGATGCCGGCGAAGGCACGCTCGGGCACGCCGAAGTTCTTGGCCAGGACCTCTCGGGGGGTATGGGCGAGCCAGTCGGTGACCGAGAACGTGCTGTCTTCGCTGAAGTTCCCATCGTCGAAGACGAGCACGAACTCGCAGCCGTCGCCCTCCAGGCCCTGGAGCGAGTGCGGGATGCCGGACGGGAAGTTCCACAGGTCCCCTTCGCCGACGTCGTCCTGGAAGGCGCGGCCTTCCTCGTCGACGGCGGTGATCCGCGCCCGGCCCTTGAGCATGAAGGCCCACTCGGCCGGCTTGTGCCAGTGCAGCTCGCGGACCCCGCCGGCCTTGAGCCGCATGTTGACCAGGGCGAGGTCCGTGGAGGAGGGTATCTCGCGGATCGTCGTCTGCCGCGACCAGCCGCCTTCCCTCATCTTGACGTGGCTGTCGGCAAAGGACCATCTCAAGGTCGGCAGCGTGCCGCTGTCCGTCGCCGGCGGCCTGATCCTATCCGGGCTCTGGGCCTCTCGAGCAGGGTTCCTCGGGCCGAGGATCTTTGCCCCCTCGTGGCCACGGATCGGCTCGGGCGGGTTGTCGCCGGTTGCAGGCGGCCCGGCTTCGGCCTGCCCGGTCCCGGCCAGTACCGCGGTCGTGGCGGCCGAAACCGCTGCCGCCCCTGTCAGAAAGTCCCGGCGCTGGATCCCAGACATGGGTTCTCCTTTCTTAAGTCGTTTTGATTTCCTATCGCGGTCAGATGCCCAGATCCTCGCGAGTAGCAGGCTGCTGCCCTGGACCACGGATACGAAGAATGGTGACAACCTCGCCGCGTATCACGAACAAGGCACGGTAGGAGCGGCCTTTCCGAATGCCAAAGAGTAGGTGCCTGAGATCCTCGCCGACGAGCGAGTTTTCGTAAGCCTGTCCGCAGGAGAAGGGAAAAGTCTCCAGGCGATTGAGAGCTCGCTCGAACTGGGCCGAGAGTCGAGGGGCCGCCTCGGGCGAGCGCTCAGCAAGCCAGCCCAGCATGCGATCAAGATCGGCATAGGCTGTTTCGGTAATCTCCACGTGGAAGCTCATGATGCTTCCGGCAGGTTGTGTTTCCGCCGAAGCTCATTGAGAGCATCACGGGCGGGTCGCGTACGGCCGGCGTACAGGTCGTCCAGTCCTTGCTGGATCTCCGCGACTCGAGCCTCACGCTCTGATTCGGAGGAGTTCTCCAGGATCCAGAGGTCTAGGCACTCCTCGGGCGTGAGGTCCGCTCCTCCGTTGCCGAGCTGGCCATCTATGAACTCGCGAAAGGCTCTGAGATCATCGATGCGTTCCGTGGGCATACTCGTTCTCCAATCGGCTTGTTTCTAGCTTACAGGCAAACGAGCCCGGCGGTCAAAGGCAAGGCGCTGTGTTCGCGGATGTGGTTTCACTCGCTCCGGCGGCCGAACCGGCCCTGAGATATTGCATACTTGCTGAGGATGTGCCAAATGCCATCCGCCTGGCGGGAAGCAGCAATCTGATCGGCTGCGCGAGGTCCGTTTTACGAACCGGCCTCCGCCTCTTATGATGTACCAGTGAAAACGCCGCGGACGCGACTTGGGTCGGGGAATCTGGAATGACACGATCTCGGTACATTGTGGGAATCGACCTGGGCACGACCAACTGCGCGATGGCGTATGTCGACACCAAGGGGCGCGAGCGGCCCACGGCGGATATCCGGAATTTTGATGTGCCGCAACTGGTCGCTCCGGGTGAGACGGCGCCGCGGACGATGCTGCCTTCGTTTCTGTATCTGGCGGGTGGCCCCGAGCTTCCGCCGGGCGCGGCGCGGTTGCCCTGGGGCGACGAGCATGATCGGATTGTCGGCGAGTTCGCAAGGATTCAGGGTGCCCGGGTGCCCAGCCGGCTGGTCAGCAGCGCCAAGAGCTGGCTTTGCCATCCCGGCGTCGATCGTGAGGCGGGGATCCTGCCCTGGGGCAGCCCGCCCGAGATCGCCAAAATTTCTCCTGTCGAGGCCTCGGCGGCCTATCTGAGGCACATCCGTGATTCGTGGAACCACGCGATGGCGCGCGATGACGCCACGCGGCGGCTCGAACAGCAGGAAGTAATGCTCACCGTGCCAGCCTCGTTCGACGAGGCAGCGCGTGAGCTGACGCTCGAGGCAGCCAAGAAAGCCGAGCTGGCCTCGGTGACCTTGCTCGAGGAGCCCCAGGCGGCGTTCTATTGCTGGATCGTCTCGCACCAGGACCGGTGGCAGCGCGAGGTCCGGGCAGGGGAGTTGATCCTGGTCTGCGACATCGGCGGCGGCACGACTGACTTCAGCATGATCACGGTCGTCGAGACGCCGACCGGCCCCGGTTTCCGGCGCGTGGCCGTGGGCGATCATCTCATGCTGGGGGGTGATAACATCGATCTGGCCCTGGCGCACCATGTGGAGAAGAAGCTGGGGGGAATGCGGCTGGATACCGAGCAGTGGAGCGCCTTGCGGTTCGCCTGCCGGACCGCCAAGGAGAAGCTGCTTGTTCAGCAGCAGCCGCTCCTGGAGCGCTGGCCGGTGACGATCGCCGGACGCGGCTCCAGGATCATCGGCGGCAGCATCCAGTCGGAGCTCACGCGGCAGGAGGTGCAGGCGATCGCGCTCGATGGGTTCTTCCCCATGGTCTCACGCGGTGAAGAGCCGCAGCGCGGTGCGAGGAGCGGCCTGCAAGAGTTCGGGCTGCCGTTCGTGGCCGACCCGGCGGTGCCCAGGCATATCAGTGCCTTCCTGCGCCGGCATCGTGCCGAGGCGATCGGGCAGGGGGGGCATCAACCCGAAGACCGACCCGCTCGGCCCGACGCCATCCTCTTCAACGGCGGGGCGCTCACGCCGGAGAGCGTTCGCGGCCGGATCGTCGAGGTGATCAGCTCGTGGTTCAGTGACGACCCCGGGCCGACCTACGCGCCACGCGTTTTGACCAACGCCTCGCTCGATCTGGCGGTCGCCCAGGGCGCGGCGTATTACGGTGTGGTTCGCCGGGGCGGCGGCATCCGGATCGGCGGCGGCACGGCCCGATCGTTCTACGTGGGGCTCGAAACGCAGCACGCGAACAAGCCGTGGATGTGCGTGGTGCCGCGCAATGCGCAAGAGGGAGACGAGATCGCGATCGCCGGCCACGATTTCGATTTGCTGATGGGCCAGCCGGTGGTGTTTCCTCTTGCCAGCAGCTCGGTGCGGCCCGATGACAAGCCGGGCGCCCTGGTGGCCGCCGATCCCGATTCCATTCGTGAGCTGCCGCCGCTTCAAAGCCTGATGCGCGTGGGCCGCAAGGCGAAGGCCGAGCGTGTGCCCGTGAGCCTGGCCGCCCGGGTGACGGAGGTGGGAACCATCGAGCTCTGGTGTCAGTCGCGCACCGACGACCGCCGCTGGCGGCTACAGATCCAGCTTCGCGGACCCGCCGGCCAGCCTACTGCGCGGTCAACGGTAACGAGCGAGGAGGCCGACCGCGTGATCATCGAGCAATCGGAGCTCGACGCCGCCACCTCGGCGATTCGCGCGGCGTTTGAAGCGCCCGCCTCGGCGGCCAGTTCGGAAGCGGGTCCTGCGCGCCTGGTCAAGCGGCTCGAGGAGCTGCTCGACGTTCCCCGCGACCAGTGGCCTCCCTCGGCCTTGCGTGCGTTCTGGGAGCCGCTGCGCGACCTGGCCGACCAGCGGACGAAGAGCCCCCAGCACGAAACTCGATGGTTCAACCTTGCTGGGTTTTCGCTGCGACCCGGCCGGGGCTATCCGCTTGACGACATTCGTCTCAAGGCTCTCTGGCCGCTCTTCCATCAGGGCGTGCGGCATCAGAAAGACGTGCAGATGCTGGGCCGAGTGGTGGATTCTCTGGCGACGCGTGGCGGCCGGCCTGAGCCGTCAGCACCATGACGAGATCTATCGCCGCATCGCTCCATTCCTGGTGCCCGTGAAAGGATCAAGCCCATCCAAGAAGGCCGGCCGGCCCAAGCCGGAGCCGCACGAGCTGGCCGAGATGTGGCGCTGCGCCGCCAGCCTGGAACGACTGGCCCCCGAGGCCAAAGAAGGTCTCGGAGAGCCCCTCGCCAAGGACCTGGCAAGGCCGTCACCAAGTGGTTACACGCTCTGGTGCCTGGGCCGGCTAGGCGCGCGTGTGCCTTTGTACGGCCCGGCCAATACCGTCGTCCGAGCAGAGGCAGCCGAGCGCTGGATCAAGGTTCTTCTCAATCGCCAGTACGCTCCCGGCCGAGAGACCAGCGACGCCATCTTCGCCCTCGCGCAGCTTGCGCGGTTTTCCGGCGATCGTGCCGCGACGTATCTGATCGAATTCGCGAGCAGGTACTCCAGCGCCTCGAAAGCTTGGGAGCCGATGATGGGAGTGATGCTTCCCGTCCGGGAATACCGCGAGCTCGAGGCGGCCCAGGAAGGACAGGCCCTGGGCGACTCGCTGCCGATCGGGCTGCGCTTGCGGCAGGAAGCCGCCGGGCCGTCCGCGGCCGCTCTATCTCCGGAGAGTTGATGCGCGTCGGGCCTTGTCTCAAGGGAAACGCCAGACATGAGCTTCTTCTCGTCACTCGCGGGAAATGGGTCTCGCACGGCGACGACAGAGCGCGCAGGCTGCGCGGCAGCACGCGCGATGGCTGGGCCGGGTGGAACAACTCGAGGGGCGAACCGTGCCGGCGGCGCTCATGGGTCAATTGACCATGATCAGCGCCACGGCACTTTCGCCTTCGCTGGTCTCGGCAAGTTACGCAGTCACCGGAGCCCCTCTGGCCGTGCCCATGACGCTGGGAATCTACCGATCGCCGAGCGCGGCCTTTGGTTCCTCCAGCGTTCTAGTCGGCCAGACGACGCTGCAAGTCGCGGAGTTGAGCTTGGGATCGCACCAGGTGAACGTGAGCCTGACTCAACCGCTTGACATCAACCCAGCCGAGGAATTCGTGCTCGCCGTTGCCGATCCGTCCAATCAGACAGGCGAGACCAGTCAGGCCGTCGATCTCGCGTCGTTCCGCACCTGGATCGTCGGCGCGGTGACGCACGGCCTGGAGTTTGATGGGGTCTTTCCGTCCTGGGTCAGTTCCGTTGCGGCGGGTCTCAAGGCCGACGGTTATGACGCGGCGATCGCCTTCAACTGGGCTCAGCTTAGCGCGTCGCGGCCGCGGGGACGGCCGCGGAGGCGGCTCAGGGAATGGCGGCGCAGATTGGCCAGGCGATCGCCAGCCTGCCGATTCAGCCGGGCGATATGGTCAACGTGCATCTGATCGGCCACAGCCGGGGTGGCGACGTGGTGAGCCTGGTCGCCGGTCTCTTGAACAGGTCGGCCCCTCCGTTCGCCGGGGGATACCTCGAGCTGACCTTGCTCGATCCGCATCCCGCGCGGAATGGCCCCGTCGCCTATTACAGCTCCTCGACCGGCCCCATCGGCGCGCTGGCGCGGCAGGAGTTTCTGGCGTTCCAGACCGCGACCAGCGACCCGCCGCTGGTGATTCCGGCCGGCGTGAATGAAACGGAGATCTTCTACCAGCAAACGGCGGCCACCGCCGCGGTTTTCCCCGATGAGCACTTCCTGATCCCCTGGGGCGAAGTCCCTGCCGCGGCCGCCGTACAGCATGTTGTTTATTACAACATATCGGGCATTGTACCTTCACACGAAGCGGTGCCTGCTTACTATCTTGGGGACGTTGTTCCCTTGCTTGCGACGGGTGCTCCGCCACCGCTTGCTCCTTCGCCGGCGCCGCCGTACCCGACGAGTGGAGGTCCTGTTTTCGCCGGTCGGCAACGCGGCTTCAGGTACGAGTACGGTCTTCTCAAGGAGGCCGGGGTTCCGGGCTCCGTCGCGGCTCGCCTCCTGCGTGGCTACTCGGCCCTCAACCTGATGCTCAAGCGCCGGCGTTTCGCCGCGGCAGGCCTCCAGATCAGCCACTTGGACAGATTCATCGGCAAGCAGAGCGGCAATACGATACCCGCGGCCGCTACGCCGATTGTTCATGAACAGTTGCAGCTTGCACGGGCGCTCTTGTTTCCGCCGGCACTGCCCTTAGCGAAGGCCGGTCGCGCCGGCTCCGGCAAGTTCGGGTGAGGACATGATCTTATCGACAAGCAATTGTTTGATTTGCTCGGCGGTGGAAGCTTCGATCAATCTTGATCCGAGTTCCGTTAGAGAACCGGCGTCGATCCCGGCCAGGTGCTGACAGACCGGGCCGACACGGTGAACGGCCAGGCTTAGCGAATCGGCGCCCAAGGCGGCGAGCACGAGAGCGCCGTCGAGGTCGGACGCCATCTCGCCGCAAACGGAAACGGGCCGCCCCGCTGTGTGAGCGGACGAGATGACTTCGCCAATCATGCGGATCAGGCCGGGATGGAGAAGGTCGTCGTCGAGCGCGCCGACCGGGTCGGCGCGGTCGATCCCAAGCGCCGAGGCGATCAGATCGTTGGTTCCCAGCGCGAAGAAATCGACGCGTTGCGACCAAAGGGCGACCAGGGGAACGACGGCCGCGACCTCGATCGTGACACCGAGCGGCACGCCCTCCCCGTGTTCCAGGCCCTCGAGAATCAGCTCGTTTCGGGCTTGCTCCACGGTGGCGATGGCGAAGTCGAGCAGGCTGTTTCGCGTCACCAGGGGAATCAAGAGCCGGACAGGCCCAGCGGCCGCTGCCCGAAGAATGGCGCGTACCTGGTCCTTGAACAGCCGTTGCAGGATGGGAGATTCGTGCACCAGCCGCCAGTCGAGCGCCTGGGCCGACGACGAGGGAGCACAGGAGCCATGGGCCAGCTTGTCGGGCCGCAGGTCGAACGTCCGGATCGTTGTGGGGCGGCCGTCAAGCGCCTCGATCAGCTTGCGGTAGATCTCGACCTGTTCTTCCTCGGTTGGCAAGGTGCGACGGGCCAGGAAGAGCATTTCGGAGCGGTAAAGCCCGACCCCGCAAGCCCCACTGTCGATGACTCTCGCGGCCTCATTGAGGAGGTTGACGTTGGCCTCGATTCGAGGCATCCCAGGGCGATCGTTGACGACGGCCGCCATCGACCCGTTTCGAGCGCCGCTTGGTGCTGCCACCTGTGCAGCAAGCGACGCGGACTCCTGATCGCTCGCGACTGATGGATCGAGCTCGACGTGGCCGAGGGTCCCGTCGATGCGGACGAGCTGGCCGGCCTTGATCTGATCCAGCAAACCGGAGATCTGACCGACCATTGGAATGCCCAGGCTGCGGGCGATGATCACCGCGTGGCTCTGCGGCCCGCCGTGTTCCACGACCACGCCTACCAGATGGTCGAGATCGACCGAGAAGAGATCGAGCACCGATGCTTCATGAGCTACCAGCACGAGCGCCTGTACGCCGCTGGCGATTGCTAGCTGCCTGGGGCGAAGGTGCCAGAAGATGCGGCGAAAGACGTCTCGAATGTCAAAGACCCGTTCTCGGAAAAACGGGTTAGCGAGTTTCTGAAACCGTGCGACATAGGTGTCCAGAGTGCGAGCCAGAGCCGACTCCGCCGTGGCGCCCGAGGCCAGACAGCTTGCCAGGTCTCGCTCGACGGTGCTGTCCTGAAGAATCATGAGCTGCGCTTGCAAGATGGCTCCGTGGTCCTCGCCGACAAGGAACGAGATTCGCCGGCTGAGGCGCGTGATTTCTTCGCGAGCGGCCTCCATCGCCGTCGCAAGCCGCTGAGTCTCGACCGCGACGTCGGCTTCAAGCTCCTCGGGAAGGTCACCCAGGACGCCGGTCTGATCAATCAGATAAGCTTGTCCCAACCCCGTCCCCGAGGAAAGTGGGGACCCAGCGAGCGACCGTGCTTGCGGCCGAGGCAGCCTGGGCACAAGCACTTCCGCAATCTGGCTGTCTGCCGCCGCGACTCGCTCCAGCAGGCGGGCTCCGGAGACCACGGGAGCGAGTTGCGCCCTGCGGCAACGAGCATCCGGATCTCGTTGGGAAAGAAAGCTCGCCGCTCCACCGTCTGGACCACGAGCACGCCTTGAACCACGCCAGACTCGATCAGCGGCACACCCAGGAACGAGTGGTAGGAATCTTCCCCCGCTTCGGGAAAGTACTTGAAACGGCTGTGCGTCCGCGCATCGGGTTCCATGATCGCGGCCATGCGCTCGGCCACCAGCCCCGTCAGGCCCTCATTGAATTTCATCCGCACCCGACCGACGCCCGATGGATCGAGCCCGACCGTGGCTGCCAGGACAAGTTCGCCACGCTCGGGCTCGACAAGGTAAACCGACGAGACATCCGTGCCGAATCGGCCCTGGATCAGCCGGACGATATTCTCCAGCGTTTCATGAGGATTGTGCGAATGCGAAACAAGCTGGCTAATTTCTTCGAGAGTCAAGAGCAGGGAACTCTCGTGAGCCGCGGCAACGACGCTCATCTTCGTCGAGTGTCCCATATCGTGCTGCCCACCCCACCTTCCGTTGCTGAACTCATTCAATCCCGTTGTGAGCTCGGGGATCGCACACCGATATGTTAGCTCGCGCAAGATGGGAAGAGCAAGATTCATGCCGCGAACTAAAGATCAAGACCGGCAACCAGTTGGAGAAAGGCGGCTCGAAACTGGAGCAGTGTTTCGCAAGCCCTTGGACCATGACGAGAAAGCTTTGTGCCTTCAGGAGATGACTCGTCGACGAATCGATCCGGCAAGGAGCGAGCCATCCGAGGGCTTGCGACCTGGTCAGGCCCGATCAGCCCGATAAGCTTGCAACGACTGCAATTCTAATGTGCAGGCGCACGAGGAATGCATTGAGCGAAAGCCTGGGTTCGGTTGGAGAACGGCTATGCACGGCGAATCGGGGTGCGCTCGCAAGTTGCGCCATCAGGATCGGGGGCAGTCGAGGGCTCGCGGTGATCGATTGGATCGCACGGATTGTGCGGGTACCCATGCGGTTCTGCGGCCTGGGCTCGAGCCTCGTCGAGCGCCATCTGAAGCTCGGCGGCCAGAACTTGGACATGAGGCTCGTCAAGCATGTTCATGTGGTGGCCTGGGATCTCGTGAACCACGACGCCTCCCAAGCCTGTCCGACCCCAACCGCCCCAGGCGTCTGCGTGGATTCTGGGCGCGGCCAGCAAGGCGCAAAGAGATCGATCCGTCCGGGATAAGGCCGGATCTTGTAGTTCTCAAGCGCCTCCAATGATGCCTGAAGCTGGCGCAGCCTCGTCCTTGCTTTTCTGCGACCGTCTTTCTTGTCGAGCGATCCGGCCGCGATCCGACGCAGCAGGTTGGGAAGCTTGGGATTGACGCGGACCCTGTATCCCAATCGATCGCTGACGAATCGCCATCGATCCGGTACTTCCAACTGGGATAAACAGATCAACTGCCATCGGACCCAGTCGATCCAGCCAACCCGGGCGTCGGGGCCGGCATGATCGAGGATCGCCACAAAGGCAACCTGCTCTCCCAGCCTCTGGAGCCGTTGCGCCATCTCGAGGGCGATCAGGGCGCCCATGGAGTGGCCTCCAAGATAAAAAGGCCCGCGCGATTGCTGCGAACGGATGGCTTCCAGGTAGCTTTCCGCGATGTTCTCGATCTGGTATGAGGGCTCCTGTCCCGTCCGAAGACCTTGCGCCTGCAAGCCCCAGACGGGCTGGTCAGCCCCCAGGTATCGCGACAGTGTGCGGTAGGAGATGATGTTGCCACCCCCCGCGTGCACCAGGAACAGCGGCGGCCTGGAGCCTTCGGTGTTAATGGGAACCAGGGAAGACCAGGACGGAGTGCATCCTTCTCGATTGAGAAGGTCGCTCATGGCGGCGATGGTCGGCGCCTTCAGGAGGAGGGCCAGGGGAAGTTCCTTGCCCAGGAAATCTCCGATGCATGAGAAGAGGCGCGCGGCCAGAAGCGAATGCCCCCCGAGCTCAAAAAAGTCACTGTCCCGCCCGATCTGGCGGGCTGGGAAAAACTGTTGCCAGATCGCGATCAATCGCCTTTCCAGCTCGTTTCGCGGCAGCCCCAGGCCGGAAGCCGCGGGCCGGTCGGTCTCGGCAGAGACGGGTAACATCGGTCCCGAGGCCACGCCATTCTCGGTCGCGCTGGAGCTTGGTAACGGGTCACTGTCCCGCGACGGCGGCTCCTCCAGGATCTGATCCGGATTCTCGCAGAACCCCAACAGAAGGTTTTCGAACCGAGCCAGAATCTCGTCGATGCTTCGCATGCTAAACCGGTTGGCGCGAAAGTCGATGAATCCGGTGAGTCCTTCTGGTTTCTGCTCGAGAAACATCGCCATATCAAAGTCAGCCGCGCCGGTTGGGATATCGCGGTAGGTCGAGGTGACCGAGGGAAGATGAAGTGACAGACTGCGAGTGTTCTGAAGTGAAAAAATGCACCGGTTGAGCGGCAAGAGCGCGATGTCAGGCAATTCGGCGACACGCTGAAACGGTACGTCCTGGTGCTCAAAGGTCTCGCGAGCCGCTTGGTTCACCCGCTCGAGGAGCTGACGAAACGACAGGGGGCCCCTGAGGTCCAGGCGGAGGGGAAGAACATTGTTGAAATAGCCGACGATTCCTCGAGTCTCCGGTCGGTGACGACCCGAAACTGGAATGCAGATCAGCATGTCTTGCTGAGCCGAATACGTGTGCAGCAGTGCGGCAAACCCGGTGAGGAGAACCACGTAAGGAGAAACGCCTGAACCGGCAGCCAGTCGTTCGATCTGGAGAGAGAGCTGCGGATTCACCGAGAATTCGCGCCGAAAACCTTTCGATGACGGAACGGCCTGGGGCGGCAAGTCGGTGGGTAGCCGCAAGTCAGGGATCGGTCCCCGAAGCTGGGCCCTCCAGAAATCAAGCTGCTGGTCGATGTTTTCCCGGCAGATCCATTCGGCTTGCCATCGCGCGAACGAGGCGTAGCCGGCGGGGGGAGCGCCGAGCGTCGGCTCCTGTCCCGCTACAAACGCCGTGTACAAGGTGCTCAGCTCATGCGCGATGATTCCCAATGACCAGCGGTCGGAAACGATGTGGTGCGTTGTCACCTGGAAGACGTGCTCGGTATCAGACAGTTGCAGAAGCGTGAATCGCCCCAAGGGGCCCTGGTTCAAGTCGAAGGGCGTACTGGCTTCAGCCAGGGTGAGTTCCTCTGTCCGACGCGGCCGTTCGGCCGTGGCGATGGCTCGCAGATCAATTCGCCCGAGTGCGATCGGCGATTCGCTCGAGATCACGCCAACCGGATCTCCCGCCGCCATGACAAATGTGGTTCGCAGACTTTCGTGGCGGCGCGCGATCGCGCGCACGGCTTGCTCAGCGCACCGGCGTCGAGAGTGCCGTCGAGCCGATAGGCGATCGAAATGTTGTAAACGGGATTGTTCGGCTCGAGCGACTGGAGCTGCCAGAGACGCATCTGACCAGGGCTCAGGCGCGCATGAAGCGGCTGGCGAGCTTTTTCCTCAAGAAGCCCGGCCAGGAGGCGCGTTTTTCTTCAGAAGAGAGTGCTGAACGAACGTCATTCACCGCTGTTCTTGCTCCCTTGGTGCCGTCGAGTGCGACTTGGCACACCGCTTCGACGTCGATGACTCGAATTTAAACGAACGTTTTATTTAGAAGCTTGCACGTATTGATTCAATAGAGTGTCCATGTCTTCCTCCGACATGCCGTCGAGCCGTGACAGAAGAGCTTTGGGGTCTGCTGCGTCGATTGGCATCCGGCCACTCGAGACGTCTGACAAGCGCGAGTCATCGCTTTGACTTTCCCGGCTCGCCTGTGTCACGACGAATTCGCCTAACGCATTGATCGTGGGGTAATCCCACGCCAGGGTGGGAGAGAGGCGCGTGCCGAGAGCGGCTTCGAGATCGCCGGCGAGCATCATGGCGTGCATCGAATCCATGCCATAGCTGAGAAATGTCTGATGGGCATCGATACCATCGGCGTCGAGATCGAGCTCGGCCGCCAGCCAGGAGATCAGCCACCGCTGGGTCGATACGAACGATCTTGGATCTAATTGTCCTTGCATTACATACTCCACGGAAAAGATGCGGCGATCAGGAAGAGCGGTTTGAATGGTTCACGTCCTTGCGATGCTGCGCAGAATCCGATTCGGCAATTTGTTTCCTCAGGAGTTGCTCCAGTCGCGCCCGCTTCGACTCGGGCGTGAGCTTCGCGTCTGGTAGCTGGGCTGGCCGGGGCCTTGCTTCGTCTCCCCCGGTCTCGCAGCCGATCGTCGTCAGATCCCCAGGCAGCCCGATGGCAGCGTCTTCTGGCGTAGCGATGACTGCCAGTCTCAGGAGCGGGTCAAGCGCCTGTTCTTCGCCTGGCATATTCTGCTCAACGTCACCGATGGTTTCGGCATAACCGGCGATCGTTTCAACCGTCTCGACCGGCGTGAGGAACCGCGATCTCCCAGCCGAGGTATCAATCGCGTCTCTGACTCCCTGGTCGTACCGCAGCCGCATTTGCTCGCGAGCGCGAACCAGCCGCCCATCGAGCCCGCGGCCGGCCGCCGCTTGGACCGCGGCCAGCAAGAGAGCGTCGCAGGCGACCTTGCCGACGAGCCAGCACGCCCATGATACAGCCGTCGAACGGTTCGGGTGGGAATCAGGGCCCGTCGCGCAGAGCTCATTGATTCGGTGAGCATCATCCTTGAATTGCCGTGCCAGGTCCGGCGAGTTCAAGCTGTCGTGCAGGAACCGGCCGATCGCGTCTGTCTGAATGGCGGCGCGGCCGATGCTCAGGGAGAGCGTTTCGGTCGGGCCTTCCCCGATTGTGAGCGCGCGCGTATCGCGGAGCAATTGAGGGGCGATGTTATTCTCCATATAGCCGCGGCCTCCCAGCATCTGCACGAGCTCGCCGGTGGCCCAGACTGCGGCCTCTGAGGTGGAAATCTTGAGGGCCATCGTGATCTCCTGTGGCACGACCGTGCCCGCGTCCAGAAGCGCGGCAACCTCGTAAAGCAGTGTTTCATTGGAGGTGATGAGGGCCGTCAGCGTGCTCAGCTTGGCGAGTGTGATTGGATTCTCCAGCAGCCGGCCGGTCGCGATGGCCCGGCGGCCGGCGTAGCGGACCATGAGCTGGGCGCACCGCTTCAGCACACCCAGGCAGACAGCGGCGGTGCAGACCCTGCCGACCGAGAGCGCATCCTCAACGACCGCCATCCCTTTACCCGGTTCCCCCAGTAATTGTTCCGGGCCCACGGGCACATCGTTAAGGTACAGCGAGTTTTGCATGCTCCCTCGTAACCCCATCGTCAGGGCTTCAGGGCCGATTTCGAATGCCGGGAGTGCCCTGGCGAACGGCGAAGCCGGACAATCCGCCCGGCTTACCATTTGTACCAACCAGCCTGGCGAACACGCTGATGACGCCCGCCCACGAGGAGGCGTTCCAGCGTTTCAGGCCGCGCAGTCGCCAGCCTCCACCTGCTCGAGGTAACGCGAGGCTGGCGATGCCCGCGAGATTCGAGCCCGCGATCGGTTCGCTGAGCGCGAAGGAGGCCAGCTCACGCCCGCTGGCCAGGATCGGCAGCAGCTCGTCGCGCAGGGACGGCCTTGCATGATACTGGATGGGACGAATACCGTTCGTGTTGTGAAGAAAAACGACCGCCGCCAGGTTGACATCAATCGCGGCAACCTGCTCCAGAACTCGCAGCGAGTCAACCAGGCGTAGACCTAGCCCGGCATGCGTCTGGGGTACTTGCAGTCCCATGATCCCGCGATTGCCGAAGTCGAGCACAATGTACGGAGGAACGCACCTCCGCTCGTCCATCAAGCGCGAGTTGATCCGCTCTGCTGCGTATTCACGCAGCCAGCCGATGAGTTCGCCCGACTTGCGCCGGCTGGCTTCCGCCGTCGGATCGGACTGAACCGAGTCAGCTTTGCCATTGGGCAACGGCGCTGTGGCCCCGGCCGGCGCGGTCAAGCCGCCATGTTTCCCGGTCGTGAGCCAGTCGGGAACGAGATCGCGTTTTCGCGTCGGCGCGACCCAACCCGACAGTACCTCGGGACCGCCGTGAAGATAAAAATTCCTGCACGCATGTCGCTGCGTCTTGGAGCTCGCGGTCTTGGGGATGCTGCCCCGCTTGAGCAAAATGACCGCGAAGACGTCCAGCTCGTGAGCCTCGCTCACGGCCTGGCGAATCAATTGGACCATGGCGCGGGTGTCGAGATCTGGGACATGATCCCGCTCAACCTCCTGGGCGATGGCCAGCTTCTCCTCGTCATCCAGGAACACTGAGAAAGCCGCACCACCGTCCGGCCGCAAGCCGGGATGGGCCGATTGAACGGTCCATTCGATATCCTGGGGATAGTGATTAGCTCCCCTGATGATGATGACATCCTTATGGCGCCCCGTGATCACGAGCTCGCCGTCCTTGATGAACCCCAGGTCTCCGGTGCGAAGAAAGGGGCCATCCCCCGTATCGGCCAGGTACGCCTGGAATGTCTGCCTCGTATCCGCTTCGCGCCCCCAGTAGCCCTCCGCCACCGAGTCGTCGGCGACCCAGATTTCGCCAACCTCGTCCGGAGCGCATCGAGTCAAGGTGTCTTGTCGGACGATGGCCACCTTGGTGGAATCAAAGATCCGGCCGCATCCCACGACCGTTCGTGAACCGGTTCGATCATCCGCCGCGGGTACGACACGGTTGTTCTCAAGTGCCGCTGCATCGACAGCGAGCAGGACAGGATCCTCGTCTTGCCGGCAGGTGGAAACCAGCAGGGTCGCTTCCGCGAGGCCGTAAGCTGGACAAAAGGCTCGCCACTGGAAGCCCGCCGATTTGAAGGCCTCATGAAACGCGGTCAACACGCGGGGATTGATCGGCTCGGCGGCACAGCCGGCGCTTCGCCAGTTACTCAGATCAAGCTGGGTCCGCTCGGAAGCGTTCACCCTTCGTGTGCAAAGGTCGAACGCGAAGTTCGGGGCCTGGCTGTGCGTCGCACGATAGAAACTTAGCGCCTTCAACCAGGAGAACGGCCGCTTGATGAAGGCAAAAGGAGACATCACGTAGCATGGGGTCGCATTGTGCAGTGGTTCCAGCAGCCCTTCCACGAGACCGTAATCGTGGAAGTAGGGCATCCAGGTCACGCTCAGGCTGTCCGGGGTGTAGCCGCACATCCGTTGCAAGCTGGCCAGGTGCGATGCCAATTGCCGATGACCGATCATCACGCCCCTTGGCGCCGATGTGGAACCGGAGGTGTATTGCAGGTAAGCAAGATGAGAGTCGTCGATCACCGGTTGCCGCCAGAAGTCGGCAAGATCAGAACCAACCTGATCGGTTTCCAGCCAATGTTCCTTAAGCCCCTCGAATACGGTTGTATCGCTGTTTTCTATGAGCGAGTGAATGCTTGCCGTTGTCAGCACAATCGATGTCTTGGCGTCCGCGGCGATGGCTCGCAAGCGGGGACCGGTGCGTTTCAGTCTGCTCGCTTCCGGGGGCGGGGCGGGGATCGCGATCACGCCCGCGTACAAGCACCCGAAGAAACCAGCGAGAAATTCCAGACCGGCCGGGTAAAGCAGCAATGCCCGATCGCCGGGAGTGCAGATCGACTGTATCCGCGCCGCGATGGCCCTGGCCCGCTGGTCGAGGCTGCCGTACGTCAGGTGCTCGGTCTCGACCGCACCATGCTCGAGGTAAGCATAAGCAAGTTGATCACCCAGATGATCGGCTCGATGACGCAATGTATCAACTAACGTTGATGCGATCATATTCGTCGGCAAATCTTTGAGAGTGTTAAGAAAAAGCGGTCACGGACTCAAGTCGGCTCAACTGGATCTCGGTCGTCGGTCGGGCTCGCGAGGCCGGTAACGATCATTCTCATGGCTTCCGATGGGGCCAGTAAGGTTCCATGGCGAACCGGCCGCACCGGCCCCAGATGGGCCGGCTCGAGTGCCCGGCAGCCGAGGATGGTCGCGAGGGCAATCTTGATCTCCAGAGAGGCCAGCGTCGCACCGATGCAGGTCCGGTTGCCACCGCCGAACGGGAGGTATTCATGAGGCCCGTAACGGCGCTCGAGAAATCGCTCCGGACGAAAACGATCGGGCTCATCGTAGAGCTCAGGGCGGTGATGCACCAGGAACGTGCAAGGCAGCAAGGTAATTCCTGGATCATAGGTTTGCCCCATGATCTCGACCCGCGTGGTGAGCTTGCGGCCCGATGGGGTTGGGACCACCGGGTACATTCGTAACGCTTCCTGGCAAACCGCTGATAGATAGCTCAGTTGCGCAATTTGCTCGGGATCTGGCCTCGTACCCAGCGACTTGATTTCCTGAATCACTTTCTCTTTGGCCTCGGGGACCTCGCAAACCCAGTACAGAGCCCAGGACAAAGCGATCGCTGTTGGGTCCACACCGGCGGTCAACATCGTGAAGACATGGTCGTGGATCTCGTCGTCCTCGTAGAGCGATCCTTTCTCATCGCGGGCGTGCGAAAGGATGTTCACGAGGTCGGCCTGATCGGCCTCCGGATGAGTGCGTCGCGCATGGATTTCTCTCGAGATCAACTCGCGGAACCTGGGCTTGAGCTGCCCGAAGCGTCGCCAGGGGCTCCAGGTGCCCAGGTCTTGCAGAATCTCGTCCCTGAAAAGCCCGACGATCTGGCGGCATGGATCGCTCTCGATGTTGCCAAAAAGCACCACAAGCATGAACTGCAGCGAGAGAATGTGGCTCGATTGCCTCATCGAAAAGGGACTGCCCATCGGCCAGTCGTTCACGGCCTGCTCGGTGAGGCGCTGGATCAGACGAAGGAATTCCGGCGAAGTTTGCCGATGCAAGGGCGGCATCAGCAGCCGCCGCCGAGATCGATGGCGCGGTCCGTCCGAGAGAAGCAGCGACTGTTCACCCATGACGTACTTGTATTGTTCGTTGTAATGCCGGCATTCGTATGCCTCGACAGGCAACTGGAAGATCTGACGAACCGCCGAGGGATGGCTGAACAGGACGATCGATCCGAGCGACCCAAGCTGAACGGTGAACGTCTCTCCAAATTGAGCAGCACAATCGCGCCAGAAATCCACTGGATTCTCAATCCAGGACTGGGCTTGAAACCAACCAGGTTGATCGGGACCGGGAGGCAAGGACATTCCGCGCTCCGTGAGGGGCGGCGTGGGCTTGTATCCATCATCAAGCCAACGTCGCTCCAGATCTCCTTTGAACTCGCTTCAGGTGTGGAAGGCGCAAGACCACATCGCATTCAAGGGGTCGTTGTGCCGCCGGCGCCTTGATTGAAACCGACAAGCCTGAACCGATGCAGAAAGTATGCACGCTTCAGCCCAGGCAAGGATGAGTGTAGAGTGAATGTTTTGTCATGATCAGTCAAGCAAAATCCTGGCAGGACGCAAAAAAGATGATTAAGTGTCTTGGCTTAGTTAGGAGGCTTATCTTGGACGTCAGGCCAGGAGAAAAGACAGCCCGTAGAACACCATTTCATGCCCGCACGATTCGGCCGAGTGGCGAGCTCACATTCTTCATGGCGTTGCGAGTGTCGATGATCAGAGGCGCGTGCTGGCCAATCCAGCTCCAGTCGTATGCTGAATGGTCGGTGACGACGACGACACAGTCTTGCGATTGCAGGTATTCGGGAGTCAATTCCTGGCTGGCCATCTTGAGATGAGGATAATGCCGCATCGACGGCAGCACGGGAATGTGGGGATCGTTGTAATTGACGATCGCACCTTTGTGCAGCAACAGGTCCACGAGCTCGAATCCCGGGGACTCGCGGGGATCGTCAACGTCTTTCTTGTACGCCATTCCCAGGAGAGTGATCTTGCTCCCCTTGACCGGCTTGCCATCCTCGTTGAGGGCGTCTGCGACCTTGCTGACGACATACGAGGGCATGGACGTATTGATCTCGCCGGCCAGCTCGATGAAGCGGGTCGCCAGGCCGTGCTTGCGGGCTACCCAAGTCAAGTAGAAAGGGTCGATCGGAATGCAGTGGCCGCCCAGTCCCGGACCGGGATAGAAGGCTTGGAATCCGAACGGTTTGCTCTTGGCGGCCTCGATGACTTCCCAGACGTTGATGCCCATGCGGTCGTAGAGCATCTTGAGCTCATTGACGAGAGCGATATTGATGGCCCGATACGTGTTCTCCAGGATCTTGCACGCCTCGGCCACTTCAGGACTGCTCACGGACACGACCTTGACGATCACCTTGGAGTAGAGAGCAGCGGCCAGCTCCAGGCTTGCGGCCTCGAGGCCCCCCACCACCTTGGGAATCGTCGGCGCCGAGAACTGCGGATTGCCCGGATCTTCGCGCTCAGGGCTGAAGGCGAGAAAAAAGTCGCGGCCCGGCTCCAGACCGCGGGTAGTGAGCAGGGGCAAGACCACTTCCCGCGTGGTCCCCGGATAGGTGGTGCTTTCCAGCACGACAAGTTGACCGGGTCGCAACCGAGCGCCGATGGCCTGGGCCGACTTGACGATATAGGTCAGGTCGGGCTCGCGCGCTTCGGTGAGCGGAGTTGGAACGCAAATGATGATCGCGTCGGGCTCATCGAGCCTCTCGAAAGACTGGGTCGCCTCGAAACCCTGCTCGCGCATCTGGCGAACCATGGAGTCGGGAATGTGGCCGATGTAGCTTTGTCCGCGCTCGAGCTTGGCAATCTTGGCGGGGTCAACGTCGAACCCCAAAACCGCGATTCCACGTTCCGCGAAGGCTCGCGCCAGGGGCAGACCGACATAGCCCAGTCCGATAATACCCACGCGCACCGTGGCAGAGTCGATCTTCGACAAGAGGTTCAAGTGCTGTGTACCGTGTGTCATATCTTTGGTCGCATGGAGACTTGGTGGCTGTCTCAGCAACTACGTGGCGAGCGCCTCACCCGGTGAACGTGGAGCTAAAGAGCGCTGGGGGTGCTCACCCAGCCTGTCCGCCATCGTGGTTCTTGGGTGATGTTATCGTTACAGATTACGGCAAACCCACTCGAGTGAAGGCCCATCCCAAGTCGCTTTGGACTCGAAAGCTCGACACGTTCGCTAATTTATCCCGACATGGCCGCCGCGACAACCGCTCATCGAAAACGGGATGGGCGTGATTCCTTCAGACATCATTCGTGGCGATCCATGATCAGCGGACGCTTTTCGAGTTCAGAGCTGGAATCGCGCAAGCTCTGCTCGCCTCCCCTCCAGGATTCGAGCCAAGTGAACCGCGCGGAGGAAGGGTGGGTCTGAGAAGAGCCGGCGGAGACGCCCGCGGCTGCGCCGGATGCCAACGTAGGTGCGAAATCGATTGAGCCGCCCGAGCCGCAACCGAGGCTGGTCCGGATCGAACTCCCAGGGGTGGAAATAGAGCACCACCGCGCCGGAGTCGGGGTCTTGACGCGAGAGCAAGAGCGCACGCTTCATGACGGGAAAAGGGAGCAGCCGAAAATACCCGCCTCCGCCGATCGGTACGTTGACCGCCCCGACCCGCAAGGTTGCCGGCGGCAGCTCCAGGATCTCAGCGCTCACGGCCGCAAGCCAGGAACGGGCCCCGTGGCGCCTCTGGCACGCCATACCGATCATGGCGAACCGGATAGATCGATGAATCGTAGAGCAGCCCGAGCTCGGCAAGCACATCCAGGGCCCAAGCGGTGTGCCGCACGACGCTGAACGTCGGTGCGCGATATCCCAGCACCCCCGTCCCGCAGGCTTGCTCAAGCGCGTCCTTGCTCGTGCGGACGTCTTCACGAAAGGTCTCGGGAGTCATGAGGTGAATTCGGCGGTGGTCCCAGCCATGGCTGGCCACCTCGTGCCCGGCCTCACTCACGGCGCGGACCAGCTTGGGACTCGACTTCGCGATCTGCCCCAGGATGAAAAACGTGGCGAGGATTCGCCGCTGGGCAAGCTCATCGAGGATCCACTCCGTCGCTTCCCGCATCCGCTGGCGATAGCCGGCTTGCGCCTCGATGTCAACGTCCACGCCGCTAGCCGCCTCGATGCGGTGATGTTCTTCCACGTCGAAGCTGAGGATCAGCGGTGCCAGGCCGAGCGCGGCCGCACGGGGCGAGTCGTCGTCACTCCGCACGCAGCGAGGTCGGTTCGGTAACGACGTTTCCATCGGGCAATGGATTCATGATCGGAATTGACCTGGTGGCGAAAGAATCGGCTTGGGGGTGCGGCACCGATCGTGGCGCCGAAGTGACGTCACGTCTGGTTGGCTCGATACCAGCTAACATAGTGCGCCAGGCCCTCCCGAAAAGGGGTTTTGGGGCTATATCCCAATTCGGTGGACGCTCGATGGATGTCGGCGTAGGTCTGGCGCACGTCGCCGGGCTGCTCGGGCAAGCGCTCGATCCTGGGCGTCTTGCCAAGGGCCGAACCGATGGCGTCAATCAGCTCTCGCGAGCTCGATCGGGCTGGAATTTCCCAGGTTGTAAAGGTGATGTCCCGTGCAGCGATCAACGGCGCGGACGATGCCGTCGACGATGTCGCCGACGTACGTGTAATCGCGCCTGGTCGTGCCGTCGCCGAACATCGGCACCGGCTCGCCGCGCTCGATCAGGCGGGTGAACTTGGCGATCGCCAGGTCGGGGCGGTTTCGAGGCCCGAACGCGGTGAAGAATCGCAGCCCGGTCACCGGCAATCCGTGCAGGTGGTGAAACGTGAACGCCAGCAGCTCGCAGGCCTTCTTGGTCGCGGCGTACGGGCTCACCGGCAAGTCGACCGGGTCGGTTTCGCGAAACGGGGCGTCTGGGCCGGTCGCCGTAGACGCTCGAGCTCGATGCGTAAACGAACCTCGGTCGCGGCTCAAGTCGCGCCGCGGCTTCCAGCCAGTGGACGGTGCCCAGCACGTTGACGTCGGTGTAAAGCGCGGGGTTGTCGATGCTGGGGCGAACGCCCGCCGCGCGGCCAGATGGACAATCGCGTCTGGCCGGCTTTCTTCCACGAGGCGCTTGACGCCAGGGCCGTCGCGAATGTCCAGCTCAACCAGCCGGCAGCGCTCATTGTGCAGGGCTGGGGCCAGGTTCGACAGCTTGACCGCACGAGGATAAAACGAATCGAAGTTATCGACGACGACCACCTCGGCCCCGTCTGTCAGCAGCCGATCAACCAGGTGCGAACCGATGAAGCCCGCCCCGCCGGTCACGATGATTCGCATTTTTCCGACCTCGTGCAAATCCACTTCGGTTCCCCAACGCTCATCAATTGATCAGGCTACCCTGAGTTTGGCGCAACTTGAAGGCAAGACCTCGCCATGGCCGTGGAATCAGGGCACGGTTGGAGGCGTTGTGTGTTAATTTCCCGCCAGGGTCAGGGCCGTACCTCGACGGCGCCGAGGTCGGGCTTAGGGCCTCTCGGTCGATGCAGGATATCGTCCTTGGGCATGTCTCCGGGATCGGCCGCGTCGATGACCGGGGAAATCCTGAGGCGGGTGCCGAAGCTCTCGACCAGCTTCTTGCGGACCTCGTCGATCGTGGCACTGCCGTCAGCGAAGCGATGGGTTGCGCGGATTCCACGGCGGGTGGGATCACGGAGCGGAGGTCGGACGGCAAGGCCCGGGTCCTTGACGATCGCCTCTGGGGTCGTCGGTCACGTTCAAGTACCCGGTTCGGGTCGATGGGGATGGGCCGTCCGCCATTGAAGTAGAGATTGTTGCGCAGGGTCACGCCCGTGCTGTGTCTCGCGGCTCGCCGGCGGAGAAATGGGTCATCGTGCCGGTGGGGTCGGACCAGATGTTATTCGCGAAGGCGATGTTCTCGTTCCTGGGGTTTGGTCCGTAGCGTGTCAGCCGCATGGCGAAGGCCCAGTCATCGGCTCCCAGGGGAAGATCGCCGTGGATCGTGTTGGCCCGGAATCTCACGTTCCTTGCTCCCGAGACCGTGAACGCCGCCGACATCCCGTATGCGGCTGTTGCCCAGAAAGAGGTTGTTCTCGATGAGCACGTTCTCGGCCTCAAAAAACGGCTTGGCATCCTCGCCCAGCATCAGGAAGCCCTCGTCGGGCCTGCCTTGCCAGTTCAGGAAGATGTTGCCGCGGACCAGGAAATTCCGGCTGATCGGCGTGTCACCCGAATTCTTGATCAGGACGAACGGATGGGCGGCGTTGAGCACCGGGCGCCGGCTGGCGGCGTAGTCGTTGAAGAAGACATTATCCTCCACCATCACGTCGTGGACGGTATTGATGTCCAGGTGCTCATCGCCCCCCTTGGGCTGGTTGTAGAAGACGTTGCCGAGCACCCGGATATGATGCGCTCGTGCGTTGATCTTGATGATATCATTCTTGTAGCTGTCGTGAATGATGTTGTTGTGCAGGAGGATCTGCCCGGTCTCCCCGCGGTGATCTGGATCAGGTAGTCATCGGTGCCCCCCGGCCTGCCGCTCATCTCGAAACCGCTCAGGGTGACGCGCTGCGCCCCTGGACATGGAGCACGCGGTGGTGTCGATGGCGTGCTTGATCCAGCGAGCTCGATAGGGATGCTGGGCGCGGACGATGACCGGCTTGCGAAAGGCCCGG
>CAWFAF010000096.1:0-47329 GCA_963813575.1 uncultured Planctomycetaceae bacterium
GGATCGGTCAGAGTTGCGATCGACCGATACACCTCCAGCCAAACGTCCTGGAGCACGTCTTCCGCGTCCGCTTGGCGGTCCTTGCCGAGGAGTGTCCGCACGTAACACCGCAACCTGGCCGCAAACCGTCGACCAGCTCGCCGAACGCCGCGCCGTCGCCAGTCTGGCAGCGGAGAACCAGGACTTGCTCATAGAGCCTGTCGGCGAGGTCGTTCATGCGGGTTGACCGGGAGTTCGAGTGTCTGCCAACACCCATTAGGTCGCGCCCCAAGGCCGAAAAGTTCAATCCGTGCGAGAAACAAGTTCTCTTGACCAGCCGGCGCATGGATGAGATCATTCACAGGAGGAACGCCTCTGATGCGCCATGTCCCCTTTAGGCGCTCGCTCACGATCCAGGAACGGAGAATTCACGGCTGCGGCGCACTGATGTCGATGAGCCGGGCTACCGCACCGAATGGCTGGGTGATGGCCAGCCACCGGCTGTCGGGCGAGATGTCGAGGCAGTCGCTGGCACCGCCCATACCTCGGTCAAGGGAACATTCGCCGGCGGCGGTCAAGGCATTTCCGATCACGATTCTTCCGATCCCGATCGCGACCACACGGCGCCCATCTGGGGTGAACGCGAGATCGCTGAAGAATTCCGGCCCGGGCTTCTCCCGTAGAGGCAAGCCGCGATCGAAGGTCATCACCGCACGGCGGGTGGGTGGGTCCTGGCCCAGGTTCGTACAACCAGATCCCTTCCTGTCCCGCCGCGGCCAGCGTCTTGCCATCTGGTGCGAACGCGACGGCCGTGGGCGTGAAACCGCCGGGGTCAAACATCTCACGGAGGCGGCTGGCAGAGAAATTCCAGAGCGTGATCATATGGTCGCGTGCGGATGGCGAGCCTCCTCGCGTCGGGCGAAAACGCCAGCGACCGAACTCGGCCGGGGTTTTGCTCGATCCGGCTGGTTTCGCCCCGCTGGTGACGTCCCAGAACCGGACAATCGCGTCGTCGCCACCGGATGCGAGGGCCTTGTTGTCGGGGAAAACGCCAGCGCATTGACCCGTCCCGCAGCACCACCGAGCGTTCGCAACACATGACGACTTGCAACGTCCCAGAGGACGCCGGCTCCAGGCAGTCAGAGCACTGCCCGACGGCCGATTGATCCAGCGAGGGTCTTGCCGTCGGGAGCAAAGGCGAGAGTGATGACGCCTCCCTCATCGATCGCGCAATCAAGCTCGCAACGTATTTGCCGGTCGCCGTGGACCAGAGTTTCGCTTGGCCCGGATATGCGTTGTACTGGTCGCCGTGGCGAGAATCTGACCGGCTGGCGAGAAAGCGATGTCCCGGATGCCGTGCAGATCGCCTTTCAGATAAGGTCCCAGCTTGGGACGGTGCCACGAAGTCTGCGCCGGCTCGGCCTTGGCGTTGAGCTCCGATCGCGGATCGGCACAATCAAACGCCAATAGTCGCGAAAAACGCCCTGCTTGACGCCCTCGTCTGGGGCAGCCTCGATGACGCCCAGACTGCGCCATGCGATGACCCGGTTCGATCGTAATCTGTTGTTTGATCTGGTTTGTGTCACTCCCGTAAGCCATGATCGTGAATCGTCCGGGGGGCAGGGGAAAATCGAGCTCACCAGTCGTAGAGCAGGTGAAGAGCGGTCGCGGGGCCTGGTGCGTCTCACCCAGCATTACATAGGCTGCCCGCACCCAGTTCGGGCCATTGATCTCGGCATGATAGGTCTTCTCCAGCTCGCGAAAGCCGGGGCATTCGACTCGAAGCCTCACGCGGCACGCCGGGCGCATCACGATGGTGATGGGGTCGCCGAGCTTCTCGCGTGTGACCTTGTGCGTGCCGACGAGTGTGCGGTTATCGGCCTGGTGAATCGCGTAAATGCCTTCGCCATCCAGGTGCGCCTTGATCCTGACGTTCAAGGACGCCTCGCCCTTGGCATCGGATGTCTTCGAGTAGGCCGGGTCGGAAGCCGTGAATGATGGCTCTGAATCCCGATCTCGCCAGAAAAAGGTAGCGACCGAGCGCGCCGACAACGGGCTGGCCATCGGCATCAACCAGGCGGAGCGAGGTTAAGGTCGGCGCGACGACGCGATTCCGCTTTTCGAAAGCCCTGCCCTTCAGTTCGGACGAACGCGACAATAGTTGGTGATTGGTGGCAGCAGCTTCGGCAAGGTCCCGCACTCCCGCGTCCTTGTCATTGAAGAGCGCGCCATTGATATGTCCTTCGATGGCGACGAACTCATCGCCGGCGTGCTCCCGCGTGACATTCCCAATACCTCGAGGGCATGTTTCCGCACGTCCCTGTCTCGGTTCCGAACGGCGGCGAACCAGTCGGAAAGCGGTTTACCCTCGATCGTGACCGCCGGGTTCTTGGTCTTTTCACCGTTCTGTCTGGCATGCTTTGCCTGTCGTGGCCGCGAAGCACCCGTCGCCACGTTGGGGCTCGCTCGGGCCTTTGTTGACGATGGCGATTGAGCAAGCACGCTCAAGCAACATGTCGATGCCATGATCGTCGCCCCGCGATGATTTTGAGCGGTCTGCAACGATTCACCGGATTGCCCTCCCCAGACGAGAATGGAGCTAACCCATTTGACCAGATGAGAATGCCGCAGGGCCGGCACCGCACACGCTGACGGCCAAAAGACACTCTAGAAGAAACTGAGTGCGGCCTGATCTGGGTACATTGCTCTTGGCAACCGCCGCGCCGTAGCATACCTGAATCCCGACGCTTTCGCAACGGACCTGTAAGGCCGATGGCGGACAAGCGAGGCGTCGGTCTTTGCCTGGCTGCACACGATCCCGATCGCCCCATTTGAATAGGAGTCTCCATGACAGCCGAATCGCGAACCGATGAGGAGCGTCCCGTTGCGGAGATGCCGGCGACACCGAGACCCAGTGAGGCCCATGCCGGCAACTCGGTGCCGCGCGTCTGGACGGTCTTCCTCGCCTATCTGGCCGCCTTCGCCGGTGCGGTGCTTGTGCAGATAATCGCAGCAATCGTTCTCGTCATCTGGCACGTCACTCATGGAGGGAGCATCAGCCAGCTCAGCCGCGATCTGCAGGCAATGCTCTCGACTCCCGCAGCGCGTCATCGCCCTTGGCTTGATGGCGCAACTGGTGATGGCATTGGCGGCGATCATCCCGGCGCGACTGTGCAACCGAGCCCGCCCGCCGCCGGCTGGGACTGCTGGCGCCCGTCTTGCCCACGTGGGGGTACTTGATCATAGCGATCGGGGGGTTGGCTCCGCTCGCGATTGGTATCGCACTTGCCATCGCGCTCGCCCAGGTCATCAAACCCGACTCGAGCGTTCGACTCGTCTACGAGCAGATGACGTGGGAATGGGCTGTGCCGTTCGTGTTATTCATCGCGGCTCGTGCCCGGCTTCGTGGAAGAAACCTTCTTTCGCGGCTACATGCAGCGCAGACTTCTTGCAGCTGGTCCCCCGGGGTAGCCATCCTGGTCACCACAGTTCTCTTCGCGATCATGCACGTCATGCCTCACGCCGTGGTGAACGCGTTCGTGATTGGTCTCTGGCTGGGTGTGCTGGCCTGGCGAACCGGCTCGGTGTGGCCGGGCGTGGTCAGCCATGCCTTTATCAACGGGATATGGAACATCTGGCAAATCAGCAAGGTATTGGGCGTCTTCCCGCCAACTCCGTCCCTCGCCGTGACTGCGACGGCATGCGCAGTTGTGCTCGGTTGCTTTCTCGCGTCGGTTTGGCTTCTTGCGCAGCCGCGATCACAAACCGAGTCGCCGGCAATCGAAGCGTCCGAGGGTATTGGAGTTAACGAAATCTAGACGTTGCACCCAGGTCGAGCTCCATGTGCCTCACAGGGAAACAGAGGCGGATCTGAGTCAGAGAACTGCTCGGCCACTTTCCCGGCAACGTCCCGTACGGAATCGGGGGCCGTCACGTCGAAGGTGAACGACCTCATCCCGAGGTTCGCCTCGCAGATCGCCTTCAGGACGGCTGCCCGTCTGCCGGCGATGACGACCTGGTTGCCGAGTTTGTGGAACGCCTCTGTCAGTTTATGGGCGCGGTTTCGGCTGCGAAGGCAGGTCTGCTTGCGGCTCGAGGACGGGAAGCGCGAGCGCATCCAGGTCCTGGTTGAAAGCCGAGCGAGCCATCCCCAAGGCTTTTTCGGTTGCGGCGCCGATCCGGAGGCTGCGTCTTTGAGTTCGGCCGGTACCGCGCCGAGGCCGAGCGATTCAACAATGCCGAAGGCACTTTTCACCTGCGGATCATCGGCGAGCTTCTGGCCGGCGCCGGCTCGGACGTCGGCCGAGCGCACCGTCGCGGTTCGCGAACCAAAGGGCACCCACCGCTTGGTCCCGATGCAGATCCACAAAGTGGATTCGACCGTGACGCCGTCGAGATCAGGCCGGATCTCGAGTCGGGTCACGACAGCGCCCTTTCGCCCACGGGCCTCGATGGCCGTGAGCTTTTCGACCAGCGGATCAGGCCGCCGCGCGTCGTCAGGATCGAGCAGCCGTTTCAGCTCAGATATGGCCGTGGAGAGGCCTAGCCCACCCATGAGCTGACCGGCGCCGGTGTCGGGGACCACCATGTCCTGAAATCGAACGAAGCGTAGGTCCGAGTCGATTGCAACCTCGGTGGCGGCCCGGCGAGCCAGCCAGAGCTGATCGGGCTCGGGAACCGGTGACAAGAGACGGTCCAGCGAGGGCGGTGCGTTTTTGACGTCCGCATCGGTAGCGAAGCCGTGGGCTTCGAGCGCGTCTTTCAGCTCGTCGAGCGGCATCGACTCGGGATCGGGAAGGGTGCAAAGCCACGCGAGTTGCGGTATTCGTTCGACGGCAGGCGACCGCCGCGCCAGGCAGGCGATCTCATCCTTGGGCACCCTTATTTGAAGTAAGAGTGATTCTTCCGCCGCGCCGGCGCCGACAAACGAGCCGCTTCGTGGTCGATCCACTTGATGATCCGGTCGTCGTCGGCCGGATTCGCGGCCCGGTCGCGCCGCCGGCGCCAGCCGCTCGAGCCGCTGCGCAGAGCGACGCGCCGAGTTAGCGGCAGCCCGCTCCCAGGTGCGCGAGCACCGCGAGGTTTTTTCTGGCCCACTCGCGCCGGACCACGAATTCGACCGACCCGCCGCGCCCCGGGCTCACCGAAGTAACCACGCCCAGCACCACGGATCGGTCGCGCAGCATGATCCGGTCGAATGGTGCCGACGGGAGGCGCCCCGCGGGCCATCCGCCCCGGTCAGCAAGAGCGCCAGAATGAGCAACATCCCCCGATCGAACATCGATCACATCTTTCGGCAAGACGAGTTGAGATACAATGTAAACGGGTGGAACGGCTATCTGTGAATCGCGTCCCGGACCTGGTTCAACATCGCCAGCATTCGTCTCCCTTTGCTCGAAGATGATTGCGGCTTCCCTTATCATAACCAGAACAGTGCCTGGAATCCTATGGATCCTGTGATAATCGGCCCTCTTGGCGACCGCGCCTTTCTGGCCCATTTCGCCAGCGAGCGTGCCGCCGCTGGCTGGGCTGCCACGGTGCGCCGCCAAGAGTGGCCGGGCGTGACTGACGTGGTGCTGGCGTATCGCACCGTCGCCGATTCGCGGAACCGGAAGTGCTCGATCCAGCGGACCTGGAATGTCGGCTCGCGAGCATCGCGCCGGGAAGCGATTCACGGTCCCCCGGCAAGCTGCTCGTGATTCCGGTGCTCTATGCCGGCGCCGATCTGGAGGACGTCGCGGCGCGCCTGAACTTGACCCACAATGATGTGATCCAAGCACACACCAGCGTCGAATACGATGTGTTCGCGATAGGCTTTTTGCCCGGGTATCCCTACGCGGGGTACCTCCCGCCGGTTTTGTCGGGCCTGCCTCGCCGCGAAGTGCCTCGCCTTCGGCGTCCCGGCCGGTTCGGTCGCGATCGCGGGCCGCCAGACCGGGATCTATCCTCGCGAATCGCCGGGTGGCTGGCACGTGCTGGGAACGACGCCGCTCTGCATCGCCAAGATCGAAGCCAACTATTTCCCCATTGCGGCCGGCGATCAAATCCGATTCGAGCCGATCTCCGCCGCCGAATTCGAAGCCCGCCATCATGAACGTATCTAAGCAAACCACCAAAATCGTTGCCGCGGCGATCGACATCAACGCCGATCTGGGCGAAGGATTTCCGAACAACCAAGCCTTGCTCGGCCTGGTCACCTCGGCGAGCATCTGCTGCCGCGCACATGCCGGCAACCTCGAGGTGATCCGACAGACGCTCTGCGACGCGCGCGATCGGGGAGTGGTCGTCGGGCCATCCCGGCTACCTCGACCGCGAGGGATTCGGCCGCCGGGATCAAGAGCTTTCGTTCGAGCAGGTCGAGACTCTCATCACCGACCAGGTATCGGCCCTGGGCGGCCTCGCGCGAAGCCGGGGTCCTGATTCGCTTTCTCAAACCTCATGGGGCGCTCTACAATCGGCCCAGCGCCAGGAGCAAATTCCCGCGGGGTCGTGGCGGCGGCCGTTGGGCCTCGAGCTGCCGTTACTCGGCCAGCCCGGTGCACTGGTCGAGACTCTCTGCTGCGAGCGCGGTGTGCGCTACGTCACCGAGGGGTTTCCGGACCGCCGATATCGCGACGATGGCTCGCTCCCTCGCAGCGAACCGGGTGCGATCCTGGTCGAGCCCAGGAGCTCGAGCAGCAGGTCCTGCGGCTGGTCGCGGAAGGACGGGTCGCGACTTTGTGCATTCACGGAGACGATCCCCGTGCCGTCGTCAACGCCAAGCTCGTTCGCACCGTACTTGCGAACCACGGGATTGCGGTTCGCTCGTTCATGGAAACGACGGCTGATGGGCCTCCTGGTCATCGATGCCGGGTTGAGCACGACCGTCCAGGACCTGGGCCGGCCGCGTTATCGTCAGTGGGGCGTGCCGCCGGGCGGGCCATTCGACCGTGGTTCGGCTGGTCTGGCCAACGCCCTTGTCGGTAATTCTCCCGACCGTGCCGTGCTGGAGCTCACGCTCTGGGGCGGCGTCTATCAAGCCGATTGTCCTCTGGCCCTCGCCCTGGCGGGCGCCCATCGAGGCCAGAGTATCGGCTCCGATTACCGGGAGCGACGAATCGAGCTTCCCCTGAGCTGTTCGCTCGGGGTGGGAGACGCTCGTCCTCGGCCGGACCCGTGATGGAGCCCGAGCGTACCTGGCGGTCAAAGGAGGTTGGCAAACCAGCCCGATCCTGGGAAGCCGATCGTCGGAAATGCGCATTGTATGCGGCACTGTGCTTCCGGCTGAGCCCGGAGCCATACCCACCCGCCACATCGGTCAAACGGCCTGGAAATCCCCCTCCGCTGAGCCGTTCCGGGTCATCCCAGGCCCCGACGAGGGCGCCGGCTCGGGTTTCGACCCGCTTTTCTGCGTAGGTCGCGAGTTCCGCGTCAGTTCGCATTCCAACCGCGTCGGCCTGCGGCTGGAGGGTGAGCCCTTGACAGTTGCTTCTCCACCCGAAGGTTCCTCACGCCAGTCGCCCCGGGGGCTATTCAGGTCGCGGGCGGACAGCTCATCATCCTGGGCGTCGCCTGCGGCACCATGGGCGGATACCCTCACATCGCCCACGTGATCTCGGCCGACCTCGACCGCATCGGTCAGCTCAAGCCGGGTGACACACTCCATTTTCTGGCGACGACCTTGGACGAAACGCGCCGGCTCGACGGATTCGCGCCGCGCAAAACAAGTTCCTCACAGATCGCCTCAAACTGCTCGCCCGAGATGAGGAGATCTACTGAGACGATGCAAGCAACCGCGTAACCGTCGGCCGGTTTAACCTTGTCGATTTCGGCGACTTGAGGTAAATGGTCGCGTCGTTCACGTCTGGATCTCGTTCCTTTCGTTTCCGCATTCAGCGGGTCCACCGCGGCGCCGAGGCGATCTCGCGCTCGAGACAGGGGCAGTGCAATGGCGTGCGATCGCCATAACTGGCGAGCCCTCCTCATTTCGGTCTGTATCCTGGGCCTGGCTTCCACGGCTGGCTGTCTGCGATCGTCGATGTTGCGGCCCGCGGTCGAGCCGGTTCTCGAACCTCAGTCTTCCGCCGAGCAAGGGCCCAGTGCGAACGAACGTTTGATCGTCCCGCCCAGCAGCAGCCGCTTCAGCGTCCCAACGAGTGTCCCAAGGCACCCGCACAACGGCTCTGGAAGCCGGCGGGGCTTCCCTTGCGACCCCACTGACATCGGTCGCGACACCCGCCTTATCCGGGCCTGGGCCGACCGCTCTCGCTGGTTCTTCGAATCCCAGCACGACCATCCCTGCTCCGCCGGATCCCGCCTCGGAGTTGACCCTCAGCCCGACTGCGACAGCCTCCTCCGCCGGGCCAGGGACTGCCACGATGTCATCAGCCGTTGCGACGGGCTTACCGGCGGAATCGCCCGCACGCGTGCCCGCCGCTCAATCCGCCACCGTTCCTTCGCCTGTCGCGTCGTTGACGCCGTTAATCGATGCGGCGATCCAGCGCGTCAAAGCGCTCGCCCGCCAACAACGTGAATCATCAAGCTCGGCTGACTCGCCCGATGAGCCGGAAAAGAAACCAGTTCGGCCGTCGCCCGGCTCGACCTCGGCTCAACCGCCCAAGACGGCGGAATCCGACCCTCCCCTCCCAATCGTGCTCGCTCGGTCTGCAAAATCAGCCGGATCGACGGAGCCTGCGAAACGGCCACTCTGTTCGCCCGAACAGATTCCTCCAGGCCAGCGCACATCGACCAAACCGTCGGGCAAGAAAGCCGATCCTCCGTCCGATCGGTCGCCCGAAAACCCACCGCCGTCGCTTCTGCCGTTACCGCATGAATCAGCTTCACATCTCGATGTTGCGAATTTGCAACTTTGCCGCAAGGTGAACGGATTCGGATCATTCGAGCCCTTGGCGGGAACGACCGTTCGGCCCGGACAGCGGGTTTTGCTTTATTGCGAGATGACCGGCTTGCGGTATGAAGCGATAGACACTGGTTTCGCATCTCGTCTCTCCTCACGGGTCGAGCTCAGGGCAGCGGACAACGAAACGGTAATCTGGGAGCAGGAGCTCGGGATCGCCAGGGACGTCTGCCCCCGAGTCCGCCACGATTATTACGTGAGCTACCGCCTCACATTCCCTCGCTCGCTGCCGGCCGGTCCGCACCGTCTGCGCGTCGTTCAGACCGATCTCGCAGCCAATCGGTCCGCGTCTTCCGAAATCCTCTTGACCATCGGCTCCATGAGTCTTCCCGACCCGTGACCGAGTGCCAGACGGAAAACCGAGTTCCTCGCGCACCTTGTCAATGCGGCCTGAGTGGGAGAGAATAATCTTATCCATCCGCTCGGTCCCGAACCGGTGAACGGGGATCAGATCATGTCCAAGAATCTACGGGCGCGGGGTTTAACCAGGGTACGCCGTGCGCGGGCTATCGGGCTCGTCTCGATCGCGCTGCTTCTGCTCAATCCCACGCGCGACCTGGCGTACTCCTTTGGTCCGACGCAGAGTCTCACGGATCCGGAGCCCGAGCAGACGCCGGACTTCGGGCCGTTCGGACAGGATCCCGGCGATGACGCGGCGATGCCTCGGCGTAGTTCAAGGTTGAAGTCCGCGCCAAGAAGGCGGCGCTCGACGGAGAAAGGTGCCGCCAAGAAAGCGGACGCCGCAACAAAATCCAAGGGCACCGCAGGCCAGCGCAAGTCGGATGGGAATGGCGAGCTTTTGTTCTCGCAGGACATTGCCCCCATCCTGGTCGCGAATTGCATCCGCTGCCATTCCGGCGAAGGGGAGGGGGTGCGCCGGGGGAAGCTCGACCTGTTGACATTCGAGAAGATGCAGAAGGGGACTCCTGACGACAAGGTCATCGTCCCGGGCAAGCCCGAGGCGAGCCACCTGGTGCTGCGGATCAAGGGCGAAGAAACGCCGCCGATGCCGCAGGGGAACAATAATCGCCTCGCGGCCGAGGCCATCGCCAAGATCGAACAGTGGGTGAAGCTGGGAGCCAAGCCCGACTCACGAGTCGATCCCAAGGCGGCGATGGAGTCTTATGCAGCAAGCCCCGTCGAGTCGCGCAAGCGGCAAATCGCCAAGCTGCCAGCGGCGGAGCGCGACAAGAGTGTCGAAGACGAGGGCCGCAAGCGCCTGGAAGATGGCCAACCCCAAGCTCAACCCCGAAATCACCACCAGCGACCGCGACCACTTCATGATCTTCAGCAACCTGGTCAAGGAAAAGGCGAACGCGACGCTCAGAGCCATGGAAATCCAGTACGGTCATCTCAAGCGTCTCCTGGGCACGGAGGCCACCGACTGGCCCGAAAAGCTGAGCGTCTACGTTTTCGCGAATAAGAAAGACTTCATCGAGTTTGTGCGCTCGGTGGAAAACCGCGAATCTCGAGGCCGATGAAGTGACAACCGCCAAGCTCATGGTTCCCCAGCCCTACGTGGCTGTGCTCGATCCCATGGGTGGGAAGAGGGAAGAACCGGCGCCGCGCAAGAGAGGGCGAGGACGGCGTGGAGAGGTCAGAGATTCCGAGAACGCGGTCTCCGATCGCACCTTGATTGGTCTCTTGGCTGAAAGCGTGGATTCGGCCGTCGTGGCCGCGGCCGGCAGTCCGCCGCGCTGGCTTTCAAAGGGGATCGGCAGCTACCTGGCCGCGCAGGTCGAGCGAAGCCCCTACTACAACCAGCTCCGCCAGGCCGCCCTGGCTAACTTCGATCAGGGCTGGATGACCAAGGCCAACGAAGCCCTGGGAGGTGCCGAGCAGATCGCCGCCGGCGACCTCCAGGCCGTCGGGTTTGCCTTTGTCGAAGCGATGTTGTCCACCGAGCTCCGGGCCGGGTTCTCCGCGTTCGTTCACGGCATGCTCGAAGGCCAGGGAAGACTCGACGACATGCTCAAGGAAGTCTACAACGGGGCCACCCGCGACGATTTCATCAACGACACGGGCGAATGGATGGTAATGCGGTATCGCAACGGACAGGTCCAATGACCGGCCAGCCCGGCGAAGAAAACCGGGAGGCAGCGAGAATTGAGGTCGCCGAGACGTACTTCCTCCCCGCCGGCTCCGGCTCGCGCCACGTGATCTTTCCGGGTGTCGACTCCGTACATTCGCGGGCACGAACTTGATGCTCTCCGTCGTCCGACTGGAGCCCGGCTCGATGGTCCTCGACCATTCGCACCCCCACGAACAGATGGGCATCTTGATCGAGGGCCGGCTCGAGTTCACGATCGGGGGCGTTACTCGCATTCTCGTCCCCGGCGACATGTGGCGCATCCCGGGCGGAGTTGTGCACAAGGTCAAGGCTCTGGATCAACCGGCCCTGGCTCTGGATGTCTTCCATCCCATCCGCGAAGATTATCGATGAGCGTAACCATGCCTACGGGCTAAGCATCGGCGGCTGGATCGGGAACGCGCCGCTCGCGGTGGCGCTGGGCCTGCGCGATGTAATGCCGCCAGGCGTGCTCGATCCGCCGTTGGCTACTTTCGTCCACTTTTCGCACCACGCGTCCGGGCACTCCGACAACCAGCGAGCCGGGCTCGACCTCGGTCCCCTCGAGCAAGACAGCGCCCGCACCAACGACCGAACCCCGTCCCAGGCGAACCTTATTCAGCAGCACCGCACCCATCCCGATCAAGCATTCGTCCTCGACGGTACACCCGTGTAAAATGACCCGATGGCCGACCGTTACGCGGCTCCCGACGAAACAAGGGACACCGGGGTCAGCGTGCACCATGGTCAGATCCTGAATGTTGGTCTCGTGGCCGATCGAAATCCGTTCGGTATCGCCGCGAATCACACTGTTATACCAGACACTCGCGCCTGGACCGATGTGAACGTCGCCAAGGACGATCGCGCCTTGAGCGATGAAAACCGTTCGATCGATCATGTTCGTCGTCACTCTTGAACGGTCCACGACAAGACGAAGTCGATTTTGCCCGTCGCAACGGCCACGGTCGTCCGATACGGGGTGGGATCGTCGCGTTTGTGCTCGGCCAGGAAAACGGGAAGCGCTCGCAGGGAGCCCTCAAGCAATTCCAGCTCCCAGGAGAGTGGTGGCCGGACACTCATCCCCCGTTCCTTGCGATAGACCGTGGGATAGGCCTCAGGTCCGGCAATTTCCCACCCATAGTGTCGGGCGGCCGCGAGGTCCTTGGGATTCATGTCCGTCATGGAATCGAACGTGACCGCCAGGGCAACGGTTCTGCGCACGTTCTCTTGCTCCGAGAGCCGGTTCGCCCAGAGCTTTCGCAGCAGGCCGATATCTTCGTAGAGTGCAACGCCCAGGGTGATCCCGGACAGTCCCATGAGGACGGCATACCAAGGCCCGCTCTGGTACCGGTCGCATTCAATTTTGATGGCTCGGTCGTCCCCCAGGAACCTCCACGGCGATTTTGCGATAGAACCCGGCCGCTGCCTGGTAGAAGCAGCGAACGGTCTCTGGCGCCACACCGGGCACTTCCAGCAAGCCCGGCGGCTGATCTTGGGTCATGTGCTCGCGCAAGTCTTCGAAGATTTGATCAAGAAGCTCCAGGTGACCGACGGTTTCGAGCGCGATCTCCATGTCTGCCAGATGCGGTTGGAGCAGATCCCAGGCGCGGATCGGCTTCGGTGCGGATCCGAGTGGGCCGGTGGGGTTTGCCTTTGACGGGTTTCTGCATCGTCTCGGCCAAGACGTCCCAGAGGCCATCGGACGTCGGCTCTCCGGTGAGTAACGAGGTCGCGAGGAGCTTGTCATGCTCGGTGCTGACGATGAGAACTGCCCAGGGCATGACTCGCTCTTTTCCGGATTCGACCCAGGCCGGGATCTCGCGAAAACCCACCTCCCACACGTCGTGGACCATCCGGAGCCGGCCGAGTTTGGCTTTCGCGGCCTCCGACGGACCCGAACCAGCAGCTTTGCGGCTCGTCAACTCCTCCGGCTTCTTGACCGCCTCTCGAACCCAGGTGACCGCGCCCGGCGTTGATTTCCACGCAGTGAGATTCGCCCCCGCATAGACGATCGCCTCGCTGGCATCGCCAAGGCTAAAATAGTCGGGTGGTTGTTCCGGCAGCGGCATTTCATCCAGAAGATAGGCGGGCACGAACTTGTTTCGCTTCAAAGCGGCGATCAAAAAACTACGAGCATCCGGAGTATCCCCTTGCCGTCGAAAGGCGAGCAGCGCTTTGCTATACATCCAGCTCGCCGTCTCCTCGGGGTATCGTTCGAGCAGACTCGGCAAGCTCTTCGTTCCGATCGCTGATCAAGAGCCAGGTCGCGAGGATGTCGCGGACTCCCTGGTTGTCGTCGGGATTGAGGCGAAGCATGTCTTGAAGATGAGCCACTCCCTCGTCATGCCGCCCTTCCGACCATAGCCCGATAGCAAGCCCCTTCAAGGCGCCATGTAGGGACGCGTCTCGAGCAAGCCCCAGAATTGTCCCGCTGCCTCTTGCAGCGTCATCGGCCCGATTGCCCGCTCGCCGGCGGCAACGCCCTTCTCATAGTATTCGAGGGCTTCCGTGCCGTTCTGGGCGTGCTCTCGCGAGCACGACGTAGGCGTCGGCACAATCAGCGGACACATCCAGGGCCTTCCTCGCCAGTCTGACGCGCTCCGCTGGTTTCGTGGTGTTGAAGGCCTGGTACATGATCTCCTCGGCGCGGGCAAGCGGCGTGTCGGCTTTCGGACCGCCCGACACGCTGTCAACGAAGCCCTTCATGATTCCCTCCATCGCCCGCCGGTCGGGGAGCCCGGACGGGAAATCCGAGGCCGGAGGCGTTTGGCCGGATCGTCTCGTGACTCTCTTGCGCGGTCGTGGTCTTTTCTTAGCCATTGCAATAATCCTGTAGCGGAATGCAGGGCACTTTGATGGCCATGTTAACCGCTCGGAATGGAAAACCCTACTGGGCTCCCACCAATGCAATGATCATGACGCGCAGGGCGGCGGGTAATTCTCTGCTCGTTGGGTTAGAATTAGGATTTCCGCGCCGCGGCCCACGCCTTCCGACGCGAGTTGGATGCGATCTCCGGAGGAGCCATGTCTTTTGTGATCGAGAATATCGCCGACCGTATCGGGACAATTACCCTGAATCACCCCAACGAGGTTAACCCGCTCGGCAAACAACTGATCGACAATATCGCCGCGTCGCTGGAGCGGATGGAAGCGCGGCGAGTCAGAGTGGTGGTCCTGCGGGCGAAGCCGGGGAGCCAGGGTCTTCTCGGCGGGGCACGACGTGAGCGAGCTACCGCTTCATGGCCGCGACCCGCTCACTCACAGCGATCCCCTCGGGCACGCAGTGCGAATCATTCAGCTCTTCCCTGCTCCCGTGATCGCGCTGGTCGAGGGAACTGTCTGGGGCGGTGCCTGCGAGCTGGTGATGGGCTGCGACCTCGTCGTGACGGGTTCGGACACCACGTTCGCGATCACGCCGGCAAAGCTCGGCGTCCCCTACAATATCGTGGGCACGCTGAACTTCTTGAATATCGCCGCGACGCCTCTGGTCAAGCAGATGCTCTTCACAGCACAGCCCGTGTCGGCTGACCGCCTGCTTCAATCCGGAGTCATCAACTACGTCCTTCCCAGGGAACAGCTCGACGAATTCACCTTCAAACTGGCCGCCCAGATAGCCGAAAACTCGCCCCTGGTAATTCAGGCCCTCAAGGAGGAGATCCGGCTCCTGGAGGCAGCCCATCCCCTCGTTCCCGAGGAATTCAAGCGCGTCCAGGCCCTGCGCCGCCGCGTCTACGACAGCGCCGATTATCAAGAAGGGCTCAAAGCGTTCTTGGAAAAGCGGAAGCCCGTCTTCCGCGGCGAGTGACGACCGGAACCCGAACAAGCGACTTCCCTCATATTCCAGACCTCTACGAGGCGGTCTTCTCCACCCGTCGCCACGCCAATGCCACGGGGAAAAAAATAGTTCAGCGTGCACAGCGAGAGGAATTTCCCGTTCACGCCAACCGGTTCATCCGCATTGAACGTGGTCGTCACGAGCCTTCGCGTCGCGTTGTCCCACACGATAACCAGGACCTTGTTCTTGGCAATGGCTTTCGTATGTTCCACGTGCAGCTTCTCCTGCGAAACGGGTCGGAGCCTGCTCTTGTAGTCCTCGAAGGAATACGAATGCAGTTTCCGGCGCTGAACATCCAGCACGATGACAGGCCGTTCATTCTTGACCTGGTCGTAGTACTGGATGATCGTCCCCCGATGGAATCGGACAAACCGGATCAGATCGGCGTTCGGGCTTTTCTTCTGTTTGGCTTTCGGCATAGGAACCGCCTCACATTAGGTGGTCATGAGTGCTGCATCCGTGAAGTCGAAGTCCGGTCACACCTTTCGATCTTGCGACGACCCATCCTACATTCCGGCGATTCCTCGAAGCGATCCGTTTGATTCATCATTGTCGGTTTCGTCCGGCTCATCGGGACTCATCGAGTAGGAAACGAGCCTCCGCTCCACGTTGTCCCGCACGAAGAGGACGAATTTGCTCGTGGCGATCGCGCTTTGGTACTGCTCCGCCAATGCGGCTTGGTTGCTGGCTTTCAATTCGTCCTTGAATTCCTGGTAAGGGTAGGCGTAGATCCGTTGCTCCTGAATATCGTAAAGGATAATCGGTTTTAGGGCTTCGAAAGAAACGATATATCATCAGAATGTGCTCCCAATATTGCATGGCGTCCTCAAGCAGGTAATCATGGGACGACGAGCCCATCCAGATCTATCTCCCAGCAGGAATCAACTTCAGGGGCGGCGGCCGGCGGCTGTTTCACTTTATGATTCTTACCAGTCCGGAACCGGATTATCCATACGAAAGCACCGCCCGACTCTCAAACTGGTAGCTGCGTTGGATGGCTCGCTTCTCGGGCCGGTACCAAGCCGCAGGTCGCGGCGGTGTGCGGCCTCCACGGCTTGGCGGTCGAGCGAGGTCACGAAGCAATCGGCCTCAAACATCACTGGATGATCGTCCCGGTCACGCCCCAGCTATCCGAGAGGAGATAACCCTCGGGGTACGGGTCGTCCGGGTCGAGAAGATAGGTGCTGAACCCGGTGATCCAGGCCCGACCACGGATAGCCGGGACGATCGCGGGCCGGCCGCCGACCGAGGTCGTGGAGACGATTCGCCCACGGAACTGCGAGCCGATGATCGATTCGTGGATCATCGCCTCGCCGACGGCCATCTTGCCCGCGCATGCAAGACCGGCCATCCGCGCAGATGTGCCGGTGCCGGTCGGGCTCCGATCGGAACTGCCCGGCGCGACGATGCAGGTGTTGCGCGTCACCTGGCCGGCTCCCTGCGAATGGGCGGGCGAGTTGCACGATCGAGACGCCTCGAATGCCTGGGTTTTCTGGGTGGACGACCTCGAGTTGCTCGCGAGCGGCGAGCCGAATTTGCTCACCCGCCACCGCAAGCTCGCCGTGCTTCGGAAGGGTTCGACGGCGAAAGCCGAGCTTCGTCGCGTCCACGATCGCGTAGAACATCCCGCCGTACGCCACATCAACGGCTACGGTCCCGAATCCCGCGACCTCGACCACGGCATCCAGCCGATCCACGAAGCTCGGGACGTTCTCGAATTCCACCGATCGGCACCTCCCATCGCGGCATTCCGCCACGGCCTTGACCGGCCCGGCCGGCGTATCCACCATCACGATCGTCTCGGGCTCCTTGATCGGCACGATGCCCGTCTCAAGCAGGACCGTGACCGTGCAAATGAGGTTCGATCCAGACATCGGCACATATTCCGTCGGCTCCATGATGATCACGCCAACGTCGCAACCCGCGTTGATCGGTGGCGTCAGCAGGTTGGCGTGGCGGCAGACGCTGCCTCGCGGCTCGCAGAGCAGAAATCGGCGCACGTGATCGAAGTCCCGCTCCATGGTCCGCATTCGCTCGAACATCGTCGCGCCGCCGGAGGGGCAGAAATCCGCCGACAATCACGTCGCCAACCTCGCCCTCGGCGTGACAACCGACGACTGACAGCATGAGACGGCTGCGCACGCCCTGCCTCCGCAGTGAACTAGCCTGTTGCTACACGTCGGGGATGTGTTCTCGCCCGCTCACTCGCTCACGGTCAGGTCATCGAAATAGGACTGGGCGTCGGCCTTGGACCAGAGGCCGATCATGCCCGCCTCGGGAAACGTCGCGTCCTCGGCTTCCAGTAGCTTCTGACCGTCGAGGTAGCAGGTGATCTTCGCGCCGGCCATCGTCACGCGCAGGGTGTGCCAGTTCTCGTCGCCGGGCGACTTGGCCGCCCTTGAACATGCGTGCGCTTGCCGTCCACGACCTTGTAGACCCGGAAGTTGTCTTCCAGCGGGTTGTAGCGGCAGATGTAGTAGTTCTTCTTGTCCTTCGCCCGCCAGACCAGTCCGCCGCCCCGGTCGATCTCGCCGGCGACGGCGCTGAGCCTGACGCTCAGGTCGACGTCCTTGTAGCTCGTTCCCTCGACCAGCGCGACGTTGAACGTGGCGTCGTCGTTCTTGGCTTTCTGGTAGAGGACGTGGTTGTCGCCGTCCTTGGCGACCTCCCACTGGCCGACCTCGTTCGTGAATCCCTTGGCGATCTTGCCGGGCTCGTCGGACTCGAAGTCCCAGGTCTTCTTGGTCGTCTCGGCCGTGCCATGCGGCGACAGTGCCAGCCGAGCAGAGCGAGCGAGGCCACGCAACCAGGATCGGCAATCCGATGTGTGCTGTGCGAGAGTCATGATGATTCCTCCAGGATCGATCGAATCCGAACGTCATTTCCCGCGAATTCGGCGGCGAGGAAGGCGGCGACCTTGTCCCAGAGCTTGGCCGCCGCCTCGAAGTCGACCTCCATCGCGTGGACGGTCCTGGGCGTCTCGACCCGGGCCTTGACGTTCGTGCTCTTGCAGGAGCGGGATCTGGGCGCTCGGGCCGTCGGCCAGCGCCGCCTCGACCTCGGGGCTGAGCAGGTGGTCGGCCAGCGCCTCGGCCGCCTCTCGGATGTGGGCGAGCCCTTGATGATGGCCAGCGTGTTGGGGATGAACAGCGTGCCGAGCTCGCCGGGCTCGCGGTCGGGATAGACGATCGCCACGGGGCTGCCGGCGTCGATCTCGCCCATCGCGTCGTCGGTGTCGGTCAGGCCGAAGGCGATCTGGCCCGAGCCGACGGCCGTGGCGACCTGCTTGTTGCCCGAGAGGACCTGCACGCCGTTGGCCTTCAGGTCGCGGAAGAAGCCTCTTGGCCTTCTCGTCGCCCCAGGCGGCGAACAGGCAGGCGGCGTGCGTCGCCGTCGTGCCGAAGAGCGGCTTGGCGATGCCGATCTTCCCCTTCCACTTCGGGTCGAGCAGGTCCTTGATCCCCTTGGGCCGGTCGGCCTCGGCGACGAGCTTGGTGTTGACGATCAGGATCCGGGCCCGGGCCGCGAAGCCGTACCAGGTGCCGTCCTTGGCCTTGAACGTCGTCGGGCAGGTCGCCGGCGTGGCTGGGATGGAACGGGGCGAGCAGGCCCTTCTCCTTGAGCCGCAGCGTGTTGAGGATCTCGTTGTTCCAGAACAGGTCGCAGCGCGGCCGCCCGGCCTCGGCGATGATCAGGTTCGTCAGGCCGACCGTCTTGGTGCTCTCGACGTCGAACTTGGGGAGGACCCGCACGCCGGTCCGTTTGCCATACGCTTTCAACACCGGCTCGGAGAACTCGCGGTCGAGCGCCGAGTAGACGACGACCGTGTCGGAACCACTCCCGCTTCGCGGTTGCCACTAACGAAAGAATCAAGCTAATGAAAACCCAGCGGGCAACGCCGGCGAAGTGCGGCAGTGACATTGTGCGCTCCCGTAATTACGAATGAATCAAAGCGTCAACCGAGTCTATGACACTCGTCGAATGACTTGCAAGCCCTTGACGAAGAAGATCGGATGGTGGCTCCGGCTCTGGAAGCGATCTGTCTGAAGGCGATGGCACGCAAACCGGAGGATCGATACGCGTCGCCGATGGATCTGGCTGAAGACGTCGAGCGGTGGTCCGCAGGCGCCCCTGTCCTGGCTGATCGCAAACCTCTCCTCGCCGCGCTGGCCCGCCGGCGCGACTCAAATGGTAACGATTCTAAGTGCACTACCCGGGCAATCGGCCAATTGGGTAAAAAGTGCGTCGAGGTCAAGGTCGTTGCAGTTTGCCGTGGCTTTTTTTTGCAGACCTCACGCAGTGCACCAGCCGGGCAATCGGCCAATTGGGTAGAAAGGCGAGCGGCGGGCTCGTCCGCAGCCACCCAGCTTTGGTCACCCGCCACGAGACAACTTGGAAGCATGCACCATTTTCAGAGTGCCTGCGTCCGTTCGCGACTGGGCGTGGTTCAAAACCAGTTTTCGGCGGGGGTTCCCAACCCCCTCGCCGCCCGCGACGCGATCGATAAGCGATTCTCGATGAGAAAAAATGAGACAATATGAGACGTTTTCGAAGGGCCCCCGTCCCATCTCGCAACGTTCGCCAACGAAATCCCTCGGAGATCGGCGGCGGAGTGGGTGCTCGTCATAAGTTGCTTGTCCATTGGTTCTTGTGTCGTCAAATTCGGCCGATTCCAGGCATGGTTCAAAAACGCGCGTTTTCGGGTAACACTCGGGATCTCAGCGCGGACCGCGATCGATCCCGCGTTGGAGCGGGTTTACGCGAGTCCCTATCTGCCGTGCTGGGGCTTCAGCTCCGCGCGAAGCGGGTGTACCCCAGAAGCTCCAACCAGTGAGCGTGCGGCTCACCCGTCAGCAGCTCCGCAGGACTTTTCCCGACTCGACTGGGGTCGTGACTGCGCAGGTATCGGCGGTGGTTCAGGAAGAACTGAAGCAACGTCAAGTAATCTGTCCCCAACTGCCGCCGCAGGAAGAAGTAACTTCGCAGCCGGCTGTTGAGGTTCTCGACCAGACTGCTGGCCCGCACCACCCGCCCGGATAGTTCCTGCACGTCGGCACAGACTCCGTGATAACGCCCGCGTAGCGTCTCGCATAGGGCCACCTCACGACGCCACCGCTTCGGGTCCCACGTTGGCAGGGATTGCACCTGCAAGACTTCCCGGGCGGTCGCCACACTGATTTGCCACTCTTGGGCCACGGTCGCCAGTTCACCGTCCAGTTCCACGGCGAAGGCTAAAAGGTTGTCCCGCTGATTCTCCAGCAGGGTCCTTACCGGCCTGATCCGATGCGGACAGGCCGGCTCGCGACTACGAAGCTCCGCCACCACGAAATCAAACAACTCGCGGCGGATGGCGTACTCCGGACCGGCCACCGACAGGATGTCGTCCCCGAGCCATTGGGCTAACAACGCCAAGTCATCAGCCAACGTAATCGCCTTGGCTTCAGCCGGCCGTGCGTACGATAGCTTGGTCTTTAGACTGTGGCTCATGCGGCCTCGACGACGTTCGGCGGCTTGTTTCCGCTCGAGCTTGGCCCGGACTTCGATGGTTTCGTAGGCCCGGTTCTCCAGGTAACGGATCAGGGAACCAACGCCGGACAACGCATGAAAAACATCGCCGCGGCAGGGACACCCAGGCAGAGCCTCCTGGTGTCCGGCGCGGAGCCCCGAGCCGAAATCGGCGATGGTGGCCTTGGGAGCAAATCCCTGGTTGACCAGTTCCAGCAGCCGGACGCCCCAGGTATCGGCGTCGCGATGTTCTTCTAGGCTTAGCAAGTAGCAGAAGGTTGACGCGGTATCGACTCCAACCAGCACGGGGTCCGACGCCTGGAAGATCTCGTCGTGTGCGCCGATCTGGATGCTGGAGAGGTCGTACTGCTGGTTGATTTTCCGGGCATGAGCAATGGGGCTGTGCACGATGTTGTGCACGGTCCCCAACGAGATCCGGTAATCGAAGAGGTCGCGAAGCAATTCGACCACACCGCGGGCCGAACTATGGCAGATCAACACCAAGGCCAGGACCAGTTGCCGCAGCCATGCCTTGGTGACCGGCAGATAGAAGAGGACATCCTCGGTCTTCGGATCAGGGTCAAACGCTTGGGTCAGAGCGCCTTGAGCGATGTGGGCTTGCTGATAGACGAACTTGCGGCTGACCTCATGTTCACGGGCCAAGTCCGAGATTGGTTGAGCCCCAGCGAGCACTTGGACAGCCAGATCCCGCCGTTCCTGGGGTAGAAGCCTCTGGGCCGGCCAGTGAGGAAAGCTGGGAAGTTCTGCGGCCGGGCCGCTGGACAGTTCCGGGACGGGACCGAGGTCGGATTGCGTGAACGAGCACGAGAACGTAGCTTGGGCGTCCATGCCTGTCTCCTTTGTGTCGGTGTGGGATTGCAGTCCCCAGCACCAACATGGAGGAAACAGGCATTTTAGAAAACCCCGTCTTACTCACTCCGTTGTTACCTGACTTTGAACCAGGCCCGATTCCAGCCCCTCTCGAGCCCCGCGAATCGGGCTGCTGAATCGCCTCGGCGTGGCTCATCATCGATCGAGATGTCTCACGTTCCTGCGCCGCAGAATTGCTGCGTTCAGCGAAGGCGGTCCGGGCGACCAAGAACGGGTCGAGCGCGTAACCCTCGCTGTCTGGGTCATCAACTCCGTTTCATCGGCATGGTTCAATCGCGGGTAACACCTCCGGCACACTAACCCGACTGGCGCAAGCGAGGGCAACCCGATCCCTCGCTTGCGCTTCGGGTTGGTACGATCTGCGGGCGACCCCGGATGGTGCTGCCCGAACCGTGGTCAAATTGAACCATGCCGTTTCATCGGCGACGCACAGCCGGCAACCGGCGATTGACAACTGACAACTGACAACTAACAAACAGCAAGAACCATCAAGGGCACGAAGAGCACGAAGGAGGAGTCAGATTTGAGACGACTCGATTATCAAGGGTGAATTCGCAATTCTTTGTGATCTTTGTGTCCTTCGTGGTTCAAATCCTCTTTGTTTTCCCACGATTCTCTACTCATACGTGGTGGTGTTGAGCGAGAAGTCTCCTGTTTCCCTTTCGAATTCAATGTTTCCGATCTCAACCAGAGAAAAGGGAGGTCGCTAGTGACGCGGATGGCCTGGTTGTGTTCCTTGCTTGCGCTTGCGTTTTCCCTTGGTGGGAGGCTCTGCCGCCCCGCTTGTCAAGTCGCGAACGAGCGCCGGAATCTGCCGTAACTTGAATCAGATCTTGTGCTTCCACGATGCTCATGGATTCAGCGAAATTGGCTTCGTTCGGCGCATTTTCGCCGGTTTTCGCCCGTCCCGCTCAGCTCATCCGCGTGCTTCTTCACGCCGTCCGGGCAGTTGAAATGTGCATCCAGTCGTGCATCGTCGCGTGCCAGGGTTGACGGATAACTGGGCGACTTCCAGGAATGGTAGTAAATGGGAGCCATTCGTGAGATTCGTGTTATTCGGGGTCGACTGCGGTCCGGGTATCCGATTCGCCCCCAACCGTGCTGGTGCAGCGTCTACGCGCCGTAGCGGTCTACGATCTCATGCCTCGCAATTGCGCGCGGCGCGATCGATACGCGTTCGGGGGTCAATCGGTCAATCCGCTGGCGGACATGTTGAATGGCAATCCGCTGCGCAATTCTCTACATACAAATGCGCTGATTTTCAGATTTCATTAAAGGGCCCACGCCGTTTTTTGCGAAAAACTGATCGGATCATTCTGTGCAGATTGGACTTAAAATCTGTCACGAGGTTTTTTTGGGCGTTCACTGTTTGTAAAAGCAACAACGCCTGGACGGCCGGAAGAGCAGCAGGACGCGCGGGCGATATTGGATGTGTGTTTCATGCCGGATCCAACGAGCGGGCGACGTGCATCGGTTGCATCAATAAGAACGTCCACTTGGGTACGGCCCCGACGGAAGGGAAAGAAGGACGCGAGTGAGTTATTAGCAGCCAGTGGCCAGTAACAAGCTGAAGGAAGGGGTGATCGCGATTGCTTTGGCCCCGCAGCTCGAGAAGGTCGGGGAGCTATGATGTCATCTGGAATGACGTGCCGGCGGTGCAACGCGGAACATATTGCGGATCACGGGCTCAACCGCCAGGACGTGGATGCCGTGAACTGCAAGCCACCGGAGTAGACGACCAGTCACAGCTCCGGCCGACAGGTCGGTCACACACCGGATGGCGGGCTTATTCTGGTGGTTGATGAACTGAGGAACAAACCATGACCAAGACAATTCATGGCAGGATTCACCGGCAGTGATCGGCGGCCTCGACCTAGACCTCGGCGTGGTCGAGGGGCAGGAGGTTGAGGTCCAGGTGAAGATGATCGTTCCCAAGAAGCGGCCGCCGGGCCCGCCGACGGGTTGGCGGCCGGGTGGGGCGGAGACCGCCGCGGGCATGATGGCGGAGCACTGGACCAACGAGGATGATCGGATTCTCGAAGCGATCGAGCGTGATCGCCATCGACCCTCGACGCGGGACTCCCGGAGTGAGCTCCCTCCATGATACCTTCGAGGTTAGCCTCATACCGTTTGACGCCGATTACGCGAGGAGTTCGGACGGTTGAGAGCCGAGCCCGGCCGCAAGGCATCGGTGTCAACGATATGGACCTGCTCATCGGGGCGACAGCCCTCATCTATGACCTGACGGTGGTCACGCACAATACCCGACACTTTCGGAACATCCCCGGCCTGCGGCTGGAGGACTGGCGGACCGCCCTGAAGCGGCGCAACCTGTTTCCTTCTCTCGCGGGTCTTGTTATTTGGACTACGGGGTTCCCCTTGCGGCCGCGGCCGCGCTGTGCCTCGGTGGCTATAGGCTCAGGTGATCCCGCCGGGTCTGCCTTGATGCAGCCGACCGCATCGGGCCTGTGGCGGGCACCCTCCGGTCCCGGGGTTTGATTCATCCGAGGCACCCCGGAAAAAGGGCGCGAGTTACCCGGCAGGTCGCGCCCTCGGCCAGACCGAACCGACGAAAATGCATCGGGGCGGCACTTGCTCGGCACTCGATGACGGGCCAAGATCACGCAGGCTCGTCAGATTTCATGCCTCGCGATTACGATTTCTCCCGCCGATCCCTCCTGCGTGTTTCGGAAGGCCGGGCGTTTCCAGCAGCACTCCGAGAATCAGGCGAGCCAGTTCTCGAGCCAGGGCAGTGCCTCGAAGTCTCGATCGGTGGTCACCAGCGTCGCGTCCATTCACGGCAACGCATCCTGCGCAGGACGTACGCCTTGGCTTGGATGTCGGCGTCGGCCAATGCTGCCTCGATGCAAGCCGAATCCTCGGGATTATCCGGGCTTGGCCGCGAGCATGTCCATTTCCCGTAGACCACGTGTCGGCTTCGTCCGGCCCCTCGTGCGACTCGGCTTCGAGGACGTGCAGCTCCCTTGACCGCGAGGATCCCTCCGGCAGCCTTCTTTTCGGCCGACTGTGATAAAATGGACTTAAAAGGAACAAACGAGGCCAAGTACTGTTGTCGCGTCCAAAGAAAGAAGGGCTTATGGAGCTAACTGCTGAACAGGAACGGGCCATTCAAAACGGTCAAGCGGTAGCAGTGACCGTCGGCACGCGGAGTACGTCGTGCTTCGCAAGGACGTCTACGAATGCGGCGAGCAGGTGGATTATAGTCCGTGGACGAAAGAAGAAATGGACTGGGTGGCATCGGAAACCGCAGACCTGTTGGCCGGAGATGGTTTTGACGAACCGGACGACTCATGAACATCCAGCGCGGCGATGTACTCAAGGCCCGTTTCCCTCATGCTTCGGGCGGCCGCGGTAAGAAACGCCCGTCGTCGTGGTGCAGGCCCAGGAATGGACGAGTGCCTGAAGGCGGCACTGGGCGGTTCGGGTGACCCGGCGATGGAGAAGGCGGGACTAGTGACCGAGAACGGTTAACAGGGCCCGGCGTAAACGCTGCGGCGGAGTCAGACACAAGCTTGATCTTCAGGACTCGCCATGTGCTACCGAATGACCCTCTGGCGGGTATGGCAGACGCGGCACTATTCAGGACGGAAACCCGGACGCGATCAAGCAAGTTGGCCGAGGTGACCGAGCGGCGGATTGCTGTAAATACAAATCGCGTCCCTGTTTCAGCCCTCATGCGTACGCCGCCCCGCGTCGGTGACTGGCATGGGCGCGGCGAAAACGGGTGTCTGGGATCCTGGTTCTGGCATGCGCGGCGAAAATGGATCTCTGGCATACCGATTCGCAGGCCGGCTCGGACGGTGACCTCGCCGGCATGAAGCTTCTGCCGAACTCGGGCGTCAGCTCGCCGCGAACCGACGCGACGTCAATCGGCCGCGACAGCCATGCCACAACAACCGGATCACCTTCCCTGACGATCATCGTCTGCTGCATGATCCTTACCCCCGGGCGACCGTGGGTCGGGCAACGATGTCCCGTCGGCGAAAAGCCTCTTGATTTCTTCAAGCGATTTTCTCGGCCCATGCCTGGCCCGTTGCTTGCACTCATCGAGATAAGCCATGAAGTCGGCGTTGGAACGGAGGGCAAAGGCTTCCTGGTCACTTTCATCGACGGCTACCAATGCAAATCGTGGCAGCCCATCGGTTGTCAGAAAGACGACCTCGCCCCCGGACGCTTCGCGAAGCAACCCTTCCAGAGTGAATTGCGGAGAGTCCAGCGACACGGTTTTCAAAGGTGAATCTCCCTTCCATCGATCCACAAGGCGTTGTGAGACTTCACGCCGATCGCGAGGATCGTGACACGTCCGGGTGAATCGCGACGTCGTAGATACTCGATATTCTCCCACTCGAAGCTCCCAATCCGCCAGCGGATTTTCCCGCAGGAGCTTGCGATGTCGAGTGGGCATCGCAGGTTCATGAGCGAGTTGCTGCTCGATTGTCTCCAGGATGATGTTCCGATCACGAGCAGTCAATTGGCTCAATTGGCGTTCGCCATCACTGGAAAACTCGATCCGATAAGTCATGATGTTTCCGACGCGCTTGAAAACTGGCGGTGGGCGTCGCGCAGCAATCTCGCGGTTTGATCGGCGGTCCTTTGTCCTCTCATGAGTCCCTCCGGGACCGCGACTCAGTGTACCGAGAGACTCCCATTTCGGCTGGATCAATACTTGGGGGGCACCCCACACGTCCACTGATCGAGAAGCCGCACCGGCGATCAGGCAGTACATCCGGCATTACACCCGCCGTTGTCGGTCAGCATCGTAATACCGGTACGCCGCGCACGCCTGGGGAGGTTTGCAGCGTCCGTGTCCCTCGGTGCTGTCTGCGGCTAAGGAGATCTCGCCCGGTGCTGCCTCGATGGCCGGCATCCGCGTCGAGCATGTCGTGGGCACCCTCCGGACCCGAGCTTTGATTCATCCAAGGCATGCCCGAAAACACAAGTTACGCGCAGGCTGGCACCCTCGGCCAGGCCAAACCGACCAAAATGCATCGCACGGGTCATTGCTGGCTCTCATCGCTGGCCAAGTTCACGCAGACTCCCCCCGATTTTATGCCTGGCCATTAATCACCCAATTCTCAACGGCCAAACCCGTGATAGCTTCAAAATCCCGTCGGTGTCGTCAGAACCGTGAGCTTATGTCGGCCTCTCGGCGTGCTTCGTGCAGCCCCGGTCCAACTGATCCTCGTTGGCCGGCTCGCTATCCGAGCACAGATTCGCCAAGACGGCGAAATCGCGGTCGATTTCCTCAACCGGCATCTCGCTGTCATCCGCCTTCTCGACTTGCAAACGCTGACCTTCTCGCCAGCCCGTCGGCAACGGCTTGAGCGGACGGATTTCACCACGACTTACGACGGCCTTCAGCATGGACGTGTCCTAAGAAAAGGGACCTTCGACAGCTGTTCTACCTTCTCGAAGACCCTGACGCGCCACCTGGCTCTCGTGAATAGTTTACCAAAATATTACCCCCGGTTGGCGCTCTCGGCCAGGCCGAACCGGCGAAAATGGCATTGGCGCGGCGGTTGCTTCGGCTCTCGATGAACGGCCAAAATCACGCAGACTCGTTAGATTTGGATGCCTGGCCGTTGTTGTTTTACTAGATACGGCTTTTGATCCGGTCTGCAACCTCGAAGCCTCGCTGGCCAGTTCGAAAAGCTGGCAGAGGTCGTCGGGGCAGCCAACGTCCTCCACCAGGTCCAGACCTTTTATTTCGTTTAGGGCGGCCTTCCATCCGGGCCACATTACGCGGTGTCTGTTCACCAACCAGTTCCTTCTGGTTGGTCGTTATCCGATATCCCTCTGAATCCTTGGAAACCAAAATTCGCCGAGCCCGGTCGGTCTGACGATTTGAGAGGAGACGCCTCGCTCGGTCTGAGAGTTGCTCCTCGAGGGGCGGTTCCACGTCGTGGACATCGTCTTAATCGACGGCAGGATTTCCCTTGCTTGATCCAGTACCTGCTTCAAAGGGGGCCAGTGCGTACCGAAGCTTCCCTTCAATAGGTTTTCGCTTCTCCCGGTGCCCAGCCTCTCGTTTATCGAACGGATCAACCCAAAGGTGCCAACCTCGTCCGCCGTTTTGCATTGGAACTGGCCGAGTGGAGTGTCCCTGACGTGCTTTGGCTCGACGCCGACCAGGTAGGGGCAGATGAGGCACTCCTCGAGCTTCGCCGCGACGGCACCTACTTCGTAATAAACCCAAGGGGAGCGGACGTTCTCAGGAGTGACGAACGTGATGGAAACCGCGGTCTTGCTCAGCTGCCTCATTAACTCAGGGAACCATTTCTTCCCCGTGGCGATGTCGGCACTCGATATCCAGGGTTGAATGCCGGGAAGTACCTCTGTCAGCCAATCCCTGAAGAAGCACGCGATCTCGTGGCTCGTTGAGCCTGACCAAGTAAGTATGGTGTCCACCGTCTAACTCCGGGAGCCAAGACACATTCGCCTGGCCTCAGTCTCTCGGCTATGAAGGACCTCGGCAGCGGGCACAACATTCCAGGGTGATGAGGCGAATAGAAGCAGTCGCCATCGCAGTTTGTCGCCACGAGCACCCTTTTCAGCCTAGTGGGCCTGACAATGATTCGCATCCGGGGCGACCGTGGTTGTGTTGGCAGTGGCCGGTGGCGACCCCCACGAGCTCGGGGTTGAATTTATCGGGCCGTAGCCGGGCATCCAGACCCACCGTGCACGTGCGACTGGCGATAGAACGGCAAGCACTTAAGGGCGTCCACGCTTGGCAGCCGCTCGCACATCTTTCACGCTCGTCTTACGTGTTTCCTTTCGCATGGTTTCGAGCTTCGCGGTGCTGGGCGAGAAGTGCGGAATTGGTTTTGGTAGGTTCTTGTTGAGCGTGTAGCCCCGTTTCTGTTGAATCTTACCAGCCTTTGGAGCCGCCTTGTCGCGATGACGATTATCTAGTCCTAGTTCCTTCATCGATTTTCCTTTCGCCCGTGACAGATCTCGAATTAGGACACTGACCAAATCTCTGCACGCTTGTATCCTATTCTAGGGCAGGCCGGTAGGCGGGGGCAAGGCCTAACGGCAGACGATCGATATCACTTCCGTAGTTTGGCGGGGTCGCCCGGTCCGCTGGCCCCTGATTCCAGGATCGTAACCTTGTCGATGAGCTCGCCGCCGACCGCCTCCATGGTCACCAACAAGGTCGTGATCGCGGTGAGTAGCCTCCGGTCCCTGCCTTTTAGCCCTCCTGGGCATGCCCGAGAGAACCGGCCGCCCGGCTCGTTGCCGCCGTCGCCGACACCGAATCGACGGGGGCATCGGCGAGGCACTCACCGAGCGGTCAGGATCACCCACCCCCACAACTTTGTGCCAGACGCTGAGCGCCGCCCAATTTCCCCTTGCTGGTCATCCTTGGGGCCAGGCGCGTTTCGAGCCGGAGCTCGGATCGAGTTTGATGCAGTTCTCGTCCGTCCGCGTGACCTTCCCCTGGGAAAGCAGGTTTTCGACACATTCGGCGATACGCGCTCGTATCTTCGACCCGGTGCGTTGGAAACCTAGCCGCCTTGCCACACGGACGGCGAGTTCCGATTCGTCGGTAGCTCCGCACTCCCCAGCATAGAAAGAACGAGATTCTCGATCACTGAAGTCGGGACATCCTCGATCGTCGGATAGTTGACGGAGACTGTGTCGGTGGTCTTGGGAGCCGTCCGATAACTGCTCAGTGGAACCCCGTCATCGGGTCGCTCAGGAGTCGAAGTCCGCTCGACGGAAGCAGAAGGTCGGCGGCCTTGGTACGGCACTGGTCGAACACTGCGAGGACACGATTGACCTGGCGATTGGGTCCTTACCCAATCGGTTGACCAGATTCGCACGATCGTCCAGCCGAGCTATTCCAGAACTTCTTGACGTAGCCGGTCTCGATCCCGCGCCGTTGCCGAATTGTGGTAGGTCGCTCCATCGCACTCGATCCCCAGGACAAATCGTCCTGGGTTTGCTGGGTCCACCAGGGCGAGATCGATCGGATAGGCACTGCACCCGATCTGTCGTGCGGACGTCCATCCCGTCGCTGCTTCAGGGCTTCCGCGACCTCGATCTCGAAAGGCGAGTCCAGTCTTCCTGCATCGACCTCGGTATCCGCCGAACCGAGCGCGAGACCCTCCTCGCTCCGCAAAGTCCAGGTATGCTCGCAGAAGCTCGGCTCCCACGGAGTTTGCCCGACACCAGTCGATGTCGTAGGGCTCGCATCGAGCTGATAACGGTCATCTCCGACCGGGCGCGGGTGACGGCGACGTTGAGCCGCCGCTGCCCGCCCTGGCGGTTTAGGGGACCGAATCGCATCGCCACGTGCCCGTTGTCGTCGGGTCCGTAGCCGATGCTCAGGAAGATGACTCCCGCTCGTCGCCCTGGACGTTCTCCAGGTTCTTGACGAAGAACGGCTCGTCACGATCCTCACTGAAGAACTCCTCCAGCGAGGAGTCCCTCCGCCGGAGCCTCTCGAGTTCGTCGAGGATTGCCATCTGCTGACGCTGGCTGAAGGCAATGACGCCGAGGCTCAATGCCGGATGATTCGGAAGTGCTCCATCACCAACTCGGCGGTCTTCCGGGCTTCGATGGCGTTGAAGCCGCCGCTCGATCCCGACTTCCATCGCCCTTCGGCAGGTACTCAAACCGGACGGCTGGCATGTCCCCGGTGTCCAAGACGCTCGGGAAGGTCACCAGCTCGTTGTCGTAGAAGTGGCGGTTCGAGAACGCGATCAGTGGCTCGCGACGGCTCCGGTAGTGCCAGCGAAGTCGGCGACGTGGCAGACCCAGCGTACAGCATACGTCGAGGATGCTCTCGAAGTCGGCGAGGTTATCGTCCGCACCTCGTCCTCTCGGTCGTTATTCCTCGTCCGACGCCGTTCGCTCGAAGAAGTCGTCGGTGGCAGTTGCTTCTGGTCGCCCGCGACGACTAGCTGGCGACCACGATAGATCGAGCTGATCGCGTCGTAGGGTCGGACCTGGGACGCTTCGTCGAAGATCACGACGTCGAAGCGGATCTCCTTGGCGTTCAGATAGGTGCTGACTGCCAGGGGACTCATCATCAGGCAGGGCTTCAGCCGGAGAAGGATGGTCGGGATGCGTGCGAAAAGCTGGCGAAGCGGAAGATGACGTTTCTTCTTGTTGACTTCGCGGAGGAGTGTTCCCAGTTCGGAGGAACTGGGTGCGTCGAGGGTGGCGGCCACTGGGGCGGGCGGGATCTCTCAGTCGCAGCTTCCGGATTCTCGTGAAGGAAAGTGGAATGGCGTCGCGATCCAGCTTGCGGAACTGATCGATCTTCCTCTCGTGGACCTCGGTCGCGAACCGCCCGGAGTGCGGGATCATGTTCATAAACCCAATCGAGCCAGGAGCGGTAGAAGCGGACCAGGAACGCGTTCTTGGCATCCTCGACTGCGAGCGTGCCATCGAGCAGTTCGGACAGGATCAGCCCAAGCCCGGCTTGGGTGATCTGGTCGCGAAGCTCGCAGAATCTCAGCCACTCCTGAATCGAGATGCGCATCCGCCTCCGCGCTCCTGGACCCAATCGTGGAGGGTCGGAACAGTGCTTTACCAACCTGTATCCCAGTTGAAACCTCTTGATCGGGCTCGAAGAGTTCGGTCAGGAACTCCCAGCTCGTCTGTGAACTCGTCGGAGTGCGCGATGCAAGGTTCGGTCGCACCGCCTCGATACATCCTGGCGGATCTCCGGAATCCGTCGCCGCTCGAACCAATGATTCCGGGGAGCGTCCGTGCTGGTCGAGGAACCGCGATAGCCCACTCCGCTTTCGAGCGGAGATCTCCCCAGTCGCTATCCCAGATCTCCTTGCCCTGAGAATGAAGCCCGAGCTTGGCAGCGAGACGGCCAACCTCGAACGCACACTGGCAGAGCGTTCCTAACGACCGCAGACGCGACGAGAGATCGGCAAGAGGGACATCGTGAGAAGGTTTGAGCAGGGCGGAAACCTGATCCAACTGGTCAAGCTGCCTGGAACCTGCTCAGTTGCCTTTCCAGCGATTGCGCAAGATCGGTCACCGAAATCTTTGATTGCATTGGTTCCGAGGCCGAGAAACTCGCGAAGTCGATATGGCGTCCGACGGCTGCGAGAGCTTCCTGGAAGACACCGTGCTTCTCGGAAAGCTCCTCGAGGGAAACTTTCAGAGCATCCTGATCAACCCGCGACCTGATCAACGATAACCGCCTTCAACTCGGGGAAAGCGCCGACAAGCGGGTCGAACTGCTCCGATGCCGCAGCCCTGCGATGGTCCGCTCCCGGTCCAACTCGCCGTCCTCTCGGAGTACGAATCCTCCGTCGAACCGAGCGTAACTTTGCACGATCTCGCAGGTCCAGCCCGCCGTCCTCCATGAGCGCCATAGATGAACGGCAACTGCCCAGGATAGCCTCTTGCAATGCCGCGATCGACGCCAGACGAACTGGAAGGTCGCCTAAGTGAACATCGCACCGCGGCTTGAGTAGCGGGCACAGCGGATTGAGGTTCGCAAGCCGTTCAAGGAGACCGGACATCTGCTCGTCAAGCCATTTGGCGAAATCATCGCCAGACATCTTCGATAGGCTGCCGTCCGAGTTAACGACCATCCTCTCGTCGAGATGTTTGCTCGCGTGTGCCACGGCCTCGCGGAAACTGCGGTAACCGGAGCTGAGTGCTTCGAGGCTCTTCCCGAGGGCATCCTGATCGATCCGCGACTGATTAACTAGGACGTCCTTCAAGTCGGGGAAAGCCGCGGATAAGCGGGTCGAAGCGTTCCGATGCTCGCAGGCCGGCGATGGTCCGCCCCGGTCCAACTCGCCGTCCTCTCCGGAGTGCGAGCTGCTCGGCGGGTAGCCACAGGTCAGCTTGTCGCAATGCGGCGATCGATGCTAGACGAGCGGGAAGGTCGCCTAAGTGAACATCGCATTCCGGCTTGAGTAGACGGCACAGCCGATCAAGGTTCGCAAGGCGTTCAAGGAGACTGGACGTCTGCTCGTCAAGCCATTTGGCGAAATCGTCGCCAGACATCTTCGACAGGCTGCCGTCCGAGTTGAAGACCATCCCCAAGTCGAGATGTTTGCTCGCGTGTGCCAGGCCTCGCGGAAACTGCGGTAACCGGAGCTGAGTCCTTCGAGACTAATCCTCAGGGCATCCCGATCGATCCGCACTGATCGACGAGAATCTCTCTCAACTCGGGGAAAACGCCGGATAAGCGGGTCGAATTGCTCGGATGCCTGCAGACCGGTGATGGTCCGCTCCCGGTCCAACTCGCCGTCCTCGCCGAAGGACGAGATGATCGGCGTACTGCCTGCTTGAGTTGTCGAGCGAAATCGTTGCGAGTGTGGTATTCGTTCAGTTCACGGAGGTCGTCCATGAGAACCGCGATCTCAGGGATCGCTTTCATGTAAATCCGAGCGAGTCTGCTGCGGAGAATCCACCAGTCTGGCAGAACCCGCCGCCAGACCGCCCGATACGACCGGCACTTCGACACGAGGCTTGCGGAATTACATCAAATGCGATTGGCAACATCCGCTCCAGCAGCTTGAGACGGCACTGGGTGTTCTTGTCTTCATCTTCGCGGCATCGATCGAGAATTTTATAAATCTCGGCTCGCCGTTCGGCATCGAGCCAGGACCGGCGAAGGGGCGGGACCGTTCCGACGAGTTCCAGGATTTCTTGGACCTTTCCCAACCCCCGGACGACTAGTGGTCGAGGAGTGAGCCCAAGTGCCGCGAAAACCCCTCGCAGCGAGATTGCGTTTCCGCGTGACGCTCGCTCAGCGTTCGGAGTGATTTGACGACAGCCTCCAGGTGGTCTCGAAGCGTCACGACCGTCGTGCTTCCATCGGATTGCAGACCTGAAGGATCGCTGAAATCCTCGGAGACTCGCCAATCCTTCAGGGTCGGAAACAAACCTCACAACTGCTATTTCAGAGAACTCAGGCAAATCGATTTGGGTTTATCAAGAACTTCACGAATTACTTGTCTCCTGTCGGGATCGAGCCAGGACCGACGGAGGGGCGAGATCGTACCAACAAGTCCCAGGATTTCTTGGACCTTTCCCAACCCCCTGACTATGGGCGAGGAGTGAGTCCAATCGCCGCGAGAACACTGTAGGAATGCCGATTGCGTTTCCGCGTGACGCTGCGCTCAGGGTTTGGAGCGACTCAACGACAGCCTCCGGCTGGTCTCGAAGAGCACAACCGTCATGATTCCATGATTGCAGACCTGATATGATCGTTCTCGGTAACCTCGTGAGACGCGCCGCACCATCGGGGTCGGATACAAGTCGAGCAACCCTATTTCGGAGAACTCCGGCAAAGCGGTTCGCGTCCGATCAAGAACTCACGGATTACCTGTCGCCTCTCGGGATCGAGCCAGGACCGGCGGATGGGCGAGACCTTACCAAGAAGTCCCAGGATCTCTTGGACCTTGCCGATCTCCCGAACAGCAAGAGGGCGAGGCTATCGCGCCCAGAACACACCTAGAACACGATTCAATCAGTTCGTTGATTGCCTTGATTTGCTGCGTAAGTTCTCGCAGGGCAGCGACGACCTCTTGTAAATGACAGCGGAGCGTTTTGACCGTGGTGTGGTCGTGGGGAAGGAGGCCTGACTCAACGCTATCCATCGTGCAGCTCGATGCCTTCACCGCATCGGATTCGAGGCGAAGGATCGCTTCCTCGAAGAACTCGGGTAGAGCCTCACGGGTCTCGCGGTATGCGCAGCGTGAGCTGATCGAGCTGAACAAATCCTCGGGCAATCTGTCGTGGATTTCCCTGAAACCATTCGGCGGGGACAAGGGGGTAGGTCGGAGCATCCTTGATGAGTTCCACGGCATCGAGCCATTCGGGGATGCTCGGCTTCGCTTGGGGCGAACCCGAGATTCCCTAGCATCGGGGCGACATCTCGAAGTTGGCTGAGTCCGAGAGCGAGCCGCTCGAAGTGATCTTGAATGTCGGTTCTCAGGGTCAGAGAGTCTTTTGCTTCCTGGTCCCACGCCAGGGGTGGGCGGCATGGTTCTGGATCACGTCCGCGACAGTCCGGCAAGGCGTCCAGCAATTCGCTGGATCTTCCGCAGTTGATCGCCAGTCATCTTCGACACGTCCCGGACCTTGAATCGTGATACTCCAGCCGGTATGGATAGCCGCGAGGCGTCCGTGTACCTGAAATGCGGATAGACCCAGAGGCTGTCGGACTTCGTGTAGGTCGCGTGCATAGGCATTCAGCGACTCGCGGGTCTCGAAGAGCCGATTCAGATCATCGGAGTAATCTTTGTAGGTTTCGGCGGGCAAGTCCAGGCAGCGTCCCAATTCGTCGATGACCTGCTTCTTGTTCGACTTGTGGCTGTGGCACTCCAGGCAGAAGTCGCCCAGCCTCTGCTGATCCAGTCGCCGCTTGACCACCTCCAGAGCAGCCGACTTCTCGCTCACGAAGAGGACCGTTTTCCCCATCGCCAGGAACTCGGCGATGATGTTGGCGATGGTTTGCGACTTGCCCGTGCCGGGGGACCATCGAGAACCAGGCTGGCTCCCCGCTTCACCGCCTCGATCGCCTCGTGCTGGCTGCTATCGGAGTCAAGGATGTGGTAGGTCATCGCCGGATGCGCAACGGCGTCCAGGTCGCGAGCTTTCGGCAGCCCCTCGGGAACCTTGAGGCGGACAGACTGATCACCCGCGATCGCTCGGCAGAGGTCATGCTCGATGATCTGGTCCTGGTTCTTGCCCAGATCGTCCCACATCGCGATCTTCTGAAAGCTGAAGATGCCCAGCGTACACTCGTCAAGGATCTCCCAGTTCGTCTGGTGCCGGATGGCATTTTGAATGGCAGCGAAGTAATCGCAACCGCCAGGTCGGGGAGTCAATGTTCTCGTCGTCGGGCAACTCGGGAAACCGGATGGCGAAGTTGTTGCTCATCAACTGGGCGAGAGAGTGATTCGGCATCACCTCCTCTTCCTGAAGCTTCATATCCCACGGTGATTCGATGTTCTCCCGTTCCATCTCCACCGGGAAGAGCAGCAGCGGCGAAAAAATCGGCAGCTTGGCTGTCGGGCGACTCGAACCATTTCAGCAGACCGAACGTGACGTACAAGGTTGGGACACCCTGCTCGGTCATCGAAGTCTTGGCGTTGAGAGCGAGCCGACCGAGCCGAGACTTGAGCTGCTTGTCGGTGAGGTCCGTCAGGACGTGTCCGTCACGGAAGTGGGGCGATTTGAGGAACACTTCGAGATCGAATCTTCTCTCCTGGAACCGTGGTCTCGGCTTCCGGGTCGAACAGGGAGGGATACGAACCTGGGGCCTCGGTGTCCTGATCTTCAAGCGGCACATTCAGGAGTAACTTTTGAGCGGGAACGACATGGTTTTCGTGTCGGCGACCAGGCTGGTCCAGAGACCTTCCGCTCCCGGATGGACCAGCTTCACCGCGCCCCGAACGACCCGATTCAGGCTGATGAGCCTGTTCCGTTCGACGTGTCAAGGAACCGGTTCGCACATTCTTCGATGCGTGCAGAGAGCGACGTCGCCATAGAAGTATCTGCAATGCCGTTCCATCAACGGATCGGGTGGCACCCGCGATCGAACCGGCGTATCGCCGGGCTCAAAGCAAACGATCATCCATATTGTCAGTTTAGGGGCGGTGCCACGGGAACGAAAGCAGTCACCAGGGCTGGCGGCGTGGACTCAATGCGCCGCCTGAATCCTACCACGGGATTCTGGGAAGTTTCTGTACGCTCATAAATAGTGCAGCTCGTGAGTCGAGAACTGTAGCCACCCTCCTAGGTCCGAACATTCGCGTCACCATCAAGCATGCGCTTGGCCCAGGGAGACCAGCGTCTTCAGCAGGTCGGTGACGGCTTGGATTGGCGCGGAGGAAGAGGCGGGCGAGCTGGTCGGGGGTCAGGCCGGTGGGATGCTCGGCGAGCGCAGGCGCGGACGGCCTGGGCTTGCTCGGGCAGGGTCTTCGGCCAGGGACGCTTGCGCACCGCGGCGGCGGCGCGGTGGCTTCGGCGCGCTTCCGGCTCGATCGGCAGGGCGCCCTGCGTCGCGGCCGCCGGCCTGGTCCCCTCGGGGTTCTGGAATTCGGGGCGAAGCCAGCGGATGAGGCCGCGCTTCTCCTCCTCGGCCCGCTCGCGGTTCAGGTCGACGAGCCGCCGCAGGATCTCATCATCGCTCAGGTCGTGCGGCCAGCCGTAGGCGTCGAACACGGCCGCGTCCAGGTCGTCGTGGATCTGCTTCAGGACCGAGACCAGCCCTTGCTCGTGGATGACCCGTTCCTTGTCCGATCAGCGGCTCGCCCGAGCGGAGCCTGTCCAGGACGTTGTACATGTCGGTCATGGTCAGCGTCGGATGCAGGGCCTGCTGGCGCTTGCGGTGGGCGTCGAGGTCTTCGGCAAGGGCGCGGATTCGCTCTCTGGATCTTCATCGACAGCTCGGGAAATGGGAAAGGATCGAAGCAGCGTGTCTTGTTGTATCGAGGATCGTTGCCTACTCCCAGTCTTCCCCCCGCCGCCAAAGCCCATGTGACATGAATCGCGGCTGGAGAGGACTCCGAGGAAGAAGGCATCGTCGAGTGCGATGTTGAGAGCATATTGTCAGGGAGGATCGTCGCATCCAAGAAAGACAAAGAAACGATGCTTTGACGTCTCGGTGCGTCGCGATGTACCGCTCAGGCCCTTCGAGTGCCGCGTCGAAATTCGGTGTCTTGGCTCGCCGAAGAGCCACCAGTTTTCGCGTAGTAGCGCTCGTTGTTCTGATCTCTCTCTGGCTTCACACGCTCCAGGATCCACTGGTAGACCTCTGGGAAACGGCTTTGAACTTCGATTGGATGTCAAGGCCGTACAGGTCGATCACCATCGACGTCCGCGGATCGCTGATTGATGTCCCTGCCGTTTCGGTAGTCGCGGATGTGTCTTTCTAGGCCCGGCAATCCGACCAAGCCCAAGCGATCTGGCTTCCTCCGGCGTAACGATGAACCCGCGAGCCATGAAGTTTGACTCCAGGATTGCTGAGACCAGCGTTGGCCTCGAAGGGGACCGGCCCTGGTCACATTCGACGCCGATGGTCAGATCCGCGTTGATCGAGCCCGTGACTCTCGCGCAAGTGATCACCGTGAGCCTCGCCCTGGGCGTTCGGTCTCCTCGCTGACGACCCTGTCAAGGCACCCGTCGAGTCGCCCGCCCTCACCCACCGTCATGGCGATCCGAACATCGGCCCCATCCGCTTCGTCGACCCAGGGATGGTCGGGGATCGCGAAGGCAAGTGAAAGAGGTTCCTTGGCATCGAGAGTGAGTCTGGATGATCCGCCGTCCGAAGGTCTGGCGAATGCTGTTGGTCGTGATGAGGCCGAAGCGTCGAAGTTGCCCCGGCGCGAGTCAGCTCGGCGGCGCGGTGCCACCAGAACATGACGTAGTCGGCGGATTCCGGCACCTCCGGGATAGGTCGTCCGAAGCGTCTCCGCATAGCCGTCGCCCAGAGCTGGCTCGCATCGTCCAGTTGCCCGAGGAACGGCGGATTGCCCACCACGAAATCCGCCTTCGGCCAGGCGGCCTTGCGCGGGTTCACGTATCGGTAGACCAGCGTCCGGGCCGACTCGTCGGGCACGTCCTCGCCGGTGACCGGGTGCTTCTTGAACGTCATGCCGTCCCAGCGGGTGACGGGCTTGCAGGTCGGCATCCAGGACCGGCTCCTTGCGGTCGTATTCCAGGACGGCGTCGCGGCACTCGATGTTGTGGAAGGGCTTGATGATCGGCTCGGCGGGCGTCTTCGCGCCGAAGGTGCGGAAGTGCCACTGGAGGTAGCCGATCCAGAGGACGAGCTCGGCGATGGCGGCGGCGCGGGGGTTGATCTCGATGCCGAGGAACTGGTGCGGGTCGACGGTGTGGCCGGTCCCCTCGAAGACCGTCTGGGTCTCGCCCAGGCTCTGGAGCATGTCGCGGACCTCGCCCTCCAGCCGCTTCATGTGCTCCAGGGTCACGTAGAGGAAGTTCGCCGTGCCGCAGGCCGGGTCGAGGACGGTCGTGTTGCAGAGCGCGTCCAGGAAGTCGCTGACCTGCTTCCTGGCCTCGGGGAGCTGGCCGCCCTTCGCCAGCGTGACGGCCGCGGCCTGGACGTTGGCCCATTGCTCGCGGAGGGGCTCGACGATCGTCGGCAGGACCAGCCGCTCGACGTAGGCCCGGGGCGTGAAGTGGGCGCCCAGCTTGTGCCGCTCGTTCGTGTCGAGGGCGCGCTCCAGCAGCGTGCCGAAGATGGCCGGCTCGACCTCGCGCCATTGCTTCTCGCCCGGCGTCGATCAGCAGGCCAAGCTGGTCGTCGGTCAAGGGAAGCGCCGTGGCCTGCTCGAACAGGCCGCCGTTGAAGCGGAGCACCGACTGCACGAGGATGGGCGAGAACCCGCCCGTCTTCATGGTGGCCCAGAGCGAGCCGGCCATGTCGGGAAAGGCGGCGGTCCGGCCCTCCTCGCGCAGCCTGCTGAGCATCGCCGTGAAGCAGTCCTTCGGCAGCAGCCCCACGTCCTCGGCAAAGAACGTGAACAGGCAGCGCATCAGGAAATGGGCGACCAGGTCGGGGGCGTAGCCGGATGTTCGAGCGACCGGGCCAGCTCGGCGAGCTTGGCGGCGACCTCGCGCGTGACCTTGGCCGTGCGGCGGCTGGGGTCGAGCGCGAGCGGCTCGGTCCAGACCTGCCTCAGCCGCTCGCGGATCTCGTCCTCGGCCAGGTCGCGGAGCTTGATCCGGTGGGTCCGCGGGTCGGGAAAGGGGATGTAGGTGCGGCCCTGGCGGGAGAAGTCGGAGAACAGCTCGATGGTGTGGCCGACATCCACCACGATGATGAAGGGCGGGTTGTGCTCGGAGGCCGGCAGGTTGCGCACGTACAGCTCGGCCTGCCCCTTGGCCTCGTACATCGCGGCATCCCAGCCCGCCGTGCCCCGGACGGCCGTTCCCCGCCGCATCCGCCTGTGCGGCGTCAGCGCGAACGGCTCGGCGCGCTCCGACCCGGTCGCTCCCCTGCTTGGCCTCGAGCACGAAGCAGTCGCGCTTGTAGAGGTCGATCCGCTTGACCGTCGGTCGAGCCGTCCGGGTTCGGGAACGGCAGACCGCCCGCTCGAAGACGTAGGCGTTCTTCTCGTCGTCCGGCCCGGCCGGGTCGGGCCTGGGGACTTCGAGCAGGTCGCACAGCTCGTTCAGGAACATCGAGTAGTTGGCCCGCTCCGCCGCGCCCGAGGCTTCCCAGCGCCGGAAGAACTCGTCCAAGCGGCGGGAACGACAGCCGATTCAGCCATGAGACTTGGTTCCGTCGACGGGATTACCTGTACGGAATTAGCCTATCCCGATGGCTCAGACGATGCAAGCGTCACGGATGATTGGCGGACATCGGAATAGGGGCTGGAGAATCAGCCGAGGCGGTGCTCTATGTCTGCATGGAGTGACGAGGCACAGTCGGTGACAAGCGGCTGGGCGAAGGGCAAAAACGCCAAGCCGCCAACGCCTGTCGCCGCGCAGGCCGGCGGCCCGGTTAGGGAGAGTGGAACCAGGGCGCGACGAACGTATCCCGGCGGAACAGGCTCCGCCGTCCAGGAAGAAGTGATCGTCACCTCGCTCCCGTTGGGCCGCGACTGAGTTCGGATACAATGGGAGCAAGGAGAACCGAATCATGCCATTACGCGACCATTTTCGACCGCCACTGGATGACAACGCTTCCTGGGAAGAGCTACACGGCGGTTGGCCGATGGTCATTGTCCAGCAATTGCGAAAGCAACTTCCGGCCGGGTATGTCGCTGGCCCACGCGTTCATCTCGGGATCGTTCGTCGAAATTGATGTCGCGGCGTTCGAGAAGGACGAATCCCCGCCGATTTCCGGGACGACCGAAGGAAACGGCGGGGTGGCAACCGCCGTGTGGGCACCGGCACGTCCCAGCCTGGCCGTGGAAACGAGCCTGCCCGATTTCGACGAATACGAAGTCCGAATCTACGACGCCAAACGGGGTCGGCATCTGGTCGCGGCCATCGAGATCGTCAGCCCCGGGAACAAGGATCGTCCCGAGCATCGCAATGCCTTCGTCGCCAAGTGTGCGGCACTGCTTCAAAAAGGTGTCGCCGTGAGCATCGTCGATCTCGTCACCATGCGGCAATTCAACCTCTACGCCGAGGTGTTAGCCTTTATTGGTCACAGCGACCCGACGTTGAGTGACCCACCACCCCACATCTACGCCACCTCGTGTCGCTGGGTCAAAAAGGAGAAACGCACGATCCTCGAAGCATGGTCGCACGTTTTGACTGTTGGCCAACCGCTGCCGACGTTGCCGTTGTGGTTAGGGATTCGGAAAGTAATAACTATCCCGAACTCGACGGTCGCCCGTCGATCTCGAGGAACCATTTTCCCAAGTCGACATCGCGATTGACCCTCTTCTCGACAACGGTCATCTCGGCGGAGGATAGCCGAACACCTTTGGGATAGCTTTCGTCCACGAGTTGGACGGTTGGGTGTTTTCCGTTCCATGTCATCGTACGTGCGAAACCGAGAACAACCTCGCGATCGTTCAACAACTCTCCATTCCAGTGCCGTTCCAGCACGCCCCAACCGTGCTCGATCGCGTTGTATTTACTGTGGTACGGCGGGTAGTACGCCAGCCGGACCAGCAGTCCGTTGGTCCACGCGAACTCCACCATCCGCTTCAAGAATTGGGTCCGCCGACTCTGAATCTCGGGTCCGTTGTCTTGGTTGATCACCAGCGAATCCACCTGCGGAAACTGTTTTCGCTTTTCGGCCCACCACTGATCCAACATATCGACGATGAAATCGCTGGTGACGGCGGAAGTCGTGAAATACAGGGTCAAATCGTCCCATCGCGGTAACAAGATCCCGAACGGATTCAAGATTCCTTCGGGCTGGAAATCGTGGTCGGCCGCCTTGCGGGCCAGGCGACTCTTGCCGCCGCGCGAGAAATCCCCAACCTTCACCGTCGCCTTGGCATCCCATGAGAGGCGCAGCGTCGTCTCGGACTCGTCCGCCGCCTTGTTGACCACGTTCAATTTGGCGAAAATGGCATCCGTTTGTTTGATCTTTTTTTGGGCTTGCACTTGGCCACCTTGGTCAGGTGGAAGCCAAGGTCGTTGAGTTTCGTCCTCAACGTTCGCGGAGTCGGCAGGTCGGCGGCTGCGTATCCTTTCTGTTCGATCAATTGCCGGCGCAGTTCCTCTCCCGTAAGCTTCGTGTACAAACGCGGATTCCGAAACTGGGGATCGGTTTGGCTGAAACCCTTGGCGATGTCGCGGACGTCGTCGAGCAACCGTGGCAGCCTTTCTTCAGTACGTGCCCGACCACGGGCCGAAAACGCGTCGTGACACGCGATGCCGGACCGTAGTTCGTGCATTCCCTTGCGAATCGTAACGCGGCTCCAGCCAAACTCCACCTCCGCGCGGCGTTGTCCGCCTTTGCCCAACGACCGCACAGTTCGAGCCATGAAGAGCCGGCGATCGTGGCCTCGCAATGCCTTGGCCGTTTCGGTGAGATTGGCTTTGAACTCTTCCGTGAGTTCCATGTTCTTGCTCCCTCCATGTGGATGGAGCAATGTACCCGGCACCGCGAAATCCTGGGATAGCTATTTCTTTCCGACTCCCTTAACCGGCCGACATCGTTGTTCCGCTCGACCTGGAGCAGACCTACGAGCAGACGTGCCACGATTTGTGGATCACGTGATTCGTGCAATCGCAAACCTCGATGGCGAACAGCCCCGCCAGCTCGCGCAACCAATAGAGAATCCACCCTTTGCGGTGGCTGTAGTCGTGCCCGGAGTACGAGCCCATCCCGCAGAGGAACGTTCTTCGGACGCAGCGGGCGATGCAGTGATAACTTTCGACCACGTCTTTTCGGACGATCTCGCGCACGGGCGTAAGTAGGCATCGGTGGGACTCCATTGCCGATGAATCGCTTGCCTTGGCGGACTCGCCGGAAAAAGCCGCTGCGGAGTTCAGATGCTTCTAGTGGATCTGAGTCAGGATGACACCGTGGTAGCATGGACGATAATTCCAGAGATCGCCTAACGCTGGCTCGCCGCTTCTTGGAGCCCGCCAAGACCACACATCGGCAATACGAAGCCCTCCAGAGCCGTCTTCGTGGAGGGTATCCCCACCGCCGAAGTGGCCAGTCGATTCGGTTACACGCCCGGCAGCTTTCGCGTCCTGGTGCATGAGTTTCGCAATCAGCCCGAACGCGACTTCTTCATCCAGCCGGCGCCGAGTCGGTCAACCCCTGGCAAGCAGAACAGGCTGCGGGAACAGGTCATCGCCCTGCGGAAGCAGGCTCCTCGCCCGGCTCAGATTCCCGGGTCAACGATGGTCCCCCTCACCTGCTTGGCAACGCGGTCGGTTCGCAGTCGCACGGCGATCCCGAACTCGGTTCGCTCTCTCCCGAGCAGGGTATCAGGCGGCGGATGGCGATAACAGCAGGTCCCGCCGGTGTCTTCGGCAGTCCTGGCCGACGAAGAGTGGGAGGTGGAAATCTGGCCGAGTTCGCGTTATTACACAGAGGGCGAACTCGTGGGAGGCGAGTCACGGAGCCGCTCAACTCGGCCTCGTGCCGACCACTTGGGTCTTCGGACCGATCTAACCCTTCAATCGGCTCCATCTCGGACAGGCGTCAACTTCGCTTTCCGATCCTCTACCCCGTTCTCGGAATTCCGATCAGAAAATTTGCGGGACGGTCCGGGTCGGGCTCTCTATTGATTATAGAGCACGGGCACGAGGGGACTCCGAGATATGGCCATCGATACACTGGGCGCCGCCCTGCGACAGCTCAACCGCTTGTTCGCCGAGGGGGTGGTCGCGGGGCTCTCCGACGCGCAGCTCCTCGAGCGTTTCCTCACCCAGGGGGATGCCGGGGCCTTCGAAGCGCTGGTGGGGCGGCACGGACCGATGGTCCTGAGCGTCTGCCGGGGGATCTTGCGCGACCCCCACGATGCCGAGGATGCCTTCCAGGCGACCTTCCTGGTCCTGGTCAAGAAGGGGGGCACGATCCGGGGACGAGACGCCCTGGCGGGCTGGCTGCACCAGGTCGCGCATCGCGTCGCGATCCAGGCCAATACCGCCGCGGCCCGGCGGCGCAGGCTCGAAAGGCGGGTGGGACAGATGGCTGTCGCGACTTCAACGAACGGGCCGGCCGCCTCGGACGATTTGCTGCCGGCGTTGCACGAGGAGATCGCCCGCCTGCCCGAGAAGTTGCGTCTCGCGGTCGTCCACTGCGACCTGGAAGGCATGACCCAGGCGCAGGCCGCCGGGCAATTGCACTGGAGCGAACGGACGATCCACTACCGGCTGGCCGAGGGGCGTGCTCGACTCAAGCGCCGACTGGCCCGACGCGGGCTGGAACCCGACGGCGCGATGCTGGGCACGGTGTTGCTGCGCGAGGCGCGGGCCGCCATACCAGCAGGTTGGAGCGAAGCGACCGTTCGCGCCGCGCTCGCCACCGTGAATCCACGATGGCCGTCGGGGTGGTTTCGGCGGCGGCTAACCAATTGAGTCAGGAGGTATCCAAGCTCATGTTGCTCCAGAAGCTCACAGTGACAGCAGCCACGCTCCTGGCCGTCGGCCTGATCGCGTGGGGGGCTTCGGCAGCCCTGGTCGGGCTCAGTCAAGAGCCCTCGCAAAAGTTGGTCGCCACACCGATCACAGGCGCCGATCAGCCCCCGGCGCGAAAGGCGACCGAAGCGGAGCCAGGCGTTGCGAACGCCGCTCCCGACAAGGACGCGACGCAGCCCGCTTCGAGTCATCGTCTTTCCCTCCGCGTGCTCAGTGCAAAGACCGGTGAGCCGCTCGATGGGGTCTCGGTGAGTTGCGAGATTCGAGGTGAGGGCAAGCCTCGTGAGGGAACGGTCACGACCGGCAAGGAGGGCACGGCGTCGATCGAATGGCCCCCGGGGATCACCATTCGCTTCCTGGGTCTGAACGTGAAGAAACCCGGGTACGTGGGCCTGTTCTTGTACTGGGACGACCGCAATCATGCCATCTCGTTGCCGGAGTCGCAGGAAGCGCGGCTCGAACCGGGCGTGCCAATCCGTGGCGTCGTGCAGGACGAGGCCGGGAAGCCGATTGCGCAGGCCAGTGTGACCGCGATGGCCACGGCGACGGAAGGCGAAGAACCCCACTACGGCTATGAACTGGGAACGGCCAAGACCGATGAGCAGGGGCGCTGGCACATCGACGATGCCCCGGCAAACGTCTCGGGCGTGGGCCTGCACGTCCGCCATCCGGACTACCGACGGCGTCCAGGCCAATCGGGCGGCGGGCGAGAGTGGCGGACGATCCTCTCGAAAGCGGCCACGGTGAAGGGCCGCGTGGTCGACGGATCAGGGAAGCCCGTGAAGGGGGCTCAAGTCGACACCGGAGGCATTGAACATCGGGACCAGAGGACGCCCGTGGCGACCGACGAACTCGGGGAGTACACCCTCCGAGGTTGTGAGGCGGGTCCGGCGATCGTCACGGCGCAGGCTGAGGGTTTCGGCCCCGAGTTTCGGGAGGTCAACGTCCCGAATGGAGGAGAGGTGGAGGCGCCTGTCATCCGACTGGGAAAGCCGAGCACACTCCGTGTCAGGGTCGTGGACCGGGCCGGCAAGCCCGTCGCCGGCGCCTACTTGCAGGTCGGTACGTGGCGCGGGCACGCCTCGTTGCTCAGGATCGGGGCTCAATCCGAGGTTCCATGGCGCTCCACCTGGAACGCTCAAACCGATGCCGCAGGGCGCTTCACCTGGACAAGTGCCCCGAGCGACGCCATGCTCGTCCATATCTTTAAAGATGGGTATCATGCGCAGGAACCCGTATCCCTGACCGCCTCGGATCAAGAGCACGTCGTGACGCTGGACCCGGGGCTGGTGATCTCGGGGAGTGTGACCGATGCGGTGACCGGCAAGCCGGTGCCCCGTTTCCACGTGATCCAGGGCCTCGACCGACTCCAAGAGAGGCAGGGGTCCTGTCGTGGTTCCAGGGAGAAGCGACCATCCGTGGTGGCGCATGGGCGCGGTGGAATACACCGGCGGTCGTTACTCGATGAAGTTCGATATGCCGGAGAAGGAGACGTACGTGCGCGTCGAGGCGCCTGGCTACGAGCCGGCCGAATCGCGCCTTCCGCCCGGACGAAGGCGCGATGATCCAGGACTTCCGCTTGAAGCCCGCCGCGGGGATCTCCGGAGTCGTGCTCCTTCCCGACGGCAAGCCCGCCGCGGGGGTCCAGGTTGTTCTGGGCACGCAGGAGAATCGCGCGTTCGTGCGTGGCGGCGTTGTCCAGGAGAACTCGAATGCCGAGAGGATCACCACCGGACCGGACGGCCGGCTCACGCTCCCCGAAACATGGCGGAGCCGTTCTTGCTCGTCGTCGCGGCCGATGCGGGGTTCGCCGACGCGACATCGGATGAGTTCGCGAAGACCGGAAAGCTCGTCTTGCAGCCCTGGGGACGAATCGAAGGCGAGGTGAGGATCGGCCGCAAGCCGGCTGCTTACCAATCGGTCGTCTATTTGCCGGAGTTGCCCTCGAATCGCGGTGATGCCTTCAGAATGCGGAGCTACGACTATCACTTCACGGCCGATTCGCAGGGGCGGTTCGCGATTGATCGGGTGATTCCCGGCCGCGGTCACATCGCCCGCGTTCTGGACACGCCTATGCGAAACGAGTGGTGCGGGCAGGTGCCGGTCGAGGTGAAGCCAGGCCAGACGACCCAGGTTCGACTCGGCGGCAAGGGTCGACCAGTGATCGGCCGGGTGGTGCTCGACGGCACTCCTCCCGAGCCCGTCGACTGGCGGAGCAACGACCCAGCCGTTCTCGAACTGCCCAGAGCCGAGCGCCGTAAAGCCACGACGCCCTGGCTCACGTTCGCGTCGGGGTTCGACGAAGACGGCAGGTTCCGCATCGAGGACGTGGCACCGGGTACTTATGAGTTAAAGATTCCCGTGAATTTGCCTTCCGACAAGAGGACCTCGGGGCCCCCACGCGCCACGATGGGTGAGGCGACCCTCCCCGTGACCGTGCCTGAAGGACCGGAGGACCAACCGGTCGAGGTCGGGGACGTGAAGGTCAGGCTTTATGTGCGAGTCGGCGACCTCGCCCCCGACTTCACGGCGCCACGGCTCGACGGCGGCCAGTTCAAGCTGAGCGAGCAGCGCGGCAAGCTCGTCTTGCTCGACTTCTGGGCGACGTGGTGCCAGCCTTGCCGCGCCGAGATGCCCGCGATCAAGGACATCCAGCAGACTTTCGGCGCAGATCCGCGGTTCGTGCTCGTCGGCGTGTCGTGCGACGAGGCTGCCGAGGCTCCCGCGAAGTATGTCAAGGCGAACTGCCTGAATTGGACACAGGTTCGCGGCGGAAAGATGCTCGAAGGCGGTGGCCGAAACGTACTTGTCCGGGCGATCCCAGCGACGTTCCTGATCGGTCCCGATGGCCGAGTCCTCGCCATGAACCTCCGCGGGCCGGCACTCAAGGAGGCTGTCCGAAACGCCTTGAACGACCAGAAACTGTTCCCCACCGGGAGGTAGATGACGTGAGGGAACAAGCGATCCGAACCGCCCTGCCGAAATCCGGACTGACAAGACTTGGGGCTGCTACCCCTTCCGGGATTCGGAGTGACAATGGCCCATTCTGTCACGAATCGTTGCCATACCCCAATTCGGCACCCCGCAATCCTGGCGGCCGCGCACTGCAAGACTCGCTGACAGCTCGGTTCCAAGCAGTTTTGGACGGGCCTATTAGGCGTGAGAGGCGCCGCTTAGATGCGAACCAAGGTTCTCAGACATCCATGAACTGCGCCCGGGGTTGGCAGACATCCAGTGAACTCCGCCCGGGTTCTCCGAGCCGCACGGCCTGCGGGTTCTGAGGGTTCTCAGATTCAGCCCAGCAACGCCCTGGGAATTGCCAGCCACCGCAATTGATCGGACCGATCGGTCGGATCAGTCAGATCGGTCGGATCGCAAGCGGTGGCTGCCTCATTTGTCGGCACCCTTCTGGGCCAGGTCCCCGAAGCAGACACCAAAAAGCGCACGCGGCAATCGTGGTCGGGTTCTGGCGAGAGCCGTAGTAGCCTTTCGGCCAGTTGCAGGACGTCCGGGGTTCGCCCAGCGGGGCCATTTCGCCGTCTCCATAAAGACGGCATGGCTGCGGGGCTGCCTGCCGGAACCATCCGCAAGCGATTGGCAGAGC
>CAWFAF010000097.1:0-17309 GCA_963813575.1 uncultured Planctomycetaceae bacterium
CACTATGGGACCATGGGTCAACGCATCCGACGTGGCCCCCGCACCAAAGCACAACGAGGGCTCCTCGCAGTTGCCGATTTCGGGGCTCAATAGCACGGCTTTTGGTCTCGCTGTCTACGCCTCGCAGGGAGGGTCGCCCCTCCACCACGCAAGACTCGCTTCCGGCTGCTGGTCCCAGCTCTGCCGGGCGGGATTCAAACCCGCAGGGTTCCAGTGAAAGGTTTCTGAATCCGGTTCTTCCTCCTTTCCCAAGTTAAACGTGGCGCGAGCTTCGTTCGGCGCATTTTCGCCGGTTTTCGCCCGCCCCGCTCAGCTCATCCGCGTGCTTCTTCACGCCGTCCGGGCAGTTGAAATGCGCATCCAGTCGTGCATCGTCGCGTGCCAGGGTTGACAGATACTTGGGCGGCGTCCAGGAATGGTAGTCAATGGGAGCCATTCGTGAGATTCGTGATTCGACTGCGGTCCGGGTCTCCGATTCGCCCCCAACCGTGCTGGTGGAGCGTCTACGCGCCGTAGCGGTCTACGATCTCATGCCTCGCAATTGGCGCGGGCGCGATCGGTACGCGTTCGGGGGTCAATCGGTCAATCCGCTGGCGGACATGTTGAATGGGCAAGGTGTGCGCAATTCTCTACATACAACTGACGTTCCGCACATCTCCCGTTGATTATCCCCGAATTTCCGTCGGAGCCAAGTCGGCGGAGCGGCCCGGGTGCCGTTTCGGCACCGCCGCCCGCGCGCGAGCCCGCTCGATCGGAAAGACGAACGGCAGCAGCGACATGCCGGTCCGGGCGCGGAGGATTTCATCACGATCCAGATCGTTCGCACACCTCACGGCCCGTGCTAGGCCCGGGAGGGCCTCGGGGCCAGCAGGGCGACTCGCAACCGCTGGCTCGGTTACGGCACCACCCAGTTGACCTGCTCGCGAGGTCTTGATCGCTCACGCAACGCGGCATCCGGGGGGCGACGGTTGGCTTCGGCCTGAACGCCATGGGTTGGGTCTCTCGGTGGGACGCTCGCTGATCAAGTCACGCCTCGTAGACGCCAGTCATGCCAAGCAGGCGCAAGAGCCGGCGTTGGAGCCGGCTCAGGTCGGTCGTGAAAACCACCGGCGGTCGCCGCCGCCCAGCTTGAAGCGAATGACGTTGCACGTCCTCGAACAGGTCGATCACCCGGCGGGCCGTGGGACGGGGACACTTGCGGCCTTCAGGGTAAAGAGGCAAGCTTTCGATCGCCGCGCGATCCATGGCGCGACGCAACTCGCGTTCCAGCAGCGACTCGGTCAGGAGCGCCAGAAAATAGACGCAGAGCAACGCTTGGATCCGGCTGACCTCTTTGAGATAGACCGGGGCAACCTCGAAGTCCGTCTTCAAGTGCGAAAACCGCTTTTCGAGCGCCGGCTGACTCTTATAGGCCAGCAACATTTCCAGCTCCGCCAGCAAGTCGTCGTTGGTGATCAAGGGGAAGACCCCGTCACCGCACGTTTCGGCGGCGAGCTGGGCGGTGTCGATGTGATACACCAGCTCGAAGCGAGTGCTCGTCTCCTTCACGTACCGGGTCTGGTCGTTCGGTCGGCCCCGGCGGTCCTGACGATACCTCTCCTCGGTTCGCTCCTTGACTTCCGTGACGATCCAACGCTCGACGCCGCGGGCCTTGAGGATTTCCTGGACTGCCTCGGCAACCTTCGCTTCGTGGCGATAGCGCGTGCGGGGGGATGAGAGCTTCTGGCGTAGCTCCGCCAGTTCGTTCAGTGCCCGCTCGACTTGCTGATGCCGCGATTGGGCATCCTGTTCCGCCTTGAGGGTGCTGTGATACCAGACCAGGCGATACCCTTCGGCGCTCAGCGTGGCCGGCACGCTGACGGAGTACTGATCCACGATCTCGCCCTTGTCATTTCGCTTGTCGTGGATGGGACGCCACTGGACCTGGCCTTTGGAGAGCAAGTCCCGGAAGTCGCGGTCCTCGGATCGAGTCCGGGGAAGCACGGTGAGGAACCGGCCTTGGTGTTGACGGATGTAGGCCATGTTCTCGGTGCTGGCCAGCTTGCAGTCCGCCACGTAGAGGAAGTTGGGTCGTCCGACCAACTGACAGAGGAGGTCCCAGGTGGCGATATGGGTTTTGTCGTCCGCCACATTGCCGCTGGCGACCTGGAAATAGAGCGGAACCGCACCGTCCCTGGCCACCGTGAGGATGTAGAGCAGTTGCTTGAGGTCGGGCCGATGGTCCTTGTTGTAGCCCCAGGTGATCGCCAGCCGCGTCCTCTGGCCCCGTTTTTCTTCCTGGGCGGCTCCGGCATAGGCACCGTGGAAGGTGATCGTGGTGGAGTCATTGTGCAACTCGTCCAGGTCAACCTGGAACTCGCGAACGACGTGGGTTGCAAGGGCCAAGACCATGGAGGTGATGTCGCTGCGAAACAACCGATCGAGACAGCGCCCGACGCGGTCGTCGTTGAGGGCTGGAAGTTGGGCGTCGGCGAACCCGAGTGCGTCGGGATCGAACCGCGCGGCCCATTCGCCGATGCCGTAGAGCGGCTCGCGGGAGAGGAGCGCGTTTTTGACCAGGAGCATGACGCCAATCGAGGGGGCGATCCGGCAGCGTCGATCGGCGCGTGGGAGGTATGAGCGGAGAAACTCTTCAAGGCGCATCCGTTCGAGGAGTCGATCGATGATCGGCAAGGCGCCGACTCGGTACGAGCTGAGAGTCCGCCCCTCGGCGCGAGCGATCTCACCGGGGCGTGGCGCAGCGGTTGGACGAGGAAGATGACGTTTCTTGAGCTTTTCCATCGGTGTTGCTCCTGACGAAGGTGTGAGCGGCGAGACGAAGGCACGATTTTCCGCCCAGGGCACCTGCGAACGTGCGGCTGTCTCGCCGTGATTCCCACCCACATGATTGTCCAACGGGAAAAAACGTCAAGGTATGCACTGTTCCAATTACATTACCGATTATCGATCTATGTGACGTAAATTGACTGAAATTACGCTCAGACTAGGATATGAATCTTCACGTGAACTTGTAGAACCGATGTTGAACACCCAAAACCGCGGAATTTCCCCGGAAAACCGGGGGTGTCCGTTCGGAACGGCGCGTGGTTTGTTGCTGATCGTTTTGCGATCGCGCGCGATTAGCAGTACAAGCCTTTTCCAAAGAACGTCTTACGTCAGGGAGGGCATTGCGCTTTGGGGGAACCGCGCCCGCGGCGAGACTTACGTCGATTTCGCGTCTGGGAAGATTCTGAAAAAATTATGCTGCGCGGGTTCGGACAGGGTGGTGGGGCTTGACTTGAGGAAAGGATAGGTCGGTGCCTGGTGGGCGTCTCGGAGACGCGAGCCGTCGCTGCGCCGTTGTGGTCCTGGGCCATCACGTCGCGATGCCGGCGACGGCGGTGACCGTGGTCTTCCGCCCACGCCTCGCAGCGCGAGCGCGAGCGCAGCGCGCGCAGTCGCCCCTCAGCCACCGTTGCCTAGCCGGGGCGCGAAAATTCGGAGAAAATGTGGTGCGGATGTGCGGAACGTCAGATGCAAGAGTGCCGATGGCGGACAATAAGAGACCGCCGATGGCGTATTTGCGACCAACCCGGTTCAGTCGCCGGCGTAGCTGCCAAACATGCGGCTTCAGGAACAGCGGCGCGGCAAGCAGCGCTCCCCCGATTCCGAACCAGAGAACGGCGAACGTCCGTCCGACCGCTATGAGTCGGCGGTCGAGATCGACGGCCCCGTCTTGAAACTGACCGGGCTTACTTTGCACGAATTCGTAATCTTTCGCCGCGCCTGGACCGCTCCAAAGGGCCTACGCCTGCCAGCACGAAGAGTAGCCCGCACATCGGCAGGACCGGACCGCCGCCAACCGGCGCCGGGGCCGACCCTGAGACGACCGGCGATAAAGTCAGCGGGATAAGTGCACGCCCGAGATACAAGGCGGCCACCAAAGCCGCGATGGCCCCCTGGACAACGACGGCGACACCAGCGATTTGCGTGAGTGTTGTTGGAACCTTGTCCTCCCCGTTGGTATACCATTGGGGGCCATTCCATAGGATGACTTCGGCCACCAAAGCGAGAAAGAGCCCACAGCAGAATTGCGCGACTCGCCTCATCGTTTCCTATCTCCCTCAGTCCATCGGGACGGTTATGTGGCCGAACAGGTACTCGCTCAGATCGACAAGCGGAGTCGCTGCAATTTGAAACTTTGTTTCTCCCTACCGGCTGCCCATTCGATGAATCGCCGCGTCCACGCCTGCAACTCAACAACGGCACACGTCGGACTTCCACCTCTGCAGCAATCGTAGGGGTGTTTCGCGCTGAGCACTCTTGGGGATCGCGAGGATCGCTGATTCGGTCTCGGCCAGTTTTTTCATCGCGCCATCGACGTCGCCTTTGGCCTCCAGGATGGCGGCCTCGGCCCGGGACCGAAACCAGCGGTGTTGCGTCTTCTCTGGGATTCCAGCCAGCCATTGGTCCACAAGATCGTAAGCGCACGGCCCTACCAGCCGCGCCGGCGGCAGGCGGACCGCTCACCGTGCGGCCGGCCACCGGATCAGATCGCAGAGCTGGAACCGACGGCGGTACGGCGGTCGTCACGCCTTTGGCCTGACCATCGCGGGCGCGCCTGTCGTGCGTTTTGCTGTCGTGCCGCTTTTCGCCGTGACCCATCGAGACGGTGGTGCAGCACCTGCTCGGGGTGGTCCGCTCCCCAGCGGTTCGGCAATAACGGCTCCAGATCCGTCTGGACCGCGCTCAGTCGCAGCAGCACGTCCCGCAGATACGCCCAGGTCTCCAGGCGATGACGCTTGGCTCCCGCCAAGATCGTGAACAGCACCGCCGCGCGCGGGGTGAGCATCGGCACTTCCCAGGTAGGCGCAGGTTCTACCCGCGCCGGCGGCCGGCGGACCGCGCGCCGAGTGGCCGGCCACCGGATCAGGCTGTCGAGCTATTCCCGATCTCGGTGGCGGTGGCTGTCACGCCGTCTTCGCGGCCATCGCGCGACGCCGCTGGCGCGATGCTTGCTGTCGCGCCGCCTTACGCCGTGATTCATCGAGACGGTGATGCAACACGTGCTCGAAGTGGTTCGCAGCCCAGCGGTCTGGCAACAACGGCTCCAAATCCGTTTCCCCCGCGCTCAACCGCAGCAGAACGTCCCGCAGATACGCCCACGGTTCAAGGCGATGACGCTTCGCTCCCGCCAAGATGGTGAACAGTACCGCCGCTCGCGGGCCGGCATCGGCGCTCCCCAGGAACTCCCAGTTTTTCCTTCCAATTGCCTGGAGTCGCAACGTCCGCTCCGAGACATTGTTGTCGATCGTCAGCCGGCCATCACTCACGTATTGCCGCAACGCTGCCCACTGATTCCGTGCATAGGTCACCGCCTTCCCCAACGCCGACTTGGGCAAGGTCCGCTGCGACAGTTGGTCCAAATAGTTCTCGATTCGATCGAGGATCGGCTTCGACTCGAGCTGCCGCAGCAGTTGACGATCCAAGGGCGTGAAGTCCCGCGCCCGATCTTCGATGTCGTAGAGTTGCCGAATCCACTCCAGGACTTGATTCGCCTCGCGGGGCGCATTGGTCCGCGCGTCGAAGAACTTCCGCCGCGCATGCGCCAGCAGGCCACCTCCACAATTCCCCCGTCGGAGCCGAGAAAGATCCCGTCGTAGCCCCCATAAGCATCGGCCTGGAGAAAACCCCGATAATCCTTGAGAAACGCCGCCGGACCGTCACGGCTGCGACTCATGGTGAAGTCGTAAACGCTGTAGGGGTGCAGGGCGTCTCCGATGTAGACCCAGAACCGAGCCTTGGAACTACCGGGTTCCTTTCCCCCGAGCACGGTCACGGGGGTGTCGTCGGTCCACAAGATCGGGGATTGCAACACCAGTGCTTTCTGAAGCTCGGCCAATGGCTCGAGCACCAAAGCGGCATTCCGCACCCAGTCGCACAAGGTGCTCCGCGACAAGAACACCCCATGTCGCGTCAAGATGTCTTCAAGTCGATAAAGCGGGAGATGGTCGGCGAACTTGCCCACGATCACGAAGGAAACCAGGCCGGCACCGGCGATCCCACCCGGCACGGGCTTGGGTGGCACGGGCGGACTGGCTACGCCATCGCGACACTTGGAACAAGCGTATTTGGGCAAGACGTGAACTTTCACCTCCAGCCGCGCCGGGATGAAATCCAGTTCGCGGGACTCATCTTCGCCGATGAGTGTCTTGGGGCCTCCGCAGCAGGAGCAGGTCTTCTCACTCTCGGGCAGGTCGTGCAGGATGCGGATGTGCGGCAGATGATCGAGCCGGGTTCGCCGAGGCGTACGGGGCGTCGCCGGTCGCTGCGCCGCCGCGTCGTTGGGAGAAATGGGCACGGCCGGCGTGGGCTCGTCGAGTATTTCGGGGATGTCGAAGAGATGACCTTGGCCTGGGGCGTCAATAAAGCGTTCACGGCGCTGCCCGAAGATGTAGCGGCGGAGCAGGGCCAAGGTCTCGGCCAGTTCGGTATGTTCTTGCTTCAACTGGTCGTAGTCCGCCGCGGTCTGATCGAGCACGCGCTCCAGTTCATTGATGCGGCGCTCAGCGTCTTCGGCCTGCTGCCGCAACTCGGCGTTGCGGCGAAGCAGGTCTTCGAGCAACTGCGGGCAATTGCCTAGATCGTCAGGGACTAGTTCGGTGACGCTCATAACATGAAGTATACTCGCTCATTCATGTTATTCAATGCATCTTCGACGATTTTAGCGATTTTTCGGCTCTCAGCCGGCGCGCTGGAAGCGCTTGCGTTGGCGTGCCGTCCGCAGGTCGATCCCCGAGAGCAGCATGGCCAGTTGCGCGGGCTGGAGTTCGACGCTATCTTGGCCGTCCGTTTGGGGGATTTGGTAGCTTCCGGCCTCAAGGCGTTTGTACCAGATGGCCAGGCCATCCCGGTCAAAGTAGAGGATCTTGATCCGATCCCTGCGGCGGTTGAGAAAAAGGAAGAGATGGCCGGTCAAGGCGTCCTGCCCAAAGCACTCTTGAACGAGCCCGGTAAGGCCGTCAAAGCTTTTGCGCAGGTCGGTGGGCCGCGTGCAGAGAAAGATTCTGACGGCCGAGGGGAGCATGATCATGGTGTGGCCTCCTTAGGTGGGAGGCCGGCGAGCGCGGCCACGATGCGGCAGAGCCATTCGGGCTCAGGCACGGTGTCGAGGTGGACCCGGACTTGGTGTGGTAATTCAATCTCGACTCCACGGCTGAGAACCGCGTCGGTTTGTCGGGGAGAAGAATCAAGGTCCAGCGGAACGAACAGGGGCGGCTCCGGATGCGCTGGAAGCGACCGTGCCGCCAGCCGATGCTTCCAGGCGTAGAATGCCGCGGGCGAGATACCTTCACGCGAGCAGAACGCGGCGACCGACAGCCCACTCGACTTCTGACGTTGATGGCGTTGCCGCCAGGTGTGGGCGCGACTGAGATCCATGATGCGTGCCATGAGCTGGCTCCTGAGTTGGAGAAAGGGGACCAGCTCGGCAGATTACCCGACGTGGCAAGGCTGGTTGTGCCGTGCGCTTACACTCGGCCCGCTTCGACCGCCAGTTAGACTCAATCGCCTGAATTTCATCGGATTTTTTTTTCATCCCGACCTCCAGGCGGCCGATTTCCGAGCGGAGATCACCGAGCTCCTTGAGTTTTGATACGCGTTGCTCAAGTCGTTCGGCGGTAAGAAACACCTCCTCCCACTCCTCGTAACGGGTCAGAAGTCGATCCTCCTGGAAAACCATCTCAACCTCCAGATCCTCACGCTCTCGCCCGCTGGATGCCTTGAGCCGACGGTTGAGTGAGTTGCGGGCGTCCTCCTCCGATTTGTAGCGGTTGCGGGCCTCCTGAAGTTTGAGGTAAAGGGAATCAAACCGGTGCAACAGTTCCGTGATGTGCTTGTGCTCCGTATCAGCGACGCCAGCTTGGCGGGGCTTGTCTGCAGGGCGTCCCTGAGCGCCAGTCTCTGCCAGCCCTATCACAGCCCAGATGTACACGAACGCCGATCCGGCGGACGGCCAAGTCATGGAGCACAGCCTGCGGTGAAGTGGTCTCATCATGATGCACGGTCCTGCGGCCTTTGTATGTGTGGCGGAATAGGTGTCGCGATGTTTTCACTGGAAGCGAAATGGAGTCTCTCGCGGCCCGTTGCACGCTGAGAACCGAACGCCCCGACCCCTAGCGAAAGCCCGCGTGCCTTAGTCGCCGCCCCACTCGCCAGACATCAAGGCTTATGAGACGTCCATGGCGGCGGTTCGGTAGCGCCTACGGGTGCGGGACGGCGCGCGGCGGCGGAGCCCTACGATACACACGCCAATATCTGGCTTCGTATGCCTCATAGCCCACGATATACTCGTTCATCGACTCGCGCTGCTCCTTCCGCAGAGCCGCAAGAGCTGCCCATTCCCGAGCCTTACGGGCAGCTTGTGCGTCCTGCTGCAAGCTCGTCCATAAGTTGCTGTTGGGCAGCCATTTTCGCCTCGTACGTCTTCAACTGTGCGGCCTGTCGTGCCTTCGCCTCGGCATAGCCGGGTATGTCCCGGGAAGGATTTCGAGCGCCTCTGGCCACTCTTAAGGATGTCCAGGTCGGTCTTTTCCTGCTGCTCCTTCGCCTTTTTCTGAGCGGCAGCTGAGTCTTGCTGCTGCCTTGTCCAATCATTGAAGTATTTGCGTTGCCCGCCCTGGCCGGGTCCTTGAGGCGGTTGCGGTTCCCCGTAGAGTCCAGCCGGATCAGTACGGTTGGGGCATTCGTTGTTGACGTAGCGGTAAAGATCCGCATCGCCAGCGTCGAACCCCATCGGATCCTGATCCATAAACCTCCCGATCGCGGCGTCATAATACCGCGCCCGATCGTAATATTGCCCTGTGACTGAGTCATATTCCATCCCGGCATACTTGAACCGATCCCCATTGCTCGCGTTCGTCTCAGTCACGACGTTGCCGTAGCTATCGTAAACAACGTGGTCGAGCGCAGTCCCCGACGTGTTCACGATGTCGCGCACCGAGCCCAGTCGATCAGTCAGATACCAATCGCTGGTTCCGCCCGAGCTAGTCCCGCGAAGATCTCGTCGATAGCGGGACCGGAAACGTACCTGGTCAACAACGTCCCCGAGCCGTTGAAGTCGGCATAGGGATTGATGCCGTCGTACACCGTCCAAGTCTGGCTTCCATTATCGTCGATCCCGATCCGGCGGTCCAGAGCGTCGTAAGTGTACGTGGCCACCACGGTACCGCCGGTCGTGACCTCGGTCAAGCGATTGCGATTATCATAGGTGTAATGTCGTCACAACATGGGTCGACGTGTTGGTCTGGCTGAGCAGGTTCCCTTCATTGTCATATGTGTATGTATAACCCGGCGAGGCGCTCAGTTCGTTGCCCGTGCCGGTGGTGTAGCCGGTCATGGTCCGGTTGCCGCCGGAGTCGTAGCTATAGCTCTCGGTGCGCGAGCCCGAGGCCGAGAGCAGCTCGCCCCCTGAGTCGTAGGAGATAGGTAACGGTCCCCTCGGCGTTCACCTCGGTCGTGACGCGGTCGGCATCATCGTAGCTGTAGACGTAGGTCGCCGCGCGTACCACCGCCGGTCTGGTCAGTGATCGTGACGACTCGGTTAGCGGCATCGTAGACGACGGACGTGTTCACCGCCGTGCCCAGGCCGCCGATCGTGCGGAGATCGACGTGAGCCGGTTGCCATCCGGCTCGACCACCAGATTGTGTCGGATTGTCGCGCCAGTATTCCGTCTTGCCGTTTTCGGTCAGCGCGAACAGCCGCTTGTCCGCAAGGTGCTCCCAATCAAAACCAAGGACCGGCGGCGTCGGCCCGCGTCCATCACCGTGATCGACATACACAAGCCGGTCCCGGCTGTCGTAGAAGAAAGTTGCCGAGATGTGGCCATGATCGCGAGGATCACGCGATTCACCGGGTTCGTGATCGGGCGGAAGCGATTCGGTGCTCATGGTCGAACTCCTGTCGGTTCAGTCGAAATCGAAACGGCCAGGAAACTCACACAACAAACGACGCGATGCCCGCCGCGCCAGGCGAATCAATTTGGTCGAGGTCCCAAAACCCTTGTGGTTAACGCACCGGCTGTAACCGGGGCCGGAGCGACAAAAACGCGGCAGACCGCATCCGACCACAGCCCAGCTTGGCGAAACATCAAACCACACCAATCCTCCCTCCCGCGAGGTGCGGGGGACGAAAACGAGGGAAACGAGTCTGTCAACCCGAAGCCACGCAAGAGTTTTGCCCGCTCTGTTTCGCTTATTCGCCAACTCGAAACCGTTAACCGGATCTGTCACCCTCAACGAATTTCCCGCACCTTTGACCCGGCATTGCGTCAGATCGACGGTTTCTAGATAATCATTGACCCGCTGAAGATCTACTGCTGTCAATGTGGAAAGCTGTAGAAGGTCCTAGCAGGAGAATCTAATGGGCCCGCGTCCCCGATTCGGTCTCTCGTTTAGGCGATATTTGATATTGGTCGCGGCCTGTACCCCCACCATAATTCTTGCAGTGATTGGCTTCAAAATGCCGGAGTAATTCGTCTCCTCGTGACATGAAGGAGACCGAGTTGTTCGAGGACGGGTTGCGCCGCGATGCGCTCGATCTCGGCTTGGGTGTAATGCGAGAGTGCGACTGTCGGATCGAGTTCGCGCTGGTTGAGGACAGTCGCGATCCCGCTCCTTAAGTGTTGCCACATTTTCTCGCGTTTGTCCAGTGATAATACGCCGTGCGCTGTCCAGGTTTCTTCCGGCGTCGGGCCCGTCGGCCCCCAGGGCCGGCTCAGCCGGTTGGCGCGAAGACGCGCCTCCAAGAGATCGTCGCTCGTCCAGAAGCTGGGGCGTCCGGCTTGGTCGGCAAGATCTGCTCGGTTAACTCCTTGAGCGTGCGGTTGGCCCGTTCGCAGCCCCGTTGTACCGGGCACAGTACGGCGGCGAGTACAAAGTGAAAACCTCCCGGCCAGCAGGAAGCGCTTGGTCAATGGCGCGGAACGCCGGACCATTGTCGCATTTCATCACCAGCGGCGGACCGTGCTCCGCAAACAAATCGGCCAGCGCTTCCACCACCGTCACCGCATCCTCATGCTCCACCGCCAGCCAGAGCAACTGTTGTGACTCGCCAGGTGCGCACGTTGAACACCGCAGGGAAGACACCGTCGATGCGGTGGGGTGAATGAGTGAAATCCATCGCCCACACACTGCCGGGACGGAGCCACTCCAACCGACACTGCTCGCGGGCGTGCTCCAGTTGCCATTCCGCACGAAAGTCCGCTCGTAACGAAGTCAACTCGGCTCGAGCGAAGTCGGGATACTCGGCCTCGCAGACTGCGATGCTGATGCCGGGACCATGCGCTTCCAGAAAGCCGATGACCTCGGCGCGACGCTCGATCGGGGCGATTTGCGGCGGTCTTCCCCGCGGTGCGGCGCCAGCCGATCCGTTCCCCAACCTTGATCCCAATGCCACAAGGTGCGTGGCGAGAGACCAAGCACCTCGGCCGTCTCCGCGGTCGACCAGCCGCCGGCACGCACTTAACGAAGAAACGCGACCGATCGTTTTCGGAGTTTGCGTTCCTCGCAGCGGCGCTCGCGACTGGCGGCCCCAACCTCGCGGGCCACCTCACGATCGCGGGCGTCTGCATGGCATCCGTCTGCCCGGCGCGATCAGCGAATGGCGGGTGAGTCCGGCAGTGCGGCCACAAGTGACCTGCTCCGCCGAGGTCGCATGCTCGACGCTTCCTGCGTGCATCGCGTACGGGGCGCAGACCGGCTGATCGCCCAGCCGCCTTCAGCGAGGATCTTCTCCAACGCGGGCTGAGGGTCACGATCGACGACAGCGCGGCACCGTCGCCGTCGGCCTGTTCCCACAGCAATACCGTGTTTGTACCGGAACACGCCGGAGCGGCTGGCCTCATCGAGCACGATCGTCGTGCCGCTGCCCGATCGAGATCGGAGTCATCTCAGAGTCTCTTCAGCCAAAGCTCCGGCCTGAGCCGATCCGAATCCGTGGACGCTTTCCTGGCCTCCTGATCCCGGTGAGGACCACTGCCGTCGATTCGGTCTGGTGCCTCACCGACGTCGCTTTTTTTGCGGCTTGCTTCGACCTGCGGCTTGGGCCGAGACAGACCCTCGTGCGCCAACTCCTCTCGCAATTGGGCCGCCTTCAGCTCCAGCTCCAAGCGCGCCGAACTTGTCCTTCCAGATCCGCGATCTGCTCTTGTTCGGGCGTTTTTCCGCCGACGGGGGCCGGCCCGGTGATCCCGGCTCCAGGGTTTTCACCCAGCGTTGCAGGCTTTCGTGTTTCAGCTCAAAGAACCACGACTCTTCGATTCCCAGATCGGCGCACGCGTCGGCGACGCTGATCTGGCCCGCAAGATTGGCCAGGATCACCCGCAGCCGCGCTTTGGCCACGGGTGATCCCGACAGACGGTCGAACTTGGTCAGCGATGCTCAATGGTTTCGACCGGCCGGCATGGATAGATCCTCCGTGATCGGCCTGCGCTGCGCAGCGGATCGCCTCCAGGCCACCGGTCGGATCCCACCACCGGCGGGCCTCCGGCGCAGGGGGGCTCCCGACGGCTTCTTGTACCGCAGCCGAGCCATCTCCGCCAGGTGAATCCGCGCTTTGCAGCAACCGCGCGCGCGCAACGCTCGCACAGAGGGTTTCCGCCGCCGCCGTTTGATCCGCTCGACGTCGCCTGCGCTTGCTGGTGGCCGTCGAGGACGGACTGGGCGGCGGTCGCCAGCCCGAGCGCACGCTGGGTGGTTCGGGCCAGCGCCTGGTGGCGGGCCAGCTCACGCTGGCTGACAGCCAGCTCGCGCTCGAAACTGGGCGAGTCGCCGGTCGGTCGAGACGGTGCGCCCTACCGGACGGGGCTCGCACGCCGAGATCAGCCCTTGGATGGCTCGCTGCTCCAAGAGATAGCAGCGCGGCAGCCGGATACCCAGCGCAGTTGCGGCGCCGGCGGGCGTCCGCACTCCGGCCAGCACTTCGAGGATCAGAGCCGCGGCGCGCTCTGGCTTCAAGCGCCGATGCCCGGGGCGCCCGGACGGGCCGCCGTCAGTTGACTGCCGGTAGGCCCCTCGCGAGCGCTGCCCCGCGGCTGTGCTTTTCGCAATCGCCGAGCCGTGTGACACGGGCCGAGGAGGGTTCGCCTTCATGGGGTCCCTCCTTCCAGCCCTGTGGCGTCCTCCGGCGACGCCGGGGGCGACTCGTCCGGTGGCAGCGCATCTGTGCGGGTCCGCGCGGCGCGTTGCCGAAGAATCCGGCGGCCGGCGAGCCATCCGGGCAGACGGCCTTGGGCATCGCTGCGGGGACCGCCGCCGCGGCCGGCGGCACCAGGTCCACTTCCTGCCGCGGTGCCGCCTTCGCGCGTCAGGAACACCCGCTCGCCCTCCGCGTGCAGGCTGAAGTTCTTTGCCGCCCAGCTGGCCGGTCACATAGAACGGCGGCTTGGGGAGGCCGTTGCGAGCCAGCTCCAGCGCGTTGGCGGCCACGCGATCCTTGAGGGCGTGCAGCACCTCGGGCGCTGCCCCGAAAAACCGGTCGGCCGGCACCAGGCCGTCGATCCCGACTGTGCGTGCGCCGGAAGTTGTACCAGTCGATGAAGTGGCCGATCCGCGCACGGGCGTCGGCCAGGTCGAGGAACACGGCCGTTTCCAGGCACTCCCGCCAGAGCGTGCCCCAGAACCGTTCGATCTTGCCCAGCGTCTGCGGATGCCGCGGTGTGGCCACGATCTGCTGGATGCCGCGTTGCTTGAGCTCCTTGTGAAACGCGCTCTTGCCCCGCCAGGTGACGTACTGAGAGCCGTTGTCGGTGAGCACTTCCTCGGGGCCCGTAGGCGGTGATGCCCGCGCGAAAAACCTCCAGCACCAGCGCCGTCGACTGGCTGGCGTGCAGTCCGAAGCTCACGAGGAACCGGCTGTGGTCATCCATGAAGGCGACCAGGTAGACCCGCCGGTTCTGGCGCTTGAGCACGAACGTGAACAGGTCGGTCTGCCAGAGCTGGTTGGGCCTGGCCCGCTCGAAGAAGCGGACCTTGTCGGGATGCGGTCGGGTGGGGGATTCTTGCAGCTCGTAGCCGGCCTCGTGCAGGACGCGGCGACGGCTGCTGGGCTGGCCGGCAGCGCCGGTCTCCGCAGCAAGCATATGGCTGATGCGTTCGCATCCCCAGTCGGGATGCGCCTGCTTGAGCAACAGGATGGTGCGTTGGGTGACGTCGGGGAGCCGGCTTCCTTCTTGGCGCCTCGCGGCTGGTCCAGAAAGCCGGCCGGTCCCGTGCTGTGTGAACCGCTTCTTCCAGGCATAGAGCGTATGCTTGGAGACGCCCACCAGGTCGCGAAATCCTTGGCGGGCAAGCCGCTGCGCTGCCAGCAGTCGAGGATCAGGAGCCGTTGCTGGGGGTTGTAAGCCGCCGGCTTGACCTCCTCGGGTCGAGCCAGCCGGCGTCCGCGGCGCGTGCGGCTGTTGCCTGTCGGAAGTCCGAGCCCTTGCCGTCTGAGCTCAGCGACCGGATCGAGATGGGCCGACGGGCTGTCGAATTCGTCGGCCGGGAACCCGGCGGGCTCGTCCGCGTCCGCACCGAGGTCGTCCCAGGCAGGCGGCTGCGGGGAGTCTACAAACTCCGGAGCCGTCTCATCCCCCCGATCGGGCAGGCCCGGGGGTTCGGGTGTGGGTTCGGCCGGCGGGGCTCGTCTCCGCAATCGAGGTGTCCGCATTCTCCGATTTCGTCTCGATCGCGACTGGAAATGTGTTGGGGTCGATCTGGGATTCGACCGCGTCCGGTTCGCTTGCCGCCGCCGGATCATTCTCCGATTGGGCTGTCGGCAAGACCAATTCTTCAGGCGGCCGTTCGCCAGGCTGCGCCTCGTCCACTCCACCATCGATTCCACTCGTTCCACATTGGCTCCTCGCCTTTGCGGCATCGCCGCGATTGGGAGGAGACGTCGATTGCTCCGGTCAATTCTCCAAATTATGCGGCACGAATTTTGGTTGGGGGCACAGCTCATGGTCGAACTCCTGTCGGTTCAGTCGAAATCGAAACGGCCGGGAAACTCACACAACAAACAACGCGATGCCCGCCGCGCCAGGCGAATCAATTTGGTCGAGGTCCCAAAACCCTTGTGGTTAATGTACCGGCTGTCACCGGGGCCGGAGCGACAAAAACGCGGCAGACCGCATCCGACCACAGCCCAGCTTGGCGAAGCATCAAACCACACCAATCCTCCCTCCGCGCGAGGTGCGGGGGACGAAAACGAGGAAAACGAGTCTGTCAACCCGAAGCCACGCAAGAGTTTTGTGCCCGCTCTGTTTCGCTTATTCGCCAACTCGAAACCGTTAACCGGATCTGACCCTATCGACTCGAAACCGTTAACCGGATCTGACCCTGTTGATTAAGGGTGTCCGCCGTTCTGGTTCCGCCTTGTCTGCCCTGAGCCGCGTCCCGTGGGCGGACTGAATTTCCAATCGCCGCCCCCACGAATCCGAAGATCATTGCAAACAGCATATGACCGCAAACGAGGAATCGAGGCAAGTCGTCGTAGCGCGGGCCAAGAGATAACCGACACGATGGTAGAGTTCGCGCAAGACGACAGTGCCCAAGAGCCTCGGTCTTGGGATGTCCGGCAGGCAGCACTCGAGAACGAAATACGCGCCCGCGAAAATCGCGAAGCCCATCCAGCAGAACCGACTCTCGCCCTGGCGAGAAGAAGCTACCACACATGACCCAGCGATCAATGTGAAGGTCAGTGTGAAAGAGCACCTGCTCCCATATCCCGTAATGGGAGGTAGCACCGAGATACGCAAAGCCGACCCCAAGATAAAGACATGCGGTCATGCAGGCGCTAATTCTGAACTGCGTTAGGTGCATCGTCAGTGCCCTGTCGGCTGGCCCGGTCAAGCGTGCATTTGTACGCGCACCGAGAAACCACGCGAATGCCCGGCTGCGGAATTGCTGGCAGGCAAGCACGGCGCGGTGCGATACGACAATGCTGTCAGTCATTCCCTCCTCCCGAGTTGGTGGAGCGGAGCAATCGCTCTTGGAGAGAATCGAACGCTTCCTGGCCCTTTGCATTAATCAAGAGCAGATTATTATAATAATCCTCTTTCTCTTCGAGTACTCGCATGCCGTCCTCGACATTCCACGCCGCGACCCGCGCTTGCCAGTAAAGCCACCAGAGGTTCACGTTTCCCACATTATCGTAGTAGTTTGCCTCGGCTGTTGCCTCTTTTTTTCGGAGCCCGTTTAGTATATCGCGTTGGTGTCGCCACAGATTCTGATAGAGGGTGGCCATGTTAAGAGGTATGCGCCCGCCTGCGGTTCAAATACGTTTGATACCATTGAAACAACTGATCGCGCGTTGGCACCACTTCATGAGTGTAGTACCATATAATGTAAAGACCATACAGCGTGCACCTACCCGTCGGGTCGGTACAATTCGTCGGGCTGTTACCGATGTATCTATACACATCTATGTCGCCGCCCGCAAATCCCATCGGATCCTGGCTCATGAACCTCCCGATCGCGACGTCATAATAGCGTGCCCGATCGTAATACTGGCCCGTGACCGAGTTGTACCTCATTCCCGCATATTTGAACCGATCCCCGTTGCTGGCATTGGTCTCGGTGACAATGTTCCCATAGCTGTCATAAATCACGTGATCGATCACAGTCCCGGAGGTATTGACGATGTCCCCACAGAACCCAGCCGATCGGTGAAGTACCAGGCGGTCGTGCCTCCCGAGCTGGCCGCGCGAAGATCTCGTCGATCGCCGACCCCGACACATATCGTGTCAAAAGTGTTCCAGATCCGTTGAAATCGGCATAGGGATTGATGCCGTCGTAGACCGTCCAGGTCTGCGTGCCATTATCATCGAACCCAATCCGGCGGTTCAAAGCGTCGTAGGTGTACGTGGCGACCACGGTGCCGCCGACCGTCACCTCGGTCAACCGATTGCGATTATCATAGGTGTACGTCGTCACGACATGGGTTGATGTGTCGGTCTGGCTGAGCAGGTTCCCTTCATTGTCATATGTGTATGTATACCCCGGCGAGGCGGTCAGTTCGTTGCCCGTGCCGGTGGTGTAGCCCGTCATGGTCCGGTTGCCGCCGGAGTCGTAGCTGTAGCTCTCGGTGCGCGAACCCGAGGCCGAGAGCAGCTCGCCGCCGGAGTCGTAGGAATACGTAACGGTCCCCTCGGCATTGACCTCGGTCGTGACGCGGTTGGCATTGTCGTAGCTGTAGACGTAGGTCGCCAGCGCGGTACCACTGCCGGTCTGGTCGGTGATCGTGACGACGCGGTTAGCGGCATCGTAGACGATCGACGTGTTCACCGCCGTGC
>CAWFAF010000098.1:0-11900 GCA_963813575.1 uncultured Planctomycetaceae bacterium
GGCATAATACGCGAACATGGTCGTCGCGCTGGTTTGGGCCTACCTCGCGGGCGGGTACGCCCTGGGTTGGAAGGGTGAGTGGTACTGGGTCCTGGCCGGGCTGTTTTTTCTGGGCTCCCGCGACGCGCTCGGGAAGTACTACTCCCGGTCCGGCCAGTTGCTCCGCGACCCCGAGGCCACATGAACCCCGCGTCACTCCGCCGGCTCGGGCGGGGCACAGCTCCGCAAGCGTTACCTTCAACGCCCGGGCGAGCTTGTCGATGTTGACGAGCGACACGTTGCGAAGTCCTCGCTCGACGCTGCTCACGTAGGTCCGGTGCAGCCCCGCCAATTCGGCCAGCTTTTCCTGCGAAAAACCTGCCGCCTGGCGGACTTCCCGCAGCCGTATGCCGAAGCGAACCAGCACGTCTTCCAAGAGCCCGCACCCCACAAAATCGATCGGAACGCGAAATTGCGTTTGACTCGACTCTGCCGGACTGTATACGATAAGTCTACACCCTTTACGTCACGGTGACTTAAAGGATGCGTTCTTCAAGAGGGGTAGACCGATGACGAACGGTGGGGGACCGCATGGCCCGAAGCGAAAGAAAAAGACGAGCGTGAAAAAGGCCAAGGCGGGTGGGGCCAAGCTTCCGTCCAGGCGGAGGAACTGGTTACCCGAGAGCTTGGCCAAGGACAAACGCGGTTGAAGTAGTGCGCGAGTCACCTGCGGGGAGGCCGGCGATGCGAACGCTCGCCGGTTTCCCCATCTCCACGCTGCCAAGGCCGATGATGATCATCGTCGAGTGCCAGATCACCGAGTAGAGCCCGCCAACCGTTCCAGGTCCAGGCGCCCCTCGGCAACGGAGTGGGCCAGTTCGATCATCCCCCGGCCCTTCTGGCGAATGGGCCCGAATTGCCGCAGGGCTGCGGGACTCAGCCAAGCCAAATCCTCAGAGCGGGAGAAGGCATGAACCGTCTCATCGCCCTCACTGTTGAACGGTCCCTGATGCGAGGCGAGTCGCGGCCAACCACCTTCGGGTCATGGGCGCGATGGTCAGCCCCTGTACCAGGACGGAGAAGACCACGACCACATAGGTGATGACCAGGATCACCTCGCGCTCCGGCACGTCGGCTCCCGCAACCTGGCTCGGAAGCGACAGGGCCATCGCCACCGAAATGCCGCCGCGCAGCCCGCCCCAGGTCAGGACCCGCACCGCGCGGGGTCGAACGGCTGCCAAAGCCGCAACACCCAGACGGCAGGGCCACCGACACCACCGGGCCAGAAGGACGACCGGGACGGCCAGCAACCCTGCGGCCAGGTACTTGCCAGTAAAGGTCAGGACCAGCACTTCCAGCCCGAGCAGCACGAACAGCACCGCGTTGAGGATCTCGTCGATCAGTTCCCAGAACAGGTCCAGGTGCTCGCACGGTCCTGGGGGACATCGCGAAGCTGCGGCCGTGGTTGCCGATGAGCAGACCGGCCACGACCATGGCGATCGGGCCGGACAGGTGCAGGGCGTCCGCCAGGGCGTAGCCGCCCGCGACCAGGGCCAGCGAGAGCAGGATCTCGACCTGGTAGTTGTCCACCGACTTGAGCAGCCTGTAAACCAGATACCCGATCGCCGAGACCAAACAGGCCGCCCCCGACCGCCTCCCGCATGAACAGGATGGCCAGGTCCCCGGCTCGAACCCGTGCTCGCCCGTGGCGATTCCCAGCAGGCCCAGGAAGACCACGACGCCGACGCCGTCGTTGAAGAGCGATTCGCCCGCGATCTGAACCTCCAGCGACCTGGGTACCCCGATTCGTTTCATTAACCCCAGCACGGCGATGGGGTCCGTGGGCGAGATCAGCGCCCCGAAAACCAGGCAGTAGATGAAGCGCATTTCGATGCCGAGCGCGAACAGCACGCACCAGGTCAGCGCACCGACGATGCCGGTCGAGAGCACCACGCCGAAGGTGGCCAGAGCGGTGATGGCCAGCTTGCGGCGGGCGAGATCGGCAAGGTCAACGTGTAGCGCCCCGGCGAAGAGCAGGAATCCCAGCATGCCGTGCAGGAGCGTCTGGCTCAGGTCGAGTTGGCGGACGAACGCAGCAGCCTGACGTTCTACCGCGGGAACGAAGTACCCCACCGCTACCACTGCCAAGGACGACAGAAGTGTCAGAACCATCAAGCCGATCGTGGTCGGCAATTTCAGCAGCCGGTAGTTGAGGTAACTGAACCCCGCGGCCAGCACGAGCAACATCGCGACAAGATGGAAGGGCTGCATCGGACAGTCCTCCGCAGGGGTCGCCCTTGGAGAGACGTACCCTCCCACGTGGGGCACAGACCTTCGTCACGCAGGGCGGTCGGAAAGCGAGGCGGTCAGGAGCCTCAGCCGGTGCTGCCGCCCTACCGGGCAGTACCGCCGTCGGCTTTGACGCCGAGAACCACTTCCACGGGAACCCACATCATCTTCCTTTCCGCGCTCTCGATGCGGAAGCCAGCGGCCTCCAGGGACTGGCGGACGAAGATCGGGCGGCAGTCCACCAGGTTGGGGAAATGCCGGTGGCTCCACTCGTAGACGTGCAGGATGACGCCGCCCTCGCCTTCCTTGGAAACCCCCACGACCACGATCCGCCCGCCGGGCCGCAGGACGCGCTGGCACTCGGCCAGGACCTTGGGGATCTCCGGCGTGTCGAACAGTTCCAGCGTGAAGCTCATGAAGATCGCGTCCAGCGAATCCGGCGGGTAGGGCAGCTGCACGGCGTCGCCGCAGGTCAGTTCCACCCGGTCGGCCAGCCCTGCCTTGTGCAGGTTGTCCCGGGCCACGTCGAGCATTCGCTCCGAGAGATCGAGACCGTACACCTTGCCGGTCGGGCCGACGGATTGGGCCAGGGACACGAGGCAATGCCCGGTCCCGAAGCCGATTTCCAGCACCTTCTCCCCAGGCCGCGCGTCGAGTTTCTCCAGGCCGGCCCGGCGGACGGGCCCCTCGCTGTGCTCGGCCAGCAGGTCGTAGACGTGGCTGATCTTGTCGTAAAACGCCTTCGTCTCGGCCTTGGACTGGAAGACGCGCAGGATTTCCGGCTGGTCTGTGGCCCGGGTGGTTGCGGCTTGTGTCATCGTTCTCCCCTTTCGGGTGGTTCCTCCCAGGTACCGAATGCGCGAAATAGTGCGCACTGATCACGGCAGTCTGGGGCCAACGTGGGATTGCCAGTCCGAATGAAGAGTCACTCGCGTTTCAAGCCGCATTCCCCCTCGCCCTCGCCTCAACAGCCTTCAACAAGCAGCAATGCTTGTACTTCTTCCCGCTCCCGCACGGACAGGGAGCGTTCCGACCGTATCGCTGGCGGCCCGAGGACGGCAGCTGCAGCAACGATCTGGTGTCCTGGTGGAACATCTCCCGGAGCATCGCGTACAATTGAGGGTCCTTTTTCTGTAGCAGATCCGGCGACTTGAAGAAATACTCGGCCAGAACCGCGAGGAATTCGTGTTCGTTCGTGTATGCGTAACTGTTGATGTAGGAACGATTCTTGGGAGGATGGGAAAGTTCTTGTGCCACGTACTGCACCCAATGCTTGACTGCCTGCCAGGGAACTTCCGGCGGGAGGCCGTGTTCGGCCTCTTCTTTTTCCACCAGGTGAGCGAACTCATGAACACCCACGTTGTCTTTGCTCGACGGGTTATCGAACCCCGCGAGGAGAGACGGCTTGGAAAGAATCATCACGCCGCTGAGATGCTTCAGGCCGACCATGCCAAGAGTGTTCTCGTCGGCGTTCCCTGTTGTTTGATACTTCTCCCCGAACGAGTCGGGGTAGACAAGCACTTCACCCAGGCGATGGTATTCCCAATCCTGGAACCCGAAGATGGGGATCGCCGCACTGGCGGCCACCAAAACCCGAACGGTGTCATCGACCTCGGTCCGGATGCCAGTGATCCGGACCTCATCGAGGAAAACCTTGACGAGCTGCCGGAATCGTTCTTTCTCTGGTCTGGCAGCGCTCGAAAAAACGCGACGTGAGATTGAAGAACCTGTTCCCACGAAGCGGGGAACGGCTGTCGCATGATCCTCAGCCGCCGGAGGCATCGCCGCCGAACCAACCAGTAGATGAACGGACAGAGGCCCAGCGAGAGAAGCACAGGAGGGAAAAACCAGCCCGCAACCGCGGACGTCACCGCCATCACGCCAGCAAGCGCGAGGGCATGGTTACGGTTTCGACGGTTGTTCTCGGGGGTCACCAGCATTGGCATGTGCTCCTGGAACGAATGCCTCCTTCGCTTTCCGCGAAGGGCTTCGTGGAGAGCGAAATGTGCGATCCTGTGCAGTCTCTAGGCTTCTTTCGCCGCATGATACTCGCGGCGAATATGCTCAAGATCCACCGAGGGTGGGGGGAATTTCATGTCCAACCCTTCCAGGTGTTCCACGACGATCCGTGCGATCGCGAGGTTCCGGAACCACTTGTGGTCGGACGGGATGACGAACCAGGGCGCCTGCTGGGTGCTGCAGCGGGACAGGACGTCCTCGTAAGCCGCCATGTAGTCGTCCCAGAACTTTCGCTCCTTGTAGTCGGCCTCGCTGATCTTCCATTGCTTGGCCGGATCGTCGAGCCGCTCCTTGAAGCGAGTCAGTTGCTCTTCTTTGGAGATGTGCAGGTAGAACTTGAGGATGTGGGTGTTGTCCTCGACGAGTCCCTTCTCGAACGCGTTGATCTGGTCGTATCGGCGGGACCAGACCGCTTCCGGGACCAGGTTGTGGACACGGACGACGAGCACGTCCTCGTAGTGGGAGCGGTTGAAGATGGCCACTTCTCCCTTGGCGGGCGCGGCCTGGTGAATCCGCCACAGGAAGTCGTGTGCCAGTTCCTCGGCGGACGGCTGCTTGAACGCCGCCACTCGACAGCCCTGGGGGTTCATCGCGCCGAGGATGTGGTTGATCGTCCCGTCCTTGCCCCCCGTGTCCATCCCTTGCAGGCAGATCAGGAGGGAGCACCGTCCATCCGCGTAGAGCAACTCTTGCAGCTCGCGCAGCTTCTTCCGGTCTTGCTCAATCTCCTCGGCCGCTTCCTTGTGGCTCTCGTGGTGGTCCTTGAACCCCGGATCGATGTCCTTGAGCTTTACTTTGCTGCCGGGTGCCACTTTGAACCGATTGACATATTTCACCTTGATCCTCCTACCTGCGTGCGATGTCGTCATGCATGATTTCGCAGCACGAGAATGGATTGCACCTCAGCGCGTCTTTCCTTTGGACAAGGATTCGTAGCCGGAGAGGACGTCGAATAATTCCTCATCAATGGAAGTCTGGCGCAGGCGGCGGAACCGTCTGATTCAGGTCTCCCACCAGTTCGTCGATGTTTTTCTCGGCTCGTTGCATGGCGGCCAGGCGGCTCGCGTTTTCGCTGGCCAACGATTCGGCACAAGCCTTGTAGAGCGAAACAAACAGATACTCCCGGACGAGTGCCCACAGCGTCTGCTCCTGGCCACCGATGACCTCGGGCAGGTTTTTTGTCGGCCAGGGGAGATGGGCCAGCCGGAGTGCCCATTGTGCATCCAGGGGCAGCAGCTGTTGACGGACGGGTTCATAAGCCGCCCCCGACATGGGGCGGTTGTGGAAGAGGTAAAGTTGACCGATCTCGCCCTGGCCGTGATGCGCTTCACTTTCGACGAGAATCTGCCCGACGAGCGGCGTGATGGCGTTGACGGAAGTCGGAACGGCGAACAGTCCCACCGGCGCCAGACCGGCATCCGCCAGCCGCGCGTGAACGCGGTCACCGACGGCCCAGACTTTCTTTTCGCCGGGCAGCGCCGCCAGCGCCTGGGCGACGAAATCCGCCAGCACATCATTGAACTGGCCGACGAGCCCCTGATCCGAGCCGAAGACGATGGCACACACCGTCTTCGCAGCCGCGCCGGAACGCCCCGCTGGCTCGGCGACGGCCCCCCGCTTCCTCAGGCAGACAACCAGGCCCAGCTCCACGGTGCGATAATAGTCCGCCAGGGCCAGCACCGACTTCTCGTACTGTCCGATGCTCGAGGCTGCCAGGGCCTTCATCGAGCGGACCACGGATTCCAGATCGCCCGCTCCGGCGATCTTGCGGCGCAAACTCGCCAGGGTATCGCTCATGGCTTCCTCCTGGGTTCGGCAGCGGGTTCCGGCTGGAAAGGCGCGAGGGCTGTGCCGACGACTTGCAGAATCGCTTCGCGGTCCTCGTCGCTCAGCTTGTCGTTCGAGGAACAGCGCTGCCGAACCTCGGCCGGGAGGTCCGCTGCCGCCTTTCGCAGAGCTTGCTCGGCATCCCGCACCTTGTCGATCGGCACACTGTCCAGGCAACCGCCGGTCAACGCCACCAGCACGACGATTTGTTCGGGAACGGACGCCGGCTCGAGTTCCGGCTGTTTGAGAACGGCCCGGATTCGCTGGCCGTGGTCGATGATCTTGCGGGTGTGCTCATCGAGACGGGTGCCGAACTTGGCGAAGGATTCCAGCTCGGTGAACTGCGCGTAGGCGAGCTTGAGATCGCCGGCCACCGCTCGGTAGGCCGCCCGTTGTGCCTTGCCGCCGACGCGTGAGACGGACTTGCCGACATCGACGGCGGGAAGAACGCCCAGCTCGAACAGCGTCGGCGAGAGGTAGATCTGGCCGTCCGTGATGGAGATGAGATTCGTCGGAATGTAGGCGGAGATGTTCTGCGCCTCGGTCTCGATGATGGGCAGCGCGGTGAGCGAGCCGCCGTGAAAGTCGTCGCCGAGATGCGTGGCACGCTCCAGCAGCCGCGAGTGGATGTAAAAGATATCGCCGGGAAAAGCTTCGCGACCGGGGGGCGGCGCAGCAGCAAGGAAAGCTCGCGATAGGCCCGCGCGTGGTGGGTGAGGTCGTCGTAAACGATGAGCACGTCCCGGCCCGCTTCCATGAAATGCTCCGCGATGCTGGTCGCGGCGTAGGGGGCGATGTAGGCGAGCCCCGGCGGGTCGTTGCCTTCGGTCACGACGACGACGGTGTAATCCATGGCGCCTTTTTCGCGCAGGTTGGCGACGACCTTGGCGACGGCGGACGCACGCTGGCCGATGGCGCAATAGACGCACAGCACATTTTGGCCGCGCTGGTTCAGAATCGTGTCGATGGCGATGGCGGACTTGCCGGTTTGCCGGTCGCCGAGGATCAGTTCGCGCTGGCCGCGGCCGATCGGGATGAGCGCATCGATGACGAGGAGGCCGGTCTGCAGAGGCACGGTGACGGGAGCGCGGTCCATGATGGGCGGGGCGGGGCGTTCGATGGGCAAACGCTGGCTGGAGGCGACCGGCCCCTTGCCATCGAGTGGCCCGCCCAAGGGGTCGATGACGCGCCCGATCAGTCCATCGCCCACCGGCACGTCCATCACACGACCCGTGCGCTCGACCTCAGCGCCCGCGTGCAGGTGCCAGCAATCGCCAAGCAGCACGACGCCGATTTCGTCCTCATCGACGTTGAACGCGATGCCGTACAGATCGCCGGGAAACTTCACCAGTTCATCAAAGCCCACGCCCGGAAGGCCCGAGACCTTGGCGATGCCGACGGAGACGCTCGTGATCGTGCCCACCTCACGCGGCGTCAATTGCGGCGTGAACGCTTCCAACGTCCGGCTGATCCCCGCGAACGCCTGGTCGAAGACCGTATGCAGGCTCTCAGGCGAGTTATTCAATGGTCCGCCTTTGGGGCCGAGGCCACCGGTTCAAGCCCGTGTTGAGGTTCACGTTCGGCTCGGTCGTGGCTCCCGCTTCTGCCTCGGGCTTGGCCTTTGCCTCCTGCCTGGATTCGGGCCTGGCATCCTCGTGCAGAAGTTCGCCGGCGCTCTTTTCCAGCGTCGCGAGATAATCCGCGATGCTCCAGGCCACCTTCTGTCCGTTGGTGGAGAGTTCGATGCCGCTGACCAGCTCCGGCACGGTCTCGAACTGGATGTGAATATCAGCCGAGAAGGTTTCGTTCAGCGCTTTTTGTATCGCCGCGTGCTGCTCCGGCGGCAGATCGAACGCGCTGCGCACGCGCGCCGGTTGGGTCGAAGTCTTGAGGGCGGCCGCCAGCTGCTCCTTGGCCGCGCCGGTCAACGCGCGCAGGCGCTGAACGAACACCTCGCCCATGCGTTCCTCAAGGCTCGTGGCGGCGAGGTCCGCCAGCGTCTTTCGTGCGATGGCAAAGACTTCCTTCTGCGTCCAGCGGATGATTTCTTGACTGAGGTTCCGTTGTTCGTTTCGCAATGCGTCCTGGCGTTTGGCGCGCAACGACGTCGGCATCCTTGCGTGCTTCGTCGAGCAGCCGCTGACGTTCGGCTTGGGCCTCGTCCGTGGCTTTTTTCAAGAGCGCTGCACGCTCCTGGTCGAAGGCCTCGTTCTTGTGCTGAAAGTCGTCGCGCTCCTGTTGCGCTTCCGCCTTCTTCGCCTCGGCCTGGGCGAGTTGGGTGGCGATCCCCTTCTCCCGCTCGTCGATGGCGTGGAGGATGGGTTTGTAAAGGAAGCGCTTCAACAACCACACCAGGATGAGGAAGTTGATTACCTGGGCGATCACGGTGAACCAATCGATGGGCATGGCTCACTTTCCTGTGCTTTGGGCAATGACGTGGTTCCAGAACGGGTTGGCGAAGATCAGAATCATCGAGATCACGAGACAGTAGATGGCAATGGATTCGATCATCGCCAGGCCCACGAACAAGGTTCGCGTGATGGTGCTTGCGGCATCGGGCTGTTGTGCCAGCGAACTCAAGGCCGTCGAGACCGCCCGCCCTTCGCCGAGCGCGGGCGCGATGCTCCCCAGCCCCATCGTGACGCCGGCGGTAATGATCGAAACGATCGCGATAAGAGTCATGCTGTCCATAGGTGTCCTTTCGTTGCTGTTGGTCTTGTTTCATGCTTCGCGGGTTCGCGTGGCGGCCGCGATGTAAACGGTGGCGAGGATGCTGAAAATGTAGGCCTGCACCATGCCGGTGAGCAGACCGAGCAGGTTCATGAAGATCGGGAAGATGAGCGGCGCGATCGTCAGCAAGATGCCGACAATCAACGTCCCGCTCATGATGTTGCCGAACAGACGGATGGCCAGGGCAAACGTGCGCGAGAACTCGCTGATGATGTTGAACGGCAGCATGATGAACGTGGGCTTCAGGTAGGACTTGAGGTAACCGCCCAGGCCTTGCTCCTCGATGCCGAAGAGCAACACGGCGACAAACACGGAGATCGCCAGCGCCGACGTTGTCGAGAGCGAGCCGGTCGGTGGTTCGTACCAGGGGAGAATCGCGCAGAGGTTGGACACCGCGATGAACAGAAACAGGGTGCCGATAAAGCCGAGATACTTCTCCGGATGGAGCAGGCCCACCTCCTTGATCTGTTTTTGAATCGTCGTGACCACGATTTCCAGGAAGCCTTGCCAGCGTGAGATATCCCCTTCGGTTTTGAGCTTGCGGGTGATCAGCTTCGCCCCAACAGTCATCACGAGCATCAACGCCCAGGTCGTGACGATCGTGCTATTGAGCACGACAAAGCCGTACCGCCAGAAAACCAGCTCATCGGGACTAAGGCGCATTGCTGGTCTCCTTTTCCAATGGAGTCTGCTCTTCCGCCGGCGCTCGTGTGAGCCGCTTCACGACGATGACGCGCGCGACAACAAATCCAAGGAGGCACGCCCCGAGCCTCGACCAATGACCCTGCGAAACAAAATAGAAACCAGCCAGAATGACCCCGGTTCGCAGCAGCAGGCTGCCGAGGAACCAGAGCGCCGGCCTCTCGGACGTCATCCCCTTCTGGACCGTCCACCAAAGGCCGCCGAAGAAAAACGCACCGAGCAAGGCGCCGGCAAGGAACGCCAGGCCAAGGGCCAGGTAGGTCACTCATCCGGATCCTCCTGCATTTCCTTGTATTCCGAGTCGACCCAACGCCAGGCATTGAAACAGCCGATGATCAAGCCAACGAGCAGCAGCATCAGCGTCCATGAAAACCGACTCGGATAATGGTTGTCCACCCAGATGCCGAGCGCGGCGCCGATCAGAGTCGGAACCGTCACCGACCAGCCGATCAACCCGGACATGCCCAGGCCGAACCAGATGCTCCTTTTGGCTCCGCGCTGCGCCTTCCGCTTGCGCGCCGCCTGGGCGCCGACCTGCCGGCTGAAGTTCGTCTCTTCGTTCGCGACCTTCTCTTTGTTCTCTTCATTCATGTTGAAATTCCATCAAGCGGCGAATGAAGCCGCTCTCCATCTTCGCCAAGCACCGAGCGAACGTTCTTCTCCTGCTCGTCCACTTTGAGAAACTCCCGCTTCACCGCCTCGTGGAGTTTGTCGAGGTCCGTCCCGCCGATCGCATTACGCACCGAGACCAGAACATCCATGCCCGCCTTGACCAGCACCCCTTGATCGACGGCCAGATAGACCTCGCCTTCCGCCTCCGTTTCATAGGTCAGAATCCCCGGCGCCAGGGCGGCCGCGCAGTCGAGTCGGTGCGGCAAGAGTCCAAAGGAACCCTGGAGCGTGTGGGCCACGATCCGTTTCACGCCCTTCTTCTCGACGAAGATCTGGAAGGGGAGGAGAACCTTGAGATTAATGGGTGTTGCCTCCCTGAACGACCGTGGGTTTCGGGTTTCCCAGCCGCCTGGGGGTTAACTTGAACTTTGGGTTTGGGGCCGGGATCGGCAGGACTTGCGGGCTGGGCGGCCTTGGCTTTTTCCTTGGCCTCGTCGATCGAGCCGATCATGTAAAAGGCGCTCTCGGGATAGTCCTTGAACTCATCGCTTCAGAATGCGCTCACAGCCGTCGAGCGCGTCCTTCAGGCTGACGTCCTTTCCCTTGATGCCACTGAACTGCTCGGTCGCGAAAAACGGCTGGGTCAGAAACCGCTCCAGCCGGCGGGCACGACCGACGACGTTACGGTCATCCGGAGATAGTTGCTCCATCCCGAGCATGGCAATGATGTCCTTGAGTTCCTCGTAGTGCGCCAGCGTCTTGCGGATTTCCTGCGCCAGGAGGTAATGCCGCTGCGCCGATGATGGTCGGCGTTGCCATCTTGGAGTTGGATTGCAGCAGATCGATGGCCGGGTACAGTCCCTCGCTCGCCCGCTTGCGGGAGAGAACGATCGACGCGGAAAGGTGCGAGAACGTATGCACCGCCGCCGGGTCGGTCAGGTCGTCCGCCGGCACATAGACGGCCTGAATGGACGTGATGGCGCCCGTGTCGGTGTTGGCAATGCGCTCCTCCAGTCCCGATAACTCGGTGCCCATCGTCGGTTGATAGCCCAGGCGCGACGGCATCTGCCCCATCAAGCCGGACACCTCCATGCCGGCCTGGATGAAACGAAAGATGTTATCGATGAGCAACAGCACGTCGCGATGCTCATCATCCCGGAAATACTCGGCCATCGTGAGCGCCGCCAGGCCCACGCGGAAGCGGGCGCCGGGAGGCTCGTTCATCTGGCCGAACAGCATGACCATGTGCGGGAGCACACCGGCTTCTTTCATGTCGTGGTAAAGCTCTTCCCCTTCGCGGCAGCGCTCGCCGATGCCGCAAAACATGCTCACTCCCTTTTGATGCCCGACCATGTTGTGAATCATTTCGGTGAGCAGCACCGTCTTGCCCACGCCCGCGCCGCCGAACAGTCCCGCCTTGCCGCCGCGCTCCAGCGGCACCAGCACGTCAATGACCTTGATGCCCGTTTCGAAGACCTCGGACTTGGTGGAACGGCTGGCCAGTGGCGGCGGGTCTCGATGGATGGTGCGCCATTCCACATCGGCCGGCGCCGGCTGGCGGTCGATGGCGTTTCCGAAAACGTCGAACATTCGCGAAAGAATCCCTTTGCCGACCGGCACCTTCAAGGGCCCGCCGGTGTCCTCCACAGCCATGCCGCGAGCGAGACCCTGCGTGGGATTGAGCGCGATGCCACGGACATGATGTTCATCGAGTTGCATCAGCACCTCGATGGCGATTTGCG
>CAWFAF010000099.1:0-21543 GCA_963813575.1 uncultured Planctomycetaceae bacterium
GCGATCGCCATCATCAAATGCCGGCACTTCATTTCATTCTGCCCTGCCTTCGCTGCAAGCCCTGGCACAAAGCTGGCCCACATCCGCGAGACGCAGACGCCCGAGATTGTAACAATGTTTGAGATCTGTTCAAAGTAGGGGTAGACCGAACAGTCGTGTCACCAGCCGCCATTTCGCGCCAACGCCCATCGCCAGAGCGTGACCGAATGGAAAGGCGCCCGGTGGGTGGGACGCAGTAAGGGGTTGCTACGTCGCCTTGCCGGAACCCCAACCGCAACCGGGTTGCCCTCCCCGAGGAAAAAAGCCGAGGGAGGTGAAACCTCGATTGCATCTTTGGCGGATAGGTCTATAGGAGGACAACCGCGTATGACCACCGAGACGCCCGAAACCGAGCGGCTGATCGAGCGGGCTCGCTCCGGCGACCGTGCCGCCCGCCACAACCTCCTGGAACGGCACCGCGACCGGCTGCGGCGGATGGTCGCCGTGCGGCTCGACCGCCGACTGGCCGCCCGGCTCGATCCCTCCGATGTCGTCCAGGAGGCCTTGGCCGACGCCGCCGGACGCCTATCCGACTACCTGCGCGACCGCCCGCTGCCGTTCTACACTTGGCTCCGGCGGCTGGCCTGGGATCGGCTCGTCGAGCTGCACCGCCACCACGGGCGGGCCCGGCGCAGCGTCGCCCGCGAGCAGCCCGAGGGACTCGACCTGCCAGACGAGTCGGTCGCCATCCTGGCGGAGCGGCTGGCGGCTAAAGGCACCAGTCCCAGCCACAACCTGCTCCGTCGCGAGCTGCGCGAGCGGGTCCGCGCGGCGCTCGACGCGCTGGAGCCGCGAGACCGTGAGGTACTTGCGCTACGGTACCTGGAACAACTGACGACCGCTGAGACGGCGGTGGTCCTGGGGATCGGCGAGGGGGCCGTCAAGTCGCGACTGATGCGCGCGATCCTGCGACTGCGAGACCGGCTGGACGAGGCGGGGGAGGCCAATCAATGACCACACCGATGAACGGGAAGGCTGCGGCGGCCGACCCGACTCTGGAACGACTGATCGACGAGCTGACCGACCGGCTGGCCGCGGGCGAGGTGGTAGACCTGGAGGACTACGCCCGCCGCCATCCCGAGCACGCCGACGTGCTGCGCCGCTGCCTGCCGGCAATGGAGGCGATGGCCGGCCTGGGCCGGTCCACGTCCCACTCGCCCGGGCCAGGGGCTCCCCCGGCCGACATCCCTCACGCGGTGGCCAACGTGCTGGGCGACTTCCACCTGATCCGTGAGGTGGGCCGCGGCGGCATGGGGGTGGTCTATGAGGCCGAGCAGCTCTCGCTCCGCCGCCGCGTGGCCTTGAAGGTGCTGCCGCTGGCGGCCGTGCTCGACGAGCGGCACCTGAAGCGGTTCCAGCAGGAGGCGCAGGCCGCGGGGCTGTTGCACCACACAAACATCGTGCCGGTCTACGCCGTCGGCTGCGAGCGGGGCGTGCACTACTACGCCATGCAGTTCATCGACGGCCAGCCGCTGACCGGCCTCCTCGACGGCATCCGGGACCTCGTCGGGCGGGACCGCGTGGCCCCGGCGCGACCAGCCGGGCCCGGGGAGGAACTGGCCTACAGCCTGGTCACCGGAGCGTTCGCTACGACGGACCCGATGCCCGCCGACCCCCAGGCGACGGCCGCGTACTTCCCGGCATCCGGGCCGCCCACGCTGCCGCTCGCCGCCCCTGTCACGACCCCGGCGGCCGAGCCTCCAAGGCCCGACCCATCGGGCGTCAGCTTGTCCAAGGGCCCGACCTACGTCCGTTCCGTGGCTCGGCTCGGCATCCAGGCCGCCGATGCACTGGAGCATGCGCATTCCCGCGGCGTGGTCCACCGCGACGTCAAGCCGGCCAACCTACTGCTCGATGCCCGCGGCAACCTCTGGGTCACCGACTTCGGCCTGGCCCGACTGCAAAACGACCGCGGGCTTACACTGACCGGCGACGTGCTGGGCACGCTCCGGTACATGAGCCCTGAGCAGGCTGCTGGCTCAAAGGACCTGGACCACCGCACCGATATCTACTCGCTGGGCGTGACGCTTTACGAGCTACTTGCGTTGCGACCGGCCGTCGCGGGCTCGGGCCAGCGCGAGATCCTGCGGGCCATTACCGTCGACGAGCCGCCGACGTTGCGGCGGGTGAACCGGGCGGTGCCGCGCGACCTGGAGACGATCGTCGCCAAGGCGATGACGAAGGAGCCGTCTCGAAGGTACGCGACGGCCGCGGCGCTGGCCGAGGATTTGCGGGGGTTCCTGGAGCATCGGCCGATCTCGGCGCGACAGCCCAGCCCGGTTGAGCGGGTGGCTAAGTGGGTGCGGCGGCACCGGGTGGTCACGGCCTCGGCCGCTTGCGTGGCTATCGCGGCGATGGTGACTATGGCCTTCGCACTGTTGGCGCACCGAGCGGCGGCTCGACAAGCTCGCCGCGCAGCTTGCGGCGCAGCGGGCCGACCAGGGGCGGCTGGAGGCGCGGGTGGACGCACTGGTCGAGGAGGCGCAGCGCCGCAGCTCGGGATTCGCCCCGGACTACGCCCGCGCCGTGGCGTTATTGACCGAGGCAATCGCGCACCGGCCGGACGACGCCGAACTCTACCTCTACCGCGGCGGGGCGCGGCACGAGCTGCACCAGCACACCGAGGCGATCGCCGACCTGGAACGCTCGCTGGAACTGCGGCCGGCGAAGAACCCGGCCGCGCACTGGATGATCTCGCTGTGCGCCCTGCAGCTTGGCCAGGCGGAGAAGGCTCGGCAGCATCAGGGCCAGGCCGAGAAGGAGAACCCGGACAGCGTCGAATCCCTGGTGGCGCAAGCCCTCGGGCTGGCGTATGACGAGCGGGGCCTGGAGCTGATGGACCGGGCGATCGAGCGCGAGCCGTTCAACCCGACCTTGTATTTCTACCGCGGCCGCATCGCGGCCAACCTGGTGATCCACCGCACGGAGTGGAAGTTCTACAAGAGGGCCGTCGACGACCTGGGGAAGGCACTGAAGGCGCGGCCTGACGACCCGGCGATTCTCGACCCGCTCTGCTACTGCCTGCTGAACCACTCCATTCATGATGAGATCGGCGACTGGCCGGCGGTCATGGCTCGGGGCAAGCACCTCCTGGACGAGTGGCACGAGCGGCACCCGCGCGATCCACTGGCGCTCCTGCTCCTGGCCGACTACCACTTGTGGCGGAACGAATTCGGCCCGGCCGTCGAGGCCGCACGGGCGGGGCAGCGGTTGGCCCCGGACAACCATGAGCTTGTGCTGCGGCTGGCCCGGTGCTTGACGGCCTGGGCCGGCACGATCAGGCCATGGAAGCTTTCGATCGGTCTCTGGAGCTAAAGCCGACGCTTGAGGCACACGCCTGGCGTGCGCGGTGCCTTGGTCTGCACCTCGGCCAGCGGGAGCGGGCCCTACGCGAACTCGATGAAGCCTATCACAAGCTCCCGGTGGGCACACGGAGCGCCTGGGATTGGATCGCCCTCTTTGACGCGTGCGGTGGTCTTGGAGCGGAAGCTCTGACCCGCGCGGCTGACGACTGGGTCCGCGCGGTTCCCGACTCATCATTCGCATATTCCTACCGCGCAGGACATCGTCTCTGGGGGGGCTCGCACGACTATCAAGGAGCCGTAGACGACTTCACCAGGGCCCTGGAGCTGGGCGGCCTCCCGAATTACTACCGCGGGAGGGCCGAGGCCAAACTGCGGCTCGGTGCTTCGACGATGCCCTCGCCGATATCGACCGCTTCATCCAAAGCCCGACCTTCCGGCCGATCGGCGGAGTCAGGACGCAGGAGCAGGGGATGTTTCTCACCAACGGCTACCGGTTCCGAGCTGTGATCCTGGAGAAAACCGGCCGCTACGACGAGGCGGAGCGGGCCTACCGTAAGGGGCTGGACGTGGCCCTCGCGGTCGTGGCCGACGGGCCGCCGAGAGACCAGTATCTCATATGGCCGATTGGCGAATACTTCGCCTTCCTCGGTGAGCTCCTCCTGAAGGTGGGCCGGGCGGACGAGGCCGCCCGGCTGATCGATTTGCTCGGCGAGGAGACCTTCGAGAACGCCGGCTCTTGGGTCTGGCAGATGATGGCGGGGACCTACTCTCAGCTCGGGTTCCTGCTGTCGCGGACCGACCAACCCCGGGCGGAGGAGCGTGCCTGGCGTCGGCTTATCCTGTTGAACGAGCGGATCGCCCGCGCGGAGCCCCGAGTACCTCGCCACGATCGCGAACTCGCCCGCTGGCACAAGCACTTGGCCGACCTGCTCCGCCGAGGGGGCGCACCGGAGAGGCCGAGGAGCACGAACGGCGGGCGGCGCAGGCGGGTGGGCGCTGGAGAGAGGGGGTCGAGGGCCTGCTGAAGCAGCAGCTCGACAACCTGGCCGAGCTCAACGGCATCGCGTGGAACCTGGCGACCTGGCCCGTGCCCGCGATGCGCGACCCCGCGCGGGCGATCGAGCTGGCGCGGAAGGCAGTCGCGCGGCGCCGAAAAACGCAGCCTACTGGGACACCCTCGGTGTGGCGCTGTACCGTAGCGGCGACTGGGATCAGGCGGCAGAGGCGCTGGGCCGGTCGCGCGAGCTGCTTGGCAAGGACGAGCCCCGCGCCGCCTTCTTTCTGGCGATGGCCCACTGGCGCCAGGGCGACCGCGAGAAGGCCCGAGTCCAGTTCAAGCGGGCCGTCGCGGCGGCGGGCGAGCGCGGGCTGCGCGACGACGAGGTGAACCGCTTCCACGCCGAGGCCGCCGCCCTGATCGACTCGAAGCCGCCTCCGAGTCGTCAACCCGAGAAGTAGGCCACATCAGAGCGGGCCACCGGGGCACGAAGGCCTGGCCCCTGCCATCCGGCCGCCAGATGAAGCAACCCGCGGGCCGCGGTCGGCCCGGACGATCGATGTGCGCAATTTGATTCTTTCTGACCCCCAACCCCAGAAGGGAGCTTTCTCATGACCCCGTCGAACACTCATCCCGGAACCGCCGCCCGAGGACTCAAGCGGGCTTTCCTGCAAGCCGCGAGCGACCTGCTCGCCGCCCGCGCCCGCCGCCGCTCCGCCGACCGGGCCCGGGCACGACCCCGGCTCGAAGGACTGGAAGATCGTTGCCTGCTGTCGATCACCGAGTACCCTATCCCGACCGCCGGCTCCCAGCCCTGGGCGGTCGCCACGGGCTCCGACGGCAACGCCTGGTTCACCGAGGCCAAAGCAAGCCAGATCGGAGTGATCAACCCGACGACCCACCTCATCACCGAGTTCCCCACCCCCACCGCCAATGCCTTTCCGCGGGAGATGACGGCGGGCCCCGACGGGAACCTCTGGTTCACTGAGGGCGGTATAGGCCCCGGTAGCGGCGGCCCCACTCTCAACCTGATCGGGATGATCAACCCGACGACCCACGCGATCTCCGAGTTCTCCACCCCGACCTCCAGTTCCGAGCCCTTCGGTATCACGGCGGGCCCTGACGGCAACCTCTGGTTCACCGAGATGAACGTTAACAAGATAGCCGTGATCAACCCGACGACCGACGCCGTCAGCGAGTTTCCCATCCCGACTGCCGGCTCCAGTCCCCGATACATCTGTGCGGGGCCCGACGGCAACCTCTGGTTCACCGAGATGTTCGCGAGTCGGATTGGCATGATCAACGCGACGACCCACGTCATCACCGAGTTCCCTATCCCCTACGCTGGTGCGCTCCCCATGGGTATCGCGGCGGGCCCCGACGGCAACGTGTGGTTCACCGACATCCACACCGGCCAGGTCGGAGTGATCAATCTGACGTCCCACGCGATCACCGAGTTCCCCGTGCCGGCCGGCAGCCCCAATCGCATCACGGCGGGCCCCGACGGCAACGTCTGGTTTACCGAGTCCGCAGGGAAAATCGCCAACATCAACCCGGCGACCCAAGTCGTCACCGAGTTCCCGGTCGCTTACGCCGGTTCCAGTCCCGCGGGCATCACGACGGGCCCCGATGGCAACCTCTGGTTCACCGATTACAACAACTCGATCGGCGTCTTCGTTCAGAATCCCGACCACTTCGTGGTGACCCAGCAGCCGCCGAGCAGCCTCACCGCGGGCAGCCCCTTCGGCCTCACGGTCCAGGCCGAGGACCGCTCGGGCAACCCCGACCCCTCGTTCAACGGCACGGTGACCGTGGCGCTGGCGAACAACCCCGCGGGCGACACGCTCGGGGGCACGCTGACCGTGATCGCGACTGGCGGCGTGGCCACCTTCTCCGGGCTGACGCTCACCAGGGCGGCGTCGGGCGACACACTCCAGGCTTCCGCCGGCAGCGTCGATAGCGCGACCACCGGTGCGATCACCGTGACTCCCGCGGCGGCCACGCAGCTTGTGATCACGCAGCAGCCGCCGAGCACCGTCAAGGTCAGCACGCGCTTCACCATGAAAGCCTCGATAGAGGACACATACGGCAACGTGGTGACGACCGCCTCCGGCCCCGTGAGTGTCGCTTTCGCCAACAATCCGACGGGCGCGACGCTCGGCGGCACGCTGACCGTGAGCCCCAGCCAGGGCGTGGCGAGCTTCAGTAATCTGACGATCAACAAGATCGGCACCGGCTACTCGCTCCGGGTCTCCAGTAGCGGGCTGATCTCGGCCACCAGTAATCCCATCGACGTGACCAAGAACGGGAGGGCTCCCAGCACGCTGCTCGCATCCGCGCCGGCCGGGAGCCCGGCCGCGGATCTGTCGCTGGCGCCGCTGGTGCTCGACAGCCCGGATCTCTGGGACGGCCTGCACTTCAAGAAGCGCCCACGGTCGATATGATGAAGCTCGAGCGACTCCGGCAAGAAAGTAGGCCGGGCATTCCTCCCTGACAGAACGTGGGGATCGCGTCAGACCGGAATGCCTAACCTACATAAGGTCGATGCACTCGGAAGACCTCACGTCACCGCTCACGCCAGGTGTCAGTAAAGGGTCGAAGCCCCAGCGGGGCGCAACTCTACGGTAAGGAACGACCGGTCAACTCCAGATTCCCTCAAAGCAACTGCCGACGACACGGGTGTGATGGACGGTGTGTCTGGAGTCGCGTTGGCCCAGGTAAACCTGGATCAGCCGAAGATCGTAACCCGAATTCGGCAAGTCAAGCGAAAATCCCTGTGCATCCACTCGCAGCTCAAGCCGCCTTCCTCGTCCGAGGTCGCGTCCATCATTGAGGGCTTGGTCCATCACTGCACCGAGATGGAGATTGATCGCCAGTCCGTCGATTCTCACGGTCAGAACACGGTGGCGTTCGCGTTCTGTCGGCTGCTGGGCTTCCAGCTCTTGCCGCGGCTGAAGGCAATCCATTCGCAAAAGCTCTACCGGCCGGACATCGCCCAACCGGATGCCTACAAGCAACTGCAAGCGGTGCTGACGAGACCGATCGACTGGGGACTGAGCGGGTGTTGACACGACTGTTGGGTCTACCCCCAGTAGACGCATCCTGCACCGGGGTTATACAATCTTTTGATCTTTGTTTAGCCCGGGAGGAAGCGATCATGGCGCGGCCGCGCAACGCAAGACGTCGATACGAAGACAGTTTGACCCGGCGTCAGGCAATCGGATCGATCACCGCCGGCCTTGCCGCTCCGATCGCGCTGAGGCAAGAAGCGAAAGCTCATGGCGCCGATCGCCCGAGGATCGCGGCCGTGGTCACGGAATATCGCAAGATGGACCACGGGCAGGGGATTGTCGATCGCTTCCTCGAGGGCTACGGCTGGCAAGGTCACCATCACCGGCCCGCGCTCGATATCGTCTCACTCTACGTCGATCAAACGCAGGCGCGATCGGGAGACCTGAGCAAGGAACGAGCTTCCAGGCATCCGGAATTGACCATCTATCCTTCGATCGCCCAGGCGCTGACGCGTGGCGAAGAGAAGCTCGCCGTTAACGGCGTGATGATCATCGGTGAGCACGGCCGGTATCCGCGCAATGAGCGGGGGCAGTGGCTTTATCCTCGATATGAGTTCTTTCAGCAGGTCGTCGAGGTCTTCCGCCGATCGGGCCGGAGTGTGCCGGTCTTCAACGACAAGCACCTCTCGTGGCGGTGGGACTGGGCCAAAACGATGGTTGACACCGCCCATGCGATGGGCTTCCCGTTCCTGGCCGGCTCGTCGCTGCCTGTGACCTGGCGAATTCCCTCGGTCGAGCTCGCGTGGGGAGCAGAGGTCGAGGAGGTGGTCTGCGTGGGCTACGGGGGTATTGACAGCTATGACATTCACGGCCTGGAGACTCTCCAGTGCATGGTTGAACGGCGCAAGGGGGGCGAGACTGGAGTGGCCGCGGTTGAAGCGCGGCGCGGTCAGGCCGTGTGGAAGGCGCTCGCCGCACCAGACTGGAGCCAAGGAGGCTGTTCGCGTGAACTCTTCGAGGCATGCCTGTGCCGCAGCTTCACCCTCGCCTCGCCTCGGCCCGGCTACGGCAACATGTTTCCCGAGCTCAAGGATCTGCCCGCCCTGGTAAGGGATCCGGTCATGTATCGCATCGAGTATGCCGACGGCCTCAGGGGCACGCTGCTCATGCTCTCGGGTCTCGTCGGCGACTTCACCGTGGCTCTCCGAGTCAAGGGTCAGGAAACGCCGCTATCGACACAGATGTACCTTCCCGGCCTGCACCCCGGCCAGACTCTGCCCAACTTCTTCAGCGCCCTGGCGCACCAGATCGAGACGATGTTCCTGACGGGAAAGCCCCCCTACCCCGTCGAACGGACCTTGCTGACGACCGGCATCCTGGCGGCCGCCATCGACTCGCTGGGCCAGGGTCAAAAGCGTCTCGACACGCCTCATCTCCGGCAAGTGGCCTACCGGTCGCCCCGGGAATCGACGTTCATGCGGAGCTAGGTTCATGAGATTCCCCGCGACTCGACTGGAAACCGCGCCAGGCCAAGATCCAGCGTCCCCGCGGCGCAAGAAGCTGGCGATCGTCACGACCGTCTGGCGGTATCTTTCACACGCCCAGCACATGGGGGACAGGTTTCTGGTGGGCTATCCCCACGAGGGCAAGTGGCACCGCCCTGAGATGGACGTCGTGGCGCTGTACGTGGACCAGAAGCCCGAGGGCGACCAGAGCGCCGAGCGTGCGCAAAGTTTCGGCTTCAAGGTTTACCCTACCATCGCCGAAGCCTTGCGATGTGGCGGATCGAAGCTCGCCGTCGATGGCGTGTTGATCATCGGCGAGCACGGCAAGTACCCGAAAAACGAGAAAGGCCAGATCCTCTACCCTCGGTACGAGTTCTTTCGCCAGGTGGCAGACGTCTTCGAGTCAGACGGCCGCGCCGTGCCGGTCTTCAACGATAAACATCTGTCGTACAGCTTCACCAAGGCCAAGGCGATGGTCGATGCCTCGAAGCGTCTGAGGTTCCCGTTCCTGGCCGGCTCGTCGCTGCCGGTCACCTGGCGGTTGCCATCGGTCGAGCTTCCGGCCGGCTGCCAGATCGACGAAGCGCTCATGGTCGGCGTGGGTGGTTCCGACCCGATGGATTTCCACGCACTCGAGGCCATGCAGTGCATGATCGAGCGCAGGCGGGGCGGCGAGACGGGCGTGCGGAGCGTGCAGATGATTGAAGGCGACGCCGTGTGGAAAGCCGGCGATCAGAAACGCTGGTCCTGGACCCTGCTGGAATCGGCGCTTTCCCGATCCGATTCGCTCAAAGGTCTGACCGCCAAGGACGGCCGCACCCAGAACCTGACCCAAGGGGGTGCGATCCAGCGGATCGTTCCCAGCCCGGCGGCCTATTTCATCGAGTACGCCGACGGCACCAAGGCGACGCTCCTGATGCTCAACGGCGCCCTGGGAGACTACAACTTCGCCGCCCGGGTTCGCGGTCTGCGCGACCCCGTCTCCTGCCAGTTCCTGCTTCCTCCGAACCCCAACGTCGCTTATTCGGCATGCCTGATGCGGCACGTCGAAGCCATGATCGAAACCGGCCGGGCTTCGTACCCCGTCGAACGCACGCTCCTTGTCAGCGGCATGCTCGAGAGCTGCCTCGATTCCAGGATTCAAGGCCACGCCCGCCTGGAGACGCCTCACCTGGCCGTTCATTACCAACCGCCCGCGAAGGCGGGGTTTTGCGGTGGCTGAGGCGATTGTCGCTCAAGAGGAGTGCTCCGCGATCACTCCGGTGCAGGCTGAGCGGGCCGCAACCGCTCCAGGCGCCGCTCAAGAAATCGGGCGATGAACGATTCGTAATCGTCTTGCGAGCGGTGTTTCTTGGGATCCCAGCGTCGGCCTTTCTCCCAGTTGCAGCGGCCGTGGACGATCGCCAGGTTATCAAGGTCGTTGGTGCCGCCCCTGCCTCGCGCCCTGATGTGCTCGAGCGTGGGCCCTTCGCCGGTCTTGGCGTCAAAGGCGAGCGGCCCGTTACAGATCAAACACTTGCCCACCCAGTTCGCCCCGATCCGGCGAAACGTGGAATCGGTCTGGGCCACGGACTGAAGCTTGTCGGCGAGGTTCATGGACTGCTCGACCGCGAAGAAACGCCGGAAATCAGCCTACTTCCCGCACGGGCCACTCCAATGTAGCGAATAATCATCACAATTCGCACGCCCTTGGGCGGTGTTTCGGGCGATTTGAAGCGAGCACCGCACGCCGATGGGGCGACCCGATTTGACTCGCGCCAACGGTGACCTAAATTGGCATTGGATGCGGTCTCGTTCGAACAGATTCGAAACCGCAGGCTGATGGAACGCGAAAACGGCCTGAATGTGGCATCCGCGAGACATCCCGCTCATCGACAGGGCAGCATACAACGAACACCCAAGGCGCCGCGAGACGGATCATGAATGCCAAAGGGAACACACTGATCTGCCATTCGCCGGTTCCGAGCCAGGATCTGTCGGAACAGGACGGCACCCAGCGTCTCATGTACCTGATCATCGTCCGCGGAGGCATTCCCGGAACCATGCTCCGCCTGAGCCACGGCACCACCAGCCTGGGCCGTTCCGCCGAAAACACATTCCAGTTGCACGACAGCACCGTTTCGCGACGGCACGCACTGGTCACCATCGATGCCGAGGGGGTCACCACTCTCACCGACCTGGACAGCACGAACGGCACTTTCATCGATGGCAAGCGATGTCCGCACCAGGTCGAGACCCAGATCTCCGATGGCTCGCGCATTCAGCTCGGTTCTTCGGTATTACTCAAGTTCTTGAAGCTCGACCCCTGCGATGAGGGCTTCCAGCGCGAGATGTACGAGAGGACGGTTCGAGATAACTTGACTGGTCTGTACAACCGAGGTTACTTCTTGAGCCAGATTGGGCCGCTCGGCGACCTGAACGCGGTGCGCGAGATGGGCTTGGCGGTGATCCTGGTAGACATCGACCACTTCAAGGAAATCAACGACAGCCTGGGCCACGACGTAGGCGATCAAGTTCTGCGCGACATCGCGGCGGTGCTCCGGGAATCGACCCGCGCGGAGGACCTGGTGGCCCGTTATGGCGGGGAAGAGTTCGTGATTGCTCTTCCCAGCACGACGCTCGAGCAAGCCGCCGAGCGGGCCGAGCGTATTCGTGCCAGCCTTGCGAACTGCCGTATGGACTTTTTCCATCCAGAAATCCGAATCACAGCCAGCCTGGGGCTGTCGTTTGGCCCAGCCGGCCGAACCCGCAACACCGCGGCCCTCATCTCCGAGGCGGATCGCGCGCTTTACGAGGCCAAGAATCAGGGACGTAACCGCGTTGTCCTGGCGCGGCGGCCGAGCATGGTGCTGGTGGGAAAGACCGAGTCGGCCGACGGTTTCGCGATCTACTGATCCTGCCGGAATCGCCCATTTCACCAACGATCAGATCGGCCGGGAGTCGCCTGTCGCCAAGACTGCGACGCCTCGCTATGATCGCAGATCGTGCTTGATCGCCCCGCGCGATCTCGTTTTCCACAGCGTGACATCACGAGGCTCGACTTCCGTGCCGGTTCAGCCAACCCCGTCCGCGACCACTCCCCTGGCTCCGCTCACTCTCGGTGTGTGCTCCTGGAGCCTCCAAGTCAAGAGTGTGCCCGAGCTCAGGCGATTGCTTGACCGGCTGGGGATCAACGTCGTTCAGATCGCCTGCGGAGATCCGCATCACGCCAGTTGGGAAGAGGGCGACGCCTTGCCGTCGGTCGCCCGGGATTCGGGCATAATCATGACTGGCGCAATGCTTGGCTTTCCCGGTGAAGACTATACGACCCCACAAACGATCAAGGAAACCGGGGGTTTCGGCAAGCCTTCCTGGTGCGCCGAGCGCATCGAACGGCTCAAGTGGGTGCTTGACCGAACCCTGCGCTGGGCCTCTCCGATCTGACGCTGCACGCGGGCTTCCTTCCCGAGCCCGGCGACCCCGAGCGGTTCCCCATGCTCGACACGCTGGCCCAGGCGGGAGAACTGGCGCGTCAAGCCGGCGTGATCCTGGCGTTTGAGACGGGCCAGGAGACCGCGGCGCTCTTGCGCAGAACGCTCGACGAGCTCCAATCTCCGAACATCAAGGTGAATTTCGATCCGGCGAACATGCTCCTGTACGATATGGGAGATCCGCAGAGCGCCATCGAGCTGCTGGGTCCAGACATCCGTTCCGTGCATGTCAAGGACGCACGGCGACCAACGGCGCCAGGCACCTGGGGCCAGGAAGTACGCCTGGGCGAAGGCGAGGTTGATATTCGCAAGTTCATCAGCAGCTTGAAATCGGTGGGCTATCGCGGGCCGCTGGTCATCGAACGCGAGGTGGGCGATCAGGCGGGCCGCCTCGAGGACGTGGCCCACGGGCTGGCGTTCCTGCGCGAATGCCTCTCGGAATGAGGCGCGTTTGGAGGTCGCGGAAGCCCGGGGGTCGGAAGACCTTCACCGCGGATTTGAATGGAGAATTCCAACCCGCGGCGAATCATCGTGGCAAGGTCATTCGACCTTGGTTCATGCTTAACCAACCACCGTATCGACAACCTCGGCAAGCTCGCGCCCAGCGTCGGTCAGGGCGTAGAAGTTATGCTTGCCGGCGCGGCGAGGCTCGATCAGCCGTCCATGCCGCAAGAGCGCGAGGTGATGGCTCACCGCGGGCTGGCTCTGCGTGCCAAGGTCGGCGCACAGCTCGGAAACGTTGCGCTCTTTCTCGCTCAAGAGCATCAGAACCTGCAGTCGGGTAGGGTCGGAAACCTGCTTGAGCAGCTCCGCAACCCGGCGAATCTCCGCCAGGGGGCGGCTCGACGCGGCGGCGGACTTTGTCGATCGGCCCGATGTCTTCGGTGCAGTGCCTGCCATGATTTTCCTCAAAGAGTGCTAGGGTAGGGAGTTACAGCAATTGCCACGAGCGCCATTCAATGCCCGGATCGTCAGTTATGGATCGCTAAAGGTCATGATAGGATTATCCGTGCATCTCGTCAACCCCTCTTGGATCTTTCATGCAATTGAATTCTTAGACGAGGCGTCTGCTTGAGATGCCGATACGTTTGCGGCTTGAACCCCGGGCCAGTTCCCCTTGACGCTTGATTACAAAAGCGAACGTCGTCCCCATACCCGAGTTCCGCCTTGTGAGCGACCACGGGTTGAAGTTACAGTGAACGCTGATCCGTGCAGACAAGTCCGGAGCGATCGAGCGGGCCATGGCGAACTTTCGCGGCCCGCCTGGTCGGAGCAGTCCTTCCGAACGAAAGTTTTTACTGATGACAGGGCTTCGAACCTCTCGCGAAACCGGTCGCTCGTTCCCGTGAGGCCGCCTTTCAACAGTGCATGGGCCTGGAGTGCGGCGCCACGTTCGCCATCGATGAGACGCACTTTTCGTGCCCTGCTTGCGGCGATCTGATCGACGTCGTTTACGAGTGGGACCGCCTGGGCGTGCCGGGTAGTCTCGCCGGCTTTGAGGCCAAGTGGGCCAAACGCCTTGATCCGCTCAACCTCTCGGGCGTGTGGCGGTTTCGAGAACTCTTGCCGTTCGCCCCCGACAACATGGTGGTCACGATTGGCGAGGGACAGACCCTCCTTCAAAAAGCAAACAAGGTCGGTCAATACGTCGGCATGTCCGCGGGGAACCTGTTGCTTCAATATGAGGGGCTGAACCCGTCGGGCAGCTTCAAAGACAACGGGATGACCGCGGCCTTCACCCATGCCAGAATGGTGGGGGCGCGACGCGTAGCCTGTGCCAGCACCGGCAATACGTCGGCCTGCGCTCGCGGTTTATTGCTCGGCAACCGAATTCGGCTTCCGGGCCATCATCTTTATTGGTTCCGGAAAGATCGCCTACGGTAAGTTGGCCCAGGCGCTCGATCACGGAGCTCTCACGATCCAGATCGTGGGCGACTTTGACGACGCCATGCAGCGCGCCGCCAGGTCGCCGATCGTCTGGGCATCTACCTCATGAACTCGGTCAACCCGTTCCGCCTGGAGGGTCAGAAAACGATCATGTATCGCGTTCTGGAAGGGCTGGGCTGGAACGTTCCCGACTGGATTGTCGTGCCCGGCGGCAACCTGGGAAACTCGAGCGCCTTCGGCAAGGCCTTCATCGAGCTGGCGCACCTGGGCTTGATCTCGCACGTGCCGCGGCTGGCGGTGATCAACGCCACGGGCGCGCGTACCTTGCAAGAGCTTCACGACGTGCGCGGAGTCGCCTGGCGCAGTGGCCTGCCAGAGATGGACAAAGTTTCAAGCTATTACCAGGAGCTCGACCTGAACCAGGTGAAGGCTTCCACCATCGCCTCGGCCATCGAGATCAACCGGCCGGTGAACCTCAAGAAATGCCTTCGAGCGCTCGATTTCTGTAACGGCGTGGTGCGCCAGGTCTCCGATCAGGAGATCATGGACGCCAAGGCCTGGGTGGGTGCCGGCGGCCTGGGTTGCGAGCCGGCGAGCGCTGCCAGCGTGGCGGGGGCTAAACGATTGCGCGAGGAAGGCGTCATCGCGCCGTCCGATCGGGTCGTTTGCGTTCTGACGGGTCATCAGCTCAAAGATCCGACCGCGACGGTCGCCTATCACGGGACCGACCAGGACAACTTTGAAAAAGTCCTGGGCAGTCGAGGCGTCCGCCGCGCGGGGTTTGCCAACAGGCCCGTGATCGTCGCCAACGACCTCGACGACATCATCCGCACCATCGCCCTTTATTCCGAGACCGACGCGGCAACAGCATCCGGGCAGGTTCGACCAGACTGACCACTGACTGTAGGGACCGCGCACAGCGGATCGACCTGGCCAGGTCGATCCGTGAGAGTGCTTGCCGATGAAGTTCTACATCTGTAGGATGAGCAATGGTGCATCTTCACTTGCGGAGGGAGCCATGCTCGCCCAGGTCATCTGCCCAGCCTGTGCAACCGAATGGGCCGACGCCGACGTGTCATGCCCGGCTTGCGGCTTTCAACACCCACCTCTGACAGCGGCCGAAGACCTGATCGTCTCCTGGGTAGTTGACTCGCCGATTCCTCGGGAGTCGTCATCGGCTGCTCAGGACGCTGTTTGCCTCACTTGCGGGTACGAAGGGCCGATGATCCCGTCTCCGGAACGTGATCGAGCCCTGTGCCCAGCCTGCTCCAATCCCTGGCAAGATCGAGGCGGGATCATTCGGAAAGCTGCTTGCTCCGACTGCGGGCAAGTCCTCTTGCTCACGGAACAGCACCGAGGGAAAACCATCATCTGTCCTCGATGCCACTTACTCCTGGGATGCCTGGTCAGCGACGAGGCAACAAGGTCTGGCAGGCAGGCCACGATCTTTGACATCATGGCGCTCACACTCGCGTTTGCCGTGGGCTACGCCGTGGCGTTACGGTTGTGGGCGGAACAGATCCCATGGCCGATGGCTCTTCACGGCGTCTCGGTCGTGGCCTTGCCGATCACCTGGACGCTTGTGGTTCTCAGACTTGTGGGATCTCCACCCGCACGCCGGCGATTGTTCTACCCACCAGGATTGGCCGCTTGCCTGGCGGTCTCGGCCGCGTCACTGCTCAGCCTTTGCTATGGTTGGGATATACCCTCCAGAATCTTCCCAGGTTCGCTTAGCGACGTGTCGGTCGGGGTTCTGCGAACCGTTCAACCCCTGCCACTGGCCGCAGCCGTGGCGGGCACGTGGTTGGTGCTTGGGATCGACCGGCGGTGGAGGCCGGAGCCGAGCTGGATCGACCTGACCGCTCGATGTCTGGGCGTCTACTGGCTCGGGGCGGGTGTTATCATGCCTTTCCTGCGTCTTCTCTCCGCATAGAGGTGCGTCGTATGCTATCGCTGACTCGCTGGCTGATCGTCGCGCTCGCCGTGTTCGCCACAGGGGGCGTCTCGCTTGCGCAGCCCGTCGAAGTCGAAGAGGCTCGCTCATCGCTTCCGAGCAAACCCCGTTTCACGCTCAGCGATCACAAGGATGTTGTTTGGTGTGTCGCGTTCTCACCCGACGGCAAATCGCTGGTCACGTGCTCGGGCAACCGGGACGCAAAAGCGGGCGAGATCCGGGGGTATGACCTTTCAAGCGGCAAGCCGGTTCAGGCGTTCCTCGGCGAGGAAGCTCACGGAATCCGCTGGCTTGCGTTCGCCCCGGACGGCAAGACTCTGGCAACCGCCGAATATGACGGGATGGTCAGAATCCGAGATGCCTCGACTGGCAAGGTGATGGCCAAGTTTGAAGCGCACCCCGGCGGCGTTCAGTGCCTCAAATTCGCACCTGATGGCAAGACCCTGGTCACCTGCGGCAAGGACAACACGGCCAAAGTCTGGGACGTCGCCACCAAAAAAGCCACGATGACGTTGAAAGGTCACACCAACCACGTCTACTCGCTCGACCTGTTGTTCGACCGGCATACTTTGCTCACCGGGAGCAACGACTCCACGGCGGTACTGTGGGACGTGGCGACGGGCGAATCGACGGGAACCGTTCCCGGAATCACGAATCCGGTCGAGGTTGTGCGGTTCTCGCCCGACGGGAACTACTTTGCGGTCGCCGGTTGGGACGGCATGGTGATTATCTGGTCCACTGAAACCGAAAACCATGTCAGGACTCTCGGCAGCCCCGGCGGCGGAATTCTCGCCATGGCTTTCACGCCCGACAGCAAGCACCTCGCGATCGGGACCGACACAGGATTACTTCAAGTCTGGGAGGTGCCAACCTGGAAGATGCAAGGAACGCTTAAAGCGCATGAGCACAACATCCGTTGTATCGGGTTCGCCCCGGACGGCAAGCTGATGGCGACCGCGAGTTTCGATCGGACCGTAAAGATCTGGGATGCCCCGTGAATCGCATCGCAATGGCTTCGGGGTGCCGCTGGGCCGGATAGGCACGAGCAATCACGCCGATGCCGCGTTCCGCCCTTTCTGTGCAGGCAGGGCGGAACGCCGGGCGCTCTTTCACGGATGCATCGGCGCGGGTGAGCGTGGCACGGACGCTTGAGTGTCGGGGTGAAGATTCTTCCACTTTCCCCATGTTGTGACGGTCAAGGGGACCTGTTGGTAAGGGAAGGCGGCGGGGTCATGGCCCGGGTCATAGGGCTTGAGGTCGTCCTGATGGAACCGTGCCCCGTTGACCATAAGAAGCAGCTCCCGTAAATTGTGCTGTCCTCCGACCGCGAGGTCGAGCGGGGTCTTGGCACCCTCCTGCGTGAACGCGCGGGCGCACCGATTGATGTTGCAATAGGTGATCGAAACCGGGACCAAGCCGATCAGGTCGTTGATGATATGGTAGTCCGGCCGGGAGAGAACCTCCACAAGATAGGCTCGGGATTGTCCGTTGACCGTAACCCCGACAACCTCTTCCTCGCTCGACCAGGAGATCTCCAGCGGGTCCGCGACGGGAGGCTGCATCACGCCGGGCATCGTCCGGAGGAGGTCGTTCGAATTTGAGCGGCTGGCATTGTCCTCGGACTCGTGACGTTGCATGCTCTCAAGCCGCCCAGCCTCCTGCGATTGGTGAGCCGCAAGTGCGGCAACCGTCACGTAAGCCGCAATGAAACCAAGAACCAGCCAGGCGGGAACCTCACCGTTCATCATTGCCCGAAGGCGCGCCGCGAACCCGAACCCCGTGACCGATCGACGATTCATCCTTTGTTACCTTCTCGGACGCGATCCGTCCGTTTGCGTTCGGCATTGATTGGCATCCGGCTCTCGATTCGCTCGAATCCATGGGAGCCGGGGAACCCGCCGTGAATTCAGGCAGGTGTTCATCGCTGCCCTGACGCGCTTTAGCGCCTGGATTTCCGAAACCGTCGAGATACCAGATCAGTGACCGCTCCGGTTAAAGAGCGCCGAATTCCTTCGGACCGGCCGCCAAATCCTGAGAACTGCCGGAAAGACGCAGCTCATGGCACCTGGTACGGGGCCTCGTTTCAGATGGCCTTCGGACCTGGCCGCTTCTCTCACACGGCTATTGCACGGGCTGCTTCAGGATAAGATCGTAGAAGTGCTTCATGACTTCATAGCACTCGCACGAGGACTCCTCCAGTCCCCGGCGGTCCTTGACCCGGATGCGGCCTCGCTTGTAGGTGATCAAGCCGGCCCCTTGCAACGTCCCGGCGATGAGCGAGACGCTCGGGCGGCGCACCCCCAGCAATTCGCTCATGAACTCCTGGGTCATGGGGAATTCGTCGCGTCCAACGCGGTCGTGGGACATCAGGAGCCAGCGGCAGAGGCGCTCCGTCGCGGGGTGGAGCGCATTACAGGCGACCACCTGCGCGGTCTGTCGCAGCCGGACGGCGGCGTAGCGCTTGACCAGGTCGTCCAGAGACTGGCTCCGTTTGAGGGCTAGCCGAAACTCCTGGGTCGGAATTCGCCAGGCCTCACCGCCAACCTGGCAGATGGTCCGGTAAATGGCCAGGTCGAGCCCAAGGACAGCAGACAGTCCGACCAGTCCCTCTGTGCCAATGAGGCCTGCCTCAACCTCGCTACCTTCCTCCATGACGATGAGGAGCGAGGCCACGGCTGTCGTGGGGAAGTAAATGTAGTGGAGCGGCTGTCCAATCCGGGTGAACGGCTGCTTCAAATCCAGAGACACCAGATCCAGCGCGGGTGCCAGGCGGGCATACTCCTCGGGGGGTAGCATGGCCAGGAGTCGATTGCTGGATCTCGCCGGTTCTTTTTCGGGCTTGCGCTTTGTCGCCATGTTCTCTCGTCACAGGGAAAAATTTTGCCGAATGTCAGGTACCGAACAGACGCACGAAGGCACTTATGTAAGATTGAGCCCAATAGAGGTCCAGGTGAGGGAGCCTGCTACGTTCGTCGACGATGTCTCTGTCGCTGCCACAAGTAGTGGCAAGAATCATGCCTTTTTCTCCAAGGGGCAGGCAAATGCGCAATAAGAAGGAGCTTGCAAGGCGATTGGTCGAAGTCCGGGAGACACTTTTCGGGACCAACGGCGGTCCGCAACTGGCGAACCTCCTGGGCTTGCCCTCGCGTACCTGGGCCAACTATGAGCGGGGGATCACGATACCCGGCGAAATCCTGCTCGGGTTCGTGGTCGCCACCGGGGTCCATCCTGACTGGCTCATGGAGGGCAAAGGGCCGATGTTTCGAGACGCCGACGAGCAACTCCGATCGGGTAGATCCGTCGTTATTCGCTGACCCTTACCGGTGTCACCTGCGACCATTGGTCAATCAGCGGCGAGAACTGGCCGCGCCGTTCGCTGTTGTGATGCCAGTCGGCTCGAAGCCACATGAGGGTACCGCAAAGGATCGGAACCCCGATCAGAATCGACCAGGCGAGCTGGAGAACGGTCAATTGCCTGCTGAAAAGCATGGTCAAAACGACGAGCAGTATCGATGCGGTGACGAAGGCGAAGAGCAACCCGAGTACTGTCGTATTGAACTGGCTCCGGCCCTTGCTGGTGCGCCTCCAGAGCCCCTCGCCGGTCGCTGCCAGCATGCCGCCGACGGTGCCGAACATCGCCGTGGCGACCGCGGCGATCAACACGTTCATCAAGTCGAAGCGAACCTGGCCCACCACGAAGTGATAAATCGCCGCTCCCAGCCCAGCGCCCAGCGCCACGCCAATCCAGACCATCACACTCCAGTCTTCACACTCCTCTCGAGCAATGTGGAGGGTGCCGGCAAATCCGGCAAGCGCACCGAGTGGCAAACCGCAACATGCCCCTGCATACATCGTGCCAAGGGCTGTCCCCCAATCCTCTCCCGAGCGGGCACGAAAGACGGTCAAAGCGCCGAGCAGCGCAATGGCAATGCATCCCCAGGTCGATCCCAGTGCCGTGGCGCCAATCAAGAAAAGAATATTCTGTAGCCACCGCACAGGGCAACCTCCGGCCACACATCGCCTGACTCTTGTTTGTGCCGTTGTGGATCAGAGCTCACGCTGATCCGCGAGAGTCCGGCTCGGCGACTGACCTCGCAAACCCGGCCCGCCAGCCCCGGCTCACCTCGCCGTATCGCGATCTTACTCGCGTTATCAGTTCCATGACTACTTACGGCCGGTTCCTTTTCTGAATAGAGCTGAAGGCAACCGCTTCGTGAGCATCGATGGGCAATCGTTTTGTCCGCGAATTGGTCGTACAATGAAAGATGTTCCCTGACTGAGACGATGGACTCTGGCGAAAGGACCATGTAAGGGTGGCGACTGCGAAACTTGCTTTGGGGTTGCACGGGGCTTCGGGCCGGATGGGGCTGCGCCTGGTCCAACTGGCCGCGGCCGACCCGGGCGTCGAGTTGGTTTGCGCGCTTGAGCGGGCTGGACATCCCCAACTCGGTTCGGACGTGGGAACGCTGGCCGCGGTCGGGTCGCTGGGCGTGCGGCTGCGCACATTGGATAAGCTGGACGCCAAGTGCGACGTGATCGTTGACTTTTCCCACCCGTCGGGCTCGCTCGAAGCCGCCCGGTTCTGTGCTCGGACAGGCGCGGCGCTCGTGGTCGGCACGACAGGCTTCAGCGCCGCCGAGCGGCAAGAGCTCGAAAAAAGTTCCGCCTCGATACCGCTTCTGGTCTCACCGAACATGAGCCGGTCGGTCAACCTATTGATGCGCCTGGTCGCTGAGACGGCGCGGCGACTCGGAGACTCAGCCGAGATCGAGATTGTCGAACGTCATCACAAGATGAAGAAAGATGCGCCAAGCGGGACCGCCGCGCGACTCGCGGAGATCGCCGCCCGAGAGCGAGGCATCACACGATTGGTCCACGGCCGGGAGGGCCAGGTGGGTGAGCGCCCTCGCAATGAGATTGGCATTCATGCTCTGCGGGGCGGCGACGTCGCGGGCGAGCACACCGTCGTCTTCAGCCTGATGGGTGAAACGCTCGAGCTGACACACCGGGCCTGCAGCCGAGACGGCTTCGCCCGCGGGGCCATCGACGCGGCCAAGTTTCTTGCCGGCAAGGCCCCCGGCTTGTATTCGATGGCCGATGTCCTGGGCTGAATCAGGCAGCTTCCCTCACCGAACAATCGCGGCGTCTACCGGATGGCACTACCTGGGAACGGGAGTCTTAACCACAGAGGGCACGGAGAACACAGAGAAAGACAAAGCGAGAAGAGATGGAAGTCATGAATTCAGTTCTCTCTCAAATACTCCGTGTATTCTCTCCGTGTTCTCTGTGCCCTCTGTGGTTAAAATTTCCTGGTTGAGTCTTCGCGAGTAAATCCGTTGATGAAGTTGGCTGTCGGGGTAAAGAGGAGATCCCGT
>CAWFAF010000100.1:0-14699 GCA_963813575.1 uncultured Planctomycetaceae bacterium
TATGTAGTGCCGCCTGATAAGGCACAGAGTCCCAGTGGGTGCAAGTCCCACCCGGCCAAGTTTGATCGCTCCAGCCGGTAGCTATCGGAGCGGCGGTGGAGGTAACGAAGCCGTCGGAGCCTTCGAGACAAACGTACCGTCCAGCGATGCGGCGAGTTGGCAGGCCGTAACGCGAGTGAACACCGAGCAGGCCTCGAAAGGTTTAACGTGGGAGCCGACCCGCCTATATATCGGGGAAGGCCGCAGTCGCTGGCGAAAGTCGAGGCGGTTGAGAGCCCCTCACCCTGAGCGATCCGACCCAGCGGTCCCACCGGGGTAATGGTGACGGCATGTCGAGCACACGGGAACCTGCTGCAACACGGGAAGCCCCAGCGGTGGGACGCGTGACCCCAACCGGACGCCCGCGAGGGACAGGCCGGGCCGCCCGGGGTGGCGGACAGGCTCGTAGTGTGTGCTGGGCAGCGTTTTGATCCGGAGGGTTGAAGTCCCTCGGCCGCCCGGATGAGGGGCGGTGTATCCAAAGACGGGGGTAATGCCTCGTCGGCTGGGGAACACGACCATGGCGAACCCTACACGGGCACGAAGTCGGAAACGACGGACACTGCCAAGGGGATGCACCTACAGTCGGGTTCTGTCCGCAAGGACAACCAGAGGGCAGGGTGTCCGCCGCGAGGCGGGATCCGAAAGGCATGCGGAGAAGTACCGGGCCGTAATCGAGGGGAGCCATCTCCATGATGAACCGGTCGGCCAAAGGTGGGGCAAGGTCGAGCCCGCACTATGGGGGCGAAGGCGTTCTCATTCACCCACCGTATCAAGGTGTTTGCGGGCGGCACGGTACGGAAGATCAAGACGTGACCCCAGGAGGACTCGTTCGGTTCCCGGGTGGCACCGGGATCAGCGACCCTATAAGCCGGAAGGCGAAGTGGTGAGCGATGCCGGGCGAGTCGTCGGACGGCCGAATAGTACCTGAAGCGGGGTGAAAGCCTCGTGACCGAGCGATCGGCAGCCGAGTGGGCTGGGGAAGGCGGCCGGCAAAGGTGGTTGGCGCGAGACACGATGCCGGATGAGTAAGGACGATCGTGAGGATCAGTTCCATGAGTGAAAAACCCGTACGCGATCGCCCGAGGAGACTGGCGGACTGGCTCAACCCGACCGGGGACAAGAAGGTCCATTCTCTGGTGGACAAGGTTTACAAGCGATGGAACTTGGAGGATGCCTGGCTTCGGGTCAAGGGCAACGGAGGGGCCGGTGGCGTCGATGGGCAATCCTTGATGGACTTCGAGAAGGTGCTCGACGAGCAACTGGACCGACTCCATGAGGAACTCAAGAGCGACACCTATCAACCCCTGCCGGTGCGACGACAATTGATCCCCAAAGCCGGCCAGCCGGGCAAGTTTCGCCCGCTCGGTATCCCGACCATTTATGACCGGGTATGCCAACAGGCGCTGCTGAACCGGCTGGAGCCGATCTTCGAGCCGGTATTCGATGATGCCAGCTTCGGATACCGCAAAGGGAGATCGACCAAGGATGCCATGCGAAAGATCTGGAAGGAGTTGGGCACAGGAGCCGAGTGGATCATCGACGCCGACCTCAAAGATTTCTTTGGGTCGGTTGATCATGAGAAGCTCTTAACACTCGTTGCCCAACGAATCTCGGACGGGCGAGTGCTCCGGCTGATCGAGCGCATGCTCAAGGCCGGCGTCCTGTCCGAGGGCCAACGCCTCCCGACCGAGCAGGGTACCCCTCAGGGCGGGATCGTTTCCCCCTTGTTGAGTAACATCCTTTTGACTCCGTTTGACCGCGAGATGCGTCGTCGAGGCTTTCGGCTGACGCGCTACGCTGACGATTGGGTGGTCACGTGTCACACTCGGGCGGAAGCGCGCCGGGTACTGGCCGAGGCTACCAAGATCCTTGAGGCGCTGGGCGTGACGCTCAACGTCGAGAAGACGCGGATCGTGCACGTCACGACCGGCTTCGAGTTCCTGGGGTACAAGATCAAGCGCGGTCGCCGGCCCCTGAAGCTGGCTCCCGAGCAAGATCCGTACAGGCCGCCGTCAAGGGGACCTCTACGCGTACCCACGGCAGAAGTCGATCGAGCACTTCAAGGAGCAGATTCGTCAGCGGACCCGGCGGAAGTCCCCGGTGAGTACCCGGGAGCTGATCGCCGAACTGAATCCGGTCATCCGCGGCTGGGGCCAGTATTTCTGCAAGGCCCACATCCGCAAGCTCTTCGCCCAGCTCGACCGCTGGATCTTGCGACGCATCTGGTCGCAACGATTCAAGACGCTGGCGCTGCCGGGGCTGGAAACGGCTCCCGGAGCGTCAACTGTACGGCGAGCTGGGACTCGTGCGCCTGATCTACCTGATTCCTTCTTTGCACCTGCGTCGTTGACGCGCCTTTGTGAAAGCTGGATGCGGGAAGGAGCAGCCGACAAGACCGGAATCCAGCTGGTGCGAGTCCAGCCGTGACAATTGCCCAGATCGGTCACGTAGCGATGCCACATCCCGGCCGGGGTAACCCGCCGGGCGATGCGTGGTGTAAACGGCCCGGCCGCCCGGTGCCTTCGGGCACTGCGGTGGGTGCGACCGGGGGGTCTAGCGAGTGGGGGAGACTGAACATCAGCGAATGACTGCAGCCCCGAAATACGGCTCCCTGTTGAAGTCGCATTGCAGGGATCTTCTCGTGTGCCGAACGTCTTTCCCGTAACGTGAGGCCGACGCCCCCAGGGAAGAAATGGGTGAGTGCACCTGGGGGACACGGCGGGGTATGGGTCCAGTCGCCTCCACAAGGATTCCGGGGATAATGTCGGGAAGGTCCCACGACCAGCAGGGGATGGCAGCAACCTGCGAAGACTCGACGCATGAGGTAACCAAAGGCGGAGAGAGGTGGTGGGACTGGCGCATGGGCCCGTACGAGCTGTGAAGGGGGAGTAACGTCCCCCGAGGCGGTCCCAGAGACCGCCCTGGCGTGGGTAACGCCCCCGTCAGGCAAAGGGGCCCTGGACACTCGGCGGTCCCGACGACCCAGGCCGCTCCGGACACTGAGCCGGGCACAGCGGTCAACCTGGGGTTCGGGGCGAGGGGGCAGGCCAACCATGCTGACGGGGGGTGGATGCGTGCCATCGCTTGAGCCTTCAGCGGCCTGGGAAGACCGGCTTCCGGAAAATGCGTGCAGAGCCGAGGTCAGAACCGGACTCGGGAAATCCGACCGTCCGGGATCGCAGGGGGGCTTGCGGAGTCATGTGCCATGGGAGCCGGACTGAGGACCACGTCGAAAGGCGTGGGGAGACCACCGGACCCTAAAGCGTCATGCGCCGCACTTCTATCCCGACAACCGCACGTCCAGTTTGAGCGGCGGACGGAGGCCATGCCTCGCGCGCCTCCTCCGACCCGACAGCGTCGAAGCCTGGTAACGCGGGCGGAGCGAAGGGGTTGAATGGTTCAGCCAAAGGGATGGATCAACCAGCGATGGGAGGAATTAGTCCGGAAGCGAGGTCGTGCGTCAAGGCACACGCGGGGGGCAGAAGTCAACCAGCGATGGGAGGAACCGATGCCTGAAGCGAAGCCTTACGTTATTTCCAAACAGGTCGTCTGGGAGGCGTATCTGAAGGTCAAGGCGAACCAGGGCGCGGCCGGGGTGGACGGGGAGTCGATCGAGGCGTTCGAGACCGACTTGAAGGGTAACCTCTACAAGATCTTGGAATCGGATGTCCTCGGGAAGCAACTTTCCACCGCCGGTCCGGCTCGTGGAGATCCCGAAAGCCAGCGGAGGTACACGGCCGTTGGGAATTCCCACGGTCGGCGACCGCGTGGCGCAGATGGTCGTCAAGATGCATCTGGAGCCGCTGGTGGAGCCCCACCTCCATCCCGACTCCTACGGGTATCGACCCGGAAGATCGGCGCTGGACGCGGTGGCCACGGCGCGGGAGCGGTGCTGGCGGTCCGACTGGGTGATCGATCTGGATATCAAAGGTTTCTTTGATAATCTGGATCATGAACTGGTCATGAAGACGGTCCGCCATCACGCGGAGGCCCCGTGGGTCCTGCTGTACATCGAGCGGTGGCTTCAGGCCCCCGTTCAAAGGCAGGACGGGAGCCAAGAAGAACGAACGAAGGGCTCGCCGCAAGGGTCGGTCGTTTCGCCCTTGCTGGCGAATCTCTTCATGCATTATGCATTCGATCTCTGGATGAGCCGGACCTATCCGGACATTCGGTTCGAGCGCTATGCTGACGATGTGATCATTCACGCCAAGAGCCGGCTCAAGCGGAGCACGTGCTCGAAGCGGTTCGGCAACGTCTGAAGGAGTGCCGTCTTGAGCTTCACCCTGAGAAGACCAAGATCGTGTACTGCCAGGACGATGACCGGAAGGGCCAGCATGAGCACATCAAGTTCGACTTCCTCGGCTACACCTTTCGGCCCCGGCGGGCCAAGAATCGATGGGGGAAGTTCTTCGTGAGCTTCCTGCCGGCGATCAGCGACAAGGCCGCCAAGGCGATCCGGGAGACGATCCGCGACTGGCGGCTGGCCGCCACGCGGAACAACCAGTCTCTGGAGGAGATCGCGGGGCTTGTGAATCCTTCGGTACGCGGGTGGGCGAACTACTACGGCCGGTTCTACCGGTCGGCGCTCACCCCGGTCCTCCGGCATCTGGAGCGTGCATTGTCCGATGGGCGCTGACGGAAATACAAACGGTTGAGGCGTCACTCCACCAACGCAGCCCACTGGCTGGGTCGGGTGGCGCGACGCGATCCGAACCTGCTGGTTCTCTGGCAGATCGGGATTCGGCCGGCGACCGGATCATAAGAGCCGGATGAGGCGAGAGCCTCCCGTCCGGATCCGAGAGGGCCTGGGGGTGAAATTCCCCCGGGCTACTCGACTGCAACATCTACGTGGGCAGCCGCCGGTCGGGGGAGCGCGTCATGGCAAGCGTCTGTCGCTTCCTGACGACCCGACTTCAACTCAAGGTCAACGAATCGAAGAGTGCGGTGGCTCGAAGTGGGGAGCGAAAGTTCCTGGGATTCACGATCTCGAACGACCCCGAGCCAACCCGGCAGATCGCCGTGAAGGCCCTGGAGAAGTTCAAGGAGCGGGTCCGGGAACTGACGTGTCGGACGCTCGGGGTCAGTGTGCCGCAGTTGATCGCGCCTCTCGCGCGATACCTGATCGGCTGGCGAGGCTACTTCGGCTTCTGCCAGACGCCGATCGTGCTGCGGAACCTCGACGCCTGGATCCGTCGCCGATTACGCATGTATATCTGGCGACAGTGGAAGAACGGGCGGACTCGGTATGCGCAACTGCGCCGACTGGGTGTGTCCCACTTCCACGCGGGCATTGCTGCTGGGACGGGGTCTGGGTTCTGGCGCATGGCTCGCCATGTGACAGTGCAGCAGGCGCTGTCCAACGCTTTCTTCGACTCGATCGGCCTTCCTCGACTGGAGGCACCGCCAACCGCTTAACCCGATCGAACCGCCGTGGTACGGACCCGTATGCCCGGTGGTGTGGGAGGGGAGGAGCCGCGAGGCTCCCCCCTTGTATGTTTCACTGCCGGCAGTTGGCTTGCCATACTGCTGGCAGTGTCGTGAGGAGAGCTGTCTGTCCCCCTGAGGCTTTGACCTCTTGGGATAGATTGCTCCCTCCGGCTTGGGCTCAAGGCTTTGGTACATCTTGCGGCCTGGACCGCTCATCACAAGGATCACCTTGCCCAAGATCTCCCGGAGGAGACTCACGCCTCCCTCTCCGACACGCGTCGTCCCTGGCGTCTCCCCGTCTCCTCTCGCCGGAGGTCTCCCATGTCCACCACCACGTCCCTCGACCGCATCGGCGTCGGCATCGATACCGCACGCTACGGTCATCGCGTCTCCTTCCTCAGGCCCGATCGCCAGCCGGCCGCCAAGCCGCTCACCGTCATGGAGAACCGCGCCGGCTATCAGGCCTTGCAGGAACGCCTGGAACAGTTGCATGAACAGCATCCCCAGGCCCACTTCCACGTCCGCATCGATGCCGCCGGCCAGTACGCCGCCAATCTCGAGCAGTTCCTCCGCGGCCTCGACTTGCCCATGACCCTCTCCATCGGCGAGCCCAAGCGCAACAAGGATTATCAGAAGGCCCACTTCCCCAAACGCACCACCGACGACACCGAGAGCCAGGCCATGGCCCGCTTCGCCGTCGTCGAGCAACCCGACGCCACGCCGTCACCCTCAGCGCCCATGATCCTGCTGCGCGAGGTCGCCGGCCGCTTGCAGGCCCAGGTCAAGCAGACGACCCAGGCCATCAACCGGCTCCACAACCTCCTGGCCCGCGTCTTCCCCGAACTCGCCACCCTGACCGACGACATCGCCGCCGGCTGGGTGCTGCGGTTGCTCGACAAGTATCCCACCGCCGAACGCATCGCCCAGGCCCACCTCGCCTCCCTGGAGAAGATCCCGTACCTGCCCCAGCGAGCAAGCCGAGGCGCTGCACCAGGCCGCGCAGGCAATCGGTGGCTTCGCTGCGCGGCGCCGTGGCCGAGGCGCTGGTCCGCGAACTCGTGACCCAGGTCCGTCACAGCCAGAACGCCGAGAAGACGCTCCGGCAGTTGCTGACCGCCGCCTTTGCCGACCTGCCCGCCTCGCCCCACGTCCAGGTCGTCACCGTCCCCGGCATCGGCGAGGCCACGGCCGCCGTCCTGGTCGCCAAGATCGTGGACATCGACCGCTTCGCGACGCCCGACCAGCTGGTCGGCTACTTCGGCGTCTTTCCCGAGGAGAACAGCTCCGGCGTCGACAAGCAGGGCCATCCCTTGCCTCCCGGCACGATGCACATGTCGCCGCAAAGGCAACGATCTGGTGCGCGGCTACCTCTGGAACGCCGCGCGGGCCGCCATCCGCCACAACCCGGCCATCCGCGCCCTCTATCGCCGCCTCAAGGCCAAGGGCAAACGCGGCGACGTCGCCATCGGCCACTGCATGCGCAAGCTGCTCCACCTGGTCTTCGCCGTCTGGAAGACCGATCGCCCCTTCGACGCGAAGCACTTCCCCTGGGAGGATCCCGCGTGACACCCCGTTGTCAACGACGACCCCTTGCGACCCCGCCACCTGCGCCGCACCCTCCGCCAACGACAGAGCCGTGGGCCACAAGCGGGACTTGCCCGCGAAGAGAGTGGTCACCACGGCCGCCTCCACCGTAGAGGCCACGCGTCCTCCGGTCAAGCCTTCGACGCAGCCCGCTTCCGTCGCGCGGCCCCAGGTGGACTTCGCCTTCCTGCGGCAACAGGTCACCATGGAACAGGTGCTTCAGCATCTGGGTCTGATGACGCAGCTGCGTGGCCGGGGCGAGCAACGTCGTGGTCCCTGTCCAGTGCACAGCCACCCCGGGGACGCGGAGCGGACCTTCTCGGTCCATCTGGGCAAGAACGCCTTTCAGTGCTTCCACGCGGAATGTGCCGTCCAGGGGAACGTGCTGGATCTCTGGGCGGCGATCCATCGTCTGCCGCTGTACGAAGCCGCCCTGCACCTGGCCGAGACCTTCCAACTTCCCCGGAACAGAGAAGAGGAACCCGTCGCGCGAACCCGTCGACCGCGTGCAGCAACGACACCGTCGGGTGTGGCGACGCTGCCACCGGGGCAAAGGGACCGCGGTGACGCCCAGTCGCGATCCCACGAGGATCCAAGCAACTAACCTATGTCATCATCATCTAATCATGTACGCAATTGCCAGCGAATCCGACGTGACCGCTTACGGAGAACCTCTCCCTGCGACCCGGTCCTCAGGGACAGCTTCGCCTGGATGTCCTCGCTCTGCCAGAGTCGGGGCTGGTTTCCCTGCCGTCATCACGCCCGACGGCCCTTGACTTTCAACGGTACATCTATCCCGATCTTCCGCCCCACCACCGGTCCTCGTTCGGAGCGCTCGGCCGTGTTGTTGTCCATCGGGACCTCGGGGTGTTCGACGAACACCGTCAGCCCCGGCCAGTGATGACGCAGGCTCTCCAGCACCGGCGCGCCGCGCCGGGTGCAAGCCCGGCTCCGCCAGTTCCGCCTCGCGGTGCTGCTCCATCGCCGCCACACTCCGGCGCACCTCCTGGTCGCACGCGGCGAACTCCGCCGTCGCGCGGGGTGCATCCAGCCGCCGGTCGTTGCAGTCGTACAGGGCACCGATCCGCTCCACCCAACCCAGGGCCCACGCCTCCTGATCGGGCCAGGACCGCGCCACACTCAGGAAGTCGCGCCGGACATGCGCCCAGCAGAAGGCCAACAGGATCGTGCCGGCCTTGACCTGGGCCATCGCCTGGTAGGCGGCGTAGCGGTCCACGATCAGGATCCCCTCCTCGACCGGCCCCAGGTGCTCCTCGGGTGTCTCGTGCGAGCGGCCTGGGGAGAGGACGAAGACCACCGTGTCGGCGGAGTGGAAGACCCAGAGATACCAGCGGTGGCCGACCTTCCCCTCCCAGGTGGCGAAGACCAGCCAGCGGGTCTCGTCCGCGTGCCACAGGGCCTGCTCCTGGCTGTGCTCCACCACCTTGTTGTAGACCGGCTCGAACAGGGGCAGGAGCCGTTGCAGGCCGTCGGTCAGCGTGCCCTGCGAGAGGTCCAGGCCGTGCGTGCGCAGGTCGTCCAGCAAGCGGTAGGTCGGGCGGTAGAAGAGGAACTTGTCGAGCAGGAGTGTGACCCAGACCGAGACCCCCAGGGTGCTCTTGGGGATCACCCTGGCCGGCGCCGGCGCCGTGACGATGCCGGGGTGCGCGCCACAGGAGCAGGTGGGGCGGTAGCGCCGACGGCGGTAGATCCGCCGATGGGCACGGACCTCGATCTCCAGTACGGTGGTGTCGTCGGTGCCGGGGAAGGCCGCGAATGGCTGTCCGCAGCCGGCACAGCGTTGTTGCTCTTCCGCCAGTTCGAGGACCTGTTCGATCGCGGGCAGGTGGGCATAATCCCGGCGTTGGGGCCCCGGTCGCCCCCGCTGTTGTCCGCGCGGCCGTGGTGCGGGGGCGCGAGGTGCGACGCCCTCGACGGTGGTCGTGGAGTCGGCCTTCCGCCCGAAGAGTTGCTGCTCGCGGAGGCGGAGTTGGGCTTGGAGACGAGCGATCTCGTCTTTGAGTTCCGCCTCACGTTGGACGGCCCGCTGATGCATGGCCTGCCAGTAGGCGGCCTGTCGCCAGGGCTCGAACTCCTGAGCCAGGCGGGGACAGACCGGGCACGGTCCCAGGGGGACGGGGGCAGCGGAGCAGACAGGGACGTCCTGGTGCCGGTCCGGAAGAGGGACAGTAGCCGCCTCAGGCCAGGAGGGAGGAGAAAGCTCAGGAGGCATGATGCCCGTTGTAATCGCGGACAGGCGGGAAAGCCAGTGAGGCGGATGGTTTTACCGAAACTATACGTCGCCAAGGACGGAGCGAAGTTCGTGCCGAAACCCCGCCGCCGACATCGCCAAGGAGGTTCTGGATTACCTCGTGGGCGAGCACGGCTACGGCAACAAGGAGTCCCGCACGGGCAAGGTGCTGGAGAGGAAGTTCGGCGGGCATCGGCTACGGCTGGGACCGGGACATGCTTCGGCTCGTCCTGGCGGTGCTCTTCCGTGCCGGTTCGATCGAGATCACGCACGGCGGGTGAGAAATTCGACGCCTACCAGGACCCCCGCAGCCGCACCCCGCTGGTGAACAACACGGCGTTCAAGTCGGCGCTGTTCACGCCGGTCAAGCCCATCGACCTGCCGACCCTGAAGCGGGCGGTCGAGAGCTACGAGGATCTGACGGGCGAGACGGTGGACATGGACAAGGCGGCCATCGCCGAGGCCCTCAAGGGGTTCGCCTCCGAGGAGATCAAGCGGGTGCTGCCGGTGGAGGCCCAGATCAAGGCCCACCGCCTGCCAGTCCTCGGCACCGTCGAGGAGTACAGGGAGTCGCTCGACCGCCATCGAATCGGGGACGGCGGATGACTGCGTGACGATCCTGGCGGGCGGGGGGCCTCGCTAAAGCAGGCCCACGACCGGGTTCGCAAGATCGACGATTGCCTCGACGAGAAGGGGCTCGCGGCCCTCCGTAATGCCCGGCGTGCGGCGGGCGAGGTCTGGAACGCTGCTTGAAGCCCAAGGGCAGACCGACCTCCAGCCCGGGTCGAGGAGCTTAGGGAACATTTGTCTACCGACACCCTCTTCGACTCGCTATCCGCGATCCGGGCGGCGACCCAGGAGATCCTGGGGGCGTATCCGCACCCTGTACGAGACTCGGCACGCCGACCGAGTCCGAGCAGTTCGGGCGGCGATCGAGAAGATCAAGGGGCGGGAGGAATGGACCGCCGTACCCGAGACGATGCGGAGCCGGTGCTGGGCCCGCTCCAGTCCCGATGCTGCCGGAGCCCGACCTGACCGATGGGTCCTGGCGTGCGAGTACGTGCCGGGCGAGCGTTGAGCCAGATGGAGTCGGACGTGGCGGCGCTCGGCGGGCTGTTCGCCCAGGTCGTCGCCCAGATCCAGAAGCTCATCACGCCCCCGACGTCCCGCTCAGCGGGTCCGGGTCGCCGAGTTCTTCACGGGGTCCGCTGGAGAACGAGGAACAGGTCAGGCAGGCGGTGGCGCGGTTGCAGGACCACCTGCTCAAGCTGCTCGGCGAAGGCGTCAAGGTCGTGGTGGAGTAACGGGGACGATGGACCAGGCGATTCGCAACAAGCTCCGCTCGGTCGTGACGCAATGCCGCAGGCTGCTGGAGGAGTCCATCGCCCAGCAGTTGCAGGGCAAGTTCGACATCTACGCCACCGGGAAGAAGGACGAGGTGAAGGCCGAGGAGGACGTGCCGCTGGGGCACCTCACCGACGAGGAGCGGCAGGCCCGGCAGGACATCCTCGCCCACTTCAAGCACATCGAGGCCCTGGGCTACAAGCCGAAGGAGAGCCTGGAGCAACTGATCCGGGAGATCGCCTTCACGCACCTGAACCGCCTCTGCGCCTACAAGATGATGGAGGTGCGGGACGTTTACGTGGGCGGGCAGAGGTTCCGGGAGGCGGTCAGCAAGGGGCTCAAGTCGCAGGGGTTCCTGTTCTACCTGGCGGATCATCCCGACGACGAGAAGCGGTACAACGCCGGGGACCAGGAGGAGGCGTACCGCCACTTCCTCAACTGGCTGGGCGGCACGCTCTCGCAGGAGATCGGCGTCCTGTTCAGCCCCACCGACCCGGCGAACCGGGTCTACCCGCCGCAGCGGGTGCTGGACGAGGTGCTCGACCTGCTCAACAGCGAGGAACTCAAGGGGATCTGGTCCGAGGACGAGACGATCGGCTGGGTCTACCAGTACTTCACGCCCAAGGAACTCCGGGACCAGGCCCGCAAGGAGAGCCAGGCCCCCCGCAACTCGTATGAGTTGGCGTTCCGCAACCAGTTCTTCACGCCCCGGTACGTGGTCGAGTTCCTGACCGACAACACGCTGGGCCGGATCTGGTACGAGATGCGGAAGGGGGACACCCGGCTCAAGGACGAGTGCCGCTACATGGTGCGGCGGCCGGGCGAGGTGTTCTTCTCCGAGAAGGAAGACGAGCCCGGCTCCCCGGTGAGGGCGATGAAGGACTTGCTCCTCGAGCGGCACGGAGGAGACGTTCCCCGCCGTTCCAGGTCGGCGAGACCGAGCGGCTCGTCGACCTCGCCCACACGGTCGATGGCTACGAGCGGCACCCGCTCGAGGATCCAGGTTGAGGAGAGCTGGTGGCCCTGGGCGACGCTCCGGGAGATCGAAGAGGCCGGAGGATCTCTCCGGTTCCGACGCAGGACTTGCTCGACGTGCTGTTCTGCCAGGCCCGTGGCCGATCGCATCACGGGCGGCTACGGCGACTGGGACGCCAGTCTGTCTACGAGATCGCCAACGAGATCCGACGCCGGGCGCTCGAGGGCCGGAAGGAGGACGCCACCCAGGAGCAACTCCTGCGGGCGATCACGGCGATCCCGCACCGGCCCAAGAAAGACCCCCGAGAGATCAAGATCCTCGACCCGGCCTGCGGCAGCGGCCACTTCCTGCTCTACTGCTTCGCCCTGCTGCTGGTCATCTACGAGGAAGCCTACGACGACCCTGACCTGGGCCCGGCGCTTCAGGCGGATTACCCGACGCAAGGACGACCTGCGGCGGGCCGTGCCGGGCCTGATCCTGCGGCACAACCTGCACGGCATCGACATCGACCTCCGCTGCACGCAGATCGCCGCCCTCGCCCTCTGGCTGCGGTGCCAGCGGGCCTATCAGGAGATGGGGCTCAAGAAGGACCGCCCGCCGATCACCAGGTCGAACATCGTCTGTGCCGAGCCGATGCCCGGCGAAGGGCAGATGCTCAAGGAGTTCGTGGCGCAGTCGAGCCCAGGCTCCTGGGCCAACTGGTCGAGGTCGTCTTCGACAAGATGAAGCTGGCGGGTGAGGCGGGGTCGCTCCTCAAGATCGAGGAGGAGATCCGGGACGCCGTGGCCGAGGCGAGGACGGCAATGGCGAGCCGGTCCCGTCGCCGCGCAGATGAGGCTGTTCGGCGACGCGGAAGCCCGTCGAGCGGCAGCAGCGGTTCGACCTCTCCGGCATCACCGACGCTCAGTTCTTCGAGCAGGCCGAGGAGAAGATCGTCGATGCACTCGCAGCTATGCCGAGCAAGCCCAGAACGGCCAGCGCCTCCAGCGGCGGCTCTTCACCGAGGACGCGGTCCGGGGCTTCGCCTTCGTTGACATCTGCCACAAGCGGTTCGACGTGGTGCTGATGAATCCGCCGTTCGGGGAGGCGAGCAAGCCGGCGAAGGATTGATCGAGAAGCAGTACCCGCGCACGAAGAACGACCTGTACGCGGCCTTCGTCGAGCGGGGCTGAAGCGGCTGCACCCGGGGGATGCTCGGCGCGATCACCTCCCGGACCGGTTTCTTCCTGCTCGTCGTTCCAGAAATGGCGCGAGGAGATCCTGCTCGAGAAGCCACGCCGACGGTTTTCGCCGACCTCGGCTACGGCGTGCTCGACACGGCCATGGTCGAGACGGCGGCGTATTGCATCGAATCTCAAACCCGTAAGCATCATCGGAAAAACTGTGTTGTTCATTAAGCTGCTTGGGAGCTAAAGACGAGAAGAGCAAAGGACTGCTTTGAAGTCGATCTCAGCTGAGCCTCTGACTGGGGAATCCAAGATGGACTCTTGGATTTTCACCGTGGACTCTGGTCTGCATTTCTGGTCGTGTTCCGGGTTCGCCGTTCGCTTACTGGGTTGGCGACCCGGATTCGTCAACCTCTTCTGGGATCGATGCCTGCCCTTGAATCAGGAAAGCGTGCCGTTCAAAAGGGTGCATATACGAGATGGATGACTTTAGATTTGTGAGAGGCTTGGTGGGAAGTTAGCCCTTCGACTATTGCGGAGAACAAGGGGCTCGAAACGGCGTGAGGGGTAATGGTCGTTGGGTCACATTCGCCAAGGGGGTGCGTTTTCACCTTACTACGGCGAGTGGTCGCTCGTGATTGATTGGGACCGGGGATGGCGATGATCCTTGAAGTCATTTCTCTCGGACTATCGAGGCAAGCGTGGCTGGGGATATCAGTGGTCGGCAGCACTTCAATGGTTATCTCATACTATTTCAGACCAGGATCTGACGTGGTCACGACGAAGCCAGCCGTGGGTTGAGCGTCAAGAGTCTTGCCACAGGGTTGCATCATCGGCATGATAAGTGGGGCCTTGCGGTTTTCGACGAAAGCTCTGGAAATACACACCATGTGGCCTTGTGGCTTTGGATTAATGAACAGGCAGGGCCTTTCGCTTTGTTGGTTCATGGACTTAAAATGGGCGTTTGGCTCCTTCTTGCGAGGTAGGGTGTGTTGGAGCGACACCCCTAACCATCCCTGGGACCATGATGGCTTTACTGGGTGGTGCAGGTTTGGGTGACCTAGCCACGGCTGTGCGACATTGGCGAGAATGGAGGTCATCTATCTTCAAGAATAGAAAAACAGTCACAACTACCAATCACCTTCATTGCTTCAATCTCCCCCCGGGGTAGCAGGCTTAGCGATAGCATGGAGCAAATGGCAACGGGCAAGGTATGCAAAATTGATACAGATGTCAGCGCATGGCAATCCGAAATCGACACACTGAGAGTTACGATTGCTACGGCATCGACGAAGGAGGAGATCGAGAGAGAATTGAGGTCCGGGAAACGTTCAAAGCGACGTTGCCACGATACGACAGTGAGGGAGCAGGATTCGAGAGGACGGACCTGAGAAGGGGAACTCACGCATACAATAACACTAACAGCTTGACTCAAGAGCTTTTGTCTCTTACCTCCGCTCGGCTGTTGTCTTAGGCCGCTGGAACATCGACTTTCCAAGCGGCTGTTCATAATCTGGTACGGACTTGCCCGACCCGTTGTCTCCACTTCCCGTCTGCTCCTCCAGGCATGCTACAGGGGACTGATGGCCCCCCGCTAAACGAAGACTCCCGATGGATACCCCATCCGCATCGACTGGGATGGCATCCGTGGTTGATGACTCCGATCATGGGGACGACATCATCCGACGTGTACGTGATGTCCTGGAAGTGATCTGGAAGGACCGGGCCGACGCCATCGAGAAGGAAGCGCGCCAGATCCTCGGCGTGTCCGACCTGCGTGACTACTTCCGCAAGCCGGGGGCGGGCGGCTTCTGGGACGCACCACATCAAGCGGTACTCGAAGAGCCGCCGCAAGGCACCGATCTACTGGCTGCTCCAATCATCAAAAAAGAACTACGCCCTCTGGATC
>CAWFAF010000101.1:0-248788 GCA_963813575.1 uncultured Planctomycetaceae bacterium
GCTGGGCGTCGCCTTGCTGATCGTGCTTCTGTTCGTGCGAGCGCGGCGAGGACCAGACATCTTGCTGCAAACCCAGGGGCGTGGCGATCATCGGCCACTCGGTTATCTCGGTCCCTTCCTGGCCGCCTCCGTGATGGCCTCTTACGTGATGTACGGGTTCGACACGGCGGGAACGCTCGCGGAGGAGACTAACGACCCGCGCCGGCGTGCACCCCGGGCCATCCTGCGGGCACTCCTGGCTGCTGGTGCTGCCGGGGGTCTGCTCATCGTGGCGGGGCTACTCGCTGTTCGCGATCCGGCTGACGTCGCGCTGGGCCAGATCACCGGAGGGCTGCACTCAATCGTCAAGGATGTGCTCGGCCCCGGATTGGGCAACCTGTTCCTCGTTGCTGTCGTCTTCGCCGTGACGGTTTGTGCACTCGCGGTTCACGCCAGCGCCGTGCGACTTATTTTTGCCATGGCACGAGACAACAACTTGCCCTTTGCCCGATCCCTGTCCAGGGTTCAGCACACAACGCAAACACCGATTGCTCCGGCCGTGGTCACGGGGGTCCTCGCGGCGATCATCCTCTTGCTCAACGTGAACTTGCCCAGGATCATCGAGACCGTGTGCTCGGTCGCCGTTGTCTGGGCGAACCTCGCGTACCTGATGGTGTCCGTGCCCTTGCTGATCATGCGGCTGCGCGGCTGGCCGAAGACCCAGTCAGACGATGTACCGGGCGAAATTGGCTCTGACCCGGTGCCTCATCGCGTCTTCTCGCTGGGCCGGTGGGGCCTTCCGGTAAACCTGGTGGCGATCGTCTGGGGCGTATTTATCGTGGTCAACATGAGCTGGCCCAGGGTCGAGATTTATGGCGACGACCCGTGGGGCCAATATGCCGCGGTCATCGCCACGGTGTTATTGCTGGGGCTAGGGTTGTTCTACTACCTTGCCGTGCAGCGCCGGCGCACGGGCATCTTATCCGAACACGCGGCACCCAGCCTGCTGGGCGGGGGCTCGCTCGATCTCGACGTGCTGGCCAATTCAGAGGGACTGATCACGCAGCTCGCGCCGTGCGATTGACTTGACAGGTTCGCAAGAGGGATGGGACTTCATGCTCAAGCTGAAACCAAGATCCAAAGAGCCGAAGCGGCCCCGAATTCCGTCTCGACGGAAAGATGACCACGCCCCGCCGACATCACTCCAGCGGTTCCTGGGCTGGTGCGTCCATGCGTATACGGGGCTAGGGCTGGTTTGCGCGGCGTTCATCGCGGTCTTGCTCGTTCACGGCGGGTACGACGCATTTCGCCTCTCGCTGCTGATCATGTTCGTGGCTACGATTGTTGATGCGACCGACGGCACGCTGGCCCGCCTGGTTCACATCAAGAAAGCCGTCCCCAGCTTCGACGGTCGCAGGCTCGACGACCTGATCGACTTCCAGACCTACACCTGCCTGCCCCTGCTCCTGATCTGGCGCCGGCCTCTTGCCGCCCGGCCAGGAGGCCTGGCTCCTCTTTCCCCTGGCCGCCAGCGCCTACGGTTTCTGCCAGGTCCAGGCCAAGACCGACGACGGCTACTTTCTCGGCTTCCCCTCGCTCTGGAACCTGGTGGCGATGTACCTCTACGTGCTGCCTCTGAACCCTTGGATCGCGCTCCTTATTGTCATCATCCTGGCCTTGCTGACCTTCGTGCCCAGCCGGTATTTGTACCCCTCCTCGCAGCCCGGCCTGCTCAACGTCGTGGCCACGGTGGCAGGAGCCCCCTGGGGAGTTCTCATCTTCTGGCTGATCTGGATCCTACCCACCGGCAAAGACCCTCGCGTCGATTCCGCCACCACAACGCTGGCTCTGCTCTCTCTGTCTTATCCCATCTTCTACATGGGAGCGTCCTGGTACATCACCTTGACCCACTGGCTGAGGAAGAAAGCGGTATGATGGCGGAACATTCCTCGGATTTGACCGCGCGAGAGGTCCCTGGTTTGACCACCCGAAAGCTCTCGGCAATGAGCGAAGCGGTCGCAGGCTCGTCCGCGAATCAAGTCCAAGGGGGAGATCGTGAAAAGCCGAGGGTCAGCTCCTTTGTCCCTGGCGGTCGCGGTCGTTCTGGGAGTGGTCATCGCGGGAGTGATCGGGTCTGACGTGGACGAGCGATCCGTCGCCCAGGGTCGAGGCCTCCTCGTGCTGGCGGGGTGGCGGGTGGGGGCACACGTCGTGTTCGCGGCGGCCTGGGCGGTCTTCGGCGTCGTCTTCATGATGCGGTTCGACCGGCAGCGCACGCGCTCATGCGGACGAGCTGCGCGAGGTTGCCAGGACGCTCGGGCTGGCTTACGAGGAGGGCCAGGTCCAGGATTCTCGGGGATTACACCCCGGAGCGCCGCTGTTTGAACGCTGGGTCATCTGTGAGAACCGCTTGAGCGGAACGATCGACGGCGCTCCCGCCGCGATGTTCGACCTCACGACGATCGAAGGGACCGGGGAAGGCGAGGGGAGACGGAGCTGGACGGCCATCCTATTTGCACAGTCCCGCCTGCCCTTCTTCGTCTGTGTTCCCCGACGGTGGACCACGGGGGCTGAGCGGGCGAATCTCACGCTGATCAACTTCGATCCGCGGGCAGAGGACGAGAGAACCCGTCAGGCCGTCGCCGCCTTCGAGAAACTCTACGTCCTGGGTTTGAGCGACACGGTGACAGCATCCGGCGAGGACGCGATTCGGCGTCGCTTCTGTGGGCCCCGACTGGAGGCGATGACGCAATACCCGAACTGGCACGTCCAGTCGGCCAGCGGCTTACTGGTCTTCGCTCTGAGCTGGACCGCACCCGCGGCGGACCGGCCGGCACTCTGGCACGAAGCCCTCGACATGCGCCGGGCTCTGCTGGCGCCGCTCTCCCCCGCCGTGACCCCCATTCCCGCCGCGCCGGGGATGGAGATGGGCCGCCAGCGCCCCGCCGCGGCGGGCGCCGCGCGGGGTGCCTCGCCGGACTTGGGCTCGGCCCGTTCGCCGGTTTCATTGCCTTCAGCGCGTTCATGGTCAGCCGGATGGGAGGGGCCGGTCCCCGCCTCCGACCGCAAGTGCGGCACCTGATGCCGTTCTTTTATTTCGGAAGCATCCTCGGAGGGCTCTTGATCGGCGCACTCGCAGGCAGGTGGCTAGGCGGGCTCGCGGCCGACCTTCGCTACAGCCCGACTCCCGGCGGTGCGCCCCCACTCAAGATCCAGAAGGGCTGGATAGCCGCCGGCGCGCTCCTGGGCTGCGTCATCGGAGTGGCGGTCGGAATGGGACTCACGATGCTCATCGAGCGGCAGGTGCAGGCCAGGTGGTTGGTGCCCATCCTCTTCTTTTCACCCCCGGTTCTGTTCCTTGTTCTAGGCGGCTTCGCCGGCCTGACCGTCGCGCGGCAGGCGGGCCAGCGGCCGGGCAGGTGAGATGGCTCGAAATCAGGCGAGGAACACAGGGATGCGTCCTGAAGCACCGTCGAGACGCCGATCGACCTCGCGACAGAGATGGTTGTTGGAGGGTCTTTCGTGTAAAATCTGACTTACGCGAAGCCACCGCCATACCCCGATCAGATTCACGCATGCACCAGAGGACGAGAGTCGATTCGTGCCGGGGTTCAAAGCAAGAATTCCTGCCGTCGAAGTTCGACACGGTTTCTTCAAGCGGACGAAGGTATGTCTATGAGTGTCGAGCCAGAAACCACGGAACCGCCTGGGTCGTCATTTCTCCAGAGTTTGGACCTTACCGGATTACCCGCCCCTGTCGCCAGCGAGCTCCAAAGGCTCGTCGCAACACTTCGGGATAGTCGAGGCCACGCACCGAACCTCCCCGCCTCACGCGAGCAAGAGCCTGCGGAAGCAACTGCTCGGCGTCTTCAATCTTGGGTTGACTCTCAAATTGCCCGACCCATCACCATCGATGATAGCCGTGAGAGCGTCTACTCCGGTCGCGGCGAATGAACTACCTTCTTGATACCAACATCCTGACTCGACTTGCCGAGCCCGGCCACCGGATGCACCAGACAGCGCTTGATGCCGTCAAAGTCCTCGGTAGCGGATTATCAGTGTCCGTTCATTTTCTATCGGAAAGATGTACCGAGACCCAAGAGCATTAGCGGGCCCGACCCCGCGAAGCCGCCCGACACCGCGAAGCCGGCTCGAACTGCAAAGCGGGAAGGGCCCGAATCTTCTCGTTCCTATCACGACAGCTCAAGACTTACCACCTCATGAATATCCACTCGCGGAACCAGGAACTCCACGCCGCCGCCTGTTGCACGGCGCACCGGCAAGTCCTTGCCGGCATAGAGGGCTTTGGCCGTGGAGACCTTCAGCGGCAGATTGACGCGGACCGTCACATTGGTCAGCGGGATGGGATCATCATGGAAGTCGGTGTGCTTCGGCGTTCGTCGCACCGGTGAGAAGTTCACGATGTGCACCATGTAACGCTCCTTTCGCCCCGCGTTCGGCTTCGCCGCCTGATGAGTCAGCGACAGTTCGGTGGTCAGGTGGGCATCACTCTGGATCAAGGGCGCGGGAAGCACATCGCTGAGGACTTTCTGAAAGGCCTGGCGATAGACCCAGAATCCTTGGTTGTAATAGCCTTGCCCCAGAGGAAAGGCCACCAGCCCCACCTTCCCGCTACGTGCCACGGCGGCGTACTCGGTGGTGTGATCAAAGGGTGTTTGCTGATGGCTCATATAGTGCTCGGGGCTGCGCTGGAAGAGCGGCTCGCCCAGCACGGCCAGGACCTCTGCCGGAGATTCGGCCCGCCATTGCGAAGCGCCCTCGTAGAGGGCGTATGCGTACGGCGGGATGTCGCCGGTGAAATTGACCTTCGGCACCATGTAGGCCGGCGTAAAAGGCGACATGCCTGCATAATGCAGCCCGTACCGTTCCAGCCAGCTCTTTTCCGTCCCTGCCAGCACGGCCGACGTGTGGGCTGCAATCACGGCTCCGCCTCCGGCGATGAACGCCTGAAGGCGCGAGGCCATGGCTTGATCGACCCAGAAATTCTCCGGCAAGACGACCAGCCCATAGCGTTCTTCCCATTTCGTCTCGCGCTCAACGATATCGAACTGGACCTGCGACTCGGTCAACAGCTTGACCCAACCGTAGTTCACCTCGTTGCACGGGGGATACCCGCTTCCCAGCAGCGCCGCCTCTGTCACCGGCACGGCCTGTTCCAGGTACGGCTCGATCCGTTCGATGTGCCGGTAGGCCTGTCCGATGACGTGGTAGATCGCCGGATCGAGCCGGCCGTCGGGAGGCAACTGGTCGCCGATGTCGCATCGCGCGCCTTGCGATACATAAGCGGCGACTTCCGTGTGCATTTGCGCCGGCGACTTCAAGCCGCCAAAGTCGGCCCAGAAGTCCTTGAAACAGACCGTACAGCCATGGAACGGTATCCCGAAACCGCGTGCGTAGCGAATCACCGTCGGGAAATAGTGGTAGCCATAATGGACTGCATCCGTGAAGAGCGCTTCCTGGGAGGAATAATCGACAAGCGGCGCGCGCTTGGCGAGACCGTAAAAGGTCCCTTCGTTCTGGGGGCACACCAGACAACCAGGGCGCGTTTTCTTGATCACCTGGTGAATACGTTCAAGAAAAGACTGACGAAGCTCTTCCTTGTGAGCATACTGCACGCCCGCATCGAGCGGATCGAGGCCCTTCTTGCGCAACTGCCGGAGACATTCGTCGCAATAGCATGCGGGAGAGCCACCGCCGTCGAGCCATACGCCATCGAGCTCATACTTGGAGACAAGCTCCTGGATGAGGTCGAGTTCCCCCTTCAGGAACCCCTCCTGGCAGATGCAGAACTGCCACATGTAAGGTCGATATCCCTTGTCTTCGGCGGGCGGCTCGGCCGGCTTGGAGCGGGGACCGGCCTTGGCGCGGGGGGCATCGGGCTTCAAGGTATTCGTGAACGCCTTCTGCGCGTCGGAGATCTCCTCGGGCTTGGGACGAGACTTGTCGCCGGGCTGGTGGACAACCAACCATTCCGGATGTCGTTCGGCGAGTTCGGGATTCCAGGTCAGCATGAAGTAGGCCAGGACCGAGATTTTCCGCTTCCTCAGCGCCGCCACCTGCGCTCCCAGAAGGTCAAAAGAGAGGTTCGGATGCATCCGCCCGTGCGCACTTGGAAAGTAGGAGTAACCGTACATGTCCTTGGCGAAGACCGTGGCGCCATTCACGTGCGCCGCAATCAGTCGGTCACCGAACTCATCCGCGTTGAAACGCTCGGCGAGCCGTGGCATATGCCGAGAAGTATGGTATTCGATGTGAACCTTCCTCCACGGGCCAGGCCGCCATGCGGCAATGCTGGGATCGATCCAGAATTTCTTGGCGACGCCGCCGGCATCCGGGATGGCGGCTGATCCAGCGTTGTTCGGAGCTTCAGCTTGCCCAGAAACTCCCGCAGCAACACATGCGCCCATGCTCGATCCAGCGGTTGTCTTTATGAATCGGCGACGATTTGTTGGGTTCGACATCAGGTACACTCCTCGAGGAAGCCATGAAAACGACGCATCGTTGATGTGTCCCCGGTCCAGGCCCTGATGATAGACAATAGGCGTCGTGAGCTGCCACGGGGATGATCAGTGTCAGCCCTCCCTGATCCGTCCGGTTTTTTCTACACAGAGCCCCTGAACTACTCTGCTTGCCCGCATCGCGCCTGGTAGAATGACCCTTCACATGCCCATCGCCAGGTTGGCGGTCGCCCGCCGGCGCGGTGATTCGGGGGCGGGAACCGTGCCAACGGAGCATGCTTTTGCGTCGATTCCTCGGAGCAGGAACAAACCATGAGATACAAGAGTCGGTTACAGCGGATGCGACTCCCTTCGTTGGAGCGGTGCGAGGTTCGCTGTTTACTGAGCGGGTTGACCGTGACTTCGGCGACCGACGGCACCGCGGGGTCGCTCCGTACGCTCATCTCGAGCGCGGCAGCCGGCGCCGTGATCCGTTTCTCTCCCAATCTGCGTGGGGCTCATCTCTCCCTGTCGCTTGGCGAGCTGCTCATTGACAAGTCGCTCTCCATCCAGGGGAGTGGCCAGACGCTCGACGCCGGCGGGATGTCGCGCGTGATCGAGATCGACGGCCCGAACACTACCGTGACTCTGAGCCGGCTATCGATCACGGGTGGCGTTGCGAGCCTTGTCCCTGCTCCGATCGAGGCATACGCGGGGGGCGGAATCGTGGTGGATCAGGCGAGCCTCAAGCTGAGTCATTGCTGGATCACGAACAATCGCGCTCTGGGGAGTCCTGGGGGTAGCGGCGATGCGGCAATCTCGGCGGAAGGGGGCGGGCTGTTCGCATTCGACAGCCAGGTCAACCTGGTCAACACCTCCGTGATTGGCAATCAGGCGCTTGGAGGTGTGAACTCGCTCACAGAGCAAGCAGGCTCAGCCGGCGGTGGTGGCCTTTTCCTGGTCAACAGTCAGGCGCAGATCAACGGCGGGCGCGTCCAGGGAAATCTTGCGCAGGGTGGTGACGCAGTCGGGCCGATCAACAGGTTTCCATCAAGCAACGGAGGAGCCGGCGACGGCGGCGGTATCCTCTTGCTAGGCTCCGACCTTGGCTTGACTCGAGTCAGACTCGAAGCGAACCGCGCGGTGGGTGGGAAGGGGCTCGACGGCTCGTTTGCCCCTCCGAATCTGAACGAATCGGGGCCAGGCATCGGCGGCACGGCGGCCGGAGGCGCCCTGTTCAGCGAGGGGGCGCCGCAGGGGAGCACAACGGCCACCCTCTCGTTGACGGACGTAACCTTGATCAAGAACGTCGCACAGGGAGGTCCCGCCGGGATGGCCCTGAACGCTTCTCAGCCAGCCGTGCCCGGCGGGATGGCCGTGGGCGGTGCGATCGAACAGCTCAAGCAGGTCACCCTCTTGTTGAAGCGCACACAGATCCAGGCGAACCAGGCACTCGGCGGGCTGGCCGCTCCGAATATCGTGCAGGGAGGCGGCGACACCAGCAGCGGCGGCGAGGCTTTTGGGGGGGCGATCGACAGTGAATTCTTCACCGCAATTAGCGGGAAAAATGTCACTATTGCCAGCAATCTGGCCCAAGGGGCACAAGGAGGGAACTCAGCGCCCAATAGCGGCACTGAGGCGGGTCCGGGTGGCCCAGCGCAGGGTGGCGCGTGGAACCTGCGAGATACGGGGGGCCTCGTCCCCTCACCGCCCCTGCCGGTCACCCTGAGCAGCGCCATCTTCCAGGGCAACCGCGCGCTCGCCGGGCCGGGAGGCAGCGGTTCGCAGCCTGCTGACCGCAACGGCTCAGGCGGGTATGCGAGTGGGGGAGGCATGCAGACCAACGGCATCTTCAACCTCCAATTGAAACGGACTCAATGGCGGAACAATCAGGCGATTGCACAGCAGGGTCAGTTCGCGTTCGGCGGCGCCCTCGCGATGTCGTTCGGTTTCAAGACGAGCCAGGCGAAGATCGCGGCGAGCCTGTTCCGGGGCAATCTGGCCCGCGGCGGCGACGACCCCCAGCTCAGTGCACTCCGAGAGAGCAGCGGGGGTGCGATCCTCAACAACAGCCCCAACACCACAATTGTCGAAACGACCTTTCTGAAGAACAAGGCTCAAGGGGGCAACGCGACCGGGATTGGAGTGCCCGGCAACGCCAAAGGCGGTGCGATTGAGTCATCGGGAGACAGCCAGACGTCTCTGACCCTGTCCAACGACCTGCTCCTCGGCAACGCGGCGATCGGTGGATCGGTCGTGGCGGGACCTCAGTCGAACGACCCTGACAGCGGACTTGCAAGCGGGGGAGCCGTGTTTCTTGGCGATGGCCAATCGACCATTTCCGGAACGCTTTTCTCAGGAAATGTCGCTGTGAGCGCTGGGGCAGGCCTCGTACATAACGCTTCCGGGGGTGCGCTGTACGTGAGCGCAAATACGAAAACGGACGTGAGCCAGGACCTGTTCCTCGGGAACCGTGCGCGCGCGCTCAATGGCAACTCATCAATGGGAGGGGCTCTCGCCAACTACAGCAATGCCTTAACCCAGAGTACATCGAGTTTCGTGGGGAACCAGGCGCTCGTTGGGGCGAATGGTATCGCCTACGGAGGCGGCTTGTTCATTGCCAACGATTCAAGCCTGTCGCAATCAACAATCACCGGCAACGGCGCTCTCGCGAGTGCCGGGGGGCAAGGCTTCGGAGGAGGAATCGCCTTCTCCGGCAACCCCAAAGTCAAGCTTCAGAAGGTCGTCGTGCTCGGTAACCGCGCGGCCACTAGCGGACCCGACATCTTCGGCGATCACCAGGCCACGTGAGGCCAGCGTGTCTGGTGTACAATGAAATCTGCATCGTGGACCTGATGATCCAGAGGTAGAGGAATTCCAAGAGGCGAGCAGAAACCCGAGGCGAGCCCGCGCGGCTGAAAGCTCGCGAAGAATATGGATTCGCGGTAGAGGAGGGGCTTGTGTTCGAAGTGAGACGAGTTCGGAAGAGGCAATGGGGTTCTCAAATAACAGTGGCGATTTCAGCCCTGCCCGTGTGGCTCTTCCTGTTTTCCTCGTGTCTCCTGGCGCGGGGAGCCGCCGATCCCATCACGCCGCAGATCACGGTCGACCAGTTTGGCTGGCTGCCGCGGGCGGAGAAGGTGGCGATTCTGGCCGATCCGGTCAAGGGGCAGAATGCCGGGCAGAGCTACCGACCCGGGCCGGGCTTCGAAATCCGGCGCGAGGCCGACGGTACGGTGGCTTATCGCGGTGACACCACGCCCTGGAACCAGGGCAAGGTCAGCGAGCTGGCTGGGGACCGCGTCTGGTATGCCGATTTCAGTAAGCTGCGGATGCCGGGCTCCTATCACGTGTTCGATCCCACCAACCGCGTCCGCTCGTTCGCGTTCAGGATCGACGACGACGTCTACACGCCCGTATTGCGCGACGCGGTGCGGGTCTTCTATTACCAGCGGAGCGGGACACCGATCACCGAGAAGAACGGTGGCGTCTGGCATCATCCGGGCGGTCATCTGGGAAAAGATCAGGATCGGGCCGCGCAGTACACACAGGGTGGCAAGGCGCGGGGCCGACCGCGTAACTTGCTCGGCGGCTGGTTCGACGCGGGCGATCTCAACAAGTACGTCCCGTACCTGGAGGCCACACTGTTCGACCTGCTCTGGGCCTACGAGCTGAACCCACGCGTCTTCGGCGACGACACGAACATCCCGGAGAGCGGCAACGGCGTTCCCGACCTGCTCGACGAGGTGAAGTGGGAGCTCGACTGGCTGCTGAGGATGCAGGACGCCGACGGGGGGTTCTTCAATCGCGTTGCGGGCCGCAGCTACAACAACGGCACCGGCAATCCCAGCGGCGACACGCAGCCGCGTTTCTATACCGCCAAGACCACGTGGGCGACGGCCGACGCCTCGGCCAGCCTGGCCCACGCGGCCCGTGTTTACTCCCACTTCGACAAGGTCTTCCCTGGCTACGCCGACCGGCTTCGGCGCGGCCGCGCGCCGGGCCTGGGCGTACCTTGATGGCTCACCCCGACGATGGACCCTTCCGACGGAACCGACGGCGATTCGAAGCTTGCGGCCACGGCTGCCGGTAGCAACGCGAACGCCGATCGCCGCGCCCGCGTCTATGCCGCGGCCGAACTGTTCAAGACGTTCGGTGAGCCGGGATTCAAGGCCTACGTCGATCGCTGGGCGCCCGACATCGCCGCGACCGCGGAAAACGGCATGCACCCGTTCAAGGACTGGAAGCAGGTTGACCCGCTCAATTATCTGGCGCTGACCCAGGGCCTCTTCGTCTACTCCACAACGGACGGTGCCAACCCGGTGGTGACGGAGCCGTTCAGGGAAGCCCTGGCACACTCCGCCGAGGCCATCCGCCAGGCTACGGGAGGCCCGGACGATCCCTACCTGGCCTATCATTACGAGGGGCACTACTGCTGGGGGAGCAACTCGGCGAAGGGGCGGTGGGGCCGCGTGCTCCTCATGACCATGGCGCTGGGGATAATCGCGAGCACCACGCGGCCTATCGCGAGATCTTGCGGGATATCTCCATTTCATTCACGGACGCAACCCCTGTCGCTCTGCTATCTGACCAACATGACGGCGGCCGGCGCCGACACGGCGTGACCGAGATGTATCACCAGTGGTTCCACGACGGCTCGCCGCTCTATGACGGCAAGACCAGCCGATACGGTCTTCCTCCCGGCTACCTGGTGGGCGGCCCCAACAAGTTTTTTTCCGTCGACTGGATTTCCCCGCCCCACGGCGAGCCCGCGATGAAGGCGTACCGCGACTGGAACGGCGCCTGGAACGCCAAACGCAACGCCAACGAAGCGTCCTGGGAGATCACTGAGCCAGCCATCTATTATCAGGCCGTTTACATCCTGTTGCTTTCCAAGTTCGTACCGGCCCGCTGAGTTCTGGAAGGCGGGAGCTCGAAGCGAATCTCTGTTCCCCTGGCCACTTCTTATTTTTCAACGGCCCGATAGTGAGCTAGAAGTTCGGCGTTTCGCGATAGCGTCTTTCAAGCTCGGCTAGAAGAATGGGCCGCTTCTTCTTGGATCGGGCTTTCCTCATGACCTTGCGTCGGTTCAGCGCCTCACGTTGGCAGGGTGGTTCTCGGGCGGTTCGGTACGGCAACAGATCCTCGGCGGTAAATAGCCCGGGATGTGCGATGTGCGCGTCCAATGCGAGGACCAATGTCGGCCCGTCTTGGACGATTCGCACCCCCGCGTGGCGATGACCGTGAATTCGTCTCTCATGGCTTTTGGGCAAGCGGAACCATCGTTCAAGATCGAGATTGTCCTTGATCTCCTCGAACTTGCCCGCGCCGACGAAAAGGCCGGCCAGGAAGCTGATCATCAACGTCGCCATGTGCCGGTGAATGGGATCCTGATTCCGCTCGAATCGATCGATCAGCTTCTTGAACTTCTTCTGGCGCTGCTCGCAACTCTTCCCTCCAGGTTCGAGGGTCGCTGCGACTTTCTCGATGTCCTTGACGTACTCTCGGATTGACTCTTGCTCGGCTTGGACATGCTCCAATCCTCGGTCGATGCAGACGGCCAGACGATCGAGTTGCTTTTCTGCGAACCCCCCTTTTTCGCGTCCAGGTTCCGTTGGATCGACTCGCGAACCTCCGTCAAAGCCTCGGCCATGAGCAGGCCGGGAGGCTGGAGAGGGCCTCCCTGGTCGTTATTGAGAATTCCACGTACAGCCGCGCAATAGTCGAGCACCACAGCGCCGGCCGAATCCGATTCGGGAGAAAGCACATTCGCAAGCCCCGCGATCACCGTCACGGTTGCTTCAGGGTCGTCTTCCCCGAGGCCTTTCGGCGCCTTGGCACCCTGCCGTTTGAGCACGGCTTGTTCAATTTTCCGCAGGCCTCGCACCTTGCGTCGCATCTGAACCTTGGCGTGACTATCGGCCTCCAACACAGGCTTGGCCAGATCGCGTAGGAAATGGTTGTCGCAGTAGCGATGCGGCACGTCAGGAAACTCCGCTGCAATCCCTGTCACGAACGCGTCCTGCTTGTCTGAGATCCAAAGGCTGACCGTCTTGTTCAAGCAATTGGCCCACTCCTTGGCCTGGGCGATCAACCGACGAACCTCGTCGGCGGTTGCGGAGATGAGGGCCTCGGCAAACCACACCCGCTTCTGGGTGAGTTCCCTCACGACGTAGAGGGTCTCATGTCCCTTCTCGGGTTGTAGCCCGTCGATCGAAAGGACGATCTCAGCGACCGATTCGTATTGGCGACGTAGGACTTGAGGATCTTGCTGACGCGCGGCGAGCATTACCTGGTAACGCTGAATGTACTTGGCGATGGCATCGTCTGAGAGCTTGATCGCGTAGTCGTCCAGAAGCTCAGATTGGATGTGGGGAATCGACATGTGGCGCGAACAGCGTCGGTGCCCAATCCAGCAAAAGACGTCCCAGCCAATCGCCCAACTTGGCGGAGCGATGGTAATTTCGAGTTCAGGACTCTTGGTCTTGGCGTGACCGGGACAGAGACGATCAGGGCAATGGTTGAGCTTACAGACCAATTGCACCGGTCCGTCCAGTGTATGGAGGCGGCGATAGCGGTGATCGCAGATGTACATCATGCGACCGCAGGCCGGACAGGCCCGGTCAAGGACGTCGAGTTCCCAGAGGGCGAAATCAGTATCCGCAGGCCAATTGTAAGGCATCGTGCCGACCTCCATGTCCTGGTGTGATCCATCGATTGCGAAAGTGCGACCAGAGGATACGCGAAAAACCCCAGTGTTTCTAGCTCGCTATCGGGCCGTTGTTATTTTTCGTGGCTGACCGAGCTGCGCTACATGACCCTCGTAGAAGAGGACGTGGCCGCAAGGTGAAAACAGTTCGTGCTTTCAGCCGTGTGCACCGGGTTCGCCGCCATGGTCAACTTGTCGAGCGCATAGAGAATCCGGTCGGCGGGCGTGGGTCGGTCTGGTCGGTCCGGATACCCGAACCGCCGCCGATGCACTGCCTTTGCCACTGCGATTCGCAGGAAATAAAGCCAGAATCGGATGGGGAAATCGTCCGGAAGTGGTCGGACGTCACGGTAGCCGCTGAAAAAAGAGGCGTGGCGGGCCGGCGGGTGGAACGTGGCCCAGAATGCAACGTCGTACACCGGGTCGCCAGCGACCGCGTCTTCCCAGTCGATCAGTCCGAGCACCCGATCGCCGTCGGACAGCACGTTGTGACTCCCCAAGTCCCCGTGGAGCAGCACCCCGCCGGACACGTTCAAGCACTCCCCGTGCTGTTCGAATGCCGCGAGGATGGCACCGGCCGCCGCGGCAGTCAGGTCCCCGGCCCTGGCGCAATGTTCAACATGTTCCGCGAGATTCAGCAAGATGTACTCCGCCCACGTGTTGACCATCCCGCGCGGCGAGCCGGCTCGCGAGGCTAGCGGTCGGGCGTCGAGCAGCCCATAGCCTGGCAACGAGATGGAATGAATCTGGGCGACGAAGCGACCGAGCTTCCTGAGGAGCCGCCGCATCCGGGGCTCATCATCGTTGAACTGGTCGAGCGGTCGGCCGTGACCCTCCTCGAGGATCTGGAAGTCAAAAGGAACGATCGTCCGGGACAGGTCAACGTGCGGGACAGCCAGGGCCGGCAGTCCGGACTTGAACAAGGCCTCACCGGCCCAGGCGTCAAGATAGAACGTGAATTCGCGCAAAATATCGTTCGCGGCGTTCGCCCGGAGGATCAAGCGGTCGGTCCGTCCCAATCCCGTCAACCGGAACACTCGATGGAACGTACCCTGATGTTCGAGCGGGTGAACGCCGGTGGGCCGGGACCCAAGAGCATGCTCGGCCGCAGCCGCGACCCGCTCGGGAGTCATGTGCAACTCGCCGAAGGTTCGGTCGCGCATCCCGCGCAGCACGACATCAGAGACTGGCAAATCGGACTTCGGGTAGAAGATCCGTTTGCGCTGTCGGATCCAGTCCTCGGCGATGTGTGCTGGAGCTGAAGTCATGGGTATGATCCGTTAACAGCGTCCATCGGGACTCTCGGCGGTTGAAGTCCGAGCCGCAGCGCGCCGGTATACATCCGCCAGGCGCTGCGGAGCGTCGTGGACGATTTGCCGCCATGGCGTTTGAATCCGAACGTAGGGATATCCACGATCGAGGCCCTGAGCCGTGTTGCCTGGGCGATCAATTCCAGATCGAGAAGGTCGCCTTCTTGCGTCAGGAAGATCTGGTCGTAGAGCATTCGCGAAAAGACCTTCGGTGTGCCGTTGACGTCGCTGCAACGGACTCCGAAAAGAACACGGGCCTCGAGGTTGTAGAGGGTCAACCCGACGCCCCGAAGCAGGGCGTTCCTTTGCCGGCGGGCGGCTTTGACAAGGGAATGCGGCCGCTCGAGGTGTCGGCGTACGAACTCGGGTAATGTCTCCGGGTCGGTGCGTGCGGAGTTCGTGTAGACAAGCACTTGCCCGCGAGCGGCCTCCAGACCGATTCGTACGGAACGGCCCCACCCTCCATAGGGATTAGCAACGCACCTGACCCGCGGGTCGGCCGCGGCGAGAACCTGGACCTGGTATTCGGTCGCATCGGTGCTCGCATTCGGCACCACGATCAGCTCAACGGGCATCCCGGCACGGTCGAAGGCCGCGGTATAACGCGGCACAATATGTCCAATGTGGTCCGCCTGGTTTCGGCACGGCAGCACCACAGAGACGAGGGGATGGGTCGTCATGCAACCGCCCTCCTCTGAATCAGGGCCATGGCCTCCAGGGCGATTGAATCCGGAGCCAAGCCGACGAGCCGGCGCATGTACGCCGTGCTCCCCGTCAGCGGCGGTAGGGGTCGGGAGACTCCAAGGGAGATAAGCCGGCAGCGGAGCCCGCTACGGGCCACCGCCTCCGCAGCCAGCGAACCCAGTCCACCCGCTGTCGAACCCTCTTCAACGGTGACCACCCGCGAATAGCCCGCGAGCAACTCCATGAGCTCAGCGCTCGGCTCGAACGGCAGGTGAGCCATGACGGCCACGGCGCCGGAGAGCCCCGCCGATGCAAGCTGGTCGGCGGCCTTAAGTGCGTTGAACGTCACGGAGCCGGTGGATAGCAAGAGCACGTCCCAGCCTGTGCGGATCAGCTCCGGCCGTCCCAGGGCGAACTGGCCGTCTAACCCTGGTAGTTCCAGTTGGTCGTTCTTGTCGATCCGGTAATAGACCGGACCAGGATGTTGGGCCATCGACCGGAGAGATGAGCGGGTCTGGCAATGATCGGCGGGCGCAATCACGGTGACCGCTGGCTGGGTGCGGAGGATGGTCAGGTCTTCCAGAGCATGATGGGTCGGTCCGGCGTGACCGTACGAGAAACCGCCGCCAATCCCGATCAAGCGAATGGGGAGGTTGTGCAGGGCGGCCCCGTTACGGAACTGCTCGTAGCACCTCATGCTCGAGAAGGTGGCGATCGAATACAGGTAGGGGATCATCCCGTCCCGGGCGAGCCCGGTTGCCACCCCGGCCATGTTTTGCTCCGCGACCCCGACATTCAGGAAGCGTTCAGGGAATTCGCGGGCGAAGCAATCGACCGCGCCCCACCCCAGATCGCTGGTCACCAGAATGATCCGGTCGTCTTCGGCAGCCAGTTCCGTGAGTGTTTTCATGAACTCGGTTCGCATCGTATCACCCGATTTCCTGAAGGGCCGTCACGGCCAGTTCTGTTGTCAGGTTTCGATAGTGCCATTCGACCCGGTTTTCCATGTACGAGATGCCTTTGCCCAGCACCGTGCGGCAAACGATCACGGTGGGCCCGGTCCGGCCGGCAATCCCGTCCGTCAAGGCGGAGTGGATCGAAGCGATGTCGTGTCCATCAGTCTCGATCGCGTGCCACCCAAACGCCCGCCAGCGGTCAACCATCGGGTGCATGTCGATGATCTTGCGGGTATCGCCGAGGGCCTGGCTTCCATTCAGGTCGATCAGAGCGGTCAGGTTGCCAAGCCGCTGATGAGCGGCAAACATGACCGCCTCCCAGACCTGACCCTCGTTGCACTCGGCATCGCTCATCAGGACGAAAACCCGGCCGGCGGAGTCCCGACGGCGAAGCGACCAGGCCAGCCCGCAGCCGACCGAGAGTCCCTGGCCGAGCGATCCCGTGCCGACCTCCACGCCGGGCAAGCCGAATTCCGGGTGGGCGGCGTACAGTGTGCCATCCGCGCAGAACTGGCTGAACTCCTCGGCTCCGATCAGTCCCCGCCACCGCATGGCCGCGTACAAGGCCAGCGCCGCGTGACCCTTGGCCAGAATAAAGCGGTCCCGGTCCGGATCGTCGGTCCCGGGGTTCCGGAGGACGCCGCCCCACAAGACAGCAGTCATCTCCGCGATCGAGAGGGCCGATCCGATATGACCCACATTCGACGCGAGCGACTGCTCGATTACCCAGCGGCGGATCGTCTGCGCCATCTGTCGCAGGTCAGCCTGCGAGTCGGGGGCTGACAGTTCCATAATCATCTCCTTTAGACGCAATCCACTCCGCCGTTCGGGTCAGCCCCTCTCGGAACCCAACCGACGGCTCCCAGTTCAGGATCCGGGCCGCAAGGGACCTGTCGGAGACCCACCGCGTGGTGTCCCACTGGCGAGCCCTCAATCCACCCCAGACGACCTGGGACGGACTGCCAAACAAGTCCTGGACTGTCTCGACCACCTCGCGGAGAGTGATCTCCACACCGGTGCCCAGGTTGACGACCTCGCCGCTGGCCTTCCGGAGCCGCTCGAAGTCGAGCAGGGCCCGGAGCACGTCGCCGATGAACACGAAGTCGCGGGCGACGTCCGGCGACACCATTTCGAGCGGAAGCCCGGCCCGCGCTCGTCGGATGACGGTGGGGATCAGCCGGGTCGGCTCTTCCCATGGTCCGTAGACCGAGAAGAGCCGCAAGGTCACGATCGACATCTGCGGGTGCCGGCGCGCTGAGAGCGCGCACAGGTGAGTCTGGGCCGCCTTGCCGATCGCGTACACGCTGTTCGGCTCGAGCCGGTCGGTCTCACGCATCGGCTCCGTTTTGAATCCGTATTCGGACGAGCTTCCGGTGTTGACGAACAACCCGACTCCACTCGCGACGGCCGCATCAAGCATGTGAAGCGTGCCGAGTACATTGGTGGTGAGGATCCGACTCGCCTCAGCCTGCGTCTCGTAGGCGCCGTGCGCCGCGAGGTGGAGGACTACGGATGGGGAAACGGCCGCGAGGACCTGTCGGACCGTCTCCGCATCAGTCAGGTCAACCGAGTGAATGCGGGTGTCACGCGTGACCGGAGCGAGCCTCCACGGCTTCGACCCCGGTCTAACGAGAGCGTGCACCTCGCTCCCACGGGCGAGCAGCTCGTGTACTGCGGCGGCCCCCACGAACCCGCCCGCCCCGGTCACCAGTATTGGGCCTCCGCCTGGCGCCCCGGTCATGCGGCGGACCTCGACTGGGCGAGGAAGTCGGTGTAACCGAAGTGTTCCAGTACCACTCCCGCCCGGACCCTGATCTCGTCCTTCTCCGACGTGCTCAGCTCGTCGGCGGTGGAACGGTTGGCTTCCGGCGTGGGGATGCGAACGGTGCCCCAGGGGTAAACCTCCGCCAGCGGGTTCCCGTTCCAGCTCGGCCTGGCCAGAGTCGGCGAAGGCGCGATGTCAAGCCGGGCCAGGAACCGGCCGAGCACCCTGACCGGGTCGGCCACAATGTCCTCAAACCGCAGGACGTGCACCTGATCGGGGAACATCTTCGAGTACGTCAGCGCCGACATCTGGTTGATGCACCAGGCGGCGATATAGTGAGGCAGGCTCAGCGGCACCGCTCGCTTCTTGGTGTCGGCATACGCCGACCACGGGTTGCGGACTACGTGCAGGACGTGCCCCCCGGGCAGGTCGGCGACGATCTTGTCCGCGTCGACCACGATGATCGGGCTGTATCCGACGTGGACGTGTTCGCGCCCTGATCGGGCATAGTCCCGCCAGGCGTCAGCCGACGATCGGAAGAACGCCTCGATCAGGCTGGCCCGGGTCCGGCTCCGTTCCGCCATCACTTGGAGGAAAACCTCCTTGCGGTCGCGGTCGGACATGTCCATCGGATAGTCGCGGAACTTACTGGAACGAGGGGTCTTGAGGCGGACCTTGCACTCCTCGTCGATGATCGTCTCATAGTCTGCCGCCGGGTCGGCCGACAGCGGGAACACCGGCCAGCGGTACTTGAGCGGGAACATGCTGGAGAAGTGGTCCAGGACGTATTTTGTCCCAACCTGCGACTCGAAGGGGTAGGCGAATAGCTCCGGATGGCCGTCGAGAAGGCGTTGCGTCGTGTTGCCACCATTCTCGTACATGGCCGAGATCATGATTAGCCGAAACTCGGCGGACATAGAGTACACTCCTTGTACAATGACTGGAAAAGGAGAAGCCTACAGTAGCACTCTTTGTTGCCATGTAGATAAGTGACGAACGCTTCCGTATCTCACCCATAACGCAACGATTTTATCGGTCAAATGGAGGGCGGGAATTAACGACTCTTAGTTGTTCTTCTGGTTCTTCCGGGTTTGCAGTGCGTGGAGACCTGGCCGTCGCCTGCAGACGTGGTGACCGGCACCTCGACCACGTACCGCTGCGCTAGACTCAGAAGGTTATCGAGGGAATGACCGGCACCGCCGTACTACTCATCGGCGACCAACCGGTCCAACGTCAACGTGTGCAGCACGGCGACATCTCGGACCAACTCGGCGGCGATCCGCGGCTTGCTTCGGAGCGAGAGGTCCTCCGGGATATGCTCCTCTAGCGTGTGATCACGTGCGGACTAGGTACGGTAGCGAGGCGGTCGTCGACGAAGTAGGTGAACCGGCCGACGCGTGCCTGCTTGAGCATCCGGAAGCACTGGTAGGTGAACTCGGGATCAGGGTACAACATAGGACAGGCCTGCGCCACAACCTGCGAGCCGGGCATGCCGGCCTTCATCTGGCGTTCCAGCCGCTGATAGAAATGGCGTCGCTGTCCCGCGAGATCCCGGGCAAGTCGCAGTTGGACCGGGATCGCCAGGCAGACCGCCGCCAGCAGGCCGAGGTGGAGCACGCGCCGCGCCGGCCAGCGTCCGTAGATCAGCCAGGTCACGTAGACCACGCTGAGCAGCGGGGCGGAGAGCGTGACATAGCGGGAGCCTCGCCCAGTCCCCGGACCGATGCCCGAGCGCGACCAGCCCACGGTGACGCCGAGGGTCAGCAGCCCCAACAGGACCGCGGCAAGGCCCGCCGCCCTCGGCCGCTCCGCCGGCCGCCGTACGCCCACGATCACCAGCCAGGTCAGCGTGACCCCGATCAAGAGCAGGGCAATCCAGCCGCCGCGGTCGAGATTCGGGACGAGCACCAGGCTGAGGAACTCGCGCGTCGTGTGCCAGACTGCCCGCAGCGACGGCGGCCGCGGCACGTTGAGAGGTCGTGCGTAGGTGCCAAGGTACAGCGCGGCCAGCCCCGAAGCGGCCATCAGTGCCGTCAGGCCCATCGCCCGCTCCAGCCCGCCCGTGTCGCGTCCGGACCACCAGCCCCACGCCAGGTACACTGCCAGCCAGAGCACCAGCGGCGGAAGCATGGCGAGTCCACCACCGCTGCTCAGCGGCAATAGAACGAGCAGCAGGCCGAACCAGAACACCAGCCACCCCGACGGCTTCGACTTCGCCGCCGAGCCGGCCAAGAGCACAATCAGGGCATATGCGAGCCAGGCGTTCAGTACGTGGTTCACGGCGTAACCTTGCAGGTAACACTCAGCCTGTCCGAGACTCATCGCGGACAAGGGCAGCACCGCATCGACGGCGCTCCAGTGCCCGCGCAGCCGCCGGACCAGAACAAGCATCATGGCGCCCGCTGCCGCCACAAGGCCCGCGTTGAGGTACAGGGCCGCGCGGAAATCCGTCACGACGTACCGCATCAGCCCTACCAGGATCAGTCGGGGCAGGAAAAGCCGGTGTTCATTGGACTGCTGCCAGGCCCAACTCAGAGTCACCGGCTCGTGACCGGTCACCGCAGGCACCAAGCCAAACTCCTCGAAGAAGGGGATATTCCGCGAAGAATAGCGAATGAAGAGGATCGAGGCGGCCGTCATCGCTACCCAGATTGCCCACACGAACACCGGCGTCGCCCAGGCAGCACCTCGCCACCGACCTTCTGACGGAGAGGGCAGATTGTCCTTTATCAGCCACTCATTCATGCTTCTGCCCTTCCGGTCCAGGTCCGCTTACTCGAGCGTGATCGGGTTCCTCCCTATCATCTTCTTGAGGATCGGCCAACGGCCCTGGGGACTTGAGGGGAGGGCAGAGCGGTCCTGGGCCGAGGATCCCGCACAGAGGCGATCACGATCCGCCCCGTCGTCGGGTCGGTTACGGCCCGCTGCGAATCGCGGACCCAGCACCAGAGCTGGGCGTAGTCGGGGACGATGTTCGGCACCTTGCCCCCCTGGGTGATCACGTAGTGCATCCGGACCGACGGCTTGACGTGCTCACGCATCAGGTTCAGTCCGTGGGTGAACAGCTCCAGGGCGTCCGGGGCGGGCCTGCGGCCCGCCCAGGGGTTGCTGGCGGCGTGGGCCGCCCGGCCCCGGAAGTCACGAGTCGCAAGAAATCACGCCCATCCGTACTCATGGTTCGTGTCCGAGCGGCTAGGGTTTCGTGGATGCCCTTGTTTGATCCAGTTTCTTTCTTAGTACGCTCAGGTCGGTCTTTCCGCGCATAGTCTCCCAGCGCATCGGCGAGCAATGTCAGACGTCCTGTCCTGGAATCCAGGTCCGGTGACCAGATGTGGCCACTGATCTCGCCACGCCATTCGAGCCGTGCGGAAAAGTGATAGATAACGCCATCGATACCCAGAATCGGCTCCTTGGGATGCCTTACATCCAGGAGCATTTCCTTCCATACGGCCTCGATTTCGTCGGCGAGGTCTCGGGGTAACGCTCGAGCGCGCCTAGTCGCCTTGATGCTCCGGTAATCGGCCGGTGTCTTTTCCTTGAGCTTTTTCAGCGCCTCGCTCTTCTCCGGAGAGATCACTTTCATCTCTTTACCAAGGCCGGTGACATCCTTGATCTCTCCGTTCTGGCGGAGCTTGACGAGCTCGGTATTCCAGATCCAGGACGAGGGCTCGAGCACGAAAGCCTCGGCTCGCTCCCGTTTGACATGAAGGCCGACCGCGTATTCGTCGTGAAACGATGGGAGCACGAGGCATCGTAGGATCACGCCTTCATCAAACGCTTGACTGAAGATGTGCCGTATTTTGAGCAGATAGCTATCCGGGTCCACAAACGCGTCGGCATCTGGGACCAGGTGATCCTGTGCCGAGACAGAATACGCAAGTGAATTGAGCCGTGCGAGAGCAGGCAGACATGTCCTCATCGCGGTGACCTTTCCCGGGCTGGAGAAAGCGGGTCACCTTGACGTGATGACCTCGCCATGACTCCAGACTATCGCCAGATCGCCCGGAAGGCACCAGAACGACGTGAGGGTCACGGCCCACCCGCCGCGCCAAAGACGATGTCGGTGACGGGGTGAATCTCCCAGACCGTTCCCGGAGCGGCGTTGCGGGAGTGGACCTGGCCGATCTCGTGGTCGACGTCGAAGAAGACCGACCCGGTGACGGTTACGGGGACAGGGTCTGGGAAGATGCGATAGCTGCTGCCAGGGAGTTGTTGGCCGGTACTCTGGAAAAACTCTTTGAACTGGTCGCGGACATGCTGGAATTGAGGCGTTTGGGCGTTTGCGGCTACCGGCAGTCCCGCGACCTCGGCCGTCATGAACCGACCATCGCCGCCGTCACGGGTTGTCGCCGATCAAAAGGTGGAAATCGTTGTCCGCCTCCTTCTTGGTGGCGTAGAGAAAGCCCATCACCGTCACGTTGCGCATTTCCTCCGGAGCACGCGGGGACCTGGCGCTGAGCTTGCTGCGCATCATGCCATCGTTCGTCCTCGGGTCGTTCCCTTGCAAGATGAAGTCGAGGGCTGCGCCGGGGAGTTGAATGCAAGCGGGGCACCAGCGACGAACGACGTCTTGGCATCCCTACGGGCCACCCCCGCGAAGTGCTCGCCGTCGCTCGGGCGTCGGGGAGCAAGTTCAGCTGCCCGGGGGCACGCGCAGCTCCATCTCCTCTGACTCGCCGCGCTCGTTGGTGTCGATCGCCACGTACGTCTTCCCTTTGAAGACGAACGTCCTCGGCGGGCCGACCGCGGCCCCTTCCGCGACCACACCCGCGGGCGCGGTCCCTCGCGCCACCATCGCTTGCGGCGTTGCCCACGGGCCGTACCCGAAAGGAGCCATGGAGACCGGCGCACCGTACGATTGATAGGGAACAGCGCATACCCCGACCCGACGCTGGTGGCACCGGCAATGCCTCCGCCACCAGCACGCCGAACTTTCCACCACAAACATCGGCGACACAATCATCAAAACCAGGCAAGTCCGGGCTAATCTGCGCATGGGGGCCTCCCGAGTTGTCGCCTAAGAAACGAAGTGCTCGCGCGGTGGACCATGAAATACGGTCCAGCGACACAATCTTACCCTGGCGATTTTCCACCGTCGCGAGAAAATCGGAAAATGAGGATGTCTCGGCAGGGTGTCATCTTTGATTTGAAAGGAGGCCACTATGAATACTCTTCTGACAAAGTTAGGCATCCGCTATCCGATCATCCAGGCCCCGATGGCGGGCGGACCGTCCACTCCTGAGCTGGCTGCGGCTGTCTCAAGCGCCGGCGGCCTGGGATCGTTGGCCGCGGCTTATCTCTCGCCCGAGCAGATCGTCCGCGACATCTCGCGGCTGCGGCAACTCACCGACAAGCCCTTCAACGTGAATCTGTTCGCGGGCGGCTACGAAGCAGGCGGCGACATAGACCCCACGTCCATGCTGGCCTTGCTCGCCGGAATCCATCAGGAATTCCAGCTCCCGCCTCCCGGCTTGCCGCCATCAACGCCGGACCCCTTTCCTGACCAGTTCAGAGCGGTGCTTGACGCCCGACCGCCGGTATTCAGTTTCACCTTCGGCATTCCCGACGCCGATTCGCTAGGGCGGCTGAGGCAGGCAGGCATCGCGATCCTCGGCACGGCGACCAGCCTGCAAGAAGCCCATTTGCTTGCGGAGGCGGGTGTTGATGGCATAGTCGCCCAGGGAGCGGAGGCTGGTGCCCATCGCGGAAGCTTCGCGACGCCCTTCGACGAGGCGATGGTCCCAACACGTCGAGCTCGTCGCCGAAATCGCCGCCGTCATCTCGGTGCCGGTCATCGCCTCGGGAGGACTGATGGATGGCCGTGATATCGCCGCGGCCTTAAAGTCCGGGGCCGCCGCTGTTCAGCCTCGGCACGGCTTTCCTGGCCTGCCCGGAATCCGGGGCGTCCCAAGCCTACAAGAAGGCCCTGCTTGAAGCCACGGAAGATACGACCGTCATCACCCGTGCTTTCTCCGGGCGGCCCGCTCGGGGTCTTCCCAACCATTTCATCAGGCAAGTTGAAAGCAGTTGCGCGAGCATTCTGCCTTTTCCATTGCAGAACACCTTGACCAAGGGCATGCGGACAGCGGCCGCGAAGCGCGGTGATGCCGGATACCTCTCGCTGTGGGCAGGTCAGGGCTTGAAACGAATTCGCTGCATGCCCGCCGCCGAATTGATGCGAACGCTCATCGAGGAGATTGAGTCGGGGTGAACCCAAGATACTACCCGTGTGTAAAACCCTCAGTTTACTCCCGGCCGCTATCGGAGGGCTCCCAAGACGTGTCGCAGCCGGTGATTGTGTAGAGCCTCCGGAACAGGGATGATAAAAACCTTCAATCTTCGTCCACTTGAACTCAACCCGGGGCTCGAGCATGAAACCGCTTTCCGCTTTCGCGATCGTCGCCTTGATCATCCCCCCTGCCTTCGCCGCGGACCTACCGCGCAGCAGTCCGGAGGCGCAGGGCGTGTCGTCATCGGCCGTGCTCGCGTTTGTCGAGGCGGCCGATCAGAAGATCGAATCAATGAATAGTTTCATGCTCGTCCGCCATGGTAACGTCGTCGCCGAAGGCTGGTCGGCGCCCTATGAGGCCGAGTTGCCTCACTCGCTGTATTCCTTGAGCAAGAGCTTTACCTCCACGGCCGTCGGGCTCGCCATTGCCGAGGGCAAGCTCAGCCTGGACGACGAGGTGCTCAAGTTCTTTCCCGAAGATGCACCCTCCGATCCAAGCAAGAACCTCAAAGCCATGCGCGTGAGCGACCTGCTCCGCATGTCAACTGGTCACCAGAGCGAGCCGCCTCGCACGCCGAGTCAGCCCTGGACCAAGAGCTTTCTGTCTCATGCCGTGCCGTTCAAGCCGGGCACCCATTTCCTCTACAACACGTCGGCGACTTATATGCTGTCGGCCATCGTCCAGAAAGCGACGGGCGCCACGGTGCTGGATTACCTCAAGCCGCGACTGTTCGAGCCGCTAGGTATCGAGCATCCGACCTGGGAGAGCAGTCCGCAAGGAATCTCGGCGGGCGGTTACGGCCTGAGCATTCGCACCGAGGACATCGCCAAGTTCGGTCAGCTCTACCTTCAAAAGGGCGAGTGGCACGGCAAGCAACTGGTTCCCGCCGCATGGGTGGAATCAGCAACCGCCCGCCAGACCTCCAACGGCAGCAACCCGAAGAGCGACTGGGACCAAGGCTACGGCTACCAGTTCTGGCGCAGTCGGCACGGCGCCTATCGGGGTGATGGGGCGTTCGGTCAATTCTGCATCGTTCTGCCCGATCAAGATGCGGTGATCGCGATCACCAGCGGCGTGAAGGACATGCAGGCCGTCCTGAACCTGGTCTGGGAGCAACTCCTGCCGGCTTTGAAGCCGTCAACTCTCGATAGCGATGACGAGTCTCGCACCAAGCTCGTGCGCACGCTCAAGGGCCTCGCCCTGCGTCCGCAGACGGGTTCCGGCTCGCCCGCGAAGGTGACTGGCAAGCGATTCGTCTTTGCGGCCAATGATCGCAAGCTCGAGTCAATCGCGTTGGAAAGTGATGACAAGCAGGACACTATCATCGCACGATTTGGCGGCGTCAACCAGCGGATTGCCTGTGGACGGGGCGAATGGAAGAAGGGGCGGTTGGCCTTCGGCAGGTTCCCCGAGCAACCGGCGGCGGCGAGCGGCGCCTGGACCAGCGAGAATACGTTCACGGCCCAGGTCTGCCTTACCGAGACGCCTTTCATCCTCAGGGTCAACTTGAAATTCTCTGGCAACGAAGTGGTCGTCGATTCCGAATCGAATGTCGGCTTCGGATCGACGAAGACGCCGCCACTGGTCGGGAGGGCGGAATAAGCGCGGCTATGGCTCCGATCAAGAAGCCCTTCTTGCTCTGCGTTTGCGTGCCCGTGTGGATCGACGACTGCGGCAGGAGGTGGACGGACGAGTTCTGGGCCAAGGACCTGGCGCTCCACCTCGATTACCTGGCGGATCTGACCGTCGCCTGCCCGTCGCTGAAAAAGGCGCCGGGAGCTCAGGACGTTTGCATCAGCGATCCGCCGTTTGATCGGATCAGGTTCGTTGATTTGCCGTACCCCAGGAGCTATGCGGAAGGGATCTGGACTTTTCCGCGGTATCTCGCGCGTCTGTGGAGCGCGACCCGGCGGGCGTCAATCGTGCAGTCGGGCTTCGGAGGCTGGCCGGTCGCCGCTGGCTGGTTCCTTGCGCCCATGGGCAAGTTCCAGCACAAGTTGGTCGTCTTGAACGTGGAATCCTCTTTCTGGCGAAACCGCGGCGAGAATGTGGGCCTCGGGCAGCTAGTCATTGCCTTCGTGATGGACAGACTGACTCGCCATGCCCTCAGGATCGCTGACCTGCGGCTCTTCACATCGGGCGCATACGCGGTCGATTTTCTGGGCGAGCACGCCCCGCGGTCGTTCGTCGTACCGGCCACATGGATCGATGAGGACTGGATTCTGACCGATGAAGACGCAAGGATCGGCTGGGACGCCAAGGCCGGACCGATACGCCTCTTGTTCGCCGGGCGGTTGATCGCGGTAAAAGGCGTGAGCGTTCTTCTTGATGCGATCGACCGGGCCGGTCAGGCCGGAGCCGAGCTCGAGATCACGATCATCGGCGATGGGCCGATGCGCGAAGAGTGCATCCGCGCGGCGCAGCGAGATCGCGGCTCGGTGGTTCTTGAATTCAGGGATCCTGTCCCTTATGGCCGGCCTTTCCTGAATCTCTTGCGGGGGTACGACGCAGCACTGTTGCCGTCTATGTCCGACGAGCAGCCCAGGCTTCTCTTCGACGCCTTCTCCCAGGCCGTGCCGGTGATCGGTTCGGACACCGGCGGTCTTCGTGATCTCGTCGAGCCGGGCCTGACGGGAGTCCTCGTGCCCGCTGGAAAGGCATCAGTCCTTGCCGATGCTTTGATGCACGCCGGCGTGTCCCGGGCCGAGCTGCGAGCGATGGGCGTTGCCGCGCTGGCGAAGTCTCGCGGTCAAACCCATCGGGCCATGCATCGGAAAAGGCACGAAATCCTGCTGAATGCTCTTGCCCAGTCCTCCAATAGCAAGGCGGCCTCTCAAGGTTGAGCATCATGTCCCAGGAGCAAACAGCGTGACTTCCGGCTGAGGTTGAGCAATCGCCGGTGATAAAGGAGCGCCTTCAAAGTACTTCTGCGGAGATCTGGGCGTCGGCCGCCGGTAGTTGACGAGACCGACCTTACCGCTGGCATAAATATTGATCTGGCTGAAGCCAAAGAAGGTGCCGCCTGGCGGATTCCACTTGCTGTTCAGCTTGCTGCCGGCATTGCCCGCGATCACTTGCCATACCGTGGGGGCGTGCTTGAGTGGTGAGCAGTCCCATAAGTGTTCATGGGCGCAGAGATACGCGCGAACTTTATTATTGGCATGGAACAACGCCTGAAGCTGGTCGCCGAAGGGGTGCTTCCTGGTGTTCAGGATCGCTTTTTCTTCCGACTTTGGGTGCTCCATGATGGGTTTGTGGCCGAGCACGAAAACCGCGCTGAGCTTGGGGTTTGCCTGGGCCTTGCGAATGTCCTGTTCGATCCACAAGTACGGAACCCACCCTATGTGGGGTGCCTTGGTGTCGTTGTCGATGTTGGTGGTAAGCGTATCCGTATTGATGACGATGAAGTGGACGTCCCCGATATCGAACGAGTACGTTATCTCGCTCTGGTTATCGGCGAGCTCGTCCCGATTCGGGCGAGCATCGGTCGGCCCGTTGGCCGCTTTCGCGAACGAGTCGAACCCGCTCTCGCGCAGCCATTTCAGCCAGCGCACATCGGTCGCGGGGTTCGGCACCTCGATCTCTTCATCGTTATCTTTGTCGTCGCCGACCTTCTTGAGCATCTCGTGGTTGCCCGGCAGTGGGATGAGGGTCGTCTTTGCCGCCAAGCGCGATCCCTTGTAAAGGGAAGTCCAGGCCTCGAGCTGCTTCTTCAGCGTCTTGCCGTCGTCGTCATCGAGGTTGACCACAAGGTCCCCCAGGAAGAAGAGGTAGGGTGGCACCTGGTCGAGGTTCGCGATGTCGTGCAACGTCTGCTGGAGTTGCGGCAGATTGGCCGAACTCGGGTCGTCGGCCTTGATCTTCTTCCAATCTTTGTGCTGGATACGGTTGCACCCCATCAAGACGAACGACAGCTTGACGGGATCTCGGACGAAGCCCGCGGGGTTGGCTAGAGATTGGCCGAGAGCCGGGCTTGCCGTGACGCACAGGAACAGCGGGCCGACAAATCCCAGGGAAAACCAGGTGTTGGATCGGAAGATCATCGTTCGACCTCACGGGGATGCCGTGCGAAGTTCCACGGGTTGGGGTGGCTCTAGACCGTTCCTGAATCGACCACATCGAGCCGCGGTCTGACTGCGGCCGCCGGTTGCAACTCGCCGGCTCGTGCCTGGTGCTGGCCTTCTTCAACGTCTACCAGCCAGAGCAGGAAGCCGCCGACAGCGAAGAAGCCGATCACACCCAGGATGGCCCCCCTGCTCGAGCCGGTGAGGGCGTTGATGACCGCGAACGAGGCGGGCCCGAGGATGCCAGCGAATTTCTCGGCGACGGCGAAGAAGCCAAAGTACTCGCCCGATTTGTCCCGCGGGATCAGACTGGCGAAGAGCGACCGGCTGAGCGCCTGGGTTCCCCCCTGCACCATGCCGACCAGAATGGCCAGCATCAAGAAATGCGTAGCAGTGCGCATCGAATAGCCAACCAGGCAGATTCCCGTGTAGACGACGAGCCCCAGTAGGACCGACTGCTTGGCGCCGATCTTGCTGGCCAACATGCCGAACAGAAAGGAAAACGGAATCCCCACGAACTGGACAATCAAGATCGAGGCGATCATGGCTCCCTGGTCGATTTTCAGCTCCGCCCCGTAGACCGTCGCCATCCGAATGATCGTGCCGATGCCGTCGTTGTAAATCAAGAAAGCCAGCAGCATCAGGAACCCCTGCCGGTACCGTCTGAGCTCACGCGCGGTATCTGCTAGGCGGTCAAACGTCGCACGAATCGGGCTTTCGCCATGCGAGCTCCTCAGGCTTGCGTACGGCCTCGGGCTCGGGCACGCGGCGAAAGAGGGGAATCGAAAAGAGAAACCACCAGATCGCGACCGAAACGAAGGCCAGTCGGACGGGTAGCGTCGCCTGCGACTCGGTGAGGTTCGGACCCGACGGCAGACCGAACCAGGCTGGTTTCTGAATCCAGGCAAGGTTCAGCGCGAGCAAAAGGCCACCGCCCAGGTATCCAAATGCGTAGCCAGCGGTCGAAACGCGATCGATTTCATCGTCAGAGGCGATATGCGGTAGCAGGGCGTCATAGAAGACGAAGCTGCCGTTGGCGCCGATGTTGGCCAGGATGAAGAGGAGCGAGGCCAGCAGCCAGTCTCCGGTGTGGATGAAATACATGGCCGCGACCGAGACTAACCCCAGCGACAAGAAGATGGCCAGCAGCCGTTTCTTCCGCGCGGTGTAGTCGGCGAACGCGCCCAGTATGGGCGAGACGACGGCGATCAATACCATGCCGACGGTGGTAGCGATCGCCAGCCGACGCGAGGCGACCTCAGGCTCGAGTCCATGGCAGGCAACGTGGGAATAATAGATTGGAAACACGGCCGTGATGATCGTGCAGACCATCGCCGAGTTGGCCCAGTCGTACATCACCCAGGCCCGCAATTCGGGCCGGTTGAGGCCGAGCGATTCCAGGAGCCGATAGAACACTGGTTTCGAGCTCGGTACGCCGGCGACGGTGCGGGCTCCCTCCTGCATTGCATCAGCTCCAAAAGATCGGCCCAAGAAAGATGCCAGAAGTAGTCCCGATGCCGCACCCACCTCGCACCGCGGCGGGGCCGTTCGATTTGTACGATAAATGAACCGGCACTGACCATACCGGTTTAGCTCGAAGACTGCGCCAGCAGCGGTCCCTCGTCCCGAATGCGAAGTCGGTAAGGCGGGGTGTCAACCTCGTACGGTTTTGTTCTTGAACTTCTTGCCCTTGGGCCGCCAAGATCGCTAGACTAAGGTGGCTTTCTTGCCTAGAGTACTTCAGCCCCACCTTAAGTCAAAGCCGGAAAAGACCTTGCGATGAGCGTGATGCCGCCCAAAAGCGATGAGTTGAAGGAGCTGCGCCAGGCAAGCTACGAGCTGCGCTCTGGACTTCGCGCCGGCAAGGCAACGCGAGTCGAAGACTTGCTGGGACAGTATCCCGAGCTGGCAGGGAATGACGAGGCGATCCTGGAGCTGATTCACGCGGAAGTCACCACGCGCAATGAACTGGGCCAGCGGCCGTCGCTTGAAGAATGGCAGGAGCGGTTTCCTCAATTGTTGCCGAAGATGGGAGAAATCGTGCCGCTCTCCAGCTTTTTCGGCTCGGAGATGCCGACGCTCTCCGACTCGTCGGCCGCGAGCGGCGAGGTCGGCCTACTCCAGCGAGAGCCGACCGGAGTCTTGCCCCGGATCGGCAACTATCAGGTATTGCAGGAAATTGGCCGGGGTGGCATGGGGGTCGTGTACAAGGCCCGTCAGCCTTCGCTGAGCCGGATCGTTGCCGTCAAGATGATCCTAGCTGGCGAGCACGCCGGGCTCAGGGAGCGGGCTCGCTTGCGGATCGAGGCCGAGGCCGCCGCGCAGTTGGTTCATCCCAACGTCGTGCAAATCTTCGAGATCGGCGAACACGAGGGCCTGCCCTACCTGGCGATGGAGTTTGTGGGCGGTGGCAGCCTGACGCGAATGCTGCGCGGCATGCCGCAGCCGTTCCGCTGGTCGGCCCGCCTGATGGAGACGCTGGCGCGTGCGATCCATGTGGCTCACAAGAGGGGGATCGTCCATCGTGATTTGAACCCGAGCAACATCCTGATGGCGCCCGATGGCACGCCCAAGATCTCTGATTTCGGGCTGGCGAAACTGCTTCTCGATGACTCGGCGGTTTCGCTCAATGGAGTGATCCTTGGAACGCCTTCCTACATGGCTCCAGAGCAGGTATCGGGCGACAAGGCACGCATTGGACCAGGGATCGACATCTACGCGCTGGGAGCGATTCTCTATGAGCTTTTGACCGGGGCCGCTCCTTTCCGGGGCCTGACCCCGATGGAGACCCTTTGCCAGGTCATGGAAGCGGAGGTCGTGCCGCCGTCGAGACTGCGGCACGGGGTTCCTGAAGAGCTAGAAACCATTTGTCTCAAATGCCTGGATCGGGACCCGGCGCGGCGATACGCCTCGGCGGAAGAGCTGGCCGACGATTTGAAGCGATACCAGGAGAACCAGCCGATTCGGGCCCAGCGGGTCGCGCCGATTCGCCGCGCGTTTCAATGGGCTCGTCACCAGCCGCTCGCCGCGGCCCTGGTCGGGCTCAGTCTCATTCTCGTGATCACGATCGTGACCGCGAGCAGCGCGTACAGCCTTCACCTCAGGGATGCCAATCGCCAGCTCCAGCGCCAGTTCTCTCTGGAGACCGGCATGAAGATCCGGACCAACCGATATAAGACCGAGGAGCTCGCCTGGAGCCGTCGCTGGTATGGCGCACAACTTTATCAGATCAAGGACACCATGGACGACGGCCAGATCGAGCTGGCGAATGAGCTCTTCGAGGCGCTCGAGCAGAACCTCTCCAAGGAACCAAAGAACGACTTTGAGGTCGAACGCGGCTTTGAGTGGCGCTATCTGGACCGGCTGACTCATCTTTCGACCTGGCAGCTCGAAGGACATAAAAACCTGGTGAGCGGCCTGGCGATCTCGCGGGACGGTCGCGTTCTGGTAAGCGGCGGCGCCGACGGCATGCTACTAGCCTGGGACTTCTCCGAGCGAACCTCCCATTGTATGTCGAAACCTGCCGGCAAGTCCGGTGGCCGCGGTCGCGCTGGCGTGCGACGCTCAGGGTCGTCCCACCACCCTGGCCAGTCTGAGCAAACATGACCAGCGACTTACTCGATCTCGAATTCCGGTCTCCGGCAACCGGCGCACTCATTCCCTCGTCGCGGACAACGCTCGCCGACGTTTCAGATTTCATGTTCTGTCCCGATGGAGCCGTGCTGGCGTTCATCGGCGCTTCGTCTCCCGGTGGAACGAGAACGTCCTTGTCCTGGCGGCTCGAGGGCGGAACATGGCGGCTCGAACAGGAATCAGCCGCAGGGCCAGGTCCCGGCCGTGAAGCAAGCATTTTCGCCCGATAGTCGGTTCCTGGCCGTCGCCGATCGAAGCGGCTCGATCAGGCTCCAGAGCCTGGCGAACCAGGGTTTTCGACGTCTCGAGTCGAGTCAGCGGAGTCTGGTGATCTCGCTGGCGTTTTCGGCCGACGGCAAACGGCTTGCCGCGGGCCGGGAGGAAAACGGGCTCACAGTCTGGGACACGGCATCTGGCCGGATAATCGCCGACTTCACCGACCATGACGGCCCCGTTTCTTACGTCGATTTCTGCCTCGACGACCAGACACTGGTCGGCTGTGATGGCAAGAGATCTCTCTGGACGAGACGTCTTGAGCGCCAGAGCCCCCGGCGCGCTCTGGCGGGCTTTTACGGCCAGATCGATTCAGTGTCTCTCTCGCCGGATCGGCAGATTCTCGCGGCTTCGAGGCGCAATCGGCCCGTGTCGATCTGGGATCTTGCCACGGGTACCAGGAGAGGGTCGTACCAGCCGAATAGCCGGTTCGTGGAACAGATCACGTTCACACCGGATGGACAGTCACTGATTCTGCGCTGCGCCGATGCGCAGATTCGAGTCTGGCGAATTCAGGGCAGCCCCGGGCTTTGCCGCAGGCTCACGGGGCACTCCAAGGAGGCCTGGACTCTTGCCTTTTCTCCCAACGGGAAAATCCTCGCCTCGGGGTCCGATGACCACACGATCAAGCTGTGGGATGTGGCAGCCGGACGCGAATTGCTCAGCCTGCCAGGCCACGAGAGCACGGTCACCGCGCTGGCCTTCTTTCCCGACGGCAACCGGCTGGCCAGCGTGAGCCTGGATCAGACGTTGCGGATCTGGACTCTGAGCACGGACGCCCTGGATGGTCATGTTTCGGCACGATCGGACTTGCTGGCGAGGTACGACGACCGGCTCTTCGCGCTCGCCCTCACTCGAGACGGCAAGCACCTCGCGGTGGCGGGCGACGGGGGAACGATCCACATCTGGGACATGGGTGCCTCACGCGAGATAAACCAGTTCGAGGGCCACAAGGATACCGTTCATGCCCTGGCCTATTCGCCGAACGGAGCTTTCCTGGTCTCGGCCTCGCAAGACAAGACAGTTCGTTTCTGGGAATCCAGGACGGGCAAGCAGCTCGACAAGCGGTCTCTTGATGCTGGGGTCAGGGCGGCGGCTTTCTCAGCCGATGGCAAGCTTCTGGCCGCGGGGGGAGTTCCGCGCGTCGTGACGATATGGTCCACGAACACCCAGGATATTCACGCCAAGCTCCTGGGACATCCGCTTGCCGGTCCGCTCGATCGCCTTCTCTCCAGATAATCTGACCGTCGCCACAGCCTGTGATGATGAACGAGTGCGCCTCTGGGACGCGGTGACGGGGCAGTATTACTACAGCCTGCTGGGACACGCGGCCCGCATCAACGCCGTGGTCTTCTCGCCCGATGGAAAGATCCTGGCCTCCTGCGATCACGCAGGCGTCATCTTCCTCTGGCAGACCGAGGCACCCGCGTCCGCCGCCTCATTGGCACGCCACGATATGGCCACGAGCAAACCGTGAACCGCGCGACAGGGCCCGGCATCCTTTGCGCGGCCCCTATGTTCGATTGTCTGATCGCCCGAGAATCCGCAGGGTCCGCAGCGCGAGGCGCACTGTCAGGACAACACTCTCCGAGAACTCATGCCTGGGCCGATGGGCCAGCCGCGTGCTCGACCTCGCCCAGTTCCCCACCCAGCCGGTCGGCGATTGCCTGGAAGGCGGATTGCTCCGGCCCCCCCTGCTCCGCAAGCTGACGATGGCACTCCATGACGTGCCTGCCCAGGTCGCGCGAAGCAAGCTCGTGGCCGCGGAATTCCAGCGGCTCGACCACCAGGTCTGGACTCTGCTCGGTGATGTCGAGCAGCCGATTCAGACGGCTGGGAGCAAGTAGCCGCTGGCATTGATCGTCGGAAGCCGCCACCAGAAAACGGTGCGGCTCCGCGCGGTTGTAGCGGCCGTGAAGCAATACGAGAAAGCCCAGGAAAGTGCTGTCCAGATAGTCGCATCCGGCCAGGTCAATGACGAAGACCCCGTTCTCGGGTTCTTGCTCGAGGAAGTGGAGTGCGAACTCCTGGATCGCGGGACTCTCGCGCAGCGTTCCGCGTCCCTCGACTCTTACCACGCAGCCAGAGGCACTTCTGCCAATTTGAAGTCTCGACCCCCGTTGATCCGCCCACATTGGTCTCTCCTGCCGTCGGCGTGACGGCCCGCGCGACCCGAGCTCGGGATAGGAACCGGCGCAGAGAATTCCCAGGCATGACAAGGTGCTAGAACAAGTTGGTGAGTGCTGATCGGACGAGCTTCCACGAATTCTCCTCTTTTCTTGATTCGAACTCCAGAGGCATGATCGGGAAATGATGAACCTTCGCCAGACCGCACACCCGGTTGGTTCCCGGCGCATCGAGTTCCCGAGCAGGAATCGGCTTGTTCTGAACCCGGTCGCATGGGCGTGTCTTTTTCTTGCCCTCGCAACTTCCGAACGGAGCCCTGGGCACGCCGGTGAGCCCACGTCCGAGCCTCGCCCCTCCATCGTTTTCCGTCAGGTTAAGACCGGGTCGGGAATTGACTTTCGGTACCGGACCGGGTCGCGGGGCGAGCATCATCTTCCGGAGATCATGGGAGGAGGAGTCGCGATCCTCGATGCGGATGGCGACGGACGTCTCGACCTCTATTTCTGCAACGCGAGGGCCGATCGGTTCCCAGGGAACCCCGACGGTCGGGGGCCTCGTGCCGGCTCTATCGCAACCTTGGCGAGTGGAGGTTTCAGGACATTACCGATCGGTGTGGAGCACCGGGACCCGTCTGCGCGATGGGAGTCGCCACTGGCGATTACGATGGCGACGGCCGCGTCAACCTGTTCGTCACGGGCTACCGCGACCAGAAGCTCTATCGCAACCTTGGCGACGGCCGATTCGACGACCGCACCGAGGCGGCGGGGCTGTTGTCCCGTCTCTGGACCACCTCGGCTGCCTTCGCCGACCTCGACGGCGACGGCGATCTCGACCTTTACGTGGCCGCCTACCTTGACTACGACCCCGCCAATGCCCCGTACTGTGCCGCACCCGACGGCCGGCGTGATTTCTGTGGACCGGAGGATTTCGAGGCGCAGCCGAGCCGGCTCTACCGCAACAACGGCGACGGCACCTTCACCAACATGCCAGGACTACGCTGGAGCCGGCAGGCGCAATCGAGCGCGGTCTGGGGGTCTTGATCGCCGACTTGACGGGCGATCGCATCCCCGACATTTACGTGGCCAATGACGGCGGACCCGGCTGGCTGCTGGCCAATCGCGGCAATCTCCGATTCGAGGAGATTGGCCAGCAGGCCGGCGTCGCCCGTGACGCGGCGGGCGCGGACCCGGCGGGGATGGGCGTCGCCTTGGGCGACCTCGACGGCGATGGTCGATCGGACCTGGCCGTCACCAACTTCCTGGGCCGGTCGACGATCGCCTTTCGAATGATCGCGGCTGGAAGCGAGACGCTCTACCGTGACGACTCGGCCGCGCTGGGGATCGCGGCGGCCACGCGGCCGGTGCTCGGATTCGGCATCGCGATTGAGGACTTTGACGGCGACGGCCGGCTCGACCTCGTCCAGACTAATGGACATGTTCTTGATCGGGCACGGCTGGGCATCCCCCAGGCGATGAGACCGACCTTGCTGCAGGGACAGGGCAACCGCCTGGCCGACGTTTCCCACAGCGGCGGCAGATGGTTTGGCCAGGCGATCGTGGGCCGCGGCCTGGCCGTCGGCGACCTCGACGGCGACGGTCGGCCCGATCTTGCCGCCTGCGCCCTTGACGCTCCCGCTGCGTTGCTCAGAAACGTCTCGCGCGGCGGCCAGGTGCTGGCGGTCCAGTTACGTGACCGTCATGGCCATGCCCGCGGTAGGTGCCCACGTACGCGCCACTCTCTCTGGCCGCGTGCTGGTTCGTGACCAGGTAGCTGGAGGCAGCTACCTCTCGGCCTCCGATCCTTGCTTTACTTCGGTCTGGGATCGGAGGGGCGCATCGACCGCCTCGACGTCGAGTGGCCCTGGGGATCGGTCGAGACCAGGCATAACCTGGTGGCCGGTCGGCTGCATCGATCTCGAGCCGGAAGACGGCCAGCTTCCATCCTCGAACCTCGGAGAAATGCGATCGAGGGCTGGCTCACGAAGCCGTGTGAGCAGAGAGAACTACCTCCCAGGCAGCGGCAGGTGACTTCCGTAGCGACGATCGTAAGACAAGAGGTCTCGAAGACGCTCAACTCCGGCCTTCCCAACTCACTCAACTTGCCTGGTGGCAAGGTACTTGTCGCCGTGGCCGGTGAGAAGCCAGTGTGGGTTGGCCTTGGTCAGCTCGATGAACCGAAGAATGGAAGGCGCGGGAATGGTGCAACCGCATTCGTAATTGAGCCAGGTTCGAAACGGGATTTGCAGCGCTTCGGCAACCAAGGGGCCGCCGTGCTCGCCATAGAGTTCCAGCCGGACCTCGCGGATCCGGAGCGCCAGGTTGTTCTTGATGGCCGGCCATTCTGAATTCGGAATCGACATATCCATCGTGAATCCTAATGACTCATGAGAAGGCCACGTTCTGGGGATCAGCCCCAATGCCGATTTCATTGAAACCCCTATTATGCGAAGAACGCACTCTGAGTGCCAGAGAGAAACCTTCGGTATGTCGAAAGTCTCCCCCAGGTAAGCCCGCATACTTGCTTCAGGTCAGACTCGTCGACCTCGATCGCAAGCAACTCTGGATTTCGTGGGACGATGAGTAAGTTGTGAATTCGCCCGAAAAGCGGACATGAGCCGGCCACAAATCCGTGAATTAGCTTCATAGGCTGGCACATTTACTTGCGGACTGGTTCGACTTAAGCTGTACTTGCGACAAACGATTTAGTTCTTGCTTGTGCCAGGCGAACTCGGATTCCGGCAGAAAATGCAAAAAAATCTGCGCAGCGGCATGTCGCGGTGGGGCAGAGACCACGGTTAATGACATCGAGCGTTTGGAAAGCATGCAGAATGGAAGCTTCGATGCTGTCCGTGAACCCGCGAATGAAATCCTCCAAGCTGCCGAGGCCAGACACCGTGTTACCGACTCAGAAGACGATCGATCGCCTTGCCGAGCGGATTGAGAGAGCGTTCACGATTCGGCACACGCCGTGGTATCGCGGTTGTTCGACTCCGCGGCTCTGGTCCGCGGCCGCCACACGCTTGTGGCAAGTCCATCGTGAGGATCGAAGGATTCCCGCTGGATCCCGAGTTGTTTATCGCCTCGCAGCCTTTAACCGAATCTTTCGTCGATCCCTGGTTGGTCCTGGCTCACCGCGACGCCGGCCGTCGTTACAAGAAGCAGGTGCGCTCGATCATCCGCCGGCTGAGAGCCGAACTGAGGCGAGAGATCAGCCGGGCCGAAACCCAGGTGCTTGAGGGTAAGCACACTGACCGTAGTGCTCCGTGCCCCGGACCAGCACCTGTCTCCACTGGGACGCTTCATCACGGCTCACCGTGCCGGGCGTGCTGACCTTGCCGAGCGTTTTCGATCGGGAGCGATCGAGCAACATCACTGCTGCCCTCTTTACCGCGCCGCCAGCGGAGATTTTCTTGCCGCCGAAATCTATCCTGTCGATGAGCGCAGTCGTGGAATCCGAGGTCAAGGAAGGCTTCAAAGCACCCCGCAGAATCGCCTTGCTGAACTGATCTCCCGGGATTGGAAAGTTGGCTCAAGATCTCCCAGGGTAATGAGCCGACTGATACTCTCGGAACGTTTGCACAAAGCAGTATCTATCGGGCGACTCGCCGGCAAGGACGGCGACGGGTGCCATGATCAAACCACACCGGAGAGTCTCCTTCCGTCTCGTTGTTTTGAGACCGGCGGAGGCAGGTCCCCAGGAAGCGACCCGCCCTTTGCCTTTGGCCGCGAGTCCATCCCGCCTCGATTTCCCGTAAAGAGATCCAGATCTCTTCCAGCCTTATTTCATCACCGATTGTTCTATGGTTTCCCTATGAGCCCTCAGGGCCGGAGTGTTCCCATGCGTACGCGCCGACAGTTCCGCCCGGTGTTCGAGTTTCTTCCCGGCCGCATCGCCCCCAGTTGCGCCTTCGACGTGACCGACCCGAGGCGATTCCTCGTCAATCCCAGGCGATACGACCACGATCATCGATCCAATGGACGGGTCTTCCGCTCCCTCGACCGATCCGTCATCGGGCGGCTCTTCGATCGGGACCGGCTCGTGGACGACACGGGTTCCTCGGGTACGTCACTTTGTTAAACGTACGACTGGCTCAGCACCGGCCTCCGCGGCTGATTCCGTTTCTCACGAATGACTTCTCCTCTTGACCTCTGACCGCCGCTCGTTTACGTTTACTTAGGCCTTTTGCGCCACGGAATGCGTCGCTGGTGCAAGATTGCTTCCAGGCAGCGTACGTGGCGATTGCCGTTCATCGACAAGGAGGTTTGTGCGGACAAAAGATTCCGTGAGGGTCGAGAATCGCGCATCGGGCGCTGATTGCGGTCGATTTTTAGACATCTTATCAAGAAAGGCGGTCTGAACCTACCAAGTCTGAAATCACAAGGTCGAGGAGCAAAGCGCGTCCTATTCGGGCTTGAAAGCTCGAAATTTGGGTTTTCTTGCGCCGTTACCTGAAAAATCCGCCTTTTTACAACCAAGGGATTCTCTCCCTGGCCGACCTACGTTAAAATGCGTGGGCCGGTGGGAGAGTCAGGCGGGTGGCATCCCGATCCATTTGCCTTCGTCAAGTTGCGCTCTGCGTTCCTTTCCTCCCATCGCATTTGGGGAGGTAATTACGCCATGACGACGCCGTCAGATCGCGAGATCAAGGGGGATCTCTCGCGAGCGCTGCAAGAGGCACAGAAGGGTGACCAAACGGCCTGGGAGACTCTCTTTCGGGAGTGCTACCCCAAGGTTCGCCGTGTCGTCCGTCGCAGGCTCGACAGCTCATTGAGGTCGCTTTACGACTCCACGGATATCGCCAGCGACGTGATGAAGAGTCTGGCTGCGAACTTGAACCATCTCAGCTTTCCGTCAATCGATTCGCTGATTGCGTTCCTGGCTCATGTCGCCGAGCAGAAAGTGATTGACGAGTATCGCAAGCAGCACACGCTTGCGCGAGACAAGTCGCGAGAACGCCGATTGTTCTCAGGAGACTCGGAGACCGCTCCGATCCAGCTTCCTTCCCCGGAGCCCACGCCCAGTCAGTGGTATCAGGCCGAGGAGGTGCGTGAGTGGATGCAGGGTCGACTTGACGAAACCGGGCGCGAGATCATTGATCTCAAGAGGGCGGGTTATTCGATCGCCGACATCGCCGACAAGACAGGGTGGAACATCCGCAAAGTTCAGCGGCTACTCAAAAAACTGCATGATGCGCTCCACGAATCTGGAGAATGACCATGAAGTCTCTCCTCGCGTCGGCTCGCTCATTGAGCGGGCTGGATCGAGTGGACCGCGACGTGCGCGCATTCGAAGAGGAGTGGCTGCGACACGGCGAGGTCTCGACTCGAGCGATTCTGGATGAATTGTCGCGGCCGCGGCGGCCACCAGGAAGCTGACGAGCTTGTCCTCCTGGGAGCCTTGATCAAGGCCGATCTGCGCTGCCGGTTCGAACTTGGTCAAACGCCTGCCGTCGGCCACTATCTCGATCGCTTTCCCGAGCTGCAGCGGGCCGACAGTCGAGTCGTCAGCCTCATCTATGAAGAGTTCTGCCTGCTCGAAGAGCGCGGCAAAACCCCGGACGTCGAAGCCTTCTGCGATCGTTATCCAGCATGGCGAGACTCGCTGGTGTCTCAACTCCGGTTACCATCGCCTCTTCAGCAAGGCGGTCGGGTTGCACCCGCCTGGCCCCGAGTACCCGGAGCCGGTAGTCAATTTGAGGAATTCCAGCTCGTTTCGATGATCGGTCGAGGTGGCTCATCGCGCGTCTACCTGGCCCACGACCGCTCGCTGGGCGGCAAGCGCGTCGTCCTCAAGATCTCTCCGGACCGCGGCCAGGAGCCCAAGACGCAGGGCGCACTCGATCACCCTCACATCGTTCCGGTGCATTCTGTCTCGTTTCATCCCGACGGCATCCTGCGCGGTCTGTCCATGCCTTATCGCCCTGGTTTGCCGCTTGACGAGATCGTCAAGAGGGTGCGCCCGCAACGGCGCCCACGCGCGGCCAGGGTGCTCTGGGACGCACTGATCCAGGGTACATCGCCTGAGCTGATACCCTTGTCCGCCGATCAGCGCAACTCGCGCCAGGAGTCCGGACCTTCGTGCGATGGCTGGAAGGGTTTTCCCATTCGCGGCACGTACTCCCAGGGAGTCGCCTGGATCGGCCTCGTGCTGGCGCGGACGCTGCATTATGCACACGGCATGCAGACATTTCACCGCGATGTCAAGCCGGGAAACGTGCTGATCACACTCGATCACGGCCCGCAATTGCTTGACTTTAACCTGGCGGAGTCTCCACATTCGTCCCAGCGTGCCGAATCGGCCATGCTCGGGGGGACGCTGCCGTACATGGCTCCCGAGCAGATCGAGGCGTTCCTCAACCCGGATCTCTGGGGCACGGTGGGCGCCAGGGCCGACATCTATTCGCTGGGCCTGGTTCTCCGAGAGCTGCTCACCGGCCAGGCACCCGAGTTGCCTGACGACAAGCTGCCCCCGGCACGCGCCATGCGAGAACTGCTCGACCGCCGCGCCATCATGCCAACAGACGTCAGGATTCAGAACCCCGAGATCCCGCACGCACTCGAAGCCATCGTCCAGCGCTGCTTGATGTTCGATCCCGAGAAACGATACCTTGACGCGCAGGCTCTCGCCGACGATCTGGAATGTTTCCTGAGCCGCAAGCCCCTCTCTCACGCCGTCAACCCGTCGCGCCGCGAACGGGTCGAGAACTGGGTCACGCGCAACCATCGGTCGATGGTCGGCACTAGCCTCGCAATCGGCTTGGGTATCATGATTGGAATTGTTGCGGCGCCGACCATGAAGAAGTATCTGGGTCCACGCAAACAGAAGCTCGAGGAACGTCCTGCCTTCAGAGAAGCCGTTCAGCGCCCTCGATCAGAAGCAACCCCTCAGGGCCATCGAACTCTTGAGAAGTCTGGTGCAGGAATACCCCGACCACCCGTTACCCAATGTCTATCTTGGACTCGCCCTGGGCGGGTTGACGGGTCAACTTGTTGAAGATGACGCTCAGACTTTCTTCAACAAAGGCATGGACCTGCCTGACGGCGAGACGACCATCAGAGACTGGGCACTTAACAACACTGCGATCGCAGTGCATCTCGAGAATTTCGCCAGGTCCCGACTTGACCGGCTGAGAACTTACGACGGCAATCGAAATGCCGTGCTCAAGCTTCGAGGGCCGGTCCCTGAAGACCCTGAGGCCCCGGGAGCGAAACGCCGGTACTATGAGGCCATGCTCAAGTCGCTACAACTGGCACTCCAGGTGCATCCGAGCTCGGAGTCAATACGAACGGATATGGCCAAAGCGGAGGAGTTCCTGGGCCATTACGAATCGGCGCATCAGCACCTCACCGAGGTGATCAACGCGATTCGTGCTCGCAACGGTCCTGCAGAACCTGAGCAGTTGATCCGCGTAACCACCCAACGGGCGCGCGTAGCGCTTCACTGGGCCAACGACCTCCGCGAAGGCGGAGTTCCTGAGCAGCGTCTGCGTGCACTGGGGATGCTGCAAGAATCAACCAGCAGTCTGGCCTCGTGCCAAGGCATTGCTCGGGCAAAGTTCTCGGAGCCCATCATCCAGCCAGGATCTAGCGAACGCTGCGTACCAGTATCTTTGGCTCAACGGGGAAACATGGCTCGTCCTGGGCGAGATCGAGCAGGAGCAGCAAAAGTGGGCGTCGGCCTGGAGTGCCTTCTCCGAGGCTAGAAAAGCATTTGATGACGTGCACAAATTCGCCGTGGAGAAGGCAATCCCCCTTCCCGCTCGGTTCGAAGAATTGAGGAAGAAGTCGCGAGCGGGACTGCGGGATACGATGGCGAACCGGGATCTCCAGCACTGACCAAGTCGCGTGTTCTACACTTGAGGGTAACGACTCGTTTCCTTGATCTTTTGCAGATGCATCCCTTATCGAGTTCTAGCAAATACCATGACGGACCTGATCACGCAGATCTGGAGTGCCATGCGCGACGCGGGAATGCCCGAAGTCATGCTCTACCTGCCCGATGGATCGGCCAGCCGGTGCCACTGGAATGACACTGCGCTCGTCGGGCCCATCCGAGTGGCCCTGCTGGCTGACCAGGATCGCAAGATCGTGCGGATCATGCCGGTCGAGCAGTGCACGGGGATCGGCATCGCCAGCCCGAAGGGAACCGATCCCATGGGATACCGAAGCATCGTTCACGAGAAACTTACGAGCAGCTTCGGGGACGGCAATACGGTCGCCGATTCGGATGCTGATGAGCATTCCTCCGAATACGGGCCGGCATTCTGATCGTCTACCCCGTCTCCCGATTCACGTGCCGATCGCGGATGGAACCGGGCATGCACTTCGCGCAGCCGGCTCAGCTCCACACGAGTGTAAACCTGCGTCGTGGCGATCGAGGCGTGCCCGAGCATTTCCTGCACCGCGCGAAGATCAGCCCCGCCGGCCAGTAAATGCGTGGCAAAGCTGTGCCGCAACGTGTGAGGGCTCACGTCGGCTTGTAATCCCGCCGCGGTCGCGTGCTGCTTGACGATTCTCCAGAGACCGATCCGAGACAGGGGCCGCCCGGTTCGCGACACGAGTACCGTGGCCGTGTCGGGACGGCGTGCAGTCAAGAGCGGACGATCCGACGCCAGGTATGACGACAAAGCCGCCACGGCACGCGAGCCCAGCGGAACCCATCGTTCCTTGTTCCCCTTGCCGACGCACCGGGCCAGGCCCCCGGCGAGATCAAGATCGGCCGGCCGTAGACCGACGACCTCGGAAGCCCGACAGCCCGTCGCGTACAGAGTCTCGAGCGCCGCGCGGTCGCGCCTGCCCAACCGGGTCTCGGCACTGGGCGCCCCGAGCAGCCGGTCGACCGCGGCCGGTCCCAGAACCGTGGGCAAGCGGTCCCAGACGGCCGGGGCCACCAGCAGCTTGGCCACGTTGTCCGTAAGCCGGCCCTCGAAGACAAGAAACCGGAAGAAGGTGGAAAGACTTGCCACGTGACGGCAGATGCTGCTGGCGGCAAGTCCGCGGCGGGAAAGCTCGTCGACGTATCCACAGAGAGTCCCGATCCGCAACTGTCCCAGAGGGCCAGGTGCGTTCGATTTTCGCCAGCGCAGGAAATGCATCAAGTCGGATCGATAAGCCGCAAGCGTATGAGGAGAGACCCCACACTCAGCCATCAGATAATGAAGGAACGGCCCGACCGGGTCTCGCTCAGGGTCGGGCCGAAAAGTCATCTTCGACATGATGGGACAATGCTTTCCGGACCGCGAGCCAACTCCTCTGTGAGTCATCTTGATCTGTGATCGGCTCGCGGGAGACGGAAGCTTGATTTTCATCCATCGGCGTCCGCTCGTTCGGCAGCCAATGAGCCGGACGTGCGAAATTACAGGCTCAGCGCCAGCCGATCGACCAGGTTTTGCTGTTCGGCCGTGGTGCGCAGCTTCTGGAGAGCGCGGTCCTGAATTTGACGAACTCGCTCCTTGGAAACGTCAAGTACCTTCCCCACCTGGCTGAGCGAGAGCCGCTCTCGCCCGCCCAGGCCGAAGCGGAGCGACAGGACCTGCTGCTCGCGAGGGCGCAAGCCGAGAATGAGTTTCTGCACGGCCTCATCAGAGTCGACGTCGCCGGTTCGATCGCCTTCGGGATCGCTCATGGTTTGAAGCAGGTTGAAGCTCGTGCCGCGATCGAAAGTTGCGTCGAGCGAGATGGTAGGACGTGTCGCCGTTTGAATCCTGTGAATCATCTCGGCCGACCCGCTCGTGGGCAGCGTGCCTCTTCCCGGGTTGAGCTCGGTCTGTTCGCGCCCATCGAGCGTCTCCTGGTTCTGCGCGAGTTGCCTCAGATGGCGCGGCGTCAGGCGAACCGGATACGCACCCGAGGCAACCGCGCGCTGCATCGACTGCCGGATCCACCACGTGGCGTAGGTGGCAAGCTTGGTCTGGTGCGTCAGGTCGAAACGATCGATGGCTTCCAGCAGGCCGCAGAACCCTTCCTGAAGCAGGTCCGAATAAGGGATGCCCCGGTTGCGAAACCGTTTCGCGACGTGGGCGACTAGCCTCATGTTGGCCATGGCCAGCTTGCCGCGCAGGTCCGAATACTTCTGATAGACGGCTCCGAGCCTGGCCGCCGTGGGTCCGTCGCTCGCATAAGTCGATGCGATGTAATGGGCGAGTGCTTGGGGATCATCGGCTCCACGCGGAACCTCGATGTCCTCGATGCCGGCCAGTGCGTGAGCGAGCTTCGTTTTGCAGTCTCCCATCTCCTGCAGCAGCTTGCGCTCCTCACGGGGCTTCAGGAGATCGGCCGATGAGGCGTCCATGCCGCCGAGACCGTCCATGTCAGAGGAATGCTGGCTGTTACGCATCATGTCCCTTTCGCTTGATCGTGCGCCGAATCTGGCCACCTTCCGCAGACGGCAAACCCTCCGTATCCCGCAGCCTCTCCGGGTTAACTTCAGGTTGTTGTGCCTGCCGGATGACCTCGGATCTCCGAACCAAGCGTTACTACCCACACTTCATATTCCGTGTAGCACTCCCAAACCCGCCCAGCGTTTGATCGTGCTGACACCAGCCTGACTTCATCGTAGAAGAGCGGTTGCTATGAGGAAAGGGCTTGTCGAAATTTTTTTGCATTTTTTCTTAGACAAATTCACTCGGACTTGAGCTGATTGTCTGTGGCTCACCAATCGCACCTTCACTGCCAAGTACTGGGCTACGATTGTGCTTGATCTAGGTCTGGGGACCATGATCTGCTACGGTAAGTCGTAGGCGCCTTTAGAGATTCAGATGCGGCTCGGAAGGGAGAACTGGCATGACTTCGCAATGGGAGCGTCATGACCGGCAGCAGCTCGTCGCGCTCCTGAAGCGTGAGGCGTTACGAACTGGGAAGTTCACGCTGGCAAGTGGCCGTTCCTCTCATTATTACATTGACGGTCGAAAGGTCACTCTGTCGGCCGAGGGGGCGAGCCTGATCGGTCGGGGCATGCTCGATCTCCTCGCGCCTTATCCGGACGTGACGTCCCTGGGTGGTTTGACAATGGGGGCCGATCCGATCGTCGGCGCCACGCTTGCCATGGCGACAGCCCATGGGCAAGAACGCCTGAAGGGCTTCCTGGTCCGGAAGGAAGCCAAGGCTCACGGGACCGCGAGTCTCATTGAGGGCCCGCTCGAGGCAGGTTCCACCGTCGCGATCGTTAACGACGTGGCAACCACGGGTGGTTCTTCGCTCCGCGCGATCGAAGCCGTCGAATCGCTTGGCTGCAAAGTCGCGGTGGTGGCTGTCATCCTCGATCGTCTCGAGGGCGCGGCGGAAGCGTTTGCGGCGCGAGGGTATGCTTTCCGTACCCTCTTGACGATTCGTGACCTGGGGGTTGAACCGCTGCCCGCCCCCGGATGACGGGGCTCGGCGGAATCCGGTTGAGGCCGGGACGTTTCCTTTTTTTCAAGGATGAAGCCGATGGAGACGAGCCTCCACCGCGCGCTCAAAGACCGGTACGGAGACGCTTCGGGGGGCCGATGCGAGGTGTTCCTCGAAGGCTTCCGCATCGACGCCGTGGACTCTTCCGGTCAGCTCATCGAGATCCAGTCGGGTGCGCTCGGTCCGCTGCGCACCAAGCTTCGGCGCCTTTTGGTCGCACATCGGATGCGAGTGGTCAAGCCGGTTATCGTGGAGCGGCGCGTCGTCCGACGGTCGAGACTCGACGGGTCCAACCTGTCGGCCCGGCGCAGTCCCAAGCACGGAGAAATGCTCGACTTCTTTGAAGACTTGGTTGGGCTGGCGTGTATCTTCCCGCACCCAAACCTGATCCTTGAGGTCCTGGCGGTGTCGATCGACGAATTCAGGCTGCCTCGCCGCCGCCACCCCGGCTACAAGGTAGCCGATCGAAGCTTGGTCGAGGTTCGAGACAGGAAACTGCTCGCGGAAGCGCAAGATCTTTGGAGCCTTCTCCCCGAAGACCGCGACTGGCGCGAGCCGTTCACCACGGCCGACCTCGCACGGGGACTCGGCCGCCCGCTCTGGTTCGCCCAGCGCATCGCTTACTGCCTCCGTCTCTCGGGCGCGGCCACTCCCGTGGAGAAAAGGAAGAACTTCCAGGTGTACGCCAGATCGGACATCACTGCGATCGCGAAGGTTGGCTGACGTCGCCATATGATCATTTTGAAATGGATCGCAAGCTCTGTGATGAGCGGAACGAGGCAGCGACCCTAGCGGGACGGATGTGAAATGGTCGATCTTAAATTTCTTGACTGCGACTGCCGAACGCTGGGCCTCCGCCCTCACCGGCACTATTGTTGGCCTGGGAGCAACCGCTCCGCCGACCGCTGTAAAGGAGCGTGAGGTTGAGCCGGCGCGGTCCCAAAGGCGAGCCTCTCGGAGGTCGATTGAATCGGAAACGACGGCTCGTCCTGGCGCATCGGTTCGAGGAATTATTGTTCGGTTCATGAGTCAACTGCTTGGTGGATAGGAGAGAACCCTGTCGCGAGAGGACGCTGGAATAGCAGCAATCGGCGTGCCGACAATTCGGAGCCGCAGGTTCGGAGGGCCATTTCAACCGAAAGCGTTCACTGACCTAGACGCCGAAGAGCCTTGCCTGGTATCGCGAACGGCCGATCTGTTTCGGTAAACGACCACTCCAGGGACAAAAAAAGCCCTCTCCAGGCAGCGAAAGCCTGAACAGGGCTACTTAGCCTCGTGTTACCCGACCCGTCATGAGCCAGACAACTTACGCCCTAATCTAACTTCGGGGCGGTTCGCCGTCAATGGGATTCTGAGATTCGGACGAACAATTTTTCCCGAATTACAGCAGTTTTCGACTCAGAGTGTGGAAGTTGCCAAAGAAGCGGGCGAAATTGCGGCAAAGTGTGAAGTTCTTACACGTCATTTTAAGCTCCAATGGGCTCTTCGTGCCCACTTTCCGGGCAGTGAATCCTCGTGATGACGCGTTTTGTCGTGGTTTCATGGCCGCAAAGCGGCCAAATGGGCCTCCCGCCGGACAGACTGGCCGGGTGCAACCGGCTGCGCGCAAGGGTGCGCTTCTTTTATAATGGCTGTGACATCAGTCCGATTCTCGAGGAACCTGTCTCATGAGCGCGGCGGAGAGCCCGATCGATCTGGAGCGCACCCTCCGCGAACGATTCGAGCTCGAGCAGTTCCGCGCCGGCCAGCGAGAGGTGATCGAGCACGTTTTGCGCGGGCAGGACGTTCTGTGCGTGATGCCGACCGGGGGCGGCAAGAGTTTGTGCTATCAGTTGCCGGCCCTCCTCTTGCCGGGTATCACCTTGGTGATCAGCCCCCTGATCGCCCTCATGAAGGATCAGGTCGACGCACTGGCTGAGCGCGGGATCCGTGCCACTCTGATCAATAGCACGCTGGACCCCGCCGAACAACGCGCAAGGATGCTCGACGTCGAGGCCGGTCGCTTCGACCTGGTTTACGTCGCTCCGGAACGGTTCCGCAGCCCGAGGTTCGTGGCGATGATGGCGCGGGTCAAACCTAGCCTGCTCGCCGTTGACGAAGCTCACTGCATCAGTGAATGGGGACACGACTTTCGGCCTGACTATGCCCGGCTGGGCCAGGCCCGCCAGCGATTGGGATCTCCCACTTGCATCGCGCTGACGGCAACGGCCACTGACGCCGTTCGGCGCGATATCTGCCGCCCAGCTCGAGCTGCGTGATCCCGCTCTTTTCATCACCGGCTTTGACCGACCGAACCTTCGCTACGCCGTGGTGGAAGCCAGCAGAGACGAATCCAAGCTTCAGGAGCTGGCACGCGCGCTCGACGCCGATCGTGGGCCGGCCATCATCTACGCTTCGAGCCGAGCCAAGTGCGAGACCGTCGCCGGCTACTTGAGAAAAGAACTGCGCCGGGAGACGGTCGTCTATCATGCCGGACTGACTCGCGAGCAGCGGACCGAGGCCCAGGAAAGGTTCATGAAAGGCGAGGCCGAGATCGTGGTGGCGACCAACGCGTTCGGCATGGGCGTCAACAAGGCCGACATTCGCTCGGTCATCCACTTCAACCTTCCGGGAACACTGGAAGCCTACTACCAAGAGGCCGGCGCGCGGGCGCGATGGCCTCGCCTCGAATTGTCTCTTGCTCTATTCCTTTGCCGACCGATTCCTTCAGGAATTGTTCATCGACAACGAGTATCCGCCGCGTGGCGCGATTTACCAGGTGTATGAGTTTCTGCGACAGCACGCTGACGACCCGATCGAGCTGACCCACGCCGAGATTCGCGAGACGGCGGGGTTGGACCTGAACGAGTCGGCCGTGGGCTCGATCCTCAGAATCCTCGACAAGTTCGGGGCGATCGAGAAGTTTCTGCCGCGCGAGAACATGGCGATCGTCCGGATCAACATTGAGCCCGACGAGACGGGTGCCGGCCCCAGCCTAGTCGATCGGCTTGGTCCTCAGGCCCACGTCCAGCGGACGGTGCTGCTGGGGCTGGAAGGCCTGGTTCGGGGCCGTCTTGGCGAGCCGGTTTATTTTCGGCCCGACGAGCTGGCAGCCGCCCTGGGCCTCGACCGGCCCGCCCTGAACCGGGCGATCCATTCGCTGATCGGCGACCTGCCGATCGACTACGTGCCCCCCTTTCGCGGCAACGCCATTCGCGTGATCGACCGCACGCGCAAGGCCCGCGACCTGCAGATTGATTTCGCCACACTCGAGAAGCGCAAGCAACACGGCTATGACAAGCTCGAGCGCATGATCCAGTACGCGCGCAACACTCAATGCCGCCGCTCTTACATCTTGAATTACTTCGGCGAGCGGACCTCGGGTGCAAGCTCCTGCCGAAGCTGCGACAACTGCCGGCCCGGTACAGATTCGCTCTTCGCCGCACCGGCCGTTGCCCCGATTGATACTCCACGCGGCCGCGAGCTGCTCCTGAAGGTTCTCTCGGGTGTTGCCCGGGCCAAGGGCCGGTTCGGCAAGGTGGCCGTGGTGCAAATGCTTACCGGCTCGGACTCGGAACGGATGTCAAAGGGGAAGCTCGATCAACTGAGCACTTATGGAATTCTCCGCGACAGCGGATTCACGCGCAAGGACCTTACCGACATCATCGACGCGCTCACGAGGATCAAGCTGATCGAGACCCAGGACGTCGATCGCTACAAGCCGGTGGTCACGCTTTCCGATCAAGGCTGGCGATGGCTCCGCGGCCAGGACGCACCCGACCTCGTCCTTGATCTTCCGGAAGACCTGGTCGAACGCATTCGACGCGGTGGTCTGGTCTCGCATCGCCCGGCGCCGGCGAAGGTCGAGCCTGCTGGCCGCACCGAGCCTTTACCGGCCATCGCCGTCCTCCCGGAGTCCGACTCTCCAGATCCAGGCGACCTGGCGGGTGACCCGCTCTGGGAACGTTTGAGATCGCTCCGGACCGACTGGGCGCGCGAGCTCAAGCAACCGGCTTACTGCATCTTCACCAACCAGATCCTCGAGGCGCTGGTGCGCCAGCGGCCCATGACGCCAGCCGCCCTTGCGGCCATCAAGGGACTCGGCCGAGCTCCGCATCGAGCGCCACGGCTCGGCACTACTGGAAGCCATCTCCAGTCATCCGCGCACAGCGGGAGAAGCGGATCGGGAGGGCGAGTCGGCGCGGCCAACCGAGAGTGACTTCACTCCGCCCATGTCGTCTGTCGCGGGTCTCCCGCGCGCCCCGTTGGGCGTGGGTCTGCCGACCCCGCCCTCGACGACTTCCTCGAAGCCCGGAGCTCAGCACCAACCCGCCGTCGCCCCTGCTTCAACTCATGTTTCAACGGAAGAATGGACCTGGCGGCTGGTGGACCGCGGATTCACCATCGCCGAAGCGGCGGCGATCCGAGGCCTGGAACCGGCCGCCCTCATTCGCCACCTGACCTGGATGGTCCGTCGCGGCCATCATCTGGCGATCGACTCCCTTCTCTCGGCAGAAACGATCGCGGCATGGGACACCTGGCGGACATCGCACGGCAACGAATCTCCCCCGCTCGAACCGACTGACGCGATCGGCCTCTGGCCCCTTTTCCTGGCCTGCCGGGCCCGATCATAATCATGCGATCTCGGCACGACATACCCTGTGGAAGGAGACCATGATGGTGAGAACGTTCCGAAGGCTGTGTTGCTGGACCAACTTGCTCGTTCTGCTAACTTTCAGTGCGGGGAATGCGGCACGAGCAAGCTCCGATTGGAAGGCCGGTGTCGCGCGCGTGGAGACCACGCCCGCCGCCTCGGTATGGATGTCGGGCTATGCCTCGCGCTCCAGCCCGTCGCAAGGCGTGGCGCATCCGCTCTTCGCCAAGGCGCTCGCGCTGGCCGATGGACAAGGAAATCGCGTCGTTCTGGTCACTTGCGACATCATCGGATTCAGCCGGGCCTTCACGACCCGGGTCGCCGATCAGGTCAAGGAGAAATACAGCCTGCCACGCGACCATCTCGCGCTCTTCGCCTCGCACTGTCACTCCGGCCCGACTCCCATCGACAGCCTCGATCGCATGAGGTCCGGCGGCGTCGTGCGCGAGGGCGCTCAGAACAACCTCGACTACACGCGAGACCTCGAGAAGAAGCTCGTCGCCCTGGTCGGCGAGGCGCTCGGCCGTATGCAGCCGGCGAGCCTGTCATACACGATCGGCCGGGCCCACTTCGCGCTCAACCGCCGCGAGCCCACGGCCAGGGGGATCAAGCTGGGCAAGAACCCTGCCGGACCCACCGATGAAAGTGTGCCGATTCTTCGCGTCCTTGACCAGAGCGGCAAGCCGATGGCGATCGTCTTCGGGTATGCTTGCCACAACACCACGCACCGACCGGACATGATGCGTATCGACCCCGACTACGCCGGTTACGCGCAAGACCGCGTCGAATCGGTCTACCCGGGCGCGACGGCCCTGTTCGTGACCGGCTGCGCGGGCGATGCCGACCCACATCCCTATGGCACGCTCGACCTGGCTAAAGAACACGGCCGCGAGCTGGGAGACGCCGTCAAGCTCGCTCTCGATCGTCCGGCCATGATGACCGCGCTCACCGGCTCGCTCCGCTCGGCGTTCACCGAGACGACCATTCACTTCGGCGGTCCCACCGATCGGGCCTCGTACCAGAAGCTGCTGGGCGATTCGAACACCGGCCGCAAGCGGCACGCGCAACGGATGATAGAGGCCATCGACCAGGGAAAACCCATCAAGTCCGAGTATCCCTACGCCGTGCAAGCCTTCGCGCTGGGCGAGGAGTTGACACTGCTTGCCCTTTCTGGCGAGGTCGTGGTCGATTACGCGATTCGCCTTCAGAAAGAGCTCGGGGCCAGCGGCCGTTCGCTCTGGGTGGCCGCGTACGCCAACGACGTCGTGGGTTATATCCCATCGGTTCGCGTATTGAAAGAAGGAGGTTACGAGGCCGGCGAAGCCTTCTACGGCAGCCCCTACCCTGCCCCGCTGGCCGACGATATCGAGACGATCGTGGTGAAAACCGCGCACGAGATGGCAGACAGGGTGAAAAGCCACTGACCCCGAGATCGCAATGCTCATTCGGGTCAACATTTGGCCCACGATGACGTAAGCCTTGATGCAGTTGCATCGTACGCGTTTTACAGTGATCACCGGTGGATTTGATTCTCACTTTATCTCCTCGAGTCGTTTGCGATGTGTTTCGATGGGCAGAAGTCCAGGCGAATCTCGCCCGGTGGCGTCCGCCGGAACCATCGAAATATGTAGAATTTGTATATGTTTCATTGTGACCACCCCGTGCGCCGCGGCGGCTAGATTCGCGCACGACCCACGTCGACCCACACGCGTGAGGAAATATGGCGCGCAGTGATTTGAACCCAAGCAGATTGACGATAACGCTGCACGTGGTGTCAAGTCTTGATGGCTTCATCGCCAAGCACGACAACAGTGTGTCGTGGCTCGACATTTCCGGAGAGGTGTACGAACGAGGGGTTTCTGAAGAGAGTGCTGAAGAGGCTCGTCAGAGCTATTGACTGCTATGTGCTGGGTTCTCGTACGTATGAACACGCACTTCAGCTCGGCTGGCCATATGGTCATACTCCGACCGTCGTGGTCACAAGTAGAGAACTGCCGTCCACGAGGAAGAGCGTGGAGTTCTATTCGGGCGATCTCAAGAGATTGGTTGATGAGATACTCGCGCCTCGATACGGAAACATCTGGCTCGTGGGAGGGGCTATGTTGTGCCAGAGTTTTCTCAGGCTCGACTTGGTGGATGAAATCAGATTATCGGTGGTGCCGGTCCTATTGGGTGACGGCCTGCGCCTGTTCGGCAATTCCAGCACCGAAACGAGATGGCGACTGAAGGACGTCGTCGCTTACAAGACCGGCATTGTTGAGTTGGTGTATGGGCGCGGATCAACCAGCTCCTGACCGTGAAAGCCGACTCAAGCCTCCGAAGGCGACGCGGACGACTTGTGCAGCAGGCTGCTGCACAAAAGGATTGGAAAGTCAGCAACACATCAAACGGTCATTGTCTTGCTTCGTGCTCTTTGAGATCTTTGTGGTTCAAGTCCTTTCTTCGTTCCTACTGGCCCACCCATGACGTCCCTTGGGGCCTCCTGCTAACCCGGCCAGAGAGAATGTTCAAAGTCCCAGGAGCTCTCGGAGCCTGGTCGCCTGAACCCGCTCGCCCTCAGTATTGGGCTGAAATTCACGAAGGGGTCTCGCCTCGCCTGTCTGGCCTGCCGCACGTACCGCATCGAGCAACGCTGGACAATCCTTCACGATCTCGATGAACGCCTCGGCCGAGGCGCGATCGGCCAGCACGACATGGCCCAGGATCTTCTGTTGAGCTTCGGGCCGCCAGTCGAGGCTCCGCGCCTTCATCGAGAAGCCGTCGGGAAACAACCGCTCCTCTCCGAATCGCCATGAGGTGGTGCCCGGTCCGTCGATGGTGCCGTTGGTCTCGGTCAGCGCGCCCGGCAGGCGAAGAGAGAAAGCGAACTTCGGGCCCCCCTGGAACATGAAGGCCAGCGGCAGGTGGTAGAGGCCCGTCATGCGGACCAGTCGCGGTAAGAGCTGGGTTTCGAACTCGGTCTTGTGCTCTTTGGCGAACGATTCCCAGACTGTGGAAAACGGAGGCTTGTTGCTCTCGACGATGGACTGGACCTCGGCGTTGGTCAGTGCCCCGCCATCGCGGTATCGCACGCTCCGAGAGATGAGCCCGCGGAGAAACCCCTGAAACCGCTTACCCCCTTCCTCGCCTTCGACCAAGCCTCCCCTGGCATCGAAGAGATCGAGCCCGAAGGGTTTCGCCACGGCGGCAAGGCGAGTGTACTGCTCGGCTTGCGTAAGATCCTGAATCAGGACTTCGTAGAAAACGATCGCGACCTGCTCAAGGAACCGTCTTCCCTGCGATCGAACCTCAACCACAAGATTCTTCACGTCGTATCTGGTGCCATAGACCTGCTCGATCGCCTTCTCCGCCAGCGGCATCGCCAGGTCGAGAAACTCATCGCGCGCCTTGAGGAAGCCGCTCAGGGTGACGATGTTGGTGAGCTTTTCGCGCCAGCGGTGCTCGACGACGAGGCCATAATCGGCACGGTCGTAAGACCGCGAAAGCTCGCTGGCCCCAACCTCAGGGCAACTTTCGATGGTATAGCGGAAGTGTGGCGGGATCTCTCTCGAACTGGAAAACGTGCCCTTCGCCATGAAGTACTGGTGATCGCCATGTGAGGGATACTGCTTGGCGAACGCCGGGGGAACATCAACCGGACCCACCGAGTTCCATCGCGCATTCCAGGCGGGCTCGAGTGCGTCTTTGGGCAGCATCTCGCCCTTCGGCTGCCAGATCATCCGCTGGCAGCTTCCATCGGGCAGAATACGCGTTTCGACCTGGAACAGAGGCGGCGAGCCGCATCCGGCGCAGCAGGCGGACAGGATCGCGACCACGACAAGATGCCGCCGAAACAGCCTGTCCATGATTCCTCCCTGCGCTGAGACGCCTGAAGTGTGAGACGCGCAAAACGTGCTCAGGATCACTTCATTCTGCCGGTCGGGTCACGCGGTTGCCAATCCCTCTTTCCCTTGACCGCTTGAAGGGGCTTGACCGGCATTCGCACGCTCAACATATCACGGATGGCCTTTGGCCGCTCGTCGCGACCGTTTTCTTTCGGAAGGATCGAGGGCCTGGACCGAGACCACTCGGCTGCGGCCTCTGCTGGGGTTCTTTCCTGTCGTGCGAGCGGCGCCACCAGCGAGACGTTAGTTGACGCAGGCGATAAGCGGCCGCCGATACCAAGAGCAGAGTGGTGGGCACGCCGATCTCGGCGTGCTCGATCCGATCGGACCGGCTGGTGTTCGCTTCGCCGTACGACGAACCAGGCAACACCGTCTCCGCATCGGCCAGAAGCTCCTGCGGCGCGGCTGGACCGTTCTGTGGGGGCGATATCTCGTCCGTGCCGCTTCCCAGTGAGAACAAGCGGCCGAGCATCGCCGCGATGCCGGCGAGCCGATCGGCCTGAACGAGCGCCGCGGCGTCTGCCTGCGACGATCGTTGGGCCGCTTCGAGGCTTGCCGCCGCCCCGGCGAAGGTCGAGCCGGTCGAGCCTGGATCGACCACGGAGGGTCCCGCCAGACCTGGAGCGTCCTCCGGCCGAATCGAGGTCTGGTCCTCAACCGTTCCTCGCGACACGTAAAGGATGCCGCGCATCAGTCCCGATGCGCTATCGGTCAAGGCCACGGTGCCGCCGGGCACCGCCGGCCCCACCGCCGCGAGTGCCTCGCTTTGACCCGAGGCCCCTCCCAGCAATCCCGAGTTCACGGTGACCAGGAGGCTCGCGGGAATGGGCGCTAAACCACCAGGGGAAGCGGAAGGACTGGAAGCGGCCGCGACGGCAAGCTGAACACCGGATGGCGACAGCGGGGTTGGTGGCAGCGTGTAGACGGGCCCTGTCGGCGAAGAGACGATCGCCACGTTTTCAGGGCTCACGGTGCTCGTGCCGCCCGGTGTGTTCTGGACGAGGACGGGAACTGTCGAGCTGGCCAACCGCAAGCTCAGGGCCGGCACCTGTCCGACTCCGTTGTCGGCTATCGAATCCGCAATGGTTGGGGGTTTCAACGCCCAGTGAACCGGGCGGACTGTGTGCCGACTGAGGTCATCGAGATCAGATAAACACCAGCCTTCAGGTCCATTACGTAGTTCGTGACTGGGGCCTTTGCGTTCCGATCGAGTACGACCAGGCCGTCTTTCCCCAGCCGCTGAACGTCCAGCGAACCGCCCTGAAGCCTCGTCTGGAGCGTGTACAATCCGGCTACTGGGATGACCACACGGTACACGTTGGTCTGGCCGGGCGCGATCGTCGCTGACTGGGGGATCCCGTCAATCTCTGATGGCCAGACCACCCCCAGGTCATTGGGCAGAGCGGGTCTGACGCGCGAGGACACGCTCCAGGTGGCCAGCACGTCGGCACTCGCACCCGAGCCAACCAGTGATTGACCAGCCAGATCCTTGAGGCCGCCCGAATCCGCAAGTTTCAAGCTGTACTGTCCGGCGGGAATCTGCTGGCTGAAGACGAAGCTCACTGCTGGTCGTTCTGCAAGGACACACATAGGACCGGCCAGGTTTTTTGGTGGCGTCAACCACTTGAAGTCCCGTGACCACGCCCATCCATCCCAGCAGGGTGCTCCGATCGATCGGCCCGGAAAAGGAGATGGTGAAGCCGGTCGGGCGTGGGCGACAGAGGATCTTGCCAGTTGAGAGCGAATCCAGTGACCTTGGTGGGTGTGTCGGCGATGTCAGCGACCAGATTCAGTTGGAAGTCGCCGCCAGGCAGCGTCGTCCTCCCGGTGCCAACCGTTCCATCGACCGGGTTGTAACCACCGGGGTTGTCGGGCTGGACGGGCAGGTTACCCGCGCCGGAGACGCCGATATAATACACCCCCAAAGGGAGGCCCATGAAGAGGAAGGGATTGTTCGGAGAGCTTTTCAGCCCGGCACCGGCGTATCGAGTGGTCAGGACATTACCTGATCCGTCGAAGAGAGACACGGCAAACCCGCTGCCCTTCTGCTGGGCGTCGAGCTCCAGTCCCAGCCGCCAGGTATACCGCCCCGGGCCAAGCGTCACCTTGTACAAGGCGACATTGTTCTGTCCACCCGAGAAATCCAGCTTCCCTGAAACCGTTTGAACCTGGGGCCCGAGAGTGCCGAGGTTGGTCGCGTCGCTCAAGGTCGCGCCTGGCGGAACAACCACGACGGGGGGATCTGGCGGAACGACCACTGGGGGATCCGGCGGAACGACCAATGGGGGATCCGGCGGAACGACCACTGGGGGATCCGGCTGACCCACCGTGAAGTCGGCCAGGGGCTGGTTCTCTGTCCACGGACCGTACAGGTTCGAGATCTCCGTCGGACACACCAGGACAATCCGATATAGCCCGGGAGACAGGGCCTGGTTGACAGGGATGCTCGCCTCGTAGGTGTTTGACGTAACGTCAGCCAACGGAGGGTTGCTGGGGTCGAATCCAGGCGCGGGCGTCGAGTTGCCGAATTCATCGACTTGATCGAGCATGACGTCGCCGTCATACCAGTATCCAAAGTCGCCTCCAATTTCTTGATCGAATCTCACGTCGAGGAAGCTGGGAGACTGTGTGAACGTGTTTACGCTGATCAGTTGGGTCTTGATGCCGCCTGAGACCCCGCTGACAGGATAGCATCACGTCGCTCGGCTGTTGAAAGCAACCAGCGAGCTTCGAGGTGTTCAAGTGAAGGTCTGCGGCGGCGGTTCGTGTGTCGCTGCACTCGGATGACGCGGCTCATGGAAGCACCACGGACAGAGAAAATATCATGTAAACTTGAGCATTCATGTTAACTGAGGGTCTGGCCGAGGTAAGATTCGTCACAAGACCCTGCTTCGAAACCGAGACGACAAGATGGTCAGACGATCCCGGACGCTCCGAGATCGTCTTGAACAGGTTCATGAGCCCGAATGAGCCACTTTCCCGGAGCGCGACTCCTGGAGAACCAGACCGTTCGACGCGCGATGAAGCGGGCCGAAGCGGTGGCTGAGGACGCCCGAGCCAAGTGCCGGCTGGGGCCGCGACGAACCACTGTGATGAAACTCGACTTTCCTGTGGGAAAAAACCGTATCGACACCAGTAGTGGTGCCGTAGCGTTGCTGCTGGTGATTCGCTCCACTGTTGGAGGGCGACGCGGTATACGCCTCTCCGAAGCTTATAAGGTTGCCGACAATGACCACCGGCACATGGCCGTAGGCACTGCCTCCACCCTGATCGGGTTGCTGCAAAACCACCGTGTTCGGAGGTGCGATCGGCGGCTGGTACTGGCTGCCGAAATTAAGCTTGAGACCAAACCCGCCGAACACCGTGCCGGCGCTATTACCGGAAGCCCGGACGTAGTAACTCTGACCGGCCTGAACACCGGGGATCGACACGGTGACCGTATCGCCGAAATTGGAGGAAGAAGCGCTGGCGAGACCCCTGACCGAGGCGTCGTATACCGTCACTTTGGGACTGAGAGAGCTCAGATTGGACGACTGAACCGTGGCGACCATCGTACCCGTGGTACTGGACGGTACCGTGACGTAGAACCATTCGGCCTGTGTCGACTTCGTGATGTCAAGACTCGGAATCGCCACTTGACCTTTGGCATCGATATACGAGTTCAGGTTCGTCGCGCGAGTGCTAAGCCCATTACTATTCCCGTTGCTGTTGAACTGGTCGTACTGACGTGTCCCGTAGACCGTCTGGATGCCGCTGGAGTCATCAGTGGTCAGGGTCTGCTTCGTGGCGTTGATGTCGTAATACGCGTACATGTCGGCGGTGGTGATTTGCGAGTGTCCCATTCCCAGCGCGTGGCCCATCTCATGGATCGCCACGGTTTCCAGGTCGTAAGCGGAGTCGATCTGCCAGGAAATGCTGGAATTGAAGACGATGTCGCCCGCATCCGAGCCTCCGTTATAGGGCGGGGGCAAGAACGCAACGGCCAGCGTTCCCGAGCTTTGTGGGATCGCGCTGATCCGGATGTCTCCAAATCGCGGATCATCCTGCTGGTTGCCGTTGGCACCGATCGCGGTGCCGTTGTCGGTAACCTGGGCCATGTTGATCTTGGTGACAGCCTGCCAGACAGCGGCGGCCTTCTGGAACTGAAGTTGCCAGGTGGCCGTCGGAAACCTGGCATTCAGCGTCTGGAAGAGGACGCTCGGTGTACCGCCGACGCTGGTCCCGTCGGGGACGAAACTGTAGGTGATGCGGCTGCCAAAAGCCCACTGGCCGCCCAGCGTGGAATACAGGAGCAGACGGTCTTCGAGCGCTTCGAGGCGGGGACGAGCTTTTCGTTTGGCTGTGGTTGTGGCCACGTTTGTCGCCAGTTTGAATAGCGGATTCATCGTAAACACACTCCGTGGTCGGTTTTGAGGTAGGTGGTCGCAAATGCTGGATTGACAAAGATTGAAACATCAGGTGTGAGTGACATTCGGCATGACAGCGAGAACCGGGTGGTTTCGCACTTCCTCGAGGCTCTACAGGAAGGATAGGTCTTTTTTGGTACCGCCGTACACGTGATGACCAATGGAAACGTGGGGCATTCTGGCGAGTTCTGCCTGACGATTAGAGAACCGCCTGCGCGGGCTCGCTGGAACCTTGGCACGAATCCTCGCAAACCCTATACTGAAAAGCGTGTTAGGCGCGAAAGTGACACCAGCTCCTTGCACGAGACCGCGCCGATCGCGGAAACGAGCTTCATGGAAATTCACTCTCCTTCAAACCACCACCAACTCGCCGCCTCAGACGCCGGCCAGGCGCACCAGCCCGACGACGTCGCATGCACGCCGCGCCCAGCGGTTCCGCCCGCCGAATACTCGATCGCCGCCGTGTCGAAACTGACCGGAATCAGTTGCCATACTCTCAGGGTCTGGGAACGCCGCTACGGTTTTCCCGTCCCGGGGCGCTCGGCGTCCGGCCATCGGAGGTACGATCGCGGCCAGGTTCAGATGCTTTGCCGTCTCACACACCTCAGTCGCGACAACCGGCAATCGATCAGCGAGCTGATCGCGAGCTTTCAGACCGGAGGTCTCGACCTGGGCCAGCTTCAGCCTGCCGCCAATGACGTCGTTGGTGAAAACGCCAATTCGCAGCTCATCAACCTGCTGATCACGGGAGATGCCCAGGGCGCGGAGCGTGAGTTCGAGAGGCTTGCGTACAGGCTTGATCCGTCCAGCTTGGTCGATCAAGTCATCTACCCAACCCTAGTCGAGGCCGGGGAAGGATGGTTTCGGCAGATTTACTCGGTCTACGAAGAGCGGCTCATCACCGTGTTTCTGAGGCGGAAACTGAGCGATCTGATCGAGGCGGCCAGGCGAGCCAATTCCAATCCGGCCCGCTGCCTGATCGCCGGCACCGTGCAAGGAGACCGGCACGAGGGGGGTTTATTGATCTTTCACCACGCCATGGAGTTGCGGGGTTGGCGCGTTCACAACCTGGGAGTTGACTTGCCGGTCCGGGAGTTCAAGGCGGCCATCGGGCGGTTGCGGCCCTCGGCCCTGGCCCTCTCGTTCGTGCTCTCACGGAATGTCAAGAAGCGATTTCAGGAGCTCGAAGCGGTGCAAACGATTCCGGTATTCGTGGGTGGCCGGAGTATCATTAATTATCAGTCCCTGGCCCGGACTCATGGCCTCATTCCCTTGCCGGGGCCAATAGCGAAAGCGGCCGAACAACTCGAAATCGACTTCGATCTTTGGTGCCGGTCGCACGCTACCACCGCGTGAAAGTTCGCCTCCTCAAAAACACTAAAGGCGACGCGCCTCGTCGAAGAAACGCGCCGCCTTCGGTATGCAGTCCAGAACCAACCGAGCCCAGCCTTCGCGGTCAAGCCGCGCAGAGTGAGAATCGGCCGGCTTGAACCGGAAGATTCAATTCAATGCTGGGGAGCCGCCTTGGCCGGGGCGTAAGGAATACCCTGGGGAGCCGGAGCAACCTTGGCCGGAGCCTGGGGAGCCGGAGCAACCTTGGCCGGAGCCTGGGGAGCCGGGGCAACCTTGGCCGGAGCCTGGGGAGCCGGGGCAACCTTGGCCGGAGCCTGAGGAGCCGGAGCAACCTTGGCCGGAGCATACGGAGCCGGGGCCATCTTCGCCGGGGCCTGAGGAGCCGGAGCAACCTTGGCCGGAGCGTAGGGAGCCGGGGCCATCTTCGCCGGGGCCTGAGGAGCCGGAGCAACCTTGGCCGGAGCGTAAGGAGCCGGGGCCATACTTCGCCGGGGCCTGAGGAGCCGGAGCAACCTTGGCCGGAGCGTAAGGAGCCGGGGCATACTTCGCCGGGGCCTGAGGAGCCGGAGCAACCTTGGCCGGAGCGTAGGGAGCCGGGGCATACTTCGCCGGGGCTTGGGGAGCCGGAGCGATCTTCGCCGGGGCTTGGGGAGCCGGGGCGATTTTCGACGGAGCCTGAGGAGCCGGGGCGATCTTGGAAGGGGCTTGGGGAGCCGGAGCGACCTTGGCCGGAGCCTGGGGAGCCGGGGCAACCTTGGCCGGAGCCTGAGCCGCGGGATAAGCCCCTTGAGGGCTTTGTCCCGTGAGACTCAGGGCAACAACGAGAACCGCACTGGTCATCGCGATGTCCTCTGTGAAGAGTGGAGCTTGTCGGTCGAACGTCTCGATCGAGTCGGTGAGCTGACATTCCCCTGATGGTCGGCACGGCCGATGCTGCACAACGTCCGATCGCCATCACCACCGTTCCTGTCGTCGTTCAATCAGCCAAACTCTGAATCAGAGGTCAGCTCATGAACCATGTCTCCTTCTCCGCGAAGGCGACAAACACGAAGGCCTCGGTTCGGTGGCGGAAGCCAGAAGCCGGTCATCTTGGCCGACTCTCGCTCTCCACCCCAGGGGTGGCCATAGCTGGTTATCGGCATACCCCTGCCTTGCGTTCACTGAACTTGAGAAAATCGAGAACTTGCTGGCTTGAGGAACTCTAGGGGCTTTACCGAGTTTCAAGAGGATAGGGTTCTCGACTTCGTCAAATGCTATCCACCCACACCCACTTCGAAGCCGAACCATGATTGGGTAATTGAGGAAGCAGCGTCGGCTTCAGAGGATGTTGATTACCAGAGTGTATAGGGAACACGGGCGTTCTCTAAGTATACTGGGAATCGTGACCAGTCGGCGTGTTTATCTCAACACCGGTATTTGGGAGGCAGCATGCGTATTGGCATCGGGCTCGGTGGTTACGTGATCGGGGCGTTCTTCGCCTTCCTGGGGATGGCCACAGGCGCACAGGCCGCCGAGCGAGTTACGACCCTCCCTCTGGGTGGATCACTCGCTGGGCAAAATGGCGACCATTACTTTGGCGTCTACGTCCCCACGCGTTTTGGCGGCGAGCTTACGGTCAAGGCGTCCTCCGGCAAGGTGGTCGAGCTCAAGGGGCCCAACGGCCCCAGCGAGAAGGAGAGAAAGAACGGTCAGGAGATCGGCTTTGACCAGCAGGGATGGTATAGCTTCCGGGTGTTGGGCGCCCAGAAGCCCTATACCGTGGAAACCACGTTTATCCAGGTGGGGCAGAGCCTCAAGAAACCTTGGAATTTCTACTACTGGCCCACCAAGTCGGATGCGATTCACGAACCCTGGGCCGGGGGCAACGGCCGGGTCAACATGGACTCGTCGATGGTGCGTGGCGACGACCAGATGGTCGCCTCGCCGGGAGGCTACATTCCTCCCGGTCAGGACATCGTGCTGGCCGGGCCAAATGGACTGCTGGAAAGCCTGCCTCCACCCGGCGACGAGGCGACCTGGTTTCCCAACCTTTACGACGACCTCTCCTGGACCGGCCCCAACAAAGAGAAGGGGGGCGAGATCACCATCTTCCAGACGCCCTCGCCCCTGCTCAAGTACGACCAGCTCTTCAATACCCAGGCGAGATTCTACGAAGCCAACATCGCCCAGAACAAAGACATCTCGCGCTGGCCAGGCCACTGTCTCGGAGGCGCGGTCGCCTCGATTCTCCTGAACGAGCCAATTCCCGCGCCAGGCAGCGGTCTGACCAGAGACGAGCTCAAGGCGCTCTGGGCCGAGCTGGGCGAGAACCACCTGAATCATCGCATTGGCGACTACGCGACCGACATTCCGCCCGGCCCGCCCCGGCCTGGCCCCGACGCAACCGACTGGAAGGTCCCGCATGTTCATGCCATGTTCGAGACTCACATTCGCGGGGAGAAGAAGCCGCTTTTGGGAAACATGCGGGCCTTTCCGCCTCGCGGCACCATCAGCGAGGTCTGGAACCAGGGTATCTACAAGTATATCTCCGAATTCAAAGCCATCTCGGGACGCGGGCCGCGAGCGGTGGCGATCAAGACCGAGGTCCACACCAATTCCGGCTCCATGCTCAACGGGCAGGATGATAAGGACCGCGTGATCTACTACGAGTACGCCCTGGTTTACGGTCTCGATGGCCGGGTCGATGAAACCAACCCGGCCGCGGCCGACTGGATCTCGGTTGGTGGCGAAGCGCTCTTCGCCCCGCTCAATATTCTCGAGCTCGTGCAGTCGCAGTGGGCCGGCCACAACCCTTATGTCACCGAGGCCAACGTCCGGTCGCTCGATCTGGCCAACGGCGGCGGGTTCGGCCGCTTTGCCTCCAATACGCAACCCCAGTTTCGGTCGGTCCTCCAGTATGAAGGAAACCGCACCCTGGCGTCTTCAAATTCCAATATGAACGGCAACTACTCCCCCCGACGGGGATTCTTCCGGACGTTTTTCGGCCGCTGATCCGGCTCGTGACCTCGGTCTGCCTGCGACTTCCGCCCGATTACGTCCTCGGCTTAACCCGGAGACGGAATCGGGCGTTTTTCATTCCGTCGCTTGCGAGCGATTCTGACGGGGAATTCGATCGGCGCGATCGCAACCAACTTGCGGCTGGAAGTTCTCCCTTCATCTCTTCGGTTTCGTTATTTTCGTCACGGCTGTTCAAGTTTGACTGGGGCTAGAGACGATCAATAAAGCCAACAGGCCCTGCGCAGTTGCACGCGGCCCAGCGCTGGCTCATGACGCAACTTGAGGATCGAGGAACCAGGGGGGTGCAGCCATGACTCCGACCGAGGCTCTCCCGACGAGACAATCGTCGCGAATCGAAGCGGCTTCGCCTCAATTCGCCCCCGTTTTGATCCAGGTTCCGTTCACCCGTCATGATCGCCGCCCACGCGATCTGAGGCTGCGTGCGACCCATCACTGGCAGCCTCGGCTGGCACGCGGCAGACAACCGAAAAGACGGCTACGCCGGGAAGTACGAATGACGGGTTTCGCGATCCTGGCCCTTTCGTGCGCGACGGCAACATGGAACCACTGGCGCTCGACCGGTAAGGTGCTTTGGTTTGCGCCGGCGTTTATGTCGGTGTCGGCCCAGCCGGCCAGGCCCGGTCCGAGCTGCTGAAAGAGGTCTGGCTGAGAGCTCACAAACTGCAATCCACCTCCTTCCGATCTTGCTTTCGATCGAGCCCGTCGGGACATCCGCCGAATCCGACCTTGAGACCCCCGTCGTGTTTCCCGGTTACCTGCTTCCCGATGACAACCGAGAGGAGCCTGCCCATGGGGGAAGTTGACGAAGCCCTTCGCCATGCATTCGCCCAGCGGACCACTTCGAGCCAAAGGGCGGCCGTCCCGCCGGGCCCGCACGGGCCGTCGACTGGTCCTCGTGAGAAGTCAGGTCACGCGGCAGCGGTCTCTCTGTTCGATTCGATCAAGACTCCGGCCGACCCGGAGCCCGTCCCTATCGATGCGTTCAATTCTGGTGCTTGCCACGAGCTCAACTGGCCCGAGATCGTTCAGGTCCTGGAACGGGAATGGGGCCAGCGGTTCGAGCAGTTGGCCGACCGTTTGATCGAGGCGCGGCAGCGGCAGGCGCTCAAGGTTTTGCTCTTTACAAGCTGCCATCGCGCGGAGGGCCGGTCAACCCTGGTGCTGACGCTCTCCCGAGCCTTGGCGCGGCGGCCCGGTCGCACCGTTGTCGTCGATGCCGACCTGTGTGGTCCCATGCTTTCTCGCCTCCTGGGCATTCGCCCCGAGGTCGGACTTGAAGACGTGGTCGAGCACGGATTTGCCCTGGGTGAGGCACTGATCGACGCCCCGGATGACCATCTGTGGGTTCTGCCCCTTCGCGCGGCAGTATCCCGCCCGCGTGACTTTCTGGCCAGTCCCGGCTGGTCTTGTACGATGGCCAGGCTTCGCCGCGAATTCGACTTCGTGCTCATTGACGGCAGCCCCATGTTCACGGGCCTGAGCGCCGCGGTTCTGCACCGCTCGGTCGATGCCGCGATCCTCGTCCATCATCATGGGATCACCACCGAGCGCTCACTGCTCCGTGCCCGTGAAGTTCTCGAAGCCGGCGGCATCCCGTTGCTCGGCCTGGCCGAGACGTTTTCATGAAGAACCGTGGGAGCCGCCGTGTACGAAGCCTACTACAAGCTGGCACGACTGCCCTTCGTCGAGACGGTCTCGCCTTTGGCGTATGTGGGGCTGCCGAGTCGCGAGGTATGTCTGCGCCGGCTTCGCTATGGTCTTGAGCACAATCGTGGTCCGACGGTCCTCTTCGGCCCGCCCGGCGCCGGCAAGACCTTGCTCGCGCTTCGTCTCGCCTTGGAACTTGGCGTTGCACCAATTCACTTGACCTTTCCGGCGCTGGCCGCGCCGGAGCTTTTGAGCGTACTCGCCGAGCAACTTGGCGGGTCGTTCTCGACCTGTCCGACCACGACCACGACCCTCGGTCAGGTTCGCCGCCGGCTCGCCGCGTTAGCCTTGTCCGGACGCAGAGCGTTGTTGATTATTGACGAGGCTCACCTGATCGACGATCACGCCACGTTCGAGTCGCTTCGCCTGTTGCTTAACTTCGCGTCCACCGGCCCACCCGATCTCTCACTGGTCCTGGTGGGAACCGCCGAGTTGATGCTCCAGCTACCCCCCAGCATGGTCGACCGCCTCGCGGCCCGTTGCTTGCTTGGCCCGCTCACCGAGACCGAGTCATCCGCTTACATTCAGGGCCGGCTGGCCGCGGCTGGTAGCACATCGGCTCTGTTCAGCCCGGATGCGCTTCTCGCCATTCATCGCGCCGCACTTGGCATACCCCGCCGCCTCAATCTGCTGGCGGATCTCGCGCTACTGCATTGCTTTCGCCCAGCACCGAACCGAGGTAGACCCGCGAATGGTCGCCCTTGCCGCCCAGGAGTTTCAGACCGACCCTCTCGCTGCCTGAGAACCGCTGAACGGTGGAACCACGAACCACGAACGGGGAACAATGCAACCACGAAATACACGAAATACACGAAAGAAACACAATGACAGAAAGGCGGTCTTTAGCTCTCCGCGACTGACATAAAGAGAATTCTCGATTTTTTTGTGTATTTCGTGTATTTCGTGGTTACCTCTCCCGAATTGCTTCGTCCGGCCTCGTCGGCTCACCATTTCGGTTCCCCGTGAACTTCCGTGGTTTCGTTCTTGACAGCCGAATCCGAAGGTTGTAGGAATACGACACTCGTGACGAATCCACAGCTCGCGATTTTCTCATGCATCAACTGACGATGGACGCACGGATGGCGCCCGCTTCGGCATCAGCCGCACTTCATCATGGTCATCACACCAGGAGGCAACTGTGATGTCACGCATGACCCCTAGCAGGTTCCTGGGAACGCTCTTGGTGTTCCTGCCGATGTGGGCCTACCAGGCATCCGCATCGCCGCTGAAGAGCTACGCCCTTGACTCAACAAAAGGGGCGCTGGGGGCTCCTGGCAATCTGGCATCCGGAACTGGATTTGGATGGGGAAGTGTCGTCGCTTCGGGCGTGGGCATGGAGATGGGAAAGTTTGCGTCTCGATCCACTGAGGCTGTCGCGTCGAACGCGGCCGCTGCCACCAGCCCAGGCTTAGCTCGGTCCGATTTGACGCCACCCCAGTCCAGCGGCATGGACGCAAACACGCCGACGTCGAGCTCGGTAACCCAAGGGTCAGTCAGTGGGCTGGGCCAGGCTTCCGAGCCACCGGCCGAAGCCGCCTCCAGGGCAAGCCCCATCACACTTGGCACTGTCGCCCCGGGTGCACGAACGATCTCGGCTCGATCGGGAGACCATTCGAGCCGGGTAGAGTCAGCAGACACCGGTTCCACCCGGACGTCGCAGACGGCCGCGGCGGTGGGCGCGAGTGGCTCAACCTCGCCGCCACGCACAACACTCGACGCGCCGACCGGTGTTTCGCCGGCGCCCGTTGCCGCAGGTGTAACGCCGGGTACAACGACTGTAGCGGCCCAGACGCTGGCCTCTGCGGCGACACCCCAGAACACGAGCGTGAACGCGAGCGTTCCTCCAACCGCGTCGGCTGGTACAACTCCATCAAGCAACCCGAGTCCATCGAGCAGTTCCAGTCAATCAAGCAGCTCGAGTCCATCGAGCAGCCCCAGTCAATCAAGCAACCCGAGTCCATCGAGCAGCTCCAGTCAATCAAGCAACCCGAGTCCATCGAGCGGCCCCAGCTCATCGGGCGGCTCGACCACGCCGGCTGGCACAAGCGGGTCGAGCGGCACGGCGTCTGCCGCGGCGACAGCGAGTCTCGCCGCCATCACCTTTTCCAATCCGCCTGGTCAAGTACCTGGCACAAGCGTTTCCGGTCCGGCCGGTAATACAGCGACCAATCCGGGGGCGTCTGCCGCGGCCGGCTCAAATTCAAGCCCGACCGCCGTCCCCGGTGCGAGTAGTGGTAATGGGCCGGTGGCCGCGGGTATCTTCGGCAATGCACTTGGGAGCACCATTTCGAACCTGGCGTCCGGGCAGACAAACCACCTTCCTCTTTCTCTGGTGCCCTTGGCGTCGAATTCGTCAAGTGCGCCCGGCGGCACAATCGATCCCAGCATTACGGCGAATCAGGCCAGCGATCCGGTGTCAACGATCAGCGCGCGCTCACTGCGTTTTCATCTGTAGGCGGACCTATCATCCCCGCCGCACCGTCTTCCTCGGCGTCGGGCGCACCAAGCCTTCCGGTACCCGCGGTGACGGTCACTGATCAGGTGTTGAGCTACGACGCTCCCACCGCGACCGCAGGACTGACCGCCGTGTCGGCGACGGCTCCATTGCCTGCGAGTATTCCCGAGCCGAGCGTTCTCTCGCTGGCCGGGCTGGTTGTTCTCGGCTTGGCGCTCAAGTACCTGCCGCGGCGATGCAGGCCGGCGACTCGAGGCCCTGGGATCGTGGTTCATTCGCCATTCTGAGAGCAGCCGGCAAGCTCGACGGCGATCCGGGCCGCGAGCGCGGCGTTGGCCACGAGAAGGGCCTTGTTGGCCCGCAGGCTCTGGCCTTCGGTCTGCCGGCGGATGCTGTCGAGGAGAAACGGCGTGATCGCCTTGCCCGTGATACCGCGTCGCCTTGCTTCGAGAAGTGCAGTCTCCAGGGCGGAATCGACCAATTCCCGGCTGAGGGCGTCGGCTTCGGGCACGGGATTCGCCAGCACCAGCGCGCCCGGCAATTCAAGCAGGCGGTGCGCCCGAAGCAGTTCGGCGGCCTCGGCGGGCGTTTCAACCCGGTGTTCCAGGGGCAGACCGCTGGCAATACTCAGGAAGGCGGGAAGATCCGCTGTGCGGTAACCGGCGATAGCCACTCCACGGGTTTCGAGTGCTTCAAGCGTTGCGCTCTGGTCGAGAATTGATTTGAACCCAGAGCACACGAGCATGGAACCATCGGCTCTCGCCAGCTCATCGAGGTCGGTGGATACGTCGAAGCTGTGAGCCGCATCGCGATGCACGCCGCCCAAGCCGCCGGTTGCCATGATACACGGCCCGAGCCCAGAACGTCGGGCCAACCACAGCGTTGCGGAAACAGTCGTGGACGCGAACCGCCGCTGCGCGATCACCGCGCCCAAGTCGCGCCTGTTGGCCTTGTCGAAGCGTCGAAGAGGCACGTTGTGGCGCTTCCTATCGGCGGCCGGATCGTCAGCGATCGGAGGGGTGGCCGACCGAGCCAGCTCTTCGAGCTCGCTCGCCGAGAGCCCGATTCGCGCGATTCCGTCGAAGACGGCGATAGTTGCCGCAGTGGCTCCGCAAGCCCGTATCGCTCCTTCCATCGCCTGGGCGGTTTCGAGATTGTCTGGCCAGGGAAGCCCTTGTGCGATCGCCGTGGATTCGAGGACCACGATCGGACCATTCTGATCGAGGGCCTCTTGCACTTCGAAGCTGTAGGCGAATTCGAAATCCTGCATACGTCTTTCCTGAAGCAAGAGGGCGGGAGCAGGAAGAGCCGCTCCAGTATTCATGCCGGGCCAGAACAAATGAAGCGGGAAACCGCGCGTCACGTGATTGGCGTCTACCCGTAATGCATGTTTGTCTAGGTTGGGAAAATTGAAACCTGATGTCCGATTCTGAGTATTCGGCCGCATATACATATTGAGCGGGGACGTTATCCAGGTTTCATCGTTGAAACGGTCGGGAGAAAATGACGTGGCCGGTAGTTAGGTTTCGTATATCCTAGTTGGAGGCTTGCGTGATAGACAAGTCTTCCAGTCGGCCGTGAAATTCTCTCGATGTTGGCTACGGTTGTGCGGGTGCTCGCGTACTAGATGTAGTGCGTCGACCAACTGACGACATCGAGATTAATCAAATGGCAATCGACTCCATGCCTCCACGAATGAGAACCATCGGTGATGATAAGAACGTGCTGGTCATGCGAGATCCTCGGAATGAGAAGATGCGAGTGATTTTGGAAGTGCTGCAAGGCCCCCGCAAAGGGCGGTCATTCGTGTTCGACCGGCACGACACGTTCATCGTGGGGCGATCGCGTTTCGTCCATTGCTCCATGCCTGAAGACATGGCCCTCTCACGCGATCATTTCATCATCGAGGTCAACCCGCCGCAATGTGAGATGCGAGATTTGGGGAGCACGAACGGAACGTTCGTCAACAACCAACGTGTGGAACGTGTTCGGCTTGCGTCCGGTGATGTGATCGCGGCTGGCCAGAGCGTGTTTCGGGTTCAAGTCGAGCAAGCTCCGCTGTCTAGCAGCGAGGGGAATTCGTCCAGCTCAGGCGCGCGACTCAACTCCCATCTGGAGGGAGCCATTCGCTGCGCCGGGTGCGGGGCCGTGGCGCCGCAGAACATCACCGTGGCGGGTCCCGTCAAGGGAGATGCCACTGAGGTCATCGAGTGGTGGTGCTCGATGTGCCGCTCGGAGGCGCCGGGATTGCCGCAGCCCGTGCCGCATTACACCACCCTGCGCGAAGTGGGCCGGGGCGCGATGGGCGTGGTTTACCAGGCCCGAAACAACAAGACCGGGCAAATGGTCGCCCTCAAGCTGATCATGCCCGAGACGGCGACGACCCGGACAGCGATCGATCGCTTCTACCGCGAGATGTCAGTGATCAGCCAGTTGCGCCATCCTAACATCGTTGAGTGGTATGAGCAGGGCATGACCCGCGGTCAGTTCTGGTTCGCGATGGAATTTGTCACAGGCACGAATCTCGAAGCCTTGGCCAAGGAACAGCCGGGCCGCTACTCCACCGCGCAGGCCTGCCGCCTGACCTGCCAGATCCTGAAGGGGCTCGAGCACGCTCACAAGATGGGCTTTGTTCATCGTGATATCAAGCCCGAGAATATCTTGATCGCCCACGGCCCCGAAGGCCTCGTTGCCAAGATCTCCGACTTCGGGCTGGCCAAGAGTTTTCGCGGCGTGGGGCTTTCAGGCCTGACGTTTTCAGGCGAGATGCGCGGCACGGTACCCTTCATGCCGCCCGAGCAGATGCTCGACTTCAAGACGGTGACGCCACTGGCCGACCTCTACGCCACGGCCGCCACGCTCTATTACCTGCTTTCCACCAATACATCTATGACGAGCCGGCAGGCGGCGGCGACCTGATCCGCATGCTTCTCGAGGAACAACCGGTACCGATCCGGGAGCGGCGGCCCGACGTGCCGTTGCCTCTGGCCGCGGTCATCGAGAAGTGCCTGGCTCGCGACCCCAACGAGCGCTTCACCGACGCCGGATCGATGCGCAAGGCACTGAAGGCCTTTTGCTGAGGGAGTTTGTCTGTCGATCGCTTCGGCTCGGCGGGGTCAGAGACCCGCGCCGAACGCACGCTGTTGTGGCAAGGTCTCCGGACCTTGCCGCGCGATCACTTCTCCAGCATTGGTTTCTCGGTGCCGGGAGTGTTGGGGTCGATGACCACAGCACGCTCTTGGTGTCGCACAGATCACCATCCTGGAAGCTCACCTGCCTGACAGTGCCGTCAACCGGCGATCGCAGCGTCATTCGTGCCTTCTGCTCGCCCGCTTCCTTGTCGATGAGGTCGATCGACTTCTCGTTCAGACCGAGAAGCAACAGGTTGTCTCGGGAGGTCTGGTACGCGAGGTTGCTTTTGCTTGCATGCATTCTGAGTATCGCAGCCAGGTCTGCGTTGAAATGGCACCCGTCTCGACGAGCTTCCTGCGCACATCCATGTTCCGCTGGTCGTTTTCCTTCTGCACCCTCGCGGACAGATAATCGTTCTTGGCGCGGGCCAGCTCGATGCTGAACAGGTCGGCCAGCGGATCGCCTTTCTTCACCTGCTGGCCGCGTCCCACATAGATCTTCTCGACCAGGCAGTCGAACCGGGGGCGAATCTTGGTGGTATGGACGGGATGGGCAGCAGGGGTGCCTCCACCGATGCCCATCATCCCTGCCATCCCCCCGGTCATCCCTTTGCCGCCGCCGCTCGTCATGCCGCCGCCGCGCATCATCTGTTGCATCATTCCGCCGTAGCCGCGCATCATACCGCCCGTCGCGCTGCCGCCACCCATCGCGCCGCCACCCGTTCCGCCTCCACTGGCCATCGCGCCGCCGCCCATTGCGCCGGCCATCGGAGCACTGCCCATCATGCCGGCCATCGCGCCGCTGCCCATGGTGCCGGCCATCGGGGCACTGCGCATCATGCCGGCCATCGTCCCTTCTTTCATCATGCCGCCCTCAGCGCCTTGGGGGTTGGCGTTCGGCGGATTGACCCGGCCGCCCATCATGGTCGCCATCATTCCGGCCATGCCGCCTGCGTTCTGGTCAGCGGGCTGCCCGGGCGTGCCCATCATCATTCCTCCCGAATGCTGCCGCCAGCACCTCTCATGTTGGCCGTTCCCATGAGCATGGACGAATGCGAGGCCACGCACTGCCAGCGTGCCTGCCGCTTCACATAGACCTTGGTGTAACGCCTGTCGGCTCCGCCGCTCGCGTAGCGGATTCGGCTGGTCAGAACGGCCGTATCGCCAAAGACTCCTGACCGCGATCTCGATCGGCTCGATCGGTCCATCCGCGGGGTATGCACCGTCCGCGACTTCCTTCAAGTAACTTTCCCTGGTGAACGTATGGCCGGCCGTGTTGACGCCCGCGAAGTCATCGGCCAGGATCCGATCGACGACGGACCTGTCGCTTCGCTCCAGCGCGCCGACCAGGCGCGCTCGAGCATCGCCACGTCGAGCTCGACGCCGCTGGGCGGCTTTCCCGCCGGTGGCCTGGCGGTGGAGGCCGTCTCAACAGGTTTCTCTGGACGTCCCCTGCGCGGAAACGGCTCGGAGCGCGGTCGCCTGCTGGACCAGCAGCGCGCCCGTGGAGACCAGCACGAGCGCCGCGGTTGCGACTTTGAGTTTCGTGAGGAACATGCTTTTGATCACTCCTTGCGTTAATGCGGCGACCGAAGCCGAGACCACGGCGGTCCCGACGGCGGCCGGCTGGCCTGCGAGAAAAGATCGAGCGGCGCGAACCGTGCTGTTGACCAGAGCCTCGGTCAAGACCGATCGGTTCGGCACGGCCAGGACGAGCAGCTCGGCGGGAGTCAGTCCGCGTCGGGCGAGCCGCGTCCTGAGCTGTCCGCGGGCACGCGAGAGCCGGCTCTTGATGGTTCCCGCGGGGACGCCCAGCCGACTGCGCGGCCTCTTCGTGCGTCAGCCCTTCCAGGTCGCAGAGGACCACGGGCATTTGCGAGCGCAGAGGCAGCTTTCCCAGCTCTGAAGCCAGGATATCGCGTAGATCGGCCTGCTCGGCCTGATGGACGCCCGAGGGAGCGACCAGGATCTCGACGCTGCCGGTCTCACGTGCCTCGCGCCGGTTCGTGCGGGCCTTGCCGCGTGTGGCCACTCGCATGGCAACGCCATAGAGCCACCGCCCGATCGAGCCCTCGACGCGAACCGAGCGGGCCTTGCGCACCAGGATCAGGAAAGTCGCTTGAAAGGCGTCTTCGGCATCGTGCGAATCGGCCAGAATCCTCCGGCAGACGCCCAGCACCATCGGTCCGTGACGCTCCACGAGCGCGGTAAAGGCAAGCTCGGACGATTCGTCGCGACCGGCCAGGAATCGCTCCAGAAGTTGAGCGTCGGAGAGTCCGCTCAAGCTCTCAGGCTGAAAAAGGATCTGAATTTGCCGCGAAACCGAGCTTCGGTATGGCTTCGGCATCGGCCTGGCCCCCGCTCCTGCTGCCGCTCTCTTCCGAATGGTCTTGCAACCATTCTATGCAGGCAGGGGCGCTGGCCGTTCCCGATTTGTGGGAATGACCTCAAAGCAATCTCAACCCGGTGTCGCGCTTCCCCAGGATGGGTTCGGGATCAACGCCCAGCCAGCGGTGCAGAAGGGTGGCATAGACGTCGCGAAAATCGACCGTGAAGCGGGGATCACCGGTGTCGTCGAGCGCGGCCAGATCAGGATGAGTGCCGACCAGGCCTGCCTTGACCGCCGGCCCGGCAACCAAGACGGGAGCCGCGGTACCATGGTCGGTGCCAGCACTCTGATTCTCTTTGAGGCGGCGGCCAAACTCCGAGAAGACCAGCACGAGAACTCGCTCGTCGAGCCTGCTCGATTTCAATCGATCCAGAAAATTCGCCACGGCTTGCCCCAGCGTACGCAGGAGTTGTTCGTGGGCAAAGCGCTGGCCGGCGTGGGTGTCGAAGCCGTCTTGCGAAGTGTAGAAAACGCGAAACGGCGTGTCGGCCTCGATCAGCCGGCGAATGGTTTCAAGCCGGCCTTCGAGCGTGTCGGCGACGGGGTCCCTGGCCGTGGATTGAGCCTGGAGCTTCTGAAGCCTTTCAGCCAGTTCATGCGTCGTCACGTAACGGCGCCTCACCTCTTCGAGCAGCGGACTGCCCGGGCCTTTACCCTCGCGAGACGGCAGATCCGCCCCTTGTGCCAGGTGGTAGTCGGCCACGCTCGAGAGCGACTGCGCAAACACCTTCCGGCCTTGAACCGCCAGGGGCACGGTCCCCTGCCCCACGTGGCAAAGCTCGAACCCAGGGTGCGAATCACCCACCCGGCCCAGCCAGCCGGCCGGAGGCGCGGGGCCGACCGAGCCCGTCTGCCAGATCTCCATCGACCGGAAGTGAGACCGGTTCGGGTGCGGATAACCCACGCCCTGAACGACCGCCAGCTTGCCCGCCTCCCAGATTCGGTGCAAGTCCTTGAGTGCTGGGTGCAAACCCACGCGATCGTTGAGCTTGAGAACTTTGCCTGGCTCGACGCGGAGCGTGGGCCGGTTCTTGTGATAAATGTCATCCGCATACGGCACGACCGTGTTCAGCCCGTCGTTGCCGCCGTTAAGTTCGAGCACGACCAACACGGGGGCATCTCGTCTGGGCTCGGCGGCCCTTGCCGCTTGCCGCCACAAGGCCGGCGCGATCGGACCCAGAGAGCAAAGTCCAGACGTTCGAGCCAGAAACTGACGACGTGTAGACATGATCGTTCCTCAGAGAAGTGACGAGGGATGAATGATCATCTGTCGTTTTCCCATTTGTTATCGGTCATCATCCCACCTGCCCTTCCGGCATGGTCAAGAGCTGCCGCACGGTTTGCCCGTAGTGGCGCGGGGAATGAGTGGAGTGGGCCTCGGATAGCACCGCCGCTCGGCTTTGCGCCGAGAGTGGCGAACCAAGCAAAAGAGTAGTCATCGCCTCCTGCCAGGCTGTCGGTTTTTCGAGACCGTGCCGCCTGGCCAGGCTCTGAAAATGCTCTGGTCCCAGGCCCGACGACGGCTCGATGAGCCAGGCCGCGAAGTTGGCCCGGGCCAGCACGGTCGGCCCGCGCAGCCAGGCAATGCCCCCCGGCCAGCCCGCGACATTGGGCGGATAGAAGAGCGCTGGCCCATTTTGGTGAGGTGAGCCTCCACGTCCGCAAGGTCCGGGGGCGGAGCGAACGCCTCGCACGCGCGAAGTGCGCCAATGGCGAGCACGACAGGGCTCTTGATCCGCTTCGACCGGCATTCGTCGGAGTGAAAGAGCCGCGAGCGGAGCACGACCTCGATGCCGCGCGCCACGTCGACGTCGTCCTCGGTTCGCATCGCGTCGGCCAGGGGAGCCAGCAGTTCGGGCGTGGGTTCATCGGTGTCAGAGACGAAGACGCGATACAGCCGGCGGGCAATGTGCGTGGCCGCCGCCCGTTGACGGCAGGCGATGCGCACCACGTCATCCCGGCTCCATGGGCCCGTCTGGCCGAGAATCGTCTTGGAGCCGTCGTCATGATCGCCGGGATCGAAAGTATCTGTGCGATCCCGTGTAACTATTGCCGCGCCAGCCGGTGAAGGCGCGCGCCACCTCGTGGACATCGCGTTCGGTGTAGTGGCCTTCGCCCAGGGCGAAGAGCTCGAGAAACTCACGGGCAAGATTCTCATTGGGCTGGGCCTTCGTGCTGTTGAGCCCGTCGAGCCAGCGGAGCATGGCGCCATCGGCCAGGACCATGTGGTGCAACTGGCTGATGGGTGCTTGCCAGAGCTTGCGGAACTTCAGATTCTGGTCGAGCATCAGCTCGGGCGAATTGACCTTGGCCTGGCTGGTGGCGTAATGCGAGTGCCAGGCCAGGGTCATGACCTCCGCCAGCGGGTGCGGCGTGAAGAGGAACCGATAGAGCCAGAGCAACTGAACCCGTTCGATCGACGGCCGCCGCCGCGCCGAGTCTTCCATGGCCGCGACGATCTCGGCGAAGTCCGAGGCCAGCTTGGCCGCCCGGCCCCACCGAGTCCCCTTCGAGGATGCGTCGGATCGACGGCTCGAAGCCTTCCGCCAGGTCGCGCTCGAGCTGGCCCCAGGTGGCCCCGAACCCGGCCCTCCGGTGCAGGTGGGCCACGCGGGCGGCGTTCCAGGGCGATTCGGGCCCGGGCTGATACGGCTTCCATGCCTGCGCCAGGGTCGTCGAACAAGGATCGGTCGTGGCCGGTCATCGGCGATCCTCCTTGAGCGTGACCGTGCCCAGGTCGCGGTTCTCGCCGGGCTTGAGCTCGGGTACAGCGGCGATCGCTGAACGCCCTGCCCCGGAGGCGGAGACATAAAATCGAGCGCCGGGAATCATGGCCTCGAAACGTGAACTCTCCCCGGTTGTTGGTCTCGCGGTTGAGGAAATGGAAGTTACGCCCGCCCATGACGTTGGTGTAGAACTGCGCGAGATCCTGATTGAAAATCTCATCGCGCGAAAGGTCCTTCTTATCCTCAGCCATGATCAGCATGGGCGAGACCTGGCCGCCTTGCACGGGTGAACCGCCGGGGTTTACCAGCTTGCCCCGGATCGTGGCCGTGGGCTCGAGCTTGATCTCGACAGGGCCGGGGTGGCTCGGGTCATGCTTGAGCTTGGCGACGGCCCCGAGCCGATCTTGCGGCTTGACGAAGAAGACACGGTAGGTCTTTTCGGGGTCAGCACCGTGGATCCGAAAGATCCCGTCGCCGAACGTCTTGCCCCGAGTTCCAGACGTCGATCAAGCGCGGCGTCGATCCCCGGATACATGGCCGTCACGTCCTTGACGATCTGCCCGTCGGGACCGATCAGCTTGGCCTCTAGCGTCCACGCCCTTCTGGACGGATATCTCCACCGGGCTGGGGTCACCTTCCTTGGGAACGTCGATCGACACATGACCTTGAGGATAAGCAGTCGTGCCGTAGGTCGTGCCTTTCGTCGGCGTGCGAATATAGCTCTCGTCGGGCGTCTCCACGGCAAGCATACCCTTCGCCGCGCAGGGCCGTGATCACGAACTTGCCTTCCGGATCGGTGAGCACGGTGTTTCGGAAGTCATGTCTGTCGGTGTTGTTGGAGTTCTCCGGCGCCGGCTGATACACGACGGCTGCGCCGGCGATGGGCTGCTTCGTGTCCCTGTCGATCACTCGGCCGGAGACCAGCCGGCCCTTCTCGAGGGCGAAATTGACCTCGAGGAACTTGGCCCCGGCGGGCCAGCCCTGATGAATGTCTTTGGCATCCAGGTAGCCGGAGCTCGCCGATGGATAGACTGTGGTGAAGTACGTACCGTCGGTTTGATGGCCCGAGACGCGGTAGCGGCCGTCGGCGTCGGTTCGGGTCCAGAAGGGCATGCCGCCGTGCCGCCGCATGGGGATCATCTCGACGAGCCATCCCCGCCAGCGGCTTGCCGGTTTGCTTGTCGGTGACGCGCCCTTGCACGGGCCGGGCCGGCTCGAGCGTGTGGGTGAAGTCGGGTTTCACCGGCACGATCTCAAAACCCTTCAAATCCGCGGAGATCGAAACCGTCGAGAGTGGTGTTGACGGTCACCTCGTCCACGGCGAAGTCAGGGTGCCAGAAGCCGAGCGTGGCGTAACATCCCTGGGGCACGCCCTCCAGGGTGAACCGGCCGTCAGCTGCCCGTCGTGCGCGAGCGCGGCCAGTAGGGAGGAAAACCGGCGTCGTCCTTCTGCACACCAACGTACATGCCTTCACGGCTTGACAGGCGTTCATGAAAGCCAGCGAGAGCGACGCGTACGCCGGCCGCGGGCTGGCCGCTGGGCGTGAGCAGTCGACCGTGGATCAAGGTCTCCGGCGGCAGTTGCAGGCTCACTTCCGTCAAAGCCTCGGTGGGCTTGACATTTTTCGACATCATGCCCGCCCCGGGTGCCATCGCCACGATCATGCTCTCGATGCCGTTGAATCGAATGTACTCGTTGGCATCAAAGTCGGCCGACAGACTGAACCGACCCTGCCCGTCTGTCTGGGCTCTGGCCAGTGTGGCGATGACAGGATTTCTGCTTTGATCGTCGTCCTTGGGAATCGCCACGTAGGGAACGCGAGGCTTGCGGTTGCCGGCCCAGATCACGGTCGCGTCGTTCGCTGGCTTGCCGTCAGGCCCGAGAACCGTACCGCGAATCGTACGCTTCGTGGATGCAGTGTCCTTGGAAGTGCGGTCCGGCGCCGGGGAAGCCTTGGTCTGAAGAGCATCCCCCTGAGCCCTGCCGGACGCCGCGGGTCTCGCCTGCGCCAGCGCGACCGCCGACGCGGCAAGCAGCATGAGCGTCCCGGTCACCAGGCCCCACCGCTTGCCGACGACCGGGTTCTCGTGATGCTCGGCCAGGATGTGTCGGACTCGCGCGACCAGCCCGCCGCGACTGGAAACCGCGGCCAGTGCCAGAGAGCCCCTGCGCTCTGGCACCAGCGCCAGCAGCGACTCGGCGTAATCGGTTCCCGGCAGGCCGGTCGCCAGCACCCAATCGTCGCACGCCAGCTCGCCAAGCTGGGCCAGGCGAGACTTGGCCCACCAGGCCAGTGGATTCCATGGCAAGACGCAGACCGCGACCTGACCAGCGAGCGCCGCGAGGTGGTCGGCACGTTGCCAGTGCGCGAGCTCGTGACACAAAACAGAGACCCAGTCGATGTCCGGGCGGTCTTTCGGCCCGGCCTCGGGGATGAGCAGAAGCGGCCTTCGACCCCAGCACCAGATTGATGGACACCGCGATTGAGGAGAAGTGCACAGCTCCGGCTCGACTGCGCAGGCCCATCCGGGCAGTGGCCGATCGAGCCGCCTCGTTCAGCGCTGGATCGGCAAGCAAGGTCGCCCGCCGCACCAACCGGAGCCCGGCCAGAAACGACGCGGCGAGGCGAGTCGTGGCCAGGCCGCTGAGCAGAAGCCAGAGGCACAGCATGGCCTGGCGCCAGGAAACCGACGGGACGGCCCGCGGGGCGGTCGGCTCCTGAGTCGCGAGTGCCGTGGGGATTGAGGATCCGGTCGGGACTGGTAGCGAGGCCGACGTCGGTTGAGCCACGCGTTCAGGATCGGCCGGACGCGAGAGACGCTGATCTGGGAGCGAATGTTGCGGCGCTCGTTTGCCGGTGACCGCGCCAGAATCGACCTGAAGAGTGATTGGCGTCTCGGATGAGTCTGCCGGCAGTTCCAGGCGGGGGTCGAGAACTCCCAGGCCCGCGCGGCGAATCGCCTGGCAGAATAACGGTGTGATGAATGACGCGAGCACCGCCAGGACCAGAATCCGATGCGCCCTGCGCAGGCCTTCGACCGAGACCGAATGTCGCTCCCAATCCTGCTCCCAGAAAGAGACAGGGCTGCCACAAGAGGTCCCAGCTCAGCGAAACGCCGGGAGATAAGAATTCAACCATGGCCACGGTCCTTTCGCGAGATGAGATGTGCGGGAATGAAAACCAGTCGGCAGAACGGAAATGCCTCACGCATGACGCCCGTCCTTTCGGCGCTTCTGGTCGATCATCTTCTTGAGGGCCGAAAGGTCGTCGCCGCTCAGCTCTTCGTCTTCGAGCAAGTGCTGAAACAAGAGCAGCGGATCACCGCGAAAGACTCGATCGATGAACGTGCGCAGCGTGGTCGTGCCGGCCTGGTCACGACTACGCGTGGGATGGTAAACATAGCTGCGCCCTTCAGCGCGATGCGTCAGCCAGCCGGTTTTTTCGAGCTTTTGCATCACCGACAGAATCGTCGTGTAGGCCGGCTGCGGCTGGCGATCGAGCCGGTCGCGCACCTGGGCGACCGTCGCCTCGCCCATGTCCCAGACCGCCTCCATCACCGCCTTCTGCAACGCCCCCAGCGCATCAATCGATCTGCGGGCCATGAGAACGGGCTCCCATCGCGGGCTTGGTTCGTGATGATCTTTATACTATGGATCATAGTACTTCGTTCCATAGTATCTCGGTCCGGACGGTTGTCAAGTGGTGGCTCAGTAAAATCCTTCCGTGGTCCTTGGGGTCGCCGCCAACAATGCCGGAGGTAGGCAGTTCAAGGGACTGGGACGGACCTCGCGGTCGAAGGCCTCGGGCCATTGCCGCGAAGCCGCAGGCGAGAGTAAGCACTGCCGGAATGATGGTGATGACAAAAAACGCCACGAAGGAAAGGTACCGATGGCCGGCGGTCCCGGCCGAAATCGCCAGACCCCCGAAAAAAGCCAGCGAGGCGACAATGGTCAGGAGACTGCCGCCTATCGGCCATCTCCAGAGCGCGACCAGTCCAACCAGGATCGCCAGGTGGGCAAATTGGGCGAGCCAGACCCAGATCGGGGGCGATTCCTGAAGCGGGTGCATGAACCATTCCTTGACGTGCTCAAGAAAGAACGCACCCCAGAGCATGAACAGCCCCAGGGCCAGGATGCGGGCTGTCCAGCAGACGATTCGAAGAGCCAGCTGTGTCGAATTCATGGCAGTCACTCCTTGCAATCAGACCACCGCATGCGATCGACTTTACATCCTTTAATGTGCAGACCTGGTTTTTTCATGCCAGAAGTGACGTCAAGCGGCGGTATCGGCCTTGAAACGGAGCCAGCCCGGGAGAAGAATTGAACGGCCGGTCTGAAATGGACGCCTGTCACGATCTCACTGCACCGAAGGCTCGCGCTCTTTCACGGAGACGAACTGATGACCCGGAGCCGTCCCGATGACGAGAAAGTTGACCCGGCCGGCAGCGACAACCCGGGAAGGCCCTTGCGGCACACGCTGCGAGAGCAAGATTCGCTGTGGGACGATTTTCTCCGTCTGGCCGCCACCGTGGTCGAGTCGCTCGACAAGAGCGTGCAGGCGGTCTGCGAGGGACGGTTCGAGCTGATCGCCGACGTGCAAAACGAAGAAGAAGATTCCGATCGCCTCGAAGTGCGGCTCGAGGAGGATTGCCTCAAGATCCTGGCCCTGTACGAGCCTGTCGCTTCGGACCTGCGGCGGATGGCGACGGTGTTCAAAGTGAACCGAGACTGGGAACGCATCGCCGATCTCGCGGTCCGGGTCGCGAAGCGCGCGGCAAGCTGTCACGCGATCCCAGCGGCGTGGCGATGCCCGAGGGCCTCAAGACCTTGGCCCGGGCCGTGCTCGCACAGGTGCGGTCGTGCCACGACGCCCTCGCCGGCCGAAATGCCGCCACGGCCAGGGCGGTGATCACAGGGGACAATACGATCGATGCCCAGTACCGCGCACTTCGAAAACAGTTCAAGGAAAGCCTGAGCCGCCATCCGGAGCAGATGGAAGCCTGGCTCTTGCTGCTGAACGCCGCGCGCAACCTCGAACGGATCGCTGACCATGCCACCAGCATCGCCGAGACGATCGTCTATCTCCAGGAGGGAACGATCATCCGCCACGAACCGCTCGAGCAGCCATAGGTGTGAAGCACCGTCTCCCTGGCAAGGCTGTGCTGGAAGCCAGATTATTCGATATGCTCGACTTCCCAGCCCTTTCGGGCGACCAGAAAATCGGCAATGACCTGACGATGGCAGTCGGCCACGCGCTTCTCGGCACACAGCAGGCAAAAAGGACGGGGAAGATCGTCAAGTCGAGGCACAAGCAATTCCCCCGCCCGATCGAGTAGCGCACGATAGGAAGGCCGCCAGTCATCGAGGTCGAGGAACGGGTTCCCGAGCTCGAGAATCGAACGGTAGGCGATTCCCTTCTCGGCGAGAAGGCCCTCGATGCCCTTGTCCGCTGCCTTCGCCTTGGTGTAAGCCCCCATGCTCGCCCGGTCGGGACGTATCCGTACATCGGCGATGCAGCAAACGCCATGAGAGACCAGGAGGTCAACAAACTCCGCCGGCTTCCTGCCACCATAACCAATGGTGTAAAACTTCATGGGAGTTTGCCCGGCATCTTCCTTGGCTTTTGTTCTGAGCGGTTCGACAAGACAGCTTTCGCCCTTCAAACCGCCGGCGCGGGCGGGCTTGTACCGTCGCCGGGCAGGTTGCGTCTGCTCAGCCGCGGGGGCGCCAGGATAAATGCGGCCAGCACAGCCAGCCCGAACAGCGCGTAACTCAGCGTGAAGACCCACGGCTCCGCGTGGTAGAAAAGCAGCCGGTGAGCCCAGTAACCCAGGAAATCACCCGGGTAATTGGTCTGTCCCGCCTGGGTTCTGAACTGTTTCTCCCAGATCGTCAGCGGGCAGGGAACGCCGGCCAGCGCCTCGCCGACCACAATCGCGATCATCGTCAGGTGAATGACCCGGAACCAGATGTTGCGCACCCAGCCCCAGCGAAACACAATACCCGCGAGAATGGCGAGCAGCCCAAAAACCACGAAAGAAACGTATGCGGCGTGGAAAATGACGATCAGGTCTGCCAGGATGCGTGCCCGGAGCATGAATGACGCCCTCCGCTCGCGCTCGAAAACTCATCAGAGTCACTGGCATGATGTACGATGCCGGCTGCGGTTGGTGCGAGCGAAATCTCCTGTTCCGGGCGGAATTCGCGGGGTTACTCGAGTGCGCGGCCGAACGCTCCGTCGGCGGCATGGCAGATATGAACATCGGGGGTGATTCCCCGCGCGCGGGCGTACCCGGTTCGGACGGCTTCAGCGAAAGCGTCGGCATGGTCGGCCTGAACCAGGTTCACCGTGCATCCCGCCCATCCCGCCCCGGAGAGCTTGGCTCCCAGGAATCCCGGAGCGGCGGCCGCGGCCTCGACAAGGGAGTTCAGGGCGTCGGAGCTGTTTTCGAAGTCGTCGCGGCTCGAGGCATGAGAGGCCGAAATCAAGCGGCCAAACTCGACGAGATCTCCAGATCGGAGTGCGTCGGCCCCGCGCCGAACTCGCTCGTTTTCCGTGAGCACATGGCGAGCCCGCTTGCGGCCGACTGGGTCAAGATGATCCCAGTGCTCGTTGAGCTCATCCGAGGCTCACGTCGCGCAGCAGGAAACGGCGGATGAACCGCGTCGATCCTGGAAGTAGGCGACGACGGTTTCGCACTCGGCTCGCCGGCGGTTGTACATTCCGTCGGCCAGCCGGCGCGAGGTCTTCGAGTCGCAAACGATGATCGCCGGCCCGGGATTGCCCAGCGGAAGCCGCGCATATTCCAGTGACTGGCAATCAAGGTAAAGCGCGTGGTCGGCCGCGGCCGAAGAGGCTCGAGAACTGGTCGAGCAAGCCCGAAGCCACTCCCACGAAGGCATTCTCGGAGCGCCGCAGAATACCTGGGCGAGCTCCATCCGGGCAGGATCGGGCCGGTCGCTCAGGTCGGGGTCTGTCTACGATCGACCGGGAACGAGGCCCGCCTTCAGGAGGAAGAACGCGAGTGCCGCCTGCAGGCTCGCGGAGCTGGAGAGCCCCGCGCCCAGCGGCACATCGCCGGCGATGGCCATGTTGAAGCCCGAGGCCAGGGGACACCGGCTGCTTCCTGGATCGCCCAGGCGACGCCTTTGACGTAGTTCGGCCAGGCGCCGCTCTCCGAGCTTTCCAGACGGTCGAGGTCAAAACTATCGCTCTGAGCGAAGTTGATCGCCTCAACCTGGCAGTCGCGCCCAGGAACAGGCCGGCCGAGGGCCACGGTGAAGCGGTCGATCGCCGCCGCCATGACCAGCCCCCCGTTGTAATCGGTGTGGTTGCCCAGCAGCTCCACGCGGCCCGGGCCCACCCCAGCGCGGTCGGCCGGCCGCCGAACCTCGCCGTGAAGGCGCGCCGAGGTTCCGGTTTCCAGTTCGCGCACGAGGCTGGGCATGAGATCATCTCCGCGATCATTTCAGACCAGGGTCGTGGCACGCGCCAAGTGGTTGGCCGTGTCTCTCAGGAGCTGGGCCTTGTCGGTCTTTTCCCAGGTGAACTCGGGTTCGGAGCGGCCGAAATGGCCACCGCTGGCGGTCTTGCGGTAGATCGGCCGGCGCAGGTCCAGGTGCTTGATGATGCCCGAGGGCGTCAGCGGGAAGCTGCGGCGGATGATCTCGGAGATGGCCGAGTCGGGAAGCTGGCCGGAGCCGAACGTGTCGACGTGCACGCTGACCGGATCGGAGACGCCGATGGCGTAGGCGAGCTGGATCTCGCACCGGTCGGCAAGGCCCGAGGCGACGATGTTCTTGGCAACGTAGCGAGCCATGTAGGCGGCCGAGCGGTCAACCTTCGTGGGATCTTTGCCGCTGAAGGCGCCGCCGCCGTGCCGGCCCATGCCGCCGTAGGTGTCAACAATGATCTTGCGGCCGGTCACTCCCGAGTCGCCGTGCGGGCCGCCGATCACGAATTTGCCCGTGGGGTTGATGTGCAGCTTGACCGAGCCATTGTCCAGCTCGCTGGGAAGCACGGGCGAGATCACTTCCCGCTCAATGGTTTCGACGATCTCGGAGTGCGAGACTTCAGGGGCGTGCTGGGTCGAGACGACCACGGTGTCGACCCGCACGGGAGTCGGCGCCGTCGTATTCGATGGTCACCTGGCTCTTGGCGTCGGGCCGAAGCCAGCGAATCGATCCGTTCTGCCTGAGCTCGGTGATCCGGTTGATGATCCGGTGCGCCAGGGCAATGGGCAGAGGCATCAGTTCTTCGGTCTCATTGCAGGCGTAACCAAACATCATCCCCTGGTCGCCGGCGCCGATGTCCTTGCCCTTCTCCGAGTTCTCGTCGACGCCCATGGCGATGTCGGGAGACTGCTTGCCAAGCGCAACCATCACCGCGCAGGTCGTGGCGTCAAAGCCCATGTCGCTCGATGTATAGCCGATCTCGCGAACCACTTGGCGGACGATGCTCGGATAGTCGACCATCGCCTTGGTGGTGATCTCGCCGGCCAGAACCACCAGCCCCGTGGTCAGCAAAGTTTCGCAGGCAACTCGGGCGTAGGGGTCTTGGCTGAGAATGGCATCGAGAATGCCGTCGGAAATCTGATCGGCCATCTTGTCGGGATGACCCATCGAAACCGACTCGCTCGTGAACAGGTAGCGGTCATGATGCGGCACGGCAACTTTTCTCCTACCAAACGGTTCGAATGCAGATCTTGACGGCAATGCGGAATTCAAGTCTAGCAATCAACCGCAGCCTTGCAAAGCACGAGTCTGAGGTCTGTTGCCACCTGGCATCGAGCCAAACCCGCCACGAACCAGGTTCATTGACGGTTATCCTTACGGGTAAAATAGTTACGTCGAATCCTGGGTGTCGTCGTCATCGGTCTCTTCGATGGGCCGCCGGGTGTCCGAGTCACCGTCCCGGCGATACCAGCTCCAGAGGAGACGATGCGTGGCGTATTCCAGGATCGCCTGCGACGATGGAAACTCATAATCGGCCGCGTTGCCGTGCTCCAGCAGGGCACGGGTGGAGGGCGTCAGGAAGGCCTGGTCCGCGCGGGCACAGAGATCGGCGAGGAAAATGGGGAAGTTCTCGGCCGCGGAACTCATGAGCCGTTTGCCGAGATAGGCATAGTTCATCTGGTTCTCGACCACTCGAAAAGCGATGCGAGGGTCACGCCTGACAATCAAGACTTCGGCCACCGGATCACGGGGAATCCGGCTGGCCCGGCTGTGGCGCTCCAGTGGCGCGGCTTGCGCAGCGCCAGGCGCGGATTCCCGAAACCATGGCCGACGGCCAGCGGGGTGATTTGACGTCGCGAAATTCGTCTTCATAGCCAACAGTGCCCGCGCAGATCATCTCCACGGAATTCCAGGGCACCCAGTGCGTCGGCTCGCCGCGCAGGCCCTCGATTCTAAGTCCCTCATCGAGACAGGCGGCCCGGTGAACCGTGCGAGCAGGGCTCAGTTCGGGGAACTGGTCATTCCGCCAGGCCTCGGCCGCCACTCCAAATTCATAAAGGCCGTCGAGAAGATTGCGAACTACCGGCTCTTCCAGCGGCCGCGGCCAGACGCCCGGTGCGCGGGCCAGCCATTGCACCACGTCCGTCGGGTGCATGCCGGTCGCCCCGCAGATCATCTCGCGCAGCTCTTGGGGATCATCGATCGTGTCGAAAATCACCATGCGATACAAAGGCGACGTGTCGGGCATGACTGCTTTCGATCTCCGACTCGAGGTCGCATGACTTCCGCGCTTCAGACTTTTCGCCGTTTTCCGTTGGGCTTTCGCCGGCCCGGCGCGCTGGGCTTCTTGAACAGATCGCCTACCAGGATCGAGAAACCGGGCAAGACGTCGCCGCCGTCGAGGATTGCGGAAGCACCGAGCCTCGTGAACTCTTCGGCCCTGTTGTAAACGTCGACGACGCGTGACCTTGGGCCGGACGAACCAGACCAGGCGGACGCCCTTCTCAAAGTACTCTTTCAGCTTCTCTTCCATCTCTTTCCGAGTATTGCTCCGGCTAATGACCTCGACGGCCAGGTCGGGAACAATAAGCGGAACCGGTTCTTCGGGAAGCTCGCCTCCGGGCAATCGCTCCCATGAGATGAAGGACACTTCGGGAATGCGCACCAGATCGATGTCGATCTGCAACATCCCTCCTTCGCCAGCGACTAATCCCAGCTCTCGCGGCTCGACGAAGTTGTTCACGTACGTGATGATCCTGCACGCGAGCCACGATTCCTCGAGTCCCACGGTCTTCTCCACCAGGATGCCGTCGACCAGCTCGTAGAGCCGATCCTCATGATCGTTGAGACGGATCACGTCAGCGACCGTACCTGACCCCGGCGGGGGATTCTGACGAATTCGACCAAACGGAATCGGCCCGAAACGGCGCTGCAAGTCGGCGACCGTCAACTCCCGGACCGGGGCTTTTCTGGCCGAGTGGATAGTGGACATGGGATGATCTCGACGAGTTTCACTCGCAAGCCGAACCCGATCGGCCCATCCTAACACGCGTGGCCCCGGTCGCCAACCAGATGCTCGAAGCTCATGACATTCGTCAGAGATCGTTACTCGACGCCATGACGGTTGTGACGCCCTGGTCGCAATGCGCTGGTGCCTGGGGACGGAGGGTGGGTGTTCTCGAGTGTGTCTTATGTTAACTTCAAGGAAGCTCAGCGCCGCGCGCTTGTTCCCCGGACCCGACGTGCCGGATCGGGTTTCGACTCTGCCTCTTGCTGTTAAGGGATTGAACGTTGCGCCAGATTGGCACGCTGCCCAAGAACCTCGATCCCCGGGTGCTTGGCGATCATCTTCTCGCGCAGGGCGTGAAGGCTCGGTTTGACGAGCGTCCTGACGGTTGGCTGGTCTGGATTTACGACGAGAACCAGATCGGCCGAGCGCAAAGCGAGTTGCAGTCGTACCTCGATCATCCCGAAGATCCCCGGTTTGTTGAGGCCGGCGAGGCCGCGCAGGCCGTGCGGCGCAAAGAGCAACAGCTCGACCGGGAGTATCGCAAGAACTTCCGCTTCGTGACCGACCAGTGGAGCGGCCTGCGCGTGCGGCGACGGCCGCTGACCATGGCACTGGTGATGATCTCGCTCGTGGTCTTCGTGCTCCGCGAATCCCCCTCGCGCGCGACCGTGACTGACACTCTCTTGATCAGCACCCCGCACTTCGATCCCGAGCGCGGCCGCTGGTACGACAATGGCCTGGTCGAGGTCGAGGCCGGCCAGGTCTGGCGATTGGTGACGCCGATCTTCATCCATTTCGGCCTCCTGCATATCGTCTTCAACTGTTGGGCGACGATCGTGTTAGGCACGCTCATCGAGACGAGCCGGGGCACGCTGCGCCTGGCGGTGCTCGTGCTGGTGTCGGCCATCCTGTCCAACCTCGGTCAATTTTATTATATGAATTTATACGAGCCGGACATGGTGCACCGCTTCGGCGGCCTTTCCGGGGTTGGCTACGCGCTTTTCGGCTACCTCTGGATGAAGGGCATGTACGAGCCCGAACAGGGCATGATCCTCCATCCCAACACCATCAACATGATGCTCATCTGGCTGGTGCTCTGCATGACCGGAGTGCTTGGTCCCATCGCCAACGCCGCCCACGTCGTGGGCCTGGTGATCGGAATCATTTTCGGAGTGTTTCAGGTTCTAGGGTCGATTCATCCTTTTGGCTCGTGGAACGCATGACCATGAAACTTGGATTCGTGACGGCCATCGTGTCGGAATACACGCTCGAACAGGTCTTGAGCTTCGCCCGCGAGGCGGGCTTCTCGAGCGTTGAAGTGATGTGCTGGCCGCCGGGCAAGGCCGAGCGGCGTTACGCGGGTGTCTCGCACATCGATGTGACTGACCTCTCGCCGGCCGCGGTCACGAAGATACAAGATCTCGTGGTGGCCCACGGAGTATCGATTTCGGGTCTGGGTTATTACCCCAACCCGCTGTCGGCTGACGGGACGGAGGCAGAAGTGGCGGCGGGCCATCTTCGCAAGGTGATCGATGCCGCGGCGGCGCTCGGCATCGGGCAGGTGAACTCGTTCGTGGGCCGAGATCCTTCGCGATCGGTCGACGCCGAGTGGCCGCGATTCCTGGCGACCTGGCGGCCGCTGGTCGCGCACGCCGAGAGCAAGAACGTGCGGATCGGCATCGAGAACTGCCCGATGCTCTTCACCCAGGATGAGTGGCCCGGCGGCAAGAACCTGGCCACCAGCCCCGCCATCTGGCGGCGGATGTTCAGCGACATCCCCAGCGCGAGCTTTGGCCTCAACTTCGATCCCTCACACTTCATCTGGCAGCAGATGGATTACATCGCCCCGATCTACGAGTTTCGCGACCGGATCTTCCATGTCCATGCCAAGGACGCCCGAATCGATCGCCACGCTCTTGACCAGCACGGGGTTCTCTCCTATCCCAAGCTCTGGCACACCCCCAAGATCCCCGGCCTGGGCGATGTGAAATGGGGAGCGTTCTTCGGCGCACTGAGCGATATCGGATACTCCGGCGACGTGGCCATCGAAGTCGAGGACCGGGCGTTCGAAGGCTCGCTCGAATCCCGGCTCGATTCGCTTGTGATCAGCCGGCGATACCTGCTTCAGTACATCAAGGGATAAGTCTTTGTAGGGTGGGTGGAACCCACCAATGTCATGTAAATAGTATGGTGGGTTTCACCCACCCTACACGGTAACCGCCATGCCTCCCTCGATCGGTCTGGATCGTGATGCAGCCAATGCTTATTCAACCGGCTCCGGGCCGGAGGGCGAGTCTCGGTTGCGCCTGGATCTTTCGGTGCTGATCCCCGTTTTCAACGAGGTCGACAACGTTGGCCCCCTGCACGCCGAGCTCGATGCCGTGCTGCGGCCGCTAACTCTCAGCTACGAGCTGATCTTCGTCGATGATGGCTCGACCGACGGCACCGCGGCGCGGCTCGAGGCTATCCAGGCCAGCGATCCCGAGCACGTCAGGGTCGTGTTTCTCTGGCGGAACTGCGGCCAGACCGCCGCGCTTTCGGCGGCGCTCGACCTGGCGCGAGGAGAGATTCTCGTGCCCATGGACGGCGATCGCCAGAACGACCCGGCCGACATCCCCCGCCTGCTCGAGACACTCGAAAAGGGGCACGACGTCGTCTCCGGGCTGGAGGCGCAACCGCCACGATGCGCTCCTGAGCCGCAAGATCCCGTCGCGAATCGCCAACCGTCTGATTGCCCGGATTTCACGGCGTGCCGCTGCACGACTTCGGCTGCACGATGAAAGCTTATCGCCGCCGGGTTCTGGCCGGTGTCAGGCTGTACGGCGAGATGCACCGGTTCATTCCTATCTTCGCCGCCTGGCAGGGCGCTCGCGTGACCGAGCAAGTCGTCAACCATCGCGCTCGCACGGCCGGCAAGACGAAGTACGGCCTGGGCCGAACCTTCAACGTGGTGCTCGACCTGATCTTGATCCGCTTCCTCCAGAAATACGCCCAGCGGCCGCTTCATTTCTTCGGCCGCTTCGGCCTCTGGTCGTTCGCCTTGGGGTTTCTCTGCTTCGTCGCGATGATCTACTTCAAATACGTATTTCCCTGGCCCGCACTCTGGTGGAGCTCCGATCTTACGATCAATCCGCACAAGACCTTCATCGAAACCCCCCTTCCCTCCCTGACCGTGATGTTCTTCCTGGCCGGTGGAGTGAGCATCTTGATGGGCATTCAGTCGGAGCTCATCATGCGCACCTACTATGAATCTCAATCGAAGACCACCTACCTCATTCGCGAGGTACGCCAGGGAACGGTGCCGAAGGACGAAAACAAGCGTTGAGCGGTCGCGCCGGACATGGGTCGTCAGAAGCCAGTGCATCCAGCGGTCGGGATCGCCGACAGCGGTAGGACAGAGAGGTCCGGGTGGATCGCGAGTCGATGGACGGCGAATACCCCCTGGATTACCCAGATCCCGGGAAGATCTAGCAATGTCCCATTTCGGAACGCCCTGCCCCGCATGATCCCGCAACCGCTTACCAAACAAAAAGCCCTCGAGGCCCTTTGGTTCTTGGAGTCTTGCCAATGCCAGCCGCCAGGCATTAAAACGACACTTCTCGCCGAAGCCGACAGCGTTTTGGTGTTCCACAACTGCCGTTGACAGAGAAAGTTAAAGCCTGCGTGCTGGGAGATATGGTTCCTCAACCAAGTCCCCCGGAGCACGCAGGCCATGGAGATCAAGCGTCCCCACGTTCGAACCATACCCGTGAAATACGCCCCCAGCCAAGCCCCATGCCCCACCTGTGGCAAACCGGGCAAGCGAAAGGACATCCTGCACCGGCAGGTCCGCACGATCGCCTACAAGCAGATCGTCTACCTCGACGTCACCTACGGCGAGTATCGAGCCCGCTGCGATTGCTGTACCACCTTCCGGACCACGCCGCCGGGTGTCGAGCCCAAGGCGCTGTACGATAACCAAGTCCGCCAAGCCGTCCTCGACCGCATCCTGGAGGATGGCATGAGCATCGAGCAAGTCCTCCGTTCCATGCACAGGGACTTTCTCTTGGACCTCTCCGACGGCTTCGTCTACGACTGCCTCCACCAACGGGTCCGGCAGCTTGACCTGTCGGACCATCGCCGTTGGGTCCTGGACCGCTTCAGCGGCACGCTCTGCATCGATGAACTTCATCTGGGCCGCTACACCCTGTTGCTGGCCACGGACCCGCTCCAAGACCTTCCCGTGGCCTTCGCACTGGTCAGCAGCAACGACCACGGCCACATGCGCCGGTTCCTCAAGAACCTCCAGAACTGGGGCGTGCAACCCGTGGTGGTTGTGACCGACGGCTCGGGGCTCTATCCGGCGCTGTTGGCCGAACTGTGGCCCCAGGCCCGCCACCAGTTGTGCATCTTCCACGTCTTGAAGGATCTGCACAAGAAGGTGTTGGATGCCCTGCGGCGGATGCGGCGGCAACTGGCTCGGCGGGGTTGTCGAGGACGCAAACCCCGCCGCGGCCGGCCTCGCAAAACCCGAGCCAGGCGCCGACGTCTGACCCACAAGGAGAAAGCCGCCTTCGTCTTCAAGCACCGCTATTTGCTCGTGAAGCGGCGGGAGCACTTGAGCGCCCAAGAGCGACTCGACCTGGAGAAGATGCTCAACTACTTGCCCGAGTTGAAGACCTTGCGGTCATTCGTGGACCGCCTGGAGATGTTGTTCGAGGAGGGCCAAAGTGAAGCCTTGGCTTGGGGCCGGCAGGCGGCGTTGACCAGGAACCGTCGCTTCCTGGCGGTACCCGAGTTGGTGGCGGCGATCGAACAGCTGCAGGCGAAGAAGTTCGCCAAGATGATTGCCTTCCTGAAGAGCCCGGCGTGCCATCGTGTGCGGACGAATAACCATGTGGAGCGGGTCAACCGCAAGTTGCGGTACCAGGAGAAGGCGCGCTACAAGTGGCGGAAGCGGCGGACGATCGTGCGGTTCGTGGTGCTCCTCTTGAACCGGTACTGGAGCCAGGAGCGAAGAGCCCGTAACCGCTGGCAAGAGGACGTTCAACCTGAGCCACGCCACGGCACGCATCCCAGAGCAAGGCCGCTGCAACGAGTGGCGTGAGACGTCGGGATCAGTCGGCATCAGCGAGAAGTGTCACAGAAATCCGTCCAGACGAACGGGGCAGGTTCCGACACAGTTGAGTTCACATACTCATTTGACCGGTCACAGCTTCCCAACACCCCGAAGCAAGATTCGTCCAGGCAGAAGCCGGACAGCACCACTATCGCGGTAAGGAAATTATGCCTGGGGAATGATCGATTCGCCGACTTCATCGCCCAATGCAAGGGCCATGGAACACCGGAACCGGTGAACGTGCCCCTCGAACTGCGCGAGATCGGTGGGATTTCCAAGCCATCCGGCTTCCCGGCACAACTCCCATTCGCGGCGGTTCTCGGCTGCGTGAACGCCCGCCGCGCGGTCGAGCTCTTGTTCGCTCAGGGCTTTGACGACCTCTACATCACACGTATCGCAGGAAACTCCCTGGGGGCGGACTGCGCGGGAGCATCCACTACGCGCTTCGCTCCTTCGCGGCGTTGAAGCCACCGAACCCGACGACGCCGGTTGACCCTGCGAAGAAGCCATTACGACTGGTCCTGGCCCTCGGCCATTTGGACTGCGGGGCCGTGACCGCAGCCGTACTGACCTTCCCTGAGCTCAAAGAGCGGCTCGAACACGTGTTGGATCCGATGTCGCAGTTCGAACTCGAAGAGCTAGCTGACTTGGAGGGCGACTATCTCCCGGACGGCTCCGTGGCTGGTCTGCTGACCCGCGTTCATCATCCCGCTGTCGCGGTCGCCCTGGATGCGCTACCCGTTGGGTCACTTGGTTGCGGGAAAGGGACGACCGACTTGCACATCGCCGCCCTGATCGAGCTGGCCATCTACCTCAACGCAGCCTGGAGCCGCCCATCAGATCGACTCGCTGGTTCAACAATACGACTACGCTGACCCCTCGCTAGCAGTCGGGGTTCGCTATGGCGTGTTCGATCCTCGTGATTGCCGCGTTCGGGCTGGAGTCGAGAGCTACGGCGACACTATGAACGCCGATGCTCCGTTGGACGACATTATGAAGGAATTCGGGGCCCCTAAGCTGGAGAAGCCAGGCGCCCCGGTGGATTGCCTCCTCCCGCCGCCTAGGGACCTGACCGAGATGCGATCGCTCGCGGCCGCGATCGCCGACAAGATCATTAAGCGCGGGAAGACGGAGGAGGGGATAAAAATCCTCTTCGAACCACTTCAATCTGCAGGCCAGTTGAACCCGCCTTTGGTAAGCAAACTTGGTCTCTGCCGCTCGGTTCTACGCCGAGCGCCGCGGCCTGTGAGATGCCATTTCTCCCCTCGTTTGGTAACCTGAAGGAACAAGGCCGAGGAGGAACCAGGCATGGGAATGGGATACGGGATCGCGATCTTGGTGTGTGCGCTGGCTGCCCAGGCGGCGGGCAAGATCGATCAGGCGGGGACGGGGGCGGGACTCAAGGAAGCTTGACGAAGCGCGAAGGCTGCTCCAGAACGGGCGCTACGCCGAGGCGGAGGAGGCCTTCTCGGGGGCCAGAGGCAGCGGCGGCCAAATTGCCGGGCGGGGTACAAGCCGCGAGCTCGAGCGTTCGATCGCGCTGGGGATTGCAGACTGCCAGGCCAGCCAGGGTGAATACGCCAAGGCGATCAAGGGCCTCGAAGACCTGGCGGGCAAGGAGCCCAAGAACGCCGACATCGCGGCCAGGCTGGCGGAGCTGCAATTCAACCGGGGCCAGTGGGAAGCCGCCGACGGCTGGGTGAAAAAGGCGCTCGAAGCCAGCCCCGATCATCTGCTCGGCCGATGGATCGCCGCCCGGCTGCTGGAATCGCGGGGGAAACAGGAAGAGGCGGTCAAGGCTTGCAAGTGGTTCGTCGAGCACTACAACACCCGCCCGCCCGACCTGGCTCATAACGCGTCGGGACTGCTTCTGGTCGGCCAGGCCGCCGAGCGTTATTACCGCGCAACGGCGCGGGGCGAAGAGCTGAGCGATGCGCTCAATGACGTGATCAACGAGATCGACGAGGCCGCCTTGCGGGCCGATCCCAACTGCTGGCAGGCGCCCTGGCTCGAGGGGAAGCTGTTTCTCTCCGGTTACAACGAGCGCTCGGCGGCCAAGGAGCTGGCCCGAGCCCAGCAGATCAACCCGCTGGCCCCCGAGATTCTCGTGACCTTGGGCCAGGCTGACCTTCAGGGATACCGGCTGGCCGCGGGCCGTGCCAAGGTTGAGCGGGCACTGGCCGATCAATCCCCATTATGCCCCGGCTCACGTTCTTCTGGCCGATCTGAACATCTCGGACGAGCGGTTCAAGGACGCACTCGAGGCATCGCGCAAGGCAGTTGCCGAGAACCCTCGCGATGAAGACGCGCTGGCTCGTCTGGCGGCCTCGTGCCGGCTTCTGGTCGACCCCGCCGGCGCCATGGCCGCGGAGCTTGCGGCCCTGAGCAATAGCCCTCACCCCGCCACCTTCTACGCCGCCCTGGCCGAGCGCCTGGCCGACCGCCGCAAGTACTTCTCGGCCGAGCGTGCCTTTCTCCAGGCCGCCGCCGCCGACCCCACGCGCGCTGAGGCTCCGATCGGCCTGGGCATGCTGTACATGCAAATCGGCCGCGAGACCGAGGCCAGAAGCCTCTTCGACGAGGCCTTCGCCGCCGACCCGTTCAACGTGCGCGCCGATAACATGATGAAAGTGCTCAAGCACATGGCGTCATACACGCCCGTCGAGACGGCCCACTACAGCGTCTCTGTACGACCCCACCCAGGACACCCTTCTGGGTAAATACATGGCACGCTACCTGGAGTCGGTCTACGACGAGCTGACCGCCCGGTTCGGATACGCACCACCGGGCCTCACGCGGATCGAGATCATGAAGAACCACCAGTGGTTCAGCGGCCGGACGATCGGCCTGCCCTTCATCCCGACCGTCGGCGCCTGCACCGGCAAGGTCGTGGCGCTTGCCAGCCCCCGGGCCACCAACAAGCCGTTCAACTGGGCCAGAGTGCTCAAGCATGAAGTTGTGCACGTGATCACGCTTCAGCAGACCGAGTTCAACATCCCCCACTGGTACACCGAGGCCCTGGCCGTCGAGAGCGAGGGGTTTCCCCGTCCCCAGGAGTGGAACAAGCTGCTCCTGGAGCGCGTTCCCGCCCGGTCCAAGCTACTGAACCTCGACACGATTAACCTCGGCTTCATTCGCCCCAATGAGCCCGACGACCGCCAGATGGCGTATTGCCAGGCTCAGCTTTATGCGCGTTATATGCTCAAGCGATTCGGCGACGACGCCCTGATCAAGATGCTCATGGCCTACCGCCGGGGCCTGACGACCGATCGGGCGATCGATGAATGCTTCCACGTGGGCAAGGCCGATTTCGAGAAGGACTATCTCGCTTACCTTGACGAGGTGATCAAGACGATCCGGACGCGGGTCGACGAGGAGAAACCCATCAAGTTCGCGCAGCTCGAACGTCAGCTCAAGGAGAAGCCCGACGACCCCGACCTGAACGCCCGGATGGCGTACGAGCACTTCGCCCGCCGCGACTACAAGGAAGCACGGCCGTTCGCCGAGAAGGCGCTCGAGCTCAAGCCGCATCATCCCCTGGCCAGTTACGTCAAAGCGCGGTTGTTGACCACGATCGGCGACGACGACGCGGCGCTCGAGCTACTCGAGCCGGCCCTCGATCCCAAACGTCCCAACGAGCGGGTTGTCGACCTTCTTGCCCAGCTCAAGATGAAAGCCGGCCAGCTCGACGAGGCCGAGAAGCTTTACGAGCTGGCGCGCAAGGACGACCCCTTTCACAACAAATGGATCGCCGGCCTGGCGCGCGTTCACCTGCGCCAGAAGAGCGCGGACAAGTTCCTCTCCGACCTGGCGATGCTCGCCGCCAACGACGCCGACGACATCGCGGTGCGAAAGGCCCTGGCCGAGCGATACCTGGGCAAGGGAGATGCCGCCACGGCGGAGAAATGGGCCGAGGAATGCCTGCATATCGACGTTTACGATCCCTCGGCCCACATCACTCCTGGCCGATGCCCGTGCCGCCGGCAAGAAGTACGCCGGGGCGATCGAGGAATATCAGACCGCTCTCGAACTCAAAGCCAAGCGGCCGAATGATCTGAAGGTCAAGCTGGCGAAGGCCCAGCTCGGTCTGGGCCAGCGCGACGTGGCCAAGGCGACGGTTGACGAGATTCTCAAGGCCGATCCCGAGCATCCGGAGGCGAAGGCCTTGCGCGAAGAGATTTCTTCCGGCAAGTCGTAACGCGAGGAGTTAGACACCGCCGAGCGACTTCAGCGAGTTTACTTCTTCCGCATGAGGGAATACTGCGCGAACAGGTCAGTCTTGAGGTCGATCGGCGACTCGCCCTTGTCCCAGCCAAGCGCGGCGGCGAGCCGCCGGATGGCCGGAGTATCGTCGCGGTCGAAGGCGACGACATCGAAGCCGGCAGCTTCCCACACAGGCTGAGGAAAGGGGCATCGGCCATCGGCCCAGTTCTTGTAAGGTTGATCGGGCGGGCTGGCGGCTGGGGTGATGTTGTAGATCATCACCCAACCGCCTGGCTTGAGCGCGTCGTGCAGTGCCCGGACAAAGGCTTCGTCGTCCACGTCCAGGTTGAGCAGCCGGCGTTTCTCGACCGGGCGCTCGGGATGAACGTATCCCTTCTTGAGAGTGTTCTTGGAGATGATCAGGTCGAAACCCTTGCCGACGGCCGTCGTCACGGCCTGATCCGCCGGAAATCGCCCCTCGATCAGCCGGATGCGGCCGGTCTGGCCGCGACGGTTCTTGACGGGGCCCTGGTCTTCAGGCTGGCTATAGAGCGCGGTCAGAAGCGGATCAACATCCACGCCCGTGACATCGGCCCCCAGGCTGGCGAGCAGTCGAAGGTGGCCGATGGTACCATAACCAAAGTCGAAGACTCGGCGGCCTTCCATGGTTTCCAGGCCAGATTGGCCGAGTAAATCGAACGGCCTTACATAAGCCAGCGGCGATCCGTACTTTGTGGTGTAGTAAAAGTTTCGTCGAGCGGCAGGCGCTTTCAGCTTGCCGCGGGCTTCCGAGCTCAGTGATGCGGCAGTCGTCTCGGTGAAGTACTTTCGCTTGGCTTCGTCCACGAAGAGCGTGCGCGGGGAGATGGCCGGCAGGTCGGCTGTCGCACCCAGAAAACTCCTTGCGAGTTTCGATTCCACGAGCGGCTCGACGCCGCGGCCTCGCGGCGCAAGAACTCAACTCCCCTGGCAGAGACGGCTTGGCCAAAGACCCGGTGATGGCACGGAAGCGGCGAGCAACAAGCCGAGAGAGGCGATTCTTGAGTACGACACGCGCGACGAACCTCCAGGTTTGGAGGGACGCTTGGCGCACTTCCGAAGTTTCTTCCGAACGGTTGCCATACTCATACAACTGAGCGCTCAAGTGAATCCCCAGCGCGAGTGACTTTCGGATCGATGGCGGTTGGGGAATCGCAGGAGGAAGCTGGTGCTGCACGACGCCCTCTATCTCAAAGCCGGCGTGCCAGTGGTCTGGGCCACCGATCGCGGGGCGAAGAGAAAGAGGACAAAAGGTGTTGGGGCCGAAACCGCTCCAGAAGCTGGTCGGCCATGTTCAACCTCGCGGTCAGTTGGCAGTTGCCAGTTGCCAGTTGCCAGCGAGATAGAACGAGGCCGATCGGCAGCCTGGCAGCCGATTGTCGGAATCATGAACGGATTCTCCACGAAAGCGCGAAGCGGCGCACACGGATCTCGCGACATGCTTAGCGGTTGGAGGGCAGTGTCGCCTCCGGCTCCCTTGTACAATTCGGCTTTCGGAAAGGCGGAGCGGCTTGATGCGGCCATCGCCGTGGCGGCGGTGATCGCGCCAATGGCAATGAGCGGATCGATGGTACTGGATTGTGAGGGATTGCCCCGCCGCGGCGAATGAGGCAGTTGTGCGCAGATACCTGAATGTGTCGAATCCGCGGATGGTGTCGGTCAGTCGCGCCGGGTCGAGCTTCAAGTCGAGCTGACTCTCCTCCAGAGGCGATGGGATCGAGCACGATGGAGAAAAAGGATCAAAACAAAGCCACCGTTGAAATGCATGGCGGGTTATGCGATGGTCGCAACAGCGATGGTGAAACAAGGGCTTGAGTGAACGCGAGGAGGACCAGGAAGGCGAAGCCAGACGCCAGCCTCTGTGGTGGCTTCCACGGCCGATCCGGCTCGATGAGCGACCGGTCGCGATCGGCAAATCGAGCCAATCTGGTCCTCCTCGGTCTTTGTCGAGGACCCCTTAAAGGTTTTTCCAGATTGGTCCTGACAAGACTGACCTAGTTGGTAACATTTTCCGTGGAAGGATTCTATGACCGGCTTCGTGCCGAACCTGTCTCCAGCCGGAGGGAGAACTGATGAAACGGCCATTCAGCTTGGGCGACCTTGTCCGCTTCAAGACCACCACAGGGCAATATGCCGAAGGGATCGTGATTCATCGGATCGTCGAGAAGCGGCAGCCGACGATCTTCTTGATCGAGTGCGAAGACCGCCGCCGCGCGTTCCGGTTCGAGACGGAGCTCAGCCTCATCGCCGAGGCAGAATTCGACGAGGAGAACTTGCCCCGGTTCGAGACCGCCCTGGCATCTCCCATCTTCGCCAGCTCCGGCGCCGACGACTGAACCGCCTCAGTAAATCGTACTGTGATGATCCTCCACGAGCCGGCACGCCGCCGCTCGGCCCCTGCGTGATTGCTCTCGCACGCGCCTGCGCGGGACGTTGTAAGATGCTCCCATGAGCGACTCTCCGAAAAGCGGCTTGACCATCTGCGCATTACAGCGGATGATCTTACAAATGTACGGTCCCAAGGATGAGGCTCGTGGAGATGCGGCGACCTTTCTCTGGCTGACCGAGGAGTTTGGAGAGCTGGCCACGGCGGTGCGCGCGGGAACTCGCGACGAGATGGCTGCCGAGATGGCCGATGTGCTCGCATGGCTGGCCACTCTGGCCAACATTCGAGGCATCGACCTGGAAGCGGCGGTTCTTCGCAAGTACGGTTCGGGCTGCCCCGGCTGCAACCAGATTCCCTGTCAGTGCGACCCGGCGGAGAAACCTTAGACGTCTCGAGCCCGCACCGAGGAAACCACGGCCGGTCCACAACGCGGAATTACGCGTTGCGCTTTCGAACCCAGGTCGCAACCAGAGCGTATTTGATCCAGCGATTTGCCCGATCGATTCCATGAGCCACCAGTTGCCATCATGACTGATCATCTTGAAGTTGCAGCATCACGCGGCCCTCGAGTTTCACTTCTTTGCCTCGCATTCTTGATCGCGGCCACGATGCTGGGCGGTGGCCGCGCCTCAGCGTACGCTGCCCCCCCGGTCGAGGTGCAGAACGTTCGCGTCGGCTTCGGCTCCGTCAACACGTTCAAGATCGGCGCCTGGACTCCCGTCTGGGTGCAGCTTGGCGCGGGCCCGGAGCGATTCTCCGGATTCATCGATCTGGTGGTTCCAGACGATGACGGCATTCCCACTTCGTATCGGCAAACGGTCGAGCTGGGACCGCATCAGAGCCAGCGACTCACCGCCTATGGTCGTCCTGGAGGCAGAGACACAGAGTTCACGATCAGGCTCTTTGACAGCCAGGGCCGGCGCAGTGCTCGAGGTTCCCCAGGGAATCAGCATGCGAGAGCCGCCCAAATCGATCATGCCCGATGAGAAACTGATCCTCACGCTCGGTCAGCCTATGGGCGTTGACCAGATTCCCAACCTGCCGGGTTTCGCCCAGGCCGGTCAGGTGAACCCGGGCTCGTCGTCGGTTTCCAGCGGGGCTGAGATCGTCATCGCCCGGATCGAAACTCAGGGCGACGCCATGCCCGGCCGCTGGTACGGATACAACGCGGCCCACTGCATCGTGGTCGACACCGATGATCGCGCCGTGCTTCAAGCACTCGATGCGCTCAAGGGGCAGTCGCTTGTGGATTGGGTCAAGCACGGAGGACACCTGGTTGTCTCGGTCGGGGCCAACTGGCAGGCGGTGCGCGATAGCGTGCTCGGCCCGATCCTGCCGGCCCTGCCCAGCGGACAGGAACGCCTCACCTCGCTCGAGGCGCTCGACTCGTTCGCCGAGTCCAACAAGCCGATCACTCCTCCCGGCACTCCGCCGGTCGTGGTGACCAAGCTGGAAAACGTCCAGGAGCGGGGAGGGAAGGTGCTGAGCATCATGGGCAACCTGCCCCTGGTTGTTCGTGGAGCGCAGGGCTTTGGCCGGGTGACGCTGATCGGCATGTCGTCCGATCAAAAGCTGCTGGCCGATTGGCCCGACCGCGGTCTCTTCTGGGCGCGGGCGCTGGATCTGAAGCATGAAGGGCTGACCTCCTCGGCCAGCGGAGCGCGGATCGCCGGAGGAGGCGGACGGTTCTACCAATCGGGCGTGTCTGACCTCTCAAGCCAGCTACGCATTGCCCTGGAGCAGTTTCCCAACGTGAAGCTGATTCCCTTCGGCTGGGTCGCCTTCTTCATCTTTCTGTACATCCTGTTGATTGGACCGGGCGATTATTTTTTCCTCAAGAAAGTGCTCAAGCGCATGGAGCTGACCTGGATCACCTTCCCCACCATCGTGGTGACGGTGAGCCTGCTGGCTTATCTCGCGGCGTACCGCTTGAAAGGCAATGACCTTCTGGTCAACAAGGTAGACGTCATCGACGTCGACCAGCCCGGCGGCCTGGTTCGTGGCCGAACGCTGGTGAGCGTTTTCAGCCCGCAGAACCGCGACTACAACGTGGGCTTCGTGCCCGTGGCGCCAAGCCTGGATCGCGAGGTTTCCCCCCTGGCTGCTCCAAGCTCCTCCGGCGAGCCGCCGCGTCCTGCCGCCGGCACCGAGGTAGTGACCACGTGGTTCAGCATTCCCGAGCAGCAGTTTGGCGCCATGGGAGGCTCGAACCGCCGATTCAGCTTCGTGGGCAGCGGCTATTCGTATGAGCCCGTCGGCGGCCTCGAGCGGCTTGAAAACGTGCGCATTCCCATCTGGAGCACCAAGACGATCACGGCCCAGTGGTTCGGTCCCTCGGGCCCGCTCGTGGACGCCGACCTCCATCGGGTGGGACACGACCGCCTGTCGGGAGCGGTCACGAACCGGCAAACCTATCCGCTTCAAGACGCCATCCTGGCCTTTGGCAGGCAAGTCTACTTGCTGGGGACGCTCGCCCCCGGAGCGACGGTTCGGGTGGCCCTCTCCGGCATTCGAGACCTCTCTGGGCTCATGAAATCGAAGACGCCCAACTACCTGCCGGACCAGCCCGAGAGCGGAAACGTGAAGATCAACCGGCCAGACCTCTTGCTGGCGCTCATGTTTCACGACAGCGAGTCGAATCGGTCGAGCGGGCACTCCTTGAGCAACTCGGTCCTCGAAGACCTTGACTTGACCGGGCAACTGGCTGTCGACCGGCCTATTCTGGTGGCCCGCGTCAATCGGCCTGGTGCACAGCTTGCCCTCGGCAACGCACCGAGCACGCCCAAGGTCGATCAAACCACCATGCTTCGAGTCATTCTGCCGCTCCAGCAAAAGTGATGAACTATCGGCATCCCACGATTCCCACCAAGGCGCACCGCGATGATCGAAACCCACGACCTGACCAAGATGTATGGCGACCTCTACGCCCTTAACCGGCTGAACCTGACGCTCAACCAGGGAGACGTCTATGGCTTCATCGGTCCCAACGGCGCGGGCAAGACCACCACGATGCGCATCCTGGCCACGCTTCTCAACCCGAGCTGGGGTGAGGCCACCGTTTGCGGCTATTCGATCTACACCGGGTCGAAGGAAATCCGCCGCGTGATCGGCTACATGCCGGACTTCTTCGGCGTCTACGACGACATGAAGGTGATCGAGTATCTCGAGTTCTTCGCCTCGGCCTACCGGATCAAGGGCCCCGCCCGGCGGAAGATCTGCGAGGAAGTGCTCGAGCTCGTCGACCTGACCTACAAGCGCGACGCGCTGGTCACCAGCCTCTCCCGCGGTATGACCCAGCGCCTGGGGCTGGCCCGAACCCTCTTGCACGACCCCCAGGTTCTGCTCCTGGACGAGCCCGCTTCGGGCCTCGACCCGCGAGCCCGTATCGAGATGCGGGCGCTGCTCAAAGAGCTGCGCAGCATGGGCAAGACGATTCTTGTCTCCAGCCACATCCTGCCCGAACTGGCCGACATCTGCAACAAGATCGGCATCATCGAGCAGGGCTGCCTGCTGGTCAACGGCGAGGTCACCGACGTGATGAAGCAGGTGCGCACCGACATCGTGCTCAATATCGCCGTCTCGACCGGCCTGACCGACGCCGCTAACCTGCTGGAAAGCCAGCCGGAAGTCGAGAGTGTCGAGGACAAGAACGGGGTTCTCGTGGTCAAGCTCAATGAGGGGGTCAACCAGTACGGATTCCTCGCCAGCCGGCTGATCAACCAGGGCTACGAGCTGACGCTGTTCAAGGAAGACGAGATCAACCTCGAGACCGCGTTCATGCACCTGACCAAGGGCATCACGAGCTGAGCCGCCCGATGCGCGAGCTGGACCTGCGGCGGGACCCGCGCCTCGTGCGATGTTGGCAGTCTGTGCCGGCGGCCGCCCATTCCTGGGGATCATCCCGCATGAGTCGCGAGCAACCCGGGAAAGAGCATCTCTATCGCGACGCGGTGAGGGCGACGTGGCTGGGCTTGGTGATCAACTTGCTGCTCGGCTGCGCCAAGCTGGTCGGCGGGCTGGTGGGTGATTCCATCGCCCTCGTCTCCGACGCGGTGAATTCACTGGGAGACGTGTTCACGTCGGTGGCCGTGCTGATCGCTTTCCGGGTGGCGCAGAAGCCGGCCGATGCCGAGCATCCCTACGGCCACACTCGGGCCGAGGCCATTGCCGGCTCGAATGTCGCGGTTCTCGTGATGGTGTCTGCCCTGCTTGTTGGCTGGAGCGCCATCTGGGGCTCGTCTGGAGAGCCGCACGGGGTTCCGCCTCTCTGGACGCTGGTGATCGCCGGAGCCAACGTGGCCATCAAGGAGGGCCTTTACCAGTACAAGATTCGCCTGGGCCGCCGAGCCGGCTCTCTGGCCGTGATCGCCAACGCCTGGGACCATCGCGCCGACGCCTTCAGCGCACTCGCGGTTCTGGTCGGGCTCTCCATCGTTCGCCTTGGTGGAGCAAGGTTCCTGGCCGTCGACGAGCTGGCGGCCCTCTTCGTCGTGGCCGTGATCCTGTGGTCGGGATCGAAACTCCTCTGGACAAGCGCGCAGGAGCTCGATGGACGCTCAGGCCGATGATGTGTTTGTGAGCGAGATCCGCAAGGCGGCCGTCGCGGTTCCCGGAGTCAGCAAGGTTGATAAGCTCTGGGTGCGCAAGTCGGGCCTTGAATTCCTGGTCGACATTCACATCCAGGTTCCCGCAACAGAAACAGTTGCCGAGGGCCACCGCGTTGGCCATCTGGTCAAGGACAGGCTGCTCGCGCGATTCACGAACGTTCGCGACGTGCTCGTTCATCTCGAGCCCTATCCGCACGTTGAAGAGAGGAATGAGATGTCACGGCGGAGCCAGGTTTGAGCGGGCTCAGGACCGTTGCATCGGGAGGACGGAATGAAACCCGGCGGCCGATCTGCCCGATGGAAAGGAAAGCTGCGCTGGGCTGCGATCGGTATCTTCCTGGCGATCCTGGCCTGCGTCGGCGTGATGGCTTTCCGCGGGCGGCGTGAGGGGCTACGTCGAGATCCCCGGCGGCTCGAACTCCTGTACGCGGCCTGGAGCGAGTATAACGCCAGGCGGTATGACCGGGCGAGCGCGATGCTCGACCGCCGGGCCGCGGAGGCTTCGCCCACGGCGCTGGACTGGATGCTGCGCGCGCGGATCGCCGAATCGCAAGAGCGGCCGGCCGAGGCAGTCAACTACCTTGAGAAGATTGGCGATAACGACGCCATCAGCGCCAGGCCTGGCTCTTGCTCGGCCAGATCGAGCACTCACGACACCGCGCGGGCGGCCGAAGCAGCGTATGGCCACGCCGTGATGCTCGATCCCAACCTCATTCAGCCTCATCGCGAGCTGGCTTATCTCTACGCGCTGCAGCGCAGGTCGGCCGAGTGCGACGCCGAGTTCCGCGCCCTTGCCGCGGCTCATGTCGCTGGATCACGTGCTCACATTCGCGTGGTGCCAGAACTATTGCCGCATCTGGGAACCCCGAGAATCGCGCAAGGTTCTCACTGCCTTCGTCACCGAGGACCCGGACGACCGGGCATCGCGGCTGGCGCTGACGACGAGCTTCCAATTGACTAACCAGCTTGACGACGCCGAAGAGGTGCTCCGCCCTTTGCCCAATTCCGATCCCGACGCTCGCGCGCTTCGCGCGAGTTCGCCATCGTGCGCGGTGAGACCGAGACGGCCGAGGCCCTGGTGCGCGAAGGGCCCGCGGACCACCCTCGGTTGAACGTTTTACGCGGCCAGTTGGCGCTGCATGCCGGCCAGTCTCGCCAGGCCGTCTCCTACTTCCGGGCCGCCCTGGACAAGGAACCGGAAGACCGCGACGCGATCCAGGGCCTGGGCCTGGCGCTTCGCAGGCTTGCCGACCCCCAGGCCAAGCAGTACCTCGACATCGCCGCCCGCCGCGACCTGCTGGCGCGCACGATCCGGGAATCCGTCGTCACCATAGTTCCGACCCCAGACTCTTCTTCAAGCTCGGCGAGATGTGCGAGTCGCTGAACCGACGGGAAGAGGCACGCGCCTGGTACCGCCTGGCCATCACTCGCGACCCGCTCGACACCCAGGCCCAGCAAGGGTTGACTCGCGTGGAGCAGGCCGGCCCGGCTGCGAGCGCTCCGACATTGAAACCGGACCAGTAGCGACCGATCAGCCGGATCGCCGGATCAAAGAGAGACAAGGGAACGGTATCGGAGATGTGCCCGGTCACGTTCCTGTCTCTATCAGGGCGGCCATTTTCCACTCTGCCATGCTTCCACCTCATGGTATGGGAAAACCCAGAGCAGCGGCACGCCCCACTTGGAAAAGACCCTGGCGGGATGGCCGTGCGCGATCAGGTCTCGCTCCATCTGCCGCAACGCGCCGGGGCGATTCTGCATGACATACCAGGCCCACTGGCCAGGCTCATACGGCAGGATGCCGGCGCGTAAGCGATGCGTCTGACGGAGATAAAGCCAGGAAGTCGGATAACGCGAAAACATCACTTTCTGATCGGCGGTCGTGTGCGAGTTCAGCCAGTCAAGGATCTCCGGCTGAAGCGAGTCCCAGTAGTAGGTCGGCTCCATGCCCAGGCGTGCCGCGCCCGGCAATCCGCCGCAGAGCGGGCTGTAGTACGACAAGGGAACGGGCATCATGACCCCGACGCTGACCGCGCCTTCGATCACTGCCAGTGCGATCAGCGACCGGCCCCAGCGGCCCAGACGGCGCTCGAGCGATGCCGCGCCCAGGCCGGCCAGCAGGGCGAGCATTCCGAAGGCAGGCAGAAACTGGCGGACGCCGTCATGGCCTGGCGTGTGCGGCAAGGCTCGCAAGACCATGAGAAACGCCCAGTGAACAACGAACAGCGTCCCTGGAGCATTCGCGCGAGGGTGCCGGAGTACCCGGACGACGCCCAGGAAGCCGAGTGTCAGAATCCCGACCGGCGTGACCAGAATCGTCCACACAACCGTGTTGTACCAGGGGAGCGAGCCGGTGGGCGTCTCGTAGATCGTACCCAGGAAGAGCGTTTTCAAGGGAGTCGTCGTGGTGCGCGACAGGTTGGATCGAAAGAAGCGATCGAGTCCGAGCACCGGGTTGTGCCACCAGGGAGGAATCAGTATCACCAACAGCGACAGACCCAGTAAGGTGCCGATGACAAGCGCCACGAGCCCTCGCCGATCGCGGTAAAAGATCACCCAGGCAAGGAACGGGATTGGTAAGAACCATCCGGTCAGCTTGGTGCCCATGGCGCAACCGGTGAGCACACCGAAGAGCGTCAGCCAGGGCCAGCGCGAGACAACGGAATGAGCTTGCTCGGGACTCTCGACCACCTTGGCGAAGGACAGCACGCATCCCGTCCAGAAGCACGTCAGTAAACCGTCATACGTGGCGTAGTGGGCCAGCGCGAAGAGATGAGGCTGGAATACCCACGACCCGGCGGCCGCGAGGGCGGACCAGAAGCCCCACCGCGATTGAAAGAAGACGAAGATCGCGCCGCATGTCAGGCTGAAGACAAGCATCGGCCCGAGCCGGGCGCGCGGCAGCGGCGCCCACGACGGTGCCACGAGGTCTCCTGTCAAACCTACAAGCGCATAGATCGGTGGATGACCGTCAGGTTCTTCGCGGGCGAACGGCCAGAACCATTCCAGTACGTCCGGGTTGAACAGCCCCGCGCGCGTGCTCAACTGGTCGCGCCTCGGCGCGGGAATGGGGTTGGGTGGTACGAGGTCTTCGACGGGCGGCTGCCAGCGGGCCGCGAAAGCAGCCGGGTCGCGCAGCGCGACGAACCAGGCACGGAGCCGGGCTTCCCGGCCCAGGGTGTAACCCTCGTCCCAGACGATGGCGAGCGCGGGCTCGGTAGCGATCATGATCGCCAGGCAGACCGCGGCCGCGGCCATGCCGGTCAGCCATCCGGCGTGGGGAAAACGGGGCACGCATCTCGACGTGAGCAAGGGACGATTACCTTCGTTTCGTAAGCGGCGACCGGAGATCGGTCTGGGGAGGATCTTTGTCGTTTCCGCTCCCGGAATCGGTGAACTGAGCGAGCTCGCGTCGCAGGTCGGCTCGGTCAGAGTCGATGTGGCAAGCCAGGGTCAAGAACGCTCTGGCCTCGAACCGCTGGCCGAGCCGCAGGGCAAGGCTCGCCAGTTCGGCGGCGTCGCGCAAGGGCTGGTTTCGCGCGTGCAGATACTTGGTATCGCTGCATGACTGTTTCAGTCTCTGCCTTCTGCCGGTTCAGTTCGTCAGCGTGGTCTTGCATGGCCCTCGGTTTTCGCGATGTCGGCCAGCATGCGAATCGCGGCAAAGTCGGTGGGATCGGCGGCGACCACGCGTTCCAGGGCTTGCCGCCGCGCTTCCTGATCACCCCGCCGCTCTGCGAACCAGGCCGACATCCTGTCAATCTGGGCCGGAGCGAGCGTTCCCGCGGGCAGTTTGTTCATAGGCTTCTTCCGCCTGGCGCACGCGGTTGCTGGCGACCGCCCAGTCGAGCCTGGAGCGCCAGACGGCAGGGTCTTCGGGGCGACGGCGCTGGCAGGCGTCGAGCCATCGAGCGGCTTCGTCGTAGGAGCCCTCGCGAATGGCCAGATTGGCTTTTCCCAGCCAGACGCGATCGTCATCGGCCGCAAGTTGCCCGGCACGGTCAAGGGCCGAACGGATCAGGTCCACCGGCACGGGGGAGAGTCGCAAATCGATGTGCGCCCGCACCAGATCGATGGCCGGCTCGGTGGCCCCTTCACCGATTCGGTTCAAAGCGTCCCAGCGCATCTCGATCAAGCTGCAAGGTCTCGTCAAGGCGGCCTTGCTGGCAAAAAATTGGCCCCAGTAAGATAGGGAGACTCGACCCGTCGACCCTGGGGTCGGCGAGCGCTTGCTTGATGATGTCTTCGGCCTCGACGAGACGTCCGCGTTCCATGGCAAGCTGCATGCGGCCGAGGATGGCCATGGGCGCGAACCGGGAGTCGGGAGCAACCTTGGTCCATGCCGCCGTGGCGGCCTCGGGCCGGCCTCGAGCCATCTCGCAGGTTCCCAGAAGATAGAGCGCTTCGGCGGAATCGGTCTTCCAGGCGAGAAGCTCCGTCAGCTTCCTTCCCGCGGTTCCGTATCGCCCCTCCTCGACGTCGGCCGTGATATCCGCCATCGCCCTTTTATAGCGCCGGTATTCCCACCATTTCCAGCCGCCCCAGAACAAAGCGAGAACCGCGACAGCCGCCAGCGCCATCGTCGTCCAACGTCGCGCCTCTCGACTTCATCCATCGCTCTCCGCATCGTGCACTTTCATGGCCCGCTGATCGCTCACATCATCGCACCAGTATGTCGTCTTGATCCGCCAGCGTGACAACCCGCGGAATCCGCCGCGCTTGACACGTCTGGCGAGCCCGGTCAGGATGAACGGACCTCTCTGGAGACCTCGAATCGCGATGGATCACCAATTGATGTCAAGTCGGCAGGCTCTCGTTGACGAGGCCAGTCCGGCTGGCTTCGCGTCGGTGGAGCGTGCGGACCGCGGGCCAGGATTGTTGCCGCTCTTGTTGATTGCCTCGTGGTGCGGTCTCGTGTCGGGGCTGCTCGAGGTGGCGACGCTCATCGTCCGCAAGTGGGCGTTCGATTTCAATCATCTTTACTGGATGAGCCGTCATTTCATCTGGCTGACCCCGCTGATCAACCTGCTTCTGTCCTTGTTCCTGGGTTTTGCATGCTGGGTTTTGTGCACTGATCTGGCCACAACGCGGTCGTTGGATCGCAATGCGGTCGCTGGGCACGTTTGCGCTGCTGGCGCCCATCTGGGCCGCTTCGAGCCGGCTGTACGGGCCGGCCGGCTTTTTGCTGGCAGTGGGGTTCTCGACCCGTTTGGTTCCTGTGATCGAGCGACATGCTGACGGTTTCGTTCGGCTGATTCGCGTGAGCCTTCCGCTGGCCGCTGCTCTCGTGCCGGTCCTGGCGGCATCACTGTGGGTCGGTGATCTGCGAAAGAGCCTGGCGCGAGGACGCCCGGCCGACGCCTCCGGCATCTTCACCCAACGTCCTCTTGATCGTGCTCGACACCGTCGGAGCCGAGCACCTCGGACTGTACGGCTATGGCCGATCCACCAGCCGGTCGATGGACGAGCTGGCGGCACGCGGGATTCGATTCGATCAGGCGCAGGCAGCTTCCTCATGGACGCTGCCATCCCACGCCAGCATGTTCACGGGCCGCTGGCCGCACGAGCTCTCCGCCGGTTGGTTCAGTCCACTGGACGGCATGTTGCCCACGCTGGCCGAAGTCGTCGGATCGCACGGCTATGCAACGGCCGGATTCGTTGCCAACACATGGTACAGCGCCAGTGACTCAGGGCTGGGCCGCGGGTTCACGGAATATCGTGACTTCCGTTTCCCCCGGCTCACCGCGCTCACTACGACCGTCCTGGTCGATCGGCCTTTAGAGGGGTTACAGACGATCGCGCGATTCCTCGAGGATTGGCTCGATATCGATCTGTTCCGTCCTGCCGTCGATCAGCTTTACAGGCTGCTTAAATACAATCGCAAAGAGGCCGAGACGGTGAACCATGAATTTCTTGACTGGCTATCGCACCGCACGCAGCCTGATCGGCCTTTTTTCGCTTTCCTCAACTTCTACGACGCTCATTATCCTTATGAGCTGCCAGGAGCGTGGGCGTCCATCGGTTCGGAGGCAAGGCGCGAAACGAGCGCGAGACGGAGGTGATCCGAGACTGGCCGCGAGGTGATCCAGAACGGCGCTTCGCCAGGCTCAGGTCGCAATTGGGCGCGATGCCTATGATGACTGCGTGGCGAATCTGGACGAACACGTAGGCCGGTTGGTCGACGAGCTCGAACGCCGGTCGATCCTCGAGCGCACGTGGGTGATCGTCACCGCGGACCATGGCGAGAGCTTCGGCGAGAATCCCGGCGTTTTCTGGCATGGCACCAGCCTCTACCAGGCGCAGCTCCGTGTTCCGCTCGTGATCGTTCCCCCGGCCGGTGGTCCGTCGCCGCGGGTCGTGACCGAGACGGTGAGCCTGCGCGACATCGCGGCCACGATCGCTGGTCTCGTCGGCCTTGATGGCGATCGTCCTTTCCCCGGCGGTTCGCTGTCGCGCTTCTGGGATGATTCGTCGCGGACACAGGCAAAGTCACTCGTCGCCGCGCAGTCGCCCTCCCTCGGACAGGCGCTCTCCGAGGTGGTGCCACTGGAATCATTCGGGTCTGATCCTTCGAAATGGATGAGCAAGGCACGCTGGCCGCTGGCCGCGCTAACCGAGGGAGATCTGACCTACATCCGACGCGAAGGGCGTGTCAAAGAGGAGCTGTTTCGGGTGCGCGGCGGCGCCCCGCAGCGCGGCAACCTCGCCGCCGATCCCACCATGCAAGAAGCCCTTCAGAGGATGAGAGCCGCTTTGAGCCAGCTCACCGGCGGCCCGTTGACGCCTGATCGCTTCAATCCCTGAGCGCCGATCCACTGAGAGTGAGTTCAACGCTCGCGGAGAGAAACCCTGCCATGCATCCGATCTCGTGGCGCACCGGCTGGCTCGCTGGGCTCATTGATGATCGTGGGCTGCACGCTCGCCGCCTACATGCCGGCCATGCGTAACGGCTTCATCTGGGATGACGACGTCCACATCACGAAAAACCTCACTCTCAAAGAGCCCGGGGGGTTTTCGCGGATCTGGCTCGATATGAGGGCGAACTGCCAGTACTACCCACTGACCTTCTCCTTGTTCTATCTCGAAAACGCTCTCTGGGGTTTGAACCCCATCGGGTACCACGTCGTCAATGTACTGCTGCACGCCTGCGATGCCGTGCTGGTCTGGTTGATTCTCCGCAGGATCGGTGTTCCTGGAAGCTGGCTCGCCGCGATGCTTTTCGCCTTGCATCCGGTCGAGGTCGAATCGGTCGCGTGGGTCACCGAGCAGAAGAACACGCTTTCCTGCTTGCTCGCTTTGTCGTCCCTTTGGTTCTATCTCCGCTTCCGGCCACTGGATCGAGATTCTCAGGCGGAACATCCAGGCGTCCTGGAGTGGAAGTGGTACGGATTGTCGCTGGCGCTTTTCGTTCTCGCCCTGCTCAGCAAGAGCGCTGTGGGCACTCTTCCCGGAGTTCTGCTTGTATTGGCCTGGTGGAAACGGCCGCGACTGGAGCTGAGCGACCTGCTGCCGCTCGTACCCTTCTTCTTCCTGGGTGCAACCCTGGGTTTGAACACGGCTCGGCTCGAGTCGGACTTGGTCGCAGTCCGCCCTGCGGACTTCATGCGTACGCCCGTCGATCGATTGCTCATCTCTTGTCGAGCCCTCTGGTTTTACGCGTACAAGCTTCTCTTACCGCTCAATCTCACCTACGTCTACCCCCGCTGGCACATCGACCCGCGAGATTTCTGGCAATGGATCCCGGTCTTCACTCTACCCCTGGTCATCGTCGCTCTCTTTCTGCTGCGGCGACCGCGTGGGCAAGGGGCCGCTAGCGGCGTTCCTCTGCTACTGCGGAATGCTTTTCCCCGCGCTTGGCTTTGCGAACATCTATTTCACGAGGTTCTCCTTTGTGAGCGACCACTTTCAATATCATGCCAGCATCGCCCTTCTTGCCCTGTTTGCCGCAGTTGTCGTCCAGCGATCTCCGGCCATTCGATGGCGATCGCCGCTTGCAGTGTTATTGGCTATCCCGGTTCTGTTCCTGCTGGGTTTTTTGACCTATTCGCGGTGCGGAGTTTATCGGGATTCGATGACTCTCTGGACCGACACTCTGGAAAGGAACCCCAGCGCGTGGATGGCACACACGAATCTGGCCGCCCTGCTGGACGGCCAAGGTCGTTCCCCGGAGGGCCTCTTGCATCATGTGAGGAGCACAGAACTGAAGCCAGACGACCCGTTCTTGTACTCGAATCTGGGCGCCGCACTTCTACGTTCGGGCGACATCCGGTCGGCGATCACGACATTTGAGCGTGGCCTCCGGTGCCCGATGATCGCGCCGTCAGACAGTGCCAAACTTAACAACGCCCTTGGGGCGGCACGCTATGCCCTTGGCGACCGGGACCGCGCCATCTCACATTTCCGGCAGGCGATCGTCGACAATCCCCTTCTGGCCGACTGCGCATTCCAATCTTGGAACGGCCCTTGCCTCAGGTGGGCACAGCGAAGAGGCGATCGGAGAACTCCGCACCGCACTTCGACTGAACCCCAACGATGCGCGGACCCGCAGCTTTATGGACCGATTGATCAGTGCTGGAAGTTTCACTGACGGGCCGCAGTAAGGATGGCCATCTTGCGGCTGGCCGCGTTATACTTATTGCATCGCTCCGCCTTGCCGGCCGGTCTGTCCCGGCGCGTGATCTTTTGACTTATCCGTTCTCTTCTTCGAGGAAACCCGCATGATCTTTGCCTATTTCGGGCCCGAAACCATGATGCCCGTGGCGTCGATATTCGCCGCGGCAGTCGGAGTTGTCTTGATGTTCGGCCGCAACGTCCTGGATGTTGGCCGCAGCCTGGTCCGGCGGGTCTGGCCGCGGCCCCGACAGAAATGACAGCGACGGCCCCTACCGGCCTTCGGATTGTGTCCTCGGCGGGCACGGCACCGCCAAATCGGACTCTGGGTGCACGCGTTGAGATCTTGGTACTTGTGCTGGCGATTGCCACCGGGATTGCGGCGTGGGGAGTGGGCATCTGCACACTCGGGTACGACTACGATGAGGTTATGCGTGCCCACTCGATCTGGCTTGCGGCACAGGGCCTCCGCCCTTATCGAGATTTCCTGGATTGTCATCCGCCCTATTTCGTGTTGCTGACCCCCTTCGTACGGTCGCACGCGGATGATCCTGGTGCTTTATTGTGGTCGTTGCGGTTGTTGAGCGCGGCGGGTAATCTCTTGTTCCTCGGCGGTCTGTTGGCCTTGGGAGCAGCGTCGGTGGCGTCCCGGCGGCGCTTTGCACTCCTCGGGATCACGGTCGTGGCCTTCCATCCTGCCGTGCTGGAATTCCTCGTGGAATTCCGTATCGACGGCTGGGGCTATGCTCTCGCGGTCTGGAGCATCTACCGGTTTCGACAGCTTCCTCGTGGGGCTTATCGGGGTTTCGAATTGGGCGTACTAACCGGAATCGCGTCCCTGTTGATTTGCCCGAAGCTCGCACTGCTCCCGCCGCTCATCATCGTGTTCGAGCAGTTGTTCGCATGGGAGCCGATACGGATCGGCGTCCGCGCCTGTATCGCTTACCTCGCGGGACTTGGAGTCGCCGCCGGACTGTTCGCGCTGTACCTGATGTGGCACGGAATCGACTTCGATCGGACTTTTCAAATCCTCGTCCGTTACAATGCGGTGAGTAATGCCAACCTGGATATCCGCCCCAGTCTGCTCGAAAATATCGTCCATATGAGAGTACTCTTCTGGGCGACCCTCGCTGGTGTGGGGAGTTGGGCGGTGGATCACGTCCGCCACCGATCGCGGCCCCAGGCTTACGAGGTCGCGCTCGCCGTCTGGCTGGTGGCGCAGCCGCTTCTTGTCTCTTATCCGTCCAAGCAGTATTACGCACCCTGGTTCCTGCTCGCCTCTTGCTTTCTCGTCTACCTGTGTCGAGATGTATCGGATCTCCTGGGACGCACCCGCGTGTTGGGCTTCGTCGCCGTATGCGCTCTGACGGCCCTCGCTGATCTCCAGACGACGCGGAGATGGTCCGAGGTCAACGATGCCCGGACGCACGATCGGCTTCTACGCTGGATGAACAGAGTCACGCGTTCCGATGACCGCGTCGTCGCATCTCCTCCGCTGCACCCGATCGACCGATATGACAGTTTCTTCCTCTGGTTCAACACCCTGGACCAGAGTGGTTTCGACGGGGAGCGTATCCTGGCGCAATTGCCGATGTATCGTGATTATGTCATCCCCGGAAGGTTTCGCGAGGAACTGGACCACCATCCCCCGGCGCTCGTCGTACTGGCAGGCGATTGGCGGCGGTTCGTCCCCTACACGCCGGGACAGCAAGAAGCCCTGGCCGACTTCTTCCGCCGGCACGGTTACCTCTCCGTTCACATTGGGTCCGCGTGGTTCGCGCTCCGGCCCGATCGTTTCGAGCAGGCACGTCGCTCCGGCCTGCTGGACGCGGCCCCCGGACCACCGGCAGCCCCTCGGTGGTAATGGCCGACGCAGCATGAAGTTCAGGACCGGCATTCTGGCGAGATTGCTTCGGTCCTACGGGAGTTGGGCCGCCCTCATTGAGCATGGCCTTTTTGCCGCTTGCGGCGTTATACTTATTGCATTGCTCGGCCATGCAGGCCAGTTGGTCTGGGCTCGTAATCCTTCAACTTATTCGCTCTTCGTTCCTGAGGGAACTCGCATGATGTTCGCCTATTTCGGCCCCGAGACGATGATGCCCGTGGCGTCGATATTTGCCGCGGCAGTCGGAGTTGTCTTGATGTTCGGCCGCAACGTCCTGGATGTTGGCCGCAGCCTGGTCCGGCGGGTCTGGCCGGGGCCACGCCAGAAATGACAGCGACGGCCGTGGCTCCGCTCACGCCTGCTGCGCGCTCTTGTCATGGCGGCCTGGTTCGGAATCGTCGCCGGATACCTTGACCTGGCGATGATTTTCGTGAAGCGAGACCTGTTCCACGCCTCGTTCTATTACGAGCTCAGCAAGGATTTTCGCTGGGTCGTGCCGGTCGCGAGCCTGGCGATGATGATGGTGCCCGGTGTCATCCTGGCATTGGTATGCTGGCGCCGACCCGGTGCGTTCGGCTGGCGAACCGCGTTCTGGCTGTTCGCCACGCTGGTCCTCTGGGGGCCCCTATTCCGAGCGCCGCTTTACCGACTGGCCACGCTTCTTCTGGCGGTCGGTGCGGCACGCGCGATCAGTCGATGGCTGACGAACCATGCGCGGGGTTTTGAGCGGCTGGCCTGGTTTAGCTTGCCGGTCTTGCTGGTCGTCACCGGAATGACTGCGTTCGTCTCTCGTCAGCGCCAGAGCGCGGCGGAATCTCTGGCCAAGGCCACGTTGCCCGCGGCTCCGGCCGGCGCGGGTAATGTTCTCCTGATCGTTATGGATACCGTCAGGGCCGAGAATCTCGGGCTTCACGGCTATCAGCCGAGATACCACGCCCAACCTGGCTCGCTGGGCGAAGAAGGGTGTTCAGTTCAACTGGGCGCTGGCACCGGCGCCCTGGACTTTTCCATCACACTGCTCGATCATGACGGGGCAATGGCCGTCGACCCTGGGCGCACACTGGTTGCCGATCCTCGATCCGGCTTTCCCCACACTGGCCGGTTTTCTCGCCTCGCGCGGTTACGCCACCGCGGGCTTTGCAGCCAACACTTTTTGGTGCAGCTACGAATCCGGCATGGACCGAGGCTTCGCCCATTACGAAGACTATCCGCTCACGCCAGGGATCATGCTCGGCAGCACCGGGCCAGGACGCTGGCTCCTTGAAAACCTGCGCGGTCCGCGAGATTACTACGGCGTCAAGTGGATCCGTTCGCAATCACGCGACGCGGCGGGCATCAACGACTCCTTTCTGAGCTGGTTATCGCGGAAGTGGGACCGGAGCCGACCCTTCTTCGCGTTCTTGAACTACCTCAATGCGCACGAGCCATTTCTCTCGCCCCCGGAGTCTGGCCCGCACTTCGGCCTGCGTCCCGAATCGCCCGGCGAGTTAAAGATGCTGCTGGAATACTGGGATCGAGACAAGCTCAAACTCACTCCTCGTGAGATCGAGCTGGCGCGAGATTCGTACGACGATTGCATCGCGGCCCTCGATCGGCGAATCGGCTCACTGCTCGACGAGCTCGAGCGTCGCGGCGTGCTTGAAGATACCCTCGTGATCATTACCTCCGATCACGGCGAGCATTTTGGCGAGCATGGGACGTTTGATCATGGCTTTAGCCTGTATGCCCATGAAGTTCACGTGCCGTTGCTTCTGATCTCCTCGAAAGTGCCGGCGGGCCGAACGTTCGACCAGCCGGTCAGCCTGCGTGACATACCGGCAACGGTAGTGGACCTGGCCGGGCTAGGGACTGGCCGCGGCTCACCGTTTCCCGGCCGCTCACTGGGGGAGCACTGGAAGAAGTCATCGCGCGGAGATGTTCAGCTCACCACCTCGGCCATCTCGGAAGTTGACATCCCCCTGGAGATTCTTCCCCAGCGAGGCCACGGGCCGAAAGAGCGGGGATTCACCATGTCGCTCGTCCAGGATGGACTTCACTACGTGGTGGACATTCAGGGTACGGAAGAACTGTATGACCTCACGGCCGATCCGGATGAGCTGAGCGACCTGAAAACGGACAGAGGCCAGGCGGACAAGCTCGCGCTGGGCCGTTTCCGGAGTGTTCTCTACCAGGCTCTCACCGGTAACCGCGTGGCGAACGACGTCGCGCGAGAGTATCAGCAGCGATTGAGGATGGTGCTGGAATCAATGCTCTTGCGCCAGCCAGGCGGTACCTCGGCATCGAGTCCGTGAGCTTGATGTCAATGAACGGAGGCCGAGGGAGCCTTTGTCCAGACGCGGCCCAGCGCACCCCTTGCCGACCCGACCGCGACGAGGACAGCCACGAGCAGCATCGCCAGCAAGCGAAGGATGGCCGAGCTTGCGAGTGGCTCAGCCGCACTCGAATCAAGGACCAGAAAACCGCCGAGAAGATGGTAGAGAACCGAGGCCACGAACGCCCCGGCGCACGCGGCTGCGACGGTATTCAAAAGGTGCCGGCCACGGCTCATGCCGACGCTGAATGCCAGGCCGCCAATCGGCGCCGATGGCCATCCAGATGCCCCCGTGGATCAGGATCGGGGTGAGCAGGTCATTGCGCGTCGGGCACGAGGCTATGGTAGAAAAAAGGGAGAAAAGCCATCGAAGCCGGGACGGCGACAGCGGCTCCGAAGACTGTTCCCGCCCAGGCCGGCGACCACGCCGCGTGCCGGCGAGCGGCCCGCCAGGCCACCTGCCAGGCCCATGAACAAGCCCGTCACGCCGCCCAAGATCGCAAAGGCGAGCATGGCGTTCATGTTATCGGCAACGCGTTGTGATTCCTGGGAGGGCTGGAGCGCTGTCAGGCCCATCGCTGAAATCTGGTAGAGCTTGGGCCGAAAGAACCCATGGGTCAACTCAGCGATCAGCCAGGCCAGAAGTCCCGCCACGACTCCGGCCGACAGGGCGATCATCCAGACCTGCCGGCGGGTGCGGGGCGGCGTGGACTCGGCGGTAACCGCGGTCGTCGTTGGCGCAGCGGTCGTCTCGTCCTGAGCTGAGCTGGATTCGGAATCGGATCGATTCCATGGTCTGGTCCTACTTGGCGAGTTCACCCTCGAGCCGGCAACCTAGCCCTGTGTCTCCACGACGGGTTATTGCTTGGTCGTGCCGCCGCCACCCTTCGGCATCTGCTTCTTCATCATCTTGTTGCCTGCCTTTTCCATGGCCGCCTTGAATTCATTTGTGACCGCACTCGGGGGAGTTTCTTTTGGCGACCCCACCTCCACTCCGCCACCACCGCATCCGGCAGCGAAAGTTCCCAGCGAAATCCAGGCAAGCATGGTGCCGAATCGTTTCATGAATCTCAGCGCCTCGAAACAAAAACCCAGGTAATTGTGAATCGCCTCGCCACTCGCATGAAGTGGCGAGACGAAAACGCAAGAAGAAAGCGATGCATCGTGTGGCGTATGCCACGGTTTTGGTGAGAGGGGTGCCGGCGACCATTCGAGACCCGCCGAGCCCCGAGAGAACCCCGCGAACGAGGCTCTCCCGGGAGAGCGTTTGTGTCGAAGGCGCCGCCCCAACGCGTGGGGAGGGAAACGGCGATCAATAGCTATCGGCGCTTACCACTTCGCCGTTGGAGCGGGTACCGAGTGCCCACCAGGCTTGCAGGCCGACGGAATCCTTGATGAACTTCACCGAGCCATCGGCGAAGCCGACGTTCACGCCACCAGGGTGGTTGCTGGTCGGCGGTCCCGAACCGTCCGGATTGACCGAAATAGACCCACGAGAGGCTCCCTTCCAGGACCCGCCCGCGTTATCGCATGCCGGGCCATTCGGAGGTCCGGCGTGCAGATAGCCGTTGATGACGATGTGCAGGGGGTAGCCCGCGAGCCAGTAAGCCCCACTGCCCCAGGTTGCGTGCGGCTGCAGTGGTGCCGGGCATCCCCTGACAGGCCTGGACGAACGCCTGGGCCCCTACGGTCCCCGTATTTGGGCCAGCGGCAACGGAAGAGGTGACATCAAACACGACACGTTTGAAGTCGTAACTATTGCGAGTCACCTGCGTCGGGGCGACGCCGGCAAGTCCAATCAATCGTTCGCTGAACATGGCCGTGTTGGAGGTCCCGTCACGGATGCTCTCGATCCCAACCGGCCCGCCGTTCGCCTGGCCTGGCCCCCACCCAAGGTATTGGGAAACGATCGTGCCGCTGAACGGAGCATATCTGGCCGGGCCCACCCAGGTTTCCGACGTAGTTCGTCACGCCAATGGGAGCCTGTGGCTTTTGCTTATTCCCGTCAGACGGGCAGATCAACACGCTCAATTGGATATAGAGGAGCGTGTTGTTCCCTTGCTGGATCGTGTCGCCGCTCGCGTTCCCGAACATGCCGGCGGAGAAGTTAAAGTTGTTGAAGATGGCTCCCTGCTCGAGATTCGGCGCCAACTGCAGCGGCCAGCCGTAGCTCCAGCCCCAGCTCTGAATCGAGCCGGACGGGTAAGTGGTCTGCATCGGCAGAACGTTGTTCACCGAGACGTAGTTGTGGGCCGCCAACCCAATCTGCTTCAGATTGTTGATGCACTGGGACCGGCGGGCCGCCTCGCGCGCCGACTGGACAGCCGGCAGCAACAGCGCGATCAGAACGGCAATGATGGCGATGACGACCAGGAGTTCGATCAGCGTGAAACCTGACCTCTGCTTTTGCATAAGGACCTCCGAAGAAGAAGAACGAATTCAAAAAAGCAAAATACTGACGAAGCAACACCGCTGGTATGGAATGCCCATACCTTTCCCAGGCTACTTGATACAGGGAGGGTAACGTAAATAATTACTAGGGGCCGCCCGAGAATGCAAGAAAAAAAGAAGATAGGTTGTCCTAATTCCTTCGCACTTAAAGCTGGGCCCGAGCAACCGTTTCCGCCTCGAAGCCTCTACTGCTGCTCATTTTCGTCTTAGCAAGGTTCACCGAATGCCATCAGCTCGATACCAATTAACGTCAACTTTCTGCCCTGCGTGCTTGCTCATCGGATTCATGGCTTTCTGGTTTTCCGATACCGTCGCCGACCCGGATCTCTGGGGCCACGTTCGCTTCGGGCAGGACATCCTGCGAACCGGATTCCATCGTTCAGCCCGATCCCTACTCGTATCGAACCGGGGAGAGCCTCTGGATCAATCACGAGTGGCTCTCGGAGGTGATCTTCGCGGGAATCTACAACCAGGCGGGGCCGCGGGGGCTGATCGTCTTCAAAGTGCTGGCCAGTTTGCTCATCATGGGGCTTGCTCATGCGCATCTGCGACGCCGCGGCATGGGACCGTTTGCGTTCCGTGATCCTGCTTGTCATGCTCAGCATTCCCTTCCGCATGGGGCTGGGAACCATCCGGCCCCAGATCTTCACTTACCTTTTCTTCCTGGTCGAACTTCTGGTTCTGGAACGGGCCGATCGGGGAGGTGAAGCTTCGCTCTGGGCACTGCCAATCGTTTTCGCGGTCTGGGTGAACTTGCACGGCGGAGTGCTTGCCGGGGCCGGCATTCTGCTCCTTTGGATCGCGGTTCGGCTTCGCTCTGTGCTTCGGGACACTTCTCGCACGGGGGCGGAAAATCTTCGAGACGTCACCCGGTTCGGGCTGCTGGGGATCGCGAGCGGCCTGGCGCTCCTGTTCAACCCCTACGGTCTGACGTTGCTTCGAATTCCTGCTCCGCACGGCCACCGTGGCTCGGCCTGAGATCGGTGAATGGGCTCCGCTGTCTCTCTTGAGCCTGCCCGGGCTTTTGTATCTCGGCCTGCTCGCCCTGGGGATTTGCGGCCTGGCGGCCAGCGAGCGCCGGCGCGGGCCGGAGGCGCTCTTGATCTTCGGCATCGGCGCGATTCTTCCGCTCCTCTCCAACCGCCATTATCCCCTTTTCGCCATGACGCTCGTTGTCATGGCGGGCGAACACATCGCCGATGTCGCCAACCGCTGGAGGCCGCCCGCCAGGGCCGAGCCGAGGTCAACGGCGTCTGGCCTCAGCGCTCTGCGTGGTCGGCTCGCTGCTTCTGATCGCACTCTCCATACCCAGGTTCGGTTGCATCCGCATCGAGCCTTACTATTTTCCCTTCCCCGCGCGGGCGGTCGCCCTCCTGAAGCAGAGTGGTGTTCGAGGCAACATGGCGGTTCCGTTTGACTGGGGCGAGTACGTGATCTGGCACCTGGGCCCGGGGGTCAAGGTGTCGATCGATGGAAGGCGCGAAACGGTGTACTCGGACGAGGTCTACCGGCAATCGCGCGATTTCGAGCGGGGAACTGGGCGGTGGGACGCCCTGCTCATGTCGAAGCCAGCCACCGACCTGGTGCTGACGGCCAACGGATCACCGACGGCCAACCTGCTCAGCCGGACCGAGGGGTGGACAGCACTTTACCAGGATACGTATGCTCTGATGTTCGTCCGCGCCGGGTTTCCGGACCTGACCCGGCTCTTGCAAACTCCAGTGCCGGCTCTGCCTGACGATGGAGATAAACTCTGTTTCCCCGCGCCTCGCATCAGCTCCGGAGGCGCTCCGCTCGAATCCGGGCCGATAGGCACCGGAATGTTCAGTAGCCTGCCGGTCCCGCGGCGCCTGGCTGTCCGGGGACGGCCAGCGCCTGGCGGAACCGCGCCAGCCGGACCTGCGCGAGCACGTCTTCCGGGTTCAGACGCACTCCCTCCGCGTAAGCCTTGAGCGCCTCGTTGAACCGGCCTTCGAGCTCGGCCGATTGGCCCGCCAGCTTGAATGTGGTTCCCGCGTACCAGCGCGCAAGGCGCGACCGCGTGGCGGAATCAGCATCGCCAGGTAGGCGTCGATCGGTTCGCGCGCCAGCCGCAGCGCGGCGAAATTCTCGGCCCACGATTGCCGCCTGCCCAGGCTGCGCGGAGCGAAGAACTCGAGTCGGGGGTGGTCGTCGGTGTTGAGCTCTCCGGTCCTGGCGAATTCGCCCACGGCGCGGTCGCCCAGCAGGAAGAAGTCGAGCAGTTGGGTCATCGATGTGATACTCACTTCCGCCAGGTCGCCGGCCACCGGCGCGTCGGCCAACCGGCTGGCCAGGATCGACGGGTTGATGACGATCGGCTGGCCAGAGGCGATCACGAGCGTGTTTTCGTGCGGCTCGAGATTGGCATACCAGACCTGGACATGAGGGAAGACGGACTGGATGCTCTTGAGGATTCCTCTCACGTCTTGCACCGACATCCCGTAGAGCGGCAGCCAGGTTGACAGGATGCCGCCAGGCCGCAGCCTGCGGGCGCAGTGTTCGAAGTAGTCGCGGGCATAAAGCCCCGCGTTGCCCCGGAACCTGGGGTGGGTCGAATCGGAGAGAATCAGGTCATAGGTCTCGGTCGGTGACCGCCACGTGGCTCTTGGCGTCGACGATCCGCACCCGTACACGTGGGTCGTCGAGCACGCCGTGGTTGACGTCAGCGAACCATTGGGAGGCCACCTTGAGGACATCGGGGTTGAGCTCGGCGACCTCGATCGACTTGACTTCGCGATGCAGGCTGACCGAGTAGCACGTGCCACCCGAACCGAAGCCGATCTGGAGGACCGATCAGGGGCCGGATGCAAGCAGACCGGCAGATGGGCCTGGAGCTTCTGCGTGGCCCGGAGGACCGGATTCGTCCCCGCGACGTTGACGCCGTTGATCGAGATCACGCGGTCCGTCGCGGTACGCTGGTGCACGGTGAGCGCCGCGCCCGATCCTTCGACCAGGGCCAGCAGCTTGCCGGGCTCTTGCCGGGCATAAACGCCGGACAGGGGAAAGACCTGGTTCAATGCGCAGGCATATGCCACCACGATCGCCCATGCAGCCATGGTGCCCAGCCGCGCCGGCCACGCTTGTTCGGCCGTTGCCGCGTAGCACCACCACGAGCGCACCCAGGGCTGCCTGGCCGAGCGCCAGGACGATGAGCGAGCGCTGCGCACCCAGGGCCGGGATCAGCCAGGCCGTGGTGGCCGCGGCGCCCACGATCGCGCTCAGGGTATTGAGCCCGTAAAGCCGGCCGGTGCTCCCTTCCGTGGTCCGCCCGTGCCCGACATAGAGCCGGGCGGCGATCGCGAAGCTCGCTCCCAGAAACGCGGCGGCAGGTGCGAAGACGAGCAAGCTGACAGCCAGATGAAGCGGCACTCGGCCGCTCCAGAAACCCAGCCCCTCGGAGAACGACACGCGATTGATCGGCAACTGGATGGCGGCGAGCAGAGGCAGCGAGCAAAGCGCGGTCGAAGCGGCGAGCATCTGGGCCGTGCCCAGCCGGCGCCAATCTCGGTCGCGGGCACTGACCGACCGCCTCCGGCTCTCGACCGCGGCTCCCAGGGCATGCCCGGCGAGGAACGCGGTGAGCATGAGCGCAAACGCATAGGTCGTATCGTCCGTCATGGCCGCCAGCAGGCCCCGTGTCCAGAGGAGCTCATAGGCCAGCCCGCAGAACCCCGAGACCGCCGCGATCCAGACAGCGGCGAGGCCCGCGCGAGCGGTCGCGACGCTGATCGCTTCCGCCGCAACCGGCGCGCTTTCGACGGTCACATCCTGTATGCTGACGGCGATCCCAGTAAAGAGCGATCAGGCCGACGACCAGGTCGATACCGGCCGCGGCGACACCGGTCTCGATCACGCCCAGCCAGACGATCAGCAGGCATCCCGTGACGAAGCAGCCGAGCACCGCGCCGGCGGTGTTGGCTGCGTACAGCCAGCCCACCGTTTCCCCAGGCCGCTTCTGACCGGCCGCCGCGAACCGGGCCAGTACCGGCAGCGTGCCCCCCATCAGCAGCGTGGGAGGCGCAAGTGCCAGAACCGCGGTCACCACGCGCAGGGCGATCATCACTCGTGGAGACTCTCCCAAGCCGTGCGCCGCCGCGATGAAGAACCGGCCCAGCCCGCTGAACAGGAACGGCACGGCCAGGCTGTACAGACCGATCGACACCTCCATCAGGCCGAAGAGACGCAGCGGCCGAGCCGACCGCCCGGCCAATCGTCCCCAAAGGATCCCTCCCAGGCCCAGGCCCCCCATGAACGCGATGAGGACCGTCATGACCGACCAGGTTGTCGCCCCTAGAAGCCACCCGAGCATGCGCGACCAGATCACCTCGAGCATCAGACCCGAGGCGCCCGACGCCGCGAAAAGGATGCCGATACCTGAACGCGTGTGCCGTCCCCCGATGGCCGGTACCGGGGAGATCGCTGGCGTGAGAACGGTCGGAGCAGCCATGGGACTTGACCTGTTACATTAAAGTGGTGGGTAGCACCGAACCGGTGGGCCTCGCGTGCACTCGACCGCACGCTACAAGTTAGCACCGCGACCTTGCCGCCTGTGAATCTGGGCCCACCAACTTGCCGCGGTATCGCTTCCCACACACTTAGCATAGACGGGGTACTGAACCTTATAATCATCGTCGGTTGTCATCAGGTGTTTTCCAGCGAGACGCGTCGAGACGTCGCGCTAGCGAGGTCAATTTGATCATGGCCAGGCCGGACCCCGCGATCGACAGGCGTCCGGACCAGGGGCGGGCCTGGAAAGCCGTGCTCATTTTCGTGGTCTGTTTCTGGTCATCCTGGCGATCTCGCTGCGAACAGGCTCGCGAACTCCAAGCAAATTCAGACCGTACCTCGAAGAGCACCGTCCGTGGCAGTGCGGACAGGTTACGTGGGCTCGAAAAGCTGCGCGGAGTGCCACCCCGGTGAATTCGCCTCGCATTCCCGGTCCGGCCACGCGCGGACCTTGCGCCCGGCGGCCAGGACCGCACTCGCCGGCCGGCTCAGCGGCGAGACGTTCCCCGATCCGGAGCACCCGGGGGTGTACTATCGGTACAGCTTGCAAAACGGCGAATTCTCGACCGAGCGACGCGACGGCGATCGGGTCGACCGATGGTTGATTGATTATGCGTTCGGCTCGGGTCATCACGCGACGACATTCGTTTCGATGATCGACCGCACCCCGGACCGCCCCACGATCCTCGAGCATCGCCTGACCGCGTTCGCTCACAGGGCTGATCTGGACATCACCCCCGGCCAGGGCCAGGCTCGCGGACCGGGGCTGCGAAGGGATGGTACCGGCGGGCCGGCAATACAGCCGCGACGCAGACGCTCAAGTGCTTCGAGTGCCACACCACGGTGATGTCCGATCGAGGCCCGGTCAAGCTGGACGAGTCGGCGATGGTCGCGAATATCGGCTGTGAGCGCTGCCATGGACCAGGGCAGGCTCATATCGAGGCGGCTCGTCGCGGCGCCGGCGACGAGATGCTCGCCATGCCGTTCGGCCTCGGCCGCTGGCAGGCCGCCGATGAGATTCAAATGTGCGGGGCGCTGTCATCGCTTGCCCGAGACGGTCAGTCCCGCCCTGATCCGTCCTGGCAATGCGGTTCTGGTCCGCTTTCAGCCTGTCGGCCTGATGCAGTCTGCCTGTTACAAGAAAAGCCCGGGCAAACTCTCGTGCTCGACCTGCCACGAGCCCCACGCCAGGACCTCGACCGATCTCGCCGAATACGAGGCGGTGTGCCTGTCGTGCCACCAGGGTCCCTCCCAGCGCCTGTGCAAGGTTTCCCCTCTCGGCCGGCTGCGTCGGCTGTCACATGCCGCGCCGGGATGCCTCTCGGGGAATGATGATGACGGACCACTGGATTCGCTCACGTCCGCTGGACTCCGCCGCGCGCCGCAGGAAAGCCCTGTGAACATCGCGGCGACACGGCTTGCGCTGATCGGCGCGGGTCGCCCTGTGTGGTTGTCGCGGTGCCGGGTCGGCGTTAAATTGAGAGTAGCTTCCGTGGTGTTGGCAACGCGACTTTTGGGCCGCCGGAAGACACGAGGCTCTTCTCATGAAACACATCGTGATCCTGACTTTGTCGACTTTCGCCCTGGTCGCACTGGTCGACCGGGCAGGCCATGCCCAGAATCAGCCTGGCATGGCGTTTCAATCGCTGGCCGAGCTCAATGCCGCTTACAGGCAGCAAGCCGCCGAACTCGACCGGCGCAAGCTCGTGGACCTGGCGGCGCTGGCCGAGCGTTCGAAGGGCCCGGACGCGGAGACGGCGTATCGGGAGCTCTTCGACCTGGCCGTTGCCAGAGGCCTGTACAATGCGGCCGAACCGGCGGCGCGAGCGTATCTGGGCCGGAGCGGTGGCGAGCCCCAGTCTCAAGCCCTGGCCGCGTCGATCACGCTGATCGCACGGGCGGATCGCGGCGAATACAACCAGTCGCTCGAGGACCTCGAGCACTTTCTCAGTCGCCGAGCCGCGGCGCAGGTCTCGGAATCGCAGCGGCTGCCCGCGCCGCTCTTGTTCGCCGTCGGCGAGGCGTACCTGCAACGGCTGATTCAAGGCGGCAAGTATGACATCGCGATCAAGGTCTGCCGGCTCGCCGTGGCTAACCGCGCCGATCAGGAGATCAAGGCATACTTCCAGCGGCGTGAGGCGCGCATCGCCATGATTGGCAAACCCGCGCCGGCGATCGAGGGAAAGGACATCGACGGCAAGCCGGTGCGTCTGGCCGATCTCAAGGGAAAGCTCGTACTGGTCGATTTCTGGGCCACATGGTGTCCTCCCTGCGTGGCGAGCCTTCCCACTTTGAGACGGCTGGCACGCGAGTACAAGGACCAGGGGTTCGTCATCCTGGGGGTGAACCTCGACGAGCTTGCCAATCAGCCGTCAAGTCAGCCGGCTGCCCGGTCCGAGGACAGGCGCGGTACCGTGCGCTGGTTTCTGGTCGCCCAGCGCGTGGGCTGGCCCAATCTCGTGGGCGCTGGCGCGGAAGCGGCCGCCAAGGCCTACGGCGTGGAGGAGATCCCGGCCAATTTCCTGGTCGGCCGCGACGGCACGATCAAGCACGTGGAGCTGAACGAAGACACGCTGGGCAAGGTCCTTGCCGCGGAGACGGGCAAGTCCGCGGCGCGACCCTGAATCGAATCGATTGGCCGGGCTCACACGCCTGCCAGTGTATCGAGCAATTGCTCGAGGCTGGCCAGAAACTTGAACAGGTTTTTGGCCGCCGCGTCATTCTCGGCGGCCACCTTCTGAATGGCCGGCTTGCCGTAGGCGTAAAGCAGCTCCTTGGCCGCGACCACGCTCTGAACCGAGGCCTTGCCGTTCGCCTCGAACTCCTTGACGGCTACCCGAACCGCCGCTTCGGCCGCGGAGCGTGCCTTGGCCAGGTCTCCCTCGTTCGGCGCTCGGCCAGGCCAGAGAACCTTGCCATCGGGCGAAACGACCTGGTTGCGCGGCAGCGGCTCTCGGTTCTCGCGATCCGATGGACGTACCGTGCGAGGCGCCTGGCTGCGGACGTCGTACCGCGGCTGCATGGCCTGCATCTGCCGCTGATTCTCCATCGCCTGCGCCATGGCCTGTTGATTGTACAGGTTGGCCGCCTGGTTCATGTCGGCCGACCAGGCGCTCAACATGTTGTAGCGGGCCGTCCTCATGCCCAGGTTGAGCTGCGCCTGCACGATCGGGTTCCAGGGCGAAACGCCTACTCCGGGAGGCCCGTAACGCATGTAGTCATAGTTGTAGTTGATGCCGTATGGATCAATCGGGCCGTACTGGTAGTTGGGGGTCGACTGGTAAGAATACTGTTGGGCGTGGCCGACTCCGCCGGCGGTGAGAATCAGGCATAGGGTGATCGCGCAGGCAAGCGGCCGCCCCAGAGCAAATCGTTTGGTCAAGCACATGGCACGTCTCCTCTGTCAAGTTCTGCCGGCAAGTTGTGGCTCCAGATCCAGTTTGCGGGATCTGGGGTATTCAGACAATAACCCGTAGCGTCTGCAATCGCTCGCGCCGCGTCGTCGAGTGTTTCGTTGCGCTTGCAGAAGCAGAAGCGGATGTACTGCCGTCCCAGCGCTTTGTCCTGAAAGAAGCTTGAGCCCGGAACAGTCGCCACGCCCACGTTACGCACCAGATGGCGGGCGAATTCCACATCGTCATCGACCCCAAAAGCCTCGATGTTAGCCATGATGTAGTAGGCCCCCTGGGGCGGCTCGAACGCGAAGCCGACGTTCCAGAGCGCCTCGCACAGGCGGTCGCGCCGCGCCTGGTAATCGGCGGCCAGGCGAGCGTAATAGTCACGGGGCAGGCGATAGGCCACGGCGCCGGCCTGCTGCAGCGGTGCCGCGGCGCCGATCGAGACGAAGTCGTGAATCTGCCGAAACGATTTCGACAGACCCGGCGGACCGATGATCGTGCCGATTCTCCAGCCGGTCACGGCATAGGTCTTGGACATCCCGCTGATCGTCACGGATCGCTCGCGCATCCCGTCAAGGCTCGCAATGGCGACGTGCGGTCTGCCATCGTAGATGATGTGCTCATAAATCTCGTCGGTGATGGCGATGACGTTCCACTTGCGGCACAAGGCCGCGATGGTCTCCAGGTCTTCACGCGTGCAGACTGCGCCGGTGGGGTTGTTGGGGTTGCAGAGCACGATCGCCTTGGTCCGGTCGTTGAACGCGGCGGCGAGCTCGTCGGGATCATATTTCCATTGCGGCGGCCGCACGGGGGCGAACCGCGGAATGGCGCCGGCCAGCACGCAATCGGGCCAGTAATTCTCGTAGAAAGGCTGCGACAGGATGACTTCATCGCCCGGATTGATGACCGCGAGCAGGGCCACCAGCATGGCCTCGGTGCTGCCGCAGGTTACCGTGATCTCGTTTTCAGGATCAACCGCAAGCCCCAGGTGCCACGAAGCGTGCTCGGCGATGGCGTGACGAAGTTCCCTGGCGCCCCAGGTGATCGCGTATTGATTGATGTCATCCTGGATCGCGCGACAGGCCGCGTCTTTGAGCACTTGGGGAGCGGGAAAGTCTGGCATGCCCTGCGCCAGGTTCACGGCGTCATACTTCAGGGCCTCGATCGACATGCCCCGGATCACGCTTTCGGTGAACCTAGAGGCTTTCTCGGAAATCAGCGGAAGTTGCATCGGTTCATCACCTGGCTAGGACTCTTCATGACCGCCGGGGCCCGTTTGACGGCCGGCACCCGCCAAGTCTTCTTTTCCAGTCTGTGCCGCCAGCGAGCCGCACGCAATCGACTCATCAGTTCCGGGATCGCATGTTTTAAATTCTTAGTGCAGAGGTTGACAAGGCTATGACAGTCGTCGTAGCATGACGGTTCGTTGCTTCTTGTGAGGAATCGAGACCGATCGCCGGGCGTGTGACAGGGTGGAGAAAATCGATGTCGAGATGTGTGCGACGCACTGGATTCACGCTCATCGAGCTGCTGGTCGTGATCGCGATCATCGCCGTGCTCATCTCACTGCTTCTGCCGGCGGTTCAGTCGGCCCGCGAGGCGGCCCGGCGGATGCAATGCACCAACAACCTCAAGCAGATCGGCCTGGCCTTGCACAATTACGAGACCGCCGCTGGGTGCGTTGCCGATGTCGATGTCTCTGTTCGGCACCGGGCAACACGGTGATCTACGATACCGCCTGGAGCGCCCAGGCGCGCATTGCTTCCCTACCTGGAGGGCGAGCACGTTGTTCAATGCGGCGAACCTCAGCGTCTTCAAGGAAGACCCTGTGAACTCCACGGTGATCTCGCTGACCGTGAACACTTTCATCTGCCCGAGCGAGGTCAGGTCTGAGCCTTCCCAGCACGACTACGGCGTCTCGGGCGTCATCAATTACGGCATGTGCGGGGGAGACTGGTTCGTCTGGGGCGGGTTCAACGGGCCAGAGAACCGATCAGCCTTCGGCCCCAACCGGAGCCGTCGTCTGGCGGCGTTCACCGATGGCCTCAGCCAGACGATGTTTGCCGCCGAGGTGAAAGCCTACCAGACGTCGTCGAATTGCCGCTTCATCAAGCTGCCATCGGTCAACGACCCCAACAACATTCCCAGCCCGTACGCGAATCCGTTTACTGTCGCTCCCGAATATGACAACGGCCTGTGCGTCACCGAGAACCAGGCAGAGTTCCACACCGAATGGTCCGACGGCCACGTGCACGCGGCGGGGTTCACGACCGCCTGGCCGCCCAACAAGGCGATCATCGGCACTTCGTTCTACGCGGGCATGGACCTCGACCTCAACGGCAAGAACGAGGAGAACGGCGGGCCGACCTTCTCGGCGATCAACGCCCGCAGCTATCACCCCGGCGGGGTCAACGTCCTGCTCGGCGACGGCTCGGTCAAGTTCGTCAAGAGCTCGATCGATGGGATGACCTGGCGTGCCCTGGGCACCGTCTCTGGGGGCGAGGTCCTCAGCTCCGAATCGTTTTAGATTTAGCTCGCCATGTCGCCAACGGCCGACAATGAGGTCTCGACTGCCCATCGAATCGTTGGACGTCTTCGGCTTAGAGTAGCTCTCGATGAATCCTCGTGCGAGCGGTCCTGATCTGGTTGCTCGTGAATCGACGCTACTCCTCGCTGTCCTCCATTGCGGTCAACAATTCACCAGCAGCGGTGATAAATTCGCCCTATGGCCAAGGTGCCGAAGACCGAGCTCGATTCATAAGTTTCTATTTTGAAAGCACATATGGCATCGAAGGGTTTCGGCGCGGGTCTTGCTAATCGAGCTCCAGCCTGGCGGTAATTCCGTGGATTGAGCTGGAGGTCGATTGCGTCATGAAGCGGTGTCGCGGTTTCACCCTGATCGAACTACTCGTCGTGATTGCCATCATTGCCGTGCTGATCTCTCTTCTCCTTCCCGCGGTCCAGGCAGCGAGAGAAGCCGCGCGGCGAATTCAATGCACGAACAACCTCAAGCAGATTGGCCTGGCGGTCCACAACTACCACGATTCGGTAGGAACCCTGCCTCTGGGATGCGCCGTCTCGTTTGACCGCTCGAACAACCCGATCTTCCAGGGCTGGGGCATCACGGCTCGAATCTTGCCTTACATGGAGGATCAGAACAAGTTCAACGCGTGCAACTTCAGCCTGGCCAATGAAACTCCCCAGAACGACACGGCAATGAGAATCAGCACTGCCGCCTACCTCTGCCCTTCCGACGGACAGAACCAGGTGATCTTCATCGATGACGGCCAGCCGCGGAATAACACCAACTATGGCTTCAATCGCGGCGACTGGTACGTTTGGGGGGTCTCGGCTGGCGCGCCCGCGCCCAATTCGCCGTTTCGGGCCAACGCCTCCGTTCGTCTGTCCGGGATCACTGACGGTCTGAGCAATACACTCTTCGGCGCCGAGGTAAAATCTCACACCCCCTACCTGCTGAATTGCACGGGTCTGGTCTACGCTCCACTCGGTCCTCAGCCCATGCCCGGACCCAACGACAATCCGGCGACGATCGCGCAGTACACCAGTTGTTCTGGTTCGATTTCTGAACTGCGGACCGACTCGGGTCACTCCGAATGGGAAGACGGAAACACCAGCCAGGCCGGCTTCACCACCGCCTGGCCGCCGAACAAGGTGACTCCGGGCAGCTTTAACGGTATCTCGGTCGCCGACACCGACCTGATCGCTATTCGCGAGGAAAACGGCGGCCCCACTTTCGCCGCGGTCACGGCCCGGAGCTATCACCCAGGCGGTGTAAATGCCCTTTTCGGCGATGGCAGCGTGCACTTCGTCAAGAGCACGATCAACGGGCCGACGTGGCGGCGCTGGGAACCGTCAGCGGGGGCGAGGTCATCTCCGCCGATTCGTATTGAACTGGAACGAAACAACCGCCTGTCTCTTCAACTGGTCGAGGAGCCTCAGCATGAGCATCGATTCGCGACGGGCTTTCCTGGTTCGGGGCATGCACTGCGTCGGCCTCATCGGCTTGGCAACCAGGCAAGTCGTTGCCGGCGACGGTGGAGGAATCGAGTCGAACTCAGCTCGTCGGCAAGGCGGTCGCGTTCCTGCGGCCCCGCCAGGGGGGCGATGGTAGCTGGTCCGGGGACAGAGAGCCAGGCATCACGGCGCTGGTCTTGACGGCGATGCTGCGATCGGGGCGGGTCACGCCCGCCGAACCCGCTGTGACCAAGGCACTGGGTTTCCTGGAGAGGTACATCGGCCCGAAAGGCGGGCTCTCCGAAGCACCCCACTCGGTCTACACAACTTCGGTCGCCCTGATGGCCTTCCAGGAAGCGAACAAGGGCGGACGTTACGATAGCGTTATCAAGGGCGGCCAGGCATTTCCTCAAGTCGACCCAGTGGGACGAGGCGAAGGCAAGGGCCGCGACGACCCGGCTTACGGCGGTTTGGGTTATGGCGGCGGAAACAGCCGGCCGGACCTGTCGAATACGGCGTTCTTCATCGAGGCCCTGCGCGATACGGGCCTGCCCGCCGACGACCCGGCTTTGCAGAAGGCGCTGATCTTCGTGTCGCGGTGCCAGAACCTCAAGAGCGAATTCAACGACCAGCCTTGGGCCGGCAAGGTCAACGACGGCGGCTTCGTCTACACCGCCGGCCGCTGGAGGCGACCGCGGCCAGGGAACGACGACCAAGGGAGCGAACCGTGGTTCGACTGCTGGGGACGGCGGTCTTCGCTCTTATGCGGGGATGACCTACGCGGGCCTGAAGAGCATGATCTACGCGGGCCTGACCCAGGACGACCCGCGCGTCAAGGCGGCCTCGCTTACATCAAGAACCACTACACGCTGGATGAGAACCCCGGGCAGGGCCAGCGCGGGCTTTATTACTACTACCAGACATTCGCCAAGGCGATGCCCTGCTCGGCAAGCCCGACGATCGTGGACAACGCGGGCAAGGAGCACAACTGGCGGAACGAGCTCGTTTCGGCCTTGGCGAAGCGCCAGGCAGCCTGACGGCAGTTGGGTCAATCGCGACGACCGCTTCATGGAGGGTGACCCCAACATCGTGACCTCCTACGGCTTGCTCGCCCTTCATGCCGCCAGACCGAGCAGCCCTTGACGGATTGCGAAGAAGCAAGAGTCCGCCGCGAGGGTTCAGTTCTTTCCTTCCTACCTGCGGGCTTGACACTCGACTGTTGAAGCTATTATGCTGTGCGCCACGTTGAGACTGAATCTCAATCTCATTGATACGGGATCTCAATTGCGATCGGATCCGATTCCCAACAACACTCTTGGAGCTGTCTTATGCATGCACTCTCACGCGGTCGTGAAGCCGGCGGCACTGCACATGGGGGGCCAATTTTGCAAAATAGTTTCAATTACATCGATAGACCCTCCTCGAGACCAATTCCGAGAGCATGCAACCATCACTGGCAAGGATTCACGCTGATCGAGCTATTAGTCGTCATCGCGATCATCGCGGTCCTCATTTCACTCCTCCTGCCGGCCGTGCAAGCGGCTCGGGAGGCCGCTCGCCGAATTCAGTGCGTCAACAACCTCAAACAGCTCGGGCTTGGCATTCACAACTATGAGTGCTTCCACGCCGTCTTACCTCCTCAGATGGTCCTGACTTTTGGCGGTACAGGTGCAGTGACGTGGAAGTCGAGCTGGAGTGCCTCCTCGCGGATCATTCCGTTCCTGGAGCTGGGGGCGGTGTACAACGCGATCAACTACACTACCAAGACAAGCGACGCGGCGAACTCGACGGCCGTCTCGCCGCAATTGAAGGTCTTGCTCTGCCCGAGTGAGCCCAATCAAGAGGCGTTCACTAGCACGAGCAGTGCGGGAGTGACGTCAACTTACGGCGTCTCGAACTACGGTTGGTGCTTGGGGACCTGGTACACCTTCGGTGGCTTCGCTGGCGGCGGCCCGACCCCCGGCGCGATCGGCTCCAACATGAGCCGGCGGTTTGCATCGTTCACCGATGGACTCAGCAACACGCTCCTGAGCTCCGAGGTCAAGACATATACGCCCGCCTATCACGACTGCGGCGGCGTGCCCCCGCCTGGGCCCACGGGACCATTCTCGAACCCAGACGTCCCCACCGTGCTCGCGAGCGTAGCGGCCGCCCCGTCGTCCGGATGCCGTACCGCTACGGGCCTGTCGGCGTTCCTTGGGGGTGGCCATACTCGCTGGAGCAACGGCAATGCCTTCTACGACGGCTTCACCACCGCGTTGCCTCCGAATGCCAAATCCCCGGCGGGAACAACCACCGTTGACAGCGACATGTGCTCCGTGGACGAAGATGACGGCGGACCGACTTACGCGGCCGTTACGTCGCGCAGCTACCATCCCGGCATCGTCAATTCCCTCTTCGCCGACGGCAGCGTGCGTTCGATCAAGAACTCGGTTAACTGGCAAACCTGGCGCGGTCTGGGAACCGTCGCGGGGAATGAGGTTATCTCTGCCGACGCCTACTGAGGTTGAATGCGAAATCCGCGCGAAGCAGCCCCCGTCACGCGGCCGTTCTCGCACGTTCGACCCTGGTCAGAAACTATCCGCGCTGACGATCTCGCTCAGGTTCCGGCTGCAGAGGCAGCCGTAGACGGTTGGGTTGATTCCGGTCTTGATGAAGAGAACCGAGCCGTCGCACAAGAGGAAGTAGAGACCCTGGGGATGGGGGCTGAAGAAGTCGTCGGGATCCCAGAACAGGGTGCTCGAAGTGCCGCCTCCTGTGTCGGCACGTGCCAGCGGCTCGATAGGAGCCGTCTTGGTCCTCGTGCTGTGGCTCGGAGAGCCTGGCGTGATCCGGCAGATGCCGCCATTGATCGCCCCTGCCCAGGGGACCTGGGTGAGTAGGCTCCCTCGTTCACCGATGATGATCGTGTTGCTGGTACCGTCGAGCACATGGCGCACGCCGAAGGCTCGATTCCGCATCAGCATGCCATTGCCTGAATCCGGCGACTTGGAGATGTTGATGTCGCGCCCGAAGTTGCCGGCGTAGCTGCTCGTTTCTGCGTCGGCGATGGCCTGAGTGTTGACGTCGCTGATCGTGAACCGGCCCGTGGATCGATCGGTCGGGCAAGTGAATACGCCCAGTGACGTGGTCCTGGTCGTCAGGTTGCTTGGCGTCTCGATCGGCAAGGCGAAGTTCGTGGCGTTGTAGAGCGGCTCTTGCTCAAGCGTCGGTAAGAGGGCGGAGGCCCAGCCCCAGCCCGGGGAAGTGACGTTGGTATCGGCATCTGGCCAGGCGATGTACCCGATCGCGAAGACATCGTGGATCGAGTGGTAACTGTGGAGGGCAATCCCGAGCTGCTTGAGATTATTCTGACAGCTCGCCCGACGCGCCGCCTCGCGAGCGGCCTGGACCGCGGGCAACAGGAGCGCGATCAAGACCGCGATGACCGCGATCACGACAAGAAGCTCGATGAGCGTGAAGCCCCGCCGCATTCGAACCATTCCGACCGTAAGACGTGTCATTGCGAGATCCTCGAGCGTCATGGGCTGATCGACTGACCGATGTCTCCGGAAATGCTAACAGAAAACCTGGAGGCCGTACTGTAAATGATTGGTTTGTTTTCGATGAGGTTTTGAGGGGCCGGAGGAGGCAGGCGTGTCATCTTCTCGAAAGAAAAGTGGCCAGTTTTTTCTTGCCGCCGGTATTACGATTGGTATAAAGGTAATACCGAAAGCGCGATCTCGAGAACAAACTCTGTGGCTTCGTCGTCGAGGATCTCATGGGCAAGCGCGGTGGATTTACCCTGATCGAGCTTCTTGTCGTGATCGCGATCGTCAGCGTCCTGGCGGGTTTGCTACTTCCCGCGGTGCAGAACGCCCGGGAAGCGGGGCGTCGAATGGACTGTCAGAGCCATTTGCATCAGATTGGCCTGGGAGTCGCGCAGTACTTTGACGACTGGAACGGCCAGTTCTTCCTTCACCATCCCTTTAATGCCGACTCGCTTTCCGAGACCGGCAAGGCGGAATCCTTCGCGGAGATTTACTGGGAAGATAAGATCATGCCCTATGTGAATCAGGCCTATGCGAATGAGGCCATCGCGAAGGGAGGCACCCAGGTCGCCGACGAAAAGATCTTCCGCTGCATGTCCGACGTCTCGGTCCCGCGACCTTATATCGCGATCGATGGGAAGACGATCGACGGTATTTCGGATCGTGTCAGTTATCTGATGAACTCGCAGCTCAGTCACAAGACGATACGTTATGGACGATGGAGCTTTCCCCGGTTCCAGTATGATGTCGGCACGTCTAACTTCATTGCCTTCAATGAGCGCGACGCCGCGGGCATTTTGAAAAGCCCAGAAGGCGGCGATGCCAGGCAGGACGATTACGACATCTGGCTGGGCACCGACGTTCTCGATACCTGGATTCCCTGGAGCCGCCATGGCTCGGCGAACGTGCTTTACCTCGACGGGCACGCCAGAAGTGTGAACAGGGCCGATGGTTACCTGGGCATGTACCCTGGTGGTCAGGTCTTTCGAGACGTCCGGTTTTATCCCTGAGGATGTGCCTCTGAAGCTTGGGCCACGATGCGTTTTGTGCTTGATCGAGGGGGGACCGGGTCCGACCGAACCCGTTCAAGAATCTGTTTTGCCAGCCCTTGACAGCACCTTCACCTCTTGATCAGATGATACGGAAGGTCGCGGCAGGCGCCCCGCTTGGAAGCGTATATCGTCTGCAGCGGTATTTCCTCTGTTCCGTTTCTCACTCCTGTCAGGTCCGGCGCACTTCGATGCAACAGCTTGTCAGACGCTTATTTCTGGCTTCGCTGCTTGCCCTCTATGGGTCGGTGACGGTCTGCGGCCCCGCGCTCCATTCGCTTCCCGGCTGCGATCACCCGGGGCAGCTCCAGACCTCGGACCAGGGAAGCCAGCCCAAGTCCCTTACCAGCTCACCCGACGAGTGCCCGATTTGCCATTTCCATTCCCAGGGTCAGTTCCTGGTCGCCAGCGATCGCGATGTCTGCACCGACATCGTCAGAATTCGCCCCGCCGACGAGCCGCCTCTCGCGGTCTGCACGTCCGTTGTCCGGCTTTCCATCCCGCGCACTCCTCCACTCGCCTGAATCATCTCGGCGCAGGCAGTCTTGCTGATGGTCCAGTCACGTGATCCGTCTCGACTGTCCCACGGGAAAGATGAGAGCCCAGGATTCACGCATCAGCGGATAGGTTGATTCGCTTCAGAATCAACCCGGCCCTGCATGGTAGGCACGAAGCTCTGTCTCCCTCGCGCCGAGTCGATTCACTCCATTTCTCGATCGTTGCCGTCTCGACCGGTGAACGATACGAGGCGGAATCCTCATAGGCCATATTCGCATCGTACCGCCACGACTCGTGTGGTTCACGCCGTTTGCGAATTGTCAGTCTTCATTGGTCTTTCACCAGGTTTTTCCTCACGGAGATGCTCCATGACCCGACGCGCTTTTACCCTTATCGAGCTCCTGGTGGTGATTGCGATCATCTCGGTTTTGATCGCGCTCTTGCTTCCGGCCGTTCAGTCGGCGCGTGAGGCCGCACGACGCGCCCAGTGCGTCAACAACCTGAAGCAGATCGGCTTGGCCTTGCACAACTATGAAGAAGCCATGGGCACGTTCCCGCCGGGCTACGTCAGCTCGGTAGACCGGACCATACTCAACGCCTGCGACATGGACGCGGAGAATCAGCATGGCGTCGATCTGGGAACAGGCTGGGCGTGGGGAAGCATGATACTGCCGTTCCTGGAACAGCAGCCCGTCTACAACTCCATCAACTTCAATCTGTCCGTCGCTTTCCCCCAGAACGACACGGTCAGCCTGACTGCGCTGACCGGATATCTCTGCCCCACTGATCCCGGGCCCTCGGTCGTCCCCGTTTTCGAGGACCCGCCCGACCCCAACAACCCCGGCACCTACAATGCTACACACATCGTCAACACCCTCAGTCGAGGCAATTACGTCGGCATGTGGGGCCTTGGGGAACTCTGCGCTCAGTCCGGAGCCAACGACTCACCGAACAATAACAATACGGGAGACCCCATAGGCCAGCATGCCGGCATCTTTTACCGCAACAGCGCGACGAAGATCGCCTCTGTCACCGATGGTACGAGCAATACCATCATGGTCGGTGAGCGAAGCCACAACTTGAGCTATGTCACGTGGGTGGCCCGCTCGATCGACGGCTGGCTGGGGAAGACGTCGCCGATCGAGGGGGGGACTGACAAGTTCAATCCCTCTCCCGAGGAGTGCTGGACCCAGATCATGGGCCCGGTGGGGCTGGAGGATGGCCTTCGCACGATCAACAACCCCGAGGCGCATGTTGAAGACTACTGGAGCCTGCACCCCGGCGGACTCAACGCGCTCTTTGCCGACGGCTCGGTGCACTTCCTCAAATCGTCGATCAGCCCGATGCCCTGGAGGGCGTTGGCGACCCGGGGATATGGCGAGGTCATCTCTGCCGACGGTTACTGATCTGATACGCAGCCGCGGAGTTCAAAGGACGGTAACATGCAAGTATTCAAGAATCACTCGAGAACGCAGGAGGCCGCGTTCACGCTCATCGAACTGCTGGTCGTGATCGCGATCATCGCCATTCTGATCGCGCTTTTGCTCCCCGCCGTGCAATCGGCTCGCGAGGCGGCCCGACGCGCCGGCTGCGTGAACAACCTCAAGCAGATCGGCGTCGCCCTGCACAACTACCACGATTCGATGAGCGTCTTTCCCCCCGGCTACGTCAGTGCACAGACTCCCGGCTCCCACTCGGTCTTCGATGGAAACGATACCGGGATGGGCTGGGCGTGGGGCAGCATGATCCTGCCACAGATGGAGCAGGGTCCCGATTTACAACGCCATCAATTTCTCGCTTTCCAGCTATCACGTCGAGAACGACACGGCGACTTTCGTAAGGATGAATTCCTATATCTGCCCGTCCGACACCACGCGCGAGCTTGTCTCGGTTTACGGCTTCTACGACTCATGGTTCCCGCCACCGGATGCGCCCATCTGGGACAAGCTCGCCGGGACCAATTACGTCGGGATGTTTGGCCTCGGCGAGATCGGCGATCATCCAGGCGGCGGCGAGGGGTGCTTCTTCCGCAACAGCCGTGTCAGCGTCGCGCACATCACCGACGGGACCAGTCAGACATTCGCCATCGGAGAGCGAAGCCACACCCTCAGCTACGTCACCTGGACGGCCCGGAGCATCGGCGGCTGGCTGTACAAGACATCGGCCGTCGAGGGCGGAACCGACAAGTTCAACCCGGACCCGGAAGAGTGCTGGACTCAGATCCTCGGCCCCGTCGGGCTGGAGGACGGGTTGCGCACGCCCAACAACCCCACGGCGCACGTGGAAGACTACTGGAGTCTGCACCCCGGCGGGGTGAACTTCCTCTTCGCCGATGGGTCCGTGCACTTCATCAAGGACAGCATCCACCCGAATCCGTACAGGGCCTTGGCCACCCGGTCCGGTGGAGAGGTTCTTTCGGCCGACTCCTACTGAGCGGCCAGCCCGTCATTTGCTTGCCCCCGCGACAGTGTTCGATCTCCCTGGACCCCGCTTTATCTCTCTTTATCGGGTTTGCTTTGAGCGATCTGGCGGGGTCAACATGTTTACCAGAAATGGAGACAGCCGATGAAGCGTCGAGAACTTCTGGGCGTCGCGAGTCTGGGTCTGGCTGGCGTCGCACTTGGAACAAGAGAGTCGCTTGCGCAACACCCGCACCATCACGATAAGTTGCACGGCGAGTGCCACAAGGCATGCGAGGCTTGCGCCACCATCTGCAACGAGACCTTCCATCATTGCTTCGAGAAGCTGAAAGATGGGCACGCGGATCATCACCGCACTGCCGCTTTGACGATCGACTGCCAGGAATTCTGCGGGCTCGCGACCGAGCTCATGGCCCGTGAGAGCCCCATGATCGCAATTGTGTGCTTGGCCTGTGCTGAGGCCTGCAAGGTCTGCGCGGCCGACTGTTCGCGGCATGATGATGCCCAGATGAAGGAATGCGCGGAAGCGTGCAGGAAGTGCGAGACAGCCTGCCGCGAGATGGCCAAGGTCTCCATCGATCCCGAGAGCGACGCCGCCAAGGGCGGAGGTCAGAGGCAAAAGTAATCAGGGCAAGATACGCGAGGTTGAGGTGGGCCCGACTGGAGAGAGCTAGGGGTCGAGTCGTCTCATTCAAGTCCCGTGGGGGGTGGGGTCAGTCCATCCCTCGCGAGTCATCAGCTTCTTTCATCGGAGGCTTGCCAGGTGGAAGGTACGCGCGCAGCGAATACGCGGGAGCCGAAACCAGGCCGTCATCGTGACCGGCGGCCGGTCGCGTTCTCTGATGAGGTCATCCTTCAGAACGTTGCCGGCTCCGGGATTGGTGCCCGCGCGATCCATTCGGTGCGACGTTCCTTGACACTGCGATCAAACTTCGTCCGGGACCTGACTGCCAATCTGAACGCTGCGCTTGCGCCCTGTTTCCATTGGCTGCGCACTCCCCTGGGCATCCTGGGCCTGGCCGCGCTTGCCTCTTGCTTGTGCGGATTGTTTATCCATCCGCAGGCGTTCGTCGTTTCACTTGGCGTGCTGCTCGTGACGACCGTGGGGCTCATCTGGCCGTGGCTCTGCGTCCGCGGCCTGAGCGGAGCGGTCGGTTTTGACAGGATTCGCTGCCGCGAGGGGCAGCCTGTCAGGACCCACTTGACGCTTCGGAACAGGATGCCCTGGAGCGCCTGGGGTGTCTCAATCAAAGGAGAATCTCGCGGGCAATACGGCGCCGGCGCTGACGAGGTGGCCATGATCGGGCTGAGCGTTGTGCCTGGCTGGAAGACGACCGTGCAACAAGTCGAACTTCGCGCCGCCGTGCCGTGGCGTGTACCCGCGCCGTCCATCCCGGGTACTCTGCGGGTTCCCGTTTGGCCTCTGGGAGGCGAGCCGGCCGCTGAAAGTTACGGCGCCGCTCCTGGTCTGGCCGCGAACCTTTGCCGTCGGCCCCTTGCCGGCGGTCGAAGCAGGTCACTCCACGGGCGGTCTTGCGGTCCGCGATCGCGCGGGGAACTGGGGTGATCCGCTGGGAGTGCGACCCTATCGGCGGGGCGACCCGCTGCGCCGCGTTCACTGGGCCCAGACGGCACGGCACCGGCAGCTCATCGTCTGCGAGGTGCAGTCAAACACTACGCCCCGCGTTCAGCTTGTTCTCGATGTCCATCCGTCCGTTCACGCCGGGCGTGAGGGTGACGGCTCTCGCGAATGGGCGATCCGCGTCGCCGCCAGCCTCGCCGAGGGCTGGATCAGTCAGCGGGCTGAGGTCGAGCTCGTCTGGGGCGGCGGGTTCGTTCCTGCCCGCGGCGGCTCGGCAAGGGCACGCTCGACAGCGATGCTCGATGCTCTGGCGACGCTTCCGCCCGGAGGCGACCAGAGCCTCGCGGAGGTACTGAGTCTTCCCGAGTGCCGGCGGTTTGAGCGGGGGCTTCGTGTGGTCGTCACGACAGACGTCGGACTGAGTGGTCTGATCGACCCCGGCTTACGGCGTGCCGGCGACCGCTTCGTCGTGCTGACTGCAAGCGCATTTGGCGACGAGGTCGGGGCCACCATCGCCCCGATGTCCGTGATCCCCTGGGTCCGGATCGATGGACCGCAGCGCGTGGCCGCGTGCCTGCTCCGGGCCGGGAAGGAGGTAGTACTTGGCCGCTGAACGACACGAGGATCGGAACATTCGCTGGACCACCGTGGCGATGGCGAGCTTTGCCACGACGGCGCTCGAGCAGGCCGTGCTCGAACCAGGTCGATCGCGCGCCGTCGCCCTTGGCGTGACCATCGTCCTGCTGATCGTTCCGGTCATCGCGGCAGCATGGTTCTTTTCGAGACAAGCGAACTGTAACTGCCGGAACGAGGGTGCCTCAAAGAGGGGTCGCGCGGCTCGCCGAGGCAGATCAGCCGCGCCTGTCGCGCCTGCTGATGCTCTTCGCTTTTCCCCTGGTATGGCAGGCCGCGAGCCTGGTCGTGACGGGCCGGTGTTCAATGCTCGAGCTGACGCTGCTGGCGGCGCTACGAAACCTCGGGCTCGGTCTGGCCGCGATGGCGCACCGGCCGGCGTTTGCCCGGCTCTCGGCGCTGGTGAGTCTGTTCCTCGTCACGGTGGCCTCGCCGGTTGGCGGCGAGGCTGGGTTCGCGGTGCTCGCGCCGGTTGGCGGCTTCGGCTTGGCCGGGACGCTCTGGCTGTTGCTCGTCTACTGGAATGGGCTCGGCTTCGGGTTGGATGCCGGGGCAGGTTCGCCACCGTTTCCGCTCTCTGGAGTGGTCTGGGTGCTGGCCGTGGTTGCCGCGGTCGCAACAGTCGCCGCCTGCGTACCTCCGCGAGCCGCCACCGCGCTCGCAGGCCTGATGCCGACTTCTGGTGGGACCGACTGGAGCGACCCCGAAGCCCGATCCGGAGTCGGCGACGGCGACAACGAGGTGAGCGGAAGCGAGCACCCCGAGTCGGTGGGTTTCACCGAGAGCGACATCTATCTCGAGACCGACCGGCCAAGTCTTTACGACGCGTTTAACGAGTCTTACGGCAAGCCGCTCAAGCCCAAGAAACAAGAAAAGATGATCGCCCTGGGTCAACAGGATGTGCGCGAGCAGGAGGAAAGGCCGGCGGAGAACCTGCAGGCCGGGCGCGAGTTTTCCGCGGTACGAAGCAAGCCCGAACCTCGTCTCCGGCGTGCCGGCGAGCGAGCCGCCAAGGCCCTCGTCTACGTCAAGGGCCCGACTCCGCTGCACCTCGCCGCTGACGTCTTACAGCCACTTCGACGGTACGACCTGGCGCGAGCAGCCCTGCTGCGACCGTCATTTCCCCGCCGAGCCGGAGCCGCACGGCACATGGCTGCGGCTGTCACTGCCACCCAGTCCCTGTTTCGGCGGCGCCGTTGTGCACCAGGTCAAGATCGGCACGCTCGAATCGAGCTCGATGCCGGTGCCGGCCCACCCATTCCGCTTCCGCGTCGGCAGCGTCAACCGCCTCGATTTCTTCGGCTGGGCGCAGTTCGGGATCATCCGGATGACCGATCGGACGGTGCCAGCGGGTACCATCATCGATTCCGAGGCCCGGACGGTCGACCCTGCGCGAATCGCGTCGATGCCGTTCCCCGCCCGGCCATACGTCGAGTCCGACCACGAGCTTGCGTTTCAGGGCGAGTATATGATCGACCCGGCCGTGGCCGCCCTGGCGAGGGCTTGGGTCAATGGGCTGCCCGAGGGCTGGCGCCAGGTAGAGGCAGTGATCGCCGCTCTTCGAAGAGGCTACTCACATGATCGCTCCGCCACGGCCGCGCCCGACTGCCAGGACGTCGTCGCCGAGTTCCTGCTGCGCTCGGGCCGCGGCCCCGATTACCTGTTCGCCTCGTCGGCGGTCGTGCTGCTCCGGTCGCTGGGGTACCCGACGCGCCTCGTCAGCGGCCTGTACGCGGCACCAAGCCGATACGACCCCCGGACTCGGCACACGCCCGTTACCAGTGACGACGTCCATTTCTGGGCCGAGGTCCGACTGCCGGGCGGGCGCTGGGTCGCCGTCGAGCCCACCCCCGGCTACGAGGTGATGCCACCCGTTCGCACCTGGGCCGAACAAATCGCCCGGGCGCTGTTGACGGTGTCGAACTGGGCAGTGGGCCACGCCGCCGGACTGCTCGCGGCGATGGCTGGTCTCGGAGTGCTTGTTATCCGGCGCCGTGACGTGCTTGATCGGCTGGCGACCCTTGCCTTCATCCTCGTCCCGGTCAAGAGCCCGAGGGGTTGCGTGATGCGGGCGCTCGAGACTCATCGAACTGCGCAGCCGGTGGGCGGGCCGCCCGCGTCCGCCGGGTCTGACGCTCGCTCGTTGGTATCACCCGCTCGCATGGCGGTCTGCCGGCGAAATCCGCACCGCACTCGAGGCGCTCGTCCTCCTCGCCGACTGGTCGACCCACGCACCCGCCGGTCCGAACAGTGCCGCATTTGCGACCGACGATGACATCAGGCAGACCTGCCGGGCCGCGGTGAAGGCCTGGACGCTCACGCGGTTTCGCCAGACAGCCCCTTCACGACTGAGAGAACCGGTCACGACATGAAAATGACTTCCCTCGCGACCGTCATGAACCATGAGACGAGCTCTGGCCCGATCCAGGGAGTTCGGGCCGCCCTCAATGGAGTGTTACGCGGCAAGGCGGACGTCGTCGAGCGTGTTCTCGTCTGTCTGCTGGCGCGGGGGCACCTGCTGGTCGAAGACCTGCCGGGCCTCGGCAAGACAACGCTCGCCAAGGCCCTGGCGCAGGCGCTCGGCGGCAAGTTCGCGCGCGTCCAGTGCACCCCCGACCTGCTGCCGGGCGACATCACCGGGTTCCGCGTCTTCGACCAGCACACTCGTGAGTTTGAATTCCTGCCAGGGCCCGTCTTTGCCGACGTGCTTCTGGCCGACGAGATCAATCGGACCACGCCGCGGACGCAGAGCGCCCTGCTGGAAGCCATGGCCGAGCGGCAGGTTACGGTGGACAACGTGCGGCATGTGTTGTCCGACACGTTCTTCGTCATCGCCACCCAGAATCCGGTCGAGCAGCACGGGACGTACCCCTTGCCCGAAGCACAGCTCGATCGGTTCGCCATGAAGCTGCGCATCGGCTACCCAGGCCGCGATCACGAGCTGGCCATGCTCGAAGCGGCGGTCGGGCGAAGTTCGGACAATGACGGCTCTGTAGCCCCCGTGATGGATCCAGGCCAGCTCCGAACGATTCAGGACCGGGTCTGCCAGGTCGCCGTCGGCGCCGCGGTCCGCGAGTACCTCGTCGCCCTCGCCCATGCCACGCGCTCGCATCGCCAGGTCACTCTCGGGCTCAGCCCGCGCGGACTCTTGATCTGGCAGCGACTGGCGCAGGCGCGAGCATTCCTGGCAGGGCGAAGCTACGTCACGCCGGATGATGTGCAGGACGTGGCCGAGCCCGTGCTGGCCGTCCGGCTCGGCATCGAGCCCGATGCCGCCACACGGGTCCACGCCGAGATCACGAATTCCGTGCCAGTCCCGGTGTACGCCAGCGCCGGTTCCTTGTGAGAGGGCTTCTGCCAGAGGCACACGACCGATGATGAAGAGGCATCGTATGAAGACGACAACACGAATTCTGGCCCTGGCGTGCCGCGCGGCCATCGGGGCCGCCTGCCTGGTTGTGGTCGCGGGCTGTCGCCAAGAGGAACCTCCCGGCGACGAGCTCGGCCACGACCAAGGTCACACCGGCCATGTCATTCCGGCGCACAAGCCGAAGACGTTTCCGGAAGCCGTGCGTGCGCCTTAGAGAGATGAACGATCGGATCTTCCGCGGCTTGCGAGAAGAATCGCCTGGGTCATCTAGCGACCAAGGACCTTGCGCATGGCGCTCGATGTCGCGAACTGGCTCCCCGAGATCGCCGCGGACAGCGACATGCCCGAGAAGCCATGGAACGAAGTGAACACACGGTCCGTGGCGCTTGTCGGCGGACTACCAGGCGATCCTCTCTGGTACAGCGGTCGACCCGGCGATCGGCGCAGTTCGCGACGCGGGCCAGGTGATATCAGACCTCGAAGCCTTGATGGCCGCGTCGCCGCCCGACTGGTTCGCCGGGCCGGAGAATCACGGGCAGTCACCCTGACGAGGAGGGAAAGAGAATGTCTGAAGCCATCTTCTGGAGTGCGGTCCTGCGGGTTACCCAGGCGTTCGTACAGGGCGCTCCGACGATCCTCGTGGGACTGTTCGTGGCGGGCATCTTCCGGCGTTTGCTCGGTCACGAGGGGACTCGGCGACTGTTCGGCAGCGGCACCTGGCGCGAGCTGCCGCAGGCGTGGCTCATCGGGATGCTGCTGCCGGTCTGCTCGCTAGGGGTGATTCCGATCGCCCGCGAGATGAGGCGGGCGCGGATCTCTGGGGGAACGATACTCGCCTTCGCCATGACCGCTCCGCTCTTCAATCCGCTATCGATGCTCTACGGGCTTACGCTCTCGGCGCCGTTCGTCATCTTCTCGTTCGCATTCTGCACCATGGTCGTGGTGACGGCGGTCGGCGCAGCTTTGGAATCGAATCTACCCTGGCACCGCGCACGAGGAGCCGGCGCCTCCTGCCGTCACGTTTGGTGTGAAGCGGATGGCCGCGATCCTGGTCGTCGCGGCGCGTGAGGTGGTCGGGCCGTCGCTGGGGTACATTCTGATCGCCTTGATCGGAGTGGCCCTGCTGGCCGCCGCCCTGCCGCCCGGCAGCCTGCAAACGACCATGGAGCACAAGAATCCCTATGCCCCGCTGGCGATGCTGGGCGTGGCGATTCCCGCCTACGCCACGCCTATGGTCGCAATGTCTCAGCTCGGCTCGATGTTCCAGCACGCCAACTCGGTCGGGGCGGCGTTCGTGCTCCTGACATTTGGGGCGGGAGTAAACCTTGGGCTGATCGCCTGGGTCTCGCGAAACTACGGCCTCTTGCGCGGCCTATCCTGGCTCGCGATCCTGCTGGCCGTGGTCATCACGCTCGCCTACGCCGTCGAGAACCCGCTCTACCCCAGCGAGATCGAACCACCGGGCCATACCCACGCCTTTGACATCTACTGTCGCCCCTTCGAGCACCGCACCAGCGGCCTGCCTCAATTGGCTTTCACCAAGATCAAGGAGGACGTGCACCCGTTCGAGCGCGTCAGCCTCACGGTCCTTGCTCTGCTTGGGGCGACCGGGCTGGCTCTGAAGTGGCTCGACCGCCGCTGGCGGGTCGAGGACTGGCTGGAGCGTCCCAGTGACCAGAGCGTACGAGGCCGATCACGCCTTGATGTCGCGGTTTCAGCCCCGGTTCTGGGTGCCATCGCCCTTGGCGGGCTCGTTGCACTCAGCGTCGTGGGCTGCTTCGCCTATTACCCCGCTCCCCGGGAAGTCTTCGAGGAGATGACCATTCTCCGAGGCGAGGTGCTCACCGCGGCGCTCAGCGGCAATCAGGGGCACGCGAAACACTTCATCCCCATCTGGGACGACTGGACGAGGCGGCTCCAGGTGGGGGTCTTCCTCCGCGAGGGATCGCTCTCCCCGTACAGGCGCATGAAGGCCAAGCTTTTTCGCGACCGCCTCGAGTTTCTCAAGCACGCCATCGAAGAGGGCGACCGTGATGAAGCGCGTGAGTACGTCGGTTTAACCGACCGGGCGTATCGCCGGATGCGCCGTGCCTACCTTGGGCAACTCTGACCTGCGCCGGAGTTAGTAGATGTCCTTTTATTCAACGAGGTCAAGATGCCTTCTCAATTGAAACTCAGCCGACGCGCGTTGGTAGTGACCATGCTGGGCCTGATGCTCTCCGGATGCGGCGGCACCCCGGAGTTCAAGGACATGCCCTCCGACGAACGCGGGCTCAAGCAATTCGCCGAACTCTACCGTAATTATACCACCAAGAACAAGCGTGGACCCAAGTCGCTCAAGGAGCTCGCGATCAAGGGCCAGGGCCACCCGATCGCCCAGCAGATGCTCAATTCCGGCGAGCTGATCGTCCAGTGGGGCGCCCCGCTCGTTGCCGAGAATGAGAACGCGGATGCCGTTCTGGCCTACATCAAGACCGTCCCCGAGCAGGGAGGCAACGTTCTGATGCAAGATGGCTGGACGATCAAGACGATGACAGCCGAAGAGTTCAAGTCGGCTCCCAAGGCCGGCAGCCGGTGACCGGGATCGAAATCGTGGATTGAGAAGCGAACGAATCCAGAACCTGGCCCGGCAGGAAAACGACGCCGCTTCATCGCGACCGCTTGCGATGGACAAGAATAGCACCAGTCGCGGCGGCGGCCCAGAGCAACACGGTCGCTGGCTCGGGAACCGGCTGGGCATTCAATTCCTGGGCGCCAGAGTGGTGGTTGTGTGGCTGGCGGAATTCGATGAGAGCAGGGCCTGGGCGGCCGCGGCGCTGAACGAAGCGGTGGGGCTTACCATCATGGCGAAGTTTGCGTTCCGGGCGTCGATGTAATTGCCGCTCTGGTCGTAGTTCTCGCCAACGCCGAAGGCCAGCATCAGCTCGTGCGAGATGTTGTGCGCGGCAATCCATTCCAACTGATCGAGCGAATGGGCCGACTTCGCTTCCTGGTCGATGAAGCTGAATCCGCTGCCCCCGACCTGCGTCATGCCGATCACGCCCGGTATCGTGTTGCTGGTGGTGTTGGACACCAGGCTCAGCGTGTGTGCGGCCGGCGCTGTGGGGTCGGTGGTGAGCGTGATCGGAACGCCGCTTTGCTCGAAGGTCTGCTGGACCCTCTGAACGATGGCAGCGGAAAAATCGGCCTGCTGCTGGGCAGTGGGCTGGCCGCCGAAGAAGCTTGAGATCTGCGAGCTATTATACCAGGGCTGGGCGTTGCCAGTGGTGATCTGGCTGGCCAGCGGATAAGGCCCCGAGCCCATGTTGATGAACGCATTAGCGGTGGGTCTGCTCGCGGCGGCGACAGCGGCGGTAGGGACGGCTAAGGGCTGGGGGGTGGGGGCAGCGAGTACCTGAGCGGATGCGACGGGAACCGAGACGGCAACAGTGAACGGCACGGTCGTGGCAGGCGGCCCGTAGAACGAGCTGGCGAACTGGCTCGGGGTCCAACCGCTTGTGGCCGTGCTGGAATAAACTGGTGACCACCAGGACCAAGACCCACCCGTCAACGACATCGGCGCCGCGTTCGCGGAAAGCCCTGACAGTCCCCACAACAGGACACTCAAGGCTAGGGTCTTGGAGACGGTCATCACGAACCTCCTGTTCGCTCGTTACCCGGGCCGCCATCCTGGCCACCCGGCCACTCTTATTTCAGGCCAGCGTTCACTCTTCTAACCCTCAAGCCGTGCTCACGCTCGATACGTCAACACGACCTTGGAATGGACCACAGAAATTCGATAGTTCAAGGAGCAAGACGAGACACGCGGCATCGCCGCGACGTGCTTTCAAGGCGGGTGGCTCCCACTTCAGCAAGATCCATGCCAAACGCCTAAGACGGGATGATACGCGAGTTTATTTCGATCGAGCAAGGCTCGTCAGTACGGTGTACGGGCACCCCCGCAAGCACGCACGCTTTCCGGAATGTGCGGCCGCCGATTGCATGGCGATTGGCGTAACTCATTGTGCATGCATCGCTTGCGGCGATGAGGCGGTCGCCCCCTGCGGCTCCCCGTGCGCTTCTGGAGGGTTCGTTTCCACTCTTTTCGTCCTACCAGCGGGCGGACTGCCCCGAGCGGGGAGACTGTCTGGTTGAGTCACGGCGGGGAACCACGTGGCTGAAAAAAGTACGATAAGCCTGGAAGAAATGTAAAAAGGGGTAAAGGCGCTGCAACTCTTTCCGTCTGCATCGTCGTCAAATCCAGAGTACACCGGCGAGGTTGAGAAGAGGCGGAGGAGGGCCGATGACCGCCTTCCTGAACCCACGCCGGGGACCCGTGTGCCGTTGAAGGCTTGATCCGTCAGTCGATCAATCCTCCTTATGGGCGTCGTGGCAGGCTTGGCACGAGCCTCCAAGCTTCCTGAACGCCGCCTTGGTGGCGTCCAAGTCTTCCTTTTCGGCTGCGGTCTGGAGCGTCTTGGCATTTGACGCATAAGCCTTGGCCAGCTTCTTGTAGGAAGCAGCTTCACCCTTGGGCGGATCAAATTTGGGAAGGTCAGCCGAGACGGTGGCAAACGTCTTGCTTTCTTTTTTGACCTTCGCCCAGTCGGGTGATTGGCTCTTCAGGGCGACCTTCAGGATGCCCAGGGACGAGTTCTTCCCCTTGTGCAGCTTGTCCATGATTTTCACGATCGAGTCGGTCTTCTCATCATCGGCGGCCCCGACGGGCCGGCTCGCCACCGCGGCGACGACCAGCAGACAAGCGATGCTTGCTGCGCAAATCAGGCTCTTCATCAATCCTCCTCGTGTTGGTTCTGTCCAATGCTCACGAAACAACGTCCGCCATTCGCGATAACCATGGGAACATAGCGACAACCGAAATGCAATTGGACCCATGAACCGCGCTGCCGCCTTCGTCAAAAAGTGTCAGCCGAGACGACCTCGCTCCCCTGCCGGGTGGCCAGCGCCTGGTAGATGCGGAAGCCAATCTGCTCCTTGATGAACCGGACGCTGCCGTCGGCGAACAGGAAGTTGGCTCCGCCCGGGTGCCGCGACCAGTACTGATCCGCGTGCGCGAGTCCGGAAGGCGTATTGGGGCCGTGACCTTCTCCGGTGTGCGCAAGAACAAGGGCCCCACCGCCTTCGGGGTCGAGCCCATCTTCACCTTGAAGACCAACCAGCGGCACGCTCGCGCCCGTAATGGCACCCGTCCACGTGGCACGTGACAGATTCTGGCTCCGCTCGCCGACCAGAAAAGTCTGGCTGGTTCCGTCCAGAACCTGCGCGATTCGAACGGAAGCATTACGATAGAAGATGCCGTTGGCATTATCTCGTCCGGGAGACTGGTTGTCGTCGTCGATGATATAAGGATACAGGCTTGAAGGATCGCCGGTTCCGACCGATCCAACGTAGTTCGACGGCCCCACCTCGCAGATCGCAGCCCCCGACATGGTGCTGGTCGTCGTCGAATCGACGACCGTAAATCGATCCAGTCGCGTGGCGTCCGACGGGCACAAGAAGCTGGAAAGGATCGTCAACCGCGACGTCCCGTTGTCGGGAAACTCGGTCCCCAGAGGGAGGTTGATGCTGTTAAACAGAACGGTCTGCTCCATCTGGGCCAGGCACCTCGCTGCCCACCCCCAGCCCGGGCCATCGTTGTCGAAGTTGATCGGGTCGCGCAGGGAAAGGTAGCCGGGCGGGAAGCAGTCTTGCTGCGAGTGATAGTTGTGCAACGCGAGTCCAATCTGCTTGAGGTTGTTGACGCACTGAACGCGCCGGGCCGCCTCGCGGGCTGACTGCACCGCGGGCAACAAGAGCGAGATCAAGACCGCGATGATCGCGATCACGACCAGCAGGCTCGATCAATGTGAAAGCGTAATGATACCTATAATTTTTCACGGCGAGAAACTCCGGGTGAGTAACGGCAATCAGGACGGAAGAGCGCAATGACGAAATCGCCAGCGCGCTCGGGCGAAGGCCAGCTCGGCCTTGCTTGCCGCGCGTCTGACAACGCGAACTTGCCTCGACGGACACGGCACGGCACTGCCCTGCCCGGCGTGGGGTTCAATATGTTCTGACAGGGCGAGCTTCGAATCAGAAGCCGTTCATCACACGCGGAGGTTTGTCGAGAGGCTCGGAAGCGCTCTGTGCGAGGCACGCCGCGGGGGCGAGCGCAAGCCTCTCCACGGCTCGATGGAAAGTCACGAAGTGCCGACCCGAAAGAAGAGCGGAATCAATCGAACCAGTCAGTGGCGACGAAGAGAGGGGATTCGTGCCGCCACCGCAGGGAAACTGGCTCACGCAAGGACCAGTATCCAGTTGCGTCGCCGATGAAGCAGATGGCTTGCGACCTGGTCGCCCTTGCTCGACAGGAGCCTGACCAGTTTGCCCGAAGTCACCATGAGACTCACCAGTAGAGGGCGGCAGCACGCTGAAGTCGTCGATGGTGGCGGCCCGTCCCGACCCGCGCCGATTGCAACAGCATGAGCCGCCGCAATCAGTCCCGCACCGGCATTGATGCCGCGCCGGCTCTATCGCGTGTGACCTCACACTGGCTGCCACGGGAGCGGACGCGATCTTCTCGGCAGGCAAGCGCTCGGAGCCGAGAACGCTTGTGGTGGACCCGAGAACAGACGCCACGATCGCGATCAAGAGCGCCGAGGCGAGCACATCCGCAAGCGAGCGCCCGAGGCGTGCCATGCCTGGCACGGCAAGCTCGATGGTGGGGAGCGAGCTACGGTCGGACATGATCGTGTGCTCAAAGCTGTCTGACGACGGAACTCACATCATGTTGTGACCTCGGCCGATCCAAGTCAAGGCTCGGGTGCATTCCGAAGGCCACTTACAAATAGCGTCAATCGATCGAGTTAGCGCTTTTGCTTCTGCTTCCTGGACTGTTCGCGCATGTACTTGCGAAAATTCTTCTGGGTGGGCGTCAGACCGGCGGGCCGCAGGTCGTCGACTTCGAGGTCGAGCCACTGGTCATAAAACGTCTGGCGGCCAGTGACCACGCCCTGAAGCGCCCAGATCATGCCCAGCATGAAGCCCAACGACACGGCCTTGATCAGCTCTCGCAAGATGCCCTGCGCGATGCCCGGCGGATCGCCGCCGAAATCCTGCACCTTCAAGAACATGATCCACTTGCCGGGTGTGCGGCCTGTCAAGCCCGAGAGCGTGCCCAGCAGCAAAACGGGCAGAGCCAGCGAGACCCCCCACATCCCCAGCCCGCTGAACAGGTGCATCGACTGGGGAACGACCTGGAAAATCCAGAACTCCCCGTAGGTGATCAGCGCCGAGCAAGGACCGACGATCAGCATGAGATCGATCGCGTAAGCCGCGATTCGCTTGAGGGCATACATGACGAGGACCTCTTCGCGCCTGGCGTCGTCGCGAGCCGTTGCCAATCAGTGCTCGCGCGGCACCATGATACCGAACCGCCGCGCTAAATTCCTTGGGGAAAAAGGCTGTTTCCTGAACCGTCTGCGAAGAATCCGTGGCGTTTGGCATCGTTTCTTCCCTTCCTCGCGCTGGCGAGGAAACTTAAGTCCTTGGTCCAATGAGATTTACATCAGTATTTATTTGTTTTGTTCGGGATTGTCCCGCCCCGGGTTGATCTGAGCTGTCCAATCCGTGTCATTCGGGGGACCGCTTCCCAGCAAGTTTCTACGTCGGTGAGTCTGGCCGTTGTCTCCGTGCGCGAGAGCGCCCGGTCGGGGCTCGTTCATCGGGCGGGCCACCGTCGGGTGCAAGCCCGGAAGGGATGGCTCGGAGGTCAGCAGTCGGGTCGGCTCAAGGACGGCCGACCCCCGCCCCGGCTAGCAGGGTGTTGACCTCGGCCCAGAAGCCGACGTCGTACAGATTGGCGGGGATCTCTACGAGATGTTGGAATAGCTCGGCGTCGCGCGGCCGTGTCCAGTCCAGCCCGGCCCGTGGCCCCCGGCGCGTTCCAGAGCCGCCAGGGCGTCGCGCCGGGCCGCCGGCTTGCCCGGCTGGTGCAGCGCCTTGTCACGCAAGGCCGTCGCCTCGGCGAGGACTTAGGCGAACCGGGCGTCGCGGCAAGACCCTGACCATGACGTTGGAGGGCTTGAAGTCGCGGCGGATCACGCCGCGGGCGTGCGCATAGGCCATCGTCTGGGGGAAAAGATAAGGGGACATCACTGAAAAACCATCAGTGATGCCCCCTTATCCGTTTACGGGGCCGAAATGTGTCTAGGCTTTACCAGTCGCGGGTCAGCTCGGCCAGCTCGCGCTCGGCTTGGTCCCGATCATAGCCGTACCGAGCCTGCAACTTTCCGATGACTTGATCCCGCCGACCGGCGGCCTGGTCCAGGTCGTCGTCGGTCAAGTCGCCCCACTTCTCCTTGACCTTCCCCTTGAACTGCTTCCAATTCCCCTCGATCTGATCCCAGTTCATGACCTGTCTCCCAAGCAAAGGACGAGTGCGGTGGTTGTGGTAAACTCGAACGGCGCTTCAGTGGGCTGTCGCGCCAGCGCGGGTTTCTCAGGGCCGTCTGCCGGTCTGCCACCCGTCATCGACGGCCCGTTGCGTCATCGATCTTGCGCCCGGCCGACTCGGCCGGGCCGCTCGGCGGGTTGACCGTCTCGCGGACCTTCCGCGCCGCATTGTCAACGCCCTCGCCCGCCCGCTCGGCCGGGCCTTTTTCGCAGCCCACGAACGGCAGAAGCCCGCTGAGCACGAGCCCGAGAGTGAAAACCCGCGGAAGATGAGTTCTGATCCTGAACATCCTGGAGATCCCGTCTGGAAAATCCTGCGCGGCCGGGGCGTCCCATGAGCCTCGCTCACCGCAGGGGAAGACAGAAACATCTCGCAAATGAGATGCCCAAGCGACGTGAAGTTGTCTCGGGCATCCCTTCTCGGCCCACAGATGGAGGCGTTCCGAGCCATTCGAACGGCTTTCCCGCGAATGGGCATCCGATCGGTATTTATCTCGCGGCTTCCTCGCTTGATTCGCCTTTTCTTGTCGTGGCTCAACGTGCGAGAATCGTGGGGTTGCCGAGCGGCCAGATGGGCGGATTTATGGGGAGGGCATGGTATGCGCTGGCAAAATGAACGCCAGAGTGAAAACGTTGAGGATCAGCGCGGAATTTCACCGGCCGGGATGGCGGTCGGCGGCGGGATCGGCACGATCGTGATCGTGCTGCTCCTCAGTTTCTTGACCGGGCAAGATCCTCGAGCCTTGTTGCAGCAGGTTCAGCAACAAGCGCCGCCAGGTGCCGCGCGGCAAGGGCCAGCCGCGCCCGTAGACCCGAAAGAGGAAGAAGAGGTTAAATTCGTGCGGGCGACTCTGGCAATGACGGAAGACGTCTGGAACGAGCAGTTCGCCAGGCTCGGCAAGAGATATGAAGAGCCGAAGCTCAGAATCTTCAGAGATCAGGTCAGTACCGAGGGATGCGGGTTCGCCAGCGCGGCAGTCGGGCCGTTCTACTGCCCGGCCGACCGCCGGGTCTACCTCGATCTCACATTCTTCGATGAGCTGAGGCGAAAATTCAGGGCACCCGGAGAGTTTGCCCAGGCCTATGTGATCGCGCACGAGATCGGCCATCATGTTCAAAACTTGCTGGGCATCAGCGAGAAGATCTCGAAGATGCAGCGGCAGTCCAGCAAGGTTGAAGCGAACAGGCTTTCCGTGATGCTGGAGCTTCAGGCCGATTTCCTGGCTGGAGTGTGGGCTCACCATGCCGAGAAGAAGAAGCACATTCTCGAAGAGGGAGACATTGAGTCCGCCTTGAAGGCTGCCGAGGCCATCGGCGACGACGCGCTTCAGAAGCAGGCTCGAGGTGTCGTCGTGCCCGATTCGTTCACTCACGGTTCTTCCGCCCAGCGTATCTACTGGTTCCGCAAGGGATTCGTCACCGGCGACCTCGACCAGGGCGACACCTATAATGCACCCAGACTCTGAGAATACCCACCGTACGAAGTGGGATAGTCCGCGCGCTGGAGCCCGCTTTTGCATGCGCTCGTAACCCTGTTTTTGCTGGCCTTGATTTGCTGGGCGCTGTGGCAAGCCTGTCAGCCGGGGTCGATCTTCGTGGTCCGGATTGAAAACGGCACGCCGAAAGCGGTACGGGGTGTGGTCACCAGGGCATTTCTAGGGGCGGTCGCCGATTCGTGCCATCATCATGGCGTGGTGCGTGGGGCTGTCATGGGAAAAGCCCACGGTCGTCAAATCGCACTCGAGTTCAAGGGAGACTTCCCCGCCGCATGCCGTCAGCAATTACGCAACATCTGGGTCAACTCCGGATGGTCGGCACCGCATGGCAAACCTCACCGCGGCGACGGACCGGGCCTGGCGTGACCCGACCGCTCCGCCAAACGCGCAGGGCATGAGGCGGAAAGACCGTCATGATCCCCTTTTCCCGTTCAATCTGCGTGCGATGAACGCGGGTCGAGCGGCGTTTCGCCTTTGGGCGTGGAGTTGTCCGCGCCTGGGCCGATAGTGAAACCAGTTGTGAGATCCGGCGGGGAGCATCGCCTGCGGTCTCACTCGGTGCCTGAGCCCGGCGAGACCGGGGTGGGTCGGAATGCGTTCGCCCGCCTCGCTTGTTCGTGTCGCCCGGGAAAGGATGTGCTGTCAAGCGCCGGGGCCTCACGATCTGGGAGGATCGTCTCATGTCGAACTCTCGCCGGAAACAACATCGCTCTCCTTCTCGCGCGCTGCGGCCGTTTGTGGGCCAGCTTGAAGAGCGGATTGTGCTGTCGCTCACCCTGCACCAGTATCTGACTCTGTCGCAGGGCTTGCTCAAGCATCCCAAGATTGGCAACGCCTACAGTCACAGTGCGCCGCCGTTCCTCTCGAAGCATGCTCCTCGAATTCCACACGTTAACCGGACTATACACGCGGCAGCGTACCAGACGATTCGCGGCGGCCAGGCGGTGAACGTAGCCTCCGTCGATGGCACACACTATCGCATCCAGCTCGGATACATCTCCAATACCGTGGCGACGAGCGCTGGTGACGGAGCCGGTGGAGCATACACTCAAACCACCCCCACGGCCGCAAGCATCATTCAGCCCACGGAGTTCCCCCAGCCAATCGGCACAGTTCGCGTCTATCCCATGACGGGCGGCAAGCTCGGCATCATCGTCGATGGGTCGAATCCCACCACCGAGCTCACGATCAACCCCCTGCCGCAGCCGATTCGCAAGGGCTATGCCCACAGCTTTGCTTATGGCCAGAGCGGGAAGGGCCATCTGCTCAATATCGGGCAGGTCACTGTGACCAGCGGCAGCATTGGCGCGATCGAAGGCTTTCACTCCGCGGACCTGTCGGGACCGGTCCTGGTCCCCGGCACGACGACCGTCGATCGGATCGCATTCAACTCGCTGCAGCCCGGCGCGTCAATCCAGACCGGAGGCGACCTGAACACGCTCGACGTGCTGCAAGGGGTCAATCTCACGACCGGGACGAACATCCAGATCGGCCGCGACCTGAACCTCTTCAACGTGGGCCAGAACGTCACGCTCTCCGGTGGGTCGCAGATCCTGATCGGCCGAGACATGGGCGCCGTACTGCAGCCGCCCAAGGGAACCGGCACCGGAGCCAACGTGCTGTCGCTGAACCTGAGCCTGGTGGGCACGACCTTCACCGGGACCATACCGCCGGAGGTTTCCGCCTACTTCCAGGGCAATCTCACCATCGATCCGGGAAGCGCCTTCGTCGTGGGTCGAAATGTTGACCAATCGATCTTCATCATCGGCAATGTCGTGGGCGCCAACCGCGTGATCATACCGCGTTCGACCGTCACGCCCGCGTCGAACACAATTATCTCTGTGGGGACATTCTCTAACTCCTGAGTCGTCGCGTGAGCCGGGGGAGCCGGAATCATCCCAGCCGGCCCGACAAGCGCGCCGTGCTCATTGACCCCCGCCGATCGACTCGGGCTTGCGGCCGGCTTTAAAAACCCGGCCGAAGCCTGAAGGGTTGGGCTCGTAAGGATCCGCCAGCTCGGCCGGAAGTCCTGCCGCGGGAATCTTGTCTTCCTTGCCCAGGGCCCAGAAGATACCGTTCAGTGCCAGCTTCCGCATCGGTTCCAGCGTGAAATCGTAGGGGTGGCCCAGCGTGGTGAAGAAGACGCGGGCCGCAATGCCGCTCTTGCCTGTATATGTCTTCGTCCAGGCAACCGGGTTCGTGATCTGGAACCGGCCCAGCTCCTTCTCGTGGCTGGTCTTTATGGCTCGGCCGATCAGCAAGCGATTGCACTCTCCCGAGAGCAGGTCGCCTCCTCCCTCAACGTGGTAGAGCCACGAGTACGCGTCAAACGGCTTCACTCCGCGAAGAATCGGATGATCGCGATGGCCGGGATTGACCGTGACCTCGGTCAGCACTTCCTTGCCGTCGCCGAAGTGGCCGTGGTGCGTGATCCATTTCTGCCCAAAAACCTTGGCGGGCCAGGCCTCGTTCATCTCCCTGGCATGCGGGCCAGACGGGTACCGAAAGGCGTGAGTCGCCGTGCGAAAGCCGACCATGGGCTTGCCTGACTCAGCGTACCGAACGATGTGCTCGAGCTGGTCGTCAGGCAGCTCTCGAAATCGGGTGAACATGACCATCAGGTCGGCGTCGTTAAGCGCCTCGAGCCCTGCGATGTTCTTCAAGTTGTTCGGGTCAATGACGCCATTCTTGTCAAGAGCGTAACACAGGGTGACCTTGAAGCCGTGATCGTGATGCAGAATCTTTGCCAGCATGGGCATCGATTCCTCGCTCCGATACTCCTCGTCGCCGGTCACGAAGACGACATGCGGCGGTTTTACTTCCTTCGGTGCCGGCGCGTCGATTTCACCGGCAGGAGCGCCACCTGGCACACCAACCGCCGGCAGACCGAGGCAGAAGAGAGCAATGATCAACAAACCCGAATGGGCCGACCAGAATTGACGGCGGATCATGGTGCAAGATCTCGGGTAAAAGATCAGGGCTTCATCGTCCACGAGGAGAATGCGGGATGGCGGATACCGGGGAGTGCCCGAGTTGCCTTGACGGCCCGACTGGTCGCTCGCGCGTGGGCCGGGGCGCAGAGACATTAGGAATCGCAGCGGCCCGATCAATCCTCAGGCCGCGTGCCCGGCGGAATTCCCTGGACCGACGAGCGGTTGATCACGTTCACCCAGAGGTCGGAATCGACGCGGATCTGGCATGAGAGCCGAGTATTGGGCGCGAGGTCGGTCTCTTGCGCCAGTCGCTCCTCTTCGGCCGGACCCATCGGCGGCGCCTCTCCGCCCAGGATCTCCACACGGCAGGTCGTGCACCGCGCGTTGCCGCCACAGCGGTGCATGATGTCGATACCCGCATCCTCGATGGCCAGCACGAGCTTCTTGCCCGGGTCGACCTCGAACGACTTTTCACCCTCAACGGTCACCGTCGGCATGGTTCATGAACCCCATTTCCCGCTGTTTGTTGTCTGGATCGTTGAATGCCCGAACAAATACACGCGGCGGCGGAACCCCGCGGGGAGTCGAACGCTTGAAGGAATTCCAATAAAACGGGCTTAACTGGAGCCACGCACAGACCTAGCCTAAGCGGCACGCGAGGTCGTTGCAAGCCTTCGAGTTCCACGCGAACCCAAGGGCGCTCCTCGAACCGAACCACGGGGCTGGTTCCGGCGCATACCGGTCCGTCGCCGACAACCTTGTCCAGGAACCGGTCAGGCAGCAACGACTAACCTTCTTCGGCCGCCGTTCTCCAGCGCCTTGGCCTGAGCATCCGCTTAAAGAATTGAAGAGTCGAACGGATTTGATAAATCAACCTTAATTTACCCTTCATGTAATTCATGTTCTGGAACGCGCCAATCCCCTCGATCCGGGGCACATAAGCCAGTTCGGGGATGATCCGAGCGACCTTCTCGCCCTTTTCCTCGACGAGAGGCGCGAATCGATCGAAGAAGTACTTTTCCAGGATGATACCCGTCAGCTCCGGGTATCGGCCCAGGAGCAGCCGCTCGTACCCGCCACGGCTGAAGGAGAACAAGCGGACGTCAACCAATTTCTTCCAGAACCGGAAGTCCGCGTAAAGGTCATAGGAAAGCGGTGCCGTGCGAATCAGTTCGTCGAGATTGGTGGCCTTGTACCGGCCGGTAACTTTCCAGCACTTGCCGTCGTTATCGAGCTCGGAGATCAAGCGTGAATTACGAAAGGCATGGTCAAGAGACCAGAGCTCTCCGTGGCCTTTGGTGTACTCGGCGGGATAGTCCTGTCCATAAAAGGAGAGGAACTCGACCTGTTTGTCTCGGCGGTGGCTGTTGGCGAGGTGTTCAAGCGAAGTGAGGTCCGAATCTGAGTTTTCGATGAAGACTATCCGATCGATCAGCTTGCACTCACGAAGATAAAACTCAAGCGCCTCGCAGTAATCTTTCACGCGCACGGCAGGGTCGTTTCGATCCGACGCGATCACGTTCGAGTAGGGGTTAATCGTGGCCGTCATGACCAGCAAGGCAGGTGAAACGTCGGAGCCCATCTGCGAACCTCCAGAGGAAGAGATTTATTAGTTTCCATGAAGGTGTTCGTTAAAGCGGCGAGATCACGACAGCGGTCCAGGCAACATTCATGCCAAATTTATAGAGATGAGCCAGTCATTGAATTATGATATTCACAATTTTGAGTGGGACCATGGGGCGAAGGATCATCGCACAAATCCAACCATGTGGGCCGGTGGCCAAGCATCGTCGGGTCCTTCCTTTCCACCGGGTCGTGAGGCTTTCGAGGTGCAGGGTTTAGTTTGTTGTCTATAATCGACAAAGCGTCGCCTCCAGTCGGTCTATGCGCGACTTCATCGTTACGCCATGGCGTTCTCACACTGTGTCTCCTCGAGGGGCTGAATGGTTGCCGCAGGCAAGAAACTTCACCCCGCACTCCGATCGCTGCGGCACCGTAATTTCCAGCTTTTCTTTGCGGGGCAGCTCATCTCACTTACCGGCACCTGGATGCAGTCGGTGGCGCAGTCGTGGCTGGTCTATCGATTGACGGACTCGGGATTGCTTCTGGGGTTGGTCGGCTTTGCCGGCCAGTTTCCCGTATTGCTGCTGGCGCCCGTGGGAGGTAGTGTCGCCGATGAGTTCAGCAGGCACCGAATCGTGCTGGCGACCCAGGCGGCGTCTATGTTCCTGGCACTGACGCTCGCCTCTCTCACGCTTGCGGGGCAGGTGCAGATCTGGCATGTCTTCGTGCTCGCTGCCCTGATGGGTGCGGTCAATGCGTTTGACATTCCAGCGCGGCAGGCGTTTCTGGTCGAAATGGTGGGCCGAAGCGACTTGATGAACGCCATCGCGCTCAATTCATCAATGTTCAACGGTGCGCGGATCATCGGGCCAGCGGTGGCCGGCATCCTCGTGGCCTTGATCGGCGAGGGCTGGTGCTTCTTGCTCAACGGCGTCAGCTATATCGCGGTGCTCGCCGGGCTACTGGCCATGCGACTGCCCGCGCGGGAGGTCTCGCCGCGGAAGGGGTCCGCGCTCGGGCACATCATCGAGGGAATTCAGTACGTAGCTCGAACGGGGCCGATTCGCACGCTGCTGCTCTTGCTCGGGCTGATCAGTCTCACGGGAACGCCCTTCTCGGTGCTGATGCCGATCTTCGCCGACCGGATCTTGCATGGCGGACCAGGCGGGATGGGGCTTCTTCTGGGCGCCTCAGGCGTGGGCGCGTTGGCCGGCGCCTTGATGCTGGCCGCGCGGACGAATGTGCGAGGGCTGGGACGATGGGTGGCCGTCTCGGCAGTGGTCTTCGGCGCAAGCTTGGTCCTGTTTTCCCTTTCGCGTTCGTTCACGCTGTCCATGCTGCTGCTCATTCCCGTTGGTTTCTTCATGATGGTGGAGATGGGCTCGACCAACACGTTGATCCAGGCGATGGTGCCCGATCATTACCGGGGGCGGGTGATGGCAATTTACTCGATGATGTTCATGGGGATGGCCCCCTTCGGCGCCCTGCTGGCCGGCACTCTCTCACGATTCATGGGCGCCCCGGCGACCGTCGCGGCCGGTGGACTGGCGTGCCTTGCCGGCGGAGTCCTCTTCTCGATCAAGCTGCCTGCCATGCGAGGGCCAGGGCGGCAGCTCATCCTGGCTCAAGAGGAGGCCGTCGAGGAACTCGGTCAGCATCGATGAATTCAGAGCCCGCTTGCCCCTAGGACAACGCGCCCGGCAGGGAGAAGTCGGGGCTTTGCACGTGGCGGATGAAGGCTTCAGCCTGTTGATGACCGCTCTCGACGCCGCGCATGTGGGTAACTAGCCCTTGCAGTGCGTAATAGCGGTCGGGAGTCTGGCTGGCGTGCGCGTAGCAGGCCTGGCGCTTGCGTGGCTCGGTCTGCGCGATGTCCACGTAGTGAGTCGGCGAGAACTGCACGGTGTCCTCGCCGTTTGAGACTTCGTAGTAATAGAGCGCGAAGCTCTTTCGCATCTTCAACCAGGCGCCATAGGTCAGCATGGAGATGGCGCGATGGTCGGCATGATTGTCGATAGGCCAATGTGTGAATACGACGTCGGGTTTCTCGGTCTCGAGAAGCTTCTGGAAAGTCTCCTGGTGAGCGGCGTCAACCACGGCACGGCTGTTGATCTGGCCCGCGTAGAGAGGGCGGGCCTTGAGGATGTCGCAGGCCTTCTGGGCTTCCTTGTCCGCGAACGCCACTGGCGAGCTTGTCCGGGGGCCACTCACCGTCGTTCAGAGTAGAGCAGCACCACCTCATGCCCGAGGTCAGTGTAGCGCGCGACCGTGCCGCCGCAGCCGTACTCGGGATCGCCGGGATGCCCGCCGGTCACGATGACCTTGAGCTTGCGTCCTGGTTCGTTCGCGGCCTGCCTCTGGCTATGAGACGCTGCTGATGCGAGCGGCGGTGCGGCCGCGAGTGTACCGCCCAGGAGACTGGCCTGACCCAGCACGCTTCTTCGTGAAAGGGTTTCCATGGCAGTGGTCTCCGCGTTATGACATGAAATCGTCGGCCATCAGGCGATCCACGGTCTTGGCGTCTTTCTTGAACCAGATTTGATTCCATCGCTCGTTCACCTCGTGCCGCTCGGACAACATAGGTCTTTGCTCCTTGAGGCTGTCAACTTCGTGGTCACGATGACGGACTTTGAGCTCTCAACCTTGCCAGGGCATCCACTTGCTTGAGGAGTGTCGGCATGCGATGCGGACCGTACATCTCCGCGACCCGTATCGCGGCCTCCTCGGCCGATATCCCGATGGCGGACACGAACAGCGGCGACCGGCTCTTGCCTCGACACACTTCAATCGCGTCGGTCGCCGGGAAGTACCGCGTCTTGGCGACACCCACGACTACTCCTCCAATCGCAGCATGCAGGTGGGCGCCAAGACCGGGCCTGCCGCTGCCGAGCCAAACGTACCCGTCAACGACAACGATATCCTGGCGCGGGCCGCGAGCCAACACACCGCGTAAACACGGTAATTCCCGGCGATAGAATGCTCCTGGTTCGTACTCGGCCACCATCAGGAAGGACGCGACAGCCTCGCAGACCGCCGACTGAGCCGACCAGCCGCGGAACCACAGGCCCGCCGCGACCGCACCGCCCGCTCGGTAGTCAACGTCCACACACGTAATGAGCGCCGTATCACTCGTGGGTTGTCCTCCGCCGCATATGCAGGAGCGGGAAAGGTCGATCGTTGCTGTCCAACTCGGAGCGGCCCTCTATGGCAAACCCGCACGCCTCGTAGAAACGAATGGCCGCCGGGTTCTGCTCGTTCACGTCCACCGTCAACTCGCCCTTGAGCTCTTGGGCATGCTGGATCAACCGCCTTCCGCCCCCGCGACGACAGAACTCCGGAGCAAGGAACAAGGCCTCCACCTTGCTACCCGACATCCCCATGAACCCGACTGGCGGCCCGGAGTCGGAGCAGAGTACCCAGATCTCAAGATCAACGAGCGCGACATCGCGCACGATCGGCAGAAATGACTGGATGTCCTCCTCCGACACGAACGTGTGCGTCGCCCGGACGGATTGCAGCCAGATGTCCAGGAGGACCTCCCGGTCCGCGGGGATCGCAAGCCGGATGTACATGACGGCCGTGTTCGAATCATCCGATGTCCTGCAGCCCATAATGCCGTTGGACTTGCCGGTGAAAGTCCGGTCGTGGGAGTTGACTGTTTACCCACGTAGTCATATTCGACGTTGGCTCGGGGCGACCCGGCCAGCGCAAGCTCGAATGTAAACGTCCTCGTAAGGAGGGCTAGCCAGCTCGCGGGCCGTAGTAGGAGCACGAATTTGAGCTCGGAACGAACTCTGCAGCCTCGAAATGATCAATGTGGTTGTCGAACCCGTGACATTGGGGTGAAGGCTAATACCGAAGAAGAAGCAACAGTCATGTGCACTCTTCGGGGCCACCGGGGTATGGGAGGCGGCACGCGAGCACAGTCCAGCGGAGTAAATTGGGGAACCTCTGGATTCCCACCCCAAGCCGATAACCTTGGGTGCAGCAGCCTCCGCCGCGAATCCATAAGCGGCGGAGAGGAGTCCAGAGGGGCGGATGAGGCCGTAGTAAGCGATGACCCGCCGGGACAACAAAACCCGATGGCGAGCCAAGGGCCTCTGGATGGACGTGTTGGCGCTGCTGGGAGTCGTGCCACATTGAACCTAACGGTTCTACAACGGGGAAATCCCTTCGGGGATCGCGTACTTCTGGGAGCAAGAACTGCGGTGGCGTATAAGACGGTGTCATGGGGCGCATGTGGACGGCACTTAAGCCTTGGGATGTCGCCGAAGGTCGCTATTGACGGTCCATTTGAAGCCGTACTGGGGAAAACCCGCCGTACGGAATTTTAGAGGAGGAAGGGGAAACCCGAATCCCGGCATGCCGGGACCGCCGGGCGCCCCTTCCTTACTCGGCCTGCAGCCCATAATGCCGTTGGACTTGCCGGTGAAAGTCCGGTCGTGGGAGTTGACTGTTTACCCACGTAGTCATATTCGACGTTGGCTCGGGGCGACCCGGCCAGCGCAAGCTCGAATGTAAACGTCCTCGTAAGGAGGGCTAGCCAGCTCGCGGGCCGTAGTAGGAGCACGAGTTTGAGCTCGGAACGAACTCTGCAGCCTCGAAATGATCAATGTGGTTGTCGAACCCGTGACATTGGGGTGAAGGCTAATACCGAAGAAGAAGCAACAGTCATGTGCACTCTTCGGGGCCACCGGGGTATGGGAGGCGGCACGCGAGCACAGTCCAGCGGAGTAAATTGGGGAACCTCTGGATTCCCACCCAAGCCGATAACCTTGGGTGCAGCAGCCTCCGCCGCGAATCCATAAGCGGCGGAGAGGAGTCCAGAGGGGCGGATGAGGCCGTAGTAAGCGATGACCCGCCGGGACAACAAAACCCGATGGCGAGCGTAGCCGTTCACCGGTACAGTAATGGCGAAATTGAGGCCGGTGCTTTAGCATAGCGAGCCATGAAACCCAAGGCACGGAAGTCTTGTCCGAATTGTCGGCGTTTGGAGGCGCGGCTCGCCGCGCTTGAGGCCACCGTCGCGACGCCTCCAAGAGCAACTCGCGGCGGCGCGGAAGAATTCCGCGACATCCTCCAAGCCACCCTCGTCCGACATCGTCAAGCCGCCCAAGCCTGCGCCTCCCGAGGGGCAGGCTCAACGCAAGATCGGTGGCCAACCCGGACACCCCAAACACGAACGAGATCCGTTCCCGCCCGAGGCCATCAACGACGGCTCTTTCGATTATCGGATCGAGCTTTGTCCCCGGTGCGGCCAGGGGTTGGAACCCGCGGCTTGGAGCGAGCCCCGAATCATCCAGCAGGTTGACATCAACGACGTGCCGCTGTCGATTCAAGAGCACCGCGGTCATTCGGGATGGTGCTCGTGTTGTCAGAAGCTTTACACGGCTCCGCTGCCCATCGGGATCGAACGGGGCCGCTTGGTCGGGCCCAGATTGACCACCTTGATCGCCTACCTCAAGGGTGTCTGTCATGCGTCGTTCTCGACCATCCGCAAGTTCCTTCGCGATGTCGTCCACGTGACCATCTCGCGCGGGCAACTGTCGGCGATCATCGGCAAGGTGACCGGTGCGCTCGAGCAGCCCTATCAGGAACTTCTGGATCGCCTGCCGAACGAAGACCAACTCAACGTCAACGAGACTGGCCACAAGCAGAACCGCCTCCGCATGTGGACGTGGTGCTTTCGCGCTGAGTTGTACACGCTGTTCAAGATCGACCCGACGCGAAGTACGGATGTGTTGATCGAGGTGCTGGGCACGGAGTTTGAGGGGGTCTTGGGCTGCGACTACTTTTCGTCCTATCGCAGCTACATGGAACGGTTCGACGTGACGATGCAGTTTTGCCTGGCCCACCTGATCCGCGATGTCAAGTTCCTGACAACCCTGCCAGATGCTCGTGATCGGGCCTATGGAGAACGGCTGCGTGAGGAGCTTCGAGAGCTCTTCAAGGTGATCCATCGCCGAGAACACTGTGTCGGCGAAACAGTTCCAGAGCCAGTTGGAAATAGCCCGGTTCAGAGTTGTGAGCTGTGCCACGACCGAGGTGCCGGCGACAAAACACAGTCGCAACATGGCGGCCCGGTTCGACAAGCATGGCGCGAGTTATTTCCGGTTCATGACGACTCCCGGAGTGGAGCCGACGAACAACCTGGCGGAGCAAGCGATCCGCTTCGTGGTGATCGATCGACTGATCACGCAAGGGACCAGGAGTGAGCGGGGAAACCGCTGGTGCGAACGAATCTGGACGGTGATCGCGACCTGCACGCAGCAGGGGCGATCCGTGTTCGAGTACCTGGAGGCGGCGGTCGGGGCATGGTTTGCCGACACCGAGCCACCGCCGCTGTTGCCTGAAGCCTGAGCGAGTGACGAAGTAGGCGGCGAGCAAGGATGCAGGGTCAGAACGGACCGGGAAGTCCCCAAAGCCGCACGCAAAAAGTGACATCGATGAGCAGAGCCGAAAATCAGGCTGCGCGAAGTGGACACAACCGAGGTAATCTGCCACGGAGCAACAATCGTCCTTCGTTGGTGGCGGCAGCTGTGCGCCGCACAGCCCGCGGACCTATCCCGGTGAACGGCTACTGGCGAGCCAAGGGCCTCTGGATGGACGTGTTGGCGCTGCTGGGAGTCGTGCCACATTGAACCTAACGGTTCTACAACGGGGAAATCCCTTCGGGGATCGCGTACTTCTGGGAGCAAGAACTGCGGTGGCGTATAAGACGGTGTCATGGGGCGCATGTGGACGGCACTTAAGCCTTGGGATGTCGCCGAAGGTCGCTATTGACGGTCCATTTGAAGCCGTACTGGGGAAAACCCGCCGTACGGAATTTTAGAGGAGGAAGGGGAAACCCGAATCCCGGCATGCCGGGACCGCCGGGCGCCCCTTCCTTACTCGGCATCCTGTTCACTCCGGCGCGCTATCCACGTGTTCGTTCGGTCCGAAATTGGCGTCGACCGTACGATTTCGTAGAATAACCAACGCTCGGCCGGCGGTCACGCCCTTACCTACGTTGATGACACCAGCCTAGCTACGCTGGCTTTCGCTGGAGGTTGAATCGATTGATCGAAAGTCCAAATGCGCCGGCGCGGCGATTGATTTTTCTGGGGACTGGCACTTCCACGGGCGTTCCGGTTCTGGGCTGCGACTGTCCGGTTTGCACCTCGACCAACCCGCGCAACCAGCGCACGAGGCCCAGCGTGCTCCTGGCTTTTCCAGCCGGCAATCTTCTGGTCGACACCACGCCCGAGATGCGAATTCAGCTCTTGCGCGAGCGGGTGCGGCGAGTGCACGCGATCGCCTACACGCATCATCATGCCGATCACCTCTTCGGCCTTGATGACGCCCGCCTCTTTCCTCGGTGGATCGGCGGACCCGTGCCGGTTTTTTGCGAGCAGCACACGGAAGAATGCATCAAGCGAGTCATTCCCTACGCGTTCAGGGAAGGGACTGAGCACTGGCCGGCCGGGTTCGTGCCCAAGGTCCAGTTCCACCGGATCAGGCCGGGCGTGCCGTTCGAGGCCTTGGGCCAGCAAATCCTGCCCATCCGACTGGAGCACGGCCTGTCTTCCGTTCTGGGCTTTCGGATCGGCGGGCTTGCCTATTGCACCGACGTCAATCGCATTCCTGAGGAGAGCTGGGGGCTGCTTGAAGGATTGGACACATTGATCCTCGATGCCCTTCGGTTCGAGCCTCATCCAACCCATTTCTCCCTGACCGAAGCGCTTACCGTTGTTGACAGGCTAACACCGCGGCAGACGTTCCTCACACATCTCGCGCACGGCTTCGATCATGATGTGGTCAATGCGACGCTTCCGCCGGGCGTTCAACTTGCCTACGATAGCCTGACCGTGGATTTCTAGGCCCATGTCGAGTACAGTCCAGTGGTTACCGCAGCCCCATGACACGACGTGAGCGACAGATTTGCTCGACGCCATGTCGGTCAAGAGTGGCAGACGTCGTGTCACAAGAAGAAGGAGCCATACGCTCAATGCCTGCTGACCCCGACGCGGATCTCGTCGAACGATTAGAGCGCCACCGGCAAGGTCACTTGCTCAGGTGGTGGAGTACTTTGACGGACGAGGGACGCAGCCGCCTGCGGCGAGAGATCAAGGCGATCGACTTCGAGCAACTGGACCGATTGGTGGAAGATTTGGTGCACGGCCAGGCCGCTCCGGCCGCTCCGCCAGAACGGGTACGGCCGATCGAAGTGATCCGGCTGCCCCAGACCGACGGCCAGCGCGTGGCGAGGCGCCGGGCCATTGAGGAAGGGGAGCGAGCACTTGCCGGCGGTGAGGTCGGCGCCATTGTCGTCGCCGGCGGGTCGGGCACGCGGCTCGGCTACGAAGGACCGAAGGGCACGTATCCCATTGGTCCGGTGTCTTCGGCCAGCCTGTTTCAGATTCACGCCGAGAAGATGGTGGCCCTCGGCCGAAGGCACGGCAGGGCTTTGCCGCTGTACATCATGACCAGCCCCGAGAATCACGCAGCCACGGTCGCCTTTTTCGAGGTCAACGGCAAGTTCGGCCTGGAGCACGTCCGCTTCTTCGTGCAGGGGCAGATGCCGGCCGTTGACCGCGAGACGGGCAAAGTGCTGCTGGCGGCCAGGGACCAGGTGGCCCTCAGCCCCGACGGGCACGGCGGCACCCTCGCCGCGCTGGCGGCCCCGGGTTCAGACGGCTCACCAAGTTGCCTGGACGAGATGCGCGCGCGAGGCATTCGCACCCTTTTCTACTTCCAGGTTGACAACCCCCTCGTCCAGATTGCCGACCCGGCGTTTCTGGGCCTGCATCGCCAGGCAGACGCTGAGATGTCTTTCAAGGTGGTGGAACGGCTGACGCCAGACGAGAAACTTGGCGTCGTGGTCACGGTCGAAGGCAGACCCCAGGTGATCGAATACTCAGACCTTCCCCCCGATCTTGCCAGCAGGCGCGAGCCCGAGGGAGGCCTCGAGCTCTGGGCCGGCAGCATTGCCATCCATGTTCTGGAACGCTCGTTCATCGAACGCATCGTCGCAGGGACTCAGCTTCCGTTTCATCGCGCGATCAAGAAAGTTTCGTACATCGATGAGAGCGGAGAACTGGTCAAACCCGCGGAGCCCAATGGCGTCAAGTTCGAGCAGTTCATCTTCGACGCCCTCCCTCTCGCTGAGCGGTACACGATCGTGGAAACGGACCGTTCCACCGAGTTTGAGCCTCTCAAGAACGCCGTCGGTCCCGATTCACCGGCGACCGTGCACCAGCGGATGAGTGACCTGTTCGGCAACTGGCTCGAGCAAGCCGGCGCAATCGTGCCGCGCCGGTCCGACGGCACGGTCCCGTTCGCCATCGAGATCAGCCCCCTGCTGGCGCTCGACGCGCAGGAGCTGAAGACGAAGCTCGAACCGGGGCTCGTCGTCGAGCGGCCGGTTTACTTGCGCTAAATCGATCGAGCAGAAGGCGATATCATGCTGCACGCCATCATCATGGCCGGGGGAAGTGGTACCAGGTTCTGGCCCAAGAGCAGGCGTGACCGGCCCAAGCAATTGCTCAACCTTTTTGGCAACGCGACGATGCTTCAGCAGACCGTGGCGCGGATCGAGCCCTTGGTGCCCAGCGAGCGCGTCTTGATTATCACCGGGGCCGACCAGGCCGAGCAGACCCGGGCGCAGCTTCCCGGTTTGCCACCCGAAAACATCGTGGCCGAGCCCTGCCCGCGCGATACGGCCCCGTGCGTCGGCCTGGCCGCATGGGCCGTGCGCAAGAAGGACCCTGACGGGACGATGATCATCATGCCGGCCGATCACGTGATCGAGCCGGCTGAGACGTTCTTGACCACCGTTTCCGCCGCGGTATCGGTGATCGATGATGATCCCGGCACACTCGTCACCTTCGGCATCAAGCCAACACGGCCCGAGACCGGCTATGGTTACATCGAGCGTGGCGAGCTGCTGGAGACGAGGCAGGGAATTCCCGTCAACCGCGTGCGGCAATTTCGCGAGAAGCCCGATCGGGCCACGGCCGAGGCGTTTCTTGCCGCCGGCAATTTCGCCTGGAACTCAGGGATCTTCCTCTGGAGAGCCAGCACCATCCTGGATGAGCTGGCGCGCCACCGCCCGGCGCTTGCCGCCGCGCTCGACCGCGTGGGAACGGCCCTCGGAAAGCCTGTTGAAGCAGACGTGCTGGCGCAAGAATATCCCCAAATGGAGCGCGTGCCAATCGACAAGGCCGTGATGGAAAAGGCATCAAACGTCCGCGTGCTGGAAGTGCGCTACCAGTGGAACGACGTGGGAGATTGGCGTGCGCTGGCCTCCCTGCTGCCGCAGGACGATCGGGGCAATTCCGTCCAGGGCAACGTGCTCGCCAGCGAGACTTCGCGGTCGATCATCGTCTCCGACGACGGCGGCTTGATCGCCACCCTGGGCCTCGACGACGTCGTGATCGTCCAGTCCGGAGGTGCCACCCTGGTCGCGCGCCGAGACCAGCTTGACAAGCTTAAAGCTCTGGTTGAAAGCCTGGGCGAAAAGGGGTTTGGAGCGTATCTTTGAGACTATAGCGAGGATACCGGCAACGGACCGCAGCGGCGCCTCTCGTTCCCACGCCGAGCGTGGGAACGAGAACCCGAAAATCGCCCGGTGTCGTTGCTACTGTCTCGTATTTTTGAGTATTTCAGAAGTTACAACATTGACTCCATGGGTCGCATTCTGGGGCTCGATTTTGGCTTGAGGCGCGTTGGCGCGGCGGTGAGTGACCCGGCAAGGTCCATCGCCTCGCCGCTGGAGGTTTACGAGCGACGGGATGCGCGGCAGGATGCACGGCATTATGAAACGCTCATTCGAGAACACGACATCGAGCGGATCGTCGTTGGGCTGCCAGTGCATACCTCTGGTCGCGAGGGGCAACTCGCGGCGCTTGCAAGGCAGTGGGGGTCTTGGCTCATGACGGTGGCAGGCCTGCCGGTCATGTACCATGATGAGCGCTATACTTCCGTGGAGGCCGATAACCTCATGATCGAGTCTGGACTGAAGCGGCAGAAGCGTAAGAGCTTGCGCGACAAGGTGGCCGCCCAGATCTTACTCCAAGACTACCTTGACGCCGGCAGTCCCCTGAATGAGGCTGTGGCGGGGCCTCTGGCCGACCCTGAGGGAAACGCCTCATGAGCACACTGATCGTGGGCTGCGGATACCTGGGCGAGCGAGTTGGTAAATGCCTGGTAGAACGAGGTGAACGGGTGTTCGGAACGGTCCGAACCGCCGTGAGAGCTGGCCAACTCGACCACCTGGGAATCGAACCGCTCATCGCCGATGTCTTTCAGCCTGAGTCTTTCAATGCGCTGCCATCAACTGAGCGAATTCTGTACTGCGTCGCGTTCGACCGCTCCGCCGGCATCGATAGGCGGGCGGTTTCCATTGACGGGCTGAAGAATTTCCTCGACCGAGCGCCTCGAGCGGTCCGCCGCATCGTGTTTACCAGCTCGACGAGCGTCTATGGGCAAACGCAGGGTCAATGGGTCACCGAAGATTCACCGGCCAACCCGGTAGAGGAACCTGGCAAGATCTGTAAAGAAGCGGAAGACACCCTTCGAAGCTGGTGTGAGCAAACCAGGTGTCGGCGAGTCGTGCTCCGATTCTCCGGTCTTTACGGCCCTGGCCGGGTGATCGGCCGAGCTCTCCTGGAACGCGGCGACCAGGTCACAGGAAACCCCTACGGGTTCTTGAACCTGGTTCACATTGACGACGCCGCACGCGCGGCCGTGGCGGCTCTCGATAAGGCTGATGGAGACTCCCTTTTTCTGGTCAGCGACGATCGGCCGGTCGAGCGCCGCGAATACTACACGCTGGCGGCCCGGCTCCTGAACGCTCCTCCGCCCCGGTTCGAGCCGCCATCCCACGATGACCGCGACACCACGAACCGGCGGATCGCGAACCGCAAGATGCGCGAGGTCCTTGGAGTGCGTCTGGCCTATCCCGATATCACCACAGGCCTTCCCGCCGCGATTGGGTTGCCCGGGGCCTGATTCAATCCGAAACCGCCGGCTCGATGTAACAGCGCAGCGATGACTTGGACGTCGTCATCCGGGGGTCGGGTCCATACGCGAGAACCTGGTCGCGTTTGAGCTCGGCCTTTTCCTTGTGCGTGGTGTAAACGATTGCGCGGCCCCGGGTGTGGATTTGCCAGGTTAGCTCCTTGGCCCGGGGAAGCGAATGGGCAAAGAGCTTGATGAGCAGCTCGATGACGTAAGGAAACGTATGATCTTCATCGTTGAGGATGATCACGTTGTAAGGCGGCAGGCGCCGGGTTCGGGTCTCCTGTTCGACCTCCGGCTCGGCGACCGCGCTTTGCGTCTCGGACTCGACCGACATCACTCGACCTCCTTCAAGGCGTTCCGCGCGTAGCCTCACCCCATGTACAAGGTATAACTCACGGCTCTCCGAAAGAAAAGAAAAAGCGCGATGTTCCGGGAGGCAGAGATCGCAGCCAGGCGGAAGTAGGTCGGCCTCGGATGTCTAAGCGATGCCGGTGCCTTGCGATCTCGGGCTATCCCCGCGAGCGAGCGGAGGATATGCTGGATGCGACCCGCCCTGGCGCTGATCCCGGACCGGGCGATCTCTCACCGGGCACTGTCGCTCGGACACAGTTCGGGGAGAAGGCGCGGGCGGCCTGACGGCGAGCCTGTCGATGGCGGACGTGACCCGCATCCTCTCGAACATCGAGCAAGGCAACGCGAAGGCGGCCGAGCAGCTCCTGCCGCTGGTCTACGATGAGCTACGCAAGCTGGCCGCTCAAAAGCTGGCACAAGAGAAGCCGGGCCAGACACTTCAGGCCACGGCCCTCGTTCACGAGGCCTATCTTCGCCTCGTGGATATCGAGAGGGTTTCGCAGTGGAACAGCCGCGGTCACTTCTTCGCCGCCGCGGCCGAGGCCATGCGCCGAATTGTCCTCGACCGCGCCCGCGACAAGAGACGTCTCAAACGCGGGGGCGGCGGTCAGCAGGTGGAGATCGACCTCGGCGAGATTCCCGGCGAAGCTCCTGACGTCGACGTTCTTGCACTCGACGAGGCTCTGGAACAGCTCGAGCGTGAGGACCCCGATCTGCGCGAACCTCGTGAAGCTCCGGTTTTTCGCGGGCCTCGGACAGGCCGAAGCCGCCGAATCCCTCGGGCTCCCCCGGCGCACGGCCGACAGACACTGGGCGTTCGCCCGAGCCTGGCTCTACGACCGGCTCGGGCGGGGAGAGTGACCGTCCGGTGGTCCTGGGAAACCAGTTTAGCAGAATTTGGCGCAACTCGGGCGCAGACGGAGCACTGAGGAGTAGGAACGAACCCGGAGCGTCCGATGGCCGCAATCAGCCCCGAACTCAAAGCGATCTTTTGGGAGGCCCTCGACTGCCCGTCGGAGGCGGAACGGCGAGCCTACCTGGACCGGGCGTGCCAGGGCGACGCGACCCTGCGGTCGAGGATCGACGCCCTGCTGGTCGCCCACCAGCACGCCGGCGACTTCCTTGAGGAGCCAGTACCGACCCCAACCGTAACTTCGAGCAATCCTACCCCGCTTGAAGCCTCGGGCACGGTCATCGGCCCCTACAAGCTGCTTCAGCAAATCGGCGAGGGAGGCATGGGAATCGTCTGGATGGCCGAACAGACGCAGCCCGTGAAGCGGCTCGTCGCGCTGAAGGTCGTCAAGGCCGGCATGGACTCCCGCCAGGTGCTCGCCCGCTTCGGGGCCGAACGTCAGGCCCTGGCCCTGATGGACCACCCGAACATCGCCAAGGTCCTCGACGCCGGGGCGACGGACCAGGGCCGGCCCTACTTCGTGATGGAGCTAGTCAAGGGCGTGCCCATCACCCACTACTGTGACGAGAAGAGGCTGACGCCCCGCGAACGACTGGAGCTGTTCATCCCGATCTGCCAGGCGGTGCAGCACGCCCACCAGAAGGGGATCATCCACCGCGACCTCAAGCCCTCCAACGTCCTCGTCGGCCTGTACGACGGCAAGCCTATCCCGAAGATCATCGACTTCGGCGTCGCCAAGGCGGCCGGGCCGAAGCTAACCGAGGCAACGTTCTTCACAGGCTTCGGGACGGTCATCGGCACGCCGGAGTACATGAGTCCCGAGCAGGCACATCTCGATAACCACGACATCGACACCCGATCGGACATTTACTCGCTCGGTGTGCTGCTGTACGAGCTTCTGACCGGCACCACGCCGTTTGCCAGGAAGGAGCTGGAAACGGTCGGAATGCTGGAGATGCTGCGAGTGATCCGCGAGCAGGAGCCTACGAGACCGAGCACCAAGCTGAGTTCGGCGAAGGGCTTGCCGGCCTTGGCAGCAAACCGCGGCACGGAGCCAGCGAGGCTGACTAAATTGATGCGCGGCGAGCTCGATTGGATTGTCATGAAGGCGCTGGAGAAGGACCGTACCCGGCGCTACGAGACGGCCAACAGCTTCGCCCGCGACCTGCAGCGTTACCTGGACGACGAGCCGGTACAGGCCTGCCCGCCTTCGGCGCGTTATCGCGTGCAGAAATTCGTGCGGCGGAACAAGGGTCCCGTTGTCGCCGCGGTGTTACTGCTGGCGGCGCTGATCGCCGGGGTCATCGGCACCACCGGGGGCATGATCCTGCGCCACTCATGCCGAGGCCAGAGCGGTCTCCGAATCGAACCTGAAGTTGACAGCGCTGGCGACGGCCCAGCGTAGCAAGCGGGAGGCGGATGAAAAGCTCTTCGAGTCTTACGTGGACCAGGCACGGGCACTTCGCATGAGCCGGAAATCCGGCCAGCGTTTCGAGAGTCTCGAACGCTTGCGTCTGGCGACGGACCTGGCCCGCGCCTTACACCTCCCCGATGAGAAATTCCATGGGCTGCGCGACTCCGTTATCGCAACGCTCGCCTTGCCCGACATGCGCATGGCCGGGCCATGGAATCCGTGGCCGTCGGATGCATCTCACTTCGACTTTGACGAAGCATACGCCACCTATGCCCGTGTTGACCGAAAGGGCAATTGCAGCGTCCGCCGCGTGGCAGATGATGTCGAGGTTCACTATCTGCCGTGGCCGGGAGGGGCATTGTCGCCCCGCGTCGTCCACAGGGTCCATCTCAGTCGCGACGGCCAGTTCGTGGCCGTCCACACGGTACGATTCAGAGCCGCAAAAATTAATCGAGGTACATCTGTGGCACTTGAATGGCGCGACGCCGCGACTCCTGCTCACCGAGGCGCGAGTCCGACAGTGTTGATTTTCGTCGCGATGGTCGACAGGTCGTGCTGGCATATAGCGATGGTTCGATTGGACTGTTCGAGCTGCCCAGCGGCCGGCAGCTCAGCCGCCTGGCGCCCCATACGCATCACGCGCGACACGGCGATCGCCCTTCACCCCACGGAACCGCTCGTTGCCGTCTCCTCCTACTTCGGAAACCACGTCGTCCAGCTTCGTGATCTGCGGACAGGGGAAGTCGTCGCGTCCTTACCGCAGTCCGACGGGGTCACTGCTGCCGTCTGGAATCGAGATGGGCAGTATCTGGCGGTGGGCCTTGACCACGCAAAGCCCATCCGCCTTTACGACCTCGCAACGCTCCAGTTAGTTCGGACGTTTCAAGCTCAAGAGACCGGTAAATTACCTCGCCTTTAATCACGCCGGAGATCGCCTGGCATCGGCCGGCTGGAGCGGAATGCTGGATCTCTTTGACGTCGGGACGGGCCAATTGTTGTTCACGACATCGCCTGCTTTGGCGAGACCCCACTTCAGCCCCGATGGACGGTGGCTGGCTGCCACGGTACAGGACGACAAGATCGGAATCTGGAATGTGGGCGACGGCCGGGAATACCGCGCGCTCGTCCGTAAGAACATGCCGGGGAATCTTGGAGGGTACGGCACGCTGTACGACTTGCCGTCGGTCCATCCGGATGGCAGATTGCTGGCTGTCGGCATGGCGGACGGCTTCGGCCTTTGGGACCTGGCCAGTGGCAGCGAACTGGGTTTCATTTCGACAGGAGTCGGGAATGTTTTCGTCGGCGTCCTCTTCGAACCGACGGGGGCCCTCCTGACGCTTTGCCCGAGGGGCCTGTTGCGCTGGCCGATTGGAAAGAGATCGGGCGGCACGGAGCAGTGGGTCATGGGACCGCCAGAGCGGCTCCCCCTGCCTCGCGGACACCACCTGAGCCGAAGCCGCGACGGCCGGGTGATTGCCACCTGCTCTCGGGCGATCAACGTCGAGGAGGTCTACGCGGGCGGCTGGATTCTGCGCTCCGACCGGGCCGGGGAACCCCTTCGCGTCGATGCCGGCGCCGACCTCCGTTTCATCGAGATCAGTCCCGATGGCCAGTGGGCGGTCACTGTTTCACAACCGACGAGGCAGGCCAAAATCTGGGATGCTCGCGATGGCCGGTTCGTGAAGCAACTGGCCGAATCTGGAGCCGGTCCTGTCCACTTCAGCCCGGACGGCAAATGGCTGTCCACCGATGCCGATGGCGGCTGCGTGTTCGCCGTCGGGACCTGGGAAGTGGGGCAACGCTTTGGCGCCGTCGGCACGTTCACCCCGGATAGCCGGCTCATGGCGATTGTCGCTCGGTCAGGCAAGATCTCCCTCGTGGATCGGACCACCGGTCGAGAACTCGCCCGGCTGGAAGGTACCGAGGTTGACCGGGGCGGTGTCCCCGTCTTCACGCCGGACGGCACCAAGCTGATCGTCGCAAATACCGCCATCCGCGTCTGGGACCTGCGGCTGATTAGCGCCGGTCTGGCCGAGCTGGGATTGGACTGGAACTTGCCGCCGTACCCGCCGGCGGATTCCGAGAACGAATCCATAAGACGATTGAAACTGGAAATCCATCTGGGTGATCTGGCCAAACCCCTTCTGATGCCCGATGAGGACGCGCGATTGGCCATCGAGCACTGCCGCGGCTCGCTGAAAAAGAATCCTGACAATGCGACGACATGCAACAATCTGGCCTGGCTTTATCTGACGACACCGAAGCCGTTTCGCGACGTGAAGGCCGCGTTGCCGCTAGCGGAAAAGGCCGTGCGGCTCGATCCGGACAGTGCAGAGTACGCCAACACGCTGGGCTTGGCCCGATACCGTGATGGCAGGTATCACCAGGCGATCGAGGTCCTTCGACCCAACCTCAACAGACAAGATGACCAAACCCTGGCGTTTGATCTGTTCGTCTTGGCCATGAGCTACCACCAACTGGGTGAGACCCCGCGCGCCAGGGACCACTACGATTGGGCCATCCGCTGGATCAATGCGCGGGGCTCCCTTAGTTCACCATATGCTGAAGAACTGAAATTGTTCCGCGCCGAAGCTGAGGAGGTACTCCGGATCAATCCCAAGTAGGACTGACCCCCTCGAATATTCGAGCGGTTTTGAAAGAAAGCGGCCGGCGGGGTCCTTACCGCCAAGCAAGCCCCCCACCGGCCCGGCACCACCCCGGCGGTCGCTGTGCGCCGGCCGCGGTGATTGGTTGATCATACCACAGACCAGCAGGGAGATCTTCAATGATGACCGCTGTATTCGGAACCGTCTTGCCGTGGCTGCTGATCGCCGTGGGCACCTGGCTTGGATATCAGCTCGTCCGCCAGAACGGCCGCATCCTGCTGCGGCTGGAGGCCATCGAGCGGCAACTCCGCGAGCGCGCCCAACCGCAGCGGCGGGAACCGGCCGGACTGCCCGTCGGCGCGGTCGCGCCGGACTTTGAGCTACCGGATCTCACGGGAGCGCGCCGCAAGCTCGCCGACTTTCGTGGCCAGGACGTGCTGCTCATCTTCTTCAACCCGAAGTGCGGCTTCTGCACGAAGATGGCCGCCGACCTGGCCGCCCTGCCGATCGAGCGAGGCGGCGGTCGGGCCATGCCACTCGTGGTCACCACGGGCGATCCGGACGAGAACCGGCAGCTCGTCGGACGTTACGGCATTCGCTGCGCCGTCCTGCTCCAGGAGCAGATGGAGGTCGCGTCGCAGTACCGCGCCCAGGGGACGCCGATGGGCTACCGGATCGACGCCGGGGGACGCATCGCCAGCGAGCTGGCCGTGGGTGCGGAGCCGCTGCTGCAACTGGCAGCCGCGACCGCACCTCGGCCGACTGCTCCCGTCGGTTCACAAAACGGCGCTGAGCATGGTGGCCACCAGCCCGATCCCTCGCTGGCCCGCAGCCGCCTCAACCGTGACGGGCTGAAGGCCGGTGCTGTGGCCCCCGATTTCCAGTTGCCGCGGATCGACGGCGGCGAATTGACGCTGCTCGGGCTTCGAGGCAGGCGCGTGCTGTTGGTGTTCTCGGATCCCGAGTGCGGCCCCTGCCAGGAACTGGCGCCGCGGCTCCAGATACTGCACGAACAGCGCCCGGATCTGCAAGTGGTCATGGTGAGCCGGCGCGGCGTCGACGCCAATCGCGCGAAGGCCGCCAAGCTCGGGCTCAGCTTCCCCATCGTGTTGCAGAAGCAGTGGGAGATCTCGCTCAAGTACGGCATGTTTGCCACTCCCATCGGCTATCTGATCGACGAACAAGGCATCATCGCGCGAGACGTCGCCGTGGGAATCGAACCGATTCTGGCCCTGGCCGACGAGCCGGCTTGGGCGATCGCCGAGAGCGAGCCATCGCCGAACGGAAGGCAGGCTGCGATGGCGACATGAAAAACGACTGAGCACGGACCTTTGACCAATCGCAACGGACCTCTTACCCCATGAAAGGCAACGACCATGACTTATGATTGGGATGAATTCTCGAAATTGCTGGCCGAGTCCATTCCGCGGCGCGAGTCGTTGCGGCGACTCGGTGCCGTGCTGGCCGGCGCCGCACTCAGCCCGCTGGGTACCGCGTGGGCCGCCCCCAAGCGAAGATGGAAGGTCGCGAATGGGAAGGACCCGTGCGCGGTGTTCTGCCGGTGCCGCAACAAGTCTCAGCAGAACGCGTGCCTCGCGGCCTGCAGGGCGTGCAATGGAAACACCCGGCGTCTCTGTGGCACCTGCGGCAGCTACGTTTGCTGCGGCAATGGCCTGACCTGCTGCGGAAGCACCTGCACCGATCTTGCCCATGACTTCAACAACTGCGGAGCCTGCGGCCACGCGTGTCCACAGCCCGGTCCCTACGAGTCCGGCGCGTGCGTCAACGGCCACTGCGTTTACACGTGCGTCGAAGGCGCGGTCCGCTGCAACGGGACTTGCACGTCCCTCTACTCGGACCCCAACAACTGCGGCGCCTGTGGGAACGTTTGCCCCGACACGGCGCCCTATTGCCAGCAGGGAGTTTGCTTCGACCCAGGGTGCCCTCCCGGGCTTACCTGGTGCCAACTCTATTGCGTCGACCTGCTCTCGGACAATTACAACTGTGGCGCCTGCAACCACCAGTGCCCGCGGGGTACAGCATGTGCAGGTGGAATCTGCGTAGGCACTTGCGAAGGCTGCTAATGAGACAGCCGCGCTGATCGCCATCCTGAAGAGGCCGGTGGGGTCCTTACCGCCAAGCAAGGCCCCCGCCGGCCCAATCGATTCACCTCTCGGGTACGCGCCCGGCGCTCGGTCTGCGCGCCGGATGCGCTGTCAATTCTCATCAAGCCGCAGACCACACGAAGAATGGAGATATTTCCATGTCTCAGCACGCTTCCTATCACGTCACCCGGTTGCGACTTGAGTACCTCGAGGATCGCTGCACGCCGAGCGCGCTCCTAGGAGATCCGTCCGTCCAACTCCTGGCCCATCACCGCAGGCCGCACATCACGGCGGCCGTTGCCCGCGCCGGGGTCAATCAGACGCACGCCGTGCCGATCAGGTTCACGTTGCAGTGCACGGGCGACGCCTCCTCCATGAGACTGCGCTCCAGAGGTTTCACGACTCAAATGGGCCCCTGGATCGGACGGGGACGTATCGACGACATCATGAACGACCCCGTAACGAACCGCGTTGTGATCACCGGCGCCACGACGATCGTCAACGCAAAGGGTGAGAAACTGTACGTCACCCTCACGACCGTGTGGAACCCATCGACTCGCCTGTCGGGAGAGACAGTCAAGTTCGTGGGCGGCACCGGAAGGTTTGCCGGCGCTTCCGGCCAGGCCACGCTGGCCTGCACCCTCACCGTGTTACGCCCGACGCCACTCAAGCTGATGTGCGACTGCAAGGGATCCGGGACCCTGATCCTGACCCGCCGCTAGCAGAGCGAGACCCAACAGGGAAGAAGCGGCCAGTGGGTCCTTACCGCCAAGCAAGCCCCCCACCGGCCCGGCACCGCCCCGGCGCTCGGTCTGCGCGCCGAGGCGGCCGTCGTCATCGAATCGCAGACCAAAACCGCGAAGGAGACGACAATGCTTTTCCGCTCACTCACTTCCGACCGCAAGAAACACCGACCAATGGAGTCGGTTCATTCATCTCGCCGCCGACACACCGCCCGGCTGCGGGTCGAAGCTCTGGAGGCCCGCAGCCTGCTGTCCGGCACCGTCACGCTGGCCCCGAGCGACGATTCCCCTCTGGTCGGCGAGCGCGTCACCTGGACCGCGACCGCGACCGATGTCGGGGCGACCCCCGTCTACCAGTTCAGCGCCGCGACTCACGGCGGGGCGTTCCACGTCGTCCGCGACTTCAGCCCCGCCAGCTCGTTTACATGGACCCCCATGCAGGAGGGCTCCTACGACATCGAGGTCACCGTCAAGGACGGCTACGAGGCGACCGAGACGACCTCCACCGTGGTGACGGATGATGTCACCTCGCGGGTGAGCGGGTCGCAGGCAGTCGTCACGCCGACCGCCAACCCGCTGGTGGCCTTGTACAGCGTCCCCCCCTCGCCGGCGGACACGGTCTTCGTCCAGTTCGCGGTAGCCGGGACTGACCCGGCTTGGCGGAACACCGACACGCGCGCCGTCGTGCCGGGCAAGAGCACCAACGTCTTCATTGCGGGGATGCTGCCCAACACGACGTACGAAATGCGGCACGTATTCAGTGATGGCACCGGCTCCGCACCCTTGCTCTTCACGACGGGGGCCCTGCCTTCGACCTTGACTCTCCCCACCCTGACCGTGAGCCAGCCGCCCGGCCCCGGGAGTGACACGGACCAGGACATGGTCTTCTACTCATTCGTCGGACCCGCACTGGTCGGCAACGGCGTCTCGAACCCGATCGCCACCGACCTCTCCGGCCGCGTTGAGTGGTATTTCGACCCCCAGCAGTCGGGCCTGGGGATCACGAGCTTGGGCATCGGGATCCTTGTGCCGGGCGGCACCGTGCTTGGGCTCGGTCAAGATCTCTATTCGGTCCGGAATAACCTGGACGTCCTGAGGGAGATCGACCTGGCCGGCAACCCCGTGCGCGAGACGAACCTCGCGGCGGTCAATGCGCAGCTCACGGCCCTGGGGCATGAGATCAGCTATGGCTTCCACCACGACGCGCAGCGTCTGCCCAACGGGGACACGGTCGTGCTCGGCTTAACGGAGCGCACGATCGACATCAGTGGCACTCCCACGAATTACATTGGTGACATGATCGTGGTGCTCGATGAAAACCTCCAGGTGGCCTGGGTCTGGGATGCCTTCGACCATCTGGATGTCAACCGCGGACCTGTCCTGGGCGAGATCGTTCACCCGGGCGAGCCGGGACCGGAATCGATCGTCCCCGATTTTCCGGCGGTCAGTTGGCTGCACGACAACGCCGTAAGCCTGTCTCCCGGGGACGGGAACCTGGTTCTGTCCGTCCGCCACCAGGACTGGGTGATCAAGATCGACTACGAGAACGGGGCCGGCGACGGCCACGTCGTCTGGCGGCTGGGGCAGGGCGGCGACTTCGCCGTCAACTCCGCGGACCCGAATCCGTGGTTCTCCCACCAGCACAACGTCCACTACATCGACGACCACACGCTGATCCTCTTCGATAACGGCAACACCCGCCGGGCGAGCGACCCCAACGCGCACAACCGCGGGCAGGTGTGGACGCTCGACGAGACGAGCATGACGGCGACCCTTGTGCTCAATGCCGACCTGGGCGAATACTCGGACCGGTTCGGGAGTGCCCAGCGGCTCTCGAACGGGGACTATTCGTTCACGTCCGGGGCCCTGGGTCCGGGCCCGCCCCCCAGTCAGTTCGGCCGAACGATCGAGGTGCTCCCGGACGGCACCAAGACCTTTGTCCTGGAGACTGACCACATTGGCGTGCTCGTGTATCGCTCCTTCCGAACTCGGACCCTGTACGAGGGCACCGACGACGCGCTGGCAGGGGATCCACGGAGGGTCGGGAGCGTCGTCGTCAACGACGGCTCCGCCCAGCGCTCCATGGTCAATAGTCTCACCGTCACCCTCGACGGCGCCGCGACCCTCGATCCCGGTGCAATCGAGTTGCGCCGGCAAGACGGCAGTCTGGTGGGTGCGCACCTCAACATCTCGCTGCTTGGCGGCAAGACTGTGGCAGTCCTCACCTTCGTCGGGTCGGAGTTCGTTGGGGGCTCGCTCGCGGACGGCAATTACACCCTGACCGTCCAGGCGGACTCGGGTCCACGACCGCTTCGGCCGGGAACTGGACGGGGACGGCGACGGAGCGGCGGGTGGCGACCGGTCAGACGCCTTCTTCCGGCTGTTCGGCGACAGCGACGGTGACCGCGACGTGGACCTGAACGACCTGGGACGTTTCCTCGGCACCTTCGGCCGGCGGCGGGGCAGCCCGCGCTACCTCTGGTACCTGGATTTCGACGGAGACGATCTGGTGGGCCTCGTCGACCTGGTCGCCTTCACCCGCCGGCTCGGCACACGCCTGAACCCCTAGGCGAATGGGCCGAGGGCCGCCATACAGCGGGCGCCTCACGCTCGACGATAAAAGCGGCCGGTGGGGTCCTTACCGCCAGTCAAGGCCCTCACCGGCCCGGCACTCCCGGCGTGCCGGGACTCGGCCTGCGCCGAGGTGGCTAGAGGTGACTCTTCTTCCGCACACCGTGATCGCGAAGGAAGAACGTTTCCTGACTCGAAAAGATCATACCCCCTCGCGGAGGACCGAGGAGTAAGCCCCAACACCATCATGAATCAAGCTCGATTTCCAGCAATTCCTCGAGGTGCTTCAGTTTTCCATCCGACCAGACGAGGAGCTCGTTGGATTTTGAGCAACTCCGGCACTTTTGTTGGCTGCGGAGCAAAGAATCGTGAGAAGGGAGAAGGCACGGAACAGCAACCAGATCACGAGACAGCCAGTGAGCTCGGCGCGCTCCGTCACGTCCCGGACATGATCGGACATCGAGCCGTTCCCGATGAGATTTTCCTTTGCCTTGAAATCTCATTCGACTTTTGCGCGCGGCAAGTCACGTCTACCCGAAGGGGAACCGAGGGCTCCGATCGAGACGACCTGCTCTGGTTCGCACTCCGCGCCTGCCAAGTCGACGAGCCATTCTGGGCCGAACAGCTCCCACATCCCGAGGCACAGCCACTCTTCGACTTGCGAGTGAAAGCGCCCCAGGCCAGGCGTGACAGATAAGTCGCCGCCGCGAACACGATGCCCAGGGCCGCGAAGTCTTGCCATCCCAGGTTCATTGGAACGCTCCCCCACTGCGGCGTGAAATCGAGCCTCCGCGCCAGGCTCAGGCACCCAGCCACATTCCAACCTGGTACGTCAGGAAAGCGGCGAGTAAGCGAGGACCGTCATATACACGAAAGTCAATGTCGGCCAGATCCAGCTATCGGTCTCGCGCCCGATCACCGCCAGCGTCGAGACGCACTGGGCGCACAGGGCGAAGAACACCATCACCGACAGAGCCACGGGGATGTTGAACAGGGGCTCGCCGGTACTCGGCCAGGTCGAGGCTCGCAGCGCGGCACGCAGCCGGTTAGAACCTTCGTGCTCTTCCACGTCCTTGCCGACGTCGAAGATCACACCCATGGTGGCCACCACGACCTCACGCGCGGGGAACGACGCGATTACGGCGCTTCCAATTCGCCAGTCCCAGCCCAGGGGCTTGACCACCGGCTCGATCAAGCGGCCCAGGCGGCCCAGCAGGCTCTGACGCTTCTGGGCGCCTTCCAGGCGGTTGGACATATCGGCGAGATAGCCGGTCGCCCGCTCAACACTTTCGTCGTCGCCCACTTCACGAGCAGTGGTCAATTCTCGTTCCAGCCGGGTTTGCTCAGCGACGAGCGGCGCGATCTCGCCGGGCGAGATCCTGGGATAATAAAGCGCGCCCCACATGACGATCGAGACGGCGAAGATGATGGTGCCGGCGTTATGCAGGAAATCCCAGCCGCGGTCAAACATCCGGTGCACCACCACCCGCGGCGAGGGCCACTGGTAAACAGGCAACTCCATCACGAAGGGCGGTGCCGCGCCCCGGAGCATGGTGCGCTTGAGCAAGAGTGACACCCCGGCCGCAACCACGATGCCCACCAGATACATGCAAAAAAGCGTCAGGCCCTGAAGACCGATCAGACCGCCCAGGAATCTGCGGTTGGGGATGAAGGCAGCGATCATCAGGGTGTAAACCGGCAGGCGGGCACTGCAGCTCATCAGCGGAGCGATCAGGATGGTTGTCAAACGATCGCGCCGGTTTTCGATCACCCGCGTGGCCATGACGCCCGGAATCGCGCAGGCGAACGACGAGAGCAGCGGGATGAACGACTTGCCTGAGAGCCCGACCCGGACCATCAGCTTGTCCATCAAGTACGCCGCCCGAGCGAGGTAGCCGCATTCCTCGAGGCTGGTCAGGATCAGAAATAGGATGAAGATCTGCGGCAGGAAGATGACCACAGCGCCAATACCGCCAATGATCCCGTCGATCAAGAGGCTGCGCAACGGACCGTCAGGCAGGAACGCTTCGATCGTCGCCGACAACCAGGCGATTGCCGCTTCGATCGCGTCCATGGGCACCTTGGCCCAGGAAAACACGGCGCTGAACATGAGCAACATCACGAGCGCCAGGACCAGCGTTCCCCAGACTTTGTGCGTGAGCACAGCGTCGAGGCGGTCTCCCCAGGTGACAATCGGCTCGATCGGTCGCGCCAGCACACCGTTGACGATCCGGGAAACCCAGTCGTACCGCGCTTGTGTCTCGACGGCGGGAACAGCGCAGCCGCCCTGGGCCAGCCGCTGCGCGCGGCGTCCAGCTCTTCACGCAAGGCATGGGAGCTGCCATGACTCGGCAAGCGCTCCTCGATGTAGCCTCCGACGTCCAGCAGCAGCCGTTCGAGCAGATAACGAGGCAAAACGTCGATTTTCGCGCCGTTTGACTCGCTGCCACCGGCTGCCAGAACGGATTGAAGACGGTTAACCTCTTCGCGGAAGCATGCCGGAAACGGGCTCTCCGTAACAGCCACCTGCCGTTCGGCCGCCTGCGCCAGGGCTTTCTTGAGTGGTTCCATGCCGATCCGGCGGTGGGCTCCAATGGGAACCACGGGAACGCCGAGCCGATGGCTGAGGAGTTCGGTATCGATCGACAGCCCGTGCGCCTGGGACACGTCGACCATGGAAAGCGCGATCACCATCGGCCGGCCGAGCTCGAGGAGCTGGCTAACCAGATAGAGATTACGCTCGAGATTGTCGGCGGCGACCACGCACAGAATGACGTCGGGCACGGGCACGCTCGTGCGCCGGCCGAGAAGGACGTCAACGGCTACCATCTCATCGGGCGACCTGGGTGCCAGACTATAGGTGCCGGGCAGATCCACGAGGACCCACTGTTTGCCCTCGTGCCACAACTCGCCGATCGTTTTATCGACGGTCACGCCCGGATAGTTGCCCACCCGCTGAGGGACCCCGGAGAGGGCACCGAAGAGCGTCGACTTGCCGGTGTTGGGATTGCCGATCAGGGCAATGGTCCAGGTGCCGCGGTCGGTGGCGAGCGACATCATGCAACCCGGAAAGAGAGAGGCAGGTTCTTGACTGTTCGTCAGAACGCGGCGGTCGTGACACAGACCATGACCCGCGCGAGATCATCCGTGCGGAACCCCAGCCGTTGACCCAGCAGGCGCACGATGCACGGATTGCCTGGCCGAACCATCTGCACCTGGGCCCCGTCATATAGCCCCATTTCGCGCAATCGCTGCACCAGGTCAACTCGGCCCAGCACCTCAACTACACGACCGGCCTGGCCGGCGCGTAACAATGAGAGAGGAAGCAATTCAATCCTCGATTCCTTGGAAGCTGACGAAATCGCCGCCTTCATGCCATGATCTCAGTGGGAGGTCCGTCTTCGCCCTGGGAACGGTCAGATTCTCTCAATGCGGCTTGGGACGCCAATTGAGATTGAATCTCAATAGCAATTATAAGAGGAGAGTCTCCAACCTTCAAACCCTTTTTCGCGGAAGATTCTCGAATTCTTGAGGCCAGATGCCCGACCTGCCCCTTGAGATCATGTCGAACCTTCCCAGCGTGGCATGATGCCGTCGCGACTTGGCTCTCGGACGCGCTGGCGCCGAGCGGTACAAAACGTGCATGTCAATCATCAAGCAAAGCGAAAGGGCCCCAGCAATGAAAGGGACACATCATGTCCGAACGGATCAAGCGACGGGACGACGTGAACCCCGAACGGGGCGAACACGAGTACGGCGACGTCGAGTTCGCCGACCCGACCAACAAGAAGTACCCGATTGACAGCCCCGAGCACGTTCGCGCGGCGTGGTCCTACATCAACCATGCGGATAACGCCGCTAAATACACAAGCGATGAGGTCAAGCTCATCAAGGGGCGCATCAAGCGGGCCGCCAAGTCGCATGGCGTCGAGATCAGCGAAGATTGACGTGCCTTTGCCGCGCACCGATCACGAGGGCCTTTGACATGAGAGAAACACGATTCAACGGCTGCATCGAGGCGTGCGTTGCGTGCGCCCGGGAGTGCGAGTACTGCGGCGACGCCTGCATAGGCCACGTAGAGATGGCCGAGTGCGTCCGCACCTGCCGCGACTGCTCCGAATTGTGCTGGGTCTGCTCCGGCTACATGAGCCGCGGTTCCGCGCTGGCCACCGCCGTCTGCCGCGCCTGTGCCGAGGCGTGCGACCGCTGCGCCGCCGAGTGCGGCAAGCACCAAGCCGAGCACTGCAAGCGTTGCGCCGACGCCTGCCGCCGCTGCGCCGAGGAGTGCCGCAAGATGGCGGCCTAAGAGAGTACACAGCGTTCCGCCACTCACCAAAGAATCATGAGGAATCCCTATGGCCGATCAGTCCAAGCCATCCGCAGGCCCACAAGAAGTCTCACGCCAGCAGCTCATCGGGCTCTTGAACGACGATTTGTCACGCGAGTACCAGGCGATCATCGCCTACGTCGTCTACTCGCAGGTTCTCAAGGGCGCGCAGTACATGCAGATCGCGCAGGAGTTGGAGCTGCACGCCAAGCAGGAACTCACGCACGCGCTTACGATCGCCAAGCAGATCGATTACCTCGGCGGCATGCCGACGGTGACCCCGAAGCCGGTCAGGACCTCGGAAAAGGCCGAGGAGATGCTGCAATTCGACCTGGAGAATGAGAACGAGACGATCCGCCATTACCGTGAGCGGGTCCGCCAGTGCGAGGCGCTGGGCGAGTACGCCCTCGCCGAGCAGATTCGGGCCATCCTTGTCAACGAGCAGGAACACCAGATCGACCTGGCGACAGCCCTGGGCAAGAACGTGCCCGACGTGACCAAGGCCGACGAAAGGGCATGAAAGCTTCCGCCGCGTCCCGCCTGGCGGGCACGGCGCGGGCTGTCGAGCATTCTTCTTCTCAAGCGGAGACGAGATCGATCCCCTCAGTGCTGCGAGAGGATCGCCTCAGCGCGGTCATCGAGGCCGAGATTCTTGCTCTACCGATTACCCGCCTCGTACGGGAAGCGCTTGCCATTCCCGGCGAGGCGGTCCTGTCGTCCGCCACTCGTGGCAATGGCTGATCACGACTCCCGTGATGATCAGTTCGCGGGAGGCGTCTCAAGCGGCTGTTTCTTACAAAGCAGCTCCGCGAATCGAGGCGGCGCGGGCGCGGCTCGAGAACGAATGACCTCTCGCCGTGCATCTCAACTTTCTGGTCGCGCTGCCGCGCGTTGTCCCGCCTCGACGGCGACGACCGCCTCCTCGGCCGCTCCCGGTTACACTCAAGGGCGGTTCCATTCTGTCGCGGGTTCTTGCTGAGCGTGCAAGCAGATGAGATCATGGACCGGCGGTCTTGACAGGGCTCGAGCTCAAGAATCCTCCGCATGCGTAAGATCACCCTCAAACATTCCCTGCCGGCCCGACTCGCCAAGCACTTTGACGAGGAACTGAACGACTCCCAGCGCGCGGCAGTCTCGGCTCCCGATGGGTACAACCTGATCCTGGCTGGGCCGGGGTCGGGCAAGACGCGGGTGATCACCTATCGCGTGGCACACCTGATCGCCAGGGGCGTGCCGGCCGAATCGATCTTGCTGGTGACCTTCACCCGTCGCGCCGCACGCGAGATGGTGCACCGGCTCGATACCCTGATCGGCCGCGATGCGGGCAAGGTTTGGGCCGGCACGTTTCACCACGTCGGCAACCGCGTGCTCCGCCGGCCCGCCAAGCTCCTGGGGTACGAGCCGAACTTCACGATTCTCGATAGCGAAGATCAGCTTGACCTGGTCAGGCTGGCCATGGACGACGAGGGGCTCGGAGACCTGGACAACGACAAGAGCAAAGCAAGACAGAAAGAAAAGGGCAAGCTCGTGCCCAAGGCGGCCCAGATCCACCATCTGCTAAGCTTCAGCGCCAACACCCGGGAGCCGCTGGCGAGCACACTCGCCAGGCAGTCTCCCGAGCTTGTCGACTGGCTGCCGAGGCTCGAGGCTATCGGCGCGGCCTACACCCGGCGGAAACTTGCCACCAACTGCATGGATTATGACGATCTCCTGACCCAATGGCTGCGGCTTTTGAGCGAGTTCCCCGACCAGCTCGCGCGGCAGGCGGCGATGTTCCGGCACGTCTTGATCGACGAGATGCAAGACACGAATGCGCTCCAGGTCGAAATTGTGGAAACCATCGCCGCGGCGGGTGCGGGAAACCTGACCGCGGTGGGCGACGACGCCCAGTCAATTTATCGTTTCCGGGGTGCCAATTACGATAACATCCTCAAGTTCCCCGCAGCGGCATCCCCAGGCGCGAAGCTTTCAGCTTGACGTCAATTACCGGTCGACGCCGCAGATCGTGGCGCTTACGGCTGCGTCGATCAAGCACAATCGCTCGGGCTTTCCCAAGGCCCTGGTCTCCGCCCGGCCCAATGGCCTGAAACCCATGGTCGCCGCCACGGCCGACGTGTATGAAGAGGCCGACCTGGTTTGCCAGCAGATTCTCGATGCGCGCGACAAGGAAGTCCCCCTGGGCCAGATGGCCGTGCTTTACCGCAACCATTATGACAGCGTGGTGCTCCAGGGCGAGCTCGTCACGCGCGGCATCCCCTATACCGTGCGGAGCGGGCTGCGGTTTTTCGAGCAGGCCCATATCAAGGACGCCCTGGCTTACCTGAGAGTCGTGACCAATCCGCGCGACGAAGCGTCCTGGCGGCGCATCTTGTTGCTTTTGCCCGGCATCGGCCCGGCCAAGGCCGCGGCCATCTACCAGCACCTGGCTCGTTCGCCCGAGCCGCTCGCCGCGCTCAGTTCAGCCGAGACCATGGCGGTCGTTCCCCCCAAGAGCCGGGGCTTCTTCGCCGCGTTCGTGGCCGACATCAAGAAGATCACCGCGACCGACCCCGAGCATCATCCCTCGGCCGCGATTCAAGCGATTCTCGAAGGGGGCTACCCGGCGACTCTCAAGCAGAAGTACGATCACCCGGAGAACCGGCTCGCAGACCTCGAACAATTTTCGGTGCTGGCAGCCAAGCATGACAGTCTCGAGAGGCTCCTGGCCGAGCTGCTGCTGGCCGGAGATGTTTACGGCATGGACAGCGTCGCGGCCGGCGAGCCTGTGGATCTCCTTGTGCTGAGCTCAGTCCATCAGGCGAAAGGCCTGGAATGGTCGCACGTTTTTGTCATTCGCCTGGTCGAGGAGAGCTTCCCGCATCGCCGGGCGCTCGAGGAACCCGGCGGTGAAGAGGAGGAGCGGCGGATCTTTTATGTCGCGATCAGCCGCGCCATGAACGAGCTCACCCTGACCTATCCTTCCTCGATCTCACGCAGCTACGGCCCCATGGTCTTCACCTCGCCCAGCCGGTTTGTCACCGAGCTAGACGAAGATTTGTACGAGCGGGCCGCCGTGGAACACGAGTTCGACATGGATGACGACGAATGGGACGACCACGGTGCGTCATCGTCGCGCGCGCCCGGTTCGCGCCGGCCTCGCTGGTGACCTGGGGCCCGACGGAGAATGAGTTCTCATGAGAGTCTTCGATCTGAAGACCATCTTGGTGGCCGCTGCGGCGATCCTTTCCGCCTGGGCTGATGACGCTGACTCACGGCTCTCAGCGAGGCTTCCATTCGGAATGGCTACGCGCGCGAGCCTTCGCCGAAAGACCACCCCCCCGACCCCCCCTTCGCAAGGGGGGGAAATTGTGTCGGTCGCCGCTCCCTTTTCCCCCCTTGCGAAGGGGGGGTCGGGGGGGGTGGTCGGGGTGCATGCCACGCGTCTGAGAACCGCGCAAATACCCTTTCGCATCGAGGTTGTGGACGACGAGACCGGTCGGGGCGTCCCCCTGGTGGAGCTCAGAACGGTCAATCAGATCCGGCTCGTGACCGACAGCAACGGCATCGCGGCGTTCGACGAGCCGGGTCTTGTAGGCCGGAAGGTTTTCTTTCACGTCAAAAGCCATGGCTATGAGTTTACCAAGGACGGTTTCGGCAATCGCGGCGTGGCGCTGGAGACAAAAGCCGGGGGATCGGCCCGGATCAAGATCAAGCGACTGAACATCGCCCAGAGGCTTTATCGAGTGACCGGCGCGGGGATTTATCGCGACAGCGTCCTCACGGGAGCTTCCGTCCCGATCATTGAGCCGCTCCTGAACGGCCAGGTGCTGGGCCAGGACAGTGTGGTGAGCGCTCTCTTTGGCGGCAAGATATTCTGGTTCTGGGGCGACACGAACCGGCCGGGCTACCCGCTGGGCAATTTCCACGTGCCGGGGGCAACGTCTGAGCTACCCGGCAAGGGCGGGCTCGACCCGTCCAAGGGGGTCAACCTCGGCTACTTCGTGGGCGATGACGGTTTTGCGCGCCCGACGTGTCAAATGCCGGGCCCGGGCCCCACCTGGATCACCGGGCTGGTGGTCCTGCGCGATGGCAAGGGCGCGGAGCGAATGTTCGCCAACTATGTCAAGATTCGTCCGCCCATGGAAACGTACGAGCGCGGCCTGGTCGAATTCGATCTCCAGACTCGCAAATTCGAGAAACGGGCCCAGTTTTCCATGGACCTGGCGACGTATCCGGGAGAGCATCCCGGAGGGCATACCTTCTTGCGCCGCGATGGGCAGACCGAATATGTCTATTATTGCAGTCCTTATCCCCTTGTCCGGGTACCGGCTGATCCCGAATCGCTGGCTCGACCCGATGCCTGCGAGGCATTTACTTGCCTGGCGCAGGGAACTCGATTCGAGGAGCGGAAACTCGATCGCGGTCCGGACGGCGAATTGCACTACGGGTGGAAGAAGAGAACGCAGCTCGTCACGCAGCAGCAGCAAGCCAAACTCGTAGAAGAAGGCCGAATCAAGCCCCACGAAACCTTGCTCAACCTACACGACGTACTCACCGGCAAGACGGTGCTGGCGCATGGCGGCTCGGTCTACTGGAACGCCTTCAGGCGCCGCTGGGTGATGATCGCAGTCGAGCTCTTTGGAAGCTCGATGCTCGGCGAGGTCTGGTACGCCCTTGCCGACACGCCACTGGGTCCCTGGGTCTTCGCGCGGAAGGTCGTCACGCACGACGATTACAGTTTCTACAATCCCAAACAGCATGCCCTCTTCGACCAGCAGAACGGCCGTATCGTGTTCTTCGAGGGGACGTACACGTCCACGTTCTCGGGCAACAAGGACCCGACGCCGCGGTATGATTACAACCAGGTGATGTATCAGCTCGACCTTGCCGATCCCCGGCTGGCGCTCCCGGTGGCGATCTATGCCGCCACGTCGGCCTCTTCCCGGGTTCGGCTGGCTCCGGCGACGGCGATGTCGGAAGACGGCGCTGCCCGGGAGATCGCGTTCTTTGCGCCCGATCGACCGGGTCTTGCCAGCATTCCAGTGCGGGAAAGCCGGGATGGCAACGAAGATCAAAGATTGATCGTGGACTCCGGCACGGCCGATCCGAAAAGCGCGGACGGCGCGATCGAGGCGGACTCTCCGCTTTTCTATGTCGTCCCCGCCAAGGCCGACAAACCACCACCGGGTACTGTCCTTCTTTACGAGTTTCGTCAGAAATCTGGACCTTCACGCTACTATTCGGTGGCCGACAATCCGCGGGCCGGATACGAACGAGTCCCGGAACCCATCGGCCGAGTATGGAAGAATCCAGGTCGTGCGAGCATACCGTGATTCGAACGGACCGGGGAACCAAGACAATGCATGGGCCTGGTTCGAACGAACAGATGCCCCCGGGTTCGGGCGACGATTTCTCGCTCGAGGCGCTTGCGGCGCAGCTCAAGGAAGATCCTCAGGAGTGCTGGCGGGCCTTTCAGGGCCTGGAATTGGTCGAGGTCGAAACCCGACTGAGAATCATCACGGGGCTGAGCCAACTCGCGACCGACCAGGGGGTGATCGGTCTCTTGCGTCTTCTGGGTGATTCGGCCGACGCGGCCACGCGGCAGGCCGCCCGGGCGGTACTGAACGAGGCGGCCGGACCATCGCGCCAGATCGTTCCGCTAGCGGACGAAGCGCGAGTGCGGCCTCGGCTGGTGAGCTGCCTGGTCACGGCGGTTGACGGCTCGGGTCGAGGTTCCATCGTGTTGTCGGCAACCCGGACCGGCCAGCGAGCCACCGCGGCTTTCCTGTGCGACCTGAGAAGAGGGATTACGGACGTCTCCGGGCAGCTCGAGGAAGAAAACGAGCAGGCCGGACAGCTCGTTGACGAGGTCAGGGAACAAGCGGGAGCCGATGCCGCCCTTGCACCTCCAGAACTGGCCCTGAGACTTCTGGCTGCCTGCCTCGGGCTCAATTCCCCGCCGCATCCGGCGCAGGTTCTGGAATGGATCGAACTGACCGTCGGCAGCAAGCTCGAATGCCGGCCTTTCCCGGTTCCGCGGACTGAATCGGCTGCCGCTCCGCTCGATAGTTCGGACCTTCGGCGTCGGGCCACCACAGTTCTGGATGCGTGCCCGACCTGGTTCGACCGCTCGCCCTTGACGTTCGAGCTAGCCGAAGAGATCCTCTTGAGGGAGGGCCGGGTCGCCTCCGATCCCGAGCGTGATTCGGGAGCGTTTCGCTACCTGTTTGAGCACGGGCTCATTCATCAACTAGAGCTTTATCGAAGGATGCTGCTCTGGATGGCCTGGTTCTGGACGAGCTCGGGCCAAGCCGATCTGGCCGAGTCGGCGGGTATCCTGGCCTGGCAGTTCGCTGACGAACAGTTCGCGGTTCCCTCTCATCCCTTCGCCGCGGGGCTCATGGCTCGCAGCCTGGACGAGGCGCAGGCACGCCTGGAAAGCGAGACCGACTCCAGACGGACGCGCCGGGAAACCTAGCACCCACCTGCTTGCTGCGGCAGCATCGAACAGGATCTGGCAGACCGGGCCGGGGTCGATGCTTCAAAGGTTTCACGACGTCCGGCCGCGGTCTTTGTCGGGCGGATCCGCGCGGGATCAGCCTTACTTCTTGGACGACTTCGCAGCCTTCGCGGCGGGCTTTGCGGCCTCAGCAGGCTTGGCGGCCGCAGCGGCTGGCGCCTTGGCGCTGGCACCCTTGGTGCTCTTCTTCTCGGTGGCCTTCTTCTTCTTGGCGGTGTCGCGTGCGTCGCCCATGGTCATCACTCCTTCGGGTCAAATCGGGAAGTGTCCAGATGGAAATGAGCTGTCGTCATGTCCAACTAGGATAACGACGTATTTTAGAATGACGTCCTGAGTCTGGGACATCAAGACTAAATCGTGAAGAAATCCCACGAAACCTAGAGTTTTCATACCCTGAAGTCAAACTCTTCTAATTCTAGCGGTCGAACCTGCTTTCGGCTCTCTTCCGCGGCGGGTGGAAAGCTTCGTCCGCGCGCCGGGAGAGCAGCCCGGCAAAGTGAGACTCAACAAAAAACCTCGGGAACGCGGGGCGTTCCCGAGGCGAATATGTTCACCAGTTGGGCGCTCAAGGCGCCCGAGCGGCCTGCTTCAGAACGGCTCGTAACAGGTCCGCAAGGTGTTGTGGCAATCGGGGCCGGCGACGATCTCATCGTCTGGGCCGTACTCTTTCATGGTCTTGACGCACCAGTAGATGGTGTTGTCGTAGTCTTCATGGGTCTGGCCGCCGTTGCCGTCGCTGTAGACGTACATCCCCTTGTTGCGCAGGTGGCGGCAGGGGACCGTCGAGAGTACGGGCTCGGGCTGGGCGGCCGGCGGCTGTTTGGATTCGGGATTGGTCATGGCGATCAACCTTCCCAGTAACGGTTGCCGGCCGCGGCCAGCAGGGCCCGCTTGACCACCGATTTGGTCAGGCCGACCTTGTAGGCATTCATCGACAGCGGCTGAGCCCCTTCGGTGGCGGCCTCACCGGCGGCCGCGGCCGTTTCCATCGTGATCGTCTTGCCCGTGATCGATTTCTCGGCCGCGGCGCTTCTCCAGGGGATTGGCGCCACGCCGTAAACGACCACGCGAGACTCGGAGACCTTGTCTCCGTCCATCATCAGATTCACCGACGCCAGCACCAGCGGCCAGTCGTGAGCCTGCTTCTGCCGCGCCTCGTACGAGGCATTCTTCCCTCTGGCCGGCGGGATCATGACACGCGTCAAGATCTCGCCCGGAGCGAGCGTGAACTCGCTGTTGTTCGCTCCCTTGGGAACCTGATAGAGACCTTCGACATCGACCATCCGCTCTCCCTTGGGACCGGTGATCGATGCCTTCGCCCCCAGGGCGATCAGCGGCACGGCCAGGCTCGAGGGATTGACGAAAAGGGCGTCGCCGTCAGTCATGAAAATGGCGTGATAGCGGTTGTCGCCGCCGCGTACCAGGCTCTTGCCGTCCTTCATGGCCAGGAGACCGTTGCCCGCGCGAAAGTACCAGCAGCGAGGGCGTTGCAGCAGGTTGCCCCCCAGGGTCGCCATGTTGCGGATCTGGGGGGTGCCCACTTCGAGGGTCGACTGCCAGAGCGCCGGGTAGGAGCCTCGGATGGCCTCGTTGTCGACGATCTGCCCCAGCAGGGTGCCCGCGCCGATGGTGAGGCCTGAACCTGGATCGCCGGAGATGCCGCCCAAGGCCTTGACGTCCTTGAGATAGACCACGCGCTGGGGCGAGCTGACATAGTCTTTCATGCGGCTGATCAGGTCGGTGCCGCCGGAGAGCGCCTCGGAGTTCTGGCCGCCCAGCAGCTTCACCGCGTCATCGACGCTGGTAGGGGCAGCGAAATCAAAAGCATTCATGGGTCTTACGCCTTCCCTTCTTTGGACGCCGTGGCCAGGGCATTAAGCACGTTTCGAGGGGTCATCGGCCACTCGGGAACCCGCACGCCGATGGCGTTGGTCACCGCGTTGGCAATGGCGGCCGCGGTGGCGATCGTGGGGGGCTCGCCCACGCCGATCACGCCTCGGGCCTTCTGATCGTCCGGCTCGTACGCCCGCACGACGATCTCGGGAATGTCGCTGGCGCCGGCCAGCTTGTAAAGCTCCATGTCGGAGTTGAGCATCACGCCCGTTTGCGGGTCCATGATCCGCTCCTCGAACAGGCCGTAGTTGAGGCCCATGATCACGCCGCCGTAAACCTGGCTCTCCCAGGTCAGCTTGTCAATGATCAGCCCCGAGTCTTGAATGGCGACAATCTTGTGAACCCGCACGACGCCGGTCTCGGTGTCGACGCTAACTTCGGCGAACTGGCAGCCGCCGACGCCCACGCTCGACAGCCCCTCCTGGGCGCTGCCGGTCTCGGAGATCGAGGCCGTGCCCAGCTTGCGGCAGGCGTCTTTCCAGCCCATGATCGGCTCGCCCTTGACGTAGAGTTGGCCGTTCTTCAGGCTCAGATCTTCGGGGCCGACCTGAAGGGTCGGCGCGATCTTCTTGAACATCGCGTCGCGCGCCTTGGTCACGGCGTCAAGGCATGGCGGGGACATCGAAGGGGTCGTGGTCGAACCGCCCGAGGGCTGGCCGGGCGGAAATGTCGAGTTGCCGATGTTCGAGATGATGTCGGTGGGGTTCAGGCCCAGTACCTCGGCGGCGATGACGGCCAGGACGGTCCGAATGCCGGTACCAAGGTCTTGCGTCGCGGTCTTGACCTCGACCGATCCATCAGGATTGATCGTGCAAGCGACCTTCTTGTCACGAGTGCCGCCGCCGCCCCACTGGTGCAGGGCCATGCCCAGGCCGTGGCGGATCGGTCCCGAGCGGCCGTTCTGGCCGCGAGGCTTGCGTTTCTCGCGCCAGCCGATCAGCTCGGCACCCATCTTGATCTCGCCCTCATAGATGGGCGTGTGGAAGTCTCCCTTGCCCAGGTTCTTGAGCCGAAACTCGACAGGGTCGATACCCAGCTTGTCGGCCAGATCGTCCATGGCGGCTTCCATCACGGCGCAGCCCTGAGGATGGCCGGGAGCTCGCATGGCGCGAGCGCCGCCGCAGTTGACGAAGACCTCGCTGTGGGTTCGCGACGAGGTGGGGACGTCATAAACATAAGGAAGCGGGAAGTTCGAGCCGCCCCGGCTGCCGCCGGTACCGTGCGTTTCGGCGATGAGGGCGACGATCCGGCCGTCCTTGCTCGCGCCCAGCTTGACCTTGGCCGAGGCGCTCGGGCGATTGCCCGCCGCCAGGTGCTCCTGCACCCGGTCAAGGAAGAGCCTCACCGGCCGGCCGGTCTTCCTGGCAAGCTCGGCGGCGGTACGGCCCCACACGTCGGCGCCGAACTTGGAGCCGAATCCTGCCCCCATGTAATCGGTGAGTACCGTCACGTTGGCGGTTGGGATGTTGAACGAGTCGGCCAGTTCTCCAGCGACGACCTGTACAGCCTGGGTGCTCGCCCAGACCGTGAGCTTGTCAGAGCCGTCCCACTTGGCCGTCAACCCATGCGACTCGAGGCAGACGTGCGTGATGACCGGCAGGCTGTACGTTCCTTCGATCACCACCTCGGCCTTGCCAATGGCGTCCTCAGGCTTGCCCTTGGTCTGGGCGCGTCCCTTGCGAACGTTGCCTTGAGCGAAGACCTTGGGAGCGTCATCGGCCATGGACTGCGATTCGGTGACGACGTGGGGCAGAACCTCGTATTCCACCTTGATGGCGCGGACGGCGTCTCGGGCTTGCTCCTCGGTCTCGGCGGCCACCGCGGCGATATCGTCTCCCTGGTAGCGCAGGGTGGTTCCTTCCTTGGCGATCAACGAGACAGCCTTCACGCCGGGCATTTTCTCGGCGGCCGACCCGTCGATCGATTTGACTTTGGCGTGGGCGTGAGGGCTGTAGAGCATCACGGCGAAGAGCGTCCCGTCGGGACGTCTGTCGCTGGGATACTTGGCCCGGCCGGAGGCTTTCAACAAACCATCCACCCGGGGGATCTTGGTCCCGATCAATCGGGGATTTTCAGGCCAGGTGAGGGCCATAGCTTTCAGGCTCCTTTCATCGCTTTGGCCGCGTCGAGGGCCGCCTGGAGGACGCCGATATAAGTTCCACACCGGCAAATATTGCCGTCTAGACCCTTGCGCACCTCTTCGAGGGTCGGCTTGGGGTTCTTGTCGAGCATGGCCTTGCACGCCGTCACAAAACCGGGCGTGCAATAGCCGCACTGGAGCCCGTCGTTCTTGTGGAAGGCGTGGGGCACGCCATTCTCGCCGGTGTCGAGGCTCTCGATGGTCTCGATCGACTTGCCCTGGCAGGCAACCGCCAGCGTGGTGCACGAATAAACTGGAGCGCCGTCGACGATGGTCGTGCAGGCGCCGCAGCTTGCCCGGTCGCAGACCCGCTTGGGCCCCGTCACGTCTAGCCGGTTCCGCAAGGTGTCAAGCAGGGTGCTGCGTGGCTCGACCGAGACCTTTTGATCCTGGCCGTTGACCTTGAGCGTGATCTCGGCCGTGCCGGAAAGTACCTTCGGACCTTCCTCGGCGGCCCTGGCCTCATCGAGCGCGGTGGTGGCATGGCCGGTCAGCACGGCTGTTGCCGCCGCCATGCTCGACCCCCGCAGGAAGTCGCGGCGGCTGTGCCCATTGGGCCCGCCTTTTGCCTTGGGATCGTGTTCTCGCATCTCGCGATTCTCCCCCTTTTCCTTGATGTTCCCCCCAGGCCTTTTGCCAGAGGGACACGCAGATCGCCAGACCGTTGCAGGCGGAAAGCATCGCCGCCGCGCCGTCCCAAACCAAGGAGGCCAGGTGTGCCCGTGGCCTGCTGGGCGGAACAGCATGCTCCGGCGAAGACGTCTAAGCTACGCGGTGACGAGTCCACCTACAAGCCCTTGGTCTCGTGAGTTTTACCAAGGTTTTTCAGACTCGCCCGCCAAAACGCTTGTATTTTGCCTATTTTAACAAGGCCGTGGAAAACGTCTTTCACACCGAGCTATGCCGATATTCAATTTCCAGCATAGGTTCGATTCTTCGCTGCTTGATTTCAATGCTCCGATTCCGGGAGCGGGGCCGCGTTCACCCGTTGCTTGCACAAGCGAGCCAGTATAATGGAGCCTTGTTGTTCCTGATCCGGTCCTTGCGCTGAACAGGGAGCTCACGACATGACCCGAACCGCCAGACTGACGTTGGGCGACCAGACGATCGAGCTGCCGGTAGCTGAGGGAAACGAGGGAGAGCTGGCACTGGATGTTTCTTCGCTGCGCGCGAAGGCCGGCCTGATCACATTCGACCCCGGTTTCGGCGCCACAGCTTTCTGCCACGGCGCGATCACCTACTCCGACGGCGAAAAAGGTATCCTGCGGTACCGCGGCATTCCGATCGAGCAGCTTGCCGAACACTCATGCTTCGTCGAGACCGCGTTCTTGCTCATCCACGGCCGCCTGCCTTCACGCGGCGAACTGGACATTTTCGAGAAAAGACTGGCCTCGAGCGGCCTTCTTCACGAATCCTACAAGCACCATTTCGACGGCTTTCCGGTTGATGCTCCGCCCATGGCCATGCTCTCGGCGATGATCAACACCCTGGCCTGCTTCTACCCGGAAGTGCACAGTCGCGCGAGGACGAATTCGATGAACAGTCGGTCTGGCTGTTGAGCAAAGGCCCCACGATCGCGGCTTCGTCGTATCGCCGCTCGCTGGGCTTGCCCTTCATCTATCCCGATCCCAGGCTCCCGTACGCGAACAACTTCCTGCACATGATGTTCTCGCAGCCGCTGGAGGAATACGCTGCCAGTGAAGAGATCGCTCGTGCCTTGAACCTGGTCTGGATTCTGCACGCCGATCACGAGCTGGGTTGCAGTACCACGACCGTGCGGATTGTGGGCTCGAGCCGCGCCAACCTGTTTGCATCGTGCGCGGCGGGAGTTTGCTCGCTCTGGGGTCCCGTGCACGGCGGGGCGACGATCGCCGTCGTCGAGTTGCTCGAGGCAATTCATCGTGGCGACTTGACGATCGACCAGGCCCTGGCCCGGGCCAGAGACAAGTCGAGCGGCTTCCGCCTGAAGGGCTTCGGCCACCGGATCTACAAGACCTTCGACCCGCGGGCCTTGATCCTCAAACACGCTGCCCGGAAGTTGCTCGATCACCTGGGTAAAAGTGACCCGCTCCTGGGCGTTGCGCTCGAACTCGAGGGGCGTGCACTCAAGGACTCTTATTTCATCGACCACCGGCTCTTCCCCAACGCCGACTTTTACGATGGTATCATGATGCGCGCCATCGGCATCCCCAAGACGATGTTCACGGTGATGTTCGCGATCGGTCGGATGCCCGGCTGGATCGCCCACTGGAAAGAGCAGCTCGACGATCCGGACGGCCGGATCATCCGGCCCAGGCAAGTTTACGTCGGACCCCGAGAGACCAGCTATGTGCCGATCGAGAAGCGGGAATGATGGCTCCAGCGGTGAGATCGAGAGCTCTGCCGCGTCGTTCACGTCCGCTTTTATCGCTGGTATGTTCCCATGAGCTGTCCCTGGTCCAGGATGTGTCCCTTCATGGCAATCTCCAGTTCGGCCTTGGTTGATCCGGGAGCCAGGTCCACCGCCGTCCCAAGGGCATAGAGTTTGTAGAAGTAACGGTGCGCCTTGCCCTTGGGTGGCGCGGGACCGCCGTAGCCGAGGTTGCCGAAGTCGTTCTTGCCCTGCTTCGCCCCGGAAGGAAGGGTCGCTGTTGATGGCACGCCCTCCTCCAGTTCGCGGGTCTGGGCCGGCAGGTTGAAGAGAACCCAGTGGACCCAGGTTCCACGGGGAGCGTCAGGATCATCGCAGATGAGGGCGAGGCTCTTGGTTCCGGCCGGCGGCTCGGACCAGCGCAACGGCGGCGACTTGTCCCCACCATCCCCTGTGTACTGTTTCGGAATCGCCGATCCCTGCTGAAACGCCGCGCTGGTGAGTTCGATGGACATCGGTGCGTCTCCTGGTTGAATTTCATTCGATGAGCGCTTGCATCCCACGCAGACAAGAAACGAGACCACGATCATCGCGATTGAAGGATTCCCCGGAAGAACTCTCTGGCGCAACTGTATCGAGGCAACTTCCGTTCGTCTGTAGATCATGCCTTGTTACTCCTTCACGGCAAACTGGGGGCGGTTGACGACGGCCCGCTCCCTTGTCACGGTATCCGAAGGGGCATTGGTCTTCCAGGAACGGCGGGGTTTTGTGGCAGTGGATCTTACGACGCTGGCCGTGCTGGCCGTGATCTTTCTCGCCACCGTGATCCGGTCGGCGTTCGGGTTCGGGGAGGCGCTTGTTGCCGTGCCTTTGCTCGCACTGATCATCCCAGTCGAGGTCGCCGCCCCGCTGGCCGTGCTCGTTTCTGTCACGGTCGCCGGTGTCGTCCTCCTGCAAGACTGGCGCGAGGTCCATGCGGGAAGCGCGGGGAGGCTCATCCTTGCCACCGTGTTCGGCATCCCGTTCGGTCTGCTGTTGTTGGTCTCGGTGCCCGAGCCGCTCGTCAAGGCGGTCCTCGCCGCGGTCATCATGGCTTTCTCCGCCTACTGCCTCTTCGGGCGCAGCCGGTTCGAGTTGAAGGATGACCGCCTGGCGTGCTATTCGGGTTTGGCGCCGGCGTGCTCGGAGGCGCTTACGGCATGAACGGGCCGCCGCTGGTGGCCTACGGGGCTTTGCGGCGCTGGTCCCCAGAGCGGTTTCGGGCGACCTTGCAAGGATATTTTCTGCCCGCCAGCCTGGTCGGCATGGCGGGGTACTGGATCGCCGGGCTCTGGGTCCCCGCCGTGACCCGGTACTACTTTTTGTCCTTGCCTCTGGTGTTGGCGGCGACCGCTCTGGGCCGGGTGCTCAACCGGCGCATGGATGCGCGTCGGTTCGTCCTCTACGTCCACGTCGGGCTGCTGGTGATCGGGACGATGCTTTTGATCCAGTCGCTGTGGGGTTCGGGCCGAAGCTTGTAGCGCTTGCGAACGCGTGGTCAGGCGGTAATCTTCCGCGGTCCTGCCCCCAGGCAGGCGGACTACCGTTGTGATGGTGCTGCCGGCACGAGCTCGAAATCGATCCTGGCCTCACCTTCGTCATCCTTGATCGGACGGGAGATCCCCAGGGCGTACCCGTCCGCATCGATTCTCAGGATGTGTGCTGGTTGCGCAGGCTGAGGGAACCGGACTTCGTACCGACCGCCGTTGTGGCGCCTCGACTGGACCTGTCCCAGTAGGTATGGGACCCGTCCTCGGTATCGGTCCCCGGCGTCACTTTGAACGACTCGATCGGCTTTCGCGTTCGGAAATCGACGACGGTGCCGGTGACCCTTAGCGTCCTGGCCAGGTTGATGACGGTCTCGGCCTCTGCGGCGGGCACGACGCGGTTCTGCAGTGCGATGTAGCCGTTGCCGTGGACGTTGATCCAGACGTCCTCATGTGGGGCGTCTTCCCACAGGAACTGGCCGTCGGTATCGGTCTCGGCCTTCCAGTCGAGTGTACGGAAGCCACGCCACCAGACGACCTGCAACTGAATCCCGGGAAGCGGCCTGGCGTCGCGATCGACCACGCGTCCACGAATCGTCCTCGCAGCGCCCAGCTTGATCTCCACCGGAGGACATTCCGGGACGTGGCTCGATTTCGATCGCCCGCGGGCCGTGCCCCTTGGCCAGGACGGTGATCACCGTTTCGCGGGACCGAAGGTGTCCCAGGCGAAACCGGCCGTCCCTGTCGGTCTCGACGATGGGTGGATCCGAGCCGAACCAGTCGCGTCCGGCGCCGACACGTGCAGCGAGAACCGGATGACCGTCACGATCGACGACCCGGCCGGTCACCGCGATTCCGCGATGAAGCACCACGGTTCCCTGCGGGCCTATTGCTTCTTCCAGCTCTTCGCGACCAAGCTCCAAGGGCTGGAAGTCCGGGTGGCGGATGCGGATCTGGACGAGTTGCGCTTCAAGGAAACCCGGAAGAGGGCTCGGACAAATCCAGCGACCTTCCGCATCGGTAAGCGCGTCATCGATGCGAATTCCTTCCCGGCTGCGGGCCTCTTGCAGCCTGTCTACCAGGCCGGGCGACACCTTCGCCCCGAGGACACGGGGCGCCCGTACTCATCCTTGACTACGCCGCCGATCGAGATGGCTGGGACCATCCTCAGCGTGAACGTCGGTGGGAACTCCTCCTCGTAGGCCGGGTGCCTGAGCCAGACTCTCATCGGCATGAAGCTCTCCTTCCGCGCGTCTGACGTACACGCGGTTCGGCTCGGGCGAAGGCATAGTCGAAGCTGATGACGCCGGTCTCGCCGGTCGTCCTCTCGACCGTTTTCGTGACTCCGACGACCACGATGAGCCGCACGCCCGGGAGCGGCTTGCCACTGCCATGCTCTACGACGCGGAAGTCAATGGTCCGCCCGGCGAGCGCCGGCCTGCCGGCGTCCGGGGCAGCAGCCGGCACTGGTGCCTGGGCCGAGGGCGGCGGATCCGTGACGTTCCCGGGAGTCCCGAGGGCGGCGAGCGGCAGGGTGCCACACGCGAGCAAGGCCGCCACGAGGGCTGCGTGACCCAGCGAACTGCCTGCGCAGGACCTCGCCGGCCAGCGTCGCGGCCGAGGTGGCCGCGACAGTTCCGGATACTTGCCCACCGTCAAGTCCCGGCATGCGGTGCCGACCGTGGCGTGCATCACGGCCGGAGTCACGGCGCGACTGCGCGGGCGATTCGAGCCACTCTGCGAGGGCGAGCGTCGCGACGGGTGCGAGCCCGCGACGGGCCAGCCGGCCGCGAAGGCGAAGCCGGGCGCGGTCGAGCCGGCCGCGGAGCACGCCGGCCTTCCATCGAAGCTGCCGCGCGGCGGCCTCCTGCGTCAGCCCCTCCAGGTAGCAGAGCACGATCGGCCGGCGATACTTCTCGGGTAGCCGGTTGATCTCCTCGTCGATGATCGCGTGAAGTTCGTGCCGATCGGCCGGACATTCGGCCTCGGCCTGCTCCGGCCGGGTAGCGGCGGCCTTCTCTTCCTCGAGCCGCCGCCGCGCGTTGCCCGCCCGGGCCCGCGACGCCACGCGCCAGGCCACCCCGTGGAGCCACGGCCCGAGCGAATCCACATCCCGGAGTGCGGTGGCCCGTCGCAGGAGCACGAGAAACGTCGCCTGGAAAGCATCGTCGGCATCCGGACGAGTGCCCAGGACCCGGCGACAGACGCCCAGGACCATTGGCCCGTGCCTGGAGACCAGGCTCGAGAATGCGGACTCATCCCCCTCGGCCACGAACCGGCGGAGCAACTGCCCCTCAGACAGATCCGTGGCCGTGCCCTGGTCGAAGACCTGCTCCAGATCTCGGACCACCGCACCGCGATGTTTGCCCGGCATGCTCATCGACCGCCGCCCTTCCTAACCCGCCCATGGTGTTACTCTGCCCCTCGCTATTCTTTGCTTCGAACCGGAGAGATAACATGCTCTTTTCACGAAGTTGTGATTGAGCTTGGAGTTAGTCTGTTGATAACTCCGGGCTGCCGCATGGCCGGTCGCCTCTTGTCAACAGGTGGTTTGTAAAGCAAGCAGTTCTCCTCCGGGAGGCTGATAGGATCGTCAACGCATTATGCTTGCGCTTGCTCGTTAGTCGCCAGGGTATCCTGACGTAGCGGCTCGGAGAGCAAGTAATCCGCTGCGGTGTGAGGGTTGGGTGCGTGTTCAAACCGACCCGCAGGACTTGGCGAGTTAGCGAAGCTGGTTTAGACTAGGTTCGATAGACCAGATGTAGCTCCTGGAGGAAACCCCATGAGAACCGTCGGCAGCTACGAAGCCAAGACACATTTGCCCCGTTTGCTCAGCCAGGTGGAGAAGGGCGAGACAATCACCATCACCAAACGAGGCAAGCCGGTGGCCGTGCTCTCGCCGGCCTGGCAAACGCCCGAGCGTGATCTGAAGGCCGTCATCGCGGAATTCCGGGCATACAGCAAGGAGCAGGCGCGCAAGCGCGGGTCTCTTTCGATCCAAGAAATCAAGGAGATGACCGAGGAGGGACGGCCTTGAGTAGAAAGAAGGCAGGCGCGAAGCCACCAAAGCAAGGAATGGTCATCGATAGCTCGATTGCCATCGCATGGTGCTTCCCCGACGAGCAGGATGAGTATTCACAATCCGTCCTCGATGCCCTGTCGTCCGAGCGGGCGACCGTGCCCGATCTCTGGCATCTTGAGGTGGCCAATACATTAGTGGTGGGAGAGCGCCGTAAACGCTCGACCCAGGCTGACACCGTGACCTGGTTGGGCTTTCTTGCGCAACTACCCATCACCGTCGATGACGAAACGAAAGCCCATGCGTTCCGTGAGACACTGAACCTCGCCCGCGAGCATAACCTCTCCGCCTACGACGCCGCCTATCTCGAGCTCGCCATGCGGCGAGGCCTGCCACTGGCCACGCTGGATGAGAAGTTGAAAACCGCGGCGCGAACTATCAGGGCGCCTCTCTTTGGTGCTCCCCAGTCTTAGATGAGCCCGAGAACCTGAGTTCGCCACGTGATATTGTCGTTATCGTGCCAGTGCACCAGGAGCGAGGCCGTCGCGCAGGGTAGAACCGCGATCCGACCGCGCCGACGGAGCAATGGGCGCGACTCAGGCCGAGCCGCTGGCGAAGCTCGTACACCGGCTCAATGCCCGTGCAGTGGGCGCCGAGGAAGTTTGAGACCTCCATCGGGCGAAGCTTCGCCGCGGTCCAGTCGAGGGTGGCGGCGTCGGCCTCGAAGAGATGGAAGCCGCCGAGCGCGGCGTGAACGTTGGTCTCGCGGACCTTCTGACGGGCGTATTCGAGGGTGTTGACGATGCCGGCGTGGCCGCAGCCGGAAATCAGCACCAAGCCTTTGTCGGAGTCGAGCACGAGCGACATGTCCTCGGGGACGTTGTCCTCGACCTGGCGGCCGTCCGGGAATAGGATCGTTCGCTTCAGGCTCCAGTTCCGTTCGGGATGAGTGCGCGGGACCGGGCCGGTCAGCCAGGCACCCGGGAAGACCTCCGTCGGCCGCTCGATGACTGTGAACGAGCCGCCCAGCGCCTCGTACTCCTTCTTGATCGCGAGCGCCTCGTTGGTCTCCTGACCGTCGGGGCCGGGCCGGCTCAGGAAGATCCCGGCGCCGATAAAAGCATGCTTGACGGCGTCGGGGTTTCGCCTGGAAAGCTCGCGACGTAGCGTCACGAGCCCTCCGACGTGGTCGCCATGATGATGACTCAGAATCACGTCGGTAACGCCGCTGAGGTCGATCTTCAGCTCGCGTGCGTTCTGGAGCACGGTTTCCGGTCGCGCTCCGGTGTCGAACAGGATGCGGCGGCCATCCGCCTCGACCAGTGCCGAGAAGCCCCACTCGCCCACGCCGAATCGGTCGGTCAACATCGTCGAGAGGATCAGCACTTCGGCCGATTTCACCGGCCCCCGCGTGTCTTGAGCGAAAGCCGCGGCTGAAATCGCGGTGAAGAGCAACGCGACCGCAATGGATAAACTGAAGCGAAAGCCGTTGCTTTTTGGCATGTCGCTCACATCCCTTTCGAACGAAATTCCGTTTCGAGCGATCGAACACCTTGAGTCAAAATACGGTCTTACTCCTCGGCGGGCAATCGCGGGGTGGAGATGACAGCCCCGCGGTCATCGGCTTTGGCGGAGAGCGAGCACGACATGGCCACAGACCGCGAGACCTTCCTGGCGCTGCTGGACCGACACGGGGCGGTAGCGATGGGGATGCTGCGACGGCTCTGCGGCAACGGCCACGACGCGGAGGACGCCTTCCAGGACGTCGCCGTCCGGGTCTGGAAGCACCTGGGGAAGCGACCCTGGTTGCGGAACGACAGGGCCTGGCTGCTCACGATCACTTACCGCGTCGTACCTCGACCAGCAGGCTCGCCGGCCTCCCTCGCACGTGGGGCTATTCGATGACGACGAGGCCCTGACCTCCTCGACGACTGACCGCGACCCCGTGGCGGTCGCCGAGCGGGCCGAAAGCGCCGCGCAGGTCAATCAGGCAGTGGCCGAGCTTTCGCCGCCGCTCCGCGAGGTCGTCGTGCTGCACTACACGGGGGGGCTCACGTTGCGGCAGGTCGCGGCGGCCATGGGGATCTCGACCGGGACCGTCAAGAGCCGGCTCAACGCCGGGCTGGAACAACTGCGGAGGCGTATGACATGAGCAATCGTTGCGAGAGAGCCATGGCCGCGATGGCCACCGGGGGACCGCTTCGCCGCTGGCGGGCGAGGCGGCACGCCGCCCGCTGCCCCCACTGTGCCGCGGCCCGGGACGAGTTGCGGCAGGTCGCCCTGGCCTTGGCCGACGTTGCCCCGCTGAGCTGCTGCCCAGCGTAGGCTCTGGGCGGCCGCGGCGGACGAGTCAGGGCCGAGCGTTCGCTCGGCTTGGTGGTTGAGGCCGGCCATGGCCGGGGCGTTGGCCGCGGTGATCCTGGTTGCCGTCGGGGTCTGGTGGGCGTCGCGTCCGCGGAAGCTCCGACCGGCCCCGGAGGATGTCGCATCCGTTGAGCCGCCCCCGTCAAGCAGGAGACGCTCGGTGAGATGGAGGGCCTGCGCGGCGATGTCGTTGCCCTCGCCCAGGAACTCGACGTCCTTCGCCGCCGCGCCGAGCTGCTGGACGCAAGGAAGGATGTCGAGGCCCTCATGGTCCGGCTTACCCCTCAAGGTGGGTCGAGCGGGCTTTGAAACGAGGTGATTTCAGGTCACGGTTGTTTCTCCCCATCTTTCCGGGAGGGTCTCCATGCACACGTGGTTTGCGCTGACAGTTGTTCTGGCTGCCGGCCTCGCGCCAGGCTCGCGAAGACGAGCCGAAATCGAAGAAGGATGCGCGCCCCCAGCCGCCTGGCGACTACCGGATCTTTGAACAGGACATGGCCGGGGCCTATTTCATCGCCCCGGCCGCTCATGGAGAAGTACAAGGCCCTGCAGAAGCGCGTCGCGGGCCTCCGGGCCGAGATCGACAGCGCCCGGATCGATCCGGCTCGGGCCCGAGCCGAGGTCGCGGCGTGCACGGAGGAGTTGAACAGCCTCCTGGAAAAGATCAACCACGCGAAGCTCTACATCCCCGGCGCCACGGTCCACAAGCGGACCGAGACCATTCACTTCCCGATCAAGGCGGACGACCTCCTGCTGGTCGACTGCGAAAACGTCGACGTCCGCGGCTGGGATGGCCCCGACGTCCAGTGCGTGCTCGAGAAGACCGTGCTCGACGACGGCAGCGGCAAGGTTGCCGACGACTTCGCCGGGATCGAGCTCGTCGCTCGCAAAGGCTCGGGCAAGGAGTTCTTCGGGTTCTACCTGGACGTTCGGGACCAGCCGAAATTCAAGGAGAACGAGGACATGCAGAACGAGCTACGGCGCTTCGTGTTTCCGGAATTCCTCGGCCGCGAATTCCCCTACGTCACCGTCAAAGGGCTGGACTACCAGGGTGGGAACCGCCAGATCGATGTCACGGTCCGCAGCGAGCGGGGCGACGGGTTCAGCGCGAGCCAGTGGCGGCGGCACGCCACGCTCACGCTGCTCGTGCCGAAGTGCCAGCGGGTCGGCATCCGGGGCGGGCTCGGGCGGCTCAAGGTCCGCGACCTGAACGCCGGGCTCTCCGTGCTCGGCCAGGGGAACCGCGACTACAACACCGTGTACGAGGTGGCGAACCTGGGCGGGTCGCTCGCGGCCGACAACATCCCGATCTATCGCATCGACGGCGTGAAGGGGAACGTTTCGGTCATCGTCCACCGCGTACGCGGAGAACCGGGGCACCGGTCATGGGCCGGAGGCGTGACCGTTCAGCGTCAATGACCCCAAGGAGTCGGTCTATCGGAACATCGACGGCGACCTCCGCGCCCGGTTCTGCCGGGCGAACCTTACGATCGGCGACGTCGGCGGCCGGGTCGACGTCGAGAACGACTTCGGCGACACCGTCTGGCAGACCCTCGCGCGAGCTGGCACAGAAGGCCGACCACCGAATCGTCTCGCAGAGCGGCTCGGTCACGCTGCGTCTCGGCGCAGAAGATCCCGGGCGGCCTGAAGGTCGAGGTGTTCACCGAGTGCGGCAGCCTGCGGCGGGGAGCATGACGTCGAGAAAGCGCTGAACGCCTGGTTCGAGGAGTCGAAGTTCCAGACCGCCGAGGCGACACCGTCCGGCGCTCGTGGACGTCGTGGACCCGCCGCCCGGGCCACGCAAGGCGACCAACCGCGCCACAACTGGGAGGAGGCGTTCGCGAGGTTCCGCCGCGTGGCCGATGCCCTGCTACGGCCGGCCGCGGTCGCCGGGGGTCGATGTGATCAGCCGGGCGGGTACGGTCACGGTCGCGGTGCCCGAGTCTGGCTCGGCCCCGGGGAAATGAGCGGGTGAGACTCGATCAGAACTCGTTGAACCAGAGATGGTCCTGAACGCCGCGCTCGGCCCGACCGTGAATCTTTCCCAACGATCGGACACCTCCAATACGTATTGGTGAATAGAGGCTCGTCCGGCCGGGGCGGTGTTGTGCGCAACGTATCGAAGCATTCAAGATCCCGGCCGCCGGCATCTCGGAATTCATTTCTCGATCATCTCGTTTTACGGATTTCAGGAGTTCACCAATGTGTTCACGTACGTCGGTCGGCCGCATTCCCGGCCTCGCCGTCATCATGATGGCAAGCTTGCTGGTGGCAGGTTGTGGCGACGGCGCGAGTCATCCCGCGCAGCCAAGAGTGCCGGGGCGATTCGGGCCTATCGTGATGAGTCATTGAAATCAGCCGCTCCGGCAGCCGCCGAGTCGAAGGCGAGACGTGGCCAGGCACGAGGGCGAGACCCCAGCAGATCTCAACACGGAGTCGTACGACCGCATCGTGGAAAACCCTTTCCGCCGCGTGGCCGATGATCCGCTCTCGACGTTTTCCATCGACGTGGACACGGCGAGCTACGCCAACGTGCGCAGGTTCCTGAACCAGAACATGCTTCCCCCGCGAGATGCGGTCCGCATCGAGGAGATGCTCAATTACTTTCCGTACGATGATCGGCCTCCGTCCGCGGGAGACACGCACCCGTTCGCCATCCATGTTGAACTTAATCGGTGTCCCTGGAACGCAAAGCATCGACTGGCACGGATCGGCATCGCCGGCAGGCCGATCGACGAGAAGAAGCGGCCACCGAGCAACCTCGTGTTCCTGATCGACGTCTCCGGCTCGATGGACACGCCAAACAAGCTGCCCCTGGTGCAGTGGTCGCTCGGGAAGATGGTCGAGCATCTCGGTGAGAATGACCGCGTGGCGATCGTCGTCTATGCCGGCGCCTCGGGGCTGGTGCTGCCGTCAACCTCCTGCATTCAGCAAGCCGAGATTCTCTCCGCCCTTGACCAGCTCCGGGCGGGTGGATCCACCAACGGCGGAGCCGGCATTCAGCTCGCCTACGACGTGGCCGCCCAGAACTTCATCAAGAACGGCACCAACCGGGTCATCCTGGCGACCGATGGCGACTTCAACGTCGGTGTCGCGAGCGGCGAGGCATTGACCAGCCTGATCGAAGCGAAAGCCAAGAGCGGCGTCTACCTCAGCGTCCTCGGATTCGGCATGGGCAACCTCAAGGATGGGACTCTCGAGAGGCTCGCCGACAAGGGGAACGGCCACTATGCCTATATCGACTCTCCGGAAGAGGCGTTCAAGGTCCTGGTCAAGGAGATGGGCTCAACCCTCGTGGCCATCGCCAAGGACGTGAAGATCCAGGTCGAGTTCAATCCCGCTCGAGTCGAGAGCTCGCGATTGATCGGTTACGAGAATCGGATCATGGCACATCAGGACTTCCATGACGACCGCAAGGACGCCGGGGAAATCGGCGCGGGGCATCACGTGACGGCACTCTATGAAATTATTCCTGCCGCGGGAGCGGATAGAGCGCGGTCGGAGGAGTCGCTCAGGTACCAGAAGACCACGCACACCGCCGTGCCCAGCAACGAGTCGTTTACGGTAAAATCAGGTACAAACGTCCCGACGGCCAGAACAGCCAGTTGATCGAGCAAGGCGTGGTTGACGACGGCAAAGATCTTGCCCAGGCCTCCGAAGACTTCCGCTTCGCCGCCTCGGTGGCCGGATTCGGCATGCTCCTCCGCGACTCGCCTCAAAAGGGGACGCTTGACTTACGCAGGGCTGCTCGACCTCACCGAACCAATCGTGGCCCGAGATCCCCATGGCTATCGGCGTGAGTTCACAGAGCTCGTCAAGAAGGCCAAGAGCCTCTCCAAACAGTGATGTAAGGCAGGGATGGCCGGGCTCACTTCGTATCGAGCGAAACTTCAGTCGCCTCCGGAGCTTGTCGGGCTCGTTGTTCGGGGCGAGCCAGAAGGTGGAATGAACACCATCAAGACACAGCGCGCCGAGGCTCTCATGGCAGGCCGGAGGTCTTGCGCATCCCCTCGGTCTTGATCGCGGTCGTCTCGACCGCGAGCCCCTCGGCGATGGCTCCGTTGTACCGGACGACGACGCTGTCATCCGGAGAGAGGCCGTTGACAATCTCGGTCTCCTGGCCGTTGTCCTTGCCAACCCGAACTGCCTGGCGGTGGACTTTGCCGGCGCGGACGACGTACACAGCACCTTCGCCCTTGTCGGACTGTTCGATCAGGCACGTCGATGGAACCGTCATGTTATTCGAGGGGGGCTCAATTTCCAGCGTGGTCGTGCCGTACATACCGTCGCGGAGCTGGTTCCTGGGGTTGGGCAAATCGACCTCGGTGCGCATCAGCTTGAGCTCGGTCTCGGAGTTGGCGAACCGCGCGACCTTACCCTGGAAGACCCGCTCCGCGAGGGCATCGACCACGATAGTGGCCGGGTCTCCACGGTTGACATAGGGAACGTCCAGGTCGGGCACCATGATCACGACCCGCATCAGGTCGGTGCGGGCAACCGAGAGAAGAGGCGTGTTCCCTCCCTCGGCGGCGGAGCGAATGAAGTCCCCATCGTGGAACCTACGCAGGGTGATCACGCCATCGTACGGGGAGGTGATTCGGGTGTAATCGACCAGGACCAGGGCCTTGGCCAGGTCGGCCTCGGCGGCAGCGACGTCGGCAGTCGCCTGCTCGACTTCGGCGCGGGCCTGGGCGATCCGCGCCTCCGCAGAGGCCAGGGCCGCCCTGGCCGTGGCGACCGCGGCGGCACCGGCGCGTTCGGCGTCCACGGCCCCTTCGTATTGTTTCACCTGCTCGTCGAGCAACTCCTGTTCCACTGCGTTGCGCTGGACGAGACCCGCGATGCGGTCCCGCTCCTTCAAGCGGTATTCTCGGGCCGCCGTGAACTTGGCGACATCGGCTTCGGCCTGGACGACCGCGGCGGCGGCGGTCTGACGATCCGCCTGGATGGTCAGCACTCTCGCCTCGGACAGTTTGAGTTTCGCCTTGGCCTGGAGGACCGAGGCCCTGGCCTGGTCACGACTCTTGAACAGCTCGGGGACGTCGACCTCCGCGAGGAGATCTCCCTTCTTGACGGCATCCCCTATGTCCACCTTCTGTCGGACCAGGTAACCAGAGACCTTGGCGTAGAGGTCGGCCTTGTCGAAGGCTTGAACAATCCCTGGCTGGACTACGTTTCTCCCCAGGCCTCGCGGACTAGGCGCGACCACCTCGACCCGCATCGTGGCGGCGGTCGCGGCCGACGCCGCGGACCCTTTGACTGTTCCGGGCCGTCCCGATTCCGTGGTCCGGTGGGCAACTACCCACCAGGTCGCGCCAAGGCAGCTCACGAGAACAAGCGCGCCGACCGTCATCAGCCTGTGTCGTCCGGTCCCCGGCCGTTGGTTTGCCGCCTTCGATGTCGCGGGCAGCTCCGACGTCAGCATTTCTTCGGGCACGGTCTCAGCCCTCCCAACTGTCCTGGATGAGCAATCCTCGCCTGTTCTCGCCTTCAAGCGTACTACAGTCATCCCCTGGTGACGACTGATCCGGGCGGCTTGCCGTAGTTCAACCCTCCCCGTGGGACGGCCCGCTGTCGGCTGCCGCACGTGTGGATCGCTCGGAAGTTCGAGCCGCCGTGCGGCTGACACCGGGCTTGTCCCGGACCAGCAGAGAGTAGAGCACAGGCAACACGAACAGCGTCGCCGGTTCGCCGGCCAGCAGGCCGCCGAGGATCACGCGGGCCAGCGGGGCGTTGGCCTCACTGCCACGCTCCAGAGCCAGTGCGCCAGGGACCATGGCGAAGAACGCCGCCAGCGCCGTCATCGTCACAGGCCGAACCCGGATCGTGGCCGCCTTGCGGATCGCCGCAGTGGGGCTCAGCCCCTCCTCCCTGCGCAATTCCTGCGCATAGTCGCTCATCAGGACCGTGTTGGACACCTTGATACCCACGATGAAGATCATTCCCAGCACCGCCTGCACATTGATCGCTGTTCGTGTTGCTAGCAGGATGAGCAGGATTCCCACGAGGGCGAAAGGCACAGTCAGCATCACGGTCAGCGGCACCACCCATGACTTGTCGAGCGCCACCATGACGAGATAAATCAAGACCGCCGCCAGTGCCAGCCCGGCAGCCAGCTCCGAGAAGGTCTCTTGCATCTTCCGGTATTCACCGCTGATGACGATGGCCGCTCCGGGTAAGGTCTCTTTCGTACTCGAGGCAGGGTCGTACGGAATCCAGACAGAGTCGCCGGCTGGCTTGCCGAATTCAGCGACGACGGCCGTTACATCGTCGGCGACGTGACCGAGATCGCGCCCTGAACTCCCATCGTCAGCTCGATCGTCGGCTGGATGTTGAAGTGCGTGACCTCGGTGGGCACGTTTGTCTTTTCAAGTGAGATGACGTTGCGTAGCGGCACCGGCGACGCTTGCCTGGGGCCGGTCACGGGAATATTCAGCAGTGTGTCAACTGACTTCATGTCCTTCTCGCGGTACTGGACTCCGACGTAATACTGGTTCTTGTTCTTGGGGTCGATCCAGAAGTTGCGCTTGTTGAACTGGATGCTGGAATTCATAGCGGCCACGACATTGCGCATCACGTCTTCTTGAGTCAGACCCAGATCGGCCGCCTTCTTGCGGTCGACATTAATTCTGTATTCGGGGTAGTTCAGCCGCTGAATGACGCGCGCGTTGACAACACCATCAATCGCGGCGACGCGCTGGCGGAGCGCCGAGGCCACCTGGTGGGCCGTTGTCTCGTCCTTGCCGGTGACCCGGAGGCTGATCGGGGTCGACTTGCCCTCGTTCATCGCCGCGTGGATCATCCCCCCGGCATCGAAACCGAACTCCAGGTCGGCGAACCGGGGCTCCTGGGCGAGTGCGTCGCGGAGAACCTCGACATACCGCTGCGACGACCGGTTCCGGTCGGCCGTGAGCTGAACTCGAACGATGGCGTCCATAGGTCCGGCATTGGGAGTGAACGCCGCCGACCAGTCGGACGTGACGCCAATCTCGGTGATGTAAAGTTGCAGGTCGCTCGGGTCGATCGTCTGCCGGAGAAAGGCCTCGACTTCGGCGAGCCGCGCCTCGGTACGTTCGATCCGGGTGCCGCAGGGGCGCGAACAGTCATTTCGAAGGCCCCCGAGTCAACATCTGGGTAGAACTCACGGCGGAGAATCGGGTAGATGAAGACAAGCGAACTGGCGAGGAGCGCTATCGCCGCCACGAGGACTGCCAGACGATGTCGGAGCACCGCGTCCAGAACCTTTCCGTAGCCTGCGAAAAAGGAGTTGACGCCGGTCATCCACCTGGCCCATGCCCGCCGCAGGATACCTCGTTCCGAAGTTCCCACCTGCGCCTCGATTTTGAAGGTCTCGTCCTGGCCCGATCCGGTTCCCTGCCCCTCCTGAACGCCGTTCTCTCCCTGAGCATGGCCCTCATGCCCTTTTAACCAAGCCGCCGAACAGGCTGGGACCAAGGTCCTCGACAGGAGGTAGGCGGCCACCATGCAGAAGGTGACCGCCAGCGCCATCGGCTTGAACAGGAACATGCCCAGCTCGGAGGTAAGTGCGAGCGGCCACAGGACCAGCAGCGTGCAGATCGTTAACACCAGCTCGGGGAGTGCAACCTGGCTGGCCCCGAGAAATGCCGCGTCCTCCGGGCCATAACCCATCGAGAGGTGACGTTCGGTATTCTCCAGGCAGATGACTGCGCTATCGACCATCGGGCCGATGGCCAGGGTCAGCCCGGCGAGCGTCATCACGTTGATGGTATTACCGGTCGCATGAAGGCAGGTGATGGAAACCAAAATAGAGAGGGGTAGCGTCAACCCCGCGATTGCCGTCATCTTCGGTTGACCCAGGAAGAGCAGGACGACGAGCACGCAGAAGAAGCCACCCATCGCTCCTTCTTGAATCAGGCCCTTGATCGATTGGCGCACGAACACCGACTGGTCCATGACTACCTTGAGGTCGATGTTGGGCCTGGAAACCCGCTCCGACATGCCCTTGACCGCGCCCTTGAGCGTGTCCACGACCCGCAGCGTACTGGCCCCGAGCTGTCGGAAAATCGGTATGTAGACCTCGCGCCGACCGTTGACGCGAACCACGTTCGTCTGTATGAAGTTGGAGTCCTCCGGGCTGGCTACATCGCGAAGATAGGCCGCGTTTCCCTTGGTGTTGGTCAGGGGAATGTCGGCCATGTGTTCGATGTCGCGGAACATCGAATTGCTGTCGATGGCATAGTCGGTCTCGCCCAGCTTGATGTCGCCCGTCGGCAGGAAGACGTTGTAATCGTCCATCGACTTCATCACGTCCAGTGGAGACAAACCCCGCGCCTGCATTCGCTCGCGATCGAGGTAAAGCATCACGGCCCGTACCTTGCCTCCGTAGACCACGGGGGCATTGGCGCCGGGAATCGCCATCACGAAGTTGCGCACCTCGTACCGGCCCACATCATAGAGAACCGACTCGTTGTTGGCCGGGTCGGCACTATCGACCGCCAGCAAGCAGGCCGGTGTTGTCGCCGTCGGATCAAACGGCAGGACCACGGGCGGTAATGTCCCCGGAGGCAGGTTGGGGATCGAGGCCAAGGCCAGCGAGTTGACTTGCGTAAGCGCTCCGTTGGGGTCGACGTTGTCCTGAAAGTAGTTGCGGACGATGCTCGCGCCGACAATCGATCGCGACTCCTGGCGCTTGGTTCCCGATGCCTGTCCGACCCAGCGCTCCATCCGGTTTGTGATGTCGTTGGCGACACCGTCGGCCGGCATACCGTTGTAAAAGGTTAACGTCTGTACTGCGGGGCTATTGAACACCGGGAGTATGTCAACGGGGATCGATCGGATCGAGAGGACCCCGATGACCCCGATCACCAGCGCCATGACCGCAACTGCGAACGGGTTGTTGAGCGATGCCTTGATCAGACCGCTCATTGTTCATAGCCTCTCGTAGAAAGTACAAGAAAGGCGCATTTCCTGTTCGTCTGGATAGTGATTGCGAATCGTACCGAGAGGGTGCCGACGCAGCAAGGCGGATCTGCGAAAATCAATCGTGTGGCATCATCACGGCTAAAACGAGGACACCAACCATATCCTGAATCTGCGTGGTTTCCCACTCTACCGAAGGAGATGGTCCAACTATGAACATAAAGGCGGCGGCTGAAATGAGGCTGATCTCTCGGACCTTGGGATGGATCTCAGTCGTCACGCTCATCTGCCTGGCGGTCCCTTGTTCAGGACAGACGGAACCCGGGCGCGTGTCACCGCGTGAGGCACATGGGGAAGCTACGTCGACGGCGTCTCAGGGCTGGGTGAGCCTCGGACTCGGCGGCGGCGGAGCGATGTTCACGCCGGCGATCTCTCCGGTTGATCCAAAGCTGATGCTGCTCAATTGCGATATGAGCGGCGCGTATCGATCGACTGATGGAGGCGAGAGCTGGGAGCTGATCCACCACCGGCAGCTCACGAGCTCGACGAGGGTACGTCCAGTATGGCACCCCGCCGACCGAAACGTCGCGTTCGCCGCGGGTGGAGGGAACGGACCTCTCAAGGTCACGCGGGACCAGGGTCGAACATGGAACTGGGATACCGGGAGGGCCGACTGCGATCACGGCGATCGGCATCGACCCGGACCAGCCCAGTCTCATGCTGGTCGGCACTCGCCGCGGTGTCTCGCGTTCGACCGACGGCGGCAAGAGCTGGACCAACGCTCAAGGTGCCGCCGCGCAGGTGCTGGGGTTCCATTTTGATCGCACCAGCCCGGCCACGAGCCGGACCTGCCTTACCGCTACCCAGGGAGCAATTCTCCGATCCGATGACGGGGGATCAACGTGGCGGACACTCCAGGCGACGCCCGGATCGGGCAAAATTCTCTCCTTCGCGGGCGGGTCGAACTCGCAGAGCAACTCCTGCGTGCTCTACTGTTCCGTCGAAAGCCGCGAGGCTGAGGGGCAGGTGACTGGCGGGATCTACCGCTCCCTTGACCGGGGTACGTCGTGGAAGCAGGCGATGGGCCCGGGGATCGACCTTCGTACCAAGAGATGGAACCAAAATGGGCAGAGCCCCGCGCAGTATGAGTTCGTCTTGACGACCGATGTGAACCCAGACCTGGTCTACGCTTCGCTCGGATCGGCCGGTCGGGTTTATCGCAGCGACGATCGCGGCGAACACTGGCGGAGCACGCTGCACCAGTCGATGCGCTCGGCCGACTTCAACGTCGGGCCCGACTACCTCCTCGATGAGAAGGGAGGCGGGGGCGACAACATCTCCGGCTTCGCCATCAACCCCGCGGACCCCATGCAACTGGTTGTCGGCGACTGGATGAACTGTTACGTGACCAGGGACGGCGGAAAAACGTGGAAGGCCGCTCACACCCGGTTAGCCCCGGAAGATGCCGGCCGGCGCGGCAAGGGGCTGCGGTGGGTGAATCCAGGCCTCGTCGTGACGACAGTCTGGAACTACTATCTCGACCCCTTCGAGCCAAATCGGCACTACATCGCCTACACCGACATCGGGTTTGCCCGGTCAACCGACTCGGGCAAAAGCTGGTACTGGCTGACCGGCAGGCCGCTGCGTAACACCACTTACGAGCTTGCCTTTGACCCGGAGACGCCGGGAAAGATCTGGGCGGCCTTCGCCGATCTCCACGATATTCCCAATGGCAACGTGATCACGGGGCGGCATTACTTCGCCAGGGCTGCCGGCGGAGTCGGTGTGAGTACCGATTTCGGAGCAAGCTGGAGCGATAAGACGGACGGCTTGCCCAGAAAACCGATCACGTCGGTGATCGTTGATCCCAGGTCTCCGAGGCAAAATCGGACCCTTTACGCCTCAGCGTTCGATGATGGCGTTTACAAGTCCACGGACGGCGGCCGCGGGTGGGCCAAGGTGTCGACGGGTCTGGGAGCGCCGGGCGTCAACATGCGCGTTTGCCGGCTGATGCTGCACGCCGACGGCACGCTCTTTTGCCTGGTCACGGCGCTCATGAAGGACCGACAGTTCGTTCCCCAGGGGCCGGGCCTCTACCGGTCGGCCAACGGCGGTGCCTCATGGGAGTGGATCAATCGTTCGCATCCGCTCCTCTGGCCCAAGGACTTTGATATCGACCCGCGCGATAGCCGGGTGATCTACCTTGGTGCAGCCGACGCCCGGAAGCAGGAAGGTGGTCTCTACAAGACCGGAGACGGGGGCGCGACCTGGGCGCGGATCGCCCGCAAAAGCTCCGAGTGCTTCGGCGCCACGGTCCATCCCCGCAAGCCTGGCTGGGTTTACATGTGCTTGACCGAAGGCCCCAATGAATGTGGACTCTGGCTCAGCAAAGACTCGGGAACCAACTGGAAACCGCTTGACGGTCTGCCATTTCAAAACGCCCAGCGCGTCTCGTTCGACCCCAAAGACGACTCCGTGATCTATGTCTCGACGTTCGGGGCCAGCGTCTGGCGTGGGCCGGCGGAGTGAACGGTCTCATGAGCAGATGCCCGTGGACGATTTGGTTGCTTCCGCTCAGAATAGAGACAGCTTCATCATCGATGACAACAAGTCGAATGTGGTGACCATCGTGCTCAGCCACCCAAGGAGCCACCATGGACCTGTCAACCCGGCGGCCAACGACTCTGCCTCGCGACGAGGCTAAATCTCGGGCTCCGAGCCTGCGCAGCATCATCCGCAAGTCGGCCCTGCTCAACCTGGCGATCGTTGTGACATCCTTCCCGGTCCTGGTCCTGGCAGGGGGACCGAACGCCGGGATTCCGGCGCTGGCACTCATGGCAGGGATCAGCGTCCTGATCTGGACCGCCACATTCGCGCTCTACCCATTCGTTTCGCTCGCCGCGATTTTCCGGACGCCGGTCTCGCCACTGGAGAAGCGTGTTTCCCAACGTCCACAGGCGGAGTCGGGCCTCGCTGATCGTTGGCTCGACGAACCTGTGTGACGTGCACCGGGCCCGGGGCGGAAAGGGACTGGCATCATGGCGAAGAAAACACCGACCGACGTGTCGATCGGCAAGTTCGACATACTCGCTACTTATGTCTACGCCAGGGCCCTTTTCGACGGACTCGATGTCGACGAGGCGAAGCAGCGGGGCATGGTGGCGGCGATCATGGGCGCCCAGGCGCGGCTGGGCATCCGCAAGGAACATCACGAGGAGTTCCAGGCCCAGAAGCAAGCCGCCGATAAGAAGAAGAAGACGACGATCACCGCCGAGTCATTCGACCGGCAAGTCGCTCATAAGATGGGCGAGTTCTTCAACGAGGTGTTTCTGCCGCTCCTGACCAAGCTTGTCGAGGCGGACGTGTCCTACGACGAGGTCAAACGGCTCGTGAAGATTCCCGGCACCTGGGGGGCAAAGATCAGCGGAGACCAATTCCGCGAGCGGGCGTCGAGCTTCCTGTCGAAGACTCGTCGAATGAGCCGGGCGGGTTCAGTTCGAGCTTGCGGCGTTTCGATAGGTTCTGATCGGATCGTCGCCGATCTTGACGAAACCCAGCCAACGGGCGAATCGCAGTTGCCGGTAATAGGCGTACCAGGCTTTTCGGCTTCGGTCCCTGGTTCGTCGGCTTCGGTGGGAGTCCATGATCGTCGGTCCTTGATTACGGCGTGCGTCGAAGCATTCATGCTTTCGTCCCTAGAAACCTCCTGTCCTGATCAACTATAGGCTCTGTTTTGGAAACGCGAGGAAGTTCTGGGACTGCGACCGTTCGATGGACTTGATACTTTCTAAACCGGTGCTGTCGAGTAGAGGGGTGTCATGACATCGCCTGAGCAGAGTTGCACGGGCCGACCGAGGCGGTCACGGAGCTGGGTCGCCGGATCGACGCCGAGGGCGTGGTAGACCGTGGCGGCCAGGTCGGGCGGGCCGAACGTCTTCGAGACCGCATAGGCTCCCAGGCGGTCGGACTTGCCGATCACCTGTCCCCCGACGACCCCGCCTCCGGCGAAGACCGCCGGGAAGACCGCCGGCCAGTGGTCGCGGCCGGGGACATCCCCGGGCTTCAATTCGGAGATGCGGGGAGTTCGGCCGAACTCGCCGAGCATGACCACCAGCGTCTCGTCCAGCAGACCACGCATCTTGAGGTCGTCGAGAAGCGCCGAGACCGCCTGATCCAGCGGAGGCAGAAGGCTATCGCGGAGGCGGGGGAAGTTGGCGACGTGGGTGTCCCAGGTCTGCACGATTCCCATCGTTGCCTGAACGACGGGAACGCCGGCCTCGACCAGACGACGCGCGATCAGGAGCGAGCGGCCGAACAGGTGTCGGCCGTAGCGGTCGACCAGGCGAGGGTCTTCGCGCTGGGTGTCGAGCGCCTTGCCCACCTTCCCGTTGCAGAGCATGGCCAGCGCGGCGTCTTGCTGATCGACGAAACGGGTCGCTCGGAGTCGGGACCGCGGCCTGACCGAGCAGATGCCTGCGCCGGTGCAATCGCTGCGGGTCGAGCCCAGCGGGCAAGGTAAGGCTATCGTCCCCGGCCTCGGGCCGGCTCGGGTCGAGGCGGAGCTGCCAGGGATCGTGCCTGGGGCCGAGGAATCCCGCGTCCTGCCCCGGCCACGTCAGGGGGCCCTCGATCGAGCCGCATCGGCAGGGCCACGCCGCTGGGGATGCCGTCGCTCCGGTGCCTCAGGTGGTCGAGCGACGGCCGCATAGCAGGGGAAATCGTCGCGCGAGGCCACGCGGTCCAGGTCGCTCGCCCCTCGTGGGTTGGACGGCTGGCCTGTCAGGACACGGTGGACCGCGACCAGGTGGTTGCCCTCCGGATGCGACATCGAGCGGACGATCGCCAGTTGATCGGCCCGTGCGGCGAGGCGGGGAAGGTGCTCACAAATCCGGATGCCGGGCACCGACGTCTCGATCGGCTTGAACTCGCCCCGCATCTTGTCGGGTGCCTCGGGCTTCATGTCGAACGAGTCGTGCTGCCCCAGGCCGCCGCTCAGCAGGATCACGATCACCGACCGTGCCCGTCTCGTGGCGTGATTCTCCGGCCGCCTTCACTCCCTGAGCGGCCAGCAGACCCGGCAGGCCCATTCCCAGGAGCCCCGAGTAGCCCACCTGGATGAAACCGCGGCGCGTCATCCCAGCGCTTCGCGCAGGCGTTCCACTTCGATTGATCTCATCTTCAGTGGCCCCGAGAGTGGGCCCGGCTTTCCTTCCTCCGGGCCAGGCGGTCTTCCCATCTGTCGAAAGTTTAACATTTTCGATGGAGAATTACAGGTCCGGCTCACTTGCCGATCTCGTTCTTGTATACGTGGCCGCCCTTCATGACGAACTTCACGTGCTCGAGCTCGGCGATGTCGCTCAGCGGGTCGCCGCTCACGGCCACGATGTCGGCATATTTGCGCGGCTCGATGGCGCCCAGGTTGGCCTCGGCCTGGAGCAGCTCGGCGGCGACGACCGTGGCCGACTGGATCGCCTGCATCGGCGTCATCCCATATTTGACCATGTAGGAGAACTCCTTGGCCTGGTTCTCGGTCCAGGCGTAGCCGCCCGCATCGGTACCGTAGGCGATCTTGGCCCCTTTCTTGACCGCCAGGCCAAACGCCTTTCGTTCCAGGTCGAGCATGTCCTTCCAGATCGTGCTACCGCCGACGGACCGGCCTTCGGACACGTAAACGGTCACGAAGATGGTCGGGCACCAGTAGACACCCTTCTCGACCATCAGGTCGATCGATTCTTCATCAAACCCGTCGCCGTGCTCGATGGTGTCTGCGCCCGCTTTGAGCGCGGCCATGATGCCGTCCTTGCCGATGGCGTGGGCGGCTACCTTGCGGTCGAGTCGGTGGGCTTCTCCCACGAGCGCCCGCATCTCTTCCTCGGTGAAGTTGACCTTGCTGCGGAGCTTGCCACCTTCCATGAAGTAGCTGCGATCGCAGTAGAACTTGATCCAGTCGGCCCCATGCTTGACCTGCTCCCGGACCGCCTTGCGGATCTCGTCGGGGCCGTCAACGATTTGCACGCCCTCGGGCATCTTCAGCTCCCACGAGTAGCCGAGGAGCGGGTACATTCCGGTCGCCGAGAAGGCCCTGGTCGAGACGAACATGCGCGGGCCGGGGATAACCCCGCGCTGGATGGCGCGCTTCACGTCCACGTCGGCGTACATGGCCCCCTCGGTCTCCAGGTCTCGAAGGGCCGTGAAACCGTTCATCAGGGCGGTGCGGGCGGCGACGGTGGCCCGGATGGTGCGGTAGGGGATCGATTCCTTGAGGAGCTGCTCGTCGTAGTCGGCCTGGGTGATGTCTCCCTGGAGCAGGACGTGGGTGTGGCAGTCGATCAGGCCGGGCAGGACGGTGGCCTTCGAGAGGTCAATCACGGCGGCGTTCTTCGGGGCCGACCTGAGAATCTCTTCCGTCGCGCCGACCGACTTGATCCGTTCGCCCTCGACCAGGATCGCGCGATCGCTGTGCACGCGACCGGCACGCACCTCGATCAGGCGGCCGGCCTTGATGACCGTCGCAATGGGCGGCTTGCCAGCATCCTGGGCCGGCTGAGTCCAGTTGTCGTCACGATGGCGGGGATGAGCAGGGCGATCGTAGCTTGTCGCATCGACGGTTCTCCGGGCGTCTTTTCTCGACTCACCAATTTGGCCGGGGCTCGGGCGTGGAGCGATAAGCGCACGCACTCCGAGACTTCACATCGTCCGTTGGGCGGCCATCATGACACAAGACCGACCCCCTGGGAAAGGTTTCGCCGTTCATTTACTATGCCGAGGGTGATGTCGCACCCGCCACCTGTTCCCTCGTTGATCCTGTGAGCAGGCCTTCATGCCTCTGGAACCCATCAACCTCATGATGCATCGGGCCCGCGGCGCAGGTTACGCCGTTGGCTATTTTGAGAGCTGGAACCTGGAATCGCTTCAGGGAGTGATCGACGCCGCCGAGGAGACGCGGTCGCCGGTGATCATCGGCTTCAACGGCGCGTTCCTGAGCGGGCCGGAGCGCCTGGCCCGGGACCGGCTCGCCTGGTACGGTGCCCTGGGCCGCGCGGCGGCCGAGTCGGCGACTGTTCCTTGCGGGTTCATCTTCAACGAATGCCCGGATGACTCTTGGGTGCGGCGAGCGATTTCCAGTGGCTTCAACCTCGTCATGCCGGCCGATCCCGAGGCACTTACTGACGGAATACGCCGAGCGAGTCTCCGACCTCACGGCTTTCGCCCACGAGCATGGGGTTGCCGTCGAGGCCGAGGTGGGCGAGCTGCCCTGCGGGGCTTCGGACGCTTCGCAAGCCGGCGGAAGCTTGACCGACCCCGAGCTGGCCGCGGAGTTCGTGGCCGCCACAGGTGTCGACCTGCTCGCGGTGAGCGTCGGGAATGTTCACATCAAGCTTGATGGCTCCGAGGAGCTGGACCTGCGCCGGCTCGAACAGGTCCGGGGCCGTGTGCCGGTTCCCCTGGTCTTGCACGGCGGCACCGGAATCGCCGCCGATTCGCTCCGCGAGGCGATTGCCCTGGGCGTCGCCAAGGTCAATTATGGAACCTATCTCAAGCAGGCGTATCTTGAAGCCATGCGCGCGGCGCTGGACCGAGATTGTGCTCAACCGCATCGGTTGCTGGGCATGGGTGGTACCGAAGACATTCTCGTCGCAGGCCGCCTGGCCGTTCGCGATGCCGTGCTCGAGAGAATCGGAGTTCTCGGCTGTTGCGGCCGGGCGGACGACATGAAGGATGTCCTCATGGAAGTCGCGATGAAGATGCCCGACCTGGCAACCACAGGGTCGCCGATCAAGGTGGTCCGGTGGTTGGTTGACGTGGGGCATCAGTCGAGCGCGGGGAGGCGCTCGCTCGAAATCGAGACCGACAAGGCGGTGATGGTGGTGGAATCGGTCGTGACGGGCCGGTTGAGATCGATCGCCGCCGGCGCGGCGGCGGGCGAGGAGGTGTCTGCCGGGCAGACCATCGCGATGATCGAGACCGAGCGTGCCGCGGCACCGAGTGAAGATCGTCATGTCGCGGCGTTCGCTCAGGAGCCCGCGCGACTCGCCGCAGTCGCCCCGCGTACACTCCGTCATCCCGGCCAGGAAATCGTTCTTCGCGCGCAATCGCGAAGCGCGGCGGCGGAATCGCGGCCTCGCCGTTCCGCTTACCGTCCCCCAGCGGGTGGTTGCCCGGCTCACTCAAGTGAGCAAGCAGACCATCCCCCACTTTTATCTCCAGACGTCGGCCTGCGCCGAGCGAATCGCGGCCAGGCGAACCGCGGCCGCCGGCAAGACGCTTGCCTGGGATGCCTTCTTCGTGCACGCCGCCGGCAAGGCCCTGCTGGGGTTTGATCGCTTTTGTTATCGGTTCGAGAGACGATCAACTCGTCCCGCAAGAGGTCGATGCCGTCGGGCTTGCCGTCGACCTCGATGACGAGCTTTTCACCCTTGCCATCGAACGACCCGCGGCCAAGACTCCCGAGCAGATCTCCGCCGAGATCGAGCACGGCGTCGCCCGCCTGCGCGCGGGTGATCTCGCCGCCCGGCTGTCTGCGAGGGCCAACCTCACCGTCACGAACCTGGGCGGCTGGGGCGTCGAGTCGTTCGCCGCCGTGATCAACCCGCCCGAGTCGGCGATTCTCGCCGTCGGCAAGATCATGCCGGTGGTCACCGTGATTGACGGACAGGTCGCCGTCCGGAACCGCGTGAATCTCACGCTCTCGGCCGATCATCGCATCGTGAGCGGCAAGTACGCGGCGAGGTTTCTGGGGGCGATCGTCCAGGAGCTGGAATCATTTTAGCCGACGGGGGCGAATGGAAATGACGCGAACGAGCATGCCGGCCGGCGATGCGGCGCTCCATGAGCTCGATCGGTACGATCACGGGTTTCTGCTTGGCCTGTACGAGCGCATGGTCTTGATCCGCGAGTTCGAGGAGGGCGTGAAGTTCCTGTTCCTGGAAGGGTCGATGCCCGGCACGATTCACCAGTGCCAGGGGCAGGAGGCGACGGCCGTGGGCGTCTGCGCGGCGCTCGATGAGGGCGACTTCATCACCTCGACCTTCCGCGGCCACGGCCATGCGCTGGCCAAGGGGCTCTCGGTCGAGGAGCTGCTCTTCGAGCTGTTCGGGGCAGCGACCGGCTGCTGCCAGGGCAAGGGCGGGTCGATGCACGTGGGCAACATGGACAAGGGCATGGTGCCGGGCATCGCGATCGTGGGCGGCGGCATTCCGCTGGCCGCCGGGATGGCGCTGGCGTTCAAGATGCAGAAGCAGCCCGGCGTCGTCGCCTGCTTCTTCGGCGACGGCGCCGTGGCCGAGGGGGCCTTTCACGAGGGCGTCAACCTCGCCGCCATCTGGGACCTGCCGGTCGTCTTCGTCTGCGAGAACAACCTCTACGGGGCCTCGACCCGGATCGACCAGGTGATGCGCGACAGCAGCGTCGCCGACCGGGCCGCCGCGTACGGCATCACGGGGCGGACGGTCGACGGCAACGACGTGCTGGCGGTCTACGAGGCGGCCAGGACGGCCGCTGCCGAATGCCGCGGCGGGCGTGGGCCCGTGCTGCTGGAACTGCTCACCTACCGGCGCACCGGCCACTCCCGCCGCGACGCCTGCCACTACCAGCCGCAGGACGAGCGCGAGGAGTGGCTCGCGCGCGACCCGATCGACCGGCTTGCGCCGTGCACTTGCTGACCGACGGGGCTGGCCGAGCAAGCCGAGCTCGACGGCGTCCGGGCGACGCGTCGCCGCCCAGTTCCAGGCGGCCGTGGAGCGACGCGCGACGTCAGCCTCTGCCGGCGCTCGACGACTTGACGACCGATGTCTTCGCTATGAAGCGACGGACTGCTGTTCCACTGGGGATAATTCATGAAACGGCTGAGCATCGCCGAAGCGCTGCGCGAAGGGATCGCCGAGGAGATGAGGCGCGACCCGACGGTCTTCTGCATGGGCGAAGACATCGCCGTGCCGGGCGGCTGGGGAGGCGCGTTCACCGTCACGCTGGGCCTGGAGAAAGAGTTTCCCGACCGGATGCTGAACACGCCGATCGCCGAGCTGGGCTTCTTCGGCGCGGCCGTGGGCGCGGCGATCATGGGCATGCGGCCGATCGTCGACGTCCAGTACGGCGACTTCCTCTTCCTGGCCATGGACCAGATCGTCAACAACGCCGCCAAGCTGCGCTACATGTCCGGCGGCACGATCAAGGTGCCGCTGGTGATGCGAGCGCCGGTCGGCGCGACCGGCCGCGGGCTCGCAGCATGCCCAGAGCATGGAGCGCTACTTCACCGGCGTGCCCGGCATCAAGGTCGTGGCCGTCTCGAACGCCTACGACGCCAAGGGCATGCTCAAGTCGGCCGTGCGCGACGACAACCCCGTGCTGATCTTCGAGCACAAGCTGCTCTACGGCTCGAAAGGGGCGCGCACCGAGCCCGGCGCGGTCGACGCGACCAGCGACGATTCCCGACGAGGACTACACCGTGCCGCTCGATCGCGCGGCGGTGCGCCGCGCAGGGCGAGCACGTGACGATCCTGGCCTGGCTGCTGATGCTGCACTATCGCGCTTCAGGCCGCCGACCAGCTCGCGGCCGAAGGGATCGACTGCGAGGTGATCGACGTGCGCAGCCTGTCGCCGATCGACTACGCGACGATCGGCGAATCGGTCGCGCAAGACGGGCCGGGTCGTGATCGTCGAGGAGGGCCCGAAGACCGGCGGCGTCAGCGCCGAGATCGCCGCGGGACTCATGGAGCACTGCGGCGAGTCTCTGCTCGCCCCCGTCGTCCGCGTGGCCTCGGCCGACGTGCCGGTTCCGTTCACGCCCGTGCTCGAAAACGCCTATCGGCCCGATCCCGCCCGGATCGTCGAGGCGGTCCGCAAGGTGATTCGTTATTGAGAGCGGATCGACCATGGAGACGAGAATCCGGGTCACGGGCGGGTTATTGCTGGCCAGCTTGTCGCTTCTTGTGGCCAGCTCGTACACCTGGGCGGTCGAGACGGTTTTCCAGCCCACGCTTGACTCCGTGCATTTCTGGCGGCCGCCCTTCGGTCTTGGGGGATCATCAGTGTCAGGCTCCCGAACCTTCGTGGCCATCTCCAGAACCTGGGCCCGGAGTTCCTCGGTATTGGTGGTCTTTCTGCCCGTCTTGCCGTACGATTGGACTCTGGGAGCAAGAACCAATGGCCACCGAACGAGCGAACGACTTGCACGCCTTCAAGAGCTTCATCGACGAGCAGCTTGCCACCGGCAACGCTGACCTTGGAATCGATGAAGCTCTGGCACGCTGGAAGCACGAGAACGAGGAAGCCAAAGAGGAGAGTGGCCCCACCTCGACCTCGAACGCCTTGCAGGAAAACCCCGGTGAGTGGGCCAGGCATCTGCAAGCGTGGGCGGAATCACTGCCCTTCCGTCCCACCACGATGGATGACAGTCGCGAGAGCATCTACGCCGGTCGCGGCGAATGAATTATCTGGTTGATACAAATCTTCTGACGCGGATGGCCGACCCAGCTCACGCCATGCATCAAGAGGCCCTTGATGCCGTGACGCTGCTTATCCAGCAGGGCCACAAGCTTTACATCGTGCCGCGGAATCTTTATGAGTTCTGGGTCGTCGCCACTCGCCCGGCAAGCGTAAACGGTCTTGGGAAAACCGCCGCCGAGGCCCTGTTGGACCTCACGAATCTCAAAGGTCTGTTCCTCTGGCTCGATGACTCGCCGCTTGTCTATGGCGTCTGGGAGGGACTTGTCACCGGAACGCCAATTATCGGCAAGAATGCCCACGACGCTCGATTTGTCGCGGCCATGTCCGTTCACGGCCTCTTCCATCTTTTGACGTTCAACACCCAGGATTTTCGGCAATATCCCGCGATAACCGCGGTGGCCCCGGCGGATGTGCTAGCACTGGGCCCCGCGGCCCCGGGAGTTACGACACCGTAACTTCAAGCAAGAGCAGCATGGGACCGAGCAGGAATTGAGCAGCACCGGGGAGGCTTTGGGGTCAGGAGGCATTGAGGAGGCGTCGGCGTCAGATCGTGAGAAGGCGTTGGCGTCAGGCTGTGTTTCGGTCTACCAGGCGCTTGCTACCCGAGGCGGGCGGCGACAGGACATGTATTGCGTTATCCTGGGACACCGCCAAATCGCCGCCACCGCCAAAATCCATGTGGGTCATCGACAGCTTACAACGCCATGTCGGCGGCGGTGGGAATCAAAACGATCTTGATGTTGTAAAATTCAGGTAACGGGAACGTGTGCTCTGCGCATTAAGGACGCCGGTCCAGGGTTTCGACCTGCGCACTGAGTTGACAGATTCGTCACATGGAACAGAGCAAGGATGAGACGATGTCCTGCAGCCCATAATGCCGTTGGACTTGCCGGTGAAAGTCCGGTCGTGGGAGTTGACTGTTTACCCACGTAGTCATATTCGACGTTGGCTCGGGGCGACCCGGCCAGCGAAAGCTCGAATGTAAACGTCCTCGTAAGGAGGGCTAGCCAGCTCGCGGGCCGTAGTAGGAGCACGAATTTGAGCTCGGAACGAACTCTGCAGCCTCGAAATGATCAATGTGGTTGTCGAACCCGTGACATTGGGGTGAAGGCTAATACCGAAGAAGAAGCAACAGTCATGTGCACTCTTCGGGGCCACCGGGGTATGGGAGGCGGCACGCGAGCACAGTCCAGCGGAGTAAATTGGGGAACCTCTGGATTCCCACCCCAAGCCGATAACCTTGGGTGCAGCAGCCTCCGCCGCGAATCCATAAGCGGCGGAGAGGAGTCCAGAGGGGCGGATGAGGCCGTAGTAAGCGATGACCCGCCGGGACAACAAAACCCGATGGCGAGCCAAGGGCCTCTGGATGGACGTGTTGGCGCTGCTGGGAGTCGTGCCACATTGAACCTAACGGTTCTACAACGGGGAAATCCCTTCGGGGATCGCGTACTTCTGGGAGCAAGAACTGCGGTGGCGTATAAGACGGTGTCATGGGGCGCATGTGGACGGCACTTAAGCCTTGGGATGTCGCCGAAGGTCGCTATTGACGGTCCATTTGAAGCCGTACTGGGGAAAACCCGCCGTACGGAATTTTAGAGGAGGAAGGGGAAACCCGAATCCCGGCATGCCGGGACCGCCGGGCGCCCCTTCCTTACTCGGCACGGAATGTCACACCTCCGGCGAAGATCTCGGCGGCCCAGTCGCTCGCGGTCGAGACCCTCGCGACGCGCTTCCCGAGGCCGTTTACACAAGTGCACAGATGCTCGAAAATATAGTCCCAAAACTGCCATTTCCGCCATTTTTCAGCGCGTCCTGCGTGGCTTGCAGCCGGCAGGGCTGGCTCGGCAACACGTTACAGCATCATGAGATCGGACATGACCCTTGCTCGGCCTGGCCATCCCAGAACCGAGTGGGTATAGGTGCACCGAAACTGCCATATCGAATTCCGTTGATTGTTCACTATTCCGTGCTGCTCAAAATGGCACCCGACCCGCACGAGCTGGCGTTACGGAGCCGCACTTGAATCCAGTGCCTCAAGTCGCATGTCCGGGCGTCGATCTCGCGCTGACCCGCCGATCCTCCTTTTTGAACCGTGTTGGCTTTGGGACGCTACCGTATAAAACTCCAGGTATTTGCATTACCTGTGGACTGGTGCGAGGATACGATTATCACGTGCGAGCGCTCTCTTCCAGTCCCGAGAGACACATCGGCATCACGCAAGATCGACGGGGAGTTCGAGATGAGCCTGAGAATCTTCTTCCTTGTTGCGCTTTTCGTGCCTCTCTATCGAAGACTTTAGCGCGCAAGCGGCCGACCCACCGCAATCGGAGAGCCAGGCCACCTTCTGGGTGATCCCTCATACTCACTGGGAAGGGGCGGTGTTCAAGACGCGGGAAGAGTATCTGGCGATCGGTCTGCCCAATATCCTCAAGGCGATGAAGCTCCTGAGGGAGCAGCCGGGATACCGGTTCGTGCTCGACCAGGTTGCTTATGTGAAGCCGTTTCTCGAGCGATATCCCGACCAGGAGGCAGACTTCCGCAAGTTCCTCAAGGAAGGGCGGCTGCAACTGGTGGGCGGGCTCGATGTCATGCCCGATGTGAACATGCCCGGCGGCGAGACGTTCATCCGTCAGATGCAGTACGGCAAGGGGTACTATCGGCGCAAGCTCGGCGTCGAGGTCACGGCCGGGTGGCTGGTCGATACGTTCGGGCATCATGCCCAGATGCCGCAGCTTCTGACGCTTGGCGGTTACAAGTCGTTCTGGTTCTGCGCGGGGTGCCGCGGGCCGACCATCCGTCGGAGTTCTTCTGGGAGGGGATCGACGGCACGAGGATTCCCGCGTTCTATTTGCCGTACAGCTACGGCTTGCTCTATCACTCGCCCCAGGACTTGCCGGCGTTTTATTCATTCGCCAGGCAGCGTTTCGACATGCTGAGCCCCAATGTGCGCGGGCAGCACCGCGTTGGGCTTTCGGGCGCGGATGTGTCAGAGCCGGAGGAACACCTCGTATCCATGGTCGAAGCTTTCAACAAGAAGGGAGGCGCTCCCTTCGTGATGCGGATGGCCCTCCCAACCGACTTCGAGGCCGCAGTCGCCAGGCGCAACGACCTTCCTGTCTTCCGCGGCGAGTTCAACCCGATCTTCCAGGGAACCTACAGCAGCCGGATCGAGCTCAAGGCCTGGATGCGGCTCCTGGAGCAGAAGCTGATCACGGCCGAGAAACTCGCCGCGCTGGCTTTGTGGCTGGGAGCGGCGACCGATCAGGCCACTCTCTGGCGCGCTGGGAGCTCGTGCTCTTCAACGAAACGCACGACCTTGCCTCGGGTGTCATGACGGATCATGTCTACGAAGACACGGTGCGGAATTATGAAAACGCGAACCGCCTCGCCGATCAACTCATTGACGCCGCCTGGAACATTCTGGCCTCCAAGCTCGATACGCGTGGACCGGGGACTCCCATCGTCGTGTTCAACCCCCTGGGTTGGAGCCGTTCCGACGTTGTGGAAGTCGTCCTGGAAGATTTCAATGATGGCGAGACCGGTGCCAGCCTGGTTGACGAAGCGGGTGAGGTCATACCGGCCCAGTACACGCACCACACCGCTGAGGTCGAAGGTAGGCCTGCCACCTCAAGTGTCGCCTTCCTGGCGCGCGACGTTCCGGCCATGGGACATCGGACTTACCACTACATCAGGCGCGGGCCGACCACGATTTCGGATTTTGACTCCGCGACGGGAAGCAGCATCGAAAACGCTCTCTACAAGGTCGACTTCGACCTCGCTACCGGCGCGATCAACGGGCTTGAGAGTCAAGAACGGGAACTGGGAGGTCTTTTCGGGTGCGGCCAACGTCGTGGCGCGACAGCCCGACAAGGGAGACTTGTGGGAGCTTTATCGTGGCCTGGACGGGGGCAGCAAGATCGCCATGACAACCCATCAGCCAGTGCCCGCGGTGGGACAGGCCGTCTTCAGCAACCAGTTCAGTGGCAAGCCCGGCGTGCTGCGAACGGGCCCGGTCTTCTCGGAGTTCACGGTGTCGCACCCGTTCGATACGGGAACTTACGCGACGACCGTGCGGGTTTATGAGGGGCTGCGCCGGATCGACTGTCGCATACGGCTGGTCAACAACGAGAAATACGTTCGCTACCAGGCCCTTTTCCCGACAACGATCAAGCGTGGCAAGAGCGTGCACGAGATTCCCTTCGGCGCGATCGAGCGTCCCTCGGGCATCGAGTTCCCCGCGCAGAACTGGGTTGACTACGGAGACGGCAAGAACGGTCTGGCCGTGCTGAACATTGGCCTGCCCGGCAACGTGATCTCGGGACGGCACGATGATGGTTTCTCTGCTCCGCGCCCAGAATCTGGGCGCCTACGGCTTCGGCGGGGGCTACGAGCCAGGGATGTCATCGGAGACGGGCTTTCAGCTTGGAGTCGAGCGCTCGATGCGTTACGCCCTGCTGCCGCATCAGGGCGACTGGAAAGACGCGGGGGTTTTCCGAGACGCCCTCGAGTTCAATCATCCGCTGGTGGCCCGCGTGGCGGAGCCTCATGTCGGCATCCTGCCCAGCCGGCGGGGTTTCGTCGATGTGTCGACACCGGATGTCGTGCTCTCAGACCTCAAGCCCGGCCGGGCCGGAGGAATTGCCCTCCGCCTGTACGAGGCGACTGGCCGGCCGGCGGCCGGCGTGACGATCACGCTGCACAGCCAGGTTTTGTCGGCGAGTTCCGCGAATTTGCTGGAAGACCCAGGCGAGGGCCTCACTCTCAGCGACAGCTCGGTTCGCCTGGACTTCCATCCCTTCGAGATCAAGACGATCCTGTTCCGGCCGAGCGCGGGAACACCCAAGCCGCGGCCACCCAAACCGACGTCCGCTGGTAGGAGCTAGCTTGCAATGAGGTAGGTTAGGATCGTATTATGAAAAAATTCTGAAGGCACTTTCTCGTGCATGGCAAGCAAACACGGAGTGTCGAAATGCCAGGCCGCGATATCGTCGTCATCGGGGCCTCGGCCGGCGGCGTCGAGACGCTTCGCAGCTTGGTTGCCGGCCTGCCTGCCGACCTGCAGGCGGCGGTCTTCGTGGTCGTTCATTTCCCCACTGACCAGATGAGCTTCTTGCCCAGGATTCTGAGCAGATCCGGGCCGCTACCGGCGTTCCACGCTCGGTCCGGCGAACCGATCCAGCCAGGCCGCATTTACGTCGCCCCCCCCAATCACCACATGACGCTCGAGGACGGACACGTGGAGGTCGATTGGGGACCCAGAATCAATCATTGCCGGCCGGCGATCGATCCTTTATTTCGATCGGCGGCCCGTTATTACGGAAATCGCGTGATCGGCTTACTTCTGTCGGGGTTGCTCAACGACGGCACCGCGGGGCTGATGGCCGTGGAAAGGGCGGGAGGCGTCGCTCTCGTCCAGGATCCGGACGACGCCTTGTTCCGCCAGATGCCCGAGAGTGCAATACATCATCTTGAGAATCCCATCATCCTGCCCCTCTCCGAGACTGGTAAGGCCCTGACCAATCTCGTCGGGTCACAGCCAGATCGGAATTCAGCCATGAACGACCCGCTCGATGTCGCATCACTTCGAGCCGAGGAAGACATCGCCTCACAAGAACGTGGCGAGCGTGCCGGCAACGTCTCGGTGCTCACGTGCCCGGATTGCGGCGGCACGTTATGGCAAGTTGACGGCATAGGATTCGTCGAATTCCGGTGCCATACGGGACACATCTACACGTCGGATGCCGTTGCCCTGGGGCAGACGGAAGTCCTTGAGAGATGGCTCAGCCAGACGGTGCGGATGCTCAGGGAGAAACAGGTTCTGGCTCGCCAGTTCGCGACTCACGCGCGATCGCGTGGACACGAAACGGAAGCACGGAACTACGAGCATCGAGCCGCGACCGCCGAGCGGCACCGAGCGCTGGTTGAGGGAATCCTCAGAGAGCAAGCGAACCTGCCTCCCCAGGAGTGACGCCCGTAGGGTTGGTCATCGGAGTGCAAGCGAGTGATTCAGTCCAAGGCACTCCGGTGGGTCGCGTTTCGCTTAGCTCCACTCACCCACCCTACCGGACTCAGCCCCGACCGGCATCACGTTTCGACGGGCAGGTCTTCCCGCTCTCCCCACTCGTTCCATGAGCCGTCGTAATTGGCCATTTGCGTGTATCCCAACCGGGCCAGGTTGAAGAGGACGACCGTGGCGGCGACTCCGCCGTTGCAGTAGGCGACGACCGGCTTGTCAGGTGCGATCCTGGCCTGGTTCAACCCGCTGGCGCAGTTCATCCAGGGAGTGAAAGCCCCCTGCCGACGCGAAGAAGAGCTCACGAGGCAGATTGAGCGCGCCGGGGATGTGGCCGCCGCGTGAGCCGCGGCGGCGAGCACCTGAGTACTGGCCGGGATCGCGGGCGTCGATCAGTTGCAATTCAGGCTCGCCCAGACGTCCGGCAAGCTCGCTGGCCGTGACTCGCAACTTCGGTCGGACTCGCGGCGTGAAGACGGCGCGAGGAGGCGTGACGGGACCCTGTGCCACAGGTCGTCCCTCATCGACCCAGCGGTTCCAGCCCCCTTCAAGCACGCTGACGTTTTCATGACCGTAATAAGAAAGTGCCCACCACAAGCGGGTGGCGAACTGGCCGCCGCTGTGATCGACGGCAATCACATGCGTCTGGTCGCCCACTCCACGATCGGCCATCGCCTGGGCGAATCGGTCCGGGGGCGCGATCTGGACGGGAACGGAGTCGTCCGGATCGATGATGTCGCGCGTCCAGTCGACGTAAACTGCGCCGGGAATGTGGCCGGCGAGGTATTCTTCGCGAGCGCCCTGGTAATCGGCCTGCTCGACGCCGGGCTCGAGCGGGCGCGTGACCACGTAGCCTCGCATGTCAACGACGCGAACGCCGGGGTCGTCGAGGTGTCGTTCCAGCCAGTCGGTCGAAACCAGCAGTTCGTTTGGTGTGCTCATGTGTGTTCCCGGTAGGTTTCCGGCGGCGACCCCATTAAGATAGCCGAGATTGAGATTCCGCCCAAGGGGCCGGCCCCGATCGGCTTGTCTTCAGAATCCTTCAGCCACTGAGCGAGAACCTGGGAATGAAAGCCGCGGTTTTTGAGAGGTTCGGCGAGCCTTCGGAAGTCTTGAGCGTTCGCGAGGTGCCCGATCCCGAGCCAGGACCAGGCGAGGTCCGGGTGCGGATGATCGCGAGCCCGATCAACCCGTCCGACCTGCTGGTGGTGCGGGGCCGCTACGGCGTGCTGCCAACGCTGCCCGCGACGCCAGGCTTCGAGGGCGTGGGTATCGTCGACAAGGCGGGACCGGGGCTCCTGGGCCGGTGGGCCCTGGGCAAGCGAGTGGCCGCGATCAACTCGCGTGGCGGCAACTGGGCCGAATACGCCGTCATCCCCGCGCGCCAGGCACGGCCCATCGCCGACGACATTCCGGATGAGCAGGCGGCAACTTTCTTCGTGAACCCGGCCACCGTGCTCGCCATGGTCCGGCACGTCTTGCAAGTCCGCAAGGGAGACTGGTTGCTCCAATCCGCGGCCGGATCAACCCTGGGCAAGATGATCATCAGGCTGGGCCGGCACGACGGGTTCAAGACCCTGAACGTCGTCCGCCGCTCCGAAGCCAAGGACGAACTGGTTCGGATGGGTGCTGATGCCGTGATCAGTTCGTCGGAAGGTCCAATTGACGAGCAAGTTAGAGCAGATCACCGGCGGAGAGGGCGTGCGTTACGCGCTGGACCCGGTCGGGGGCGAGACCGGCACGGGCATCTTCCGGTCGCTGGCGCCCTCGGGACGGCTCGTGGTGTATGGTACCCTCTCCGGCGAGCCCATCCAGATTGATCCCCGGCTCTTGATCTCGGGCCGCAAGGTGGTCGAGGGCTTCTGGCTGGGCCACTGGATGAGAGAGCGATCGATCCCGTCGTCCCTCTTGCTTTTTCGCGAGATCGCGGCGTTGATTCGCCAGGAAGTGCTCAGCTCGGAGGTCGGTGCTTCGTTCCTCGCTGAGTGAGATCAATCGAGCCGCAAGCCAAGCCGAGTCGATCGGACGCGGCGGCAAGGTGCTACTGACCCTGGGTCGCGGCTAGACTGACCGAAAGTCGCAACGGAAAAGAAATCGTCGCAAGTTTTTCACAATTTTAGTCGCCGGTCTGTCCCAGGCACGCTACAATTCTCTAAGTATGGAAGACTGGGAGCGGTTGCGGTGGGAAACCAGCCGCTCGCCGCACAGGACGAGCCGCTACTGTCCGGTCCTGCCGGCTCCAGCCCCAGACTTGCCCGCCTCCCTCGACTTTTTCCTGGGTCGGACCAGCGTCCCGGTGCCTACATGCACGCTCGGTGCAAGCCGGGATGTGCTGTTAGCTTTTTTCTCGGGCCGATGGATTTCACCGTGCTGTCCGGGGCTTTTTGTTTCTTGACCAACGAGGTTTCCAGGTTGATTCCGGGAAGACTTACTGAATAACAAAGACCCGGTGCCACGCAAGAATTTGCGTTCAGAAACTGGAAGTCTGATTTCGCGTGCGCCGGGCGGGGATGAACAACCATGAGTAGTGGATCAAGTGGTGCTCAAGACTGGCGAGCCGTTGCCTGCCTGGCTCCCAATGGTGAGCGTTTGCTATGCGTGGGCGAAAGCTCCTCGCAGGTTCGTGCCGCGTACACCGGGGCGTGGGGCGAGGTGATCAGGGATGAGGATCGCCCGACCGTTCGCGCGATCTCGCTGCAACGATGGACGGGACAGTTCTGGTCCGGCCAGTGGGAGCACCAGATGTACCTGGCCGTTCCAACGACGCGCACCGGCAAAGGAAGCTCGAGCGAGGCGGTTGAAGTCGAATTCGAGGAGGAAGAGACTGCCGACGCCAACGGGGCCAAGACCAAGAAGAAGTGACGGGCTCACCCCGCCCGACGAGACGGGCCGAGGTCGCAGCTTCTTGCAACCATGTCTGCCATTTCGCGAATACTCTCCCCCGGGTGTCTTCCCCGGGGTTTTTCTTGCGTCCGTGCGCACGACGGGCCCGGAAGTCAGATCGTGTCCGACTCTGTCCCTGGCTGGGCGCGGCGTGCGCTTGCTCCACCGCGTGAATGAGCTGCAACGGATCGCGCTCATGCTTGCTGGGCCAGACGGTCAACTCAGGAAACGCCTTGGCGATGCGCTCGGCCAGATTTTCGACCCCCGGTCGCTCGGTGCCGTGATGACCGGCCAGGACGAGGCCGATTCCCAGTGACTCGGCTTCCAGGCGCGGTGGAACCGGGCCTCGCCGGTAAGCAGCACATCGGCCTGCGCTCGCGCGGCATCGGCCAGAAAATCATCCCCCGCTCCGCACGCCACGGCCACCCGCCGGACCGGTTTCCGAGGATCGCCGGCCATCTGCACGGCCGACTGGCCGAGTGTTCGCGCAACGATCGCGGCGAACGATTCGAGAGTTCTCGGCTCGACCAGATTGCCGATCCGCCCGGCGCCCGAGCCCGCGGGCAGAGAATGCAGCGGGTAGACGTCAATAGCCGGCTCTTCGTACGAGTGTCCGGTCCTGATCGCCGCGAGAACCGGGCCCAGCCGTTCCTCCGGGCAGAGGAACTCGAGCCGCAGCTCGTCAACCGTCTCGCGCCGGCCCTTCTTGCCAACCGCGGGGTTTGCTTCGTCGGTTCCGAAGAAGGTGCCCTGCCCCGGTACCGCGAACGAGCATTCTTTGTAGGCGCCGATCCGGCCTGCCCCGGCGGCGAATGCCGCCGCGAGGACGCCGTCGCGATCGGCCTCGGGTGTAAAGACCACGATCTTGTAAGTAGACGCCGGACTGAAGTGCCGGAGGGGCGTGACGTCCACTAGCCCCAGGCGCTGGCAGAGCCCGTCGTTGATTCCTCCGGCGGTACTGTCAAACGCCGTGTGCGGGCTGGCGATGGCGATGCCGGCCCTTGCCAGCGTCCACAGCGGCGCGGTGGCTGGCAAGTCGGCGCGGATGCGCTTGGCCTCGCGGAACAGGACCGGGTGATGGCTGACGATCAAATCGGCGCGTTCCGCGACCGCCTCGGCCGCCGTGGGGCCTGTGACGGTCAGACAGGTCATGACCCGGCTCGACCTCGGCCGCGGGATCTCCCCAGAGCAGGCCCACGTTGTCCCATGGCTCGGCCAACCGCGGCGGGGCGAACTCTTCGAGCCACCGCACCACCTCGGCAATCGTCTTCATGGTCTGGTTCCTCCGGATTCGAGCCAGGGCAAGATATCGTCCCAGAGCCGCCGGGCGATCGGCCCGGGCGCGGATAGCGCGCATCGCCCCATCGCCCCACGGGCATGATGCCCCGGACCGAGTTGGTCAGGAAAACTTCCTGCGGTCGAAACGACGGATCGACGAGTCGAAGAGGCGTCTCCCGAACGTTCAGGCCCAAGCGGACGGCTTGCTCCAGAACCAGGGCCCGCATGATCCCCGGCAAGACCCTGCCGTCGCAGGGCGGAGTCAACAGCTCTCCATCGATCACCACGAAGATGTTGGACCTGGACCCCTCCCACACGATGCCGTCGGGCGAGATGCTCAAGCTCTCATCGCAACCCTTGCCGTGCGCATCGTCGAACATCAAGCGGTTTTGCCAGTAATTGAGGGTCTTGTGTCCGGCCAGAGGAACTCCCCGCGCCATGCTGGCGGGGCCGAGACTGATTCCTGTCCCCGCCGATGGGTTCGGGCAGCGGAAATGACCGCATCCAGAGCGAGCCCGCGCGAGGCCGACAGACCCCCGCTGAGCGTGATCCGGAGTACGGCGTCACCCTCGCGTCCGTCGGCGTTCAGGAGATCTCGCACAGCCTGGCTGTCGGGCAGGCTGGCGGGGTCGAGCGCGAGATCAAGCTCGGCCGCGGACCGGCGCAGCCGCCGCAGGTGGCGAGGCAGGAGCGTGGGGTGCCTGTTCCAGGTGCGGAAGGTCTCGAACAGACCAAGCCCGTGTTCGAACGTCCGGTCCAGCACGCTGACTTGGAGCGCGTCATCGGCCACAAGCTGACCTCGAACCCAGATCATGGCCGGCCGTCCTTCCCCTCGAGTACGGCGCGCAGGCCCCTGCCCTTGTGCAAGGTCTCCTCATATTCCGCCTGGGGGTCGGAATCGGCGACGATCCCTCCTCCCACCTGGTAGCTCACCTGGCCTCCCTCGACCAGCATGGTACGGATCGCGATGTTGAAAGCGCTCGAGCCTCCCTGGCTCAGATAGCCGATCGCCCCGGTGTAGAGGTTTCGGCGGGTGGGCTCGAGCTCGTCGATGATCTGCATGGCCCGGATCTTGGGGGCGCCGGTGATCGATCCTCCTGGAAAGACGGCGCGGACGACGTCGATCGGGCCCGACGCCCGGTCGCAGCCGGCCCTCCACCGTAGCCACCAGGTGGTGAACCTGGGCGAAGCTCTCGACGGCCAGGGGATCGATCACGCGGACAGTGCCGTACTGACAGACGCGACCCAGATCATTGCGCTCGAGGTCGACGATCATGGTCAGCTCGGCCCGATCCTTGGCCGACCCGGCCAGCTCTTGCGGCCAGTCGGCGATCTTCCTCTGGGTCTGCTGCCGCGGGGCCGCGTTCCCTTGATGGGCCGGGTGACCACGAGGTCGCCCCGGGTCTGGTAGAACAACTCGGGGCTGGCCGAAACCACCGCCAGGTCGCGCCAGTGCAGGAATGCCGAGAACGGTGCCGGGCTCACGGCGCACAGCCGCGAGAAAAGGTCGAGCGGTTCGATCTCTCCCTGCGCCGTGAACCGTTGCGAGAGGTTGACCTGAAACACGTCGCCGGCCGCGATGTACTCGAGTGCCCGGCGGACTGTGTCGAGGTAAGTATCCACGGTCGAAGTTGGCGGCAGAGCGGTCCGAGCTCCGAGCGCCGGATCAGCCGGGGAGACTCGACCGCGCTGTCGCAGGGCTCGCCGCCAGAAGCGGCATCGGCGCTCGGCCGCCTCGCGTCCTTCGCCGGTAAGGTCCCAGGCGTGGAGCACGACCTTTGCCGGTCTGATGGTCGATGATGACTGCGGTGTCGTAGAGGGCCATGCGCAGGTCTGGCAATCGAGAATCGGCAGGCGCCTTGCGCGGCAGCCGTTCGATCAAAGGGGCCAGGTCGTACCCAAGAAAGCCAATCATCCCGCCTTGAAAAGGGCAAGCGCTCGGCTCATGGGCTTCTTCGATCGCCGCCGATTCGGCCAGGCCGAACCGGTGCGAGAGCTCGGCCAGCCTGGTCAGCGGATCACCTCCGTTCCGTCTCGGACGATCCGGCGTCGGAACGAAGCGACCAGCCCGCTCCGGTGGCCTCGAAAACCAGGCGGGGATACGCGGCCAGGATGCTCCATCGCCCGGCCTCGCCCAGTTCCTGGCCCGCTGACCAAGAGCGCCGGCTCGGGCCAGCCGCCGATCACCGCCGCCAGCCGCTCGGCCGGCAGGTCCAGAACCTGTTGCACGACCGTGCGCGGGGCCGGCGTCGCCATGGTTTTGAAACGATCTGTCAAAATCATAAGCCGAGCGCGACTCCCGAGTACCCTCCGATCTTCGCCAATTCCTTCGATCTCTTCAACACGATCGGGCGCTGATGGCCGCGCTCGGACGGATGCTGCACAGTCTGATTACCGCCGATTTCCGCTCTGCCCGGAGGAATCGTTTGCGATTCTGATCTCTTTGCGAGAGAATCTCGGAATCGCTTACGAGTGACCGATCCGCACTGCCTCGAGGACCCACATCGATGATCCGCCATCCCCTCGGACTGCGGCTCGACCCTGGCCGCCCGATCCGCGACCAGATTCACGAAGCCGCTCGGCTGGGCGCGCGAGGCGTGGTGATCGACGCTATCGGCGATCTGGCACCGCAGCGGCTGAGCGAGACAGGGCGCCGCGAGCTTCGCCACCTGTTACGAACGCTCGAGCTTTCGCTCGTCGCTCTCAGCCTGCCGACGCGCCGGCCGTTCGACACGATCGACCAGCTCGACGACAGGATGCGCCGCGCGGATGCTGCCTTCGCCATGGCGTATGAGCTAGGTACGAACCTCGTGCTGGCCCGGGTGGGCGCGGTGCCGCCGGAGGACGAACAAGAGCGTCGCGAGATCTTCACTTCGGCGATCACTTCGCTGGGCCAGCGGGCCGACCACCGCGGTATTCGGCTGGCCATCGAAACCGGCTCGGAAAGCGGTGCCCGGCTCAAGGCTTTTCTCGACTCTCTGAACTTGGTGGGGCTAGCCGCAAGCATCGATCCATCAAGCCTGCTGCGCGCGGGGATCGACCCGGTGGCGACGATCGTGGAGCTTTCGAACTGGGTGGCGCACGCCTACGCCGGCGACGCGACGGGCAAAGCGGCGGCCGCTCAGAACCCCCGCGGCTTGGGCTTCGCTCCCGGGGTCCTCGACTGGGAAGCCTACCTCGGCGCTCTGGAGGAAATCGGCTACGGCGGCTTCCTCACCGTCTGGCCGGATCCGTCCCGCGACACTCGCAGCCAATGGGATGCAATCGTTAGCCGTCTCAGGGTCATCTTGTAAGCATCTCCGAACCGGAGAAATCCCCATCGCCGCGGCCAACGAATTCCTTCGTTGGCGCAGTATCAAGGGATTGCATCAGAATTTTCTGCGTGGTGCTTGAATGAGCGATTGACTTGGATTATGTTAAGTCGTCCTTGACCGAGGCGGAGGTGAAGGCGACCGCATTGGTGTCGGTTCGCAAGTCTCCCCTTCGATTCGTTTTTACAGTCCCGCAGGCTGCGATTGCTTTGCCGACCCTCCTCTCCGCGGCAGTGCTGGATTCTCGCGACGATCATACCAGTTAAGTGTTTGGCGATGATCCGCTGATGGCTCGGGTGCAAATCCAGCCGCAATCAGCGGTTTTTATTGCATGAGGGGCTGTATATTCATGGTCGATCCAGTGCGGCGAATGGGCAGGCGCCAGTGCATGCGCCTCGGCCTTCTGGTCGGATCCCGCTTTTTCTTCGCGGATGTGGTGGCGACGAGACTCCGGTAGCCCGACCGGAACTCCGGTCGAGGAAGGCGGGCAGGGACCGCCTCAAGCTGCATGGAGACAGCCTCAAGATAAGGCCGCTGAGAAAGCCAGCAAGAGGAAGGATAAATCGACTGAGCCGTACGCGCTGCGCCCACCGACATGTCGCCACGATTGTGGTCTCGCTGTTTGCTTTTTGTGTATCTCGTCTATTCTTCTCTGCTCTTCAACAAGGAGTCTAAGTCATGGCTCCGAGACTCCAGTTCCGTCGGGGCTTCACGCTGATCGAATTGCTGGTGGTCATCGCCATCATCGCGGTCCTGATCTCATTGCTCTTGCCTGCCGTGCAGTCGGCCCGCGAGGCGGCCCGCGCGGGCGCAGTGCGTCAACAATCTCAAGCAGATCGCTCTGGCCGCCATGAACTATCACGACGTCAACGGCACGTTCCCCATCGGGCAGCCCGATGAAGCCCGACCCCATATTCGGGTTGCGTCTACGTCGAGGACCAGAGCACGTTCGTCTCGATGCTCGGTCAGTTCGAGCAGCAGCCGCTCTACAACGCCATGAACTTCAGCCGGAGCATCTACTCCGGCCCAACCGCACGGTCTATATGACGGGGTTACGACGCTGTGGTGCCCGAGCGACGGCCAGATCGCCGGCAAGGTGGGACAGCTCGGCGTGTATGGACGACAACCCGGATCTGGCCGTACGCCTACACCAGTTACGCCGGCCTGCACAGGAACATGGTTCGCCGAGCCGCTTCTGTATTGCACCGTGTGATCTATCCCGCCCAGATGTCGAGCTGCCCGCAGTTCACACCGCTGAACAACACCATCAATGGTGTGTTCCGCTACTGCGATTCGGCCAGCATCGCCAAGATCACCGACGGAACCAGCAACACGATGTTTTATGGTGAACGGGCAAACGGGCTCTTCGGGAAGACCACGTCGGGCACTGATCCTCGGGCTGCTTCGATTGGTGGGGCGACGCGGTTGCCTCCGACACGCTTTTCAACAGCTTGTATCCGATCAACCCGTTCAAGAAGATCAACGATGTGAGTCAGGAATACAACTGACTCATGGGTCGAAGCCGCCTCGAGCTTACCACCCGGCGGGGCGAATTTCGCCTTCTGCGACGGATCGGTTAAGTTCCTCAAAGACTCGATCAGCACCTGGCCATTCAACCCGACCACCGGCTATCCCAGAGGGGTCACCGACAACGGCAGTGGCGTGCAGGTGATCGCCCCAGGCACGCAGATGGGCGTTTACCAGGCGCTATCCACCAAGTCTGGCGGCGAAGTGGTCAGCGCAGATGCCTACTGATAAACGAAAACCTGGGGGCCGCTCCGGAGCAGGCGGTCCCCAGGTATTAATTCAGCACCAATTTCAAGCAGCGGAGGCCTGCCCTCCGCTGCTTTCTCTTTTCCTCTTGCTAATCGACCTATCAAGAACACTTCGGACCCTTTCCTCGCCGGGCGAGCTGCCCAGCCTCACCCCAGGCTCATTGCGTAGGGGTGGCTTCTTGATGCCGCTGCGCCCGGGCGGCTAGGATGACAATTCATCCAGGACGATCAATGTCTGGCAACCGACTGCTTGAAGACAGAGGGGACACCTTCCATGGCGCTTGTGAGCTACGTATCGACCGCGGAGGCCGCGGATAAAGTCAGGCCGGTCTTTGAAGGCATGGAGAAGAAAGGGCACGAAGTGCCCAACTTCCTGCGCACCCTGGCTCATAACCCCGAGGTGCTCGAGGCGTTCCTGGCGATGAACGGGGCTCTGGGCAAGATGCAGCTTGATCCCAAGCTTCGCGAGCTGGCCTACATCAGGGCGTCGGAGATCAATGCCTGCGGCTACTGCCTGGAGCATCACAAGAAGGGGGGCCGCAAGGCCGGGCTCGACGAGCGCCAGGTAAACGAGACCGAGAGCTATGAGGAGAACGCCATCTACGACGAGCTGCAGCACGATGTGCTCGCCTATGCCGATGAGGTCACTCGCAACGTGATCGTCAGTGACGAAGCGATCGAGCGCCTCAAACAGAAGTTATCGGATCGAGAACTCCTCGAGCTGGCCGTTACCGTAGCCCTGGCCAACTTCACCAACCGGATCAGCGAGACCCTGCGGCTCGAGCTGCCGTGAGCCTCGATACGGGGAGGCCGCGGGCCAATCTACCCGCGGTCCGGAATGAGGGGGCTCAGTCCGCGATCGGAGGCGGGATCGACCATGAGTCAGGCTGAATCGACGAGCGGACCCGGAGCGTCCTGGGTGCCGCTGAGTCCGCGGGAACGCCGCGTCGTGGGCGTGCTTGCGGAAAAGGGAAAGACAACGCCGGAGTATTACCCGCTCAGCGTCGCGGCCCTGGTGGCCGGCTGCAACCAGAAGTCGAATCGCGACCCGATCACCAACTACGACCAGGACGACGTCGAAGACACGCTGCATAGCCTGCGCAAGAAGGGCGCGGTGATCATGGTCGAGGCCGGCGGCAGCCGGGTCCCGCGGTGGAAGCATACGCTTTATGAATGGCTCAAGGTGAGCAAGGCGGAGCTCGCGGTGATCATCGAGCTTCTGCTGCGCGGGCCGCAGACCGAGGGCGAGCTGCGCTCCAGGGTGAGCCGGATGGAACCCCTCGCCGACCTTGCGGCGCTCCAGAACTTGCTTGAAGCGCTCACGCCTCGCGGCCTGGTCGTTTACCTTTCGCCGCCGGGCCAGAAGCGCGGGGTCATGGTGACCCACGGGCTCTACCCTCCGGAAGAGCTCGAGAAGGTTCGCCATGCCTTCGCCGCCAGCGCCGCGGCCGGCAGGCGACGACGACCTGCCCGCACGAGTTTCGACGTCGCGAGCCGAGCTTGCCGCCGCGGTGACGGCGCCGGCCTGGAGCAGCGAGATCGCCCAGGTGCGTGCGGAAATCGACGACCTGCGCCAGCGCCTTGACGCCCTGACCGCCGAGATCCGCGACCTCAAATCGGCGCTCGGAGCCTGATGGAATGAGCATGCCTTACCTCGGACCCGAAGACCCGACTCCCGCCGGAGGCACCGCACCCACCGAACCCGAACACGCCGATGAGCCGGGCACGGAAAGCGGCGAGGAATGGGCCGCTCGAGAGCCTGAGATCGACCCGCCCAGCCTCGCGGTTGAACCGGGCTCCGAGGTCTCGGTGGCCTCTCCTCGCGGCGGCTGGACGCTTGTGGCGCTCATCAGCCACCAGGGCAAGGAGCCGCCGGCCAGCCTGTCTGACGAGCTCGCCCAGCAGGCCTGGTGCGCCGTCTCGGCCCTCTGGCACCCGTCACTGCTCGCCCGCGCTGCCGCCCTGCCCAGGATCGAACCGATCGAGACGCCTTCAACTCCCGGCCCACGGGAAATCCGCGTGGTCGCCGGCGACCCGGCCAATCTGCTTCCTTCCGGCTACCGCACGGGCGCGGAAGACGCGGGCTCGCTGGTGATCGAGGCCGGCACGGACCGCCCGGCTTTGATCCGCCAGATCCAGGAACACCTGGGGGCCGTGGGGACGCCCGAGACGTCTGACGATGCCGGGATGATGGCGGTCGCAAACGATTTCCTGGCGTTAGGAACAACGAACTGGCTGCTGCACGACCTTGCCATTGCCATGGGGCATGCCGATGCGATCAATCATGAGGCTTTGACTCGCGAGGTTCTCGCAGGCGCCGACGCCTGGCAGATCTGCGACCGGCCGACCGCCATCAACCGACTGCGAGCCGGCTTCGAGGTGCTCACCCAGGCCCGTGAGCGGTTTTACCCCGTTGACGCGTATCTGGTCGACCTGTGCCTGCTCGACCCCGCAATGCCGGCGGGCGTGCTGGCCGGGCCGCTCGAATGTCATGTCGCCGTCACCCTCCTGGCCCCGGCCCAGGCTATCGAGAACCAGGCCAACCAAGATCCGGATCGGATCGCCGCTGTTTGCGAGGCCATCACGGAGGGCTGGCTCGACATCGCCGGCGGCACCTACGCCGAAGCGGAAGATCTGATTTATCCGGTCGAGTCGATCCTCTGGCAGTTCCGCAAGGGAGGACAGGTTTATCGGGCTTGCCTTCAGGAGCGCAACGTCGAGACTTACGCGCGGAGGCGGTTCGGCCTGTACACGCAGCTTCCTCAGATTCGCCAAGCGATTCGGTTTCCGTTTCGCGCTTCACTTGGGGTTTGACGCCGGCCGGTTCCCGATCCGTTCCGAAGTCAAGCGGTTGTGGGAGAGTCCGGACGGCAGCAGTCTGGAATCACTGCTCCGGCCTCCGCTGGCGGCCGATCGGGCGGTACATGGGCTGTTGATCCCCTGGAAGATCGCCGCGACGATGAAGAACGATCACGTGGCCACCCTCGCGCTGGTCCACTGGCCCAGCCCGGTGGCTTCCTGGTATCTCGATCTTCGCCGCTCCGCCGAGCTATTCCCCGGTGCTGGGCCGCTGGGTCACACTCAACGATTATTTCCACCTCACCGACCGCCCCTACGAAACGTTCCGGCCTGATCCCGACTCGTATGCCTCGCCGTACCTTGCCCAGGCCGCGGCCCGGCGCGATCCGCGGCCGATCTCGCGGCTGGCGAAGCACCACCAGTTGCGTGCCAGGTTCGCGGCGGTCGAGATGATCCGCGCGGCGGCCTCGGGCATCGCCGCGTCGGGCACCGCCGCAGGCGCTCAGGTCGAGCCCGAGGCGGCCGCCGATGCCGGCAGCGAGGCGCTGGATTCCTCGATGGTCGAGACCTTGATCGAGACCGGCCGCCATGACGAGGCGTCAACCGCGCTCGATGAGCTAGAGCCTTACTGGGCCGGCAAGCTGGCGCGAGGGATCATCGCGCCACGAACCACGGTTTCGCCTGCATCGCGACCTGGCTACCTGGTGTTCAATCCGCTGGGCGTTCCCCGGCGAGTCGCGGTGATCTTGCCTGACGCCGCGCTCGATCTTCGCCCCGAAGGGCCGCTTCGAGCCGCCCAGTTCACCGACGAGGGCGTCTACGCCGTGGTCGATCTGCCGGCGTTCGGCTTCGCGTGGGTTCCCCGGGAACCGAACCTCGATGTGCCGCCAGCCCAGCCGGGGGGACTTTCGGCCCGGGGCCGCTCGCTCAAGAACGAGACGATTGAGGTCTCGATCGACGAGGCCACCGGCGGAATCCGCGGCGTCATGGCGGCGGGCGAGGACACCCCCAGGCTCGGCCAACAGCTCGTCATGACGGGCCTGGACGAGTTCCGGCGGCAAGCCCGCGCACGGCCAAATGAAGTGCGATCGCTTCGATGTCGATTACGCCGGACCCGCCCTGGTTCAGGCGACGGCCTCGGGCGCGATCGTCGCTCCGACGGGTGGACGGAGCCTTGCTCGGTTCGTCCAGCGATACCGTCTCTGGACCGGCCGGCCAGTCCTTGAGATCAACGTTGAGCTCAGCGAGCTGGACCCAGCCTGGCTTGAGCGAGCGGTCGTGGCCGATCCCTGGAGTCACTATCTGGCCTGCCGCTGGGCCTGGCCCGACCCGGCCGCCATGCTGCGCCGGACGGTGATGCTGGCACCCGAGATGACCGAGATCGACCGTCCCGAGACACCCGACGCGCTCGACATCTCGACTCGCCGCCAGCGCACTGCGTTGCTCTTTGGTGGTCTTCCCTACCATCAAAAGCAGGGCGGCCGCATGCTCGACACCCTGCTCGTGGCCGGCTCGGAGACCGGTCGGTCGTTCCGCCTGGGGGTCGTGCTCGATCTTGAAAACCCTTTCCACGCCGCACTCGACCTGATCACTCCGGCCCCCGTGGTGCCGACCGAGGAAGGACCGCCGGCCCTCGGCGCTCGCGGCTGGCTGATCCATCTGGACCACAAGTCGATCGCCATGACCAGCGTCAGCTTCCTCGAGTCGACGAGCGACGGGCGCGGCTGGGGCCTGGCGATCCACCTGCTGGAAACCTCGGGCCACTCCGCCCGCTGCCGCCTGCGTTTCTTTCGCAACCCCACCTGGGCGCGCCAGGTCGACTTCCAGGGCGAGACCGTGATCGATTTGTCGACCGAAGGCGATGGCATTCTCGTCGACCTCACACCCAGCGAGCTGGCGAGGATCGAGGTGACGCTGGGGTGAACCTGGTCGGTAATAAATCGGGGCCTCGAGCTACCAACTCTTCTGAAGGGAAAGCGGGAGAGCCGAAGTGCCCAACGAAAAAGCCGAGACGATGTTCAAGGACTGGCTCATCGAGCACCGCGGGACCGTCCTGAAGGTGGCCCGCGCCTACACGCTCACGGCCGAGGACAGCCAGGACCTGGCCCAGGAAATCCTGCTCCAGGTCTGGCGGTCGCTGCCGCAGTTCCAGGGCCACGCGAGTGCCACTACCTGGTGCTACCGGGTGGCACTGAACACCGCGCTTGCCTGGCACCGCAAGGAACGCCGTCGTCACACCCGGCAACGCCCCCTCCTCAACGGCGAAAACCTACCGGCATCCGGGGACATCGCCCGGGAAGGCGCCCACCGCGACCTCGTCGAACGGCTCTTCGGCGCGATCCGTCGGCTGCCCGGGACTGAGGCCGCATTGGTCCTGCTCCATCTGGACGGCCTGAGCTACTGCCAGATGGCCGAGGTACTGGGCGTCTCCGAGGGCAACGTGGGCGTGAAGCTGCACCGGGCGAAAAAAGCCCTGGGCGAACTCATGAAGGAGGAGCCGCATGACCCCTGACCCGCTTCAAGAAGCCTGGCAGTCGCAGCCCCTGCCGGCGGTCGATACCGATCAACTCGTCCAGGAGTTCCGTCGGGGCCAACAGCAGTTCGCGGCCATGATCTTCTGGCGAGACGTCCGGGAGGTGGTCGTCAGCCTGCTTCTCCTGCCCGTGTGGGTCGGCATGGGGGTCGGGATCGGCCTGCCGTGGACGTGGTACCTGGTGATGCCGGGGATCGTGTGGATCGCCGCGTTCATGACGGTTAACCGAAGGCATCAGAGCCGGCGGCGGGCTCTGCCGGGCGACCCGCTGGTCCGGGGGGTGGAAAGCTCCCTGGCCGAGGTCGAGCATCAGATCTGGCTGCTCCGGAACGTGCATTGGTGGTACCTTCTGCCCCTGGCCGTCCCAATGCTGGCGTTTTTCGCACAAAGCTTCTGGCGACGACTGTCGAGGGGGAACGTCTGGGAGGCAGCCATCGAGACGTCCTTCGTAACCGTCGTCGTGGGGGGCGTCTACACCTTGATCTACTGGATCAATCAGAAGGCCGTCCGCTCAACTCTTGAGCCACGTCGCCAGGAACTCACGTCACTGCTCCGGAGCCTATCGGACGAACCGCCCCTCACTTGAAGCTCCTACCCTGGGTAGTGCCTACACCCGGAACAGGATTGATTTGCACGGACCGTGAACGGGTGCCTTCTATCAGATGGGCCGGCCACCGACTCGTGTGGATGCCTTGATGTCGATCGAGGGAGTCCGCTTCGCCGATGCCTGGAGAGCCCGCGTCAAGACGGATCTCGATGGGGTTGTCACGTTGTCATCTCACGGAATGACTTGATCGCGAACAAGCGTGCGGTAGGCCGGCCACAGGATCTCCTCGACGTGGATAGTCTGGTGAAATCTGAGGGTATTGCGGAGAAGCTCCGTCATGAGCGAACAACGCGGCGGAGAAAATCCCGAGACCAGGAAAAATAAGACATGCAAGGGAGCTGATCGCAAATCTAAAGTCCAGCCGCCCGGTTCAGGACGCCCAGAGTTCCGGCCACTCGCAAACCGCCGTCTCGCGCCGCTTGTCGGCCATCGCGATCGTCGATGAGCAAGACGTCCGCGCCGAGCTCGTGGGTCAGACCGATGGCGGAGGATTTGCCAGGATCGAGTCCGCGAATCGGTTCGAGGCGGGTCGGCTCTTGGACGATGAGCCATTCGGGCAGGGTAGCGGCCCAGACGCGGACTGCTTCCGGGCTCCCTGGATCTTTCAACTCTCGAATTACCGCTTCGGGAGCATACACCCTTCCGAAGAGCCGTGGGAGGATCTCGATGGCCTCGATGAGCACAAGGTAGTTGAGTGGCGATGTGTTGGCGACGATGATCACTGCTGACGCAACGATTCCAGAAAAATGGTCTCTTCTCTAATTTCGTCGAGCGTGAAATCCGGCGGGACGCCATGCCGCTTCAAAACTCCATTTGTTTCATAACGGGTGAGTTCCAGCGCCTCACCCAGCTCATGGTGTGTGAGCTTGTGCTTGCGATAGAGATCAACCAGTAGCAGCTCCTTGGCCTCTCGAGAAGGATCGATCCCGCCGGACTGGAGCAGTTGCTCGATGTGACTCGGGATGTCAAAGTGGATCGTCATGGCTGGACGTTCAAAATCCATGTGGGCGGTAGACAGCTCACATTGCCGCGGCGGCGGCGGTGGGAATCAAACTGATCCTCATGTCGTAAAATTAGGTAACGGGACTGTGCGTGCCCTGCGCGCTTAACAGAACCGGTCTACGGTGTTGACCAGCGCGCGGAGTTGATAGATTCGCCACCTGGAACAGAGCAAGAATCGGACGATGTCCTGCAGCCCATAATGCCGTTGGACTTGCCGGTGAAAGTCCGGTCGTGGGAGTTGACTGTTTACCCACGTAGTCATATTCGACGTTGGCTCGGGGCGACCCGGCCAGCGCAAGCTCGAATGTAAACGTCCTCGTAAGGAGGGCTAGCCAGCTCGCGGGCCGTAGTAGGAGCACGAATTTGAGCTCGGAACGAACTCTGCAGCCTCGAAATGATCAATGTGGTTGTCGAACCCGTGACATTGGGGTGAAGGCTAATACCGAAGAAGAAGCAACAGTCATGTGCACTCTTCGGGGCCACCGGGGTATGGGAGGCGGCACGCGAGCACAGTCCAGCGGAGTAAATTGGGGAACCTCTGGATTCCCACCCCAAGCCGATAACCTTGGGTGCAGCAGCCTCCGCCGCGAATCCATAAGCGGCGGAGAGGAGTCCAGAGGGGCGGATGAGGCCGTAGTAAGCGATGACCCGCCGGGACAACAAAACCCGATGGCGAGCCAAGGGCCTCTGGATGGACGTGTTGGCGCTGCTGGGAGTCGTGCCACATTGAACCTAACGGTTCTACAACGGGGAAATCCCTTCGGGGATCGCGTACTTCTGGGAGCAAGAACTGCGGTGGCGTATAAGACGGTGTCATGGGGCGCATGTGGACGGCACTTAAGCCTTGGGATGTCGCCGAAGGTCGCTATTGACGGTCCATTTGAAGCCGTACTGGGGAAAACCCGCCGTACGGAATTTTAGAGGAGGAAGGGGAAACCCGAATCCCGGCATGCCGGGACCGCCGGGCGCCCCTTCCTTACTCGGCCTGCAGCCCATAATGCCGTTGGACTTGCCGGTGAAAGTCCGGTCGTGGGAGTTGACTGTTTACCCACGTAGTCATATTCGACGTTGGCTCGGGGCGACCCGGCCAGCGCAAGCTCGAATGTAAACGTCCTCGTAAGGAGGGCTAGCCAGCTCGCGGGCCGTAGTAGGAGCACGAATTTGAGCTCGGAACGAACTCTGCAGCCTCGAAATGATCAATGTGGTTGTCGAACCCGTGACATTGGGGTGAAGGCTAATACCGAAGAAGAAGCAACAGTCATGTGCACTCTTCGGGGCCACCGGGGTATGGGAGGCGGCACGCGAGCACAGTCCAGCGGAGTAAATTGGGGAACCTCTGGATTCCCACCCCAAGCCGATAACCTTGGGTGCAGCAGCCTCCGCCGCGAATCCATAAGCGGCGGAGAGGAGTCCAGAGGGGCGGATGAGGCCGTAGTAAGCGATGACCCGCCGGGACAACAAAACCCGATGGCGAGCCAAGGGCCTCTGGATGGACGTGTTGGCGCTGCTGGGAGTCGTGCCACATTGAACCTAACGGTTCTACAACGGGGAAATCCCTTCGGGGATCGCGTACTTCTGGGAGCAAGAACTGCGGTGGCGTATAAGACGGTGTCATGGGGCGCATGTGGACGGCACTTAAGCCTTGGGATGTCGCCGAAGGTCGCTATTGACGGTCCATTTGAAGCCGTACTGGGGAAAACCCGCCGTACGGAATTTTAGAGGAGGAAGGGGAAACCCGAATCCCGGCATGCCGGGACCGCCGGGCGCCCCTTCCTTACTCGGCACAGAATGTCACAGTTTTGGCGATCATTTCGGCGGCCCAGTCCCGCCCGGTCGAGGCCCTCGCGCCGCGTTCGCCGACGCCGTTTAGTAGAGTAGCGGAGGGGCGGGATCGGTTAGGCTTCGGCTTACGTCCGTGTCAGGGTTTCCCCGTTCGTGGCTCAATATCCGCTGGCCATGCGATCGACGCCGCCTCCGCCCTCTTCAAACCGGACGGACGGTTTTCCCGTATCCGGCTTTACCGACCGATCTCGCTCCAAGACATGCACAGGGAGTCATCCTCAGACAATCACAATGGCCGCAGGCCGAAGCGCTGCAGTTGGGCATAGATTGTCGTGCCTTCCGGAGGTCGGAAGGGTCGTTGACTCCGACGTCGCAGATGACGACTCAAGCGTGAGCCGATATACCAGTTCAGCCGCCGGAATACCGATCGGGGATAACCGTAGCGGTAATACCGACTCCAGCTCATCGTCCACCGGTTGATCTCGCGGATCACCTGAGGGATGGGCAGAGAGCATCGCTGGGGTCCGGTCAGGTCCCGGATCTTCTCCCGAGCTCGAGCCATCGCTTTCGCAGAAGGTATCACGTTGAGATAACGGTGATCGCGACCATGAAGATCGCGGTCGTAGCGTAACGTGAACCCCAAGAACGTCAGGCTCTCACCCGGTTCGCGCATCTTGACGATGCGGGTCTTTTCACGATTGATCGTCAACCGGAAGCGCCCTTCGAGCATCCTCTCAATCCAATTGACCAACTGGCTCGATTGATAGCGTGCCAGCACCACAAAGTCATCAGCGTAGCGCACGAGCTTGGAGTTCGCCCATCTCCCGGGTCCGTCATGACGGCCGTGCTGCTTCTCGAACCAATGCAGGTAGATGTTCGCGAGGAGCGGCGAAAT
>CAWFAF010000102.1:0-109276 GCA_963813575.1 uncultured Planctomycetaceae bacterium
CTAATTTGAGGAGACGTCACTGCCTCCACGTCCTGTCCGAGTTATTGCCGCGCCTAAGGGCCCAAGCTGGTGCTACCGCCGACGGCCGACGAGTTCTGCTGATCGTTCAGCCTGTTTCTCGAGCCGGCAGTCACGAGACTAGCCGGTGCTTGAGCTTCCGCGCCCAGCCGTAACCGACGGTGACAATGCCGAGACAGTCGACCAGCCGATACGGTCGAAGCTGCCGTTGGGTTGCCTCAAGCTGGCCTTGCAGACAAGCGCCGTGCTGCACCAGCGCCGTGCGCCGGCGCGTCCACTCGGCTCGCTCGGCCTCGAAGGCGATAGGCGGGCCTGTCAGTCGGCTCGCTCGGCCTCGAAGGCGGTCAGACGGGCCTGCTACATCGGCTCGCTCGGCCTCGAAGGCGGTCAGGCGGGCCTGCCACTCGGCTCGCTCGGCCTCGAAGGAGGTCAGCCGCGTGTGCCACTGTGCTCGCTCGGCCTCGAAGGCGGTCAGGCGGGCCTGCCACACGGCTCGCTCGCCAGTCCATGTGCGCGACGCTCTGTCTCCCAAGCGGCTCTGGTCCCGCTCCCAGGCCCGGTGGAACTCTTCGTGCCGGTGTCGCTCGACGGCCATCCGGTCCTGCTCGCAGGCCAGCCGCCGTTCAAGGTCCGCGGCGCGCTCGTGCTGCACCACGACCTCGTAAGGCACGAAGTGGTCGAGAACGTTGACCGGAGTTGCGAGCCGATCGAGCAGGTCCCGCAGATCCTCGCGGAGGTAGAACCGGTTCACGCCGTTGAATGCGGCGAACAGGTAGCCCTGCGCCAGCAGGATCGGCTCCCAGTCCTGATGGGATGGTGTCGTCGTCAAGGGCAGGGTCGCTTCCACGACAAGAACTCGGGGCCGCCAGGAGTCCAAAGGCGTCTCCCGGATGACCGCAGCCTCGTGGCCCTCCACATCGATCGAGAGCAGGTCGGGCGGCTCGATTCCATAGGTGTCAATCAAGCTACGGATTGTGCGCACCGGGACCTGTCGCTCGACCACCGTCGACTCCGCGCTGTCGGTATCCCTGGGCAATCTCGGCCGACACGGTCGAGAGGCCGTCGTCGTCGACTTCGTAGAACGTCAGCTCGCCGTCGAAGTCAGAGGCCGCCAGGTTCAGGTTCAGATCCTCGGGCCGCTGGTGGAGAAAGCTGTGGAACGAGGAGACCCTCGGCTCGAGGTTCACCCCGCGCCACCCTCGCTCGTAGAAGAAGTGGGTGTTGCTATCGAGGATCGGATGGCAGGAGCCGACATCCATGTACCGACCCACATGATCACCGAAAAGCCGGTCCAGCAGGATGTCTTCCCTGTTCTGAGCATAGGAGATGCGAGGGATTTCCCGCTTGGGATGTGACAGGGCGGGATTGTTCTTCATCGACTGCTCCTCATGTCGTGGAAGTAAGGATCGGTCGCTTGGTGCCTGGTGCCACGCCTGATCCTGGCGAGGTTGGACGCGGCCGCCTGGTTCTCAGAAGGATTCACCACTTCATGGTTAGACCACGCAAGGGACCGTCGGTAGAACCGGCAGGTCTACGCGCCTCCTCCTTTCCGTGAGATCGTGAAATCCAAGGATACCTGCCGAATCGTTTCGGGTGTCCCCGTCTCACCGGGCCATGTCCGGGCGGCGGCCTCACAGGTGGGCAGCCTCCGACTTCGAGTGCACCAACAGGTGAACCTCGCTCTGCTCAATGAACCTAGTCAGCCGATTTCTCCGACGACGTGACAGCCGGCTCTCGGTGGGGGCACCGTCCTGGCCGATAGACTGCAGGTCATCGATCTGTTGCTGGAGGATCTCGACCTGGATCTGGAGCCGGCCCAGCTCGCGCACGACGCTGCTCAGGGCTAGTTCGAGGTTGGCCGGAGGGAGCTGAAGCCGGCCCGGCTCGCGCATGACATTGCTCAGGACTAGTTCGAGGCTGGCCGATTGGACCTGGAGCCGGGCCAGTTCGCCACGACGTTGCTTAAGGCCAGCTCCAGGTTGGCCGGGACATCGGCGCGCGTTGAAAAGGACCCGAGAAGCTGTATAATATGGTGATCGAACTTGCGTACGACGGGTCGTCTGACGGGGGCCGAGATCCGCCAAAGACTTCGGGCTAGCTTCTTGAACAAGTGCTTCATGACTCACCTAACAACGTTGGGGATGGGGACTGTCTGTCTCGCCGGCCGTCCGTGCGAGCCCGCAGGCGGCCGGCCGCGCATCTCACGATGCGGCCTGAGCCATCCGCCGAGGCGACGACCTGCGGGCCCGGCAGCGCCGAGGGCCCGTCGGCCTGGGGCTGGGTCAGTCTCGCGACCGATTGCTCGATGATCTCTTCATAGAGTCGGCCGCGCGCGGCCAGCCATGGTTCTGATGGACGTAGCGCCACGCCGCGCGGCCCAGGAGCTCGCGCCGCGGCCGGTCCTCGAGCGAGTTCGCGCAGCGCCTGGGTCAGCCCGGCGAGCCCGTCCGAGTCCCAGCGATGCTTGCGGACGACCGAGTCAGGATAACAGGAGAACGAGCCCACGTCCGAGACGATCGTGGGTACGCCCAGACGTAGGAGGTCCATCAAGGCCCCAGAGGTCTCGCCGTTCGTCCGGGGGCGCCGCAGACAAACGCCGATATCGGCAATCGCCGCCAGTTCAGCCAGAACGTCAGCGGGGTGGTGTCCCAGAAAGCGGACCCGATGCTGGAGGTCCAGCTCCATGACCTTGCGCCGGGTTTCGCCGTTGTCCTTTTCATGACCGACGAAGATCAGGAGGGCCTCTGGGATCACGCGGGCTAGCGGCGCGAATGCCGCGATGGTCTCGACATTCATCTTCGAAGGATGGATCAGTCCGAGACTGGCGATGACCAGCGCCTCCTGCGGCAGCTTGAAGCGGACGCGGATCGCCTTGCGCTGCTCGGGGGAAGGATCCAGGGCAGCGGCCCCGCGAGCGACGACAGATGTCTTGCTGAGGTGGGCCGGGAACAGGCTTCCAACCTGCTCGGCGCACCAGGGCGAGTGCACGATCACGGCGGCCGCTTGCTCGAAGATCCGGCCGTTGAGGTGGTACCCCTGCTGGATGCAGGCCCCCGGTATCCTCTCCGGCGCGAATTCCCAGGCGGCGAGCGCGCGCTGAACCTCGTCGGCCCCCGCCCCGCAGAACGCCTCGAACTCCAGCCGAATGTGGGAGTTGCCATCCACACCGGGCTGCTGGGCGTACCAGAGGTGGAAATTCACGAGTTCCAGATCGTGCAGCGTCACGATTCCCGGGTGGCGAAGCAGCGTTCGTACATGTAGCTGTGGTAGGGTGAATTCCCCATCTGGTAAACCAGAGCGTGGTAGCCCAGGACCCGGGCGTTCCGCTCGAACAGCCGGTAGTCGTAGCAGCCGAAGTCGGGGGACCGCAGCCCAACGTGCGGCACGTAGCCGGCATCGTGGTACAGGTCGATCTTGTAGCGCCGCTTTAGCTCCTCCAGCAGCCGCGCCGAGTGGTCCGAGACCTCGGACGGCAACGGGCGGCAAGGGCGAGAAGAAGGCGATCCGGGGCCGCGGGGCACGTCGGCGTCTGGAGCGAAGGTGTACCGTCGGTCCGGGGCGTGTGCGACCGGGTCAGCACCTCCAGGGCCCTATCGGCCGTCTCCTCCCAATGGAAGCGCCGGGCCTGGACCACGGCCCGCTCGCGGAGCTTACGCGCACCGGTCCGGGTCGTCAAGCACCCGGACCAGGTGGGCCGCCAGCTCGCCGGCATTGGCGACGTTGAACAACAGGCCCGCGTCGCCGACGACCTCGATCTGCGATGAGTTGTTGCCGGCGATCACCGGTGCCCCGCAGTGCATGGCCTCGAGGACGGGTAGCCCGAACCCTTCATACGACGAGGGGAAGACGAACGCCTCGCACCGCTGATACAAGACCCGCAACGCCTTGTCCGAGATCCAGTCGGTCACCACCAACTGGTCGGCGACGCCGCGGTCCTGGGCGTACTGCCGCACCCGGCCGCGGTCCGCCTCCGACAAGGCCATAGCACAGTACCAATTGATGCGCCCGCCGCAGATCGACCGGCAGCATCGCGAAGGCGTCGATCAGCCCCCAGGGGTTCTTCCGGTAATCTACGGCCCCCACGGAGAAGACGAACGGCCGCGTGATGCCCAGCACTCGCAAGAGCGACCGCGATTCTGCCGACATCGGGTCGGTGCGGTCCGGCACGAAGAACTGACCGTCACTGGCCGTGCCGATGGTCACGACCCGGTCCGGGGGCAAACCCAGCAAGGACAGGAAGTCGCTCCTGGTCGCCTCCGAGATCGCAAGCAGGGCGTCGTAGCTTCGCAGCCGGTTCAAGCCTTGGAGGTAGCGGCCCACGAACTCGGGCCCCGGCCACAGCGGGAAATACTCTTCTTGAAAGATCAATGGGATCAGGTCATAGACGACCGCGGCCATCTTCAGCCCGTTCAAGGGTTTGGCGGGTAGGTCGAAGCCAAGGGCCAATTCCAGGGGGTTGACAGCAAGAGCACGTCGAGGCCGTCGGGATTGGTCTCCGTCAGCCACTCCATAACGTGGGCCAGAGTCGTCTCGCCGCGAGCCGGGTCGGGTCGCAGCGGACGGACGACGGCGTTGGGGGCCATTGGGGATCTGGTCGGTGGGCAGCCCCTCCTGGCAGTAGAGCACGTAGTCGTTGTCCGGGTCGCGGGCCAGCAGCGTAGTGACGAGGTTCGCGGCTGTACCGCCCAATGCCCCGGTTGCGGCTAGCGGACTGGGTTCCGAACAGTTCGATCCCGATCCGGTAGCCGATCTTCCGCTTGACGCGAGTGGAGCGCCGCTTTCTCCGGCCCCGGGACCGCGGGAGGGCAGGAGTGTCCCTCCGCCTGCCCCGCTGCCTGCGCCGCTGAAGCTTGGCCGTAGGGACCGAGGCGGCTGCCAGCGACCCCTTCGCCCATTCCGCGCATGGGCTTCCAGCAGGGTCCGGGCCACGAGGTCCCAGTTGTAGAGTTCATCCAGCCCGGCCTGCGGGATCGTGACCGGCGTGGCCGCCTCAAGCCGTTGCCAGGCCAGGTCCACCGTCGATGGGTCTTGCGGGTCGAAGAAGAAGATCCCCGGGTTGTCAAATTCGCCCATGGAACTGGTGCAACTTGCGAGGACGGGCGTACCGTGCCTCAGCGAGTCGAGGATCGGGAAGCCGAACCCTTCGTATCGCGACGGGTAGATCGACCAACCGGCCCTCCTGGTAGAGGCGGCAAAGCCGCGCGTCGGACACGTTTCCCAGGAACCTGACCCGGCGCCCCCCGGCGGGGTTCGCCATTTGCTCGAGCTCCTTCGCGCGAGATCATCCAACCGAGCTTCCCCACCCACCAGAGCTCCATGTCGGGCGGCAGCAGCGTCGTCTTCTGGAACCAGTCGAACAGGAAGGCGGCGTTCTTACGCGGCTCGATCGTCGAAACCACCAGGCCGATCCGGTCTGACCGCGCGACCCCCCCGCGATGGCGATGCGTCTCCACGCAAAGGCTTGGCCCCGGTGACGCCACCACGATCTGCTCCGGGTCGATCGAGGAGAACCAAGCCGCGTCCGCCTTCGTCGAGTGCGAGTCCGACAGCACCACGTCCGAGGCCGGGATGGTCTCGGTCAAGAACTTCCCGAAGTCGTCCCGGTCCGCTTCCGGGAACGCCCAGGGCACGACCATGGGGCAGAAGATCGTGCAGGATGCTGACCTCATAGGGAAAGATCCGCTGCCTGTGTTGCGCGCGCGCAGTACAGGCCGATGGAATCCGCCGGGAGTGTCGCCAGCGGTCGGCGCCTACCCCGCCAGATCTGGCGGCCCCAGTGATCGAGATCTTGGTCCTGCGACCAACTGAAGTTCCGCGGCGGCAGCAGCTCTTCGAGTCCATCGAAGAACCGGACCGGCACGTGTGCAGCCAGTGCCAGCGACAATCGAGCCGTGTATGCGCGCAATGCCGGCGAACCAGGGATAGGAGAAGGGTGGGCATGCGACATAGACGCAGGAGCAGGGCGACGTCCTTGATGTGACCGGCGTCGTAAGACCCACGTCAAACCTCCTTTCTCAGGCCCGGAACTATCGCTTGTCCCCTGGTGGGAATCCATTCCGCTTCCCAGGATGACTCATCGGACCTGGCAGACAGGGTTACTTATCGACTTGTTATGTCCTGGTCAACATTGAATCTGGGCGGTTCGCCCAAGGATCTGGGGAGTGCGTTTGAAACGGTGGCTTGACGATGAGCGCGTGGTCACCGAACATTCCACTCTCTGCGAACGTGGCGTAGGTTTCCGCTTGAGAGGCAGGCGTCGCATACGCTCGAAGAGAGGAATTTGACGCTCCAGCCACCATTTCGAACAGGCCCCCCGCCTCGCACATCCAGCCCCCGAGACGCCGTCGAGCCATTGACAAAAAAGGTGAATCGAAACCACCTCGACGGTGACGCTGAGAATCTGGCCAAGAGCATGGGGATGATGCTCTTCCACGTATCGTCGGGAAAGCAGAGCATGTTCATGCAGGACAGAGATATCCGACCGAGGAACGCGGCGGCGTCTGGCTGTCCGATCGTGTGGACGCATGTAACGTACCCGGATCTGCTCATTTCTCTCAATTAAAATCATGATCTGACGGTTCAGTGCACGCTTCTGCATTACCTTCCCGCGCGACCGAGAGTTCTGGGAAATACTGAGTCTCATGGCTGCAATTGACGATCTCTTGCTGGGCGAGTACGCTCCGCTCGGCCTGGCAGAGTGGTTGTTCGCACAGGAGCTCACGGAGTTAGAGCATGGACGCATCGCACTTTCCGGAGTGTTGGGAGCGAAGGAGGGACCAGTCTCGTCCCTGGATGTTTCTGGTCAGTTCCCCGAGCCGTATCGGCGACCTGCCCCAGAAACTGGGTATGGCCGATTACTCCTACGGCTTCGTCGTCAAGTCGCTGGCCCCGGTCCTGGAGCGGCTGGGCTATTGGCGGCAAGTAATCTCACCCGAAAGTCGCCTGGTTCATGCCGCCGCGCAGGCGATCGAGGAGGGCTTCCGGCCGGTCCATCTCGCGGTGATGCCTGTGCACGCGGCTTACTTGACACCGGCGGTGCCGACGATTCTCTTCCCGTTCTGGGAGTTCCCTCGCATACCCGACCGGGACTTCGGCTGGGATACGCGGCAGAACTGGGCACGGGTCGCCCGCCGGGCCTCGTTGATCGTGACGGCTTGCGAGATGACGGCGGAGTCGTTTCGCCAGGCGGGCGTGGGGTGCCCGGTCGAGGTCGTCCCGGTTCCCGTCGCGGACGGGGCTTTCCACGTCCCTCCTTGGTCTCCGGATCACACCTGGCGGATCACGTGTCGTCACGTGTCGTTGGGAGGCCCACCGGTCGATCCCGGCGAGCCGCCGGCTGCCGATCCGATTCCCCCGCCCGGCAAGCTCGCCGTCTGGAAGGCGAGGCGTGAAGGACCGGTACAAACGGCATATAAGGCCCTGGCTCCCCCTCAGGCCCAGAACTGGGTCTCGCAATCCAAACGGGCGACCCTGCAAGCCCTGCGCCGTCGCAGAGCCTGTGGTGGTCGAGCCGCTGCCCCGGGTTCACCCCGCGCCTCTCGAGTTGTCAGGGTTGGTTTACACGAGTGTCTTCAACGTCTGCGATCTGCGCAAGAACCCACAAGACCTGATCACGGCCTTCCTGCTTGCCTTCAAGGACCGTAGCGATGTGACGCTGGTGCTGAAGCTGGCGACGACGCCCGAGCGTCGAGGTCCAGCGATGTCGAATATCTTCGTCATACTGTACTTGGCATACGGCATCGAGCACAAATGCCGCGTGGTCGTCATCGTCGACTACTTGAGCGACGATGAGCTTCTGGGCCTGTTCCGCGCCACGACATTCTATGTCAACACGAGCCGGGCCGAGGGGGCGTGCTTGCCGCTCCAGCAGGCACTCGCTTGCGGTCGTCCTGCGATCGCGCCGGCGCACACGGCCATGGCCGACTATATGGATCGATCGTGTCGGGTTCGTGGTCGCTTCGCACCCGGAGCCGACGCACTGGCCCCATGACCCGCAGAAGCGGATCAAGACGAGCTGGCAACGGCTGGATTGGTCCAGCCTGCACGATCAGTACCTTCGTAGCGCCGAGATGGCGGAATCGCACCGCGCGGAATACGAGGCGATGGCCGCGTTCGCACGCCGTCACATGAAGAACTACGCCAGCGTCGACGTGGTGACCGAAGCGTTTCGACATGCCGTCGATCAACTGGGCGAGGCCCCGCTCGGAGCTTTGGGCTGGGAGGAGGACCTTGCCGCTTGACGGCGACGGGCCTGAGGGGCCTCACTTGGTGGAGGCCCCCGCTTCTCCATCAAGCCTGTGCTCGCAGATGTTCCCTCGAGTGGGAACGCGAGCGTTCGACGGATCGAGCGCCATGTGCCATGTCCAGGATCGTCCGGGCGACCCGATCCCAGTTGTACTGTTCGTCCAGTTGCGCCTTGCTGACCACGTTCGGCCCCGCAGCCCGGCACTCGGCCCAGGCCTGATCGAGCGTGGCCGCGTCGTGCGGATCGAAGAAGTGGACACCAGCATGTGCAAACTCACGAAGTGAGCTATTGCAGCTCGAAAGCACGGGCACGCCGTGCCGCAGGGAATCGAGTACGGGGAAGCCGAAGCCTTCGTAGAGCGACGGATAGACCGACCAGCCGACAGTCTGGTACAGCTTACAGAGCTGCTGGTCGGAGACGACACCCAGGAGGCGAATGCGCCGTCCTTTGTGGCCTCGCTGGAGGTCCCGAAGCTGACGAGGTGACATGAGCCAGCCGATCCGGCCCACCCACCAAAGCTCAGTGCCATCGGGTAATAACTCCGAGGAGCGAAACCAGTCGATCACGAAATTGGCGTTCTTTCGTGGCTCGAGCGTGGAGACCACAAGCCCCACGTTCGATCGCCTGGTCACGTGGCGATCGTGCAGATGCCGAAGCAGGCACTGGCTCGGCCCGGAATGGGCGACGACGATGCGATCCTGGGGAAAGTCGCTGAGCCAGCCCGCGTCGGCCTTGGTCGAGTGCGAGACCGCCAGTGCGGCATCGGAGGAGAGCAGCGACCTGGCGAAGAAGTACTGGAACTTTGCGATTGAGTATGCGGCTCGTGAGTGAAGGGGACGATCAGCGGCGTCAGATCGTGCAGGATGCTGAGCTCGACGGGGAACGTTCGCTCGCAGGGGCGGGTGCACGTCCAGAGCCCAACGGCGTCGTCGGGGACCGCGGCCAGAGGGACGATGCGACCACCTTGCCAGAGCCTGGCACCCCAGCGGCCCAGGTCTTGGTCCGGCGACCAGTCGAGCCCGGGCGGTGGAAGCAGTTCTCGATCGTCAGTGAAGAATCGAACTCGGGCTCCTCGAGCGGCGAGGGCCATGCAGATTCGCGCCGTGTAGCGGCCGATTCCCGTGAGATGCTTGTCGGAAAGCGGCTTCGCATCCACGTAGACGATCGGGCCCTGAGCCCGAATTGTTATGTTTGGTCGCATCGAGGCAATCCCCTTGCGTCGTGTTCGAGTTGCGTCCGAGGAGGCAGCCGAGGCGCAGGTGAAGGCGCCGCACCGGCGGCCAGATCGGTGTCCGCCAGTCACTTCCAGGCATGGAACACCATGCGGCCGTACTGGCTGTTGCCGGCGCCACGAATGGGCCCGCACCTGGTTGCAGAGGACCAGAGTCGACGACACAAGCTCGACTTTCCGGAACCCGACCACTCTGAGCATGGCCTCGACTGCGGCCCGGTTCGGGCCAAACCAGTTCGAGGCGTCGTTGTTGCATTCATCCTCAGGATAAAACGCTAGGACGGGGCGATCATGTTCGTTCATGTCAACGTGGGTTTCCAAGATCAGTTGCTTCCCCGCGACACTCGCGACCCGTTCCAAGGCGAGAAGAGGGTGAGGCATGTGATACAAGACCCCGAGGAAGAGAACCAGGTCGAAGACACCGACTCGCTCCGGGCTGATGTCGAGGACCTCCAACTCGACGTCTTCGACTTTCGAGCCGAGTACCCTGCGAGCGAGTTCGAATCCTCTCTTGCCGATCGCGGGACTATCCCAGACCGGCTTGTCGAGTGCCACGACCCGTCTGGCGCCGCGACGTTCGCACTCGTACGAGAAGAAGCCGTCCCACGCGCCGATATCGAGGACCGAGAGGCCCTCCAGGCTCTGCGGGAGTTTGACTTGAGCGAGTTTCGTGGGCGAGTCGTCGCGGCCGGGGGTCGTGATCCCATTCCCCAGGTCGATCTTGTGCCACCAGTTGATCTTGTTGATATCATCCATCAAGGCAGCCGTCGTTGCCTCCATCGTAACCCTCCCTGAAATGAGGTGCGTGACCGGACCAGACGGAGCAAGTGGGATAATGGAAAACGGTCCACGCGTCAACTCGAAGATCAAAGCTTTGGGAGGTCACATTCTATCGAGCGGCAAGGTAATATTACCCCGGCAAGCAAGTTCCGCTTACTGGCCCTACGCGCCAGCGATGGGAGTGCCTGGGATACCTCACTGGCACGTCCTAAGGCGGTTTACTCTGGGATTGCGCAAATCCCGTGCCGGTGGAAGCCAGGATTTTCAGGCTGAACTTCGAGTCCCGTTTGCAGCCCGAGAGTAAACCGACCTAGGTCCTCGTTGAACCCCGTCCCCAACGCCGCACGCCGTTCTCCCCGCCAGGTGACGAATCGTCCATCACGGGATTCTTCCCCTCGGCGGTGACCCTTTCAATCCCTGACCTGTGCCCTGGATTGGATTCCTACACCTACGTGCTCACAACGACCCAGACACGAGTGGCCCTGCCAACTTTGTGGGGTCGTATCGGTTCACGGACCCGGTGTCAACTCCTATTCCTCACATCGAGCTATCGAGTCAGGGTTGGTCCTCTCCCTGAGATCGAACGGGGATCGTCGTGCGCGATCATTCGGGCCACGTGGGTCGTGTCCCGGAGCCGGTACACTATCAACGGGGAAGTGCCGTCACGCCGGCTCACCGGCCAACGAAGGAGCCGATCGGGTGGGAAAGTCGTCTTCATGAGAGTATCAACTGGGACATCGGGCGGGGTGACCACGTAGGCCCCTCGTTCCACGAGTTCGAAGAGGTGGACGATGTAGTAGTCGGGGGACTTGCCGAGCTTATCGTACGGGTCGATCACCGCCACATTATAGTTCGCCACCTCAATGTCTTTCCTCGGGAAGGCGTAGTAGGTGAGGAGCCCGCAAGTCCACCAGTCCTGGGCGATAATCAGAGCCTTTCCGTTAGGGCCTAACGCGGCTCCACCCCGTCTCTTCAAGTCGCGTACGATCGACGCGAAGGTCTTCTTGTTAAGGTCTTTCGCATCGCTTCGGAGCGTCCAGATCGACTCCGGCGGGTCGGTCGTCGCAGCGTGAATCTGCAACCAATTCACATCGAAGGTCCACAGCAACGCGAGGCCGGCGAAGGCGCAACCTGCGATTTGGAGACCACAACATGCCCGTCGCCAACCGCTCGTCGGTGCAACAATCAGCGGGCGAACGAGGCAGGCGAAGGTCAGGGCGGTCGGGACTATTAGGACGGCGCCGTATCGAAAGCTCGCCCCCGAAATAACTTTCGAAACCGGCGACCACGTGAAAGCCGACGAAGAGAGCGACGAAACCCCCGACCAACGAGAGTCGCTCCCATCGCCGCTGCTTAACCAGTCGCCAGCCGCCCAGAATCAGGGCAACGAGGAAGATAGGCCAGAATACTCGGTGGCCATGCACGGCGCGGGGTTCGCCGAAATCAGCGAAGAAGAAGTCGCCATACACCCGGAAGTAGGTCCACCAATCCAGCCCCTGGCCGGAAAGATCATTGTAGACGTATCTGACCCAATCGCGGCGCAGGGTCCACCAGCCAACGAGGGCCAGACCTAGCCCGGTCACCCCCGCGGTCGCGATCAGGAGGCGCCACTGGCGAACCCGGTCCCCCTCAAACCCGCGCCACTTCTGCACCAGGTACACGGGGATGCAGAATGCCACAATGAAGACGTTCGTCGGGTGGACAACGAGGCTCGCGAGGACGGTGACGCCCAGGGCGACCGTTCTCGCCCGGATGGCGAAGTAAACGATCAGAACGCCGCAGAGAGGGATCTGGCTGGCGTCGATCCCGGTGCGCGCGAAGCCGATCGCCGCCGGGAGGACAGCGAGGAGAAACGCCGTGATCAGGCCCGTCGTGCGGTCGAGCGCCCTCGAGAGGAGGGTCGCGGCCAGAATGACGGCCAAGACCCCGCAGAACGCTGAAGGCGCCCTTACAATCCAGGGTTGTGGGTCGCTGAACAGCAGGAGCGGCACGTACAGCAATGTATAGAATGGGTTGATCGGGCTTTCGGTGTACGTCTTGAACGCGAAGGGTTGGCCCGCGAGTAGGCGCGAAGCCTGAATGCCGTACCAGGCCTCGTCGCTGTTGATCTCTGGAAGGTCGCCGAGGCTGCTGACCCGGAACCAGATCCCGATCCCGGCCAGGATGAGGAAGATCAACGCTGCCGCCCGACCTAAACGAACCCTTGTCTCGCATGATCCTGGGGGTGAGCCATACTGGCCGCGATTGCTCGTCTGCATTCGTCACGTCCTTGTCAAGAGAATTGCAAGTTCTTGGGCCTTTCCCCCGATCGAAGGGCTATACCGCCTCATGACCCGCTGTTCATCCCCAACCTCGCCAAATCCGACCCGACCGTTGATCGGGGTCGCTTCGTGAAGTCTCGTCAGGGGTCACGGAGAAGTATGATATCTCACACCTCAAAGGCCTTACCCTCAAGACTTGCTGAGCTTCGTCTCTCTCCTTGGCCTTGAATGACTTAGAGCGGTTTACTCTCGGGTTGCAAATGGAATGCAGATTTCAGCACGAAAAGCCTTGCTTTACCTGTACGGTGTGTGCGCAGTTCAAGAGTAAACCGCCTTCTCCCTGCAACTATGTCATCATCGGCAGATCTCCAGTCTTTCTGCACAATTGGAGCGTGGTTTCACTGTTACAGAGATTCCGCAAGTGAGGTGGGCGGAGGACAGCGCGCGGGCGAATTGAAGCGGCGCACAGCCGTCCGCCTTGTGGCCCGGCACCTCGTCAACGGGGGTAAACATCCCGACGATGTCGCACGCCTCCTCGGCTGCGGCCGTTGCTCCGTCTACATCTGGCTGAAGCTGCAACGCGAAGCCCCGGCCGAGATTGCCGCCAAAGCTCACCCCAGCCGGACGATTGCCTATGATCGGCAGACAAACTAACCTATACGATCCGCACGGACCGATAGTACTTACCAGACTCTGAACCCCCGAACCGAGTATCCCCTCGCAGCCTCATATCCAAGCAGGAAGTCCCGGCACGGATCTAAGTGGAGGCAGGTATGTCCATGCCATGGAAGGCCGATGTAATCATTCCCTTCGATCGCGACACGACGACAATTCTGCGATGCATACGGCGCGTGCTTGACAACAGCGGTCCGACCCTTCATCGCATTTTGGTAGTAGCTCACGAGACCTGGGCCGTCAACCTCACCGAGGATGGAATGTCAAGTCCTCACGACGATTCTCGTGTACACTTGACATACTGCTCGCGAGGCGAGCAGTGGATGCAGTTGTGTAACCGAGGGTTGAGGGAGCGCGAAGGTGATGCGGTATTGCTCAGTGCCGGCACGCTGGTCACGCAGGGGTGGCTTGGCGAACTGGCCGCGGTGGCTCACTCCGAGGAAAGGACGGCTAGCGCAACGCCATTGAGCAACGAGACGGGATCCTGCTCGGCCCTTTACTGGACTCATCAAGCTTCTCCCTCGGCCATCGACGAAACCACCGTCAGAGCCGCGTGTTCAGGATTACCTCGATGGACGACAATTCCCAAATCCGACGGCCTTTGCATCTATCTCAGGGGCGATGTCCTCGACGCCGTCGGAGAGCTTGATTCGAGCTTCACCGTTGGCTCCCTCGCCCTGGATGACTGGACGATGCGGGCCCAGGCCATGGGCTTCGTCTCCAAGCGACCAATCATGTCCTGGTCTATCATTACTGGAGTGATACTGAAGAAGTCGCTCTGGCCGGCTCGACAGTTTCCGAGCGGAGAATCCTCAATAGTCGCCATCCTCAATTGGAGCACCAGATTGCGAGGTTCAGTGATTCACTGGACTCGCGGCTGACGACTCACGCTATTCGGCTTGAGTCTTCCGGTAAGCTCCGTGTGGCCTACGACATAAGGCATCTGCCAGCCGAACAAGTCGGAACTCGCACCTACGCTGTCAGCCTTGGTCGGGCATTGGCCGAACTGCCCGGTATCGAGTTGACTTTGCTGGCTAACTGGCCTTCACAGGCCGAAGGCTTGAAGGGTCGTCTGGTCTTGGAGGACGAGTGGAGAGACGATGTCGCGGTGATTCACAAGCCAGCGCAAGTCTTTGATTGGCGGCAACTCAAGCTTCTGTTCGAGTCATCATCGCACATAATCATCACATATCAAGATCTAATTGCATATAGGATTGCTTCTACGTTTGGTATCGAGGCAGACTTTGAACGCTACCGCACCACCAGCACTTTGTCGATTCAGGCCTCGCAGCGCTTCATCGCCTACTCGGAGACTGCCCGTCGGGAGATTGCTTTCGAGTTTTGCATCCCGCCCGCGGAGATTGCCGTGATTCCACTGGGAGTGGAAGCCCCGTCTTTTGCGCGTCGTGAGCCGGACGAAGTGGAAGTTCTTGGCAGGCTAGGGTTGCCCGAGCGCTATTTCTTCAGTCTAGCGACCGACTTCCCACATAAGAACCTGACTGGTCTACTCGATGCCTATGCCTTGCTGCGAAGCCGCTGGACAGAAGGAGATCCACCAGGGTTGGCGACTCGCGGGTTACTCGATGGGAAGCCGGACGAGCCTCTACGCTCGTCTAAACTCCGATCCCAAGGGGAACGGGCTGATCTTCCTGGGACCCGTTTCGGCCGAAGAGCTCAGGGTCCTGTACCAACATGCCGAAGCTCTGGTCTTTCCATCGTTCTACGAAGGATTTGGTCTGCCGCCCTTGGAGGCAATGGCAGCGGGCACTCCGGTCATCGCCATGCGATTCTCGTCGATACCCGAAGTAGGCGGCGACTGCGTATTATACCCCAACGGTCTTTCCGCGGCAGATCTGGCGCGGGCCATGGAGCATCTGGCGACGAATGAAAGTCTACGGGACGAATTACGGGACCTGGGACTGAGGCGGGTCGAGCAGTTCACATGGGAGAAGACAGACTCTGGCAACACTCGAGGTGTACCGATCGGCTGTATTACGACCCACCGAACGGTCGCTCCAGATGCGCCGGATGCTGCGCGATGCCGTCATCCACTGGTCGCAACCAGCGTCTCCTGAGCCAGCTCCGGTCGTAATTGCCGAACCCGAACCAATGGGCATTTGGAATTCCTGCAAAGCCTTAAACATTGCAATGCATAGGAGGATGCAGCGCGAACTCGAGCGCCTGCCTCCGTATCGCAAGCGCAGGCCGGCTTAAAGTGGCTAACAAGTTAGGAAACGCGAATTGGCCAGGCTCCTAAACGACTGGCCGGATCCCGCGGCAGGCAGGCGCCGGGAGATGCGTCCAAGCGTGGGTCCATGTAATTTTCAGTGTGGCTCGAGGGCACCTGGAGTTGTGCCATCGGCCCCATGAAATTGAAGTGCACTCACTGCCATTACTTGACCTTCAGAAACGTCGTCGATAGCTCTGACGCGTCAATGGCCGCATTCGGCCAATTGCTGCTGGCCCGACGAGTCAGATTGACATAGGGTTGTGATCCTGCAATAGTACCCCGCCGTTTGCCAGGGCTCTCCTCAATGGCACCGTGATTGTCTCATCGTCGAGGACCAGAGAATACCGCGCACGCTTTTTGGGATATCGAACGTTGAGATGGCATAGGATTGCGCAATTCAGGCGAACACAGTGATTGGCCGTCACCACCCAGGAGGAGGTTAATTGCGATCATGGACGTCGCGAAATTCTTGTCGGATTCCTCTTTCTGGCTTCCGCAACATCTCAGCGATCCGTTCTCCTGGGTGGGCCATATCCCGTTCGCATTCTGGCTCGTAGGATCAAGCCGGCCCGAGCTGGTAGTGGAATTGGGTGTTCATTCGGGCAATTCGTACCTGGCGTTTTGCCAGTCCGTTGTCGGGCATGCGCTCGCGAGCCAGTGCTTCGCCGTCGATACATGGAAAGGTGATCAGCACACGGAATATTACGACGAATCCGTGTTTGAGCGAATCCAGAAAATCAACCACAAAGACTTCCTTGGGTTTTCGCGATTGATGCGCTGCACCTTCGACGATGCGCTCTCCCAGTTCGACGACGCCACCATCGATCTCTTGCACATCGACGGCTACCACACCTATGAAGCGGTCCGTCACGATTTTGAGAACTGGCTACCCAAGATGTCGAAGCGAGGCGTTGTGCTTCTGCACGACACGAACGTTCATCACGCCGACTTCGGGGTGGTTCGTTTCTTCCGCGAGCTGGAACAGCAGTTTCCCACCTTCGAGTTCTTGCACAGTCACGGGTTAGGAATCGTTTGCGTCGGCTCGTTACCCGCCCCTTCGATCGCTCGACTTACGGACGCCGCACGGGACGAGACGTTTTGTCGGGCACTTCGCGACGTCTACAGCCGCCTCGGCGTGATGGTCAACGAAACTCGATTGCGTTCTGACCTCATCGCGCGTAATGAATTACTCGGTTTGCAACTTGCCGGTGCAACGGGTGACCTTATCGCGGCTGGCAAGTGCATGAAGGCGAACGCCACCGAGATCCGCGAGCTGCGAACCGTGCTGGATGCCGTGGGACAACATGCTCGGAATCTGCAGCGAGACCAGGATTCGCTTCTTCAAGAGCGAGACTTCCTGCTGTCGAGAATAACTTGCTGCGGACGCAGAACGAATTGCTTGCCAATACCAACGCCAAATTACTGGACGAGATCGAGGCCGTCCAGTCCAGCCGAACCTGGTCCCTGGTTCATCGACTTCGATCCATGCAAAGGGCTCTGTGAGCTGGAAGGACCCTTCTCGGGCAAGTGCTCGAGCGGACCAGCCATAGGGCGGAACTTCGCTTCAGCCAGTCAATCAGACGTGATCGCGCAGCATCATCCGGAAGCAGCCTTGGCGGGGCCCGTCCTCGTACCGACAGGGATCATGGAACAGGGAGCGTAGCCGCCATGGCACTGGGCAAGACGCGGTTTTCCGATCATGGTCTCCTGGGGCGATGGGGCGACTGGCCCGGCACACGCACCGGGGCGAAGGTTCCTGGCGATTGCCAGGCAGGCGGGCTGGCGGGCTGCACTGGGCAAGGCTGGTCGGAAGCTCCGAGCTGTAGGCCGGCTCTGGATTGCGCCCGTCATGTCGATCGCACCATTGTCGGCCTGGGCCAGCGGCCGCACTTTTGCGAGGCTCGACCCGTACGCCGTCTGGACGACGATCAATCGAAGCAGCCCAGAGCACAGAGACGGTTGCGAGACGCGCTGGAAGGGCTTACGCGCACCCGTTCTTTTCCGTGCTGATGCCCGTGTACAACTCACGGCCGGGGTTGCTGGATCAGGCTATCGCCAGCGTGGCGGCGCAGAGCTATGGATCGTGGGAGCTGATCATCGTCGATGACGGCAGCAGCGACACCGCACACTTCGCCGAGCTGGAATCGTGGAGGCGCCGCGAGCCCCGCATCAAGATGGTGCAGAGGGGCCGAAACGGCGGCATCTCCATCGCAACCAACGCAGCCGCCGAGCTTGCTACCGGAGACTTTCTGGTCTTTCTCGACCACGACGATCTTCTTCATCCCGACGCTCTTGCGCAGCCTGGCGCATTGCTCTGGACGCCGAGGTCGAAGCCGACCTGATCTACACTGATGACGACAAGATCTCCGTGGATGGTAAGAGACACAGCCCTCAGTTCAAGCCCGACTGGTCGCCCGAGTTACTGCTTTGGTTCTGCTATGTTGGACATCTCAAGGCAGTCCGGGCCTCGCTTTTCCGCGATGTGGGAGGGATGCGGGCCGGCTACGAGGGCTCACAAGATCACGACTTCTTCCTTCGTGCCTCCGAGCGCCCGCCGCGTGGTCCACGTGCCTCATGTACTCTACCACTGGCGATTTCATCCCGGTTCGACGGCCAAGGACGGGCACACCAAGCCTCAAAGTTTTGAGGCAGGCCAACGCGCAGTCGAAGAGGCTTTCCGGCGGCGGGGAGTCGATTGCCGGGTCATTCAGTCTGACTGGGCCAGGCAGGCCGGTTGCGCCGCCTTCGAAACCGGTCATGCCCGACGATGGGCCGTCGGTGGCGATCATCGTCATGACGTCGAACCCGCAATCCTTTTCCAGACTCATCGCGGCGCTTCGAGAAACCACCTACCGCAACTTCCGGATCTACGTCATTGATCAAGGCCGCGTGCTTTCCCGACAGAACAATCCGGCACTCCCGCCTCATGGATTCACCATCGTTTCCGCTCCCGAAGCTGGATGGCCGGTAAGCAAGCTGAGGAACGCCGCGGTTAATCAGACAGGCGAGGAGCTAATCCTGTTCATCGACGACCATGTCCAGCCAGTCGATCCGCGGTGGCTGTGCCAGCTCGTCGGTTGGTCACGGCTGCCGGGCGTCGGTGCGGTCGGCCCCCGGCTCGTGGCGCACAGACGGAAGCATCGCGGGCGCCGGTTACATCTTGCACTCTTCCAGCGGACTGATCGGCCGAGCCTTCGAAAGCTTGCCCCCGGGTGAGCAAGGTTTCATGAGCCTCGCTCGAGTCGCGCGAAACGCCGAGGCTATTCCGGTGGAGTGCATGCTCACGCCTCGCAGGCTGTTCCTTGAACTCGGCGGGTTTGACGCCGGCCGTTTCCCGGATGTCTTTCATGATGTTGACTACGGACTTCGGCTCAGCGAGCATGGCGACCGCTGCGTCGTGTGCGGAGAGGTATCGGTGAGAGTCCCTCCACGGTCTGCCAGAATCCGCACGCCTGAAAGTCATGAAGTCGCCGAGCTTCGCGTGCGACTAAGCGGGCGCTCTGATCAGTACTACAGCCCGCATCTTCGCCTTGACGATCCTTCGTTTCAGGTTCAAGCGACAGTCGTACCCACCGCTCGCAGGAATCGTCCCATCCGAACTCTTGCGGTGACGCATAACTTGAACTGGGAAGGTGCTCCCCTGATCCAGCTTGATCTCTTGACGCGGTTGAAGGAGATGGGTACGACCGAAGCCGTGGTGCTCAGCCCTGTGGCCGGACCGCTAATCGCCAAATATGAACATTCGTCGATTGATGTTACGGTGAGGCCCGGATATGACAATGTGACACGGCGGTCTTGCGTAACGGAACAGTGGATCAAAGACCTTTCCGGTTGGATTACACAGCAGCGATTCGAGCTCGTTCACGCCAACACGGCGCATTCCTACTGGGCCATTGCCGCCGCCCGAGCAGCGGGCGTGCCGGCAGTATGGAGCATTCACGAAAGCGAACCCTGGGCCGTGCTGTTCGCCGACCTGGCTCGCTCACAGGCAAGGACGGCATTGGAGTGCCTGGATCATCCCTATCGTGTTGTATTTGCCTCCCGCGGCAGCGCTCAGGTCTGGAGTTCGCTAGAACGAGCAGGCAATTTCACCATCGTTCCCACGCCGCTAGATATCCCGCGCTTTCGAGAGCACTTGTCTCAGATTGACAGGGTCACGGCCAGGCGGCGCCTGGGCCTTGCCGAAGATGAGGTCTGCGTGATCGTGATGGGCACTGTCTGCCCGCGCAAGGGTCAGCACGACCTGGCTCGCGCTTACGCAGCGCTTCCCCGTGATCTGGCCTTGCGCCCCGCTGTTTCGTCGTCGGCCTGCGTGAAGGGCTGCCCTATGGGCTCGAACTCAGGCGGTTGACCGCGAGGCTCCCCGCCGATCGTCGCGACCGGTTCACGATCGTCGCGGAAACCGGCCAGACGGCTCTCTTCTGGAATGCGGCTGATCTCTTCTGCTGCACATCGCGGATCGAAAGTTATCCACGCGTGATTCTCGAGGCGATGGAGTGCGGCCTGCCGATCATCACGACTCCGGTAGTCGGCATCGTCGAGCAGGTTGTTGAGAATGGCAACGCACTCTTTTACCGGCCGGGAGATTACAAGATGCTCAGCAAGTGGCTAACGATTCTCATAAGTGACCGCGAGCAGCGCACAGCATGGGCCGGGAGTCGCCACACGTTCTCCGGAGCCTCGTTTCCCAGGATGAGATGATTGAGCAGTACCGGAGGATCTTCCTTGCCACTGCCGACAGCAGCCCTGTGACCAGCCCCGTGGAGCGCGGCGTGCCGCTGGTGGCCTGATGGAGTCGCACGCGGGGCTGAACGTCATTTCGTGATTCCTGGAGAGTTCGTGCCAGAGTCCGCTTGTTGACCAGACCTCCGGAACCACGAAAGGCTGTTGAGCAATCCGCCCGCACCGTCCTGAGCTCATGAATTCGCTTCAACCTGTGCTGAGCCGCGACCACGCCCGGCACCCAGCGCATGCGAGGCGAAATGAGGACCTCTGAGTGACGTCGCCGAATCGCGGAAGCATGCTTCGATCAGACCCGCCAGCCGGTCATAGTTGTTCTGCCCTTGGTTGAGCGCCATCTCGTACGACCGCGCCGACATGGCGGCGAGCTGTTCATTGGTCGTCTTCCGGCGGTGGAGCATTCGCTCTAGCGTGTCGACCACTTGCCAGAAGTTTCCGCTCTCCAGCAGGAAACCGTTACGGCCTTCCTCGAGCTGCTCCTCAAGCCCGGAGCACTCGTTGCGGAGAAGAGGGTGCCCGGCGAGCATACCCTCGAAGACAAATACGGGGAGCGCCTCTCGCAGCGAGTAACAGACGGTGACGTTCGCGGCATGTATCGAGCTCGAGGCAACGATCGCGCGTCACCTTGGGGTGGCAGATTAGCCTGTGACCGAGTATGTCCTGGTGCTGTCGAACCCGGCGGGAGAGAAAATCTTCTTCGAGGCCGATGAAAGTGAGGCTGAAATCGCGGTACAGCTCCGGATGGTCCTTGTAATTCGACGAGTAAAAGGAAGCGAGCGCATAAAGTATTGAGAGCTGGCCCTTGCGCCCGTCTCCAAATGATCCCGGCAAGACGAACCTGAGTGTATCGAAGTCGTGAGGTGCTCTCTGGGCGTGGTGCGCCTCGGGAAGATCGATACGGTACGGTTCCCGGACAATGTCGAGACCGAAGTGGTGGTGATACTGCTCGCAGATATGATGGGCTGGAGTGATGAGGACCAGCGACTCCCTTTTCATCAACCGTCGGATCCTCCGGGTTTCCGCCGGGCAGAACTGAAGCGACGGTTCGTCTTCGTGGATGTACCACAACACCTTCCTGATTCGCTTCCGTTCCAGAGCATCAAGAATCTCGTGCCGGACCGAGGCAACGAAACCGACTGTGTTGACCAGCAGGACATCGCCTGGCTCGAACTGAGGCGCCAAGGCCGGGTCAGGCAGCAGGTTCACCCTCAACCCAAGCCTCCTGAGCCTTGACAGGTGGCTGTAATGCACTGGCGGGTAGCTGAAGAGCGCGACCGGAGCTGGAAGCCGCTCGCTGATGATGCGCTCGAGCACATCGAGCAGGACGAAAGGAGCGCCGGAAATATCCAGTTGGTGTGCGAGAACAACGATCCGCGGCCCGCTTAGATGTTTCTTGGGCAAAAAGCGATGGAAATGCCTGGCGGCCTTCGACCGTACCCGCATGGCGGTCGCTCTCAGGCCATGAATCTTGATGTGCCTGGAGACCTTGCTGGGAAGATGAAAGATGCGCCGGATGCGGCTTACAGACGACGCCACGGCCGGCTGAACCGGCTGAACGATTGTCCCAAGCTCGCGCACACGGAGGTCGGGTGCGCGTTCGCCCTTCACGATTGCACCGGCTAAGGGCTTGGTCACCACATCCCAGTACAGGGCCTGCTTGCAGGTCTCGAGCCTGGACCTGATGCCAACAAGCTCGGCCGGGTTTTCGAGCAGCGAAATCAAGTCATCGGCCATGACCCGCGGATCGAGGCCGCGGAACCTGGCCGCCGCCCCGGCGGCGATCAGGCTCTCGCCCAGTGGATCTCCGCCATTGGTCATGATGGGCACGTTGCCCCAGACGTAGTCGACCAGCCGGGTTCTCCAGCACAGCTCGTTTTCATCTCCCAACTTATTCACGACGACCACGAGGTCGGCATCCGCGTACCAGTCGGCGCGATCGTCGAACGCGACCCAGTCCTGAAGGATCACGAGATCTCGATGCTCGGGACGCGCCGCGTACTGTTCGACTTGGTGATACTTCGCCAGAAAGTCAGGGTGCTGCGTGAACGGATTCTTAGCTCCCACGATGACCAGCTTGACGGGCACACTCTGATTGGCCAGAGCAACGGCATCGATCAGGTTCCTCAGATCAAACCAGGGATAGATCCCGCCGAACCAGAGGATCTTTCGCGCGGGGTCTCGATCCAGCAGCCCCGAGATGGGTCGATTCTTGACGATTGGTTCCTGGCGGTAAATCCCGAAAGGCACCTCGAGCAAAAGTTGCTTTTGATAAGTGACGGGGTTCAGACGCCCGAGCGCCGAGAGCACTCCCTGGTAATACCGCCGCTGCGCGGGGTGGGCGCACAGGAACAAGTCACCGCGGATCAAGGACCGGTTCCAGAACCCAATGTCGTGCAGGAACGTGAAGTACTCTTGCTCCACATCGGCGCTATCTCGCGCAGACGCCTCCACATAGACTGGAACGTAGCAGTCGAGGATCAATTGCTGATCCGCACGCAGGCTTTCCGCAACGGTTGTGGAAATGTCGCCCAGGCAGTAGCTCATGAGAATAGTGTCATATTTGGAGACAAGATCACGGAGCTCGCCGTTGTTCCAGGTAACGATGGGGAATCCCTGGTACTCCGCCGTATGATTTGCCTTCTTGAAGTTGTCGAGAAATGAGAGCGTGATTGCCAGGTCGGGCAAATTCTGCCGCAGGCCACAAGCGAGCCCCCAGCACCGCAGCCCTCCCCCTTCGACCTGTGTGTGTTCAGGGGTCGGGAACGGTCCCATTGACAGTATCAGCAGGCGTCGTTGAGTCTGCATCCCTGCTCCTCGCGTCCGTGTGAGGGTTCTGAGGGTCCGGTCCCAGCCTGAGGGCCCGAGTTCCGTTGCCGATGTGAACTTGAAAAGCCAGGGGAAGCCTCTCGCGTCCCGTGTGTGATAGGCGCTCAAATTCGACCGCGTTCGTCAAGACCGACGAGCTAAGTCCGACTTCGGACCCTGCGCCGCGGTCGGTTATCCGGGACCACGTCAGCACGAGAACACGCCGGACGAGTCGGTTTGTGTCTGATTCTTACCCTTTCTTTCCATCTGAATCAAGGCAAGCTGCACGAAGAAGACGCAGGTACGCAGGTCGCAGGTTACGGGACTGGTCCGCCCCAGAATCTCAGCGTGGTCACGCACCGCTCCAAGTGATTCACACTCACGCAAGTTCGCCGCTCTCGCGCCCCCCGAACAAATCGCGAACACACGGGAAATCTGGGGACCCCGGGATCGACATGTTTCCAAGTCAACCTTGCCAGATCGTGTCGGAAAGGCTAGATAGCTGCCTTTGCTCGAAGACGTCGTTTCAATCTGCATGTACTTGCGATCTAAAAGAAAGGCGATCGGGATGGCTGTCTTCGCAAGTGAAACTGTCAGAGCAGAAGAAAACCTTGGAGTACCGGAGGGCTTGCCCCCGGCGCCGACCTCCTGGACCTTGGAGGCTTGTATATCCTCTATCCCGTCAACGATCACGCTTACCAACATATGACGCAGAACACCACGGCAAAGCCAATAAGACTGAGCGATGTGTCGTCGCGCAGCAGAGGCCACGATGAAGACCTTGATGCGGTCTGGGGAGCACAGGTTCATCATCCCCTCTTCCGCGTTGCTCTCCACATGTGGCGGCAAGGACTGGACTTCACCTGTCTCGACATCGGCGCGCATCTGGGAACCTTTTCCATCCCCTTTGGGTCGTACGCGAAAGACTGTGGAAAACGCGTTCCCATCTACGCGTTCGAGCCGTCTCCACGAATTTTCCCACTTCTCGAACAGTCAATAATAATCAACCAGATGGAAGATCTCTGCACGGGCGTGAATGCCGCGGTAGCCGACGTAACTCACCCGGTCGATTTTATCGTGTTCGACCAGATGAGCACGGTAAGCAGCGGACTCGACGCCACTGTTCTCCACTTCGGAAACAGGCCGAATCATCGCGTGGAGGTCAACGCCGTCTCGATCGACGATTTCGTCAAGGAGAAGGCGATCACGTCGCATCTGGTGTGCAAGATTGACACGGAGGGCTGGGACCTCAAAGTCGTCGATGGAATGCGCCACTGCATCGAGGATCGGTTGGTAGTCATGCAGATGGAGTTCACCCCGGGGCTGCTCGAAAGCTACACCGACCCGGTCGAGCGGTTGGCGGCGTTATCCCTCGACTTTGTGCTGATGGAAGTGGTGCTGGAGCGCGACCTGGCAGAGACGGGCGTGCGCCGCATCGGCACAAAACGGTCTGACCTGGAGGCTTTCGTGGAGCGGGCCAAAGCCACCCCGTTCCGGTGCGAGGATATACTCGCGCTGCCCAAGGGTATGCAGGCCCTGCCCGAGTTGCTGGAGGCGTTGCTGGAGGACCGTGCTCGACAGATGGAGCACCGTGCCAAACAAATGGAGGACCATGCCAGGCTGATGGAGGACCGCGCCAGACTGATGGAAGAGGAACGCAACTCGCTCGAGAATCGACTGGCTCGGTTCATGATCTCTCGCTCGTGGAGAATCACACGGCCATTACGCGCCGGGCGAGGCTGGATCAGGCAGCATGTATCCCCACACCTTGAGTATTTTCGCCACCCAGAGAGCGCTTAGAGTCTGTTCGTGAGGCGGGAGAGCGAGTCCCGCCGCGCCGGGACGTGACCAGCCGGAAAAGACCGGCTCCCCCTCGCACAAGGCCCATCGCATCACATTCCATTGACGAGTTCTCGTTCTTCCAGCCTCGTGCAAGAGCAGAACCGACACGGACGAACTCATGCTTTTTACCGAGCCGACTTTTCTCTTTCTGTTCCTGCCCACGACGCTTCTTTTGCACGCCATGGCTCGCGGACCCGCCAGGAACGTGGTCTTGTTCCTGGCGAGCCTGCTCTTTTATATGTGGGGCGAAGGCAAGTTCGTCATCTTGATGCTCAGCTCGGTGGTGTTGAATTACGTCTTTGCCTTGCTGATCGACGCGACTCGCGGACCAAGAAAGACGAGGGCGCTCTGGTTTGGAATCACGGCCAACCTGTTGGCTCTCCTCTATTTCAAGTACAGCAACTTTCTGATTGACAACGTCAACCTTGGGCTCGCGCTGGCGAGGCTGCCGGTCATCGGAACGGGGCGTATCCCTTTGCCCCTGGGCATCTCGTTCCTCACGTTCCATACCATTTCTTACCTCACCGACGTCTACCGTGAAACCATTCGCGCCGAACGCAAACTGAGCGACCTGGCTCTCTACATCTTGCTCTTCCCCCATCTGATCGCTGGCCCGATCGTCCGCTATGCCGATATCGCGTCGCAGATGAAGAAGCGAGGGCTTCGAGCCGACGAGCTAGCTTATGGCATCCGCCGTTTCATCATTGGCCTGGCCAAGAAGATGCTGATCGCCAACCAATTAGCGGTGACGGCCGACCAAGTGTTCGGCATGCCGCTACACGAGTTGGACGCCGGGCTCGCCTGGCTGGCCCTGCTCTGCTACACGTTCCAGATTTACTTCGATTTCTCGGGCTATTCCGATATGGCCATTGGGCTGGCTCACATGTTCGGCTTCACGTTCCATGAAAACTTCGATCATCCTTATTCGTCGCAGTCGATCACCGAATTCTGGCGGCGCTGGCACATCTCGCTGTCGACCTGGTTTCGAGACTATGTGTATATCCCGCTGGGAGGGAACCGGTGCCGGCCCTGGCGAGTTTATCTCAATCTCTGCATCGTGTTTCTGCTTTGCGGCTTCTGGCACGGTGCGAGCTGGAACTTCCTGGTCTGGGGCCTGTACCAGGGGTTGTTCCTGGCTATCGAGAGGGTCGGTCTGAACCGAGTGCTGGAGCGACTCTGGAGACCCTTGCGCCATGTTTACCTCGTGGCTGTTGTCATGGTCGGATGGGTCTTTTTCAGACTGGAGGCCATGAACCAGGCAGTCCTGGTTCTCCGCGCGATGGTTGGACTGGGCACCGGGGACGGCCTGAAGTACCACGTGAAGCTTTTCCTGAACAACGAGAACATGCTGATTCTGATCGTTGCCTTCTTTGCTTCAACCCCTTTACTGACCCAGGCGGCTCGTGCACTACAGCAGTGGCAAGATACAAGAATCGGCCGTCCCATCAAGCTGTTATCGGCATCCAACGCGGCTGCCGTCTCTGTTGGATATCTGGTGCTCCTCGTTCTCTGCCTGAGCTTCGTTGCCCAGAATAGTTATAATCCCTTCATCTATTTCCGGTTTTGAAATCCATGGCATCCGAAATTCGACCTCCGATCGCCCGGCGCGTGAACGACCTACTGCTGATCGTCGGTTTCTTGGCGATCAGTTCGTACCCGGCGATCGCCTTGGTCATGAAGCGCGGTGAAAGCCCGAGGGTTGCGACCACCGAGAATCGGCTGCTGCGCGCATGCCTTCATTCTCGCTCTTGATGGAGCGACCGCACCGATTCGCCAGGGTCTTCAAGGTCTTTTTCGACGACCAGTTTGAAACTCGCAGTCAGCTTGTGCGGCTGAATTCGCTTGTCCGCTACCGTCTCTTGCGGGTTTGTTCAAACCCAGCGGTGATACCGGGCAAACACGGCACCCTGTTTTACGCCGGCGACCACACCGTTGTGCCCAAATACGACCGAGGCAACGAACTGGTTAACTTCAGGCGCATTCGACCGCTTACGGAATACCAACTTCGTCGAATTGCCGAGATTGTCGATCGACGAAGAGCTTGGGCCGCCAGCATGGGTGCAAAATTCCTCTTTGTCATCACTCCTGATAAGAGCACCGTCTACCCAGAGCTCTTGCCAGCGTCACTGAATCGCGTGAGCGGTCCCTCACCAACCGACCAGATCATTGACTACCTTCATCATAACACACCTATCAATCTTGTTGACCTGAGGGGGAAATTGATCGAAGCGAAGCAGCACGGAGCGCTTTACCTTGCACGGGACACCCACTGGAATGCGCACGGGGCCTTCGTGGGATATCAGGCGGTTGCCCGGAAGCTACGCGATCTCTTCCCGCAGATCGAGCCCCTCTCTCCGAATGAACTGACCCGGAGCACCGTTCCATATTCCGGCGATCTGACCAAGATGCTGAATCTGGGCGAGTTGCTTGAAGAAGAAATAGCACTACTAAAACCGATGCGCCCGAGGTCTCATCCCATCCCATTTCCACTCGATTGCCGCCCCGTTGCCTCGTGGCAGGCGCCGCCCATGGCAACAAGGATCGCAGGGTCCAAGCTTCCAAAAGCTCTCGTATACCATGATTCCATGGTCTACTACATGATGCCATATTTGTCCGAACATTTCGAGACTGCAATTTATATTCGTGATCTCAATGTCAACTTGGAATCAGTCAAAAATTATACATCCTGACATCGTGATCCATGAATGCCTTGAGAGAATGCTTCAGTATTATGTCGATGTTGTCAACGACCTCCGGCCCGAGCACGCAGAGAGGATGATCGCGGCGAAAGACCAGCGGGCCGGGAGGTTTCGACGCTGATGGCCATACCGGCGCTCAGGCACGAGCCTCCGGCGCTATCGCTTCTCGCCGTCTTGCACTGTTCAAGGGGTATGCCTGGGATACTGTCGGTTCCCTTTGTCCCACGGGAGGAGAATACGACGTGAATCTGCAAGAGACACTGCCGCTATTGCGATGTCCCAGGTCTCATACCGCGCTCAGCCCGGTGGGGGATAAGCTTGTCTCCGCCAGCGGCGACGAGTACCCGGTCGTGAACGGGAAGCCCGTCCTGGTGCGGCGAATCCTCGACTGGCACGTCACGCCCCCCAGGGAAGACAAGATTTCCCAGAACATCGCCTTGTTCAAAGCACCGAAGCGGATCACGGCGGCTGACGCCATCATTCTTCACCTGGGATCGGGCAATGTGCCCAGCGAGGACCCGCGCGTCATCTCGCTCGACGTACTTCCATGCGCGAATGTCGACCTCGTGGCCGAGGCCGAGGAGCTCCCATTTCAGGACAACTCGCTTGACCACGTTGAATCGGGCGCCGTGTTCGAGCACTTGCACGACCCCTGGAAGGCCATCGCCGAGATCAAACGAGTTCTCAAGCCCGGCGGTACGTTTCGCATCGACACCGCGTTCATGCAGGGCTACCACGGGTTCCCCGGCCATTACTACAACATGACCCCCCAGGCCGTCGAAACTCACCTGGTGGGCGACTTCAACCTCGCGCGATTCTTTCGTCCCGAACAGCGCGACGCCCCTTATGACCATCGAAATGATCATATCGCGCTATCTTGGCTGCGTCTCCAGGCAGCTCCGGGAACGACTCGAGTCGATGTCCCTGCGCGAATTCCTCACCGCGATGCAGGAAGACCTTACGCTCAAGAGCCCGCTCCTGGCCGATTTTGACGAATACACCCTGCGCTGTCTGGCCGCGAGCTTCGTGGTCAAGGCCGAGAAGCCCAAGGAGTACGAGACTCGCCTACGCCGGATTGAGAACGAGGGACGTGCCGCCGCCGACGAATGGCAGGCGCTCGTACGCGAGTATTACACGGCCCGAGTCGAGCTGATGCAGAGACACCATGAGATCTCGCTCTATCGCCGTTGGAGCATCGAGAGATCGCACGATGATGCGACCATCCCCGACCCGCCCGGTCTTCATGGTCTTTTGAAAGATCTTGCGCCCGCCGATATGCTCGACGCTGATTCCATTCATAAAGCACTCGAGGGTTTCCGGCAGAGCGAGAGCGAGCTCAAGGGCTTGCGCGATCGTTGGATTCATCACTACCTGCGGGAAGATCCGCCTGAGCCCGAGATTCAGCCGGAAGTTCCCGAAACAGAGGCGGAGCCACCTCAGGAGAGCATTCCGCCAGAGGAACCCGTAGCGATGGCAGAGGCACCGCAGGAGATCCTCCAGCCAGTGGTTCGCGAAGACGGCGCCCATGAGACCGGTCGCATGTCCAGCCGTCGATTCAAAGGCTGGCTGCGCACGGTCGTCTCGAAGAGCGGATGACAAGCCAGGCTCCTGCACGCACCCTCATGAAGCAACCTGGCCCGAGGGTTTCACGCCCTTGACAATGCACCGGAAACAATCGATTCGAACCGAGCCATCTTGCTCAAGCGTGGGCCGGAATCCTCGAACCGGCGGACCGGAGAGAAGACTGGCACGCACGTTCTCTTTGGAATCTTGCGGTGTTCCCCTGTTGAACCACTCGTCAAAATCAAGCACGAACGGCTCTTCCACAAGCTCGATCTGCTCAAGCCCGGCGATGGCGAGCAGATCGGCCAGTTGCCCACCAGTCAGGTTCTTGGTGTGGGTCTGGTCGCGTGCACATTCCAGGGCTTGGTGGTGACGAGCGCGGGCCGGGTCGGGGTCGGTGACATGGTCGCTCAAGACCAGCATGCCGCCAGGCCGGAGCAGGGCCGCTTGACGGGCGACGAACGCCAAGGGCGTCGGCAACGTGGTGCAGCACGTACCGTGAGATCGTTCCATCGAATGGCGCCAGGGCATCGAGAGCAGGATCGAAGACCGAGATCCGCTGGAACTCGGCCTGTTCACCCCAGCGGCCGCATCGCTTCTGAGCCCGTTCAATCATCTCACGTGACAGGTCGACGCCCACGACACGGCATCCCGCGCCAACAGTGCCTCACTGACCAGCCCCGGTCCGCAGCCGGCGTCAAGCACGCGGCTTCCGACGTCGAAGCCGGCCCTCCCGGTAAACCGCTCCAGAGCGACCGGATCGCTCTGAACGGCGCGCGTTCGAAACGCTCGGCTTGGGAATCAAACGCCGCTGAAAGAGCGCGGTCGTGCTCGTTCATTTCTTCCTCACTACTACTCCTTGAAGACAAACTTTCCTCCAACCATCGTCCAGAGGACATGAGTCGACCTGAGATCGTCCTCGGGGCAGGTCAGGGGATCTCGATCCACGGCGATCAGGTCGGCGAGTTTGCCCGGCTCGATCGTGCCTTTATCAGCTTCCTCACCATGAAGCCGGGCGTTATTGATCGTGTAGAACCGCAGCGACTCGATTCGCGAGAGCCGCTGGTCAGGATTGAGCACAACGCCTCCCTCCGTCTTGCGAGTCACGGCCACCCAGATGCCCAGCCAGGGATCCCAGGGGTTGGTCGAAAGGATCGGGTCCATCCGGATCATGTGGTCGCTGCCGCCGCCGATCGTCACGCCGGCTTCGAGCCACTTGCGATACGGATGAAACCACTCCATCCGTTTTGGGCCGAGCACCTTGAGCAAGGTCCGCGTGTCCTTCCAGAGCCAGGCCGGCTGCAAGTCGGCCGAGACGCCGAGCTCCGCGCATCGCTTCAGGTTCGCGGCCGAGGTGAAATTGGCGTGGGTGATCAGCCAGTGCAGGTGGCGGATGCCCACGGCTTCATCGGCGCGGGCATAAGCCGCGAGCAGTTCGTCCATGCCCGCTTCACCCGCGCAGTGCGCGGTCATCTGCCAGCCGCGGCGGGCGGCCTCCTCGGCGATGATCGTGAGGACCTCGGGTTTGATGAACAGCAGCCCGCGGTAGTCGGGCTCGGTGATCTGGTAGGTCGGGCCCACCCCCCAGGGTTCGCGCATGTAGGCCGTGCCGTTGAGCATCCCGCCGTCGATGAAGACCTTCAGCGGGCCGATCCGAACCCAGTGGTCGCCGACGCCAGTGGGCCCGTTGGGCTCGCCGGGCACCTGGTAGCTCGCCAGCTCGTTGAGCTTGGCGACGATCGCTGCGCGGTCGCCGAAAGGAGGGCTCAGCATTCGCGTGGCGTTCACCCGGACAGTGAGCTCGCCCCGGTCGCGAAGTCGTGCGATAGAGCTGGAGTGCCGGCACGCTGGCAGCACGGTCGGCGATGCTGGTGATCCCACGCTCGTTGTAAAAGCGGAAGAGCTGCTTGACGCGTTCGCTCTCGGCCGCGTTGCCGTCATCGCCGTAGGCATCGCCGGGCAGGTCCTTGAGCACGGAATAGGCGTTGCGGAGCATTCCCGTCGGCTCGCCCGTTGTGGGGTCCTTGACGATCCGCCCGGCCGGTGGATCGGCAGTGTCTCGGGTGATGCCCGAATAGGTGAGAGCCCTGGTGTTGACCACGCCTGCCGGCCCCCCCTGGTGCAACACCATGTGATCGGGAGCAACGGCGTCGAGCTCGGCTCGGGTCGGGAAACCGCCCTTCGGCCAGCCTGGTCGGAAAGGCGTAGCGGGCGACGATCCACGTCCCTTTGGGCTGAGCTTTCACGCGGCCGGCGATATACGCCATGACGTCCGCGAGCGACTCGAACACCGGGATCGGATGGTCGGCCTCGCTCTGTGCCGCGCCCAGCGGATGAACGTGGCTGTCATAGAGACCCGGCAGAACCGTCTTGCCGCCGGCGTCGATGATCCTGGTGTCCGGGCCGATCCAGGGACGAAGCTCATCGTTGGATCCGACAGCCACGATGCGATCGCCCCGGATCGCGACGGCCTGGGCGATGCGTGATCCGGAATCGACGGTGATCACGTTCGCGTTACGAATGACCTGGTCGGCGGGCTGAACCGGCTGCCCGCGCGTCGGCTGTGACAGCGAGATGATCACCACGACGACGGCCACGCCACGAGCGGCCAGGAGAATGCCAGGACGGCTTGAACTCATCGACTCACCTCCCTAATCGCCGGCCGATTCGTCGCGGATCTTGCGGTACGCCTGCCCGCGCCACGTCGTACGCCTTCTTGGCCTCGTCTTTCTCGCTGGCCCGGATCGCCCGCTCTTTCTGCGACCAGCACTGGTCGACGCTCTTCAGGCACCACTCGGCCGACTTCTTCGAGGCGCGGATCGGCTTGCCGCCGACGAGCACGAAGATCGGGTTGGTGTGCGACGGAGGGCAAGACGCGCAGAGCGACCCAGCTCGACTTCTTGATCGGCACGTCGAACGACACGTCGCCGAATGCTCCGTCGGCGGCGATCTCGCGTCGAGCGACCGGATGGCCGTTGACGATGACCTCGACCGGGACCTTGCGCGTCTTGCCGATCCGGGCTCGCTCGAGGTCCCAGTAGGGCTTCTCGTCGAGCGGGCGATCGTGGATCGCCTTGGCCTGGGCCGTCGGCTCGGCGTCGAGATAGGCCGCGACCCGCGCCGTGACCTTCACAGTCGCCGGTGTGCTCGAGCTTCAGCTCGCTGCCCGCTTCGCCGAGTGCCCGATCGTTCACCCGGAAATCGATCAGGTGGCTCTTGCCGTCGGAGACGTACGACCGGCCTTCCTTGATCCCCTGGCACCAGCGGTCGAAGTCGAGCTGGCCGTCGTCGAGCTTGACGTAGACCCGGCCCAGGCCGACGCGCTCGCCGTAGATGCAGGGGAAGTCGGTCTCGCCGCTGATCCGGGTGCGGTATCCGCAGTTGAGCGTGTGATACCAGATGTTCAGCTCCCAGGGGGCGGGCGTGTCGACGGTCGAGATGAAGTCGACCGCGTCGTGAACGACGTCGACGATGTATTCGTTGGCGCCGATGCCGTCGAAAGGCGGGATCTCGTCGGTCGGGATCTCGTCGGTCGAGGTCTTCAGGCCCCAGCCCGAGTGCGAGAAGCCGACCACGCCGCCCTGCGACTTGCCCCACTTGAGCACCGGGAGGTCCCAGCTCGGCCATTCCTCGATCCGGGTCGTGCCGGGGTAGTCGTCTTCCTTGAGCCGCAGCAGGCAGAGATGGCCGGCGTGCGACGAGGGGAAGCCCGGAGACCTCGACGTCGTAGCGCATCAGGTACTCGGACGTCGAAAGCGGGATGGATCTTGCCCTCGAAGAACTGCTTCTGGGCGTACCAGCACGGGCCCCAGGACAGGACGCAGCCGACGTCGAGGTCTTCGCCCAGGATGTGCCGCCACATGTCCTCGGGCTTCACCCCCTCGGTGGGGCTCTCGTAGTGGGCGCAGCCGGCCGCGTGGACGTGGTGGTCGCCCGAGAACCAGTTCATCGCGGCCAGGTGAATCCAGCGCTTGAGCTCGAACGTCTCGTGGTGGCTCTTCGCCTTGGGCACGGTGATCGTTTCGGGTCTGTGTGAGGTACTCGGGGCCGCGGGTGAACTCGACCTGGTAGATGCCCGGCGGCAGTGCCACGGTCTCGCCGCTCTGGCGATAGACCTGGGGATGGAAGAAGAAGTCGGGCGCCAGGCGGCGGCTGGGCGACGGATAAACCCGGCCCATCGGGTCGCGGAAGATGAACGAGGCCATCGTGGGCCGGCCGTCCTCGTCGCGGACGTCAAGCACGACGGGGACCGCCGGCTCGCACTGGAACAGGATGTCGACGTCGCTGCGGAAGCCCAGGTCCTGCGTTCCCTGGCCGACGTTGAAGCTGATCTTGGCCTCGCGCTTGCCGGCGTCGCGGCTGTAGATCTGGAGGATCCGGTACTCGACCGCCAGGCCCGACAGCTCTCGCTTCAGCGGCCGGTCGTTGAACATCGCCAGGTCCATCCAGCGCTGGATGATCTCGGGCGGGCGGATCGTTTTCTTGGGCTCGGCTCTGTTGCTCGAGACCTTGTAGATCGGTGCGGCGTTCGGGCTGGTCGCCCTCAGTTCGGCCGTCACGCCCGCCTCGTTCTGGACCTTGACCAGGAAGACAGTCCAGCCGTTCTGGACCAGCCGTGCGGGCAGCCGGCCCCTGTGCCGCCTTGACCCGGCTTTCGGGGTTGATGTTGACGCCGATCAGGCAATGCCGGTCGAGAACCTCCTGAAATATCCGCACGCCGAGCCTGAGGTCTCCCGTATCAAGCGCCTGGCCGATCCTGGCCTCCTCGTCCCTGGGCAAAGGCTGGCCGAGGATCTTCAGGGCTTCGACGATCCGCCTGACCTGCGCGGAAAAAGGCTGAAACTCGACGTCGGTCACGATTGGCAGCACGTCGGCCCCTCGGACCTCGGCATCCATCACAACATGCCCGAAGACCAGTGAAGCGGACCAGGCAAGATAAACGGCGATCGGAATTCGCACGGTTTGCTCCTCTCATCGAGCGACAGTGGAAACGAGCAATAGTGTGTATCTTCGCGAGGGGGAGCTTGAGCTCTCAATCACGATTCAACACTTGAAAAGCCTTCCCCAAACTAGGTTGTGGGTGCTTTGTTACCTTCGATTGCGGGAGGAAGCGAGCGGATGGCACCCAAGGCCACGAATACGGCGACGCAGATCCGAGCCAGTAGCCGTGCCCCTGCTGCTTCGGCGATGGGCTGGGTGGTTTCGGCCGAGGGCATGAGAAGAGCGCCCAATATCTCAAAAACGAAAGTGCCGAGCATGGCGCCGACGAGGCCAGCGAGGGCAGCCTCGATGAGTCGCGATCGTATGAGTCCATATCTGCCCACGCCAAAGGCTAGTCCGGAGGCTAGCCCGACCCCAGCCCAGAGACCCATGTGGATCAGCAGCGGCATGAGAAGCATGACGTTGTTCGGGTCATCATTTCGGTGTTTCCATTGGAACGGCATCAAACCAAAGGAAGGGAGAGCACCCGCCAACCCACCAGCGACCAAGCCCACGATTGCGCCCATTACGGCAGATCTTGGTGATGAACTGGACAATCCTCCGGCCAGGCCTAACGCCACACCGAGGAACCCCCCCAACAGCGCCAAAGGCGAGAGCTCCATTCAACGCGTTCGCACGGGCTATTGCTTGGTTCAATGCAACGAACATCCGAGTCGAGGCGGAGAGTTTTTCGGGCGGCTTGAAGTGATCAAGCAGAACCTCACCCCAGAGCCAGGAGGCAACCCCTGCCAGCAAGGCGAGCCCCAGAATGACGGTCCAATTCCGGAGCGTTACTTTCCAGACCGCGGGAGCAGTTTGAGCTTTCAGAGCATCAGGAGGCGAAGCTGGATCCACCCCGGTCGAATGTAAATCATCCGCAGGCATCGCTTGGTCCCCTTGCGGTCGAAAGAGTTCTGAATCGTTAGGTAACGGTATTTGCACCCGCGGCACGCGGAATTCCGGTGTGTTTCGCAAAGCTGTGAACGCCACCCGCGGTAGAATGCGCACGCCATCGGCAGTAGAAGTCGTCTCGCGGAGCCCAACTCAACAAATGCGCTCGGTCGATGAGCAAATCCTGTTCCGGCCGTATCATCGATCGTAAGTTTTTTGCCACATGAGAGTTACGGCGACATCTCAAACCCTATGATGTCTTGCCTGAGTGCAGGGTTATCGGAAAAAAAACGAAAACGCGGATTTGGCCGCAGGCAACTTGTATCGTGATCGTGGGAAGAGTATAAAGGTGTTCCAGTCGGCGGGGCCAGGGTTTACTCACCGGATTTCGCGGAAGGGATGTCGAGCCTCCTCCGCGCTGCAATTTTCCTGGTTGTTTTTCATCTAATCCTATTCGACCGAGAGGTTGATCCGGATGCTTCCTCGCAGGGCCGGAGGCGTCTGGTGCCTGTCGCCCTGTGGTCAGAGTGAGGGTCTGTGAATGCGATTCCGCATGGCGTTCTTTTTCGCGATGTTTGTCGCTCCCCTGACTATCCTGCCGATGGGCTGTGGCGAAGGCACTGACGTGAGGGTGGCCAAGCCTACCGGCGAAGTGACGCCGTCCCCGCCGATTCCGCCGAGCGAACTCAAAGGGAACGCGAAGAAAGCAATTGGCCCGGGTAGCTCTGCGAATATGAAGAGAAATCCAGGCGCATCCAACTGACTCGACGAGAGTTTGGGAGTGTGACAGTTCGACGGTGGCAGGACTTCGACACGAACGTCAGTCCGGGACGAACTCATTTTGCAGGTCCATGGTCTCGTTATCTTTTATATCTCGTTCAGAGGTGATTCATGGTACGCGAACTCCGATTTCGCATGCATCGAAGCGGTTTCACGCTGATTGAGCTGCTGGTCGTGATCGCGATCATTGCAGTTTTGATTTCTCTTCTTCTCCCCGCCGTGCAGTCTGCCCGCGAGGCCGCCAGGCGGGCCCAGTGCACCAACAACCTCAAGCAACTGGGTCTGGCACTTGCCAATTACGAGTCGTCAAACGCCTGTTATCCCGCCTCATCCGACTCCTGGACAACGACTGGACTCCAGCACTGGGGCACTTGGGGGTCGTGGAGCCCGCAAGCACAGATGCTCGGGTATCTGGAGCAAGGGGGCGTTTATAACGCGATCAACTTCAACGTCATCTGCGGTGCGGACGGAAACTCTGGAAACGGTGGTGAGAAACAATCAACCGCCGCATCCACTCGCATCAACTCGTTCTTGTGCCCGTCGTCGCGTGGCCCCATAGGAACCTATTGGGGTATACGCATGGCAGGGAACAACTACTTCGCTTCGACGGGATCCAGCTTCCATTGGGTCGGCTCGGTTGGCCTTGCGGAACCCAACGGCATCTTCATGTCAGGCGAGCAGGGCGGGCGCCAACGTGGCGTCAGAGATGTCACCGATGGAACCAGCAATACAATCGCCTTCGGCGAGTGGCGTATGGGCGACTTCGACTGCACGAGGTTGTCCATTCAGGATGTCATCAGCCATGGGCCAGGTGATCCGCCGGGTATCACCTCGGACTGCTGGTCGGGGACTGTGAGCGATCAACTGTGCAGCATGCCAGCAGGCGCCGCTCCCCTGCTTGCGTGGGTGAACATCTGCGCTGGCCTGGCACCGGCAAGCACGACAAAGAGTCCCGGTTGGGAGTATAACGGGAGCCACATCGGCGCGGGATGGCACCAAGGTATGTACGGATGGACACTGGGGAACACATTGCTTCCCCCGAACTCGCCCTATCCAAACTGCCGCATGTGCAGTTGGGACGGAGATTGGGACTGCCCTGGGATCTACGGAATGAGCAGCTACCATCCTGGTGGCGGTAATGTGGCATTTGCCGACGGCTCGGTACGCTTTCTCAAGACGTTGACTGCCAACACGGTCGTGTGGGCCTTGGGCTCGCGAGCTCAGGGTGAGGTCATTTCGGGCGATGCTTACTGAGTCCCATGACCTCTCAGTGTTCGAATCCACGACAGGGCACGGCTCTCCAGTCCCTTTGCGTGTCCACAGGTGTTGACGAATGCCGCTTCCGGGAAACGGGCCCGCAGGTCCGTTTCCCTTTTCTCTTCAGTGCCTGGAAGCCATTAGACTCGTCTCCTCTTGAGAGCCTTATTCAGCCGTGAGCAAAGGCTCCGGCATTTGCCAACCAACGGATGGTATTTGTGATTTCATGCCAAGTGCGGCCCACTCTCGCCACTCGATCATGCCCCGCTTGCTCGTTCTTTTCTCATTGATTGGCGTACTAGCCCTGATTGGCTGGGCCCTGTCACATAAGCGAACGAGCGACCACTGGGAAGAGGTAGCGAGGGCCCGCCGCTATCTCGATCGAGGCCAAACGGACCCGGCCTTTCAGGCCGTCGCGGCGATTCGGGATGAGAGGCCGGGGGCGGCGGAAGGCCTGACCATCGCTGGGACGATACTCCTGCAACGCGGAAATGTATCTCCGGCCCGTCGAATTCTCGAACGCTCTCTGAGAATCAAGCCCGAGCAAGCCGACGCTGCCAAGATGCTGGCAGCGATTTACCTGGCTGCCGGCGATGGCCAATTGGCCGTCGCTTTACTCAGGCGGGCAGCGGAACTTGACCCACCGGACTTCCGACCCTGGTACGCGCTGGGAAAGGTCTATCACGACCTGGGTAACCTCGCGGAATCAGCGGACGCTTACGCCCAAGCCTTGCGGCGCTCACCACCCGCGGAGGAGGCCAGGGAGTCTCGAATCGGGCGGATTCGCTCCCTGCTGGACGCAAACCGCGCGATCGATGCGTCCGCGGATCTGGCAGAGATTCGAAACCAAATCCCCGATGCTCCCGAAGTGCTCGCCTTGGCCGCAAGGCATGCACGCGACCTGGGCCGACTGGACGAGTCGGTGGAGCTGGCAGATCGCGCCTTGAGGTTCGACTCCAATAACTTCGACGCCTATCTGGCTCGTGCTCGCGTCAACTTTCAGCGCCGCTTGCCCAAGAAAGCACTCGAGGATCTGCAGCGGGCCGTGCAGGCGAACCCTAACGACCTGGGAGCGCTCCAGTTGCTCATCCAGGTCCAACGGAGCCTGGGACTGACCGACGTGGCAGCAGCGACTCAGGAGCGGGCCGACCGGACCAGGTCAAGAATCGCGATGATGGATGAACTTACAAAAACAATAGACCGTCGCCCCGACGACCCGGAGCTGCGCTATCGCATGGGCCAGGCGGCGATGGAAGGAGAGATGAACGTTCTCGCTTTCCAGTGTTTCCAGGCCGCGCTCGACATTGACCCTGCGTACGAGCCCGCCCGTTCAGCCCTGCGAACGCTGCTGGAGGAGAAGAAATTTGATCCCAATACCATCCGGGATACCAGGCCGCGATTCACATCCGGAAAGCCATCACTTCCCACCACGACTCGCTAAAAAACTAGGAATCGTCTCGCCAACCCCGACCGTTTCATTCCGGCCGCGGGCGCAGGCGGTACAGGGCCTGCTGGGCATCGACATTGGCGGGATCAATGGCCAGCGCCAAGCGGTGCCAAGCTACGGCCTCCGGCGTCCGCCCCAAAGCCTCGCAGGTGTGTGCAAGCTGACCGTAGAGCCCTTCATCGTGGTGGTTGACGGAAGTCCTGGCCCGTTCCAGCAAGGCCGTGAGCCTCCTCCAGAGTTCGCCTTTCTGTCGATAGACCTCCGCTTCGTCACGTCGCCCTAGTTGAAACAGCACAAGCGAGAGGCCCTGGATGGCCTCCCGGTTTGCCGGGTCGTCGTCAAGTGCGATCTGGAACTGGCGGGCCGCGTCGTCCGGATCGTTGGAGCGGGCCGCGAGCTGGCCGCGACTGACGGCGAATCCCGGGTGGCCGGCCGGTCCGTCGGCCAGCAGCGCCTTTACCCGGGCCAGGTCGTTGCGACTCAGTGCAATCCGCGCTCTGAGCGACCGGGCCTCTGCGTCTTTGTCGTCAAGAGGTTGGAGGATTGATTCGGCATGGTCAATGTCACCCGATCGAAGCAGCACGGAGGCAAGTGCCAGTCGGCTCTGGCGATCGCTCGGGTCGGCGGCGAGGTATCGCTCGAGGTCGGCGCGAATCGACTCATTGATCCAGATATCCTCCAGGCTGGCCGTCCAGAGGAGCACGTCGTCGAACTTCAAGGACTCGAGCTCGGCCAGTGCGCGGTACTGGTTGTTCAGATCAGCGCGTCGAGCCTGCATGGCGTAGATGATAATCAGCTCGCGACGTGCAAGCACAAGCCGGGGATCGAGTCGCAGTGCCTCGAGGAAGAGTGATTCGGCCGCGCGCACCCGATTGCGGTTCTTTTCGATCTGGCCGGCGACAAGCCTCGCCCTCGCGGCCGCGGGATCAACGGCGGGTATTGCCGTCAGCCGGTCGATGGCGTCACCGGGCCGGCCGCGGGCAACGTCAAGCTCGGCCTGAATGGCCGCGACGTCGGCCGAGTCTTTCCACGTTCCGGACACCCGGCTCAGCAGCGATTCAGCCTGAGAAACGCGGCCCGCCCGGATCGACTCACGCGCCGCGGCGGCCAGTTGCTGGGGCGTGGGAACAGCTCTCCACCATAGGACAAGAAGCGCAAACACCAGGACGACGGCAGCGCAGGCGAAGATGGTCCGGCCTGACCGGCGCCATCGTTCCGCCGAGCGCGAGCCGTCGTCCCGCGTCGAAGATCGCCCCGTTGGTGCTTGCGGGTCCATCAGCTGAAGACTCTGGGTGAAAGCGATGACACACGCCAGCCGGGTTTTGCCTTGAGAATCTCCAAACCCCCACTCAGGGGCTGGCGGCGCCTGCGTGCCCGGGCTCGGTCCGCTCGCGCACCCGAATAAAATGGTCGGTTTTGTACGAATGAGCGGCCTGAATCCAGCCGCGCGGCATGTGGCAGTCAATGCAGCCCTTCACGGGATTAACCGGGCAATGAGCGGAGGAACTTGCCGAGTGGCAAGCGATGCATTTCGCTTCGTTGACCGCGGCCGAAGTCTCGGCGTTCTTGTGCGGGTCGTGGCAGGTCACACACCGCAGCTTGCCGTCGCTTTCACTGAAACAGCGGCTCCAAGTGAGGGTCAGAGCCGGAAATCGATACCAGATGGGATCCGTTCGAGGGGCCGAGATGACGGTGGTATTGTCGATCGTATGGCAGCGGTCGCAGAGTTCATTATTGTTCTTGCCTGGGCTCCCTCGGCCGCTAGTGATGGCCAGATCCGAGAAGCCGGCGTTGACGGCCGCGACATGATGCCCGCCGGGACCATGGCAGCGCTCGCAGCCGATCGAGTGGTCGGCCGCCTCGGGTCCGGTCTCGTCCATGACCGAGCGAAAGTTGGTGGTGTGGCAGAACAGGCAGCGCCGTACCCCGTCGCCCTCGATCATCGCCTTGCCCAGATAATCAGTTTCGCTCCGGGGATGAAGCGGCAGGCCCGTCGCGACGTCCCACCCCGCCCCTCGCGGCGACTGGTAAGGAGACATCCGGATCATTCGCTCGACGCCGGACTGATCACGGCCGACCATGGTCGTCAGATGCTCGCGAGAGCCGAACGCGTAGTCGATCACGGCGCGATAAACGCGCTCGGCGGTGCGAGTCTCCACCTGCAATCGTTCGCCGGTCCAGGCGAACCGATGAGTGACGCCCGGGCTGCCCGGGTCTGCCAGCGGCTTTGCAGGCAGCGGCAGATCGCGCAGGTCTTGGGCACGGGCGAATGTCTTGGCGTGCCGGCTGGCGAGCACCGATTCCGCGATCGCCTGATGGCATTCGGCGCAGCCGGCCGCTCCCACAAACGGAGCGGGCTCGGGCTCGAAGGGGTGAAGGGCGCGAAACGGCCGGCCACGTTCCAGCGCTTTGCGCGCCTGGCTCCAGTTCTTTTCCTGCAGGAACGCCCGGCTCAGAAGCCACGAGGCCTCAGAGGTCAATCCGTGCTCCGATTTGGCGAAACGCTCCAAGTAATCTCTGGCGAGCGCCGGCTTCCGGCTTTGCAGCAACGAGCGAATCAGCAACGAGCGCACGGTTTGCGGCAGATACAATCCGGCGGATGGTCCGCTCGGCTCAAGAGCGAAGAACTGGCGCAGCGCGAGCGCGGCGCCGGAGGGGTCGTTGAGCCGGGCGCGCGCGATGCCCAGCATCAACCAACCACGGGCCGCCCATCCTGGCAATCTCGATAACCGCGACGCGGTCTCTTCCAGGGCGGCGAACCGGTCGTTCTGGGCATACAGCCGCCCGATAGCATCGAGCGCCTCGGCGTGATCGGGGTCCGCCGCCAGCGTCGATTCATATGCCTTGAAGGCGGCTTCGTTCTGGCCGGTTCTGCCCAGAGCACGCCCCCAGAGAAAAAAATCATCGGCGCCCATCACGCCCGTCGGAAGTCGGGAGTAGGTTGCGATCGCCACCTTATCCTTGTCTTTACGAGCCGCAGCCCTGGCGGCCAGCTTGAGCGCAGCCGTGTCGTCGGGAGCGACCTTCAAGCGCTCGCGAGCCAGAATTGCGGCCTCGTCCCAGTCTCCGCGCGAATACGCGGAGGTCGCCTTGGCGTCAAGATCCGAGGAGTACCGCGACCTGGCCCACAAGAACCCTGCCGAGCACGCCAAGAGCACCAGGACGATCGCCATGCGCCGCCAGAGCCGTCGGTGTCGGTTATCGATGTGTGGCATGGCGAAAATGAGCCGAATGAAACCGCGGATGCGGAGCAAGGTCTTGTGCAGCTAACGGTCGCACAATCGAGTCGGCACGACTCCCAGGGGCCAAAGACTGCCGCGCCAAAAGTCCAGCGGACTCAACCTAAGTTTAAACCTGCTATCGCGCTAAGTCCAGGCGTCGCATCGCGCGGGCATTCAGCGAGCGTAGGCAGAACAGCTCGGGTTCCATCCGTCTTTTTTTTCGCGGAAGCGGGCACCATCAATGACGCTTCTGTTACCCTTATAGGACGTCGTATGACTCGCTAGCTCAAGCCCAAGAAGGAACGCCGTCGATGCGGCTGCACACATCGCGTCTTGCGTGGCCCATCGGCGCGGTTCTTATCGTGGTCTGCACGCTGACTGCGTTCTCCCCAGCCTTCCGGTGCGGTTTCGTCTGGGATGACGACGTCCACATCACCAAGAACCCGATTCTCAGCCAACCCGATGGCCTGGCCCGGATCTGGCTCGACACGAAGGCGAATTGCCAGTACTACCCGCTCACCTTCTCCTTCTTCTACATAGAACATCGACTCTGGGGGCTGAACCCGGTCGGCTATCACGTTTTGAATGTCCTGCTGCATGCCGGCAATGCACTGCTCGTTTGGTCGGTCTTGCGTAGGCTCGACGTTCCCGGCGGCTGGATTGCGGCCATGCTCTTCGCGCTCCATCCTGTCGAAGTGGAATCGGTGGCATGGGTGACGGAGCAAAAGAACACGCTTTCCTGCCTGCTGGCTCTGGGGGCTCTGGTCTTACCTTCGATTCCAGCCGCTGAACGCCGGCGTGCAGACCGAACCGCCCACCCTAGAGCGCTGGAATTGGTATGTCGTTTCGATGCTCTTGTTTGCTCTCGCCTGCCTGGCCAAGAGCGCCGTGGCACCGATGGCGGGGGTCATTCTGCTTCTGACCTGGTGGAAGCGAGGTCGTTTGCCGTTTCGAGACCTGGCGGCGCTGGCTCCTTACTTTGTGGTGGGCGCACTGCTCGGGCTGAATACGGCCCGGCTCGAGTTTGAGGACGTCGGCGCCGAGGGACTCGATTTCGTGCGCACTCCGGCGGAACGCCTGCTGATCGCCACTCGCGCCTTCTGGTTCTACCCCATCAAGCTGGCTGCGCCGGTGGATCTCGCCTTCATCTACCCACGCTGGCAGATCGCCAGCGAGGAGCCGAGGCAGTGGATCTACGTCGGCGGAGTGGCGCTCTTGATCGCCGTCTTGCTGCTTCTTCGGCGCCGGCTGGGAATCGGTCCACTCGCGGCGGTTCTGTGCTACGGAGCGCTCATTTTCCCCGCGCTGGGGTTCGCGAACATTTACTTCACGCGCTTCTCGTTCGTCGCTGATCATTTTCAGTATCACGCGGGCATCTGCTTGCTCGCGCTTGCCGGCGCCCTGGTCTCGCGGGTCTTTGCTGGTGCGGGCTGGAGAATACTCCTGGGTGCCGCAGTGTGTTTTCCGGCTTTCTTTCTGCTGGCTTGTCTCACCTGGGCTAGATGCCATGCCTATCGCGACTCCACGACCCTGTGGACGGAGACCCTGGCGAGGAACCCCGTGGCATGGATCGCCCACACGAACCTGGCGAACCTGCTCGAAGCGCGAGGACGTCCGCTCGATGCGCTCGCGCATTACATCAAGACCACGGAGCTGAAACCCGATGACGTTTGGGGTTACTTGAACCTGGGCTGTGCCTATTTTCGCCGCGGCGACATTGTCCGTGCCACCGCGTCATTCGAACGCGGCCTGCGATGCCCAGATACACGGCCGTTCACTCGAAGCAAGCTCGAGAACAACCTCGGCTCCGCGCACGTGGTGCTCGGCGATCTGCCCGGTGCCATCCGTCATTTCCGGCGTGCGATCGACCACGATCCCTGCTACGCCGATGCCCATTCCAACCTGGGTGCGGCCCTGGCGTCGCGAGGCCATGATGACGAAGCCGTCGGCGAGCTCCGGACCGCGCTGCGCCTGAACCCGGGCGACGCCGAGACCCGCGCCATCCTCAACCGGTTGACGCAAAACCCCGGTTCCTCGCCTTCGCGCCGGAACGATGGTCAGGGCTACCGTCTCGGAGCCGGGGGACCGGATGGTCGAAGCCAGAAGGGACCTGATGGTTGAATGACTGTGACAAAAGAACAGTTCCCGACACCATGAGACCAAGTCTCTATGCGGGAGGACTGGCAGCAAGAGTCGGAACCTGCTTCTCGTCATGTCTTGAAACGCTCAACGCCGAAAGGAACGAGTTCGTGGGATCTCGACCTGGACAAATAATCGGTACGGCCACGAAGTTCATCGTGTCGATCGGCCTGACTCTGGCACTCGTGGCCGCCCTCGCTCAGTTCCTGCTGGCACTCCGCAACGAGCCGACGGTGTTTACCGGGTACACGTTGGTCGCTCCTCTGCTCTCCAAGCAGACTTACTTGGTTGATATGCGGGGCCGGGTCGTGCGGACATGGGAGAGCGACTACACCGCGGGCCAGGACGCCTACCTGCTCGAGAACGGTCACTTGCTTCGGGCCGGTCAGCTCAGCAGACCGGAACGGCTCTTCACCGGCCACGCGGCCGGTGGACGCGTTCAGGAGTTCACCTGGGAAGGCGAACTGGTCTGGGACTTTAAATTCCACAACGAAAAGCAAGTATCGCACCACGACATCGCGAGGCTGCCCAGCGGCAATGTGCTACTCATCGTCTGGGAGATCAAGACCGCCGAAGAAACCATCGCAGCCGGTCGCAGTCCGGCATCAGTGGACGGCCCCTGGCTGGTCGATTCCGTCGTCGAGATCAAGCCGACGGGTAAGACGACTGGGGAAGTTGTTTGGGAATGGCACGTCTGGGATCATCTCATTCAGGACCTTGAGAAGTCCAAGGCAAATAATGGACAAGTGGCCGCTCACCCCGAACTGATCGATATTAACTTCGGTCAGAGTCTGGTCTCCGAATTTTCAGGTTCCGCTCCGCCCCCCGAGGAGCAGTCCAGAAAAAAGAATGACCTGAACAACCTCAGGAGCATAGGATACGTGGGCTTGCCAGCCGCCAGGGCTAACCCGGCGGTCATTCCGGATTGGACCCACGTCAATGCGGTGGCCTACAACGCCGACCTCGATCAGATCATGCTGAGCGTACGCTCCTTCAGCGAGTTCTGGATCATCGATCACAGCACCACATCGGCCGAGGCGAAAGGTCACACAGGAGGCCGAGGCGGGAAGGGTGGCGACCTCCTCTATCGATGGGGGAATCCCCAGGCATATCGCGCCGGCACGAAGAAGGATCAGCGACTTTTCGCCCAGCATGACGCGCACTGGATTCCGCGGGGTCGTTCCGGCGCGGGACATGTCTTGGTCTTTAACAACGGTCTCGGTCGAACGGGAGCCGATTATTCGTCGGTGGACGAGATTGTCCTTCCGGTCGACGACGAGGGTCGATATGGCCGCGAGCCGGAGACCGCCTACGGGCCGAGGGAGGTGGCCTGGAGCTTTACCGCGCCCTCGAAGACCGAGTTTTCCGCCGGGTTCATGTCCGGCGCCCAGCGCCTGCCCAACGGCAACACGCTCATCTGCGAGGGCATGAAAGGGATCATCTTCGAGGTAACGCCGAAAAAAGAGGTCGTTTGGAAATATCGTTTCAAGGAGGCCGCCCGGTCGAGTCCCGGCGGTTCGGGGCGGTACCCAACCTGGTCCAGAGGCCCGCTCCCGTGTCCTGAAATCGTGGCCACGTTGGTGAGGGATATACTGAAGGCGTCTCCAGAACAGAACAAGGAACTCGTTCGGTTAGAGAACGACGTCGGTGCCAAGCTCGACAACGTCCTTTCCGACGAGCAAAAACAGCGGCTCAGGGAGAGGAACGGCACCGGGCCCGGCGGGATTTGGGGCACGACTCTACCCGGCCAGATCATGTCGATGTCCACGCGAATCTCGCTCAAGCCAACCACCCAGCAGAAGAAGGCTCTGACCGAAATTCAGAAAGAGGTCGACGACAGGCTCGACAAGATCCTCACTGCCGACCAGAAGGCCCGGTTCAAAAAGTTGAAGGACGGAGCCGGCCGGGCCAGTCCCCCAGAGCTCGGGCCGAGCGGCCATTCGGGATTCGAGGCAGAGGGCCCACCCGGCGTCGGGGACTTCCCTGCACCGCCTGGCATGAATCCGATTTTCCGTGCCCTTCGTTACGGAGCGGACTACGCCGGCTTGGCCGGCAAGGATCTGACGCCAGGCAAGACCATCGAGGAAGTGCAATCACACGAGACGAATCAAGAGTGAGTTCAATGTGGAAGAGATTTCCGTCGGTGCTTGTAGCAGCCCTCGCAGAGAGGGACATTCGACCTGGCCGTGGCTTGTTGGCGAAAGTGGCAAATCGCCGTGATAGCGCTGGAGAGATCGAAGCACGGCAACAGGCTTTGGACTCGAGGGTTGAATGATACGCCGCGGCCTGCTACCCGTCTTAGGTCTGGGCAGCTCTCTGGGCCTGCTGTTTTTCATTTACCGTTCCGTCCTCTTCGAGGATGGTCAGTTTGCCTGGGACAACGCGTCGCATTGTTATTATCCGCTTTACCTCCGGGTACAGCAGGAGTGGAAATCTGGCGCTGGCCCCTTTGGGACCCGGGGCAGAACGGCGGGGAACCTTTGCTGGGGAACCCGATCGCCGCCGTCTTCTATCCCGGTAAGGTCCTGTATGCTCTATCGAGCTACGCCTGGGGCGCGCGACTCTACGTGATCGCCCATACAATCATTGCTTTTGTCGGCCTCATTGCCTTGTGTCGATCGTTTGGCGTGACCTGGGTGGGATCGTTTTTGGGCGGATTGAGCTATGCGTTTGGGGCCCCGGTCCTGTTCCTGAATTGCAACGTCGTTTTTCTCGTAGGTGCGTCCTGGTTGCCCTGGGGCCTCTGTGCGGTCGACAGGCTACTCCGCCAGCGGCGACGCTCGGCTGGGGCCGAGGTGGCAGTGATCCTGGCGCTCCAGGTGCTCGGTGGCGATCCTGAGGCGGCCTATCTTACCGCCTTGTGCGGTGCGGGTTACGCCTTGCTACTGACAGCCAGAGTACCTGGACGGCTGCGCCTGGTCATGAGCTGGCAGTGGGCTTTGGCGGTGGTGTGTCTCTGGATCGCCGCCACGCTGGGTTTGGCCGCCGCCCGGTTGCCTCTGCCTGCGACGCCGGTGAAGAATTGGCAGGTGGCGGCAGCCTGGGGGGTCGTGGCCGCTGTGATCGGCTGGCGGTGGTATCATCGTCCGGAGGGGGCCCGGCTGGGTCCGCTCCTGGCGAGTCTCGGGGGCGCCTGCGGCTTGGCGGCTGCTCTGTCGGCCGCGCAGGTGCTGCCGGCGCTCGAGTTCGCTGGCCAGAGCTGGCGTGCCGCCGGGCTCAGTTCAACTACGCTCTTCCAGTACAGCATGAGCCCCGGGCGGCTCGCTGAATTCTTCTGGCCTAACGTCTTTGGTGCGAGCCACCTTCAGAATCGTTCCTGGCTCCAGGCTCTTTCACCCGTCGGTGAGCATGAAATCTGGGTCGATTCCCTTTACCTTGGAGGCCTGACAATCGCCCTGGCGCTCAGCGCGTGTGGCTGGAGAGGTGGCTCGTCGTGGCGCGCCTGGCTGACAGCGATCGCGATAGTGGGGCTGGTGGGAAGCTTCGGCAAGTTCGGAGGTCCCCTCTGGTGGGCGCGATGGGGTCAATTCTCAGCTTCTCTCGGTCCCCATGACAGCGGGTCGGAGGTGCAGACAGGCTATCAGTTTCTGCCGGACGGAGCAGGCAGCATTTATGGTCTGCTCGTGCTTATCCTGCCGGGCTTCGACATGTTTCGTTACCCGAGTAAACTGCTGCCGCTGGCGGCCGTAGGTATCGCGGCGCTGGCTGGTGCTGGCTGGGACGACCTGAAGGATTTCGCATCACGGGTGCGGCTGAGGCGACTCGGCGTCCTCGGGCTGGCGTTGAGTCTCTTGGGGCTCGTCGCGACCATGGTGGCAAAGGGACGCGCAGTCGCATTTCTGGCCGGTCACGTCCCAGCGAGTATCCTCATGGGGCCTGCCGATGTCGCCGGGGCTTGGGCTCAAACACAACGTGCCCTGGCTCATGGCGCAATCATTTCATCGGCCGTCTTCGTCATTGCCCGCTGGGCGCCGAAGCATCCTCGATCCGTTGCCACGCTCGCCATTTTGCTTCTGACCGGCGACCTTGCCGTGGCCAACAGAGAGTCGATCTTCACAATACCCCAATTCGGGTACGATACCCCCCCTGAGGCCGCCCGGCTGATCGAGGCTGCCGAGCGATCCCAGCCCTCGCCGGGCCCGTTCCGCATTCACCGGATGACGGGTTCTTATCCACCACGCTTCCTCACGGCCAAGTCTACCGACCGATTCGTCGAACTGATCACCTGGGGACGCCAAACGCTTCACCCCCTGTTCGCGTTGCCTCTGAATCTGCAGTACTGCGCGACATCCGGCACGCTCGAACTCGACGACCACGCGGCCTTGTTCAATCCTCAGCTCATGACAATGCCCGGTGAGATTGCACGTGTGCTTGGTGAGCAAGCTGGTCAACCAGTGCTCTACTTCCCCAGGCGATCATTCGACCTCTGGGGGGCGCGTTACCTGCTCTTACCTGCCGTCTCGGATTGGGCAAGTCCTGTGCGAGGCTACGCCTCGTTCCTGGACAAGACTGATCTCATCTATCCCGAACCTGAGGTGTTGTTCGAGACTCGGGGCAGGGACGGTCAGGAGCCGTGGCGAATCGGCCAGGACTGGCAGCTTCGCCGCAATCGCGCGGCCTTCCCGCGAGCCTGGGTCGTTCACCATGCTCGTCTGCGGCCACCCGCATCCGACCCGGATTCACGCGCCAGGCTGATGAGAACCTTGGTGTTCATGAACGATCCGATCTGGAGAGAGCCAGGTCGCTCTGTACTCGATCTCCGTCAGTCGGCGGTCATCGAAACCAATGATTTGGAGCCTCTGCAGCCATTCATCTCCCCCACGCCTGTCGGTCCCAGCGAGCAGGTGGTGGTGACGACTCATGAACCCCAACGCGTCGAGCTGACGGTCTCGCTGGAACAGCCCGGATTCGTCATTCTCGCTGATACCTACTACCCAGGCTGGCACCTTAAAATTGATGGAAGGCCCGCGCCGATCCTGCGCGCCAACCGCCTCATGCGAGCCGCTTGTGTGTCGGCCGGGGAGCATAGACTCCTCTTCACCTACGAACCTGAATCGTTCCGGATCGGCGCGGTGATCTCCACAGTCGCGTTACTTACGCTTTTCATCCTCGGCTGGAGATTGATACGAAATGCTCCGGCGCCTCATGCCGCGAGTGGATGAGAAGGACGGCCCTTTTTGGGACTCTGCGTGATTTGCGACGTGCAACCGCTGCATCTGATCAAACCGACTCCCGGCCGGAGCTGGCTCACGCCATTGAGCCAGGCGATTCTTCGCCACGCCGAAGCGAACCGACGAGGACACGAGCTTTCAACGAGCCGTCTCAAAGCCTAGAATTCCTCAGCACTGCCGGCGCCGGTGTTGCCACGAACCAAGAACGATCGCGGATCCACCATGCTTAACGCCATCATCGATTCATCACTCAACAATCGCTTCCTGGTCCTCATGGTGACGCTTCTGGTCGCCGGCCTGGGGGTATACTCGGCGGCCAACTTGCCGATCGACGCGGTGCCAGACCTGACGAACGTGCAAGTGCAGGTAATCACCGAAGCCCCGGCACTCTCTCCCCTTGAGGTCGAGTCGCTCCTGTCGATTCCGGTCGAGCGGGCGATGAGCGGCCTGCCTAACGTGGAGCAGATCCGGTCGATCTCGAAATTCGGGATCTCGGTCGTGACAGTCGTCTTCCAGGAAGGGACCGACATCTACCGCGCACGGCAGCTTGTGGGCGAACGCCTGACGCGGGCCGCCGAGGCGATTCCATCTGGTTATGGCACGCCGATGCTGGGGCCCATCGCCACGGCCCTCGGCGAAGTGTTTCAGTTTCAGATCAAGGCCGCCGCGAACTCTGGCATCTCGCCCATGGAATTGCGCACTCTACTGGACTGGTTCGTCGCTTACCATTTGCGCAAGGTTCCCGGCGTGACCGAGATCAACGCCCACGGCGGCGAGCTCAAGACCTATCAGGTGGAGGTGGACCCCGATGAGCTGCAAACCCGACGGCTGTCGATGACCGATGTGTTCGATGCACTCAAGAACAACAACGCCAACGTGGGCGGCGGTTACCTGATCCATGAAGGCGAGGCGCGGTACATCCGAGGGGTGAGCCAGGCGCGGTCGGTCGAGGACATCGCGGCCATCGTGATCGATGAACGCGGCGGCGTGCCCATCACGATCGGCAATGTCGCGAAGGTCCACCCCGCTCCGATGATTCGCGCGGGGCTGGCCACTCGCGATGGCCAGGGAGAGATCGTCACGGGCCTGGTGATGATGCTCATTGGCCAGAACGGGCGGCAAGTCGTGAACCGGGTGAAGGACGAGATCGCCGAGCTTCAGAAGAGCTTGCCGCCGGGCGTGACGATCGAGCCGCTTTACGACCGGACCCACCTGATCAACCAGACGCTCAGCACGGTGCTGCACAACCTGGTGGCCGGCGGGGCTCTCGTGATCGTCGTTCTCCTGGCGATGCTTGGTAACCTCCGGGGCGGGCTAATCGTCGCCCTGGCGATTCCCCTCTCCATGCTTTTCGCGGCCAACGTGATGCTGGCCACGGGCGTCTCGGCCAGTTTGATGAGCCTGGGCGCAATCGATTTTGGTCTCATCGTTGATTCGAGCGTGATCATGATCGAGAACTGCGTGCGCAGGCTCTCGCACGAAGGGGGAACCCGGCCCAAGCTCCAGATCGTGCGCGACGCCGCCATCGAGGTTCGCAAGCCGACCATGTTTGGCGAGCTGATCATCGCGATCGTCTATCTGCCGATCCTGGCGCTACAGGGAACTGAGGGCAAGCTTTTCAGGCCGATGGCCTTGACGGTGATCTTCGCGCTTGGCGGCTCGCTCTTGCTTTCGCTCACGCTCATGCCCGTGCTGGCCGCCATGGGGCTCAGCGACCGGGTTCACGAAAAAGAGATCTGGCTGGTCCGCTGGCTCAAGCGCTTGTATACGCCGGTACTGGACAAGTTCGTGCGGCATCCCTTCCTGGCCGTGCTACTGGCCGCGGGATTGGTGCTGACCAGTATTCCCGTCGCCTGGAACATGGGGGCCGAGTTCATGCCCCGGCTCAACGAGGGAGACCTGCTGATCGAGGCCGTTCGAATACCCTCGGCCGCGCTCGAAGGCGCCGTGCCCATGTCGACGCAGATCGAGAATCAGCTCAAGACCATCCCCGAAGTTCGCCTGGTTTATTGCAAGACCGGTCGGCCCGAGATCGCCAACGACGTGATGGGCGTGCATCAGACCGATGTCTGGACGATGCTCAAGCCCCAGGAAGAGTGGCGGCCAGGGTTAACACGCGACGAGCTCATCGAAGAGATGGAAAAGATGCTCTCGGAGAATGTGCCGGGCGTGAAGTTCGGCTTCAGCCAGCCAATCGAGATGCGGGTCAACGAGCTCGTCGCCGGCGTCAAGAGCGACGTGGCCCTCTTGATTTATGGACCTGACCTGGAGGTACTGCGGCAGATGGCGCTCGAGGCCGAGCGCGTAATCTCGCCAATCCCCGGGGCATACGATATCAAGGTTCCCTCGGCGGGCCGTTTGCCGATGCTTCGAATCAATGTGCGCCGCGATCAACTTGCACGGTACGGAATCAAAGCCTCGAGCGTGCTTGACGCCGTCGCCGCGCTGGGAGGAACCACGGTTGGAACCGTATTCGAAGGGCAGATCCGGCACCCGCTGCAAGTGCGTTTGCCCGCGTCGTGGCGCAACGACGCCGACAGGATCGGTTCGATCCAGGTTGTGAACGCCAAGGGTCTGCCTGTCGCGCTGAAAGAGCTGGCCGAGATCAAACCAGAAGAAGGACCCAGCGAGGTCGAGCGCGAAGACCTTCAGAGACGCGTCTACGTGGGCGTCAACGTGCGCGATCGAGACATTGCGGGGTTCGTGGCGGAGGCCAGAGCCGCGATCGAGGCCCAGGTCCCACGGCCGCCAGGCTACCTCTATCGCTGGGGAGGGCAGTTCGAGCATCTCGAGACGGCCTCGAAACGACTCATGATCGTCGTTCCCGTCGCCATGCTGCTGATCTTCCTGCTGCTCTACAGCACGTTTCACTCGATGAGCCTGGCGCTGCTCATCTACCTGGCCGTTCCCATGGCGGCGACCGGCGGAGTCTTTGCCCTCTGGCTCCGCGGGCTGCCGTTCTCGGTCTCGGCCGCGGTTGGGTTCATTGCCCTCTTCGGCGTCGCCGTGCTCAACGGCCTGGTATGGGTGAGCGCCGTCGAGCATTTGAGGGAAGCGGGGATTGAACCTCACGAGGCCGCACGAGAGGCTGCCGTCACAAGGCTGCGGCCAATCCTCATGACCGCGCTCGTCGCCGGTCTGGGGTTCATCCCCATGGCCGTCGCCACCACCCCCGGCGCCGAGATCCAGCGGCCCCTGGCCACCGTCGTCATCGGCGGACTTTTCACGTCCACCATGCTGACCTCGCTGGTGCTGCCAGCCATCTATCCCTGGTTCGTCAAGGGCCCAAAGTGGGTTGAAACCTAGCTCCAGGGGTCGATGGGCAGTTCATCGCCGGTCTCGACGTCATGGAACGAGACATCCAGAGTTAGAGTATTGAGCACTGCGAAACTCCGAGAAGAATCCATCCCCGGGACGGGAACGGAAATGATCGAGCCGGGATTGACCACCAGGCCGCCCCAGGATTCGCGATACCACATCGGCTTGTGGGTGTGGCCGACGATCAGGTAGTCGCATTTCCGCTTGTCGAGCAGCCCACTCAGAACCTCCGGCGGGTGTTTATCCCGCGTGATGAACTCCATATCGCTCGACGGCGAGCCGTGATGGACCTCGCCCGATCGGGTTTCCTCCAGGATCGGCAGGTAGAGGCGAAGCGTTTTGAGGTACGTCAGCGTCTCGGCACTGGGCGTCCCACCGCCAAACTCGTCGGGCACACCTGGTGCTCGAGAGAGCGCCCAGCGGTCATGATTGCCGCGCACTGAAAGGATGCTCTGCTCGCGCAGCAAAGCGACGACCCGGTCGGGAAATGGTCCATAGCCAACCAGGTCCCCTGCGCAAACGATCTGGCCGACCCTCATGGCCGTCAAGTGCGTAAAGGCGCGCTTGAAGGGCGGCCGCGTCGCCGTGGATGTCCGAGATGATTCCCAGTTTCATCGGCCAGGCCCGCCTTTCTCGGCGGCCAGGCTCGCCAGCTCGGCCGATCGGTGGGTGGCAGCCTCGACGGCGTCGATTAGCGCCTCGCGCACCGCGCCGCGCTCGAGGGCATGAAGACCGGCGATCGTCGTTCCGCCCGGACTGGCCACCTGGTCCTTGAGCACACCAGGATGAAGGCCCGTTTCCAGCACCATCCGCGCCGCACCGAGCACAGTCTGCGCCGCCAGAAGCGTGGCCGTCTCGCGCGGCAGCCCCACCCGGACGCCGCCGTCAGAAAGGGCCTCGATGATCAGGTAGACGAAAGCCGGCCCGCTTCCCGACAGTCCGGTGACAGCATCAAGCTGTACTTCGGGAACTCGGACCACGCGTCCGACCGACTCTAGAAACGAACGCACGAGCGACTCGTCATCAGCCGACACACCTGGTCCGATCGCGTAGGCGGAGGCCCCGTCTCCCAGCAGAGCGGGCGTGTTGGGCATGACGCGAATGATCCGGCGTTCCGCGCCCAGACCTTCACAAAGCGCGGAAATCGAAACGCCCGCGGCGACCGAGATCACCAGATGCCCGTCGTGGATCGCCGGCCGAAGTTGTGCCAGAGCCGTCGGCATGGTTTGCGGCTTGACCGCCAGAACCAGAACATCGCTCCGCTCGACCACGGGCGTGTTGGCGTCGAAGACCGTGATGCCTGTCTCAGAAGCCAGCGATGTCCGCGCCGCCTCCAGGGGATCACTGGCCACGATGTCGCCAGGCCGAGCCAGCCCGGCACCAAGCATCCCCCGCACGAGGGCCGTCGCCATTTTGCCCGAACCTATGAATCCCCACCTCTTCCCGCCCGCTCCAGCTCGCGGTTCGCTGGGCGGGATCTCGGCTCTGCTCTGGATGGCCATGGATCGACTCGCTTCGGGGACCAGAGAAACGTACTCAAGGCCGGCACCGCTCTGGCGTCGTCTTGACAGGACGCGATGCGGCCTCGAAAGCAAATGAAGAATAGGGGACCAAGGGGCAGGCGGGCAAGACCCGCTTGCATGACTCTTGGTTCATTGCGTCGAGGAAACACTCAGAGCGACGCTCGCAAGGACTCAACCTGGCAAGCTCTGTCCGACCGGGCGAGGAGCCTAGATTCTCGCCGATTCGACAAGCGTGCACCTCCACTTCAATGCTTGATTCGTCCAATCATCTCTGGCGGCGTCGCGTTTCGCTTTTTTTATCTTAGCGATGATAAGAAACCCCAAGCGATGCAAAAAGGCACAACAGTTGTCGACCTTTAGCGATGTTTTTAAGCACCTCGGCGCCCGGCACCAAGGTGCTCAAGCTATAAATGATCTCCGCGGAAGCGCGGTTGATGCGAGATACAGCTCACCTGGGCAGTACATTGGCCAATTTGCCAGGGCTGGAGCTTCTCAGTGGCATGGACCGTTTCGGAACATTTGAGAGGGGTGGTAGGCAATGAAATGGAAAGATCTCGTTCTCCCGATTCTCGCCATGCTTGGGATCATGGCAAGCACCGCCGCTCGGGCGGAGGATGTGCTCGTCGGCAACCTGGATCAGGGCGTTCCGCCGTCGGCGGGAGGTCCCCTTTATGATGTGATCCAGTCTCCGGTGGCCGGTGATCCTCTCTCCGGCTTTACGGCAGCTCAGGAGTTCACGCCCGGGCTCGCGGGCGAGACACTCTCGCGGGTGTTCGTCAGCCTGGGTGGGTATGACCTGGGCGATGGCACGTTCACGCTCAGTGCGAAGCTCTTCGCCGACGACCCCACCACGAACCTACCGACAGGCACGCTCTTGACCACGTTCACGTTCAACCCGGCGACGATTCCGCCGCCCCCCTCCGGCGCCGACTTGCCGACTTTCGCCAACGTCGAGCTTGACCCCACCAGCACCGTGAGCCTCGATCCCACCAAGGGTTACTGGGTGGTTCTCAGCGGCAGCTCCGATGACGGCTCGGGCAGCACCTTCTGGCAATGGACCACCTCGAATGTGCACTCCGGCCCGGGAGACCTGCCCCATTTCGCGAACTACTCGGGCGGACAATGGAACGGACCGTTCCCGGCACCCGGACTGCCCAATGAGCCGTACATGATCCAGGTGAACGGCGTTGCTGCCGTTCCCGAGCCGGCTTCGTGGGTCCTGGGCAGCGTCGGCTTTGCCACGATGTTGCTGGCCTCGCGGTGGGCGCGGGAGCGTCGTCGAGTGGCGTGAAGGGCCCCGGATTGCCATCAAGACGCAAACCCCGGACCTGTACCTTCCCAGCCAGTGAATCTCGCGTTACTCTGGGATGACCATGAGGACGCCCCGGACAGCCCGAGCCGGGATCGGAGCTCGCTGGATCGTTGCCTGGGCCGTGGCCGCCACGGTCCTTGCGATTGCCCTGGCGATGCGGCAGATTCCGCCGCCTGCCGGCGAACGCGTCGTCCAGGCGAACGCCTGGGGATGGGTCAAGCCGGGGGCCTTGCCTGCCCACCCTCGACGAACTGACTACCTGAATCGCCTTGCCGATGCCGCCCAGGAATGGTTTCAATCCCGGCCCGATGGGGCCAAACTCCTTGCGCTCCGAATTGGGGAGTTCCGCCAGGGCTGCTCGCTGCTGATCTTCACTGACCACCCGTCCCTCGATACGGCTGACCGGGAATGGTTGACCGAGAACTGCCGCGCCTGGTCTGCCCGGTTCGACGGTTTCTTGATCGCCCTGGAGGCTGGCGGAGACCCGTTCGTCATCGGCAGGCAGGCCGATCGGACCGTCGAGGCAGTTTCGGCTTCGCTGCGGGCGCGTGCCAGATCGAATCGAGACTGATCATACTCGGTCGTCAGCCGAAGCCTCCACAATCGGCCTGCGCGGATCGACGAAGAGCCAGCAGAGGGCTCCGGCGAAGTAAAGAACGCCCATAATGAAGAGCGGAAGGAACCACTCCTGGTAGTTCGCCTGGTCCTTGCCTTTGAGCAGGTGGGCGAGAACGATCGGGCTCAGAAACGCGCCGATCTGACCGGCCGTGTTCATTGCGCCTGTGACCAACCCCGCATGAGGCCCAGAGGTATCAATGCAAACGCTCCATGCCGCTCCCAGAAGGAAGCTGTCGGCCGCGCAGGAAAGGGCAATCAAGAAGGCCGAGAGGAGAGGGTCTTCCACCGCGGCTCCGGCGACGATGCCGACGGCCGCGATCAGGAGCGAGGCGATCCCAATCCCACACCGGCCCACACGCACGCCGAAGGCGCGCACGGCACGATCCGTGGCTACACCGCCGACAAGATCGGCCACGGCGCTGAGGATCAAAGGCAATCCCGAGAGCAATCCAAGCTGCACGGATGAGAAGCCACGCGCCACTTTGAGGTACGTTGGCAGCCAGGTGATATTGAAGTAGAATCCATACGCCTGCGGAAAGTACATGAGACAAAGCGCGATCATGTTCCGACTGGTCAGGATGCGGGTCACTGCCGCTCGATCAAGCCGCTGATGTCGCTCGACCACCCGTCCGGCCTGGATCAGCTCCAGCTCCCCGCGACTCACTTGCGGATGCTCGGCGGGCTCGTCGCGAAACCAGCGGAACCAGGCGGCGGCCCACACGAAACCGACGGCGCCAAAGACAACGAAAACCATGCGCCAGGGCATCACCCAGAGCGTAACCGTGACAAGAAGTCCTGTTAGCCCGCCTCCGAGATGGGCGCCGGCAAAAAAGATTCCCTGCGCAGTGCCTCGCTCGGTCAAAGGCAGCCACCGCGAGAAGGTCTTCGAGACGTTTGGAAAGGCGCCGGCTTCGCCCATGCCGAAGAGGAAACGAACAACAAGCAGCGACGCATAATTGAACGCCGCCGCCGTCGCGATTGTGAAGCAGGACCACCAGACCACGATCCGCGTCAAGAGCCGCCGGGCACCGATCCGGTCGCCCCAGGCTCCACTGGGGATTTCAAACAGGGCGTACGCCAGCGTGAACGCGCTGAAGACGTTCGCCATTTGCGTTTCGCTCAAGCTCAGCTCGCGCATCATCAGCGGAGCTGTCTGAGCAATGCAAACGCGATCGAGGTAGGTGATTCCCGCCAGGGCCACCGCGATAGCCACCACCTTGTATCGAACGTGCGAGCCGCCCGGTCGAGCCAGCCCAGGGTCGGGCGCATGATAATCAGCCATGAAACCGTACGCTCTTGGTGGAGATTCCCCGCTCACCGCGGCAAGGGGTTCCATTACAACCCGGTGATCGGCCGCCTGTCGACACCCGAGCCCTCGACCACCGGCGGGTTGACGTGCTCCGGTCTGTCAGTGAAGATCAGCGCGTGTGGAGGTGTTGCTCTTCAAGAACACTTGCCTCTCCTACGGGGTAGGCTCGCCCACGGGTGCGGTTGGCGGCGAATTCTCTCTTCAACGCTTTCAACATTCAGATGCCAGAAAGGTACTGCCATGCGCTCAAGTCATGAATCCGCGGCCGTTTTCAGCCGCCGTGAGGCACTCGCGACCACGTTCGGGGGACTTGCCTGGGCGAACCTCGACCACGTCCAGGCGGCCGGCGTCCAGGAGCGAACCGATCACACGGAAGGCCAGTCTTCGGCTCCGATTCTCCCCAAGGACCGGATCAAGATCACCAGGCTGGAGACCATGCTGGTGAAACCGCGCTGGCTGTTCTTGAAAATTCATACGAACGCCGGGATCGTCGGCCTGGGCGAGCCGATTGTCGAGGGCCGGGCACTCACGGTGGCGGAGGCCGTCAAGGAGATCGAGCCTTATCTGGTGGGCAAAGACCCGCGTCAGGTGGTCCATCACTGGCAAGCGATCTATCGTCACGCGTTCTATCGAGGGGGACCCGTTCTTACCAGCGCGCTCTCCGGCATCGACATGGCGCTCTGGGATATCAAGGGTAAGGCGCTCGGCGTTCCCGTGTACGAGTTACTCGGTGGCCCCACCCGGCGGCGGGTACGCGTCTATGCCCATGCGCGCAGCCCCGAACGGCTCAAGGCCGCCCTGGCGCACGGCTTCACGGCGTTCAAAACCCAGCCCGCGACGACCCGGCCCGCCCGATATATCGAGACGCCCTCGCACATCCACTACGCCGCCGACAAGTTCGGAGAATTGAGGAAAGCGGCCGGAGACGACATCGATATCGCGGTCGATTTCCATGGTGCAATCAGTCCCGCGACCGCCAAGCTGCTGATCAAGGCGCTGGAGCCTTATCAGCCGATGTTTATCGAGGAACCGTGCCAGGCCCAGAACCACGACATCATGGCCGAGATCGCGCGGGGAACCCACTTGCCGATCGCCACGGGAGAGCGCGTTTTCACCAAGTGGGGCTTTCGCGAAGTGCTGGAAAAGAGAGCGGCGACCATCCTCCAGCCCGACCTCTGCCATGCCGGCGGCATCACCGAGGTCCGCCTGATCGCAGGCATGGCCGAAGCGTTCTACGCCACGATCGCTCCACATAACCCGCTTGGCCCCATCTCGCTGGCGGCCGGCGTTCAGGTTGCGGCCTCGATCCCCAATTTCCTCTGTCAGGAGCAAGTTAGCCTGGGCGAAGGCTACTTGAAACAACCCTTCGTTCTCCGCGAGGGCTACCTCAATCTACCCACAGGTCCTGGCCTTGGCATCGAACTCGACGAAAACGCTCTCGCCGGGAAGATCGGCCATGACTGGAAGAATCCGCAAGCTTACGACGTCGATGACGGCTCCGTGATGGATTGGTGAGCCTCGAGTACTTTATTTAGATTGTCGCGTGACTCTGCCCATCCCGTGCTTAACCTGCACACTGGGCCAGAGCCATGGAGGCCGGCTCGGCGAGCACATTGGCGGCGACCGCTCGATTTCTCCCCTGGACTTGTGCCATGCTCAGGGCGTGGTCGGCCGAGTCGATCAGACCATAAACGCTGCTGGCACAGCTCGGGTACTCGGCCACGCCGGCCGACACCGTCAGCAAGGGAAGTTCGGGCGACAGTGGGTGGCACTGCTCGATGGCATGGCAAACGTTGTCTGCGACCCGCCAAGCATCATGTAAGCTGGCGCGGGGCAGAACAGCGATAATCCGATCGTCGTCGATCCTGGCCACCACATCACTCGCACGAATGGCTCCAGCGATGTGCAAGCCCACTTCACGAACCGCCCGATCTGCCTGCGCAATGCCAAGTAGATCGCGAATCCCATTCAGCCGGTCCACGGCGACGCAGATGAGTGAGACAGGCTCTCTGTAGCGCCTGGCCTCGATCATGACATACGGAAGAACTGCGTTCAGAAACGTCGCGTCTTGAACATTCGGCAGGGCGCGCTGTCCACCGCCGGTCAACTCGTCGCCGAGTTCACAGTCTTGCTCGTCCGGGAATTGACAGCACTGATTCCCATTCGTCCGTCCCTCTCCGTCCATCGAGATTTGCAGCTCGAGTCGATCCATCGCACTCGCGGCGTGGCTACAAATCGTTCCCATTCGCAGCAGGGTGGCCTCTGGCCACGCCGGCGAGCGACCCGGCGTGGAGAATACCCGAAGAAAACCTTTGCTTTTACATCCTGCGCGAACGACCAAGTCGGTGTATTCCGGCCCGTTGAGGCCAATCTGAGCGGAAGTTGCCTCGCCCTCCGGAGCCTCGATCGAGGACGGCTCTCTCCCCGCTGAAATCTGGTTTGCCTCGCGCACCCACTGGACCTCGCTTGATCCCGTGACCTGGGTGATTGATTCAATCAAAGCCTTCCTGACCTGCTCGGGCCGATCGCAGCGATCCAAGGTTCTGGCCATCGTGTGCAAGATCAGCTCGTCGCGTGCCATGCTGGCACCAGGCGCAAGACCAGCCAGCAACCGCGTAGCCGCCTGCCTGGTCCACCGCAAGGAACTGTTCGTCCAGGCAGCGAGGCGGCTTGGTTTCGGTGGGCACCCGGTTGGCTCCTGATTCGTCTCGTCCGGCGCTTGCGGAACGACCGACGCAGCCGCGTTCGAGAGATCGACTCGCCAATCACGCTGGGAACATTTGCTCTGGTTCATGGATAGTTCGCTAGCACAAAGGAGAATCGAAACAAGACATCCAAGAAGTCCGCACAATCCCCAACATCGGCCATGTCCCGCGACCCGCCAACGGCAAGCACCGACGACACCATCTGGCCAGTCAAGCGCACAGTCCCCGATCGCAAGGCCGCCATGCTAGTCGGTCAAGATAAGCAGACCCGGCGGTCCGGCGAAGACAGTCTTTCGCCGCTGGTTCGCTGCAAGAATGACGTGTGAAATTTGCCGAGCCAAAGCATTGTGCAAATTTCAAACCAATCTTTGAAAAACCTGGACATCTCGCGCTGGGGTATTATTAACTGTAGTGATTAATCCGAACGTTCGAAGCGTTGCGGCCCCGAACGGAGCACGACACCCACGCGAGTTGCTGGCCGAAGTTCTGATAAGGACATAACGGCCAAGCGGTCGGCCCGATCCGACCGACCGCCGCGTGGATGCTCGCTCTGGGCTCTTCTTCTTTTGCAAGCCTAGGCCACAATCGATCTGAGAGGGGAAATGATCTTGTCAAGATCGCTGAAAATGGAAAAGATGCTGACCCTTCTTGAGATCGCCGGCGATTTGTGCGGAAAACCGTTGGCAGCGGGCTTCAAGCCCCCGCCAAGTCACCACGAACGCCACGCTGATCGCTCGATTCTCGATCCGACCCGAGAGAATCCGGGGCTCAGTGACAGAGCGTGATGGATCTGTGGGCCAGACAGGATGAGGCCTTAATCGATGCGAAAGCGGCGAGTCGCGGCAGCGGCTTTTTCACTGGCGGGACTGGCTGCGGTGGGGCTGGGACAGGCCGGTTGCTCCTCGACTGGTGGATTTCACGTGCCCGGCATGGGCCGAATCTTTTCTCCTGCGCCAGTCGCGGAAAACCCGCTGGTTGTCCCCAGCCAGGATTTCGAGGCTGTGTGGAACAAGACGGTCGCCGTCGTTGATAAGTATTTTGACATTTCCTCAGAGAACAGGTTGTCGAGGACAATCGTCACCCAACCCAAGGTGAGCGCGACGTTGCTGGAGCCTTGGAGCGGAGATTCGGTGCGAGGTCAGCGACCGTCTTGAAGCCAGCCTGCAGACGGTCCGGCGATTCGCGATCATCAAGATCGAGTCGGCCCCTACCGGTGGTTATCTCGTCAAGGTCGAGGTCAGAAAAGAGCTGGAGGATCTGGTCAAACCCGATCGGCAAGCGGCCGGACGGGCCGTTTTCAATAACGATTTCCCGGTCAATCGCGCCCGGGAAATCATCGGCCCCGTCCCCGTGGCCACCGGGTGGATTCCGCGGGGACGAGACCAGCATCTGGAGCAGGCCATCCTGGCCGGCATCCGTGATGCGTTTTTCTTGTAGGATTCAGACTGAGCCGACGGTCAACCTCATAGCGCGGACCGGGACTGTCGCCGTCGAGGGTTGAAAAAAATCCCCTCGCGGATGACCATATCGATTCACGAACGCCAGAAGGTCGCCGTGGGTCTGAGCCCGCGTTCGGCTCAGTAGGCGTTGAAGGTCCAGTAAGCACCTGCGGCCGCGATGCCGAACCAGGTGATGGTGGGGTCGAGCAAGGCCGCGCGGTGGGGACCGGAAGCCATCCACATCGCCCCGGGGAACCCTCCACCCGCCGCCGAATTCTGACGCCGAGCCGGTCCCATCACGAAGTGACCGAGTCCCCGCGCCAGCTGCTGGCTGTTGTTCATCGCCGCCCAGTTGGACAGGTTCTCATCGTACCCGACGGCTCCCAGTCCGTACGAGGCCCGGGTCGAGTTGAGCCACGCCATGAATCCGTACGGATCGCCGCTCGCCTGCACCTGAGCAGCCTGCGCCGGTTGACCCGCCGCCGGCTCCGCGCTGGCCGTGTAGGCCGCCTGGATCACCTGCCGGCCGTCCAATGTCGTCGTCTCGGACGACGGTGCGGGTGCCACGACATTCTGGCTAACATTGGTAGTTTGGTAGGTCTGCCCGTTACCTCCAGCTTGGTAGTTCTGGGTAGGATAATAATATTGATAGTACTGGGGCGCGTAGGCTGCTTGGTATGGCTGGGTAGGGTAGTAATACCCGGGCGTCTGGGTATAGATTGGGGCGGGGTGTGTGTAGTAATACTGCGGTTGGGAAGACCGAGCCGCGGCTTGGGGATAGTAAAAGTACTGCTGGGCTTGGGCTTGCGACACGACCGCAAGCACGACAGCCAAGCCCAGAGAACGTCGAGCCACGTTCCTCAGAGAAAAGGTTTGAGTATTTGGCAATGTTCTAACTCCCAGGTTGCACATGAGTGGTGCCGTACCGAACGACACCCGTAATCGCCAGAGAGACACCCGAATCCGGGATTGCCGGGTTCAGGGCTCCCAAGGAAACCCACGTGAAATGCTAACATGGGAAGTTCCTCCACAAAATGCAACCCTTGTCTGGGATGTTGATAATCTGCAACATAGAGCTCGACTGATCTTGCATGTTAATAGCTTTGTATTTGGATATGCAATATTGAACTGTTGATGGGATCGACCCATTGTCAAGACGGTTGCGTTGCAACTTGCTTCTGGGCTTAGAAAAGCGTGCAACCGTGTCATTGTCTTGCCAAGTGGAAATGGCGGGTGACAACGATGCTTATCGAAGTTCGCCGGGAACAGAGGGCAGCACCTACTGGCTCAGAAGTCGCCTCGAAAAACGGCGCACGATTCTCCCGGCCCCTCGCACGCGGCGGTGCGAGAGGCGAATGGACGACTTCACGTCCACTTCGGAATGCTACCTGGAGCCTACTTTATCGGCCTTTTGAGTACTCAACTGTCAGGCCGGGCGAAGTGGGAAGACTTCAACATCCACACCCGTCGCATAGTGTGCGAGCGCGAGTTCGACGGGGCGATTCAGACCTGCGGCGGCGAGCAGGGTCTCATCGAGCGAAAGAAGCTTGGCCGGCTGCAAGGGATAGGGGCGATGGTGGACTCGACCCTGGAACATCCGGCCCTGCGCATGCGCGTACAGGAGATAACGCTCGACGAGAAAATGTTCGAGAGTACCCAACCTCGCCGCTTGAACGGGGCCGCTGGCCGCTCCACGAATCAGGTACGACGCGGTGAGCGTCTCGGGCCGTCGTCGTGCGCCGGCATAGAGAATCGAGCGAGCATCGGCGGGACGACTGGGATGTTCGCACTCCAGGAACATCCGCGCATGATGGTAGGGAAGGTGAAAGAATCGGCGGGCCAGCGCGACGGCCATCAGGTTGGCCGCATCAAGGCTGAAGAACCAGACGCCCGGATCCCGGCCTTGAAAATGAACGTACGTCCGGACGTTCGTCTCGTGAAAGTTAGAGAACGCCGGGACTGCGGGCAAACCCGGCGGCCGCACTCCTTTCATCGTGAAGGGCACGAGACCGACGTAGGCCTGCCCGTCGAAAAGATCGAGCTCGAGCTCCATGGGAACCAGCGGACGCAAGATCGCGGGAGCAACCCCCCAGTGCAGGAACATGAGGTGACGCCACTTCTGGTACATCACCACGCGATCGCGCGGACGCTGCGTCGGTGTGATTCTGTCCATTTCACACCACTTGAGGGATCAATCAATCGACGGTGGTCATTCCGAACCGAGCGCCTCCACCGGGCTTTGAAAAGACGCATTTCGGAACGCTGCGGTAAAGAACAATCGCGAGTTATCATCGCGAGGATAGCCCGAGACAGAAGCGGCGACTATGCTTCCTTGAGACAAGACACATTGCGATTCTCCGGGGGCTAGCCTATCCATGTTCCGACTACGCTTCCGCCTGTTCGATATCATGAAATTCATCGCGCTTTGCGCTCTCTTCCTCGCGCTCTTCCACTGGATCGCGGGCGATCTTGCGATTGCAGCCGACTGGCCGCGGTCCGTGCTCTATCCTCTGGCGGTCTCGGTGCTGTGTGCCTGGTCTGTCATGCGCAGAAGGAGCAAGTCGCTCCGCTGCAAGAATTGCGGTAACAAGATGTTACCAAGTCTCAGCGACCCTGAAGGCGGTACCTGTCCAGCTTGCAGCGTCCGTAAACTACCCCCACAAGTTCGTCATCGCGTCGGGGTCGTCGTGCTGCTTGTCATTGCCATACTGATCGCGGCGCTTCCGTTCGTCTTGCTGTGGCCGTTTGCCGGTTTGCTCGAGAACGCCTGGGGACGGTTCGCTTATCCGGCGATCTCCATCGGCCTCTTCGTTTTGCTCTTCGCCTTGGTTTTCGGATTTCTGGCAACGCGGCTCTTGGTCGGGATGTGGCGGATGGCCAACCCCGCCCATGCGCTCTCGGTTGCACGTGCCAGCGCCCACGAGACGCCGACGGAGCACACCGTTGGGCCGGCATCCGTTTTTTGTTTTGGCTCTGACGACCCCACCTCCTTGCTAGCTGAGGCGTTGAAAATTGTTTCTCGACAGTTCAAGGGGCGAATCGGTGACCCCATCGCGAGTACGCGACCCTTGAGGTTCTTCGTGTTTGGTGAGCGCACGGCTTTCGAAAGAGTTCTTGAAACGAAGTCTTTTGAACGCGGGCAACCTCGACGGCTTGTACATCCCCTGGAGCACGCGAACGATCGCCATCACGACCGAGACCCCTGAATACCGCTTGAGCGAACTTCCCAGGGTTGTTCGGACGCTGGTGAGTTACTTCCTTCTGGACGCGTACAAGAACTGTCCAATGCCAATCTGGCTGCAATCCGGGGTGGCCAATACACTCGCGTGCGGCGGCAGCGTCGCCGAGCTCTCGCGCCTCAATCGCAAGATGCTCGCGTCGATATCTCGCGGCACCAACCTGGAGGCAGTCGAACTGTTCGATGTTCGTCAGGCGGCCATGATCAAGTTGGTCAATGGATGGCAAGATCATGCCAAGTTTACTCGTTATATGCAGCTAACTAGGCAGGCTCATTCGGTCGTGGAGTATCTTTGCGGTCACGGGTCGCCCGTGGACCGTCGTGCTCGTTTCCGGTCTTTTGTCCAGGAGGTACGCGCAGGGAAACTTGAGGAAGCAACCTTCGAGAAGTGCTTTGGATTCGGGTATGTCGAGCTGATGGCCCAGTGGCGGCGATGGGTGATGGACCAAGGGCCGGGCATCGGGACGCCGCCCCCTGCGCAGATCCGAGACGCCCTGATCGAGCGGCTGATTCCCACCATCCTGGATGAGGGTGCCCCGCTGATGAACCGGATCGAGGCCATTCGAGACATGGGAAGAGCCGGCTACTGCCTGGGAGCTGACGCTCTTATCGACCTCTTGAGCACTGGCGATGAGCGCCTGCGCGAGTCCGCGACCTGGGCTCTCGAAATGATCTCCGGCCTTGCGCTTGGTTCAGACGAGAGCCAGTGGCGAGAATGGTATGGCATCGCTCTGAATCACGAGGATTCTGTCCGTCAAGAGATTTCTACGGCCCCGAACACTTCGCGCGACCGCGAACCATGACGAGGTCTGTCTCACGGCCCCCCTTGGAGGCTTCCCTGCCTTGAGGCGTAATGGCCGCCGCTGTCGCGGGCGATGCGGACGAGGTGGTCGCCGGCCAGGCCGCCGGTCAGGTCGATGCAGTGGATCGGGATCTTGCGGGGATTGAGCTTGACCACGGCCTCGACCGTCCCCTTGGGGAACTCGCCGTCGGAAAGCAGGAAGACGGCGTCGGGGCGAAGCGCGAGCGCCATCGCCAGGGCGGACCGGGGGTTGGTTTCGCCGTCGGGCTCGATCAGGTGCAACCAGGTTGTAAGCTGGTTCTTGGTCGACTGGTCGGCCGGGCGGGGCAGGGGACCGCCGGGCATCGGTGTGGCCTCGTCATTGTAGAAGATCACCTCGAAACGCTGGGGCGGCTGAAGGGCGTAGACGCTCTTGCGAAGTTCGATCTTGGCGCGGGTGAGCCGATCGTCGTCGAGCATGCTGCCCGATTGGTCAAGCACGAAGATGAAGAACTGGCCGCGGGCCTGAATGCCGAAGAACGACGTTTGCCGCCAGGGAGGCTCGCTCGCGTCGTCCGTGGGCGCGTAGCGATCCTGGGGCGACGAGCCAGGGGGCATGAGGAACGGGCTGCGCGGCGCTTGGCGTCGGCGGCTTCCTTCGACATCACCTGGGGCGGAGCGCCTCTCGAGGCGGTGCGCGAGGGAGTCTTGGTTTTGGTGGAACCCTTGTCAGTTGCCCCGGCAAGACGCGACGACGGCTTCGCCGCCGACTTTGTCACGCTCGATTTCGGGGCTGCGCCGATCCGTGCCGCGCCCGTTTTCTGTAGAGCCTGTGCTTCCAGCCCGCCCAGCAACAACGCCATCGCGGCGAGGAAGGGCCAGCGAAAGTGTCCCAGACCCGCGAAGGCCATGACTGGTCTTGCTCCTCGATGCGGGGAATCATCACCACCCACAAACCTACCGCAAGATCGGAAGGCTTGCCACCTGTGTCGTGGCAAACCGGAAGACCCGGGCTGATTCAGGATCACTATTTCTTCCAGAAACTCCGGCGCCGGGCCGGTTGATCGCTCAAGAACTGACGAAGCGCCTCAGCCAGTTCAGCGGCTGTTGTGTATCGATCCTCGGGTTTCCTGGCCATCGCCTTGAGGCAGATGACCTCGAGCTCCTTCGGAATCGACCGCCGGATGGACCGAGGCGCAGGAGGCACCGAGTTCAGGATCACGTTGAATCTCTCGCGCCAATTGGAACTCGAGTAAGCGGGAACCCCTGTCAGCAATTCGTAGAACACGACACCAAGACTGTAGATTGTGCCGCGTACGTCAACGTTTCCTTCAAACTGCACCTGCTCCAGCGGCATGTAGGCTGGCGTGCCAACGCTTCTCATGGGCGGCGGTCCTCCTTTCATGACACAGCATGAGGCCAGGTTGGTGAGCCTTGCCAATCCGTCCTTACCAATCACGATCGCCGATGGCCTCAGGTCGCGGTAAACGATCCCACTTGTATCCAGGTACTGAACCGAATCGGCGATCTGAGCAATCCATCGGGCCGATTCTCGCGCGTCAAGCAAACGCGCTTTCAAAATACGATCGAGGCTCTCGGCTTGACTTATGGACTCGGTCACGATGATGACCGCGGCTTCGTGTCGGCTCACATGCAGAACCGGTACGAGGGACGGGTGGAGTAAACCAACGAGCTGCTGTGCAACCTGTGCTCGGACATCGTCCTGATTGGGAAGGAAATGCAGAATGTGCACGATCACCGCGCGGCCGCTATCGCGATCGATGGCTTCGAAAGCCTGTGCCACTCGCTCCCCATCCGCATTGCCGGGTAAGCTGATATCGATCCGGGAGGCTCTCCACAGTGGGGAGGCTAAGGAGTTCGCCCGGCGGGATGGCCGGATTGTCGTGCGTTGGCGATGAGGGAGACGAACGCGCTGATCGCTCTGCAAATGACGGTTCGGCATAGCCTCCCTTCGACTTCCTTCTGCGCGGAGGCGAGGTCGGGAGTGATCGAGCAGCCATGAAAGCCGCGTCCGAGGCGTCCGGGGAACACATCTCTACGTGCTGTGCGCGCATCAAGGGCATCGTGTAACCTGCCGGCGCCGCGAGACAGGCGTTCGCGTCCCAACCCGACGGCATCTCGACAGGTTGCGTGATCCGGTGCATCTCGCCGGTCTTGTTGGGGGCCAAGGAGCGGTCGATGGCAACGAAGGCTGTGAACCGGCAGAGCACCCCGTGACGTATCGACGTGGCGACGAGTCTGTCGCTCGAGTTCGTTCAGATTTCCAGCCCCGACGACGTAGCGATCTTCCAGCTTTCGTACCTGCCCTCTGGCCCACACTGCGGCGATGGCGGGATTCTCGCGGATTCGGCCTTCGAGAGTATGGCGCCACTCAGATCCCGACGTGTCTCGCGCCCGCACCCCCAGCCGGCCAACGGCATGGCCTCGAAATCGGCCCAGCACCAATAGCGGTGCACCTGAGAAAAGGTCGGGCAGCTTGTCCGGCACCAGTGAATCGGGCTCGATGGCGAAGCCTTCGGCCTTGAGCGCAAGTCCCGTCAAAAGGGCTGTGCCAATCTGCCGGTGGATGGCCGCCATGACCTCATCGAGCCGGTCCTCCGACTCAACCAGCTCGCATACTCCACGGCCCAGCTCAGCAAGTCTCCTCAGGAATGCCTCGTTTACGGCTCTGTCGATTCCCAGGGTGAATACCCTGATGCCGGCCAGCTTGGCGCAAGCGTCTGGAGAATCTGATCCTCATTGCCGACCTGGCCGTCAGTCACCAGCACGAGAATCGCGTCGCGACGGCCATCACGCTCGCCGCCGCGCAGCAGGGCGACGGCCTGGCGCAACGGCTCCGCCATTTCGGTCCCACCCCGGGCTTCCATTTTCGCCAGGTATTCCAGGGCCCGAAAACGATTGCGGTCGCTGGCCGCCACAAGCTCGACCGGGAATCCCGGCGGGCTTTCCACGCCGGTATCGAAGGCCACGACACCGAACCTGTCGCCATCTGTGAGCGTGTCGACCATTCGCGCCATGGCGCGGCGGGCTGCCACAATCTTCCAGCCCGCCATGCTACCGGATCGATCGAGAACGAACACGACGTCGCGTGATCGAGCTTGAGTGTCGATCTCGGTCGGCGGAATCAACGTCAGCGCGAACGTCCCGGCGCGTCCGTCGCCGCCCTGGTCGGGATGAAAAGTGAGCGTGGAGAGGACGGGCCTGGACAGTTCCTGGCTACCCAGGCGAAACCGGAGGATGAAATCTCGGTCGAGACGGTCGCTGGGGACCAGGCTCACGCGACGAAAGCCTTCTTTTTCCTCGGTCAGGATCGCATGCAGGCTCGATCGGACATCGTCGGTCCTAACCGAGCCGTTGTGGTCGTAGAGGTCGACCGTCAGCGACAGGCGAACCGGATTACGAAATCCAGGCAGCAGGACCGGAGGCGAGATCCGTGATGCGTCGGGCACGGCGTCGGTGTCGGCAGCCGTGCCGTCCCCGGCCGGTGGCTCAGCACAGTGGCACTCCAGGAATATACCTGGGGGCGACGACGAGCGGAAAACGGAAGGTCACCTCACCGCAGGAATAGGGCAGCACGCCCGCCAGACTCGAGATGGACCGTCGCCTCCTCGCCGGGCATCAGGTTGCCGACACGGAGCGTGAAGACATTGGGCCGCTCTTCCTCGGCGATTGCCGCGCGCTGACCGGCCGCAATCGCATGGTCGTAATCGCGTCGGGCTTGTTCACGCTCTTCAAGAACCCCTTCGATCGAGCGGCCCTGCACTTCCATCCGGAAGCCGCGAACCGCCGCTCGATCGGGCAGGGGAAAGATGTAAGTCGCCTCCAGCGGTTCGTTCATCGCATTGACGAACGTCTGGCGCAGGCTGACCTGAGACAGCAAGCCGTCGATCCGGCCGCGGACGTCCATCGCTTTCAAGGGAAGGTGCCCCCGCGACGTCGTCAGGCAACCGAAGCCCGGCTCATCGTCCGTAGCCTTCAGGGTCAGTTCCTCGTCAGTCAGTCGTGGAATCGACGTGATCATTTCCTTCTCCCTTGGGACGTGGTTGGATGAGCCGGCGTTCTTCGAGGTGGCGGATCAGTGGCGCAGCGGCCTGGCGAATCGCTGGCAACTCTCCGGGATCGATCCGCCTGGTCGAGGCCAGAAGTAGAGTGACCTGGTTCGCCAGTCCAATCGCGTGGAGCGGTTCTATCTCCTGATACGCGACCAGCGGACCGGACCTTTCCTTGTCGTCAACATCGGCTTGACCGGTTCCGGCGTGTCTCGCCGTCGCCTGAGGCTCCGGGAGCTCGACCGGCCTGGATTTCCAGAAGGAACGCGCCCGCGCCTTTCCCTTGGGACCTTGGCCCGCCCCAGGGGCCTTGCCTCCGGAGTCGGCGGCTTCATTCGCCAATCGCCCGAGCATGGCGTCGCTCGCTCCCAGCAGTTGCTCCTGAACCTGGGCAAGACTCAGGCCACGCGCTTGCAATCTCTTGATCGCCACGAGTTGAAGCAGGTGCCTCGGACCATAGAGGGCGGTTCTTCCCCGCATGGCGGCCGGCCGATCAATCAGGCCCAAGGTCGTGTAGTAACGTATGGTGCGTAAGTCGGGAACGTCGCGCACTCGACCACTTGCGGCTCCCTCATAGCCCGTTGCAAGCGCTCGCGCCACTTCGGCACCCAATTCGTTGATCGTCCAGTACGGTGCGTCAGGATCCTTCATAACAGTGTTATATCCTGCTGAATATAACACTGTCAAATAGATCCCCGTCACTCAGCAAGATCCTGGTCCAGGATCGTTTTTCGCGACAGTGTCGCGATTTGACGTCAATTGGCGGGTTGAGCTTGAAGCAGGGCTTTGGCTTCGAGGAGGAATGCCTGAGCGTCACGGTCTCCGGCCAATCGGGGCTGCTTGATTGCCTGCTGGAGTCGTGACAAGGTGAATCTGGCCTCCTCAAGCCGCCCGAGCTGGAATTGAGCCATGGCGAGAAAGGCGAGGTTGTCGGGAGGAGTGTCTTGCGAGAGCAGCGAATTTGCACGATCGGCGCGAGCCAGGGTATCCAAGGCCGCTGCAAAATGCCCAACGCGATACTGGGCCATGCCCAGCGTGACCTGGTACTTGGGATCGAAGGGCGAGAGGAGGCAGGCGGTTTCCGCCTGCTTCAGACGCGAGTCGATAAGCGCCGGGGTCGGAGGCCGATCGTTCGTACCACCGCAAAGCCGGCTTTATCAAGGAGTCGCGCCGACTCCACCCAGTGCTCGGCCAGATGAAGGGCCTCGCGTTTGACGGCCTCCGGCAAGGACCGGTCCTTCTGCAAATGCTTGATCACCTCCGGCTTGAACATCGGTGTGCAGTACAGCGCTCGCACGGCCTTTTCAGCCAGACGGCGAATGACGTTGCCCTGAAAGTCGTCGATGCAAATCCTGGGCTTCGCTTCGCATGGCTTCGCCCAAGCTCGGGTCATCACGGACGCGATCCCGAACCTGGTCGGCGGTCAGTCCCTGATCGAAAAGGAATTGAACAAGCATCGCCGCCTGTCGCGCTGTGCGTTCCTGATCGGAGAGGGCTCGTGTGTCCCAAACCGTGACAGTGCCGTCGGCATTGGCCGAAGCGATCGCGCGGCCGTCGGGACTGAACGTGACGTCGCTGGCGAAGATTCCGCGTCCTTGCAGGCTGAGGATTTCTTGCCCGGTGGCCGTGTCCCAGAGTTTCACTTCGGCGGGCAAATCGGTGCCGCTACGATACTGGCCGCCGCTGACCGACGCCAGACGAAGCTGATCGGGGCTGAAGGCAACGCTGAGAACTCCCGCGGAGTGTCCCCGCAACGGTGCGAATTAGCTTGCGGGTTTGCGTGTTCCACAGTTTCACTTTCTGATCCTTGCCCGCCGAAGCCAGCATGCAGCTATCCGCGCTGAACGCGAGGTTGAAGACATCGTCATCGTGCCCGGGCAAGGTCCAAGCGGGTGCTCCATTGGCGGCGTTCCAGGCGTGGATCAAGTTGCCGATCGACGCGGCGATCCACTTGCCGTCGGGGCTGTAGCAGACGGCGCGGATGCCGCGGACAGGCGTTGCAGACGGCTCGAGCGCAAGCGTGATGCGTTCCACGCCGGTGGTTGCATTGCGGACTTTGATCTCGCCGCTAGACATCTTCGTGCCGTTCGGCCCCGGGTGAGTTGAGGTCACGATCTCACGTCCGTCCGGGCTGAATCTCGCCCTGGTCACGGGCGATCGTCGTGCCCGCGCAGAACCAGGCAGAGCGTCACCGGTGCGGGCGTCCCAGACTCGCACGGTTCCGTCATCGAGGCCGGCCGAGACCAGCCGATCTCCAAGGGGGTCGAACGAAAGATCGGCGACGATGCCGTGGTGCCCCTTCAGGATCACCGTTTCCCGGCCCGTGGTCCGACTCCAGATTCTGACGGCCCCATCACATCCGGCCGAGGCGATCGAGCCGCCGTCGGGACTGAACGCAACCGCCTCGACGATCCCCTCATGGCCGGCAAGGACCCGCGGCACTTGAGGATCGACGGCATTCCACAGCTTGACCGACGCGTCGGCGCCGGCGGTGACGATGCGCCAGCCCGTCGGGACTGAACGCGAGATCGAAGACGGTCTCGGTGTGGCCGCGGAGAACCACGGAAGCGCGATTCTCGACGTTCCAGACCTGAGCCACAGGACCGTCGCCCGAGGCGGCCAGGCGGCGGCCGTCGAGGCTGTAGACCAGTCGATCGATCTGGTCGATCGCTCCGGTGAACGACGCGGTTTCCTCTCCCGTGTGCAGGTTCCAGATCCGTATCCTCGCGTCGTCGCCGCAAGCGGCAAGCGTTTTCCCGTCCGGGTTTAACGCGGCCGCCCTCAGATTTCCGCACCGGATCTGGGTCAAGGATGTCTGCCGGCCGGTCGCCGTCTCCCAGAGGCGCACGGTTTGATCGTAGCTCACCGAGGCGAGCGTCTTGCCGTCGGCAAGGAAAGCAAGCCCCGTTACGAATGCCTGGTGTCCCTCGAGTGCTCGATCGAGCAAGCCGGTGGAGGTGTTCCAGATCTTGATCGTGCCACTCTCTCCCGCCGAGGCGAGCGTCTTGCCGTCGGGATGAAAGGCAAGACAAAACCCCGACCCCGGATCAGTGCGCAAGGTGTGATCGAGGTGAGCCCGCGCAACGTCCCAGATCTGGATTTCGCCTGGGCAGCCAGGATTCCCCACAGCCAGGGCCAGGCGTTTGCCGTCGGGGCTGAACACGAGTCGCTGAGGCAGGCCTCCTGGTGCCTCGAAGCGGCCGAACTGGCTCGCGTCGGCCACGTGCCACAGGATCACCTCGTTGGGCCGGCCGGAAGAGGACGCGGCCGATGCGATGATTGTGCCATCGGGGCTGATCGCCACGCACCTGACTGGCTCCTTGTGACCCTTTAATGTCGCCAGATCGAGGTGGCAAAGGCTGTCAAGGTAATACCACTCGAAGCCCCGTAGATCCTCCTGATCGGGGGACGGCGTTCCTTGCTTCCGCAACCGCTCCCGGACCAGGTCGATGTGGCCCGCCTTCCAGTCCTGGTACGCCAGGCTCAATTCGGCGACGTACCAGCGCCGGTCGCTCAGCCGCCGCGCGGCGCGGGACGCATTGGCCTCGAATTGCGCCCGGACAGCAAAGACCCATGAAACGATCGTGCCGGCAAAAAGTGAGAGCGCGATCCCAATCGTGAGCGCGGCAATCAGCGGGTTGCGCCTGGCCCAGCGCCAGAGCCGCTCGGAGCGGCTCACGGGCCGCGCCTGGATCGGTTCGCCGCTCAGGAACCGGCGCAGGTCGTCGGCCAGGTCCTGGGCGCGGGGATAGCGTTTGCCTGGTTCCTTCTGCAGGCATTTGAGGCAGATCGTTTCCAGGTCGCGGTTGACGGCGGCATTGAGCTGGCGGGGCGATACCGGCTCTTGTTTGGTCACCTGCTCGATCGTCTCGAGGGTGCTGGCGGCCTGGAAAGGCGGCCGGCCGGTCACCAGGCAATAAAGCGTGGCGCCCAGCGAGTAGACGTCGGAGGCCGGGCCGATCTCGCTGAGATGGCCCCGCGCCTGCTCGGGAGGCATGTAGCTGGCCGTGCCGATGATCTGGCCGTCCATGGTAAGGTGGCTGTCGCTTGAAGCATTCTTGGCCACGCCGAAGTCGGTCACCTTGGGCTTGCCGTCCTTGTCGAGCAAGACGTTGCCGGGCTTGAGATCGCGGTGGATGATGCCCCGATCGTTGGCGTAGCCAACCGCCTCGGCAACCTGCATGATCAAGCTGGCGGCGCGTCGAGGCGGCAAGGGCCCGTCTTTCGTCTGATCGGCCAGGCTTCCCCCGTCGACAAAACCCATCGAGAAGAAGTGCTGGCCGTTGAATTCGCCCACCTCGTAGATCGGCACGATACCAGGGTGCTCGAGCGCGGCCGCCGCCTCTGCCTCGAGGTAAAACCGCTCCACGAGCTCTGGCGAGGCCAGCGTGCCCGCGAGGATCGTCTTCAGCGCCACGATGCGATTGGGCTTCTTCTGACGTGCCTTGTAGACGATACCCATGCCGCCGCGCGCAATCTTCTCGAGCAATTCGTATTCCGCGAACGAGCCGATCACCGGCTCCGAGGCAGTCGACCTCGAACGCGAGGAGTGCTGGCGATCTCGACTGACTGCGTGCCGGGGCCCCAGACCGGACGCGTGCGTGGTCTCGTCCGACTTTGGTTCGCGTGGGGTCATCCAGCGTCGATTGCTCGCGATAGTCGCTGGACCGGGAATACCTCGCGCGCCGCCCGGGCTCCCTCCGGAGCCGTTTCGCTCGCGTCGGCCGCGGAAGGGGCCAGGACAAGGTGAAGCCGATCCGGTGCCTTCCAGTCAGCTCGTCAACGGGTGGCTCCGCGGGTTGTGGAACCGTGCTCGCGAAAGGCATTTGCCGACTGCGGATCGCATCTCGATCCCGCCCGTATGGTCCGGCAGGCCCGGCAATGGCACAGTTGACAAGTCGCCATCCCACGCGACCGAGTGACCGGGATCACCCTGCGTTTGCTGGGTCCCGTTATGATTACTGTCGCTGGGCATCACGATCGCCTCAACCTGGCCAGGCTCTTGACGCTCGATCCGCGAAGATGAGCGAGATGGATTGAAGCGGGCTGTTCGAGGAACCGAAGCAAGTCGCCTGAATCTTGGCTCGCCGTTGGGCGGAGCCTGAAGGGTCACCGGCCGCCCATCATCGAGGAGTGGGAGCTTTACAATTGCAACTGCAGTTATTGTCGTAGCTGCAGGTGTACGTGTTGGGGCAGCATCTGGTCAAAGGATTGGGACACATCGATGTCGCCGCGCAGGTACAGTGTGATTCATTCGCTCCGCAGGGAGCAACGGAGACGAACAACTGCCGTTGCCGGCGCGGCGGCCCAGGATCGGGTCGAGGGCAGGCGGACCAACCCGGCGGAAAGGACGGGCATCCTCACGGTGAATCTCCTTCTGGGGTTCGCTGTCAGTCGCGTCGACGACAAAGGGAGACCGGGTCGGATGTTCTTCCGAGTGATCACATGCAACGTATTCCGAATGATAACGTGGCCGGGTCGGATGAGGAAAGGGCCGGTCTCCAGATTGGTGAGATGACGGGACGGTTCAGACCGGTCCCTGACCGGCGAGAGTGAAGGATAGGTGAAGATCCATCGAGACGGGAAGCGCGACAGCGCGGTCAGTCGTCGTTCTGAGCCAGCAGAACGTCACGGAGTTTTTGCAGAACCCGGGTCTTTTCGTTGCTGATCGTCTTGGGCGCGACTCCCCAGTGCAGGGCGATCTCGGCAGGTGTTTTGCCCATCAAGGTCTCGTTGATCAGGCTGGCCTCGCGAGGACTGAGCGACCGGTCGATCGCCTCGCGCAGCGCCTCGTGCCACAGGGCCTTCTCGGAGCTCGACGAGGAAGCCGAGGTCGAAGAAACATCGACCGCGTCCAGCGGCTGGAAGACGCGTTCACGTTGAGCCCGTTTCTTCACCATATCGACCGCGCGAAAGAAGTCGATCCCTTCGTTGGTCTCGCGGCTGAAAACGTCCTTGATCCCTGAGTGTCCCACGTCGCTCACCAGCGCGTCGAACCGGTCGCGCCCCAGTTGCTGGAGCAAGGTTGTGAAGACCGCCTGCGTACTGTCTTCGTGCATCTGAGCCGGAATCCCCGCTCGATACCAGGCTCGGCTCAAGTACTTGTCAAGCTGCGACAGCCCCGAGGCCAGGGCTGTCGGGTCGCTCGGGGTGGTGCTTGTACTGTTCGGAGAAGCAGTGGAGACGCTGGGCGCCGGCGCCGTGGCGAGAATCTGGGCGAGCTGGGTCTGAACCAGGGCGGCGTCCCAGGTGGCCGTGGAGACGGACGGAAAATCGTCCAGCCGCGGCATCGCGATGGGGCTGGGATCCGCCAGCAGGTTGTGTTCGGCTGTCAGGCCAGGCAGCGCGGCCGCGGCCGACGTGCTCGAAAGCAGCGCAACGCCTCCATCGCCTCGACCGTGGGTCGATACGAACGTTGGTTACGCTTCTTGCCTTCGTTGCCCCCAGCCAAAGTCCGCCTCCCCTTCACTCACCTCCACGAACCGACTGTCGCCCCGCTCACCTGTCCTCAAGGAATGCCAGTGAAGCCCGACGACCCCGACATCGGTTTCGCACAACCTACCCCGCCCCGAACCGCCTTGCCAATGAGAGCGTAACCCCCCGACTTCGGGGTCTCGCATGCCATCCTCATCGAGCATAGGTCACGGCGCAGTCCGGACGAAAGGACCTTCAACCTAATCAAATTTCGGCTGGTGTTCGAGACCAAATCACCAGAGCCTCCTTTATCATAATGTCATGCATGCTACTGTATTTCCAGGGGTATTTGCAAATTTTCCACACTCCGGCCTTTACATCGTACTGGGAAAGAACTTACACGAATGCTTCTGTTTCAAGTTAAGCTTGGATTGATGATGGGATCGAAGAATCTTTGGAAGAACCGTCATTTGAGCCCGGGCAACGAAAGTTACATCGCTTTACGTACCGAGAACGTGCAATTGTTTTGCCATTTTTTCTAGCCTCGGGCCGCGATCACGTGTGCCCGCCTCGATCATGAAAAGGTGGCATCAAGATACATTCGGCCGGGCAAGCGAGGAAAGAGAAGCATGTTACAACAAGTAGTACCGAGCGGAGGCTCGGCGCGAGTCTCTCGACCCCGACATCTGCTGGTAGGAAAGGTGGGAGGGATCAGCGCCGGCTGACGGGGTCGGGAGTCGGCTGAGACCAGATCGTAGAGACATTGAGCGAAACTGAAATAGGAGAAGCCGTTCGACAACCTCCGACCCGACGAGGCGATGATCTCGGGTCGCGGTGCATGACGTTGAGTTGTCGATCGGGCGTCGCAGGGTCAACCAGCCCATCAGGGAATATCGGTTCCCAATTCTTGACGTCGGCCTGGGGAACCGGGAGTAGCAGAACAGTATGGCACTCAGTGTCTTCACCTCATCCCCATGCCACCCTGCGACCCCATCGAGCCGAACCACGGACCGATCTGACCGCCCATGCGCCCTCATGCCGCCGCCCATGCCGCCCATGCCACCCATGCCACCGAATCCGCCGTGGCGCGAGCTCACGATACCGGCGCGAAGCTCCAGCAGCTTGTAGGCGAGCTGGTCAACCTCAGTGCTTGTCTCTTCGACTTCCTCGCGGAGCTCCTTGATCATCCGCTTCAGGTCTGCCCGAGGCGCAAGTCCGGCGCAACTGCTCGAGTTGTTCTGGACTCGGCTCTTTCGGTAGCGCACTGCCCAGGCCGTAGAAGAAGTCGCGACGGAACGTGATCCCTTGCCCGGGCCCCTGCTGCGGCGCCGTCTTCCTGTCCTGGGTGTCGGCCTGGCCTTGAACAATGACACGGCTCGCCGCTGTAGGTTCCCTTCGCCGCAAGATCGCCACGGATCTCGGCGATGGCGGTGGTCATCTCATACCTCAGGTCGATCAACTCCTTCAGCTCCGCGCGGAGCCGCTCCAGCTCCTTACGGTCCTGCCCGATTTCCTTCTCGATCCGAGCTGTATAGCCCCGGATCAGCTCGTCGGCCTTCTTCGCCGCCGGACCCGTCGGCTTGACGGGCTGTTCGTCTTGGACGAAGCCTTGACCGGCGTTACCACCAGGCTGGGCTATCGCGGGCTGCCAGGCTACCAGGCAAAGAACGACCACCCGGCCAAAACGGGAAAGCTTGTGCAACATGGCGTTCACTCCATTGGGGGCATCTGAAAGAGCGAAGCAACCTGAGCATTATACGGACAAGCCGTTTACATTGTCCTGCCGTCGCCAGGAGCACCAGTTTCAAGTCTCAAGAGTAAGGCATCAGGCCGTACGCCTGCCGATCTTCACCTTGTCCCGCACCACTGAGCAACCGGGCGCACCGCTGGCGACAAGCCCGCCTGTCGAATACGCTCTAGGAGCGGTAACTGTTTCATCAGCACAACCTTGAGTGACCGTGATCATGAGCGGCGTCTCCCGGAGAGCGGTTCGGGAGTCTCTGCAGCTCCGGAGGTTTTCGGATGAGAAAGGCCATCACTTACGCAATTGGGCTCGGATGTGTTGGCGCGGCGGTCGTGGCCCTCGCGCAGGCGAAGGGGCAATCGCCCGCGGCGCCGAATCCGGATTCCCAGTACCGGCTGGGGCCCGACTCGCTGCCGCAGGAGGGCGTCCCGAAGGGGGAGATCCGCGGGCCCTACACGCTCCCCAGCCAGGTCTACCCCGGCACCCAGCACACGTACTGGGTTTACGTCCCGGCCCAGTACGACCCGGCCGTCCCGGCCGCACTGATGGTCTTCCAGGACGGGCAGGCGTTCAAGGATGAGAAGGGGGACATGCGGGCCCAGAACGTGATGGACAACCTGATCTACCGGCGGGAGATCCCGGTCATGATCGGGGTGTTCATCAACCCCGGCCGGCGGCCCGACCAGCCCGAGCCCACCCCGCGGAACTGGGGTGACCGGGACACCAACCGGCCGACCGAGTACAACTCGCTCGACGACCGGTACGCGCGGGTGATCACCGAGGAGCTGATGCCGGCCCTGCGAAAGGACTTCAACATCTCGAAGGACCCCGAGATGCACGGGATCGGCGGTTCGAGCTCGGGGGCGATCGCGGCGTTCACGGTCGCGTGGGAGCGGCCGAACGACTTCCGGAAGGTGCTGAGCAACGTCGGCAGCTTCGTGAACCTGCGGGGCGGGCACGTCTACCCGGAGAAGGTGCTGGCGAGCGAGAAGAAGCCGATCCGGGTGTACCTTTGCGACGGGCGGAACGACAACCGCGGCCTCCGCAACGGCCGGTACGACGAGACGCGGGACTGGTTCTACCAGAACGTGCGGCTGATGAAGGCGCTCACGCAGAAGGGCTACGACGTGAACTACGCGTGGGGGATGAACAGGCACGGGCAGAAGTTCGGCGGGGCGATCCTGCCCGACATGATGCGGTGGCTGTGGCGGGACGGGCCGGTGTCCACCGACCCGAATGACCCGGTGGAGCGGGCGTTCAGCCAGGCCGCGACCAGGAAGAAGTAGGAATCGCCAGAGGTGCGAGGAACCGATCACGAGCATCAGAGCGAGCCAGGGAAGCGAGTTTTCTCTTCCTGGCCCTGCTCTGGCTTCATATTGACCATGGAACTCGATACGCATTTGCCGACGAACGGAGCCAGTGGACCATGACACAGCACGTTTCCCGATGGCTGTGCTCGCGGCGGCCCTCGCGGCCGGCGCAACGAGCGACGAGGCCCTCCGTCGCAGCCCGGCTTGATCTCCAGCGAGTTCATCTTCGAGAACGCCCCTTTCTGCTTCCGCGCACGCCTCGACGATCGTCGAAACCAGGTCCGGTCTGGTCGCCGCCTGGTTTGGCGGGTCGGACGAAGGGAATCCCGACGTCGGAATCTGGACATCTCGCAACGATGGCAAACGGTGGACACCGCCGGTCGAGGTGGCGAGGTGGAACGAAGGGGGAAAGCGCTGCCTTGCTGGAACCCTGTGCTCTTTCAGCCCAAGAGTGGACTGCTCTGGCTGTTCTACAAGGCCGGGCCAACCCCCGCGAACTGGTGGGGCATGTTGATCACGTCGACGGACGACGGCAAGACCTGGTCGAAACCCAAACGCCTCCCCGACGGCTTCCTCGGTCCGGTCAAGAACAAGCCGATCGCGCTCGAAGGACGGCTCGATCCTCGCCCCCACCAGCTTCGAAGACCGCGGCTGGCGCATCCATTTCGAGCGCACCACCGACCTCGGCGAAACCTGGCAGACGGTCGGGCCCGTCGACGACGACAAGACCTGGGAGGCCATCCAGCCGACCCTGCTCACCCATCCCGACGGCCGCATCCAGGCTCTTTCGCGGAGCCAGCAATCGAAAATCGTCGAATGCTGGTCGGCCGACGGCGGCAAGACCTGGTCGAAGCTCGTCGCCACCTCGCTCCCCAACCCCGACTCCGGCATCGATGCCGTCACTCTCGCCGACGGCCGCCATCTGCTCGTCTACAATCCCACCACCAAGGGCCGCAGCCCGCTCACTGTTGCCATCTCTCCCGATGGCAAGACCTGGAAGACCGCCCTGGTGCTCGAAGACCAGCCCGGCGAGTACTCCTACCCCGCCGTGATCCAGGCGGCGGACGGTCTGGTCCACATCACCTACACCTGGCACCGCAAGAAGATCCGTCATGTGGTGGTTGACCCGAAGAAACTGGTGGTTCGGGAGACGCCTTGATCGAACCTTACGAGCCGGACGTGGCGACCGCCGCACCCGGGAATGCTCGATCGGCCCGGCCGCTCCGCTATCGGCTGCCGGCCGGAGAGAACCCGTGCTGTCCGGTCCATGCCGGAATTCGGCTCTCTTGCCTCAAGACACGGAAACCTCTTGCCTACCAAGAATTCAGGAGGCGTTTTCCCAACCCGTTCCTGACGCTCTGACACGATCTGATGCAACTCCGCAGCGGAGGGGATCCTGCCTCTCTTGCACCGAGGATTCTACGCCGGGTTGCACGCCATGCTCGGAGGCCCAGCTCGCCGGGTCCATGGGACTTGTCGTGCATGAAGCGAGGAGCAACAGGATGTTGAGTTGCCAGATCCGAGTTGTCATGAGCGATCGGTTTCGACTGTTAGACCTGGGAAGGCATCTCGAATCGCTGACTATATTCGCGCGCGAGCAGGGCGTTGGCGGCGGGATCGGAGAACAGTTCGCGGTCGCCGTCGAAGGTGAGCTTCTTGCCCAGACGGAAGGCGATGTTGCCGAGATGGCAGAGACGGGTGCTGATGTGGCCGATCTCAATGTCGGCGTTCGGTGTCGCGCGGGTCTTGACGCAATCGAGGAAGTTCTGGACGTGCCGGGTTTGACCGTCCTTGCCGCCGGGGCCGCGCTTCGGTTCGCCGCCCTCGTCCTCGATGCGCCAGTTCTTGTCGTCGATGATCAGGGTTCCCTTATCACCGTAGAAGGCGATGCCGAAGCCGGACCCTTCGGTCGGGTGGGCCGACCACATCCGGTGCTCCCAGGTGAGGCAGGCGTTCGGAAACTCCCAGGTGACGGTCTGGGTGTCGGGCACTTCCTGGTCGTCGTCGAAGTGGTACTTGCCGCCGCCGGAGCTGACGGCGAGGGGTGCATCGACGCCGAGACCCCAGCGGGCGACGTCCACCGCGTGGATGCCGTTGTTGCCGAGCTCTCCGGTTCCCCAGTGCCAGAACCAGTGCCAGTTGTAATGAAACCGGTTGGGATAGAAGGGCCGGTCGGGCGCGGGGCCTTGCCACATGGCGTAATCGACGCCAGCCGGTACCGGACCGGGCTGGCCATGGCCGATGCTCGGGCGCTTCTGGTGGATCCAGGCGCGCGCCATGCCCACCTTGCCGATCGCTCCGGCCTTTACCTGAGCGACCCCCTCGGCCGCGAATGGCTCGCTTCGCTTCTGGGTTCCAGCCTGGACCACTCGCTTGTATTTTCGGGCTGCCTCGACCATTCGCCGGCCCTCGACCACGTTGTGGCATACCGGCTTTTCGACGTACACGTCCTTGCCCGCCTGGCAGGCCATCACCGTCAAAAGGGCGTGCCAGTGGTCGGGCGTTGCGATCGTCACGGCGTCGATCGACTTGTCGTCGAGCAGGCGGCGAAAGTCTTTTTCGGTTCTGGGGGGCTTGCCGGTTTTCTTTTCGACCGCCTTGACCGGCTTGGCGAACATCGAATCATCGACGTCGCAAACCGCCACCACCTCCGCGCCTGGGTTGCTCGCGAACAGGTTTGCATGATCGGTGCCGCGGCTGCGCAAGCCGATCACCGCCACGCGCACCCGCTCACTCGCCGCGGCCCGGGAGGCTTGGCCGGGAAGTACCATGAGTCCTGCGCCGGAAACCGCGAGGAATGATCGCCGATCAAATACTGCCATCGTGACACCTCGATGCTTTGAGCCGATGCCAGTTCCCTTGAATCAAAGGGTATCCGTGATCAGACCGCGAACGCAAGGTCCGATGGCCTGAGTCTGGCGCCTCGATGTATTTTTTTCCAATTCTCAGTGAAGCGCGGTCTGGCGCGCGTCGGCGTCCTGGCTTCCGACCCACCAGTCCCACGGATACGCCCGGCTAGTCGACAATCCGATGCCGGGAACGTCCAACTCTTCAGCGGTCCGAATTCCGGCTTGGAGGTCGCGGGCTGCTTTCATGAATCGACGCTCCTTGGCCCTGCGCTCGGAGGGCTCGTAGCGAGCCGCTGCCAGATGCGAGTAGTAGGCGCCTGCCCTGGTGCAGGCCATCGACCAGACCTTTGAGTCGATGTGGAAGTGCTCTGCGCAGCGAGCGCTGTCGATCACGGGAGCGATGGTTGGATGACTCCCCAGGCCGAGCGATTTCCGCTCGAAAAGCTGGTCCATGATCGCCTCAGCCAGAGCGAAGTGGCTCGTGAACACCGGGTGGTGGGCATCGTGCAAGAGTTCATCGTTGAGGATCCCGTGGCGGCTTTTCGCGCAGGATCTGCGGGCCGTCAACCAGAATACAGGCATGCCGCGCGGCCACCTCGCGATAGATCTCCATGAAGGGAGTCATGCACCGGACAGGGTAGCCGTCGAGGTCACGTGCCTGAATATAGTGGCTGCGGGCCTCGTCATAGGCCTTCGCCGATTCCAGCAGCCTGCCCAGGCGGAAATGGGCCTCGGCGAAATCGGGCTCCGCATCGAGGATCGAACGGTATCCCGCCATGCTCTGGCGCGGATCCTGGTTCTCAACAGAGAGGTATTGCTGGAATCGGTCGGCGAGCTCTTCGCGCTCGGCCGCCGAGACTCGAGCGGAGATCACGCTGCGGTTGGGCTCATATCCTGATTCATTGCCCGGCGGAATGACCAGGATGGGAACGGCGCCGATCCGCTCGCAGTAGTCGACCAGCGAGTCGAGCCTGACGCGGAAGTCGGCGAGGATCTGGCGGTATTCCGAGGGAGTAAAGGCCGGAGTGTCGATCAGGCGATGGTGATTGACCCTTGGCGGCGGGCCTCCCAGCCGGTGCTTGCGAACGGTCTCATAGACCCACATGCAAAACGGCGAATGGAGGCTGAGCTGGTAGAGGCGGTTGAGAAACGCTCCCTCGGGCGCTTCCGAATACCCCGCGTCGCGCGAGTCTTCGAATCGCGACAGGAACTCGTTGTGCCCCGAGTAGATGATCAGGGCGTCGGGCTTGCGCTTGAGATCAACGAGTCCCGTATGCATCTCTTCCAGGTTTTTGCCCAGGTTGGCCCGGATATCGAGCAGAACACGCCTCCCGGGAACGGCCTCTTCGATTTGCCAGGCCACGATCTGACCCACCGAGACCGTGGGATTGTAGGGATAGCCCAGCGCGCTGGAACCACCGATGACAACCAGTGAGAGGGCGTCGTCGGCACTGGCCGGATGGGCAAAGGTGGTCGGCATGGGGGGCATTCGGTGCTCCCAGGCAAGCCATGCTTTCGCCGTCAGCTCGAGTGCCAAAACGCAGAGCCCGAGCGCTCCGCAAAGTAAACCCAGGCGGGCGAGCCACGGCCGGCGCCGACCCCGCCGGCGCCTCTGAGCAAGCCAATGACCGACGCCAGCAGAAGCAAGGGGACAACCACCGAAACGCCCAGGTACCCCATGAGGAGCGAGCGCAAGAAAGTTTCGGTCCACCGGCGGCCTGGTTCCCGAGGGAAGAGTGCCAGCCAAGGATCGATCGCAACAAGCCCCGCCGCCAGCATCAACAGGAACGCGAAGGGCCACGCCGAGCGGAGCACGGTCCGCCAGCGGAGTGTGGCTCGAAGGAAATTGTTCATGAGCCGCGGCGACCTCGTTTCCAAAGGGCGTTCCCCTGCGTGGGAACGTTGGTGCGAGAAAGTGATGGAGTCATATCGGCACCAGAACCGTTCCCGCCAGGCGGTCATGGGGCGCGCGGGACGGGAAGAGGATCGCCAGGGCCGCATAGGCGAGAACCAGGGCCACCCCGCCAATCCAGAGCCCCCAGAAGAGCCAGAAAGCGTCCGTGGTCGTCTCCTGAAGATAACGTGATCCGGCAAGGAGAAGCGTCAAAGGGGCCCACACCAGGAAAGCTCTCACACCGCAAGCCAGCCTGCTGGCCTGGCGGCCGTCACGCTGGGCGAGCCCAAGACCGGCGAGCGTCAAGCTGAATCCCCCGCGCGTCAGGATCGCCCAGAGCAACCAGAAGAAAGGGATGGCGATCAGGGTTTCCAGGTCCCAGGGGAATGTGCGAGGACGGATCGGGGGGAACGAGAGCAAGCCCATCAAGCACAGTCCCGGTAGGAGGAAGAACGCCTGGATCGCCAGGTGAATTCCACGCCTCAGGGGGCTTGTCTCCAGAGGCATCGAGGCCGCGGCCTCGAGCTCGAGCGCGCAGGCTCGACAGTGACGAAAAAGGCGCGCGAACTCCGGCAAGCCGCAGCAGAATCAAGCGCAGCGGTGGGGCACGGCAGCCCTGATCGGGCGTGGCGGATAGCTCGTTGGAGCCGTGTCCGGCGAGTCTGCCTCAGGCGACCGACGCCGCCCTCCTTCGAGCGAGAGCCGGGCGACCTCTCGAAGAAAGGCCAGTGATTGGAGCTCGTCGGGATGACGCTCGAACCAAGCCGGCTGAGACGTGGTTCGAGACCCGGAGTTCAATGCCGAGGTGCCGGTGGGCGACATCGGAGAGACTGCCCCGGACTCGGGAGCCGAAGAAACGGGCGTCGCCTGACCTGGCTCCTCCAGGGAATCGGCAAGCTGAACTCCACCGTCGGCCTGAACCCACACCTGGTCCAGCGACAGCCGGCGGGGCAGGCTGCCCTCATTCTTCGCGGTCTCAAGCTCCTCGGCCAGGTCACGCAGCATGGGGAGCACGTCGCGCCAAGCCAGGGCTTCGGTCTGTACAAGTTCGGTAAGTGGAACGCCCGTCGGCGCCGTGAACGCGTCCCAGCGCCCGTCTGGTTCGTCGCCCCCGCCAATCCAGCGCGGCCGGGTCCGCCGATTCAAGGCGCGCCGGGCCGGTGGGGGTGGAGGTGCTTGCGGGCCTCGCATGATGATCCAGACGGGCCGCTCCAGGGTGGGGTCATGTGCCAGCAAGATCGTATGTTCATGCTCCGACTGGACGACCCCTCGGATCACGTACGGGCCAATCTTGGTGTGTCGAGGCGTGGGAGTTAGCTCGGTGGAGGCCAGGTGCGAATCGGCTAGCAAACGCAATCGTCGCGACAGCCGCGGTGATCCGCGGCCGCGCAATTGAATGACGCGCGTGCCACTGATCCATTCATGGGGACCGCGAAATCCAGAAGCTTTACGCATCGTCAGCACCAGCGAGAGCAGGCCCACGACCCGGATCAGTCCGTCGTAAGCCCAGAACCTGATAAGCCGGCGTGGTCCTTTGATCGGTCCCGCGAGCATCTCGACCAGGTCGGCTGGAAGCTCGGTGAGGGCGAAGAAGACGAGGCTTCGGAGCAGCCCCCGGCCCAGCCCCGGCGGACCGCCGCGATCTACCCGGCTCACCCGCAGGCCGGCCAGCCACTTGCCCAGCGTGGCGCCGAGGGCGCCCTCGAGCACCGCGAAATAGGCCACCCAGAGGCACCTCTCGAACCAGATGACGAACAGGCCGAACCGTTCGAGAAACTGCAGCGTCTGCATGGCCCTGGTGCGATGATAAAGCAAGACGAGGCCGAAAATCGCCCAGCTCAGAAGATAGGCCATGCCCAGGTCCAGGACGTACGCACCAGCGCGGCGGCCGATGCCGGCGATCGACCACCGCTCGATCAAGAACGGCACCAGCGCGTCGTGAAAATCCTGGAGGTTACGCCAGCGGCGCGCGGGATCTCGCTCCAATCCGCGATGAATCGCGGCTTCCAGGGCGCGGGGTAGATCCGGCCGATAGCCGCGGAGCGGCGGGGCGGGCTCCGAAGCGATTCGCGCCAGCGCCTCAGCCGCATCCTTGGCCTGGACCGGCGGCCGGCCGGTGAGCAGGTAGTAAAGTGTGGCCGCCACCGAATAAACGTCGGTCCGTTCGTCGACCACGTCGTGCTTGATTTGTTCAGGAGAGGCGTAAAGCGGAGTTCCGATGAACGTACCCGTGCGAGTCAGATCCATCCCGCGGTCCAGCGATTTCGAGAGGCCGAAGTCACCAATCTTGACGCGTCCTCCAATTTCGAGAAAGCAATTCGAGGGCTTGACATCTCGGTGGATGAGGCCGATCTTGTGAAACTCCCGGAGCCCGTCGATGACGTCCAGAATCTTGACGATGGCGCTGGAGACGTCGAGCGCGCCCTCCTTCTCGACTAGCGTCTGGAGGGTCGTCCCTGGCATCAACTCCATGACGATATAGGGATGACCCAGGTATTCATCAACGCCCAGTACGAAGACGCACCTGGGATGGGTGACCGCGCTCGCCAGCCGGCCCTCCTGCCGGAACCGCTCGACGGCCTCGTGTGAGCTAACGTACTCGGCCGAGATCACCTTGATGGCCACGCGTTGCGACTGGGGTTCGTCTTCGGCCTCGAAGACCGTGCCCATCCCGCCCGAGCCCAGCTTCCTGATCAAACGGTAGCCGGCGATCCGTTCCGGAAAGGGATCAACCTGGGGCGATCTTCGCGTCTCTGACTGGTAGTCAACCGTCTCGTCGAGCGACGAGGGTGCCGCGGCAGTCCGTTCACTATCCGTGGTGGTGGTCGCCTCGGGATATGGGGAGGTATTGACGCCAGTGGCCGAGGCCGGAAAGAGAGGCACACCGCAGTATCCACAGAACGAGGGCCGTTCGCCCGAGTACTCCAGGACGCGCCGGCAGCCTGGGCAATCGATCCGCATCTCCGGAAGTCCTGGCGGCCGCTGGTTCAACACCCAAGTCTTCTCGAAAGTGCACAAACCGACGCCGAGCGTTCGGGTGGGAACACCCTCAAGCTCGCCGGAGCACAAGGCTCGCCTCGCACCCGCTTCGGGCGCCCATTCGCCTATGGTCGCGGCGCTCGCGGAGATCGTCAAGCGACGCCACTGCGGGGAAGAGGGTTTTTCCGAGGCCGCCGCATCCACCCAGGTTCCTCAAGCCCTCTGTTTCACAAGTCAGGATTGACCGCGGTGCAGCGCCCTCATTAACTTGAAAGGGAACTTTGACGGTACACCAACCCGGCCGGTGAACGTGGGGGCCTCATGAGTTTCGGTGAGGAAGACGGCGGCAGCGAAGTCGAGCTGGAAACCCTGCATGGCCGCAACTGGCCAACCGTTACCCAGTACTCGGTATTTCTCGAGAATCGGGTCGGGCAACTGCTCGAGGTCGTCAGGTCGTTCCAGGGAAGCAAGGTGAAGATCATCGGCCTGACCATTTCCGACTCGGCCGATTGTTCCATCCTGCGCCTGATCCTGAGCCATCCCGAGCAAGGCCGGGAAATTCTTTCGCTCAACAAGCACGTTTTCGCCGAGAACGAGCTTCTCGCCGTCGAGCTGCCAGCCGCGCCTCACGCTCTTGCCGACCTCTGCATGGCGCTGCTCCAGGCCGAGATCAACATCCACTACGCCTACCCGCTGATCGTCCATCCCCGAGGCCGCGCGGCCGTCGCCATGCACATCGACAACAACGAGCAGGCCAGCCGGACTCTCCACGACATGGGCTTCGAGATCCTCTGCGAGGCCGACCTGGCGCTGTGAAGGGTGACGAACTTTATCGCCGTCGCGGCTGTGGGCATCTTCGCCGCCGATTTACCGACGGTGGTCGACGCAACGATTCGCCGGGATTCTTCAAGTTTGAGAGGCCTGGAACCGTATAAGGTGGACGTTAACTTGAAGATTCTGGGTAAAGATGTGGAAATCGGGCGGTGCTCCGGGACCTAGCTCAACGCGTCCCTCAGTTATCATCCGGTGCAACCATTCGCGTGCTTGGGTGCCGGGGAGTTCAAGACCGCGAAAAAGGGACTGAACGTCTTCCAAGGTGAATGACGTAGGAAGGATGGCCAGTGCGAGCTCTCCTTGATCGACTCGGTCCTTGAGCCACGATCTGGTTCTGTTCAAAATCTCATCGTGGTCGAAAGCTAGCTTCGGAAGCTTTTCCAGGTCGACCCAGGCGGCCTCCGTCGCGTCATCGCTCCCCTTGACGGCGAGTTCTCCCGCGCGGACCACCCCGGCATAGGCCAGCGTGATTGTGCGACCGCGCGGGTCTCGGCCTGGCTCCGCGAAGAAGCCGATCGGCTCGACCCGACCCGGGATCTCCAGGCCCGTCTCTTCTCGAAGCTCGCGCCGGGCGGCTGCCTCCGCGGGTTCGTCAATCCCCAGAAAACCGCCTGGAATCGCCCACATCCCTGCGAATGGCTCACGGCCGCGACGGACGAGCAGAACGCGAAGTGAAGCCTCAGCAAGAGCAAAAACCACCAGGTCGACGGTGACCTGGGGACGCGGATGTTCGTAGGAGTAAGGGGCTGGCATGGAAGTCCGGCCTGTGGCACGATGCAAGATTCTGTCTCGGAGTGGATTGTCGCATTCGAGGTGATCATGAGCAAGAGCCAAATCAAGGTCCCGGCCTGGTCGGAGCCTGACCCCGAGGAACCTCGAGTGGCGGCCCTCGCGGCCAGCCTGGCCCAAGCCGACGGACCTGCCGATCTTGCCGGCACGTGGCCCCAGGCTCTCTGGAATTTGGTTGAGCAGGCCGGTGCCACGCGCTGGTCGCTGGATGCGGAATTTGGAGGTGCGGCTTGCCCGAGGCCGCTGCTTGTGCAGCGATATGCGCGACTGGCGGAGGGGTCTCTGACCGCGGTCTTCATCCTCTCGCAGCATGACGCCGCGGTCCGCCGGCTGATGAACGCCGCCGATAAACCGAAGGCACGGGAGTGGCTGAAGGCGATCAGCTCGGGACAGGCCTTCGCAACCGTCGGTATCTCTCAGCTTACCACTTCGCGGCGGCTGGGCGCTTCGGCCCTGGTGGCACGAGAGGTCAGCCCTGGATGCTTCCAGCTCGATGGCGCCATGCCGTGGGTAACGGCCGCCGAACGAGCCGACGTCTTCATCACCGGCGGCGCTCCTGGACGACGACCGGCAAGTCCTGATCGCCCTGCCCGCGGATCGGCCGGGCCTTACCGTCAAGCCGCCGTTCGACCTCGCCGCGCTGCAGGCATCGTGCACGGGTGAAGTGGTCCTGAGCGGCGTTCAGGTGGACGGGATCCGATCTGCTCGCAGGGCCCGCTCGCGAGCTCTCCGCGCAGCCCGGAACGGTGGGCACCGCGGGACTGGAGACGTCGGCCCTCGCCCTGGGCCAGGCCCGCGCCGCACTCGCGGCGCTGGCTGGGCTGGCGACCGAAAGAGTGGAGCTGTCCGAACCGGTCGATCTTCTCTGCGATACGTGGGCGCAGACCTGGGCCTCACTGATGGCCTGTGCCCGAGGCGATGAGAACGCGCTTCCTGCCACCGAGGTGCGTGCGCGTGCCAATGCCCTGGTCGTGCGCAGCGACCCAGGCATACCTGACCGCCCGCCGCGGCAGCGGTTTCCTCCGATCCGAGCCTGCGCAGCGATGGGCTCGTCAGGCCCTCTTCTTCCTGGTCTGGTCGTGCCCGACCCCGATCGCCCAGGCGGCGATCCGAGACCTGGCAGGACTTTGTCCGGCGTGACGGACACTATCTCGCTCAGTGGGTTCTAACGACTGCCTTGCTGTGCCGCCTCGGCCCTGGCTTTTTCGAGCCAGGTCGTGGCTTCGTTGTATCGATACCTCGCTTCATAATAGGGAAGCAGATTAGCCGCGTCGGCCCGTACGAGCTTGGATGCTCGTTCTGCCGAGGCCTTCATCCGGGCGGCATGCGCCTCGAGAGCCTCAATTTCCGCGGCCTTCGTTCCGGCAAAGTCCCGTTTCGCTTGCATAAGCCGCAAGGACCACTCCCCGTACTCGTGCTCGGATACGGCTTCACCCCTGTCTTTCATCTGCTCCAACACACGGATCGCATCCCGAGCGACCTGGATCTGAGCAATGGCTCCCTTCCTCACGGGATCGCCCCGCTGATCCGGTGGCTCGCCCGCAGCGGCTTCCTTCGGTTGATCGGCAGGAGAGAGGCTCTTTGCCGTTGCTTCCTCTACGCTTGGCCGGTCTGAGTCTCCGGGGGGCTGCCCGCCGGGCGGCACTTGCTGGGCGGCGCTTGCCAGGACCCGGTAACCCGTGATCCCGACTCCCGCAAGCACAAGACAGGAAACCAGCGCGGCAGCCGCGAAAGCGATCAATTGCTTGAAGAACATGATATGAATGACTCCTTCCGCGAGTTTTGCAATCGGGATCGGAACGGAAGTCAGACTCGGGCCGACCCGTGAAGAGAAACCCAAGGCTTGTTGAGCCGTCACCGCAATCATCGCCTGGGAGATTCGCTGAGATTCGCGATCTGCCGGCGGCCGGGACGAGAGTTCACCGCGAGTGAGCTCGCCCTGACGAAGCAGTCGATCCCGAATCCGCGCCCTAGCCCTCATCAGCCGAACGCTGACCGTTCCGACCGGGCATCCCAGCCGTTCGGCTGCCGCCTGGTAGGTCAGCCCTTCCAGGTCACAGAGAACGATCGGACCACGGTATTTCTCTGGCAGGCTCGCGATGGCCTCGTGAAGAAGAGCGTGGGCGGAGTGGTCCTCATCCCTGCCTTCGCGCGCCGCGGTGTTTTCGGCGAGCTGCCGTTCCAGAAACCGGCGTTTTGCGGCGTCTGACCTCGCTCGGGCAGCGACCCGCGAGGCAACGCCGAAGAGCCAGCTCGCCACCGAGCCTCGCTTGCGAATTGAGCGTGCCTGCCTGGCCAGGATCAGGAACGTCGCTTGAAACACATCTTCGGCCTCGTGGAGATCGCGCAGGACCTTCCGGCAAATATCAAAGACCATCGGTCCGTGCCGGTTGACGATCACCTCGAACGCGGCGCTGGCGAACTCGGGTTCGCTCGAAACGAACCGGTCCAGCAAGTCGGCATCGGTCAGATTCGAAGTCGTACCCAGACGAAACAAAGTCTCGACCGTCTGAATGACAGCCGTCTCGGGATCGTTCCTCATCGCCATTCCACTCCCGACTCGCGATCGATCTGGGAATAGTGCCGATGGAAGCGCGTTTTGTTTCAGGGATTTCGCGGATCAGGCAAGTTTGCTCGGCCCGACTGTCGCTTCGACCGTCCTTCGCAGTCCCTCCTCGAAGGACACGGCGGGCTTGTAGCCAAGCACTTGCCCGATTCGCTCCAGGCTAGCAAGCGAGTCGCGGACGTCGCCGGAGCGAGGGGCTTGAAAAACCGGCTCAAGGTTCGTGCCCAGAATGCGATTCAGCGCGGCTACGAGGTCGAGCAGGCTGATGCGATGACCGGTACCAACATTGAGCACCTGTCCCTTGAGCGGTTCAGGATGCCGCATCGCGGCCAGGTTGGCTGCGACCGCGTTGGCAACGTAGGTGAAATCTCGGGTCTGGCCGCCGTCACCATGGATGGTTGGCCGCCGGCCTTGTGACATGAATTGGATGAACAGTGAGATCACGCCGCTGTAAGGGCTGGAGGGATCCTGCCGGGGGCCAAAGACGTTGAAATAGCGCAGGCTCACGCCGTCCAGGCCCATGGTGTGAGCGTAGACACTTACGTAAGACTCTCCGGCAAGCTTGCCGGCGGCGTACGGGCTGAGAGGTCGGGGAAACATTCCTTCATGCTTGGGGAGTTCGAGCGTATCGCCATAGGCGCTGCTGGAGGCAGCAAACATGAATCGGCGCACGCCCGCCTGTCGGGCGGCCTCGAGTATATTGAGTGTGGCGGTGGGACCGCTCTCGTGCGATTCGATCGGCTCGCGGACCGACCGGGGCACGCTGGGGATCGCTCCTTGATGAAATACATATTGAATGCCTTCGGCCGCACTGCGGCATACGGCAAAATCGGTCAGCGTTCCTTCCATCCATTCATATCGGCCGTCGAGATGGGACAAATTGGATCGATGGCCCGTGACCAGGTTGTCAAGCACCCGGACCTGATAACCTTCGCTCACCAAGGCCTCGACGAGATGCGAGCCGATGAATCCGGCTCCCCCGGTCACGAGCACTGTGTCGGATCGACTCATGAAAACCTGCCTGTCTACGATCAAGCCACTCTTGGTCTACGAAGGGAAGGCACACAACGCTTCGACGTAGTCTCGGCTGCCGTCGGTGACCCAACCATCAAGCTGGGCTGCGTCCTTGAGCTGCTGCCCACGCTGCCTGCTGACGGCCAGGAAGCTGCAAGGCAGGTCAGTAAGCGATGTAAGATCGCCCCACAGCTTCTCGAACTGGGCGACGGGGAAAATATCTTCCTGGCCGTGTCCCCACCTGCGCTTGACGTCCTTGATCGTAACGTAGGTTGGAATCCTGGCCGCCAGCCCTCGAATCGCGGCAGAAACCTTCTCTGGCGCCTGGCTGAGATCCTCACGTGTGAGCTGCAGCGTTTCGAGCAAGCCGTCAATTCGAACCCATGTCGTAAGGGTATTGTAATAGCGAAGTGCGAACTCGGTGTCGTCGCGCGGCTGGGCCAGTCCCTCTAGCAGGCGCAGCCGGCCGGCGACCTTGGCCAGGCCTCCGCCGCGGTCTTCGATTCGCCGAGGGATGACCTCGAAGCTCAACGTTGCCGCACTATGGGAAGCCAGTCCCAAGACGCCAGGATCGAGTGTCGCCCCCAGCGTGTCTATATTGTGAACCATCAGCCATTTGAGGTTGGGATGCCGCTGCAAAAGCTCGCCCAGAAGCCCGTTGCGCAGCAGGTTGGGAACCTCGTAGAAATGTCCTGGCGGAGTAAACCGCTGGATCGGTAGGTTGTCGCGGTAGTCGCTTCCTTCACCCTGGCTCTTGGCCCAATCGAGGATCGCCCGCCGGCCCGCGTCGCGCACCTTCTGCCGGTTGTCGTCGAGAGTCTCGTGAGTTGACTCTTCCCAGAAGAATCGCAGATCCCTGGTCATGGGGATGAGGCGCTGGCCGATTGACTGTCCTCGGGAGAGGTAAACGGGGCCGACGTGCCCGTAGTTTCGGGTACGGGCAAGATGGCGGTCGATCGCCGCGTGCGTCAGGTAGCTGGTGGTCACGACGTGCGGGATCGACACGCCGAGTGCGGTTTCCGTAGCTCTTGTCTTGGCCAGGTGAATCTCCAGAAAGCTCCGGTGGCGGCCTGCAAGGGTGACAAAGGGACTGACGGCCTTCACCACGCCGGCGCCCGTGGTCCAGCGGCTGCCCACACCCGCGGCCAGCGTGACGACCGCCACTTCACCGCGGCGGAGAGCATTCTCGCCCAGATCGAGAAGGGGCTTTGGAACCTGGCCTTGCGCCGGGAGAAGGTCGTCGTCAAGGGCGTCGCGAATCTCGAGATCGATTGGCAGTCGATTGCGGGCCAGGCCGATGCGACCGCGCACCAGGTCTTCTCGCAAGCGTTCGTGCTGCACCGCGTCGAAGCCGTTTTCGCGTCTGATTGTCTCTACCTCGTCATCCCACAGGGCCGTCGTGGAATCCACGGCGCCCCGGGTGACGGGGAAGAGGTGATTGACCATGGTGCGGAACACGGCGAGCAGGTCGCCCGTTTCCGGGCAGCGATTGGCGAAGTGATCGACATCCGCCATCCGCAGCCGCGCCAGCCGTTCCGGCCCGGCGGCGATCATGCGCGGCGTTTGAAGGGCGTAGTAGCGCGAAGGCATCATGGCCGCGGCACCGGTCTGGAGCGTCGCCCAGGTTCCTCGTTCGTTGATCCGGAAGTCGTAAACGACCGGGTCCATGGCGAAGGGCAGGGCGTCTTCGAGCGATGATTTCACCCGCCGCATGATCGCGGCAATCTCCTCCTGGAACCGGTCATGGCGATGAGGAGCGACGAAAAACGCCATGCCGCCCCCGGACATGCCGCCCAGCATCAGGAAACCCCAGAAGTCTTTCGCAAGTTGCTCTCGCGCCTCGGCAATGATCGCCTCGGTGAACGCATTACTCACCCAGGGGATAATCGCCTTGAGAGGACCATTCCAGTTCCGCGTTGTCCACTCGCCCAGTTCGCGGACGTCGGCCGAATCGACAGCCGCGCAAACCTGGTCGAAGATCCTCAAAGCCTCCTGGCGCACCAGCCATTCATCATGCCCCCGGAGCAAGTACTTGGAAGTGACCATATTCAAGATCGGCCCGACGTTCTGGGCCATGCCGCCGTGAACGAGCACGAGGCTCTGCGCCAGGGCTTCTTGCAAAGGCTGTTCGCGTAGACCCGCCCGCGGCGGCAGCGCCCCTGCGTTTGACCGTCGAGCAACTGGTGCTCCGGCATCAGCCGGCCCCGGCTTATCCCCCATTCCGGGTCGCCCTCGAGGGCGCGCACTCCCTGGATCAGCTTGATTCCAGGAAAGATCCCCCCCGAGTCCTGCCAGCCTCCTCCCGAGCCGCCCAGCCATTCTCCGAGAATGGCCCGGGCCACCACCACCCGCGCCTCCTCGAGATCGAGCGGCCCGGTCAGGTTGCGAGCCTGTCCTGTTGCCCGCATCAAGAGCGAGATCAACGACGCCAGCAGATTGGTGGAAACGGCCAGGCGCGACCCCTTGGGAATATCATTGACCTTGCTCACAACCTCCAGACCGTGCCCGGGCCGGATCACCCGACCCAGTACATCCGCGAGCTTGATGTTCGTCCCCTCGAGCGACGGCGGCACCAGACCCGAGGCGATCACTCCGGCCTTGACCAGGCCAAGGTAATCGTTGCCGAAGTTGAATAGCTCTTCGAGCGTATCCACGTCCTTGCACGCGCCCAGGTCGACGCTGGTCAACCGGAGAAGCGGCTCGGCGATCACGCGCACCCAGCATTCGATCGGCGGTAACGGCTGGGCGTCGCGGCCATGAACGCCAAGGTCGACCGAGATGTTCAGCACCCGAGCGCCTTCCGGGTAGTCCATGCCCAGAAAGAAAATGTCGGACCACGCGCTGTGGGAAAGATCAAGCCGCACCGGCGTGCGCTCGACCAGAACCGGATACAAGGCGTCTTCGGAATCGCGCGCCAGCAGGCGGGGATGAATGTGCAGGGGATGTTCATCGACCCCGCCGACGCGGAACATCCAGCGGTTACCGCGGCAGCTCTGGACTGACCGGCGCACCTGGTCGGCCAGGGTCTGGAAGGCAATGTGATCATACGCCTGCGCCAGGCGCTGACAGATCGCGCCGCTTGGCCCGTCTTCCTTCATCGCCCGTCGAAACGCGGTAATCGCCTGTTCGTAACGCCTGCCCATCAGGTCCACAAAGCCGCCGAAGGGAATCAACCCCGCCGACCGGATCGACGGGTCTTCCTGGATGTCGAACCGATAAATCGTCTGCAGAAACAACGACGCCCGCACCCGCTCGTACAGGTTTTCGCTGTGCTGGCGAAATTGCTCGATCTCTTCGCACGCCGCCAGCTTGTCTGCAAGGCCGGCGCAGGCCACCAGCGACCGGGCCGATCGGTCTCGGATTGCCGGCTCTGTGCTGGTGATGGTTTCGATCAGAACTGTGCCCAGTGATCCCATCATTCTCGCGTATCTTCAGCAAAATTTGAGAGATCGCCGGCAACCTGGCACGCCTTTGTCAACGAGATGATTGCCGCCGCTCAATCTTGGTCAACGATTCGACCAGGACCGCAAGGATTCGCTCTCGATCGACTCCGGCCAATGCAAGCGCGATCTGCGCCTCGACAACTCCGAACTTGACACCGAGGTTGAAGCGAGATCCTCGCGTCTCGACGGCCAGGTATTTCTCGCGCCTGGCAAGTGCATTGAGCGCCGTGGTGAGCTGGATCTGCCCGAGCTCGAGTACGTTGTCGCGCACCAGGTCGTCGAGCAGGTTGAATATCGTCGGCGACAGCACGTGGATGCCGAAGAAGCAAAGATAGTGACCCGCGCAGACCGGCAACCTGAAGCCTAAGCTCGGCAAGGGTTGGATTCGGCTTCTCGATGATCTCGTCAATCGTGTAAACGTCGGAGTGCTGGGCAAGTCGCCTGCCTGTGAGCGTGCCGTACTGATGGATCAAGTGCTCGCGGGTAGCCTGAACCGCCGAAACGGCGCAACTTTCGGCGGCGGCAAGGTCGATCACTTGCCTGGCACAGCGGCGATCCTCGGCCGAGAGGTACAGATGGTCTCCCAGCAAGAGCAAGAAGGGATCGCCGCTGACGAACTCCTTTGCGCACCAGACCGCGTGGCCGTAACCTCGCGGCTCGGGCTGGACGGCGAAACGGAGCCGCTCCTCCAGCTCGACGAGCCGGCGGGCCTGCTCCTCGGCCCATTCTGTACCCCGAAACGACGCCCGCAAGTTGGCCGCGTAATTGCGAAAATGATTGCGATAGACGGCCTCGTCACCCGGCGCGCTGACGACGCAAATCTCCTCGATACCGCTCTCGATCGCCTCCTCGGCGATGATTTGGAGGACGGGCTTGGCAAGTCCGTCACGATCGACGAGAGGCAACATTGCCTTCTGCACCGTGTCGGAAGCGGGATACTGCCGTGCGCCCCGGCCCGCCGCGGTGATAACCGCCTTGGTGATTAGCACTTCACTTCATCCTTGGTCACGAAACGGCAACCGGCCAAGGTTGCACGACCGAAATCGAACCCTCGCATCAACCTTCGGGTCGTCGAAACAAGCCAAGCCAGCCTAATCCGTCAAGGCCCGGCCAGCAACCCCCGAGTCTTGACTTCGACCTGGCATGGGGCTAGATTGAATTGACTCCAATCATGTTGCGCCTTGGGGATGTAGCTCAATTGGTTAGAGCACCGGCCTGTCACGCCGGAGGTTGCGGGTTCGAGCCCCGTCATCCTCGCTTCTACGCGGTATTCACCGATGATGGTCGAACTCACCGAACAGCAACGGCAGGCGGTCCAGGAGCAGGCTGGCGAGCCGGTCGAGGTGATCGACCCGGACACCCGATGCGCGCTACGTCCTCCTCGCCCGCGAGCAATACGAGCAGTTGCGCTCCCTCGTGGAAAGCGAGCGGGAGCCCGCCCAAGGGGTCGCTGAAGATGCCCCGGTCATCCCGGCTGGTATCCTCCGATCCCAGCAGGCGTTCTGGCGCGATCTGCCCCACCTGCTGTCCCAACGGAAGCTGCGAGGACGATGGGTGTGCTACCACGGGGACGAGCGGATCGGCATCGGCACCTACGAAGAGCTGATTCGGCAGTGTCTTGGTCGTGGAATTCCCGACGACGCCTTCTACCTGGGCCGAATCCGTCCCCAGGAGCTCCCCCCGTGGGAGCCCGAGGACGTCGAGCCGCTCGGCCCCCACCATCTGGAAGACGACCCCACCGAACCGTGAAGATCCTCGACCGCTTGCCCTACTCCGCCGATGCCACGTTCGTCTCTGCGCCTGGAGCGAGCGTGCGGGTGAAACCGTACCAGATCGTTGTCGCCGTCAGCGTCAGCCTACCGGCCCTGCTGGAATGGGACCCGCACACGCCGCGCTTTCCCGCCATCCTGGACACAGGGAACAACCACAACCTCTCCATCAGCCAAGGGCACCTCCTGCGCTGGGCCGGCCTCCAGCCCGAGGCGCTGCGGACCATTGGGGCCATGCGGGAACGGCTTTACTTAAGCGCGACAAAAACCCCAGTCCGGAGGTCGACCTAGGATGCGAGATGGGTCCGCTAGCGCACGAGGTTAGGCAATCGTCGCTATCTCCTGCCGGCTGATGGAACGTTTCTGGGCGAGGTAGTTGCCGAACGACAGGAAAGGAATCACGAGCACACCATAGGCGAAAATCCCCCAACTCAGGTTGAATCGATGGAGTCGCCATAGCGCTCTCGCGCATCGTACGGTGGGGCCCAGAATCGGTTTTCAGTCTGAATGACGAAGACGATGAATCCGAAATACGTATGGAACACGACGGCTACGAGGCCAGGGGCAGGTCCACTGTGGATCTTCAGCCCTTCGAAGGCACGGAGCCGCGATGCATCCGCGCCCCGCCTCAGCCAGCGGTAACCCTGGAGGATGATCCAGCCCAAGGCTACATAGAACGCGATGGAAGCCAGCACCAACGCGGATTCCATCCAGGGCGACTGCACCGCGATGACCAAGGTTTCTCCTAACCGTATGAGATCACAACATGAGCTCGACGACCACGCATCCTCCGACAGGCCCTTCACCACCTTACCCATCTCCTCCGCCACCCGTGCCCACTCTCGAGCAACTCTACCAGATGACATCCATCCCGGAAGAACGGGTCGTGATCCACGATGTCGATTGGGCGTTCTACGAGCAGCTTGTGGACTCGATCCCGCCTCGGGCGGGGATTCACGTCGATTACGACGGGAAGGACATCGAGATCATGTCCCCAAGTGGGCTGCACGACTGCCTCAAGGTAGGCCTGGGTCGTTTCGTGGAACTGGTCGCCGAGGAATTGGAGATTCCGTGCACGGGCTTGGGACAGACGACCTGGAAGCGCGCAGATCGCTCGCGGCCTGGAAGCTGACGACTGCTACTGTTTTGCCCAGGACAAGCTCACGATGATCGCGGAAGCCATAGCCCGAATGTCCGAAGATGTTGCCAAGTACCCCAATCCCGACCTGGCCGTTGAGGTCGACGTCTCGCCTTCCAAGATCGACCGGCCGGGCATTTACGCTGCCCTGGGCGTTACCGAGGTCTGGCGGTACGACGGTAAACTCCGGGAGGTCGTGATCGAGCGACTGACGGCCGACGGAATTTACCAGCCTGTGAATGAGAGCGGGTTCTTGCCGGTTCGCGCCGAGGAGGTAGAGCGCCGGGTGCTCCGGGAAGATTCTCGCGATGGGTCCCAGTGGGCGCGGCGGCTGCGGGCCTGGGCGCGGGCCGAATTGGCCCCCCGCCTACCGCGGTGATCCGGGATCGCGATTACCTCGATGGCGAGCGATCAATTCCGCGCCGAGACGCCGGGCGGGTTTGTCGAGGCCAGCGCTCTCCGCGAGCTGGGTGATCGCTTGAGGGATTTGCTCGCGAGCCTCGAAGACGAGGCTACTGCGGAGCTGGTAAAGCTATCCCGACTGTCCCGGTCGGCCACCGACCAGGCAATCTTGCTCGAACTGGCTCGGACATCCCCGCCTGCCGACGCCTGGTTCAGCGAAGACTGAGAGAGGCCTGAGACCGGGGGCGTCGGGCCATCTCCGCAGGCTTGTTCTACGGTCAGATGGTCCGCATCCGGGTCGCGCGCCACGGCAAAGGAAAAAAGCATCAGAAAGACATGCAGTGCAGGGACGGTCCAAGTAGGCTTTGCACTTCTGGACAGGCATAGGGACAGCAAACGCCATGAGCGCGACCACGAATCGCCAAACCGAGATACAGCTCGGCCAGGGCGACACGATCGGCCCGGACTTGTTGCATACTAAAACTGGGGGAGTCTCGCCTCCGGTCGCTGCAGCTCTTTGAAAATTCGGTTGTGGGAACAGGAACGCGAGGCCCGCTCGGGCCTCCGCCGCCGCGATGTCATCGCGACAATTGGAGTCAGGAACGCGATCGCACCGGTTGTGCGCGATTCCGTCGCCGCGGCGAATGAGAGGGATTTATCGAAATATTGGGATCCACCGATACTGGGGACGGGGACGGCAGGAAGTTCGGTAGGGCGTGGCAAGCAGTGCTGGAGACGGGGACAGACACGCGAGTGCGGAACAAGAAAAGTAAAAAATCGAAGCCAAACTCGAAAGAAGCAGAACGATGGCCGATAAAGACTTACGCCAATCGCGGCTCGAACTTGGGCAAAAAAGGAAGCCAATTCCAGCAGTGAAAAAGAATCGGTGAACCGCGGGTGCGGCGACATCCCGCGTGCCATCGGACCGCTCTTGGAGCGAGCGGAGATGAACGACGGTGGGCCGGATTGCAGACGACGAGATGTCCCGCGCACGGGATTGATGATGCGGTTCTCCACGCCGTTTACACCATGTACAAACGCTGGAATTTCGCTGCAAAAGTCCCATTTCGTCCCACTTTTCGAGACCACTGACGCGACTTACATGGGGCAAGGTACGCTCGCCAACACGTTACAGCACTATGAGATCGGACATGACCCGTGCTCGGCCGGGCCATCTCAAAACGGAGTGGGACTGGTGCACCGAAAGTCCCATATCAACGTCCGCTGATTGTTCACCATCCCATGTGCCTCAGAATTGCGCCCGACACGCGCTTTAGAACGGAGGCGATGGGATGCCATTGTCGATCCACGGCGCTCTGTCCGGTCACGCCGGAGCGACCCCGCGCGCCGGGGTTTCCCCCGGGGCTCGAGCCCCGTCATACGTGCTTGCCGGCCTTGTAGGCTCATCAAGCTACAGGTTTTATCGCCCGAATCGTAGAATGAGCTCGGAGACCTCGAACCGCCACTCGGAACGACCACGATTCCACCAGCGTCTTGTCAGGACTCGGAGGCGAAATGAGCTCGGTCACAACCCCATCTTCCGTGGCGTCCTCCCCGTCTCCCGACGTCACGCCTCGCTCCATTCCTAGCCTGGACGATCTCTACGAGTGGACAGCCGAGCCCGACCATCGCGTTGTGATCCGCGGCGTGGACTGGACGTTCTATGAGCAACTGGTTGACTCTATTCCCGAGGGTGTTCACATCCACGTTGACTTTGATGGGAGGGACCTGGAAATCGTGTCGCCCAGCATGATACACGACGGGTCACGCGGATTGCTCGGTCGCGTCGTCTCGCTAGTGGCCGAGGAGTGTGAAATACCGATCAAAAGCGCTGGGCAAACGACCTGGAAACGACCGGAAATCGCACGTGGGCTGGAATCCGACGAGTCTTACTTCTTCCGGGCGGAGAAGCTCACGGCCGTGGCCAAATCGAGGGCACGAAGATCGATGAAGATCGCCGACTACCCGAACCCCGATCTGGCAATCGAGGTTGACATCAGTCCCCCGAAAGTCAACCGGCCGGGCATTTATGCCGCGCTCAAGGTGGCCGAACTGTGGCGATTCGACGGCGATGTCGAGCAGCTCATCATCGAGCGGCTGGAAGACGATGGCACCTACCACCCCATCGAGACCAGCCAGTTCTTGCCGATTCGGGCGGATGAGATCCGGCGCTGGGTGGTCGAGGAAGACTCGAGCGACGAATCGTCGTGGGCGCGCCGGCTCCGCGCCTGGGCCCGCGCTGAATTGGTCCCGCGGCTACCAGGATGATGCCGTCAGCCCTCCATGGACGCCGGCTTCTCGACCCGATCGGCCAGAGCCATCTACACTCGATCCGAAGCGGAACATGGCAGGTCTTGCCTTTCCCGCCACGGCGAGCGACGATCGGTGGCAAGGACGATCTGAGGGGCGATGAGCAGTATTGAGGCACGACGCGCGCCAATGGCCGGGATGACTGAAAAAACCTCGACGAAGCTGGAGCCGGAGCCGGGCTGGACGGTGATGACCGAGGCGCCGCTCAAAGGGCTCTCCTTCGCGCGTGAAGCCGGTCGAGTTCTCGCCTGGGACGAGGGAAATCAGCTTTACCTGCTGAATGCTCAAGGGGAATCGCTGTCCTTCTCGAGGGTTCCGCACCGAATCGCGTCGGGTGCCATCAGTGACGACGGTTCGCTGATCGCCTTGCTGGGCGACGGCGATGACGCGAGAATGCTTCTGCTCGACGCCGATTTTGACGTCAAGGTTGAGCGGGCCGCGCCGACGGACGCGTCGTTTCTGGCGATCGATCCCCACGGGCGGTATGTCGCTGCCGGCACACGCCACGGAGTGGTGCAGTTTCTCAATCGCTATGGCCGGCCGGCCGGCCGGCTCGAGACCATTCAACCGATCGCTCATCTTTGCTTCCTGCCCGACCGGCCGTTTCTGGTCGGGGCCGCCGCGTTCGGCATGCTCGTTGGAGTTGAGATCCTGGCCTCCCGTGGCTCGGGCCGGCTCGAGCCCGAGCTTGCGTGGCAAGATCGTCTGATGTCAAACGTGGGCCGGTTGACTGTCAGCGGCGATGGATCGATGATCCTGACAAGCTGCTTCACCCACGGCATTCAGCGGTTCGACCTGCGCGGACGCAATGAAGGCTCATATCACCTGGGCGGCACCGTGGCGCATGCGGTTCCCGACTTCCCCGGCCGAACGATCGTGGCCGCGACGCTCGAAGGCGAGCTCGCCATCATGAACTCGGCTGGAAATGTGCGGTGGCGGACGCGGCTCCCCCGCCCAGCGATCGCACTCGAGGTCGATCCTCTGGGCAGATACGTCATCCACGGCCACTCGACCGGTGAAATCACCAGGCTCGACCTGTTCGGACCGGCACCCGAGCGAGCGGCTTCGGCTTCCACGTCGTCGTCAACCGCGACGGCTCGTGCGGGCGGGTCCGGCCGCCAAAGTCCGCGAACGTCCACGGGATCGGTCCGGAAGCCGGACTGGGCCGTGACTGCCGTTCAGTCCGAACCCCAAGCCGAGACGGCCGTCCTGGCCATCAGTGAGGATCCCGCGTGCGTGGGAGTCTTCACCAGCCCGCACCGGCTTCAGCTCTATACGGCGGCCGGCCAGAAGCTCGGCCAGGGTCCCGAGATGACTGGTGTGGGACGCATCCTGCGTACTGCGCCCGGCTGGCTCGCGGCGGCGACCGATCGCCACATCGTCCTTTACGACCTGCGCCGCAACACCCAGCGCAGGGTCAACGTCAGTCTGGTCGAGCTCACTCACCTGGCCATCAAACCCGACTCGTTCGGCCTGGCCCTGGTTCAGGAGCGAGACCGCATCGGTCGGATCACTCCGTCGGGCCGCTGGGTCTGGAAAAGCGAGCTACGCTCTCCGGTTGAAGATCTCACCATCGGGCCGGAGGGCTTTGCCGCCGTGAGCAACAACGACGGGCAGCTCATGGTTTTTGATCCCAGCGGCGAGCCAACGATCCAGACACTCTTCGACCCGTCCGATCCGCCCTTGCTGATCGAAGCTCCGGAAGGCTCGCCACCCGGTGTCGTCTGGCTCTCGCTCGCGCGTCGGATGCAGCAGCTCTGCGGTCACGACCTGCGAGGCAAGATCCTCTGGCGAAAGTCGCTTCCCTGGGAAGGCTGGTCCCTGGTGAGGTTGGCTCGGTATGGCGTCGTGGCATCGGCCAACGGCCGTGTGCTGGCGTTTGATGGATCTGGAACGGCCCAATTCGAGGGGCCTGCAAGTGAGAGCTCGAGCGATCTTTTCTCCATCGACGAGCATGGCGAGCCCCTGCGGATCACGCGCCGCGCCGTGCACTTGATCTGTACGTCGCTTGACGGTCGCGTTCGCTGGCGGGCAGTGAGCGACCAGCCCTGGGGCCCATTCGCCGCCGGCGCGGCGGGCGTCGCCGTGATCATGGGTCAAAACCTGGCGTGGTTCAGCACGCCTGCGGCGCAAGGTGATGCGCCGGGCAACCTCGGTCCTTGAGCACGGAATTGCCTTCTCGACACCTTGAACTGATGGTGGGGACCAAAAAAACTGGGAACCGCGACCCGGTCTGCCGCTTCCTCTAAGATGGTAAGTGTTGAAAACGGGCAGCATGGCGAAAAATGCTTGCAAGACGGTAGCGGATTGACTACGGTGACTTGTGCACTTAAATCAAAAAAATTATCAACAAACCCCACGGGTCGCGTTAAAAATCAGTAATCCCATGTAGCGGCATTTTTCTTGCTGTCGTGATGCAATCACGGCAATCATTCGCTTTAAGACCGCGTTGCTCGGTCAACAATTCAGGCCCGATAATCCCGGAGGTCTTGATGCTTTCTGGTACCTCGGAACCTCTCTTCGGGGTGTATCCTGAAATCCAGTTGAGCTTGCAACAATGCGGCGCCGAGGAAGCCCAACGGTTCAAATGGATCGTTAGCCAGAAGGCGGGAAGAGACCTGGGAGAGCATGCAATCAGGCAATGGGTATGCCAGCACTGGAATGGCTTCTTGAGGCACCGGTGGCTCGAGCATTTGCAGGGGAAGGCCTTCTGGATTGAACTCGACAAAGAAGATTTTGGTCTGCTTCAGCGGGCGTTTCGTGGTTCACCCATGCTCGACCTGATTCTTGATCGTCTGAAAGTGTTGAAAGAGAATCTGGACATCATCCTCTGGGCGCAGGAGCAATTCCCCCAGGAGAAGATGGAAGACGTGCTGAATATCCTGGAAGCGCTGGATGTGAATAGCTGTCGCATTCAGTGCGAGTTCGACCCCAGGCGCCGGTCGGCCTGAATCCGGCTCATGTGTTCAGTGGAGCGCCGTCTGCTCCAGGTAAGCCACCAGGGTTCTCACGAAACAACCGGTCGCCCCCGCGTCGCGCGTTGCGGATTCCGATTCGCTCCAGCTTGGGCCTGCGATGTCGAGGTGAGCCCAGGGCGCTCCATCGACGAACTGTTCGAGAAACTTTGCGGCCGTGATCGCGCCCCCCCACTTTCCACCCACATTCTTCAAGTCCGCGACGTTGCTCTTCAGTTGTTCCTTGTAGTCCTCATCCAGTGGGAAGCGCCAGCGCGTTCCCCGGTTCGGGCGCAAGCGGCGAGCAAGTCCTCGCAAAACGCGTCGTCGTTGGAGAAGAGCCCGGCAGCTTTGGGGCCAAGCGCCACTATGCAAGCGCCTGTGAGCGTCGCCAGGTCGAGAATGCGAGCGGGACGGCTTTCCACGGCGAAGCTGAGAGCGTCTGCCAGGATGAGCCGGCCCTCAGCATCGGTGTTGAGTACCTCGACGGTCTTGCCATTGCGCATGGTCAGCACGTCGCCAAGCTTCATGGCCTTTCCGCCCGTCATATTCTCCGTAAGCGCAAGGTACCCCGTGACGTTGATGGGAAGTTCCAGACGCGCGACAGCCTGCATGGCGGCGACCACAACGGCAGCACCTGTCATATCACTCTTCATGTCTTCCATCGACGCGCTCGGCTTGAGACTGAGCCCCCCGGAGTCGAAAGTGACCCCTTTCCCAACGAGGGCGATGGGCGAAGTCTCGCCGGCCCGCGCGTACTGCAAGACAACGAACGCTGGGGGGTTCTCGGAACCGGCCGCCACGCCCAGGAGGCCGCCGAACTTTGCGTCGCGAATCCTGGCCTCATCCCAGACCTGAACGTTGATGCCGGCCTCAACGGCGACACATCGAATTCGTTCGGCAAGGTGAGCGGGAGCTTTGTGCGAGGGAGGCGTGTTCACCAGGTCGTGCGCGAGATTGATCGCCTGGCCCACGATCTCTCCCCGTCGCAGATCATCCTCAATCTCTTGCAGGCGATCGTCGGTCCCGTCAGGAGCCACGATAAAGCTCAGAACGCCGAACTCGTGCCGGCTTGGCTCCGTCTTGCACAGGCCTGGGCCACGCGTTCCCGCAACCACTCCCTCAACCAGTGCGCTGAACCACTCTGGCGGGTTGAGATTGGCACCCTCGGGAATCAACACGGAAACGTGATCTCGAAGCTTGCCGGAAAGCCGTTTGGCCAGGGCAAAACCCGCGGCGAACGCCGAGCCCGCACCGAACTTCGCCCGCAAGCCCAAACCGACCAGAAGCAGCGATTCGGCCGCGAAACCCGGTATTCCATGAAGTGCGGTGAGCTCACCCAGCGCGCCGGTCACTTCCTTGAGCTCGACCAGTCGCGCGAGCAGACCGGTCAGGGCCGTGTCTCGCACGGCCACCGGCGCCGCTTCAAGGTCTTCGAACATCGGCAAAACCAGCCAGGACGCCTGCACTTCAGGCGCGGCTTGCCGCACGAGTTGAATCATCATGGAACAAGATTGACTCTCAACCGGAGGAGGATTTCAAGTTCATGAGGCCAGTGGCGGCCTAGGGCGAGATTCATGATGTCAGTCAGCCGATCTCGCGCCAAGCCGACTTGCCCTCTCCGGGCCTCGTCGCTACAATCCCGCCGCTCGCAGATCCAGTGGCGCGACGGGATACCAAGATTGCTCGCGAAGTTCGGCTCGCGCGGCGGTTCGGTGGATTTCGTGGCCACAGCCGCCGAAGCCGATGGCCGGCTCGGGAGAATCTGAAGCTGCGCCTGGACCCCGGAGAAAGCCGCGAGCGGGGAGAGCCAAGGATGGTGAAGTCGCTCCTGTTCCATCGTCGGCTGGCGGCCTGCCTGGTACTGGCCGGCGCTGCGGTCTGCGCGGGTTGTGTGGAGCGCCGTTACACCCTGCGAACCGATCCTCCTGGCGCCTTGGCCATTGTCAACGGCGAGGAAATCGGCCCCACGCCGGTCTCACGCTCCTTCACCTATTACGGCGACCGCGAAATCACCTTCCTGCGCGATGGCTACCAGACCACGACGGTCATTCAGCCGGTGAATGCCCCGTGGTGGGACAACCTGGCCACCGAGTTCTTCAGCGAAAACGTGTTGCCGTTCACCGTGCGAGACGAGCGCGAATTCAAGTACCAGCTCAGCCCGGCCCGGCAACCCCAAGCCGCCGACCTAAAGGATCGTGCCGAGCAGGTTCGCGCCGAATCCCGCGTCCTGCCTAAGCCTCGCCGCAGCGGCATTCTGGCCTGGTTCGGGTTTAGCTGACCCGAGTACCCCGATCTTACTGCATCGCTCGAGCTGCTCATTGCCGTTTTTCTCGGTAACCCACCAGATTCTAAGACTTGCCCTGAACCCGAGAGGAGAACCGGCCGATGAAGAGACAATCTCGCTCTCGATTGACGGCTCCGCGACCGAGGTCGCATGGCTGATCTCGAATGCCGGTTGGCACAGGTTTGCCTGCTGATTCGAATGGTGGCCCAATCGCGGTTGGCGCGTAGTCGGTCGCTTTGTTCGCCATCCTCAAGGACGTGGAGGTGAACTCTCGTGAAGATTCAGGCCGCCGCGATCCAGATGCAGTGCGATGTCCTCGACCTGCCAGCCAACTTGCAGCGGGCCGACGAACTCCTGCGCCAGACGCGAGACGCCGGGACTGAGCTGGTGGTCCTGCCCGAATTGTTCAACACTGGTTATAGCCTTTGTCCAGATTTCGGACCCTACAGCGAAACCGCTGAGGGTCCCACCCTCTCGTACCTGCGGCAGAGAAGCCGGCAGTGGAAAATGGCGATCGCAGCCGGGTTCGTCGAGCGGGGCGAAAGGCATCTGTACGATTCGCTCGCGTTCTGCACGCCTGATGGCGGCTTGCACATCTACCGCAAGCGCAACTTGGTATTCTGGGAGCGATTCCGGTTTTTTCCAGGCGAAGCGCCTCTGGTCGTACCGACCCCGTTCGGGCGCGTCGGCTTCGCCGTCTGCGCCGATATGATTTACCGGCGGGTGTGGGACGATTACCGGGACCGGATTGACCTGGCCGTCGTGTCTGCCGCCTGGCCTGATTTTGCTAATCGTCATACTGGCCGCCGGCACTGGCTTTTGGGCCACGTCGGGCCTCTGTCCGCCGCCATTCCGTGCAAAGTTGCCGCTGACCTGGGGATTCCCGTAATCTTCTCCAACCAGTGCGGTGATACGAAGACCACCATCCCTGTGATCAAGACGACGATTCACGACCGGTTCGCCGGCCAGAGCAGCATCTGCGATGGCCGTCATGGTGCTCCCGTTCGCGCTCACAGGGAACCGGCGCTCCTGGTTGCTCCCATCACCCTCCACCCAAAGCGAGGATTGAAATCGTGGCGTACTACGTTCCACTCGGCCCCCGCGGCCTGCTGATCGGTGCCGGCACCTGTCTGCTGCGAATCTGGGGCGGACTGGTCTACGAGGTCCTCAGGCGCAGGCGCGTCATACTGCCGGCCGACTCACCGCTTCCAATAGGCTTTGCTGATCTGATGGCCGCCGATTGAACCACTTGTCACGAGGTCCGTCGGCTCGCACTTCTCATTCATCGCGAATCTGTGGTCCCAATTTGGCGCACATGTTGTCGAAGATGTCCGCTGTCAACCAGCCTGGCGCCCCTGACTCTTGTCTTTGAGGTGGCATGATCCTTGCCGCGGCTACAGCATTCGTTGTTCACTTTGAGCCGTGGTTGTCGTCTCGGAACAGCCGCTGGGCGAGGAGATACAGGTCGTTCTTCCAAACCGGCCAGGTGTGCGCGCCGGAATCGACATGCCAAAGATGCGGCACGTTCTTCTGCTCCAAGCCGGTGTGGAAGGTCTTGTTTGCGTCCATGAGCCGATCCTCGTCGCCGCAGGATAGCCAGAGGAGGCGAAGCTGCTTGCTGGCGGCTGTTGGATTTGCAACAAGGGCGCTGGTGTTGCCGAAGAGCGCGGAAGAGAAGCCGCCGACGTAGGCAAAGAGGTCCAGGTGCCTGAGGCCGATCGTAAGCGCCTGGCCGCCACCCATCGACAGCCCCGCAATCGCCCGGTGCTCGCGGTCAGCTTGCACGGGATAGTGTGATTCGACATAGGGGATGATGTCCTTCAACAGGTCGGTTTCAAAACCCCTGACGAAGTCGCCGAACCCGCGCTGGCGGCCACCAGGGCGCTAGGGGCCGGGATGAGACGATTCAGTCCGGTAGCGAGCTGTTTCTCGTCCAGTTTGCCGGTGTCGAGTTCCTTGTAGAGAGCTTCGGCGGCGGCGAGGAACTCTTCCCGCGACATGATGCCGTTCTTGTCGGCATCGGCTCGCTTCATGATCGTCCCCGCGAGGACCGTGCCCGGCCTTGGCCCTTGGGGAGAGCCGTTGGGCATGACCACGATCATGGAGACGATCCTCTTGCCGGCGAAGAGATTGTCGAGAATGACGTTGGCTGCACCGTTCCTGGTCCAGCCTCCTTCGTTATCACCGGCGCCGTGCAGCAGATAGAGGACCGGGTACTTGGTCTCTTTCGAGTAGCCGGGCGGCAGGTAGACCGTCATCTTGCGCATGTCGCCGACCGATTTCGAGTCGTACTCCACGGTCTCAACCTTGCAGTGCTCGACACCGTCGCTCCGGCTGGCGAAGCCGCTCGGTGCAGGTTCGAGTTTCGAGGCCGTTTGCCCCCACGCGTGTGCCACCGGACCCAGGGAAAGAACAGCGCTCACGACAACGAGGTGGCGCATGAATCGTCTCATCGGGATCACCCCCACAACAAAGGCAACAACGGAGTAGAGTAGCGGAGGGGCGGGATCGGTTAGGCTTCGGCTTACGTCCGTGTCAGGGTTTCCCCGTTCGTGGCTCAATATCCGCTGGCCATGCGATCGACGCCGCCTCCGCCCTCTTCAAACCGGACGGACGGTTTTCCCGTATCCGGCTTTACCGACCGATCTCGCTCCAAGACATGCACAGGGAGTCATCCTCAGACAATCACAATGGCCGCAGGCCGAAGCGCTGCAGTTGGGCATAGATTGTCGTGCCTTCCGGAGGTCGGAAGGGTCGTTGACTCCGACGTCGCAGATGACGACTCAAGCGTGAGCCGATATACCAGTTCAGCCGCCGGAATACCGATCGGGGATAACCGTAGCGGTAATACCGACTCCAGCTCATCGTCCACCGGTTGATCTCGCGGATCACCTGAGGGATGGGCAGAGAGCATCGCTGGGGTCCGGTCAGGTCCCGGATCTTCTCCGAGCTCGAGCCATCGCTTTCGCAGAAGGTATCACGTTGAGATAACGGTGATCGCGACCATGAAGATCGCGGTCGTAGCGTAACGTGAACCCCAAGAACGTCAGGCTCTCACCCGGTTCGCGCATCTTGACGATGCGGGTCTTTTCACGATTGATCGTCAACCGGAAATCACCCTTCGAGCATCCTCTCAATCCAATTGACCAACTGGCTCGATTGATAGCGTGCCAGCACCACAAAGTCATCAGCGTAGCGCACGAGCTTGGAGTTCGCCCATCTCCCGGGTCCGTCATGACGGCCGTGCTGCTTCTCGAACCAATGCAGGTAGATGTTCGCGAGGAGCGGCGAA
>CAWFAF010000103.1:0-17451 GCA_963813575.1 uncultured Planctomycetaceae bacterium
TATCGGCTCTCGGCTCGCACCGATGCTGCGCTCCTGGCCAGTGTGTCCGATAAGGCCCGGGCGATGCATCCGTGCCGGGGAAAGCCGGCAACCGAGTTGCTTGCCGGCGGACGGACGGACGACTACGGACCGCTCAAACTGATCATGATCTGGACCTGCGCAACTCGGGTCCTCGGGTCTGGCACGTCACCTTTTCACACGATATACTTTTTAGCCAACCGGGGCAGGTTTACGCCCGTGAGTGATTTGCCGCGTTACGGCTAAACCAATTCGGCGTCTCTCCGATGCGGACTTGTCAAACTAAGCCCGTTTGCAACGCCCTCGAGTGAAACCCAACTCTCGACGCGTTTCTGGAGCCCTGCGATGCAACCCACCCGTGCCCGCGACTTCGCCATCAAGGCGATCACTCCTGGCCGACGTCCGGCCGGCGAGCCCCCCGGACGGCGTCGCGATCCGGCAGCTCTTCGGCATCAACGTCTTCTCCGACGAAGTCATGAAGGCACGCCTTCCTGAGAACATCTACAAGGCGATCCGGAACACGATCAAGAAGGGTGCTCCGCTCGACTCGTCGATCGCCGACGTCGTCGCGGCCACGATGCGCGAATGGGCGATGGAGCACGGCGCGACGCACTTCACGCACTGGTTCCAGCCGATGACCGGGCTGACCGCCGAGAAGCACGACTCGTTCCTGGTGCCGACCGAAGGGGGCCTGGCGGTCGCCGAGTTCAGCGGCAAGGAGCTGGTTCGGGGCGAGCCGGATGCCTCGAGCTTTCCCTCCGGCGGCATCCGCACCACCTTCGAGGCCCGCGGCTACACCGCCTGGGACCCGACCAGCCCCGCCTTCATCCTCGATAATCCCAACGGCACGACGCTGTGCATCCCGACCGCGTTCTGTTCGTGGACCGGCGAGGCCCTCGACAAGAAGACCCCCCTGCTCCGCTCGATGGAAGCGCTCTCGAAGCACGCCGTGCGCATCCTCAAGCTCTTCGGCTCGGAGGCGACCCGGGTGTACAGCACGGCCGGGCCCGAGCAGGAGTATTTCCTGATCGACAAGCACTTCTATTTCGCGCGGCCCGACCTGATCAACGCCGGGCGCACCCTCTTCGGCGCCAAGCCGCCCAAGGGGCAGGAGATGGAAGACCATTATTTCGGCGCCATTCCCGAGCGCGTCCTGGCCTGCATGCTCGAAACCGAGACCGAGCTCTACAAGCTGGGCGTTCCGGTCAAGACGCGGCATAACGAGGTTTCGCCGGCCCAGTACGAGCTGGCGGTCACGTTTGAAAACGCCAACGTCGCCACCGACCACAACATGCTGGTGATGGAGACGATGAAGCGGGTCGCGGACCGCTACGGCCTTCAGCTCTTGCTGCACGAGAAGCCGTTCGCCGGCGTCAACGGGTCGGGCAAGCACCTGAACTGGTCGATGGCCGACGACATCGGGAACAACCTGCTCAAGCCCGGCGAGACGCCGCACGAGAACGCCCAGTTCCTGCTCTTCCTGGTCGCCGTGATCCGCGCCGTCGCTCGGCACGGCGACCTGCTGCGGGTCTCGGTCGCCAACGCCCACAACGACCATCGCCTGGGTGCCAACGAAGCCCCGCCGGCGATCATCTCGGTCTTCCTGGGCGACATGCTCCAGGACATCGTCGAGCAGATCGAAAAGGGCGGGCGCCAAGACGGCCAAGGCCGGCGGCGAGCTCAAGATCGGCAGTCTCCGTGCTGCCGACCTTGCCCCGCGATCCCGGCGACCGCAATCGCACCAGCCCGTTCGCCTTCACCGGCAACAAGTTCGAGTTCCGCGCCGTCGGCTCGAGCCAGTCGGTCGCCGGCCCGATCGTCGTGTTGAACACGATCGTCGCCGAGAGCCTCGACGATTTCGCCACCCAGCTCGAGCAGGCCGTCGCCGCCGGCAAGAACCTCGAACACCGAGATCCAGCGCTTGCTCCAGAACGCGATCAAGGAGAGCAAGGACGTGATCTTCAACGGCGACAATTACAGCCGAGGCCTGGCACGCCGAGGCCGAGCGCCGCGGGCTGCCCAACCGCGGCACGGCGGTCGAGAGCCTCCCGGACATGATCTCGCCCAAGTCGGTCAAGCTGTTCGCGAAGTACGGCGTCTTCAACGAGCGCGAGCTTCATTCGCGGTTACGAGATCTTACGTCGAGGGCTACACGAAGACGATCAACATCGAGATCCAGCTGACGATCCAGATCGCCAAGCGGATGATCCTGCCGGCCGCGCTGCGCTATCAGGACGGAAGTCGCCAGGTCGATCGCCAGCCTCAAGGCCACCGGCGCGACCGTTCCCAAGGTCCAGGCGGCTCATCTGAACGAGCTCGTCGCAGGCGATCGACCAGCTTCAGACGACCACCGACGCACTCGAGCGAAGCGATCGGACGAGCACCCCGAAGGCGACTCGCTGGCCCACGCCAAGCACGCCCGCGACGTGATCATCCCCGCCATGAACGCCGTCCGCGCGGCCGGCGACCAGCTCGAAGCTGCCTGGTCGCCGACGACCTCTGGCCGCTGCCGACCTATCAGGAGATGCTGTTTCTGAAATGACGGGAGCGGTCCCGCCTACGCGAAACGAGCACTTCTGGCGATCGGCTGACCAGCATGAAAAGAGGGCCCGAAAGTCGTGCCTTCCTCGGCGTTCACGCCGGGTCTGCGGGCATTATCAGACCTCGCTGGCGTGAGGCCCAGAGCCGCTTCTTCGTCGAATCGTAAAAGTGCAATGTCTCTATTGGGCTGCCTCCGACCGATGAAAGGTCGGCGTCGCAATTGGTTTCCGCTATCTTGGGGAGCGTTCCGAACTGACACCAGCGCGGCTTGTTCGATAGGATCAGGTCCGTCATAGTCAGTCATCAGTATCTCATCATGCGCGAATCCCGCCAGCGTATTCCCGACGCCGACTCGCGCAGCAGTCGAGAAATCAGGACAGGGACTCGATTCACGAGGAATTGCGCCATCGCGGGGAACCGCTGGTCGCGTATCCCGGCGCGGATCTCTGGAAGGCGGTGGGCGGCAGCGACGGCGTGGCGGCGCTGGTCGAGGACCTCTATCGCCGCATCGAGCAGGACGAACTGCTGCGCGAGGCGTTTCCGCACTTCAACAGCGGAGCGGCGACGCCCTTCTTCATGCAGTGGTTCGGCGGCAGCCGTGGCTATTCGGACGATCTTGCCGGAGGCCTCCTGCGGCGGCACCAGCACCGCTACATCAGCCCCAAAGCGGCCGCGGCGTGGCTGCGCTGCATGCGCGAGGCGCTCGTTGCCCGCGGTCTCGACGCGGAGCCGATCATGCGGCCGCTCGCGCGCATCGCCAAGGCCATGATTCACAGTCCCGAGACGGAACCCGAAGAACTTCGCAAGAGCTGCGACGCCGTCCAGGATGCGGCGCAGGTGCAGTTCGAGACGCTCCTGAACGACGCCGCCAAAGGACGCACGGAAAATGTCCGCAAGGCGCTGGAGAAGGACCGATCGCTCGCAAGCCGGCGCGGCATGCACAACCGCACGCTGGCCTGGGTCGCGACGTACCGCAACCGCCCGAAGATTCTCGAGCTGACGCTGAAAGCCGGCGCCGATTGCAATACGCCCGCGTGCGATCCGATGCATGCGACCATGGCCTGCGACGATGTCCAGATGGGAACCGGCGTCGCGGTCACGCCACTGGCAATCGCGAAGAAATGGCAGCCGGCGCTCGTCGCGCCGCTGGTGGAGCACGGCGCCATCGACGACGTGTTCACGGCGGCGTGGCTGGGCGACCTGCCCGCGCTGCGCGGCCATGTCGATCGCAATCCGGAGCTCGTCAATGCCATCGATCCCGCCGACGACTTCCAGGAAGTCTCGCTGCTGTGCCACGCGGTCTGCGGCGGCAGCATCGACGCCGTGAAGCTGCTCCTCGAACGCGGCGCCGAGGTGAAGCGGCACAGCGGAAAGCTGTTGACGCTCGCGGTGGTGATGAACCGCGTGGATCTGGTGAAACTCCTGATCGAACACGGCGCCGACGTCGAGCGCGCGCGGTTTTCTCGGCCGCCTCGACGACGCCGAGCGACCCGTCGCCGATCTGCTCATCGCCAACGGCAAGAAAGTGCCGGACTGGATGCTGCCGCGCGCGTGCCGGCCGGACGTGAGCACCAACGAACTGCACCGCGTCACCGTGCTGCTCGATTACGGCGCGAGCCTCGACGACCGCGGACGATATGGACTCACCGCGCTGCACTACGCCGTGCGCGGCGGCAAACTTCCGCTGATCAAGTTGCTGCTCGAACGCGGCGCTCAAGCCAACGCGCTCGACGAAGACGGCTTGACGCCGCTCTTGCATCTGTCGAAGACACGCTCGAAGGCCGATCCGATTCCGGTGATGGAACTGCTGGCCGCAAGCGGAGCCGACCTCGATGCGCGCGATGAGACTCAGGGCACGCTGCTGATGTACTTCGCGCGGCAGGGCAAGGCAGAACCGGTGCAGTGGCTGCTGGCGCACGGCGCCGACCGCAACGCTCGCAACAAGAGCGGGAAGACGGCGGCGGAGATCGGACGCGTGCACACGCGGGGATCGTGCGGTTGCTTACTTGACGGAGAAGCAGTTTCGCGGGTATCAGGGCAGTGCTCCCCTGGTGATCGAAATCCGAGCGAAACGGACGGTCTCGGGGTCGGGACGAAGGTTATCCGGGTCGTCGATCCTCCGATAGATTCCCCATTTGGGCCGAACAAACTCTCCGTTCCGCCACAAGTCGAGTCTCTCCATGTCGGTGCGAAGTACAAGGGTACCATCGCGCAGGTCTTCACGGTCAGCTTCAAAAAGCCGTCGTGGGCGAACTTCGCCTGACAATAGGCCTCGAGCCACACCCCTCGGGCGCTTGGCCAGTCGTGGCTGGCGAGGATAGTGTCTACTCTTGAGGGGCTCCATCGCACCTGAAGGGTATCGACGCCGTCCACTTTCTCGCCCGTGATGGTCACGATGGGGTGGTCGTCATCCCCTCCAACGGACTTGAGCTGGAACAGGTGCGTGAAGAATTTGGAGACCGGCATCTCGCCGTCGATCTTGAATAACCACGAATACGTGAATGTGTCGTTCTCTCGCCCCTGGAGATGCAAGGAACTTTCAGCGACCTTGATCTCGCACCGCTGTCGGTCCCGGTTCAGATCCGGGTGCACCGGTTCACAGTCATCTTCGAGGTGCATGTGGAACACGAAGTGGTCACCGATCACAAGATCGGTGTCCTGCTGAATGTGGACGAAGTCCTGATGGCAAGCGTGCAGGAAGTCTCCAGTCTCGATCGATCGGGGCCCGAGCGCTGGTTGAATCAACGCATACGGGCCCTCCGAACCCGAGACGTTCGCGTTGAGAGTCGTCGTGTCGTTCTCCGGCATCGAGTTGTCCTCATTCGGAGATCACCAGAGTGTTACGGAGCATCGATGCCCGGTTTGACCAGACTGGCGCCCCAGGAACCGGCCGAGCCTCCCCCCATATCCTCGCCATCTGTTACCCGGTGGTAAAGCACAATCATTGCTCGAAAGGTCTTGGTCCTGCCGCTCGAGATGGTCCATCTCGTGCCTGAACTGCTGGAATCGCTACTTGAAACCAGTCGACCGCTCATTTGTCGCCGAAGTTGCGTTCGGCGCGACCGAGCGGACATAGGCGACAAGGTTTCCGCCTGATGAATCGCAATAGGTAGTTCTGCCGGGATTTGCGTTTCGGGCACAGCCAAACCGTTTCGCAGTCAATCGCTCAGGTTTGTGCAGACCGTCGGCGGAATGGTAGAATCTCGGCCTGGTTGTGCAATTCCTCAATCCGCACTTTTTTGCCTTCGCCAAGCATGCCCTATTCGCCGCGGCGTTCACCAGGTGTTCTTCAAACTCTCGATTCTCTGCAGGAGTCCTCAACATGCGGCCTCGGATTGCTTGGTCCGCGATCACGAGCACGAGAACGCGAGTGACGGCCGTCACCGCGATCGCCCTGACGTTCGCGGCGGTTCTCGCCACGCGGCTGACGCCGGCCCCGGCGAAGACGCCGCGAAGAAGGCCGATTCGAAGGCTGACTCCGCCAAGAAGGGTGAGACGCCACCGCCAAGCCCGAAAAACTCGGCGTCTTGATCAATGATTCGCGCATGTCCCCGGTTACAACCTGATCAATCCCGGTCGCAAGCAGACGTACCTTTATGACAACGAAGGCCGCGTCGTTCACTCGTGGACGAGCGAATATCTCCAGCGGGGCCGCCGCCTACCTGCTCGACAACGGCCATCTGTTCCGTCCCTCCGAGGTCGCCAATCGCAAGCCGGGCTTCCAGGGCCCGGCCGCGAGCGGTCGGTTTCAAGAATTCGACTGGGATGGCAACCTCGTCTGGGATTTCGAGTATCACAGCGAAAAGCGATTGCCTCACCATGACGCGATCAAACTCCCCAACGGAAACGTTCTGGCCATCTGCTGGGAGAGGATCGATGAAAAAGAAGCCGTCGCCAGCGGGCCGCCGGCCCGAGACCGTGAAGGATTCTCACCTCCAGCCCGATTGCCTGGTCGAGATCAAGCCCACGGGCAAGAAGACGGGCGAGATCGTCTGGGAATGGCGAAGCTGGGATCACCTGATCCAGGACCGCGACAAAACCAAGCCCAATTACGGCAAAGTTTCCGAACACCCCGAGCTGTTCGATGTGAACTACATTCACGGCGAGGAAGACCAGGTCGCGAAAATGATGGCGACCAAGGACGGCCGCGACAAGCTCCGCACCCTGGGTTACGTCGGCAGCACCGCGGCTCCCGCGACGCAAGCGATCGCGAAGAAGGACGCGGAACGAAAAGACGCCACAAGGATGAGGATCGAAAGCCAATCCAAGGACGACCGAAGAAAGACCAGACTCGCGCTCCTCGCAAGAATCCCGACTGGATGCACGTCAACGCGGTGGCTTACAACGCCGATCTCGACCAGATCGCGCTCAGCAGTCCCCAGTTCCACGAGATCTGGATCATCGACCACAGCACCACCACGGAAGAAGCCAAGGGCCACACCGGCGGTCGCTGGGGCAAAGGGGGCGATATCCTCTATCGCTGGGGCAACCCACGAGCCTACCGTAACGGCACCAGCCTCGATCAGCGCCTCTTCGGCCAACACAACATCCAGTGGATCGCCAAGGGACTGAGTGGCGAAGGCCACTTGCTCGTCTTCAATAACGGTGGCGGTCGCAAGCCCGAGGAATATTCCTCGGTCGATGAGTTTGTTCCGCCAACCGACAAGGACGGCAATTACATTCGCCCGAAACGCGGCCCTTTCGGCCCGGCCAAGCCGCTCTGGAGCTACACCGCGCCCAACAAGAAGGACTTCTATTCGTGGTTCATTTCGGGAGCCCAGCGTCTTCCCAACGGAAACACGTTGATCAACGCGGGCGCGGTCGGCGTCGTCTTTGAAGTGACTCCTGGAAACGAAACCGTCTGGAAGTTCTCCAACCCGTTCAAGACCGCGTGCGAGCGGACCACCCACTGGCGGTGGACGCAGCCCAAAGCGCTTCGAGGCGGTCGCCAACGCCAGCCGCGACAGTTGGGTATGACGCCGGATCAGCGCAAGAAACTCGACGAGATCGACAAGGAGTTGATCGCCAGGCTCGACAAGATACTCACCGCCGAACAAATCAAGAGCTTCGCCGAGCCGAATCCGAGCGACGCCGCTGATCTCGCCAAGCGACCTCCGGGCGAATACCTCACGGTGTTCGACAGGAGTACGCCGAAGGTCACGGACGCTCAGAGGAAAGAATTGCAGGCTCTCCAGAAGGACTTCAGTCCCAAGATTGCAGAGATCTTGACCGACGCACAAAAAACCAGATTGCGGATTCGCGGACTTCAAGAAACGCCAAACGGCCGCGCTCTGCCGGACGTCGGCGGACCACCCAGGCCGGGTAATACCCTGTTCCGTGCGACGCGATATGCACTGAACCATCCGGCGTTCGCCGGCAGGATGCTCAAGCCCGGCAAAACGCTCGTGGAACTCCAGCAAGAGCTGGATAGACCGCAGCCAAAGAAAGATACCAATCCGGCGAAACTCAAGACAGTTGGCGTTTCCAGGTGACGGGAATGGCCTCGGCGGAACTCACGACCGACGGTCGGGCGTTCGCCGAGGCGGAAACAGGGACGCGAGCAGTATTGACATAAGACGGAAACACGGACGCGAGTAGTATTGGCATGAATCAGCAGTTTGGGTATCACCTGGTGTCATGCCAAGAACATCGCGAGTAGCACCTGGAGGCTTGATTACCACGTCCGGCACCGATCGGTCGGGGGGATGCATATGTTCCGAAAGGACGCGGACTTCGAGGTGTTTGACGCGTCATGGCTGAGACGCACGAGCGGCAACCGATCCGCATTCTGTCGTATTGTGTTTTGTCCAACCACTGGCACTTTGTTGCGTGGCTGGAGTTGTCGAGGTTGGACGAGATAAACTACGGATTTTTATCGAGGTTGGACGAGATAAAGTACGGATTTTTGCCAGAGCGAAAGTGGTCATGCTGGGGGGCGAAGTCGCCGGCATCGACATCCAGCCAAAGATGGTCGAGCGCCTCGGAAGGAATGCCGAGAAGAGCGGCGTGCCCAATCTAACGGTAATTCTCGGCGATGCGACTCATCCTCATGTTCTCCTTCCAGGACGTAGAATGCCTAATCCTCACGGCTATCGATGTGGGGCGGCGGACCATTGCCATGCGGCACAATTGCTTCCATCATGGCGAACGCCCCACCTGTGTCATTCCGACTTGCTTTGATCGTGTAGCGGTCGCCAACAACCCAAATCGACCGGCGTTCACCAGCAGCCAAGACACCGTTGTTCATGATAGCGGTCCTTCTTCCTCAGTGCGCCTCCGCAGCGTTCAGGCCGCTCCCCACGATGAAACTACGACGACTCAACCCTCTGGTCCAGATCATCCTGATTGCCCTGGTTTGTCTCCTGGGTATCGGCTCCCGCCGCTACTCCCAAGTTTTGCCGGGGCTCATCTCCGTTTACGCCGGTGACACGCTCTGGGCGTTGGCCGCATTTCTCGGAATCGGTCTGCTCCTCCGTCGAGCATCCACTCTGACGGTCGCATGCCTGGCGTTGGCTTTCTCAGTCGCCTTCGAACTCAGCCAGTTATATCATGCCCCCTGGATCGACTCGATCCGCCAAACGACTCTGGGTGGGCTGATCCTTGGCTTCGGATTCCTTTGGAGCGACTTGGCCTGCTACGCTGTCGGGGTCGGTATCGGCGTCATTGTCGAATGGATCGCCCTGATCGCCCGTAAATCTAGGAGTTCGTGATCGTGACGAGCCCAATGCTAACCACCCTGCTGCTCCTGGCGTCTTCCGTCTCGGCCCCCGCTCGGGATGCAAGCCCTTTCACGCAGCGCGGCTACTACATCACGTTTATGCGGATGCCGACATACGACCTGGCCGACTGGCGGCGGATCGTGGACGGCATCCACGACGACGGCGGCAATACCCTGTTGCTCTGGGTCGGTGGAGCGTTCCGATCGAAGAAGTTTCCCGTCACATGGAAGTACAACGAGGAACACGAAAACGTCCGCAATGACTTCCTGCGTGACCTGATCGACCACGCGCACACCAAGGGGATCAACGTGCTGCTCGGATTCACGCCCTTCGGCTACGACGGCGTGAACCAGTACCCCTGGAACACCCAGAGACCAGGGCCGTCGGAAAGGACGGCCACCCGGTCGGCACGGCCGGCATCGGCTGCTGGGGCTTTAACCTCTGCCCGTCCAAGCCCGAGTCGCAGCGGTTCATGGTGGAATACGTCCGGGAAATGCTCGGCTTCTACCCGAACGCCGATGGCCTGATGATCGAGTCTTCGGACTATGCCATCTGCCATTGTCCGGAGTGCGGACCAAAGTTCTTCGACCACGAATTCGCCTTCGTTCGCACGATCTCGGAGGAGTTGTGGGCAAAGAAACCAGACGCCACGGTCGTCGTCTATCCGCACTACTTTAACGGTGCCGACGTACCGGGCTTCGGCGTCAAGGCGGCGAAGTTGCCGTTCGACCCCCGCTGGACTCTCTTCTTCACACCCCATAGCGCCCACCTCGACCCAGCCCTTATCAAGCAGGCAAAGAACAGCCTGTGGTGGGACGACTCGCCTGCCCTACGGCGTCCGCAGAATATCCAGCAGGGAGCCAAGCGAGCCAGGGCTGCTGGGGTGACCGGCTACGTCCCGTCACTGGAAGCATACAGTTTTGTCGCCACGGTCGCCGAGGAAGGGCAGGCGTGGCTCAAGGGGCGGCGGCAGGTGCCCCTGGGATTTGGGTGGCTGGACCCTGGCGACCCCGCGTATGACGAACTTCCCATCCGGGTCAACCGCATTGCCTACCGTGAGTTCAGCCACAACCCCGACTTGCCGTTCGAGAAGTACAAGGAGATCCTCGGTCGGGAGGTCTTCGGGGAAGCGACCACCCCGCGGGCGATCGATGACCTGCTGACGCTCCAGGGTGTCTTCGCCACGGAGCGAACGTGGTGTCAGCCCTCGCCTCCGACCTGTCCGGAGCGGGTGCGGGCGATGAGGGAACGGGGCGATCTTACGCCCGAGAAGCGAGCGGAGTACCGCAAGATGCTGGCTCAGATCCGGGAAATCGTTCGGCGGCACCAAAAGCCCAAATCCAAGGGCGAACGGGAAATGCATAGGATCTCCCAATGGGTCGTGGGTCGATGGGAAGGCGAAGGGGAGCTGCTTTCGGAACCAGGGCGTTGAATCCTGTCGCACTCGCAGAATTATCACCAACGGATAATACTTCGGCCGAGGCGATGATTCAGAAGGCTTCGTTCGTGATGGACCTGATGCGGAGCATTATGCTCATGGCGACAAACACCGTGACAAGTCCCTGGTTGGCGCTACTTGCGTATCAGTCTTCGTGGGCTGATCGTCCTTGTCTTGGCGTTTGGGAGTGGGCTGGGCTGGTTCGTTAATCGTGCCAAGGTGCAGCTTGATGCGGTGACGGCGATCGAGCGGGCTGGCGGCAGTGTGAGGTACGAATGGGATTGGATGGATGGGCAGTTCAATCCCTCCGGAAAGCCCTCTTGGCCGAAATGGCTGATGGATCACATCGGCCCCAACTATCTCGCCCATATCGCCGCAGTCGACTTAATTCAAGAAGTAAAGGAAGTAAAGAGAGAGTAAAGGACATGCATCGCATGGGAAGTAAAGGACATGCATCGCATGGGAAGTAAAGGAAGTAAAGGACATACATCGCATGGGTCGCACCATCTCCCGCAGTTTCCGCGGGAAGTAAAGGACATGCATCGCATGGGTCGCACCATCTCCCGCAGTTTCCGCGGAAGATAAAGGACATGCATCGCATGGGTCGCACCATCTCCCGCAGTTTCCGCAGAGCTTGGATCCAGATCGGCTGAATTGATTGTCAGCGCGTACAGCGGTTCGGCGCCGCGATCTCAACCTGTGCCGGCAGGTTCAGTTCGGCGAGTGGCCCTTGGGATGTGAGCCTGAGGGCTTTCCCGAGGTGCCAATGAAGGTGCTTGTGATGTGCAAACTAACTGGTGTGTTCGGGCCGTGCTGATCGAGCGACCGCAAATCGCGCTGATCCGCGATCGAGGATCGTTTTAACGCAACGGACAACCCCTCAGGTTGACGAGGTGCCGTACACCCAAGTGATTGGCGATTTCCCGCAACTTTACTCGGCTGGCCGCAAAGATACGGCCCAGCAAACGCTCGCCACGAAGCTTGTCCATCCCGTCACGCCATGTCTCGTCGCTCATACCGAGCCGCTCGAAGATCCCGGCCAGTTCCGCCGAGATCGAGGCCTTCCCCTGCCGAAAGAGCCGGCCGGTAAATTCGACCAGCTTGACATAGCTCCCCAGCGGGAAGCCTTGCAGCATGCCAACCCGAAGGGAATCCAGCCCGCGGCGGTCCTCGATCGGACACAGCCAGAGAGACTCTTCCAGGCCGGCCGACGCACGCGAGCCGGCGACACTGCCCCCCTCGGCCGCCGCCAGTTCGGCAGTCTTGCCTTGCGCTTCGACGTGGTCCACTCGCTGCTTAATCGACGTAAAATCGCTTGTTTCCGGAGTCTTCGCGACCTTGGCGGCCACGGGATTCAGATCGATGTAGACACAAATTCTCAGCAGCGCTTCGTCGTCGACGACCGCCACACTCTTGAATCGCCCCTCGAAAAACGTGCCCCTCGTTTTGTCCTGACGATTGGCCAGCCGCGAAAGTGGTTCCTTCAGGCACTTCATGAACCAGCTCAAGCTTTGGAGTCGCTGGCGTGCCGTCGCGACCCACTGTGCGTCCCCGAGACGCCATTGAATCCATTGCTCAGTCACGGGCATTGGTTGGCGAAATTTGTCCCGAGGCGGAAAGAGCCGTCCCCAACGCTGGACGACCTCGAGATCGGACCACGCTTGCGCAACTTCGGGATCAAGCCGCAGCAGAACGTGCAGATGATTGTCCATCACCGAGAAACCACCGACGGCCACGGCGAAGATGTCCGCAAGTTCCTCGAGTCGGCTTTCAAGCCACTCCTTGCGGTTGTCGTCTCCTTCTCCGAGCAAGGACGCCTTGCGAACACAGCGCGACACGCAGTGGTACCAGCGAGTCACCGTCAGATCAACCAATTTCGCTCGAGCGATCGCCATGGGAAATCTCCTGTGGGGTATTACGACATACTGTACGCAATGCCAGAAGATTCGTCGAGGTCGGTCGATCTGCTTGTCTTCAAAAATCAACACCGCGATAGGTCGAGCCTAGTTCGACACGGGCGGGAGGCTATGAAATGCGTGTCCTTTCCCTTCTTTCCCTTAGAGACGTTAACTTAATGAGAATTCCGGGCGGGCGAGGCCCCGTCCGAGCCTGGAAAACGCGGCTCGGACGGGGCCTCGCCCTCGCGATCACGTCAAAAAGTTAGCGTCTCTTAGAAATGCGTGTCCTTTCCCTTCTTTCCCTTGCGAATGTCCTCGTCGATGCTCGCCGGTCTGCACTTCAGCCGCCAGCGTATGTTGGCCGTTCGCGCAAGCTCGCCACCGCTTTCACGTCCTTCTTCCAGTCCTCGAGCCGCGGCCCTTTGATGGCCTCGGCACGCGCGCGCAGGGCCGCCCTCTGCTCGGCGCCCAGTTGGCTCAGTCCCCGCGCGATCCGCACGTCGTCCTCGAGCTGTCCGATCGTGGTACAGCCGATGGCCGTGCAATGGATCGGCAGGCTCAAGACATAGCTCAAACACTCCTTGACGCTGAAGTTTTGCAGGAGCTTAGCGTTGCAGAAGTTCTTCATGCCCTGGATGCCAATGCCGCGCTCGACGGACCGGGGCAGAACCTGTTCCTCGAAGCTCAGGTACAGCGGGTCGGCGATGTGCAGTGGCATCAGGATCGTGTCCCACCGGTCGTAGTTCTTGAGCATCTCCAGATGCGCCAGCGGGTCGTGATGGCCGGTGAAGCCGATGAAGCGGCACTTTCCCGCCTTCTTGGCAGCCTCGAATGCCTCGATGGCCCCGCCCGGGGCGAAGACCCGCGACGTCAGCTTTGTCCTGGATCCCGTGGACCTGCCAGAGATCCACGTAATCGGTCCCGAGCCGCTTCAGAGAGAGGTTGAGCTGTTCTTCGGCCCCCTGCGCGTCCGCTCGGTGGCCTTGGTGGTGAGGAACACGCGCTGACGGACCGCCGGCAAGACCTTGCCATAGACCTCCTCCGAGTGACCATTCCAGTAACCGTGCGCGGTGTCGAAGTAGTTGATCCCGAGCTCGACCGCCCGGCGTGTGAGAGCAATCGCCTCATCGGTCGTTATGAGCGGGAAGCGGCCGCTGGCCAGCCCGATAACGGTAAGCTTGACGCCCGTCTTGCCAAACGTCCGCATCGGAACCTCGCCGCCTTCAACGCGCGGCTGGCTGAGCGGTAGTCGTCCGGGTACCGAGCCCAGCGACTAAACCTCCTGCCAGCCCGCCGATGACAGTCCTGCGTTTCATGGGAACCTCCCGGTCGGATGGAGAATTTGCTGATCCGTAATGGGCAGTGGACTGCGCGAGCCCACACCGCGAATTGTCTCCCTCAGCGATCCGCCTGACAATGCCCCGCCCCTTTTGCCCGTAGGGCCCGTTCAGATTCTTGCCGGAATTGTCGTTTTTCGCTTCGCGAAGGCACGCTCTGGTTGCCGCCGATGATTATGGAAGCACAGGACATGCATCGCGCGGAAGCACAGGACATGCATCGGCGGAAGAACAGAAGCACAGGACATGCATCGCGCGGGTCGCCCCATCTCGCGCAGCTTCCGCAGAGCTCGGATCGAGATCGGCCGAATGAAGTGATTTTCAGCGCGTACGGCGGGTCGGCGCCGCGATCTCGACCTGTGCCGGCCGTTTCAATTCGTCGAGTGGCCCTGGCGGATGTGACCCTGAGGGCTTTCCCGAAGTGCCTATGAGGATGCTTGTGACGTGCAGGCCGACTAATGTGACCGACCGTGCGATCGAGCTACGGTAGACCGCCCCGATTCTCGATCGTGGGTCGCCTCAACGCAACGGACAACCCCTCAGGTTGACCAGGTGGCGTACACCCAATTGATTCGCGATTTCCCGCAGCCTAATGCGGCTGGCGGCGAAGATCCGGCCCAGCAAACGCTCGCCACGAAGCTTGTCGATCCCGTCACGCCATGTCTCGTCGCTCATACCGAGCCGCTCGAAGATCCCGGCAAGTTCCGCCGAGATCGAGGCCTTCCCCTGCCGAAAGAGCCGGCCGGTAAATTCGACCAGCTTGACATAGCTCCCCAGCGGGAAGCCTTGCAGCATGCCAACCCGAAGGGAATCCAGCCCGCGGCGGTCCTCGATCGGATCAGGCTTTGGAGTCGCTGGCGTGCCGTCGCGACCCACTGTGCGTCCCCGAGACGCCATTGAATCCATTGCTCAGTCACGGGCATTGGTTGGCGCGATTTGTCCCGAGGCGGAAAGAGCCGTCCCCAACGCTGGACGACCTCGAGATCGGACCACGCTTGCGCAACTTCGGGATCAAGCCGCAGCAGAACGTGCAGATGATTGTCCATCACCGCGAAACCACCGACGGCCACGGCGAAGATGTCCGCAAGTTCCTCGAGTCGGCTTTCAAGCCACTCCTTGCGGTTGTCGTCTCCTTCTCCGAGCAAGGACGCCTTGCGAACACAGCGCGACACGCAGTGGTACCAGCGAGTCAGCGTCAGATCAACCAATTTCGCTCGAGCGATCGCCATGGGAAATCTCCTGTGGGGTATTGCGACATACTGTACGCAATGCCAGAAGATTCGTCGAGGTCGGTCGATCTGCTTGTCTTCAAAAATCAACACCGCGATAGGTCGAGCCTAGTTCGACACGGGCGGGAGGCTATGCAATGCGTGTCCTTTCCTTCCGGAAGGCGGGCTAGTCGCGGGCGGGAGGCTATGCAATGCGTGTCTTTTCCTCCATCTTTTCCTTCATCGGTCGAGCCTAGTTCGACACGGGCGGGAGGCTATGAAATGCGTGTCTGGTATGTGGCAAATCTGATTGAGAATCCTCCCGCAACATCCGTGGGGGGTAAAAATTTTTGACCAGTTCGTGCCAACCAGACTTCCAGAATGGGGGTTGGTTCAATTTCCAACTCTTTTCTGGAGGTTTTCGTTCCATGGCTCACAAGTCCAAGTCAAAGCGTCCTCGCAAGTCCCGATCGCACTCCGTTCACAAACCACGTGGCGTGATTCATCCGCGCGTCCAAGCGGTCGGTCCTGACCATTTCGCCTTCCTCTGCGTCGATTGCGCCAAGGCTCGCTCCAAGATGATGGTGGCGGACTTCTACGGCCGAGTCCTCGTGGAACCAGTCGTCATCGAGCACGACCAGCCTGGATTCTAGGCGGCGATGCAGCAGGTGCGCGACGCCATGACACGGCACGGAATCAAAGACCTGATCATCGTCATCGAGCGGACGGGACGCTACCACGGCCCGATCCAGCGTGCCTTCGCCAGCGCCGGGATTCGAGGTCCGCATCCTTCACCCCTACACCACCAAGCAATTCCGTCAGTCCGCCGATCCCGGGAATAAAACCGACGACACCGACCTCTCCGCAATCCATCGCGCCGCCGTCAACGGCTTTGGCTTGTCGGAGCACGAACCCGAGCCAATTTTCGTGCGCCTCCAGCTTCTGGCACGGCACCGTCGCCGGCTTGTCCAAAAGAATGTCATGCTCCGCCAGCAGATGCTCGAACATCTGCACTCTTACATGCCAGGATATGCGCGTTGTTTTATGGATATCTTCGATTCCGACATGCAGCTCTGGGTGGCCAAGAACCTGGGCTCCGCCGCCAAGATTCTCCAAGGCCGGCATCGATGGCCTGGCCCAACAACTGCGAAAAGAGAACATCAAGTCGCATAAACCGACGTTGGAAAAGATCGTCGCCTGGGCGCGATCCGCACCTTCGGCCGAGGAACCGGCGTTACTCCATCGCCGATTCTTCGTTGACCTCGATGCCGATCGCCTGGCCAAGCTCCAGGTGATCCGAGCAATTGAGGGCGAGCTGGCGGAAATCTTAAGTCAGACGCCCTACATTCTGCTTCTGGGCATTCCCGGAATCAACGTTGTCTCGGCGGCCGAATTCGCGGGCGAGATGGGACCGATTCAGCATTATGTTAAGGCCCGCGCCATTACCGGGAGAGCCGGCTTGTTCCCGTCGCGGTATCAGAGCGACGAGGTCGATCGTCCCAATGGTCCCTTGGTGCGACGCGCCAACCACGACCTCCGGCGTGCGATCCTCATCATTGCCGACAACCTGATCAGGTGCAACGAGCACTTCGGCGTGCTGGCGGCGGGATGGCGGCTCAAGAAGGCGGACGCCCGCGATATCCGCGTGCGAGTGGGGGGGCGGTTCTGCCGAATCGCCTTCCAAATGGTCGCCGGCCGAATGACCTTTCGGCATCCCTGTACTCAGAAACGTGACTATATTCTTAAAAAGCTTATCCGGTTCTCACTTGATCATGGAATAGCTCCGGATCAGCTTCTGCGAAACCTCAACGCCGCGACAGACCAGCTCCCTCTCTCGGACCACCGAGAGGAAGCGGAGTCGTTGGCGGAGGAAATGGCTCGGCTCCAGACGAAGCGGGGATCTGGACCCATGGCCATCGGCGAAATCCTCCCCGCGGTCTTGGCCAAATTGGGGTTAACTCTGATATCATCACCAGAGTCAGGGGAGGCTGATCTCACATAGCACCGATCCAGATGAGGGGCCGAACAACGTCGTCCGTGTCTCAGGCGAAAAGCCGAAGAAAAGCGTGGCGCTCTGTCGGATCACCAACGTCGGATAAGGCTGTGTGGGGTCACTCCCCTGATATACCAGTATGGCGAGACGTGATCCTTGACGCGACAGAGGTGGCCTCTTGTCCTTAACGGTCTTGGGCCGATCAGTAAACAAAACGCCACTATCCGGTGGCGTCAAGGGGTGCGTACGTACTTAGGTTTTTCAAGCCCGTTCAGCCAACTCCCACATGGCTGTCTTTT
>CAWFAF010000104.1:0-51647 GCA_963813575.1 uncultured Planctomycetaceae bacterium
CAGTCCTCTCTTGGCCAACATCTTCCTGCACTACGTGCTGGACGAATGGTTCCAAAGGAAGTTCGCCCCCGTCTGAAGGGAGAAGCCTTCCTGATCCGATATGCGGACGACTTCGTGATCGGGGCAGCCCGAGAAGACGACGCTCAGCGAATCATGGAGGTCTTACCCAAGCGGATGAGCAAGTATGGTCTGACGGTCCACCCGGAGAAGACACGACTGGTGCGGTTCCAACCGCCCCGGACCGACAGCTCCGACACCACGGAACGGGACCCACCCGAACCGATGACATTCGACTTTCTGGGATTCACCCACTACTGGGGACGATCCCAACGAGGCGTATGGGTGGTGAAACGGCAGACGGCGAAGAGCCGACTCAAGCGTGCGCTTCAAGCGCTGTCGGAATGGTGTCGAAAACATCTGCACCTTCCCATCGGGGAGCAGCACCAAAAGCTCACGCAAAAGCTGCGGGGCCACTACGGGTATTACGGGATTATTGGCAACTACTCCAGCCTCCAGAGTTTTCGGGATGCAGTGCGGAGGATCTGCGCCGCAAACTGTCTCGGCGACGCCGAGGCGGTCCGATGACGTGGGCCAAGCTCCTTCGTCTGGAGAAGCGATACAGTCTTCCTCGCGCCGAGTGGTCCACGGCTTGGTGAGCAGCGTAGCGAAGTCATGAGATGAAGAGCCAGATGCGTTTAACGCGCACGTCTGGATCTGTGGGAGCCCCAGGGAGCAATCCCTGGGGCGACCCGGCCCGATAATCCGTTTCTGAAACAGTAGGAATCGGTATTACACTGGCAGCCTCAAAGCGGCCTTAGGAGACCGACGCATGGCTATCCTCCGACGGATGATTCTCAAGGGCTTCAAGTCGATCAAGGAGGCTGACCTCGAGCTACGCCCACTGAACGTTCTGATCGGCGCTAACGGGTCTGGCAAAAGCAATCTTGTGTCGTTCTTCAAGTTGCTAAACGAGATGATGGCTGGACGGCTCCAACAGTACATAGGAACGTCTGGTCGAGCGCAAACCCTTCTGCACTTCGGTCCCAAGGTCACGCCACAGATTGAGGCACAACTGGAGTTCGAGGTACCCAAAGGCGTGGACACATATTCCATGCGCCTCTTCCATGCAGCCGGTGATACGCTTGTCTTCGCCGACGAAAGCCTTCGCTTCCTCCAGACTGGATTCACGAACCCAAAAATGGTTCCACTGGGGTCGGGACACGAAGAAACACGGATCAGTCAGGAGGCAGGCACGGGAGAAAAAACGGCCAGGGTATTCCGACGACTGCTCAACAATTGTCGGGTATACCATTTTCACGATACGTCGCCGACGGCGCGCGTTCGCCAGTACTGCTATGTCGGAGACAATCGCTGGCTAATGCCTGACGCGGGCAACCTGGCCGCATTCCTACTGCGCCTTCGTGACGACAACCACGGGGCAGTTTATCAACCGCATTGTCACAACGATTCGTCTGCTAGCACCGTTCTTTGATGACTTTGTCCTCCAGCCCGAAGGTCCCACCAAGAGGGACATACTACTCAACTGGCGTGACAATGGCTCGGATCAGGTGTTCGGCCCGCACCAGCTCTCCAGACGGCACGTTGCGGGCGATCTGTCTCGTTAGCCTGCTGATGCAGCCGGAAGACGAGTTGCCGGACCTCATTATTGTGGACGAGCCGGAACTCGGCCTGCATCCGTACGCACTGAATGTGATCGCATCATTGTTCAAGTCGGCATCCCATCACACGCAAGTCCTGATCAGCACGCAGTCGACCTCCTTGCTCGACAATTTCGATCCCGAAGACGTGGTCGTGGTGAATCGGGAGGGTAGAGAGTCACATTTCACACGGCCCGACGCGGAAAAACTGGATGCATGGCTCGACGAGTACAGCCTCGGTGAGGTCTGGGAGAAAAACGTCATCGGCGGGGGACCGCACTGATGTCACGCATCTACCTCTTCGCCGAAGGGCAGACCGAGCAAACGTTTGCCGACGCGCTGCTCAAGCCACACTTGGCCAACTTGGCGGTTTACCTGCACCCTCCGATCCTCATAGCCCACGCCAGAAAGAGACACCGAGCCCATCGAGGCGGCGGCCGCAAGTACTTGCCAATGAAGCACGACATCCTGCGGTTTCTCGCGCAGGAGAAAGGAGCGGATGTCTTCTTTACAACGATGATCGACTTGTATGCGCTCCACGCGGAGTTCCCGGGACTGGCGGACGCTGAAAAGCTCCGTCACATGCCCGCCAGGCGGGTCGAATTCTTGGAACAGGCGTTCGCGAAGGACATTGGCGATGGCCGGTTCGTGCCGTACATCCAACTGCACGAGTACGAGGCGTACCTCTTTTCTGATCCTACCTGGTTCGGAGACTTTTACGATCACCACGAAAGACAGATCGCAGCCCTCAAGGCCATGGCCGATGAGTACGAGACGCCCGAATTGATCGACGACGGACAACACTCGGTGCCGAGCAAGCGGATCGTTTCGCAGTTCCCGGACTACGAGGACGTAGAGTCGGTTGTGGGGCCCGGAGTGGCGGAGTTGATCGGCCTGAGCGAAATCAGTGCAAGTGCCCCCACTTCGCCGCATGGCTGTCGCAGCTCGAAAATCTGGGCAGCACTGTGCCACAGAGATCGTTCATCGACGGCTGAACATTTCACTTCAGGACGCTCACGTCCCCCGGGCAGAAACGCGCCGGGGCCAACGTTGAAGAACCGGGCGAGTGTGATCACGTGCTCCTTGGTGAGTGAACGAGTCCCGTGCAAGACAGCGGAGATCGTCGATTGCGAAATGCCGACCTTCTCGCAAGCGCCATCTGGCTGAGCCCGTTTGATTCCATCAGCAGGCGCAAGACGTCGGTCTCGGAGGCGCTGGGATCGGCTCGTGATCGGCCTCATACTTCTCGATGAGATCGGTCAGGACGTCCAGATACTCCTGCTCCCCCCTGGTCCAGCTCCCTTTCTAGCAATCGGCGCAGCATCGTTTCGGCCGAAGGATTCCTGCCCAATAAATCGACCGATTCCCCGAAATGAGAATGGGGCTCGGGCAAATTACCTCTCAGGAGAACCGTCATGAAATCGTACCGCGTCGCACGCCGGTTCTTGTGGTCCGTGACGACGGCCAAGGTCGTTCTTACGTTGGGAGCGGGAGTCGCTTACGTGCTCGCGGTGACACACCCAACTCCCCTCGGGACGCGGTTGTTTTTGTTGGCTTGCATGATCGCCTTCGGCTGGCTCTATTATGTTCGAATCCCCAGGATGCCAACGCAGATCGACGTCTTCAAGGATGGATGGGTTCAGTTCCAGGGTCGGCAGGGGACTGAAAAGGTCCATGTTGCCAGCATCAAATCGATCGGGCAAGGGATCGGTCGCAGAACCGTGAAGGTGCGCCATGGTGGAGGGAAGATTCGCATGCCCAATCGGGTTGAGGGGTTTTACGATTTCCTTTCCACGGTGAAGAGCCTGAACCCCGCGATCGTTGTTCGGGGGTTCTGAAGTCATCTCAAGATCGCCCGCTCAGGAGAAGCCATAGATCGCGATCACGGGCATCCATGCCGTGCAACATTAAGCTTCTCTAATTCTTCAAAGGCGCTGTAAGGTTTCCCGTCCACCACACGTAGCAAGAGCCTGGGAGCGTGGCGTCCATTCTCGGGTCGCCCGCCGGGTGATCAATTCCTTGTGCTCACGTGCGGTGGAGCGGCGCCATGGACGACAAGCGACAGAAGCCCGGTTTGCTCGTGGCCCTGCTGGCGATGCTCGGGATCTTCTCGCTTCCGCAGGTCGTGAAAATGCAGGGCAACGAGCCCGTCGTTCGCCCCCGTGACGCTGACATGACCAGATCCTGGCACGGCGTGCCGGAGGCGGAGGAACCGCAAGAAAGAGACCGCCGCGATCTGCGCCCGCTTATTGAGTTTCTGGCTGAAGGAGAAGCGAAGCCATCAGACACGGCTGATCTCCACGAATACCTTGACAGGAAACTCTCTCAGGTCCGCTGCCTCGTGGTCACCGTCCCTGACCCTGTGGAGAGCGTAGCCAGTGCACGCTTTGACGAGTTTCTGGATGTCGTCCAGCGTGGAATTGAGCTACAGGAATTTGTCCTCGACCGAACACTCTTGCCCTGGGAACCAGCCACCAAAGACCGCGAGAGCGCTCTCGATCGGACCAGTCGGATTCGCTGGGATCGGCTGGGACTGGACTTCCAGATCGACACGACGAGGCTGGCTCGACAGGACCGTGCTCGACCGGGCCTGATGGTTTTCAAGAAGGCTCTGCTGCCAGGTTCTGAGCCGCCTGGCACACCGACTGTAGTCCTTGCTTTTCTCGTCCGGGAGAGTCCCATCCTTGGAGTCGAGAAGGCGGAACTCGCGCGTTCGCTGGACCTGATTGATCAGTTTTTCTATCACAAGTTGACGGGTGAGAGCGAACAGGTCCTGAACGAGAAGGGCAATCCGGTACTGGAGAAGGATCAGAGTCCGCTTCTCCGGAAAACCTGCCGACAGGTATTGCATATCGTGGGACCTTGTTTCAGCGGCTCGCAAACGTCGATCCAGTTCGCGCTGGGAGCATGGAAGAATCCCGATGATCGGTCCTACCACTTTCGGATCATTTCCGGGGGAGCCAACCAGGTCGAGAAGACACGTCTTGAAAACCTTTTCGCGGCGAACCACCGCCATCGCCTCACGTTTCACTCCATGGTCCACCCGGTGAAGCTGGTCATGGACGAGATGCTTGGTTACCTGGAGAAGTCACTTGGCTATGAAGCGACTCGAGTCGCGGTCCTGGTAGAGTCGAACAGTGGTCTGATCCAGTCTCTTTTCCGCTATCGAAACACGCAGCCCGTAGAATTCATCTTTCCGCTTCAGATCTCCGAACTCCGCAAGGCCTATGAGAGAGAAGGATTGATTGCAGGAGGCAAGCTGAACGACGCCTCTGCACCGAGCGGCTGAAGATCCCACCCGACGAGGCGGGGCGTCCCCGCGACTTGCCCCGTTCCTTTACGCCGGGGACCTCGGCCGCCTTTGATGAGATGGAACTCACGCAGGTACTCACCTCGATCAGTCATCGCCGATATAACGCGGTGGGGATTGTCGCGACAAACCCGTTCGACGTTGTTTTCCTGGCGCGAGAGGTCCGCCGCTTCTGCCCCAACTTGCGTCTGTTCACGATTCAGGCCGATTTGCTTTTGGCGCGACCACGTGAGGCGCTCGACTTGCGCGGGATGCTTGTCGCCTCGACCTATTCGCTACACCCGTCCAACCAATGGATCAGTCCCTCGTTCGGTGAAGGACCTCGCCTGTTCTTCAGCGACTTTGCTTCGCAGGGATTGTACAACGCGACGGTGGCCCATCTCTGGGAGATGTCCGAAGGCACTTCCCCCTACGGTCCCGGGCTCGTGGAGTATGGACTTCCCTACAACCTTACACCCCGAAGAGATTTCCGGCCCCCCATTTGGGTAAGCGCCGTGGGTGAGCGAGGCCTGTACCCGGTCCGTCCACTGGCCGGGAGCGATCTTGGGTACCTTTACGATGTGCGTGACTGCCCGGAGGGGCGCCGCACAATGACGTGGCCCTTGCCTGGACCGGAAAGAATCAAGGCCGCAGGGGCGATGCGGCCCAATCCGCATCTACTGTTCTGGCTGCTGTGCCTCTTCTTGCTCTTCGCTTGCTTCGCCAGTGCCTCGGTCACCTATCGATATGTTCGCTGGTCTGCTGATCCGCCGACACAAGAGTCAAGGTCGCAGATCTGGGTGCTTGGGCTGCACCACGTGCTTCGCCACTTGAACGCCGACACCGTCACGGGTGGCGCAGGCCGAGCCCTGCTCCATCAACGGGAGCCTATCCAACAGGCGCGGGACCTTACCTGGTGTTGATCAACTTGCTTGTTCTCGGCCTTTCCTATTATATATTCTCGGTCTTCCTCGTGGCGATGAGCCCGTTCATGTTGTTTCGAAACTTCATGTCGTGGTTCTGGATCCTGCTCGCGATCCTTGCTCTTGCCGCGGTGACCGGCTCTCTTTTGCTTTCGGTTATCGAAGGCTTCAGCCGTTTCTCGGAGCTGGTTTCACGCTCCTGCAACAGGCTGCTGAGCCGCGCGGCGGACCGTGCGAACGCAGAGAAAGATTCCCGGCTCATTCAAAATATGATGATCTGGGTGAATTCACGAAAGCAACAATTTGAGAACCTGGAGAAGCGGTGTTCCGCGGCCGCTCACGATTCTCTCGAGCTTCTCGAGCGAAGAAGTGGAACGATCTTTGGGACCACTGCGGCGTTCACTTTTCTCGTCTGCTCGGTTCTGATCAAGCTACTGCCTACTGGGACAACGGTTCATCTGAGGCTCGCATTTGAGCGGGTCACAGACTTGCCTAGCGGGCTCTCTCCCATCTTCCCCATCCTCTTCTTGTCGGTAGCTCTCGGCGCCTGGATTGCCTCGCAACTGGCGCGTCGCCGCTTCTACCGGTTGTCGTATCTCGAAGACAGCGAGCCCGATCAGAAACCCGTCGGCGTGCCGACTCACTTTGAAAACCTTCTGCCCAAGATGCGGGGCGCACGAGAGTCATGTGCGCGGATGATCGCCAAACCGTTATCTGCTTACAGACACGTGAACGTATTCTTGCGTTGTACGGTCGCGATCTTTTTGCTGTTGCCATTCATCCGGCTCCTCACGAGAGGATTGCCGCGGTCCCTCGAGGGTCACCGCCTGGATATGCTTTTTTGGTCTGTATTCTTCGTGATGCTGATTCTGATCGTCTTGCACACCTTTCAGCTACTGGCCTTGTGGCGGAAGACTCGAGAAATGCTCAACCTCGCGGTCGAGCTGCCCATGCCCCAGGCCTTTGATCGCATCCCGGCGCGGTTCACGGGCTGGTTCTTCGGCCAAGAGGACTTCGACGTGCGAAAGCAGCTCGTTCTTCAGCAAAGCACCGCGCTGGTGAATCGCAGCACGCCGGAGCTTGCCGCCATTTTCGACAAGGTGTTTCCAAAACTCGACAACACTTCCTGGATCTCATCGTTCGCGGACCTACGAACGAAGCTCAGCGACCCCGAAGCGGCAATCAACTCGACTCGTGAAGTCTATGCGTTTCTGAGACCTTTCTGGAACTCGCTGCCGGTCGAGGATGTCACCCGTCTGGCCCGCGAAAACGTCGATGGCAAGAACATGGGTGCGGAATGGCTGGCTTCCTGGCCGCTGACAACCAAGGACTATTCACCACAAGGGGCCAAGAATCGTGCCCGGCAGAACCCGCACTTGCTCACACCCCAAGAACACGAACTCGTCCGTGACTGGGCTCGGATGGCTGAAGATCTGATCGCTTTGCAGTTGGTCCGCTGGTTCGCGCCGGCCCTCTCGCAGTTCGTCCCGGTCATGAATTTCCTCGTGCTCGGCTCACTATCGCTGCTTTTGTCGGTCACCTCTTATCCGTTCGATCATCAGGGATGGCTGCTCACGGTCGTCTTCGGCCTCATTGTCTTCGTGGCGTGGGCAGTCGTTCTGGTCTTGATCGGCATCAACCGCAATGAATTGATCAGCCGGGTTGGCGACACCACCCCAGGAAAGCTCACCTTCGACTCCCGGTTTGTCGGCTCGCTCATGACGATGATCGCTCCGCTACTCGGTGCCCTTCTGGCAATCTCGTTCGACGTGTCGGACCTCCTGCACACCTGGTTGGGCCCGATCTTTCAGCTCTTTTGACGCGACGCGTCCTGCCTTCTGGATCTCAGATCGGGGACTTCAGAAGGTCCTTGACGGGCGTGGCCAATGCACGAAACTGAAGTGCTTCGAGGAAAGGTGAAGCGACTTCGCCCTGATTTCAAAGGGGGGTGCACAACCGTGTCCTGGACAATCGCGGTGATCTGGTCTCTGGTCTTTCCGGTGGATGCTTCTTGCATGTTGGCGGAAGCTGGCAGCCAGTCGTCGCCGCGACGGCAGACCATCAAACCGCCCGACTCTTTCTTCGAGCTGGTGCCCGAGCGCGACCGCGACGTGGCGCGGCGGTTTTACACGAAATATCTCGAAGTCGGCGGCATGCCGGTCGTGGCGGCTGCTGAGGTGGCCGACCTCGCCTTGCAACGCACTCATGAGATCGTGACGCACATGCTGGCCGGTCGGCCCGACATCGTCAAGGCGATGGTCGCGAGACGCATGTACCTGATTGTGATCGGCAAGGACCAGGTCTATACCGACATGCCCGAATACCGGCATCATCCCGATCCGGCGTTCCAGAACGAGCGGGTGCGGGGAACCGGCGGCCGGCCCACGAGCTTCGGCGAGGAGAATCTGCTCAGCCTGCCCGTGGACCGGTACGACGATGAGAGCATCGCGGTCCACGAGTTCTGCCATACCATCGACGGGACTTTGCGCGATCGACCCGAGGTGGTCCGAGCGACTGCGCGCTGCGTACCGCAATGCGATTGCCAAGGGCCGATACAGGAATGCCTACGCCGCGGGGAATCCCGGCGAGTACTGGGCCGAGATCGGCCAGTCTTACTTCGATTGCAACCGCGTGAACAACTGGAACCACGGGCCGATCGGCACGCGCGAACAGCTCAAGATCTACGACCCCGATGGCTACGAGCTCGTGCGCTCGACCTTTAATCTCAAGCCAGAGCAAGACTGGCGCTACACGTGGCTGCAAAGACTTCCGGCTGTTGGTAAACCGCCGTCTAAGCTCAAGATCGACTCCTTTTATACGAAGTTTACCTGGGCGCGCGAGTTCACCGTGCTCGGCCGCGGGGCCAGCGACCAGGCGCTGCTCAAGGCCAACGACACAATCCGCAAGATGTTCGCCTATCGCCACGATGTTCTGAAGGCGCTGATCGAGGCGGGCGCCCGATTGGTGGTGCTGGGTCCGGGCGAGAAGATCCCCGACTTGCCCGAGTACAGGAACTTCCAGGAGCAGGGCGTTGACTCACTGGCTCGGTTTCTGGACTACAGTTCACGCACGAAAGCTCTGGTCGTAAGTCAGGAGAACGTTCTGGCTGATCCGGATGCGCCTTCGTCGGGGCCGACCAGGTGATACGTGGCTTCGCCAGGGCAATCTACGAGGTGACCGCTTTGAGACCGGTCGATCCCAACTGGGAGAAGCGCGGTCGCAGCGTGCAGCAATACGAGCTCGGCGTCAGGCGCCTGGACGTTCGGTTCGATCAGCGATTAGGGCGTCTGTACGAAGCTGCGATGAAGACCGGGAAATGGAAGGGAACACCTGCCGCCAACGATCGCGTGGACTACTGGGCCGCAGGCGTGCTGGCCTACTTTGATGCCCAGGGCCAGGACGCCGCACCCGCAGGCGCGCCTCATCCGATCACCACGCGCAAGGCGCTCAAGAGTTACGACCCTGATCTCTTTGCCCTGGTGAACGAGACCATGGCTTACGAAGGACACGTCAACTGGCGGTTGCACCAGCGCCGCTAACCTTTTCAGGTTGCGAGCCTGGATTGCAGGCTTCCGCCGGAGTAGATTCAGTAATGCCACGTGCAGGGGGGGAGATCTTCGGCACAGCGACGTCAATCATGGGCACCTTCGGCGCCAGGCAACGGCGATTCTTCCAGATCAGCTTGCTGGGGCTGATTGTCCTCGTCGGTCTTTCGGCCGCGGCCTTCTGGGCGTGGCGCCGCTACTCCCGTTCAAACCGCGCGGAGACTGTGGCCGACCTGGTTCACTTGACTGGCTCTGGTGGGCTGGAAGAGCGCAGATTTGCCGCGCAAAGGTTGGTGATGGCGGCGACATCCCAATCGGAGTCGGTAATCCCAGCTCTGCTCCTGTCGCTCGGAGATCCAAGCGCGGAGGTCCGCGGAGATGCGGCCGCATCACTGGGTGCCTATCTTGCCAGAGCCCTATCGAATCGCGGTCAAGCCTTGCTGAATTCGGAGCGTGGCGTTGCAAACCTCGATCGCGTAGGTGAGGCGTTGCTCGAGTCCGTAGCGAAAGAAGATGACGCGGACGTGCGGGTCTCGGCGGCATCGGCCCTGGCATTGATCCGTAACAAGCTCGATGCGGTCTCTGGCTCAGAAACGATGTCATCTCGGCCAGCTTCACTGGCGCATGGCACGCTCGTCGCGGCGCTTGACGCGGCGCTAGCGGGTGATCCCGCGAACCGGCGGGGGTTAATGCAGAGTCTGGGCTTGGTTGCGCATCGGTCCCTGGCTGCACCGCCGGGACTCCTCGCGGTACTTGATCATCCCGATGCCGCCGGCCGTGCCCAGGCCGTGATGGCCCTTTCTGGTTTCGGGTCGGGCATCGACCCCGCTTTGACGGTGGTTCTGCGAGAGCTTGAAAACAAGCAGAGCTTGTTCCGCTTCGAAGACGACGAGTTGAGCGATCGCTTCATCACCTCAAGAGATTACTGGTTGGGAATCAGAAAGATGCATCTCTCGCCGGCGGCGGTTCCCCGTTTGCAGGAAGCCCTGAGCAGTCGTGACCCACCGGTCGCCCGCTGCGCCGTCATCTTGCTCGGGAATACTGGCCCCGAGGCGCGGGCCGCGATACCCGCCCTCGTCAAGGCCCTTCAGACCGCCGGCCCCGTCGAGCCGTTCGAAAACCCGACTGCCAAGAGCGCGACGCTTGACATCGCCGAGTCGATCGTCAAAGTCGCTCCGCTGGATCAGGCAATGGCAGTCTTGACCGGAGCCCTGCGATCCCCGATCTCGTCGACGCGGGACGCGGCCGGGACCACCTTCGCCAAGCTCGGGGCCAAGGCGCACGCCACGATTCCTGTCCTCGCGACCACGTTAAGAGAGATCGCCGCCAGCGGAGACAAATCCGGCAGCGGTGGTATCATTGCCCACGCCCTTGCCGAGATTGCTGTGGGTGCACCCGAGCCGCGGAGAACCGATCCCGAAGCGATAACGGCACTTCGCGAGGCCCTGGAATCAGGAAACCGCGCAACCTCTTTCTCAGCGATCTACGCCCTGAGGAAATTCGGCCCAAGAGCCGCCCCTGCGATTCCGGCACTCCGCGCCCTGACCTCAAAGGCGAGGGGCGATCCGGACAACTCGCTCGCTGAGGTTCGCCGCGCGGTCGATTTCGCGCTGGAGGAGATCGAGGGTAAGCATCACGCTCAGGCAAAGATCAACCCGTGAAATCAGGACCAGTCGTTTCATGGAGACGAGAGCCGGCACAGAATACAACAGTCGCCCGATCACTTGACGTGATACCTTGCCAGGACAACGGTCACATTGTCCGGAGCTCCGCGTTCAAGGGCAGCGCTCACAAGCTCGCGGGCGGTCCGGTCCACATTGGCTTCCTTGTTCAGCACGCGCACGATCTCCGCCTCATCCACAGGCTCGGTCAACCCATCGGTGCAAAGCAGAAGCAAGTCGCCGTCGGCCACCTCGCGGCGGTCAATCTGGACTTGCACGCCCTGTCTCGGCCCTCCCACAACGTTGGTGACTACGTGCCGCCGGGGATGCTGCCGCGCCGCTTCGGGGGTGATGGCACCGCCGTCAACCAGCATCTGAACCAGAGTATGGTCCGATGTGATTCGCTCCAGACGGCCGGATCGAAACATATAGGCTCGTGAGTCGCCTGCGTGGGCAATGAACAGATCAGCCCCGACGCTGTATCCCATCGTGAGCGTGGTGCCCATCCCGCTGAGTCTGGGATCGGCCTCCGCGCGCTGCACCACCGTTCGGTCGGCACGCTCCAGAGCCTGCCGCAGCTCGCTCACGAGGGCCGTTTCCTCGAATCCTTCGCGGTGCAGGAACCATTTGATCGCGTCGAGGACGAATGCCTCGACGGTTCGAACGGCCACCTCGCTGGCCTCCTGACCTCCGGCGACGCCGCCCATCCCGTCGGCGACGATCATCAGGTATCCTTCCTCGTCCGAGAACCGAGTTGTCTCGGGCTCGGGCAAGCTCGACCTCCAGATCCGCATCGACTTGGCCAGTTTGGCGACGAGGAACTGGTCCTCGTTCCGATCCCGGACCTTACCGGCGTGGGTGTGAGCTCCGAACTCAACATTCACCCATGGCCGGCGAGGCGACACAGTAGGATATTCACCGGTCGGGTCGTCCTGATCTAACTCGCTCAGCATGTTTGACACGGTTCGGTACCCGGCATGGAACAGCGGGGTTCAGGCACTACGCGCCTCCCTGTCCTGCGAATTCCATGCCGGGAGTCGATCGGAGGGAGCCGCGCCGGTCTGGAAGATCGCAAGATCACCGGCCGTAAAGCCCGATGCCTGGACCGAGCCCCGGGGCGTACACGCCGATGGAGGGAGGCGGAGCGATCTGGCTGGCGTTCAGGCCAGTTCCATAAACCACCGGGAAGGTACGATAGGAGGTGCTGGAAGTGGGCGCTCCATAGACATACCCCGGTGCCACGAAGCCGGGACGCCACAGACCCACGCCGTATCGGCCTGGCAGAAGGCCGTAACTTGGGTAGTTCGAACCGTAAGATGGTCCGGGGTAGGCCGAGAAGGTTGTGAACGTGCGTGGAACCCCGTAACTGGCGAAACCGTAACTTGTCCCGTACAGCCCGGGGGCGGCGAAATAATCACTGACACGATAGGGACCAGTCGTATAGGGGCCGCCAACAAACGCTTGGCCCTGCGCTGGTCCTGCGTGCAAAGAGAGAACCACCGCAGCTACCACGATTCCCAGGAAACGACACATGGCCGTGAACCTTCTGTGAGGTGATGGTGTGGCTCGATTGAAAAGAGTAGGCCAAGCTCCATCAGCGAGCACAAGACCCGTGGTCCATGCTCGTGCCCCTTAATTGTAACTCATCTTCGCCCGAATGCATGCCGCGACCCCGATTGGCCCTCCGGTTCTTCAGAATCGCGACAGCAGCTCGGTTAATAGCCCAGGGAGAAGCCTTTGTAATATCCGCTATAGAAGCCCGAGCCATAAGGACCACGGCCATAGCCGCTTCCATAGCTCTGATATCGTGAGTTGGGCGTGTACGAGGGAGCCATGAACGACCCGGGCCAGTAGAGCTGTCCCTGCGGCAAGGCGGTGGAGTAAGGAGCCGGGGGCTGGCTGTATCCTCGGGTGTACTGTCGGACGGCGCGACCTGCACGCAGCCTGGCCCGCCGAGCGGGAGCTGTCTGGTAGGAATAAGGCGCGACTGGTTGTGCCGCATAGGCGTTCGGGACCGTGCTCCCCGACGACAGAGCCGGCGGCGTCTCCGTGTACCCCGTGCCCAAGCCACCTGGCGCGGCATACTGAGGCGGCAGGGTGTACATCATGCCATCCGCCGGCGGATAGTTCGCCACATCCTGGGCCTCCGCTGAGCTGGAAAGGACGAAAGCCAGACAAGTTCCGACCATGCAGCCGACAATCCGCGTCATCGCCGTGATCTCCTGGTGATGGATTCAGCGCAACCAATTCGTCCCCCGCACCCATTTCCATTCTACCGTTATTCTAGGGCGGTCAACGTCCAGAACCAAAGGAAAAGCCAGTTTGCGCTGAGTTTACCCGATTTTGGTGTCCCAAACAAAAATGTTTTGAGGATTTGCAACAGGTATTGCCGAAACCCGAAAAGGACTGTAAAAAGGATTGGCGAGAACTGGCACAAGTGTCGGTCAGAGTGCGTCTTTACGCCTACGGATTGTGAGGACGAGATGGCGGTGGTCGAGGAAACGGGTTCTGGACGGAAGTCGTTGGAGGACGTCCACGGCTCGATCGACGTTCCGCCCACCGGGGGAAGCCGGCAAAAGCTGCGCCGGCTGTTCGCGTTCATGGGTCCGGCTTACCTTGTGAGCGTGGGCTATATGGATCCCGGCAACTGGGCCACCGACCTTGAGGGCGGAGCTCGATTTGGTTACGCCTTGATCTGGGTCCTGCTCATGTCGAACCTCATGGCCGTGCTGCTGCAAACGCTCGCGGCGCGGCTGGGCGTGGTGACGGGGCACGACCTCGCTCAGGCTTGTCGGGCCGAGTACTCGCCGGTCGTCAACCGGCTGCTCTGGCTGCTGGCCGAACTGGCGATCGCCGCCTGCGATCTGGCCGAGGTCCTGGGCACGATCATCGCGCTCAAGCTGCTCTTCGGCCTGCCGCTCCTATGGGGATGCTTGATCACGGCCTTCGATACATTCGCCCTTTTGTACTTGCAGCGGTGGGGGATGCGGCAGTTAGAGGCCGTCATTCTGGTGCTGGTGGGTACGATCGGTGCTTGCTTCCTGGTGCAGCTCCTTCAGGCCCGGCCTGACGTTGGGGGGATCGTTGCCGGCTTGCGGCCCAGCTTGCCGCCGGGCGCCCTTTTCGTGGCGATCGGCATTCTGGGCGCCACGGTCATGCCTCACAACCTTTACCTCCACTCGGCCTTGGTGCAGACGCGGCGGATCGGCGGCGACATTGCCAGCCGGAGGTCGGCTTGCAAGTATTATCTGCTCGACGTCACTTTGGCCCTCAATGCCGCGTTCTTCGTCAATGCGGCGATTCTGATCTTGAGCGCCGCAGTGTTTCACAGACACGGCCTGGAAGTCGCCACCATCCAGGAAGCGCACAGGCTGCTGCCTTCGTTCCTGGGCAAGGCGGCGCCCATCTTGTTTGGCGTTGCGCTTCTGTGTGCCGGGCAGAGTTCAACTCTGACGGGAACGCTCGCCGGACAGATTGTCATGGAGGGCTTCCTTCATCTTCGGATCGCCCCCTGGCTGAGGCGCCTGATCACGCGCTCTCTTGCCCTGGTGCCCGCCGTGCTGGTGATCAGCCTCACGGGAGAGGAATCGACCCAACAGCTACTGGTTCTGAGCCAGGTGATCCTGAGCTTGCAACTCTCGTTCGCGGTGATTCCCCTGGTCCACTTCACATCAAACCGCCGGAACATGGGGAGCTTCGCCACACCATGGTGGGGCCAGGCGCTGGCCTGGGTCGTTGCAGGGATCATCGTGGCCCTGAACGGCAAGCTGGTGCTCGACCAGGTGGTCTCGTGGATTGAGCTGGCGGGCGAATCGGGCTTGAGGCTCGGCCCGGTTCCGCTTAGCTGGCTGGTGGGAGCAATGCTTGCGACCGTGACGACAAGCGTTGCCGCCCTCTTGTTCTGGATTACCGTCAAGCCGGTCTTTCGGCCCTCGGCACCATGGACACCGGCGGAAAGCATCCCGCTCGACTGGGAGGCAGCCTTTCGGCCGCGCTCGCTGGCACGGATTGGCGTGGCTCTCGAACACAATCGGGCTGATGCCGAGATTCTCAACCGGGCGATCAGCCTGCGCAAGCCGACGGCGGCCATCCCGAGCTCGTGCTGCTGCACGTGGTCGATACGCCGGTCACCCGCGTTCACGGCTCGGAAACCGCCGACCGCGAGACCGACTCGGATGCCCGCTACCTGACCGAACTGGTGCAAGCTCTGAGGGACCGCGGCTATCGGTCGCGTTCGGTGCTTCTCCACGGACCAGATCCCGCTGGCGAGCTTGTCGGCCACCTGCGAACCGACCCCGTCAACCTGCTGGTCGTCGGCTCGCATGGCCACGGATTGGTCCGCGATCTCCTCTTCGGCCAGACCGTCGATCGCGTGCGCCACAACCTCGAGGTCCCCATGCTGATCGCCCGCCCAGGCCGAGGCACGGGCTCGGCGATTCCCACCTCCGATGGCCTGTTCTTCCCTCACGCTCCGTAGGGTGGGTCAGCGGAGCGCAACCCGCCGGTCGCAAATTTATGCCATCAGGGGGGTTGCGTTTCGCTGACCCACCCTACGAAAGAGCGATCACCAACCGCCTTGGAGCCTCGGTGGGTTCGAGAAGCAAAGCCACCGTTCGCGGCTGCTTCCCGCGCAGCCGTTGGTTCGCGGTTTCTTTTCCTGGACCATCGAATCTCCAGGAGTTGGCCGTCACGCGGTTGATAGGCGAGAATGATCAGGGTACGCTCCGCTTGGACAGCGAGCCGAGCCGCAACAGCGTTTCCACGGTCTGACTGGTACGGCGGAGGCTCCTCGGCGTCGCGCGGCTGGACCTGAAGTTGCGCGGTAAGGACGGGCTGAGGCGGCATCGCGCGATCAGCAGCAAGTCGCCCGCGGCGACAATGACGGTCCCGGAGCCAGCTTCCTCATCACACTGCCGAAAGGACCCACATGAGCCGTTCTCTCAAGATCGCCGTCGCTGATGACGAGCGCGATATGCGTGACTACTTCCAGCAGATCTTGCCGCTGTTGGGCCACCAGGTCGTCGCCGCGGCCCAGACCGGCCGGGAGCTCGTCGAGCTTTGCGCCCAGTGCCACCCCGACCTCGTCATCACCGACATCAAGATGCCCGACATGGACGGGATAGACGCCGCCGCGGAGATCTATCGCAAGGCGGCGATCCCGGTCATCCTGGTCTCGGCCTACCACGACGCGGAATTCATCGGCCGTACCGAGGCCGACCACATCATGGCCTACCTTGTCAAGCCCATCAAGCAGGCCGACCTCGAGCCCGCGATCGGAATTGCCATGCGCCGCTTCGAGCAGTTCCAGGAACTCCACAAGGAGACTTCCGACTTGAAGCAGGCACTCAAGGATCGCAAGGTCATCGAGAAGGCCAAGGGGATTCTCATGAAGAAGACCGGGCTGGACGAGAACGACGCGTTCCGGAGGCTCCAGAAGCTGGCCAGCGACAAGAACCGCAAGTTGATCGACATCGCCCAGACAATCCTGACCGCTGAGGAAGCCTTCGAGCCGCCCCACCGGTCGTGATGCCAGTTCGCCGTGGGCGACAGCCCCGTCCGTGATGCCGAAAGAGGCTGTGCTCGTGAAGACCGCTGAGCTGATCGAGGCCCTCTCCGACCCGTCCTCCTATCCCGGCCCGGTCGCGGCGGTCGAGGTTCGCCAGACGCATATCTCCGTCGTCTTCCTGGTGGGTTCACTCGTCTACAAGATCAAGAGGCCCGTCGCAACCGGCTTTGTCGACTACAGCACACCGGAGCGGCGCCGCCACTTCTGCGACGAGGAGCTGCGCTTGAACCGCCGGTTGGCGCCGGAAGTCTATCTCGCGGTCGTCCCCGTGACCCGCGAGGGCAGTGCGATCCGGATAGAGGGTACCGGCGAGGCGGTCGAATGGGCGGTGAAGATGAAGCGGCTCCCAGATGCCGCCACGCTTGGCTCGCGTCTTGGGCAGGATGAGCTTGGAGCCGAGTCACTGAAGGCACTCGCCCGCCGACTCGCCGAGTTCCATGCTGGGGCCGATTCCGGGCCGGAGATCGCCGCCGGGGCCTCGTTCGACTCAGTTGCACGAAACGTCCGCGAGAATCTCGATCAAGCGGCGCCGCAGGTCGGAGTCGCACTCAGCCGGCCAGTCCGCGAGCGACTTGCGTCCGTGACGAATACAACCCTGGAGCGGCTTCGCGCGACTGATCGAGAATCGGGCCGCGCGGGGGATGCCGAGGGACACTCACGGTGATCTTCGGCTCGATCACATCTACTGGTTCCCGGAGCGCGATCCGCCCCACGAATGGGTCATCGTGGATTGCATCGAGTTCGACAAGCGGTACCGGCACGCCGATCCGATCGCGGATATCGCCTTCCTGGCCATGGAGCTGATCATACAAGGCCATGGTGACCTGGCGATGGTATTCACGGAGGCTTACCTCGCCGCCGCGGCAGACGAAGAGGGTCGCTCGTTGCTGCCTTTCTACCTGTCGTATCGCTCGATGGTGCGCGGCAAGGTCCGGGGCATGCAGGCTTTGGACCCGCAGCTTTCCACATCCGACCGAGCCGAAGCCCTCAAGCTTGCCCGCGCCCACTGGCTCTTCGCGCTGGCCAAGCTGGAGTCGCCCGATCGCCGGCCCGGCCTCGTGCTGGTCGCCGGATTGCCCGGGGCCGGCAAGTCCACCCTGGCCGGCGACCTGGCCGAGCATGCCGGATTCACCTTGATACGCTCGGACAGGGTTCGCAAGGAACTCGTGGGTCAGAGGAGTGAGGGCAAATCGCCCGCCGCTTTTGGCGAAGGCCTCTACACGACCGACTGGAACGAGCGGACCTACGCCGAATGCCTGCGCCGAGCCGAGGAGCACCTCTTCGAAGGGAAACGCGTTCTGATCGATGCAACCTTCCGCGAGCAATCGCACCGCCGGCTCTTCCTCGATGCCGCCCGTCGATGGGCCATCGCCGGTTGCCTGATCCACTGCCAGGCCGACCCGGATGTGGTCCGCAACCGGCTCGCCAGCCGAAGTGGCGATGCATCCGACGCCGACATCGCGATCCACGCGGAGATCGCCAGGCGCTGGGAGGAGCCCGACCTGCCGACGCGCAAGCTCACGCCGCGCGATTGACACCGGTGGAACTCGGTCGCATTCGCTCGCACAGGCTCTCGGCGTACTTCAGGAGTTCGGGCTACAGGACACCGTTTGAACTGATCAACGCGGCAATTCGGCCCAGGGCATCGTTCGCGCCAGAACGAGCCGTCACTGAGAGAGCTTCTCCCAGGGAAAAGTCCGTGGCCGGCACCGTCAACATCCAGGCCCGCGGCCGACGGCCGTAGGCCGCCTCCGTCAGCGCGAGCAGCCACCGAGGGTCGCTCGCGTGAGCCAGCGCCTCGACCGAATTTGCAGCCTCCAGGAGCGAAATCTCGACTGCGGCCCCGATCTCGGCTTGCCGGGCGTTGACGAAGATCACCAGCTCGGCCGACACCAACCGTTCGGCAAGCTCGGGGGTCAGTTGATGGACCACGATTGTCTCCAACCCAGGCAACGCCCACGACGCCACGGCCACTGCCACGCGTTGTCCCACCCCGTCGTCGGACCGGAGTGTGTTGCCGTAGCCGATCACCAGCGATCTTGCCGCGCGAGGGAGTAAGCTGGCTACTCATCACCGTCAGTCCCTCCGGGCATCGTCCAGCAACTGGCCGTCGGGGCCGATGAGCTGGACATGGAGCGGCATCATGCCCACGGCGTGGGTCGAGCAGCTCAGGCATGGGTCGAATGCGCGGATGCCGGCCTCCAGGCGGTTGAGGATCCCCTCGGGGATCTCGGGACCCTTGATGTAATGCTGGGCGATCTGCTTGACGGTCCGGTTCATCGCCAGGCCATTCTGGCCCGTGGCGATGATCAGGTTGACGCGCGTCATCAGGCCGTTCTCGTCGACCTGATAGTGATGGAACAGGGTGCCGCGCGGCGCCTCGCTGACGCCGACGCCTTCCAGCCGGTTGATCCCGGCGTGGGCGCGCAGCCGGTCCGAGAGCACGTCCGGGTCTTCGATTGCCTGCGCGATCCCCTCGACACCGGCCAGGATCTCGATCAGGCGGGCGTAGTGATAGAGGAACGACGAGGTCGCGGTGCCGAACCGGTCGCGATACTCGCGCAGCTCGCGATCGGCCAGCGGCGGTCGGCATGCGCTCGCAGAGGTTGAGCCGGGCCAGCGGCCCGACCCGGTAGATGCCGTCGGGATAGCCCAGCGGCTTGTAGTAGGGGAACTTCAGATAGGAGTCGTGCTGGGTCGCCTCGCCGATGAAGTCCATGTACCGCTGTGCGTCGAGCCCGTCGGCGACGATGCTGGCCCTCGGAATCGCCGATGCGAATCTTGCCGTCGTAGTGCTCCCAGGTGCCGTCGTGGCCGACCAGGCCCAGGAACAGCGAGGGGAAATCCCCGAACGCCTCGGCCTCTTCCTCGATACTGATCGAGCAGTCGCTTGAAGCGGCCCAGGGCGTCGAGCACGGTGGCCTGCGCCTCGGGGATGCGGTCGCGAATGGCATCGCGGCCTGCTTCGGTCAAGTGGCTGCCGCGACGCCCCCGGGGACCGACCAATCCGGATGGATCTTCTTGCCGCCCGAGTCGCTCGATGATCTCCTGGCCGAACTGCCGCAGCCGGATGCCGCCGCGGGCCAGCTCGCGGTCGGCTGCGATCAGGCCGAAGATGTTGCGCCGGGCCGGGTCGCTGTCGAAGCCGAGGATCAGGTCGGGCGAGCTGAGGTGGAAGAAGCTCAGCGCGTGCGACTGAACGATCTGGGCCAGGTTCATCAGCCGCCGCAACTTCACCGCCGCCGGTGGAGGGGTCACCGCCATGATCTGGTCGCCGGCCTTGGCCGAGGCGATGAGGTGGCTGACCGGGCAGATGCCGCAGACCCGCGCGGTGATCCCGGCCATCTCCCAGAGCGGCCGCCCGACGCAGAACCGCTCGAAGCCGCGGAATTCGGCGACGTGGAAACGTGCGTCGGCGACCTGCCCGTCATCGCCGAGCTGGATGGTGATCTTCGCGTGGCCTTCGATCCGCGTCACGGGGTCGATGACGATGCGCTGTCGCCATGAGACGTCTCCTCGAGCCGAACAAGGGACTGAATCATTCGCCGCTCTCAGCCGAACTTGATCTCGCGCCCTTCGAGGTGTGCCGGCATGCCGGCGAGGAGCTGCTCGAGCACCGCGCGGATGCGCGGGGCGGGCGGCGGGCAGCCCGGCAGGTAGAAGTCGACCGGGACGACCGCGTGAACCGGTAACACCCGATCCAGGAGCATGGGCACGATCCCTCGTTCGAGCGGGATCTGCGGCTGGAGGTCGGCCTGCTCGACGTACGACCGTCGCAGCACGGGCTCGGCCGAGCCCAGCGGGTTGCGCAGGGCCGTGACGTTTCCCGTCACGGCGCAGTCGCCGAACGAGATCAGCACCCGGGTCTGGCGGCGGACCCTGCTGGATCATCTCCAGGTGTTCCTCGTTGGCGACGCCCCCTCGACCAGGACGACGTCCACACCCTCGGGGTATATCTTGACATCCATGATCGGGGTGTAGACGACGTCGGCCTGGTCGGCCAGCTCGATGAGGAATTCATCGAGGTCGAGGAACGACATGTGGCAGCCCGAGCAGCCGCCCAGCCAGACGGTCGCGAGCTTCAGACGTTCCATTGCTTCTTCTCCCGCGCGGTCACCAGGAACGCGAGAACGCCGCGGTCGTGCCTCGACTCCGGCGACGGTCGAGCCCTGAGCGAAGATCGCGCCGGTGGGGCAGGCCTGGAGGCACTTGCCGCAGGAGGTGCAGGTCATCGACGTGCCCCAGGGCTGGTTCATGTCGGTGATCACGCGCGCCTTGGTGCCGCGGCCGGCGACGTCCCAGGTGTGGGCGCCCTCGATCTCGTCGCAGGCCCGCACGCAGCGGGTGCAAAGGACGCAACGGTTGTGGTCGATGCCGAATCGCGGGTGGCTGATGTCGACCTCACAGACCGGGTTCAGGTAGTCGAAGCGAACGTGGTCCACGCCGAGGGAGATTGCCAGGTCCTGGAGCTCGCAGTTGCCGTTGGCCACGCAGACCGAGCAGACGTGATTCCGTTCGGCGAGGAGGAGCTCGACGATCATGCGGCGATACTCGTGGAGCCGCGGGGTGTCGGTCTGGATGCTCATGCCCTCCTCGACCCGGGTGACGCAGGCGGGCAAGAGGCGGCCGCCGGCGAGCTTCGACCAGGCAGAGCCGGCAGGCCCCGACGTCGCACGTCCCTTCCAGGTGGCAGAGCGTCGGGATCGCGAAACCGGCCTCTCGTGCCGCCTCGAGAATCGTCTGGTCCTCGCGGCGCCAAGGGCTGCCCGTTGATCGTGAGCGTCTTGACCGGCATGAATCACTCGCCTTGCTGGGGATCGAGAACTGGCCAATCCGCGCCTGACTCATTTCGATCAGGCTGCCGGCTCAGAGCCATCACAGTTCCCATCCGTGGCCCCGTCTCGGAGCAACACCTCGTATTCGTGACGGAAGTAGCGCAGCGTGCTGAGCACAGGGTTAGGGGCCGACTGGCCCAGCCCGCAGAGGCTTGCGTGTTTGACCATGTCGCAGAGCGCTTCGAGCAGGTTCAGATCGGCGCGGGTGCCCTGTCCCTGGCCGATCCTTTGCAAGAGCCGGTGGAGCTGCACCGTGCCCGCGCGGCAGGGGATGCACTTGCCGCACGACTCGTCCATGCAGAATTCCATGAAAACCGGGCGACGTCGACCATGTTCGTGTCCTGGTCCATGACGATCATGCCGCCAGAGCCCATGATCGAGCCAACCCGGATGAGCGACTCGTAGTCGACCGGCGTATCGAGATGCTCGGCGGGGATGCAGCCGCCCGAGGGCCCGCCGGTCTGCACCGCCTTGATCGTGCCCGTGGGCGGCGCCGCCGCCGATCTCCTCGACGATCTGGCGAAGCGTGGTCCCCATCGGCACTTCGACCAGCCCCGGTGTTGCGAATCTTGCCAGCCAGGGCGAAGACCTTGGTCCCCTTGCTCTTTTCGGTGCCGATCGACGGCGAACCAGTCGCCGCCGTTGCGGATGATCGGCGGCGACGTTGGCGAAGGTCTCGACGTTGTTGATCAGGGTGGGAAGGTCCCAGAGGCCGGCGTCGGCCGGGTAGGGGGGCCGCGGCCGTGGGAGCCCGCGCTGGCCCTCGATCGAGTGGATGCAGCGCCGTCTCCTCGCCGCAGACATACGCCCCGGCGCCAATGCGGATGTCGATCCTGAAGTCAAATGGCAGAATCGAAGACCTGACTGCCCAGCAGGCCCAGGCGTTCTGGCCTGCTTGATGGCCGTGTCGAGTCGGCGAATGGCCAGCGGATACTCGCCGCGGACGTAAATGTAGCCCTGGCTCGGCCCCGACCGCGTAGGCGGCGATCGCCATCCCCTCGAGCACGCGGTGCGGATCGCTCTCCATGATGCTGCGGTCCATGAAGGCGCCGGGGTCGCCCTCGTCGGCGTTGCAGACGACGAACTTGCGTTCGGCCGGCTGCTTGGCGACGGTGGCCCACTTGAGCCCGGTCGGGTAGCCGGCGCCGCCGCGGCCGCGCAGGCCGCTCCTGCGTGATCTCCTCGACCACCTCGGCCGGGCTCATCTCACGCAGAACGTGGTGCAGCGCCTGATATCCTCCGGCCGCGATGTACGACTCGATCCGGTCCGGCTCGACCAGTCCGCAGTTCTCCAGGACGATGCCCATCTGGCGGGCGAAGAAGGGTTGTTCCGGATCGCCTCGATGCGCGGCCGCCTCGGGGCCGCCATCCAATGCGCCCACGATCGATGCGGTCTCCTCGGGTTTGACGCGCTCGTACAGCGAGCCTTTGGGATCGACCTGGACGAGCGGGCCATTGGCAGCAGAGCCGCATGCAGCCGACCTCGCAGACCTGGACCCGATGGCCCAGCCCAGCCTGCGCGACGGCCGCGTCCAGGCCCTCCTTGACCTTCATCGACCCGGACCAGAGGCAGGCCGCGGCAGTGCAGCAGCGAATCCGCACCGGCTTACGGGCCGATCGCTCCGTCTCGGCGATCGCGTGCAGATCAGCGAGATCCATCGGCCGGTCCATCCTTTCATGCGCTCCAGGGCAGATTCCGGACTCTGGTTCCCGGAGACCTCGCCGTCGTAGACCGACGACGGGCGCCAGGCCGCACGCACCCAGGCACCGCGCCGTCAGGAGCGAGACCTGACCGTCGGCCGTCGTCTTGCCCGCGACGGTCTCCAGACACTTCCTCGACGGCGGCGCAGGAGCCGATCAGCGCCCCTGAACGTAGCACGCGGTCCCGGTGCAAACGATGCACGTGTGGATTCCCCTGGGAGCAAGCCTGAAGAGGTGGTAGAAGGTGGCGACGCCGTAGACCCGGCTGGGCGGCAGCTTCATGGCGTGAGCGATGTAGTAGAGCAGATCAGGCTGGAGGTAGCCGAACAGCTCCTGAGCGGAAGTGAAGCACCTCGATCAGCGCGTCTGGCGCGAACCGGTGCCGCTTCATGGTCGCATCGAGCATCTCGAACCGGTTGTCGCCGCTGGGGTGGCCCTCCTTGTTCGGGAGCACTTCGCTCGATCTCGGTGCGTTTACCACAGGGTTAGTCCTCCTCCGCCCGCGGTTGCTCTCCGGAGCGAGCCGTCGCCCAGAGCGGTCTCAAAGTGCCGTAGCTTCGAGGCCCGCGAGAGTCGCGGTGGGGGCATCCTAATCGAGGTGACCTGTAGGCCGCAACACGAGAGCTAGCCTGACTCGGTGGCCATCGTATTCTGAACTCCGCCGCCTTCTCTTCATCATCTCGTGAGTCAGGCGATCAGATTCTCTAAAAGTCGGTATCCACCGCCAGCAAGAATCTTCTCCACGTCACCAAATTCGATCGGTGCCTCGTCGTTCTCGTCGATCGAATCCTCATGGACTCTACTCCAGCTCTTCGAGTTGGAATCCGGCGCTCTGAGCGCCCTCGCCTCTCATTCTCGCGCTGGCAGTTGATGCAGCTATCGGTGTATGGCAGTGCATTGAGACGCGCCGAGGAAATCTGGCCGCCACAGAACTCGCATCGTCCGTAGACCTCCGCGTTGATCCGTTCCAGGGCATGCTCGATCTGGTGGAGCTCCTGGCTTTCCATCTCGATGAGCCGAGAGCAAACCTCATGGTTCGACGAGTGGACCGCCGCGTCGACGTCATCCCCGACCGAGCTCGTAGCCGACACCTCCGTGAGGATGTCGAGGTCGCCGTTCAGGGTCTTCCGCACGGCGTCACGTTGCGCGAGCAGACGCGACGTCAATTTCATCAATGTGGTCTTATGTGTCATGGGACACCTCCTGGTGGCTCTGATCGCTGCTTGCTTTCGTTAGGGACCGTCTCGACCGTACTGGTCGAGGGGGGGATCGTAATTCGCCCGGGAATTGGAATCGAGATGACCGAGGAACCACTCCTCTGCCAGACGTGCGACCTGCTCCAGGGCCCCCGGCTCCTCGAAGAGGTGGGTGGCGTCGGGAACGACAACCAGGCGCTTCTGGCAGCGCAGCAGAGCCAGGGCCAGGCGATTCGACTCGAGGATTTGCTCGTCGTGCCCACCGACGATCAGGAGAGTGGGGGCGACGACGTCCACCAGGTCTCCCCATGCCAGGTCGGGCCGTCCACCGCGCAATACAATTGCGCCGACATGTTCCGACCGCCGAGCCGCGGCCACCAGCGCCGCCGCGGCGCCAGTGCTGGCACCAAAGTAACCAAGAGTGAGGTCGCGGGTGTCGGCGCTCCCGGCCCAGCCAACACGTCGCGGCAACGAGACGTTCCGCGAGCAGCTTGATGTCGAAAACGTTTCGTTGATTCTGGGTCTCGTCCTCCCTCAGCAGGTCGATAAGCAGCGTCCCCAGGCCGGCGTTTTGCAATGCATGGGCGACAAACTGGTTGCGGGGACTGAACCGGCCGCTGCCGCTGCCATGGGCAAAAACGACGACCCCCACAGGCTCTCGTGGCAGGCTCAGAACGCCCGCCACGTTTCTCCGCCGGCTGGGATCTCGACGAACCGCTTGCGCGAGCCGGCGTTCGTGTTTTGCGCAACCATCTTTCGCTCTCGCTTTCCTCTCCGCCGCTTGATCGAATCACTCCAACGACGAGGGGGATGTCAAACCGGACATCCTGCCGCCGTTGCACGGCAGCGGGGCTCGAGTCCATCTTCAGCGCCGCGGCTAGATCGTTTACCTGTAGTGGCCATCATGGCCACGGAGGCCTGTTCGAGAAGATCGCGGACATCGTCGTCGGTCGTCGGGGAAAAATCTTCGTACCAGACTCCGACGGCATGGAAGGGATCAGGAGTGATCACACAGACGCATTCGTTGACTTCCTTCTTTAGCTCGACACACGCCGAGGGTGTCGCAGTCGGGACAGCCACGACCAGGCGAGCAGGCCTGCGCCGCCGCACAGCGGCCGCGGCGGCTCGCATCGTCGAGCCGGTTGCCAGCCCGTCATCCACCAGGACCACGGTGCGCCCTGCGCATGCTCGAGTGCCGGCCGGTCGCCGCGATAGATCCGCTCTCTCCGCGTCAACTCTCGTAGCTCACGCGCGGCGACTTCCTGGATCATGCGGATTGAGGGTTGAAGTGTCTGGATCAGGTGATTGTTGAGCACCCACGCCCCTCCCGATGCGATGGCGCCCATGGCGAGCTCTTCCTGGCCGGGCACCCCCAGCTTGCGAACGACGAGGACATCGAGGGGCGCGCTCAGAGCCTGCGAGACCTCAAAGCCCACCGGCACACCGCCGCGTGGCAGCGCGAGCACAAGCAGGTCCGGGCGGCCGGCGTACTTGCTCAGCTTTTCGGCGAGGCGCCGGCCGCCATCGGCACGATCTCGAAAAAACTTCAACATGACATCCTCGCTCTCTCATTTGAGTGCGCAGCCGGCGCTCGGGTCGGAGCTTCGTTCATGAGTCTGCCGTGAGATCCGTCGGCTCGAACTTGAGTGGGTCTCCGGCAGCCCGCGCGCCTGGCGGCCGCGGGGGTTGTGATAAGCCTCTCGAAATCTCAAGGCATGATCGCGATCAAGTTTTCAACGTGGGTGACGCCTGGCGAGGCCCAGGCCGACCGTTCCGCCTCTTCTCGCTCAGACCACGAGTGGACGCCGCCACGTAGCGTTACCTTGCCACTGCAAGTCTCCACTCGGATCGCCTCCGCATCCAGCTCGGCGCTGCGCTTGAAGGCAGCCTCGATGCGAGACTTGACCTCGCTTGCCGATGCCCGAGGCTTCAAGGTGATCAGGTTCGTAACTCCCTTCACGCCGACCAGGTGGTGCACGGCTTCGAAGGCAGCCTCCTTCTGGTGGCGCCAATTGACCTGGCCCTCAAGGGTAATCCAGCCCTTGCTCACAGCCACCTTGATCGGCCCCTCCGGCACGGAATGACTCCAGTTCAAGACGTTGACGGCCGCCTGGGCAATGTCGGAGTCGGTGCGCTCGGCAGTGCCGGGCAACTGGACCTCGATATCGTTGGCGATGGCCCTGACGCCGTGGACCTTCTTGGTGATCCGCTCGGCTGCCAGCTTCTGAGTGTAGCTTTTCACGTTCCCGGTCAGTGTTACGATTCCGTCATGGGCCGCGACCCCGATACGAGCCGCATCGACGGCGGGCTCCCACTCGAGCTCGTCGGTGACATCGCGCCTCAATTCCGTGTCGGTCTTCATGATCTCTGCTCCTCCCGAACCAGCGGGGGCATTTTCTCAGAAAGTTGTCTGGGGCAATGGGATGAGAGTCACGGACCATCTTCCCCGAGGGAGAGGTAGGATCAGACTCAACCAGGCGGCAGAGCCCGTGCGGGTCTCATGCCGCCTGCCTCCGTGGCGCTCATGGATCTACTTCACTTCTCGGACCTCCAGCCTTCTGGCTTTCGTTTCCGGCCGCGCGGGCACTGGCACGGTGACTTCGAGGACTCCCTGACGGAATTCCGCGGTCGCCTGCGAAGCCTCTACGCCGTCGGGAATCGGGATCGCGCGGTAGAAGCTGCCATAGCCGCACTCGCTGTAGTAGCATCCTTCGCGCTCCTCCTTTTTCTCCTGCTTGCGCTCGCCCTCGATCGTGATCAAGCCATCGGCGATCTCGACCTTGATGTCCTCCTTGCTCAGCCCAGGGAGATCGGCGCGGATCACGAACTGTCCCTCGCGCTCCAGGACGTCGACTTTCGGTGACCACTCCGCGGGGACAAGCCCGGCTTCGCGCCCGAGCAACTCGCGGCCGCGGCCGAGGAACTTCGGCAGGTGCCACCGAGAGTCGATATCGAAGGATGTCAAGCCGAGAGGCAATTTGGTGGCCGACCTGAACCCCGGCAGGTGCCATTTGGCCTCGACGCCGAAATCCTCGAAGAGATGGTCCATCTCCTCGGCGAACCGGCGCATGAAGGCGAACGGGCTGCCGTGCGACGTGGTTGGCGCGGTCTCCGTGCCGCGCGCGATGTTCTTGACCTGTCCCTGTCCATTGGCCGCCTTCGGCTTGGGTGCGTCTTTGAGCTCTGCCATGGTTTTCTCCTTCGTCATTAATGAATCACAAGCGCAATCTCGTACCTGGGACGATGCGTGTTTTGCCTGTCCACTCTGGCTGTCGAATGCCAGAGAATGGGGACCGCTCGGGCCTGGGCTGGACAGGCGGGCCGAGCGCCGAACTTCGGAAGCTGCCGCGGCTCCGACGAACACGGCGATCACGACGGACAGGTGTGCACCCGATTGTGGGACACCGGCCTCGAGCCGTGGTTGGAGTGCCGTCAGCAGGATGGAAGGCTGGTTTACTGGGCCATTGTTCAGTGGCGGGAACATGCCGCAAGCTCCCCGAGCCCCAAGGGGACGATATCCTTCTGGAACTCCTGCGTGCAGCAACCGTTGCCGCGGGTGCAACTTCATCCAGCGTGGGATGATTCCGGCCGTCCAGTCATCAGACGTACCGAGGCATAAAAAAACCCCACCGATGCGCATTTGCATGGCGGGGCCACCTTAGCCGAGTCGAGGTTGCCCGTCTCGAGCAACCCACGCTATAAAGTCTATTGGGCCTCATACCGACATGTCAAGAACTTTTTTTCAACGTCAGAAACGAAGAACTTGCTTCTCCGGCATCGCATTCGCCGCGTGTCCGAGGGATCAGGCCAGGGCGATATCTCCGCGTGCACGAGAGGCTAACATTGGTTTGAGCGAGTCCGTCCCGAACCTCCTCAGGCGCGGCAGAGGACGGTCGGCCGCGAATGTCCCGAAAGGACTTCCTGATGTACCGCCTTCCGCAATTCACGTTCTCCTCTTCGTTGTCTCGCTGGTTGGGTGTGGCGATCCTCGTGTCGCTGGTGGGTAGTGGCCAAGCGGCGTCGGCCGATCCTCCGATGCTGGCCACCGGCGAACGGGAGACGCTGCGCCGTTACGCCCGCGACACCTGGAAGTCTTTCGAAGCCATGGTCCTGCCCGGCGGGTTGCCGGCCGATGGACTTCATCAGGGTGAGGACGGTGTGTGGAGGCCAACAGGGAAGACCTCTCCGACGGACATTGCGGCCTATCTCTGGAGCACCTTGGCCGCCGAGAAGCTGAGAATCATCGAACCGTCCGAGGCTGGGAGACGCCTCGATCGGACCTTGGCGGCGCTGGAACGCCTGGAGCGCGTACATGGTTTCTTCTTCGACCGTTTCGATCCCCGCACCGAGGCCAAGAAGACTCACACGACCGGTGGCGTGCCGAGCCAACCCTGGCTTTCGGTCGTCGATAACGGCTGGCTGGCAGCCGCCTTGATCATGGTGAGCCATGCGCACCCAGCGTTGCGAGAGCGGGCCGAAGGGCTTCTGAAGCCGATGGATTTCGGCTTCTTCTACGAACCCTACGATCCTGCCGACCCCGTCAACCATCCGGGGCAGTTGCACGGGGTCTACCGGCCGCGCGAGAAGACTTTCGGCACCCTCAATGGGTTGGTGAATACCGAGACGCGAATTGCCAGCTACATCGGCATCGCGCGGGGCCACCTTCCCCCCGAGCATTATTACCGTATCCACCGCGTCTGGCGGCCGGACGGTGGTCCGAAGGAGCAGAAACAGGTGCCGCCGGGTGCGTTGCGAACTTACCTGGGGGTCGAGGTTTTCGAGGGCTACTACACGTATCGAGGAATGAAGATCGTCCCGAGCTGGGGAGGCAGCATGTTCGAGGCGCTCATGGTGCCGCTGTTTGTCCCCGAGGCCCGCTGGGCGCCGCGGAGCTGGGGCGTCAACCACCCGCTCTACGTGCGGGCCCAGATCGAGCACGGCCTGGACGAGGCGCGCTACGGCTTCTGGGGGTTCTCCCCGGCCTGCCGGCCCGGGGGAGGCTACAGGACCTACGGCGTCAACGCCCTCGGCGCCGACCCCAAGGGCTACACCTCCAACGATGGTGACGTGCCCGCGGGCAAGGGCAAGGGGCCAGGCGAGTTCGCCGGGGGTGTCGTGACCCCGCATGCCTCGTTCCTGGCCCTGTCGTTCGCCCCGCGCGAGGCGATGGCCAACCTGCGCGCGCTTGCCGACAAATTTGCGATCTACGGCCCCTACGGATTTCGCGACTCGGTGAATATATCCACCGGCGTGGTCTCCGACTGCGTGCTGGCGCTTGACCAGGGGATGATCATGGCCGCAATCGCCAACGCGCTGGCGGACAATGCCATGCAGCACACCTTCGCCGACGGTCCGGTCGAGGCGATCATCCGTCCCCTGATCGCCCGCGAGGAGTTCACCGCGGGGGCCTCTCCAGCCATCAACTCCGACCACGCCGGCAGCACTCACGGCAAGCAGCGATCGGCCCCTTGACCACTCCATGGAATGGCTCCAACGGCCGACTCTTCCGCCCCGGCGAGTTCAGATCGGCGACGTACACGCTCCCGCGACGCCGAGACCAGACACGATCGCCGATCAGTTGGGAAACCACCCGTGATGGGACTTGGGGTCGAAATTCGCTGGCAGCTCGTAGGCAACCGTGACGGGCTTGCTCGCCGACCTTGATCCCGCCCAGTCGGGGCTGCCAGACCCAGGTCCAGAGTCGGAATTCACTTCTGGCCATGAGTACCCTGTCGAGGATCTTGGTACTCCGGTCCTTGACCCAGCCCCCGTAGTGATGGGTGTATTGCCAGATCTCATGGCGAACCGTAGCCGCCGGAGCGCCGAAATCGCTGTCGAAGCTGGTCGGTTCGTCTCGCACAAGCTGGACGAGAATCCGCACCTGCTTTTCCTCTCCCGCCATGAACAAGGGTGAGACCTTGTTTTCGTAATGGCGTGCCCTGGCGATGTCCCTGACAATCCAGTCTTCTGTGTCATCCTCGGGCGCTCTGGCATCGGCGGAAAGAAAAGGGTCGAACTCGTTGATAGGTGGGTAGCTGAAGCCTTCCACGCGGATGCGGCCTGCCGCCAGAACGACTAGGTCATACTGGCCTTCGGCAAGGTCATGAAACACCCAGCGGCCGTTCGGGCCGGGTTCCGCACGGGCATCGACGCGGGGACTGTCAATCCTGGCTTGGGGATCGACGGGTACGCGGGCCTTCCCATCACCATCCCAGCGCCTGATCGCCCCGACCAGCGTGACACCGGCCGATTTCCCCAGCTCCACGGTCAGCTCTCCTCCCGGAGCTGAGCCCAAGCCCCAGGAGGCGTCGCTCGCGAGGATGGCTGCCAATATAAGACCCGACGACTTGACTCTCACCGAGATGACCTCCCCGCTAACACTAGGGTTTCGTCGCGCCGGCAGTCAGTTTCTTGGAAAGGTGAGCGAGCTTCTGCCTGGCGACGCCGACAAGCGGGCTTCCGGGGTAGTTGGCAAGGAGTGCCTGGTAGCAAGTTCTGGCCCGTGCGGGCCGGCCGACTTTCTCCTCACATTCGCCGGCCAGCAAGAGGACCCGGTCGGCGTAAGGAGAATCAAGGTTGACGGCGAGCAGGTCATCGGCCTTGGCGATGGCTTGAGCGAACTTCCCCCGAGCCGCACAATACGACGACTGCAAGAACGTCAAATAGCCCTCGATCTTGTCGCCTGGAAACTCATCCTGCCATCGCTCTAGCTCTGATCGTGCCCGATCGAGCGAGTGGTCACGGAGGAATTCCTCGGTGGACCGGCTCAGAGCCGCCGTGCAGCGCCGCCTGTTCCGCGGCCGGCCGGCGAGGGCCAAGCGAGGCCATCGCCCGCGAATAGGCAGTGCGGGCCGAAGGTTTGTCACTCTTGCGAGCGTACCAGTCGCCCCAAACGCGGTGCAGTCGACTGGCCAGGCGATGTTCCCCACCCTGCCTCAAGCGTGCCGTCGCCGAGTCCAGCAGCGCCTTGGCGGGCTCGGCCTGGAGGAGGACGTTGAGCGCGACGTCGGCTGCCTCGATCTCGCATTCCGCCTTCCTTTGTTCTGGTCCGACAACCTTCACCGCTTTCTGCCAAAAGCTGAGGCGCCTTCCGGGTCGTCGAGCTGGTCGCGAAGCAGAGCACCGACCAGGCGCACCACCGCCAGTCCGCTCCCAGAATCTACCGACTGGCGTCCGAGGATGCCTGCTTGACCGGCCTTCGCGGCCCGGGGCGGCAGCCCAGCCTGGCCAAACGCTTTGACCAACTGCAAGAGCCCGGTCGTGTCCAGCTTCGCCGGGTCGTACCTCGCGACGATGGCCAGGTACGAAGCCAGGTCGTCGGCAGGCTGGGTCTCGCCGGCAAAGACAAGCCCCGGTTGACCGGCACTCGGTTCACGACCGCCAACCTTTCGGATTCTCCCGTGACCGTCATCGTCACGGTATAGAGGCCGGGATGCAGGTAAATGTGCGTCGGGTCGGTCAGAGTGCTCGTCTGGCCGTCGCCGAAATCCCAGTGGAGCCTCGGTCGAGACGTGGTCCCCTGCGCCGCGACGAGCTTGAACTGGGCGCGAATCATGGGCAGGTCGCTGTCGGCCAGGGGCACTTCCCCCACGACCTCCGCGGTGTATTCCCGAGAACGCTTGACGCCTACGGCGGGAAGCCGCGCGATGGCCTGGGAGTCAAATGCCTCGGGAGGGATCGGATCCGGCTTTGGCGATCCCGGCGGTTGCCACGCGGCCACCATGCAGGTGTCGGCTCCAGCGGCCGCATGAACGTACTGGAACGCGTGCTGTCCCGAGGCCAGGTTCACCTCGCCCTTGAACCGAGCGTCGCCGCTGGGTCCGTGCCAGCCTGGGGCAGCGACGACCTGACTGCCATCGATCGAGAGAAAGCTCGCGTCCTGGCTCGAAGTGAAGAAGCGATAGAGACCAGGCCTGTTGATATGAAGCGTTCCGCGATATTCGCTCAGAAACGGCTCAGGCGCCGGCCAGAAAGGGTTGAACCGATGAAACACGGCCGGCACGAAAGCGCTGCCGTAGGGAGGAGACGATTGCCACGCCTCTCGAACCGAAGTGAGGCTGTTGAGATCGCAGTTCGTCCAGTGGCGGGTCTCGAGCATTAAGCCTGCCGGGCTGGTCCAGGCGGGCGGTCCAGTCGTCTCGGCCTTGCCTCCGTAGTAAATCTTGTAGAGGTGCTGCTTGGGGATCGTCTGGAAAGCAATCCGGCAATAGTCGCCAGGGCCGGCCTGAAGCATGCCGCCAGGAGACTGGATCGTGCCGGCCGTCGTAAACGGCAAGATTTTTCCCTTTCTCGTCGAGCTCGCCGTTGGTGAAGAATTCCGTCATCACCACGGCGGGAAAAGGCAAGCGCTGGGGAATCTGCACCTTCCGCTGGTAGATCAAACTCCGGCCCGACTCCTTGGCATCGGGGCCGGGTTTGGCGGTTTCCTGAGCGCGTTGAGACCCTCCTGGACTCTGAAATGCGGCCATCAAGAGCGCGACGAGAACACCTCGTGAGACTACGCGCGAGTCAAGCAGACGCTTTGGCGACCATGGCCCGCAGACGTGCCGCCAGAGGTTCCGAGTGGTGGTAAAGTCCACTTGTATGATGCTTTCTGGATCGACAGAGATCCAATCGCAGGCAGGTCTCGCATTCATCCTCGACGCGGTTTGCACATGGGTTGTGCACAAGTCAACACTGATGTCTACTCACACTAACCCGAAGCGTCAGCGAGGGTTCCGTTGTCGATCGCCCTCGCTGACGCTTCGGGTTAGTATGGCTTATCGGCAAGGCATCTGAAAACCAGGATAGAACGCGTCTGGTGACCCAACAAGGGCGTGATCCGATCGACCGGCGGCTGCCGATTCCGAGCAACGGGACGCCACCCTGAAATGAGTTCGATCCACCCCTGCAAATCGGGTACTATAATTTGAAGGCACGATGACAGCGCTGTCAGATCGAGCCAGGCCAGGTCGCTCCGCTCTTGGCCGAACGACGGTGATCCTGACCGAACCGGGAGTGATGGGATGTCAACGCAAGGGCAGTCTGCCTCGCCGAAGATGAGCCCTGAAGAGGCGGTCCATCGCGTGCAACGTGCCAGCGAGCACCTTCGGCGCGAGATCCATAAGGTGATCATCGGGCAGGAGCAGATGATCGAGGAAATGCTGATTTGCCTGTTCGCCCGCGGGCACTGCCTGACGATCGGCGTTCCCGGCCTTGCCAAGACCCTGACGGTGGCCACGATGGCCAAGGCGCTGCACTTGAAGTTCAGCCGCATCCAGTTCACGCCCGACCTGATGCCCAGCGACATCACCGGCACCGAGATCATCGAGGAAGACGTCGCCACGGGGAAGCGAAGCTTCCGCTTCGTGCCCGGCCCCATCTTCGCCAACATTGTTCTGGCCGACGAGATCAACCGAACCCCTCCCAAGACGCAGGCGGCACTCTTACAGGCCATGCAGGAATACCAGGTCACCGCCGGCTCGCATACTTTCGACCTGGAATCTCCCTTCTTCGTCATGGCGACCCAGAACCCCATCGAGCAAGAAGGGACGTATCCGTTGCCTGAAGCCCAGCTCGACCGGTTCATGCTGTCCATCCACATTGGCTATCCGAGTCGAGAGGAGGAGCGGCGGATCGTCCATGCGACAACTCAGTCCGCGCATGAAGAGGTCAAACCAGTTCTCACCGGCCGCGACCTGGCGTGGATTCAACAGCTTGTGCGCGAGGTCCCGGCCAGCGACCACATGGTGGATTACGCGGTCGACCTGGTGCGTGCCACGCGTCCCAAGGAGCCGGGTACTCCAGGCTTCATCAGCAACTGGCTGGCCTGGGGCGCCGGTCCCCGAGCGGCCCAGTACATTGTGCTGGCCGCCAAGGCCCGGGCGATCCTCCACGGCCGCCTGGCCGTCAGCGCCGGCGATGTACGAGCCGTGGTCCGCCCCGTGCTTCGGCACCGTATCTTCACCAATTTCAACGCCGACGCCGAGGGGGTTGACACTCACCAGATCATCGATAAGCTGCTTCAAACCGTGCCCGAACCCTCCTATGGCGAACCCGGCACCGAGGGAGACGGGACGGCCAGGCGGGGAACATCTGGCAGGCCGAAGTAGCCGGAGTGCGAAGCCATTGCTCAGAGTTCCGCGGTGCTGCTCACCCATTCAATCCCCCCCATGATCCCGGGCCGCGTCGGCTTCCAGATGTTCGAGGAAGCCGCGCACTTCGTCTTCCGGCGAAACCGGGGTTGGCTCTGATGGGGAGTCAGACTCTGACCTGATGGATGCGCCGGCAAGGGGTGGTCGTTGTATCGCCGCGGTGCCACGATTGGCCAGAAAGACCTCGAGAACCAGCCCGATCAGGACGGCCGACAGGAACCACTCCCACAGGCTCGTCCCTTCGCGCAATTGCTGGATGGTGTCGGCAAGATCCGCGGGACTTTCGCAGTAGAGCAGGGGGCGCTGGCCGAAGCGTGCTTGCAGCTCCTGGCGAGTGATCGTGGCCGGTTCCACTTCGGCGGGGTCGATGTTGACGGCGAACGCAAGCTGCTTGGTCAGGTTGCGACCGACCATCCGCACCAGGTAAGTTCCCGCCTCGTGAGTATCCGCGTAATGCAAGGTGCCGGAGGACTGCTCGGGCTCGCGCACGCGCAAGACCTCACCGGAGGGGCGAACCACGTCGATCTCGACGGGCTGCCTCTGGCCGGGTCCGGTCCCCGTGCCGAGTGGGATCGCCACCGGGGCCCCGGCCAGAGCCATGGTCCTCTCGGTGTCGGTGCCTGCCAGGTAAAACGTCAGGCGAGTCAGGAGTGGGAGAAAGATCGGTTTCACCGGCAGGTTGGTCCAGTCAACGTGGAGCGCGGTCCCCAGAAGGAGCACCGAACCGGTCCCCAGGGGCCGTTCGGCCAGGAGCGGCTGACCGTCATCGAGCCTGGCCAGGACATGGCCCGTCGCTCGGGCGTTCCAGGCGATCGGGAAATGCTTGGTGACGCAGGATCGATTGATAGAGCGAGGCCGGCTCGGTCAAGGGCCCGAGCGCCGGGTTATCCTTGTCAAGGAAACCGACGTGCCAGCTCTCGACCCCTCCGGGCAGCGGCTGGCGTAGCTCCTCGAGCATGGCCGGCAGCAGCTCTCCTTGAGCGAGCGCGTTCATGGCGTTGTAGTCGGCCGGGTGGACGTTGCGGCCACAAATCCAGACGATGTGGCCACCCGTCATGAGCATATTCACGGAGCTTCTCGGCCGCGGGAGGCGACAGGGCCGGAAGGTTTACGCAGAAGATCACGGCGTAGCCGGAAAGGCTCTCCGCGGCGAGTGAATCGGGGGTCAACGTCGCGACCCGGAAGGCCCCACTCGTCGAGCCGGCAGGGGCCAGCGCCCGTTCCAGGTAAAACGCATCGTCCGCCACGGAGGGCTCGTCAAGTCGGGGCTTGACGATGGCCACGGGGATCTGCTGATCCACGGTGACCGCGAAGTAGAGCCGGTTGTCCAGCGAGCAACCGTCTTCCTCGGCGAGCCGGACTTCACCGCGATGAATCCCCGGCTGGTCCGCGGTGAACGAAAAGGTATGCTTGACGGTGCCCCCGGCGGAAAGGCTGAGCGTCGGGCTGACCGCTTCCCTCATGCCGTCGATGTGCAGCTCCACGTGCTTCTGCTGTGGAACCATTGCGGTGTTCACGACCTCGACGGCGGCCTGAAACGATGCACCGGCCACCGGCGCGGGGCTGTACAGAGTGATCGTCTTGAGGGCTGCGTTGGGCGCTGGATCACCCTGCACATTGACCAGAACAACGGGCACCTGCGGGGTGCTACTGCGTTTCTGGGCCTCATCCCCCGGCGCTTGCTCCTTGAGACCGTCCCAGGAAAGGCTCTGGTTGTCCGTGAAGATATAAATTTCCTTGCTGTGGACCTCGGCCTCGGCCAGCAGGGCGCTGGCTTGCTGGATCTTGGCGGCGAGGTCAGCACGCTCGTAGCTGGGCCGGCACTGAGTCCAGAGCCTGCCGCACGGTCTCCTGGGTACGGAAAAGCCGTCCCAGCTCGGGCGCGGGAGGGCCGCCGGTTTTAAGGAGAGCCACGAGGTCGCCCTGGCGCAGCCGGGCAAAGAGAGTCTCGATCCCTTGCCGGGCGGTCTCGAACCGGGATTGCCCACCGGCGAGGACCGCCATGCTGGCCGAGTTGTCCAGAACGACCGCAATCGCCCGGGTGCGTCCGCCGCCCCAGAGCGCAGCCAGACTGGCCAGCGCGGGGCGAGCGAGACCGATGGCGATCAAGAGCAGGACGGCCACCCGCACAATCAAGAGCGATAGGTCCTCCATGTACCTCCGCCGACGAGTCCGCTGCACACTGATCCGCAGGAAGCGCAGCGTGCTGAACCGCACTTCCCTGGCTTTGTGCCGGTGCATCAGGTGCAGCACCACCGGCAAGAGCCCGGCCAGCGTCGCCAGCAAGAAGAGAGGCGCGGCGAATGTCATAGCCTGGTCCGTTTCTCCAGGTAACGCGACAGCATGTAGTCATAGGGTACCGACGTATCAGCCAGCACATAGTCGAACTGGCACTCGGCGCAGATCCGGCGATGCCGGCTGAGGAATTGCTCGATCTGCCGGCGGTAATCGTCGCGGACGTAGGCCGGGTCTACCTGGATCCGCTCTCCGGTCTCCATGTCGACGAAGTCGGTCGTCTGGCCAAACGGGAATTCGATTTCCGCCCGGTCCAGGACGTGGAACACGATGACCTCATGACGCTTGCTGCGGAAGTGGTGCAGCGCGCGGTCTACCGCGTCGGGATCCTCGTACAGATCGCTGATGAGAACGATCAAGCAGCGCCGCTTGAATCGGTCGGCCAGGCGATGGAGGATCGCTCCCAGGTCCGTCTTCCGGCCGGGCCGGACCGCCTCCAGATGCTTCATCATCTCGTCGAAGTGCCGGGGCGAGCTCCGCGCCGGCATATCGAGATGGATCTCGGTGTCGAAGGCCGTCAGGCCCACCGCGTCCTGTTGCCTGATCATGAAGTAGGCCAGCACCGCCGTCAGGTAAGAGGCGTATTCCAGCTTCGTCAGGGCAGGGGGCTCGCCGTAGGACATCGAGCCGCTCATATCCAGAAGAATCTGCGCGCGCGAAGGTTGGTTTCCTCCTCGTATTGCTTGACGTACAGCCGGTCGGTACGGCCCAGAATCCGCCAGTCCAGGTGGCGGGGGTTGTCTCCGGGGCTGTACTTGCGGTGCTCGGCGAACTCGACGCTGAATCCCTTGTAGGGACTGTCATGAAGGCCAGTGATGAACCCCTCGACCACGCCGCGGGCGACCAGCGCAAGGTTCTTGACACGGGCCAGGGCCGCTGGGTCAAGGTAGCGATAACCTCGATCGCGGTTCATCGCAATTGAAACCTCCTGCGCAAGACCCATTCCGTCGTTAACACGCCGACAAAGAGCACCCAGAAGAGCCCAGGGAAGTAAAGCGGCTGCTCCAGCGACACGTGCCGGCGTCTTTCCTTGCGGTCGAGCTCCCCGATCAGTTGATCGGCCGTGCTGATGTGAAAGTAGCGGCCTCCCGTCGCCGTCGCGATCCTGGTCAGCATGGCGTCGTCCAGGTCGAGCCGGTCGAACTCGAGATTGGGCTTGCCGACCTCGGCGGTCGTCGGGTCGGCACGCAGGAGCGTCTCGCCAAACCGGGCCTGGACCGTAATTTCAAAGGTTCCCGAATGCTTCGGCTCGAAGGTCCCCTCGTACTTGCCCGCCGAGCCCGCGATCGGAGATAAGGCGACGGAGTCTGTTGTGCCCTCGGGGGTCTTGACCTGAGCGACGACCTCGGCCTGGTCGGTCCCTTCTCCCTCCTTGTCTCGCACCGTGGCCAGCACCGTGATCGGCGAATCGGGCTCATAATAGGCCTTGTCGGTCCGGGCCGTGATTCCCCCCTCGACCCTGGTCTCCTCGGTGCGGTTCGCCAGCCAGCGAATCATCTGGCCCCAGAAGCGAAGGAAGGGAGATTCCTGGTTGAGGGCGCGGGGAGCCTGTTGCCAGTTGCGAGTGGTATCGCCCGTGAAGACGGCGGCTCGCCCCTTGCCCGCTGGACTGACCGCCAGCACGGGCATCATGCCTCCCTCGCCAGGATAGACGGCCAGGACGAGTGCTCCTGGCCTGGCCCCTTTTACCCTCACACACCCGTCCAGAGGAGGCAGCCCAGCCGCCTGCGGCGGCGCGAGCTGGGTCGGGAAAAACTTTCCGATGTTGGACAAGATGGGATGGTCACGGCCGGCCGGGGTGAGCACCGGCAGGAACGGAGCGGTGATCTGGCCGGCGTCACGATCTCCCAGGAGCACCGGCAGAATCGCCTGGAACGGTGTCCCCCCGTAACCTCCGGGCCCAAGGCTGCGATAGCCGCCCAGGGCCAGCAGTCCTGCACCGTCACGCACCCGCTTGATGACGCAGCTCCATCGCCTGGGGCTTCCAAAGCGTGCTGTCCAGGTCTCCCAGCAAGATGACGTCAAACTTCTCCAGGGTGGCCGCATCGGTCGGCAGCCCTTTCAAATTCAACCCCGCCATGTTGGTCCTCTGGATGAAGACGCCAGGCTGCGATTGAACCAGGGCGCAGAACTCGAGGTCGGGGTCCTTGGAGAGGAAACGCTGCACGATCGCTCCGTACTCAGCCCGCAAGGTCCCCTCGATGTAGAGCACGTGAATCCGGTTGTCCACCACCTGAACGACCGCCGAGCGCTGGTTGTTCTCGGTGATCTTCTCATCGGGGACCGGCGGAATTCGTACCGTATAGGTGTGCCGCCCCTTGACCGTGGGCACGAACTGGAACGAGACCTCCTGTGTTGCCCGCCCCATCTCGCAAGACCACCTCGGCGGTCTCGGTGGCCTTGCCGTCTTGTTCGAACACCGCCTTGACGTGCTGTCCGGCCAGACCCGACTGCCCCAGATGGACCGTGATCCTTGCCAGGTTGTTCACCGGCAATTGCTCGGGACACTCGAGGTCGGCCACGCGGACATCGCGGTAGGAGGGGCTGCTCCGCAAGCTGTTGCCGACTCCCACGGCATCGACGACGACTCCGAGCTTGCGGGCCACCGCAACCGGATCACCTGCCGCATTGTGAATCCCGTCCGAGAAGAGCACGACGGCCTCGACGTCACGCCTGGGAGCCACCTGTGCGGCAGCGACCAAAGCGCGGGTCAGGGACGTCGACTCTCCGGTCGGCTTCAACTCCGCGAGCGCGCCGGGCCGATCGAGCGCCGCGGCGCGGTCAGAGAACTCGAGCACGTGCAGAGCGAAGTCTCGCTGCAGCCTGGCCGACCAGTCCATGACCCGTGCCCGTGCCTGCTCGAACCTTGTGGCACCAGTCGCATCATCGGCCGTGGACATGGAAGCCGAGCGATCAAGCAGCAGCACCAGTTCCCTGCGCACGCGTTCGTCGCGCTCGAGGCTGAGGATCGGCCGGAACAGGAGCAGCACCACCAGCAGGATCGCAATCGCTCGCAAGGCCAGCAGGAGCCGCCATCGTGACGGCATGACCTGCCCTAGCACGCGGCGATAAAACGTACCCGCCAAGACAACGGCCACCGCAGCGACCGCTACCATGGTCAGTACACTGTGTCGCTGTTCAAGCGTGAGGCGGACCACGGCGTCCTCTGGGTCAAACTCCGGCGGCGATCGCTCTCAATCACGATCGTCTCAGATCGCCGCATCTTCGTCAAACCAGCGACATTCCTTGATTCATTTCTCCCTCACCTTCCTGGATCGACCCCCTTTTTCGCTCCCGGACCTGGCCTTTCCCCTGGCCGCTCTGCTCTTTCCTTCTTCCAGGGCCTTGTCGCCGAGCTGGATCGATCGGACGTAGAGCAGCGTTTTGAGGTCGGTTCCGGGCTCTCCCTTCTCCCGCTTGTGGAGCAAGAAGTCGCTTCGGTTCGCTGGCCGGATCCGCCTGAACATAGACGATGCCCGCAAGTGAACTCCGGATTGTCTGGTTGTTCCGCAAGGTGATCTTGTGGATGTATTCCCGAGCCGGGTAAGTGCGGCCGCTAAAAAGCTTCTCGTCGCTGGCGTTCTCCTTGAAACGCCATTCCTTTTCAACCCACTCCTTCGAGACCGAGCCATCGATCTGTTTGATCGCCTTCCAGGGAATCTCCCGCTGCCGCTTCTGCGCCTCGTCGAAGATCTTCAGGCGGGCGTCACGAGTCAGGAAGAGCAGCCCCGGATGGACCGCCCCGTCCGAGAGTTCCAGGAAGCCCGGCAAGGCATCCTCGCGCTGTTGGTGTCGCTCGGCGCCGGTTCCAAACGGGTTCAGCGCCGGCGGCTCCTGACCACGGCCATCGGTAACGGGGAGCAGCCAGGTGATCGCCGCGACCAGTACCCAGGCCATGCGAGTGCGTTCTTCACCGAACATCATTGAGCCCCTGAACATTACGGCCGGTCTTGAGGAAGTGACGAGATCATCCCGTGCCATCCGCCAGTTTTCGCGCCGAACTCGCTCGAGGCGGCGCCATGGATTGCCACCGTCCTCGGCAGGGCTGCAACAGGACAAGCCGCGGCAACCAGGCTGTTCGCATCGCAATGCCGCTGCGAAAATCCTTGTCTATTTGCATTATGAATTTATCGATTGCTTTTGAATGACGCTGCGGATCGCCTCGCTGAGTTGCCTCGTCTGGACCGGCTTGACGATGTGCATCTCAAAACCCGCGTCCAGGCACATCTTCCGGTCTTCCTCGGATCCGTAACCTGTGAGGGCAATCGCCGGAACGGAACGCCGCGGGCCCAGCGAACTCAACAGATCCAGCCCTGTTCCGTCGCCCAATTCAAGGTCGCTAACGATCAGGTCATAGCCTTCATGCTCGGCGGCGGCCAAGGCGGTCCTGAGGCTGTTCGCGGGGCGGACTTCGTAGCCCAGCAGGGACAACGACATCGTCAGAGCGCTCAGAGAATCCGCATTGTCCTCCACGAGGAGGATCGTCGTGGCCCTGCCGGATTTTTGGGCTTCCTCGGACTCCAGGGCGGTAGTCTCCTTCACGGTGGCGCCTCTGGCGCTCTGCCGATCAACCGTCGCGACCTCCGTGGGGCCAGCGGTGTGAAGGACGACTCGGAAAGTGGCCCCTCTTGCGGGACCCGGGCTCTCCGCGACGAGCGAGCCCCCGTGCGCTTCGACGATCGACCGGCCAATCGACAGGCCCAGTCCGAGGCCTGGACGTCGTTCGGCACCGCTTGCTCTCGCTTGGATGAAGGGCTCGAAGATCTCCTCCAACTGCGACGGTTCGAGGCCGCGACCTTCGTCCTGGAATTCGATCACTAGGCCATCTGCCCCGATGTTCCGCGTGCGGATCGTGAGGTGACTGCGAGCGGGCGAGTACCTTGCGGCGTTGATGATCAGGTTCCAGAAGACTTGCTGGAGTCGGCCCGGATCGGCAGCGATCCGGCTGTTCGACGCGGCGAGATCGAGACGGGCGATGAGGCCGGCATCGCGGATGAATTCGGCGCAATTCTCCAAACTCTGCTGCAGGAGCCCGTGCGCATCGACCACCTCCGTCCGCAAGTGTAGCTTACCCAGCGTGATCAGACTCTGGTCGAGAAGGTCGTCGATCAAACTGCGCCTCGAGATGAACATTCCTCTGCACGATCTCGAGGGAGGATCTCAATCCCGAAGGGATCGAGGGCTGATCAAGCGCTGCGGAGGTGATCGCGAGCACGGGAGTAAGCGGTGTTCGCAACTCGTGGCTCAACTTGGCGAGGAATGCGTCCTTGGCCCAGTTGGCCTGCTCAGCCGTGATCCGAGCCGTCCGTTCCGCCTCGGCCTGTGATTGAGCGGAGATGTCGCGGATGATGACCAGCCATCCTGGTACGCGGCCGTGCGGGAATCGAGAGATTCGGACATCGTAGGTTGCCCCATGATCCCGCGAATCCTCATCCAGGCGATACGACAGCTCCGCGGCTCCTTCCAACTTCGAGAGGTGCTCGGGGATCCGCAGCCAGCTCGGGATCACGTCGCCGGGGAGGCCGATCATGTCCTTATCGAGGCGCCCGATGAGGCGAAGGGCAGCCCGGTTCACGCCCGCGATCCGCCCCCAGGCGTCGAGCACGATGATCGCGTCAAGCATCTCTTGCACGACCAAGGAATAGCTGACCGGAGCGACGTTGATGAGGTGGAACTTCCGCAACAGCACCAGGCCGAGTACTCCCGTCACAACGAACGTGGCTGCCGTGAGGTCATATTCCCTGTAGGGCAGTGGGATGACCTCGAGTAGGTCCGCCAGGTTGATGGCCAAAGGTATGAGCAGGCATGCGGACAAGAACAGCATTTGCTTCCGCAAGACCCCACCGAGTGCCAAGGCTGAGCGGGCGAGCAGCCATGCGGACAGGCACAAAAGGGCATAGCAGTAGCTGGTGTGGATCCAGAACGCAGGGCCGTACCTGGGACTCAGCAAACGGTAGCCCTGAACCTCGACTTCTTCCATTCCCGTGAGGAACAGCCGGTGTTCCCCAGACGTTGCGATGAGGCTGATGGAGATCGCGGGCACGGCGAGGATCAGCACTTTGAACCGTGGGGCGCGGCCCCGGTCCGGCTCGTGTACTCGAGGACGAAAAACAGCAGTGAGGGCGGCACCAGTGCCACGGATGAGAGCTTCACGCGATACATCACAGCCTGTGCGGAGGGGTCGAGCAGGATCGCTTCGATCGCCTCGCACAAGGCCCAGAGTCCTTCGAAGACGAGCAGCGAGATCAGGGGAGGGCCTGAGGGCTCGTTGCGACGCCCCCAGGCGAGCACGACCAACCAGGCCGACAGAGCCGCGGCCGCGAAGAAAACGAGCGAGGCTGGGTTCAACTGTATGAGAAGGCTGGACTGGGAGATGATCCGATCCATGTGAAGCGAAACTCCTGGCATCGGTCTCTGCCGTGCGGCCTTGGTCGATATTCTCTGGTCCTCTGTCCTCAGGGGAACCTGAGAGTCCTTTAATTTAACACGAACGTGCAACGGCGTGGTTCAGGGCTGGCAACGAACCCTCCACACCGCAGGCGAGCCCGAGCACCCAGATGATCAGGAGCGGCCATCCCGCTTTGAGATTTGTAAGGGCGACGCGAGACTTTGACCAGAGGATTTCCGTGGCGCTGAGCGGCGTCGTGAGAAACGTGTCCCACGTCTTCTTGTCTCGCTCCACGGTGATCCGTGTGCCAACGAGCGAGGTTTGGATCATCGAGGGGAGTAGCGCAAGCATGCCCGTGGCCGCACGCACAAGGATATTGAAACGCGAGCGCTCGACAAAGGGTCCGTCTGGGCCGTACCCATAATGCCTTAACTCCTCGAATGCTCCGAATCCGTAATACATCGTCGCGGCGGCAAGCCCGATGGGGATCGCCAGCACGAGGAGTGCGCCGACGAGTGCCGCGATGTTGATCAGGACTGCTTTGATCACGATCAGGAGATACCGTAATCGCATGGCGACGAGCGAGCCTCCGCCTCGACGCATCGGCAAATTCGAACTCCCGCCAGAAGATCGGATCGTCGCCGCAAGGGGGCCGGTAGCCCCGGGTCGGGTCGATCCAGTTGGGGTTCGTCTCGCGCCTTCAGCCGGCTCGCCGCGGCAACGAGCGCCAGCAGGCCGAATAGCATTTGAAGCCCGACCATGAAGCGCGACCCGTGATTCAAGGCTGATGGAGACGCTGCCTGTATACCAACCGGGAGCGGTGACGAGCGAGAGCGGGCTGGACGGCGCGACCAGGCGCAAAGTGATTTCAGCTCGGTGAGCAGCATGCCCCACAGGTCTGCCGACCTGATCGGCATGATCGAGAGGATTGGCGGCCCGATCAGCCAGCCGAAGATCCATGCCGTCGCAATTGCCCGGGCGTTGCCCACGTGATCTTGGGACGCGGACGCGAGAATCGCCAGGGTTGCCATGAATGCCGAGCTGGACAGCAGGACCAGCAACGCCAGAAGCAATTCGAGCTCAAGTCCCGCAGCCCAGGCCGAGACCACGATCACTGGCAACCCACTGAGAACCAGGTTCACCACACACAGCCAGCGGGCTGTCGTCTTGGTCAACACGATCTCGATCCGCGTCAACCGCGTGAGCAAAAGGAGAGACAGCGTGTCTTTCGCTCGCTCCTCTGCAATGGAGACGCCAACGAAGGCCGGAACCAGGAACACAAAGAAGAGGAGCTTGAGGCAGAACGTGGCGATGAACACAGATCGGCCGAGTAGAATGAGTTTGTCCTGAGCCGGAACCGGCGTTCTTGCCGTGAGTATGAAAACGCCCACGAGCAGCGTCGCGCTGATGAACGCAAGTGCGATCAATACGCGAATGACGAAGGGTCGGCGTTTCTCGCGTCGCCGTCCGGTACTCGTAGCGGAACATTGGCCCGGAAAACATGCTCGGCTCCTGGAGCTGATGAGGGCCGGCCTATCTTACGGGGAGACCTTATAGAGATGTAGGATGAGCCGGTTAGCGGCGCGGATCAAGGGATGCGTTCGGCCTGTAGCCCGAGTCCGTGGAGAGCGATCATGTTACCAGGCCGAAGGCACGATTGCCCCCGACCGACCGCCGTGGCAATAATGAATCTGATGCCCCGCTGACATCCGAGGCCTGGCGATTCTTCAGAAGATACCACGACGATGCGTTACTTACTGGCGGTTCTTTTGCCCCCCGTTGCCATGCTGCTTTGCGGCAAGGTGTTTCAGGCAATTCTGGCCCTGATTCTCCAGCTCACCATTCTCGGCTGGATTCCGGCCAGCCTCTGGGCCCTGTTTGTGGTGAACAGTCATCTCGCTGATGTTCGCAACGCGAAGTTGATCTCGGCCATCGAGAGGTCATCTCGCCACGGGAAGTAAACCCCTGACCCCGTCGATTGGCGACAACCTTGTGGAATCGCCACGCCCGTTGATCGTACAATAGAGCATGGAGCGAAGATGCTGCCCAGAATTTCCTGACGATGCTCGTCCCGGCGTTGGCCTGCGTGCCAATGCCGGGCGAATTTCCGGGAACTTCGCGTCGAAGACGATTTCGATCGAAGGTACACGCGAAGGAAGGACATCACGATGTTGTCGGCACGCCACACTGACCGAGGTGGGCTGTCGCGGCGACAGTTCGTTCGAGAAACCACCCTGGCCTACTGGACGGCGGCGGGGGCCGCGGGTTCGGGGATGCTGGTCTTGCCGTCCCCGGGAATGGGTCAGGAGGGATCAGGACCGGTGGATTGCGGCCCTCCGCCGCGAGCCAAGCCGCAGAGCCGCACCGGTGGCGAGTCATTCCCGCCGCTTCCGCTTCCCGCCACACCGCTGCGCCGCACCGAGAAAAAACGGCCCCCCGCGCCCCCCTCGTTGATCGGCAAGATGGCTTTAGGGCCCATCCGCTACGTCCGCCGGGGCGACGAGCGGGTTCAATACCGCGACTGGATGACCGACCCGGCCGACCTCGACAGCTTGCTCTCCTGGACCAACCAGAAGCTGGGCATCAACTACGGCAAGGCCGAGGCCGATTTCGAGCATTTTTCCTTTGACCCGCGCGAGCTGCCCGCCTTGCTCTTCGCCGGTCACAATTCGTTCGAGCTTGCCGCCAACGTCCGCGAGCGGCTGGCCCGCTACGTCCTGGACGGGGGAATGATCATCGGCGACGCCTGCTGCGGCTGGAAAGACTTCGACGAGTCGTTTCGCCGCGCGATGCAGGTGCTCTTGCCCGACCGTCCCTTGCGCAAGCTGACACCGGACGATCCCCTGTTTTCGTCTTACTACAAGCTTGCCAACTTCACCTACCAGAAGAGCGACGGCTCACGCTATGAAGACGCTCCTTGCCTTGAGGGCATCAGCGTGGGCTGCCGCACGGCCGTGGTCTATTCGCCGGCCGACCTGACGTGCGGCTGGGATGGACATGACCATCCCCGCGGCCTGCGGGTCGTGATCGACCAGGCGCGCCAGATCGGCGCCAATTACGTCACTTACCTGCTGGGGAGCTATCAGCTCGGCCGGTTCCTGAGCACCACCAAGGTGTATCACGAAGCCGACACCCCCAGCCGCGACGATTTCGTCTTCGCCCAGATCGTGCACGACGGCGACTGGGACCCGGACCCCTCGGCGGTCCATAACCTTCTGAAACACGTGCGCGACAACTCGACCTTGACCATCAAGTTCAAGAAGCTGAGCGTCCGGCCCAAGGACCCCAAGGCGATGGGCTATCCGCTCCTGTACATGACCGGTCACCACGAGTTCCACTGGACCGACGAGGAAGCGGCCTGGCTGCGACAGCTACCTCAAGGCGGGAGGAATGCTCCTGGCCGACGCCTGCTGCGGCCGGCTCGCCTTCCACCTCGCCTTCGAGCGCGAGATCGCCCGGGTTCTCCCCGAAAACAGGCTCGAGCCGCTGCCCCTCGATCACCCCCTGTACCACGCCCATTACGACATCCGCAAGGTGCAGTACACCCCGCGGGTGGCTGAAGACTTCGGGGCCATCAGCGCCCCGAGCCTGTCGGGAATCTCCCTCGACGGGCGGCTCGCCGTGGTTTACAGCCGGTTCGACCTGGGCAACGGCTGGGAGCAGTTCCCTCATCCCTACACCTACGGCTACAGCGATAAAGACGCTCTGGCCATCGGCACCAACATGATCGTCACGGCAGTGACACATTGAGCAAGCTTACCCGGACGAGCTCACAGACTCGTCTGCGTCGAACCGATGTGGAGGAGGAAGCATCCATGTCGCCCCAGGTGGAAGCGGTAACTTCAAGGCTGCGACAGACGTGGCTCCGATGGCGGAGTTCTCCCTGTGGACCGCGGTCGTGCTGGCGGCCGGAATTTCGCCTGAGAATCTTGGCCCTTTTCGTCCTGGCTGATGCTCTTTTCAGGCTTCCCCAAGCGATGCTCGCCGCCTTGTTTCTGGCCTGGGCGGGTGTGAGCCTGGCGGCGTTTTCGTTCCTGATCGGCCGCTTGAGGAGGGGAAGACGGACCCTGGCGGCCACCGCGCGGCGGGTGGAGCTGGCGTTTCCCGAGCTGGAAAGCCACCTGATCAACATCGTGCAATTCGCTGAGCAGGACGGTTCCTCGGCCGACCCTTTCCGCCAGGCCGCGCTGGCCCAGGCCGCCGCGGCGGTCGGCGATTTCTCCTTCGACCGGGTCGCGACCAGGGAAAGCCGCCTGCGCCGGTTCGCCCTCTGCATGCAAACGCCCCGCGATCTGCTCGAGTCGTCACTGGTCCTCGGCGCGATCCTGGGGTTTGCGCTGGTCATGAACGCGATCGTTCCGACCTGGGCATCCTCGACGCGCCGGCTCCTGCACCCGTTCGCGTTCGTCCCCTCCGTGGGCTCGGTCAAGATCGTCCAGGTGAATCCAGGAGATGCCGAGGTTTTGATCGGTTCGGCCCTGCAGATCTCCGTCCGGGTCGCGAACCCTGGCGCCGGCACCCGTGCCCTCCCGGCCACCCTGTTTGTGCGCCAGGCCGACAAGCCCGAATCGGCGCTGGTGATGCTGCCCGGCGAGAACAACCAGACGTATGTGGCGGCCCTGACCCAGGTCCTGGCTCCTCTCGAATACCGGCTCCAGATCGGCGACTCACAGACCCGGCTCTTCCAGGTGTCTGTTTACGAGAAGCCGACGATCGCTGAAGTGGAAGTGACCTATGATTTTCCTGCCTATCTGGAACGGCCTCGCGTCACAGTGAGGCAAAACCATGCCGATCTGGAAGCCCCCCAGTTCACGCGGGCGGAGCTGAAGATCCGTCCGTCAACCCCGATCGCCCGCGGTCATCTGCTCGTAGCGGGGGAGACGATCGACGGCCAGGTGACCGACGGCGGCCAGATGTTGACGGCCCAACTGCTGCTCAAGGAGACGACAGCATTCACGATCCACCTCTTCACGGCCGGGGGCCATTCCGACCCCCAGCCCCGTCTGAACCGGGTCAAGGTACAAGCTGACGCTCCTCCCGCCGTGGAGCTGGTCGAGCCGGCCCGGGAGACCCACGTGGCGGTGGGCAGCAAGCCGCTGATCGTGGTCAGGGCCAGCGATGACTATGGTCTTGGCCTGGTCCGGATCGAATCCCGATCGAACCTCGAGGCCGGGGCCGAGACCCACTCCGAAGTGAAAACACTGGCCTCGTGGTCAAGGTTCGCAGCGTCGGGCGCCGTGCTCAGCCACGCACTCGATCTCGATCCAGCGCGGTTCAAGCCAGGGCAAGCGGTGTACGTGCGGGCCGTGGCCCAAGATCGCCGCCAGCATCGACCTGCCGGATCTCAAGCTTGGGCCTCAGGAGTCGGCCACTTCCTGGCAGCAGATCCAGACCGTGGCGGTCGAGACCAAGACCAAGGCCGAGGTGGACCAGCTCGACGGCCTGCAAACCGCGCTGGCCCGGATCCTCCAGGACCAGCTTCGTGTCCGCGTGGCGGCAGCCGGATTGAGCAAGCTCACCTCCGGGGATGAGGCGCAGCAAGCTGGCGCGTGACATCCGTGTTCAGCAGGCGGCCGTGCAGAAGGGCGACCACGGTCGTGATCGAGTCGATCGGGGCGACAGCCGACGCCGATCGGCTCATCATCAAACGCGTGCTCAACAAGCTAGCCTACGGCGAGATGATCCAGGCGGTCCGCCAGGCCGAGTCGCTCGAGCACGTTCAAGTCCTCACCGATCTGCCCAAGAGTACGGCCGAGCTGCTGGCCACGCAGGACAGGATTGTCGATGTCTTGCGGCGCTTGCTGGGCGAGATCAGGCGCGAATCGGCCGAGCTGCTGGCCGAGTTGAAGAAGCGCCCGGGAACCGAGCTTCCCGCCGACGTCCAGACCAAGCTCAAGGATCTCAAGGACAAGCTCGAGGAGTTCCTCAAGCAGCAAAAGAAGGTCATCGAAGCCACCGAGAACCTCGCCAAGAAGCCCGTGGAAGACTTCACCGAGAAAGACAAACAACTCCTGAAGGAGCTGGCGGCGACCGAGGACGAATGGGCGAGATTCCTGGCCGACAAGCACAGCGACCTGAGCAAGCTTCCCGAGCAGGACTTCTCGAACCCGAGCCTGCTCAAGGAGCTGGTCAGCGTCCAGACCGAGCTCAAGATGGCCAAGGATGCGCTGACCAAGAAAGTGGCCGACATCGCCGTGCCTCTGGAGCAGCTCGGTGCCGAGATGGCCAAGGAGATGACCACAAACATTGAAAAATGGCTACCCGATACGCCTGACCGCGAGCGGTGGAGTCAGGAGGAACCCCTCACCGACGACATGAAGGAAGCCCCGATGGCCGAGCTCCCCAGGGAGATGGAGGACATCGTGGGCAAGCTGATGGAAGACGAGGAAGACGTCTTCAACGAGATGGAAGACGCCTCCAGCAGTTGGGCCGACTCACTGGACAAAGGGGCCGGGTGGGACGCGATGGACGGACCGATCTCGAACAACAGCGCCCGGGGTGTGACCGGTAATCGCTTGCCCAACACCAGCGAGATCGCCGGCCGCAGCGGCGAGGGACGGCAGGGTAAGGCCAGCGGCGAATTCGTGGGCGATACGGCCGTGGGCAAAGGGGGCCGCAAAACCCCCAGCCGATTGACGCCCGATGCGTACGTCAAGGGACAGATCAAAGACTCCAGCAAGGACGCCGTCGGGGGCGCCACCGGCGGCGGCAAGAGAAGCGGGCAGGGGGGTGAGGGCTTGCACGGCCCCGTTCCCAACCGTCCCGAGGAAGCCATGGCCCGCCTGGCGGCCAGGCAAGCACAGCTCCGAAACCGGGCCGAAGGCGTCGACCTTCACTTCCAGGTACTCAAGTACCATCGCACGGACCTGAAGACGCTGATCGCGGTGATGGCCGCCGTCGAGAGCGACCTCAAAGCCGGCCGCTACCGCAGCGCCCTGCGGCAGCGGAACGTCTTGCTGGAGGGACTCGGCCAGGTCAAGACCTACGTGAGTGGCGAATCACTCGTGCGTCAGGACCAGACCCCCAACCTGCCCACCGACATCCAGAAAGAAATCCTCGGCAGCATGCGGGAACCCTCGCCCCGCGGCTGGGAAGAACTGAACCGGCACTACTTCGAGCGCCTGACTTCCTCACCGGCAGGCGGTTCGGAGAAAACGCGTCCCAGCACGATCCTCCCGGCCCACGCTGACAAGAAGTGATTGACGATGCGCTTGTATAACTTCATTTATGAATGTTTAAAATACGTTCCCCCCTTGCAAAGGGGGGGTTCGGGGGGTGGACACGGCCACGCCACGCACTCCCGTCGAAGACTCAGCCCACTGGTGCTTGCCACGTGCCTGGTTGGGCCACGACCACCCCCTCCCCCTTTACAAGGGCGGGAAGGTCCGCGCGGGGCTTGGTGCCGTGCTCTTGGCCACGATCCTCGCGACAAGCTTCAGCCCCTTCGAGGCGGGCAACTGGCCTCCAAGAAGATCGTGATCCCCTTTGATTTCGAGTCGAGGTTTGACAACGGCGAGTACGGGCAGAACATCGGCGAGATGTTCTGGACGAAGATTCGTCGCCAGGGAGGGTTTATTCTCCCCGAGTCGATGCAAGATGTCCGCGACTGGTGCCAGCGTGCCGGGATGGTCCCCGGTCCGGACACTCCCCTCTCCAGGATGAAGGAAATTGTCGTCAAGGAACAGGCCGGCGACATCGGTATCTGGGGCAAGGTCGAGCGTGTGGCTGGATTCGAGACCGACGTCTACGACCTCTGGATCTCGGTTGCCGACTTCTCGGTCGACCCGCCCCGGATGATCTACCAGAAGAAGGCACGCACCCGGACCGTCAGCGAGATCCCGCACGTTTATGTCAAGGAAGCGATCGACTCTCTCTACGGCCGGTCTGAGCCGGTCGCCACGGCCCCCGACCGCACGCTCCTCGAACAGTGGAACAAGGTCCCCAATCTCGTGCACGGCGATTTCGAGCAAGGCCGCCAGGCGCCCCTCGGCTGGGGTCCCCTGCATGCCGATGTCACCTGGGTGCAAGAGACGGCCAAGGGCGGAAAATCGAAAAACCGCGTGATCCGCTTCACCCTGAATGAAGAGGTGGCCGGGTCGTCGGGTGTGCTCTATTACAGTGACCCTTTTCCGGTCGAAGTGGGGGCCACTTACCGATTCCAGTGTCGCTGGAAGTCCACCGGTTCGGCAGCCAAGGTCTTCATCAAATGCTACGACGAGCTGCCGACCGAATTCCGGGCCGGCTCCGTCGCTGGCCGGTCCACGACCGAAGGACGTGAGGTCTACCGCAGCCAGCAAAACCTCGAAGGGCAGCCCAGGGGTCTGGAACGTGCAGACCGAGGACTTCACGCCCCTGCACAGCCGGTTCACGCCGCGCTGGGGGCGGGTGATGCTCTACGCTTACTGGCCCGCGGGTACGGTCGAATGGGACGATATCACAGTCAAGCGGGTGGCACCA
>CAWFAF010000105.1:0-22917 GCA_963813575.1 uncultured Planctomycetaceae bacterium
CATCAGAAAACCCTCGGCCGAGTTGATTCTGCTAGGCACAAGACAATCGAGGTCCGCTCCCAGCGGACCAACATCCGAGAGCGGATCTACATCCGCGTCGGGCTGGATTGAGGCCCTCCGTAACCGCGAGGATCATCACTCACGCGAGCTCGATGAAATCCGAGCTTTGTTTCGCTATTCTGGAGAGGGCCACCAGGCTAGAAGGACAAGACCATGACCACCGACTTTCGAGTCTTCTACATACATCCTGATGGTAACCGAACTGGGTCATTCGGCGTACATCCCGATGATATCCAGGCACTTGAAGGCCGGCGAACCCAACAGGGCCACACAACGCAATGGGAGTACGTTCGGCATCCCGACACGGGAGAACGACTCCACGCCTTTCGGCCGGTCGAGGATGGTACGCCAGAGATGGAAAGAGTCCGTGAACAAGGCATCAATCACGGCCAGTTGTGCCGAGTTACTTACAGGGCCATAAACGGCGGCGGCCGAGTGATGATGAAATTCGTTAATATAGATCCTCTCGCATAACTAAGTGAACGGAAGTTGACGAGCAAACAGGCAAAGCAAAGGGTGAGGCTCACACTAGGCGTGCGGCGACACCGCAGAGCTCTGATCACGTGAAACCCCTCGCGACGGGATAGGTAAGTGAGGGCTCATCGTCCCGGAGACAATCAAGAAAGCCGTCTGGGGCTCAAGTTGTAACATAAGTGAGCCTATATTTCTTCAAGAAACGCGTCACCAATCATTGGAAGCCTTACCCGTTACTTCCACTGATTGGAGACTCAACCTCGTTCCACGCCGCCACGATCAAGACCGAACTCCGCGACCATGCTGCTTGGTCGCGGCTCTGAAGGGTTCAGTGTCGCTGATACCCACCGCAGGAACCCAGACGTGGGCAGTCTCATGCCCTTGCCCAGGTTGTGATCCAGCCGGGAGTCTCCCGTTCCAGAGACTTCTGAGCATTTTCATCCGTTTACCGGGATCGGTTCTAAACAGACCGCTCCCGGGCCTCGGGGGCGGTCCCTTTTCGGAGATCGCACCCATGACAGCCCTTGGTTTTCAGAAACAGTTCGAGGAGCTGCTTCCCCAGCTCAAGGAAGTTGCCGGATACGCGTTCCGCAGGCGGAACACTCGAGGACAGGGAAGAACCATCGCCGATGTCTGTGCCGCAGCCTGGTCGGCCTGGCAGGGCTTGATCAAGAGGGGCAAGAACCCAATGGAGGTCGGTCCCTCAGGGATCCTGGCCAATGCCATTCGCTACGTCCGCAACGGCCGCCGCGTCGGCAACCCAGGTTGCGGTCGCGGTCGAATGGATCCATTTAACTGGCGCCCAAAAGGTCGATGGATTCCGCCTCGTCAGCATCGCGTCGGCCCGACAGGAAAATGACATGAAAGCATGGGTCTCCAATGATCATCGATCAAGCCCGGCCGATCATGCCGCTTTCCTGATCGATTTTCAGGACTGGTTGGGTAGGCTCTCGGAACGGCGCCGGCAGTCAGCCCTGCTCCTCGCCGAGGGTTTTGGTACCAAAGAGGTTGCCCTGCAGCTTGGCATTACGCCAGCTGCAATCAGCCAGGCACGGACGGCGTTGGAGAGGAACTGGAAGGAATTTCAGGCGGACCCAGTAGCCTGAAGACCAGTGAACTCCAGTAGTATCGATCGGGCTCGCATGGCCACGGCTCTTGCCGCGGCTGTGCGGGCCTAATTCTCTTTTAGCTATCAGGGACAGGTCAGGGGACGGCCCCAATCCGGCTTCCGGTTTTCGCGGCGGACCCACCCAATGTGACAGTCTTGGACGATGGTCGGCCCATCGAAGATCAAGTACCCCGGCGCGATCCTCATCCGGCACGACAAGGAGTCGGAACCTATCAACCAAATCGGCGTGGAAACACCGGAGACCAATGCTCCCGCATGTCTGTGGGGTCCATGGTGAGGAGGCGATCCTGTCGAAGGGCCGCCCGTTCGACTACTAACCAAGACCAGCCCGACCAGGTCGGAGCAGAAGCTCTCTGGTCGGAACCAGGAAAGTCGTACCGGCTGGTGCCGGGTTCAGGAGCTACTCTTCTCCACCATCTAGCTCATCTCACCTGAAGTGTGAAAGTAGCCGTCCCCCCCCAAGGACACACGCGACGGAACGGCGGAGGCAGGAACGGCCGGCGCAGTGCTTCTCCTCGATTATCGATTATCGACAAGCGACCCCTACCGGTTCTGAAAGCGCTGGACTATCGCTCACAACCACCAAGCGCAGCTCACTTGGGCAGATCGAGCGTGAACCTCGACAGACAGCAAACGGATCGCGTGGGAATCGGCGCAGAATCTACGGCGATGATTCGGATCAACTTGCGTCGGCGGACGTTGCCGAGATCCTCTCGACGGTCGCCGACCGGTTCTCGCTGGAGCCCGCGTTCCACCATTGCCAGGAGTTCGTCGGAGCCGGCCAGCAGCAAGTACGGTTCGTGTGGGCAAACATCGGTGCAATTCATCTCTGCCTCTGGACATTCACGATGACCGAGGCATGGGGCCGAGGAGGCGGACGAGTTGGTGGATAGCGGGGCTTCTCCATCGTACGAGTAAAGAATCCTCGTCAGGCATATTCAGCCCAGTCGGAGCTGGCTCAAGCTCATCAACGTCGTGACCAAAATCGCAAGTCTAGCCACCCAACCAGTCGATACAGATCGGAAAGAGGCCTCGTGTCCCATTGACCGAGCAAGACACTACCGGCGTTGATCAAGACAGTGGAGCCAGCCAAACCGAAAGAACGGACGGGGACGACCTGGACGGTTCAATCGATAAGGGTGATTACCGGTGCGGCAAGCAGGACAGAACCACCTTGAGCACGACCTCGAGCACACCCAGGCCAAGACGTCAACCCTTGGCCCGGCCGACTGAGAATATCGACCGCGAGTACGATCCTGGTACACTCACAACCACTCGCATCCGCATGGCGGAACTCAAGCAAACCGCATCTGTCGTGGCACTCGCCGGCCTAATAGGGCTAACGAGCTGGGCAGTCGCTTCTATATCGACCTGGCTGGTTCCGGTCTATGTGACTGCAATCGTGCTCATCTTCTCCCTGCCTCAGAGTAACCGCGCAGGTGGAGATGACCACGCGAGTGATACCAGTAGGTTGCGGGATCAGACGAATAGAGCAGGCAAGGCTCAAAGACCGCCGAGAGTGGTACGAGATCGTGCAATCCAGACTGGGTATGATTCTGCTGGAGCCTCAAACTCTGGTGTCGAACGACTCCGTTCTGATGCTACAACATTCCAGCACGCTCGAAACCGTGCGAGAAAGCCACGGAACCTCAGTTCCGAACCAACCCTCGAACCGCCCTTCGCGTCTTGGGTCCTGGTAGCCCCAGGGAAATTCGTCCGGGCCGACGCCCAAGACCAAGTAGTTGCAGCGACACCTGAACCACATGCACCGGTCAAGTCCGCTGAGACTTCAATCAATGAATCGGCATCGCACAAAGATCGGCTAGACGAGACATTCTTGATCTCGGCATCAACGACGGCTGAAGTGGACCTGACTAAACCTGGTCTCGACCCCGAAGACAAGACTCCTTCTGAGTGCCTTTAGCAGTCGTGGACCCTCCCTTGGTCCTGCCTGCTATAGGGCACGCTCTAGGAGGAAGCCCGGCCACCGAAGAGGACGACCTCGCACCTTCGGTCATCAGCCCTGATGAGCTCAAATCGCTGCCAGATCCAGTGGACTCCAACCGGGGACAGCCAGATTTACCGCATCCGCCTGTTACTGATTCAGAGAGTCTGCTCGGTGCCGGGGTCAATCCGACCGCTCGAATAACTTCGGGAGCCACTAGCAATGACAACCCTGGAACCATGTTCGGGGATACTCAGGATGATTCCCTACCGGATCAGACGAGGTCCGCTGGGCACGCCATAGCTGGCCGCGGTACAGGGAACGGCTCTGGAAGGCTCTGGCCCAAGACAAGAGGCACGGCTCGTCATGCTTCGGACGGACTACGGTGGGTAAACGTGACGTCGTACTTGGGCAATGTCTCGGCCAGTTCGAGACAACGCCAGTTTGCGCAGTTCGGCGCCTGACAAGTGCGCATCGGCGAGCGTTCAGTCGCCGGGCCTTGGGGCGTTCCACACACATGCAAAGGAGGTTCCACGCCCGCTCGCCACCGCGCCGGTCATGACCTACAAACCCTCTTGCCGGCTGTACCAGCTACAGCTCAGCCTGGCTCAAAGCGTGAGGATGGAACTGGATCTTGTTCCGTGGTGGAACGCCCTGATCCATTAGACCCCTTATAAACCAAAACTCGTATAAGTTGAGTCAAGTTTTTGAGTCAAGCTGCTGGGGGGACTTTGACAGCCTCCAAGTACCGATCTACTTGTCGATCGAAATAATCCAGGGCGCGGCGCAGCAAACCTTCCTGGGGGTATTCTTGGGCCAATAGTTCTCCCAGAACAGGCCGGAACAAACGCGGCGTGGCATCTCGAAAACCAAAGCGCCACACTGATGCCTCGGTCCGTCACCGTGTAGCGCGTGGAATTGGGAACTCGCTCGATCAAACCATGGAGACGCAGTCGACGCAGTTGGTATGTGAGCCGGCCCTGTGTCCATTGGCTGGGATCGTCCCCCAGCAGCGGAGCGATGTGCTCCCGCAGGTCACGACTGCGAAATCCACGGGGCAGGAGGCGAAATAGCACCAACACGCCGAATAAGGCCTGGGCGATCGGATCGCCGAAGTGCAACGCCGAGGCTCGCTGGTCTTCCACACGGCGCGGACCGGTCACTTCGCGGAACAGTGCTTCGGACATGACGAAGTCTTGGCTGGTCGTTTGGACGCGCAGCACGCGTCGGTCGGTTTGGAAACCAAGCTCCCGTAACGCGGGAAGATTCTCCAGCCTGCGTCCCAGTCCGAAGTCTGCTGGGTTGTGCACGGTCAGCTCCGTTCGCAATGCACGGCCTTCCTTGAAGTACTGCTTGATGCGGTTGGATTTGTAATCCACATGGAGTGAGGGGATCACGCCCTCGCGGACGACACGCGTACGGAAGGGACCAGGAGTTCTCTTCGTCACGCGACGCTCGAAGATCAGTTGCAGGTTGTCAGGCCGACCAAGGTCCAGGTTCTCGCGAAGCACCTCCTCGAAGAAGATCCGCCCGTGCACGGGCCGGTCCATAACCTGTGTGAGGGAAAACTCGATCTGGCACATCGAGGCATCGTAGCGGTAGCCGGTGGCCTGTTGCCGCGTCGAGAAGGGACAAGGAAGGCGGTCTTGCCACTTGCGCAAGAATCGCTCGATCCGATGGGGCGTCAGTCCATTGGCCAGAGTCTGCATCCGCCGTGGGTTCTCACAACTCAAGATTCCGTTGGCCAGTTCCTCATAGCCGATGCCCTCCTTGGCGAGCTGCCGTTTGAGATATTCATGGCCGTTGAAGCAAAGCTTGGCACCGTAGGGAAAGTACGAACTGTACTTGAGGAAAAAGGGTCCGAAGTCTGCGTCGACGGCATAGAAGTAGTATTGGTTGACCATTGCGGTGGAATCGACGATCCAGGGATAGGTTTCACCTCGCTCATTGCGGCGTCCCTCAGTCCGGAAGGTGCGAACCTTCTCCTGGGCCTTGCCGATGAAGAGGACTCCCTCGGTGCCAGAGAACTTAGCCAAGTACGTTGCCGCCACATCTTCTTTGCGTTGGCCTTTCTCAAAACTGATCACCGGAATCTCATGCTCCAGTACATAGTCTTCTATGCTCTCGAGAAACTGTTCGGTGATCGCCTTCATCTGGTGGGACGACACGGCGCCTGCTCCGAAGTTCTCACGGAGGAAGTGGAACACGGTGCGCGGAGTCTGCAGCTTCGGCTGGTAGACATTGAGATACACCCGGTCCAAGGACTCAAGCTCTAACGTCACGTGGGAGGCGATGACATCGGCAACAGTGCGCGGTAAGCTCATGGCTGGCTCCGGGTGTCGGGTCCGTCAGGACCACCAACCGCTTTGCGGTTTCATGGACAGGGCTACGCCCTGTTTTCGACACCTCGGAGCCGTTTGTCTAGATACCAGTCGCCACGCGGAAGTTGGTTTGAGGCAAAGCCTCGCTAGACTCCGATCTCACGAGCAGTTGCACCTGGCCAGGGGGCAGACAGCCCTCTGGCCACGCTACACCTTGCAGCTCGACCAGCCATGTATCAGAACTTCACCGGTTCCTTCTTGGCTCTCGGTGGATGATCGATCGGCCTTTACTCCGATAGTCGTTGCTCGTCGAAATCCTGCCCATGCTCACGCCTGCCTTGATCTCCTTTCCTCTTCGAGTGTCCTTGGTTTCGTCCGTCGCAACTTGTTAACCAGGACTTGCGTGAATCTGTACCTTCCGCAACTTGCTTCCCTCGGTCGTTGACGTGACTCGGGTAGTCCAATGCCGTTCCGGCCGGGACGATGGCGGTGACCAAACCTGACAACCAGTCCCGGACGGAACCGACCATGGCGACATCGCACCAGGACGCGATATCGAGTCAGCGGTTCTCTCGCCTCGCCGCGGCTCAAGGTCGAGCCACGTAGACAATCGCTGGACTTGGCGCCGTGAATTGTTGACCGAGGAGATTCGTGAAGTTCTACGCCCCGTTGTCACCGAGAAGGAAATCCAAGCCGTCGCCGAGCCGTTGCTTGCCCTGGCGGCATGAAAGTGAACTCAAGTGCGGAAAGGGCAGTTTGGACGGAAGGTTGCATAAACTGGTTCAGCGGCGAGATTGTCTCGTGGGCAGCACTGCGTTGCGTTTTCACTACTGCCATTCGACGCTTCGGTCGATCCGACCGAAGCAGGTAATGGAACTTGACGGCAGGAGTGTCGTCATTACCACGATGATAGCGCAGGGCCGGTGTGAGCGCAAGTCCAGATGTGTGCTATAGCCTGAGTTCGAAGGTGTAAGGTGGAGATTCCAGCGTCGAATCAGGTTGCTGCTCTAGCTCCAACTCATAAGCGAAGGCCAGCACTCGGTCGCGTAAGCCGCCGTACCAGCAGGCTATAAGCCGATCATGATGCTCTTTTGCGTCGGGACCCTGGGCGGCCAAGTACCCTTGCGCAGAAACTTTCGTGCCAAGGACCTTTGCGAACGCGACTTCGCAGTATTCACCAGCCGCAGTTAGCACCCTAAGAACCATTTCCTTGTGCGCGGGTGTGGAGTTGTGCACGGCAAAAGCCAAGTAGGCAGTCGCCCTAGCAATTGCGCGACGCACAGGAAGTGGCGGGTACGTCTCCGTCGTAAGCTCTGACGGTCTAAATTGGATGTCACCGAATAAGCGAAACAAGGTGTGCATCGCGAAAGCCCAATCCCAGATCAAAGTCTCTAGATCGGGAACGGCGGAAGTCCACGGATGCTGAAGGCGGGCGGGATTCCGGGCTGTAAATTCTAGGGACGCCGCAATAGCAAAAATCGACCGCATATCGGCGTCCATCTCGATCGTCTGTCTCTCGATTTCAGGCGTTGGGGCGATCCCGCCGCCGGTCAGTTCGGCCACAAATGGCGAACCGGCTTCTGCTTTCAAATAGTCAACGTGGCCGGCGCGATATGTGCAATTTCATGGCCGAGCAGAAAGAAGAACGCATTGAAGAAGAATTGACACGAACATTGAAAGCGGGCGAGAGTTCTGGGCGAGACCAGCCTAAGTCCAGCGTCGCACATCTTCTGCGCATGAGGCACATAGCCTTTCAGCGGGGGCAAATCATCCGCTTCATCGTTGGGGTTGCCGTAGGTGGGGAAAAGACCTCGTTCGGCAAGCATCCGGCTGAGCACGACCTGAAGCATGTAGAGAGTGCCGGTTGTGACTCCGACGAAGTATCGTCCCTCAGATTTGAACGCGTACGCGTTGATTTCCCCGTTGTGGATGAAGTCGAAGTGGATTTCTGGGAGGCGCGGCACATGACTCCGAGCACTTAGGATCACTCCGTTTGCCGCTTGCTCAATCTCTTTGTACAGCGATTCGGCGTGCGTTCCAGCGGGGATACGCCGATCCAGCCGGCCCCCGAAGGGCTTCATTTCTCGGTCAAAAATCTCTGCGTCGGTCATCCGAGCCGCCTCCACACTCCGCCATTGTCTCGCAGCCAACTAAAGTACCACAAGCTAGAACTGGCGCACTATCCAAAGGCCAGTGCGGGGGCTATTGTGTGGCGAGACGGCTCCCAACGTGCCTGAGGACCTCCACGAAAAGCCGGCACTGGCCGTAGCTATCCTTGCCGGTGTGGAAGTCGGTGAAGCCACAGGATCTGCGTACGATGGGACACGGGTTCGGCTCCGATCTTGTCAGGGAGGAACTGGTCTTCCGTCGCCACCCTGGCTCTAGACCGCCATCCTACTCAGATTAGCGGGTAGGGCAGCAGCGGCGCCGCTAGGGCCTGAACACCGTCCGCCACGCGTCCGTGGCGGACACCGACGCAAGTTGGCAGCTCGCACTTACCGGCGTCGGTCCGACTCAACCGAAGTCAATTTGGTGCGAAGCATCAGACTTTCCCTCACTTGGCAGTTCATCTACCTCCCGACAGCACCTTGGAGATGAGGTCGGCTGAAATGGGTGTCGCGATTTCGCTGTCCTTAGTTGGGAGATTCTCCCCGAGGAACGGAGACAGCTGAACCGCTCACCTCCACCGCGGATCCGTGGTCGCCCCCATCCAGTTGCCTCTGACAATGGCATGACCCGTGTTCGATCTCGGATCCTTCGGTACTCTCGACTCGTGAACGGCTACCGTAGGAGGACTCTCATTCCGATCTCGTTCTCTGATGCGGTTCCGGGGCCGAGTATCAGTCAAGTTGCTCAAAACTGGCCGAATCCGCATCGATTATCTTGACCACTCACAGCTATGACGTAAGGTCGGCCCTCGCAGTCGTGGCGTATCTTGCGAAGCACAAGAGGGCCACGGAACCGGAGATCACCCGAAAGCTCCAATCCTGGTGCTCCGGGGACCTCATACCAGCAGTCCTTGAACGCAGGCCCAAACATAACCGGCCTCCTCTGAACAACGTGTTTCCAGGGGAAATTTGCCGGACGAAGAGGAGAGCCCGCGATCGAAATCGCGGGTCTTGCGTGGAGGTCTCCACGAAGTGATTCCGGGCGACCTGTTCTTAATGCGACTGTCGCTGGGGAGGTTCGGCAGGGATGAACCTGATTCTGGTCACCGGGGCGAGGGGTCCTGGCCCAAGGTCCACCACGCGTCCGGCGTGTCATCCTCAATCCGGCCGGCCTCCTTGCCGGCGTCCCTCGGGGCGTCGCGGACGTCGAGCCAGAGCAGCACGAGGCTGATGCCGACCGCGATCACGAGTAGCCACTCGCCCGGCCTATTCCACCAGGCGAGCACCCCTGCCGCCGAGAACGTCAGCGCCACCGCAAGGATGATCAGCGAGAGCCAACGGTGGAACCGGCCCACGTCCGTCTCATGGAACTCGGCCAGCGAGCGGTAGACATGCCGGCCTTCATCGTGCGGGGTGCACAATGACTTGAGTACGCAGGCATTGCACGACGAGGCCGGGGCCTTGTAGATGGCCAACTTGTTCCGGTCGTCGAACGTGTGCAGCGTGAGCAACTCCCCCTGGGGGCATTCATAGCGGTCGAGTTCGATGTCAAAGGCGAATCCGGTGTGGGCATACCGCTGGGCGCGATGGAAGTGGGCCCTGGCCAGGAACTCCAGGACCCAGCCCCCGACCCAAAGGACGAGCACATACGCCAGGAGCAGAACGAGCCCCAGATCGAGAGCAAAGCCCCACGCGGTCAGTTGCGGCAACATCGAGGATACCCCTGGATCATGATCGGGTGGGATGCGCCCGCCTCAGTCCCCCATGGCGGCCCCGACCGACCCCGTTTCGGTGTACAGGGTGGCTTCGAGGGTGGTTCCCGTCTGGTCCGTCGGTGCCGGGGTCTTCCGCGTCCGCAGCGCAACCTTGAGGGTCAGCCAGACCAACGGGGCCGAGCCGGCAATGAACACCACGTCGCCTGGCATCCGCGCCCACGACAGCCATGGATAATTCCGGAACCACTCCGTCCGCGCGTGCCAGTAGCCATTAGTCACCACGTCGCCAAGCTGCAAGACCCCCAGCGGGAACAGGTGCCCGAGGATCATCAGCATCAAGCCGATGTTGGTCGCCCAAAACGAGAATCGCACCAGGCCCTCGTTCCAGTCCTCGGGCCGGGCCAGGTACCGCGTGCAGAAGACCTGCAGAGCCAGGGCCAGCATGCCATACACACCCATGAAGGCCGCGTGGCCGTGGTTCGAGGTGAGCAGCGTGCCGATCTCGTAGTAGCTGACGACTGGCAGGTTGATCAGAAACCCGAACACTCCAGCGCCGAGGAAGTTCCAGAACCCGACCGAGGCCAGGAACAGCACCGCGTAGCGGTGCGGGAACGCCGCCGCGCCCCCGGAGTGTTGGCGGCTGCCGAGTTGGAGAAACGACCATGCCTCGACTGTCAAGAGCGTCAGCGGGATGACCTCGGCCGCCGAGAAGAACGCCCCCAAGGCCATCTCGACCGCCGGGCCGCCGCTGAAGTAGCAGTGGTGCAGCGTCCCGACCACGCCACCGATCGAGTAAAGCAGCACGTCCAAGTAGATCAACCGCGTGGCGAACCGCTCCGACACGATTCCCATCAGCACGAAGATCAAGGCCACCAGCATGGTCGTGAAGAGTTCCAGGAAGTCTTCCACCCACAAGTGGACGACCCAGAATCGCCAGAAGTCGCCGATCGCGAACGGGGTTTGCGTATGGGTCAACAGGCCGACCGCGTAGAACGCCGGGATCGACAGCGAGCTGTACAGGAACAGCCAGGGCAGGTTACCCCGACTCTCGACGGCCAAGCGGGGCCGCAGTCCCCGGTAGATGATCACGACCCAGAGCACCATCCCGACAATGAGCAGGTACATCCAGAACCGGCCCAATTCGAGGTACTCCCACCCCTGCGCTCCGAAAAATGACCGCGAATCGCGAGGCAACAGACCGTGGTAGCTCAGGTACTCGCCGCCCAAACTGCCGAAGACGACCACCGCGAGCGCGCCGAGGAGTACGGCCGACAGCAATCCTTGGCCACGCGGCTCACGCCCCGCGATCAGCGGTGCCAGGAAGATACCGGCGGCGAGGTACGCTGTCGCCACGAAGAAGATCGCCATCTGGAGGTGCCAGGTTCGGGTCAGGTTGTAGGGGAGCAGCTTGGGCAGGTCGATCCCGAAGAATCCCCCGGTCTCCACCATGTAATGCACCGTCGCGCCCCCGATCAGATTCTGGAGCAGGAAGAGCACGGCCACCACGAGGAAGAACCAGGCGGTGACGCGTTGGGCGGGCGTCAACGCGACGGATCCCGGAGGCACGAACCGCACCTGACGCTCTTCAGACTCATGCCACCCGACGAGCCGCGAATGTCGGCCATACATACCCAGGACCAGGCCACTGCCCCCCAGCAGCGTGACCAGCGACAAGGCGCTCCACATGATCGCGTCGCCCGTGAGGGTATTGCCGACCAACTCCTCAGGGGGCCAGTTGTTGGTGTACGAGTACGTCTTGCCGGGCCTACGGGCCACGCCAGTCCAGGCTGTCCAGGCAATGAAGGAGGAGATCGCGCGGGTGTCCTCGGCGTTGGAAATCATGCCCGGTTTGAGCCCCTCACCACTCACCTTCCGGCCGTACACCAGCTCGCCGAAGTGGTCATGAATCTCCTCGAAGGCCGAGACCTGCCCGGCGGTCCAGACCAGCGTCCCCGTCTCCGGATCGTAGCGGTTGGCCTGAAGCTCGCGTTTGGTCCGCCCACTGGCCGCCTCGTCGCCGCCGTACCGCTTGTTCATGTGCAAGACCATGCGGTGCAGGTAGTCGGCCGTGAAATCGGGCCCGAGGTAGGCACCGTGGCCATACACGGTGCCGAACTGCATCAGCCCGTATGTGAGGAACTGCTCCTGCCCGTTGAGGATTTGCTGCCTCGTGAACAGCACGTTGCCCGCCTCATCCACGATCCGCTCGGGGATCGGCGCATAGTCTTGGTAAATTCGGATCGCGGAGAAGGCCAGCACTGAGAACCCGATGATGAACGTCAGGATAGATCCCTGCAACCAAAGTGGCGAGACCGTCATGGGCCGGCGACTTGTCATGCTGAAGATCCCACTTCGAGGGAGAGAAAGCTGGTCGAAGGACCTGCGAAGCCAAGGGGAAACGACCCCTGCAGGCTCGCGGCATAACGGCATTCTTAGCAGAACTTCCAGAGGGGGGCAACCGCCGCGGAGTGGTCGAGAGGACAATCCTCGAACCATGCCTGATCCTGGACAGCTCATGATCACAGAGGAGGACGTAACGCCACGGTCTGTGTTCCCATGATGTCACACCCTGGTCCGTGATCGACCGCCCTCGACAGGCGGGGTGGGGACTCCCTAGGTCTCGGCCCCGGCTCGCCTCATAGCCACATCGATATGTCCGCGCGAGGACCCATCCTTCCCGCCAATGACTCCTCCCGGCGCGTTCGGAGGCCCAGGGTCGAGCCATTCAATCTTCTTAGGCGACGGCGCAGTCGGCCCACCGCGAAGCGGCTTCTTTCTCCGCCTTTGCATCCGCAAGGCCGACGAGGTTTGAGCTGAAGCCACGTTCACTCACGGCCTTGCGGATACAAGATTCTGCAGAAGGCGCACCGCTGATCTGGCGAACAAGTGTGCTCCTCTGTAGAGGTCTTCGCCCTAGCCTACGAACCGAGACCGCGTTGCATGCGTCGGTCCGACGACGCCGAAGCCGCGTGGGAGGCGCCCGGTTTCTCATGTCGGCTCCAGATCGGCCACTTCACGGGCAGGTCGGCCCTGCATTCGGCCCAGTTCCTGTTGAACTGATCTGCTAGGTCATCAAGGTCGTTGAGACCGGGGCGCAGCTCTGATGCGAACCCCAAGCTCCGGTCGGGGAATCCGGTTCGGCTCCTCGGGGGCAGGACTTGCTCCTGGATCGAGACCTCGCCGCGTCGCTATCCTGGATGAGGTCGTCCCCGTCCCCTCACCGATCCCGATCTCGACCGCTTGAAGCAGGCGGGAAGGAGGCTGCGATGCCCACCCCATCGGCCCTCACCATCGGCTGGACCCGCCAGGGCTACTGTGTCCGCGTCGCGGGGCGGGGCACCATGCGCGAGAGCCCGGCCCTGCGCGCCTTCGCACTCCGGGTCCTCGACGAGGCGGGCCGTCCGACCCTCGACGTCGACCTCACCGCCTGCGAGTACCTCGACAGCACCTTCCTCGGTGCCCTCATGGGCCTGTTCCGCCGGTTCGAGCAGGCGGGTGCGCTGATCGCGCACGTCCGACCGTCCGGGCGGCTGGCCATCGCGGGGCCGGCCGAGGTCCTCCACCGCCTGCTCGGCCCCACTCGGCTCGATGCGATCCTCCCGCTGCGGGCCGAGTGCCCGGAGCGGCTGGGAGAGGAGGTCCCCATCCCGCCTCAGGCGCTGGACTCCGCCGATCTCGGCCGCCATGTCCTGGAGAGCCACCGTCGGCTCGCCGAGCTGGGCGGCGCCAACGCGGCCGTCTTCGGCCCGATCGCGGATCAGATCGCCCGCGAGCTCGACCGCAGGGCCGGCTCGCGCCCCGCCTGACGGAGCCGGACGGGTTGCTCGCGGTGACGTGGGAATCGGCGGGATCGGAAAAGGCGGAGAGAATGGGCCGTCCCGACGCGGGTCGATGTCGGCACTCGTGATCGACTCGGGTGTGCCCAGTCGGACTCGGGTTTCACTGCTGGTCAGCCCTCTGCCCTGCACCTCGTCGAAAAAAAGAGCCGCTGATCAGACCCGGCCGTCGCGGGACATGTCCGTCTCCTGTCATCGAAGAGCGGGGAGCTATGGCACTCGTCGGCCTTGATGGCTTCGGTCGATCCGACCGACGCGTGCGGCCGAACGAATTGGCGGCCACGCTGAGAGCCATGAACTCCAGTAACCGGAAAGTGGCACAGTTAGTTTGCCCTTCAGCGAGTTGCCGGTTGAGGACTTCGTCTGTCCGCTTACTCCTCGATACCAAGTGTCTGCAGCAGTTCAACGATTTCCCGGTAGTCTTCGCGGTCAAGGCCGGAATCCTCGTAGGCACCGGCCAGCCCGTTCCGGGCGCGCTCAGCGCTCCTTCCGTGTTGGCGCCGCGACCAACAAGAATCGGAATCATCCGCTTCTGCCGCGTCACGACCGCAGTGGTCAGTGGCGTCGAACCGTAGTCCTGTTCGCGGCGTTCAATGTTAGCTCCGTGGTCCAGAAGCCACTCAAGCATTTCCGGCTTGTCATGGTAGATGCAATCGTGAAGCGGAGGCGGGATGCCATCCACGGACTCGATCGCGGCGGGATCCGCCGTGATGACTCGCAGGGCCAAATCGAAATCGTTCGCGTCGATGGCATCGTAGATGGACGGCGGTCGTTCCTGCGGCGGAAAGTCATCAATCGGCGGACTCAGGTCGAACGAGCCCGTCGCGGCAGCGAGCAATCGAAAACCGCAGTAGCGTCCGCGACCGTTCGGATCCCAGCCCCAGCGCTGGGCGGAACGGCAGAAGCGGGCACTGTTGAAGTAGCTCCCCCCGCGAACGGACCGACAGGATTTGCCATGTAGAACCAGTCCTGACACCATTCCCAGACATTGCCGAGCATGTCATGGAAACCCCACGGGTTTGGCGTCTTCTGACCGACTGCATGCGGTTTTTCGTCCGCATTGTCATGATGCCACGCAACATCCTGCGGTTGACCATGCCGTGGCTCCGAGCTTCCCGCCCGGCAGGCGTATTCCCATTCCGCTTCCGTCGGCAACCGATATTCCCAGTCGTCAGGGAGCACTCCGGCTTCGCGGTCGAGTTTGGTGAGCTTCTGACAGTACTCATTCGCCTGGTCCCAGCTCACCGAATCAACCGGTGCATCCCCAATCTCCTCATGGTCCGTCGGATTCGTGCCTGTGACCGCTTCATACTGATCCTGCGTGACCGGCGATTTCCCCAGATAGAAGTCGTTCACGAAAGTGACTTCGCGCTGCCGTTCCCAAACCCGATGGCCATCCTCGGACTCCGGGCTCCCCATGGTGAAAGAACCGGCAGGCACCCTGATCATCACAACGCCGACGGAACTCTTGAATTCTGAAGTTGGAGATTTCGACATGACGATCCAGACTCGCTCAACAAGTGATCAAAACACCGAAAACTCGTCGGACCAAGAGTTCTTGACACCTACCAAAATCGGCTGTCGGCCACCATCCCCATTCTAACGGATGAAGGCTGCTCGATCAGCAGCCCGTTACCTGATTCGGTCCGACGACACCGACGCGCAGCTACAGCCAGAACGCGCAAGCAACCGACAGGGGAGCCTCCCCAAGCTGGCTCATGTCTCACAGCCAAGGAAGACGGTGGTAAACCGGGCGTGAGGTTCCACGCTCAATCGAAACGAGGAACACGATTCATGCCTGCATGGCTCTTCAGTGGTACGAGACAAAGAAAAGGACCGTTGTGCACATCAGGCTGCGAAGAGATAAAGGAAGAAGCTGCTGTTTGGTGGCGCTCACCTGACGATCGAACCTGAGACTGGATTCCCAATCAGTATCACAGGCTGATTAACGTTAATCAGATCTGCCGCACAAGTCACCCAAAGAGGTTTGGTTTTGCGACCGGTCTTGAGGCTCATGACTACCACCAATTCTCGTTGTGCGGGATCACGGACGGGGAGCCGAGACATCGTCGGCAATCTCATCTGTAGGAATACGAAATGAGTTTGATCGCAACGAATCTGAAGCCGGGCGCGAAGTTGGAGCCAGTATTTAGTGCCAGGCGCCATCCGACTGCGGGCCACTCCCACCTCCAAGTCCGCCTTGCTGGGGCTCAAGACTGGCTCCGAATTCCCGATCGGCATCGGTTTGGGCCTTATCGGTTCAGCGAACGGACAAAGGCTGCTCTTGCCGCAAATAAGGCACACAGCGGGCTGCTCGGTTCGCCAAGGTGAGCGGCGCACCGGCTGGCGCCGGCCGAGCCGGGGAAGTGGCCAGGGGAAAAGCCGCGGCTGTCCAAGCCGATCTGGCGCCTACTATCGGCGCGATGCGGACCGAGCACTTGTCACTGCGCGGGATGAATGCTCGGGGGCAGAGCGGATTTCTGGCCCGCGGACCATCCGAGCAGTTCGCGGACTTCCTCGTCGCTCGTCTGTGAGAAGTCCTCGTACCAGTGGCCGACCGCAAAAAATGGCTCGGGCGTCCAGGAACAGATGACCTCGTCGACCTCGTCACGGAGCTCGTCGCAGGTCTCGGCCGAGGCAACCGGCACGGCCACTACTATCCGAGCGGGACGGGCCTGCCGGAGGACGGCGAGGGCCGCCCGCATGCAGGCGCCGGTCGCCACCCCGTCATCGACCAAGATCACGATCTTACCGCGCACTTGAAGTGGCCGCCGATTGCCCCGATACGGCGCTCTGCGCCGCTGGAGTTCTTTCCGCTCAGCGGCCGTGACCGCATCGATGACGTCGGGAGGGATCTGAAGGCGTCGCACCACCTCCTGATTGAGGAAGCGTAGGCCGCCACTCGCCAGGGCACCCAGGGCCACCTCCTCGCGCCCCGGCACGCCCAGCTTCCGGACGAGCGAGACGTCCAGGGGGGCGCCCAGGGACAGGGCGATCTCGTAGGCCACCGGCACGCCACCGCGCGGCAACGCCAGGACCAACACATCCTGACGGCCGGTGTAGATGGCGAGCGCTCGGGCCAAATGGCGGCCGGCATCGCGACGGTCGCAGAAGGGGGATTTCGGGAAGGTTGATCGGTCCATGATGCCTCTCGAGTCGCAATCGCAAGGATCAGCGGCGGGGACGCGGATCCGTGTGTAAGACGTCACACATCCTTATGCCCGACTGCACCCCTCGCAGATAAGGGGCAGCCTGTCGGGAAAACATGCCTGTCTGCAGGTTTGGCTTCGGATGATTACAAGTCGCTACAGCTACCCACTTGCCCATGCGCATGCACAACTGACAAGCGCGAGACCAACCAGCGAGTCGAGCAGCAGACCCACCACGAAACCGAGGTGTAATTTGACGTACAAGGCGGTTCCGACAAGCGACGGTACCGCAACTGCCAGCCATAACAAGAAACCGAACATCAACCCCCGCGCCAACCACGACGTGAGACCAAGACCATCGGCGCCGCCAGTTGCGAAGAACAGGAACCCGACGACCGCACCGGCAGCCACGGCAAGGACGGAGCTCGCAAGGTACTGTCCCGGACCCTCACGGCGCCACGTTGCTGGCGTTAGAGCCTGAAATCGGTGGAATAGAACACCCGTGACTAGCCAACTGGTGACGATCGAAAGGGCACCACCGACTGCCCCTGCCACGACGACTCGCGCGAGTGACATGACGTAACCCCGAGCTCCCGATTACAGCTCCACACCGACGACCCGCGGCGCGTCTCAAGACCGACCGTAGAGATAGTCCATCAAATGCTTGTTCTCAGTCTCGAGCCTGAACGCACAGCGACTTGACCAGGTCACCGATGGAAACCAGACCGACCAACTCGCTACCCTCGACCACTGGCAACTGGCCGACACGGTGCTGGGCCATCTTACCCATGGCCTCGGCCAAGGTATCCTTCGGGCTACAGGTGATGGGGTTAGGGGTCATGACCTCCTTGATACGCCGGTGACGGAATTGTTCCAAGTCGTGATGGTTCCCGAATAGCACGTCGCGTTCGGTAAAGATCCCGATCAGTTGCCCTGAAGACTCAATGACGGGCAGCGAGCCGATGTTGTGCTCGACGAACAGAGCCAGCGACTCCTTGACCGACGCCTCGGGGCCGATTGAGATCACTCGTCGGCCCTTCTCATGTAAGAACATCGCGGATGAGCATCGCAGTCCTCCTCGCCCAAACTGGGGGAGCCGAGAGGCAAACTCCGAATCTGTTGATTCATCGCCGTAGTAGGAACTCCTCAACAGACGCTAACTCTCCCCGATCTGAATTACATGAACTCCGCGATTAGCATCGCCCGCTGCTCCTTCGTCACGCCCACCGGCTGGCTGACTAGCGGCCCGGACTGCAGTCCGGGGTCTTGGGCGTCCAACGGCGCGCGCGGATTCGGGTTGCGGTAGAACAGGCCGATCGGAATCTTCTCGCCCCATTCCAGGGCTCTGTCCATCGCCGCGTGGAAGTCCGTCGGATCGTGTCTCTTGTCTTCAAGCCGGTACACGCGCTCGCGGAACCAGGGATAGGTGTTCTGCTTGTTAAACGTCACGCAGGGACTGAACACGTCGATCAACGCGAAACCCGGAAACTGAATTCCCTCCTGGTACAGCTTCACAAGTGACTTGACATCGCCCGAGAACCCGCGGGCGATGTAGCCGCAGCCAGCCGCGAGCGCCAGGGCCAGCGGGTTCAGCATCCCTTCCAGGTTGCCGTGCGGCGTGGTCTTGGTCTTCATGCCCGTTTCGCTCGTCGGCGAGACCTGCCCGGTCGTCAGACCGTAGACCTCGTTGTTCATGACGATGTAGGTCAGGTTGATGTTGCGGCGCATGGCCTGAATGAAGTGGTTCAGGCCAATGCCGTAGCCGTCACCATCGCCGCCAGTGGCGATCACGGTCATGGCGTGGTTGGCGAGTTTCGCTCCGGTGGCGAACGGCAGCGACCGGCCATGGAGGCTGTGCACGCCGTACGAGCGGAAGAAGCCTGGTAGGTTGGACGAGCAGCCGATGCCGGATACCACCATCAACTCGTGCGGCTGGATCTCCAGTTCGGCACAGGCCCGTTGCAGCGCGTTCAAGACGCCGAAATCGCCGCAACCGGGGCACCAATCCGGCCGGACTTCCGTCTTGAAGTCTTTCATGTCCATTTTCTTGGGGGCAGTTGCGGTTGCCATGATCTTTTGCTCCCTGGGTTCTTATTGATGCCCTGGTCTTAGTGAACGTGCTCCCTGCTCCCAGCAGCGACGAGCGACCATTCGGCCCTCCCAGTCTCCGCTCGTACCGCTGGGGTGCTCCGTTTGCCAACCGAGTTCCGTTGAGAGAACCTCGACGACTTCTTTGCCGCCGAGGATTTCCTTAACCGCCCCCACGATATGCTTGGGCTCAAAGGGCTCGCCGTCGTACTTGCGGATGTGAGCGTGGGCGGTAATACCTGTCTCGGCTCGCAAGTGGCGGGCAAACTGGCCGCTCTGGTTGTTCTCGACGACAATGATCCGTTTGCTCTGGCCCAGGACTTGCCTGGCGACCTCCGCGTGTAACGGTACGAGGAACTTGAACTGGAGGTGATTGGTCGATATGCCGCTCTGATTCAGGCGTTCGACCGCCTCGGTAATGACTCCCCACGTGGAGCCCCAGCCCACAAGCGTCACCTCGGCCTTGGCCGGCCCTTCCAATTTCGGGGCGGGCAGGTGATCCAGCAACTTGCTCATTTTGCGCACCCGCTTGTCCACCATCTTCTTGCGACGCACCGTGTCGGTGTACACGTCGCTGAGGAGTACACCGTCTTCGTCGTGCTCGTCGGTGCCGGACACGTACAGGTAACCGGGCAGGCCGGGAATTGCCCGTGGCGAGATGCCCGATTCGGTGTTCTTGTAGCGCAGGTAGGGCACACCGTTCACCCCGCCGTCCCCCCTTCTTCAAGGGGGGGCGAGGGGTGGTGCGTGATCAGTTCGCCCCGGTCGATGTCCATGTCGATGATCCAGCAGCGACGGATCGACGGTCTCGTTCCCTTCAGTGATCAGCAGGTCGGCCAGGATGATCACCGGACACTGGAAGCGGTCGGCAACGTTGAACGCCAGCGGCATGGTGGCGAAGCAATCGGGCATGCTGATCGGGGCGATAATGACGCGAGGGAAATCGCCCTGGCTGGCACCCAAGGCCTGGTTCAGATCGGCCTGCTCGGTTTTGGTCGGTACGCCGGTCGAAGGCCCAGCTCGCATCACGTTGATGACCACCACGGGCGTTTCGATCATGCCCGCCATGCCAATCGCCTCGCTCATGAGCGCGAAACCGCCGCCCGATGTGGCACACATGCTGCGCACACCCATGTGGCTCGCTCCGATCGTCATGTTGATCACGGAGGTCTCGTCCTCGACCTGCCGGACGCAGATGCCGAGTTCCTTGCCGTGTGCGGCGAACCATTCGAGGATGTGCGTCGCGGGACTCATCGGGTAGGCACAATAGAACTTGCACCCCGCGAACGTTGCCCCCATCGCGAAAAGCTCGTTGCCCATGACCAGGGCCCACTTTTGATCCGTCTTCTTGAGCTGCCTCGACAGCGGTTTGAAGTGGGCGGCGGCGTACTCGTAGCCGGCCTTGGCCGCTTCGACGTTCGTGGCGACGACCTTGGGCTTCTTCGCGAACGTGGTTTCGAGCACTGATTCCAGGCCCGTGAAATCAAGCCCCATCAGCCAGGTAAGGGCGCCGACGGCCACCGTATTCTGCATGACTGGGAGTTCTTTGCATGCGGCACACAGTTCCGGTACCGGAAGCGGGCAGAGCTGCACTCCCTCGGGCGGGTCGTAGCTCGGCTCCACCTTGTCGCTGTTGTAGAGAGCAAGCCCGCCAGGCATGAGTTCTTGAAGATGGCGATCCAGCGTGTCCTGGTTTAGCGCGATGAGCGCGTCCACCTGATCGCCGTGGTTCAGCGGCTTCTTGCTCGACAGACGCATGCGCAACCAGGAGTGCCCACCGCGAATCACCGACTGGTAGCTGTTGTAGGCATACACTCCCAAACCTTGCCGGGCGGCAGACAAGGCCAGCGTGTTCCCGGCGGAGGCCACGCCGTCTCCGGCCGCTCCACCAATGCCGATGATGACTTCGTTATGGTCCATCCCAGGTACTCCCATTAGGCAGTCTTTGAATCTTTCGCTCCCACGAGATTCCCCGGTCCGCGGTGCCCCCCATGGACCAGCTTCAACGCCACGAAGCCCAAAGGCATCGCCGAGCGCACCTCCCAAAGACGCCTAACGACCAAGCTCATCTGCCCGGCCCGGCTCGTGGAGCCTTGAAGTCCCAGAAAGCAACATGGCGGGCCGGGTCAGATGCAGCGGATGGTTCGGCGGTCTCCCACGGCCGTCGCGCCAACGGCGGACCCTCGGGCTGGACCGGCGACCAGACGCATCACCCCGTGCCCCAGGACCACCATCACGACGTAGGTCGCGGCGATCGCCAGGACGGGTGCGACCCCTGGCCCGTAGGCGCCCCACTCCGGGAACCTCGCCATGTACCAGTAGTCCCGCGGCGGGCCGATGACCGCCGCGACGATCACTACCACCGCCAGCCCGCGCCAGCCGAACCGGCGGGCGATCCGCCAGGTGATGAGGTAGATGAACGCACACAGGGCGAAGTCGATCAGCAGTAGCGTCAGGAAGTACGGCTCCCAGGTGATTGCCATGTGCCACCACCCCACCTCCTCACCGAGGGCGATGATGCCCAGGGCCACCACACCGAAGGCTACCCCGCCGGCCAGGGCCCCCGCGATGCGCCGCGCCGTCGCGCGCGTGAAGAAGGCGACAACGACCAAGATGGCCAGGTACAAGCAGTTAAACAGGTGGAGTTGCTGCGTCGTCATGTGTCCTCCGGCGCCGCAGAACTCTTGTTTCTGCTCACCCGTATAAAACCTGCACCCGTCCGCGAGAAGACGAATCTGCTCGGGGCCTAATAACTTAACGGGTCATTCAGGGTTCGACTGACTTGATCTTGGTTTCCGCGCCACCTGCTTTGATGGCGACCTTCACAGCATCTTCCATTGGATCTTTGAAGGGTACCTCGATTCGAAGCAGGCCGTGCTCGTAGGTCGCTTCGGCTTTGTCAGGTTTCACCGGCCAACCTAAAGCCAGTGATGCAACATACTCGATGTCCCTTGCTGGCGCGGTCAGGTGGACGCTATCTTCCAACATCTTCAAATCGATGGTATCCGTTGGCGCTCCTGGAATGGCGAACTCCACCACTAGCTTGAGGTTCTCCCCGTCAGCATACGCCACTGTGTCGGGTGCAACCTTAATCCGAGATTCCGGCACCTTGGCACCCTCCTTCTCTAAAGCGGGATTTCCCAGATGAGAGCCCCCCGACCTGCTGGGCGGCCTCCTCCGGTTGATACGAAGCTACATTCGAATCGAAAGGACGCGCGATTGGGGACAAACTTTGAGACGAGGCCGCAGGTTTCAGGCCGCGCGGTTTCCGCATTCCGGTTATTGAGGGCCTTGGAGATCGCCGTGTGCCGGCCGCCCTCATGCACGATGGCGCCCTCGCCACGGCCGCGACCGCCGATTCCCGGGGCTTGAGTGTCGATAGTAACGCCAAGGCAATATCACTGCAAATAAAAATCTAAAAATTTTTTGATCGCGTTGCCGACGATCGGCTCGATTCCCCACCATGCCGCTAGGAGGGATGACGGTGCTGTCGCCCGGCGGGATCAATAACGAGTCCGAAGAATTGGAGCTTCGCGGGTTCAGGGCCTTTATCAAAAGACGTTGGTGGATAGCCTCAATCTCGTCACGGACACAGACGGAAGCCAAGGGCGCGATCGGCACGGCGAATCGGACTGCTGTCACTTTGCTGATGGATCAATCCGAACGCTAGGGACAGCTCGCGGAGCATGACCGGCGTCATCCCACGACAACCGGCCACGTGATCAGAGCCCATTCAAGATCAGACCGCGCCTCTTCCAACGCAGTAAATCAACGACGACCCTGCCTCCGCCTCGCCGCCTCGACACGGCCAATTACCTCGGAAGCCGAGATTCCAAGTGCGTCACAGATCAAGAACAACGTCTCGACGGTCGGCGACTTCAGATTCCGCTCGAGCTGGCTGATGTACAGGGGCGACGACCCTGCCCTATATGACAGCCCCTCTTGGGTCACCCCTGCCTGCTCACGAGGAGCGAAGAAGGCGAGACGGTCGCTGGCCGGCCGCTCCCCATCGGTGCCAGGAAGTCGATCAGCGCACGGGCGTACGTCCTTTGGCGAGTTCCCGCACCGGTCACTTCGACTTGGGAGTCATTT
>CAWFAF010000106.1:0-26207 GCA_963813575.1 uncultured Planctomycetaceae bacterium
GAATTGGGCATGATCGGACTGGGCCGGATGGGAACCAACATGGTGCGGCGCCTTCTGCGGGCCGGCCACCAGTGCGTCGTTTATGACCTCCATCCGGAAGCCGTACAGGCACTCGTCAAAGAGGGGGCGGTCGGGACGACGTCGCTCGAAGACTTCGCGAATAAGCTGAAAAAGCCCCGCGCCGCCTGGATGATGGTGCCGGCGGCCGTCGGTCGATCCGACGCTGAAGACCCTCATCCCACTCCTCGAACGTGACGACGTGGTCATCGACGGCGGCAACTCCTACTACCACGATGACATCCGCCGCGCCGCCGAGCTGAAACCGAAGGGCATCCACTATGTGGACGTCGGGACCAGCGGCGGCGTCTGGGGAGCAGAGCGAGGCTACTGCCTGATGATCGGCGGTGATGAAACCGTCGTCCGGCGCCTCGACCCCATCTTCGCCGCCCTGGCTCCAAGTATCGAGGCGGCAGCACGCACGCCCGGTCGGGAGAAGGTAGGAGGAACCGCCGAACACGGCTACCTGCACTGCGGTCCGAGCGGCGCGGGCCACTTCGTCAAGATGGTCCACAACGGCATCGAGTACGGCATCATGGCCGCCTACGCGGAGGGGCTGAACATCCTCCGCCATGCCAACGCCGGCAAACAGCGGCGAACCGTCGATGCCGAAACCACGCCGCTGCGCCACCCCGAGCACTACCCGTACGACCTGAACATTGCCGACATCGCCGAGGTCTGGCGCCGCGGCAGCGTCATCGCCTCGTGGCTCCTGGACCTGGCCGCCATGGCGCTCCTCGATAGCCCGGACCTGGCAAAGTTCGCCGGCCGGGTGTCGGACTCGGGGGAGGGGCGCTGGACGATCATGGCGGCCATCGACGAGTCGGTTCCGGCCCCCGTTCTCAGTGCCGCTCTGTACGAACGCTTCAGCTCGCGCGGCGAGGACGACTTCGCCGAAAAGGTGCTGTCCGCCCTGCGTTACGGGTTCGGCGGCCACGAAGAAAAGGCCGCCACCAAGGAGGGAAGTGCCTGATGACCGCCTCCCATTCGGACGCGCTGGTGCTCTTCGGTGTGACGGGCGATCTCGCCCACAAGATGATCTTCCCGGCACTCTATGCGATGGCGAAACGAGGCGCCCTGAAGGTTCCGGTCATCGGCGTCGCCTCCCCGAAATGGAGTCTGGCGGATCTGCGCAATCGCGTGAAGGACAGCATCAAGCGATCGGGCGGGATCGATGACCAGCGCGCCCTCGACCATCTTCTGTCCCTGCTCAGTTACGTGAGCGGGGACTACAACGACCCGGGCACGTTCACGAAGATCAAAGAGGCGCTGGGTCGCGCTCGGCGCCCGGCGCACTACCTCGCCATCCCGCCCTCGCTCTTCGCGACGGTGATCACAGGGCTCGGCGCCGCGGGTTTGGCCGATCATGCGCGCGTCATCGTCGAAAAGCCGTTCGGCCGCGACCTGGCCTCCGCGCGTGAGCTCAACCGCGTCGCGAGGTCGGTGTTCCCGGAAGACTCGATCTTCCGCATCGATCACTTCCTCGGGAAGGAGGCGATCATGAATATCCTCTATTTCCGCTTCGCCAATTCGTTCCTGGAGCCGATCTGGAACCGCAACTACGTGGCCAGCGTCCAGATAACCCTATCCGAGGATTTCGGCGTGGAGAACCGCGGCGCGTTTTACGAAACCGCCGGCTGTCTGCGCGACGTGATCCAGAACCACCTCTTCCAGGTCGTCGCGCTGCTTGCCATGGAGCCGCCGGCCTATCGGGGCTTTGGCGCCGTGCACAGCGAGAAAGCCAAGGTCTTCCAGGCCATGCGCCCGCTGAAGCCCGACGACCTGGTGCGCGGCCAGTACGCCGGCTACCGGAAGGAGCCGAACGTGGCGAAGAACTCCGACGTCGAGACTTTCTGCGCCCTGCGGCTTTTCATCGACTCGTGGCGTTGGGAGGGGGTGCCCTGGTACCTGCGCTCCGGCAAATGCCTGGCCGAAACGGCGCACGAGGTCCTGGTGGAGTTGAAGCCGCCGCCGCAGAAGCTTTTCGCCGACTCAGCGCCGGCGACCGGCCGGGCCAACTATCTGCGCTTCCGGCTCTCCCCCAGTTCCGCCGTCGCCCTGGCCGCTCGCGTCAAGCGCGCGGGCAAGGAGTTCGTCGGCGACCAGCGAGAACTCTACCTGGTCGAGGAACAGCCGGGAGAGGAATCGCCCTACGAGCGGCTCCTGGGCGACGCCATGGCCGGCGACGGCGCGCTCTTCACCCGTGAGGACGCGGTTGAGGCCGCCTGGGCGGTGGTCGAGCCAGTCCTCAAGACCCACCACCGGACCCGCCCCTACAAGCAAGGCAGTTGGGGGCCGAAAGAGGCTGACGCTCTGATCGCAGCGACGGCTGCTGGCACAACCCCGAGCCCAAGGAGGTGTCCGGATGACGCAACCTGCCCCGGTCGTATTTCTGCTTGACGTGGATGACACCCTGCTCGACGGCGATCGGATCGTAGCTGACCTGAAGCGACATCTCATGCAAGCGTTCGGGGCCGAGCGCCAGGAGCGGTACTGGGCGATCTTTGAGAAGCGGCGCGCGGAACTCGGCTACGCGGATTACCTCGGCGCCCTGCAGCGCTACCGGGCCGAGAACCCGTGCGACCCGCACTTCTTGCAGATCTCCTCTTACCTTCTGGACTATCCGTTTGCCAACCGACTTTACCCAGGCTCGTTGGATGTGATCGAGCAGCTGCGCACCTGGGGGCCGACGGTCATCCTGTCAGACGGCGACGTGATCCTTCAGCCACACAAGATCGAGCGATCCGGACTGTTCGAGGCGGTTGAGGGCCACGTGCTCATCTACATCCACAAGGAGCAGCAACTGGACGACGTCGAGAAGCACTATCCGGCGCATCACTACGTGCTGGTGGACGACAAGCTGCGCATCCTGACCGCGGTGAAGAAGGTATGGGGGTCACGCCTGACGACCGTGTTCCCGCGCAGGGGCACTACGCTGCCGACCCCACGGCCCTGGCCACCTACCCGCCCGCGGACATCACGATCGACCACATTGGTGACCTGCTCCGGTACGACCTGCCCGCCCTGATCTGTCCAACCGAGCTGAATGTGACAAAACCGCATCGGACCCTACTGTAAGAGAGAAATGATGAAAGCGACCCAGAAACTCCACGAAATCGGCCAGAGCCTCTGGCTCGATAACATCACCCGCGGTCTGCTGACCAGCGGCACGCTCCGCCGCTACATCCAGGAGCTCTCGGTCACGGGGCTCACCTCCAACCCCACGATCTTCGATCACGCCATCAAGAACAGTCGCGACTACGACGACGCCATCCGCCAGAAATTGAAGGAAGGTAAGTCGGGCGAGGCCCTGTTCTTCGAACTGGCGATGGAGGATCTCTCCGAGGCAGCGGACCTGTTCCGGCCGATCCATGACCAGACCGACGGCGTGGACGGATGGGTCTCACTGGAGGTCTCGCCACTGCTCGCCCACGACACGAAGAACACGATCGCCGCTGCCAAGGAACTGCATGCCCGGGGGAGGCGCCCCAACCTGTATATCAAGATCCCGGGGACCAAAGAGGGCCTGCCCGCCATCGAGGAAGCCATCCTCGCGGGCGTGCCAGTGAACGTGACCTTGCTCTTCTCCCGCGAGCAATACGTGGCCGCCGTCCGAGGCCTACCTGCGAGGCATCGAGCGGCGGATTGCCGCCGGACTGAAACCCGATGTCAGCTCTGTGGCTTCAATGTTCATCAGTCGGTGGGATGTCGCCGTCACGGGGAAGGTGCCCGAGAATCTGCGTAACCAGCTCGGCATCGCCATCGCAAAACGCACCTACAAGGCGTATCGCGCCCAGATCGACTCCCCGCCCTGGCAGCGGATTCTCAACGCCGGTGCCCGCCCGCAGCGCCTGCTGTGGGCCAGCACGGGAACCAAGGACCCCTCGGCCTCCGATCTCCTCTACATCAAGGCTCTCGCCGCCCCGTTCACGGTGAACACCATGCCCGAGGGCACGTTGAACGCCCTGGCTGAGCATGGTGAGGTCGAAGGCATTCTCCCCGCGCACGGCGGGGACTGCGAGGAGGTACTCACCAGGTTCGCCAAGGCCGGCATCGACATCGATGCGCTGGCCACTCAGCTCCAGGATGAAGGGGCCAGAGGCGTTCGTCAAGTCCTGGAAAGAGCTGATGGACTGCATCGCATCAAAGAGTGAGGCGCTACAATGACCCATTTTGCCGTCTCAGCTCGATGTCCATCAGGTCCGCGGGATCGCGCTCCATCCCACGCAGGGGCTCGCGCCACCGTGAGCGACACTTTGACAGTGGGTTCGCTGCAACCGAGGTCCACGGTCAAGACAAAGGTGAAGGACATCCCATGAGCACCCCCGCACATGAAAGCAACTCGATGTACTGTTTTCCACCCACGGAAGTCGAGGGATTCGGTCCCCTGGCCGAGCTTGCCCTGGACATGCGCTGGTCCTGGAATCATTACGCCGACGACGTGTGGCGGCAGCTTGATCCTGCTCTTTGGGAACTCACCCAAAACCCCTGGGCTATTCTCCAGACTGTCTCGCGGGACAAGCTCCAGCGCACGTTAGCCGACCCTGCATTCCGCAAGAAGTTAGATGCTCTTGTGCAAACCCGGCGTCAGGCGGCCGAGACGCCCGCGTGGTTTCAGCAGACCTACTCGCAATCTCCCCTGACCTGTGTCGTGTACTTCAGCATGGAATTCATGTTAAGCGAAGCTCTCCCCATCTATTCGGGCGGCCTTGGCAATGTGGCCGGCGATCAGCTCAAGGCCGCCAGCGATCTGGGGGTGCCAGTGGTTGCCGTGGGGCTGCTCTACCAGCAAGGCTATTTTCGCCAGGTGATTGACAAGGACGGAGCGCAGCAGGCCCTTTTCCCATACAACGATCCCGGACAGTTGCCGATCACGCCGTTGCGCCAACCGAACGGGGAATGGTTGCGGCTAGAACTCGACTTACCTGGTTACCCGGTCTGGCTTCGCGCCTGGCAAGTCCAGGTTGGCAGAGTCAAGCTGTACCTTCTGGACAGCAATGACCTCGCGAACATCCCAGCTCACAGAGGCATTACCAGCGAGCTGTATGGGGGCGGGCCGGAGTTGCGGCTCCAGCAGGAGCTGGTGTTGGGAATCGGCGGATGGCGGTTGCTCCGCGCACTCGGCATCCAGCCGGAAGTCTGCCACCTGAATGAAGGGCATGCGGCGTTCGCCATTTTGGAGCGAGCCTGGACTTGCATGAACGAGACCGGGCAGCCTTTTGAAGTCGCACTCGCCATTACGCGAGCCGGGAACCTTTTCACCACCCACACGGCGGTGCCCGCGGGCTTTGATCGCTTTGCTCCGGCTCTCATCGAGCAATACCTCGGCCGGTACGCCCAAGACAAGCTTGGCATTACCGTCCACGATTTGCTGGCCCTGGGCCGCCAGAACTCAGACGAATCGTCGGAGAGTTTCAACATGGCCTATCTGGCAATCCGCGGGAGCGGGGCGGTCAACGGCGTGAGTCGCTTGCACGGGAAGGTGAGCCGGCATCTCTTCGGGCCGCTCTTTCCGCACTGGCCGGAGGACGAAGTGCCGGTCGGACACGTGACCAACGGAGTCCACATGCCGAGCTGGGACTCGGCCCCGGCCGATGATCTTTGGACGGAAGCCTGTGGAAAGGACCGCTGGCTGGGGACGACGGAAACCCTGGGGCAGGACATTCGCCGCGTCTCCGACGCCCGGCTCTGGCAATTCCGTAACGCCGCCAGCAAGTCTCTTGTTGAATACGCCCGCGAACGATTGTCCCGGCAACTGACCTCCTCTGGCGCGTCGCCGAGCGGAGGTCGCCGGGGCGAAGCAGCTCTTTGATCCCAACGCATTGACATTGGGCTTTGCGCGCCGCTTCGCGACTTACAAGAGACCGAACTTGCTGCTGCACAATCCGGAAGCGTTTGCTGCGCCTTTTGGCTAATCCTGAGGGCCCGGTGCAACTCATCATCGCCGGCAAGGCCCATCCGCAGGACCGAGCGGGGCAGGCCTTGATCCATGAATGGATAAACTTCATCCGCCAGCCAGAGACCCGACCTTACATCGTCTTCCTGGGCGACTACGACATGTTGATAACGGAGAACCTGGTGCAGGGGGTGGACGTCTGGATCAACACGCCACGGCGACCCTGGGAGGCGAGCGGAACGAGCGGCATGAAGGTGCTCGTCAATGGAGGGATCAATCTCTCGGAATTGGATGGCTGGTGGGCCGAAGCATACACGCCCGAAGTGGGGTGGGCGTTGGGGGACGGCCAGGAGCATGGCGACGATCCCGCCTGGGACGCCGTCGAAGCCGACGCGCTCTACGACCTGCTCGAGCGGGAGGTGATCCCGGAGTTTTATACCCGAGATGAGAGCGGCATTCCCACCGCATGGGTCAAGCGGATGCGGGAAAGCATGGCGCGGTTGACACCGCGCTTCTCCGCCAACCGCACGGTGCGCGAATACACCGAGCAACACTACCTCCCGGCTGCTGCCGCCTACCGCGAGCGCGCGGCCAACAAAGGCGCAATGGGCAGGCAAGCGGTCGATTGGCAGCATGCGGTGGATCGGAACTGGGGCTCGTTGCACTTCGGAGACTGGCGGGTCAAGACCAACGCGGACCACGACGTGTTTGAAGTCGAAATCTCACTGAACGATCTCGACCCGAATGCGGTGCGAGTTGAGCTTTATGCGGACGGAATCGACGGCGGCGATCCGGTTCGGGAGGAAATGCGGTGCGCGCGACCACTACCTGACGCATCCCGCCGCTGCCTCTATCACGCAACGGTACCCACTACACGTCCGGCGACAGACTACACGGCGCGAGTGATACCTCAGTGCTCCGGCGTGGCGGTTCCGCTGGAATCCGGTCGAATCCTATGGCAACGATGATGAAAACGGCCCAACACAAGTTGCACGATGATATCTCGGAGATCTCCGAGCGCGCTGACGTTCGGGCGGGCTCTCCTCTGCCTTTGGGAACCCAGGAAAGGAGCGGAGGTGTCAATTTCGCCATTTTCAGCCGTCACGCCAGCCGCGTTCGACTCGAGTTGTTTGATCATCCGGAAGACGCAGGCCCTCCCGGGCAATCGATCTGGATTCAGCACGCAATCGCACTGGCGACGTATGGCACGTTTGGGTGGAGGGGATCGGTCCCGGTCAACTCTATGCTTACCGCGTGGATGGCCCTTACGAACCCAGCGAAGGACATCGATTCAATTTCAACAGGCTTCTCCTCGATCCCCTTGCCACCGCGATTTCGCGGCTGCCCCCGTGGGATTTTGCAGCGGCACGCGGATACGACCCGTCGGCGCCGGAGAAAGACCTGGCTCTCTCGACTCTGGACAACTCCAGGTCGATGCCGAAATGCGTATTTGTCAACGAGCCCTTCGAGTGGGATGGAGACCAGCCGCCCCGGCATCCCTGGTCGAAGACCGTCATTTACGAAATGCATGTTCGCGGCTTTACCAATCATCCCGAGTCGGGCGTGGTCCATCCGGGAACCTACCGAGGCCTGATGGAAAAGATTCCCTATCTCAAACCCTGGGAGTGACTGCCGTGGAACTGATGCCCGTGCAGGAGTTCAATGAAACCTCTGTGACGCGCAGGAATCCGCAACGGTGAACCGCTCAGGAATTACTGGGGATACGACCCCGTGGTTTTCTGTGCACCCCAAGCTTCCTACAGCAGTTCGGGAGGTCTGGGCCAGCAGAAGCTGGAGTTCAAGGAAATGGTCCGGGCCTTTCACAATGCCGGCATCGAAGTGATTCTGGACGTGGTGTTCAATCACACGGCGGAGGGAAACGAGCTGGGTCCGACGCTCTGTTTCCGCGGGATGGAAAACGCGATCTTCTACACGCTGGCGGGCGACAAACGCTACTACAAGGACTACACGGGCACAGGCAACACCATCAACGCCAACCATCCCGTGGTGCGGGATCACATCTTGGCCGCGCTCCGTTACTGGATGGTCGAGATGCATGTGGATGGATTCCGGTTTGACCTGGCGTCGGTTCTCGGCCGGGACGGGACTGGCAAGTTGCTAGCCAATGCCCCGCTGCTCGAACGGATCGCCGAGGACCCGATCTTGAGAGATGTCAAGATCATCGCCGAGGCCTGGGACGCCGCCGGTGCGTACGAGGTGGGTAGTTTTTCAGAGCGGCGCTGGGCGGAGTGGAACGGCCGGTACCGTGATGATGTCCGGCGTTTCTGGCGTGGCGATGATGGGATGCTCGGTTTGTTTGCCAGCCGCATCTGCGGCAGTGCCGACATCTATACCAAGTCCGGCAAAGGCCCCGAGAGCAGCATCAATTACGTCACTTGCCACGACGGATTCACTCTGAACGACCTGGTGAGCTATCGCTACAAGCACAATGAAGCGAACGGAGAAAACAACCATGACGGGACCGACTCCAACTTCAGCGAGAACTACGGCGCTGAAGGCGAGACGAAGGATGCCGGGATCGAGACCTTGCGGAAAGGCCAGATCAAGAACTTCTTGCTGACCCTGCTGATCTCGCGCGGCGTGCCGATGCTGCTCGGCGGCGACGAATTTCGTCGCACGCAAGGCGGCAACAACAACGCCTACTGCCAGGACAACGAAACGAGCTGGCATGACTGGAGCTGTCTGGAACGGCACAGGGAAATCTTCCGCTTCACCCAGTGGCATGATCGCCTTTCGTCGTGCCCATCCGATTCTGAGCAAGGAGCAATTCTACACGGACGCCGAGATCCATTGGTTTGGCCCGCAAGGAGGATTGCCCAACTGGGCCGACCCGAAGGTCAAGCAGTTTGCCTGTCGGATCCATGAGGATGAGCAGCGCGCACTGTGCCTGATGTTCAACGCCGGCGCCGATGCGGTTGCAGTTCGTTCTGCCGCCCGTACTGCCGGGTGCTCGGTGGCATCTGGCTGTTGACACGTCTCGCGAAGCGCCACAAGATCTGTGTGTCGCGGGCGAGGAACCGCTATGCGAGGATCAACACACTTACCACATGAGCCCACGATCGAGCGCCATTCTTCTGGCTCGATGCACGAACTGTCAAGGGTCGCAGACGGAGTTCAGGGAGGCCAAATGAAAAGAGCGATCCCGATCAGGACGTTGTTTCTGGGTATCGGTGGTGTCCTGCTCACCAGCGGATGGGATCACGAGGTGCTCACCAGGTTCCCCAAGGCTGGCATCTACACCGATGCGCTGACCACTCAGCTCCAGGATGAAGGGGCCAGATCGTTTGTCAAGTCCTGGAAAGAGCTGATGGCCTGCATCGCATCCAAGAGCGAGGCGCTACAATGACCCATTCGGCGATATCCGCTCAACGGAACCAAGGCACTCGAATCACGGCGTGATCACGTCGGTGCGTGGAAGCGTGGTCGATGTGCGGTTCGATGACAGCTTGCCGCCCATCTACTCGTTGCTGCGCGCTGGGAAGGAAACGCGAGTTGCCATCGAGGTGCTGATGCAGCTCGATGTCCATCATGTCCGCGGGATCGCACTCCATCCCACCCAGGGTCTCGCTCGCGGCATGGCTGTGGAGGACACCGGCGGGCCATTGAAGGTGCCGGTGGGCAAAGGAATTCTTTCGCGAATGTTCGACGTTTTCGGAAACGCCATCGACCGCCAGCCGGCGCCGTCCGATGTGGAATGGCGCACCATCCATCGAGACCCTCCGCCATTGGCCAGTCGTTCCACCAAGTCCGAAGTCTTTGAAACGGGCATCAAGGTCATTGACGTGCTGGTGCCGCTGGAGCGCGGCGGCAAAGCGGGACTGTTCGGAGGCGCGGGCGTGGGCAAGACGGTGTTGCTCACCGAAATGATTCACAACATGGTCGGGCATCAAAAGGGAGTGAGCATGTTTTGCGGCATCGGCGAGCGCTGTCGCGAAGGGGAAGAGCTCTACCATGATATGAAAGAAGCTGGCGTGCTTCCGCACATGGTCATGCTGTTCGGCCAGATGAACGAGCCTCCAGGCGCCCGGTTCCGCGTGGGACTCGCCGCGCTCACGATGGCCGAGTATTTCCGGGATGATGAGCATCGCGACGTGCTGTTGCTCATCGATAACATTTTTCGCTTCATCCAGGCTGGCATGGAAGTGTCCGGCTTGATGGGGCAGATGCCGTCGCGCCTGGGCTATCAACCGACAATGGGCACCGAGTTATCGGGACTGGAGGAGCGCATCGCCAACACCGACACGGGCGCCATCACGTCCATTCAGGCTGTCTATGTGCCGGCGGACGACCTGACCGACCCGGCGGCGGTGCACACGTTCTCGCACCTTTCCGCGTCGATCGTTCTCTCCCGCAAGCGGGCGAGCGAGGGACTGTACCCGGCCATCGATCTGCTGCAATCCAACTCCAAGATGGCAACACCGACCATCATCGGGCAGCGGCATTACCTCCTGGCGCAGGAAATCCGCAAGACGCTGGCGCAGTACGAGGAACTCAAGGACATCATTGCCATGCTCGGGATGGAGCAACTCTCTCCGGATGACCGTAACGTCGTCGGTCGCGCCCGCAGGCTGGAGCGATTTCTGACCCAGCCGTTTTTCGCGACCGAGCAGTTCAGTGGCATCAAGGGAAAGGACGTCAGCCTGAAGGACGCGATCGACGGCTGTGAGCGCATCTTGAACGATGAGTTCAAGGACTATCCCGAGAGTGCCTTTTACATGATCGGGGCGATCGACGAGGCCAAGGAAAAAGCGAAGGCCGCCAAGCCCGTAAGTCCTGCCGAGCCCGGTCCCAAACCCAAAGTTCAAGTGAAACCCCAGGCGAACGGGAAACCCAAACCCAAGGTCGAACAGGGAGCCAACGCCCATTAATCTCAAGGTTCTCCTCCCCTTCCAGATCTTCATCGACAAGAAGGGCGTGAAACGGATCGTGGCCCAGACACTCCAGGGTTCGTTTGGACTCTTGCCGCACCGGCTCGACTGCGCGGCAGCCCTGGCGCCGGGGATTCTGACCTATGAAACGGAGGCGGAAGGCGAGGTCTATCTGGCCGTCGATCAAGGGGTGCTGGTCAAGACGGGCATGGATGTTCTGGTCTCGGTGCGTAATGCGATCGGCGGGACGGACCTCGACAAACTCCACGAGGCGGTGAAGCAGGAGTTTCTCACCGTGGACGAGCAGGAGAAGAGCGTTCGCTCGGTGCTGGCGAAGATGGAGAGCGGATTCATCCGCCGCTTCATGGAATTTCAACATGAATGAAGAGTACAGAGCGAATGTCGCAAACGAAGAGACGACCTTCAGCCGGCAGGTCGGCGCACAGGCGGCGCGCAAGCTGAAGGCCCAGCGCAGAGCCACGAAGAGCATCTGGTTCGGCTTGGGCATGTCGGGGTTGATTGGCTGGTCGGTGACGATTCCGACCCTGATCGGCGTGGCACTCGGTCTCTGGGTGGACGAAGCACTATCCGAGTCAACGTATTCATGGACGCTGATGCTGATTTTCATCGGTTTGATCATCGGCTGTCTCAATGCCTGGCATTGGGTTGAATCGGAATAAAGCGGAGATGACAGGAGGATCCGGATGAGTGACATCCTCGGCTCTTGTCCTGGCGTTCTCATGGCGGCGCCTTGCTCGGCGTGTTTTTCTTCGGCGGCCTTTGGTGGACGGTCCAGAAGGGTGTTGCGTCCGAGAGGCCGGCGCTCTGGTTCCTCGGCAGCCTGCTGCTGCGAACCGGTGTGATTCTGGCTGGATTCTATTTTGTTTCGCAGGGTCATTGGTCGAGGCTCGTGGCGTGCCTCCTTGGATTTGTGGTCGCGCGCGTCATCGTCGTGAGGCGGCTCACGCACGCGCCGGCGGAAGAGCACACTCCATTGGAAGAGGAGACCAGCATGTGCGCCTTAGCTCCCGATGACCTGGTTTTCTGGCGGTACGGCTTTGTCGAGCTCAATAGCACGATCGTCACGACCTGGGTGTTGATGCTCGTGATGACGGTTGGCGCGTGGCTGATCACGCGCAAGCTCGTGACCGAAGTGCACATCTCGCGCTGGCAAGGCTTCCTCGAAATCGTCGTGACCACCATCAAGGAACAGATCGAGGAAGTTGGCCTTCACCATCCGGAGAAATATCTGGGTTTTCTGGGCACCTTGTTCCTGTTCATCGCGGTGTCCAACCTCTGCGCGATCATCCCAGGATACGAAGCACCGACTGGTTCGCTCTCGACCACGTCGGCGCTGGCGATCTCCGTGTTCGTCGCCGTGCCGCTCTTCGGCATCGAGGAGCAAGGGTTGGGCGGTTACCTGAAGTCCTACCTGAAGCCGACGTGGATCATGCTGCCGTTTAACATCATCAGCGAGCTCTCGCGCACGTTTGCCCTGGCCATCCGTCTGTTCGGCAACATCATGAGCGGGACGATGATTGTCGGCATCTTGCTGACGATCACGCCCCTCATCTTCCCGATCTTCATGGACCTGCTCGGTCTGCTCACCGGCATGGTGCAGGCTTACATTTTCAGCATCCTCGCCACCGTTTACATCGCGGCCGCCACGCGAACCCGCGAAGCATGAACCACGACCACCAGCAACGAAAGGACACATATGGACAGCATGACTCTGATCGCGATCGTTTCGATCATTACCGCCGGCGTCACGATCGGACTGGGGAGTATCGCGCCCGCGCTCGGCGAAGGACGGGCCGTCTCGACGGCCTTGAGCTCGCTGGCACAACAGCCCGATGCCGCAACCACCATCACACGAACCTTGTTCGTGGGCCTGGCGATGATCGAATCCATTGCCATCTACTGTCTCGTGATCTCGATGATCCTGATCTTCGCCAACCCGTTCTGGAACCACGTCATTGCCCAAGCCACAGGAAAGTGAGCCATGCTCAATCAACTGGTTCACCGTCATCGCCCAGGCAATCAACTTCCTCATCCTGGTGTGGTTGTTGAAGCGATTCCTTTACAAACCCATCCTCCACGCCATCGACGAACGGGCGAAAGGGATCGCCACCCAACTCGCGGAGGCCGAGGCGAAGAAGGCGGAAGCGCAGAAGGAGCGCGACGACTTTCAGCACAAGAACGAGGCATTCGACCAGGAGCGTGCAGCGCTCTTGAAAAAAGCCGCGGACGAGGCCACAGCCGAACGTCAGAGGCTGCTCGACGAAGCACGAAAGGATGCCGATGCCTTGCGTGCCAAACGCCAGGATGCGTTGCGAACCGAACAACGCAACCTGAGTCAAGAAATCATCCGCTGGACCCAGAAGCAGGTCTTCGCCATCACGCGGAAGACACTGACGGACCTCGCCGGCACGAGCCTCGAGGAACGCATGGGCGACGTGTTCGTCCAGCGCGTGCGTGCCCTGACCGGCGCGGCCAAGGAGCAGTTGGCGGCCGCCTTCAAGACCTCAAACCACACGGTGAGCGTGCATAGCGCGTTTGATCTGCCGCCGGCACAGCGGAACGCCATCGAAAGTGCGGTGAAGGAAACGTTCGCCCCGGACGCTCATGTGCAGTTCGAGACCGCGCCGGAGCTGGTCAGCGGCATCGAACTCTCCACCAACGGACAGAAGGTGGCCTGGAGCATCGCGGACTATCTGTCGACGCTGGAAAAGAGCGCCGGCAAACTTCTGCAACAGGAAGCCAAGCCCGAGCCCAAGGCCAAAGTCCGAGCCGAAGCCAAGCCCGAGCCGATCCAAGGCCAAAGTCGAAGCCAAGCCCGAGCCCAAGGCCAAAGTCGAAGCCAAGCCCGAGCCCAAGGCTGAAGCCAAGCCCGAGCTTGAACCGGTGTCCTCGGCGCCAAAGGGGACCCAATGAACAACTCGCCTGATAGCCTGCGTACCATCTTCGACCAGGCGTTCGCGGGTATCAGCCGCACGCTGGAAGCGTTCACGCCGCAATGACGCCGCAGGAGGTGGGAACGATCACGAGGGTCTCCATCGGCATCGCCAAGGTCTCGGGCCTTCCGGGCGTGGGCTTTGATGAGCTGGTGAAGTTTCCCGGTGATCTGTACGGGATCGCATTCAACGTCGATTCGGACGAAATCGGCGTCGTGCTCCTTGGCGAATGCGAGCATCTGCACGCGGGCGATGAGGTCGAGCGCACGGGTCGTGTGATGGACGTGCCGGTGGGCGATGGGCTGATCGGGCGCGTCATCACCCGCTGGGCGGGCCACTCGATGGCAAAGGGCCGGTCGCCTCCAGCCAGCGTTTGCCCATCGAACGCCCCGCCCGGCCTATCATGGACCGCGCTCGTGTCTCCGTGCCTCTTCAGACCGGCCTCATCGTCATCGACGCGCTCATTCCGATCGGCCGCGGCCAGCGCGAACTGATCCTCGGCGACCGGCAAACCGGCAAGTCCGCCATCGCGATCGACACCATTCTGAACCAGCGCGACCAGAATGTGCTGTGCGTCTATTGCGCCATCGGCCAGCGAGCGTCCGCCGTCGCCAAGGTCGTCGCCAACCTACGCGAGAACGGCGCGATGGATTATACCGTCGTCGTCGTGACCGAAGGCAACGACCCGCCCGGGCTCGCCTACATCGCCCCCTACGCCGCGACCAGCATCGCGGAGCATTTCATGGAAGCGGGCCGGGACGTGCTCATCGTTTACGACGACCTCACCCACCATGCCCGTGCCTATCGCGAGCTTTCGCTTGCTGCTTCGCCGCCCACCCGGTCGCGAAGCGTTTCCCGGCGATATCTTTTACATCCACTCGCGGCTGCTGGAGCGTGCCACTCATCTTGGCGACGACCTTCACGGCGGCTCGCTCACCGCTTTGCCCATCATCGAGACCGAGGCGCAGAACATCTCCGCGTACATTCCGACGAATCTCATCTCCATAACGGACGGCCAGATTTACCTCTCGCCGACGCTGTTCGAACTGGGCGTTCTTCCCGCCGTCGATGTCGGCAAGTCCGTCTCACGCGTCGGTGGCAAGGCGCAACGGGCGGCCTACCGAGCGGTGGCGGGCGATCTCAAGCTCGCGTACGCGCAGTTCACGGAGCTGGAATCCTTCGCCAAGTTCGGCACCCGTCTTGATGACCACACCCGCAAGATTATCGACCATGGCCAGCGAATCCGGGCCATCCTCAAACAACCGGAGCTCGAACCGGCGTCTGTCCCCGAACAAATCGTCATCCTCGTGGCGTTGACCGGCGGTCTCCTGGACAGTGTGCCGATCGGCAAGGTGCGGGATGCCGAGCAAGCTCTGAGAAAGGCGGCAGCGGACATCCCGGCTGAGATTCGTCAGCGCTTTTCCTCGAACGACAAGCTGAGCGACGAGGACCGCAAAGCGATTCTGCAAGTCGTCGGCAAAGCGATCGCGCCTTTCCAGCCAGAACCCGTTCCCGAACCCAAGAAGAAGCCATGAGCGATACATTGGCGAGTCTGCGCCGCAAGATCAGCGGAGCAGGCGATCTGAAATCGGTGGTCCGCTCGATGAAGGCCCTGGCAGCCTCGAGCATCGGACAATATGAGAAGTCGGTGCTGGCACTGGCGGACTATGATCGCACTGTGGAACTGGGCCTGGTCGTCTGCTTGAGGAAGCGGGGGGAGACCGCCGCCGAGCAAGCCGGACGGCCAGCCGCGGCTGCGAAGACGGTGACCGCTATCGTCTTCGGCTCGGATCAGGGACTCGTCGGCCAGTTCAATGATGTGCTGGCGGATTTTGTCGCCAAGGCGCTCGATCCTCTGCCCGGCGAAAAGAAAGTCTGGGCCGTCGGCGAGCGCGTTCAATCGCGGCTGGCGGATGCCGGTCTCCCGCCGGTGGGACTTTTCGCCGTTCCGACTTCCGTCAACGCCATCACGCCGCTCGTCGGGCAGATTCTCGTGGAAAGTGAAGCGCATCACGGCAAGGGCGAGATCGTTCAACTTTACCTCTTCCACAACCGCCCCAAGTCCGGGGCGGCTTATGAACCCGTCAGTCAACACCTGCTGCCCCTGGATGAATCAATGGGGACTCAGGCTGGCCCATCTCCCCTGGCCGACCAAAAACCTGCCCGAGGTCATCGGTGACCGTGAGCAGACGCTTGCAGGCACTCGTCCGGGAGTATCTTTTTGTCTCGCTCTACAAGGCTTGCGCCGAATCGTTGGCAGCCGAAAACGCGAGCCGCCTGGCCGCCATGCAACGAGCCGAGAAAAACATCGACGAGCTGATGGGAGACCTGAATCAGACGTTCCGCCGCCTGCGCCAGACTTCCATCGATGAGGAATTATTCGACGTCCTATCCGGCTACGAATCATTGTCCAAAGTGAAGACGCGCTGAGGTGCAAGATCACGACAAGACAGATTCTACGAATCAAGAAAGATGATGACCACTTACATGTGCCAATCTCATGCTTCCGGGACCAGACCGCCGGGCCGGGACGCTCCCGCATCCTGACGATCAACGGTGGGTCATCGAGCCTCAAGTTCGCGCTCTTCGAGCGGACCGATGCGTCGGCGCGGCTCCTGTCCGGTCGGGTCGATCGGATCGGGCAGGAGGATGCCCGGTGGGTCGTGGCCCAGGCCGACGGCGGTCGCAAGGAGGATCGCCCGGTCGATGCCCCGGACCAGAAGGCGGCCGTCCGCCTGCTGATCGATTGGCTCGAACGCGCAGTCGGGTTCGCGGAGATCGCCGCCGTCGGGCATCGTGTCGTTGATGGGGGGAGACGCTACCATCAGCCCGAACGGGTCACGGCCGAGCTGATCGACGAATTGCGGAGGATCAGCTCGTACGACCCGGATCACATGCCGGGCGAGATCGAGCTGATCGAGGCGTTCCGAAACCGTGATCCCGACTTACCCCAGGTTGTGTGCTTCGACACCGCATTTCATCACGACATGCCCCGCGTTGCCCAGATCGTGCCGATCCCCCGGCGGTTCGAGGCCGCCGGGGTCCGGCGCTATGGCTTCCATGGCTTTCGTATGCGTATCTGATGGAGGAACTGGCCCGGGTCGGCGGCCCGGAGGAAGCCCGGGGCCGCGTCATCCTGGCGCACCTCGGCGCCGGGGCGAGCCTGGCGGCGGTCCAGGGGGGCCATTCCATCGACACGACCATGGGCTTCACGCCGGCCTCCGGGCTGGTCATGGGGACGCGCACGGGCGACCTCGATCCGGGCCTGGTCCGGTTCCTGTCGCGGGCCGAGGGGATGACGGCCGACCAGTTCGACAGCCTCGTGAACCACAAGTCCGGCCTGCTCGGCGTCTCGGAAACCAGCTCCGATGTGCGCGATCTCCTGGAACGGCAGAATGTCGACGTCCGGGCGGCCGAGGCGATCGAACTGTTTTGTTATCAGGCGAAGAAGTGGATCGGCGCCTTCGCCGCCGCGCTCGGCGGGATCGACACCCTGGTGTTCGCCGGGGGGATCGGTGAGAACGCTCCCGAGATCCGCCGCCGGATCTGCGCGGGACTGGGATTCCTCGGGATCGCCTTGGACGAAGGCCGAAACGCGTCCAGCGCCCTCCTGATCTCGACCGACCAAGGGCCGGTCAAGGTCCGGGTTATCCACACCGACGAAGAGTTGATGATCGCCAGGGCCGTGGCTCGTCTCACGGCCCTGCCATCATGATTGCTTTTGATGATCCACGAATTCACACCAACAGAACCTGATCAAGGAGCCAGCCGATGTCGAAACTCGAAGTCAAGAAGAGTGCTCTTGCGCCCGAACAACTCCGCGCTGCCCGGCCCCCTACGAGACTGGAGTCGCAACCTGCGGACAGCAACGTTCCCCTTGCGTCCGAACAACTCCGCAAGATCGATGCCTACTGGCGGGCCGCCAATTACCTGTCCGTCGGCCAGATCTATCTCTACGACAACCCTTTGCTTCGAGAGCCGCTGAAGCTGTCGCACGTGAAGCCGCTGGTGGTCGGTCACTGGGGCACGACGCCGGGCCAGAACTTCATTTACGTGCACCTGAACCGGGTCATCAAGAAGTATGACCTGGATATGTTCTACATCGCCGGTCCCGGTCACGGTGGCCCGGCGATTGTGGGCAACGTTTACCTCGAAGGCACCTGGAGCGAGATTTATCCGAACGTCAGCCAGGACGAAGCCGGGCTCAAGAAGCTGTTCAAGCAGTTCTCGTTTCCCGGCGGGATTTCCAGCCACGTTGCGCCGACGACGCCGGGGTCAATTCACGAAGGTGGCGAGCTGGGGTACTCGCTCAGCCATGCCTTCGGGGCCGCGTTCGACAATCCCGGTCTGATCGTCGCCTGCGTCGTCGGCGACGGTGAAGCGGAAACGGGCCCCCTGGCCACCGCCTGGCAGTCCAACAAGCTTCTCAACCCAATTACCGACGGAGCCGTGCTGCCGATCCTGCACCTCAACGGCTACAAGATCAGCAACCCGACCGTCCTGGCCCGCATCGAGCATGAGGAATTGGAGCAATTCTTCCGAGGCTGCGGCTGGACGCCTCACTTTGTGGAAGGTGATGAGCCGGAAAAGATGCATCAACTCATGGCCGCCACCCTGGAAAAGGCCATCGAGGACATCCGGCAAATTCAAGAGAATGCCCGGAACACAGAACGACGCCGTTCGTCCGCGCTGGCCCATGATCGTCCTCAGGTCACCCAAGGGCTGGACGGGACCGAAGGTGGTCGATGGCCTGCAAGTCGAGGGCACCTTCCGAGCGCACCAGGTGCCGCTCCTGGTGGATGCCGAGCATCCCGATCATGTCAAGCAGCTTGAAAGCTGGATGAAAAGCTACAAGGCCGAGGAGCTGTTCGATGAAAATGGCCGGCTCATGCCGGAATTGGCCGAGCTGGCGCCGAAGGGCGACCGGCGGATGGGCGCCAATCCGCACGCCAACGGCGGAATTCTGCTGCGCGACCTGCGCATGCCGGACTTCCACGTTCACGCGGTGAATGTGCCTTCGCCTGGTGCCGTTGACGGCCAGGATACGCTCGTGCTGGGTAAGTTCCTGCGTGACGTGGCCAAGCTGAATCAGGATCAGCGTAATTTCCGCATCTTCGGTCCCGATGAGACACTCTCGAATCTCCTGGGCGCGGTTTTTGAGGTCACCAATCGGCAGTGGGACGCCCGGGAAGTAAAGAATGATGAATTCCTCGCGCCCGCCGGACGCGTGCTGGACTCGATGCTCAGCGAGCACCAGTGCGAGGGTTGGCTGGAAGGATATCTGCTGACCGGGCGGCACGGGCTGTTCAACAGCTATGAGGCCTTCATTCGCATCGTCGACTCGATGTTCAGCCAGCACGCCAAGTGGCTGAAGGTGACGTTGGAACTGCCCTGGCGCCGGAAGATCGCGTCGCTGAACTATCTGCTCGCCTCCCACGTCTGGCAGCAGGATCACAACGGCTTCACGCACCAGGATCCCGGTTTCCTCGACCACGTGATCAACAAGAAGGCCGATATCGTCCGCGTTTACCTGCCGCCCGACGCCAACTGTCTGCTGTCGGTCTTTGATCACTGCCTGCGCAGCCGGCATTACGTCAACGTGGTGGTGGCCGGCAAACACGCCCTCCCGCAATGGCTGACCATGGACGCCGCGGTCGTGCATTGCACGGAAGGAATTGGCATCTGGCAATGGGCCAGCAACGACCAGGACAGCCGAGCCGGACGTGGTGATGGCCTGCTGCGGAGACACGCCCACGCTGGAGATTCTGGCCGCCGTTTCCATCCTTCGCGAGCATCTGCCCGATCTGAAGATCCGGGTGATCAATGTCGTCGATCTGATGAAGCTGCAGTCTGCGAGCGAGCACCCGCACGGGCTGAGCGAAACGGATTACGATTCGCTTTTCACCAAAGACAAGCACATCATCTTTGGCTTCCATGGATACCCCTGGCTGGTCCACCGGCTGACCTACCGCCGGACCAACCGCAACCTCCATGTCCGGGGCTACAAGGAAGAGGGCACCATCACGACGGCCTTCGACATGCGGGTGCAGAACGACCTGGACCGCTTTCATCTGGTGCAAGACGTGGTGGATCGCCTGCCGCATTTGGGCTCCAAGGGTGCCTACCTGAAGCAGCAGATGCAGGACAAGCTCATCGAGCACAAGCATTACATTGATGAACACGGCCAGGACTTGCCGGAGATCCGGAACTGGAAGTGGAGCAACCCCAAATGAATGCGCAAGAGCTTATAGACACCGCGAGGACGCTGGTCGCCGGCGACAAGGGCCTGCTGGCGATGGACGAAAGCAATCCAACGTGCAACAAACGATTCGCCAGGCTGGGGATTCCCCAGACCGAGGAGGCCCGGCGCGCCTATCGGGAGTTGATTGTGACCACGCCCGGTCTCGGTGAGTGCATCAGTGGCGCAATCCTCTACGACGAGACGATCCGCCAGAAGAAGAAGGATGGCACTCCCTTGGTCAAAGCCATCACCGATGCGGGAATCATTCCCGGCATCAAAGTTGACACCGGTGCCAAGGACATGGCGGCTCATCCCGGAGAGAGAATCACCGAGGGGCTGGACGGATTGCGCGACCGCCTCAAGGAGTATTCTCAAATGGGCGCCCGTTTTGCCAAGTGGCGCGCGGTGATCGCCGTGGGCGATGGCATTCCTAGCCGGGGTTGCATCGAGGCCAACGCGCAGGCGTTGGCTCGCTATGCCGCGTTGTGCCAGGAAGCCGGACTGGTCCCCGTCGTCGAGCCGGAGGTGCTCATGGACGGCGAGCATACCCTCCAGCGGTGCCGCGAGGTAACGGAGGAAGTCCTGCGAACGGTTTTCAACCAGCTTTACACGCAACGCGTGACGCTGGAGGGTCTGATCCTGAAGCCCAACATGGTGCTTCCGGGGTTGACCTGCCCCAAGCAAGAAGACGGTCGACGAGGTGGCCGACGCAACGGTGAGGTGTCTTTTGCGAGCCGTCCCCGCGCCGTTCCGGGGATTGCGTTCCTGTCCGGCGGCCAATCCGCCGAACTGGCCTCGGCCCGCTTGAATGCCATGAATGTCCGATTCAAGTCGCGACTGCCCTGGGCGTTGGCGTTTTCGTTTGCCCGCGCCATCCAGCAACCGGCTTTGGAGATCTGGCAAGGCAAGGAGGCCAACGTGTTGGCGGCACAGCAAGCTCTGTATCATCGAGCCAGGTGCAACCGGGCCGCGCGCCGTGGCGAATACAATGCCGCGATGGAAAGGACATGTGCATGACACAATGGATATTCATGGCTAGTCCCCCGGCTGACTTACCGCCGGACCAACACCTGGAGGTCCGAGGCTGCAGGGAAGAGGGCACCATCACGACCGCCTTCGACATGACGGTACGGAATGCGAGGGCGGCACTCGTGTCTATGCAACGGTGCGGTGGTTGATCGAGATCATTTGAGAACGTTCTCCGAGGCTCATGGGATCATGAACGGCCTGATCAAGTCTTCCTTGAAGCACCCCCGTGCCGTCACGGTCATGGCCCTGACCATCGTGGTCCTGGGGATTCTCTCCGTCAGGTCGATTCCGAGCGACATCCTCCCGGTGTTCAAGAGCCCGGCCGTTCAGACGCTGACCTTCTACGGCGGGATGCCGGCCGACGGCGTTGCCAACGACATCACCAACCGGATGGAGCGGTGGGCCGGTCAGGCGTCGGGAACGAAACGCCTGGAATCGCGCTCGGTCGTCGGCGCCAGCATCATCCGCAGCTATTTCCAGGACGACGTCGACCCCAACGGGGCGTTGACCCAGGTCAATTCGCTGGCGCTGGCGGCGATCCCCAATCTGCCGCCGGGTACGCTCCCGCCGGTGGTCCTTCCATTCGACCCGACCAGCACGACGCCGGTCAGTCTGGTGGCCGTCGACAGCGGCGATGCGGCCAACACCGAATCGATCCTCTACGACGTGGGCCGGTACGAGGTCCGGAACATGATCATGGCGATTCCCGGCGCGAACGCCCCGGTCGTCTACGGAGGAAAGATCCGGGCCGTGATGCTCTATCTCGACCGCGATCGGATGCAGGCGCGGGGGCTATCGCCGCTCGACGTCATGAAGTCAATGGACGATTACAATGTCTTTCTGCCGACCGGCGACATCAAGCTGGGCGCGACCGATTTCGCCATCGACAGCAACTCCATGTTCCGGAACATCCAGGACATGGGGAACATCCCCCTCTCCAGCGCCAGGGTAACGCAGCCTACCTCGAGCGAAGTTGCCCGGCCGGAGGATTCCAGCTTCATCCAGACCAACATCGTTCGCGTGAACGGCCGGCGGGAGGTCTACATCCCGGTCTTCCGCCAGCTCGGTGCCAGCACGCTCACGGTGGTCGACACCCTCAAGGCAGCGGTTCAGGGGATGGAGGACCGGATCTCCCGGCCGGACATCAGCCTGAAGGTCGTCATGGACCAGTCGGTCTACGTCCGCCAGTCGATCGCGAGCCTGGCGCAGGAAGGCATCACGGGGGCAGTGCTGTGCTGCCTGGTGATCCTGATCTTCCTGGGCCAGTGGCGGATGACGGCGATCGCCGTGTTGACCCTCCCCCTCTCCGTCCTCGTCGCGTGCTCGTGCCTTCAAGCGACTGGGAATACCATCAATGTCATGACACTTGCCGGGCTCTCCCTGGCGATCGGCCCGATGGTCGATAGCGCCATCATCTGCCTGGAGAACACTCACCGGAAGCTGTCCGAAGGTCACGCCCCCGGCGAGGCGGCGTTCCTCGGGGCCAGCGAGGTGGCGATGCCCGAGCTGGTGGCGAGCCTGTGTACCCTGATGGTCCTGTGGCCGCTGGCGATCACCTCGGAGCTGGGCCAGTTCCTCTTCAAGCCGATGGCATTGGCGGTGACGTTCTGCATGGTCGCGGCCTACCTGCTGTCCCGGACCTTCGTCCCCACTCTCGCCGCCTACTGGCTGAAGCCGCACCCGGCCCATGCCCCTCCGGAAGCCGCCCGAGTGGACAACGGAGAGCATGAGACCTTCCAGATCGAGCCGAACGCGAAGCCGCACGAAGGATCGTCCAGGTCGCTCTTCGCGAGATGGGAAGGCCTGATTGAACTGGCGATCGCCGGTTACTCACGGTGGCTCGATCGGGTGTTGAACCACCGTGTTGCCGTCGTCCTGATCACGTTCGGGCTGCTGATCGCCGCACTCGGCGACGATGGGTGTGAAACTGAGACGCGAGTTCTTCCCCGATGTCGACTCGGGCTCCTTCGAGATGACCGTTCGCGCCCCGAGCGGCACCCGGATCGAGAACACCGAGATGCGACTCGCGGAAATCGAGGATCATCTCCGCAAGACGATCGACAAGAACGACCTCCAGTTGTTCATCACCGAGATCGGGGTGACGCCCGACTGGTCGGCCGCCTTCACCCCCAACGCCGGGCCGATGGACGCGGTCATCCGGGTCCAGTTGAACGCCGAGCGGAGTCGGTCCGCCCAGCAGTACGTCGAGCGGCTTCGCGACGGCCTGGCCAAGGAGCCGAGATTCGCCGATCTCGAGTTCGCCTTCGATGCCGGCGGCATGATGCATTCGGCCATGAACGAAGGCAAGTCGACTCCGATCAGCATCCGGGTTATCAGCAAGGATCAGGAGACGGCCCACCATGTGGCCTCGATGATCCGGGGGCGGGTCGCCGGGATCGCCGGCGTGGTCGACGCACGGATCATCCAGCGCCTGAATTACCCCGAGTTCAAGATCGAGGTCGACCGGAAGAAGGCGGCCGACCTGGGACTGACGCAGAGCGACGTCATGCGCAACGCGGTAGCTGCTCTCAATTCCAGCATTCAATTCAACAAGAAAAACTTCTGGATCGATCCGATCAGCAAGAACCAGTATTACGTCGGGGTCCAGTACCCTGAGAAGGACATCACGTCGATCGAGACGCTGCTCAACGTCCCCGTGACCGGACCGAAGCAGACCTCCCCGGTCCCTCTGCGCAACATCGTCTCGATCGAGAGGACCAATGTGCCGACCGAGATCACCCACCTGAATATTCAGCCGATGATCGAGTTGACGATGGGTATCTCGGGACGCGACCTGGGACACGTGGCTGATGACGTTTCCAGGGCCCTCGGGGAATTCGGCAGGCCCGACGGCAATTCCACCTGGATCCCTTACGACCCGTCCACCAAGGAGAGGAAGACCTTGACCGGCTCGAAGATCGTCCTCAGCGGTGAGTACCAGAAGATGCAGAGCACGTTCGTCCAGATAGGCTCCGGCCTGGCGCTCGCGGTCGTGCTGATCTATTTCCTCATGGTCGCACTGTTCGAGTCGTACGTCACCCCGCTGGTCATCCTGCTCGCCGTGCCGATCGGCTTGATCGGCGTGGTGACGGTGCTCTTCGCGACCGGCACGGCGCTCAGCGTGCAGTCGCTCCTGGGTGTGGTCTTCATGGTGGGCATCGTGGTTTCGAATACGGTGCTCATGGTCGACTTCGCCCAGAACCTCCGGACCGCCGAGGGACTGACACCGGGCCAGGCGATCCGCAAGGCGGCCGCGCTCCGCGTCAAGCCGGTTGTGATGACAGCGATCGCGACATTCTTCGCATTGTTGCCGATGTCGCTGGCGCTCGAGCGTGGCAGCGAAGGGAATGCTCCGCTGGGACGCGCGGTGGTCGGCGGCCTGCTGGCCGGCATGGTGGGAACGCTCATCGTGGTCCCGTCGCTCTATTCGCTCTTGGTCCGCGAGCGGACGGCCGGAGGACTGACGCCGGCGAAGCCCGGCGATCAGGCCGACCGGACTCACCCGGCGGAGCCGGCTTGATCGCTCTGGCTGGGAGTTCGAGACGCCCGTCACTGTCGATCGTGATGGCCCCTCCTCGGATCCGGTCTGGACTCAGGCGGCCATCGAGAGCTTCGGCGGAGATTCCTGATTTGGGAGGGACGTAATCGTGGATGAGCAGGTCGTGACGAAGCCAAAAAAGCAGGTCGTGACGAAGCCGCCTCCTCAGCCTGAGAAGAAGGCTTCCTGGTCCGTGAAGAAAAAACTCCTGTTCTTCATGGCGACTTTCGCGGTCGTGGGGGGCGGGTTGGGGCTGGTCTGGTACTTCGGATTCCGCCGCGAGACTCCTTCTTCCGGCTCGAGCGTTGCGGCGGGGGCTCCCTCCCCGACACAGGTCGCGACGACTCGGGTGATGGTGACGAAGCCGAGGAAAGGGGGCTTGGGGCGGACGGTGAGCCAGCCGGGTACCGTCCTTGCCTTCGCCAAGGCCGACCTCTACGCCAACGTCTCCGGCTACCTGATCCGCCAGAAGGTGGATATCGGCGACATCGTCAAGAAAGGGGAGGTGCTCGCCGAGGTCGACGCCCCCGAGTTGTTCAAGAGCCGCGAGCAGGCCCGGGCGGCACTCGGCCAGGCTCGAGCGAAAGTCAAGCTGTCCGAGGCCCGCGTGGTGACCGCGGAGTCCGATCGTGAGGCGGTTGCCGCTCAGGTCACTCAGGTCGAGGCTGACATCGCCAAGTTCACCGCGCTGCGAGTCTATCGCAGGGAGCAGCGTGACCGGATCGCGGGACTCGTCCAGCACAATGCCGTCGAACGGAAACTGCTGGACGAGGAGCAGCAGCAACTCGACGCGGCCTTGAGCGCCGAGCGTTCGGCGATCGCGGCGGTGGTCACCGCCAAGGCGAATCTCTCCGCCGCGACTTCCCGGGTCAGTCAAGCCCGGGCCGATGTCGCCGCGGCCGAGGCCGATGTCGCCGCGGCCGAGGCCGACCTGGCCAAAGCCCAGGTTTTCGTGGATTTCACCAAGATCACCTCGCCCTATGATGGAGTCGTCACCCATCGCAACTTCCACGACGGCGATTTCATCCGCGCGGCAAACGAGGGTGGAACGACCGCAGTGCTCTCGGTCGCCCGGACCGACCTGATGCGCGTTGTCATCCTGGTTCCCGATCTTGACGTGGCGTTCGTCGACCGCGGCGACCCGGTCACGATCAAGATCGAGGCCCTCAAGGGCCAGGTCTTCCGGGGAACGATCGCGCGGTTCGCGAACTCCGAGAACACCCAGAAGCTCATGCGAACCGAGGTCGACCTGCCGAATCCCGGCAACCGGCTCCGCGATGGCATGTACGGAATGGCGACCCTGGAGCTCGAACCGCCCTCGAAGAATCTGACCATCCCTTCGACCGGCCTGATCGAGCAGACGGGCCAGGGCAAAGGGGCCGTCTACGTCGATCCAAGATGGCAAAGTCCTCCGCCAGCCGGTCCAGGTCGGCGAGGATAACGGCCGCGAGGTCGAGATCCTCAGTGGCCTCACGTCCGAGAGCCAGGTCGTCGTCAGCTATTCGGGATCGATCGCCGTGGGCTTGGCGGTCCATACGGAGCAGAGGGTGAGGAGATCGCGAATGCCGTGCCCAAAAAATGATGGGAGCCCGCGAATTGCAGC
>CAWFAF010000107.1:0-31548 GCA_963813575.1 uncultured Planctomycetaceae bacterium
CGCAGAGGGGATGGAGGGTATGCGGTCGGCAGCCGTCGGGGCGGGATGGATTGGTGATGAGAGCGGGCGAGTCAATGCGTGGCGGTCGCGTGACCATGGACCACCCGTCAACGCGCACGACCAGGGCGAATTGCAGGGATTCGGTTATGGCTGACCTGATCATGGGCATAGTAACCCGATGCGCAAGCGAGGGTCCCTACGAATCAGTCACGTTGTTGGCGCGACCCTTGCTCGCGCGTGGGTTACTGATCTGGGCCTCCGGCAGGCCGCCTGCGTGGGTAAGTTTTCACCCGCCCGGTGCCCAAGGACGACTGAACACTGAAAACTGAAAACTGAAAAATGTCCCACCCGCCTGTCAGGATAACATCGATTCGACCCGCACAAATCGGTGGTTGTCCCACTCTCGAGGATTGAGACCGAACTGCCGGCACTGGTGCCGGTGCCGGTAGTGCCGATGTTGTATCACCACTCGAGGCCGCCGGGCACTGGTCCACTCTCCTCTTTGGGGCGACCATGACCGCTGGCCGGATGACCAAGCCTTCGACGCTAGCGAATGATCGTTCGCGGCGAGCGACTCATTGGGTCCTCCGTCTTCAATCCTTTATCGTCCACCCTATTGAGCAACTATCACATCTGGTCCGACCGATCGTCCTGGAAACCGTGTTGAGGTCAAGGCGCCGACAGTGCTCCGATCCCCGCGACGGACAATGGCGAACCAAAGGTGCTCGTGACTTCGTCGGCCTTTTCCTGCGGCACGAACAACGTCGGATGGCCTGATGAAGCGTGGCAAGCAGCTCGGCCAATCGCACGCCGACACGGTCGTTCGCGTTTTGGGCCGTTTCGTCGAGGAAGCGTTTGAGGTAACGGATGTCTTCCCGTGACGGAAACAAGACCCGGGGAGAAGCCACCGGTTCGCGAGCCCAGAGTCGCAGTTTCACGGCGTCTGATTGGGTAATCACACCTACGTTATGGACAACCGTGTGGCGGATCTGCCACACGAGCCCAAGAACAGCGAATGTCGGCTCCTTTTTTGAAAAAGGTCGAACGACCAACCCGCCTCCTGGAAAGGATCGGCGAGGAGTTTTCTGAACCTCTTGTTGATTTCTTCGCAGTTTAACCACGTTCCCGACTCGCAAAGTGACTTGCCGAGAGTCGCGGTGCCGAAATGCGAAGCTAATCCGCTACCCTGGATAGTGAAGGCGTTGAAGCGGTCGTCCAGGACGTAGTTCGCAAGGTGATCGACGCAAGCCGAGGCGAGTTCCTTGAGGAATCGTTCGAACGCCTCGATCAAGTTTACCAGAACCATCGCATTGATGCGTCCGAGATGGCGCGAGCCGGTCCCTGGTAAAGGTTGACTTGGTCGAAGGATCGCTCCACGTACTGTAACGTGTTCCAGACGTCCGTGGCGGTTCTTTGGTAGTGGGCCAGAGGCGAACTCGCCTCAACGGGTAAGTGCTGGACGTGTTTGAGGATATCCTTGATCTTCCGGCTCAGATCGATCGGCGGGCGGGGCATCTCTACTTGTTCCCCTTCACCGCGAGGTCATTTCGACTGTTCTCGGTCGTCTCGAGGTCCTCGACCAAGAGCCATTCCTCGTCCGAATCTTGCCAGCAGAGGTACAAAAGACGGTCGTTCGCCCAGGCGGGCTTAGGCTCGGCCGCGACCGATGCGTTTTTTCCCAAGCAGTCGACCAGACCGTCCAAAGCAGTTCGATCGACCACTTGTCCGCTAGCTTCCCGTCTTTTCCGCGGGTCCTGGACCAGAAGAAGCCGGTTGATCCTTCGGAGCTCGTTGGCCAATTCATCCCCCGGGGACGGAAAGCTGAGAATGCCCGTGAGAATCGAATCCCCGTCGACGTTCCACCACGTGTCGTCTCCCTGTTGATCAATCCATGCCGCAAGCTCGCGTGCCGGAAGCGTGTAGTACGGCTCGTCGCGGATGCCCATCTTGCCCCCCTCTAATCGTCAAGGGCTCTGCTGAGCGTCGACTGGCAACTCGCTGGCCCTTGAGACCAGTCTCTCGATTGTCATCGAAATCCGCAAGCGGTATTGGTCGCTGAAGGACAGCCGAACGGCCTCTCCCATCGAGCAGATCGGGTGCGCCGCCGAATGCCTCAATATCCAAATGTTCGAGGCCAGCCGATCGTTCCACGACGCACTCGAGTGAGCGGGCCCGTGTGTCGTTGGGGGTCGCAGCGCCTGAGCTTACGCGCGAGTTCGCCGAGGATGCAGGAATTCGGATATGCCTGACTTGATCACGGGCATAGTAACCCGACGCACCAGCGAGGGTCCATACGTACCAGTCACCTTGTCGGACGGCAACTGTCGCTAGCCACCGTCACCAGCGGCGGCGGACTAAACGCCTGCGAACCCGTCACCTTGTTGGTGCGCGACCCTCGCTGGCGCGTCGGGTTACTGATCTGGGCCTCCGGCAGGCCGCCCGCGTGGGGTAAGCTTTCACCCGCCCGACGCCCAAGGACGAACTGAAAACTGAACACTAAGAAAGATCCCCCGCATTTCACGAAGAATATCTTTACTTTTTCCCAGACGTAGGACTATCAATGTCCCACCCCCCTGTAGGATAACATCGATTCGACCCGCACGAATGGGTGGTTGTCCCACTCTCGAGGATCGAGACTGAACCGCCGGCACTGGAGCCGGTGCCGGTAGCGCCGATGTTGTATCACCACTCGAGGCCGCCGCTGGCGCGGATCATGAGCATTGACCGGGCGCTCCGCGGGGGTGTGGCCCAACACTCGCACGCTCGCCGATCAGCTTGAGGTGACCCGCCGGACGATCCGCCGCGACATCGACTATCTGCGTGACCAACTGAACGCGCCGATCGAGTTCGACGGGTGCGCGACGGTTACTATTACAGCGAGGACACCTATCCGCTTGCCGTTCCCCAGTTCAGCCAGGGGGAATGCTCGTCGCTGTATTTTTCCGAGCGGATATGCGTCAATTCCGGGGGACGCCGTTTGAGCCGGACCTGGGACAGGTGATCGAGAACCTGGCGAGATACTGCCCGACAACGTCGCGGTCCGGCTCGACTCGATCACCGACTTCTTGTCGGTCTTGCCGGCGGTGCAGGCGGAATACGACCCGGAATCTTTCTGTGCAGTGTTGCGGGCGGCGGTCGGCCGGCGCCGGCTGAACATGGTCTACTGGACAGCGAGCCGGAACGAGACGCCAAGCCGGCTCTTCGACCCTACGAGCTTTCGCTAATCGACGACGGCTGGTACGCCTTCGGCTATTGCCACCGTGTGAGCAAGGTCCGGCATGTTCGCGGTCCAGCGGGTTCGATCGGTGAGAGAGACCGGCGAGACGTTCGACCGGCCGGCCGACTTTCGCGCTGTGGACTTCATGAAAAGGCAGCTTTCCTGACCGCGGTGCTGGCTCCTACGATGTCATCCTGCGGTTTAGGAACGGGACGGAAATAACTTCCCGATGTGGCTGAAATATGGTATCAAACTCTTGGAACGGAGCGCAACAAGGAGGAGTGTAGCATGGACGCGTATGCACCGAGAATCGAACGGATGATGAAGCGACTGTACGACTCGTTGGCCGAGGATGATCGTCGACGGTATGCCGCCATCGAGTCCACAAAGCTGGGTCATGGTGGGGTCGAGTACATCTCGAGCGTGCTCCATTGCGATCCCAAGACCATCCGCCGTGGATTGGCTGAGTTGGAAGAGACAGCCGATCTGGACACGACTCGTGTCCGAAAAAAGGGGGTGGACGCAAAAAACTAATCGAGATATCTGCCGAACTCGAAGCGAATTTCTTCAAGGTGCTTGAGGAGCATACCGCTGGCGATCCGATGCGGGCCGAGGTGAAGTGGACGAATTTGTCTCGGGGGCAGATATCGCGCCGGCTCGACAAATTGGGGACTCCGGCCAGTCGACAGGTCGTGTCCCAATTGCTACGCAAGAACGGATACCGCAGGCGGAAAGCCTTGAAGAAAAAAACGATCGGCCCCCGCAATCCAAATCGCAATGCCCAGTTGAAAAAGATCGCCCGTCTCAAGAAGCAGTATTTGAAGGCTGGCCTGCCCGTCATCAGCATGGATACGAAGAAGAAGGAATTGCTCGGCGATTTCAGCCGTGACGGCAAGATCGACACCCGGGGACCATCGAGACCAACGACCACGACTTCAGCACGCAGGAGAGGGAACGGTGATTCCCCATGGTCTATACGATGTGGGAAAGAACAAAGCCATCGTCAACCTGAACACCAGCCATGACACGAGCGAACTGGCCTGTGACAGCATCGCGGCGTGGTGGGACCTGCAAGGCCGGACCGACTATCCCCAAGTCAAGAAACTGCTGGTGTTGTGCGATGGCGGGGGCAGCGATAGCGCAGCCATGTACTTATTCAAAGAGGACCTCCAGAAATTGGCAAACCGGTTGGACATCGAGATTCGCGTGGCCCATTACCCGCCTTACTGCTCGAAGTACAATCCGATTGAACACCGCTTGTTCCCGCATTCGACACGGGCGTGTCGAGGAGTGAGTCTTCCACACGCTGAAGACCGTCAAGTACTACATGGCCAAGGCCGAAACGACCACCGGACTGAAGGTCAAAGTCAGCATTCTTCACAAGATATACAAAACCGGCCGGAGGTATCCGCCGGATTCAAGAAGACATGAAGATCGTCTTTGACAAGTTCTTCCCATGGAACTATCGAGCCGTTCCCCAGGCCATATGAAAACAGGAAGTTATTGTCCCTGTCCATAATAATCTTTCAGCTCCGATTGGGCCATGATTCGTCCTGAAGAAACGGCGGCCACTGGGAGCGCTGCTGATTCTTGGCTAAACGTTTTTCGCCAGCCCAGCCTCTATAAAAAGTCCACTGAGCGGTAAGTGATTTCGCGATGGGCATTGCTTGGAAATCCGAACCATTTCGCGGCGGCAGGTTAGGACGTGTGCCTGTCCCGCGAACAGGGAAAGGGCTGGCTTTGCTATGCGTGTCCATTCAGCCCCCCGGATCGTTCACCCGCCCGCCCTCGGTTAACGTCAGCCGCAGCGACCGCTGACCAGCGCAGGTGCTGCTGGAGTTCCGCTCCAACGTTCTTCCTGGCAGCAGTCAGATCCGCCAAGCCCAGGCATCGCTCGGAGAGCCCAACCGTTTTTCCGCAAACCGGCCAGTGGTTTTCCAGACCCGTCGCAGGCAACCAGTTGCCGTTGCGGTGCATGTCCTTGCGGTCATAAAGATGTAAAGTGGGTCAGGGATAAGTCCTGGAGGGGCGGAAGCCGTAGTTGTCGAAACGGTCCGCCGGGGCGCTCCTGATACGGAACGCCGAGCGGACGAACGCCGGAGGATAGTTGAACGTCCCGCCCCGAAGGACACGAGGGTTTTCATTTATAGATGATAAAATGTTTATATCATCTTATGTACACCTGTGCCTGGCCCGTCTTGTACAGCTCGATACTCGTCTTGCACCCATTCAGCCACGTTCCCCAGCATGTCGAACAACCCAAGGTCATTCGGTCGGAGACTCCCGCACCTCCAGGCGTGGTCCTTGCTGTTTACCTGGTACCGAGCATACCCGTTGAGCAGGTCGAGCGAGAGACCGTGGTAGCGACTCGTCATCGTACCTGACCGGCAAGCGTACTCCCACTCCGCCTCGGTCGGAAGGCGATAGCCCTTGCGCCGGAGAACATCGGCGGGGATCGTCATCCCCGTCGTGTATTTCCCGTTTTCGGCGGGAAGGTAGCACCACTGGTCCTTCGGCAACCCCTCCTGCTCGCTGAGCCAGTTGCAGAAGGCGGCGGCGATATACCAGGAGAACCCGACCATCGGGCCGTCCGGGTCGGGGCTGTATCTGATTCACCGCCGCTGCATAAGAGCCCAATCGGGATGCTGCTTCACGAATGCCTGCCACTGTTCCTTGGAGACCTCCTTGGCGGCGATGGCAAACCGACGGGGGATGACCACACGGTGTGGTATTTCGTCACTGCACTGATCCGGCTCGGTCGGGGGCGAGCCCATCATGAATTTCACCGGACCGTCGATCACCGCGAACGTCTGACCCTGGCTGTTCACGAACCAGCGGCGCTCGCCCCGGTCCTTGAGTTTCGATAACTCGGCGTCAATCCCCTTCAGTTTCTCCTCGTTCTTCCACTGCCGGAGCGTCCACTCCGCCGCCCCGTGGATTCCGGCGTCAGGGTCGTTGCGGTAGAGGTCCAGCAGCTTGCCGATGAGAGGCTCACGCTCGCCGGGCGACAGCCCGTCCGTGCCGTACGTCCCCAGCGCCAGGATCAGCGCCCGCCGCTGCGAGGTCTCCGGGTGGAAGAGGACCGCATCCATGAACTGCTGACCCGGTGCAGGGGTCGGTTTGGCAGTCGCCGGTAGGCGGTCGAATTCGGCGACGAGAGTGCGGGGGTCGGCACCGAGGGGGGTGAGCCAGTTGACAATGAAGCTGCGGAGCCGGGGGTCGGGACTGTGCCGCAGGAGAGGCCAGACGTTCTCAGCTCGACCTAGCCGCACCAGCGCCACCGCTGCCCTCGCCTGGCGCTGGGCAAGCTTATCCTTGTCGTCTTCGTGGCCTCGGGTGTCGGCTTTCTGACCAGCTCGGACTCCAGGATCGTCAGAGCCTGAGAGGCCACGGCTTCGGCCTTCGGGAAGAGGATCGCAAACTGGGACGGAGCGGCGTCCATGAGCAGGTCGGCCAGCACGTCCGGCCGGTCGGCGGCGTAGTCGGCCAGGATGCTCGTCGCCAGGGACCGTTCGGACTCCGGCTTGCCCTGGTCTCGAAAGGTTCGAGACAGCGGAGCCACTAGCCGAGCACGCACGGGCCGCAAGTGTCTCGATCAAAGGTGGGTAATGGCTGGGGTTCTTGAGGACCGACGCCAGCAGCCGATCAGCGACGAGACCGAGCCACTGCATCCCATCGCTGCGTCTCCGCCCCCGCCTCCGACATTCGCCAGGGCACACGCCGCCCGGAACCGTCGGTCGTTGTCGGCTTTCGGGTCGTCCAAAACTTTCCACAGCCGATCAACCGGGGCTTGATGATTGTCCTGTAACAGTTTCCAGATCACCTGCAAGTCGATCGGGTCGGAGTCGAGCAGCCGGTCGTAGAGGTACTCGGCCTGACTTGCGTCCACTGGCAGGAGGGCGAGACTGGCGTGGAGGTGATCCCGGCTCGTTTTGTCAGATTCCCCGAGCAGACGGACCAGCCGGTGGTTGGCCCAGCGGCGGTAGCCTGAGAGTTGCTCGATGACCGGGCGAACGTCCGCCGTGCTGGCGGTCCTCAACGAATCGACCAGTGATGACGCACGCACGGTCCCATATCGCTTCAACACCACCCCAGGTCACGAGGGCGATCACGTAGCGCCAGCCCCAGACCCCGCGAAACGTGAACCCGCCCCGCCTCGCTTCATCATCTTGCTGCTGCGGCTCGGTCCAATCCTTGCGACTTGTCAGCAGCCGGATGTTTGTCCATCCAAGGGCGGAGGGCAGATGACGGTTCTCGGGCTTGGCGTTCCACGACGCCGACCGTTCCGCCAGCCGCAATTCCGCTCGACCTCGCCGGGTCTCCCTTTGCTTGCGTGTCAACCAGTCTCGCAGGGAGTGAACCAGGTAATCGTGGGTGAGTTGGTAGTATTGCCCGCTCGGTGTGGTCGTGCTGATCCTCACTGTGAGGAGCCTTCCGGGTCGGTGGGTGTGATCAGCCGCAACTCGTTGTCGAGAATGTGGGTCAAGTCATCGAATTCCCTGGGACGGTTCGCATAACCGGACGCATTCGAGCAAGTCCTGACGTGATCTCATTTGCCCCTTGATGTCGGTGCCGCTTTCGGGCAAGCAGGGCTTTCAGCACCGCCTGGGCGGCTTTCTGGTGAATGCGATGCTCGGGAGGGGCGGTCGAGGCGCTGAAGGTCTCTTCCAGAAACGTCAACCCGACGCCTTGGGTTCCACCGACCTCCCTGAGCGTGGCTGGGGTCCAGGGTTTCCCTTTGACCATCTCGGCGAAGAGAGCCAACCGCACCGAAATGATCTTTCCGTCCTCAGCCAGACCGGAAATCGATTGGTCCAGAAATGAATTCTTGATCGCTGCTGAGATCACCAATGTTTTCGGGTAATGCCCCGTAAGCCCGACCGAATGCAGTCAGCACTTTCTTGGCATGGCGAGGATCGAAGAGATCGACCAGGGCGCTGTTGTCGCCTTCGACCAATCGGATCTCCAGGTCCCTCATGAACCGGCTAGCGGCGAGCCAGAAATCATCCCGCACCAATACGATCGCTTGAACATGCTCGCCATCGCAGTGGCGAAGAGCGGCGACCAGTTCCGGTATTCTCTTCACCCCGTTTGGCATGGAGCCATTGCTCGAACTGGTCCAGCACCAGTAGCACCTTCCGCTCAGGCGGCAGGATGCGACCTCTTCGCAGGTTTGCCAGCGAATCGACCAGCCCCATTCGTCGGGACAGATCTGGACAAGCCTTACGTAAGCCCTTGAGCAACCGGGCTTCGGTCTCGTCTGGGGTCGCCTCGATGTAGACCGGAAGGACGTGCTTTGCCAGTCGGGGCAGCAGACCCGCTTTGACCAGCGACGACTTGCCACACCCCGAGGGTCCGTAGATCAGGCCCACCTTGAAGGTCAGGTCGGGGTCGATCTGCTCGATCTTTCTCTTCCAGAATCGAATGCTGTCAGGCAGTCCATCTCGATCACGAGGTCCGGGAAGTAATTCCAGGAAGAACTCAGCGTCGTGCTCGTCGAAGGATCGCAGCCCTTTTGGGATGATCTTGATTGGTCGTTGGTCCGAGTCGGATTGCTTTGAAGTTGATGGGCCGGCGGTGTGGCTTCCTGCGTCGAGCCGGGCGGGGTGGTAGTGAAAACCGCGGGAGAGGCGGGTGAGACCGTACCATCCCGCTGTCTTGAGAAACTCGCGCAGATCCTCAGCCATGTCCGTCCGTGGTGTACCGGTCGGATGCTCGCTTGCTCATCGCCTTCTGGCAGATGCGTTCCAGTTCCTTGGGGATCGTGTCGTCAATCTGGCGGGGCGGGCGAGGCTTCAGTCGTAGCGATCAGGTCCAGCAGCTCACTTCGGGCTTCGTCTCTGTCTTGAGCTTTCGCAAAAGGGTCGCCTTCCGGTCAGCAGCTCGTAGAACACCACCCCCAGGCTGAAGATGTCCGAACGGCCCTCGACCCGATGCCCCTCGCCACGAGCTTGCTCAGGACTCATGTAAGCCGGGTGTCCCGCGATCCGCCGCCTGTGCCAAAATCCTCTTCCTTGAGCGCCAAGGCCGAAATCAGCGAGGAACGCGTTTCCCGACGCATCAATCAGGATGTTGCCGGGCTTGATGTCCCGGTGAACCAACCCCCTTGTGTGAGCGTAGTGCAGAGCTTCAGCGACCGTCGCCACCAATCCCGCCGAGTCGGGGAATCCGGGTCGGCCTCCTTGATCTCCGCGCAAGGTCGCTGCCCTCGATGAACTTGGACACACAAAGCAAAGGCCGTCGTCGGTACGTCCCACGTCATAGACAGGCACGATATGGGGATGATCGAGGCTCGCAACGATGCGGGCTTCGTTCAGGTATGCCTCGATATCCTTCGGTTGCAAGATCCGTTCTGGACTGGGAACTTTGATCGCCACGTGGCGATTGAGATCATCGTCATGAGCGAGATAGACGTGCCCGAATCCCCCTCGACCCAATAACCTGATGACCGGATACCGGCCGATCTTCGTCGGATCGTCGAACGGAGACGGGTACGGCTGGCTCGGGATTAACATCGGCGTTGGCGATGCATCGTGAGTTTTGTTTTGATCCATGACCTGACCTGAAATCGTCGTCGGCTCTGGTCGGTATTCGACTCTTTCAATATATCTTGACGGGGTGTCAGCCTCGTTGAAAGCCCTGACTCATGGATGAAACCGCGGCACGTGTCATCCGCCGTCCAGGGATCGACCTCGGCGGCATGATTTAAAGCTGATCGGCTCGCCGGGGAAGACCCCCGGCGAGCTAATTGGTGTCGGGCTCGCCGGGGAAGATCCCCGGCGAGCTAAATGGTGTCAGGCTCGCCGGGGAAGATCCCCGGCGAGCTAATTGGTGTCAGTTCATTTTTTCGGGGGCTCGCCACCCCTGGGATTGTTCGCGAACAAAGAACTCTCGGTGGCGTTTCGTGGGCTCGCCGGGGAAGATCCCCGGCGAGCTAATTGGTGTGCCGCGCGAGCCCCGCCGGTCGCCTGACCACTGACCGACCACAGACAACAACCTACTGAACACTGGGGATAGAATCGTGCGTGCCATCCCCAGGTCCCCGGTGGACCGGACGGCTGCAATTGGCTGTTGCTTCACCGACCGTATTAGCCTTCGCCATTTCCGCCCTGGCTCGGCATCCACAACAACCCCACGCGCGTTGGTTCTTGCGTGGGCCGTGTAACGAGGCGGACAGGTTCGCTTGCACTACGGCCCCGCACGATTGTTAGCCCTCCACCAACATAGGACGTTTACTACCGAGCTTTCGCTGGGCGGGTCGCCCCGACCAACGTCGATTATGACTACGCGGGTAAACAGCCAATTCCCGCGGCCGGACTCACACCGGCGAGATACACCGCCTTATGGGCTGCGAACGGATGGCACGGATCGACACGGATAAAATGCAAAGATCGGAGAGATGGCCCGCCGAAAAGAGGGACAGCATTCGACCGCGTTCGACGACTTCCAGTCCGGTGTCACGCTTCGACTCTCGCTTCGATGTGAACCACGTTCAGCACTCTCGGCGTGAATGCAAAATGAACACCGGGCCATCCGCGAGACCGATTTCGAGAGGGACTCGGGAATTGCACCCGCGTCCCGAATTCCGCAAATCGTTTCGCCGCATGACACTTGCGTCGAGCATGGGTGCCAGTGGTTGCACCATGTCTGCACTGACGCGGCACTTTGGGAGCTCGTCGCGAACTGGCACCGCCTGTCGCCTTCCGTCAGGACCGCCATCATGGATCTTGCGCGACGCGGCTGATTCTCGGGACGAGGAGTTGACGTACGAGGAATCAAACCTCCATTGAGAGACCAGTGGAGAGGGCGACTTGGACGGTCCCCGCACTTGGAGTCGGTTCATGGGAGACCGAGCGCGACCCTCAGGCAGTCATCGATCTGAGCCATCGTCGCGGCCGAGAGCGATCCCAAGACGCGTAGGATATCGCTCTGGTGCATCGTGAGCAGGTTTGTTGCGATGAGCGCCGAATCCCTCGCGAGCCCACATCCTGGCTCAGCCGCCAACTCGATCAGATGCTGCGTGGCCTCGTTTACGCGAGCGGTGTTGCCGGAGATTTGGGCGACGATCGTGTTCGTCATCCGAGCGTTGTCTCGGTCATTTCCGTTGTTCGTCGGTCAGACGGCGGGGGGGTTAATCCTTCCGGGTCGGGCCGATAGAATGGTTATGATCACGCAGGGGAACCGGAGGGACAAACCATGCCACGCACGAAACCGAGGCCGCTCAAACCGCCGGCGGCACCGAACGCGTCCGCGAATGGGATCGGCGAAACACCGGACGTGCTGACACTGGAGGAAGCGGCATCGTATTTTCGCGTTCCTGCGGATGCGGTATTGCGTATGATCGACGCGGAGGGACTTCCGGCCCGCCGATTCGGTGCGGACTGGCGGTGCTACAAGGCCGCGCTCCAGGCTTGGTTGGGAACAGCGCGACCCAAGAGAGGAATTCTTAACCACATCGGCCGGATCGTGGACGATCCTTACGTTCAAGAGATGCTTCGGGACATTTACGCGAGGCGACGGCGACCTGAGTCCGAGCAGGAATGATGCACTTCCTCGATACGGACACGATGACCCACGCCCACTTGGGCCATCGCAAGGTCGCTTCTCGAATCGAACAGGTGGGGGAACAGAATGTCGCGACTACCATCGTCACAGCGATCGAGATCATTCGCGGGTGACACGAGTACATCCTGAAGGCGGCGGATGGCGCACAACTACTGCGTGCCCAGCAACTTCTTAATGCCAGCGAGGAGATGTTGATGGACATGCAGATCTTCCGGGTCGACGCGCAGGCTGCCACTGAATTCGACCGACTCAGGCGGATCAAACGGCTCAAGAAAACTGGACGCGCCGACTTGCTAATCGGCTGCATCACGCTCGCCCAGGCGCGACGTTGGTGACGCGGAACTATGACCACTTTCGCCAGATACCCGGGTTGAAGATTGAGAACTGGGTGGAGTGAAGGCGACGATTGGGCCAAATTCCGACAAGGCAGGAGGACGGCCGATGTGATCCAGGACTTGGATCAGCTCCAAACGACGGAAGTCCAGCAGGACGGGAAACGGTTTCTACTGCGGAATGAGGCTCAGGGTACCTGCGGCAGTGTGTTCCAGGCAGCGGGAGTCGCCTTACCGCCGACGGTCCAGCAAGTTGAGCCCATCGCGGAGGATAAAGCTGACGTAGATAGCGATACGCCAATACTGTGAGTTAGTTATTCGACACGGCAACGGAGGAAGCCGTCGCACATAGTGCCACGCCCATTTCGTGTTTTTGTAACATTATACGCCAGTAGATGTTGCAACTGTATACTGTCTAAAACCAGTCAAGGCGCGGACAAGGGCCGTCTTGCCGTGGTCGATGTGTCCGGCTGTGCCGAGAACAAGGTTGCGTTCGCCGTCGTTCATGACGCTGCTTCCAGCCGCCCTTCTAGCGAGGAGCCTGAATTGCGCGAGTCGCCGAGATTAGTTTAGCGAATGAGCTGCTGGGTAAGTGAGTGACCAACATTTCGTTTCTCGGTATGATCAACTGATGCCTGACTTCCGCGATGTTGATCCCCGCGAACTGCGTGTTCCCCCGTCCAGCCGGCAGGGTGCCGATCCAGGTAAGCTCGCCAGGCAGATATCCCGATTCGGCAGGTCGTCAGTCGGGATGCCTCCACCTTGGGTGTATGAGGGTTCGGACGGGGTGCTTTTGTTGTACAATGGGGTGACTCGGGCGACCAGAATCGCCAAGCTGGCACCGGGAACGCTGATCCGGGTCGAGGTAATCGGGAAGCTCCGCCAGGCTTACGCCACGGAGCCTAGAATAGGAGATGTTCTCCCATGAGTTCGGACGTGCAGCGAGAGGCGTTGGCTACGCTCGCGGAGGTGTGGGCACTGTCACCGGACGTACGACTGGGCCAGTTATTCGCCCACCTCGGCTTCTTGGGCGAGGATCATCTTGGGCGAGGGCTCGGATATATCGAAGACGATGAGCTCATCGCCATTTTGTACCGTCACAGGGCCGAGTTGGAGGCTCGGTTGGACGGCACGCCTGAACCGGCACGGCAGGGGTCCGGAGGCTCCGAATCGGGTTCCGCAAGACAAGCATTCCCGTGAATTATGGTCGATGAGACGGGGGTCACGGAGACGACCCCGCATGACGGTCGTGACTATCGCGGCCGTACATGTTCGACTTCATCCACTTCGCGGGGTCAAGCTTGGTTTGTGGTTTTTGAACGGTCTGATCGTCGCCCGACCTTGATTCGGGTCGCTTCGGCCAAAGCCGCCACGAGAACGGTTTTTCAGGTGACAAACAAAAAACCAAGTCCGTCACCCCGAAGCCCTCACGTCACCCCGAAGCCCTCAAGTCCGTCACCGCGAAGCCCTCAGTCCGTCACCGCGAAGCCCTCCGGCCACCTGTCGTCGGCAGTCTGGACAGTCCTCAAGATGCGTGGTGATGACCTCGGCCGAGGAATCATCGAGTTTGCCCAGGGCGTAAGCCTCTAGAGTCTCCGGCGTCGGGTGCTCTGTACGCGAGCACATGAATTCAGTCTCCCAGTCTGGGTCAACGCCGACCTACATCGGGCCAGTCTCTTCCTTAGAAAGGCCGTTGCAAAGCGGGACCTGCCACGAAAACGAAATAAATTCCAAATGGCATCGGGCTTTGGTCCTCTAACCTCAAGAGCTCGACACTTGAGCGTGGAACATTTTTCTCAGTCAGGCCCGACAGCCCGCCGGAGCCGAATCGTGCACGCGTGCCCCTTGATCGTGCTATCTCGACAGGTGTATCCTGTCGCATAGGATCGAAGGGAATCCCGCGTGAGGCAATTCAAGTGGATTGAGTGGAACTTACGGAAGGTCGATGGCACGGGCTATCGCGACGAGCAGATCGCCGCGGAGCCCTCGCTCGCACCTCTAGATTTGCCGCCCGACGGGACCCCCTCCCCGATAGAGGCTCACCTGGGCCGGCATCTCCGGGCCGATGGCTGTGGCGGGAATCGTGGAGAAAGGACTGGTACGTCCTCTTGATACGCGGTCAAGCTACCGGAACATTCTCGCGTCATAATCATCGCGGCAGAAGCGACCTAACCGCGACTGCACGATCCGCATGCAGGAGTTGGGCATAATCGAATGGGAGGAATCCAAGGCGACCGATCAGGAATCCAGCTGCGAGGGCGGTACGCAGAAGGGAATGAACAGTCAAGAGCATGCCAATTACTGGCGACGATAGCGGAACTATCCCAGAGGTATCCCGAGTGGCGATTGGGTCAACTTGTGGCGAATTTGGCCGGCGGCCGATCAAGAAATCTGGGAGATCGAGGACGAGCAACTGCTCGAAGCCGCGCCGTGCACCTGCGGCAGTTGACGCGGGTGCCAGCAACGCCGATCGGTTGACGTGTCCTTTCGGCAGGCGTGTAAAATCCGTCCGCCTCGTGCCGGGCTGGGCAGGAGGCCAATGGGCGTTCGGGTGGCGAACGGATCTGCCCGCGGTGGATACGGCTCGCTGGCGGGGTGAAGCGGGGCCCGTTGGCCGCTGTGAGACGTGTCTTTCTGCCCAGCCAGCGAAGCCTGGGGTGATCGGCGAGAAGTCTTCTCACTCTCGCCGAGCGAGCGTCACACTCTTCCCCGAGAGCAGGACGGATCAGCAATCGAGCCGTGGCTCCTTGTCCCTCCGGTCGGCGTGGTGCGATGGTTCTCGCCTTTCATACAATGACAATCAGACGAGGAATCCTCATCCGGCCAAGAGAACTGCACGGTGCTGTCAGCGAACTTGATCATCTCTCGTTTCGAAGAGGACACGCGAGCGCGGCCGCGATTACTTCGTTTCGCGGAGGGTGACGCTCGTCGAGGGCGATGCGTGGCACGTGGACGCGACCGTCCGGGGAAGCCGGTCGTACGACGTGAAGCTCTCCCGAGAGCATGATGCGATCGAGGCCTGGTGTACGTGCCCGTACTGCGAGGACTATTTCGAGCCCTGCAAGCACATCTGGGCCACCCTCCTCGCCGCGGAAGCCGAGGGTTATCTCGCAGGGAGACGGCAGGCGAACGGTGCGGCATCTGACGTTGGTCGCCCCGGACGACGAGGATGACCTCGAAGACGAGGAGTGGTACGAGACTCCTCGACCGTCCCCGACGTTCCGCCCGCGGAACGACATCGCCAATTCAAAGCCCCGGTCCCGTCAACCTCGGCAGACGACCCGGGCGTGGAAGGAGACCTTATCGCGCCTGCACTCGACGACGGAGCAGACGCCGGCGATCCGCTCCGCGGCCCTACCCCCTGGACACGAGATCGTCTACGTCGTGGATATACCAGGCCTCCCTGGCGGGCAATGGGCTCGTGCTCGAGGTGGCGACACGCAATCGCAAGAGGGACGGCGAGTGGAGCAAACCCAAGGGCCGGCGCTTCGCCCTGAGTGAGATTGCGCACCTGCCGGAACCCGCCGATCGCCAGGCGATGGCCATCCTGGCCGGCGGGCGCGAGCAAGTGAGCGGCTACTACTCCGGCCGTGGCTACTACTACGATAGCGCCCCGGCTCGCTTCCTCCTCGCGCACGCGCTCAGCGAGGCCCTGCTGCCGATGCTCTGCGCCACGGGCCGGTGCCTGCTGCGGGAATCGGAGCCGGACGGCTCGATGCGGCCACTCCGCTGGGATGACGCCGGCCCCTGGGAGTTCTGGCTGAAGGTGACGCCGGACGATACCGGCAAAACGTACGCGATCTCCGGCGAGCTCCGTCGCGCCGAGGAGCGACTGGCGCTGGAGACTCCCCTGCTGTTGCTGAGCGGCGGGCTCGTCTTCTGGGAGGATCGCGTCGCGCCGCTCCTCGACTTCGGCGCCTTCCAGTGGATCGCGCTGCTGCGACAGCAGGGTAAAGTGCCCGTCCCCGCCAAGCAGAAGCAGGAATTCCTCGCGGAATTGCTCCGGCTGCCGGACCTGCCCCGGCTCGACCTGCCGGAGGACCTGCGGTACGAAGAGGTCGCGCCGGCGCCACGGCCTTACCTGAAAATCAAGCGCCGCGACGACCGGCGCTGGATGTCCGACCGGGATCAGAACTGGCTCATCGGCGACCTCTCCTTCGAGTACGACGGCCACGTCGTGCCCGCGCGGAGCCCGGCCCGGAGCGTCTTCGAGCCCGACAAGCGACGGCTGCTGCTGCGCGACCCGGCGGCCGAGCGGTCCTTCGCGGCAAGGCTCGAGGAGGTCGGCTTCCACCGCAGGACCGACTACCGCCAGGGCGAGACACTGGAGCTGCTCGCACGCAACCTGCCGAAAGCCGCGCGGGCCCTCCTCCAGGAGGGCTGGCGCGTCGAGGCCCAGGGGAAGCTGTACCGCCAGGCGGGCGACTTCCGGATCGAGGTGACGTCCGGGATCGACTGGTTCGAGCTGCACGGCGGGGTGACCTTCGGCGATCAAGAGGTGCCGCTCCCCACCTTGCTCGCGGCCCTGAGGCGCGGCGAGGACCTCGTGCCGCTGGGCGACGGCAGCTTCGGCCTGTTGCCGGAGGAGTGGCTGAAGAAGTACGTGACCCTGGCCGGGGTGGGCACGCCGGAGGGGGATCACCTTCGGTTCCGGCGGACGCAAGTCGGCCTGCTCGACGTCCTGCTGGCCGAGCAGCCCGAGGCGCGATTCGACAAGCGGTTCGAGCGGGCGCGCGAGCGGCTGCGCCAGTTCCAGGGCATTGCGCCCGCGGACCCGCCGGCCGGGTTCCAGGGTCAGCTCCGCGGCTATCAGCGCGACGGCCTCGGCTGGCTCCACTTCCTCCGGGAGTTCGGTTTCGGCGGCTGCCTGGCCGACGACATGGGCCTGGGCAAGACCGTCCAGGTGCTCGCCCTGCTGGAGGCGCGCCGCGAGCTGCGGGCCGCCTCCAGGAAACGCCGCCGACCCCCGCCGTCGCTGGTCGTGGTGCCGCGGTCGCTCGTCTTCAACTGGAAGCAGGAGGCCGCTCGCTTCACGCCGAAGCTCCGCGTCCTCGACAATACCGGCATCGGCCGCGGTAAGCCCGGGGAACAGTTCGACGACTTCGACGTCATCCTGACCACCTACGGCACGCTTCGGAGAGATATCGTCGACCTCAAGGACTACCAGTTCGATTACGCCATCCTCGACGAGGCCCAGGCGATCAAGAACGCGAGCAGCCAGTCGGCGAAGGCGGCCCGGCTGATCCGCGCGGAGCACCGCCTGGCCCTCAGCGGCACGCCGGTCGAGAACCACCTCGGCGAGCTGTGGAGCCTGTTCGAGTTCCTCAACCCGGGCATGCTCGGCAAGGCCGCGGAGATCGGCAAGGCCGACTTCGGCCTCCGCAAGGCCGGCGAGGAGAGCAGGTCGCTCCTGGCGAAAGCCCTCAGGCCGTTCCTCCTCCGGCGCACCAAGGAGCAGGTCGCGAAAGACCTGCCCGAGAAGTCCGAACAGACGATCTACTGCGACCTGGAACCCGCCCAGCGCAAGCTGTACGACGAGCTGCGCGAGCACTACCGGAACTCGCTGCTCGGGCGCGTCGCGCGCGACGGGATCAGGAAGTCGAAGATCCAGATCCTCGAGGCGCTGCTGCGCCTGCGGCAGGCGGCCTGCCACCCCGGTTTGATCGACAAGGCCAAGCGGTCGGGCGAATCGAGCGCCAAGCTCGACGTGCTCCTGCCGCAACTGCGCGAGGTCTTCGACGAGGGACACAAGACCCTGGTGTTCTCCCAGTTCACGAGCATGCTGGCGATCGTCAAGCAGCGGCTGGACGAGGAGGGAATCCCCTATGCCTACCTCGACGGCCGCACGCGGGACCGGCAGGCGCGGGTGCAGCGGTTCCAGAACGACCCGGACTGCAAGGTGTTCCTGATCAGCCTGAAGGCCGGCGGCCTCGGCCTGAACCTGACGGCGGCGGACTACATCTTCCTGCTCGACCCCTGGTGGAATCCCGCGGTGGAAAGCCAGGCGATCGACCGCGCCCACCGGATCGGCCAGACTCGCCCGGTGTTCGCCTACCGGCTCATCGCGCGGGATACGGTCGAGGAAAAGGTGCTCGAACTCCAGGCGCAAAAACGGGCCCTGGCCGACGCCATCATCACCGCGGACAACAGCCTCATCCGAGACCTTGGCCGCGAAGAGCTGGAGTTGCTCCTCTCGTGAACTCCGCGGCCCGCAAGAGCCGTGCGCGACCGGACGACTGCCCCCCTTCGGAACTCGGTAGGAACCGAAGGGAGCAAGGGGCCGGGGAGTTGTCGTAAGCTCCCCTTGGACGCGATGCCGCGTGTCCTACCGGGGGGGTAAAGAATGATACCTCCGGCGCCGGGCTGGGAGGTTGGCCGGCGATCGCTGAAGGATTCACGGCGGCGCTCGGCAAGAGCGGGAGGAGGCGGCTTTCGCTGTCGGTCGGTAATCAGGCCGGTGCGTCGCGGTAGTTCCACGGCATCCAGAGCTGGGGCCCGTTCGCGAGCGCGTCGGCGTGCCGCTGCAACTGGGTCAGGTAGTCGAACGGGTTGGCCTGGTTCAACTGGCAGGTGTAGATCAGGCTCATGAACAGGTCGCCGACCCGGCGCCGTTCTGGGTCTTGTAGAACAGCGCGTTCTTGCGGTGCAGGATCGCCTTCTTCAACGCCCGCTCGCACAGGTTGTTGTCCAGCGGGGCACCGGCCTGACGCAGGAACAACGTCAGCTGGATCCCAGTGCTTGAGCATGTAAGCGATCGCGCCGCCGAGGGCCGAATTAGGCTCGGTCCGCTTCTCCTCCAGTTGCCGCGTCAGCCAGTCGTGCAGCTCTTGCATCGTCGGCCGGCTCGCCTCCTGGTGAAACTGCGAGACGTGCCTCGGGCAAGAGCCGACGCTGCCGCGCGACGGCGTCGTTACGATAGACCACGGCCAGCGATTCGAGGAGGTGGCGACACGGCTCGGGGAAACGATCGTGGACCTCGACGAACCGCCGCCGGGCATGGGCCAGGCAATGCGCCAGGATCGTCTCCAGCTCGCCCGGCAGGTTGCGCGAGAGGGCATCGCACATCTGGATCGGCGGCGGCAATTTCTCGGCGCGGTGCGCGAGGACCCGGGCCAGGTTCTCGCCCGCGTGCCGGCGGCCGCTGAAGAACAGCGCGACCCGGTGGCCGTCGCGCAGGGCGACCACGCCGGAGGTGTACAGGCCACTGCGCCGATCGGCGTCGCCCATGGCACCGGCCGGAGCCTCTTGCCGGTCCCGTTCCCCCATCAGCTCCAGGATCTTGATCGTGGTGTCGTCGTTGTGCAGCACCTCGCCCTGCGCCGCCTGCCGGATCAATTCCGCAAACGCCGGAGCGAGGTCCGCCGCGACGGCCTGCACGATGTCCCACTGGGTCGAGGCCGGCAGAGGAACGCCCAGGTCCCCCTGCAGGCCATCGAGGCGGTTGAACGGCAGCCCGCTGCCATATTTCAAGAGTCCGATCATGCTGCCGGCCGTGGCGTCGTACTTCCGATCGCCCGCGTCCTCGGGGGCCGTGGCGGTAAACACTTGGCCGCACAGGTGGCAACGCAGCTTCTGCAACACGTAGACCTTCGCCGCCAGCGGCGGCTGCCCGCTGATCCGTACCAACACGCCCGGGGCCTTGTCGTAGACGGTGCCCTGACCGCAGGCGGGACATGCGTCGCCCGCGGTGAGCGACGGGTGCCGAACGTCGATCCGCGCGCGCCCCCGTATGCGTCGGCTCCGTTGCGTCCGTGACCCTTCGAGGCCGCCGACTCGTCCCGATCGTCTGGGCTCTCGTCGCCGTCGGCCAACCCCGTATCGGCCGCGACGTCATACGGCCAAGCGGCATCGGGCTGCTTGGTCTTCCGACCCACCACGGCGTCGGTCTTTTCCGTGCGCGCCCGAAGAACAGCTGACGCAGCCGGCGAATCGAGGTGTTCTTGTCTTCCACCAGGTCGGCCACGTAGGCGTAGGACTCGAAGACCGCGCGGACCAGCGCCGAGTCCTTCTCATCGAGCGATTGCTCGACGCGGCGCAGGACTTCCTCCAGTCGCTCGCTGTCCACTTCGACAAGCTCCGGCGCGTTTCGCATCCTGCAGTGACCGGCAGAAGGAATCGGCTTCACCGGCCGTTTCCCAGAAGCCGGCTTGACATCGCACCCGGACTCCAGTGGAGCAAGACTGCGGCGATCCCGCAAGAGCCCTTCCAGGCCGGGTCAGGTCCGCGGGCCCACCGGTCGCCAGTCGGCCGCCGCGCCCGTTCGCGTCGGGTCGCCGGCCGCGAGCAAGACCGCCAGCTGATGCGCGGCCAGCCGCTGGGCACCCCCTTCGTGCGGCCGAGGGCCACCACGGGAAACGACCCTGCGACAGCCGCTTGTGGCAGAGCCAGAACCCCTGGCCGTCGTACATGAGCACCTTCAGCGCCGTCGCCTTGCGATTGCGGAAGATGAAGACCGCGCCGCCGAACGGGTCGTGCCGCAGCGCTTCGTGACAGAGCCGCGCCAGCCCGTCGATCCCCCGGCGAAAATCGGCCGGCTCGACGGCCACCAGGATCTTCATCTGGGGCGTGATCTGGAGCATCACAGAGCGTTCCAGAAGCTGCGCGACGAGGGCCTCGACATCGGCGGCGTCGTAGCCGACCAGTTGCACGCGCATGGTGGCCCCGGCCCCGTTGTCCAGCTCGAACCGACACTGCTTGGCAACCATGACCGGTGCAGTCAACTCGACGAACGCAGGTCCGCTCGACTGCGGTGGGGCGGCGATCGACTCGGCCCGTTTCTTCAAGCTGTAGTAATCGAGGCCCAGCACCGCGGCGGTGCGGCTGATTCCGTGCGTTTTCGCCAGCCGGACGGCCATGGCCCAGAGCGGTCGCGGAATCCGCCCGCCGCGCTTCCGCTGCTCCCGCCACGCCTGAAACCGGCGTCCGCCCCCGCACCAGATCAGGTGGCAAGTGCCCACGCTTACTTGTGCCCATCGCGATCCTCCCAGACGAGGATCGCCACCCTAGCAAATCAGCCAGAACGGATTCAGGCAGCCTTGCCGGAAGGACACCATTGATGCAGCCGAAAGCCGGCGGGATCCCCCGAAACCGGCCAGTTCGGGGGCGGTAAGGGGGCTCGACCACCTTCAGACCCGCCCTACCCAGCACCCGCCTCAACGCGGTTCGGTAGCGAGCATCGACCCTCCTGTAATCGTTCGCAATCACCACCTCCTCGTCGATGAACCGAACCACCCCATCCGAGTGGCCCACGACGTCCCCCGGCTCCGTCGGTATGATAATCACGTCCCCCACCCCCAGTACCTGCCGCAATGCTCGGAGCAACTCCGACGGTTCCCGACCGGGGTTCTCGCCGAACACCTTGTCGCAGACGATCACCCTGTCCGTCCAGGTGACGGCGTTTCCACCGTCCAGCACGATCTCAGACCTGGACACAATCCTTGATCCACGGCAGCGTGGGTCCGATCTCTCCGTCGGCTCTCAAGTGCCGGTACTTCCCCGTCAGGTAATCAGGTGCATATCGGAACTGCACGAACCGATCCTCGGCCACCTGGATCGGCATATAATCGCGGCACCAAATATCACGAGTCCCTGGGATGATCCTCAGTGGGATGTCATGGTCCGTAAGGATGGACTTCAACCCCTGGAAGATGTTGGAAATCTCCGTTCCAGGGAATCGGCAACGAAAACAACATTGGTTTCACAATCAGCGATCATCAGCTTGCTTGATCCTCATCAACCCGTACATGACCCACCACTCCGACATTTCTCTACGGATTCCAGACGGAATCCGGAGAACTCCGAATTCATCTCGTTGCCAAAGATCAACGTCGATTCAGACTTTCCTGGCCGGTGATTCAATCTGGTCCTTTCCCATACCCGCTGGATCCTCCCAACATACCAATCCCTCGGACTCAGACGCCGCGTGGCTCGCTCCTCGGCGGGGTAGCTCTTGATGGGGCCCAAGCGACTCTGCTTGGCCGTCTGAACCGTTCACCCTCATCAGGAGATTCACCTTGGCTCACGAACTTTCCATCCAGAATGGCCGGGCGGCCATGATGTACGTAGACGAGGTCCCCTGGCACGGGCTGGGAACTCGTCTCGATTCCCCAGCAACGGCAAGGGACGCCATCGCAGCGGCAAGCCTCGATTACGAGGTCGTCTGACAGACCTCTTCACCAGGGAAGGGTTCATCGTTCCCGGCCGAAAGGGGCCATCCGGACCGATTCCAATGACGTTCTCGGGGTCGTCGGCAGCTCTTACGTCCGATCCAGAATCGCGAATGTTTCTCCTTCCTCGACGCCGTGGTCGCCGACGGAGGACTTCGATATCACACCGCGGGTGCTCTCCGCAGAGGCGAGAAGATCTGGCTCTTGGCCAAACTGCCCGGTCACATCCGGGTCCGATTCAGTGACGGACATCACCGAGAAGTACCTGCTCCTCACCAACTCGCCACGATGGAAGTTCCTGTCTCCGGGTCTTCTTCACCTCGATCCGCGTGGTTTGTGCCAACACTCTGGCGATGGCGAACCGAGAGGGTCAGGGTGAAGGGATCGCCATTCGACACCAGGGCGACCTGACGTCCAAGATCTGCCAGGCCCGCGAAGTTCTCGGAATCGCAGCCCGCTACTTCGACGACCTGGCCGGTCAATTTGACCTCCTGGCCCGCCATCAACCGACATACGCCCAGGTCTCGGGCTACTTCAAAGCCCTGGTCCCCGATCCCGAAGAAGGGAATCGAACCCGGGCCGAGAACGTTCGCAACGAGTTGTTCCGGCTCTTCGAACATGGTCGTGGTCAGGAAATCCCCCAGATCCGGGGAACCACCTGGGCCGCTTTCAACGCCGTCACAGAATACGTCGATCATGTCCGTCCCACGCGGGCCAAGACGGAGTTCGACCGAGCTGCCAATCGTCTCGAGTCGGCCTGGTTCGGTTCGGGCTCACGACTGAAGCACCAAGCCTTCGACCTGGCCCTGGAAATGGCAGCCAACAACTGAAACCCAACCTATCCCCGTTCGGCGTCTAATCTGACCCCTCGGGATTCAGAGTCGCGAGGCGTCGAGCGGGGTACCAAGTATGTCGAGATCAAGAACGCCCACTCAACCCTTTTTGCGAGAACCATCAACATGATCAAAGCCAACGTCGGACTCTCCCGCAAGATGTCGGAGAACTTCAATTCAACCGGATTCAGCCTCAATCTCGAGGGCGAGATCCTGGCCACCCTCGATGATCCCGAAGCCGTGATCGAACGCATCCGGGAGCTCTACAACGTGGCCGAGGAGGCCCTGGACCGCCAGATCTCCGAGAGCCAGTCTATCGATGCCATCGCCCGTCACGACGCCGAGCATCAGTCCCAGCCGGTGGACAACGGCCGATCCAATGGCCGTCCAAGTCCGGAACCGGACCGCCCCTCGCCGGACCGGAACAGCAAACCCCGCAACGAGCGAGCCCGCGACCAACAAGCAGGTCCAGTTCCTTCAGACACTGGCCAAGCGACAGAAGTTGTTCGGGGCCAAGCTGGAAGGCGTCATCGAGGAAATCACCGGCCGACGCTGCACGCCCTACGACCTCACCAAGAAGGAAGCCGGGCAGGTCATCGATCAGCTCAGCGGCGAGGAATCAGAATCCAACCGACCCCGCCGATGACCAGATCAACCATCACCACAACTTTCATCCAAGGGGACAGGCGTTACGGCTTCTGTCCCCGTTTCTTTTCGGAGGCCCGATATGCTTCATGACTTTGACCGACCGCACTGGTCCTACTTCATCCATCAGTCAATACCTGAAGTGCCCGCTCCAATTCTACTTCGAGCGAGTTCTGAGGTTGCCAAGGAAGACGATCTCCGACGCCCAGGTATTGGGATCGTCGGTCCATGCCGCCCTGGCTCATTACCACCGTCAGCTCAAGGCCCACGAACCCGTCCTGAACCGCCAAGTCGAAGAGGTTTTTGTCACTACCTGGGATCAACAATCCCGCCAAGCAAAGTTGGTCCATACCGGTGACAAGTCGATGGAGGACAACCTCTCCCTGGGATCTGTCCTGATCGAGACTTACCTCAAAGAACCGCCACCGACCGACATCCTCGCCATCGAACAACCGATGCTGGCCCCGCTCACGAACTCGCAAGGGGATGTCCTGGAAAGGCCGCTACTCGTAGTACCTGACCTGGTGAGTCGTCGGGACGATGGCACTCTGAAGGTCAACGAGATCAAGACCTCCGGCCGGGCTTACTCTGAGTCCGAAGTCGCCACGTCATTGCAGCCGACCTGCCTATGCTCATGCCCTCTTTGAGCTGACCGGTGAGGAGCCGATCGTCGAGTTGACCGTCCTGATCAAGACGAAAGTCGCCCAAGCTCCAGAGGATCGACGCCATCCGAACGATCTGCGGATTTCGGACGCTTGGGGGACTTGGTCGAAGTCGTGGAACGAGCCGTCAAAGCCGAGATCTTCTATCCGCAGGAATCGCCGATGAACTGTTCGGGCTGCTCATTCTTCCGCGAATGTCGGGAGTGGACCGGGCTGAAGTGATTCGGAGTCTGGGGATTCTCAAGTTCACCTGATCGAGGAGGCCTCCGCATGCTGACTGAGATGCTCGGCAAGGGGGGCAACCTCTGTTCCCAGGCCCGATCTGGCCAGATCCGCTGCCCACTGATCGTCCGGCCTACCTCGCGAAGATGTGATCACCGGCCACCTGTTCCAACTCTCGAGTTGCATCAATCCCCGGTGGTGGCTCCCCGACCTGCTCAACCGCCCTTGGCACCGTCCGATTCCGCAAACAGGTCTTTCGGAAGTCTCAAGATCGACCTCTGGCAGAACCAGCCCTGTTATCCCAGTGACTCCTACCCTGGGACGAAGGCTCAACGCAGATTGACGTGATGATCACCTGGGAGAACCCCCCAACCACGGTTCTCATAGAGATGAAGTATTTGTCCGGGCTCTCCCCAAAAGTCTCATGGGACGATGGTACTTCCGGTTTCCCCTCGACCAATTGATCAGGAACATCAGGGTCGGGCTGCTTCGGTGCGGCTATTTCGATGAGACCAAGCTCCTCTTTCACCAGCCGCCCCGGGACCTGATCGTTCTCTTCGTTTCTCCCGGCCAGGGGCATCCCCTGGTCAAGAAGTACCGGGACCCCGAGAACCTTGTGAAGGCTATACCCTGCTCGGAAAAGCTTGTCGGGCTACCTCGAAGCCCCTTCGTGGGAGAACTCGAGCTTTCGAGACATCGTTGATGTTCTTCAAAGAAACTTCCGCTGGTTCAATCGACCTGAACGGGTCGTTGCTTCCCACCTGTCGGATTACCTTCAGTTCAAACTTTCAACCAAGCAGAAGGCATCCGATGCTTCGAGTCGGCATGTTTCACCGTCACTTCCTGACCCTTCTCAGCCTCAATTTCCACGTAATGGAACGATGCGACTAACGGCAAGTCGAGCCCTTCACCGAATGGGGATTTTTCGCCGCATGGACCCCACGTGGTCCATAGCTCGTGGCCCGACTATTGTCCACGCTCAGAGCGATACTCGATTAGGCCCATTGGTGAGACAGAGTACGGGCAGGCTGACGCGGGTAGTTCATGGTGGCAGGGTGCCCGATTTGCCGGGTCTCCCTGCTGGGTCGATGGAGATCTATGACCAAGAGACGTTCCGACTCAGAAAGACGAGTCAGACAGAATCAGCGTTTGGGCAGAACGCTCAAGCTGCTTTGTCTGATTCAGGAACGAGGCGGACGTTGGAACCTGGATTCACTGGCCCGAGAGCTGAACTGTTCAAAGAAGACGGTTCAGAGGGACCTCTTGGCTCTGGAAGCAGCAGGCATCCCGTACTACGACGATGACGAAGCATGCTGCTACAAGGTCCGACGTGATTTCCGGCTATCCTTCTTGGACGACGCATCCAATCGTTCAACTGAATCAGGTCCAAGTGGCTTCCTCAGAACCAAGTCAGAAGCCTTTGACCTCTGAATCCTTGGCCGAAATCTCCATGGAATCCGCTGAGAAGGTCTTATCCGAAGCGGAACGACTCGTCGAAACCCTCAGTCAGCTCTGCCGGTCTCTTCGCCAATCCGGGGTTACTCCTACGACAAACCCGAAGTCGGCGAAGTGAGACTGGGATGAGCACCATTGGATACAGCTTCGGCAGTGAGTGGCAGTTGCTCCGTTACCTCGGATACCACCGGAACGAGCTTAACAGAGAAATTGAAGCAGTGATCCCGGACAGCAGAGTTCTCGGCTGGATGGATTTCAACTTTCAGGAGAGGCGAGTTCGCAACCTGGTACCACCGGCAATGCTGGTGCCTCGCATCCTGGACGCTGAGTGGACTGGGATTGATTTCGGGCCTGATCCCAAAATGCGGCGACAGCGAGTGGATCGTCGGCTAACATGGCGGGAATTCGCAGCGAGGAGCCACAAGGATTCGGGGTCTCACCCGGAGGGACCGGCGATGGAAGTGCACCTGGATGCGGAGGAGCCCGCCATGGTGCGCCGCGACCGCAAGGGCAAACCGCGACGCCCTCAGGGGCGTGCCGCGGCGGCCCCGACCGAAGTCGCCGCCCGGACCGGCCGGATACTCGCCGAGCGAGAGGCCGAATGGCTTGAGCGACTCGCCCGCGATCCGGCCAGCTTCGCCGCCATCGAGCGCGAGGTCCACGACCAGGCGCGGCACCAGGCCGATCTCTACGTCGCCGGGCTGCTGGCCAAGGCCAGCGACCGTCCCGAGATGGCCGGGCATGTCGCCGCGGTGACGGCGGCCGCTGAGGTGCCGCTCCGGGCGGTTGAAAAAAAAGGCGCCCCCTGGTGGTCCGCCTTCTGGGCGGCCTGGCGATCACGGTGATGACCCTCTACTGCTCGCCCCGCGCCCGTACCGGCAAGGGGCGAGGCCGCGAGGGGGGCGGGCTGTATCCCGAGTTGGCCGCCTATCGGATCAGCGAGGGGAGCAGCCCCAACGTCCAGGCCGAGGTGGGCCGGCAGGTCGCCCTCCTGCCGATCGAGCAGGCCCGCGCCGAACTGGCCCGGCGCGGGCTGGAGCTGGACGAGAAGGCGGTCCGGCGGATCGCCAACGAGCTGGGGGCGCAGATGCTGGCCGCCCGCACCCGCGACCTGCTGCGGTTCCGCCGCGGCGAATTGCCGCCCGGCGACGGTCTCAAGGATAAGCGAGTCGGCGCCGCGATCGACGGCGGCCGGGTGCGGGTGCGGACGGTGATCAAGAAGGTCCACGTCGGTGGCCGGATCAAGCGCAAGCCCTTCAAGGTGGAGTGGCGCGAGCCCAAGCTGCTGATCCTCTTCGAGACCGACGCGAAGGGCCGGATGGCCAAGGGGTGTCGGCCGATCATCGATGGCACGCTCCGCGGCCCCGATGCGTTGATCGAATTGCTGGCCTTCCACCTCCATCGCTCGGGCGCGGCGCAGGCCCGGGTGGTGACCTTCACGGCGGATGGGGCGCCGTGGATCTGGGCGCGACTCGATTGGGTGATGGCCCAGGTGGGGCTGGAGCCGGCGCGGGTGGTCGAGGTCCTGGACTGGTGTCATGCCGTGCATCACTTGAGCCTGGCGCTGCAGGCGTCGGGCCTCTCCGAAGAGGAGCGGGCGCGGGAGTACGCCCGGCTCCGCCCGTTGCTCAAGGCGGGCCAGAGCCGGGTGGTGATCGAGGAATTGGAGGCCCGGGCGGCGGGCCAGCCCGAGGATGCGGCGGTCTGGCGCGAGATCGGCTACTTGAGCCGGCACTCGGAGGCGGGCCGGCTGCGGTACGACTGCTTCCGGTATCGCGGCGTACCGCTGGGGAGCGGGGCGATCGAGAGCACGATCCGGCGGGTGCTCAACCTGCGGCTGAAGGGGACGAGCCTGTTCTGGGAGGCGGCGAACGCCGAGGCGGTGATCCAGTTGCGCCGCGGTGCTCTCGGGGCGGTGGGAGGAGCGGCTGGACCGGACACGGGAGGCCATGGCCAAGGACCGGCGGACCGACTGGGATTGGGACCCGCCGGAATGCCTGGCGGAGTTGAAGGCGCTGGATGAAGAGGACGACGGACCGGCGCAACCATCACGAAAGAAACACTCTCAGCGTACTGCCGCCTGACCGCATTTTGGGATCACGCCCCATTGATTTCTTGCCTGTCTGACGATTCACCTGGGCTCCGCGGAAATGGCAGAGTTTCTGGCCCCAAAGTGGAACGCCACCGACGTGGGATGCTGTTGGTGTGATCGACGTAGGTGGTCAACGGCACTGGCTCATTTGAAGGCACAGAGTCATCTGGGCGAGTTGATCTCAAGATGCGGTGCTGGCAACGCCTCCTTGATTCAGATTCGGAAGGCCTTTGAACAGACAAAGACAGGCTGAACGAGCTACCTATTTCGAACTTCATTACAGCCTTATTATCAGTTCTGAACCGTTTGGCTTTCCTGAGCTTTCTCAAAGGCAACTCAGTCAAGGCCAAATTGCTCTCTCATTTACTTCTTGGGCGACCGGTTTCCTCCAGTACCGGTGAGTGTCCACAGCTCAGAGAAGGTCGGATTAAAGCGATAGAGCAAATGGAGAAAATCATGTCGGCTGGAAGATTGAAGCCAATCAACTCGCCGAAGATGTTCACAAGATCTTCTTGCCGGTGTGCCCTTCTTTCAATCCTACCATCGTTCCTGATATGGCCACGCGGTTATCTAATACCACAAGGGTCGTGTCGGCCCGGTAGAGGAAGTGGTGGAGAATGTCCCTTCGATTGCATTTGCAGCAAGACTTTGACGCAGAAGGAGAGAAAGATGAAACGGGTGGTTGTGGGCGTGTTTCTTTGCACCTTGTTCAGTGGTTGTCGAGCAGGCTCCGGTTACCGCGGTCCAGGTTGCCGAGACTCCTGAACAGAAAGAGGCTCGGAATCTCAAATGAGGCCAGGCAGTCCTGCAATCCCAAATTGATCGCTATCTGGGGGGGCAACGGACCGGAACAGTTGATGAAGATCACCATGGACGTCCGAGCGTCATTTCGGAATCTGGACAGTCCAATTGAGAGCATCAACATCCTCAACATTTTCCAGCCTATTTCCTCAAAACGGAGCCAAAGAGAAAGACTCCTGACAAGGTGTCCTTGGGAATTGGTGGCGGCAGGTAATTTAAACGTGCAGGTACACCTCTCAAAGAAGCCGGATGGTTGGTTGGTGATTTGATTCGCTGTCCGAGAGTCTCCCGCCTACACTCAACGGTCAGCAATCACCCAAACACATTCATCCCTACCAATAGGAATTCGCATGCCCCTCACGCAGGCCGAAATGGATTTCTTTACCCGCCACGCCTATGAACTGCACAACTTCGACCAGCCAGCTCCCGCTCATGAGTTCTTGAGGAAACTCTGTCCCACTGAGCGACCCGAATGGCGGGTTTTGACCATCTTCCAGTACCTCTGGCAAGAACAGTCTCGGTACGACGGGACCGCCGACACTTTCCTTTCCTTGGGCTCCCCCGGCTGATCTTCCTCTTCTAGCTCCCCCTTGGTCTACGGGGCAGGAATTCGTAGATTGGGCTGAAAGTCTCTACGCAGAGAGCGTTTACCGACAGTTCGAGGCGAACGAACATCCTTATCGCTACCGTCATTTCATCTCCACCCGCAAGGGCCGTTATCAGGACAAGATCCCTGAGTTCACTCCCGCCGAGAACGAGTTCCTGGACGCCTACTACCGCGAAATCTCTTCCTATGAGAAGGGCCCCTGCTTAGGTGCAGTGAACTCCCTGAACATTCCGGTGGACGAAGTCAACACTCTGGTCGCTTATCGGGCCATCGAGTTGATGCACGCCGGTCAGCCCTGGCCCCAGTTGGATGCCGTGGGTCCTCCTATTCCTTGGTCAAGCCTGGATGAATTCAAGCGGCGGTAATTGATTAGCGACCCCTTGCCCGATTCACCATTAGTTCCTTACATTGCCACCATGACTATAGCGGACTTCGCCGAGCTGGGACGCGACGAGTTGGTGGCCTTGATCCTCAAGCAGGCCACTCTGATCGAGGCGCTCCGCGCCGAGATCGAGTCCCTCAAGCGCTCCGGCAAGCGGCAGGCGGCGCCGTTCTCCAAGGGGATGCGCGTCGCGAAGCCCAAGAGGCCCGGCCGCAAGCCGGGCCAGGGGCCGTTCACGCGGCGCGCGGCCCCTGCTCCCGAGACGCTCTCCGAGCCGCCCATCGAGGTCCCCGTCGCCGAGCCGGCCTGCCCCGACTGCGGCGGCGAGCTCGCCTTCGAGCGCGTCGAGGAGGCCTCGATCACCGACCTGCCCGAGGTCGTCGAGCCGCGCGTGAGGCTCTTCCGCGTGGCCATCCACCGCTGCACCGGCTGCGGCGCCACCGCCCGTGGCCGCCACGTCGACCTCGCCCCCGATCAGCGCGGGGCCACGGCCCATCGGCTCGGCCGCGGCTCCTGGCGGCCGCCCACCACCTCCACTACGGCCTGGGCGTGCCGGTCCGCAAGCTGCCGGAGGTGCTCCGGACCCTCACCGGCGCGACGCTCACCCAGGGGGCCATCACCACCGACGCCCTGCGGAAGGCCGCCGGGGCGGTCGGGACGAAGTACCGGGGGCTCTGCGACTCGATTCGCGACTCGGCGTACTGCCACACCGACGACACGGGCTGGCGCGAGGGTGGCTCCCCGGCCTGGCTGATGGCCTTCGAGACCGACACGGCGACGGTCTATCAGGTGCGGCCGCGGCACCGCAACGAGGAGGTCCGCGAGCGGATCCCCGCCGACTATCGCGGCACGATGATCACCGACCGCGGGACGAGCTACGACGCGGCCGAGCTGGCCGGCGTCAAGCAGCAGAAGTGCCTGGCCCACGTGCAGCGGTCGCTCTCGGAATTGCTCGAGGGGAAGTCGGGCCGGGCGCGGGGCTTCGCGGCGGAGCTGAAGGGCCTGCTGAAGCGGGCGTTGGCGCTGTGGCATGAGTGGCGTGCCGGGCCGCCGGTGGCGGACTTCGCCGCGCGTGTGCGGCGGGTGAGGGCGGAGGTGACGTGGCACCTGCGGGACCGTCGGCTGACCGATCGGGACAATCAGCGTCTGCTGGATGGCCTGGGCCGATGCCACGACGGGGGGTCGCTCTTGCGGTTCCTGGAGGACCCGTCGATCGAGCCGACGAACAACCGGGCCGAGCGTGCCCTGCGACCGGCGGTGATCGCGCGGAAGGTGTCGCACTGCACCAAGAACGCGCGGGGGACACGGGCCTTCGAGGCGTGGACGAGCGTCCTGCGGACGCTCTCGCGCACGGTAACGGGCCCGGCCCTGCTCGACGCCCTCGTCCAGCTCGTGCATCCCGCCGCCCTCCAGCCCGCCTGAGACGCTCGCCAGGGCGCTAATCAGTTACAAGCGGCGGTTCTTTCCCCCGCGGCCAAACGTCCCCCGGTGCCACTACGTTACCTGCATCAGACGGACCTCTCCGCCAAGGAACAGGCTTTCTTCCACCACTACTGCCGGGAAGTCCTG
>CAWFAF010000108.1:0-707806 GCA_963813575.1 uncultured Planctomycetaceae bacterium
TCGGGCATCGTCCCAAACGTCGGCTTTAGGAGGCCGGTTTGACTTGACACTTGGTAAGGTTTTACCAGGCGTCTCTTGAATTGAAGTGGGGATGGGTCCAAGTGTGGGGTTAGTGCCAACAACACCCGCACCCGAGGAGGCCCATCCCCATGCTCACCATACCGCTAGTCCTCGTGCATCGCCAACGCCGCCGCCCGCTTCTCGGGTCGTCACGGCGCCGTGACCCGGCAGGCTCAACTCCATCAAGTGAGCCGCCAGACCGTCTACAACAATGCCCCGCAGGTTCAAGAGGCGATCCAAGTCGAGCATTCAGACGGTCCTTCACGAGAGCAACTGCTCCGCGAGAACCAAGAACTTCGCCACGAAAACGGCCAGCTCTGGGACTGGCTCAACCAGACGATCGAGTTCCCCCGGCACAAGCAGCAGGAGTTCGGCGTCCTGGCCATCGCGATGGGACTGAGCCTCAGCCAGATCGCAGACCTCTTGGCCCTGATCCTGGGCACCCAAGCGGCCCCGGGACGCTCTACGGTCGACCGCTGGGGCTTGGCCGCTGAAGCGGCAGCCGGCAAGGTCCTGAAGCGCCTCGATGAGCATTGCAAAGGCCTGGTCACGACGGCCTGCCTGGACGAGACCTTCTTCCACGGTCGCCCGGTCTTCGTCGGCGTCGAGCCTCGGAGCATGACCTTGATTCTGGCCGACAAAGGGGGATCGGCTGGACCGTGCCGCCTGGCTGAAGAAGCTCGGCAGGCTGGGACGCCCTGCGGTATGTCGTCAGCGATGCGGGGACTGTCCTCCAATCGGCCCTCGCCTGGCTGGCGGCACGACGTCGGGCCGCGGGGGCCGCGCTGCAGGTGAGCCTGGATGTCTTCCACACGATGAGGGAAGCTCGGCGTGTCTTGAAGATCCACTGGAACCGAGTGAAGAAGGATTGGAAGGCCGCCGAGAAGGCCGACCTGCGGGTCGCTCGGTTCCAGCGTCAGGGGCAGTACGCTTATGGACCCGCTGGGGAAGCCCGCTCGGCTTGGGTCCGGGTCGCCAAGTCCATGGAGCAGCTATGACGCGGCCAAGCGGGGTGGCAGAAGGCCAAGGCGGCCTTGGAGCTGTTCCGCCCCGACGGCCATCTCAATGACCGGGCTTGGGCCGAGGCCCGGGTCAGCGAGGCTCTCCCCGCCTTGGCGGGCAAGCCGTGGACGACGCTGCGGCACCTGCTCCAGTCGCCCAAGGCCTTGGCGTTCCTGGACCGGCTCCATGCGGAGCTTGGCCGACTGCCGATCGATCCGGAGCTGCGCGAGGCGTTGGTGCGGCTCTGGTGGCTCCGCCGTCGTGCCACGAAAGGACGACGACGACGGCCACCATGCCAAGGCGATCCTCCTGCAAGAGGTCCTTTGCTGGAAGCTGGCCCCCGACTGGCAGAGGTGGTACCGCAAGGTCGCCGGGACGCTCCGCACGACGGTTCGGGCCAGCAGCGCCGTGGAGTCGGTCAACAGCGTCCTGCGGATGCACCAGTCGCGGCATCGCAACCTCGGCCAAGGTCTGCTGGACCTGAAGCGGCTCTACTGGAACACGCGGCCCATCGTCGCGCAAGGGCCGGCGTCGAGGACGTTGCCCCTACCAATTGCTGGGCCTGGACCTGCCGAGCTACAATTTCTTGGCGACTCATCCAGCGCTGAAATGGCCGAGGCGGTGACCCCCAAGGCCTGGAAAGCAACCTTCAGCCCTCGCCTGGATAAACGCAAAGTGTCAACCCGCTAAACCTTGCGTTTGGGACAATCCCAATCGAAGCCACCGACGGCAAGGCGCAAGCCATTGAGCGACAGGAGGATAAGACGTACGACCACGACATGAGAGGCAAAAAACGAACCCAGCTCACGGCCTGCCCCGATGTCGCGGTGTAGCCGAAATGCGCGGGACGCCGTGAGGCGATCTCATCGCATCTCGCGACGGGTCTGCTCTCGGGATTTGTCGCAGTGGTGTTTGTCACGTTGCGGTGGCGAGCGGCTGTGGAACGAGTGGTTGCCGTGGCGATTTCTCCGAATATTCTTCCGGCCTGGCGAATACACGTCAAATACGGGGGACCGAACGATCCCCGCGAGCCTGATGCTCAGGTAAAATGCGAGAGGCTGTAGCTCTCCACGGGTTGTGCCGATTCGAGCAGTCCTCACGCGTTCGTTCAACGAAGGAGTTGCGTCGTGGCATCGCCACTGTTTGACAATGTGGCATCGCTTCTGCCGTGGACCGGTTCGACGTTGGTAAACCCGGTCTTCGCGGCGCTTTCAGACGTGCCATCCGGCATCGTCTGGGTGGTGAGTCTTCTGGTGGGCCTGGTCGTTGTTTGCGAGCTGGCCGGACTGCGGTACATCGCCAACAACCGGGTCGGCATCGTCGAGAAGCTGTGGTCGGTCAAGGGTTCAGTTCCCGAAGGCCGGATCATCGCCATCAATGGTGAGGCGGGCTTCCAGGTTGATCTCCTGCGCGGCGGTCTGCATTTTGGCCTCTGGCGCTGGCAGTACCGGATTCACAAGGTGCCGCTGGTCACGGTGCCACAGGGCAAGGTCGGTTACGTCTACGCCAGGGACGGTGAGCCGCTGGCGCCCAGCCAGACTCTCGGCTGCGTGATTCCCTGCAACAACTTCCAGGATGCGCGTGGCTTTCTGGTGGGCGAGCAGCTTGGTCCCGACCAGGCGCCGGTGACCGGCCAGCGCGGCCGGCAGCGGGCGATTCTGCGGGAAGGTGTTTACGCGATTAACCTGGTGCTCTTTTACGTGTTGACCGAAGACACGGTCTACCGGCTCGATACCGGCGGCCCCAAGGAATTCAAGACGCTGGTCAACTGGCAGAACGAGCTCGCCGAGCTTGACGGCTTCAATCCGGTGGTCATCGGCGGCCCGGTCGAGGCCATCGATCCGCTCAATCCCGATCGCAAGATGCTCGTTGACAGCATGGGCATCGTCACCGTGCACGACGGCCCCTCGCTGCAAGCAGGCGAGATCATCGCACCGGGCGTGGGCAACGAGCGAAACGACAAGTTCTTCCACAACAACTACCAGGATCCCGAGGCCTTCCTGCTGGCCGGCGGACGCAGGGGCTTGCAATACCTGCCTCTGACGGACGGCACCTATTTCATCAACCGCTGGTTCGCCACCGTGGAGTCGATTCCCAAGACGATCGTGCCGATTGGTTACGTGGGCGTGATCGTGAGTTATTGCGGCCGGACGGGCCAGGACGTCTCGGGCCAGGCGTTCCGCCATGGCGAGCGCGTGGCCGAAGGCGAGCGCGGCGTGCAAGAAAAGCCGCTGGGACCAGGCAAGTACGCGTTCAACACGTACGCCGGCAACATTGTCATGGTGCCCACCACCAACTTCGTCTTGCACTGGGTGACCGGCCGGACCGAAGCGCACCGATATGATGAAAGCTTGCGGTCGATCGACCTGGTGACTCGGGACGCGTACGAGCCCACGCTGCCACTGTCGGTGGTGGTGCACATCGACTATCAGAAAGCGCCCGGCGTCATCCAGCGGTTCGGCGACGTCAAGAAGCTGATCACGCAAACGCTTGACCCGATGCTGAGCGCCTACTTCCGCGACGTCGCCCACAAGCGGACGATGCTCGAGCTCTTGCAAGAGCGAGACTCGATCCAGCACGAATCGAGCCAGGAGCTAGGGCGCAAGTTCCACAACTTCGACATTGAATGTGTTGATGTGTTGATCGGTAAGCCCGACACGGCCGAGACCGGCGGCAAGATCGAGACGCTGCTCGAGCAGCTCCGCTTGCGGCAATTGTCGCTCGAGCAAGTGGAGACCTACGCCAAGCAGGTCACCGCGGCCGAGAAGCTGCGGGCGCTCAACGAGGTGCAGGCCACCGCGGCGATGCAAACCAAGCTGACAAACTCGCTGGTGCAGGTGAAGATCGTGGAGAACGAGGCCGAGGCCCAGCTTGCCAAGGCCCGCAAGGAGGCCGAGCAAAAAGTCGTTACCGCCCAGGCCGAGAGCCAGCAGCGAATCCTCGCCGGCCGAGGTGAAGGCGCCCGGATCTTGCAGGAAGGCTTGTCGGAAGCGTCGGTCCTCGTCCGCAAGATCCAGTCGTTCACCGACCCCCGGCTCTACGCCCTGTCGGTCGTGGCCCAGAACCTCTCGCGCAGCAGCCAGCCGCTGGTTCCCGAGCGAGTCTTCATCGCCGGAGGTGGTGGCGGCAACGGCAATGGCCATGGCGGCGATGGTCTGCCGGGCGCCGTGGGAGTCAATGCAGGCAGTGGTCTGCTGGGAATGCTCCTGAGCTTGCTGGTCGCCGAGAAATCGGGCTTTCAGCTCACGGAGCAAATGCCCGGCAACGTCCTCCAAGAATTCGCCGACAAGATCTCGAAGCAAGCCATGGAGAGCATGGAAGAAGCCATGGCCGCCGGCGCTGTCAACGGTAGCGGTAGCGATAACCTGAGTACGGGCAAGGCAGCCTCCATCCCGGTCGGAGCGCCTGCGCGGCCATCGACGAAAGAGCCAGTGACCATGGTCGCTGAGAAAGTCTGAGCGCCCACGGCGAGCGAATTCGTCGCCAAAACTCGGCTCCGAGAATGTGCCCGTTCCTGGCTGACGGGCACGTTCTATTATCCGCGGGGCCAGCTCAACTCCGATTGACGATCGACGTGGCAGCTTGTTATAAAGTCACTCCGCCTGACCGAAGGGAGCAGAAACTCCCGAACACTTTGACGCACAACAGTTGGCACTCTCGCCCGCTGCAACGGACTGCACCTTGAACAGGCCCGACTTTTCGGGGCCTACCAGCTCAAGCAGGGGTTATTCCATGGAACTGGAAAGTCAGGTCGGACGAGACCACCCCGTTGACCTCAAACGACTCTTGAACGCCGATGGCTCGTCCACGTACGAGCATCTTCTCACATTCGTCGCCGTCGAGATCCGCGGCGGCAAGGCGAGGATCTGCTTCCTGGGACGATCCGACGTGAACATCGTGCGCAAATGCGCCAGGAATTCGCAGCCGGCCGACTCGCCGCACCGGACTGCCGGGCGATTCTGCAACCTTGCGATGACGCTCCGGCCGGGAGAGCTCGTGAAGATTGGCCCCGGGCTGCTGGATCTGAGGCTCACCGCCGCGAGCGGTGGGAAGATCAAGATCAAGGCCACCATGCTCTCGCGCGGCTTGCTGCTCAACACGGAACCGCTGGGTAATCACCAAGAACTGAACATACGAGGCATGATCGAACGCCTCAACCGCGGGCAGGATTACCGCTCTAGCGCCTTGTGAACTCACCTCTTCCACAGGATCAGACAACCCCGTGGATCGCCCCCGCGACTGCGCGGGAGATCCTCTGGTTCTCGCGGACTCTCGTTTTGCAAGCATGCTGAACGAGACCACGCACCACTCTGGAAGGGCTGCATGCTGGTTCTCTCTCGGAAGAAGAATGAGGCCATCGTCATCGGTGGCGCGATCGAGATCGAAGTCGTGAATGTAGCGAAAGCGACCGTCCGCGTTCGACTCTCCGCCCCCAAAAGCTTGCAGGTGGTCCGCGGCTTCGTGAAAAAGCAGTTAGGCGCGGAGGCCGAGCCGACGACCAATGCGAATCCGGCGGGAACCGAGACTTTGAACCTGACGCTCGTCAGTCAACAGGTGATCGAGCTGGGCAAGTCTGTGAGTCTCGGTGTCGTCGATGTGGACCGATCGCGAGCTCTTTTTTTCGTCGATGCTCCATCGGGAACTAACGTGCAGGCCACCGATCAACTGGCCGTCCGCGGCAAGAACCCTACCGCCAGGCAAAACCTGTTGCAGTTCATGAGCCCACAGTGCGAAGGATACGGTGCTGCGCTGGAAGAACCATTCGATGGCGATGCTCCGCGCGATCCTCGTGACGGCGGTGACCCGGGTCCTCAGGTCTTGCCGTTTCCTTCACAGGCGGTCGGCGGGGCTTCTTTGGCGGACAAGTCGTCGCGCAACGCTCGCGTTGCAGCCAGGAATGTCAAACCTGGTCCACCTTGACGCTGCGCAGGTCTCGCTCCATGCGTGCGTAATGCCAGACCCGATCCATCACGGCGTTGGGATCGCTCACTCCTGGAAAATAGTGAACCGGCAGGCGCTGCTCGCTTGACTCGATAACTACCGTTCCCAGGTTGAGCAGGCGATAGAAAATCCCCTGTTGCTTGACGTACACGTCCTGCACCTTGAGCAATTCCATCTGGTCGCGGCGGTGGCGGAAGACTCCGGTGTCGATGAACAGCCGTCTGTTGGTCAGCTCATATCGGTGTCCCAGACGGGCCAAGGTCATCTGCCAGAAGAGGGCGATCCAGTAAATCGCCAGCGCCGTTCCTGTGAGCCAGACGAACATTCTCCAGTCCCATTTCCCAGGATAGTGCTCGCGATCGCCCAGGTACGAAAGCATCACAAGCCACCCCAGCGTGATGGCGATCCGAACGACGATGCGAGGGATGAAGTTCTTGAGCGAGTAGCCGCCGACCCAGACCGAAGTTTCTCCCTCGCTGCCCACGCCCAGGGCCTCCTGTTTGTTTTCGGCCATCGGGCCCTCGGGAGGCTGATGAGCGCCTGCGGTAGGAGGATAGGCTTGGCCCGGGCTCGAGCCCGCACCGACGCCTCCATTCGCGGCGACGTTTGTGGTCGCGACTTGAATCGTGGTCGGAGCGGGGGACGAGGCGTCTTGAGTTTGCGGGTTCATCGCTCTAGCCCTCGGACCAGCCCCCAGTTCTTACGGAGAACCAGGCGGCCGGCATGTAACTTGGTCCAGGGATCTAATTCCGAAAGACTTTTTTGCAATTTCGGTGCCAGATCGTACCTGTCCTGAGGCATCGGTGGTAAGATTTACATAGGGCCTCGGTCGCCGACGGAAGGCACGATGCCGTCTAAAATGGATACCCGCTCTTTTGGTAGGTTACGGGAAGTCTGATTCAGGCTCGCAGAACGAAGTTGAGGCGAGCACCTGCGCCGAATTGCTAACGTTTCTTCCAATTGCTTGACTGCCTGGTGGTCCGCCAATAAGATAGCTGTTTCCCGTTTTGGTGAAGACTCTCCCACCGGTCGGACTGAGCTGAAAATCCCGCCGGCAGGCTTCTCGTTCGTAACCGTTTGAGGACAAAAGGTTTATGCCGCGGAAAAAGTTCGGCCGCAATCGAAAGAATCGGTGTCGATTTTGCACGCGCGAAGGTTGCCCCCGCCCGGCTTACGTGGACTACAAGGACATCGGCCTGCTCAAGAAGCTTTGCACTAACCAGAGCAAGATGTTTTCCCGCAAGCGAAGCGGCAACTGCGCAGCGTTCCAGCGGGCCTCGAGCGCGGCCGTCAAGCGAGCTCGCTTCATGGCGCTCTTGCCCTACGTTGGGGAGTAGACTGGCCGTCCGGCGGACATCGGGGTCGGAGACGCGGGCCGAACCTCCGCCAGTAGAGACCGAAAGCTTTGTCCCGGCCTGATTCCTAGCGGCGGGGACGGAACTCGCCGTCGGTGAGGAATCGCCGGAACTGCGCTTCGATCACGTCGAGCGGTTGGCCGAGCCGGTCTTCCAGCGATCGGCCGGTGCTGGTCTTGATCCGGCCTCGGTACGCGTCGCGCACGTAGTCAAAGAACGAGTCGCGGTAGGCGGCTTCGTCGTATTGCATCAAGAAGAGGGCAAACGCCATCGCCTGCTGATAATTCACGTAAATCCGGTCACGGCGGTTAAACCCGTTCTGATCGAGCCGGATGAACGGCGCCAGGGGGAGGAACCGGCCGTTCGCAAACGACCGGCGTGCTTCCGCGATCCGCTCGCCTACAAGGCCGCCGACCTCGAGCGAACCGTCGGCCTGGGGCGAGACCGTCTCGAAGTAGCATCCCAGACCTTCGAAGACCCAGTAGTTTCCCGCGTTTTTCGTGTACGCGTTGGATCCGGCCGTCTCGAACAAGAGCTGGTGCGAGACCTCGTGGTACAACGTGGCTGTCACGGGAAGCTGACCGCCAACATCTCGAAAAAAGGAAGCCGTTGTACGATTGCCTTGGCGGGCCTTGGGTGGGTTGTAGTAACCCAGGCTTTTCTCGATCTCATCGCCGACCGAGGCTCGCAAGTGCTCGACGTACTCCTCCTTGGAGGCGAAGTAATCAACCCGATGGGGCCGGTACGAGGATTCCGCGGTCAGTGACGCGGAATGGAAACGCTTGGCCAGAGGCAAGTTCGGGCCGACCACGTCGGCCATGTGCGAGAAGAAAAGGTCGTAAAAGTTCTCGAGCCGGCGGGCGAAACCGATGGCCTCGCTGAGCGGCACATCGGTCTGAATGTAGAAGTGCTCGGTGATGATCTTCCAGGGGTTGTTCCAGTTGGCGCGCAGCCGGTCGGCCTCGACAGCGGGTAGCCAGCGGGCCTTGTCCTGCACTCGAGCGCTGGGGGCGGGCAGCTCGCCTCGGTCAAGATGAGGCACCCAGTCCGACGGCACCCAGCCGAAGATCGGATGGTTGACGATTCCCTTCTCGAGCTGGCGAGTCGCGAAGGGCCGGGCCCAGCCTCCTTCGTACGGAACATAGCCCAGCAGCCTGCGCGTTTCGGGCTCGTCGGGCTGCCGCTTGAGAACTTCGCGAAGCGCCAGCCCGGCGAGAGAATAATGCGGGGGGTTGGCGGCTGCCGCCTGTTTCGCCAGGCCAAGATACTCGACTGCCGACTTTCGCCTGAGTTCTTCGAGCCGGGCTGCGCCAGGCGTCGGTGGAAACTTTCTGGCCGTTTTTCCTCGAACCTCCGGCGATGCTGGCCAATCCCTTCACCCTCGCCGGTACAACCTCGGGCAAGGGAAAGATCCGATTACCGTCGCCAAGCTGAGCCCCGGATGCAATCCCTCGAATCTCGACCGCAGCCCGGGCGTCTCCTTTCCCGGCCAGCTCTGAGGCGAGCGTGTCCAGGTCTCGGGTTTCTCGGGTTTCGATTGCCCGCGCGGTGGCTTTCAGCTTCGCGGCCTGATCAAGCCCCAACGACGGCGAGGGAACCTGTCCCACGAAAGCCAGACCGATGATCCACGAGCAGCAGAACATGAGGACATCTCCCGGTCGGGTTGGACTGGACGTGCGCGGCGATCCATCGCAAAATGCCGCCGCGGCGATGGGAAGCCCCTTCTCCGCGTCACCTGATGCCACCGAAAGGAGTCGGCCGACCATGGTTTTCTCGAGCCCAAGCCCGCGCTTGCCCGGTTTCTTCGTCCTGTGCCTGGGGCTTGTCCTCGGCTGGGGCCTGGCGCACATCCGGCCAGAGCCCTTGCGAGCCGCGGGCGGCGATCGCTCGGGAGAATCCATCGTCGCCACTGGCCCCGTGATGGTCAAGTACGACGAGGGAAGCAAGGTCCAGATCCCACTGGAAGCCCTCTACTTGCTTGATTACAAAGGGGGCCGGCTGATGGGGACTGTGCCCTCGATCCATCAGACCGTCGGCGCCACACGCACCCTTGGTGCATTTGCCGAGCGCGACCTGGTTGCTGATTTCAAGCTTGATCTCGATAACGGCCCGAAGCCTCATTTTCTCATGACAACCGGGTCGCTAGGCAACTATAGCGCCGGTTGGGCTCCGCTTTACGTCTACGAGACAACCACCAACCAACTCGCCGTTTACAGGATCATTCAGCAGTCAGTCGGAACGTCTTCACGAGCACGATTCGAGCTACTCGAGCTCCGCTCGCTGGCTCAGCACGCCGAGCAGACACAGACAGCGCGGTAGTAGGCGAAGACTGGCGCGGAGTGGCCGAGGCGGAATGGCCGGCTCGCCCCGCGGCCGCCTCGCTCACATGGGAGCCCCGCCTGGTCTGCCGCCCCTGCCGCCGGGCCGACCGCCACCGCCGCCGCGAGGCCCGGCGGGGGCAGCACCGCCCGGCACCGACTGGCCGGCTTCTCCGCCTCCGGTCGCGGCTTCACCCCCTCCCGTGTCCTCACCCAGGATTGGCGCTTCACCGTAGGGGCGAGCCTTCTGATGTTCAAGCAGCCACTCGGCACGCGGGTCGAACACGCGCACGGGAACGAGCCCGTTGCCAACCTTGCCAAACGACCCATAGGGATCGACCGAGCCTGACCCGTACCGGGCGAAGATATCTCCGGTGGTGTGCTGGAAGAAGCCCAGCCAATGATGGTCAAGCCCCATTCCAAAGGGGGGCTTGTACTTGTAATCCATGGCTCCGAAGGCTTTCTTGTGCACCGGGGCCGTATGGAAAGACAGGATCAGGATCGACATCGTGACCAGGGTGGTGGCCAGGGCGAAGAAGAGCCGGCCCGCGTGATAGATAGGCATCGGGAACCGCACCATCGCCGGAGCCAGGGTTTCCGTCGCCATGCGCAGCAGCATGACCGAGACACAGAAGAGTCCCAGCAAAGACAGCGTGTCGGAGAATCCCCAGGGGATGCCCGTGCTGTCGATCAGCCTGGCTAGCGGCTCGTAGAAGTTGAATGCGATCAGTCCGCCGAAGAGCACGTTGAAGAACATCAGGGCCGCGCCCCAGAGCCCTTCGGACGAGATGGCGTAGGTCATCAGCAGGATCAAGAAAGCGACGACCACATCGAAGATCACTGGTGGTACAGACATTGGGAGCTCACTGCGGATGAAGGTAACGCGGCTTGGAGACAGTTGTTTCTTGTTATTTCACGACCCGAAGCAGTTCCTCGATCGACGTTCGACCCTGGATCACCTGGCGGAGCCCGTCTTCTTGCAGGTAAATCATGCCGTTCTTGCGGGCTTCGGCCTTGATCTTGTTGATCGATGGGTTTTCGCGGAGCATCTCCCGCAAGGGCTCGGTGATGACCAGGAGCTCGTAAATACCGGTGCGGCCGAAGTAGCCCGTTCCGCCGCACTGCTGGCAAACCTGCTCGGGGTTCTCGGGCCGGCGGTAGAAGACGTCCACTTTCTCGACCGGCAGGTTGGCCTTCTTGAGGAACTCGGGCTTGGGCTTGTACGGCTCCTTGCATGCCTCGCACAGGATGCGCACCAGCCGCTGGCCCAGCACGGCGGTCAGGGCCGATGAGATCATGAACGGCTCGACTCCCAGGTCGAGCAGCCGGAACAAGGCGGTGACCGCGTCGTTGGAGTGCACGGTCGAGAAGACCATGTGGCCCGTATTAGCGGCCTGGCAGGCGATCGTCGCAGTTTCCTGGTCGCGGATTTCTCCGATCATGATGACGTCGGGATCCTGGCGCAAGATCGATCGCAGGCTGGTGGCGAAGGTCTGCCCGGCCTTCGTGTTGACCTCCATCTGGGTGATGTTGTCCATGTGGTATTCGATCGGGTCTTCCACGGTGATGATGTTGCGCTGGTAACGGTCGATCTCACGGAGCGCGGCGTAGAGGGTCGTTGATTTTCCCGACCCCGTGGGACCGCAGCAAAGAAACATCCCGTGCGGTTGGGTGACCAGGGAGCGAGCCTGCTCGACAAGCTTGGCGCGCATGCCCAGGTCTTCCAGCTTGGTGATCCCCGCCGAGTTATCCAGGATTCGCATCACCAGCTTTTCGCCGGCCTTCGAACCCGAGGTGGCGACGCGAAAATCGAGGTCGCGAGCCTGAAGCTTGGCGCCGAAGGAACCGTCTTGCGGCTTCCGCTTCTCCGAGATATCCATGGCGGAAAGAACCTTGAAGACGTTGATCACGGCATCGCCAGTGGGGCGGTCAAAAGGCTCGGCGGCGTGCAGGATACCGTCGATCCGGTACCGCACCGAGAGCTGCTCGCTGGTCGGCTCCAAGTGGATGTCGGTCGCCCGGCGAAGAACCGCGTCATAAACCAGCTCCTTGGCGGCCATGAACGATCGCGACTCCTCGGCCTGGCGCACCCGGTTGGGATCTTCCTTGACCATCCCCTGCTCTTGCCCACGAACGTGATCGGCGGACCGGTCCGATCGACCTGCGAGACGTCCTTGTTGAACCAGGGCCGCAGACCCAGCTTGAGCAAGAGACCGTTGGCCACTTCACCCAGGTGGAAAGGCGTGAGGACCTTCTGGTCGTCGGGCACTGTCTGGTTGCGAACATAAGAGTACGTCAGGATCGGTACGAGGTAAGCCAGCAGCAGCAGGCCCAAGCTCAGCGGGTAGATGGGGATGGCGAACATCAGAGCAAGACCGAGCACTCCGGCGAAGAAGATGACACTGTTCCAGAGCTCGAACTTGACGTTGTTCAGTTCCTTGGTGTCGTGCTCGACCCAGTCGGTCGTCCAGGTCCAGAGCAAGTAGATCAGGACGACCGGCACGAACTTGTACATATTGAGGTAAAAGCCCGACCCACGCGACATCTTGGGTATCTGGGCCAGGATGGGCGTCAGAAGATCGGCGGCGTCGGCCCCGGCCGCACCGCCGAGGAAGAGAACCAGGAACGTCGCGAACACCAGGAACGGGCGAATCATTGCAGACCTTTCTTGGAAGCTTTACTCGATCCCGATCGGCTCGGCCAGGAGACACTGCGCCAAGCATGAAACCGAAACAGGGCGCCGACTCCGCCCGCGAGCGACTGGCTCAGCCCGAGCTTCGCGTCTCGCATCGCGCCGGCCGCGGCCGGCAAGGGAACAAGCGGCCGAGCCGGGCGGAGCCTCTATCGGCGCGAACTCGGCGAATCGTGTCTCGTATCTTACAGAATACCAGGTTGAGCGATCGTAATCCCTTTGAGCGCCATTTTCAAAGCCTCGGGGCTGGGAGCAATCTCGAAAGCCGTCGTGCGCTCGATCATCTCGTTGACCACAAGCAGCCGCAGGCTCTCGGTGAAGTCCATCATCCCCTCTTCCTTGCCAATCCGGATCGCGTCTCCCAACTTGTTGTCTTCTTCGTTCAAGAGCAGCTTCCTGACGGTCGGGTTGGACCGCATGATCTCGTTGGTGGGAACGCGGGTCAAGCCTTTGGCGGCCCACTCTTTGGTCGTGGGCACGAGCTTCTGCGCGATGATCGCCTTGAGGTTGAACTCGAGCGACTGCCGCAACGTAGAATGCATGTCGCGAGGAAACAGGTCCAGCAAACGGCCGATTGTCGATGGGGCCGTTCCCGCGTGGATCGTGCCGAAAACAAGGTGTCCTGTCTCGGCCGCGTGCATGGCGGCGCTGAAGGTTTCGCGGTCACGCATTTCACCCACCAAGATCACGTCGGGGTCTTGCCGCACTGCGTGCTTGAGCGCCACGTCCCAGTCAATCACGTCGATGCCAACCTCGCGCTGGTTGATGATCGACTTGTCGTCCTTGAACGTGTACTCGATCGGGTCTTCGATCGTGACAATGTGCAGCCGCTCGCGCTCGTTCATGTACTGGAGCATCGAGGCGATCGTCGTGCTCTTGCCAGATCCCGTGACGCCTGCCAGGATGATGATTCCCTGATCGTACTGGGTGATCTCGGCCAGCACCGGTGGCAGATGAAGGTCTGCAAAGCTAGGGATCTGGTTATTCACCCGCCGGGCCACCAGGCTGAGCCGTCCGCGCTGCTTGAAGAGGTTAACGCGGAACCGGGTCTCGTTGTCGCCGTCGAAGATGATATGGGCGAAATCGACGCCCCCTTCCTCGTCAAGGATTCCTCGCTGGCGGGGCGTGAGCAGCGGATACAAGAGCCGCTCCATGTCGGAGCCGGAAAGGGGCGGATGCTGCATTTGCCGCAGGACGCCGGCCAACCGCATCGACGGCGCGACGCCGACTTTCAAGTGCAGGTCGGAACCCTTGTACTTCATCACGTTGCGGAAGAGCTTATTGACTTCGGGCTCATTGGCCATGGTATCGAGGGAAGCGTCAACTGCGGTTGACATGAGCGGAAACTCCTCGGGATGCAACACAGGATGGGTGTGGGAACATCAAGATCAGCGGGTTCCAACGAGCGACGAACCAGTGCGGCCGGCCGGGGGCAAGTCAGCGGCCTGCGCCGGTGCCGGCAGGCGGACCGGCACGCCATGCCGGGCAAGGTAATCTTTGGTCTCGGCGATTGTAAACTGGCGGTAATGGAATATGCTGGCCGCCAGGGCCGCGCTTGCACCCGCCTCGGCCAGAACGGCCCGCAAGTGCTCGGGACTGCCTGCGCCGCCCGAGGCGACAACGGGGATGCCGACAGCCTCGGCCACCGCGCGGGTCATCTCCAGGTCGTATCCGTTCTTGGTTCCGTCGGCGTCCATGCTGGTGAGCACGATCTCGCCTGCCCCCAGCCGTTTCACCTCGCGTGCCCAGGCCACCGCCTCCAGCCCCGTGGGAATTCGCCCGCCGCTGATGTGCACCTCCCAGGATTCCCGGCCGTCGCGCACCACTCGCTTGGGGTCGATGTTCACCACGATGCACTGGCTGCCAAACCGGCTGCGCCGCCCGGCTTATCAGGTCTGGATCGCGCACGGCTGCTGAATTGATCGAAACCTTGTCGGCACCGGCCTTGAGTAAGGCCCGGATGTCGTCCAGGTTGCGGATTCCGCCGCCCACCGTCAGCGGCATGAAGCAGACCTCGGCCGTTCGCCGCACCACGTCCCAGAGAATCTCCCGCTCTTCATGGCTGGCCGTGATGTCCAGGAAAACCAGCTCGTCGGCCCCCTCGGCATCATATCGCGCTGCGACCTCAACCGGATCACCAGCATCCCGGAGGTTGAGGAAATTGGTTCCCTTCACCACCCGGCCATGGTTGACATCAAGGCAAGGAATAATTCGCTTGGCGAGCATCCGCAGCCCCATCGTGGCGCCTCCCGCGGCCAAACCCGCCTGGGAGCGCCCCGATCCGGCTCTGTGCGCCGGATTTTAATGACTAGGCCTCCAGAATCACAATGTATTCTATAAAGGCCGGGGAACTGATCCTAGAGGCTTGATGGAAGAAGCGTGAACGACCCGCTCGACAACCGGGACAACGTCATGGCTAATACGCTGAGCAAGAGGTCATGGTTGGCGCCATCATGGGAGCCCAGACTCGTTCGGGCCCACTCCACGGGGCCCGACACACGGTCTGGGGCGCTCTTGTGAGCGCGGTCATTGAGAAGAAAAACCTGATTGGATTTCGGATCATCGGCGTCTACAAACTGGTTACTGCGGGGCTTTCCCTGGCGCTCGCATTTGGGATGTTCCGGTTCTTCAAGGCCGACGTGCACGCCAGCCTGGAACTCCTGCTCCATTTCTTGCGGCTTGATCCCGATAACGCGCTCATTCATGCGGTAGTCGAGCGCCTGGCGGGCCTCGACCGCGGGCGGCTGCTCTGGATCGAGACGGGGACGATTGGCTATGCCATCCTGCACATCATCGAAGGGATTGGAATCCTGAGAGGCAAACGGTGGGGCGGCCTGCTGATCATTCTGGCCACGGGCTCGCTCATTCCGCTCGAATGCTATGAGATCCTGCGCCGTCAGAGCCTGGTGAGAATTGTCGCCCTGGCGCTCAATCTCGGAATCGTCATTTACCTGATCGTCAATCGCCGCAAGCTCACCCCGGAACGACTGCCGAGCCGGGTATAGTGCGCGTCTCGAAACCGGACGGAGACTGTCGTATGTGGGTGCTGATCGCGGCGGCAGGCGTGCTGCTGATTCTCGTGGTGCTGCTGGACGCGTTTGAGACAATCCTTCTGCCGCGGCGCGTGACGCGACAGTTTCGATTTGCCCGTCTGTTTTTCGTCAACTCGTGGGCACCGTGGGCTGCCGCCGCTCGACGGATTGGATCGGTCAAACGGCGCAATACGTTCCTGAGCTGGTTCGGGCCGCTGTCGATCCTTGTACTGCTGTGTCTCTGGGCGGTTGGATTGATCTTCGGGTTTGCCCTGCTCCATTGGCGCTGGGAACTCCGCTCTCCAACCATCCGGAAGGGGCCGGATTGGAGATCTACTCCTACTTCAGTGGAGTCACCTTTATCACCCTGGGCTATGGCGATCTCACGCCGACAGGCAGGCTGGGGCGGTGGCTGGCGGTCGCCGAGTCGGGCATGGGCTTCGGTTTCTTTGCCGTGGTCATTAGCTACTTGCCCGTGCTGTATCAGGCTTTTTCACGTCGAGAAGTCACCATCTCGCTGCTCGACGCCCGCGCGGGATCACCGCCTACGGCCGGCACGCTGCTTTCCCGCGTGGCGCAGTACAGCGATGCCGCACTCTTGGACCAGTTCCTGGGCGAGTGGGAACGCTGGGCCGCCGAGGTTCTGGAAAGCCACGTCTCGTTTCCCATGCTTAGCTTTTACCGCTCTCAACACGACAACCAGTCGTGGCTTGCGGCGCTCACGGCGATTCTCGATACCTCCGCGCTGGTCATCGCGCTGGAACAGCGGCACGACCGTTCGCAGGCGTGGCTCACATTCGCGATGGGGCGGCACGTGGTCGTTGACCTGGCCCAGGTTTTCCACACTCCGCCAGTCGAGCCTCAACCCGACCGCTTGCCCGCCGCGCGGCTCACGGTGCTGCGAAATCATCTTGAGAGCTTGGGAATGAAGCTTGTCGATGACGACAACGCCGTGCGGCGTCTTGCCGAGCTACGCGCCATGTACGAGCCTTTTATTCATGCGCTTTCCCTCAATTTTCTCTTGCCGCTGCCGCCTGTGCTGCTCGATGGTGAACCCGTCGATAACTGGCAGACCAGCGCCTGGATGCGCCGGGCTCGAGGGTTCCAGCACCTCGCACCCAGCGCGACCGCTGATGAGCACGACGACTGAGGACGGTCGATGCGAACTTCCGCGACCGACTTAGGCTTGATGCACGCGGCCCTCTCATCGTATGGTACGACCTTACTTCCAGCAGGGAGATGCGAGCTCGCGAGCCGGCGCAGGGAGGCCGTGGATCGTGCGAGGGCGCGGGGAAACCGTTGGCTTCGGGCTGGTGCTGGCGGCTTGCCTGGCGGGTTTCTTTCACAAGACGCTGCTCGGCGATCGCGTGCTCAGCCCGGCCGATGTGCTGCTGGTCGAGGCAAGCTTTCGCGAAGAAGCGGCCGGAGATTACGAGCCGTTCAACCGGCTCTTGATGGACCCTGTGCTCCAGTTTCAGCCCTGGCTGGAGTTTAACCGGTCGATGATCCGCCAGGGCCGGCTGCCGCTCTGGAACCCGCACGCGGGTTGTGGCGCTCCTCACCTGGCGAACGGCCAGAGCTCGGTCTTCGATCCGTTCTGCCTGCTGGCGTACTTCGGTCGGCCCCCGTGGGCTTGGGCCCAGATGGCGGCGAGCCGCCTCTGGGTGGCCGGATTGGGAATGTTCCTGCTAGCTCGTGCCTGGGGATTGGGGGCCTGGGGTCGTTGGTTTGCCGGCCTGGCTTATCCCTTCTGCGGCTTCCTGATCATCTGGTTGCTCTATCCCGTCACGCCCGTGGCCGTCTGGTTGCCCTGGATCGTCTTGGCGACCGACCGCGTGCTGCGAGAACCCCGTGCCCGGCCGGTCGGGCTGCTGGCCGTCGTCACGGCGCTCGTCATCGTGGGGGGGCACATTCAGACGAGCGCTCATGTCTTGCTGGCGGCTGGGTTCTTCGCTTTCTGGAAAACCTTTTCGGTGCAAGCCCTCGCAAGCCAGAGGCGAGGCGGTCTGCTGGCCTGGACAGCGGGAATCGGCCTGGGGCTCTTGCTGGCTTCCGTACAGATTCTGCCGTTGGGCTGTTATCTCGCCAGGAGTCCCGTCTGGGGCGATCGTCAGCGTGAGGGCAAGCCGTGGTGGACGCTCTCGCGTCCGCGCCTGCTCGACGCAGCGTGCACGGCCTTGCCGTATGCGTATGGCAGCCAGCGGCGCGGCCATCCCAACCTGGCGCGGGGACTGGCTGTCCACAACCTGAACGAGTCGGCTGGAGGCTATGCGGGGCTGGTCACGCTTGTCTGGCTGGCGCCACTGGGTTTGCGAAACGAGCGCAGGGCTGCCGAGATCTCTTTCTTGGCAGGTCTCACCCTGATCGGCGCCATGGGAGCCTTCCAACTGCCCCCCGTTCGACAACCTGCTGCGCGCGCTGCCTGTCATCGAGGTGACCGACAACCGTCGGCTGGCCCTCTGGGTGGCCTTTGGATTGACCCTGCTGGGGGCGTCTGGGCTGGACGCCCTGGCGCGGGGCGAACGGCCGGCGCGGGCCACGACCATCGTCTGCCTGCTGGGCGGGGTTGTGTCTGGCTCGATCGCGGTCTCCGCGCCGGCTTTCAAAGCCGCTCTCCACGAGCGGGCTCGGCGGCATTATGAGTCCCCCACGCGGCTTGCGCCGGCAATCTCGCCAGCCCTCGCCGAGCGGCGGGCGGAGCGCCAGGTGCGCTCAGCGCTCGACTTCGTGCCGAGGTACTATGGCCTGGCGGCTTGCGAATTCTTCGTGCTGGCCGGTCTCGCCGCCGCGGCCCGTCGCGGCCTGCTCGGGACGCGCTGGATGTGTCCGGGGCTACTGGCCTTGACCATGGCCGAGCTCGCCGGTTTCGGCATCGAGCTCAACCCCGCGATCGATGCCGCGACCGACCGCCTGGAGCCGCCGGTGATCGCCACGCTGCGGCTGGGCCTGAAGCCGGGCGAGCGAGCGCTCGGGATCGGTGAGGAGCTGCCGCCGAACGTCCTGATGCGGTATGGACTGTCCGACCCCAGGAACTATGACTCCGTCGAGCTGGCGCGAAGCCTGCGCTGGTTCGAGACGCTTTACGAGTCTGGCGACGTAGCCCAGACAAGCCGGCGACAGATCACATGGGAAGGAGTGCTCCGGTCGCGGCAGCGGCTGCGCGAGGCGTCGGTCGCCGCGGTCGTTGGTTCTGCGCGGCCGCCCGCCGGCCAGTTCGATCGCGTCGAGCAGGTGGGGAGCGTCTGGATCGCCTGGTTAGAGACGCCGGGATGGGCCAGCTCGCAGTCGGGAACCACCCGGCTCGCGGCCAGCCGCGGCCCGAATTCCATCTCGGTTGACGCTCACGCCGCCGCCGGCGATCGCGTGATCATCCGCGACACCTGGGACCCGGGCTGGACGGCGCTCGTTGATGGCAAACCGGCCGCCGTCGAGCGATACCGCGACACGTTTCTGGCCGTGGCCGTCCCGTCGGGCGATCATCGAGTGGAGCTCGCATACAAGCCGGCAGAGGTCAAGTGGGGGCTCATGCTCACGGCCTTGGGCGGCTGCGGCGCGATACTCGCCTTGACAAGATCCGGCCATTTCTGAATTCCTGGAATAAGCAAGACAGGGCTTGGACGGACCCAAGCCCTCCGGTTAAAATCGCTCGTGTGGACTTGACCGGACAGTATGGGACCGGCTCACCAAATCTGAGGGACGAAACGCTGATGGTCCACTTCACGTGTGATCTCTGCGGCAAGGATTTGACCACCTCCAGAGATGGCCGATACGTGGTCAAAATTGAGGCTTTTCCCGGTTTTGACCCCACGGAAATCAAGGAAGATGATCTTGAAGATGATCCGATGGAAGCGGTCGCTCAGCTCCTCGAGCGTGACGAGTCTCTCACCTCTGACGAGCTTTCCAAGACCCTGCGCAAGGGCTTTCGGTTCGACCTCTGCCCGGACTGCCATCATAAGTTCGTGAATGACCCACTGGGCAAAGAGACGGCGCGATCGTTCGATTTCAGCAAGAATTGACGAAGGTGCGATTCCGCTCACGTTCCAGGAAGGCCGGTCATTTCCGCACCGGCCTTGATCTCGACAAATTCAAAGACAACAAGATATTCGCATTCAACGCACATTAACTGTGCGGACGTGTTGGTGTGCGCCTGGCTGGGCACGAGTCGAAGAACAAAAGGTCCGCGGAGCCCCACTGGCCTGAGCACTCGGTTCAGCGGACGGTCAGCAGAATCACGTTGGTGATGACCGAAACAGCCAGCAACATGGCAACTGTGGCGATGATGTGATTGCGGCTGTTGACCACGCTGGCCAGTTCAACCATGTCTTCGGGGTTCGCTCCCCGCACGACCTCATCGTTGACCTCGCCGTGAACGAGGGCTTCCAGGCTTTCTGGCCTCTGGCCGGCGATCATGGGGCTTTCGCCTTGGATCAGGCACTTGAGGTCGAGGATCAGGTCGTCCGGGGTCGAGTAGCGATGCTCGCGGTTCTTGGCGAGCATGGTTTCAATGACCATGCCCAGTCCGCTGGAGAGCCGGGTGTTGAGATGATCGGGAGGGACAAGCTGAACGCGGGGATCGACGTGCTTGCGCATGACCTCTCCCGGGTTGTCGCCGCCGTAGGGAACACTGCCGGTGACCATGTGATAGAACGTCGCGCCCAGGCTGTAGATATCGGCCCGGATGTCGATGTCGGTCTGCCCTCGCACCTGTTCAGGGCTGATGTAGTAAGGCGTGCCGATGGCCATTCCGGCTTCGGCCAGGCCCCATTTCTCATCGTCGGTAAGCCGGGCCAGACCCAGGTCGGCAAGCTTGACGCCGCCGTCCTTGGTGAGGATCACGTTCTCGGGCTTGATGTCGCGGTGGATCAGCCCGCGATGGTTGGCGTGCTTGAGCGCCTCGGCCACGGCCATCACGACGCGGATCGCCTCTTTCTCATCGAACACCTTGTTCTTGTCGAGCACGTCCTTGATTGTCAGCCCGGCCACGTACTCCATCACGAAATAAAAATGTCCCCCCACCTCGCCCGCGTCAATGGCGTTGACAACGTTGTTGTGCGAGAGCTTGGCGGCAATCTTGGCCTCGCGCTCGAACCGCTTGATGAACTCTTTGTTCTGGGCCAGTGAGTCGAGCAGGATCTTGACGGCCACCACCCGGTCAACGCTGATCTGGCGGGCCTTGTAAACCACCCCCATCGACCCCTTGCCTAGCCGGTCCAGGATCTGGTAGCCGGGAATCTCGAACTTGCGGGATCCCTCGCCCTTTTCCTGCAACAACCGCACCATCTGGCTGCGAGTCAGCACCTTGGCGTCGACCATCACTTCCAGCAAGCTGGGCGAGGAGTCCCTGTTCTTCGCGGCGAGCTTGGTCCGGTGCGCTTTGCAAGCCTCGATCTCACCCGGCGTGGCCAGACCCCGGCGTAGGATCGATTTCTCCATGTTAGCTTCGTCCAGGCCGGAAAGCCCTTTGGCGTCTTTCCCGGACGTGTTGCCGTCTACCGAGGTGGCCATACCGCCTTCTCCGCGCTCGGGGGTAATCGCAAATACAGCCCCCGAGTGACCTGGCTTCTCTTGCACACAAGGATGATTGGGTTGTTCAAAGCGGCTCAGGACGTGTCGCGGCCGACCGCGAAGAATCGGGCCGCTAATGAAAATATGGTCCGCAGGTGGCTCTTGTCAACGATTTTCTTAGTCAAACAGCCTTCTGTTTTTCTGACTCAATCTGCAGCATAGGACACAGTGCGCCAGCACGATCCAACAGGAAGCCGTCTGCGCGAGAGATCACATGATACCGTCGTGCCCTTGTGAGGTTTCTTCCCCACCGTTACCATAACATAAATTGTCTGTCGAACTCTACGACGTGCATCACGCTCTGGTGACTGGCATCACACATTAATCATGGCGATTCAAATCATAATATTCCAGACCAGGACGAACCACCACGGCGGGAGGTAAGTTTGTACAGAATCGGCGTGATCCCAGGAGACGGAGTCGGTCCCGAGGTGATCGCGGAGGCTCTGGCCGTACTTGACGACGTGGCCCGACTGGTCCCCCTTGAGTTCGAGCTCGAGCGATTCAACCTGGGCGGCGAACGGTTCCTGGCGACTGGCGAGGTCTTGCCCGACTCGGTCCTGGATCGATTGCGGGGCTGCGATGCCATCCTCCTGGGTGCGGTGGGGCACCCGGACGTGGCACCCGGAATCCTGGAAAAGGGCATCTTGCTACGGCTACGGTTCGATTTCCAGCAGTACATCAATCTCCGGCCAGTGAAACTGTATGAGGGCGTGGAGACGCCGATCCGGGGACAGGGCCCAGCCGACATCGACATGCTGGTCGTCCGCGAGAACAACGAAGACCTGTACGTGGGTGCCGGAGGGTTCACTCGCAAGGGGACCGCCGAGGAGGTGGCGATCCAGACGTCAATCAACACCCGCAAGGGCGTCGAGCGGTGCCTGCGCTTCGCGTTCGAGCAAGCGCGAGCTCGCGCGGCGGGGGGGCCGTTTCGAGGGCTGACCGCGGCCGATCGCGACGGCGGTCTGACGCGCCAGGTAACCCTGGTCGCCAAGACCAATGTTCTGACCTTCGCGCACGATCTCTGGATGAGGGCCTTCACGGAAACTTCGCGTGACTATCCCGAGATCAAGTGCGACTATCAGCATGTGGACGCGTGCTGCATGCGGATGGTACAGAGCCCTGGGAAGTTTGACGTGATCGTCACCACCAACATGTTCGGAGACATCATCACCGACCTCGGTGCCGTCCTTCAGGGGGGCATGGGCCTGGCGGCGTCGGCGAACCTGAACCCAGAACGGACCGCGCCTAGCATGTTCGAGCCGGTGCACGGCTCGGCGCCTGATATCGCGGGCCGGGGAATCGCCAACCCGATTGCGGCCATCCTGTCGGCGGCCATGATGCTCGACCACCTGGGCAAAGGTGCGGCCGCGCAGCGGGTGCGAGCCGCCGTGGCCCGCGTGCTGGCGCAAGGGGCGCCTCGGACGCCCGATCTGGGAGGCAAGGCAACTACGGCTGAAGTGGGACTGCGCGGTCCGCGACGCGCTCTGAAATCCGGTAGGGCCGTGCAACCTCTCCCGCACGGCCGCGATTCCGAAACCCGAACTGCTTACCACCCGAGGAGAGCATCGCCCATGAGCCTTGGCGCCGGTCACGCCCTTGATGGCAGCGTTCTCGTTCTGAACAAGTTTTACATGGCGGTTCACGTCATCCCGGTCCGACGAGCCTTTTGCCTCTTGTTCAAGGAGATCGCGGAAGTCATCACAATTGATGACGGCCAGTATGTGTCGTTCAATTTCACAACCTGGCGCGAGGCGTCGCTGGCTCGGTTGACCTTTCGAGGTCCGGACGACGAATTCATCCGCACCGTCCATTTCGAGATCCAGGTGCCCCGGATCATCCGGCTTCTCGCTTATGACCGGCTGCCCAAGCAGAAGGTGAAGTTCAATCGCCGCAACATCTTCGCGCGTGACGGCAATCGCTGTCAGTACTGCGGCCGCAAGTTCGCCACCAGCGAGCTCAGCCTCGACCACGTGGTTCCGCGAGCCAGGGAGGACGCGCGACCTGGGAGAACATCGTCTGCGCCTGCCTGAAGTGCAACGTCCGCAAGGGAGGGCGCACGCCTCGCGAAGCCTCGATGAAGCTGTTTCGCGAGCCGATCGAGCCCAGGACGAGCCCGTCGCTGCGGCTCAAGCTCTCGCACCGAAAGTACCGTAGCTGGAAGGCGTTCCTCGACAACGCCTACTGGTCAGTCGAGCTGGAATGATGCAAGGAAACAATTCGAAGACAAAAGTCAGTGGCGACGCGCCAACCGATCGGTTATGCTTAAACGAGACGTCCTTATAACGTGATTTGGGCCTTCAGGGTGACGATCGCCCGCTTCCAGGCCGAGGGGATACCGATGCGCCGAGATCTCAACCATCGTCGATCAACAACGGGCTTCACCTTGATCGAGCTGCTCGTGGTCATTGCCATCATCGGGGTGCTGGTGGCCCTCCTCTTGCCGGCGGTCCAGTCGGCTCGCGAGGCCGGTAACCGCGCGAGGTGCCAGAACAACCTGAAACAGCTTGGCCTGGCCGCGCAAGAATATCATGACTCTTTCAATGCCTTTCCCTCCGGCTGGTACTGCATGGCCCCCGATCTACGATTCCAACAACAACCTGGTAAGCGGCGACATCAACTGCGCCACGCCTGGCACTCCATACACGATACGTACATGTGGGGCCTCATGCCCAGTCTCTTCAGCAAGATCGAGCAAGGCAACCTCTACGCCGAGCTCAACATCAATCTTCCTCCCACCAATCTGGAGAACGCGACGGCGGTGCGGCGAACCATCGATATCTTCGTCTGTCCCTCCAACCGTCGCCCGGATACGACCACGCAGCTGGCATCGGCCCAGAAGATGGGGTCCTTCCGACTACCGGGGCAACATGTCCGCCGGGATGGTGTTCCCCGACCCCAACGGGCAATGCCCGAACCTCGACCCCACCAACCCCTTCTGCCTCTATTATGACAACGGCATGACCTATCAGAATTCGACCGTGGGCATGGCCGAGATCACCGACGGCACGACCAACACGATCCTGATGGGCGAAACCCTCGGACGCGAACGGGGCGTGGTGCCGGCCAATTGACTCGTGTATCCGGACCAACATCGACCGGACCCTGAACAAGCCGATCCTGGTCAACGGCAAGAACTTACTATACCTACTGGATGAGCAAGCACCCCGGCCAGGTCAATTTCGTCAACTGCGACGGCAGCATCCGCATGGTCACCAACCAGATCAACAGGGTCGTCCTCAACAAGCTGATGACCCGCAACGGCGGCGAAACCATCTCGGCCGACGAAACGCGGTGATGTGAACAATCAGCGGACGTTGATATGGCAGTTTCGGTGCACCTATACCCACTCGGTTCTGGGATGGCCCGGCCGAGCACGGGTCATGTCCGATCTCATGATGCTGTAACGTGTTGCCGAGAAGCATTCCCGCCTGCGAGCCGCGCCGAAGACCCCAAAAAATGGCGGAAATGGCAGTTTTGGGGGTGTTTTTCGAGCATCTGTACATCGGTGTAAACGGCGTGGGGAAGCGCGACATCAACATCTGGAACTCGTCGTCTGCAATCCCCATCCTCGCTCACTTCTGCTTCCTCCAAGGGCGATCAGATGCCACCCGCCATGCCGCGGCACCCGCGGTCCACCGATTCCTTCTTACCCCCAGATTCATTATACAAGATGCAGCCGGCTCCCGTTCGCGCCGGAAGAAGAGACATCGACCGATGTCTCAGCAAGCCGATGGCTCACGGGACGGGGAATCTGTCAGTCGGCGCAGCGGTCTAACGTCAAGTCTCCGCCAATGAACGACGTCACGCGTATCCTTTCGGCCATCGAAGAAGGCGACCCCAGGGCGGCCGGTGATCTCCTGCCGCTCGTCTACGAGGAGCTTCGGCGGCTCGCGAAGCAGCGGCTGGCCCAGGAGAATCCGGGGCAGACCCTCCAGGCCACGGCCCTGGTGCATGAGGCCTACCTGCGGCTCGTCGGGCGACCAGCAGTCCCGAGGCTGGGATAGCCGCGGCCACTTCTTCGCCGCCGCGGCCGAGGCGATGCGCCGCATCCTGGTCGACAACGCCCGCCGCAAGCGGGCGGAGAAGCGCGGCGGCCGGCTGGAGCGTCAGGACCTCGACGACATCGACATCGCGGCCCCGGCCCCCTCCGAGGACCTCCTGGCCCTCGACGAGGCGCTCGCGAGGCTCGAGGCCAAGGACCCGGTCAAGGCCCAGCTCGTCAAGCTGCGCTACTTCGCGGGGCTCTCCGAGGAAGAGGCCGCGCAGGCGCTCGGGCATCTCCCGCACAACCGCCCATCGCCACTGGCGTTACGCCAGGGTCTGGCTGCTCAACGAGCTGAGGGGAGACGAGGAGTCTCGAGAAAACCGCCAGGACCCGACCGGACCATGAAGCGCGCCGGCCGCGTTTTACGCATTGCCCTATGGTAAGCGATGTGCGGCGACCGGAGCGTGACCCATGCAACACCAGACGGCACCGAATGTCGAAGCGATCTTCCTGGCAGCCCTCGAGATCGAGGGGCCGGAGGCCCGCTCGTCCTACCTGGACAGAGCCTGCGGCGATGCCGAGCTGCGTCGCCACGTCGAGCGGCTCCTCGCCCTCGATGCCCGGGCGGGCGGCTTCCTCGAGTCCCCCGCATCGACGCCGACGATCACGGTCGAATCGCCGAGGCTCTCGGAGGGCCCTGGCACCGTCATCGGCCCCTACAAGCTGATGGAGCAGATCGGCGAAGGCGGCATGGGCGTCGTCTACGTCGCCGAGCAGCACCAGCCCGTGCGCCGCAAGGTGGCGCTGAAGATCATCAAGCCGGGCATGGACACCAGCCAGGTGATCGCCCGCTTCGAGGCCGAGCGCCAGGCCCTGGCGATGATGGACCACCCCAACATCGCCAAGGTCCACGACGGCGGGACGACCGAATCGGGCCGGCCCTACTTCGTCATGGAGCTGGTCCGCGGCGTGCCCATCACCGAGTACTGCGACGGCGAGCAGCTCTCGATCCGGGAGCGGCTGGAGCTGTTCGTCCTGGTCTGCCGCGCCGTGCAGCACGCCCACCAGAAGGGGATCATCCACCGCGACCTGAAGCCCTCGAACATCCTGGTGACGCTCACACGACGGCGTGCCCGTGCCCAAGGTCATCGACTTCGGCGTGGCCAAGGCCACCGGCCAGAGCCTCACCGAAAAGACGATCTACACGGCCTTCACACAGTTCGTCGGCACGCCGCTGTACATGAGCCCCGAGCAGGTCGAGCTGTCGGGCCTGGACATCGACACCCGCAGCGACATCTACTCGCTCGGCGTCCTGCTCTACGAGCTGCTGACCGGGACGACGCCGTTCGACGCGGAGACCTTCAAGCAAGGCGGCGTTCGACGAGATGCGCCGGATCATCCGCGAGGAGGAGCCGCCGAAGCCAAGCACGCGGCTGAGCACGCTCGGTGAAACGCCTCACGACCGTCTCGGCCCGGCGCAAGGCCGACCCCAGGCGGCTCGGTCACTCCATGCGGGGCGAGCTGGACTGGGTCGTGATGAAGGCCCTGGAGAAGGACCGACGGCGCCGCTACGAGACGGCCAACGACTTCGCGGCCGACGTGATGCGGTACCTGACCGATCAGCCGGTGCAGGCCTGCCCGCCATCGGCCGGCTATCGGCTGCGGAAGTTCGTGCGGCGGAACAAAGGTCCGGTGGCGGCGGGCTTAGCGTTGACTGCACTGCTGGTGCTGGGGACGGTGGGCACGTCCATCGGGCTGGTGTGGGCGCTGCGAGCGGAACGCAAGGCGACCCAGGAGAAGGAGCGAGCCACCGCCGCCGAGACCAAGGCGAAGGAGGAAGCGGCCATCGCCGAGGCGGTCAGCGGACTTCCTCCGGAATGACCTCCTCGGCCCAGGCGGCGCCGGACGAAAATGCCCGCGACAAGAAGGTGACGGTGGAGGAAGTGCTGGGGCGTGCGGCCGCCCGCATCGCCGGCAAGTTCGCCGAGCAGCCGCGGGTCGAGGCGGAGATCCGGCATGACCATCGCCCACGCCTATAATGGCGCTGGGCGATTTCGCGGCCGCGCAGCCGCACTCGAACGCGCCTGGGAAATCGGCCGCGGTGTCCTCGGGAAGGAGCACCCCCGCACGCTCACGTACATGAACAACCTGGCAGGACTGTACATGAACTGTGGGAAATACGCCAAGGCCGAGCCGCTCTTGGCCCAGGGCTGGAAGTCGCCCGCCGCGTCCTGGGCGAGGAGAACCCCGACACGCTCGCGCTCATGGATAACCTGGCGAAGCTGTACCGGAACCAGCGAGAAGCTCGCCCAGGCCGAGCCGCTCTTCGTCGAAGCGCTGGAAGTCCGCCGCCGCGTCCTGGGGGAGGACCACTGGCAAACACTCGGGACCATGCGCGACCTGGCAGGTGTGTACTTGACGACAGGGGAAGCTCGCTCAGGCCGAGCCGCTCCTGGTAGGCGCTGGAAGTCGCCCGCCGCAAGCCTGGGGGACGAGGACCGCAACATCACGCTCATCTCATGGACAGCCTCGCCTCCCTATATATTGACCAGGGAAGTTGACCGAGGCTGAGCCGCTTCTGATCAAGCCGCTGGAGGTCTATCGCCGCGTCCTGGGGGAAGACCACCCGCAAACACTCGGGACCATGCACAACCTGGCGTACCTGTACAAGATGCGGGACCGAAGCCACCAAGGCGGAGCCGCTTTTCATGAAGGTGCTGGACATCAAAGGCGCATCCTCGGGGAGGCACAACCCAGCACGTTCATCACCGCGAACAGCCTGGCCGAATCGTACCTGGCGGGTCGATCGCAGGAAGCGACCGACCTTCTCGGAACCGCTTGGGCGAAGGCCATCAAACAACCCGGACTGCCGGTCCATGACTCCCTCACCTTGATACGGTCTACCCTGGGCGAGACGTACGAACAGGCCGGCCAGTTCGCCAAGGCCGAGCCGCCTCTACCGCGAGGCGCTCGAGATGGCCCGCCCACGGCACGACGAGGCGTCGCCCCGATTCCACCTTGCAGATCCTCCTCGCCCGTGAACTTGCTCAAGCAGCAGAGAGTACGCCGAGGCCGAGCCGCTGCTCCGCGAGATCCTGAAGTTCCGCGAGCAGCACGAACCGGACAACTGGACGACCTTCAACACGAAGTCCGCAACTCGGCGGCAGCCTGCTGGGCCAGAAGAAATACGCCGAGGCCGAGCCGCTGCTCCTGGCTGGCTACGAGGGGATGAAGCGGCGCGAGGTGACGATCCCGCCCCCAGGCAAGATCCGCCTTACCGAAGCCATCGAGCGGCTGGTGCAGCTCTACGAAGCGACGGGCAAAAGGACAAGGCTGCCGAGTGGCGCAAGAAGCTGCCTGTGACGAAGTCCGCCGGAGCCCGCGGAGACGAAGAAGAACTGAAGCCTGTCTTCGAGAATCAGACCCGGTAGCGGCCTGGAATCCCGGGCCGCCCAATGAAGCAACTCACTCGCGGGCCGCTGCGGCCCCGGGCGATCGGTGTTCGCGCCTTGATTCTCTCTCACCCCGACCCAGGAAAGGAACCTTCTCATGACCCCGTCGAACACGCATCCCGAAACCGGCGATCAAGGACTCCGGCAAGGCCTCCTCATGCAGGCTGCGAGCGGCCTGTTCGCGCCCGTGCCCGCCGCCGCTCCACCGACCGGGCCCGGTCACGGCCCCGCCTCGAAGGGCTGGAAGATCGTTGCCTGCTGCTCCCATCACCGAGTTCCCTATCCCGACCGCCGGTTCCAGTCCCTGGGGGATCGCGACCGGCCCCGACGGCAACCTCTGGTTCGCCGAGTTCAACGCAGGCAAGATCGGGATGATCAACCCGACGACCCACGCCATCACCGAGTTCGCCGACCCCCACCGCCAACTCCGGTCCCTCGGGGATCACGGCGGGCCCCGACGGCAACCTCTGGTTCACCGAGCGCAACGCCAGCAAGATCGGGATGATCAACCCGACGACCCACGCCATCACCGAGTTTCGCCACGCCCGCAGCCGGTTCCGATCGCTTCTGGATCACGGCGGGCCCCGACGGCAACCTCTGGTTCACCGAGTTCACAGCAAACCAGATCGGGATGATCAACCCGACGACCCACGCCATCACCGAGTTCCCTGTCCCTACCGCCAGTTCCAATCTCCGTGGGATCACGGCGGGCCCCGACGGCAACCTCTGGTTCACCGAGCTGGGAGCCAACCAGATCGGGATGATCAACCCGACGACCCACGCCATCGCCGAGTTCCCTGTCCCTACCGCCGGTTCCTTTCCCAGGAGTATCGTCGCGGGCCCCGACGGCAACCTCTGGTTCGCCGAGGTGGAACGTCAACCAGATCGGGATGATCAACCCGACGACCCACGCCATCAGCGAGTTCACTCTCCCTACCGACTGCCATACCACCCGGATCACGGCGGGCCCCGACGGCAACCTCTGGTTCACCGAGATACGACCGTCGGCCAGCATCGGGATGATCAACCCGGCGACCCACGCCATCACCGAGTTCCCCATCCCCTACGCCAGTTCCAGTCCCTGACGGGATCACGGCGGGCCCCGACGGCAACCTCTGGTTCACCGATCGCGGGACCAGACGCGATCGGGGTCGTCACCTTTACTCCACGAACCTGGTGGTGACGCAGCAGCCGCCGGCCAGCGTGACCGCCGGCAGCGGCTTCGGCCTGACGGTCCAGGCCCAGGACAGCTCGGGCAACCTGATCACCTCCTTCAACGGCACGGTGACGGTGGCGCTGGCGAGCAACCCCGGCGGCGCCACGCTCGGCGGCACGCTGACCGTGACCGCGTCGGGCGGCGTGGCCACGTTCTCCGGACTGACGCTCACCAAGGCCGCGTCCGGCTACACGCTCGTGGCCACCACCAGCGGTCTTGGTCAGGGCGTCACGAGCGCCATGACCGTGACTCCCGCGGCGGCCACGCAGCTCGTGATCACGCAGCAGCCGCCCGCCACCGTCAAGGTGAGCAGCCGCCTTCGCCCTGAAAGCCTCGATCGAGGACGCGTACGGGAACGTGGTGACGACCGCCTCCGGCACCGTGAGCGTCGCGTTCGCCAGCAATCCGACGGGCGCGACGCTGGGCGGCACGCTGACCGTGACCGCCAGCCAGGGCGTGGCGAGCTTCACCAACCTGACGATCAACAAGATCGGCTCCGGCTACACGCTCCGGGTCTCCAGCAGCGGGCTGACCTCGGCCACCAGTAATCCCATCAACGTGACCAAGAACGGGAGGGCTCCCAGCACGCTGCTCGCATCCGCTCCGGCCGGGAGCCCGGCCACGGATCTCTCGCTGGCGCCGCTGGTGCTCGACAGCCCGGATCTCTGGGACGGCGTGAGATTCAAGAAGCGCTCACGTCAGGTTTGAGCCATAACCGGAGGGCGGGTGGAGCCCCATCTGGGCGAGGCCCACCTGAATCGCCGCCATACTGAGCCTCGGAGGGGCGACCGTCAATAGCCAGGGGTGACAACCCCTGGAATAGGAATACGGCGCGATCGATCACCATCGCACATCTGGTCCGCAGCCCCGGAGGGGCGACCGTAGCGCCGTGATGGTATCTCATCTCATCAGTCCCAGAGATATCGCTCGTCGTACTCGATCCCATGCCGCTTGAGGAACGCGATTCTTGGTGGAGAAGCACAACTGTCCGGCTATAAGTCGAACAAGCTCAACTGATTAGAGAAAGGCGGCTCTGGATCTTGCGGTTTTGACTCGCTCAACACACTAAAAATGGGGGTTTTCTCGAAAAGTGTCAGGCTGAGAATTTGCAAAATTTCGCTGAGGCTGCGTTCGAGCCGGAGTTCCTTCTTGATGATGGCCACGAGCACGTAAACGCTGATCGCGATCCACACTTGAATTCTTACCGCGTTGTCGCTCGTTCCGTAAAAGGCTTTGATATGCAAGTTCTGTTTGATCCATTTGAAAAACAGACTCGACTTGCCATCGACATTTGTAAAGTTTTGCAATCGTCAACGCAGGCAGAGAGAAGTTGTTGGTCAGGAACACAAACCTCCGGTCGTTCTCGGCGTCGTAGAACACGACGCGACGCAGGGGGTCGGGGTGAAGCCGCGACGTCTTCGGGCCCACCAGCACGATCGTCTGGTCGCTCCGAAGTCCTGTCGTCTTGTCGACCCGCCGACGGGCTCGGCGGGTGAAGTCGAGGCCACGTTTGGCTCGTGTCACGAAGAACGCCGAAGACGTCGTGAACCGATGAAGACGTCGAAAATCGACATAGCCTCGGTCCAGCACATAAAATGCGCCGGGCTCGATTGGCAGATGATCGAGAACTGTCACATCGTGGGTTTTGCCGTGGGTAATCCGCACGAAAGTGGGAATGTTGCCGTGCAGATCCAGAAGAGTGTGCAGCTTTACGGCCCCTTTGCGACGACGGAACCGCGCCCAAGGGAACAGACTCAGACAGAGGTCGATCGTGGTACTGTCGAGGGCATAGACAGTCTGCTCCAACTCCACGCCGAAGGGTTCGTCGGCGTAAAGTTTCCGCGCTCGACCGATCAACACTTGAGCGAACTCGGCAAAGATGCGCCAGTCGTGAGCGCGGTTGGCATCGGCCAATGTGCTCCGCGAGACCTTGCCGCGGAAGCCCGCATGGTAGAGCTTGGGCTCGAGGGCCCGCAGACACGTCTCGATGTCGCGCAGGCTTTCGCGAAAGGTCAGCTGTGCGAACGCCAAGCAGAGAAACTGGTCGCGACACGAGAAGCCGCGTGGGCGACGGTCTCCACCGTATCGCCTCACGCACGCGTCGAAATCGTGTCGTGGAACGAAGTCCATGAATTGAGCGAACACGAGCTTCCCCGGGTCCATGCGTCATTCTCCACCGCTTGGGATGCATCCCCGAGGGTAGATTCTGACGGCCCGAGCTGATATCGTGAGCGCTCATTTATTGAGATAATCTATTTGGATATAGAAACTTGCGGCAAATTCCAGAACCGTTAGCCGGACAGTTGTGGTGGAGAAGATGAAATGATGGTGGAGCGAAACGAACGACTGGGGCACGGCGAACCCTTTCGTGTAGGAATAGGGGTATGTCGCCCATGATGCCAGGGGTTAGCACCCCTGGCTATTGACGGGCGCCCCTCCGGGGCTGCGGACCTGATGCGCGATAGGGATCGATCGCCTCCTATTCCAGGGGTTGGCACCCCTGGCTATTGACCGGCGCCCCTCCGGGGCTGGCTGGGGCTAACTGCGAATCCCACACTATTGAAGAAAGCTCCTGGATGACTGTATGGATAATCGTACTGGTTCAAACCCAGGAGCACACTTCACGCATGATCCCCACAACGCTGATCTGGGCGATTCGCTTGACTGATGCCGCTCATACGAGGTATGTTAAACAATCATCATACCTTCCTGATCTCCGCATAGACTTCACGGTGCCCCTTGATCATGGGCGCTTCATTCCCCGGAGGAAACGGACCGTGTCGCTCGATTTCTTGAGACCGACCCGTTCCGCCTCTCGGCCGAGAGATTCGGGCATCACGGCTCTGGCGATCGTGGCTGTCTTGCTTTGCATTGAGTCGGGTACGGCTTCAGAACCCAGGTGCAGCGGGCTTCAGGTCGAACCGCGAGCGATCATGCTGCACGGTGGAGACACCTCTCAGCAGGTATCCGTGACGGTCCTGGCCGACGACGGCTCGACGTCTGATGTCACGCCGGAATGCCGGTACGTGGTTGTGCCTGACGGTGTGGCCGACGTCTCCCCATCCGGGTTCGTCCGCCCCAAAGCCGATGGGCGCGCGATGCTGCGGATCTCGCTGGGAAGGGCCCAGGCCGAGGTCGAGGTTTGCGTGACCGAAGCGGCTGCGCGGCGGCCGGTCAGCTTCCGCAATGACGTGGCGCCCGTCTTCTCGAAGGCCGGCTGCAACGCGGGGGCTTGCCATGGGAACTCCGGCGGCAAGGGAGGCTTTCGGCTCAGCCTCCGCGGCGATGATCCAGGTTTTGATTATCTGTCGATCACGCGCGAAGCCCTGGGCCGCCGCGTCAGCCCCGGCGCGCCGGAGCGGAGCCTGATCCTGCTCAAGCCGACGGGCCAGGTTCCGCATGAGGGGGGCCAGCGATTCGCCGCTCGATTCGGCGCTCGCCGGATCGCTGCGCGACTGGATTGCCGCGGGAGCCGCGCGATGACGTGGATCGAGCGCCTCGCTTGAAGTCGCTGCGGGTCCTGCCCGCGGAGCGAATTTCCGCGTCGCCCCGTCGTACCGCGCAACTCGCGGTCATGGCGGAATTCGCCGACGGTTCCAGCCGCGACGTGACTCGACTGGCCGCGTTCGACGTGAACGACCCGACGCTGGCCGAAGTCTCCCCGTCGGGTCAGGTGCATGCCACCCGGCCCAGCGAAGTGACGGTCGCGGTTCGCTACCTGGGCGGCCGGGGCGTCAGCCGGCTTACTTTCCTGGCCGACCGGCCCGGCTACGCCTGGACCGGACCGCCGGAGAAGAATGTCGTCGACACGCATGTCTTCGCCAAGCTCAAGACGCTGAGAATCGATCCCGCGAAGCCGTCCATCGACCCGGTCTTCCTGCGCCGGGCATATCTCGACGCGATCGGCCGTCTGCCCACCCCGGCCGAGACCCGCGCTTTCCTGACCGATCGCGATCCTGCCAAACGAGACAGGCTGATCGATGATCTGCTCGACCGCCCGGAGTTCGCCGATTTCTGGGCGCTCAAGTGGGCCGACCTGTTGCGGAACGAAGAGAAGACCATGGGATCGAAGGGGGTCTGGGTCTTTCAGCGCTGGCTGCGCGACCAGATTGCCGCCGAGGTGCCGCTCGACCAGATGGTGCGCCAGATCGTCGCCTCGCGCGGTTCCACCTATACCAATCCGCCGTCGAGCTTCCACCGCACCAACCGCGACCCGATGACCGCGGCCGAGACCGTGGCCCAGGTCTTCCTCGGCGTCCGGCTCCAGTGCGCCAGGTGCCACAACCATCCCTTCGACGACTGGACGCAAGACGATTACTACGGACTGGCCGCGTGCTTTTCCAACGTGTCGCGCAAGGATCTCAACAACGTCCGCAAAGACAACCTCGACAAGCACGAGATCAATGGAGACGAGTTCGTCTATCTTTCAGGCCGGCCCGGAATGGTCCAGCCCCGCACGCGAAAAGTGCTCGCGCCCACGCCCCTGCGCGGCCGGCCATTCCCCACGGACGACGCCACAAGCGCCCTCGATCAACTTGCCGACTGGCTGACGCGCGACAATCGCCAGTTCGCCAAGAACCTGGCGAACCGAACCTGGTTTCACCTGATGGGCCGGGGCATCGTCAACCCGGTTAACGACTTTCGCGAGTCGAACCCGCCGTCGAACATCGCGCTTCTGAACGCGCTGACCGACTACCTGGGGCAGCACGGCATGCGGCTGAAGCCGCTGGTCGGGCTGATCATGAAGTCTCAGACGTATCAGCTCGACGGCACCCCCAACCCGACGAACGAAGGCGACACGGCGAACTTCGCGCGGGCATCGGTTCGCTTGCTTCCCGCCGAGGTGCTGCTCGACGCCATCAGCCAGGTGCTCGACGTGGCCGATCTGTTCGAGGCCGCGCCTCGTCGTCTGCGGGCCACGCAATTGCCGGGCATCGCTGACGGCAACGCGTTCTTGAAGGCGTTCGGCAAGCCCGAGCGACTGCTCACCTGCGAATGCGAGCGAACCGAATCCACGACGCTGGCACAGGCGTTTCAGATGATCAACGGCGCCCCGGTTCGGCGCAAGCTGGAATCAACCGGCAACCGGATCAGCAAGCTTCTCGACCGCAAGGCTACTGATGAGACGATCCTTTCCGAGCTGTACCTCGCAGCCATCTGTCGCGAGCCGACCGCCGCGGAACGGCAAGCCATGCTGTCCCATGTGAAGACGAAGAATGCGGCGGATCGCTCGAACGCCTGGGAAGACGTGGCCTGGGCGCTCATCAACAGCAAGGAATTCTTGTTGCGTCATTGAAAGGGACATGGTCATGAGCTGGGAGTGCTCGGATTTCAATGCCGCCAGCCGCTTCACGCGCAGGACCCTCCTCCAGGCCGGCACCGCGGGGCTCGCGGGACTGAACCTGCCCACCTGGCTGCGAGCCGCCGAGAAGACGGGGCTGCAAGCGCGTGCCAAGCACATCCTCTTCCTGCACCAGTTCGGCGGCCCGTCGCACATCGACACCTTCGACATGAAGCCGACCGCGCCCGACGGCATTCGCGGTGAGTTCAAGCCCATCGCGACGGCTCAGCCCGGCCTCAACGTCACCGAGCACCTGCCGCGGTTCTCCACCGTCATCGACACGTTCGCCCAGGTACGCTCGGTCCATCACACGATGCGCAACCACAACTCGGCGACTTACTACAGCCTGACCGGCCATGCGCCCCCGCTTGACGACATTCGCCTGCGAGACACCCAGGAGCTTTACCCGGCCTATGGCTCGACCGTCGCCCGCCTGCGCCCGGTTGAAGACCCGGCCATCCCCAGCTTCGCGTCCTTCCCGCATATTCTTCGCGACGGCAGCGTGACCCCGGGACAGCACGCCAGCTTTCTGGGCAAGGCGTTCGACCCCTTCTTCATCGGCCAGGACCCGAACCGGCCCGATTTTCGGCTCCCCGAGCTGAGCCTTCCGGAGCGGCTCTCGGTGAGCCGCCTGGACGATCGCCGGGGACTGCAGAAGCTGATCGACGCCCAGACCGATCTCATGAGCTGGTCCGAAACCGCGCAAGGCATCGACGCTTTTTACACGCGAGCCTTGACGATGCTGACGTCTCCCAAGGTCAGGGAAGCCTTCGATCTCTCGCGTGAGCCCGACAAGGTGCGCGATGATTACGGGCGCACAACCTACGGCCAGAGCTGCCTGCTGGCGCGCCGGCTGATCGAGGCGGGCGTGCGGTTCGTCTCGGTTTACTTCTCGCGCTCTATCGGCGGCGGCGGCAAGGGCGGCTGGGATACGCACGGCAACAACTTCAACCAGCTCAAGGACCGGCTCTTGCCGATCACCGACCAGACCGTGCCGACCCTGATTCGCGACCTCGCCGCACGGGGCTTGCTCGACGAGACGCTCGTCGTCTGGATGGGCGAATTCGGCCGCAGCCCCAAGGTGATGAACACCAAGCAATTCGGCCCCGACGGCCGCGATCACTGGCCCTTGTGCTACACGGTTCTCTTTGCCGGCGGCGGCATCACCCCCGGCGCTGTGTTCGGCTCCAGCGACCGCCTTGGCGCCTATCCCGCCACCGATCCCGTCACCCCCGACGACATCGCCGCCACCATGTTCTGGGCCCTCGGCATCGACCCGGCCACCGAAGTTCGAGACACCCTGGGCCGGCCCCTGCCGATCGCGGCGGGGACGCCGATCACGCAGATTTTCAGTTGAACGCCAGCGACTCAGACACCCAGAGCATCGACCACCGCCTCGATCGTCCCTGGCGCGTTTCCTTCCAGCCGATTATTGATGAACACATAAGCCGGCTGCACTGTCTTCCAGGCTCGTTCGGCAATGCGCCGAATGGCTTCGCGGGCGCCGGGGTTCGGCTCCTGGGTGCGCTCGTAGGGGGTAAAGGCCTTGACGGCCTGCTCGTACGGGCGGCCTTTCTTGAGCAGGGCGCGGACGACGGTGAAATCGGCCGTGAATGCGCCTGGCATGTCGATCTGCTCGAGCAGCTCGGGCATGCGTGTCCAGGCGTTGAAGACGTGTGCGGTGTTGTGGGAATGGAGCATCGAGAAGTAATCGGGGCCAAGGTACTCGGAATTGCGGATCTCGACCGAATAGCGGAATCCCTTCGAGACCGAACCCAGGAACGGGTCCAGCAGTGCGAAGAAGTCCGCGGGTTTGTTAAACGTCGATTTGGAAAACGTGCCGAACTCGAAGATCAGCGTGGCCACCCGGTCACGGTAGTTTTCGAGCGGCCAGGTGAACATCTCGTGAAACAAGTTGTTGTCGAGAAACCCGTGGTTGACCGTTCCCGCGCGCGTTCCATACCTGGCGTGGCCGGGCCATCTGGGAACGGTGATCTCCTCGGGAACCTTGAGGCCGAACTTGAGCGATGAAGGCGTCTCGTCGAAGAGCTTCTTCCAGTAAGCCGGGGAGGGAAACTGGTAGAAGCTGAAGTCTCCTCCGACGACGGGAAAGATTTCAGCGTATTCGCGCAGGCATTCTTGCTCGAACTTCTTCTGCGAGAAACGCCCTCGGTCCACGTACCTGTGTTTGCGATAGATGCTCCCCAACCAGCCTTCGTACTTCCACGACGACGTGCCGAAAAACACGTTCCGCTCGGCCAGCGCATGAAGCTTCGGAGCCAGGCGACTGGCCTGGTCGGGGCGGTCTTCCGAATCGAAGAGCGAAAGCTGCGCATGGTGATGGCCATCAGGCAAGTTGGAAGAAAGTAGATCCAAGTTGGAAGAAAGTAGATCTTTCTCTCCATGGCATTATAGGCCTTTCGCTGGAGATAGAGAACCGTAGCGACGTCGCGATACGTCGGCGGAACTTGCGCCGGCTTGATATGCGAACTTGACCGAACCGGCAACCAGTGCCCGTGCCGGCAGGTGCGCCCGGGATGGTGTCACGGCCGCTCAACAAGGCTCAGACCGTTCTTCTCCAGCCGGCTCACGATCACGGGCCAGTGGCGCTTCAGGCTGTGCTGATCCATGGTATGAACGCATTCGATCGTGTCTCGATCATACCGGCCCACGACCCTGGCACCGCCGGGCGCTCGATACAGAGCCCGACGCACAGCGCTGACGCTCGGGGCGCACGTAGAACCGTCGGACCAGGTCCGACTCTCTTTCGCCTTCAGCGCCATCTCTGTTAAGCTCGATGTTCATGGCAAGGACCTCGGATTCGCTTCTTGAGCCTCGAGCTTGTCCCATGACTGATCCTCCCAACAACATCCGGGCCCTTCAAGGCGAGCAGATCCTGGAAGTGACCTGGTCTGACGACCGGATCGATCGCTTTCCCTATCCTCAGCTCCGGGCGGAATGCCCGTGCGCGAGCTGCCGCGATGAATGGACGGGAGAACGCATTCTCAAGCCAGAATCGATCAGGCCAGATTTGAGTCTGGCGGGCATGACGCCCATCGGCAGCTACGCCGTGCAGCTCGCCTGGAACGACGGTCATTCTTCGGGTCTATACACGTGGGAATATCTCCGCGAACTTGGCAGCCAAGTGAAGCCATGAAATGAGGCCGAACGTCTCTTGCACAACGCCGCCGCCGCCCTTCTCACGGTTGCCATTCCGACCTACAACGGCGCTGCACATCTCTCAGAGACATTGCACAGCATTCTGAGTCAGGAATGCGAGCCGTTCGATCTTCTGGTCTGCGACGACCATTCTGACGACGAATCGGTCGCGTTGGTTCGCTCTCTAGCCGGCGACCGGGCCCGGATCGTGGTCAACGAATCACGGCTGGGCCTGGCCGGAAACTGGAACCAGTGCATGGCCTTGAGCCGGACGCCCTGGGTGAACATCTTTCACCAAGACGATGTCATGCTGCCCGGACACCTCGCGTGGGTGCACAACGCGATGAAGAGGGTTGACCAGTCGTCAAGTCGAGTTGGATTGATTGCCGGTCGCGTGCGCGTGATCGACGAGAAGTCTCAACCGGTCGCTCCTTCGGTTATCGATCCCGGCGGTGGTATTGCGCTCGTCGTGTCCCTTTCGGCTGAGTTTTTCGATTTTCAGCCCGGCGAATTCGGCGCCAGGCTGTGCACATCGAACCCCCTTCGCTGCTCGGCGGTGATCACGAGCCGCGCGGCACATGCGGATGTCGGAGGGTTCGATCCATCGTTCCGATATGTCGTCGATTGGGAATTCTGGTATCGGGTTTCACGCACGTGGGGCGTTTCCTTGAAGCTGTACGATCCGACCGTTCTGATCAGGTGGCACTCTGCCAGCGAGACCCATCGCTTCAAGACCGGCGTCGATGATCTGGACGAAGCCAACCGGCTTGTCGAGCACATCTTCGAGCTCGATCATTGCACGAATCGGGATGCCGCCAGAGGCCGTCGTCTCTGGCAAGGGAACCTGGCCCGGGCGTTTCTCAACCGATCGCACGACGCACTGCACAGTGGCCAGCTCGAGCTCGCTCGAACCTGCCTGACTCGCGCCTGGGGACTCTCACCGCGCCGCGTCGTCAGGACGCTCGGCACCGACCCTCGTCTTTGTGTCCAGATGGCGTCGCTGGCCCTGGCGCCTCGCAGCGCGGCTCGATGGTTCGCGCGCGGCCAGTGAATTGGCTGCTTTCTGTCGGCGGGACAACCCTTGAGCCCTCCGCCACCAGATCCTGCCTTGAGGCTGGCTTGACCGCGAGCCCATAATGGTGAAGAGACGTAAGCAGAATGCCGACTTGTGCTTTCAGCAAGCTTGTCAGGAACCGATGGACCGAACGACGATTGCCCCACCCCCCTGCTCTTCCCGCCGGGTTGACCCCAACGCGGCGCCGACGCAATTGCCGGTGCTGCCACTCGTTCCGCTGGCGCTTCCCCACCTGCCCACATCGCGGGAAGAGATGAGTGCGCGAGGCTGGAACGAGGTTGACGTCGTCTTCGTCACGGGGGACGCCTACGTTGACCACCCGGCGTTCGCCATGGGGATTCTGGGCCGGGTGCTGGAGGCGGCCGGGTATCGGGTAGCAATTCTCAGCCAGCCGGATTGGCGTAGCGCCCTACCGTGGCGCCAGTTCGGCCGGCCGAGGCTGTTCTTCGGCATCAGCGCCGGCAACATGGACAGCATGATCAACCACTACACGGCCAACAAGAAAGTTCGCAACGACGACGCCTACAGTCCCGGCGGCCAGATTGGCCTGCGACCCGACCGGGCGACCGTTCCGTACTGCCAGCGCGCCCGCGAGGCGTTTCCCGGAGTCCCGATCATCGCCGGCGGCGTCGAGGCTTCGCTGCGTCGGCTGGCTCATTACGACTACTGGAGCGACACCGTGCGGCGGTCGATCGTGCTCGACGCCAAGGCCGACCTCGTGGTCTTCGGCATGGGCGAGCACCAGATCGTCGAGATCGCCCGGCGGCTCGCCGCCGGCGAATCGGTGAAGCAACTGCGAGACATGCGCGGCGTGGCCTACGCGCTGGGGGCCAGCGAGAGCCCTCCGGACCAGGCGCTGCTGCTCCCGTCGTATGAGGACGTCAAGACCGACAAGCGAAAGTTCGCCCGGGCCACGAAGGTCATCCACCAGGAGACCAATCCGCTCAACGCCCGGACGCTCGTCCAGTTCCACGATCGCCAGGCCGTCGTGTGCAACCCTCCGCCCTTGCCGATCAGCCAGGACGATATGGACCGCGTTTACGGGCTGCCGTACACGAGAAAGCCCCACCCCAAATACCAGGGCAAGCGCATCCCCGCCTATGAGGTCGTCAAAGACTCGGTGACGATCATGCGCGGCTGCTTCGGCGGCTGCACGTTCTGCTCGATCACCGCGCACCAGGGGCGAATCATCCAGTCGCGGTCGCAAGAATCGGTCCTGGCCGAGCTGCGGTCGATGGGTCAAGACCCGAAGTTCTCTGGAGTGGTCTCCGACATCGGCGGGCCCACCGCCAATATGTATCAGATGCGCTGCATTCGGCCCGAGGTGGAAGCGAAGTGCAAGCGTTTGTCGTGTGTTCATCCCACGATCTGCAAGCTGCTGGGGACCGATCACGGACCACTCGTCGAGCTGATGAGGCAGAGTCGCGAAGTGCCGGGCATCGATAAGGTCTTCGTGGCCTCCGGCATCCGGATGGACCTTGCCCAGAAGTCGCCGGAATACATGGACGAGCTCGCCAAGGCACCACGTCGGCGGGCACCTGAAAGTTGCGCCCGAGCACACCGATCCCGGCGTGCTGCGTGTGATGAAGAAGCCCAACGCCGAGGATTACCAGGGCTTCGCCGAGGCCTTCAAGAAGGCCAGCGACAAGGCGGGCAAGAAGCAGTTTTTGGTCCCTTATTACATCGCGTCGCATCCCGGCAGCGACGTGAACGCCATGATTGACCTGGCCGTTTTCCTGAAGCGAAACGGCTATCGGCCCGACCAGGTGCAAGACTTCATCCCGGCCCCCTTCGACATCGCCACGGCATGTATCATACACGGGATAGATCCGTTCACTGGCGAGGAAGTGCACGTCGCCAAGGGCTTACGTGACAGGAAGATGCAGCGGGCCTGCTGCAGTTCTTCAAGCCGGAGAACTACTTCATGGTCCGTGAGGCCCTGCTGAAAGCGGGTCGGCAGGACCTGATCGGCTCCGGTTGTGATTGCCTGATCCCGGCCCAGCCGCCCAAGGCGGCCATCGAGGCACGGCGGCGGCGGGCGAATGAGGTCGCCGAGGGCGACCATTATCATTCCATCGCCAACCCCGCGAAGGGCGAGCCGGCCGGGGAGCGCGGATTGCCGAATCAGGGCTACCGACCGGGGCGAAAGACTGCGCGTCGTCAGGACAAGAAACGCAAGCGGACGAGAGGCGGCTCCGACGAGCGACTCTGAGGCCATTACGCCCGGTCTGAAAACCCCAAATCGTTCTAGGATATTGACATGATCACGCGAATGTACGTCAACAACTTCCGTTGCCTGGTCGCTTTCAAAGCGGAGTTTGACTCGTTTGCCGTACTGTGCGGACCCAACGGGGCGGGCAAAAGCTCAGTGTTCGATGCGCTGCGTCTTCTTCGGAACCTTGGGACTGGCGACGCCCTCCTCGGCGGCACGGGTGAACACGACGTGCCGCGATTGGAGTTCACTAGCTTGGCTGGACAGTTCTGTCCAGGAATTCGAGCTCGGGTTGAGCGTGGACGGGCACACGTTCGACTACGTCCTCCACATCGAGCAGAAAGCAGCAACACGAGAAGCCGCGGATCATCGAGGAACGCGCTTCTTGCGACGAAAAATCGCTATTCACAACGGAACTTGGACGGCGTGGAGTTTGCGAAGGCCGACGGCGCGAAGGCATCTTTCCCACTCGATTGGCGACAAGCAGCGCTGGCGAATATTGAACCGCGCGGCGTCAACCTCAGCAAGATTGCGCTACTCCAGGAGGAGATCGCCAAGCTGTTGATCCTTCGCCCCAATCCTCGCAGCATGGAGCGGGAAAGCAAGGCCGAAGTGCGGCATCCGGATCTGTCCATGACCAATCTCACGTCGTGGTATCGTTCGCTGGCACAGGAGCAGGAGTGGACCGACGCGCTGCGGGATGCGCTGCGGGATGTCTGGCCGGATTTTCGGTCGTTCAAGCTGGTGGATGCGGGGATGAACACTAAGGCCCTGCAACTTCGGTTTGAAAGTGAAGCGGGCAAGCCAACGCTTCTATTCTTTGACCAGCTTTCCGATGGAGAGCGGGCGCTGATCGGACTGTACATGGTGCGGGCGGCCCTGGAGACGGGCGCCGCGAGGACGGTCATGCTCGACGAGCCGGACAACTTCGTTGGTCTGCCGGAGCTTCAGCCGTGGGTGCTTTCGATGCGCGAATTGCTCGACGAGAAGCACCAACTTGTGCTGATATCGCATCACCCCGAGATTCTCAGCAATAGCGGGGAAGCGAACGGGCGTTACCTCTGGCGAGACAATCACACCTCCCCAACCCGGATACGGCCCGCTCAAAGTGCCGGAGGGCATGGGGGCCGGTGAGGCGATCGCAAGGGGGTGGGCCCGTGGCGAGTAGGACGCAGATCGTCTGCCTTTGCGAAGGCAGGAAAGGTGAAAGCATCGACGAGGTCTTCATTAACCGGCTGATGAAGTCACTTCAGCCGGAGTGGTTACGTCCTTGGCCGGGGAGCAACGTCATTCGTCTGGTTCCCTGTGGGGGTCGCAAAGAGGTGGTCGAGAAGCTGCCCGCGGAACTCGAGCGTTGCCTCGGCGCGGGCGGCCATACCACGCTCATGGTTTGGGCCGACTGCGACGACGACTGTGCTGATCCGGAGGCGCTCAAGGCACATTTCTGGAATGAAGCGCAACGGCAGGCGATCACAAAGGAGCAGTTCGAACGAGTTGTGTTCATCTTTGCTAAAGACCGCATCGAGAACTGGATCGAGTTCTTGGCAACGGGAAACACGGATGAATCTAAAGAGGGCCCGCGCGTGAAAGCACAACCGCGAAGCGGCTGAGGCGGCCAAAAAGCTGGCAGAGATGTGCAGGGAAGGTAAGCCAGTGAAAAATATGCCGCCCTCGCTCCAGTGGTCGTGCAAAAACTGGAAAACGTTGCGCGATCGCATGAAAACGACCTGATGGATTTCTGGCGTGACGGATTTGGTGGGTGAGTTCGGTTACCGGTACGCCGAGAAGGCGGACGGCGCGGCCCGGTCGGAAGTGCATGCCGATGGTCAACTCGTGCTTGAGCGGGTCGCTGGAAGGGGTAGCGATAAGGGTTCGAGGCAACCGCCCCACGATACAGCCGAGTGCGGTTGGGTACTATGGGACGTAAATCCGGATCTCGTCGCTCGAGAGGCTGATCGCCGTCTCATTTTCCGCACCCCCCGCGCTCGACGGGTACAGATGCTCTTTATGCAGATCCCCTGTGACATCGCCACCTGCATGTACTACACCGGGCTTGACCCGTTCACGAACCAGGAAGTTCACATCGCCCGCCACTTGCGCGATCGCAAGGTGCAGCGAGCCTTGCTTCAGTTCTTCAAGCCCGAGAATTACTTCGAGGTAAGAGAGGCGTTGCTCAAGGCGGGGCGACCGGACTTGATCGGCTCGGGTTGTGACTGCCTGATCCCGAGTCAGCCGCCGAAGGCGGCCATCGACGCGCGACGGCGGCGGGCGAATGAGGCGGCCAGCGGCGACCATTATCATTCCATCGCCAACCCAGCCAAGGGCGAGCCCGTCGGCGAGCGCGGCTTGCCCAATCCGGGCTACCGACCGGGACGGAAGACGGCGTTCCGGCGGCAAGGACAGAAGCACAATCGAAACAGGAAATCAGGCCTGGGACAGTAGCTAATCCTCGAATAACCGGGCGGACGACTCGGACGACTCGATCGTATTCATTGCGAGGAAGAGGAGTGCGACACCATGGACGATAACGCAGGTGTTCCGACGGTCATACCCGTCCTGGCGGTCGAGGATATCCAAAAGGCCATCGCTTTCTACAGCGAACTCGGTTTCAGGGAAGTATTTTCCATTCCCGATCAGAGTGGCAAACCGGCTCATGCACATCTCTGTAAGGGCGATTGTGCCTTGTTTCTCGGTCGCCTCGACGTGTCGCACTATCGAGGTCACCCGCGAGCCGAAACCATCAAGGGCAGTCAATCGATCGACCGTGGGTTAGGCATCACGCTGATTCTGCAGGCCGACAACCTGGCAAGCGTCTACGACTTCGTCTGTCGCGAGAAACTCCAAGTTCTGGCCGAACCGGTCGATGAATACTACGGGGACCGCGTTTTCTTTTTCCTCGATCCCTTTGGTTACGAGTGGAAAATCAGTCAGCCGATTGCAGCAAACTCTCCACCTCGTCAATCGTGAGCGATTCGGCCTGGCATCCGATAAGGGATACGTCGAACATCGCTTGCGACCAGCCGACTCTACGGAATCAGTTGGACCTTGGCGGTCTGCTTCATGGCATAATAGAGCAGCTTGACGAATCACGGCTACCGGCCAGGGCGCAAGACAGCGCGTAGCCAGGACAAGAAGCGAAAAAGGAAAGTCGGTGGTCGTTGACCGCGCTGTCGAAACATACGACCTATGCATGAAGCGCTCGACGCGCGAATAAATATATGCGCCGACAGTAAGATAGCTCTCATGGTCCGGCAGAAAGATAGAGTGAACTTCAAAGGTCTTGCCGTGACATCGAAGGCAAAGAACCGTGTTGCGCGGAAGGAACGCTTCCCAGACGGCAGAAGTCTCCGCGAAGACGACACGTCGCACATTCATGCGCAAGAAGCCGCTCGGAATCCATACCCCCTCTTCATCGACCACCAGTGATCTCGGGAAAGCATAGCGGCGCACCGTCAGTAGCACGCCGAAGCCAAAGAACAGCAAGCCCGGAGCAATGCCAATCGCCCTTGGAAGGCACCCAGCCAGGACAACGATCAGTAAGCCCGCAGTCGCGGTCCAGAAGAAGGCTACCAGTTCCCAGCGCGGATCGTATCGATACCGAGTTGGTGCCTTCATCTTGAATAAGCCCCGCGAGCGGCCATCAAGAGGGTAGCGAACCGTCTGAGGCTGGCATTCATCTTACTCGGGCTGCGATCTCCGGATATACTGACATTTGTGAGGATGACCGGCGATATCGCCACCTACATGTCCTGCACCGGGCTCGACCCAGTCACGAAGTAGAAAGTTTACATCGCCCGCCGCATCTCAAGTCCGCTCGGTGAAAACATCAACAGTAGATCTCTCGCCAGGCCGCTGATCACCCCGCACACACGTTCCCTCTTGAGGTCTCCCTCGGATGACCCGAAAATCGTTCCGACCCGTTGCAGGCCAAGGACCACGTAAGCGCCGAGTGCCGCGCTCGCCCGAAGCGCCGACAACCACGGTCAAGCCTAAGGCCAAGGTCGCGTCCCCTGACTCGCCGCGGCCCCAGCAGGCTCGGACCCGGTCGAACGCAGGGGAAGTCGATCGCGTTTCTTGCCCACCTGACCGCCTCGACCGCTCCGGGTGTGCTGCGATCGGTCCTCGGCTCGGGAATGCGACTTGAGCCGGCGCTTGCCGAGGCAATTCTTTCCCAGCGCGACCTGCGGCGAGATGATCGCCGGCTGGTGACCCGGTGCCTGGCGGCGCTGCTTCGCTACTGGGGCTGGATCGAGCCCCTTCGCCTGGTGCGGATCGAGGAGCAGCTCTTACTCGCTGGGTTGCTTGAATTCGGTGAAGTCCATCCGATCCTTCAAGTCTGGGCCAGGAAGCTCGACCGCGACCCTTTCCGGCTCTTCACAGCGGGTGACGCACCGAACTGGACGGCCCGGGCGGAAGGCTTGAAGCGGTGGATGGAACACCGTCCGGTGACCGCCGACCCCTGGCTCCTGTTCCCTGCCTGGCTGCGCGAGCAGCTTCCCATCCCGCCGGGCGAGGCGCCGGCGAAAGCCCGCCGGCTGGCGTTCCTGTTCAGCCTGCAAACACGCTGGCCGCTCTGGGTTGGAGTACGCGGAGGCAATGAGAAAACCGTCTGGAACGAACTGCGGGACGCCGAAATCAAGCCCTGGATCCACCGCAGGCTCACCACCGCGGCCAAGCTTGACCCGGATACCGACCTCGTATGTGTGCGAGCTTATCGCGAGGGAGAGCTCGTGATCGAAGACCTGGCGTCACAGGCTCTCGGAAAGGTGTGCGATCCCGACCCGGGCGAGCGCTGGTGGGACGCTTGCGGCGGCCTCGGCCAGCACTCGCTGCACCTGGGAGCGCTTATGGATAACAAGGGGACCGTGATCACCACATTCGACCACGAAAAGCGCCGGCACGAAGCGGCCGTCCGGCTGCGGCGCGGCAAGTTTCGCAACATCGCCGCCAAGGTCTGGGACGGCCGTCACCCGCCGGGGAAGGCTGGCTCGTTCGATGGTGTGCTCGTCGAACGCGCCGTGTTCGGCGGTCGGGTCCTGGCGACGACATCCCGAGGTGCGCTGGATCGTCAGGAAAGACGGATTGCCGAATTACGTTCGAGACCAAGAAATGCTCCTCGACAAGGCCAGCACCGCGGTCCGTCCCGGAGGCACACTCGTTTACTCGGTCGCCACCGTCACCCTTTGTGAAACCGTGAACGTCGTGACGGCCTTCCTCGCCTCTCATCCCGAGTTTCGTCTCGACCCCTTCCCCCACCCACTCGAAGAGTTGACCTGTCCCGGCACCCTCCAGATCTGGCCGCACTTGCACGACACCGAGGCTCGGTTCATCGCAAGGATGGTTCGACGGGCGTCCACGTAATTGTGATCGCTTGTTTTCATGTTCAACCGATCAATACATCGCACTGACCAAAGATCGACGCAAAGCACGATGCGGCAATAGGATGGTGAGCGAGAGCCCAGATTCTGCCCACATTTTCTACGGCTGACCCTGATCTTGCCTTCATCCTGAGTGTCTGAGACCGGTTGGCGAGTGAGATCAAATGCCGGTTGGTCGAGATGGTGCAAGCCAACCTCCCACCGCGGGCGACGTAGACGAAATCGACGAAGGGGACGAATGAGGGCCGCCGTCGTGGCCACCTGGCCGCCTTGCCCGAGGCGATCAAGGCCGTCATCCTGGCGATGGTCAAGGTTGCCACAGATTGAGCGCGTTCCCCCGGCGGCGATGTAGAGGCACTGACGCCGGCTCAGGTTGACAGCGCCTCGGTCAGCGGCAGCAGTTCCGCCGGCCGAGGACTGACGCGTCAGGCAGTGGTTCAGTGCAGGTGCGTCCCCGGCGCTTGCGGGCTAGAGAGAAGTCCGTCATATCCACAGCGCCGTTCCCATCCAGGTCGCACCAGCCGATCATCAGCGGGTCGCCGATCTTCTGGATGGCATTGCGGATCAGCACGACGTCCGAGGCGCTGACAACCCCGTCGTCGTTGACGTCGCCGGGCAAGACGTCAAGTCGGCGGGTGAAGCCGACGATGAATGGATTGCAGATTGTCAACGTGACTCGATCGGCCGCGTTGATCGGCTGGGCCAGGGTGATCATGTAATTCGTCCCCGAACCTGAGACGGTGACTGGCTCGTAGTTGATGTCCCTCTCCCCGAGGACCGTGATGTCGCCGGCGGTCACGGCCGCGTCCTGCGTGAGGCTGATCTGCACCCGCTGAATGCCCAGCCAAGGAAAGTCCGTCTGTCGGCCCTCCGGCAGCATGCGCAGGCCGTCACCGGCAGTCTGGATCGAGGTGGATTGTGCCCCCCAGCCGGCAGCGACCGCGTAGGCCCAGATGATAGAGCCTTGGACCTCGAAAGCTCCGATGTCAACCGTGCCGTTGGCGATCCGGGGGAATGCCCAACCGCGCTGGTCGGTGGTCACCGGTTGGCCCGTACCGGGATCAAGGGCCAAGTCGTTGCAGCCGGCGTCGATCGCGGGGCTGTCGGTCAACGGGGCCATGGTCATCGTCGGCCCTCCGTTGTACTGCAACGGTCCGAGCATCGGATCGACATGGAGAATGTCGGTGCCCAGCCAGCCCGAGCTGCCTTCTGTATCATCGATCAGGTTGTAGCCCAGCGAGTTGAACCTACCCGCTCCATTGCCTCCGAAGTTCCCGGCCACAATGCTCAAGACCAAGGTCATCGTGCCGTCGTTGGAGATTCCGCCGCCGGTGCCGCCGCCCCAGAATTCAGCCGTGTTGCCGCCGATGGTCGATTCGGCGACGATCATCGTGCCGCCGTTGGAGATTCCGCCGCCGGTGCCGCCGACTAGCGAGCCATAATCATCCAGCCAGCCGTAAACCGTGTTGCCGCTGATGGTGGATGTGTTGATGGTCACCGTCCCGCCGTTGTAGATGCCGCCCCCGGTGTTGCCCGAGTTGCCGCTGATGGTGGAGGCGCCGATGATCAGAGTGCCCCCGTTGGAGATACCGCCGCCGGTGCCGCTAATGGCCGAATTGCCGCTGATGGTGGAGGCCTCGATGGTGAGCGTCCCTGCCACTTCATTGTCGATCCCACCGCCCCGGGACCAAGTGCCCCCGTAGCCCTGGTTGCCACTGATTGTGCTGCGGCTGATTGTCATCGTGGCGAAGTCGATGTGGGTGATTTGGCCATCTTCATCAAAATACACCTTGCCCGAGCTGTAGATGCCGGCGCCGTAGACGGCCGAATTGCCGCTGATAGTGGAGCAGTCGATCGTCCCTGTCCCCTGGTTGTAGATGCCGCCACCGTAGCCGGTCGAACCGAAGTTGCTTTTCGTCGAGTTGTTACTGATATTGGAGTTCTTGATCGTGAACGTGCCAAGGTTGTAGATGCCGCCGCCACCGACGCCCATATCGCCGGTCGAGTTGTTGCTGATGTTTGACGTGTCGATCGTCAGCATGCCCCGATTGTAGATGCCGCCACCATACTGGCCGTATCGTCCCCCCCAAGCCTCGTTTCCGCTGATTGTGGATCCACTGATCATCATCGTACCGGAGTCATTGTAGATGCCACCGGCAATCATGTAACCCTTGTTGTCGCTGATGTTGGAGGTGTTAATGGTGACCGTGCCAGAGCCGTTGCTGATGCCACCGCCGCCATAGGTGGCCGAGTTGCCAGTGATGGTTGAGTTGTTCACGGTCACCGTGCCAGAGGCGTTGCTGATGCCGCCGCCGGCAGCCCAAAAGGAGGTGTGGTTCCCGCTGATGGTGGAGCTGTTCACGGTCACCGTGCCAAGGTTGCAGATACCCGCGCCATCGCCTCCCCACGAGGACGTCGTTTCGTTGCTCGCAACGGTGCAACCGTGGAGAATCAGTGTCCCGGCATTGTAGATGCCGCCGCCCTTGTCAGCCCTGCCGTCCGTGATCGTCAAGCCCGAGAGCGAAGACGTTACGCCCGATGCAATCTCGAAGACCCGGTAATTCCCATTGCCGGAAACAGACAAGGTTCCCTGGCCGGGGCCAACGATCTTAAGGTCGTGTTTCGCGATGAGCAATTCGCCGGTCGTGAGATTGATCGTGCCGCTCAACCCGGGGGAAAAGTCGATCTCGTTGGTTTCGTTCGTTGTGTTGCTGTTCGAGTCGATGATCGCCTGGGGCAGAGAGCCACCTCCGCTGTCGTTCAGGTTCGTGACGGGGAAAAGCGAGAGCAGGCTCCGCTCTTCCAGATACTCCACCTTCCAGGGGCGGCGCCGGCGATGAGCGGGCCGGCCGCAGGTTCGAAACGAGCGCGCGGCGGGCCGGCATGGTCGTGGTTGTTCGATGAATGCCCAGCATGAGTGTCCTCTCTTTCCGATCCTTGGCACTGTGGCTTGACCCCGCGCAGCGAGGGGCTCAGGGTGTGGAGGGCCAGGTTAGCGTCTTCGTCGCGTCCGACCGGATCAGGCCATCGTCCCTGTTGACACGGACGAAGAGCGCGAGAATCGTTCGATCGCAATCATCCCGGATGTCAAGGACTCGCACCGTTGCGAGACCCAATCAGCCCCCTCGCGTGGCCGGCGTCGGCCTCCTGGCGTCGGGGCGTGCGAGGAGCAGTTCATCCCTGGACGGGTTGGTCCGCGTCGATCCCAGGCGGGACGGTTGCCAAAAGAAAAAGCCCCGCCGGCGCGCTTGAGTGCACCGCGAGGCCGCCATGGCTTGGCTCACCGGCCGATCATGAGCAGGTGAGGCTCTTGTCTTCCTTAATTATTCACGTTGCCGAGAACTGGTTCAATGAGTGGCCTCTCCGCCCTGCCCACATTTTGGCCCGATGAGCTCGCCGAATTGGTTCAACTGTGGCAAGCCTCGAACCCGGAGATTCGAGCCGAAATCCTCGGGCTGATCCGGTTCACCCTGCCCACGGGCGAGTCGAAAGAGGGGGCCGAATCATGGACGCCGATGTCGGTTATTCGCGAGTGGGAATGCGGCCGCTCTGGTAGCCAACGCTGCCAAGCCCTTACATGTCGGCAACCTGCCGATGGCTCGTGCCATCTAAACCGGTGCGCGAAGAACCAGCGAGCCCGGGGACTGGAAAAGCGAAATGGACCGAGAGACAATGTGGCATTGCTTATGAAGCGGCCATGATTTTTTGGTCAATACATCGCGCTCATGCTGAAGTTGAAGTAGCGGATGCGGTCGCCATTGGCGTAAGAGATCGGGAAAGCGAGGTCGAAACCCAGGGGGATCGGGCCCATCTGGGGAATGAGCATGCGGATACCGGTGCCGATCGAGGCCCTGATCTTGGTGAAGGTGTAATCTCCCTCGACGGTGCCGAAGTCAGTGAAGACGACTTGTTGAATGGTATCGCTGGCGGTGAGGGGGAACTGGTACTCGAGCGAGCCCAAGGCCATCATCACGCCGCCGACCGGCACTCCCAGGGCATGGGGGCTGATGGTGCGGTACTGGAAGCCGCGAAGGCTGCCGAAGTTACCGGCGAAATACCGCTCGTAGACGGGTATCCCTTGAGTGGCGATGCCGAAGTGGCCCCGCAGCGTGAAGAAGCGCTTGCCGGTGCCGTCTGGACGGCTGCCGGTCGGTGAAGTAGGTCCGGCCCTCGGCGTCGAACTTCGACCACGTGAACGTGCCCCAGCCTTGCTCAAAGGCGAATTCGGCGTACTGACCCTTGGTCGCCATGAAGGGGCTGTTGCGGTTGTCGAATCGAAGGCTGGGCCGCAGTGAAAGCAAGGTGGATTGGCCGCTTGCGGCCAGATAGTCGGCGGGCGCGGGCGTACGGAAGCCGTAGAAGTTGATGTCCTCGATGCGCATGGCGACGTCGGCGTACATGCTGGTGCCGAACTGCCTTCCCAGCGAGAATCGGCCGCCGCCACGCCGCTCGTCCCAGTCGGGATAGAAGCGGGAGAACCAGTAGCCGGCCGCACCCGCGCCAATGGGCAGGTCGAAGAGATACGGCTCGCGCAGGCTGACCTGAAACCGGTTGATATTCGTGCCGGGCTGGATGTCCAGGCGGAACTCCTGGCCGCCGCCGCGGAACGCCGTGCCGTTGAAGACGTCGTTGAACGAGCGGGGGAGATTGAAGATGTCAAAATTCTTTTCATAGACCGTCACGTTGCCGAAGAGCCCCTGGAAGCTGCTGGCCGCCACGCCGACCATGAACCGGCCGGTGGGGGCCTCGTCGACGGCCGTGACAATATCGGCGAACGAGCGGTTGGGAAACGGGTCGTTGCGGTCGGGACCGACGTCGGTCATGTTCAGGCCGGGGATGCTGGGAAACGTGGCGGTCGGCTCTCCCGCACCGACGGGTGGCGCGGCCGGCGCTGTGCCCGGCACTGCGCCCGGCCGAACGGGTCGGCCCGGCGCGGGCACCTGGAGAGGTGGTACAGCGTCGGGCGCTGGACTGAAGAGATTGCCCGATCCGAATCCCGCCGCTCCGCCGGGGCCCGGGCCAGGATCTAGTCTTGGCACCTGGCCTACGCCTGCTCCAGGTGCCGGCAGCGGCTCGGGGGCGGGTACGAGCTCCACGCCCGAGCCAGGATCTTGCATCCGCGCACGGGTTACGCCCTCGTTCATGAGGGGCATCATCATATCGCCGTAAGGTTTATCACTGGGCCGCTCGTTGACGATCTTGATCTCGATCGGTTTGCCCAGCTCGGGGTTCACATGAAAATAACCCAGCGACTGAAGCCGCCGTTGCGCGATTTCGAGGCGGTTCTTGTCCAGCACCTCGCCGGGCAGAAGCCCCGCCATCAGGAACTCGCGGCGGATGACCTTGTCCTTGGTGCGCGTGTTGCCCACGATCCTCAGCTCGCCCATGAGGAATGGCTCGCCTTCATCGATCTTGTACACGAGATCGACCACGCCGAGCTGATTGGTGAACTTGGGCTCGTAGTCGATTCGCGTCTTGATGCAGCCGAGGGCGTTGTAGCGCGCCATCATCAGCTTCAGGTCGGCCTCACGCACGGCATCGAGGAACGGCTTGCCCGAATGAAGTTGCAGGCCCTCGCGGAGCTCGTTGGTCTTGACCTTGGCGTTCCCCTCAAACACCAGGTTGCGCACCTTGTACCTGGTTCCCTCCGAGATCACGAACGTCAGGTTCACGTCGCCCAGGCTGTCTCCCGGACGGGTTACCGGCGTGACCTTGACCTCGAAGAAGCCCTGCGACTGGTAATACTCGCGGAGCTTGCGCTGCGTCTTCCTCGAGCATCTCGCGGTGGTACTTCCCTCCCAAGAGCCCCAGGATCGGCTTGCGGCTGCCGATCTTGGTCCAGAGCTGCGCATCGGAGGCGAAGGTGTTGCCTTTGAAGTCGATGGCGGCGATCTTGTACTTGGGTCCCTCGAAGATCTGGAAGACCACCTTGGTGTCGCCGGTGTTTCCCCCTTCCACCAACCTGACCTCGGCCAGCTCGTAGCCCTTCTCTTGATAGAGCCGCTGAATCTGACCCAGGGCAAGCCTTGTCTTGGTCGGGTCGGCGCGGTTGCCGACCTTGAGCTCGGTGTTCTCTTCGATCTGCTTGAGCGAGATCGCCTTTCGACCTCGGAACTCGACGACCTTCAGCACCGGCATCTCGCGCACCCGGAAGATCAAGAGATACTTACCGCTCTTGGGTGGCTTCTCCTCATAATAGGGAGTCACGTCGGTGAACCACTTGGTCGCCATCAAGCTCTTGAGGTCGGTCTCGACCTTCGCCTGGTCGAGCGGCTGCCCGACGCGGCTCAGGAGCTTGGCCCGAACCTTCTCGCTGGGGATCGTGGCGTTCCCTTCGATCCGAACCTCGGTAACCGTACCCTCGGGAAGCCGGTCTCCCTGCTGGGCCCGCGCGGGAGACGCCGAAAGAAGCAGTTGCTGACCGGCCCAGAACGCGATCAGCGCGAGCACCGTGGAGGGCCAAGATCGAGCACGTCGTGCCTTGCGATCACGAGGTGTGAGCGGGGACAACGAGCGCGGGCCACGGACCGCAGCCGGTTGGGCCGCCCCGATCATGGTTCGTCCCCCCGGAACCGTCCCTGGCGCCGAAAGGTCCTGTTTTTCGGATCGTCTCATGAGCGATCGTTCCTGGCCCGAACCGGTCAAGAGCCGCCCGGGGTATCGGCGTGATGGACGGTCTTTGCTCGTCCGCTTGCCCATCTCTCCGCGCCGCCCCGTGACGGCGTGGATTGGCCGATCATCCCAGTCGGAATCGAGGAGACGACGATCGCCACCTCGAAGGAAACAAAGGAAACAGCAGCGACGAGATCGCGCGAAAGGGCCCAAGAAAGAATTCTCGACCGACGCCGCACCCATCCCTGGCCGCGGCCTGGCCCTGGCCCAAGCGTCGCTCTATCGAAGACATGACAGGCCCGGACTTTTTACTCAAGTTCGCCGGATCACGCAAGAGCGGAAGACCATGCTTGCGAAAACGCGGCAATCTCAAGATTCGAACGTCCAGCCGTCCTAACAGGGACCACAACCATAGACGTCTTCCCTTCAATTCGCCAGGGAACGCGCAAGCCAACGGAGATGTCTTCAATGCAAGTAACGCCCGATTCCCGGTGCTCGCCGATGGCTTTGCTCTCAACCCGCCCTTGAGCGCGAGGCCCCTTTTTCACCATGGTTGACCGTTTCGCGGTGGCTTTGTTTTCACAGTTTTCTTATTGCGAACAGCAAGGGAGCGTGACCATGTCGATTCACATGACTTGCCCCACGAACTCCTGACGGAAACATCTGAAGGCTCGGGCTGAATTGGCCGGGAGGAAGGTCAAGTGCCCCGCCTGCGGGACCGTCATGGTCATCCCCGGCCAGCCCTCCTCGAATCGCGCGAGGAAGAGCAACGACCATCTTGACACCCTGATTCCTGTCAACATGGGCATGGAAACCAAGCCCTTTCTCAACACGGCCATCCTGGTGCCAACCGGGCTCTTGGCTTCGATCCTGCTGCTGGCCAGCGTTTGGTGGCTTGGAAATGACGGCGCAGAGTCCTGCGAGGTCGTGCCGCCTCCTCTGTCCTCTTCGAACCCTGCGCCGAAGCCGGCCAAGACGCCCGGCAAGGCAAGCGCCGTCGCCGACGCGAAGGGAGAAGGCGCGACCACCAATCCGACGTTCAACGATAAGAAGCTTTACACGTTCAAGAAACAGAACAGGGCTTCCGAAGTGAATGCCGTGCCCGAGCTTCACAAGCAAGGCGGTAACCAGCCTACCAATCATCGACCGGCCGATGACCTGGCCAGCCTGTGTGGAGCATCGGGAATGGGAGAGGGTCCCGCTCAAACAGGGTGATTCCAGGATCAGCATCCAGATCCAGTTGAATCTACCGGACCATAAGACTTTTGAGGACCAGACACTCCTTGCTCGTATCATCAGGGCGAGGGACGGCAGCGTCGAAGGCAGCGGGCACCTCTGGTCCTTCAAACTCGCGAGTGAAGGTGGCAAACATGTGCTCGAGTTGCTCGCCAGGGAATCGAAGAAACCTTGCGGCACCTTGGAATACCAATTCGAGGGCGAAACGATGAAGCTCAAGGGCAAGGCGGTGGACGGAGACCGCACGATCGATCTTTCGGGCGAATGGGTACTCGAAAAGACGGAGAATTCCTGATTACCGCCCCTCTCAGTTGCCTGCTGATCTCGCCCATCATCAGGCCTCACTAATGTTCTTGAAGCTCTCTGTTCACCTTCTCCACCGAGAACTTCTCCGCGTCGAACCTGCCGCCGATCCATTCCACCCGATCCTGGTGATCCTCGTGCTTCGGGTCACTCATGGCTGCGAGGAACTCTGCATAGCCCCGGATGCCACCCACGTCTTCTGGTGGACACCCTCGCTCGCCTTCGATGCAGCGGGGGTACGCGACATTCGGCTCAGGCTCCAGGATTTTCTCCAGGAGGATCTCATGCTGCCAGGAGTCCCCGAAGTCATATTCGTAAGTGAATCGGACCTTCCGTCCCGTCCTGGCGACCTGGCTGATCGAGATCTTGTCTTCGTCCCCTTTTTCCATGCCCCAGTGCAAGTCTTCGGGATCGAGGGGTCCGAAATATTCCCCCCGGACAATGAACTGATGCAGATGGCAATCCTCCCAGCCCATGACAACTTGAAGGACTTCGTGAAGCTCGCCCAGCGTGCAATCCGGCACCTGGATCCGCCGCCATATCGGTGGGTGACTCTCCTTGAGGGTGACCTTGAACTGATAGATGGCACCGGACTTGGGAACCGCCTGGCGTTTCTCGGTACGGTGCTTTCCTTCCAGGCCATCCAGGAGGTCGTCGATCTTATCGAGAGCGGCGTTCAGCCGCTTCCTGTCATCGGGTGGAGCGTAGGCGAGCGAGGTGTAGATCTCCTCACCCATCTTCTCCAGTTCCTTCTTCGTGAACTCGACAAATTGCTGGTCCTTGGATACTGCCTTGAGCCGGGTCTTGAGCCCCATCGGAAGCCGAGTCGCGTGGACCAGCGATTCCCGCTGCTTGCCGGTCAGCTTGAGCGGGTACTTCTCATCTGGTTGTTTTTGCTTCTTGGCTGGCATGACTCGAACTCCATCAGCCGATCATGAGTGCGGCACCTGTTCAAATTGTCGCTGCCCATGCCCTCTGGGTCAAATGAGGAGTATTCTCGGCTGGGAGACTTGCATCCTGATTTGAGACGAGACCAGTCCCACTCATCGACGTGACGCCATCGTTTGCGCGGGCGATACGCTGCGCGGGCGACTCCGAAGGTGTAGGGGGAGCTACCTAGCGCATGTCCCGTGGTGGCGTCCCGATGCGAGTACTGACCTCAATTGGGCCTGTGGTCCGTCCATCACCCGGCGCTTGTGTCCGAAGCATCGATCGGAGCCCGGTTCGAAACTCTCGAGAACCCCCTGGGACTCCACGAGCTTAGCCAGGTTTGTCCGTTCTTCCGGATCGCGATTCATCGAGTAGAGTTCCTCACTCCCGTCGCCCGAACGAATGTAGTGCATGCCCCCGGCAACCAGGGCCTTCATCGGCCCCTTGGAGGCCGGTTCTCGACCCTGGTTTGTCAGCAATATGGGTTTGTCCGTCTCCATGAGTAAGGGGGCCTGGGGTGCCTTCTCTCCAGCCGTATCCCAGAAGCGGGCGAGTGATCGCCCGGGGAACGCGTCGTTACTCACCAGCCCGAGGAGATCGAGGACCGTCGCCGGCAGGTCGCGTAGACTCACCGATTCGGCGACCGTCCGGCCTGCCGGCACTCGCTCGTGGCTCACGATCACCAGGGGAACCTCAACGACTTGCCTGTACAGGCTGCACCCGTGAAAGAACAGCAGGTGGTCGCCTAGGTGCTCGCCATGGTCCGAGGTCACGATGACCATTGTGTTATCGAGCACCCCGCGCCTTTGCAGCTCGTCGAGCAAGGCGCCCAGGTGACTGTCGAGCGAGGCGATCGCGTCGTCGTAGACGTCTCTGGCCATCTGGATAGCATGAAAGGGAAGATTCGTCTTGTCGATCGTGTGCCAGTGCTCCAAGACGAGGCGGTCGTGCCAGGAGGAGGGGCGGGCCCCGAAGGCCCGGGACGATTCGTCAGGAACCTCGTAGGGTGAGTGCGCATCGTTGTAGTTCAGGAACGCAAAGAAGGGACGGCCCCGGTTGCGCTGCCAGGAGAGCCAGTCCAGGAATCCCCGGTCGATATCGGCGGCACCCTTGGCATGCTCCTTCGAGAGCGGGATGAGGGGACGTTCTCGCGCCCGGCGCCTTCCCGTCAGAATGCCCGCCACCATGGCGATGGAGATCTGGTCGATCTTGCGCCCGAGGCCAATGTATCGGGTCAGGACTTCCCACGGGGTCAGAGGGTAATCCTCGTAATGTGCGAAGCCCCGGCCCAGTCCGGTCTCGCGGCCGCAGTAGTCAAGGTTGGCCACGAAACCGGCTGTGTCATATCCGAGGGAGCCCAGCCGGCTGGCGAGGGTGGGATGCGTGGTGTCGAGCGGCGTTTTCCAGCCGGCCGAAAGCTCGTGGGGCCACCGTCCGGTGAAGAGGCTTGCGTGCGAAGGCAGCGTCCAGGACGATGTCGCGAACGCCTGCTGGAACTGAACCCCCCGGGCAGCCAGTCGCTCTAGATTGGGCGTCGTCCGACGTCCGTAGCCGTGAAGGCTCAGATTCCGTGCCCGCACCGTATCCCAGACGATCAGCAGCACGTTCCGGGCGGCGGCGGGCGGCGGCGGGAGCGCGGCGGCTGCCCGGTGCTCCGACCAGGCGCGAGCGCCAGAGGTTGCCAGGGCCAAGACCAGCACCGCGCCGGCGAGCAACGGGGCCGTAAGGCGTATCAACCGCAGGAACGCGTGCCGGCGAGGACTGACCACCCGGGCAAACTGGACGGCGAACCCTCCGGACAGGAGCAATGACGACCACAACTCCAAGGGCAGAGCGCGCACACATCGAGGAACCCGACGAACGAGGGGAGCGCCACGGCGATCGAAAGCGGGACCACCGCGCCCCGCAACCAGGCGAACAAGGCCAAGGCCGCTGCCGGCAACAACACCAGTGCCGCAACCCCCGTGGGGATGATCCAGGGGTACCCGTCGCCGAGGCGGCAGAAATACTCGTGCTCGATCACGCGCTTCTTGAGGACAAAGAACCCCAGATCGAGAAAACCCGCGGCCAGGCCAATCCAGACCGCCAGCAGGAGGATCGTCGCCGGCCGTGGGCGATTCGATTGCCCTCGGCCGGCGGTTTCGCTCGCGGCGGCGGGCGCTTCCTCCGAAGTGGTTTCGGATTGTGTCGGCATGGTAATCCTCGTAAACGCTGGTTGACTGGCTGCGTGCCTGCGGCTTTCAACAAATCCTTTTCGCCCTGTAGCATGATGCGAACGGGCTCCGTTCATGGTATATCAGGGTGAACCGGACGAGAACCCGCTTGATGCCGACTGAGACTCTCAATCAGCGAACCCTATGGGTTTCCAAAGCAAGCGTCTCGTGATCGGACGTAGTGACTTCGTGGAAGTGGCGCAGAGTGCTCGCCGCCGGAGTCTTGTCGTTGCTCAAGAAGTCTGATGGGGGGAAGACTGCATGTCGCAAGCCGACGATCCAGTGCGTTCAACTGATTCCAACCCCCCCGCCACGTCCCATAGCGAAGTCGATCCAACCAACTCTGGCTCGCTGCCGGGTGAGACCCCAATCTCGCGGCCCTCGAGCCGTGTCTGGATGATGGTTCTCGTTGGCGGATTGCTTGCAGGGTTGGCCGGCTTCGGCCTTGGGGAGTATGCCCTGGAGCGCTAGCTCCCTCGCGTGATCTCCCGCCTGGGATCCGCAACGACCAAGTCAAAGCTCCCATCGAGCATGCGCGGCGGCGACAGGTGTCCCAAGACCGGGTCGCCACGATGACCTATGGCGTCCTGGGGGCGCTGTTGGGACTGACTTTGGGCGCAGCGGGCGGCATGGCCCGGCGCTCGCCGGGGGCGGCGATCACGGCTGCACTCATCGGCCTGGTTCTGGGTGCCGCGGCGGGCACTGGAACGACGTTCCTGCTTCTTTCCCTGTACCACGCCCTGCACGCCGATCCATCTCCCGACAACGCCACGCAAGAGCTTTACCTCGCCCTGGCGACCCACGGCGGCATCTGGGTGGCCATCGGTGCCGCGGCGGGCCTGGGTCTGGGTCTGGGTCTGGGCGGAGGCCGGGTCGGCCGGACCATCATCGGAGGAGTGTTGGGCGCGGCAATCGCAACGGCCATCTACGAGTTTGGAGCAGCAATGGCCTTCCCTCTCGAAAAGACCCTGGAGCCCACGGCGATGGCACCGGGGCCAAGATTTCTGGCTCACCTCACCGTGGCGCTCTGCGTGTCGGCCGGGCGCTCTGGGCCGCCTACCACCTTAGCCTGCGCCGCGAGGCTTCCAGAGTGCACACCTGAACCGTGCCGGCATTCTTCCGCCATTGCCCGCCAGCTTGTTTCCTCGTGGCGAATCGCTCCAGACACCGAACCTGAACGCGAGACCCCATGGCCCACACGCGGTGCTGTGGATTTAACAATTTTTTAATAAGGCAGCCAGAACTTCCTTGACCTTGACACTGCGGTCTATTAATCTTTTGCTTCGGGTGACTTTTGATTCCGCCACACAGCCGTGAGAGCATCAAGTCCTTATTGCCTGCAATGCTTACTCTTTGGGCAAATTGAGAAGAGTAATGCAGGATCGCGTCATTCTCGCGGCGGACTCCTCGGCAAAATTCAAGATCGGGGCGATGGATCGATGCTGTATATACGATTCGTTCGGACCTTGGTGCCGCTCCTGATACTCGGCCTCGTCGGTTGCGTGCTTGGCTGTGGGGGGGCGGAGTCAACACCGGAGGCACGAAAGGAGTTCGGGAATATGATGAAGGAGGACATGAAAAACGCTATGAAAGAGCAGATGAAGGCTCGAAAGGGAGCCGGCAGAGGAGGGATGCAAGGCCCTCGTTAGTGGGGCGGCGGCCGATCGCCGGGCTTGCCGCGCGGATCCCGTCGCAGTTGCAAAAAGGGGCAATCGTCGCCGCATTAGCGGCTTGTTTTATAGATCTTATCTTTCGTCGTCATCACTCATCAGGTTCTCGGATTCTCCGTTCGGAATGTCGTTGTCATGTCTCGGCGGTTGCCCATGCTGCGAGGGCGGCCGAGCCTTCCGACCACTTCGTGCGGATCAACTTGCGGGAGAAATCTCTCATGAGAGCAGAAACGCGCCGTGGATTCACGCTGATCGAATTGCTCGTCGTCATCGCGATCATCGCTGTCCTGATCTCCCTCCTGCTGCCCGCCGTGCAATCGGCACGCGAGGCGGCCCGTCGGGCCCAGTGCACCAATAACCTGAAGCAAATCGGCCTGGGCATTCACAACTACCACACCTCCCACAATACGTTTCCGCTGGGCGGCACAGCGGCCTGGACCTCCGGCTACGGCCCAAATCAGAGTTGGGGCACCTGGACCGCCCAAGCGTTGCTCCTGGGTTACATGGAGGGACAGCCACTCTACAACGCGATCAACTTCAATCACGTGTGCTGCTGGGATGTGGGAGCGTACATCAATCAGACCGTCACGACCACGATCCTCAATGTATTCGTCTGCCCCTCTGATGGTCTGTCGCCGATCCCCACTCAGAACGATGTCTGGACCGGCGCTACCACCAACTACCTTGCCTCGGCGGGGTCCTCGACCGATTTCTACAATCCCAACGGGTTGTTCGCTGAAGCCCTCATATGCTATGGCGTCCAGTCCTGCACGGACGGGAGCTCCAATACGATCGCGTTTGGCGAATCCCTTGTCGGCCCCGCCTCGCCACAGCAGCAGCAGGTGAAGTGGCGAACTGGCCCCGTGATGAGCAATGGATCGGCCCTGTGCACCGGCGGCTGGTGCGGAATTAACGACGTCAGCACGAACTACAACGGCGTCCTTGCCGACCTCCAGACCTGCGAACAAGGATATATCGATCCGGCCCAGATCGGCAAAGTCAACCAGAAGGGTTTCCGGTGGTGCGAAAACCTGGCCGGGTTCGCCATTTTCAATACGGTCGTCCCGCCGTCCCCAACTACTTATCGGTTCGCCTGGTGTGCCCTTCGCGGGGGCGGGACGAACTCGAATGCCTCTGACGGGCAATACCAGAACGCAAACAGCAACCACCCCGGCGGCGCCAATTTCCTGCTCGGCGACGGCAGCGTGCGCTTCCTCAAGTCGTCGATCAACATGAGGACCTACTGGGCTCTGGGGTCCAGGAACCTCGGCGAGATCGTCTCGGCCGATAGCTACTGACCTCTGTCGCCGCCCCGCTCCCTCGTAACTGTTCGATGGGCCTCCCATCGCTGCGAAGTTATCGGGGCAATGACTGGGTTGCTGAGAGCTGGAAGGTCATCGATCGAAAGGGCCCCGGGTTGGAAACCTCCTGGGGTCTTTTTTCGTAAGAGAGGATCAGGGTACCGCGGGTGCGGCTGAAAAGCCGGCCAAGGGCACGGCCGCTGGGTCCCCCTCCCGCAATCTGTAGCCAGCGCACGCCGCCAGTCCCTCGTAAGTATCACGCCGCCCCGAGGGCCAGCGCACCTCCACGCGATCAGCCCGACGCGCCGCTCCGAGCCCGAAATGCAGCCGTGGGTCACTGGCCGAAAGGTAGCTGCCGCCGCCAAACCGCACCGCGACCTGACTCCGGCCCCCGGCGGACACCGTAACCTTGGCACCAACGCCGTCGCGATTGGAGGCAACTCCCTCGAGGGCCAGGGTCAGGAAGTTGCCCGCGGTGGTCGCCGGCTGGTTGTGGAACAGGGCCAGCGGTACGCCTTGGCCGACGATCAGGACGTCCATGCGGCCATCGTTATCGATGTCGCCGACGGCCAATCCTCGGCCCAGCCGGAGGACCTGCCACGGAGGTCCAGCCCGTTCGGAGACGTCGCGGAAGTGACCCGACGCATCGCCGAGCAAGAGCTGGGCCCTCATCTCGTAGGGAAACGAGGGGACGAAGTCAGCGATGTGCCCGTTGGCCTGAGCCAGGTCGAGCTGGCCGTCGTTGTTGGCGTCCAGCGCGGCCAGGCCGAATCCCAGGAACTGGCGGGTCGCCACGGTCAGGTCCGCGGCCGCGGACCGGTCGCTGAACAGCCCGCCCCCGTGGTTGTGGTAGAGCGTGGTGGCCTCATTGTAGAAGTTGGTGACCGCCACGTCGGGACGGCCGTCGCCGTCGAGATCTCCACAGGCAATTCCCATCCCGGCGAGTGATCCCCCCTCGGCGTTGCCCGCCAGACCCGCCTCCGACGCTTGCTCGGAGAACCGAAAGCCGCCCAGGTTGCGGAAGAAGTGATTCGCCGATAAATCGTTGGCCACGAACACATCGACCTTGCCGTCGTCGTCGAGGTCGGCGGCGACGACGCCCAGGCCGCGACCGTCGCGATCGACGATTCCAGCCTCCGCAGTCACGTCGATGAATCGGCCGCCATCATTGCGGAAGACGTGGTCCGGCAGCGCGGGAAATGCGAGCGGACCGCAATACATATACCCCGGCTTGGAGCGCGCCGGATACTCGCAGAGGGTCGGATTCGCGGCGTCCCACTTAAGGTAGTGGCAGACATAGAGGTCGAGGTCGCCGTCGTTGTCGAAGTCGGCCCAGGCCGCCGACGTGGGCCAGTCGCGGTCGCCCCCGAGCCCCGCCTGCGCCGTGGCGTCCTGGAACCGGCCTCCGCCCAGATTACGATACAGGGCGTAAGATCGCCATCGGGTGACGAAGAGGTCGGGCCGGCCGTCGTTGTCGTAGTCGCCCACGGCAACGCCGTGACCGTAGCCGCCGGGCAGCGCGGCCAGGCCGGAGGTCGCGGTGACATCCTGGAAGCGGCCGTCGCCTCGGTTGCGAAAAAGCCGGTCGCCGAACGGTGGAGGGCAGCCGGGAGGTGGGAAAGGGCCTCCCTGGAGGGCGTAGACGTCAAGCCAGCCGTCCCCATCGAAGTCGAGAAGGGCCACGCCGCCGGACATGGTTTCGGGGAGCTGGTGCTCCTGGGTAGGGCCGTGGTCGAAGCGGAACGCGAGGCCGCGGGCGGCGGCCTCGTCCACAAACGTCGGGATGACCAGGTCGCGCGGTCCCGAGTTCGACCACTTTTCCACTGGGCCGGCTGGGACCAAGGAGATCGGCTAGAGCTCGGCCGTCGACCAGTCGTGTCGACTTCTCATGAGCGACTAGCCGGGCGATCGCGGCCCTCGCCTCCTCCGCGACGGATGGATCGCGCCGGGCCGCCAGGGCCCACCAGGTCTTGGCCTCGAACCAGAGGCCGATCGCCTCGGCGGTGCGGGCGAACTCGGCGGCATGTGCCGCCATGTCGGGAAGCTCGATCAACCTCTTGTAATCATCGATCGCCGCGTCAATCGCCACCTTCCGGCGTCGCAGTTCAGCGACTTTCCCCGGCTCGCGGGCCTGGGAGGAGAGGTCGGCCAGTCGCTCGAGGGCGGCGACATTAGCGGGCTCCTGCGCGACGGCCGCCTCGAGGGCCGACCGCTCGGCCTCCTGGTCACCCTCCCGTGCCGCGAGCCAGGCCCGCGCCGAGAGCAATGTGGCCCGGGTGACGTTCGAGGCGGGCAGATGGGCCGCGGCACGCCGGACCTCATCGGGTCGGCCGACCGCTTTGGCCCATTCGAGGCGGGCTCTCCAGACGGCGGGGTCGTCGGGCCGCGCCCGCTCGCAACGGTCCAACCACTCGTCGGCCTCGTCCAATCTTCCCGTACGGAACGCCAGGTCGGCCGAAGCCAGCCACAGCAGGTCATCGTTGGGGGCGGACAGCCTGGCCCTGGCCAGCGTCGCGGTGATGCCATCGACCGGATAGGGACCGCGCTCGGTAATCCACAACACGCGGAGCGTCCTGGAAGGGTCGGCCTCCTGCTCGGCCCTCGCCTGAAGGATGGCTCGATACTCATCGCGCCTGCCCGTCGTCCAGTAAAGCAGCTCGAGAAGGTGCCACGCTTCATCGGCAACGTCGCCATTCGCCAGGCTGGCGCGGAGGAGGCAGTCTTCGGCGAGGCGATAGCGGCCCAACCCCAGTGCCATCCGGCCGCTCGACAGCGCCGCGGGCGAGGCCTGCGGCGCACCATCGGGGATGCGGCGCCACGCGGCCAAGGCGGCGTCTGGATGTCCGAGCTTCCTCTCGCAGTCGCCCAGCAGGAGCTCCACCTCGCCGTCGCCGGGTCGGCGCTCGGCCAGCCGGGCTAGCCGCACCCGGGCCGTGGCAAACCGGCGCGCCCCGAACTCCCCGCGCGCCCGAGCCAGATCCTCGCGGAATCGCCGGTCTTCCATCGCGCGCACCCCCAGCCAGGCAGCCAGCGCCAGCCCGAGCCCGACGGACACCATCACCAGTCGTCGAAGCATCGCTCAATTCAACTTCGGGGAGAACCGGCAAGGCCCGCTCTAGCCTGCGAGCCCGGAGATCCTTGCCTCTCAGATCTTCGCATCAATCGACCGCTACCGCGAGTCGAATTGGGCCCAGTGACCGATTCAACGCGAGGCATGGCCCGCGGCACCAGGTACGGCTTGCTGCTGCTTCTGGTACCACCGCTGCCAGGCCTCACGATCGGCGGGGTAGAACTTGAGCAGGATCTGGAACTCGGCGTCGGCCTTCGCCGATTCTCCAGAGCCGAGACAGCCCTGGATCAGCAGCGATCGCGCCTCAAACAGCTCGGGGTTCAGCCGGATCGCTTCGCGGCAGGCCACTATCACCCCGGGCCAATCCCGCGCCTGGGCACAGGTCCGGGCGAGCGCCAGGCGATAATCCGACCGCCAGGGATTGACGGTGATTACCTCTCGGAGCGCTGCGGCCGCCAGGTCGGGCCGCCCTAGCCCGGTTAACGTCCGAGCGAGGTAAGGCAGGGCCTGCTCGCGGCGCGGTTCGATGCGGAGGACCTCTTCGTAAGCGCTGCGCGCCTCTGCCAGACGATCCAGCATTCCCAGGGCGTATCCGAGGGATTCGCGGGCGCGCAGGTCTTCGGGACGGTCACGGACCGCCGCCTCGAGCAAGGGGACGGCCTGCTTGGCGGCGCGGCGGGCCAATGGCGGGGCGGCCAGCAACTCCTGGGCCGCCAATTCCAGGGCCATACCCAGGTCACGCGCGGCCTCCCGTCGTTCCTCCACGGTCATCAGATCCCAGTGATAGTCACGCGGGACGAACTCCCCGGGCGATTCAGGCGCCGTCCGCGGGCGAGCTGGCCTCGGGTCGGGTGTGCTGCTGACCCGGGGGATGCGATGGTCCGTTATCACCGTGTGCGGAATGTCCGCGACGGCCGGGCGCGGCATATGGCAAGCAATGCAGTCTTCGCCCGGACCCCGCGACTGCCGCTCGGCCTTCGGCAGGGCGCAGCCCCGCCGCTCGTGGCACTTCATGCAGCGGCCGCGATAGTACGCGGCCCTGCTGGCAGGCGGTGGCAGGCGATGCGGGTCGTGGCACGAGATGCAGCCCAGCTCCCCTCCGCTGGCACGGAAGCATCGGCTCGACTCCAACTGCTCGGCCTGGCCGATCAGCTCCATCCTGTCCGGATTGCCTTCCTTCCGGACGAAGACAGCCAGGAACCGGTGTAGCGGCAGGCCCGGACGGAAGTCAAAGGAGTCACGGCCCGCCCTGGGGAAGCGGAACCAGCCCTGGAGGTGGCATTGCTGACAGACAGACTCCCGTCAGCGCGGGGGCGAGTCGGCCAGGGTTGACGATCGTCAGGTCGGGTCCGGCTGACTCTCCCTCCCGCTCCGCGTGCAGCGCACCTGGGCCATGGCAGCGTTCGCATCCGATGGTGTGGCTCTGGAAAATCGGCGGCTCGTAGCGGTTCAACGTCCCGGCCACGGAACGGACGCTGTTCGTGTGGCAGAACAGGCACTCGCGCTGGATCGCGCGCTCGAAGTTCGGCCGCGGGTTGGTCGCCCCGTAACCTGGTGAGATATCCCATCGCTTCTGTTGAGTGAACCAGGCGATCGGCGACTGGAACAGGAAGCCGTCGCGCTCGATCAGGTAGGTGATGCCTCGCGTCCCGGAGCCCAGCGCGTAGCGGACCTCGGCCTCGACCTCCGCGAACGTGCTCCCGTCGGGGTCCTGCCGGCTCGCCTTGTGGAAGAGGCGTCCGTCGCGGCGCTCCACGCTGTATCGCACCCCCTTGGCCTCGAATAGCAACCCCGCGGCGGCGCCGATCGTCGGTCCGTCGTCGGCCCCCCCAACCGGCGCCAGCGACCGGCCCATCGGGTGGCTGCGGTAGGCCTCGGCAATCTCGCCGTGGCACCGGGCGCACACCGCGTCGCCGACGTACCCGACCCCCGGATGGGTGTTCTGATACGGCGAGTCGGCGGACACGTCGCGCGGCGGGGTGCGGCTCGCGGTCGTCCACGGCGAGGTCCGGACGGCCCAGGCGATCCCGGCCAGGATCAGGGCCGCGACCACCGCGACGGCCCGTCGCGAGCGTGCGGGACGGAGGTAGCGGTGCGGGCTGGGTTGGTTCACGGCTCGTTCCCGAGGGCGGTCCGGCTCGGCAATCGCGGCTCGACACCTAGGCCCGCGATTCTAACCCGAGGATCACTCGCCTGGCAATCAGATCAAACGTCGTAATCCTCACACAAGCCAGGCTGATGCGGGCAGTCGGTTCCAACCAGGAACGATGGCTCGCAGGGCTAGGCGCCGCGGCCTTGAAGGGGGTTGAATGGTCGATAAGGATGACAATGGCACCTCTTGGAACTTCGATGATGCAGAGATGGCGGCGATGGCGGTGGGTCGGGATCGGCACTGGGCTCTTCGCCCTGGCCTGGGCTCTGCTCGTCAAGTTCGATACCTGGAGGGCCCGAGGCGAGTTGCGTCTGGCTCAGCAGGACATCGCGAACGTTCGGTTAGAAGCGGCGCATCAGCGGCTGACCGGACTGGCGGCGCGCCCGGGTGCACTGGACGGGGCGGCCAGCTACTGGTTGGGGATATGCGAGGCACTCGGCGGCCGCTCCGACGCCGCGCTACGCGCCTTTGCCCGTGTTCCCGAAAAATATGTCTTCGATCCTCTCGGCGCGTACCTTGAGGCGAAGGCCAACCTGTCACGAGGACGGCTACACGACGCCGAGCGGCGCCTGGAGCAGGCCCTGGCTCGGGGTGGCCCGGGCCGCGACCAGGTACGCGATCTGCTGAGCCTCATCTATCAAATCGAGGTCCGTTTCGACGACGTCAAATCCCTGCACTACGCCAGCATGGCGGAGGCGCAGGATCCGACCCGCGACCTCAAGGAGCTCAGTAATCTCGACCTGGATCGGCTGCCTTACGAAGGCCTGAAGGGGGCGCTGGAGAAGCACGCCCAACTGGCTCCTGATGACGATCGAATCTGGCTCGGCAAGGCTCGGCTGGCCATCGAGGATGGCCGCTGGGAGCAGGCGGGCGAGTGGCTGAGGCGCTGCCGGCGGGCCAACGCCGACGCGCCGGTCTGGAAGGCTTGGCTCGAGTGGGCGCGCGGCGCCGGCCAGCCTGGCGAGGCCATCGAGGCGGCGCGGCGACTTGGCCCGGGGCAGGCTCGAACGCGTCGGAACTTCTTGAGCTGCGGGCGTGGCTCGATCAGCAACGAGGAGAGACCCAGGCGGAGTCGTCGGCATTGGAGCGTTGGTTACAGATCGAGCCCCAGTCGACGCGGGCGCTGGAGCGCCTCGCCGAGCTGGCCCATCGGGCAGGCCGGCCCGACCGCGTCGCCGAGCTCAGGCGCCGCAAGGCCGAGGTCGAGCGGGCGATGGAGGCCTACCGGGACCGCCTCTGGAGCGACAAGCCGCTCAGCACTGCTGCCGACCGGGTCGGCCTGGCACGGATGGCCGAGGCCGCCGGCCGACCGCACGAGGCCCGCGCCCTGTATGCCTGGGCGATCAAGGCCGATCCCGGTGAACACTCGGCCCGGAAGGGCTTGGCCCGGCTCGACCTGGCCGACGCTCAGCGAACAAACGCCCTCGTTGCGGAAGTCGACCTGTGGACCGAGCTGGGGTCCGCGCCCGGCCCCCGACGCGCGGAGTCGGGTGCCAAGACTGGCGGCAAGCTCGCTTTTACCGACGATGCCGAGGCCGTCGGCCTCCGGTTCGTTTATGATAATGCTGAGACTTCCATCCACCAACTGCCCGAGACCTCCAGCGGCGGACTCGCTGTCCTGGACTACGACGGCGACGGCTGGCTCGATGTCTACTGCGTCCAGGGCGGCCCCTTCACTCCATCCAGCGACCCCGAATCCTCCCCCGCAAGCCCGGGGGATCACTTGTTCCACAATCGGGGCGACGGCACCTTCGAGGACGTCACCGACCGCTCGGCGATCGGCCGATTCCCCCGCGGGCACGGCCATGGCGTCGCCGTCGGCGATATCGACGGCGATGGCCACGCCGACGTGTTTGTCACCCGTTGGCGATCGTATGCCCTGTACCGGAACCGCGGCGATGGTACCTTCGAGGACGCGACCGACACATGGGGCCTGGGTGGCCGTCGGGATTGGCCTACTTCGGCGGCGCTGGCCGACCTGGACGACGACGGCGACCTGGACCTCTACGTCTGCCACTACGCGGCGTGGGACCTGGACCACCCCCGGATTTGTCGCGATCCGAAAACGAAAGCCTATCTCAACTGCAATCCGCTCGACGCCGAGGCCCTGCCCGACCGCCTCTTCCGCAATGACGGGGGGCGGTTCGTGGATGTGACCGCCGAGGCGGGGATCGTCAACCGCAACGGCCGCGGCCTCGGGGTTGTCGCCGCCGATCTCGATGCGGACGGTCGTGTGGACCTGTTTGTTGCCAACGACTCCTCGGCCAATTTCCTGTTCCGCAACCTCGGGGCGATGCGCTTCGAAGAAACCGCTCACGCCGCCGGTGTGGCCGGCAATGCTTCGGGAAACTACCAGGCCGGCATGGGAATCGCCGCGGGTGACCTCGACGGCGACGGGCTCATCGACCTGGCCGTCACCAACTTCTACGGCGAGTCGACGACGTATTACCGCAACCTCGGCGGCGGCGTCTTCACCGATTCGACTGCGTCGAGCGGACTGGCCGTTGCCAGTCGTCGTCTGCTGGGCTTCGGTGTCGCCTTCCTCGACGCCAACGACGACGGACGGCTCGACCTGGCCTCGGCGAATGGGCACGTCAACGATCTCAGGCCAAACTACCCCTACCTGATGCCCGCGCAGCTTCTCCTGGGCGGCTCCGACGGCCGCCTGACCGACGTCTCCGACATCGCCGGCTCGCCATGGCGCGAGCCACGCATGGGCCGCGGCCTGGTCGTGGGCGACCTTGATAACGACGGTCGTCAGGACGTGCTGATCCTCTCGCACAACCAACCGCTGGCCTACTTCCACAACCGGAGCGAAGGTGGACGGTCGCTCACCCTCCGCTTGGAGGGTCGCGGCTCGAACCGCGACGCCATCGGCGCCCGGGTCACTGTCGTTATTGCCGTCAGGCGGCTGGTGGCCTGGCGTACGGGGGGTGGCAGCTTCCAGTCGGCGAGCGATCCACGTCTCCACTTCGGCCTGGGAGACGCGGACCGGATCCAGACCGTCGAAATCCTCTGGCCCTCGGGACGCGTGGATCGGTTCCACGACCTCCGCGTCGATGCAGGCTACCTCGTCCGCGAAGGAGCGAGCCAGCCGGCGAGTCTGACCGGGTTCGTGCGAACAGGTCCAGGTTCATCGAAACACTGACCGGGATCCGGTGCTTGTCGGCGGAACCGGCGTTGTGATGAAGAATGGCTGCCCAGAACTCGCCCCGGAAGTGCTCGTCAAACAGGTAGCGGACAGCCATGATTCACAACTCAGATGGCGCCCATCTGGATCCGGCAGGCGCCGCACTCGGTGGCGCCGAGACTCGATCTCGTCGTCCTTCAGCCGCTTGAGCAAATCTAGCTCGGGCTCCAAGGTCCCGGCCATCTGGACGCTCACCCACACCAGAATCTGGATGCGGTGGACTGTGACGAACTTGTCACCGAACCGAAGGGAGGCGCATGCGCAGCGGGATTGGCAATCGGTCGAGGATCTTCATACGGGGTCGGGTGGAGTTCCTTCCGTGACCTCGAACAAGGACCAATCAGCGTTCAGTGTGCCCCACGGAGGTACCCCGTCAGGATCGATCTCGAGCCTCCCGACATAGAACTCCCCACGCTTCATTCCTCGACGGAAGCATTGCTGATAAACGTCAACATCCGTCCGGCCGAAGGCAACGCGTTCTTCCCCGTGGTAGGCCACCCACTTCCCTTGATTCCGTTTTTCCTTGAGCAATTCGGACAGGGATTGCCAGAATGCCTTTTGTGAGCGGAGCATCAAAGGCGATATCTCCGGATCGTGATGTTCCGCGGGTGTTTGCCGCCCTGCCGCCAGACGAGCGTACTCCTCTGCCCGCATCAGGACGTATGCGTCGTGCGTCAAGGGATCGACAATCGGCACGGGTTCGCCCTTTTCCACCGCCTGACGTTGCTCGGGGCTCAGCTCGATCATGACTCGCCTCCACCACGAGACTACCAGTCGAACCGCTCATCCGTCACCCCATGGCGCGCCGGGGCTTGGGGCTCTTGAAGCGTTCCCGGAGCGATGGGTTGAGACCGTAGCCCAGGCTCAAGAGCTTGATCGGGTGCATCGTCCGCTTGGTTTGCCCCTGCTCCATCTGAATCCGGCAGGCGCCGCACTCGGTGGCGCCAAGCTCGATGTCGTCGTCCTTCAGCCGCTTGAGCAAGCCTCGCCCCGCGCGCAGCGACGCGCGAAACTGGCTGCGGCCCAGACCGTAGGTTCCTCCCATTCCGGAACAGCCGCGATTGATGAACTCGACGTGCAGCTCGGGGATCTTGCGGATCAGCTCCATGCCCGGCAGGCCCACGTCCAGGGCGCGCAGGTGGCAGGGCTGGTGGTAACCGACCCGCGCGTGCAGCGGTTCGTGAGGACGGGGCAACTGGCCGCGGGCATCGAGGCCGGCGAGGTACTGGCCGAGGTCCATGGTGTTCTGGGCGACGAGCGCGGCGTCAAGGTCGTCGGTAAGCTTGACGTATTCCTGGCGGAGCATGAGCGCGGCGGTGGGCTCGGAACAGACGACCGTGTAGCCATCACGCACGGCGTTGCCCAGGATGCGCAGGTTCGAAACGGCCAGGTCGCGGGCGTAATCGATGTCGCCCACGATGAGCGGGGCCATGCCCGAGCTGCGCTGCCGCGGGGGCACGAACACGTTGACTTCAGCCTGCCGCAGCACGGCTACCACGGCTTCGGCCAGTTCATGATCATAATAGTTGGCGAAAACGTCAACGAAATACACGACCCGCGGCCCTGCTTGATGGGGACGAGGCTGAGCCAGCCCTAGCCGCGCAGCGCGGCGCGTGAACGGCGTGCGACAGACTTGCGGCAGCACCCGGTGTCGCGACACACCCAGGAGCCGCTCGATCAACCACCGCGCACTGCGCCGCGACATCAGGAAATTGGAGACGATCGGGAATCGGCTGGCCAACCGCGCCCACATCTCAAGCCGTGAGAAAACCCAGTCGGACTGCGGCAGTCCATGGTTCTCGACGAAGGCGGCCTTGGCCTCGATCATGAGGCTCGAGACGTCGACCCCGGAAGGGCACTCGGGCTTGCAGAGCTTGCAGTGAATACAGAGATCGGCGTGAGCCTTGAACTCCTCGGCCCCCCACAGCTTGGGGTCGAGTTTCCCGGTGGCCACCTGACGGATCAGGTTCGCCTGAGACCGGGGACTTGCCGATTCACGCCGGTGGGCGCGATAGCTCGGGCACATGCGCAAGGTCGGGTCAAGATTGCGGCATTCACCGCATCCGTTGCAGGCCGAAGCCATCGCCAGGGCGCCGGTTCCGTTCCAGCGAAGCACAGGCAGAATGATGGAACCACCTGTTTCATTTTCCGGCTCGGGCGGTCGGTCGGCGAATTCGGCCGCTCCCTTTGTGTCGATCCTCACCGGCGTCTCCGGTACACGAACAAATCCCGATCCCGTTCCCGAGCCCAGACCCGCCAGCGACCCGATTTCAGAGTCGGCGGCAGCCGGCAACGTCGGAAAGGGCTTCAGATCTTCGGCCATGAGGTGCGGATGATCGCCGATCACCTTGCCGGGGTTGAACAGATTCGACGGGTCGAACGCGTCCTTGATCTCACGGAAGACCTGAACCAGCTCTCGATACTGTCTGGGCATGAACTGGGTACGCGCCAGGCCGCAGCCCTGCGACGCAGAGATCGTGCCGTTGGCTTGCAAGACAATGTCGTAGACTTCGCCGGCCAGCCGTTCGAGCCTGGCTCGATCGTCGGGGTTACTCAGGTCAAGGAAAGGACGAAGGCGAATTCGGCCGTCTCCGGCGCAGGCGTTGAGCGTCCACGTCAGGCCATGTTGCTTGAGGAGATCTTGCAGCCGGCGCACCACGCGAGCCAGGCGGTCGGGCGGCACCGCAATGTCGTCGACGAAGGCGATCGGCCGCGCTCGGCTCTGGCTGCGCAGGAGGAGGGGCTCGGTCAGCCGCCGGAGACCCACCAGGCGCTCACAATCGGCACGGCGGAAGACGGTCCTGGGATCGGCGTTCAGGAGGCCCGTGCGACCAAGTCGGTCCACCAGCAGGCGAATTCGCTCCGCGACCTGGTCGGCATGGTCGCTCTCAAATTCGACGATGAGTGCCGACTCGGCCGCCTCATCGATCCAGGAGCGGAGATGCGAATCCGCGTCTCGCGCCAGGCTGAGCAGCCGCCAGTCGTAGAGGTCGCAGACCGCCGGCTCCAGCCCCAGCGCCATGCACTCCAGGGCACCGCAGGCCGCATCACCCAGCCTGGCGAAAGGGAGCACCACAACCCCTTGTGCCGCGGGCAAAGGGAAAGTTCGCAACACGGCTTGAAGAACCAGGGCCAGCGTCCCCTCCGAGCCGCTAACCAGCCGAGCCAGGTTGATTCCCTTCTCGCCGGCCGCGCGGGAGAGCGCATACCCCGCCCTGTTGCGCGGCACCGGCGGCATCAATTGGGCGAAGCGTTTCTGGCTTTGGCGATAAACGTTGTGCAGCTTGCGAACCACCAGGTCCGAGAAGCTGGCGGGCTCATCGTCAAAGGCAGGCCAGGCCTGAAACCCAAGATCGGCGGTCTCTCCCTGGGCGAAGACGACGCGAAGCTGCTCGACCTGGTCGCCCATCGACCCGAATTTCAATGACCTTGACCCGGCCGCGTCGACGCTGATCATTCCCCCGACCGTACCGACGCTGGAATTGACCGGCACCGGCTCCACACGCCGGCCCAAAGGCGCGAGCTCGGCGTTGAGCACGTCGAGAACCACCCCTGGTTCCACAACCACGTGGTCGGCGGTGATCCTGACAACTTTGCGAAGATGCCGGCTGACGTCGATCACCAGGCCAGGGCCCAGCGCGCCTCCACCCGTGTCGGACCCCGCCCCGCGCACGTGCAGCGGAATGCCATTCTCACCGGCGTACCGGACCGCCGCGACGACATCGTCCTGGGTGCGGGGAACGATCACCCCCAGCGGGTCGATCTCATACAGGCTCGCGTCGTGCGCGTACGAGGCACGATCCAGGGGCTCGAAGTAAAGCTCCCCGTCGATGATTCCTCGCAAGTCATCGTGTATTCGAGCGCGGCGCTCATCCACGGCAGGGGATGCACCTCTCGCGGCAGGGCCGTTGTATAGGCGGTTTTCTTCACACTCGCGGCTGGCCGTGCATTCTCAGCAGCGTCACATCGGGGGGTTCGACAACGGGGTGGCCGACGTCTGGGCGGCCTCGCCCCGCTGGCGGAGCTCTTCGATGCGAATTCGCTCCTGGCGGTAACGCTCGCCGATGGCAAGGTCGAACGGCTGGAACCGGCCCCCTTCGCTCGAGCCCGCCCCGCGCACCTGGCTCAGGCAGCGATAACAGATCGTCACGTCGGGTACCCGGTAGTAGAGAACCATGTCCAGGAGTGCGGAGGTCAGCAGGACCGCGTAGGTGGCCAGCGGCATTTCATAATACCAGAAAACCGTGCTGATCACGAATCCCACGATCACGATGAACAGCCCCAGCCCCTGGGGGAAATCTTTCTGAAGATAGAGATCGTCTGTCGCGCACCACGGGCAGGCCATGCAGTTGACCGTGGTCGATCAGTTCGCGATGGAGCGGCCTCACAAGCCCGCACTGCCGGCAACTCGCCTCTTCAGCCGATTCCAGCGATCGCAGGTGGTTGACCGACTCGCAGTTCGGGCACTGAAATGTCAACTCCATGAAATTCGCCCGCCCCGACCTGGAGCGCAACGCACCGCGCGGCCTCTGTTGGCAGCCCGGAGCGAACGCTCATCATTTCTTCACCAAATTCATTGTAAACTCGGGCCGCGCAAGAGCTAACGCAATACCTCTCTGCCGTCATTCTCCTATGCTCATCTTCCCGGATCTGCTATGCTGGGGATTCGCAAACAAACCACTTGCAACTCGAACCGAAGCGAAGTCGTAATGATTCATCCCTGGCATGACGTGACTCCCGGCGAGAAACTGCCCCGCGAATTCCACGCGCTGATCGAAATTCCCATGGGATCGAGCATCAAGTACGAGCTGGACAAGCGAACGGGCTTGCTGCGTCTGGATCGGGTGCTCTATTCGGCGGTCTACTACCCGGCGAATTATGGCTTCATTCCCCAGACCTACGCCGAAGACGATGACCCGCTGGATGTGATGGTCTTGTGCCAGGAGCCGGTCGCGCCCATGACGCTGGTGACGTCGCGCGTGATCGGCCTCATGACGATGGTCGATAGCGGCAAGCACGACCACAAGATCCTGGCCGTGGCCGTCAACGATCCCGAGTTCAACAGTTTTCTCGAGGCGGCCGAGCTTCCTCCCCACCGGCTGATGATGCTGCGGCGGTTCTTCCAGGATTACAAGATGCTTGAAGGCAAGTCGGTCGAGGTCGACGAGATCGAGCCGGCGGAGAAGGCGGTGCCGATCATCGAAGAATCGCTCCAGCGTTACAGCGAGATCGACGGCGAGAGGGTTCCACTGACATGCCGCTCGAAACCGGAACGGGAGACAGTGCTCGCGTAAGCTCAATGGCTGGTTCCGGGCGCGGCCCCGCGGCCTTGCGCGCGGTTGTGATCGGGGGTTCAGGCCAGATCGGCGGCTGGTTGCTCCGAATTCTGGCCGGGCGCGGCCATGACGCGGTGGGAACCTTCGCCAGCGTGCCGTTTCCCGGGCTTCATCCACTCGACGCCGCTGACCTTCGAGAGCGCTGCCAGCGTGGGTCGAGGCGCAGTCGCCGGACGTCGTTTTCTATCCGGCCGGCTTCACCTGGGTGGACGGCTGCGAGCGCGATCGTGCTCGCGCCTACGCGGCCAACCTCGAGCAACCGCTGGGCCTGGCCCGGGCGGCGGCTCGGGTCGGTGCGCGGTTCGTTTATTTTTCGACCGACTACGTCTTCGACGGCCAGTCCGGTCCCTACACGGAAGAGTCGCCGACTAAGCCCCTCTCGGTGTACGGACAGGCCAAACGCGATGCCGAAGCGGCCCTGGCGGCAGAGCTGGGTGATCGCCAGCTCACGGTGCGCACTTCCTGGGTTTTCGGGCCTGAGCGACAAGGCAAGAACTTCGCCTACCAGCTTCTCCGCACCCTGGCCGACGGAAAACCCGTGGTCTGCCCGTCTGACCAGGTCTCCAGTCCCGGCTACGGGCCGGATGTCGCCCGAGCGGTCGTCTGGCTCGTCGAGCAGGGTCAGAGCGGCCTGGTTCACGTCGTCGGGCCCGAAGTGATGGACCGCGTCGCATTCGCGCGGGCAATCGCGCGAGCATTCGGATATGATGCAATCTTGATCTCAGGTAAACCGACGGCCGAGCTCGGGCAAGGCGGCTCCGCGGCCCCTGAAGGGCGGCTTGCTGACCAACCGGCTCGATGCCCTGTTTCCAGGAGCGATGCGGTCTCTGGCCGCGGCGTGCGATGACTTCCGCCAGAAGCTCCTGGACCCGGAGCTCAAGCAAGCGATTCAGCCCGTTCCGGGTTTCCCCGTGACGGAACCCCGGCCCGGCGATCGGAGCCATTCCTCCGGAGGCTAGATTCTTTGGACGCGAGCGATCCCAGCGTCCCCGATGAAGGGGATGTCCACCACACGCTCTTCGGTGTCGCCGACGATATCGGAGATCCCTCGGCGGATCGACTGCTGCGCCAGGCTCAGAGTCTGGGAGGCCTCCGCACCCTGACGCTGGTGCTCCTCACCCTGGCAACCGGCCTCTACCTGCTGGAACGGCTTGAACCGGTCCTGCGTCCGCTCCTGATCGCCATCCTGCTCTGCTATCTCTTCCGGCCGGTTTACTCGCGCTTGCGACGATATATGCGGCCGATTCTCACATTCCTGATCATCGCGGTCGGCATCACCCTGGGCCTGCAGGGGCTGGCGAGAATGGTCTACCGCGACGTGGACAGAGTTGCTTACAACCTTCCTCGCTACCAAGAGCGAGAAGCAGAGCTGGAAAGCTATCTGCGCGAGCTCTCGAAGCCGTTCATGCCCAAAGTCCAGCGGCCAAACAGCAAGGCAACGGCTCCCGCGGCCAGCGAACCTGATTCATCAGGCGAGGGTCCCGAGGGTTCCGCGACCAAGAAAGGTACGGAGCCAACGTCGCCAACCCGCGACTCGCTCACGAGCGAACTTGCGCAACGAATCTTGCGCGGTGCCGCAAGCGCGTTCGTGAGTGTCTTTCTGGAAACGATCGTCGTCGCCTTTTACATGATCTTTCTGCTTCAATCCGGCGTCCCGACTGCCGGACCGAATCAGGGCCAGCTTCTCGAAAGAGAGGGCCGATGACATTCTCCAGATCACCCGTTCGATCAATCGGGCCATCTCCGAGTACCTGGTCGTGAAGGTCAAGGCGAGCCTGCTGGTCGCCATACCGGTCGGGCTGGCTTGCTGGGCTTTCGGGATCACAGGCGCGGTGACCTGGGGAGTCGTCACGTTCTTCGGCAATTTCCTCCCCTACATCGGCGCCCTGGTGGCGATTACTCCTCCCGTGGTCCTGTCTTTTCTCGAGTATCAATTCTCTCTGGCCGCCGCTCCTCTTCATGGCTGTCCTGCTGACGATTCACGGCATCACGGCCAATCTGATCGAGCCCGCGATGACCGGCAAGGCGCTCGGCCTGAGCCCGCTGATCGTGCTGATCGGCCTGGCTTTCTGGAGCCTGCTCTGGGGCTTCGTGGGGATGGTTCTGGCCGTGCCCTTGACAGTGATCTTCAAGATCGTGCTGGAGCATACGCCGGCAACCCGCCCGCTGGCCATGATGATCTCCGACGATGAGCCAGCGTGACTCGGGGGAGACCACGCCTCGCGTGCGTTCGCCCTGTGCGTAACCCGCTGGTGGTGATCCGCTCAAGATCCATTCACCAGCCGGCCGTCCTCGAGCTCGAACACCTGATCATTTGGGGCAATGAATCGTCGGTCGTGGGTGACCACAATCAGGGTGCGGCCGCGCTCGGTCTGCAGCCGGCGCAGGGTGCGGAAGATCTCATCTCCGGCCTTCGAGTCGAGCTCGCCGGTCGGCTCGTCGGCCAGAATCAAGATCGGGTCCTTGATCAGGGCCCGGACGATGGCCACTCGCTGTTGCTGGCCGCCGGAAAGCTGAATGGGTCGATGCTCTAATCGGTTGCCCAGACCGACTTGCTCAAGCAGGTCAATCGCCTTTTGCCGCCAGGGCGCCCAGCTCCCTGATGGCAAAAACGGGATCAAGACATTATCAAGAGCAGACAGGTTGCCGATCAGGTTGAACGTTTGAAAAATGAAGCCGACGCGATCGTGGCGGAAGGCATCCTGTTCGTCTTCCGTCATGGACGTCAGGTCATCCCCCTCGATGGCGATCGTGCCCGAACTCGGGCGGTCGAGCGCGCCTAGCAAGGTCAGGAGCGTGCTCTTGCCCGAACCGGAAGGTCCCACGATGAACGCGCAGGAACCTTGCGGAACTTGAAAAGTCACCCCGCGCAGGGCCTCCACATCGCTGCCACCGACCCTGAACCTCTTTGTAACCTCGCGCACGTCGATCATTTGAGCCAGATCTCCGAACATCCCCGGTCAGGCACTCGCCTAGCGGCCCCCGAGACGGATCGCCTCCATGGGCAGAAGTCGAGAAGCCCGCCACGCGGGATAGAGACCACCAAGCGCTCCCATGACGATCGCCAATCCCACTCCCAAGACCATGTGAAGCGGCGTGGCCGCGAGCTTGAGCCCTCCATTCAAGAACAGGTTGGCCGTGACAACGCCCACCATGGCCAGCGCACACCCCACCAGACCCGAGAGCAGCCCCAGGTAGCTGCTTTCGGCCAGGACAAGAGTCAACACGTTCTTTCGCTTCCATCCATTCGTGCGCAGGATGCCGAACTCAGGATAACGCTCTGATGTGCTCATGAGCATCGTATTGACAATTCCCACGCAACCAACCACCATGGCCAGGCTGATCACCATCATCAAGAAGATGTCCAGGTCGCGCATCATGCGGCCGATGTTCAGCGCCATGTCGGAGGTGCTCCGTGTGTCAACCTCGGGCACGGTTCGCTCGATCTCGGCCATGACGCGTTCCTGCATGGCGGGGTCTGCTGGCTCGATCAGGAAACACGAGACGGTGCCCTGCTTGACACCGAGCAAGCGGCGGGCCGTCGTGATGTCCATGGCGATGATCCGGTCCAGCACGAGCGACCCCGTATCGAAGATGCCCACGATCGAGAACGACTGGTCGCCGATTCTCAGCGAGTCTCCGACCTTGCGCGGCTTGCCCTGGGCGTCAGGATAATCTGCCGCCGTCTTGGCGCTGATCAGGATCCGGTTCTGACCCGCATCATCTTCATCGAGAAATCTGCCACCGCCGCGATTGGCCGGAATCATGGCCGCCTTGATGGCAGTTTGCCTCAGTTTTTTGTGTTCGGGGATGTCCATCCCCTCGACCACCAAGGCGTCGAAGAGGCCTTGCGCCGCTTGCTCGGGCTGCTTCGTCAGAATGCCCATGGCCGACCGAGCGATGATGCTCTTACCTTCGACCGACGGCGCGATCTTCCAGATCTCCGGCGCCACGACGCGAACTCCGGACACCCGGCGCAAGCGTTTCGGCCGTCTCGGCGGGCAGGTCGCTAAAGATCGGTCCCGGGACGTTGGCCCTCAGCACCAGCACACCGTGCACCTGGCCCAGCGTGTTGCCCATCAGGTTGCGGATTCCCTGGGAAAGACTGAACAGGCCCAGGACCCCGAAGACAGGTATCGACAGGCCGACAATCGCCAGGACCGTTCGCGCCGGCCGGGTGAGAAGGTTCTGCCAGGCGAATCTCCACATCGTAAAGCCTCATCGTCACCGTCGCTCTTAAGAGTTCGGCCCGCGAGTGTCAAGCGAGACGCACGGGACAGCCGCGCTCCAATGGGGCGCGAGTTGGCTGAAGTCCGCAGCACTCCGCCATGCGTCCTCCTTGCGGGCTTCAGCTTAACCATGCAAGTCCTGAGCCAACGGCTGGATGCACCCAGATTCTCATCCGAAACGGCCCATTCCTCGGCACGAGACTTGCCATCAAGTAATGGGCGGTTTCCCGGAAAATGGCCCGTGAAACACAGGAGATTCAAGCTGCGGCCAGGGCGGTGATCAGGGGAGATCCTTTTGCATACGAATGATTCATATCAGTGTGGTTTTATGCTATTGAATTTCATCCGCGGGCTCTGGACGACGAAGACGACAGAGTTCTCTCCCTGGCGGCCTTTAGCGGCCCTCCGTGATCGCTCGCTTCCCAAGCTTGACAACTTGCGGCGAGCCGCGCAGGCCGGACTGCCCGTTCCTGAGCCGACAATGTGGGCCTTCGCCCATGATCTCGATCCTCAGCGCGACTTGCACCTTCCCGCGCTCGTGAATCACGTGGGCTTGCCGTGCATCGTCCGCTCCATCTCGCCCACCGAAGACACGGCACAAAGCTCGCAAGCCGGCCAGTTTCTCAGTGTGGTCGTGAACAACGCGCAGGCATTGCCACACGCGGTGGCCCAGGTGACTTTGTCGTTGCCGGTCGATCAGGGACGGCGGCAAGGAGCCATCGCGGTCCAGCCGTTCCTGGTCAATCCCCGGGCCGGAGTGACGTTCTTCGATGGCTTTTACTTCGAAGAAAGTGTTCTCTCGGGCCAGAACACGGGTGTCACATCCGGACGGCGGCGAGGCCGGGTGGAGCGCGGGTACGTGATGCGGGGCGAGCCGCGCAGTCGCTGGCTGGCGCACGTTTATCAGCTCCTGGGCGGGCCCGTCAACGTGGAATGGACCGAGACGAAGGGCGGCCAGCGAATCTTGCTGCAAGCGCGACCCGCACTCTTCCCGGTAAAGCGGAACGAGACGCTGAGCCTGGCGAACAACAAGGAGACGCTCGGCGACCTGCCCAGTCCCTGGATCGTCGGCGTGTACAGCGAATTGGGGCACCCCGTGCTCGACCTAGCTCGCCGTGCCGATCCATCGCTGCCGGACTGGAAAGACCCTTACGCCGTGAGCCTGGCCGGAAGGACCTGGGTCAATTTTTCGTCGCTTTTTCGCCTGATGGATCGCTGGGGATTGCCTCGCACACTGGTCTGCCAGACGTTGGGCGGGGCGTCGAACCGGGCCCCTCGACTCCCGATTCATCCCCCGCAATTTTCTTCGTTCTTTGCTGCGACTGGCTCGCATGGCGTACCTTTGCCTCGTGACCGACTTCGAAGCCGGTCGTCAGCTTCGCCGGCTCGACGAGGCAGTCGATCGGGCGCGAACGATTCTGGACTTGTGGAACGCGAACGTCCAGGCGCACCGGCTCTCGGTTGGAACCAACTTCGCCTTGATCGCCGCCGCCAGCACCGCGGCCGGACTCAGGCGCCGGTTGGGGCTAGGATCCAGTGTCCACTCTGTCACACAAGGCATGATGGATGAGTATGCCGAGATTGCGGCTCGCCCCATGTTCGAAGATCGAGTGCGCGGCCTGGACGAATGGCTGGAGCGTCACGGGCATCGCGGGCCGCACGAGACCGACCCGGCCCAGCCTCGATTTGCCGAGCAGCGAGAGATTCTCGTTCAGGATCTCTCCCGACCGCGAACTGGCACGGACCATCCACGATCCCAGGAAAGCTCACGTTCCACACCTCCAATCTCGCTAGCACGCCTCCTGTGCCGCTGGGAGAAACGCAGGGAGTGGTTCCGGGATGACTTGATGCGGTGCATCCAGCGGCTCAGGAGGCGAATCCTCGTAGAGTCAGGTGAAGTGGCTGCCGCCGGTCATCTCGACGAGGCTGACGATGTCTTCTGGCTCGACCGGACCGACCTGACCGCCGACCCGTCCACCTGGCGGGTGCGTATCAAGGCGAAGCGCGTCCGATGGCGTCGCAGCCGGCACCTCGATTTGCCCGCAACGGCCAGCCGAGACGCCATCGAGTCAGAGGCCGCCGGGTCGAGTATCGAAAACACGGGGTCTGGCGAGGACCGATTCGCGGGGATCGGCCTGGGATCCGAGGCCGTCACGGGCGTCGTGGTCAAGGCCCAGTTGATCGACGAGCTATTGCACAAGACAGACTGGCCTGATTCCGCCGTTTTGGTGGTCGATGCCCTGGAGCCGTCTTGGGCCGTGGTCTATTCACGCTTCACCGCCGTGGTCTCCGAACTCGGCGGTGAGCTGAGCCACGCGGCGATTCTGCTCCGCGAGGCCGGGGTTCCCAGCGTGATCAATGTCCCGGGCGTCTTCCACGGTCTCGTCGGGGGAGAACTGGTGCGGGTTGATCCGTCTCGAGGCGAGGTCGTTCGCCTGACCGAGCAGCCCGATGAGCCAGAACCGAAGCCGGAATCCAGGCCGTCGGGGAAGAGCGTCCAGCAGCCGTCGGCGACGGCCACGACAACGCCTCTCCCGAGCTTTCGCGGCGCAGGCGCGGGTGCCTGACATCGCGCTCGATCAATCATCAGACCGCGTCGGCCCCACCCGCCTGCCGTCTCGATCCGCGCAAGGAGCTGGCGTGATGTTTTTTTCCCTGACCTTGACGCTTTCTCCGGCTCGTCCTACAACTCCCCTCATACTAACCCGAACCGTCAGCGAGGATTCCGCCTGCGATCCCGGCGGATCGCGTCTGCGATCCCCTCGCTGACGGTTCGGGTTGGTATGTCGCGTCGGCGACGCATCTGAATTCGGCGCTACGCAAACGCTCGGAGTTTGATCACCACCATGGCCAGAGCGAAACGTGTCGTCATCATAGGAGCGGGTCCGGGGGGACTGGCCAGCGCGATGCTGCTGGCCGGCGCGGGCTACGACGTGACCGTGCTGGAGCGACAGGGACGGGTTGGCGGCCGAACTTCGACAATCGGTGGGAATGGCTTTCGCTTCGATCTCGGGCCGACGTTCTTCCTTTACCCGCGCGTGCTCGAATCGATCTTCGCCGCCGTGGGCCGTGACCTGCGTGACGAAGTTCCCATGGTTCGACTCGATCCGCAATATCACCTGGTCTTCGGCGCGGGGGGCGACCTCAAGGCGACGCCCGACCTGCACCGCATGGAACAAGCCGTCGCCGCCATCTCTCCCGCCGACGCGACCCAACTGCGGCGGTTCCTGGCCGACAACCGGGTCAAGATGGATGAGTTCCGCGGGATCCTGGAGTCACCGTTTCTCCGCTGGCGCAACTTGCTCTCGCCCCAGTTGCTGAGGGTCTTGCCGCTCTTGCGCCCCTGGCTCTCGCTCGATGGCGAGCTGCGCCGCTATTTCGACGATCCGCGCATTCGCCTGGCCATGACATTCCAATCGAAATATCTCGGTATGTCTCCCTTTAATTGCCCCAGCTTGTTCTCGATCTTGTCGTTCCTGGAGTACGAATTCGGCGTGTACCATCCTCTGGGCGGCTGCGGCGCGGTTTCTCGGGCGATGGCCAGCGCCGCGGAGGATCTTGGGGCCTCGATCTTGCTTGATGATGAAGTTGAGGAGATTCTGTTTGAAGGGCGCGCGCGGTGGGCGTACGGTCGCGCTCGGGTGTCCATAGGGCCGACGCCCTCGTGATCAACGCCGACTTCGCCCGCGCGATGACCCGACTGGTTCCCAACCACCTGAGGCGGCGGTGGACAGACGCCAGGATCGCCAAGAAAAAATTCTCGTGCTCCACTTTCATGCTCTACCTGGGAATCAAGGGACGCTACGACGACCTGGCCCATCACACCATCTACCTTGCCAAGGACTACCTTGAAAACCTCGCCGATATCGAATCTCGTCATGTGCTGTCCCAAGACCCGTCTTTCTATGTTCAAAACGCGTGTGTTACAGATTGCTCGATGGCACCCGCCGGCAAGAGCACGCTTTATGTCTTGTTGCCGGTGACTCACCAGCACCCCAATGTTGACTGGACCCGAGAGGCCCCCGAGTTTCGTGAGCTGGCGCTGGACCAGCTCGCCAAGCTGGGACTCGAGGACGTGCGATCGCGCATCGTGTACGAGCAGATCATCACGCCTGCTGACTGGGACGAGCGCCATGAGATTCACCTGGGGGCAACCTTCAACCTGGCACATAGCCTGTCTCAGATGCTTCACCTGCGGCCCCGTAATCGCTTCGAAGACCTTGAGTCGGTCTATCTGGTCGGGGGCGGAACTCATCCCGGCAGCGGTCTGCCGGTGATCTATGAATCGGCCCGGATCACTTCGAGATTGGTCGGACAGGACCTGGGCATGGCTGTAACAGTCGGTGGCGATGGACTTACGAGACGTGTCGCGGCGGCATGTCTTGACCAGTCGCCGCGAGAAACGCAACTTGTGGATGTGGCGTGAGCGCAGCGTTCCAGGGTATGCACAGGAGTTATCAACACAGGGACATGGCGAGATGAAGACGTCACGAGTGGGCAGGATTGGCGTGATCGGCGGGGGCCTTGGCGGGCTGGCCGCCGCCTGCACGCTGGCGGCGCGGGGCCATGAGATCGTCCTGTTCGAGAAGAACCACTGGATGGGCGGCAAGGCCGCGGTCCTCTCGGAGGGTGGGTTCCGCTTCGACATGGGACCCACCATCCTCTTGATGCCGTCGGTCCTGAGGCGGATCTTTGCCGAGGCGGGCCGCAACCTTGACGACGAGCTCGACCTGGTGGCTCTCGACCCCCAATGGCGGTCATTCTTCGAGGGCGGCTCGACACTCGACTTGCACGCCGACACTTCGAAAATGACCCAGGCGCTCGACGCGTTCGCGCCCCAGGACAGGCAAGCACCGGGTACCGCAAGTTTCTCGACCTTGCGAAGCACCTAGACGATATCTCCCAGCGCTATTTCTTCTGGCGTTCGATCGGTTCGGTCCGCGACATGTTCGACCCCACGACCGCGGTCAGTCTATCCACGCTTTCCGACGTGCTCCGGATGCGGCCCTGGAGCACCGTCGGGGCGACGATTCGAAGTTACATCGGCGATGCCCGCGTGGCGCAGATGCTCGATCATTTCACGCAGTACGTGGGATCGTCTCCAGACCTCTCACCCGCCGTTCTTTGCAGCATCGCTCACATGCAGACGAACGAAGGCGTCTGGTATCCGCGAGGTGGCACGCGCACGGTCGCGGAGGCCCTTGAGTCCCTGGCCGGCGAACTGGGCGTCGAGCTCCGCACCCGGGCCGGCGTCCGGACGATTCTGACCGATCACGAAGGAGGCGTGTCTGGTGTTGAGCTGGAGGACGGCCGCGTCACACCTCTGGCCGCCGTGATCTCAGGCGCCGACGCCGTTCGAACGTACCGCGAGCTGCTGGCCGGTACGTCCGCGGCCGGCCGGTTCGAGAAACGCCGCCGGTATGAGGCGGCCTGTTCGGGAGTTGTGCTCTACCTGGGTCTCGATCGCCGCTACTCGCATCTTCTGCACCATAATTTTGTCTTCTCGCGTGACCCGCACGAGGAGTTCGACTTCATTTACCGCCAGGGAGAGCCCGCGCCCGATCCGACCTGCTACGTGTGCGCTCCGGCCGCCACGGACTCCGAGGTTGCTCCGCCTGGCGGCGAGGCCCTCTACGTATTGGTTCACACTCCCTATCTTCGACCCCACCACGACTGGAAAACTCTCTACCCGCGCTATCGCCGGACGATTCTCGACAAGCTCAAAAGGACGGCCGGGCTGGACGATATTGAAGAGCGCATCAAGCTGGAGCGCTGGCTTACGCCCCAGGATATCCACGACCGCTACCACGTACTCGATGGTGCAATTTACGGCCTGGCCAGCCATGGCCGGTTCTCGGGCGCGTTCAAGCCGGCCAACCGCAGCCCGGATGTCGCTCGCCTCTACCTGGCGGGAGGAGCCGCGCATCCCGGGCCCGGAATGCCCATGGTCATGATGTCGGGCTGGATCGCGGCGGATACGCTCGATCGAGACGGAGTCGTGGAACCGACTCGAAGTTCATCACAACGACTGGAGTACTCGGGGATCCCAGCGAACCTGTTATGATCGCCCCCATGCGAACGATCTTCGGCTCCGTGGAAACGCAACACCCGACGCCTGGGCAGGACCAAACGGCTGCTTGCGGGCTACCGCGCCGGTCCTCCCGGCTCTTCGGCTGGTTTCGCGCGTACGCCAGACGATACGTTCGGCGTCATTTCCACGCAGTGCGCGTTTCACGTGAAGGTGCCGTGCCTGTGTTGCCCGATGGTGCAGTGATCGTCGTGGTCAACCACCCGTCTTGGTGGGACCCACTGATCGGGCTCGTGCTCACCGAGCTCATGCCGGCCTGGCGCGTGCACTATGCACCGATTGAAGCCGGGGGCCTCGCACAGTATCCGTTCCTTGAACGTCTGGGGTTTTTTGGAGTCGAGGTGGGCACAACACGCGGTAGCCTGGCCTTCCTGCGGCGGAGCCGGGCCGTCGTGTCTTGCCCGAAATCGGTTTTATGGATCACGGCACAGGGTGAATTCGTCGATCCCCGTGAGCGGCCGACCCGGCTGAAGGAAGGGGTTGGGCACCTCGTCCATCGCCTGTCGGACGCAACGATCGTGCCGCTGGCGCTGGAGTACCCGTTCTGGAAAGACCGCTGCCCGGAAGCCCTGGCCCGTTTCGGCGATCCGATCCGCGTGAGCGCGGGCCGGCAATTCTCACCCGCGGCCTGGACCGCGCGCATGGAACAGGCTCTTCAAGAGACACAAGATCGATTGGGCGAGGAAGCTCGCGGGCGCGATCCCTCGGCCTTCACCACGATCCTCGGCGGCACCGCGGGGGTGGGAGGAATCTACGACCTCTGGCGGCGTTCGATTGGCCTGATTCGCAGGGAAGAATTTCACGCAGAACATCAAACACATAGAATTCACGAATCATAATCACACCATGACGGCTTTGATTGTTCTCGCTGCCATTCTGGCCCTTGTTCCCGCGCTTCTCTTCCGCGCCAATCTCAGAAGGTATGTCCCACCCCCCTGCCCCTTGTCAGACCGTCGCCTTCCCGCGATTTCCGTGCTCATTCCCGCGCATAACGAAGAAGCGGCAATCTCCGCTTCGGTGCGCTCCGTGCTAGCCAGCCGCGATCTGGAGTTTGAAGTCATCGTTCTTGACGACCACTCGGAAGATGCGACCGCCACGATCGTGAACGAGCTGGCTGAGGGCGACGATCGGGTCCGATTAGTCTCCGCGCCAGAGCTTCCGCCAGGCTGGTGCGGCAAGCAACACGCTTGCTGGGTGCTGGCCCAGGAGGCCCGCCATCCCTTGCTTGTTTTCCTCGACGCCGACGTGCGCGTGGCTCGTGACGCTCTGGCTCGCATGGCTGCCTTTCTGGAGGAGTCGGGAGCCGACCTGGCGAGCGGAATCCCGTATCAAGAAACCATGGGAGTTCTGGAAAAGCTGCTGATCCCGCTGATCCATTTTGTCTTGCTTGGCTTCCTGCCGATCGCCAAGATGCGACGGTGCGTTCACCCATCGTTCGCCGCGGGTTGCGGCCAGCTCTTCATCGCCCGCCGCGAGGCCTACGAACAATCCGGCGGCCACTCGGCCATTCGCGGCACGCTCCACGACGGCATCAAGCTCCCCGCGCCTTTCGCTCTGCCGGCTTCAAGACCGACCTGTTCGACGCCACCGACCTGGCCGTCTGCCGGATGTATCGGACGCCGCACGAGGTCTGGCTCGGGCTGGCCAAGAACGCCAGCGAGGCCCTGGCCGCCAAGCCGATGATCGGCCCCATGACCCTGATCCTGTTAGGCGGCCAGGTTCTGCCCATGGTTTTGCTCAGCTTGGCCATCGCGTCCTGGCCCGAGCCTTGGCCTGCCTGGCAACTTGGTCTGGCTCTCTTCGCCACCGCCGCCGCTTATTATCCCCGGATAGTATCCGTCATTCGCTTTCGTCAATCGCCGCTCGGGGCGATCCTTCATCCTGTCGGCGTGTTTCTGCTTGTAGCCATCCAGTGGTTCGCTTTCCTACGAAACGGCTTGGGCCGACCGCCGACCTGGAAAGGCCGTATCTATTCTGTGCCGACGAGCATCTCCGAGGTACACAACCATCGCGAGCCCGAACCCGTGGGGTCGGTGAAACCGACGAATTGATTCACTTATCGCAATATCATTAGTAGAATTCGCTCATCCCACAAAACTCGGCTGTGACGCATGCGAGAGACGGTGGTACACTGTGGTAGTCGCCAGTGGCTGCCTACCCGGTTTAGGTTGTAAGGCGCTCGCGGGAACGAGGTAACGATGTCAAGCATTGGCCGGAACCCGGCGTCAGTATCGGTTGACGATGATGCGAATCTGAATACGTCGCAGTCCGCAGGAAGTCTGGCTGACGCCGGGGGTCTGATACCGGAATTCCCCCCCCGCGCCATGGACGAGCAGGGTCGCCTCATCCCGCTCTCAGCCAACGAGCGAAGCGCTCGCAGCGAGGCAGTTTTGCGCTGCTGACGGCATTGCGCGGCCTTCCGGACGAGGACCCACCCGACACGCTTGAGCACCTGATGCGTGGAGTCGACGAGCACCGTCCGCCGGGTCGCAAGCTCTTCGAAGGAATGAGCTGAGCTGTGGCGCGTATCATCCTGCTCGACGCCGGTCCGCTGGGCCTTGCCTGTGGCCGGCCGGGCACGCCCCTTGTCGATCATTGCCATGCGTGGCTGCTCAAGCTGGAAATGGCTGGAGCAGAGGTCATCCTGCCGGCGGTCGCTGACTACGAGGTCCGTCGCGAACTGTTGCGGCTTAACGCCTTGGCCAAGCTTCGAAACCTCGATCTGCTGCGAGCCCGGCTAGACTACCTGGAAATCGGCACCGCCGCGCTGGACCAGGCAGCGGCTTTTTGGGCTCTGATGCGACGAGGTGGCAAACCTACGGCCGGGCCCGACGACCTGGACGCCGATGCAATCCTGGCCGGCATGGCGGTCTGCTCTGGCCAGCCGGGGGATTACGTAACAGTTGCGACCACGAATTTGAGGCATCTCGCTTGGTTCTCTGGCGTCCATGCGCAACTCTGGCACCAGATCCAATGAGAGCGCCGCCGGTTCTGTGATCAGCTTGGCACTCAGGCTAATCACCCCTGCCCGGTCCCGTATTGGTGTGGTTGTCGCCGCCGCTCAGCCAGTTCCGCAGCGGTAGGATGGGTCAGCCGTCGGAGGCGGCGCAACCCACCGAATCACATGGTGGGTTGCGCGTCGCAAGCGACGCTGACCCACCCCATCGAACTGGGCGTAAGCGTGAAGGCGGCGTCGGTGCCAGATGCGAACGCGTTAGGATTGGGGTTTTGAGGAGATGACGCGCGTGAATGGCTGCAATTCTGCGCGGTGGACGTGGTTGACGCAAGAACCCGTTAATAGCATTGTGAAGCTACCGAGGAAAGAGGGCGGCCACCGGCACACAGCCAGTGCCAAAACATCCCTTCCCGCATTTCGGCTCCTTGGCTACCATGCCGCCGCTGAACGGGCTCCAGGGCGCGTTTGTAGATTCAGATCGCGACACTTCGAATCGCAACCGCCATGCACCCTCATTTCAGGAGGATCAAGGATGACCATTTACGACGCGGCCATGGCGATTGTTGTCGTGGCGGGAATGGTTCGGGGCGCCTGGATGGGCATCACCTGGCAACTGGCGAGCATTGCCTCGCTCATTCTCGGCTATGTGGTCTCGCACCAGGCTTCAGCGCAGTTCGCCCCTTATTTTCCCGGTCAGCCCGAAGTGGCCCGATCGCTGGCGATGGCCGCGGTTTACGTCGTCGTGTCGGCCTCTGTTTTCGGCCTCGCCAGGCTGATCCGCAGTGTGCTGCACAAGCTCAAGTTCGAAGCCTACGATCGTCATCTCGGGATGCTCCTGGGCGGTTCGGAAGCCGCCTGCCTGGGCATGGTCGTGACCATGTTCGTGGTCAGCCTGGCCCCGGCAACCCGGCAGCCGATCTTCTCCAGCCCCACCGGCCGCGTCGTTGGCACGGTGATGAACAACCTCGGCCCCATTCTTCCCGATGAGGTTCGCAGAGTGCTGGCGCCTCACTGGGACGCGAGCTCGTCGCTGGTTGCCGACAACGTCACAACTGAGGAGTCAGACGGCTCTGCCCCTGGCCACTCGACTCAGGCCACAGCGACGAATGTACTCCCCTCAATCCAGGAAGCGCAGCCCACGCATGGCCACCATGGCCCAGACTCCGGCCTGCCAGCCCTGCCTGCTCTCGAATCAGCTCCGGGCCATGATGCCGCAGTTCGGTCAGCCGGACACACCTCTTTGATGAGCTTGGGCCAGAAGCTCGACCAGACGATCTCACACACCATCGACGACGAACTTCACCGGCTGCTACCGCTCGAGCCCGCACCCCAGGAACGGCCGCGATGAGCCAACCCCAATCGGTTAGCCTCGAGGTCGGTGATCGGCCGATCAACCTGACACAGGTTCTCAAGCTCTCGGGAGCCGTCCTTTCCGGCGGTGAGGCCAAGACCCTCATCGCTGGCGGCAGCGTTCGCGTCAATGGCCAGGTTGAGCTTCGCAAACGCCGGCAGATGGCCAGAGGCGACATCGTCGAACTCGAATCGGGGCCAACAATCGCTCTGGTTTGATCTTTTCCCACACTTCGGCACGTCTTTCGCCACAAGTTCGCCACTTCGTGCCTGGCAGGAGTCCCGAGCTTCTCCATCTTATTTTTACTATCTTGCCCTCTTGGCACCTTGCCTATAATCGTCAAGCGATCGAGTAGCGATCGCAACCGTGCGCAAGAGCACAACCATCCAGACTGACATCCTTGCAGGAGGTGCGCCTTGTCGTCTGACTTTCACTCCTCGCTGGCGGCGTCGCCGCCATTCCATGCCAGACGACCAACGATCATCAGGCTGATCGAACCGGAAGACAGCGAGGAACACGTCGCCGCGTTCTCCCGCGCGGTGAGCGAGGGGCTTTGTTCGGAACCAAAAACCCTACCCTGGACTTACCTCTACGACGAGGAAGGCTCACGCCTGTTCGAGGACATTTGCAGGCTTCCCGAATACTACCTGACCCGAACCGAGGACGCCATTCTCAGGCGCGAGGCCGATTCAATGGTAAGCGGCTGGGAGTTCGGGCCGGATGAACAAGAGCTGACCATTGTAGAGCTGGGCAGCGGCAGCGCGATCAAAACGCAACGTCTGATCGAGGCGGCGCTGGGCCGGTTCTGCCGGCTCCATTATGTGCCGATCGACGTATCGCCAACGGCTCTGGAGGAATCGGCGCGGCGGTTGACGCGCCGCTTTCCGTCGCTGCGGGTCACCGGATACGTCGCTGATTACTGGCGCGGGCTGGAACGGATCACGGCAAAGGCCAGTGGTCCGCGGCTCATCGTTTTCCTGGGCTCGAGCCTGGGTAATTATGACCCGGTCCCCGCGGCAGAGCTGCTGGCGATGATCGCCGTGACAATGCGTCCGGCGGACCGTCTCTTGCTGGGAACAGACCTCGCCAAGGACCGTGCGGTGCTGGAAGCGGCCTATGACGACCGCCAGGGAGTGACCGCGGCCTTCAATCTCAATTTGCTGCGGCGTATCAACCGCGAGCTCGGCGCTAACTTCCGGGAGGCGCGTTCACGCACCGTGCGACGTATCACCCGGAGCGCGGACGGGTTGAGATGCACCTTGTCAGTTCACGCCGGCAAACGGTGTGCTTGCCGATTCCGGGTCTGAGCGTTCCGTTCGCCGAGGGAGAGTCGATTCACACCGAAAGCTCCCACAAGTACACGATTGAGACTCTCGCGCACCTGGCGAGCACCGCCGGTCTGGTGGAGGAAGCGGCCTGGACCGATCGCCGCTGCTGGTTCCGGCTGGGACGCTGGGCGTTGCGCCAGGATTGAGGCCAGGCTGGCGAATCGATTTTCTTACCTGATCACGGCCGCGGAGCTCATTCCAGCTTGGCGTCACCCGACTTGACACATTCGAGGTCTGCCAGCGCGGCACAGCCGGCGGGGAGCTCGGCCTCCTCGATGAGCATGTTTGGAATATCGTCCCTGATTGCGAACCGGGGGCCGCATCGCGTGCAAACCAGGTCATTGGCCTCGCGGCGCAACGGCGCCTTGCCCAGGGGACAGACCAAGAGCGCCAGCAACTCCTCTTTGACCATCAATGTCCATCCTTTCCATCGAAGCCGCTGCCACGGTTCGAGTCGCGGCACGGCGGCAGGGAACCATCCAGGGCGTTGGGACGAGTGCGGTTTTCAGATGTATGGCGTGGGCCCCACCATCCGACTTCCGGGTCCGTGGCGACGCAGGGTCCACCCCCCCAACCCCCCCTTCGCAAGGGGGGGATTATGGGTTGCTCGCCCTTCCTTTCCCCCCCTTGCGAAGGGGGGGTTGGGGGGGTTCTTCTGCCGAGGCCGTCTCGTGTACACAACACGAGCGAAAACCGCGCTATTTGACCAGAGGGTGGAATCGCCGTCATTATGGCGAGACTGGGCCCGCGATAAAAGCCGAAATCCCACCCTGACGGGACGGCGGTCGCCCACCCGCCTTCTCCTCTTTCGCGGAACGGCCGTCCTGGTCATAATTCGAGTACGATAGAGGCTGGCACGGGACCAGCTCGCCACCGGGCCAAAGGCATCACGGCGAAGAAATGAGACGACCCGACGGAGCTCTACACCACGCAATGACGTACGTCGTCCGCTACGGCCGAATGCGATTCCTGGGCGAGTGTACCGGGCTGCCCGATGAGGAGCAGGCTCGGGGACAGCGGGTGGTGATCCGCAGTGACCGGGGAACCGAGGTGGGAGAGGTCCTCTGCCCGGCGACCGATCGGACGAGGCATTTTCTCGAGCACCCCGTTCAGGGGGAGATTCTCAGGGAAGCCTCTGCTGAAGATCTGAGAATCGAAGAAGACCTGGTCGAAGCGCAGAAGGAAGCCTTCGCCACCTGCCGCGAGCTTATCGCCAAAAGGCGGCTTCAGATGGATCTGGTTGACGTCGAGATGATTCTGGGTCGGGAGCGGGTGGTCTTCTATTACCTGGCCGAGAAGCGAGTGGATTTCCGCGAGCTGGTCAAGGACCTGGCCCGGGCGCTTCGAAACGCGCATTGAAATGCGCCAGATCGGCGTGCGTGACGAGGCGAAGCTGCTGGCCGACTATGGAGATTGCGGCAAGCCCGTTTGTTGCAACACGCACCTGACGGCGATGCCGCCGGTCTCCATGAAGATGGCCAAGCTGCAGAAGACCACGCTCGACCCGTCCAAGATCTCGGGGCGGTGCGGACGGCTGAAGTGCTGCCTGCGATACGAATTCGACACCTACCGCGCACTTGAGCGGGAACTGCCGCCGGTCGGCTCGCGAGTTGTCACTTCCAAGGGCCAGGGACGCGTGGTGGCCCAGGAAATCCTGGCTCGCAAGCTGGTTGTTGAATACGACGACCGGCGTCGGATCATCATCAGCCATGATGACGTGTCAAGCTACGAACCCCCCCGCGGCCGGTTTGCCGCGGCACCCGATCCGCCCGGCCGCTTCCCCAATGGTCATTCCGGCACGGCGCATCTGCGAGAATACGAAGATCAGCCGGAAGACCAGATCGGTAACGACGATTGGCCGCAGTCTGGATCTCTTGAAGAGCCCCGCGAGGATTGATGCGCCATGAGTATACGCGACGAGCTGGCACGTGTGATCGCGCGAGATTCCCGCTACTCGATCGAAGCCTACGCGTTCGTGCTCGAGTCGCTCAGGCTGGCGCGCCGCCACAAGCTAAAGGGACTGGCGAAAAAGCGGCAGGCGACCGGCGCCCAGCGCCCACGAAAGAAAAAAACCACGCCCAAGAGCGACCAGACCAAATTCGATGAGGCGGGACACGTTACCGGCCGCGAGCTTTGCCAGGCCGCGCGCCGCCTGGCCCTGCGCCACTATGGGCTGATGGCCCTCACCGTGCTGGAGCAATGGGGAGTTCAGTTGACCTCCGACATTGGCGAGATCGTCTTCAGCCTGATCGACACCGGAAACCTGGACAAGACCCCCAGCGATTCTCGGGCCGACTTTGACCACATGTACGATTTCAAGACGGCCCTGCGACCGAAACTGGTGCTTGCTGAAGAAAAAACACACTGAGCCCGGAGTGATTCACGCGATGGCCTGGAGCACGAATCGCAAACGGTTTACCCTTGCACTCATTTTGTTTTTGCTCTGGGTGGGATTACTGGCAACCCTCGCCGTCGTATCGGCGAGCCGCCCAGCCGATCGCCGAGCCGTGTCAACGCCCGCGCTATCCTTCTCCACGCCGGAGGCCGGCTAACGGCAACCATTCTCCGCGCCGAGTCCGCGCGGGCCGGCACGGTTTACCCTGAAAACTGCGGCCCGCACGGTTCTTCGTCCTGGCGGTATCAGGCAGAATTCACGGCGATCGAAACCTGACACCGTCAAGACGGCAAGAGGCACACCTCGTCTTGCAGTCGCCGCTTCTACACTGCCTGATTCCACGATTCTGCTTTTTCCGTTGTTGATTGACGTATCCTTTTCGGGAAGTTGACCCACATTACATAATGGGAACTGCCGCGGATCGTGAGAGCGGTCGTGGTTCGGGACTGAGGCCTGGCAGGGTTGAATTCCAGGAGCAGGTCATCAGGGGGGAGGGTGGTTTCATGGCCGGCGATGCACCGCTTGAGGAACGGCCGAGCCACATCCGCGCTCTGATCACACGGATCCAGAGCGGTGACGAGGAAGCCGCGCGCGAGCTGCTGACTCGCTATGAGTCGAAAGTTCGACTGGTCGTACGACGTCAGTTGCCCCGGCTCCTCCGCTCGCGATTCGACTCGATCGACTTTCTGCAAAGCGTGTGGGGTAGCTTTTTTCGCAGGATCAAAACAGGACCGAACGATCTGGAGGAAGAAGATAACCTGATCGCCTTCCTTGCCTGGGCGGCGAGAAATAAGGTGATTGACGAGTACCGTCGCGCCGCCAGCCAGAAGCAAGACATCCACCGTGAGTCGCCTTTGCGTGCGGACCAAGAGGCCGATCAGGATAGCGCGGCCGGTGAAACGCCCAGCCAGATTGCCCAGGCGAGAGAGCTCTACGACCGCCTCCACGACATGCTGCCCGAAGACCGCGGGGTCATTCTCGAGTTGAAGGCGGCGGGCTACTCGAGCAAGGAGATCGGCGACCGCCTTGGTCTCAGTGAACGAACCGTGCAACGCGTGTTGAAGGAGCTCTGGAACCGTGCCCGGATCGAGGAATGATCCGATCAGCCTGACGACTTCGGGTCCGCCCTGGGATGATGCCTCTCCCGAGCTCTCCCGCCTGCGGACACAGTACGAAGCCGACTGGCGCCGTTCTCCCGGCAGCCGGCCGGACCCTCGGATCTACCTGCCAGCCGACCCCCGGCGCAGGCGATCGTTTCTGCTTACCCTGTTGAGGGCCGATCTTTCCCTGCGGTGGGCGGCGCACGAAGCGCGTTCGATGGAATGGTATCGCGACCAGTTCCCCGAGCTCGATGGCGAGGCGCTCGTCGCCTTGCTCTACGAGGAATACTGCCTGCGCGAAGAGAGGGGCGAATCTCCCCAGGCGGCCGAGTATAGCGCCCGTTTTCCAGAGGTCGCGGCGTCGTTCCGCGAGGTTCTCGAGATTCACGAAGTGATCGGTCATGCGCGGCCACCCTCAACACTGAGTTACCCCTCGAGTCAGTCATCCAATTCCTTGCCGGAGGTCGGTCAGACAATCGCCGGGTTCCGGCTGGTCGAGGAGCTTGGCCGAGGTGCCTTCGGGCGAGTTTACCGAGCCGAAGAGCGACAACTGGCCGACCGCCCCGTGGCGCTCAAGGTCACGCGCACGGGCTCGCGAGAGCCCCAGATGCTGGCCCGGCTCCAACATACCCACATCGTTCCCGTGCATTCCTACCGCACCGATCCGGCCACCGGTCTTCACCTCCTTTGCATGCCCTTTCTGGGCAGAGTGACGCTCGCCCAGGTGCTTGCCGATCCGGCGATTGTCTCGGCCCGCTCAGGGGCAGACTTGCTAGCGGTCGTAGGCGGCCTGCAGGTTTCCGAGTCCGTGGTGCCCAATCAAACCGTTCTTGGTTCATCGTTCACCCGGCGCACCTATTACCAGGTGGTCGCCTGGTGGGGCGCACGGCTGGCCGAGGCTCTTCAGCATGCTCACGATCGAGGGGTCTTGCATCGCGACATCAAGCCTTCGAACGTGCTAGTTGCGAGCGACGGGTTGCCGATGCTGCTGGACTTCAACCTCGCGCAGGAGCCCTGGATCGATCACCAAGATGATCCGCCCGCCGCGCTGGGAGGGACACTGGCCTACATGGCGCCCGAACACCTCGAGGCGCTCGCCGAAGGCTTCGACGACCGCGTGGATACACGTTCCGACCTCTATGCCCTGGGCGTGGTCCTCTTCGATTGCCTGGTCAAAGGAACCAGGAGTTTCGCGCTGCCGTCCGGATCGAGAACCGTGGCCGAGGCCCTCCTGCGCACGGCCGAGGCGCGACGCGACTCCCCGCCTCGACTTCGCCAGACCCATCCGGAAGTACCGGCGGCGCTCGAGGCAGTCGTGCTCTGTTGCCTGGCTCCAAATCCGGACGACCGCTATGCTTCGGCCGCCGAGCTGGCGGCCGATCTCCAGGCAGTCGCCGACGATGGGCCGCTGCGCTACGCACGTGAACCGATCGCCAGCCGCTCGGTTCGCTGGGTTCGGCGCAACCGGCGCCGGCTTGCCGTCGTCGTGCCGCTGGTGCTGGCTCTCACCGGATCCGCGTTCCTGCTGGCGAACAGAGAGTGGACCCTACTTCACAGTGAAGCAGAGATCAACCGCTTGATCAATGATGGAACGTATGCGGTAAACAACGACCAGCCCGAGCTGGCTTTTGCGCACTTCGATAACGCAGCTCGCCAGGCTGAAAGTGAACCACGGTTGCGCAGCTTGTGGCTGAGGGCTCGCGATGAAGGCCAACTCGCCCTTCAAAGGAAGGATATCCGAGATCAGGCCGACAGGCTATTCGACCTCGGCGAGCGGTTCCGGCTCTCGCTGCCTCGGTTCGGCGGCGAGCCCATGACCTCCAGCCGGCAAGTCGAAAAGTCGCTCAGGGCGTTCGCCGTGTTCGAAGACAAGGAATGGATGCGGCGGCCCTCGATCGGTCTGCTTGACGCTCCGCGACGTGATCGGTTGCTCGCGGAGGTCAACGAGCTGCTTTTCCTGTGGGCCGTGGTACTCGAAGAGGATCGCTCCGGCACGCCGGCCGTGACCAGCCAGGCTCTGGAAATCTGCGCGGCGGCCCTGAACTTCGCCTCTCCCGTTGGCCCATGGCGTGCCATGCAGGCTCGATGGCAGGCGCGACGTGACGGAAAGCCTTCCTCTTTGCCGGTTCTTTCACCTGGTTTTCCCGAACAGGAAACCTCGGCCCGCGGCTGCTTCCAGTGGGCTCTGCTGTACCGCCTGGATGGCCGTCTCGCGGAAACCATCGCATGGCAAGAGCGTGCGGTCCGGCTCGATCCTGGCGACTTCTGGTCTCAGTTCTACCTGGGCTTCTCTCATTCGCGGGCCGGTCACATTCAAGAGGCGCTGGAACATGATCAAGCGGCCCTGGCGCTTTGGCCTGACTCGCCGTGGGCCTGGTACAATCTCGCGCTCTTGCACCGTGCTGGCGACGATCTGGATCAGGCCATGGACGACCTGAACCAGGCTCTGAAAAAGGCTCGGGATTTCGACTTCCTGCAGGCTCGCCTCCAGCTCGGCCTGGTGAAACAATCGCTCGGCGATGCCGCCGGCGCTCGCGTGGCTTACGAATGGGTGATCGCCAAGGGGACTGGCAGTCCGATTGCAAGAGCCGGCCGGCTCAATCGGGCCAAGCTCGACATGGACCAAGGCGCAGTCGGGCGCGCATGGGCTGAGTACAACACATTGGTGGGGGAAGATCCACGCGACGTCTCGGCCCGATTGGGCCGCGCCCTGGTGGCGCTTCAGCGAGGGCAATACGAACAAGCCGACGCCGATCTCTCGATCCTCCTGACCCGAGACGACCCCGAAAACGCCGAGCTCTACTTCGCGCGGCGGGCGCTTGCGTGCCTGGCCCTGGGCCGCTTCAAGGAGGCCGAGGCCGACGCCGCGAACTCGTACCGCCGCAAGCCCACTCCGAGCCACCAGCGGCTCTGGGTTCGCACGCTGCTGGCCGTCGGCCGCGTGGAGGAACTTTCCTGGCTGACCGAGCCTGACGAGCTTGTGCTTTTGCCGGGCGATGGACCCTCGCTCAAAGCCGATCTTCTTGCGGCGGTGAAGCGCCTTCAATCTGGCGATCAAGACTCGACGCTCAATATCCCCCTGGCCCATCGTCTTCAGAGCGTGCTCCTGAGCAGCCTGAGCGACCCGCGGGCCGCAGACCAGGCAAGTCGCTCTATTGCGCTGGCCCCTCAGTCGGCGACGGCCTACCTGGTTCGTGCCCGGGTTCGCCGTCGCGCCGGAAACCGGATCGGAGCCATGGCCGACGTGGACTCGGGCCTGGCTCTCGAGCCTGGCGAGCCCCGCCTGCTGGAGCTTCGAGGACAGCTCAAGACGGAAAATGGCAATCCCGCGGCGGCTCTCATCGATTTCAATCGCGCTCTCGCGCGCGATGCTCAGGGAACGGTTCGCGCCTGGCGAGCCCGCGCCCTGATGGCACTTGGGCAACTTGACGCGGCGGTTCGCGATTGGACGCGAGCCTTGGCCGACGATCCGGACGACCCGCAACTTTACCTGGGTCGAGCTCGGGCCTTTTCGCGGCTAGGGCGGGTGGACCGCGCCTTGGTCGATCTCGAACAGGCCGCCGACTGGGCGTCCAACAATCCTCGCCTCCTCACCGAGATCGCCCTTGCTCATGCCGCATGCTTGGGCCGACGCCCCGATCAACTGGCCCGCTGGTTCACGCACGCCCGGCGCACCTGGAACGCGTGGACGGCCTGCGCGATCAGAACCCGGTGAGCCAATGCCAACGCCGAGCCCGCCGCCAACGTCAACGTGGCCGGCGATTCACCGTCATCCGATCCGGGTCAGGGCTTTCTTTAGACTTGAGCCCGGCGGCGAAATCCCTCGGAGATTTGATTGCGCCGGGCGGCGACACGGCCGCGGCCGCCGGCCCCCGCAGTGTCAAGTCGCGAGGGAAGCACATCGTAGCCGGCAATGGGATTTGAGAACAATGCGTTGAGCGTCAGGAGCGTCACCGTGCCCAGCCCGGAGGAAAGCGTTCCCCAGAGCCAGTCTCGGGACCGCCTCGCACCTGTCTCGGCGTCGGCCTCGGTGCCGCCCAAACAGTCTGCCGGTGGAATGACACCGTTCGCAGCGATAAGAGGTTCCTTGCTCTCCGCGGGGTCTACTGCTGGAGAGTCATCAGGCTGCGCGATGCCCTCTTCGGCCCAGGACGCGACGCGCGCGCTGGAGTTCCCACGCCAGCTTCCGATCGCGTCGGCTCCCAAGAGTGGGAATCCACCCGGGCCGCGCAGGGCGATCAAGCCCCCATCAGTTTGTGACCCGTCCGGCGTGTTCGATAAATCGGATTCCGTGCGGTGGCCCTGGCCCGACGTCGCGAGCAGCCTGTCCGTCGGCTCGCGATCGAGCGCCGAGTAGCCAGGGATCGTGCCTGAACTGGCTTCGCCTTCTGACATCAGGCCGCCCGCAGGCTGAGCCGAGCGCGTCGGCATCGAGCCGACGCTCACGCGGAACCCCGTGGTGAGGTCGTTCGCAGTTGGAGCTGCGGTCGAGGGAGTTGAAGAGTCGCCCCGCGACGGTGCGGCAGTGAGTGTCGACAGGGGAGCTACGAGAGCCCCCACGAAAAGGGTGCTCGCGATTGAAGGGAGAATGGCGCCAGCGCCGGTTGCAGTCGCCAGGTCAGCAGTCGCACTGAACCGTTGCACCCACAACTGATAGCCGAGCGGCGCGACCGAACCCGTCTGGCCATTCGGATTTCCGGTCGAAACTCCGAGAAACAACGTCGAACCGGAAAAGGAACTATCGAGTGCGAACGTGATGAGCGAGCCGCCGGCGCCAGTGCTTGACGGCCATGCACCCATGACCCGGCCAGACGCGTCGAACAGCCAAAACCGAGGCGAGGCCGTTGAGACCGACCGTGAAGAGGCCAGCTCGAACTGAAACCCAGCAGTCGCCGCATTTACGGTCAATCGGTAAATGTCAATGGGTTCTCCGCCGCCGATGGTGCCAATCACGCCGAAATAGGGATCATCCGGCAGGCCTTGAGCGGTGGCGAAGGTTCGATGAGGCAAAAGCGTTTCCGGCACGACGACATAAGTATGACCGTCCGAGTCGGTACCGACTGAGGTTTGCCCAGAACCCTCGACCGTCTCGTTGTCGTCTGGAACGGCCGTGTCGTCTTGGTCCCTGGCCGCAAGTCGAATCGGGAGCGCGGCTTGGCTGGAGCTAACCACGGCTTGCGAACCGAGGAGGGCTCGGGTCCCAGTGTGAGAGACGATCATGGCCGGCCGACTTGATGGCGGGGTGGATGGCAACCACGAGGGACCAACTGGTGCCGTCGTGCCGGACATCAGGCATCGAGCCTCAAGAGCTTCGAACCGTGGGCGCACCTTGGCGGAGGCGCGACTGCCTTGTGCCGTAACGCGGCCTGATGCTTCAGGTTCGAGAGGCTCAGGTTTGAATGGCATCGTCGTCCCGCAAGACTCGCTGGCTGACCCGATCACCAGGACTGGTGATCGGTTTTCCGTTGCCGGACAACTCGAATCCCAGGTTCAAGACAATCTGTCCTGACCTTGGACGAGAATCTCTGATCCGGGCGACACGAAATCCGAACTCTTCCAGAAAAATCGTGAGCCAGGCGGATGGGAGACTCAAAGGGATCTTCAGCGGCCGCTAATTCTATCGAGCAATGAACTGAGTTCGCAACAGGCTTCACCATGCGGGAACAGGAATGGTAAGAATCGTTAAAAGTCTGCGTGTGTTGCTGTCCGCTCGATCGCATGTCAACATGGTCGATTCTTTCGCGATTGCGAAAGCCACGAGGTTTCCCAAACGCATCAGTGGTCATACGCGAACTTCAGTGCGGAAATGTCAATCCGCGACGTGAAAATCGATCGCGAAGGCGATCTCGCGCTCGCGACAGCCGGCCTTTGACCGTTCCGACTGGGCACCGGAGCTGTGTCGCGGTCTCTTCGGTTGACTTACCCTCAAAATAATAAAGCATCAGGGGCAGCCGGTATCTTTCCGGGAGACGCCCCATTTCCTCGTGCAGCAACGGCACGAAATCTCGCAGGCCACTCTCGGGTGCCGACTCGGGCTCGAACATCGTGCCGCCTCGCTCGCGTTGATTGCGGGCGTAAGTCTTGGCACGGACATCATGAGCGACCCTGAGGGCCACCCGGTGCAGCCACGCACCGACGTAATCGCGATTCTTGATCTTGTGGGCGCTCCTGGCAAGCGACAGAAACGCCATCTGAAATGCGTCTTCGACGTCGTGCGAGTCACTCAGCACACTGCGGCAAACACCCAGCACCATGGGCCCGTGGCGCTCGATAAGCACTTGAAACGCGTCCTGGTCGCCATCGTCGATGAACCGATCGAGGAGTCTCTTTGCCGTCATCTTCCCGGGCTCCATGCGTCATCATTCAGGACGACGAATCACAAAACGCACCGCGCCGTCGGCGATTCGCCGCCACTTCGAGCCAGCAGACCCGACCGGCTCGCCGGCCACGTCTTTCTCTGACCCAAAAACATGGACGCAGAGACTACGCGACGCCGACATGAATTCCGTGGAGCTACGCCGGTGGAACCGACCAGAACACCAGATCCACAAGGTGGTGAAGTGCTTTCGAGGCCGGCGATAGGGGTCCGCCGCGAAGGATGCGCGGCACTAAAGAACGCGAAAGGAGTGGTCAGGCCGGACAAGATCAATGCAGAGCCACCTCAGGGACTCGAACCCTGGACTTCAGCTTTACGAAAGACGAAATGGACCAAGGGATGTGATGGACCAAGGCGAATTGTTAGCACTGTTGAACGCTGAAATTCCCGCCGGGGTGCCGGCGGCGGCTCAGTGTCCTCATCGGTCAAGCGGTTGGTCTGTTCGTTGCGACCGCCGGAAAACGGGCAGAGGAGAGTTTTAGGTCTAAACTCGGGTCTATCATCCGCCACCCCCTGCCTCCCGCGCCTGCTGTTTCGCTTGCTCGCTGGCGACGATCGCTTCAACGTACCCGGGTGAGGGCGTGATCCCCGCCGCTCGCCTCGCTTCAACAAATCGTCAGCCCGCGCACAATTCACTTCCGGCCCCCCTCGATCAGACCATAGAGCCGGGCGCTATGCAGATACACCATGAACGCGGCCGCGTCCACGGCTTCCTGCCATTCCTCGTGAGTCTGGGGATCGCGCATCGAGAGGTTCTCCAACTTGCGGTGATCGGTGGACAGGATGTACACGCTCCCCAACCATGCTCGGTCAATCGTTAGGTCGAACCCGCTTCAAGTCCAGGTGATGCTTCGCCACCACAGGATTCCTCGTGTACGTACATGGCGGTACAATGGGCGCATCGGACACCTTACCCCAACGAGGATCACAATGACAATCGCCGAATTGAAGAGACTCAAGGACGTCCGCCCCTTTCAGCCGTTCGTGATGCGCACGGCTGACGGCCGCGACATCCAGATCAGACATCCCGACGCCATTGCGTGGGACCAGAACGCCCGCCGCGTGGTGCTCTGCATCGTACCCGGGGGTTCGCACGTTTCGGTTGACGTGTCGCTGGTGACGACTGTCGAGCCGATCGCCCAGGGCCCCGGAGGCGACAACGGGAACACCAGTCAGGAGACCCACTAGCCATGCCCGCCACACCACACACGCAATTCCGCTTGACCCCGGACGAGCTGGCCAAGCTGGACGCGATCGCCCGCCAGTGGGGTCCCACCAAACCCCTGACCAGGACCGACGCCGTTCGCGTCATGATCGACCGGACCTTCGCCAACCTGAAGACTCGCAAGCCTCGACCTTCAACCTCGAAACGATCCCAACCATGATCGACCCCATCGAATCCGCCCTCGCCGGCGCATCGAAATGAAAGCCGATCCTGGCGACTTTCGCCAGCTTCGGAGCGGCCAATCTCATTTCGAATCCTCCCCCATCGCCTTGAGGCGCGTCCGCGCAAACTCGGCCTCCTTGCTGCCGGGAAACTTCTTGATGACTTCCCGGTAGGCCTCCACCCCCGCCTGGATCCTCCCGAAGCTGTCGAGCCGACGGGCATCCCGCAGCATGGCATCCGCCTCCATTGCTTTCTTTTCCTCTGGAGTCGGCTCCTTGGCCTCAGGAGCGGCCGGGGAGGCTCGAGCCTTGATCTGTGGCCGTGACGGAGGCGCGGATGTCTGTTGGCCTCTCTGTGCGTTCCCCGTCAAGAAGCCGATCACCGCCAGACCCATCACCAGCCCCAGCAGGACCAATAAGCCGCAAGCGATCGACCTTCCCGCTGACCAGCCGGCGGCGATGGTCTCGATCTCAATATTCACCCCACAGTTCTTGTCTCGCCCTCCACCTGTCAGCTGGAGAATCCTGCCCCGGAGAGCTTTGCCCGCCTGGACGTCGCCAGCCAGATCTGCGGCAAGACCCGATTGCAAGTAACCCAATTTCATCTCGCTCGAGAGCAAACCCGCCGGTACCCAGACACCGATGGCGTTGGGGTCATACTTGTTACCCGGCTCGGCGACGAGCTCGATCGCCATCCCATCCCGGCAGTGCTTGCGGATGATATCCTGCCGGTTCACCCCGTCATCATTGTCCTTGGTCACCCCGACGATCTTGGTGTGGATCCCCACTGTTTGCTCCTTCGCAAACAAAAACCGGCCATGGGAGCCACCCAACGTCGATAACGGGCTGAGGGTCGATCTGAAGATAAGGATTGGCGGGGTGTGTACTTACGATTGATCTTTTCGTGAGGGTTGTAGCGCAAGAAACGCCGTTCTTCGCGATGATGGGTGGGTACCACCCACACCCTTCAAGGAAGAACGGCGATGAAAGCAGCAAGGAAGCTGCAGAGATTGCAGCAACCCGCGTCGTTGATCGAGTTCGTGCGACAGTTTCTCACGCCGCGGGTTTGGAAGCAAGCCCGACAATGTGTCGCCGATCGGCGCTCTAAGCCGCGATGGGACTTGCAGCCTCTGGTACTGGTTCTCCTGGCGATGACCTGGGCTGCTGGCGACGCAGAGTCCAAGCGGTTCGTGGCGGCACGCGGGTTTTACGTGGCGTGCTACGAAGGCCGCAAACGTCCCGGTGAGACGCTGGTCGGGTTTCAAAAGGCATTGACTCGCTTGCCCGTGCGGCAGACTCTGGGCGCTGGCTCAGGGCGTCCGCGACGAAATCCGACGTCGTTATGCCGAGCGCCTTATGATCGGCGGCTTTGTGCCGATGGGCTGCGACGGGTCGCGCATCGAGTGCCCGCGGTCGGCCGAACTGGAAGCCCGCATGGGCAAAGGAAGCAGCGAGGCATCGGCCCCGACCGCCTGGGTTACGGCCTTCGTTCACCTCGGATCAGGGCTGCTGTGGTCCTGGCGGATTGGCAAGGGAACCGCTGACGAACGGCTGCACTTGCGACAGATGTTATCCCTCCTGCCTGCGGAGGCCCTGGTCGTGGCCGATGCGGCCTATATGGGCTATGAACTGGCCCGCACGATCCTCGAGCACAAGCAGTCGTTTCTGCTGCGGATGTCGTCGAAGGTTCGCCTGTACGCGCTGGATGAAACTCCCATCGAGCAATGGCAAGAAGGCCTGGTCTACTACTGGCCGGAAACCATCCAGAAGCAACAGCAGCCACCGCTCATGTGTCGGCTGATTCGTGTCCAGGCCAAGGGGCAGACCAAACACGATGTCTGGCTCTTGACCAACGTCCTCAGTCCGCAACGGCTCCCGGCGAAAACGGCGGCCAAATTCTATCGCTGGAGATGGCGCAACGAGGGCCTCTTCAGAACTTATAAACGGACGCTCAAGAAAGTCAAACTTGCCAGCCGCACGGTCCGGCTCATTCATCGTGAACTGGAGGGATCTTTGCTGGCTCTGCAGATCCTGCTGGCACACGCCGACCTGGCACTCCGACCAGAGGGCACGATCGGAGAACTGGCCGTGAGCCCACGGAAGGTGCTGATCGAAATCCGCCAGGAGATCGCCGGCAGCGCGCACCCTCACCGTCGGACGACCACTTACCGCCGCCGGCTGGAAACGTGCCGCGTCGAGACGCGCCGTCAGCGCAGTCCCAAGGCGAGTCGTGAATGGCCACGTCGTAAGGCCCACCGACCTCCCGGGGCCCCGATTTTCCTCACGATGAAGGAAGACCAGAAAGCCTTACTGGAAAGGAACATCCACGCCAGATGACGGACTACTTGTTATCGACGTTGGGAGCCACCGTCAGAACGTACCGCCATGGACCGGCCGGAAAACCACCGCAAGACCCTGTGAGCGATTGTACATCGGCCTGCGCCTAAGTCCAATCGCCCCATTTCCTCCCGGCAGTGCGTCGCGACCCTTTCGGGCCAGAGCCACCTCAGGGACTCGAACCCTGGACTTCAGCTTTACGAAAGCTGCGCTCTACCAACTGAGCTAAGGTGGCTTTATGTCGATTCAACCCTTCTGCGCGACGCCATACTGAGCAGAGAGCGGCTCCGCGGGCCGACCTCAGGCGGGGGTTTCGTTGCACGCTTCCAACATATCGGTGAGGTTTACACAGTGTCAAGGTTAACCGCAGATCATGAAACGCATGTTCATAAACCGAGAAAGCCGGGGCGACGTTCCGGCGAATGCTGTGCTTACCGCGGGCCCGCGGCAATGGCGCGGTGGTAGACGTCGAGGTAGCGATCGATGTTGCGATCCATCGCGAAATACTCGCGGGCCACGGAGGTTGTGGCGGCCGCAAGTGACGCGGCCAGCCCGGGATCGCTCAAGACCTTGAGCACTCCGATCGCGAGCGGCTCGGGGGCGACCGGCGTCAACAACCCGGCGCCGCTCTGGCCCAGCAGCTTTTGATAATCGCCAAAGTCCGTCGCCACGATCGGCCGGCCGGCGGCGAGGTAGACGGCAAGCTTGCTCTGGACCGAGTAGTTCTCTCGACAGGCGAGCCGGGGATGGACGAGTACATCGGCCCGCCGCGTGAGGTCGACGACCTGCTCGGGTGTCTGGCCGGTCAAAACGATCAGCTTGTCGCCGTGCGGTCCGAGCCCGGCGCGATAGCGATCGCCGGCTTCGGCGGGACCGCCGACCAGAATGCACCGGGCGTCGGGGCGCGCCTCGAAGATCGTGGGTAAGGCGTCGATCAGGATTGGCACTCCCTGGTTGGGGTGGACGATGCTGCCGACGTACATGATCACCTTGTGCTCGGGCGCCACGCCCGCGATCACTGCCGGCTGGCCGGGCCGCTCGTATTCAGCCAGGTCAATGCCCGGATAGATCACGCTGACTCGATCGGCCGGAACGCCCTTCTCCTCGATGACGACTTGCTTGACCGGCTCGCCCAGGGCAATGATCTGGGCGGCGTGCCGGTAGACGCGCTTTTCAAGTCCGAGGTAGGCACGAAAAACGATTCCCCGGCCCAGGCGGTCGCGCTCGACTTCTTCGCCCAGGAGCGAATGAATCTCATAAACCATGGGCCAACCGTGTTGCCGGCAGGCGTGATAGGCCCGTGTCGCGCCTCCGTAATGCTGGGCGTGCACCACGTCGAAGGGCAAATCCCTGGCGATCCGCGCGAGCCCTTTGCCCGTGACCCAGCCGGCTGGCGGCACCGTGAAGACCGGCGTTCCCTCGAAGTCGCCTCGCGAGATGGCCAGGCCCGCAACCGGCCGCAAGCGCAAGTGCGCCACCACCACGTCGACCCCGCGCGGCTTGAGAGCCCGCAGGATCTTGATCGGCAACATTGCCGTACCGTCATACTCGCCGGGAATCGGAAACGAGGTCACCATCAAGACGCGCATCGCCCTTGGCTCCGTCCGCTCTTGGTTCGTATCGAGGCGTCCCAGCATAGTGCCGCGCAGGCCAGGGCGCGAACCCCGATACGTGACACCAGCACGGCTGGTCCAGTGGCATCCCACCCTGGCTGCGGTATGATAGAGATGCTTTTCGCCCTGGGAGCTCCCGCGAGGAGACCGGCGAAAACGAGGCGGAGGCTGACTTTTGGACAACCAAGACTTTCCCTATCCATCCGAGGACCAGTTCCCGGAGACGCAGTGGAGTCTCGTCTTGCGCCGGGGGGCCGGTCAATCCGTCGCGCGCGAGGCGCTCGACTTGCTTTGCAGCGCCTACTGGTATCCGATCTACGCGCTGATCCGCCGCAAGGGAAACGACCCTCACAAAGCGCTCGACCTGACGCAGGGGTATTTCTGTCAGCTCCTGGAGAAGGGCGCCCTGGCCACGCTTGATCCGCGAAAGGGGCGGTTTCGCGCGTTCCTCTTGACCGACTGCTCGCATTTCCTGGTTGACGAACATCGCCGGGCGACCGCCCAGCGACGGGGCGGAGGCCAGACTGTCCTTTCCATTGACGCTCGATCCGCCGAAGGGCGCTACCTGAACGAGCCGAGCCACGACCTGACACCCGAACGCATCTTCGAGCGGAACTGGGCGCGTACCCTGCTCGAGCGAGTACTCAGCCTGATCAAGGCTGAGTACGTGAGCGCCGGCAAGAGCGTCACTTTCGAGCAGCTCAAGCTCGTGCTCGTCGAGGCCCCTCGTTCCATTCCCTACGCCGAGATCGCCAAGCGGCTCGGTTCCAGCGAGGATGCGATCGCCACCGCCGTGCACCGCCTGCGCAAGCGCTATAAGGAAACCCTGCGCAGGGAGATCGCGGCGACCATTGCCGACCCGGCCGATGTTGACGACGAGATCCGCGCGCTCTTCGATGCCTTGAAAAGCTAATCTTCAAACAAACTTCGCCACGGCGATCTCCGTCAGAACCCCAGCCCTTTGGTCGTGAGCTTGATCCGGCCCAGGTACATATCGGCCGTGATGTAAAGGACCGTGCCGTCCTCGCCCCAGCCGCAGTTGGCGGTGGCCTCGCCGGTGGCGAAGGTGCCGAGGTGCGTTCCGTCCGGGGCAAAGATCAACACGCCGCCGGGGCCGGTCGCGAACAGGTTGCCCGACTGGTCGATTTTCATGCCGTCGGGAAGACCTTTCTTCGACCCCACTGATGAAGTCACCTCGCTGAAAACTCGTCCTTCACCCAGCGTTCCATCGTCCTTCACGGGAAACGCCTTCCAGATCGCCAGCTTGGGATCGGAATTGGCCACATACAGAGTTTTCTCGTCGGGGGAGAACGCGATCCCGTTGGGAAACGTCATCTCCTTGGTCAGCAGCGTGACCGTGCCGTCGGTGTGCGAGATCCGGTACACCCCGTTGAAATCGAGCTCCTTGGCCGGGTCTGCGTTCAGGCCCAGGAGGCCATAGGGAGGGTCGGTGAAGTAAAGGTCGCCGTTCGACTTGATGACGCCGTCGTTGGGGCTGTTGAAGCGCTTGCCCTGGTACCGGTCGGCCAGCGTGGCGAACTTGCCGCCCTCTTCGAGCCGAGCCACGCGGCGGTCGCCATGCTGACAAAGGATCAACCGGCCCTGAGAATCCATCAGCAGCCCATTCGAGCCCGGCTCGCCCCCTCGGGGCGCGGTGCCCGTGTAGCCGCTGGGCTTGAGGAAGACGCTGACACCCTGGCCTCTTTGCCACTTGAAGACCGTGTTCATGGGGACGTCGGAAAAGAGCAAGAAGCCGCCGCGGCGATCCCACACAGGGCCCTCGGACCAGTCGAACCCCTCGGCGATTCGCTCGACTCGCGCGTCTTTGGGAACAATCTGATCGAGGCGGGGATCAAGCCGCTCGATCGTGCCCAGGGTTGCGCCTCCTTGTCCTGGCCGGAAGCTCGCCGATCCGCGAACAGCCCCGCCGCGGCCAGCCCGGCCAGAACGGGCAGCCATGCTTGCCTTGCCGTCGAGTGCTGATTTGTCTTCATGATTCTTCCACTCCCAGGGAGAAGACTTCTCTTGTCGAACGTTCGCCGCGCACGAACGCCTTGAGGTTAGCGGGGTTGCCGGCCGCGGGCAACGGAGTGCCCTCGGCAAGTGTTCCCCGGCGCTCTTCCACCCGGCGAATGGGAACCTTGACCCAGCGGGTTGGAATGCGTTCAATCTAGGCCGCAGCGCGGCGAAGCACTCTCAAAGCCTCGCGGCCGATCACGATCACCTTCAAGACCGAGAAAGGAACGTCGGCGTGGACGCGCTCTTGAACGCTCCCCTGGGAACCGAGCTGATCCGGATTGCGATCACCGGTTCATTCTTCCTGCTGGGAATGGCCATGGGCTGGTTCCTGAGCAAGTGGAGGCGTTACCGGCAACTCCGTCAGGCCGAGCGCGGCGAGGCGCGCGAGGTCTTGACGATCGAGAAGGTTCTGGTCGACCTTCTGCCCGACGGCCGCGAGGTCGTGCGGATTCGCTCGTGCGGACGAGACCCGATCGACGCGGTCTTTCCCAATCCCGCCGCGCGAGACGCGTTCCTGGCGCGCGTGGACAAGACGAAACCGGCGCAACCGCTGGTCTCGATGCAGGAAAAGCTAGGCTCCTACTTGCTTCAAGAGCTCGCCATCTGGGTTTGCGGCGAGGTTGGCGAGCGAGATTTTCCCCACGACCTCTGGGTGATGGCTCCGGTTTACGAAGGAGGCATGCTGTACCTGGGCGGGCACCACTCGTCCACCGTGCTTCTCGTCCGGCGCGACGACCTGGCGCGGTTTCGCGACTGGGAGCGTTGCCTCTCGATGCACGTCGAGCACCGATCGCACGGGGAACGGATCGTGACCCTCAAGAGGATGGCTGACGAATTCGATCGCCAGAACGCCTTGGTCCAGGAGCGCAGAATGCCGAAGCCGGCCCTCGAACTATGAGGAGACCATGTATCTCCTTGACCTCGGCCTCGATACGCGCACCGTCGACCTGCCCACGCTTCCCGTCCCCTGGGACCGATTCGAGTCGATCCTTCCCGCGCCCCTGAAAGCGTAGAGCTTTCATGCAAGAGGACGCACGTAGGTCGATAGGGCTAGGGTCAACCGGACTGGAGCACCTTCAGCATCGCCCTATCCAGCTTGTGGCCGCGCCAGGATTCGTAGGTGACGTCGCTGCGGCCGCTATCGAGAATTCCGAACGAGCCGCGGAAGTTCCAGAGGGCCCAGCCCCAGCCGGCCTCTTTCCAGTTTGCCAGGCAGTCGCGCATCCAGCTCAGGACGGCGTCGTGCGGCGTCTGGTTGTGCGATCCGAATTCGCCGACCATGACGCCAATGCTCTGATTTTCCAGCGTCTTCCAGGGTTCGATCATCTCGTTCCAGTGCCTCTGCCGGTCCCAGACCGAGCCGCTCTCGTGAAGCGGGTACGTCGGGACTGACCACCGATCCGACCCCTGGACCCAGTTTGCCTTGTAGTGTGTGAGGTGGAACGGGTCATAGCCTCTCGTGGCGGCGGCCACCCGCAGTCCGACGAGCTCGGTCGGAGCCTTGCGGCCCCAGCCGCGGCCGTCGCAGACGATCAAGCGATCGGGCGCGTGATCCCGGATCGCTCCAGCGATGCGCTCGACGGCCTTGCGGTAAACCTCGGGCTTCAGATCCGCTGGCTCATTGAACAGGTTGAAACTGAGCTGTCGGTTGGGAATCCCCTGGAATCGTCGGGCGAAATGTCCCCAGTGCAGCGCACAGACATCCTGGGCCTCGGGATCGGTCCAGAGTGACTTGGGTTCCGGCGGCTGCGCCACCGTGTAGCCGGGGGCTCGATGGAAATTGAGCTGCACGTGGATTCCGTGCCTCTCGCCAAGCCCGACGGCACGATCGAGCCGTTTGAGGACGTCCTCGTTGAGCTTGGTCCAATCTCCGCGATCGGTCCAGCAGCGATAATCGAGCGGTAGTCGGACGAAGTCGAATCCCAGCTCGGAGATCCAGGCAAAGTCCTCCTCGCGGAATGGCCGGCTCCCTGCGGCCTGGAACATCTCGAGCAGATTGAAGCCTCGCCACCGCGGCAACTTCCGAGGCGAAGGTTCGGGTAGGACGCCCATGGATTCTCGAGCATCTGACATCGTCCCTGCGATGCTCAGTGCCATGCCGGTGTGGGCGATACGGTTCAACATCGAACGACGGTTCATCAGCGACACCTCCAGTGCCGGCCATCTCAGGCCGAACCGATGATTCAGAGTGCGCACTCGTACTCTTGTATCAAAACGAGGTCGGGATTGCTATTTTTCAGCCGGGATGAACCGCCACCGGAAATTGTTGTATTCGATCGGGCCCTTCGATGCACTAAGGGAATGACGGAGTATCCTGGATGAAGGGCGACCTCATGAACAACCCACGAGCCGAGACAGTCCGCCGCGATCTCGACGCGCTCTTCCACCTGGGTGTCGTGGGTGGGATGAGCGACGGACAACTGCTGGAACGGTTCATGCTACGTGGCCAGGATGGCGGGCAGACCGCGTTCGAAGAGGTGGTGCGACGGCATGGATCGATGGTGCTGGGCGTATGCCAGCGAGCCCTGGGCGACGCGCACGCGGCCGAGGATGCCTTCCAGGCGACGTTCCTGGTGCTGGCACTGAAGGCTCGCTCCGTCCGAAAAGCGGATTCCCTTGGGCCCTGGCTGCACGGCGTGGCAGCGCGGGTGGCCCGCCGGGCCCTGCTATCGAGCCGCCGCCGCAAGGAGACGACCCTACCGGCGGAGGACCTTGCCGGCACGAGCTGTCCCGATCCGGAGCTGGTGGAGCTTCGCAAGGTCATCGACGAGGAGCTCGAGCGCCTGCCCGAAAAGTACCGCCGCCCGCTGGTCCTGTGCTATCTGGAAGGGCAAACGCAAGACCAGGCCGCACGGGCCCTGGGATGGACCAAGGGGACGGTCTCGGGCCGGCTGGCACGCGCCAAGGAGCTGCTCCGCAGCCGGCTGACTCGACGCGGGCTGGCTTCCAGCGCGGCCGTCCTGGGAGCCTCCCTGGCGCCGGAGACCGCCTCTGCCGCGGTGCCTTCATCGCTTCTCCTGCCCACGGTCCGGGCCGCCATGGCGGCGAGCCTGGCAGGGATGGAGGCCGGCCTGGGAGTGGGTTCCGGGCAGGCTGCGGTACTGGCTCGGGGTATCCTCAAGACAATGTACCTGGGAAAAATCAAAGCCGCGGTCCCGCTGCTGGTCCTGACACTGGGCGCCGCGGCGGTGGCTGCCCCCAGGTTCTGGAACTCCAGGCTAGCCGGCCCTCTCCCCGCGCGGATGGCAAGTCCGACCGGGGCAGCTCAGCCGTGGCTCCTGCCGCTTGTCGTCGCTGTCGGCTACACGCCCGACGGCCAGACGGCCGTGTCCGCGCAGAGCGATGGCCTCGTCCGCCTCTGGGATCCCGCGAGCGGTCAGTCGGTCGGCACAATCAATTTGGTCGAGAACTCGGCGGACGGGAAAGAGGGCGAAAGCGTGGTGCGTGCCTTCGCCCTCTCTCCCGACGGCCGTCTCATGGCGGGTGTCGGCCGCGTCCGCGACAACGCCTCGCGGCGTCTGGTCCAGAGGATATGGATCTGGAGCCTGGCCGAGCGCCGGCCGATGCCCAGCATCGATGTCGAGACACGCGAGCTGCGAAGCCTTGCCTTCTCGCCGGAGGGGGCAAGCGTCGCCACAGGCGATGATTCCGGAAGAATCCAGCTCTGGGACGTCGCGACCGGGGAGGAGCTCTTGACCCTGAGGCTGGGCGAGACAACCATTCGCGGGATCGCCTTCTCCCCCGACGGGATGACGCTGGCCGCGAGCGGACTTGCCAGCGGGGTCCAGCTCTGGGACCTGGGAGGCGGGAGAGCCCTCGGGGCGGCGGGCGCTGGCTCTCAGCCGTTCGCGCTCCATCCCTGTTTCTCCCCGGATGGCACGCTGCTGGCCTTCGGCACGCTCGACGGCGAGGTCATCATCTGGGACCGCGGCGGAGGGCGGCAGCGGGCCAGTGGCGGGTCGCCCCCAAGGACTCGCTTGCGATCGCCTTCGCACCCAACAGCCAGTCGCTGGCTGTCTGCGGCGAGCTGGACGCGACGATCACCGCCCTCGACGCGTCCACCGGCCGCCAGCGCTGGAAAGCCGTTCTCGGGCATGGTCCTACGACCGGCCTGGCATACTCACCCGACGGCAAGACCATCGTCGCGAGCCATGATGGCGGCCTGAGCTTCCTCGATTCCGCGACGGGCAAGCCGCACCACGCTCACTGACTTCGGGCACGTTCTGGTATCGTGAAACTAGCCTTCAGACTCTTGCGGGAGAACCCTCGATGATCGCCTCGTTCCTCCTCTCTGCCGCTCTGCTTGCGACGGCGCTCGCCGCGGGCGATCCACCGCCGGCCGCACCGGAATTGCAAGCCTACCGGGAGGCCAAGTCCACCGCCGGTCGCGATGCCGAGGCCCAGGTCAGGCTCGCCATCTGGTGCGAGGCTCACGGCTTGACGGCCGAGCGGATCAAGCACCTCACCCTGGCCACGCTCATCGAGCCGTCCCACGCGGCCGCCCGGGGATTGCTGGGGCTGATCTTTTACCAGGGCAAGTGGCAGCGTCCTGACGACGTCAGCCGCGACACCGCGACCGACCCCGCCCGCAAGGCGCTCTTGCAAGAGTACATGCAACGTCGGGTCAAGGCCCCCGACAAGGCCGATGATCAGTGGCGGCTCGCCCTCTGGTGCGAGCAGAACGGCCTGAACGAGCAGGCCCTCGCCCATCTCCACCGTGTCGTCCAGCTAGATCCTCGCCGCGACGCCGCCTGGCGGCGGCTGGGGTACAAGAAGACCGGTTCACGCTGGGCCAAGCCGGAGCTCGTCACTGCCGAGAAGGCCGAACTCGAGGCTCAGGTACGCGCCAACAAGTTCTGGAGGCCCCGGCTGGAGCACCTGCGGGAGGCACTCGGCGGCCGCAATCGTGACAAGCGGGCCGCCGCCGCGCAGGCGCTTGGCCAGATCACCGACCCCCGCGCCGTACCCATGGTCTGGGCGGTCTTCGCGCGGGGCACCGCGGCCAATCAGCAAGCCGCCGTGCAGATCCTGGGTCAGGTCAACGCCCCGGGCGCGTCACGCGCGCTCACGTTGATGAGCCTCTTCAGCACCTCGCCCGAGATCCGCCGCCAGGCCGTCGAAATCCTCCGCCGCCGCGACCCGCGCGAGTTCGCCGGGCTTCTCGTTGGCATGATTCGCGACCGGGTCAAGTACAAAATCAACCGCGTCGGCGGCCCTGGCTCGCCGGGGGCCCTGACCGTGGAAGGGGATAAGGCCGACACCCAGCGCCGGTACAGCCCGCCGCCGGCGCCCACGTACATCCCCGCGATCAACGACACCGTCTTCCCGGACGCCTTTGGCCAGCCGGTCATCTACCACCCGCTGGGACATTACACCGTGGCGGCCGGACAGGATATCGTCAATAACATCCAAGTCCCAGATGGGCTATGCCGACCGCCTGCCGTCGCTGCTGGCCCAGTCGGGTCTCGGCCCCGTGGGCCAGCAGCTCGGCACAAGGTCGCGGCCAATGTCCACAGCAGCGGCGCCATTTCGCAGGCCACCGCCCAGGCCCTGATGAAGAACGCGGGCCCCACACCCTCGGCTCCCCACGGCTTCGAGACCGTCCAGCTCGGCGTTCCCTATGTCCAGATCCCATCGGGCAGATGATGGCCGCGTCACAGGCGACGGCCATGCTTGCCCAGAGGCAACTGGAAGCGGACGTCAAGTCGATCGAGGAGCTGAACTCTCTGATCGCTGAGTCCAACTCACGCGCGCTGCAAGTGCTCACCGAGGTCTCCGGCCAGAACCTCGGAGCGCGACCGGAAGGCCTGGGACAAGTGGCTGACGGATCTCAGAGGCTATGCCTACGTGTCTCCGACCACGCCCGCCGACAAGCCGACCGTCGTGCAAGACGTTCCGCTGACCATCGTCCCCCAACCATCGATTGTCCTGAACTCGATCGAAGGCCCCATCGTGAATGTCGAGCGCCACTCCTGCTTCGCGGCAGGGACTCTCGTCCGCACCTTCAGCGGTCCCCGGCCGATCGAGGAGCTGGGCGCTGGCGACCTGGTCCTGACGCGGAACACGACGACCGGCGTGCTCAGCTTCCAGCCGGTCGTCGTCGCATATCACAATCCGCCCAACGCCACGTATCGCATCGACCTGGGGAGTGAATCGATCGTGGCCACGGGCATTCATCGATTCTGGAAGGCGGGACAGGGCTGGATGATGGCACGGGAGCTGAAGCCTGGCGACCGGCTACGAACCGTGAGTGGAACCCTCGCCGTTCAGTCGGTGCGGAGCGACAAGGTTCAGAACGTCTTCAACCTGCAAGTCGCCGGCGGTGACAATTTCTTCGTCGGCGCCGAGGGCGTGCTGGCGCACGACAACAGCCTGGTGAATCCGGCCGAGAAGCCCTTCGATCACGTGCCGATCATCGAAGAGCTTGCACGCGCACCGGGCCGTTAGCCCGATCTTGCTCGTCGAGGTGTTCACGTTCCTATGGACGTTTCACCTCGACGACGGCCGCATTCCGGTTGATGTAGGTCGGGCAGCGAAGCGTGTCAGGCCCTCATTGACCGGTCTGCCCGCTGAACCAGCTCGACGACATCAAGGCCGTGCGGGCAGGCCGCGGCGGCGGCCGTCAGGTTGGCGGCGGCGAGGTCGCGCGCCACGGGCGGGAGCGCCTGGTAAAGCGCGCGCGCTTCCTGGCGCTTGCCGTAGACCTCGTAATACCGCAGGTATCGCAGCACGGTGGCCACCGGCACGCCCTTGGCCGCGGTCTCGCATAGATGGCCGCAGCCGTGGCAGTACAGGTGGGCCGTGGTCTGGCGATAGTCTTCGAGCAGCTTCTGGTCGCGCGCTGAGAGTGCCTGGTTGCCGCTGGCCGCCACGTTCTCGCGGAGGTCGCTGCGGGTGGTCATCTCGCTGACGGCCACATGAATCCGGCCGTCCATCCAGACGGTCTTGACGGCGGCGACCTCTTTCTTGAAGCCCTTGGCCTTGAAGCTCGGCCATCTTGTCGGGGAAGTTGATCGCGCCCCCCTGGGTCTTCATGGCGATCAGGCCGAGATTTGCCTTGACGGCCTTGTCGATCGCCCGCTGAAGGTCGTCGTGGCGGTCGCGGCCGCCGATGTCGCGGAAGTTGAACTTGAACATCACCTGATCGATCCAGCCGCACTCGACCGCCGCCTCGAGGATCTCGGGCAGCAGGGCGTCATGGCAGCTCAGGCCGCAGAAACGCGTCTTGCCCTGTTTCTTGAGCGCCTCGAACGCCGCCTTCACATGCGGGATCGCGAAGAGCTCGATCTGGTTGCCGGCAAGGCCGTGGAGGTAGTAGCAGTCGACGTGGTCGGTCTTGAGCCGCTCGAGGCTGGCGTTTAGCTGCTGCTCGAACATCCGGGCAGACGCCCGTGCCCATGTTCCTTGCGATAGGCCGTGTTCTTCGTGACCAGGTAAACATCCTTGCGCATCTTGGTGCGATCGAGAACGTCGCCCAGGACCTTCTCGGCGCGGGTGTTCTCGTAGGCTTCCGAGGTGTCGATGTAGCGAACGCCTGAGAACAAGGCCGCCTGCACGAAGCTGGGCGACAGGGCCCAGCTCGTGCCCATGCCCAGAATCGTCACCTTCCGACCGGTCCGGCCCAGCGTCACGGTGGGCACGCTCGAATCTGCCGCCCCGGGCTCGCCCGCCAGGATCGGGGCTGCCGACGCGACCACGCCTCCTGCGCCCGCGCCCGCGATGGCGGCCGCTTTCAAGAAGTGCCTCCGGTTCGATCCACCCCCGCAAACGCCGTGCGCCAGATCACTCATGGTTCACCATCCCCAGAAGCCGGCCAGAACTCGTTACGCCAAGTCACGTCCACTGGCGCGGCTGAGAGGGGCTCCGCGCGCTTGCAAGTTATTGTGCCGAGGGCGCGTGGGAACGGTCAACAAGGTTCTCCAGGCTGTCGTTCGGCTTTGCAGGAAAAGATCGCTCAGCCGCCCCGGTCCCCCGGTGAGAATTTGACTGACCCTGGGTTGATGAGCGTCTGCGTCTCCTTGATCAAGGCAGTGAGTTTCAGCACCGTCAGGGTGAATTCGGTGAGCTGATCACGCCCCTCGTTCTCGACCCAGACGTAGCAGGTTCCGCACTGTCCGACGTAACAGGCGTCTTTCGGAACGTCTCGCTTTCGACCCACGTGGAACCAGCCGGGTTGGATCATGGCAAGGTCGTTCTGAATTGTCCTGATTTTTCGGCAGACATTTCTCGCCAGCGGAGAGCGATCACGAGCGGATTCCCCGTCGTCGCAGACGGTATCGTCGTTGGTCGTGATGATGTGGGCATCCAGCTCCTTGGAGCTGCGGCTAGCGTTGCCCTGGAACCCATAGAATAACTCCGACTCATTCCGGAGGTCGTCATTGGATGCGAACTGATCCTTCAGCTCGTGGGCCAGCTCGTCGAGGAACTCGGGCGACGGCATATCGGCAGCCCCGTGGGCGCGGCGATAGGCGATCCGGAGCAGGCGCAACTCGGTCGCATCGATCACCGGGGACATACCCCACTGGGCCACGGCGGTCCTCGAGCCGAGGAGCTGCGGGAACCAGGTGACCGGTGGGCCGATGTCCAACGCCGTGCCCCCGGAGAGCGAGTCGGTGATCTGGGTCGTTCCTTCGCTTGAGATTGACGTGCCACGGGAGCCCGGATGGGTTGGTTGCGAACCTGGCGAGGTTGTCCAGAACTTGCTGGTACTGCAACTCCGGCAGGGTACTGCCCTGGTTGACCGTCCTCTGGCGGAGCCGACCGGTCGTGCATCCGGTAGCGCAGGTCAAGCCAATGATAAGGATGATCCTAGCAAGACGCATGGAGTGATCCGTAGGCGCCGTATGGATCGTTCATGCGGGCTAGATCGGCCAAGAGGGACCCAAACGTGAGATTCGCGGTGATTTGACTGGCCAACTCAAGTTCTTACGAGCGCCCGTGACGGCGATTCCTGGTCTCCCTAGCCGATCAGTCCGCCACCCCTGGCTCCGATCAGGGACGACAGCTCGCCGAAGAGGACCAAGGCGAGCGCCACGTAGAGGATTCCAGTCGCGGACTGGGTTGACCTGATCTGAACCGTTTTCCAGGCAAGAATGGTGGCCACGGCGGGGCCCGCGAAGCCCATGCCCCAGCGCATGCTGAGCATCAAGAGAGAGCTGGAGCTGAGCGAGCCCGGCTGGAGAATCATGAGGCCGCCATACACTAGCAAGAGACCGAACACGGCCACAAGGCCGCGAGCCAGCAAACCCCAGCCCATGCAGCGGACATAACGCTTCAAAGGGTCGATCGACATCGTCGGCGCAGTCAGGTAATGGTGGCCCAGAAGCATGGCGGTGAGGGTTGAGCCGAGCAGAAAAGCTGACGCGAACCGGCTGGCCGCGTTGAAACGCCCAGAGAGCGGCTGGGGCCGAACGAGACGCCAGGATCAGCCAGCAGGCGCAAGCCAGCACGATGAGCCAGGTCGCGGGGGCGGCCAGGCGAGGCAGACCAAGACCCCAGGAGACGGTGGCGATGTAAGCGAGCACGGCGCCGGAAACGAGAAGCCCGACGCTCAAGCCAGGCCCGGCCAGTCTCGCGGCATCCAGGGCGGCCAGGACCAGCAGGGCCAGGATGATCTGGCAATGGGTGCGGAAAAACGAGAGCGGCACGGCTTTCCACGACGTCATGAGCAACAGCGCGGCCATGCCCAGCACCAGGCGAACGGCGAAGTCGGCAAGCATGGGGACATCGCTGGTCATCGGCCGTACCCGTGGTGGAGGAATGATCGAAGGTGGGCGAATCGTGCGACGGGCTTGGCGGGAGCTTTCCATGAACCACGAAGAGCAGGTCCGGAACCGCCGGTCACGTCTTCGAGCCGAAGATCAGCGACATCACTTCCGAGCGGGTTGCCAGCCGTTCCTTGAAAGCGCCTCGCATCGCGCTGGTGACAAAGGAGCTGTCCGGCTTGTTGACGCCCCGGATCGTCATGCAGCTATGACTGGCCTCGATCACCACGGCCACACCCTTGGCATCAAGCTCTTTCATCAAGAGGTCGGCCAGCTCTTCGGTCAAGCGCTCCTGCATCTGCGGGCGCCTGGACAGAACGTCAAGCACACGTGGAATCTTGGACAGGCCAATCACCTTGCCGTTGGGAAGGTAAGCGACGTGGGCCTTGCCGATGACGGGCAACAGGTGGTGCTCGCAGAAGCTGACGAAGCGGATGTCCCGGATCAAGACCATCTCGTCGTACTTTTGCGTGAAAAGCTTTTTGAGGTGAAGCCGCGGGTCCTGGCCGAGTCCCTGGAAAACCTCGGCGTACATGCGGGCGACGCGATCGGGGGTCTCACGCAGGCCTTCACGGTCAGGGTCTTCGCCCACGGCGAGCAAGATCTCACGGACCGCGCGGCGAATTCGGTCGAGGTCCATGGTCGACGACACAGGCCCGGGCGGTTGTGGCTGTTGCGGTTCAAGGTCGTCCAGATCGGTTTCGGTATAACCCCCCGTCATGACCACGCCACCGTTGCCAAGGTAACTTGATGATTGTCGTGAAGAGTTCGTGCTCATTCTCATGTATCCAGCAACGAGCGGCCCCGCGGGCGCTCTTGAAATCGATCTAAGTAAAGGCAATGCTTCAACTTCCGCCCATTACCCATAATTGTAAGCGCAGCTGCCGCCTAAATTCAAGCGACCGCGATTGACCGTCAGTTGGGGCTGAACGGTGGAGGAAACAGGCGACGAGGCTCGTCGGCGGTCGCGACTTTTCGAAGGAGCAGGCGAAGGTTCTCGACACGCTGATCGACCGACGTCTCCGCGAGGAGGCATTGCTTCAGGCTGGAGGGAAGGGCAAGGGCATGAGAGATGACATCGGTCAAGACACCCAGCGAAACCTCTTTTTCCAGGAGCGTCAGCAAAGTCGTGGTGAAGCTTCTGATGACGTTCGAAAACCTGCCTGAAGAGGCCGGTCAACTCGGTTCGCGCCGGCTCCTCGGGCTGGGTGGGGGGCACGTCATCCAGGATCTGGACCTCAGCCGAGCGATAGAGTTTGCCGGTCGCGATCTCGCGGCGCAGGCGGACACGTTTCCGGCCCAAGAGCAGGATGTTGAAGCGGCCATCGGCCAGGCGTTCGTGCTGAATGATCCTGCCCAGACACCCGACCTCCTCGATTGGCGGAGGCTCGGTCCAGGCCTTTCCCTCGGCAGGAGGGCTGATCTGGATCATCGTGATCAGCCGATCGCCGGCCAGAGCGTCCTCGGTCATCTGGCGGTAACGAGGCTCGAAAATATGGAGCGGAAGGACGACATGCGGGAACATGACGAGGTTGGGCAGCGGGAACAGCCGGGTGACCTCGCCAAAGTCTCGCAGGTCGAAATCGTGATCCATATCCATCTTGGTATCGCCTGACCCAGAGACTTTCATTTTACCCAGCGTGAATCGGTATGATTGAGATTGTAGGTTGAGAGAACCCGTCGGCAAGGCCACGCATGATAGGGCCTGTTGCGACGAGTCGCGAATTGAAAGCCGATGACGCCAACTTGTCTCGAGGAACCAGAGGAATGCCAAGAGCCAGGCAGCCGAGCACCGATCCCAAGGCACGGGCTCGTCGCATCATTCGCGAGCTCGAGCGGCTCTATCCCCAGGCCGTCTGCGCTTTGGTTCACAAAAGCCCTTTTGAACTGCTTGTGGCGACGATCCTCTCGGCCCAATGTACTGACGCTCGGGTCAACATGGTGACTCCGGCCTTGTTTCAGCGGTTCCCCGACGCGCGCAGCATGGCCGCGGCCGATCCGGCGGAACTCCAGGAGCTGATTCGATCGACGGGCTTCTTTCGCGCCAAGGCCAGGAACATCAAGACCATGGCCGAGCACCTGGCAGAGCACCACGATGGAGAGATCCCGCGTGACCTGGAAACGCTGACTGCCCTGGCCGGCGTTGGCCGAAAAACCGCCAATGTCGTGCTTGGCACCGCGTTTGGTATCGCCTCGGGCGTTGTCGTCGATACCCACGTCAAGCGACTGGCCTACCGCCTGGGACTGACCACCCGCAAGGAGCCTGGCAAAGTGGAGCAAGACCTCATGGCCGTCGTTCCCAAGACGCAATGGGTCAACCTCAGTCATCGCCTGATCCATCACGGCCGCCGGACCTGCCTGGCGCGGAAGCCGCGCTGCAGCGAGTGCGGACTGGAGAAGATCTGTCCCAAAGTCGGAGTACGAGCCGTTGAATAATCTTGTCCGTGGAGTAAGTGTGGTAAACCGACGACACCGTGTCCGCCCGCCGAGAGGACTCCCGTCGCACCAAGGACTGGAGTATTCTAAGACTCGCTGATCCGCGAGCGGACCGCGGTGCTCCCAAGACACGTAACGATCTCAACCATGCACATACTCGATATCTTTCAAAAACATCCGACCACGTTCAGCTTCGAGTTCTTCCCTCCCAAGACCGACAAGGCGTCGGCGGAGCTGTTTCAGACCATCGCCCAGTTGCAGGCGCTTCAGCCTTCGTTCGTCTCGGTGACCTATGGCGCCGGAGGATCAACGCGCGAGCGTACGCACGACCTGATCGTGCGAATCCAGCGCGAGACCAATCTGACGGCGGTCTCGCACCTCACGTGCGTCTGCCATTCCCAGGACGAGCTAGCCGTCATCCTTGATCGTTATGCCGAGTCGAACATTGAAAACATCCTGGCGCTGGGGGGCGACCCTCCACGCAATCTGACCGGCCACGATCGTTCCCGTGACGCCTTCCAGTATGCGGAGCACCTCGTCGGCTTCATCCGCTCGCGAAGCAAGATTCCCGACCCGCGCGGTTTTGGAATCGGTGTGGCGGGATTTCCCGAGGGACACCCCGGCACGCCCAACCGGCTGCTCGAGATGGAGTATCTCAAGCGCAAGGTGGACGCGGGCGCGAACTACATCTGTTCTCAGCTCTTCTTCAACAACCACGATTTTTATGACTTTCGCGAGCGCTGCGAGCTGGCGGGCATCCGGGTGCCGATCCTGGCGGGCATCATGCCGATCACGTCGAAAGAAAACATGGTCCGGATGGCCGAAATGGCGCTCGGGGCCAGGATTCCAGCCCGGCTGCTTGAGGGCCATCGGCCGTTGCGGCGACGATTCGGAAGCCGTCGCCAAGGTCGGCGTCCACTGGGCCACCGAGCAGTGCCGAGACCTGCTCGATCACCACGTGCGCGGCATCCACTTTTACACGCTTAACCGGTCGGACGCCACGCGACAGATCTACGCCAACCTGGGCGCCAAGGATTCCAAATCGCTTGAATGATCGCTTCTTCATTCATCGTTCGTGATTCTCTCTCATGACGACCGCTCTTCTCACCGGGCGACTGAAGGCCGAGGCGCTCCGGCTGGGCTTCGACCGTATAGGCGTCGCGCCGGCGGTCTCACCGCCGGGGTACGGCCAGTTTCAAGACTGGCTCAAGGCCGGACATGGGGCCGGCATGAGTTACCTCCAAAAACATGAACAGGTCCGCGCGCACCCCGATGGTCTTCTCGAAGGCGTTCGCTCGGTGGTGATGACCAGCCTGGTTCACGGTGAGCCCGTACCCGAGCCAGCGAGCCCCGCTCAGGGGAAAGTCGCTCGTTACGCTCGTGGGCTCGATTATCACCGCGTTCTCTGGGACAAGCTTGAAACCCTGCTGACCTGGCTGCGTGGCGAATGTCCCGAGGTTCGCGGCCGGGCCGTGGTCGACACCGCGCCTCTCCTGGAGCGTGATTTCGCCCGCCTGGCCGGCCTGGGCTGGATCGGCAAGAACACCATGCTCATCGACCGCCGGCTGGGAAGCTTCACGTTCCTGGGAGCGCTGCTGGTAGATATCGAGCTCGTTGCTGACGAACCTCATCTCGCCAATCACTGCGGGTCCTGCACGCGGTGTCTCGACGCCTGTCCGACCGACGCCTTCGCGGGACCTTACCAGCTCGACCGCGCCGGTGCATCAGTTACTGGACTATCGAGCACAAGGGGTCCATCCCTGAAGAGTTCGCAGGCCAGTTGCACGGCTGGGTCTTCGGCTGCGACGTGTGCCAGGATGTCTGTCCCTGGAACCGCAAGGCGCCGGCGGGGCGGGCTTCCGAGTTTGCGGCGCGGTCGGACTGGACGAATCCCGACCTGATCGAGTGGCTCGACAGAGACGTGAATACCTGGAAAGCCAGGCTCGGGGGCACGGCTTTGACGAGGGCGAAGCGGGTGGGACTGGTTCGCAACGCGGCCCTCGTGCTTGGTGACCGTCGCGTGGTCGAAGCGGTCACGGCGCTGGGACGACGTCTTGCCGATCTGGAGGAAGACCCGGTTGTGCGGTCCGCCGCGGCCTGGGCGCTGGGACGCATTGAAACCGACGACGCGATCGAAATCCTGCGCCAGAACCAGAGGGCAGCCGATGCACTGGTCCGCGAGGCTGTGGCTCGCGCACTCGCAAACCCAGGAACCGACAATGAGCATGAAGCAACCGGGCAAGCGTGCTGAAGGAGCGTGTCCCCCCGCGAGCTTGCCCGGCGCCTTGCTTGGGTTCGCCGGCCAACGCCAGGAAGCGGTCGCTGGCCCACCGCGGCTCACGCCGTCGTGGTGGGAGTGGTCGACGCCGGAGTCGTTGTGCTTGGCGTCGCGGCCGCCGGGGTCGTGCTGGTCAGGTCAGCGGGCGTGTTGATGACCTGCGGGGGATTGAGCGTGTAGGTCACCGGCGAGATCTGGCCGCTGATCGTCTGCCCGAACGAGTCTGTGCTGGCGACGTTGAACGTATTCGAGCCGTCGCCGATGGGCACCATGATACTGAAGTTGCCCGAACTGTCGGTCGTGCCCGTCGCACCCGGCGAATTCTTGTTGATCTCGGTGAAGGTAACGGTTGAGCCCGGTGTCGCCGCCCCGGTGAAGCGGACCGGGTTGAAGTTGGTGATGCGGCTGTGCATCGGTCCGTCGGTCGCCGGGTCGAGATTGACGTTGATCACCGGGCTGATCTTGGTCGAACGCGCCGAGGTTTTGAGACCCGGTTTGCAGGTCACTCAGTGCGATCCGGCCATCGCGGTTGGTGTCGGCGTCGAAGGTGTATTTTGTCCCTGACGCCTGTGGCGTCGAACCGAGCTCGGACATCATGCTCTGGAGGTCGGTCGTGTTCACAGCGCCATCGCCATTGGTATCGCCCGGCAAGTAGAAGCCGACCAGGTAGCTGCCGGTCGCCCCTCCTTGCCCTTGCACGTGCACCGTGTAGACGCCCGGCGCCTGCCCGGCTTTCGGAACCGGGAGCGTGATCAGGACGGCCGAGCTGACGGGAGTGATCCCTTTCTTGGCCGCTTTCTGCGCCTTGATGATCGACGCGGTATAGACTGAATGATGAACCGAGGCAGCCACCCGGCCGCTGGCGCTCGTGACCGAGACAATCTCGGGCCTGACGGTCGCGTTGGGATCGGGTGCGACGTCGATGCCCAGGACGATCTTGCCGTGGCGCCCCGGCGTGAACTGGCTGGGGTCGAGCTTGAACTGGACCGATGAGGCTTGCCCCGCCGTGGTGATCGCTCCCGGCATGATCGCGAACGTGCTGCCCATGCCCGCGCTCAAGACCTGGCGTTCCTCCAGCCTTTCGAGCGAGAATCGCGTGACGCGCTTCCTGCGCGGCTGTCGATTTGACGTATTCATTGGCCCTCCTTGGCCATCTGCCGAGAGAAATGATGCGCCGGACAGCCGGCACTCGATCGGTCAACCAGAAAGGGATTTCAGGGAGCCGATGGATCATGCCCCTCTTCTTATCGACGAAAGGACGTCCCCATCATAAGCCTTAAAACCGATACCGTTTCTCAGCCGGCGACAAACCGTCCGGCTTTCGCTTTCCGGTAAGCGTGATGGGGCGCATGTCCCAGCTCGGATGTGGCCCACTCGGGCGCCTGGTCGTCGCGCCGCGCCAAGAGCCGCGAGGCGACCGCGGCGTAGATCAAGACGGCCGCCCACAAGAACATTCCATAGCCCTGGGCGATCTCGTGCCCCTTCCCATCGGCGAACAGGCCGCCAAACTCACTCGAGGTGGTGGCCATGAGCACGAACGACGCGACCAGCACTCCGCCCAGCATCCAGGCTGGGCCCGGGCGGTTGCGGGGGAAGTGAACTCCCAGACGAGATACGTGTACGGCAGCAAGAGCGTCACGAAGTGATGCTTCCAGCTTCGCTCCGAGACAAAAAGCATGGTCAGCACGACGAGCGCCACTTCACCGAGCAAGCGGGGATCGCGGCGATCGCTGATCCGGGTGCGGCAGAAGAAAGCGAGCAGTCCGACCAGTCCCACGGCCAGTGCCTTGATCAGATAGCTCACCAGATTCGGAGGCCAGGACACCAGGTTCACGTCGAGATGAAGATCGTAACGGTTCGTGCCCGGCGTGATTTCGGTGAACAAGCGGGTCAGGACCCCCATCAGCGACTGGTTGATCTCCTGCGGACTGGTCGATCCCTCCACCAGAAACGGTGTCAACATCCGGTGCCACCACATCTGCAGGCACTGCAAATTGAACTCTGGCCCGACGATCAAGCTGGGCAAGGCCAGCAGAAACAGTGCCAGCCCCACGAACGTGAAGCCAACCATCCGCCACGAACGCTTGTACGCGAAGTAAAAGATGAAAAGCGCGGGAGTCACCTTGTACGAGATCGCCAGTCCCAAAAGCAGTCCGCCGAGCGCGTCGTAGCCATGCCGCCAGGCATGAAACATGGCCACGATCAGGAACAGGATCAGCAAGTTGATGTTGCCGTGATGTAGATCGCCCAGGATCGGACGTAAGCTCATGACCAGCACTGCGCTCTGAAAGAAGGGCGGAAAAGGACGATCGCGCGGCTTCACGATCTGGAGACAAAGCACCAGGGACATCGACGTCAGCGCCACCTTGATGGCGAACCAGACCATTGCCCCCGACACCGGCGGTAGCACCATCAGTGGCCCTAGCGTGATGGGCAGGATCGGGGGATTGGGAAAATAATATTTGTCATAAATGTTCACGCCTTCCCAGAATTTCAATACCTGGGGCCGCCAGCGCACGAACGCGCTGCGGTTATCGGCAGCCTTGGGGTAGTAAAAGGCCGCCGCGATCACGATGACCGTGACCCACAGCAACCAGAAGACGTGGCGCGAGAACCGAACGGGAACGCGGCATCGCGGTGCGGAGTCGATCTCTAGCACGGCCATACTCCCTCCCTGGAGAAAGCCACGCAGGACGTTATCTCGTGCGTGCGGTGTCGCGACTCAACCTCGAGAATCGTGTTCCCGACTTCGAGACCAGGGCACGCTGTAGGGACTGACCATCTCCAGCTCGACCTCATGCGTACCGGGCGGCGGCCGTAAGCGGACGAACGGAACAGGATCGCTCTCCTCGAACGTTGGTTCGATCGGGACCCCAGGTCGTGCCCTCAGACTCGGGACGAAGTGATACCGCAAGATAATCGATCCGTCAAGTCCGGGGGACATCTCCCGAACCCGCAGCCGCCCCGGCTCGGCCAGGACTCGCGCCTGGCCGGCAATCGTATCGCCTTCGAACCCAAGAACCCGGCCGATGAGGATGGTTCCGTCGTCTTCAAGAACCTTGATCAGGCCGGGGTTGGAGCGGCAAAACCGTCTGGCCCTGGGGCTCCAGCAAAGAATGGCCGCGGGGCGGTAGAGCCTGGCATATCGGACGAAGTCATCACGACCCCAGTCAGTCTTGCCGAAGAGCGCTCCTTCGCCGAACTGGGTAAAATTAGTGGTCAGGGCTGCATGGAGATAAGGGCCGCCAAGAAGCTCCGCTCCGGTACGCTCGGGAAGCAGGCCGCTGAAGCGGCCCCGTCCAAAGGGGTCGGGCACACCAGGCAGGCTCGAATCCGCCTTCCTCATAAAGCAGGCGTTCCCCCGGCTTGACGTGTTCCTTGACGCGCTCCACGACCCACAGCAAACGCGGTGACGGACGGCTTGAAAGGAACGGCTCGCCGATGAAGAGGCGCGAGCGTACCGCCTCCACCAGCGATCTTCGATTCTCTCCCGGCAAAACGATCATGCGTAGGGCGATCAGCAGCGCCGCGATGAGGACCCAGCGATCCAGCCGCCTCGATCGCATTGCGCCGGCTGCCACCCGGAGCTGGAACCGCGATTCGGCAACGAACGCGCCGCCTGCCACCGCCAGCCCCGTGAAGAGAGCATAGGTGTGGCGGCCCGGCTGCAAAGAATCCAGTGTTTTCAGCCCACCGGCCAGATAGCCCCAGAACAACCCCGCGACGCAGAAACCGAGGAGGGCACTGCCCCTGATCGAGCTCGTGCGGAACAAGACGAACAAGCCAGGCAGCCCGAGCCCCACGAGAACACTCTGCACGGGTGCCTCGGTGCTGACGATCTGCACCAGCCGCGCCAGCACGCTCTCGCGCGAGTGGCTGAACGCGAAATCACTTGCACCTTTGGTCGAGGCCAGCCAGAGCCCTGGCAGCCACCAGAAGGCGTTGACCGCCAGCACCACGATCGGAATCAACCAGACACCCAGATGACGCGACCAGGGAAAGAGGCGATTCTCTTGCAATCCAGGCACTGAAGCGGCCTGCGCGCCTGCACGGTCGCGCGTCTGAGAGCCGTCATAGACGCGACGGCGTAAACCAGGGCCGACGCCGGCGCGACAACCATCGCGGCCGTAAAATGCACCAGCACCGTCAGGCTCATGAGCCCCGCGCATACCAGCCACCGGGCGAGCCCGCCGCTGGCGAGATAGCCTGCGAACACACCCGTTGCCAGCAAGCCCAGGGGAATCGCCAGCAAGTAGGGCAGCATCCCGAAGGCCGCATAGTTGATCGGAAAATCGGTCCAGACGTATCCCAAGAACAGGGCGACACTGACCGCTTGTCCGAACGCGCGAAGTCCCCAGCTTGCGGCGGCCAGAGCCACAAGCCACGGAATGGCCGCCGCTGAAACAAGGACATAAATCTTGTACGCCAGTTCGGGACGATCGCCGCAGAAGGCCCAGACGACCAGCTCGGGAAGCGTCGACGAGGCCGGAAAGACAACGCTCTTGGGATAACCGGCCATGAAGCTGGGATCATAACCGGCCGTCGTTCCCGACTGGCTCAGGAACGATCGGGTGATCGAGGGCACTGTGATAGTAGAGCGGATGATCATCGCGCCAGAGTGGCCAGCCATTCGTCAATCCATCCCGACCGCCCAGACCCCGCCAGATGGCCAAGCCGTGCGCCAGGCAGAGCGCGAGCAAGCACACAATGGCCAGGAAGCCCGTGGTTGACTTTGGGCTCGCACTGGCTCGGTGCTGCCAGGCACGTACCGACGACGCTGAATTTGCCTCAGGGGCGGTGGAAGTGGGGTGATCATCGGCCAGGGGAATCGGTTCGAGATCAACCATCGATCGGCCAACCAGTCGGCTGTCTCACCAGTTCCCCGGCCTGAAGCTTGTTGTCTGTCCCGGCAGTGCGGCCCGCAGGATTCGAACCTGCAACCAAGGGATTCAAGAGCCCTCGCGTTTCCACGAGGCTTGGACTATCTCATCCTCCCGACGCGTGCTGCTGCATGGCGATTTGGGGCCGATGGAACTCGACCCCAGCCGATGGATCAAAACGCGCGGGAGGCCGGGCGCTCTTGGGCGGAGATTATTGTTGGGACTCACCCCGCTAGTCTCTGAACCGTCCTGGCCACCTCTGCCCGGCCAGGCTTGGCTGCGGATTGCCGTGCCCTCGAACTCGCGCGAGATCGAAAGTTTAGGTTTCCCGCAATTCACCCGGTTCGCATCTGAAAGTTACCCTTCAGCGCCACCTTTTGTTCGATGAGTCCCCTGCTCTGCCGTTGAGCTAGGGCCGCAATCAAACCTGCACGATCATCTTCGTCGTTCGCTCACCAAAAGGCAAGAGATAGACCGAACCCGCCCTCGACACGATGTCGTGTCAGAGCGGGCTGGAATGACCGCTGGCAAGGCGGCAAAACGGGGTGGCTCAAGATTCGATGGGCACAAACTGGGTGGGATCGTCCACCTGAGAGCCAAGGTTTCCTTCAGAAAATCCTGCTCCAGCAAGGCCCGGATTGGTAATCGCCGAAAGCTTGGGCAGCTTGATGTTTCCAGCGATGCCGAGCAGCGACAGGAACTTGATGGTCAGGTAAGTCGGATCAACTTCCCACCAGGCCAGGCCATGCCGCGCCGAGGTCTGAAATGCGTGATGGTTGTTGTGCCAGCCTTCGCCGTAAGTGAGGAGGGCGACCCACCAGAGGTTGGTGGACTTGTCTCGCGTGGTGTGCGAGCGGTAGCCCCAGATGTGGCTGGCGGAATTGACCAGCCAGGTCGTATGCAGGACAAAGATGGTCCTCACGAAACCGCCCCAGATCAGCCAGCTCAGCCCGCCCAGGTAGTAAAGAAGCCCGAACAGCATGATCGGGAAGATGATGTGGTAACTGTCGATCCAGCGATGGACGGGATCTTTGTACAGATCAGGCGCCCATTTCTTGTAGTACTCCGCGGTGTGCTGCGATGCATCGTCAACCATCATCCACCAGGCCATGTGAGCCCAGAAGAAGCCCTGCAACGGGGTATGCGTGTCGAGTTCGTCATCGGAGTGGGCGTGGTGGCGGCGATGATCAGCGACCCAGCCAATCTCCCCCCCTCCGAAGCCATGGCGCCCAGGATCGTCAGCGGATATTCAAGCCACCGGGGGCGCAAAGTGAAACTGCGATGGGTCAGGAGGCGATGGTAGGTCATGCAAATGCCGACCCCGCCGGTCAGCCAGTGCAAGATAAGGCACACTGCCAGCCCCGACCACGAAAAGAAACCGGGGATGAACGCCAGAAGGGCTCCGACATGCAAGGCCCCGATCCAGAGGACAGGAGTCCAGGCAAAATGAAGCACGGGAGCCGGTCGAGCGGTCGTCGTCGTCATGGTCTACCTTTTTCTGTATGCAACTCGGGGGGAAGATCCGTCGCGGCACGTCCCGTGATGCGAACTCCAAGGAATGCGCGCATGATCATTATCAGTGGAAACGAGGCCGATGGACGAAACCAATCGGGGCGGGAATGATCGTCCTTGGAAGCCGATTCTTGAAGAATCCTAGAACCAAATTCTCATCTCTTCGCCGCTCTCTTTCCCGCCAGATACAGGACAGCAGGTCGTTCATCGATCGCCGGCCTAACGGATTTTTGGACGAGCGGCGGACGATTCGCGGAAAGTCTCGCTGCGGAAGGCCTCGAAGGCGGTCGTCGGGGAACCAGAGTCTATCGCTGCACCGCGCGAAAAGCCACGGAAAAAGCTACAAAACGGCGGGTTGGGAAACGCCGCGGGTGAGCCCGCGACGCTCGCGTCTGCCCATTGTCCGAACAGGTCTCGAGATCATTCTATTCATCGTGGTCGATTTTCAATGCAGGTCCGGATGATGCTTCCGTCTCCAGGACAGGAAGGCGTTCAGAAAGAGTTCACTAGCTGCGCCTGCCGGCTGGACATCGACCTGGCCAATTTCCAGGAGTGATAATGCATGGCAATATGAATGACGTAGGACAAGACAAGTCCAGGCCGGCGATGGACTTTGAGAAAGTTCATGAGCCGCTGGCGGTACACGCGGCGCAGGTTGGGTTCAGGAACTTTGGTCATGAGCCGGCTGAAAAGCCCCAAGCTTTCGACGGCCGACATGGCTTCCGACGCCAGCCAGCGTCCTGAAATCCGCCACCATGGGCGCTTGCGGGTAATTCCGATCTCGAAGCCGGGCTTGAGATAATTCGCGTCGGTGCGGGCAAAGAAGGTTTCGGGTTCATAAAGTTCGTTGAGAACACGAAAATAGCCATCAAGCAGCTCTTCCCGGCTCATCTGCAGCGGTACGACATTCGTGCCAAACTCGCTCCGGTCGGCGAGATCGAGCCGTCCCTCGGCGGCTAGCCGGTCATGCAGCGGCGTTTTGGGAATCGCGCTCGAGCATGCCGCTCATCGAATAAGCAATACGGCTCTCCTGAACGAACGCGATCTGACGATCAAAGATGCTCGCGTCATCGTTGTCGAAGCCCATGATCATGCCGCACCAGACCTCGATCCCGGCGTCCTGGATGCGGTGGACCTTTTCGAGCAGCGTTCCCCCCGTGCGCACGTTCTGAAACTTCTTGGTCTCACGCAGCGCTTCCTCGCTGGGACTCTCGATACCAATGAACGTGGCGATGAAGTTGGCTTCCACCATCAGATCAAGAAGCTCGGCATCGTCGGCCAGGTCGATCGAGGCCTCGGTGAACAAGGTGAGCGGATAGCCCTTCCGCTTTTGCCAGGCGATGACGTCGCGCAGAACCTGCTTGATCGCCTTCTTGTTGCCGATCAGGTTGTCGTCGACGATGAAGATGATCCGCAAGCCCGTCTTCCAGATCGCATCGAGCTCGGCAAGGATCTGCGCGCTCGTCTTGATTCGGGGCCGGCGGCCGAACGTCACAATGATATCGCAAAACTCGCACTGGAACGGACAGCCGCGTGAGAACTGAATGCTGCCAAAGGCATATCGCTTCATTTTGAGCATGTCGAACCGGGGAGTCGGCACCGTGCTCATGTCGGTCTTGTCTGCCTGTTCATATCGATACTGGTGCAGCCCCTGCTGCCACTCGCGAAGGAATTGCGGCCAGGTCTCCTCGGCCTCGCCGATGAAGATCACGTCGGCCAGGCCCTCAAAGTATCCCTCCTCCACGGTGACCCATGGTCCTCCCACGGCCACAAAGCAGTCGCGCTCCTTGAGCTCTTTGAGAATCTCCATCATCCGGAACCGCTGCACGCTCATCCCAGTCAGGCCCACAAGGTCAGCCCGCGCACACCGCTCCCAGTCAATCGGCTCGACGTTCTCGTCGATGAGCGTGACGGTGTGCTCCTTCGGGGTCAGTGCCGCCAGCAGCGGCAGACAGGCTACCGGTAGGTTCGCCGCCTTGCCCATGAACGGCAGCGCGTGCTCCATTCCCCAGTAGGACGGCTCAAAACGAGGGTTGATGATCACAATATCAGCCATCGTATGCTTATCTTTCTTGACTCAAGCAAAGGGAAGCCAGGAAAAGTTACGGGGATTGGCCAATTATGGTAGCTAACCGTGCGTCAGGACAACAGCGTAGAATGGCAATTCTCTCAGACCGATCAAATGCAACAAGCCATGAGAGTGTGTGACAACACAATCCCACAACGGCTCCAGATCGGCTGTACCGCTCTGCAAAGGGCGCGCCTGTTGCACATCGGAAGTACTGACCGTTCGACTTGAAAGTCCCCCGCCTGGGTGTATTGTCAACCCCCGTCTCTCGATCTACACTCAAGGAAGCGGAGAACTCCGAAGCGGGAGAATGACACGATGGCAGCAACCCAGGCCGGGACGGAAATCGACCCGAGTGTGGAAATCAAAGCCCCGGTCAAGCCCGAGTACGCCGAGATCCTCACGCCCGGCGCCCTATCGCTGGTGGCCCTCCTCCACCGCACGTTCGACGCGCGGCGACGGGAACTGCTGGCGCGCCGGGCCGAAGTCCAGGCGAGGCTGGACGCAGGCTGGACGCCTGACTTTCTGACCGAGACCAGGGCCATTCGCGAGGCGGACTGGAGAGTCGCGCCCGCCCCGGCCGACCTGCTCGATCGCCGCGTCGAGATAACCGGTCCCGTCGACCGCAAAATGATCATTAACGCACTTAACTCGGGTGCCAAAGTATTCATGGCCGACCTGGAGGACGCCCACGCGCCGACCTGGGACGCCACGATCGAGGGCCAGCTCAACCTGCGCGACGCCGTCCGAGGCGCGATCAGCTTCACGAGTCCCGAGGGCAAGAAATATACGGTGGGCCCAAGTCCGGCCACGCTCCTGGTTCGCCCCCGCGGCTGGCACCTGAGCGAAAAGCACGTCACGGTCGACGGCCAGGCCGTCTCGGGCTCCCTGTTTGACTTCGCTTTGTACCTGTACCACAACGCACACGCTCTGCTTGCCAAGGGAACGGGCCCCTACTTTTACTTGCCCAAGCTTGAGAGCCATCTCGAAGCCCGGCTCTGGAACGACGTCTTCGTGGCGGCCCAGCGCGAGCTCGGGCTGCCCACCGGCACGGTGCGCGCCACCGTGCTGATCGAGACGATCCTGGCGGCCTTCGAGATGGATGAGATCCTGTACGAGCTGCGCGATCACATCGTCGGCCTCAACTGCGGACGCTGGGATTACATCTTCAGCTTCATCAAGAAGTTCCGCAGCCGGCCCGATTTTGTGCTGCCCGACCGGGCGCTCGTGACGATGACCACGCATTTCATGCGGTCTTACTCTCAGCTTACAATCAAGACTTGCCACCGCCGCGGCGCCCACGCAATGGGAGGAATGGCCGCGCAGATCCCGATCAAGAATGATCCCGAAGCCAACGCCCTGGCGCTCGGAAGAGTGCGCGAGGACAAGCTGCGGGAAGCCGGCGACGGCCACGATGGCACCTGGGTTGCCCACCCAGGCCTCGTGCCGATCGCGCTGGAAGTCTTCAACGAGCGGATGCCCGGGCCCAACCAGCTCAACCGGCTGCGCGAGGACGTCCACGTCACCGCGGCCGACTTGCTGGCCGTTCCGGACGGTCCGATCACCGAAAGAGGCCTGAGGGTGAACATTAACGTCGGGCTGCGCTACCTGGAAAGCTGGCTCCGCGGTCTGGGCTGCGTTCCCATCTTCAACCTGATGGAAGACGCCGCGACGTGCGAGATTTCACGCACCCAGATATGGCAATGGATTCGTTATCCGCGCGGGGTGCTCGACGACGGCCGCAAGATCACCGTCGAGCTTGTTTCGCTCAGTGATGGATGAAGAACTGGGCAAGATTCGAGCCGACGTCGGCCCCGAGGCGTACGAGCAGGGCAAGTTTCCGCTCGCTCGCACGATCTTCGATCAGGTGACGACGAGCCCGACGCTCGTCAACTTCCTGACCTTGCCCGCGTATGAATACCTGCCGTGAAGACGGGCCTTCGGCCACACACGGGAAACACGCGACGGCCCATCAGTTCACGTCGCACCAAGGGACCAAGATCATGCCTTCCGAGACCCTCAATAATGCCGCGCGGCGCGGCTTTACGAGCTTGGAACCGCGTTCGAAGGAGCGGCCATCACGGCTACCGGCGCTCTGGCCACCTTCTCCGGCGAGAAGACTGGCCGCAGCCCCGTGGACAAGCGGATCGTTCAGAACCCTGAGAGCAGCGGCGACGTCTGGTGGGGGTCGGTCAATATTCCGGCCCCGAGCGATTCGTTCCTGAAACTCCGACAGCACGCCCTCGACTACTTGCACGGACGAGACCGAGTGTACGTCGTCGATGGCTATGCCGGCTGGGATCCGCGTTACCGGCTCAAGGTCCGCGTCATCTGCAGCCTGGCCTACCATGCGCTCTTCATGCACAACATCCTGATCCGTCCCACCCTGGAAGAACACAGGTCTTTCGGCGAACCTGATTTCGTCATCTACAACGCCGGTGAAGCCGCTGCCGACACGAGGATTCCCGGGGTCGCGTCGCAGACATGCGTGGCGCTCGACCTCGAGCGCAAAGAGCTGGTCATCTTCGGCACCAAGTACGCTGGCGAGATGAAGAAAGGCATCTTCACGGCGATGAATTACTGGATGCCCAAACGCGGCATTCTGTCGATGCACTGTAGCGCCAATGAGTCGCCCAGCGGCGATGTGACGCTCTTCTTCGGCCTGTCGGGAACCGGCAAAACCACTCTGTCATCCGATCCCAGACGCGAGTTGATCGGCGACGACGAACACTGCTGGACTGATGAAGGCGTGTTCAATATTGAGGGTGGCTGCTACGCCAAATGCATCGACCTGAGCGAGGAGAAAGAGCCGCAGGTCTACCGGGCGGTCAGGTTCGGCACGGTGCTCGAAAACGTGGTGTTCGACCCCGAGACGCGTGAGCCCGACTACTGGAACCGCTCGATCACCGAGAACACGCGCGCGTGCTACCCCATCGAGTTTATCGACCATGCCCAGATCCCCTGCGTGGCGGGACATCCTCGAGACATCGTCTTTCTCACGTGTGACGCGTTCGGCGTGTTGCCGCCGGTCAGCCGGCTCAGTCTGCCGCAGGTGATGTACCACTTCTTGAGCGGATACACGGCCAAGGTCGCGGGCACCGAGGTGGGAGTCAAGGAGCCGGAGGCCACGTTCTCGGCCTGCTTTGGCGCGGCGTTCATGGTACTTCATCCCGCGCGTTACGCCGAGCTCCTGGCGCGACGGATGCGGCGGCACGAAGTCCGCGCCTGGCTCGTCAACACAGGCTGGACCGGTGGCTCGTACGGCGTGGGCTCGCGGATCAAGCTCGACTACACCCGCCATATCATCGACGCCATCCACGACGGCCACCTTGCCCGAATCCCGCTCCACGAAGATCCAGTCTTCGATGTCCAGATACCCTCCCTGTGCCCGGGCGTGCCCACGGAGATGCTCATGCCCCGGAACGCCTGGGCCGACCACGAAGCTTACACTCGCACCGCCCGCAAGCTCACCGGCCTCTTCCGAGAAAACTTCGCCAAGTACGCCGACGGAGCATCCGAAGAAGTGCGCCGGGCGGGGCCGAAGGTGTAAGCGAGCAAGTCGAACACCCTCGCTCGTCGGTAGAATGCTTCTGGTGTGATCATGGCACGCCCTATGACAACCGTGGAGAAACAACGTTTCCGGAGTCTATTTCCGAATTTGAACGTTGATCAGGCGGTCGTGTCCGGAGAGGTTTCGATCGTCTACAATTGCATTTCGTGGACGGTCGGATTCACCGATCGCTGGCTTTGGCCCGGCGGCTCGATCGCCAACTTCGACGCCTTTTATCGTGGCTTCGGCTTCCTGCGGTCAGGCGACGGGCCAATCTCCGCGTGGGGACATTCGATCTCTGACATGACCCACGGCTGCATCTCGGGTCCCGGCCATGGGCCACGGTGGGAATCAAAATGCGGAGGCGACCTTCGCATACAGCACGGTCTTAGCGAGTTCGCCGGGAGCAGCTATGGACGCGTTCTTGCGTTCTATAGGAGGAGCCTTCTGGCCACACCTGTCTTCGAGCCGATCTTGGAGGAGGTCATGAAAGAGAAGACCGTCAGGTCTTACCTGACCGCCGCACAGAAGAAACAGTTACGTGAGCAGCGCTCTCGTATTCCCAGACAGGTTCAGAACGCTTTCGACACCGCTTTCAACGCCTGGAAGGCCACGTGGTTCCGTGGAGGGCTCGCAGTCAGTTCCGATCCGCACACCCGAACGGTCGGCGAGGAATTCGATTCCTTGGTACAACTGGGGCCTGAGATCCTCCCCTTGGTGGTCGAGGCTCTCGCCGATCCCGAGAACTTCCTGGCCTTACAGATCTACGACGCCATCCAACCGGAGGAGCGTCTCATCGTTCAGTACGGCCCAGATGACGAGCGTATCCTCGAGGGCGAGCAGGGACGAGCCCGGCGTGTTGTCCAGGTCTGGCTAACTAACCGATAGAGGAGTCCTGGGATCTCCATACGTCCGATCAAGAAGATCGACAGGATGAACCACCTCGATCGGGCTACCGCTTTCCTTTACCTTGCGAGCGATCTGGAGAATGCAGCCGACGTTCCCCGTGGCCACGACCTGCGCCCCGGTGGCCTGGATATTGTCCATCTTGCGCCGGCCTAATCGTTCCGACATCTCGGGCTGGGTCAGATTGTACGTCCCCGCCGCGCCGCAACAGATCTCGGTCTCCTCGAGCGGAACCAGCTCGAGCCCGGGGATCATGGCCAGAAGCTGGCGGGGCTGGGTGCGAATTTGCTGGGCATGGCAAAGGTGGCAGGCGTCGTGGTAAGTCACTTTCTTGTTCAGCGGATGCTTGGGAGCAACCGGCCCTAGTGCGACCAGAAACTCGGAGATGTCTTTGACCTTGGCGACGAACCGCTCGGCCTGTTCGCGATCGGCTGCGGGCAAGATATGAGCGTAGTCTTTAAGCATTGCGCCACAGCCTGCCGCGTTGACGATGACGGCGTCGAGACTCGTCGTGATCGAAGACGCTCATATTTTGGCGAGCGAATGCCAGAGCGGGCTCTTCAACGCCCGAGTGATAGTGAATCGCGCCGCAGCAAGACTGACCTCGCGGAATCACGACCTCGCAACCGTTCTGCTGGAGCACGCGAGCCGTGGCGGCACTGGTCTCGGGAAACATCGCGTCGCCCACGCAGCCGAGGAAGAGGGCCACCCGCGGCGCTTCGGTCCGATCGCCGGCAGGACCTCGGGCAGCCTTGACCCTGCCCCAGAAAGCCTGGGCAACATGGCTGCCATCCGTCGCAAGGTCGGCGGCAAGAGCCGCGTCAGGCCCGTCCTCTCGGCCCAGTCGAGGAGACCAAGCTTCTGGAAGACGCGCGCCGGCAGAAGCGCAGCCTTGACGCGCCCGGCGTAGGGAAAGAGATGATGCAAGATCAGGCGCTCGAGCAGGCTGGCCCTGGCCTCGGCCGGTGCGTCCTTCTGCATGGCGATCTTGAATGGCTCTATGAGGTTGCCATACCGCACGCCTGAGGGACATGCCGACTCGCAGGCCCGGCAATCAAGACACAGCTCCAGGTGCCGGCGCACGTCGGGCCCCATCGCCAACCGCCCGTCGGTGACGGCCCGCATCAAGTAGATTCGACCCCGTGGGCTGTCGTTCTCGTTGCCGGTCTCCACATACGTGGGACAGCTCGCGGTGCAAAGACCGCAGTGCACGCATTCCTGAAAGTTGCGGTACTCGATCTTGCGGCTCAACCAGTCGAGGTCAATGCCCGATTCATGAACCTTTTCTTTCCCGCTCGCCATCGCCATGATCGTGCAAGACCTCAAGAAAAAACGACCTCAGCCAGCACCGAGGATTCAACAATGCAGAAGAAGGATTTAACCACAGAGAGCACAGAGAACACAGAGAGGGAGGATGAAGAATTGAATGCTATTAGTTTAGATCATGGTACGTGTTTCATGTATCATAGACATAGTCTAATATTTTTCAGTGCGATTCTCTTTTCCTTTTCTTCATTTCTCTCTGTGGTCTCTGTGCCCTCTGTGGTTAAACGTATTTACATCATATTCCGCCCACGAATCGCCCCGGGTTCATGGCTCCACTGGGGTCGAGGGCCGACTTGACCCGTTTGGCGAGCGTCCAGTCCGGCCTGGGATCGCCCCAGACGCGCAGCCGCTCTTTCCAATCGGTGGGACAGCGCGAGAGAATAAGGCTGCCGTCATCGCTCTGGGCAAGGCCACGCAGGCGGCTCACTGCGGCGTCGGCTTCGTCCAGCGTCCAGTCGCCCAGGGCATGCATCCGCACGATCCCGTTACCCGAGTGGGCCTGAACACTCCAGCGGCCAGGGTCAGCCTTTTCAACGTACTGGCTGACGGTCGAAGGGGGAATACTGACCACGCAGCTCATGGAGCCGGGCTCAGCGGCTTGAAATTCGATCAAGCCCGACCAGACCTCGACCGAGTCGGCCCCGTCGCGGACGATGATGCTCGCCGGACCCAGCTCGCTCCTCAGGCGGCTGATCTGCCATGCCACCGAGGCGGCATTGTCTTCCAGCCCGATGGCGAGCACCCAGTCTGAGCCCGGCAAGTCAACCGGTCCGCCGATCGCCTGTGCAGCCGATCGATTGAGCAGGTCGAGAGCGACGGGACGCGATCCGGAGGTGTTCAGGCCGTCGAGCGCGCCGGCCAGCGCGCCGGGCTCGGTGTAGCTAACCCAGAGGACTGCCGACGCCTCGGGCAGCGGCCGCACCTTGAGGGTCATCTGGGTGATGATTCCCAGCGTTCCCAGCGAGCCGGTCAGCAGCCTTGGGAAGTCGTACCCGGCCACGTTCTTGACCACCCGTCCGCCTCCCTTGACGAGTGCGCCCTCGGACGTCACGAAGCTGACTCCGATGATCTGATCGCGAGGCCGGCCCAGTCCAAATCGCCGGGGACCGCATGTGTTTGTGGCGAAGACGCCGCCGAGCGTCGCTCGAGCCGCCTGGGGAACATCAATTTGCAGCCGCTGGTTCCGCTCGGCGAGCACCTGGCGCAAAGCCTCCGCCGTGATCCCGGCCTCCACGGTGATGGTCATGTCGGCATGGGGATACTCGATGACCCGGCCGAGTGATCGCGTATCAATGGCCACTCCGGGCCGGCCTGGGATTCCCCCATAGCCCAGCGCGGTACACCCGCCTTGAGGATAGATCGCGTGCCCCAGGGCCACCTGTTCCCGTACCGTCTGGCACAGGCTCTCGACCGACTCGGGCCTGATGGTCGCGTGCGCGTGGCGTCCATCGCCCACTGGACTGCCCAAGGCGGTGTCCGGCCACGACAGGGCCGCAGTGTCAGTCACGAATGACTCTCCGCGGCCGGAACGCCCTGGTTCTCGTAGTAGCGAATATCCTGGCCCGAGAGAATTCGCTCAACCATCTCTTGCACCCCCCGGATCGCCGCTTGCATCCGGTCGTCGAAAACCCCCGGCCACGCTTCCGTGAGCAAGACTTGCGACTCCATGGCCAGCCGATGCAGAGCGTAGGAGAGCCTTCGATCAAGCAGCGTCGCGCCCTGGTTATCGGCCTCGAGTCGCCGCAGCGCTGTCATCAGCTCATCGACTTTCTGCGGCGAGACAGGCACGCCTCTTCTCAAGCTGGGGAGGAACGTCTGGGGATCGTCACGGCCCAGTCCCACGTGGGATAACACGACTTCAATCGCTGATGCGTCCAACACTTCGGCAACGATCCTTTCCGTGACAGCCGGGCCGATCGCATACTGGCCGATTTCGATTCTGATCCGCGGAGGCTCAGCCAGCGCGGGCTGCTCGGGCTCCGCTGTTGATTCCGCTTGACTGGGTGAGTTCGTATCCAGCTCGTCGGGCGGCGCCGGCAATCCCGGCGGCTCGACGGGCACGATCAACCCGTTATCGCTTTCTCCGCCAGGCACGCTGTCCGGTTGGTCCTTGGCCGTGACGATCTCTCGGGCTTCTGATTGTTCACGCCATTCGGCCAGATAACCCGGATCACCGGTAACCTCGTTGAACCCGCGCAGTGGCCCGTGTTTCGCCTCAACGTCCGCCATGTGGTGTTTCAGCCGCTCAACTTCAATGGCCCGGGCCAGCAATTGAGCGCAGTATTCCTGGAGGGTTGGCACCCCGGCCTGCTCGGCCAATGCTTCGGCTTGATCCAGCGCGTCTCCCTGAAGATACAGGATGATCCGCTGCGCCTCGTCACCGTAGCCCGGAAGCTTGTGCTCGCCGGATCGGAAGACGGGAGGAAGCCGCCGCCAGCGCGAGTAGGGATTACGCTTGGCCACGCCAGGGCGTCTCCTCTTGAGCCGAGTGGAATCGAACGATCGATCCATAACATCCGACTGCAAGGCCCCGCACCCGTGGAAACGGAGCCTCGGAGCCATACGTCCGCAATTCCCATCATAGCGGACAAGCCGCCGCCAGTGAATGACCGGCTTCCTCATGCCGAGGCCCGGTGCCCCGGGCTCGAGCGCTCGATGCAATGGCCGCCGGTGGGAAGCACCTTGGAAGGGCTGCATCTGCCGTCGGGATTCAGCGACTGGCGAATCGCAACCATGGCGGCCAGGTCTTCCGGTGTGAAGAGCTTGGGCATGAACGCCATCTTCTCCACGCCAATGCCATGCTCGCCGGTCACGCTGCCTCCGACGCGGATGCACTCGTCCAGGATCTCGTGGCTGGCGTGCAAGACCCGTTTAACCTGCTCGGCGTCACGCTCGTCGAAGAGCAGAATCGGGTGAATGTTGCCGTCGCCCGCGTGAAAGACGTTGGCGATCCGGATGTTGTACCGCTGGGAGACACCCTCGATGAATCGCAGGATATGGGGCAGCATGGTGCGCGGCACCACGCCGTCCTGGGTACAGAACGTAGGGCTCAGCCGGCCGATCGCGCCAAAGGCCGACTTGCGGCTCTTCCAGATCGCCACATATTCGGGCTCCTTGCGCGTCTTCCAGGTGATCGACCGCCGCACTTGCCCGCCATGCGACTGGACGATCTCGGAGATCGCCTGGGCCTCGCGGTCCATGCCGGCGTCGAGACCGTCAACCTCGATGATCAGAATCGCGCCCGCCTCGGTGGGGAACCCGAAATGGAAGGCTTGCTCGACGGCCTGGATCATCAGGTTATCAAGCATCTCGAGCGCCGCCGGCACGATTCCCGCGGCGATGATGCCGCTGACGGTTTCGGTGGCCGATTCCACCGAGTCGAATACCCCGAGCAGCGTCCGCCCCGCCTCGGGGTCACGCGTCAGGTTAACGACCGCCTTGGTGACGACGCCGAACGTCCCCTCGTGGCCGACGATCAGCCCGCTCAGGTCATAGCCGGGCAAGTCCTCGACAATGCCGCCGATGTTCACGACGGACGCATCGGGTAACACCAGCTCAACCCCGCGCACATGGTTGACCGTGACGCCATACTTGAGCGTATGGGGCCCTCCTGAGTTCGTAGCCACGTTGCCGCCGATCGTGCAGGCTGTCTGGCTTGACGGGTCGGGAGCGTAGTGGAAGCCACGTCCCGACAATGCGCGCGTCAGCCAGACATTCACGACTCCCGGCTCGACGATCGCGTAGCGGTCACGGGTGTTGATTTCGAGAATCCGCTTCATTCGCGTCAGGCAGATCATCACCCCGCCGCCGACCGCGAGCGTTCCTCCCGCCAGGCTCGTGCCGGCCCCCCGCGGCACAAACGGCACGTCGTACCGATTGCACAGCTTGACCAGCTCGACGACGTGCTCGGTACAGGTCGGAAACACGACCACGTCGGGAACCTTCTTCTCGATGACGTAGCCGTCGCACTCGAAGACCAGGAGCTCATCGCGGTGGTGCAAGACGTTCTCGGCCCCGACCACAGCCGTCAGGTCGGTGCGCAAGCGAGAGGCCAGCGGTGACGATTGTGGGGAAGCGATTGTCGCGGACATCTTCGGTATGGTACCTCTTGAGCCCGAATACGTTTGCTCGGCCATTTGACCAACGTTATCGTAATCGGAACCAATTCCGCCTGCCACGGTGAGCTGAAATGGCGTGACGGCCCGCAAGCGCGGCCGCCTTGCCCGATTCCGTGATCTCGGATAAGTTCACGCGGCTCAAGATTGTGAGATACCAGTCGGTCGGTCGGAACCGAACCGCTCCACGACTGGAACAAGCCTGGAAGGCCTGAAGGAGCCCGGCATGGACGCCCACGCTCAACGACGAATCGCAAGAATTGACCTTCCCGAAGACCGAACTGGCGGCAGAATCCATGCGGGCTACAAGCCGAACCCCGTTCCCCCAGAGCTCGCCGGTCTGCGCGTTGCGCTCGTCCACGACTGGCTGACGGGCATGAGAGGTGGCGAGAAGTGCCTCGAGGTTCTCTGCCAGGCCTTTCCCCAGGCGCACTTGTACACTCTCTTTCATCGTGCTGGCTCGGCGAGCCCGGACATTGAGTCGATGGCGATTCGCACGTCGCCACTCCAGAAAGTGCCGGGAATCTTCCGGTGCTACAGGCACTTGCTTCCGCTAATGCCCCTGGCGGCCCGGGCCTGGAAGATCCGCGATGTTGACCTCGTGATCAGCCTGAGCCACTGTGTAGCCAAGTCGGTCGAGCCGCCCCACAGCGTGCCCCACGTCTGCTACTGCTTCACGCCGATGCGCTATGCCTGGCAGGGGCGAGACGCATACCTCGAAGGCTGGTCCGATCGGCCGATCCGCAGAGCCGTGGCTCGACTGCTTCTTGACCGTCTAAGAGACTGGGATCGCGCGACCGCTCGCCGCGTCACACAGTTCGTGGCCATCTCCGAAACCATTCGCGAGCGAATCGCCACCGCCTACGATCGCGACAGCCGGGTAATTCATCCTCCCGTCGATACCGAGTACTACCGGCCTGCGACGACCCCTTCGAGCCGTGAGGACTTTTACCTCGTTGTCTCGGCACTCGTCCCGTACAAGCGCATCGACCACGCGGTGACCGCCTGCAATCGTCTGGGCCGGCGGCTCGTGGTGATCGGCGCGGGACCCGAGCGGGCGCGCCTGGAATCGCTTGCCGGCCCGACGGTCTCTTTCCTGGGTTGGCAGCCCGACGACGTGATTCGCGATCATTACTGCCAATGCCGCGGGTTGCTGTTCCCCGGCGAGGAAGATTTTGGAATCGTCCCCGTCGAGGCGCTGGCCTGCGGAGCGCCCGTGATCGCGCTCGGACTCGGCGGTGCCGCCGAGACGGTCGACAACTCGGTCGGCAGGCTGTACGGCGAACCCCACCCCAGCGCCCTCGAGTTGGCCATCGAAGCCTGGGAAGCAAATGGCTGCACCCACGATCCGGTTCTCGCCCGTCGCAGGGCGAAGTCGTTTTCGCTCTCCCTATTTCGCGACCGGATGTTCAAGCTGCTGGCCGAAGTCCTTGGGGGCGCCGCGCGAACCGCCGGCCCACACGTCAGCGTCTCTCCCGCTGGTGCCAGGTCAGTCCTCAGGTCGTGAAGTCGTGCGCCGCGCCAACGTCGTGTGAGCCGGTCGCCTGGTGACGCTGACAGGCAATTTGGGTTCGTTCTTTCGCGACCAGACTGCCGATCTGGGCATTCAAGTCCATAATCATCAGGCTGTTACAACGTTTTTCTATCTGGCTTCGTTTCGCGACTTTCGGCCTTTTTCTTGCAAAGTGGGGGTCAGACTCGCAGCGTCGGTCAGCCGCAAACGCGGGATGACCGGGAATGCTGTTCCGATCGATCGAGCCCGCCGAACATGATTCCTTGATTCATTCACATCGCGTCCTTGCCCACACCCGATCACTGAGCGCTCTGCGCGGATTTGGGTTTGTTTTTTTGCCCGTTCCCAGGCCTTATCGACTCAACTCATCATCAAATCTCATGTTGTGCATTTCTCGGTTGGCTTCGTTATACGCCTTTTGCTCCGTCGCGCCCGACCTTCTGTTCCAGGCCGAACAAACGAAGGCGGAACAGGGCCGAAGTGCCAGCCGACATCGTCTTGATTATCGACATATCCAGGCTTTCCTGCGCAACCGCTCCATGCGCCGCGGCGGGGAAAACTGTCACGGCCGGTGCAGTCCATTGCAACGTTGACTCGGGCGCGATCGCCCCGCCGCGGCGGCCTATCAGACCGCTCCGACATTCCGCGTCCGTATTGACAACGAGCCGGAGACGACACGCCTCCAACATAAGCATGCGCCAGATCCTGCGCTTTGCCCAGCAGCTTTGGGAATAATCCCTCCTCGCGGCATCGACCGCGACTGACTTCTCCTGCACGCCGAGCTGTCCCAAGGTAAGGCCGGTGTTGTCGGCCAGAGCAATCCGTTGGGCTTCCTCCAGCGAAAGTCGATACACGGGAGGTGGACCAGGCGAAATCTCTGTCGCTGGAATGAAAGCCTCCTGCGCCATGACGAACACACCGAAGGCTTGAAGACCCGATACGAGGCCGATCATCCAAGCATAGAAACGCGCCATCGCTCCCTCCTGGAGACCGCGTGGCCTGCCCGACCGAGGACCGTCGATGACAAGCCCGTAGCTCCTGCAGCGATTGGTCCTTGGGGCTCATGTACCTTTCCCCGGTGACCGATCGGCATGATCGGGTTTGACCAATCATACAAGTTGTATGAACTGGCACACCGTGGGTTCGGTTGCGACGGTTTTGTGGGCTGACGTAGTGAGCAGGGCTCAAACCTGATCGTCCCCTCGCGTCATGAGTGGGAATCCTCCAGTGCATGCCCGACAGAACCGACAAAACCCATACGGTAGCCGCATTAGACCTTGCTTGCCGTGCCGGTCGTTTGGATCGCGGGGCGAACGTAACCTCGTCCAGATGAGGTATAACGACAATCCCCTCTATCTCAAGGTCTCATCCATCGCCGCTCAGTACGAGCTTGCCGGCGGGGTCGCTCGGAAGCTCGGAAGATATTCCGCCGATTTTTCTTGACGCCGGCATTCGAGCCGGTTCCAATGCGCGTTGGGGAGAGTCGGACGAGGCTGTGGAGGGGAGATCAACACTCATCCCGGAGATCCCAAATCACATCTGGATACCAATTGCCCCGTGCCCCGTTGAAGCGTCGTGTTTGATTCATGGGGCCAATGTCATTCGCGGAATTTGACCGGGCCACCTCAGCCCAGCGATACGAACCCGACCGAGCAGGTGCGACCATGAGTGACATCGTCAGCTCCCTATCTTCTCAAACCGGGATCGGCCCCGATCTCATCAGGAAGGGATTGGGTGCCGTCCTGAAGATGCTTCAGGATCAATTGCCCCCCGAGCTGTTCTCCAAGGTGCAGGGCGTCCTACCCGATGCCGGAGCGATGATCTCTGCCTCCGAGTCCACGGAGGCGGAAGCAGGTGGAATGATCCAGGCTGTCACGGGTTTGGCTGGCAAACTCTTCGGCAACCGGGGGGAAGCCGCCACCGACCTGTTCACACGACTCACCCAGCACGGGTTCTCGCCCGATCAACTCAAGGCGTTTCTGCCCAAAGTGCTCGAATTCTTCAAGGACAAGCTGCCGCCCGAGGTCCTGGGGATGGTCGAGAAACTCGTGCCGGGGCTTTCCGAAGTGGCCGGAACGAGCGAATCATGAGCCGCGCAGTCGGGGCTATGCAGGCAGAAGAACAGGCGGCTTGCCCAATAGTGCCCACATCAAAATAACCTGACTATCCGCTACGCCGACGGACCTTGGGCACTGCTGATCCTGGGTGTTGTGTCTCGGGCCGACGTCGCAGTGAGGGGGCATCATGTCAAGATTCGAGCTCTACAAAGACAACGCGGGAGAATATCGCTGGCGATTCGTTTCGAGCAACGGTCGGATCATCGCGACTTCCAGCGAGGGCTACAAGGCAAAAGGTGACTGCCAGAACGGGATCGAGCTGATCAAGCGCGAAGCACCGCCTGCGCAAGTCGAAGAGCAGAAGTGAGGGCGACGACCTACTGCTACGACGGACACGGCACGCCGCGGCAGCTTTTCTAGCCCATCCCTGTGATGTGCAGACCGCTCCGCTGAGCCATGGCCTGAGGCGGCTCGGATCAAGCCAGGGGAGAACCCGTTCGACCGACCGGCCGAATTCCGCGAAGTGTCTCCCCGGACGTCGGAAGTGGTGTCAGGTACCGTCTTGCGGGCTGGTGGCTCGCGCGCACGAGAAGGGCGGCGCCTCGCGTTCGGGCGGTACCTCAAGAGCGCGCCGAGCACCGTTGCGAACGCGGGCGCACCAGCCCGCCGAGTGCGTGGATTCGGTCCGTGTGTGGAATCGGGCGTTTCTATTCCGTTGCGAGGGTACCATGGGAAAACGATCGCAGGCCGAGGTCGAGCAGGAGCTGCAGGGCTGTGCGCTGCAGGTCGTCGAGTTCCAGAAGGACGTCTTCGAGCTGGAGCAGCAACGAGAGGGGCCGGAGCCGCCGGCCAACCTGGAGGATCAAATCCAACGCAAGTCGGATGCGCTCAAGGACGACGAGGCGCGGTGGGAGGCACTCAGCGCCGAGGCGGAGTCGGCCGATTGAGCCTTCGGTGGATGGCCCCGCAGCATTGTCGTGCGCCGGGTCGATCCGGCCTCTCAAGTGGAATCATTGGGAAATTCCGGTTCAAAAGTCAGTACGATGCCCCTAAACAAACTGGCATTCCTACGTATCGCGCCGCCGGCTGCCCAACATGCCATGAGCGCATCGACACTCGAGAATCAGTCTGCGCCCTCCGCACCTCCACGAAACGTGACGCAGCCCAAGCCCCGGAGCCGAGGAAGGCGTGTCCTGGTCGTCTGGGTTTGGATCTTCGCGTTCTGCCTGGCGGCGCTGATCGCGACGTACCTGATGTTCGTCGAGCCGCCGCCGCCCCGCAGAATTGTCATTGCGAGTGGCGGTGAGAATGGGGCGTACTTCCGCTTTGCCCAGAAATACGCGGAGGAATTGCAAAAAGACGGTCTGTCCGTCGAGGTGCGCGAGACGGCGGGCTCGGTGGAGAACCTGCGCCTGCTGGGCCAGGACGACTCGGGCGTGGCGGTCGCCATCGTTCAAGGCGGCGTGGCCAGCCCCGAGGAGGTCGAGCGCTTCTATGCACTGGGCAGCCTGTATCGCGAGCCCTTGTGGCTCTTCTACCGGGGCGATAAGCAGCTTGAGCGCCTCAGTCAGCTCGTGGGCAAGCGAATCGGTGTCGGTCCGCCGGGCAGCGGTACCCATGCCATCGCCATGCAGTTGCTCAAGGTCAACGGCCTGATCGAATCCAAATCCTCCCAGGAAGCCTCGAGGACTGTTCTGGTCCAGGAAGACGTCGCTGCCGCGGCCAAGGCCTTGCAGAAAGGAGAGCTGGATGCCGCGTTCTTCGTCGCCGCCTTCGAGGCCGATTACATCCAGAACCTGCTGAACGATCGCAGTGTGCATCTCCTGAACTTCGACCAGCACGAGGCCTATCATCGCCGATTCCGATTCCTGGCGCCGGTCACCGTGCCGGCGGGAATGGTGAACCTGGGCCAGAACATTCCCGGCCAGGACATCGCTCTGCTGGCGCCGACGGCCATGCTGGTCGTTCGCAAGGATTTCCACCCCGCCTTGGTCCCGCTCCTGCTCGCTGCCGCCACGCGAATCCACGGCAAGGGTGACGAGATCTCCCATCCTGGCGAGTTCCCCTCCGGGTCGTATTGCGACTTCCCCGTCAGCGAGGACGCGAAGCACTTCTACAGGTCCGGCCAGCCCGTGCTGCAGCGGCTTCTCCCCTTCTGGATCGCCTCGCTGGTCGATCGGGCCAAGGTGATGCTCATCCCGCTGGTCATGCTGATGATGCCGCTGCTCCGGGCTGCTCCGCCGCTGATGCGCTGGCGAACGAGGCGGAAGATCTACCTCTGGTATTCCGATCTGCGGGAAATCGACCAGAGACTCGTGAGCGGCCTGTCGGGTCCGGCACTGGAGCAGGAACTTGCGCGTCTGAAAGACATCGAGCAACAAGTCGCTTACGTGGATGTCCCCCTGAGCTATATGGAGGAGTTCTACCACCTACGCCTGCACCTGGCGATGCTGCAGCACCTCATCGAACTGCGGGCTCGGAGCGAGCCCACGATTGCTAACGTGAAGCCCTGACGATTGGTTGTGCGGCGTCACTTGAAGTTCTTCTCCCTCACGTTCATTTGACGGCCTCAGTCGCCAAGGCCGTGCTTCAACTTCTCCATCGCCTGGTCGATCGTGAAGCTGGCCGCCCGCTGGCTGGGTGGAAACGCCTTGAACGTCTCCAGGAACTTGGCCGTCCCGGCCTGGGCACCGTACAGGAGTGGGACCTGATCAAGACACCAGTCGTAGTATGTGTTGGAGGTGACGTCCGCTCGCTCGTACGGGTCGGCTCGCAGGTCGAAGAACTTGGGCACGCGGAGCGCGGTGAACGGCTCGGCCCACACGCGCAAGGTGCCGGTGGCCCGCTGCTCCAGGAATACGACCTTGAAGTTCTCGTATCGCAGGGCGACCAGATCCCCGTCGTCGTTGAAGTAGAAGAAGTGCTGCCGCGGCGCTCCGCTCCCGTTGGCCGGTCAGATATGGCAACTGGTTGAAGCCGTCGAGGTGAACCTTGAACCTCTTCCCGTCCGCCTCGTGGCCCGCAAGCAACTTTTCCTTCACATCGGGGTCGCCCACCGCGGCGAGCAGCGTCGGGCACCAGTCCAGCCCGCTGACCATCTCGTTGGAGATTGAGCCGGCCTTGATCTTGCCCGGCCAGCGGATCATGCACGGCACGCGAAAGGCGCCTTCCCAGTTGGTGTTCTTCTCGCTGCGGAACGGGGTCATGGCGCCGTCCGGCCAGGTGTTCATGTGCGGGCCGTTGTCGGTCGTGTACAGGACGATCGTGTCGTCGGCGATCTTGAGGTCATCGAGCGCCTTGAGCATCTTCCCAACGTGCCCGTCGTGTTCGATCATGCCGTCGGCGTACTCGGTTCGAGCGGTCAGTCCCGGCGGCCCGCGGTGCTCCGCCTTGACATGGGTGCGGAGGTGCATCCGAGTGGTGTTCATCCAGCAGAAGAACGGCTTGCCGGCCTTGGCCTGCCGCTGTAGGTAATCGACTGCCGCGTCCGTCGTCTCATCGTCGATGGTTTCCATCCGCTTTTTCGTGAGTGCGCCGGTGTCCTCGATGGACTGCCTGCCGACCCGGCCCCAGCGTGGCTGCTCCGTCGGGTCGTCCTTGTCCGTGGCCTTGCAACGCAGCACGCCGCGTGGGCCGAACATCTCCTTGAACTTGGGGTCGCGCGGGTAATTGCGGAGTTCCGGCTCCTCCTCCGCGTTGAGGTGGTAGAGGTTGCCGAAAAACTCATCGAAGCCATGGACCGTCGGCAGGTATTTGTTCATGTCGCCGAGGTGGTTCTTGCCGAACTGACCGGTTGCGTAGCCGTGGTTCTTGAGCAACTCGGCGATGGTCACATCTCGTGCTTGCAGACCGACGGGAGCAGCCGGGACACCGACCTTCGACAGACCGGTGCGGAACGTACACTGGCCGGTGATGAACGACGACCGGCCGGCAGTGCAGCTCTGCTCGGCGTAATAGTCGGTGAACATCATGCCTTCCTTGGCGATCCGGTCGATGTTCGGCGTGCGGTATCCCATCAGGCCGTGCGTGTACGCGCTGACGTTCGACTGGCCGATGTCGTCACCGAAGATGACGAGGATGTTCGGCTTCTTGTCCGACCGATCCGGTTGGATAATCGCGGTGCGCTTCTGCGCCTCCATCGCCAGTAGCAGGCCGTTGGGGAAGCCCTTGGGGCAGCATTCCGGCTTGTCCTCCGAGGCGGAGGCGACCGCCGGTCGCATCTCTGTCTGGGTTGTCGGCGGGGCTGCTTCGGCTCGTTGGATGGGGCTCAGGCGGCAATTGGCCGCTAACCATCCGAGCAATGCTCCGATCGCGATCGACGCTGCAGTATTCGAGAATGTTCGAGTTTTCATGGTTTCGTCTCCGTGCCGATTGCCAGAAGCAGTCTCTTCGGGCATTCTGACGCAACGTCCGGACTGATTCCAGACGATGCCCCCGGACCACGGCCTCCAGAGCCTTGAGGAGGGCAGGCATCGCCCGATGCCCCTTGACTGGGCGGAACATGGCCCCGGCTAGCTGTATCCCTGCCACACACCAACGCCCACGCCTGTCGCCGATCGATCGGCAGCTTCTGGCCGGCGAGCATCACCACGCCCCGCTGATGGCCGTACTGAGTGTGTGGGAATGATCAGGCTTGCTCCAGCGGCGACATCCCGGACCAGGACAAGAGCACGCCTCATGTTGTTCCGATCGATCCGATGTCCAGTGTACCATCTTGAATTCGTGTGCACTTTCCGAGTCGAGATGGCCTCGTTTTGAAGTGCAAAAGGGGCCACGTTGCGGCAAGGGAGAGAAGCCAAGGATTAGCGGCTGAAGCCATCACTGCGCGCGGGTATAATGGGCGAACGGAGGTGCTGCCATGCCGATCCACGATTGGACGCGACTCGAACCAGGTGACTTCCACCACTTCCACCAGCGGTGGATCTCTGCATTGACCGATTTCCTCAACGGAGGGCTGCTGCCGCCCGAGTATATGGCGATGGCCGAGCAGGTAACCGGCCGCCCGATTCCCGATGTAGTCACCCTGTACACCCGCCCGCCGAAGGATGACTCAGGCGGGATCGCCGTCGCCACGGCTCCTCCGACTGCCCGGGTCATCGCCAAATTCGAGAAGATCAACTACGCGAAGCGAGCCGACCGAGTCGTCATCCGCCATGGCCGGGGAAAGGTCGTCGCCATCATTGAGATTTTGTCACCGGGGAACAAGGACAGTCGCCATGCGATCCGCACGTTCGCCGAGAAGGCGGCCGACATCCTCAACCAGGGGGTGAACTTGCTCGTCGTGGACCTGTTCCCGCCGACGCCCCGCGACCCCCAGGGAATTCACAAGGTGATCTGGGACGAACTCGGGGACGAGCCGTTCGAGGCTCCGCCGGGCAAGCCTCTGACCGTCGCGTCGTACATCGGCGGCGACCTACCGACGGCCTATGTGGAGTCGGTCGGGGTCGGAGACCCGCTGCCATCAATGCCGATATTCCTCTCGGAGACTCGATACATCCCGGCTCCGCTGGAGGCGACCTACCTGGAAGCGTGGGCGGTGTTCCCGGCCCTCCTCAAAGAACTCATCGAACCGGCGACTGGCTGAGATGCAGCGCGAGAAAGCACGTCTTGCGGATTCTCGCTTTGGCCGCGCGCGTCGGATAGGATGAAACCCTCTGACACGATCTCCACCGGCTCGACGAGGACCTCAGGCGATGTCTCCCATGATCAATCTGGCCGCGTTGTTCTTGCCTCTGCTCACAGGGCTTCCGCAGCAGGGCGACGCGCTGCAAACCGTGGCCGAGCAAAGCGGCTTCAAGGCGACCGCCCGCCATGGCGACGTGGTGGCACTGTGCAAGGAGATGGCCCGAAAATACCCGAACGCGCAGTACAGCGAGCTCGGGCTCTCGGCCGAGGGAAGGCCGTTGCCGATGTTGATCCTGGCCGACCCGCCGGTTCACAACGCCGACGAGGCCGCCCGGTCCGGTAAGCTGATCGTGCTGGCCATTGGCAACATTCACGCCGGGGAAGTGTGTGGCAAGGAGGCGCTGCCGATGCTGGCACGGGAGACTCCTGGGTTCCACGGATCACGCGCTGTTCAAGGATCTGGTGATCGTCCTGGCGCCGATTTACAACGCCGACGGCAACGAGCGAGTCTCGAAGACGAACCGCCCGGGGCAGAACGGACCCGAGGAAGGCATGGGCCAGCGAGCCAATGCCCGCGGCCTCGACCTGAACCGAGACTTCATCAAGCTCGAAGCACCCGAGACCCGCGCCCTGGTCAAGTTTTTCAATACGTGGAAGCCGCACCTGTTCATCGACACGCATACCACCAACGGGTCGCACCACCGATACATGATCACCTACGAAGGGCCGAAGAATCCGGCGGGCGACCCCAAGGTGATCAGCTACATGCGCAGCGAATTTTTCCCCAAGGTAACGAGCGGTTTCGAGAAAGGCAGGGCTCGACGCGTATTATTACGGCAACTTCAACCGCGATCACACCAAGTGGACGAGCTTTCCCGCGGAGGGGCGGTACGGCACGACTTATGTCGGACTGCGAAACCGGCTGTCAGTGCTGTCCGAGGCGTATGCGTACGCCCCGTTCAAGGATCGCGTGCTGGCCACCCGTGATTTCGTGCGCGAGTGCCTGAACCAGGCCGCCGCGCACAAGGCCGAGATCATCCGGCTGGTGAACGAGGCCGATCGCGCCGCCGTGAGAGCCGGCCAGGCGCCCCGCGGTGACGATCGGGTGGCGATCCGCTCGGAGGCCCGGCCCCTGGCCAATCCCGAGCCCATCCTCGGCTACGTCGAGCGCGAAGAGAACGGCCGCCGGGTCAGGACCGAGATGACCAAGGAATACCCGGCCGAGGTGCTCAACAATTTCGTGGCCACCGAGACGGTCGTCAGGCCCTTCGCGTACCTGTTCCCGCCCAGCTTCGGCGCAGGCCGTGGCCACCCTCCAGCGGCACGGCATCGACGTTCAAGAGCTTCGCGAAGACATCGAGCTCGACGTCGAGGCGTATGCCGTCGAAGAGATCGGCAAGCAGCAATCACGCGGCTGGGATCGACTCGATCTGACCGAGCTGCGCGTCAAGCCCGCGGACAGAATCTCGGCGCGTGCCCGCGGGCACGCTCATGGTGAAAACCGCCCAGCCGCTGGGCAGCCTGGCTGTCTACCTGCTCGAGCCTCGCTCGGAGGACGGCCTGGCCGCCTGGAAGCTCTTTGACAACGGCCTGAAGACCGGCAGCGACTTCCCGGTGCTTCGCCTGCCCCAGCCGGCGCCCCTCACCACGACCGCGGCCGAGGCGCTCGCGGAGGAGCGCAAACACGACTTGCCCATCGCGGCTGGCTCGCAGCAGTGCCACGGGGCTTCCGGGGTGGCGGCCCGTTCAGCGGATCTCCCGTCTCGGCGCGTTGGCTCGATGGCGCGCACTGGCTCCAGATTCGCGAAGGCAAGCTGTTCAAGGTTGAGGCCGCGACTGGCAGGTCGCGACCCTTCGTCGATACCGTTGCCCTGGCCAAGGGTCTGAAGCGGCTGCCCATCATCGACGACGAGACCGCACAGTCCATCGCCCGGGGAATGTCCTTCGACATGGATCCCACCCACAAGGGTTTCCTGTTCACGCACGACGAGGACCTCTGTTACGCCACGTTCGACGGCTCGATGGCCGTGCGGCTGACGAACCATCCGGGCCACGAAGCGTATCCCCAGTTCAGCCCCGACGGCCGCTCGGTGGCTTTCATCCGAGACTACGATCTGCATGTTGTAGACATCGCGGCGCCCGTCGAACGAGCGCTCACGACGGGAGGCGCGGAGAACCTGCGGCATGGGATCGCCGATTGGGTCTACTTCGAGGAGATCTTCAACCGCCGCTGGCCGGCCTTCTGGTGGAGCCCCGACTCGAAGCAGATCGCCCTCATGGAATTCGACGACGCGGCGGTGGGCACGCTGACGATGCTCAATGACACCGCCAGCCCACGCAAGGTCGAACAGAACAAGTACCCCAGGTCGGGAGAGCCCAACCCCAAGGTCCGGCTGGGAATCGTCAGCGCCGGGGGAGGACCCGTGCGCTGGGCCGACCTGTCGGGCTACACGGCCGACGCCTTCCTGATCAGCCATGTTGGCTGGTGGCCGGACAGTTCGGCGGCTTATGCCTACATCCAGGATCGGACTCAGACCTGGCTCGACCTGGCCAAGATCGCGGCGGCCGACCCCAGCCCGAAACCCCAGCGGCTGTTTCGTGACTCCACCAAGGCATGGATCGCCGATCAAGACCCGGTCACCGTCCTCAAGGACGGCTCCTTCCTCTGGACCAGCGAGCGTGATGGCTATAAACATATTTATCACTACACGTCCGATGGAACTCTGATACGCCAGATCACGCAAGGGGAGTGGGAGGTTCGATCCATCGCCCACGTCGATCCGGATTCGGGCTACGTGTATTTCACCGCGACCAAAGACTTTCCCATGGCCGCCAATCTCTACAGGGTCAAGCCAGGCGGTGCGATCGAACGCCTCACGCAGGGCGCGGGCAGCCACCAGGTTAGCCTGAGCCCCGACGGCAAGAATTACCTGGCGACCTGGTCTGACATTCACACGCCGCCCAAGGTCAAGCTGTACGCCGCCGACGGTAAGCTCGTGCGGGTCGTGGACAGCAACCCCGTCTATCGGCTCAAGGAGTACCGTTTCGGACCTCATGAGCGCCTGCAGGTACGTACCAAGGACGGCTTCTTGCTTGAGGGCGAGCTGACCCTGCCCCCCGACCTGGACCCGTCCAAGAAGTACCCCGTCTGGTTCCAGACTTATGGCGGGCCGCACACGCCTATGACGAACGACGGCTGGGCGGGCGGGCGGATCGGCGACCAGATGCTCGCGGCGCAGGGTTTCATCGTCTTCCATCTCGATCCCAGAAGCGCCAGCGGCAAGGGGGCGGTGTCCGCCTGGAAGGCTTACAAGCACCTGGGCGTGCAGGAGCTGGAGGACATCAAGGAAGGGATCGCCTGGCTGAAGCAACGGCCTTACGTCGACGGCGTCGCATCGGCATGGCCGGGCACAGCTACGGCGGATTCATGACGTCCTACGCCATGACCCACAGCAACCTTTTCGCGGCCGGCATCGCGGGTGCGCCCGTGACCGACTGGCGCGATTACGACACGATCTACACCGAGCGGTTCATGGGGCTGCCTCAAGACAACCCGGAGGGCTACGACGTCAGCTCGGTTGTCAAGGCTGCCCGCAACTTGCATGGCAAGCTCTTGATCATCCACGGCGCGATCGACGACAACGTCTCGGTACGCAACACCATGCGGCTGGTGGAAGCCCTGCAGGCCGCCAACAAGGACTTCGAGCTGATGATCTATCCGGGCTCGCGGCACGGCGTCTTCAGCCCGCATTACAACAGGCTGCAACTCGACTTCATTCGCCGCACTTTGGGCGGCCCCCCAAAACCGGCCGGTTCCGATTCATCACCCGTGGCCGGCACCTCGAAGCCGCGAGCGGTCGGCTCCGAGTAGAGTTGCAACGGCGGCGGCAAGGTGAGAGCCCCGCGCCGAAAGGGGTCGCTGTCGGTTGGGGCAAGCTCTCACGACCTTGCTACTCTACACGACCCTGGCCCGCGATCCCATTAAAAATGGCTCATCAATCCAAGAAAAGAGGTTGCTTAATTGTAGGTCGCACGTGTATGAAGGAGTAAGGCACGTGTGGCGGGAGGCACTGCTCGATCTTCAACGTTCAAGGGGATGTTTTGGCGGCATCGGTCCTGGCTGGCCTGGAGCGCGGACCGCCGCGGACGAGAGTCTGGGTGCGGCCCTTTTGAACAACGCGATCGTGCTGGTTCAAGAGTCGACGGTGCCAGGTGACGATCCCGCGCCGTCCTCGCGCTTGCGGCTCGAGCGCATCGATCCGGGAAACCACCTTGAGGGTGTCTCCAAAGCAGATGGGAAGGAGGAATCTCCATTCCAGAATCGCCAGAAAGGCCAAGGTATCAACCCTGGGTGCATGGCTGGTCAATCCCGAGGCGATGGCCAGGCCGAGCAGGCCGTGGGCCACGGGTCGTCCAAAGGGCCCCTTTTCCGATAGGACGTGGTTGGAGTGCAGTGGATTGAAATCGCCGGAAAGTCCCATGAACAGAACCACATCGGTTTCGGTGACGGTTCTGGCGGGGCTCTCCCACTCGTCGCCGAGCGTCAGGTCGTCGAAAGCGAGTGCGGTCCACGGGTGGTGGGTCACGCGACCTGTAGTCATTTGCAGGGACCTGCCGATCTCTGACAAAACCTGATGGTGAACCGACCTGGGCGCCAGGCGAGGATTGGCCGGATTTTGACTGGTCTCAGGAGGAGCGTCAAGGCGGTGTGATTGATTCTTGCGTTTCCGTCGACGAAAATAAGGAGCCGTCAACATCCCGGGCCATGGTTCAAGCATCGCGGCTTGATCATTGCATAGGATTGACCGGGCTAGCCTCTTGGAACGGCGCATCTTGACTAATCGAAGGAGAAATCGGCGATGACTCGGCCTTATCGTTTCGTGATCGCGGACGACGAAAAACAGGTCGCGGCCGGATTGCAGGGTCAACTTGAATCGCTGGGCTACGACGTCGTGGCTGTTGTCAATGACGGTCAGCGCGCCGTCGAAATGTGCCGCCGAGCGCTGCCCGACGCGGTCTTCCTCGACATCGAGATGCCGGGGATGGACGGATTGGCGGCGGCCCGGCAGATTGCCGAGGATCCAGGGACACCTGTGATCATCGTCACGGCGCACGGACACCCCAACCTGATCGACCAGGCGGTCGAGGACGGAGTCGTTTCCTACCTCCTCAAGCCGATGACCAATCCGGGCTTGCATGCCGCGATCGAGATCGCCGTGGCGCGCGCTCGTGAGATCCAGTCGCTCCAGGAAAACGTCGACCACCTGAAGATGACGCTGCGCGAACGCAAGCTGATCGAGCGCGCCAAGGGGATTCTCATGTCTCGACGCCATCTCAACGAGAACGAGGCGTTCCGCCTCTTGCAGCGCCAGAGCCAGGATCGGAGAATTCCGATGGCCAAGCTCGCCGAATCGATTATCCAGACTGATGAATTGCTCGAGGCCCCAAGCCAGGCTGGCAACCTCAACCCTCGGCCCATCAGACGGCCACAAACCGAGACCCCGGCGATCGAATAATGTTTGACGTCGTCGCCTTCGTGAGTTAACGTATCTGTCCACGCAGCGCCTGGAACCAGAAGCGCCGCCAAGGCGCTTCGCCTTCCAGGCCTGATCCCGTTCTGACGTGGTTGCCGTTTGGGAACAAGGATGGTTCGGGCAGGTTACTCACCGCCACTTCGGGACTTTCCTGTCCGCTCTCAGACCTCTGCGGCTCCTCTTCTGTTCTCGGAGCTGCCTCTCCCAATGGATCTGTTCGGCCCCAGCATCGCTCGTTGACTCGCCGCCCAAGTCAAGCCGATCAAAGTGGGAGCATGGAATGCCGATGCGAACCTTCAGAACCGAGACTCACCGAATGGACATCGGCAAGAGTCATCAGGAAGTCGCCCAGTTCATCGAGGGGCACGTCAATCGTGTCGCGAATGGCAGAATTCGTGACCTCCATGTCGTTTATTCCGACGACCGAATCGTCCTCCAGGGCCGATCGCGCACCTACCACGCCAAGCAACTGGCCCACCAGGCCGTGCTCGATCTGACCGACGGACATCCCCTGCTGGCCAACCAGATCATTGTCGTCTAGGCCCCGCGATCCACAAGCTGACCATCGAGCGGGCGGGGTGGTCCCAGCCTTCGGTCACGGCTTCGCTGCCCACCGAAGAACCCGCTCTGTTCCAAACTTCACGACCGAAGCGAGATCACCCCGCCATGGACTTGCATCTCAAGGACGCGACCGACCCAGCGAGTGCCCCTTCCGGAGATCGAGTCTGCATCGACCAGCGGGAACTTCGGTCGCTGCTGTCTAACCTGAGCCACGAACTGTGCCGGCCGTTGGTTTCTCTGCGCGGGATTCGACCTGCTGCTGGAAGATCCCGCAGACTCGATCTCGCGCGAGCAGCGAGCCCATCTCTTGACCATGGCCTCGCTCTGTGACGAGCTGATCCGTCTGGCCAGGGGTTACCTCGATTATGCCGGCCTGGTCGAGAGCGGCCGCAGTCCGTCATTAGGCACCTTCTCGCTCGGCGCAATCATCGGTGAGATCGACCGTCAGTTCGCCCACCGGGCGACCGACGCGGGCCTCGCCTGGGAGACGACCGCCTCAGAGCCCACGGCCTCAGTGATCACCGACGCCTCACTATGCCAGCAAATCTTCGGCAACCTGATCTCTAACGCTCTGAAATACACCCCGCGTGGTGGCCGGATCACCGTCCTGGGAGCCATCGAAGACGACCATTGGCGCCTGGCCGTGATCGATGACGGGCCAGGCATTCCCGCCGATTCTCTGGACAAGGTTTTTGAGCCGTTTTACCGCCTTCCACGCGACGAGCACTCGCGTATCGAGGGCAACGGCCTGGGACTGGCGATCTGCCGGGAACTCACTGAGCGGCTCGGTGGCGCGATTTCTCTGGAATCCAGGCCGGGCGGGGGCACGACCGCACTCGTCCGCCTGCCGCGCCATCGACCCCTCTGCGACGAACGGAGACCGCGAGCCAAGGCGGTCGCCCGGCGGCAGCGGAAACCCGCTTCCGAACCCCTGGCGCCCTCGTGAATCTCGCCCCTGGTCACGTTTTGACGACGGTAGATGCCGGTGGCCTAATGGCCGGGCGCGGCGACCGAGAGGCGAACGGTGGTGCCCTGTCCGGGCTGGCTGTCAATCATCAGGGTGCCTCGATGTCGCCGCCAGATGCCCTTGGCGACGGTCAGGCCGATTCCTGGATGACCGGGTTTGGTGCTGAAGAAAGGCTCGACCGCGCGCTGCAAGACCTCTTCGGTCATGCCGGCGCCACTATCTTGAATTTCCAGCACGACCCAGTTCTGGTCGTCGACCGCGGTCGAGACGCCGATCGTTCCAGCATTCCGCGGCAGGGATTCCCAGGCATTCTCCAAGAGCGATTCCAGCATCAACCTCAGCGGACCCGCCTGTCCGTAAATAGGAGGTGTCGGGGCCAGGTCGAGCATCAGGCTGACGTTTCCCTCCATCTTCTCTCGCTTCTCCTCCACGACCGCGGCGGCGAGCCGGTCCAGGTGAATCTCCTCCGGGCCGCCCGGCTGGCCAGTTTCGACCGTGGTAAAGCCGTGGCTGATGTCGATCAGTCGCCTGGTGAGGACCGAGGCGTCGAGGGCGGTCTGAATCATCGCCTCGATCCGATCGTGAAACTCGCGAGGTTGTTGCTCCCAGGGGCCGCTGAGAGAGCGAAGGATCTCGCCTTGGCTGACGATCGTGCTGAACGCGTTGATGACGTGGTGCCCGACCGCCGACGAGAGATGACCCAAGACGGTCTTGGGATCAGCATTCTCCATAAGCTCACCTGGGACCGTGAAAGTCCTTAGCCATGTCATGCCAGAGCGCCGTCGCAAGTCGCGATGAGGTCATGGTGTCGATCGGCTCGCACGACCGCACCCAAGGCGCTCGACGAAGTTTACCTGATGATGCGGGCTTCTACCCAGTCAGCGTGGTCTCGAACATCGCCTCGGTCTCCAAATTCCGTGATGAGAATGAGCGACTTCGCCTGGGAAATGTCGATGTCCACGGATCTCGGAAGGTCGCGGGCAGTCATTGGCGGCGTGGTCAGCTTGGGTACCTTGTCAACCAGCACTCGAAAGACCACGCTCGCCAGCGGGCCCGCCCGGTCGTCGACGCCGACGAGCGCCTGAAAACGGCGATCGCCGGGTTTCAGGCGGTAAGCCAGCAGGGTTCGGCTTTGAGTTCCCAGGCCGCGGTCGTACACTCGGCCCCGCAGTTGAAATCGATGATCGTCGATGGTTCGGTCCCGCCGCGCCTCGCGAGTCGGTCCGAAATAAGACTCATAACTTTGCGCGTCGATGGGTCGCTCGGAGAGGTACTCCACCACGGCCGTGCGCGGCTCCAGGCGAACCAGGTCGCTGATCGGGAACCTGAGGGATTGGTTAAACCTCGACGTCGCGGTCATCTGCCCCTTGTCAAGCTTGACATCAACCACTCCCAGCCGGCTGCCGTCGGCGAGCGTCACATCGAGGAAGTCCGCCTTGGGGCGGGGATAATTCGTCACGGCGGGATCGAACCCAACAGCGATCACCCCGGTCCGATCAATCTCCACCGGCTTCCCCTCGACCTGGAAATTCACGACACGATCGTCAAGACCCAGAAAGCCCCCCGTCTGACGGTCTCCGTTGGCCATCCAGACGACGTCGGTCGTTCTCTTTTCACCACGTACTTGCTCCCAGAGGTGGTCGAATGCGTCGGATTCGCCAGGCGGAGCCAGCACGAGCCCCAGGACCGCGTCGAGGGGAATCGTCAATTTGCCCAGGGCCGAGTGCGACTGCACCTCCAGCGCGGTGTCGTTCGTGGCGCCGACGATCACCCGCATCAGCCGATCGCCGTCAGGGAAAAGTAGATGAGAACCGTCCAGCGGCTGAGGCGTGTTGCGCGGCTCGCGCGACAGGTTGACGAGAGAGCGGAGCGGCAGATCCTGCCGCGCGTTCTCCTCGGAAGCCAGGGCGATCTCCTCGGGTCCGATCGCCACGATCCGGCCGGTGACGGTTTGTCCATCAATGCGCAGGCCCGTGAACACAGGTTCCGAAGAGACCTGTCCGCCTGAAGTCTCCCCCGGCCGCGCCGAGCCGGTAAACACCCACGGCAGGGCGGTCACCAGCCCCATGATCAGCAGCAAGCGGCGGACGGGAATGGTTGTGGGAGAGGGCGGCGACATGGCGGAGGAGTCCTCCCTGGCTCATCGTTGAAATATGGGCAGGTAATTATTGGGAATCTGGAGGATGATGAGCGCCATGGCGGTGCCATATTCCTGGCAGATGCTATCGGACCAGTAGCCTGGCGACTGCTGCCGCTTCACCAGCTCGGCGCGGATCGCGGGGAACCACTCCTCCCAGTCGCTGCCGCCTCGAATCCACATTGCCTGGGCGGCGTAATAGTGGCCGTAGAAGTAGTGACTGTAGCGACTGCCAAGCTTGATCTCCCGCATGTATTGTTTCAGGTAGGCCACTCCATCCTTGACTTCCTTGTTGTCGTACTCGCCTGCGCTCTGAAGCGCCACGACGCCCGCGGCCGAGCGTGGAAACGCGCTGGCACCTCCCTGAAGCATGTACCTGAAGCCGCCATCGGAGTTTTGTGAGTGCTTGACGTATTCAATACAGGCCTTGACGGTTTCCCTGGGTACGTACAGTCCGGCGTTCCTGGCTGCGCAGAGCGTTGATCTGGCAGATCGTGACCGAAAGATCGGCGTCTCGGCGCAGGGGTTGATATCTCCATCCGCCTTCGTTGTTCTGGGTGTCGATGATCAGGCGCACGGCCTTCTGAAGTTTTTCGCGGATCTCGGGCCGATGAGTCATGCCGTAGGCCTCGGCCAGGAAGAGCGCGCCGAAGCCATGCGAATACATGGGCCCATGAGTCGAAGAAGATGCCACGGCGATGAAACCGGAGGGCGAGGTGTTCTCCATCACGTATGCAAGCGCTTTTTCAATCTGCACGCCGTAAGGGCCTCGACCTGGCGAAGATCCGCCCGACATGAAGGCAAGGCCGGCCAGGCTGGTGACGGCGATGTTGCCGCGATACGTGCCGCTGCCGAAGGAGCCGTCCGCATTTTGCGACCGGCCCAGCCAGGTCAGTCCGGTCTGGATCGCCCGGTCGGTCTCCGGCGTGAGCATCTCCAGCGTTCCCTCGGGCACATCGCCACGCCGAGATTCGCCAAAACCGCCGACGGACTTTGACTTCGGCTTGCCCTTGTCTTGTTCATCACCCCACGCGCCGGCAGATGCGACGAGCGGCAGCAGAGACAGGAGCGCCACCAGAATCCTGGCCCGCCCGCGGCAACGTGCGCAGACTCGAGTGTTCGGTTCCATGACTCACTCCTCCCTGACCAGTTTGCGTTTCGAGACGGACAGGTAATAACGGCGGATGAGGTCCTCCTTGGTCGCCAGCGCGTCTTCCTTGAAGACGTTTTCCATCTCCTGACGGAGCTCGGCGGGAAGGTGGCCCCAGACTTCCTTGCCTCCGGCCGGCGAGTGCCGGTCGCTGGGTTTGGCTGGCTTACTGGGAGGCGCTCCCTGGGCATTTGCCCCCGGGGTCTGGCCGGGCTGCTGGTTGCCCGGTTTGCCGCCGGGCTGCTTGACCTGCCGCATGGCCATTCCCGACGAGCTGGACTGCCGTATCTGCTCGATCATGGTCTCGATCTTCTTGACGATTTGCTTCTGCTTGCCCTGAGTGTCTTCGCTCGTATCAGGTTTCCCCAAGCGCTGTTCCACGTCTCGCATTTCCTTGATGATCTGGCCGAGCTGCCCGGTCCCCGCCTGCTCGTCGGATCGATTTTTTTTCTTCTTCTTGCCGGCAAGCTCCTCGAGACGCTCGTCAAGCGCTTTATCCTTGCCCTCGAGTCCGGGGTTGCTGGCGTCTGGCTTCGGCTTTGACTTTGTCTGGTCGCCCTTGCCGGAGGAGGGCTGGGACGGCTCGGCGTCTTCACCTGGCGGCCGACGCCCGCGGGTGCGATCCTCGGCCGACGGCTCGTCGCGGGTCTCACCCAGTTTTTCGAGGAGCTGGTCGAGCTCCTTGTCCTTGGAAGACACATCGCTGGAACCGGAGCTGGATGGTTTGGCGGGCTTTCCGGTCTGTTTCGCGGCAGTCTTCGCCTGGGGGGGTGAATCCGGCTTCGGCTTGGAGGCGGCCTTCTTGGACGCGGCAGATTTGGTCTGCTGATTCGTCTCTCTGGCGGCCTTGCCCGCGCTGGCTTCGGTCTTCTTGGTTTTGGCGCCGGGCTCGGAGAGCTTTTCGAGCAGCGAGTCGAGAGCCTCATCGCTGCTCTTGCCGGTCTCCTGGGCCTTGATTCGCGCGCACCAGGCAACCATGCATGCCAGGCAGATCAGAATGATGGCGAATCGGCTTGCGGTCATGGTCAATCCTCCCCATCGTCGCGTTTCGGTCGGGTCAGGTCGCGAACGAGGTCGGCCAGGACCCCTTGGTCGTTCGCCAGCCGTTCGATTTCCCTGGTTTGCTCGGTCGTCATCTTCTGGTTGCGGCGGCGCAGCTCGTCGAAGGATTCGGTTCGCTCGTTGATCTCTTGCTGCAGGGTTTTGAGCATCTTGAGCTGCGCGGTCGCGGGAATTCCGTCGTCGCCTCCGCCACCGCCGCCACCGCCTCCTCCTCCACCCTGACTGGCGCCCCCATTCTTGGCGTTATCGGCCTTGAGTGAATCGATCAATTGCTGGAATCGGTGGGCGGCGGCACGGACGGCCGCCTGGGTCTCCTGATCGGTCTTCAGACCCTGAAGGCGAGCCGCGGCGGTCTCCATGTTCTCGGTGGCCTTGCGGAGCGTGAGCGAGAAGACAGGGGCTCCCTCGAGCTGCTCGATCAGCCCGCCGGTCTCCTCTTTCAAGCCCGCCTGGACCTGGCCCAGACCGCGAACTCCGGCACGCTGGGCAATGGTGAGCTTTCCTTGATTCTGGAGCTTGAGCTGCTCATAGGCGTCGGTTTCCGACACCACCTTGTTCTGGCGCTCGCCCACCGATTTGAGCTGATCTCCCATGCGGGCGAGCTGTTCCATGGCCAGGCGCTCCTCGGCCTCTTTTCGCGTCTGCTCGATTTCGTCCTGGGCGTCGTTAAGATCGGCAAGCGCTTCCTGCTCGTTCTTATCGGCCTCATCGCCCTTGTCGTCGTCGAGCTGGCCCTGTGCCTTGTCCATCTTGCCCGCGGCCTGGGCGCCGGCCTGGCCGGCTTTCTCGGCGTTGAGCTTTGCCAGCCGCTGCAATTGCCGCTTCAGCTCCTGCTGAATCTGGGCTTGCTCCTTGGCCAGTTTCTTGAGCTGGTTGCGACGCTCCTGGGCGTTTGGGTTCTGCTTGGCCTCCCGGGTCGCCTTGAGGTTCTCCGCCTGCCGCTTGCGCAGCTCGCGCATGTCCGCTTCGGCCTTCTTGAGCTCCTTGACGAGCCGGGCCAGTTCCTTCTCGCGCCGGTTCTGCACGGCGTCGACGAGGTTGCGCAGCTCCTGGCGAGCGGTTTCCTGGCGTGACCTGGCCTGACCCATCTGGTTCTTCTCGAGATGGTCGGCCGCTTCTCCCATCTTGGCGCCAGTGCCTTGCTTGCGGCTCTCGGCCGCGGCGTCACGCATGGCGGCAGCCGCCAGTGGGTCCGACTCTTCGAGCTGCTTCGACAGCTCGTCCATGCGTTCGAGCAGATTTTGCAACCCCTTGGCGACTTCCGACTGTCTGCCGGCCAGGTTCGACAGCTCGGCCTTCTGTTCAGGCGCCAGGGCCTCCGCCGGCTTGGACATGAGGTCGGGCTTGGTGGCCGCGAGACCCGATTGCTTCATGGTCTCTTCGTGTTTCTTGAGCAGGTTCTGCGCGTCCTTGACCACGCCGCGGTATGTCTCGAATTCGCCGAGGCTATCGAGCATCTTCTGGAGCTCGTCGGCGATCGCCTTCTGGTTGGTCTTGGCCTCGGCCAGGGCCTGCTTGGCGTTATCGAGGGGCGAGCTTGCAGGCTCGGGCTTCTCCTTTTCAGGCTTCTGGGCACCCTGCCCGGCGGGCGATTGGCGGGCCGACTTGGGCGTCTGGCCGCTGGACCTCTTGGGTTCACCCTCGGTGCCTGACTTCTGGCCGGTCTGAGCCGGGTCATTCGTCTTGCCCTGATCGGCCGGGCTCTTGGCCTCCGAGCTCTTGGCCTGGTCTCCGGGCGGTTTGGCCTCGGCCGTCGTACCTTGTTGATTGTCGCGGGGCGGTTCGGCGTCCTGCCCGGCGCCGGCCTTGTCGGGCGCGGTTGGCGGCTCGGGAGTTTGCTCCAGGCTCTTGCCCGCTCGGGTCAGCGCTTGCTCGGCGGGGCCAAGGTTCTGGTCGCGTACGCGGCCCAGCCGCTGGAGCATGTCCTGCAATTGTTGCTGCGCGTCGGCGCTTGAGATCTTGAAGTTGGCCAGGTCGGCGAGCAACTGGCGAATTTTCTGTTCCAGGCCTTCATCGCGGTTGTTCATCCGGCTGCCCACCTGGCGCTGGATGAGGGCCGAGTTGTTCAGCTCGTCTCGTTGTGCGCGGGGCAACCGATCGGTTTTTGAGAGCGTGCGCGCGGCTTCATCGACGGGCGTGATCGCCTGCTTCTGCATGGCCAGGATCTGCGCGATCTCTTCGCGCAGCTCGCGTCTGGCGTCATCAAACTGTCGCGCCGCGTCCTCCTTGGAGACGATCCGCAGGCGGATCTCTCTGCTCTTGCCCAGGTTCGGACCCTTGATGGAATCAAAATCCCGGGCGTCGGCGTAGAAGGTGATGATCGAGCCCACCGGAAGCTTCAAAGGCGCCAGCTTCCATTCGTAAGCAATTTCACGTTGTTTTATAAATGAAGGTTGGCCCGGCGCAGTTCTCCGGGGAAGGAGCCGACCAGAGCGGGATCGCCTCGGCGTCGTGCGGCTCAGACTCGCCGGTTGCCACCTTGTACATCAACCGGGCGGAATGGAGGCCGAAGTCATCGTCGAGCCTCGATCCGCAGGGGAACGATCGCGTCGGTAGGCACGTCGCGGTCGGTCCTGGGCTGGGCGATGATGACGCGCGGCGCCTCGTCCCTGAACATCCGCGCGTCGTAACGCACGGAGTCCCGGTTCTGAAACCCTTCGGTGTCCTTGAGCGTGAACCAGAAGCTGGTGTTGTCGGCGAGCGTGAAGCGCGTCTGGAAGCCGTTCCGGGCGGGGTTATAGTCGACCGCCGTCCGTGAGGGTGCTTCGCCCAAATGCAGCTCGGCGCTGGCCAGTGCCTTGTTGGCCTGAGCGTCGAGCCTCGACTCGGGTCCCCTCAAGGCGCGGAAGCTTGTCAGGCCCGGGGCCAGGGTTTGGGGTGCGATTCCGGTGTAAGGCGGCGTGACCAGCCGGACCGTCAGCCGATTGAGGGCGGGCGGAGGTACGACCTTGACCTCAACGTCTCGGATCGAGCCGACGTCGTCGCCCGCGGCCACCGAGAACCGAAAGGGCTGAGTGACCGTTTCTATGCGGCCGTGGAACTCGCCCCCTGCCATGGCTCGCAACGGCTCTGTGTCTTCCTCGCCGTCGGCGAACCGGTAGGTCACCCGGGCTGAATCGGGAATCCGATCTCCGGGCCGAACCTGAACCGAAAGCGTGAACGAGTCGCCGCGGGCAATCTTGAGTGTCGTCCCCGCGCCGCTGAGGGCCAGGTGTGTCTGCTGGGGCCAGCGATCACCGCCCCAGGGAACGAACAGCCGCCGCAAGGCGATTCGCGTTTGCGTGGGAGCCGCAAGCGCGATCAGAGCCGCCAGACCAAGCGCCACCGCGGCCAGGCTCGCCGCTCGGATCACGGGCTTGTGCTCGATCGCCTCGCGAAAGTCGATCGACCTGGTTTCCTCGATCGCCTGGCGGACCGTCGCCCCGCGCAGGGCCGGCGAACCGTACCGATCGTCGGACGGGCTCTCACGCAGGAACTGGATCGTGCTGGAAAGCCGGTCGTTCAGTCCCGGCCATCGCTTCTCGATCTTGAGAGCGATATCAAGATCGGCGAAGCGAACAAGAAGGGGACGCAAGACGAGGGTGTAGCCCACCCAGAGGAAAACCCCGGTCATCGCGCACAAAAGGGCCAGCCGCACGAAGATGTCGAGCTGAAAGAGCCAGTCGGCCAGGCCCGCCAGAACGGCCAGCGGTACGACCGCGGCGACTACCCAGCTCAGACCATGGAAGGCCAGTAGCCGACGCACCTGACCTCGCAAGGCAGCGATTCGAGACTCCAGCAAACGCTCGCTCATTGACCCCTCCTGGCCCAGGCGTGCTGGGCCACGGCGGCTGGCTTCCTCGGGACGGAACAGAGACTCGGTCGAAGAGACCTGGGTCGTGGCTCGAGGGCGCGTCGTGGCAACCCGATAGTGACAGCAACGATCATACCATTTGTCTTCGTTTTCGGAGAACCCATTCCAGCGTGATCAGTGCCAGGAAAAGCGACAAGACCGGCCACGAGTTCCAGAGCGGGATCGGCGGATCCGTATCGAGCGGTATTTTCGACGATGGGGGCAGGTCGTCCAGCAGGGTGTCGGCCGAAAGCGGACTGTAGAACTTGCCGCCGGTCAAAGCGGCTGCCCGGATCAGTTCCGGCTCGTTCATTTGAACCCGTTCGAACTCGCTGGAGGGCGCCTCGACGCGAAACGAAGCCGTGGGGATCGGCCCGTCGAGAATCGGCGGCGGCAGCAAGCGAACCTCGAAATCTCCCTCGGGCGCCTGCGGCAGCGCCCCTCGAAAACGTTGCGCGTTCCCGGCACCTGGTTGAGCGCCAGCTTGCGAGGGGCAAGACCGTTACGCTCCACCTGGACGGTCACGCTGCCTCCCGGCGGCGCCAGACCGGCGTTGGGGAAGCGTACCCGAAGCTGGATCGGCTGGCCCCGCTCGTAGCGGCGGCGATCGGTCTGGATCTCGGCTTGCCGCTGACCGGTTAGCTTCGACCGGGCCAGGAACCGGATGGCTTGAACCCAGAACCGTCCGAAATACCGGTCTCCCGCCCGGAACCTCCAGCGCCAGGTGTCGTCAAAGGCGTGGAACATCGCTTTGCCCTTGCCGGCGAACTGGTACAGGTCCAGCGCCAGCTTGCCCTCGTTGCCCGAGACGGTCGGGTGCTCGGCCAGGACCAGGGCCCCGGGCTTCTTGCGCGGCGCTTCGAAATACCAGTAGAGCTGCGGCAGGCTCTCCCAGATCTGAGCGCTTGCCGCCTCGCCCTCGCCGAACCGGAAGATGGGGCTCGACCTTCCTTCCACGGTGAGCTCGGGACGGTACGAGGCGATCGACGTCACCGCGGTGGGATTGCGGGCCTCGGCCAGCTCGATCGGCAACAGGTTCTCCAGAGGTGTTCCCCGGTAGGACAGGGGATTGAAGAGCTCGCCGGCGATGAACAGGATGCCGCCTCCTTTGTCGGAGACGAACTCGGCGACGTTGCGCATCTGCGAATGGCTCAGGAACCCAGGGTCGGCATCGCCCACGATCACCACGTCGTAGGTGAACAGCTCATCCTTGGCGGCGGGGAAGGTGGGCAGGGCGGAACGATCCTGATCGCTGTATTCGAGATCCGACGAGAGCAAAACCACGGACAGGTCGATGGTTTCCTCGCGTTCGAGGAAGTTCTTGAGGTAGCGAAACTCGTAGCGGGGCTCGCTCTCCACGATCAAGACCTTGAGCTTCTCTTTGCGTATGGTGATGGCGCGCTCAATCCGGTTGTTTTCCGTCTGGAGCTCGCGGGGCCGGGGCCCGACCTCGAGCACGAAGGTGCGCTCGCCGGTGGTCTTGGGACGGTGTACCAGCTCGACCCGCTTCGCCTCTCCGTCGGCCGGCGCGTCGACCTCGACCGTTTCGAGCTCGCGATCGGTCCGCGGGTCGCGGCTGCCCGGCAGGCGTTCCTTGAGTCGGACGACGACCTTCTGGCCGTGGAATCCTCGTGCCAGCAGCTTCGCCTGGAACCGCACGGCGTCGTCGACGAAGACGACATCGTCGACCAGGAGCTCGGTGAGCTCCAGATCGCGCGGGCTCGACCGAGCCCAGGCCAATCGCGAACAGCGGCACTCCCTTCCGCGCCGCCAATTCGGCGGCCTTCGTGAGCGGTTCCCCCTCGGTCGTCTGACCGTCGGTAAGAAGCACGATCGCCGACGGGGGAACGCCCCGCAATTCGGTGAGTACCTGCCGGGTACCGTCGCCCAGCCGCGACTGGCTGCCCGTCGGATCGATCGCGGCCAGCTTCGCCACCGCTTGCGGAATGTCGGTGGGACGATCCACCTCGGCCAGCAAACGAGCCGAATTGGACACCAGATACAGCCGCACCTTGTGCTCCTTGCGCAATTCTCGGATCAAGCGGGCGCCGTCCCTCAGAATCAAGCCCTTGGCGATCTCGAGCCGGGTGGTTTCTCCGGGCGTGGACACCGGGCCGGGGCTCGAACTCGAAGTGCTGGTGCTGGAAGCCACGCTTGAAGGCGGCGAGACCACGGCCTCCCTGGCAAGGGCCTCCAGTGCCGCGCTCGTTTCGGGCTGCTCGTACTGGTCGCTGATCCGCTCGCTGGCCGAGTCGTCGATCATGATCGTCATGTACGGCAGGCCCGTTCGCTTCACCGACAATACGGGCTCCGCGATCATGAAGACCACGAGCAGGATCAGGCAGATCCGGATGGCGGCCAGAAACGATTTGTAGACGGGAGACGCTTTCCCTTCCCTGCGGTAAAGCCAGATCACCAGCGCCGTGCTTGCCAGAACGATCGCCAGGCACTGCCACTGTGTCCACGATTGTTCCCACCGGATTTGCGGCGAGGTCGACTCTCCAGCCTGGGGAGGCTTGACGCCCAGTCGATCGGCCAGGTGTTGCAGGATCCAGTCGGTCACAAGCGGAAATCCTCAGGATTAGGAATCGTGGTGGCCGAACTTCCAGGCCAGAAACGATTCCAGAAGAAGAAGCAAGAGCACCGCGTAGAGTAATGGGCGATGCAATTCGCCGCGCTGGCCCACGGACGCGGAGCTTGTGGTCAATTCTCGCCAGTTGGTCAAGTAAACGAAGTTCCAGCCGGGAAGGCGCTCCACCAGCGCGGTGCGATCGAGCTTCGCCGGGTCGCTTTCGGCAGGATCGGGGTTGGCGGCGAACGCCGTCTCGAGCGCGAGAGGAGGACCGATCCGAACCTGGTACGGCCCCGATAAGTCGGTCTGCTCGAAATGAAGCAGGCTGACCCCGCCGCTGCTCTTGAGCCTGGCCGCGACGGGTTGTCCCTTGGGGGTGGTCACCGTGGCGGTGGCTGAGGCGCCTGCCGCGGCGAACGACTGGTCGTAGGGCTGGCCCACCCGGATGTTGCGTTCCTCCAGCCGGCCCGCGGCCGCCTGAAGGATCATCTGCTGCATGATTGGCAGATAGCTATTGTGCAACGGCCAGGACGTCCAGCCGGCGTCGGCCGAGGTGGCTACCTGAATCACCTTGCCACGACGTCGCGGCGCCTCGATCACCGCCGGGTCGCCGGTCTCGAACTCGAGTGCGACCTGGGCGTCGGAATCCTTCGGAAGTATCAACTTGTGAAACTGCCACGTCAGGGCCTGGGTCAGTCCGGCCTGGACCGGGTCTGATTCTCCTCGGAATTCGGCCACGAGCGGGTGGCGGTAGCCTCGCGGGTTGAAGGCGAACCCCTTCTCGCGCTTGGCGGCGTCGCCCAGGGCCGGACCCACCGCGGCCGGCAGCAAGCCCTTGCCGTCGGCATAAAGCAGCCGATTATAATTCTCGGCGATCACCTGGTTGCCGCCGAAGACGACCACGCCCCCGCCTTGCTTGAGAAAGTCTTCCAGTGCCGTCACCTCGCCCGAGCTGAACTGCGCCACATTACAAAGGGCGACCACGTCAAAGCCGCCCAGGTCTCGGCGTGAAAGCTGAGACTCGGCGACGACCTCCACGCGGATCATGCCGGGCTGTCCGGGAGAGCCTTCCGAAGGCGCGAGTGCCTGGGCAAGGTAGTCAGTCTCGGCTTGAAACGGCTCCGACTTGAAGTCTCCATCCACCAGGAGAACGTTCAGCGACTCGCGAACCGGCAACACGAGGTAGCGGTGATCGTCGAGTGCGAGCGGGTCGTTGTCCATCGACATCTCGACGACGCGATCGCCGGGGGTGGAGAATTGCTGGTTGAAAACCACTGGCACGTCTTCACCGACGGGCAGGTCGACCGATTGTTCGGGGCCCAGGCGGCCGTCGACGGTCAGCCGGACGAGCACCCCGTCGGCCCGCGACGGCCCGAAATTATGAATCAGGCCCCGCACGAGCACGGGTGCTCCGGTGGTGACCACCGGCGCATCCACGCGGAGGTTTGTCAGGCGCGCGATTCTCACTGTCGGATCGGCCCAGGTCGATGACCACCGATCGAGGTCTCCTCGCCTCGATCTTGGCCAGCAGCGAGTCGAGTGAATCCTTGCCCGACGCCGCGGCCCGCCGCCAGCTCGCGCCTGAAGGTCGGTGAGAAAGATGATCTCCTTCTGGCCGATCGAGGACACGTCGAGCACCCTGTCGATCGCCTCGAACGTGGCCTGGAGGTCGGTTCCGCCATGCGTCAGCGCAAGCTCGGCGATTTCTTTCTGAACCTCGGTGAGGTTGGGTGAGGGGTCGCCGATCACCACGCGGGGCGGCTCGCCCATCATGATCAGGCTGATGGCGTCGCCCCGCCGCGAGTCCCTGACAAACTGCTGTGCAACGGCTTTCGCCTCGTCGAACCGGCTCTTGTCGCCGGTCTTATATCCCATGCTCAGCGAGCCGTCGATAACCAGCACCCGGTGCGTTCGCCGGCCGGCGATCACGTTGCCAAAGCTCTCCAGAAACGGCTTGGCCATCGCCGCGACGATCAAGAGGATGAGGAGCGTCCTGACGGCCAGCAGCAGCCACTGCTCGATCTTGACCCGGCGCTGGTTCTTGCGGATGGCCGCCATCAGGAACTGCATGGCGGCCCAGGTCGTCTCGCGGAATCTCCGCCGGTTGAGCAGGTGGATCAAGATCGGCACCGACGCGGCCGCCATGCCCCAGAGCAAGGGCGCATTGGCAAAACCCAGGGCCCAGACCAGTGATTGTGATGGCGCAAACAGCATGAAGTCAGTGTCCATGTCATGCCACGGTCGGCGATCTACACGGTGCCGCGCCGACCGCGAGGCCAGATAGCTGGAAAGCGGTACGTCCAGGCTCTGGTCGGTGCGGAGCGGAACGTAATCGATATCGATCATCCTGCACCCCTTCTTCAGGGTGTCGAGGAACGTCCGAAGCTCGGCCTGATACGCGCGCTTCAGCGCGTGCGGCTCGGTGAGCACCTCGGGCATCCCTTCCAGTCCTCGAAAGAGCGTGGTGTCGCGGAACGGAAACTCGATCTCCGCCGGGTCAAGCACGTGGAAGACGATCACCTCGTGGCGGCGGTGGCGAAAGTGCTTGAGCCCGGCGATGATCGCGCGGGATCATCAAAAAAGTCAGAGAAGATGGCCACCACCCCGCGCTTCTTGAACCGCTCCGACACATCGTGGAACACGGCGCCCACGTCGGATTTCTCACGCGCGGGAGTCACGTCCAGCAAGTGGATCAGCTCTTTCAATTGCGACGGCTGGCTGGCTGGCCTCAGATAGCGGCGGAGGCCGCTGTCGAAGAGCGTCAGGCCCACCGAGTCTTGCTGTTGCAAGACCATGTACGCGAGCGCCGCGACGACGAACTGCGCATACTTGAACTTGCTGACATTCTGGCCCGAGGCATAGGCCATCGACTCGCTGGAATCGAGCAAGAGGTAGAGCAGAAGATTGGTCTCTTCCTCGTATTGCTTGAGGTAGAGCTTGTCGGTCTTGGACCAGACCTTCCAATCGACGTGGCGGATGTCGTCGCCGGGAACGTACTCGCGGTGCTCGGCGAACTCGACGGAGAACCCGTGGTAGGGGCTGGGGTGCATGCCCGCCACATAGCCTTCGACCAGAAGCCGGGCCTGCAAGTCAAGCCCCTCGAGGCTAGCCAGCGTTTGCGGATCTAAATATTTTTGGTAGTTTTCCACTTTCCTCGGCCTCGTGGAGGTCGACGGGCGTCGTCTTGATCAGGCGGTCGACGATATCGTCGGGTTTGAGGCCCTCGGCCTCGGCGTTGAAGTTGGTGAGGATGCGGTGCCGCAGAACCGGCCCGGCGACCGAGCGGACATCGTCGATCGACACGTGATAATTGCCGTGCAACACGGCCCGGGCCTTGGCGGCCAGCACCAGATACTGGCTGGCACGGGGCCCCGCACCCCAGCTCACGTACTCGCGAATGAACTCGGGCGCCTCGTCCTTCTCGCGCCGGGTGCTGCGCGTCAGCCGGATCGCGTACCGGGCCACGTGGTCGGCCACGGGAACCTTGCGGACGATCTCCTGAAGCGCCAGGATGTCGTTGCCGGAGAGGACCTTCGAGACCGCCGGTTTGTGGATCGACGTGGTCATCCGCACGATGTCGAGCTCTTCGTCCTCGTTCGGGTAGTCGACCAGGATATTGAGCATGAAGCGGTCGAGCTGCGCTTCGGGCAGGGGATAGGTTCCCTCTTGCTCGATCGGGTTCTGCGTCGCCAGCACGAAGAAGGGATCGGGAAGCCGGTGCCGTTCACCGCCCACGGTCACCTGCCGCTCCTGCATCGCCTCGAGCAGGGCCGCCTGGGTCTTGGGAGGCGTGCGGTTGACTTCGTCGGCCAGGATGATGTTGGCGAAGACCGGTCCCCGCAGAAACTTGAACTGGCGGACGCCGGTGGCCTTGTCTTCCTGGATCACCTCGGTGCCCGTGATGTCCGAGGGCATCAGGTCGGGCGTGAACTGGATCCGGTTGTAGGTGAGGTTGAGCGCATCGGCCAGGGTGTGGATCATCAGGGTCTTGGCCAGCCCGGGGACGCCGATCAGCAGGCAGTGTCCTCGCGCGAAGATCGCGATCAGCAGCTCTTCGAGCACACGGTGCTGGCCGACGATCACCTTGCCCATCTCGGTCTTGAGGCTGGTGAAAGCCGCCTTCAGCCGCTCCACGGCGGCCAGGTCGTCGCCCTCGAGCGGTGGGGCGGGATTCTCGGTTGCGGTTGCGTCGCTCACGCGGAGATCTCCTCTCTGGGGCCGGTCAGTCAAATCCGTACAAGGTGTTCCATCACGGCAGGGGCGCAGGTCTGGCCACCGAACCGGCCGCTGGCCGAGCAAGTGCCCAGAGTACTCGTGACGTCGCGAGTAAAGCCCCCCGCCCATCGAGCCGGAGGCTCACGTCGGCGATCGTCGCGGGGAACACGAATCGTTGCACCAGGGCGCCTGTGTCTTGCCTGCGCACCACGATGGGCATGCTCTCCATCTCCTCTTCCGAGCCTGCCGAGGAGCTGGGATAGGCCGCCACGCACCGCTCGGAAAGCGCGATCGACCACTGGGCGTTCTCCGGCCCACTCAGGTGGCACGTCCAGAGCACGCTTCCATCATCGATTGAGAGCGCCCTCAGGCTGTCCCGGCTAACGCAGTAAACGCGGCGCGGGTCGCAAAGAATCGCATCGGCGCGTTCGCTCAGGTCTTCAATGCCGAGCACCGTCTGCCACCGCCTCGACCCGTTCACGGGGTCGAGCCGGATCAAGGTCTTGCCATCGTGCAGCACCAGGACCCGTTCGGCGTCGACAATGACGCGGGGCGGGCCGTTGACCGGCATGTCCAGGCTCTCGCGATAGTCCCAGCTAAACTGGCCGCGGACCATATCGAACTTCTTGACCGTGCGGCGATCCGTGACGAGCAGGACGTGGTCTTCGTCCAGCGGCGCGGGAGGTCGTTCCAGCGATTCTCCCTCGGGCAGTGGAGCCCGGCCGACCTGGCGGCCGGTGTCGGTTTCGAGCACGAGGAGCTGATTGGGCTTCTGGACCTGGAGCACGATCGCGCTCGGGCCCGATCCAGAGCTTGGGATTGATCGGGACTGCCCCGCGGCGAGAAGGTCCAATCGATCGAACCCGTATCGCCGTCCAGAGCGAGGATCTCCTCATCGCCTCGCAGGCAGAAGAGCCGGCCGCCGACAAGTTGGAAATCATGCAGTGGAACCTGCGCTCGGTCCGGGCTCGCCGAGGCGGGCTCGGGGCGAGTGAAGGGATCGGGTCCGCGGCGGGGTCGGGAGGGACCGCCCGGGGCGAAACGCCACTGCTCGGCGCCCGTGTTCAGGTCCAGGGCGGCCACGCGCTGCGACGACGCGGCCAGAAGCTTGTCGGCAAGATAACCCACCCAGACCGCCGGCGCGGCGAGGTCGGTTTTCCACCGCGACTGGCCGGTCGTCAGGTCGAGGGGAGCGAGGCTCGCGCCCTCTGCCAGAAACACTCGGCTCGACTCCAGTCCCGGCGGCATTCCCGCGGCCGTGAGGATCCGCGCGGTCTGGTTCTTGGCCGCCTGAAGGTGCCAGCTCCGAACAAGTGGTAGGGGGACCGAGGGCCGGGGGCGGTCGGCCGACACCTGCGACAATGGGGGCCGCGCCAGCTCGGCGGAGACCAGCTCGGCCACGGGCGCGTCGCGGCCCGCCTCGTCGAACCTGGTGCGGGGATAACGGGCAAGGAGCTGGAGCAGCGTGTCCCGGGCCGAGACCAGGAAATTCTGCGTCTCATAAACGTGTGCCAGCCGCCAGAGGGCGTGCGCTCGGGCTTCGTCTGGAGGGGGATGTCAGGCTCAGGAGCCGCTTGTAAGCCTGAGCGGCCGGGCCCGAGCGGCCACCCTGCTGGTGAGCTTCGCCCAGTGCCAGCAGCGCGTCGGGAACGACGTCGGCCACGGGGAAGATGCGGCTGACCTCATCGAGCAGCCGGGCGTCGTGGTCGCGTCGGCCGCGTTCGAACAGATCGTGGGCGCGGCGGTCGTACTGGGCATAGACGCTGCGGCCGCTGCGGCGTACGAGCTCGGTCAGGCGATCGGCGATCAGAAGATCGGCGCGGACTGCCCGATGGCCGTCGCCGGTGCTCACGGTCAGGCCCCTGAGACGTTCGTCGGTGAGCAGCTTCTCAAGGATCTCAACGGCGACCGCGGGCCGGCTCGCCTCCGTCTCGAGCTCGGAGAGCAGCAAGTACGCGCTGAGCCGATCGGCGTCGGACTGGCTGACCCGTGCCGCGGCTTCGAGGCCGCGGCGGGCTTCGCCATGCTTGCCTTCTCGTCGGGCCGCGGTCGCTAGCCGGGCCAGAAGCCGAAACTCGTGGCCACGCGCCGCGTCGGCCAGGGGAACACCGTCAACGGTCTCGGCGGCCTGCGCGTGCTGGGTTGCCTGCTCATACGACTCCAGCGCCAGTTGATCTCGGCCCACCGCTTCGGCGGCTCGGGCCAGCCGATAGTAGGTCGCCGCCTGTCCGGGCGCCTTGGCGATCTCTTCGCGATAGCGTTCGATCAGCCGGCTGTTCTGGCAGAAGACCACCAGCGCGTCGCTCTGCGCGACCACCAGGTAGCCGTCGCCGGCGATCAGGTTGCCTCCGGTCGTCCGGTAGACCTCCATGAGCTTGATCGGCGGCTCGGCGAGCTGGCCCGATCGCTGGTCGAGAACCTGGATCACATTGCGGGTCGGCCAGTAGATCCGATTGCCGGCAAGCAAGCCGCGGCCCTATCCTTCCGGAGCCTTGCCCGCATCTGGCCATGTTGAGACCAGCTTTCCAGTCTTGACGTCAAAGAGGAGCACCCGGTTTCCGGTGGCGACCAGCCTCCCCTTGGCCACGCCCAGCAGATGGCTCAGCTTGACCTCGTCGGAAATGGGATCGGTCTGCCAGACCAGGCGGCCGCTGTCGGCGTCGAAGGCGAAGATGGCCGAGGCGTCGCTGGGCGCGACGATGACCAGTCCCTCGTGCACGATCGCGGGGTTCAAGTCGCGGTCGCTCCCCTGCCCCATTCGGCCGGAATCCTGCCGGGGATACGTGGCTACCCAGCGGACCGAGCCTGATTCCGCTTCGATCGCGGCCACGGCGCCGAGGTTCGTCTGATAGTAAAGAAAAGGGCCGTCCAGCGAGAGCAAGCGGTGTCCGTAATCGCCGCCAGGCGGGGTGCCGAAGCCCATGCCCATGGCCATGAAGTTGTCCATCTCCGAGGCCGCGGCCCCCAGATATCGGACATAGCGGCGGGCGCCCGTCTCCGCGTCGAAGCAGGCGATGTACGTCGCGGTCTGCTCGCGGCGATCGGTCACGGCCACGTAGACGTTCTGATTGTCGGCAACCGGCGTCCCCTCGAAATTGACCGACCGGTTGATGCGGTCGGCGGGCCGGTTGGGAAGAACCAGGTCGCTCGCCTTCCGTTGCCACAAGAGCTTGCCCTGGGCGCTGAAATCCAGCGCGATGATCGAGCTGGCGGCGTAAGTGCCGCCTCTGCCCATATTCATGTAGCCCGATGGGGTGGAAGCCCCCATCCGGGCATAGACGCGATTGCCAACGGCGGTCAGCGTGTACCGCGGAATCCCCATGTTGTTTCGGTTCACCTGCGGAACGGTGTTCTCGGGGTCGTGCTTCCAGGCGGGCTCGATCGCCAGGGTCGGCGGTCCCTCACGGCCGCTGGGGCGATCGTTGAGGTTGTAGGCAACAACCTTGGAACCGTCGCAGACGATCACCTGGTCGCCCAGAACAATCGGGTGATAGCCCAGGAGACGATCCGGGGTGTAGGGAGACGAGCTCAGGGTCATCGACCGCGCATAAGGATAGCTGGACTTCATCGGCGAGATGCGGTCCAGGCTGGCTCGCCACTGAAGCGACCCGGCGTCGATTGGTTCGGGGACGACCTTGGTGCGCGTGAACGACCCGGCAAAGGTGGGCCAGCGGCCGTCGGGCTGCCCCGAGGGCGCCAGATGATCCGATCGCAGTGCCTGTTCGAGAATCGTCGTGTACGGCCCTTTGCGGCCCGCCAGAGTGCCGGCGGCGCCCGGGAACCGCTTCGCGTACGCCTCGACCTCGGCGGCAAAAGAAGCCGCCGTTCCGGCCGCGACGCGGCAGAGAACCTTCTTCGCCGCCACCCGAGCCAGATCGACGCTGGGGTCGGGATGAACCAGGCTGAACGCGTCGTCGGCTCGGTCCAGAACGAGCTGGCGGTACATGGCGAGCGCTTCGCCAAACCGGCCTTCCTGGAATGCCAGGTCGCCCAGGAGCTCCAGAGCGTCGTCACCCCACGAGCTGCAAAATGCCTGGTCAACCACCCGTTTCAGCAGCGCGCGGATCACGCAGACTCTGCCCCTGAAGAAACCAGCGCTCGGCCTGGCTGTCCATGCGATTGCGGTAGATGGCCCTGGCTTCGGCGGGCAACCGCGCCACCGACCTGTGAGCGTGGCCCCTCAGGTCGACGAACAGGACGAATTCATCGCTGGGTTCCTCGGCCCCTTTTGGCTTCTCTTTTTCTTCCTTTTCTCTGGGGAGCTTGGCGACCTTTTCCCCGTACTGGTCGATGATCCGCTGGTAGATGTCAATCGCTTCGGACCATTGGCGGTCTCGGGCGAGGCTGGCGGCGTTGCGCAGCAGGGTCTCGGCCGGGTCGCTCGAATCGGGGTAGAACTTGGAAGCGCCGTGATTGGGACCTTGAGCCCGCGCCAGACCCGGCAATGCCAAGAGTCCGCACAGAAGTAAGAATCGACAAAACCGGCGGCAGAACCCCACGCGATGATGAGAGCCACCAGACTTCCAGTTCTCGAGCCGCTGCCCCTGGCACGATCGGCGCACCTCGGAGACACTCGATGGGGTCGGCCCCCAGGTGGGGCGCGGTAAACCAGAAAAGCATCTCAACCTGGTCGATCTCCCTTCCTGGAACCATGATCGATGCTTGCCGCGGCAGGCTGGCATTCCGTAACCCGCGGGTCGTTGTCTCGGTCTCCAAAGCCGGGAAGAGTTGAACACGAAACGTGAATGACCCGTCTTGAACGCCGAGATTTCATTGGACACCAAACGGTCTCGTTCCTGCAACGGCAAATTTGGTACCAACCACCCCAAGCTCACAATTCCTTTATGGATTACCTTACAACACGCCGCCGTGACTCGATCGTCGTGCCGTCATTTTGTGCATCCTCGCCTTGGATCATGCGTCGCCGCCGTTCGCCAGGCGCAACCGACCAGTCAGCCAAAGGTTCACCTGGCGCATTCTGCCCCAGCCATCAATCGCGGAGTCGGCTTGGCAGAGGCCTCGCTCTTCCGGGATCGCAGGATGATTGATGTCTCTATCGATTCTGGATCACGTAGCCCGTGTAGAAGACGAGCGTACCCCCCGCCGCGATGAGCATCGACTGCCCAAGGCCGACCTTTCCCATCAGCTCCGAGGCGATCCCGAATGGCAGGATGAGCATCCCCAAGGCCTGAAGCAGACGACCGAAGCGATGACGCGACATGAGGGGATCCTCAGGCAAGCGCGCGTCCCGAGCACGGCGCCGGCTGGCCCGGGAAGGCAGCGACTCCGCGGCCTCGCGCTTCAGAGCGCCCCACTTCACCTCAGCGGGGTTTCAACGTGACCGGCCCCACACTCGATGTCTCACCCGCGTGAACGGTGACCGTTATCCCTTTCGCCTTCTCCGGATTCACATAGCCGACCGTTTCCTGCCAGACGACAAGGTGCTGTTCGCCGGCGGGCACGCCCTTGATCTCGAACGAGCCGTCCGCGGACGTCACTGCGAAGAAGGGATGATCGAAAACCATGATGTAGGCTTTCATCCAGTTATGAATATCACAGGCGACGACGATTGGCCTTCGCTCGGCGACCAGCTTGACGTCGATGTGCCCGTTGGGCGCCAGGATCTGATTGAAAGGCGCATTGGTGAATGCCGCGTAGCGGACGTTGTGGTTCACGGGGTCGCTCGATTTGATCACCAATGATTGATCCTGGTGCATCGCCAGCATGTAGGGAATAAATTCGCAGTTCTTCTGATCCATCTCGACACTGGGTTGCTTGCTCAGAAGGTTCTTGACCGCGTCGGGGTTGGCACCTTGAGGCTTGACGAGGTACGCAAAGCCGAAGGCGACGCCCTTGGTCTTGGGGTCAACGACCAGCTCTCGAGAAGCAATCGGCTGATCCTTGGCGCACACTTCGGGGTCTTTGAGCGCCTTGCCTTGCTCGACCAGGTTCTTGCGGGCGGGAACTTCGTTACCGCCCCAGACCAGGCGGCCCTTGATGGTGCCGTAATCGCCCTGCCCAGCCATGCTGAGAGCGACCAGGGCGACCGGCGGGTTAGCGGCCACAGCCGGCTCCGGGCGGGCGATAATGCCCAGCAAGCCCACGACCAGCAGCCAGACGCTACGATGACTCAAACGCATGGCGCACCTCAAGAAGGAAAGACCTGGGACCGCGCCGGAAAAAGTGTTCCAGAACGCGGCCCCTGGTCGGTTCGGGCCAGCCGGTCAAAATCTAGATGGTTGCTCGTCGCGAAGCGTCACTCCGGCAGGATCTTGCCGGGATCGATGGTGAAGTCTTTTTCCGTGGCGTCATTGGCCTTGATCACGACCTCGTCGCCGGACGACGCCGTGACGAAGCCGTTCTTCACGGCCTCTTGCCAGACGACGACCTTCTGTGTGCCCGCGGGGGCGTTCTTGATCTCGTAGTTGCCCTTGGCGTCGGTCTCGGCAATGTAAGGATGGTCAACCACCATCCACCAGGCCTTCATCCAGGGATGAATGTCACAGATCACCTCGCCAGGAGTCCTCTCGGCCCCTTGGGGTGCGAATGGGATCGATGCGCCGCCGGCCACAATTTGGTTGAAGGGGCTGTTCTTGAGCTTGACGTTGATGTTGTGGTTCATGGGATCGCTCGACTTGAGCGTGATCGCCGTGCCGTTCATGATCCCCAGCACGTGCGGCAGAAAGACGCATTTTTCCTGGTCGAACATGACCTTCGCCGAAGCAGCGGCCTTCTTGGCGTCATCATTGATCCGGGTGGGTTTGCTGAGGTAAACGAGCACGTTCTTGACGCCCTTGGTGGGACCATCGACGACCAGTCTTTCCGAGACCAATGGGGCGTCCTTGGCGCAGACATCGGGATCCTTGGCGGCCTTGCCTTTCTCGGCGATCACCTTGGGGGTGGGCGGATCGCCGCCGAATACAACCTTACCCTTGAGGGTTCCCCAGCCTTCGGCCGTTACCGGCGTACTGCCCGTCGCGCTGGGAGCGGCTGACGGCGAGGTCACGGGCGCGGCGGAGGGTCCGCCGGTCTTGGCCGACGGTGCCGATGTAGTCACCGACGTCCCATCCGGCACGACCACGGCGTCACCCGAATCGGTCGCCTGGCCGCCGCAGCCCACCATCGCGGTCGCGAGTGTGGCCGCAAGGCTCAGGCCCAGTATCGCCGGCTTACGGATCCAGCATGTCATCATTGCATCTCTCCTGGTGTGGGGACCCTCGTTTATGCCATCGGCTACACGCCAGGCCGGCTGTTGCGCCGGCCAGGCAAGACACTACGGGTCCAAGATCGGAACATTGTCAGAGGCGGGAATCCCGCTTTGCTCTGAGGACGACCGAGCGGCCGGTGGGCCGATCTCGTCCGGGGAACGGCCTTCCGTTCATTCGGAAGAGCCGGTTGGCTTGGTTGGGCTGGGGGCGGCTGGAGATCCAGGCTGGCTCACCCCCGCGGGCTTGGCGCCCGCCAGTTGTTGTTCGACCACATTGGTGTAATTGAGCAAGGTGTCGCGGATCGCCTGCACCATCTCGAACGGCTTGTTTTCAAACGTCTTGGGGACCGGAATCTGGGGAGTGCCGCGCGGCACGATGTTCTGCGGCATCGCTGTGTACGGCACCATCCGCTTGGGGTTGGCGATCCAGGTCTCGAGGTATCCGGGCCGGAACCGACTGGCCACCTGCCGCAGGTCTGGACCATTGACAACCTGGTCTCCACCGGTTGGCTTGAACTGGCCGATCGCATGGCACTGGATGCATGGCGATCCCTTGTTGGCCATCATGGTCCAGCCCGCCTCAAGATAGCCGGGATGCGCTTTTTCATGCTCGGCCAGGTAGCCTTGCCGCTGCTGAGGGATGTCCTGGTAGGGGAACTCGGCGCCGTCACGAGCGGCGAAGTAATCGGCAAGCTCCTCGGCCTCCCTCGTGGGCGTGCCCACCGCCTTGCCGTAGTGGAACCGCGGCATCCGTAGCTGAGCGGCGGGACGGATCGCGTAGGGATCGCGCACGAAGAGGGCAAACCAGGGCGTTTGTACCTTGTTGCCCTCACGCACCAAGGGCGGCGGCAGCCGATTCCAGAAGCTCTCGAAGCTGGTTCCCGTCCGCTCTTGCTGATAGGTCGCGAAGAGCCAGGCGAAGTTCCCGCCCAGCGGCGCGCTCTTTTGAACCTTGGTCTGGTCGAGGGTCACATTGTCGCCCACGTTGAACGTGTATCCGCGAATGGTGACGGGTTTCCAGACCTGGATGGTAAGCTCATTTTCAAACACGCCGATCGGCATCCCCTCGATGGTGGCCGGCAACCCTTCGTCCTTGGCCAGACCCAGCTCGGCCTCGATGTTCTCGGCGTCGAGCTTCTTCTTGGGATCGTACGTCAGGCCGGGGTAAAGCTCGGCCAGAAAATCGTTGTTGCGGGCGTTGTATGACGCGCGAACGTTCGACTTGAAGTCGGTGAACGCCTCGGCCACCTTGAGGCCCTGCGGAATACGCGTACTTGGGCATCTCCAGCACGTGGCACCCCGTGCAATTGTAGCGCGTGAGCACCCGGCTGCCCTTGGCCAGCGCTGTCTTGACGTCGTTGTACCGGGTCTTGGCCAGGTATTTGGCACCAATCTTTTCACCGGTCAGGCCGAGGACGAACGTCATCACTTCCTCGACCGCGGCCGGATCGTTGGCCCAGGAGAATTGAGGCATCCGCAGGCGGTCGTCCCAGGTCTTGTACTTCTCGCTCTTCTTGAGGTAGTCGTAGCTGCGTGGGCGGTGCAGCTTCTGGTACAGGAAGCCCATGCGGGTGCCGTGCTCGAGCTGCTCCTGGTAGAACGGGTCGGTGCCGTCGCGGCCGCCCGCCTTCACCGGCTGGTCCTCGATGTATTCGAGAATATGACCGTAATCGAGCCGCGCGGGGCTCTTGATGCCCCAGTCGTTGAGGGGAGTGCCAATCGGCTTGGCCGTCTCGAAGCCCGGGATGGAGTGGCAACCGAAACAGCCCAGCCGGGCGATGGTCTTCTCGCCCAGGAAGTAGAGTTTATCATCGGTGCCCAGCTTGCCCACGAACTCATCGACCTCGCTGAGCGGCACCGACACCGTCTTGCCATCTTGCTTCTTGTATCCCCCCTTGGAGATGTAGAGTCTGACCAGGTCGTTGAGACCATCCACGACCTCCTTGCTGTGAACCGGCGGAACCTCAACCTTCACCGGCCAGTCGCCGGGCACCGAGATCAGCCACGCGGCGATGTCGGCGGCGTCCTGGAACGGCATCTGCAGATTGGGCATGAGGCTCTTGGGATGGTATTTCTCGGGGTTCTGAATCCAGTTCGCCAGCCATCTCTGACCCTTGTCGGGCTGGGTGCGGAACTTGGCGGCCAGATTGCCCAGGTTTGGGCCGTAATCAGCCTGGGCGTACTGGCGCACCGATTCGGGGAAGGTCGTGGGGTCGTAGGTCGCGGCTGGATCGGGTTTGTAGTCTGGATTCAGGTGAGTTTTCTTGTAGTCTTCGTTCAAGAAATTAATATCGGACTTCTCGATCGAGGCAATATCGTAGGGCCGATGCTGGTGGCAGGCCATGCATCCCTTCTGAAGAAACACGTCCTTGCCGCGCTTGGCGTCGGTCTTGGCGGGCGGGTCAACGAAGTCTTCCGGTGGGGTGCTCTTGGCGAACAGGTAATGGGTGATCGCCTGGATCTCGGCATGGGTCTTGGGCAAGTCTTCCACACCATTGTTGTTCGTGAGGCCGTAAAACCGGGGCATCCGGGAATCAGGCCGGAACGCGTGCGGGTTCTTGATCCACTTGACCACCCAGTCCTTGGAGAGCTTGGAGCCGATGTGGCTCAAGTTGGGGCCGACCGTCCGCTCATCGGTCAGATCGGGGCCGAACGAGCCCTCGCCGCCGATGGTGTGACAGCCCGTGCAGCCATAGCGCGACGATCCGCTGGTAACCGGCCTGCAGCTTCTGGGCCTGGGGAATATCAGTAACCTGGTGGTGGCACTTCACGCAGCTCGACTCGATGAACCGATCCGGCAGCATGGGGAAGTCCCAGTGGTGAATCTCCTGCCAGCCGTATTTCCGCTTCCATTCTTCCGCCTGCTCGAGATCGGCCGGCGTGTGAGAGGAGTACGTGAAGTCGGTTCCCGACCCTTGACCGCCGTGGCAAATCGTGCAGCCGAAGCTGTTGATCGGGTGCGGGCCGTTGGGGTCAAGGAAGAGCCCGGCCGTGACCACTTTCCCCTTGGGGTCGATTGAAGTCGCGCCCGAGGACAGGAAGGGATGGGAGGCGAAAACACCCGTCATCGGCTTGCCTTCGGCGTCCTTGTCATAACCGAGCCGATCAATCCCCTGGTGGCACGTGGTGCAGCGGTCGTACCGCGGCACGTCCTTGAAGTTGTAATTGATCGTCAGCTCGGGCAGGCTGATCTGCTGGATCTTGGTGGGGGGGGCGGCCATGTCGATGCCGGGCAAGCCTCGCAGCCAGGCCAGGAGGCCGAAGTACTGGGCGTCTTTTTGTTCGATCAGGCGATTGACCCGGTCAACCTCCCGGGTGAGCTTCTTCTTCTCATCCTCCAGGTTGTCCTTGTAGCCCAGCAGTCGCTCCTTCTCGGCCTCTTTTGCCTTCTTCTTGGTCTCGGATACCTCGAGCTCCTTCGAGAGCGTGTTCAGCTCTCTGCTCGGCCTTCGCAACCGTGGTGTTCAGGTAGTGTCTGGCTTCCCTCTCCTCGCCGCGCTCGATCATGCCGTCATAAAGGCTGCGCAGGCTGTCGAGCTCGGCCTTCTTGAACTTGCGGCTGGTGTCGAGCTTCTCGGTCTTGCCAACCAGCGAATTCAGCTCCCTGTCGATTTTCTTGATTTCGGCGGTCCGCTGCGCGGCGGTCTGATCGGCCTGCTGGATCTTGGCGTCGATCTCGCTGATCTTGGCCTGGGCCGTCTCCTTTTGCTCCTGAAGCTTCTGCTGCTTGGTGGCTTCGAGCTTGTCGTGCTCGACGTGTTGAAACTCGCGCTGAACTTGCTTCCAGGGGCGAAGGTGATCGGCCATGATCATCCAGACAATCGACAGCAACATGGCGATCGACGAGATCGCGAAGACCACATGAAGCGTCGGCTGGCGTCGATACGTTTCCTCGGATGCTGGCATGGTCAGGTTTCCTGTGGTCTCGGTCTCATCGCGCCGGAGGCCGCCGGGCGAAAGGGCCCCGGGCGATCACGTCCCACCTCTATGAGAAATCGGGTGACAGAGCACCCTCCTACCAGGGCCTCAAATATTGAAAAAGTATTCAGGAATGGCTACCAGGTACTTGAGGTTGATGGTCCACCGGAAGACCATCTTGATCGGCAAGGCGGCCATGAAGAGGATCAGGATCGCCAGCGTCGAGTACCGCAAGAACCCGGCCTGCTCGTAGTATTTCTGGAAGAAGAGCCGTTTCAAAAGCGCGGGCACAATCGCGAAGTAAAGCAGGCAAAGGATCAGCCCGGGCGACTCGCGCAGCAGGATGTTGGACGGCTTGGCGGTTCCCAGAAGCTGAATCCAGACAATGTCTGACAGGTTCACGTTGTTGAGCGGAATCAGCTTGTGCAGATCCCAGTATTCATACGGGCCGAAGAAATTCCAGTTGGGTCCGCGAAGGAACGTGCCGAGCAAGATCAAGATCACCCAGAGAACGAGAAAGCCGTACTGGAACGTGATATACGCGAACTTGCGCTTCTCGATCGTGTAATAGCCGTTGCCTTCCTTGTTGGTGTCGATGTAGGGGATGGCCATCAGCCCCACGATGATCATGCTGGGCAAGACCACGCCGGCCATCCAGGGATCGAAATACACGAGCATTTCCTGCAGGCCCAGGAAGTACCACGGGGCCTTCGACGGGTTGGGGGCCACCGTCGAGCTCGCCGGCTGCTCCAGTGGCGCCTGCAGCGCGATTCCCCAGACCACCAGCACGATCGTCAGCGCCACCATGCAGATCAGCTCGGTGTAGACGAGATCGGGCCAGGTCAGGGTCTTCTCGGGCTCGAGCTCCTCCAGGTTGGGCAGTCCACTTGCCATCCGGGCGTCATTGATCACGGCGCGGCGGAGACTGAGCCAGGTGAAGAAGCCAACCAGCACGATCAGCCCCACGATCGGCACGTTGTCGGGCTTGGTGACGATATCGCGGAAGTCGAAGTCGGTCATGCTGAGGCCGAAGTAGAGCAGAAACAGATTCACGATCGACCAGGCGACCAGCCCGTTGGCGAAGAACCGGCGGAGTGCGATCACGGCCATGAAACCGAGCGTAGCCCCGATAAAAAACGTGGTTGGACCGGAAACATAGTCGACGGCGTCGCGGACGAACTGGGGCATGTAGATGGCGCGGCCGAACAGGTATGTCAGGCCCATGACCTGGAAGATCAGGGCCGTCACGCCCCAGATCAAGGTCCAGAGGGTGCGGCTGATGGGCTTGCCCAGGCCGTAGGCAGGCAGGTGGTCGTCGAGCGTCGGGGCTGGTGCCGTAACCTCGCTGCCATGGCCGCTGACGTGCTCCTGGATCTCGGCGAAATGAGCGGCGTCGGCCACGGCCGTGATCGCGACCAGAGCGTTGGCCAGGGCACACACGCAATAGGCCGCCTCGAGCCCGCCGGGGAGGATGTGCCGGCCCAGGATCATGACCGTCGCCAGGCCGTAGAGGCCGAAGAAGGCCACGGAAAGCCAATCGGGCAGCCGCCGCGTCTTCGGTGCCAGGCCAACGCGCGAGGCGCCCTCGGAGACCATCTCCATGTAGGAAATGTAAGCGGCGGCGGCCGCGTTCATCACCGCGGCCAGCAGGTAATACCACGCCAGACCCGCCATCACACTCGTATTCAGCTCTTGGTTCATGGCTACCTTGAAGCTTGATGTTCCGGCTTTCGCCCGTGGAGACGATCACGTCTAACCCGCGGCCGCGGGCCAAGCCCAGCTCACCTGGGGTATTCTGCCCCAGCCACCCATCGCGGAAACGACTCGCTCACATCGGTCCACTGATGCCGCCGTCCTTGCGAACCCGCCAAAAGTGAATCATGATCAGGAGCGCGGCCGCCAGCGGAATGGCCACGCAATGAAGCACGTAAAACCGGTTGAGCGTCATCTCGCCCACGGCCCGCCCTCCCAGCAGGGCGAATTTCGCGTCTGAGCCCGAGGTGATCAGCTTCACCCCGTTAAGCTCCAGAAGCGACGCCCCGGGCCCCTCGACCCCCACGCCCGGCGTGGCCCGCGCCATGTTGGACCCTACGGTAATGGCCCAGATCGCCAGTTGGTCCCAGGGGAGCAAGTAGCCGGTGAACGAGAGCAGCAGCGTCATCACCAGCAGAAGGACGCCGATCACCCAGTTGAATTCGCGCGGGGGCTTGTAACTGCCCGTGAGAAACACCCGGTACATGTGCAGCCAGACCGCGATCACCATCGCGTGGGCCCCCCACCGGTGCAGCTCGCGCATGATCCCCAGCGTGGTCACGTCGCGCAGCGCGAGGATGTCGTTGTAGGCGTGTTCCAGGGTCGGCCGGTAATAAAACATCAGCAGCACGCCGGTCACAACCTCAACGATGAACAGGAAGAACGTCGTCCCCCCCATGCACCAGGTATAGCTCAGGGCGATGCCCTGCTTGCGTACGCTCACAGGGTGAAGGTGGAGGAAGAAGTTCGTGAGCATCACCACCACCCGATTGCGCCTGTCGGTCGGCATCGGGTGGCGAAAGATGCTCTTCCACATCTGCGTTTCGGTGATCTTGTCCAGGATAGGCATAGACGTCTCGTCAATTCGGATTCGAGGCGAAACTGATCCAAAGAGAAGATTGTGTAGCGGCGAGGGGGGTGCGGCGTCTCCCGGGTCGATGTGAGCCGGTCAAACCGCGATGAAGCTATCGGGATCGGACCACTGACCCAATTCTTGTTGAAACTTCTGGCTCTTGTCCACCAGGATCTGCCCATCGTCGGCCATGGTCACCTTGAAGCGTTCCAGGGGACGAGGGGCAGGCCCTTCAAAATTGATTCCCGAGATGTAAAACCCGCTGCCGTGGCAAGGGCACTTGAATTTCTGTTCGTTTGCCAGCCAGTTGGGCGGACAGCCGAGGTGGGTACATACCGACTGGAGCGCGTAGATCACGTCCTGACCGTTGTACCGCGTGGAGCGCACGATCCAGAACCCCCACTCGGCCTTGAACCTCTCGTTGACGTCTTCCGGGTCGTAGTTGGTGGGCAGGCCAACCTTGATGGTGCTGGGCGGCTCGGCCAGGACATTAGGGAACATGAACCGGCCGCTCATGACAGTGAGCGCCGTACAGCCGGCGGCGAAGGTCGACCAGGCGACGGCGATCCACGAGACGAAGACGCTGCCGATCATGAACCCTCGCCGATCGGTCTCGCCCGCCGGAGCGGCCGCCGCCACATTCTTGCCCGGCTTGGGCAGGACGGTCTGCGGCTTGGGGGGCGCGGCCTTCCCGGGTGCCGCGGCGGCCTTGGCCGGCGCTGCGGCGGCCGCCTTGGCGGCCACTTCCTTGGCTTTCTTGGCACCCGCCTGGCGCAGGGCCTCGGCCAGGTCTCGCGGGTCGGAGATCTTTTCGAGCGGCGGCAGCGTGCGGGCAGCGCCGGCCTTCGCCGCTGGTGCAGCGGCGGGCCGGCCTTGCGGCGGCGGGCTTGCCCGCGGTGGTGGGAGCGGGGGCCGCGGCCGCTCCGCCGGCAGCCGACCTCGCGGCAGCCAGCTTTTCCTGGAGCGTGAGTGGACGGCCCAGAGGCGGTGCCGGAGCCGCGACCGCGGCGGGCTTTGCCGCGGGTGGCGACGCTGCCGCAGGCTCTTCCGCTTGCGGAGCAGGTGCGGCCGCCGCTGGCGCTGCCGCGGGCTTGGGGCTGGCCGCGGGGGCCGCAGTTGCGGCACCGCCGGCTCTGGCCGCCGCCAGCTTCTCTTTGAGGGTGAGCGGACGACCTAATTCTGACGGGGTCGGAACATTGGCCGCCGGAGCCGCGGCTGCGGGGGCCGGAGCACTCACCGGCTCGGGCTCGGCGATGCTTTCGTCAGCAACCACGGCCTCTTCGATTGGAGCAGACTCCACCACCTCGGGTTCCGGGGCCGCCTGCGGCTTCGCCGCTCCGCCCTTGCGCCGGCCTCAAGAATTTCTTGTACGCTCGGACGTTTTGCCATCGCCGGGTCTAAGCCTCCGTTTGCTCGCCTGCCTCGCCAAGCTAGCGCATGGATTCGAGAAGACTGCCATTCCACCAAAGCAAAGGGGATGCCAGGCCGAAACCCGCCAAACGCCTTGCCTTAAATGCCCCCCAAGAAAGAACTTACCTACAATCATCTGGATGACCGGGCGGGTATCGCTTCCTGAACTTGAGAATCTTCCCCCAACCGCGTTCCCGATTCTTGGAAAGGGCCGTTCCCTCGCACAACCCTGTGTGGTCACAGAAGCGCGAAGAGACGCCACGCGGAACGAGGATTCAATGCGCCGGCATGACCGCCTGAAGGAGACCTAGCCTAACAAGCCGGTCGGCGCGGAGCAACATGCTGGCGCCGACCACTTGTTGGACGGCGCAGGTCTTTGTGATGCACAGCCTGTGTCTGACCGCGGGTCGCTGGAACTGGGCGAAGCAGAGTTTCGGCCGGACCTGCTCCAACCGCTCGTTCAGTTTCTTCGTCAGACCAGCCCTCCCCGACGCACGGGTCCAGCCGGACAAGTAGGTGCAGGTGGTTATCCAGCGCGGAAAAGCCGCCGACCTCGCGAAGCTACCCGTCCCGGTCTTCCTGGCACATGCGGACTCTCGATAGAATGGTCCGTGGAGGGTCAATATGGCAGCCATCGCCGAACCATCACCCGAAGCGGATTTGGAAGAAGTCTGCCGTCTCATCGCGCAGGGTGGCAAGGTCACCGATCCGGACCTCCTGAAACGCATCCAGGAACGCTCGGAGCAAGCGACCCGCCAGGTATTCGAAAAGCACGGCCTGCTTAACGTCGCCGTCGACCTGATCCGCGAAGGCCGCGACGAGGGGTGAGATACGTCCTCGATTCGAATGTGGCTTTGAAGTGGGTGCTCCGCGAAATCGACTCGGACAAGGCCCGCCGACTGCGAGCCGATTACCAGCAACAGAACCACGAACTGCTGGCTCCGGACATCTTCCCGATCGAAGTCGCCCATGCCCTGGCTCGATCCGGGCGTAGAGGGATCATCACTCCAGCTCAGGGACCGATTTTCCTGGCGGACATTTTGGCCAGCCAGCCCCAGCTCCACCACTACATCCCTCTGCTGTGGCGAGCGTATTCCATCGCCTCCCATGCTCGCATCGGCGTATACGACTGTCTCTATGTTGCATTGGCCGAGCGGGACGGATGCGAAGTTGTGACTGCGGATGACAGGCTTGTCAGGGCCCTTCGACAGACCTATCCATTTATCAAGCCGCTGGCGGAGCTACCGTGAGTTTTCAATGACTGATCAGCGGCAATTCGAATGCGCTCAGAACATCTGCCCGTTTGAAGGACGCCAACGCCCAAGGGAACCGCGCTCTCACGAATTGAAGTTTTGTCGAGGCCCCGGAGTCAACAGACGGTGGGGCAACAGCTACGCACGCCAGCGCCACGGCAGCTTTGCGTCGGCCCGCCTAAATCTTGGTATGGGGAATCATAGCACGATTCTGAGCGAGCGTGCAACCATGAATAATCCACGAAACGTATCAGCCGTTTGTGGAAGGAATAGTGGTACTAAGGATTTGCCGGTTCGCGGAATCCGCAAGTCAGCCAACCAGCTCGGCGATCGGCTTGCCGCCATCGACGACTTTCATGGGGCGGCCGCGGGGCGTGGTGTATTGGGTATCGATCTTGATGCCCATGGTCTTGGTCATGGTGGCGACCAGATCCATGACGCCGACGGGGCGATCGACGATGTCGATACCGTCTTTGTCGGTGGCCCCGACACGTGGCCCCCCTTCAACCCGCCGCCGCCCATCACGACCGACCAGCTTCGCGGCCAGTGGTCGCGGCCCGCGTTCTGGTTGATCCGCGGCGTCCGGCCGAATTCACCCATCCAGACGACGAGCGTGCTATCGAGCAAGCCTTTCCTCGATAGGTCTGCCACCAGGGCCGACATACCCTTGTCGAGCTCGGGCAGCAGGCGGGTCGACAGCGTGTCGAAGTTGTTCGTGTGGGTGTCCCAGCCGCCCAGGGAAACCTCGACGTACGAAACCCCCTGCTCCACCAGCCGCCGGGCCAGCAGACAGCCCGAGCCGAACGAGCCCTTGCCGTAGGCGTCGCGGACTACGCGCGGGCTCGGTGTTCAGGTCGAAGATGTCTTTGTGCTTCGAGTTCATCATCCGCAGGGTCTTGCTGTACACGGCCTTGTGATCGACGGCCATGGGCGCGCGCCGTTGCGCGGTGAACTGGTTCTCAACCTGGCTGAGCATCTGGAGCCGGCGCTCCAGCCTCATGTCGTCAACGTCAACCGGCGGCTTGAGATTGGCGATCGCGGCGTTCGGGTTTTGCACCACGAATGGAGAATATGACATACCCAGAAAGCCGGCCGACATTCCGGGCTCATTGATGGCCACGCAGTGCGGCAGGTCGAGCTCCTTGCGCTGCTCTCCCAGCTCGTAAGCGCAGACCGAGCCCCAACCGGGATGGACAACGGTCGGATTGGGCACGTATCCCGAATGCATCAGGTACGTGCCGCGCTCGTGGTTGCCTTCCTTCGAATCGACCGAACGGATGATGTTCAAGTGATGCATCTGCTTGGCGACCCTGGGCAGATGCTCGCTGATCTGCACGCCCTGGGCCGAAGTGGCGATGGGGCGGAAGGGGCCGGCGTTCTTCTCGCTGTCGGGTTTCAGGTCCCAGATGTCGAGGTGGCTGGGGCCGCCCGACATCCAGAGCAGGATGCAGCTTCGATGGCTCTTGCGCACCTGCTCGGCATTGGCTCGCAGCGAGGCAAAGAACTGCATCGCCGGGATGCCCAGGCTGGTGGCGGCCAGGTGGCCCAGGAAATGGCGTCGGCTGATCTCGGGGCGGGATCGCGAGGGATGGGAAGGCACGTGATCGGCTCCTTGGGCTTGGGCAAGACCGGGCTGGATGGTCCCGGACACTCCGGACGGGCGGACCGGGCCGGGCCACCTTCGATTTGCATCAGTGAATCAGGATGAACTCGTTGGAGTTGAGCAAGGCCCAGAAGAGGTCTTGCAGCACCTGGAGCGTATCGGGGTACGCCGAGAGGTAATGACCGGCCTGCTGGGCCTCCTTGGCGGTCGGATACCTGCTGAGCGCCGTGAGATAGATCTGGTTGACCATGTAGAGCTCGGGCTGGGGCTGGTGCCGCGCGGCTTCGATGCAAGCGGCCAGGAAGCTGCCTGGCTTGCCCGAGAGAGCGGCTCGCATGAGCTCGCCGTTCATCATCATGAGCGCCTGGGGGATGGTTCCCTGAAAGCTCGTTGCTTCGTCTCCCTCATCGTTGCCGAAAGCGAATATGAATTGCCTGGACCAGTTTTCGCGCTTCTGATCGCTGCGGCCGCCGCTGCCGGCCTCGTGGGCGTGAGTCGCCGTCAGCAGCGAGTCGAAAAGTTGCTCGGGCGACATGGGCCGAAGCTGCATCGCGTTGAACAATCCCTCCTCTTTCTCCGCCCCTTTCACGCGCACGCTGCTGGCGTTGTAGGCGCGGGTGGCCGTGATCAGGCGGATCAGGTGCTTGACATCGTAGCCATGCGTCTGAAACTCCTTGGTCAGCCTGTCGAGCAGCTCGGGATGGGAGGGAGGATTGTGCGGACCCAGGTCATCGACCGGGTTGACGAACCCCCGGCCCATGAAGTGGGCCCACATCCGGTTCACGAACGCCCGCGCCAGGAAGTCGTTCTTGGGATCGGTGATCAACTTGCCCAGCTCGGTCCGCCGGATCACATCGGGGCCCTTGCTGATATTGCGGCCGTCAAGGAACTTGGGAAAGGCGATGCCGACCATCCCGTTGCGCTTGTCGAAGCGAACGAACGCCTCGGTCGGCTCGTCGTGGAGCTCGGTGTGGTCGTAGGCTTCCAGCCCCGTGGCGCTGACGGCGGTTTTCCGCTCGGTCTTCATCCCCTTGAAGAAGGCGTTGATGCTCCAGAAATCCGCTTGCTTCCAGTCGTTGGAGGGATGGTCGTGACACTGGGTGCACTGGAGCTGCTGACCCAGGAAGAGCCGGGTCGTGCGCGAGGTCAACGGCACGGCGTCTGATTCGAGGTGAGCCAGGACGAAATTGACCGCTCCGTTCTCCTTGTTCGAGCCGGTCGCGGTCACCAGGTCGTACACGACCTCATTCCAGGGCCGATTGGCGGCGAACTGCTTGCGCAGCCAGCTTGCCAGCGCCGCGCGATCGACCATCCGTCCCTGGTTGCCCCGGCCAATCAGCAAGATGGTCCACTGGGTGCCGAAGTTCTTGGGATAGTCTTCGTGGTTGAGCAAATACTCGACCAGCTTCTCGCGCCTGTCGGCCTCCTTGGTGTGCAGGAACGCCTTGGCCTCCTGCACGCTGGGGATGCGGCCAAGCACGTCAAGGTAAACCCGTCTCAGGTATTCTTCGTCGCTGGCCACCTTCGCCGGCTTGGCTCCGGCCTTCTTCCATTCGGCCTCCAGCATCTGATCGATGAAGCTGGCCTTGCCCGCCGTCTTGCCCCGGTCGCCGGCCGTTTTTTGTCGATCAGACGCGGCCGACGAGGCGGGAAAAGCAAGGCCTGCCACCAGGACCGCGGCCATCGCAATCATTGCGCACAAGGCGATGAGGCCGCGGCAGCGACAGCGGGTCTCTCGTATCGAGCGTGAACCCATGGGGAACCCCCTGCGTGCCATTCCGGGCGACCTGGAGAACATGAATGAGCGAACAATCTTGCTGCGAGCGCATGCCTTCTCACCGCTCCTATGGCGATTGCCCCAAACGGATCGCGATGCCCCGGGGAATGTCTCGCGTTAGAGAATCATTCCCGACGCTTTACGTACGACTGACCTTTACGTGACACACCCCGATGCAATTCATTCTACCGAGCGTGCAGGTCTCCGTTCCATGCGATTCTGGAGAATTTCCCCCAGGCATGGGCGCCTCTGGAGTTGAGTTGTAGAGACGGAGGTATTCCCGAATGCAGATGCACGCGGATAGGAGCGGAAGTAACAGAAACCTGCCGGGTGTCTCTTTCATTCCTCGGATGTCGGCTGCCATGCACAGAAGAAGCGGCAGCAAGGCAACACCTCAGTGCGAGGGCCTGCCGACGAGGTCAAGTCAAAGGCATTGGAGAAGCCGTCGCAAGGCGGCAAAGCCGCGCCAGGGACAAGCCCGTCCCCCGGAGTACCGGCCGTTCCCAAGCAGTGAATCATCCCTCAGCCGCACCTTGCAGGCCGCGTGGGCGTTTCGAGGAACGCCCACGCGGCTGGCTCATCGCTTGTTCAGCCCTACTTGGGCAGCGGTGGCAAGTCGATTTCCTGGGGCAACTCGGGCAGGTCGTCGGCCGGTTCGGGCTTGCCAGCGCTGGAGCCTGTACCGGCACCGGTCGCCGGCGCGACCGGGGCGGGCGGCGTGGGCGGCGGGGGTCGCAACCGGTACGGGCAGAGTTCCGGCCGCTGGGGTCGCGGCCGCGTTGACGCGTGGCGCGGGTGCGGCCACGACGGAGGGCGCGGGTGCGGCCGCGACGGCGGGCGTCGCGCCTGGTCCGCCCTGGGTCGGGTTCTGGGAGATGATCGGCGGTTCGCCGGCGGGGCGGAACGGAGGCAGCGGCGTGGGCGGCGGGCCCAGCGGGCCGACAGGTGCTGGCAGCGGCGGCCGATCACCGGGCTTCACATCGGGGGGCGGGTTTGATGGCACCGGATCGGGATTGACCCGGCCCTGGGGCCGCTCGGGATACATCAGGCCGTCATGAGGAATCGGGGCCCGCTTGTGAGCGTCTTGAATATCGCGTGCCTGGGTGTACGCCTTGCGTGGGTGCGGGCCTTCGGCGACGGCGATGTTGTTGTAGGCCAGAAGCGTTCCCTTGGCCTCCTCGAGGGCCACGATCGAGATATTGTAAGTCGTCTTGTACTGGGCCTCCTGAGCCACGGCCTGAGCGTACTGGCTGACGGCGTCGAGGAACCGGTCGATCGTGATCCGGCCTTCCTCGTAATAAGCCCGCTGGGCTTCAAGCCGCTGGGCGGCCGCCGCCCGCAGCCGGGAGGCCGTCTTGAACTGCTTGTAGTTGGCGTCGACTTCGAGGAAGAACCGGGCCAGCGAGTGGGTTGTCTGGTGGACGATCTGCGGTGAGATAGGCACGCTGGCGGAGCAAGATGTACTGAGCGTTGCGCGTGTTGGCCAGCGGAGACCGCATGCCCAGCGGCATCTGGAAGTTGAAGCCGACCTGCCAGGTGCGGAAGTTGTTGTAAAGGCCGGGATTGGAAAGCAAGCCAGCAGCTCGCTCCCGGGCCGCGACCACCGGCTCGAGGGCCTTGATGGTGGAGCCGGTCATGACCGCCTCGGCATTATCAAGCTGCTGGCCCAGGCCGTTGAGCTGATAGAGCATGCTCAGGTTCAACTGGGGCAGCAACTGGTTTCTGGCGACCAGAAGCTGAAGCTCGGCGATCCGAACGAGCAACTGCTGCTGCACGATGTCGGGCTGAAAGGTCACCATCTGGGCCAGGCTCGAGTCCCAGTCGGGCTGGAGCCGCATCTCGGTGGGCGGGGTGACCGGGATGATCCGGCGGTTGTCGGCCGGCGGCAGGCCGAGGATGTTGCGCAACTGCCGCTCGGTCGTGATCACGTCGGAGGTTCGGGTGACGAGGTCGAGGTTGAACTGTTCGAGCCGCTGCTGGGCCTCGGCGACGTCGGCGACGGTCCCCTTGCCCACGACGAGCTCGGCCTGTTCGCGATTGACGATCTCGCGGGCGAGCTCCACGGCCTTCTCGGCACTCCAGAGTTGCACGTGCTGCTGGGCCAGGCTCCAGTATTGCTGCTCGATCGAGCGGACATGGGCCATCACCTCGGCCTTGAACCGCCAGACGGCGGCGTCGGCGTTGAGCCGGGCGATGACGATCGGAGCCCGGTTGGCCTCCAGCCCGACGGGACGGCCCGGCGTTCTGGCCCGGCAGCGGGCAGAGCCCATCAAGGGCTGGGTCAAGGTCATCTGGATGTTCGTCGTATAGACCGAGGGCGTGACCAGGAAGGTGCTGTTCTGGTACAGCCAGTTGACGTTGTGCACGATGCCGATCTGGGCACCGGTCGCCGTCCGCTTCTGCAAACCGATCTGGAAATTGGCCGTGTCCTGAATCGAGATGATGGGCGTCTTGGGTCCGGCGAAACCGAGCGAACCGCCCTGAATGGCGTTGTTGAACGGCTGTGTGTTCTTGCCCCAGGTCATGTTGGTGGTGAACGCGGTGTCGAAGACCGACAGGGCCTGGGCGATCTGGGTCTCCTGGATGGCCGGATCGTAGACCGACTGCAGCGACGCCGGCACCCAGCGCACTGGCGGCTCCGGCGCCGGCTCCGGTGTTCAGAGGCGACGGCTCGAACCCGCCGATCGGGATTCCCTGGGCACCGAAGGGGATCACGCGGACCATTTCGGAGTTGTCCAGGCCGATCCGGATCGCCTCTTGCAAGGTCATCGGCCAGACTTCGTCGGCCTCGGGATCGTTGGTCGTTCGCGGCTTGTGCACCTTGGGGAACTGCATGGGCAATCGGCTGCTGAGCAAGTCGGCCTGCTTGACCTCCTTATCCTCCAACGCCATCTTCCCCATGCTGTCATGGGGAACCGGCTTGGATTGGTCGATGTAAGGAAGCTTCTGGCAACCGGAGGAAATGATCCAGGCCGCCAGCATGGCCGCCTGTGTCCACCGGTTCGTGCTTAAGGTCAATCGCATGGCCCGCCGTCCTTGACTAAGATCGCCATGTGACGCGTAATAAAAGCCGCAAGAGCACGCCGCGCCGTCCCTGGCTTGGCCACTGGCTGATCATGACTTCCCGCGTCTCGAGCTGCCGCCGGCTGCTTCCCAGCGGGTCCCAGCCGACTTTTTCTCAACGTCTCACAAGAGTCCAGGAAGAGATGTGCCGCCTCGACACCTCGTGAATGATTCGACCTGAACGGACGAACCTGGCAACAAGGCCGAGCCTCGTGCTAAGACTGCGAAAGTTCGACCTATCGGACTGTATCGGATCTTCGGGACGTGAGACTTGAAACGATCAGAGGGATCTTAGGGATTATTCCGATTCCGTCCTAGGTCAGTTTCTCCATCGGGTCCGTCTGGACAGGTTTTTCCAGGGCGAGGAGGGGCATCCGCAGGAACGGGACGCCCAGCCTTGCCGCCTTCCCGCGAACCGAGGCGTCGCGGCGAATGGCAGCGACCAGGCAGGCCAGCTCAGCCCTGATTGTTGGCTCCGGGTGCTCGCCGGGGTGGGAATTCCACGTAGGGCAGGCCGAGCTTTCGCTTGAAGTAGATGATCTCCCCGGGATCGGTCCCTTCGAGGCCATGACCGGCGAACTGGAGTCCCCAGCCAAGCACGCAAAGCGCCACGGCGACCAGGAAAAGCGAAAACGAGAGCAGAGCCACGTAGACCGAGCAAAGCAAGACGCCCAGGATCATCGGCGGGATACCGATCACGTGGAGGATGAAGCTGGTGCGATTGGGATGGCGCTCGAGCCAGTGCCCCACCAGCCGATGCGGAGGAAGCGGCGGATAGATCATGTGCGAGTGCTCCAGCCCGAGGCCGGGTCAGTCAGCTTGACGGTCGGTGGGTGGCAAGTTAGCCTGTCGCGCCTTCCCCGACCACAAGGATACCAGCGCTTACGCCATCGGCAAAGCGTGGCTCGCAAAACGCAAATCGAACCCAGATGAGTTCAGCCAGCCGGTATTCCTCACAGATTTGGATGTAAAATTCCGAACCACAGAGGGCACAGAGAACACAGAGAGAATACAGAAAACGCTCTCAGAAAGTGACTGAATTGATCGGCCCGTATTCTCTCTTTCTCTGTGTCTATGTGCCCTCTGTGGTTAGTCTCCCCAAGCACGGTAGCGAGACCTTTCGAGTGAGATTGATCAACCCCGAAGCCTACCTGGAATTGATTCGCGGACGGAAGCGGGGCCCGGCCGCGACCCTTGCCCGGCTGGCACTGACCGTCGGCTCGGGTCTCTACGCCCTGGGCTCGGCCGCCCGCAACACCGCCTACGACCGAGCGCTGGATGGCAACGCACCGGGCAAGGGTTCCGGTAATCTCGGTGGGCAATATCACCCTGGGGGGAACCGGCAAGACTCCGATGGTCGAGTGGCTGGCGCGGTGGTACCGCCGCCGGGATGTCCGCGTGGCTCTGATCAGCCGGGGCTACGCGCACGCCGGCGGAATCAACGACGAGGGTTTGGTGCTGGAAGAAAACCTCCCGGACGTACCGCACCTCCAGGACCCTGATCGGGTCAGGCTAGCCGAAATCGCGGTCGCCGAGCTGGATTCGGAGCTGATTATCCTTGACGACGGTTTCCAGCATCGCCGGCTGGCGCGCGATCTCGACCTGGTCATGCTCGACGCGCTTGACCCGTTCGGCCTCGGACGGCTCTTTCCGCGAGGGCTCTTGCGAGAGCCGGTTCGCTCGCTCCAGCGGGCGTCGGCGGTGATCCTGTCGCGAGCCGATCTGCTCGACCCAGCGGCGCGGCAAGCCATTCGCCGCGAGGTGGAGTCTCGAGCCGGGCCGATCCCGTTCGTCGAGTCGCGCCATGCACCTCTGGACCTGATCGACAGCGAGGGCCAGGCCAGCTCGATCCAGCAGCTTGGCGATCTGCGAGTCGCCGCCTTTTGTGGGATCGGCAACCCCGAGGGATTCCGGCGAACGATCATGCCTCTCTGTCCCGGTCTCCTCGATTTGAGGATCTTTCCCGACCATCATCATTACACCACCCAGGATGTCACGTCGCTGACCGCCTGGGCCCGATCGCTGGGGGCGAATCTCGTCTTGACCACCCAGAAAGATTCGGTCAAGCTTCGCACCCTGACACTTGGACCTGTTCCGCTACGCGCCTGCGAATCGGGCTCGAGATCATGGAAGGTCTCAGTGCCCTCGAGGCGGTTCTCGAACCGACCATTGCCGGCCGGGCATGCACCCCGAAGTCACGCGAGGCTGTTCCCAAGACGTGATCCAGTGGTCAAAGGAGTGACCAGAGAGCATGTCTTTCGCATGAAGATCGTCGTTTTCTGTCCCAACCTGATCGGCGACACGGTCATGGCCACGCCGGCCTTCCGCGCACTGCGGCGGCAATTTCCCGGCGCCGCGGTTAACCGGTGTCATCAGACCGAACGTGGCACCAACTCTGGGCGGCACAGCCTGGTTCGATGAGCTGCTCCTGTTTCACCACAGGTCGGCCAGGCGCGGCCAGCGAACCACGGCGATCGTTAATCAGCTTCGGCACGGGCGGCACGACGTCGCGATCCTCTTGCCCAATTCGTTTCGCGCGGCCTGGCTCGCCTGGCTGGCCGGCATTCCGCCCGGATTGGTTATTCCCGGTACGGTCGGGGGCTCCTGCTGACCGACGCCCTTCAGCCACCGCGCGACCCGGCCGGAACGCTTCGTCCTGTTCCCATCGTGGAGTATTACCTGGCGCTTACTCGGGTGCTGGGATGCCGCCACGAGTCGCTTCAGCTCGAGCTGGCCACCACAGCGGACGACGAGCAGGCGGCCGATCGAGCATGGACCAAGCTGGGACTTCCGCGCAACAAACCGGTGGTCTGCCTCAACACGGGCGGGGCCTTCGGGCCGGCGAAAAGCTGGCCGGGCGCGTCGTTCGCCGCCCTGGCCCGGCGGCTTGCGGATGAGCTTGGAGTCTCCGTCCTGGTTCTGTGCGGGCCAGCCGAACGAGACGCCGCTCGCCAGATCACCAGCCTGTCGAACCATCCCCTCGTGGTGAGCCTGGCTGACGAAGAGCTCAGCCTGGGTCTTTCCAAAGCCTGCGTGCGCAGGTCGGCCTTGCTGGTTTCGACTGACTCCGGGCCGCGCCATTTCGCCGCGGCTTTCCGGGTTCCGGTGATCACGCTCTTTGGCCCAACCCATATTGCCTGGACGCGAACTTATCATCCCCGGGCAATCCACCTTTTCCAGCCGGTTCCCTGTGGCCCGTGTCAAAAGTCGATCTGCCCCGAGGGTCATCATCGGTGCATGCGAGAGCTCGATCCGGAAAAGGTCTATGACTCGGCGATCCGCTTATTATGTGTGGACTATCCTTTGACAGTGCGGCACCAAGCCGAAAAACAGCCAACAGTAGTCCTGGGGACGGAGTTACCGCCTCTAGAGTTGCAGGGGCCGGCGTCGCCGGCGAGAGGTTGATCGTTCGGAGACGGAATGCGGGGAGTGAGACATGGCGACCTGGCTGATCACGGGAGCAACAGGTTTTCTGGGCCGGCACGTGCTGAGTGCTCTGGGACACGAGCTGGAACAAACCGGGAGATCCGGAGACTCGATCATCGTGCTGGGCCGTCACCGACCGCCGGGCTGGCCCGAGGAGGCATTTGTCACGGCCGATTTTGACCAGCCGGATCGCCTGCGCGAAGCGATTAGCTTCATCGGACCTGATCATGTCATCCACACGGCGGGCCGAACGCCGCCAGCCCCGGATGAGGAACTCTATCGAGGCAACTTCTGGGCGACGATTCGCCTGCTCAACGCCTTGCGAACCTTGAACCGGCGAGTTCGAGTGACGCTGGCCGGCTCGGCCGCCGAGCTCGGCCAGGTGCCACCTTCTGACCTGCCGGTTGACGAGTCGTACCCTTGCAGCCCGATCGAGGCTTATGGACGCAGCAAGTGGCTGGCCACGATTGCGGGCATCGCCGAAAAGCCTCCGCTGGAGGTCGTGATCGGTCGCGTATTCAACCCCGTGGGTCCTGGGCTGCCATCATCGCAGGCGTACGGAGAGTTCGCCGCCGGGTTGCTGGCGACCGCGTCCGATCCCCTGCCGCTCCTGGTGGGCAACCTCGAAGCCCGCCGCGATTTCCTCGATGTCCGCGACGCGGCGCGAGCCCTGGTCGCTCTGGCCGAGCACGGCCAGGCCGGATCGGTTTACCACATCGGCTCCGGCCAGTCGCGCCCGGTCGGTGAGGGTCTCGATCGGCTGATCGCTCTGAGCGGCCGAACCGTCAAGCTGATCGTCGACCCCCGGCGCCTCGCGCGGAACGGACCCTCGGATTCACGTGCAGACATCAACCGGATCACGGCGCACACGCCGTGGAAGCCTGCCATTCCCTTCGAGCAGAGCGTCGATGACCTGTGGCAAGAGGCGAAGGAAACGTCGTCTGTACGAGCGCGAGACGCCGTCGCTGCTCCGGCTGCCTGATGCCCCGAAGCGGCGCTCGCTACGGTCGGCCCCGACTGGCTCTAACGATGTTGGCGGGCTGCTCTTGCTTCTCGTTGACTCATGGCGTGCCTGGTGAGACGAAGAGAGGAACACCAACAGCCTGAACCAGCTTCTTCAGAGCGTCGTCACGTGCGGCGAGCCGCAAGCCGAGTCGCATGGCCAGTTCAAGATAGGCCGGATCGTAAGCGGTGAGCTTGTGGCTGCGGGCCAGGGCAAGGATCGAACTCAAACCATTTCTGAAGTCGCCGACTCATGGGTCGCCAACTTCGGAGCCGGGTGCTGCCGCCTGGCATAGTCCCACCATGTTCTTCTGCGTTCGGATTCCCATGCTCGGTGGTTCTTCCAGAACTGCTTGCCACATGAGGCACACCAGTGCGTTGAGTTACTCCGCTGTTCGCGAAAAACGAGAGGCACCAGGGGAAGTAGTCTATTGTGCTTGCAGAGGGGACAACGGCGAGGCCATAAGTAGTGCACAAAAAACAGGAAACACCCGAGCAACGCGGTGTTCACAAATGCCACGATCGCGGGGTGAGGAAGGAATCCGACCTTCATCCACTGCTGCACGACAATCGCGTTATATGTGACCAGCGCGAGAGGATAGAAAGCAGAGTGGATGACCGGGCCAAGCCAGTTGCGGACCGGGCCTCCTCGGTCAAAGATCATCACGGTGATTCCCAGGATCCAGGGCGAGATCAGAAGGAGGAAAACCCGCGAGACCTGGAATGTGCTTGCCAGAGCCAAGGCAGTGAGAGTCACCAAGAAGATCCAGGCTTGGCGAGAAGTAGGGGGGAACGGTTGTGGTTCTTGGCCTAGCTCGTTCATGGATTCTCCCTGAAAGCAGCTTCATTCGCCGAAGTATGGCCCGAGCGACCGCGGCTGGTCCTTTCGTAGCTTGCGCACGATGTCAACACGCAGCCGTGGTTCATTAGAAGGATAGGTCAGGATCTAGGGGACAAGAGAGAGATCACGCGGACAATCGGTGTTGGTTCATTGCTCTCGGTCTTGGCAGTAGCTCCGCAAAGGCCGCGAAGCGATGACATCGGCTCAGCGCGAATGGGTCGTCGGGGAAGGCCGCGTCGAGCAGGATCCGCTGGAAGTCGTCCCGCGACCTCAGCGGAGCGAGGTCGGGGTCTTTCCGGAGGAACTCTACCTCCCGATACCCGGCGGCAACGGCCCGTCGAAGCGCCTCGATCGCCTTGTCGGCGTAGTTGTCGCCCCGGGCACGCGCGGCCTGGCCCCTCACGTCGGACCCCACCAAGACGCTCAGCCGGGAGTCGATGCAGGCGAGGTTATACAGGCTGATCGGCTCGGCCGGCAGGCGCTCGTACAGCTCGCGGGCGAGCTCGAGCGTCTTGAACGCCTGATCATGACGGCCCAGGTCCTGCTCGGTGGTCCCGAGGAAGGCGACGCACTGGGCGAGCTCCCTCTGGAAGAGGACGTTACCGGGATGGTCGGCGACCAGCCGCCCCAGGTCCGCTCGCGCCAGGGACAGGGACCGCATCGCCTCGTCCCGACGGCCCAGGTCGCTGAGGATCCAGCCCATCGCCTTGCGATGAGAGGCGACCATGTACTGATAATCGGTGTTCGCCGGGGAATCGGCGGTCAGAGCCTCATGGATCGCCAGGGCCCGCCCCTCGGCGTCGAGGGCCTCCGGCAGGCGGCCTGCGGCGGTGAGGTCGGAGCCGAGGTCAGAGAAGACCTCGGCCAGCCGCGCCCTGTACTCGGCGTTCGCCGGGTGCTCGACGGCCAGGCGCTCGAGGATTTGACGCGCCCTTTCCAGGTCGCGCAGAGAGTCGTCGATGCGGCCCGAAACTCGCTCAGTATAGGAGAGCTGCTTGAGGACGTGGGCCGCCTCGGAGCGAAGCGACTCGCGATCTGGGTATTCGGCCTCGAGCCGCTCCAGGATGGCCCGCGCCCGCTCCAGGTGGCGCAACGCCTGGGCCGGGCGCCCGAGGGGGAAGAGGCTGTTGCCGATGCGCCGCAGAGTGCCCGCGACGGCAGCACGGTCGTCGGGCGAGCCGGGGCGGGCATTGGCGACCGCCTCGCGGAGCGCCAGGGCCCGTTCGAGCGTAGGCAGCGCCTCAGCCTCGCGGTCGGACGTCCGGGACTGGAGGGTCCCGATGGTCTCAAGGACGCCGGCCAGGTCACGTCGGGGCCCGTCGGCGGACGGATCGGCCGTCATCAGCGCCTCGCGGATGGCACGGGCGCGCTCCAGCGCCTCCAGCGCCGAGGCTCGCGTGCCGACCTGCTCGGTGAGCTCGCCCACACGCGCGTACGCCGCCGCCAGCTCGGCTCGAGTCGCCGGGTCGTCGCGACTCTCCCGCTCCAGCTCCGCCTGCAACTCCTTGTAGAAGGCCAGGGACATGTTCAGAAGCTTAGTGCGTAGCGATGCGAGTTGCGGCTGCTTCAGAAGGACATCCTCGCTGGCGCCGGTGTAATACGACTCGACTGCTTTGCGGGCCAGCGCGAAGCGGCGTTGCGCTCGGCGCGGGCCTGCCGCTCGCGGGCCAGGGCGGCCGAAGTCCGGATGTAACCGATCGAGGAAACCGCCGCCACCGCGATCAGCAACGCTGCCGCGAGGGCCGTCACGCTTGCCAGCGCCGGGTTGCGGCGGCACCACCGGCCCGCCCGCTCGCCAGGCGAGGCGCGGGCGCCTGGATCGGGCGGTCCTCCAGGAACCGCCGCAGGTCCTCGGCCAGCTCACCGGCCGTCTGATAGCGGTGCGTCGGCTCCCGATCGATCGCCTTCAGACAAATCGTCTCGAGGTCGCGCGGCACCTCCGGATCGAGCCGGGTCGGCCGGGTCGGCTCGGACTGAGTAATCCGGTGGATCAAACTCTCCCGGTCGGTCCCGACAAAGGCCGGGCAGAGTGTCAGAAGCTCATAGAGCGTCGTGCCCAACGCATAGACGTCGCCACGCGGGTCGGACGTGCCACGGAACCGCTCGGGGGCCATGTAGCGGAGGGTGCCGAGGATGTCCCCGGTGGCGGTCAGGTCGGCCTCGTCGGCCGCCTTGGCCAGGCCGAAATCCGTGATCCAGACGCTGCCTTGGCTGTCGAGCAGGAGGTTGGAGGGCTTGATGTCGCGGTGCAGCACTCCCTGCTGATGCGCATAGTGCAGAGCCCCGGCCACCTGTGCTCCGATCCGCGCCACGCTGTGCCAGTAGCTCTCAGCCTTCGATTTCCGCCCCTCGCCGGTCGGGCCCGGCAAGACCAACGACGAGCCGGACGGGCTACCGACCGCGGAGGGGCTGCCGCCGTCATCTCGTTGCGAAGTGAGGCTTGCTCCGGTGCCCCCCACCTCGTCCAGTCCCGGATCGGGGACGCAGCTCGGTGGCCCGTCCCCCAGCGTCAACATGGCCCTCGCGACCGTCTCCACCGACAATGCAGAGGTTGACCCCTTCAATTCGCCGGACAGAGGCCCAGCACCCGAAGGCTGCTTCTCGTGTTTCAATCGCCTTAGCTCACTCAGGACCTCATCCAGTCCTTGTCCCTGGATATACTGCATCACATAGTAGTGCAGCCCGTCCTCCTCGCCGACGCCGAAGACCGGCACGATATTGGTGTGGTGCAGTCGCGCCGCGGCCCGTGCCTCCCGCTCGAACCGTTGCTGTTGCTTTGGGTTGGGCAGCAACTGCTGCGGCAGTACCTTCAGCGCCACATGCCGCCCCAAGGAGACCTGCTCGGCCTCGTAGACGACGGCCATGCCGCCGCGGCCGATCTCGCGGAGGATCCGGTAGTCCCCCAGCCGCTCCGGCGGCGCGGCGGCCGTGCCGCCATCCTCGGACGATCCGCCCGGGTCGCTCACCCCGGGCCTGTGCTGCTCCATCAGCAACAGCGCCGGGAATAGCGCTTGGATCCGCCCGGCCCACTGGGGGAGCGCTCGGCATACTCAGCCGGCGAGGGGTGCTGCCCGTGACGGTGGGCGCCACGAACTCCTCGGCTAGCCGTTCCACCGGGTCGCGATCGTCGCTGGAACTATCCGGGGACATGGGCCGTTCCTCTCGCCGGGCCGGAGATCCTCCCTCAGGGGGCCAGCCGGCCGGGAATGCTGGCCAGGATCTCGTGCAGCGCTCCGAGGCGCAGATGTAGCGGTTGCTCGCGGCCGTCATGGTCAGATCCAGCCACCGGGCCACTTCGATGTCGCTCGGCTCCTCGATGTGCTGGAGCATCAGCGCCTTGCGGTCTGGCGAATCCCTGCCGTCAGTCGCCTCCCGCAGCGCCCCTCGAATCTCGGCCCGCTGCGCCCCCCGACGCGGCGAGGTGAGCCGGCCCGGCGGCATCTCGGCCAATGACGTCCGGGTCACTTGCGGGAGCGGCGTCCCCCCTGATCGGAGGCGACTCATGGCTCGCCTGCCAGGGGCTTCTACTGGCCCTGAAAACTGGTGGGCAACCGACCAGTACCCCCTGCCCGCTGTGGATCATGGCGGTGGCGTGCCCGGCCGATGGCGAGGCCTACGCTGAGCGCTGTTCCCAGCATGGTCAGGGTTGAAGGCTCGGGGACGGCTTGTGGGACGGTGAGAACCGACGAGATCCCGTAAAACGGTCTGAGGTCACCGAGGTTGCTGCGACCCGAGGCTATCCAGGCGCCGTCGGTGTCGGTGGTGGAGCCGACTTGCGGGGTTGGGGGGGACCCGAGCGGCCCGCCGAACCCGGTGCCGGTGGGATTAGTACCGGTCCAAACGAAAGGTCTGGACGGGGTTGCCCGCGAGGTCGAGGTTGATCTGGTGGAGGAGTGTCCCGGACCAGAGTCCCGCGGTGGTCGTGGTGGTGGTTACCAGCGTCCCGTCGGACAAGTACACGGGAGTGATCGCCTGACCGACGTGATCGATCGCGTCGACCGAATCCGTCGAACCGATGGCGAGCCAGTTGACCACCACGCCATTGTACGTGGCTCCTCCCGCCTCGGACATTCACAAAACTGTCGTAGTCAGCGATGTTCGTGGAGGTCGCGTCACGGATGCCGTCGGTGACGAAGACGAAACGGAAATGGTCGCCCGGGTTGAGCCCCGCCGGGGTTTGGAGAATGATGCCGGCCTCGGCCCGGCCTCCCAACCCGGACCCCAACCAGAGCACAGCAGCGACGATCGCGAACCGCGTCGATGTGGACCCATCAGAGGACTCCACGATAGAGATGAATGAGTCCAGGGTCGAACCTGATCCCCGGCGCGGCTCGCCTCCCGGGGATGCCCCAGGCGGACAAGCCGCAAGCTCGTTTTGCGGAGTCTAAAGTATCGGAGAGTTCGCGTTCAAGCGATGCGCGGCTTTTCGGCAGTCTTCTCCCTCCGATTGTGTTGTTCTATGGAACGCAGTGCCATGCTGCCGGCAATGACCGTGAAGAGGATAATTGGTGCCTGTTCATTTTCTTAGGCCCGAAAAATGAACCGACACAAATATCCGCCCGACACCAATGATCCGCCCAGAGCGTGCCGGACAACGCTGATCTATGCGCCTATCTCCTGGAACCTGACCCGATCGTGCCAGGCGGCGCCGCCTTCCTGCTCAATAATCGCGCTGATTTCCTGATCGGTCCCAGGGATGACCAGTTCCTGTGTCATCACCTCTCCCTCCCGGGGCCACGGCCCCGTTTGCGGTCTTTCTTCTGCTCTGGCCTCTGCTCCGGCGGGGGGGTTGGTTGCTCCTTGTCAAGCCCCTCCTTCCGAACCTGCTTGTGTTTGGAGCCTGGATAGCCTTCTTGAGCTTCGTGGCGTCCACGAGATCCTGCGGTCGCCCGGCAGCGAGCTTGGCGGCGAGGAGGTGCTCGGGGCTCGGGAAATGGGCCGCAACTCCGCCGATATCAAGCGTTCTTCTTGTCTGCCAGCATTCCTCGAACTCGACTCCTGGGATGCTCTTGAGGATATCGATTCGATTGGGAATCACACCGATGACCAGGAACGTGTGCCGCTCGGTGAAGAACTGCTCGGTTGCCCCGTGTAGAGGTGCTCCAAAGCTCTTGAGAGCGCCTTGAACACACGACGTGCGTTCTCAGGCGTAGGGTTCACCCAGATATCGAGGTCCTTGGTTGCGCGTGGTTCCGTGTAGACGCCGAGTGCGTGGGCCCCGATAACCAAATACTGAACCTGCCACGCATGAAAGGTTTCAAGCAACTCCTTCAAGTCTCGGTTGAGTTTCTCAGGCATCATTGCCACGCTCCGCATCCGACGCGAACCAGGGCACGCGGTGCACCTCGATGTGAGTGTACGATCTACCGCTTGAGTCTCGGGGTTAAGATTGCGAGCCTCAAACCACCACCCGAGCATGTCGAACATCGCCTGCCACGCTGCCGCCGGACCCTGTGACTGCCACGCAACGAGGGTCTCTTCAAGAAGCTGTTCCTCGCTCTCCGGACCAATGATAAACGTTCGGGAGGGAACCGCGCTCGTTCAAGACGGATCGCGCTTCCAAGATCACCCTCCACCTTGTCGAGTAAGCGCCCTTGCTCCCTAACCATGTGGCGGTTTCGCAGTGCGTCAGTCTGGAAGCGGCCGAGGGCCTCGAGGCCTTCGCCAGCTCAGCATGGGTCAGCATGCCCCGGCGGTAGAGGTTCACCAAGAATCCCTCTCGCACCGCTTGGGGAATATCCGGGCTCTCGGCCAGGAGCCGGTTCTCGGCGTCGGGGGGCAGTTCAACGGTTAACTTGATATCCATTCATCTCCTCCGGCAAGACAGTATGACGTAGGACATGATTCGGTTTCCAGAAAGGCGCCGGTAAAGCTCGCCACCGGCCGCCATGATGAAGTGCGGAAGTCAGAGGGATAAATAGCTTTAGGCAGGGAAGTGGAGACGGCACTGATAAACACCAGTGATGTCAGCATTGTGCACCGGACGATGAGGGGTTATGAATACGATCGCTCGCCCCACTTCGTGGGCTCCGAGGTCTCACGTTGGTATCACCGTGTCAAGCATTGCGTTCTCCGCTCGCTCCTGCCCAGCCACGAACACAAGCACCGCACAACGAGTATAGAACACTGGCATCAGGAACTTCCGCAGAGTTTCTCCGTCTCGGCCGGAGACCTCGACTTGATCGCAAACGGCGTGCACCCGGTGGTGCGGTTTGAGTTCAGCTCGCGTCGGGATCGACGCCGAGAAAGAGTCGCCCCATCGTTCGGCTCGCCGCCGCGCGGTTGCCATTGACCGCCCGAGGTGGGCTTCTATAATGCCCAACGCGGCCAGGGATCGCGCCGCGCGAGCTTCGCGTCAAACCATTGCATCGCGTTGCTTCGGCTCCAGGTCAAGGAGGATCGGCATGGCCGGACGCCGGTTGCTGCTTTTGATCGTCGCCCTGGCGGCTCTGCTTAACGCCATCTCGATTGCGCGATCGCTCTTGCCGGCCCAGGATGGTCTCAAATTCATCCGGATGGCCCGCCAGTTCCAGACCGATCCCTGGCCTGACGTGATTCGGGACTCGGATCAACATCCGCTTTATCCCGCGCTGATCGCGGCGGCCCAGCCGATGGTCGCGCCCTTCGCGGGCTCTGGGCCAGACGGCTGGCGAATAGCCGCGCAGCTCGTGGCGGCCATCGCGTCACTGGCGGTCTTGTTCCCGTTGTACAGCATCACGAGGTCACTCTTCGACGAGCGCATCGCGTGCCTGGCAGCCGCGATCTACGCGCTATTGCCGGTTCCCGCCGAGGTCGGTCACGACACACTGAGCGACAGCTTGGGCCTCCTCGCGATTCTCCTTTGCTTGCGGTGGGGATCGACCGCAATCCGGACGGAAAACTGGAGGCTCGCGCTGGCCGCCGGCATGGCTGCGGGTATTGGGTATCTGGCTCGTCCCGAAGTGGTTCTGGCGCCGGTTGCGCTGGGCCTGGCCTGGCTGATCATCGTCTGCCGCAAGCGGGCGTTTCGCCCTGCGATTGGCTCGCCCGTGGTGCCTGCCTTGGGTCTCTCTGTGCTGGTCATGGTGGGTGCGTATGCACTTGTGAAAGGTCAGGTCTCGGAAAAGCTGGCGCTGCGGCATGCGGCCGCGCTGGGATCGCAGCCGATCATGGCCCGTCCCGTTCCCCAGTGGCTCCCCAAGGGTCTTGACGACACTCGATGGGATTTCTCGGCCAAGGAAGAGACGGAGCGGCCGACGATTCGCAATGCGAGGAAAGCCTTGCGATGGATCGCCGTCGAGTGGTGGGACGAGCTTTGCTGGGGCTTTGCCATCATGGCGATCTGGGGCCTGGCGCGGCGGCGATTCATCTTCGGCCTCTGCCGCCGAAGCCAGTCCGCGGGCGATGGCGATGGCCGAACCGAACGACTCGTGCTGGCGGTGTTCGCGACGGTTTTCCTGGTGGCTTTGGTGCGTCATGGCACAGCCCTGGGATATCTCTCGGGTCGTCATGCGCTGCCTTTGGTGCTCATCTCGGCACCCTGGGCGGCAGCGGGGGCCTTCGTTTGCCTGCGCGGGCTGGGGGTGAAATTACCCTGGCGCCCTCGGGTTGCCTGGACGGCGGGCGTCATCGGCATGGGCGCGGTGGTCGCCGTGCTCGTGGCCTATCAGCTTCGGCCCAGCCATTCCACACGGTGGGGACACTGGGCCGCGGGACGCTGGCTGGCCCAGCATGCCGGGCCGACTGATGTTGTGCTTGACACGCGCGGCTGGGCCCGGTTCATCTCGGGTGTACCCGGGTATGACTACTGGCACGTTCGCCAGGCCCTCACGCACGCCCAGCTCTCGTATGTCGTCGTGGACCATGAGGAGCTGCCAGGCCAGCAGCCCGCGAGCGAAGACATTGAACGCACTGTTGGCCTACGCGGCGACTCCCGTCCAGGAATTTCCGGCCTACGTGGGCGATCGCAACGTCGGCGTGCGGATCTACCGGTTCCATCGGCCCAGCTCATGGGAGGGGATGACCCCGTGAGTTATGGCTCGGTCTGGGACCGCCTGGTGCGGGGCGTGCGCTGGTCGTGGGTTGATCCCCGGTACCAGCCCGCGCTGCCGGCCGACCTTGATGCCGCGGTGATGACGCTGGACAGCCGTGACCGCTTGCACGCCAAGCAGGGCCGGTCGACGGCCCGAGTGGTCTTCCATCAGGCCGAAGGCCATCAGGCGAGGACAACGGCGTCGAACCCATCAGAATCAAAGACCCGGGCGCCGCTGGCGGTCTATTTGAAGCGCCATTATAAACTGCCCTGGCCGGCCCGCGTGGCGGCGCTCGTTGATCCTGGCGGGCGGCATTCCCCGGCGGCCGCGGAGTGGAACCACATCGAACGGGCAAGGAAGCTGGGTGTACCCGTTCCCGAGGTGGTCGCCACGGGCGAGCGAATCGGGCCCTGGGCGACCCTGCAAAGCTACCTCATGGTGGCCGAGCTGACGGGATTCAGCGAGCTGAACGTCGCGATTCCCGAGCTCGCTCGGGAGCTTGATGCCGCAGCCTTTGCCGCCCTGAAACGGCGGCTGATCGCCGAGCTGGCCCGAATCACCGCCGCCTTCACAAGGCCCGCGTCTTCCACAAGGACTTCTACCTCTGCCACGTTTACCTCGATCGCCAGCGCCTCAGGATCGACCCGCGCGAGGTTCACCTGGTCGTGATCGATCTTCATCGCCTGGGCGAGCATCGGCTCTGGCCCGATCGCTGGCGCTGGAAAGACCTGGGGCAGCTTCTTTATTCCACCGCCGGCGTGAACGGTATTGACGAACGCGACGTCCTGCGATTCTGGAGGCACTATCGCCGGCATGTACCGCTGCGCTGGCCTGGGTGGCAAGCCCGGATGATCCGGCTTAAAGCAGCACGGTACCGCGATCATAATGAGCCGCCACCCCGGTTGCGTCAGGAGCAGGGGTTTGAACGATCAAGAGAGGTTTGAGGCAAGGGTCCGCTGAAAACATTCCAGTCCGGGCAGGCCGGGATGCGAATGATGGAGGATGACGGCCTTGGTTCGCAGGCCTCGCGTCCTTTCAGGTCAGGGAGATCGAAACCATGCGGTTGGCCTTGAATTTCGAGCGGATTGACCCCACGCGCGGCGGCGCCGAGACGTACGTTGTTGACCTTTGCCGAAGCCTCATCAGCGCTGGCCATCAGGTGGATCTCTATGCGGCTAGCTGGAAGCAGGGGTCTCTTCCTCCGGAAGTGCGCTGCATCGAAGTTGCCGCCTCCGGAAGCACGCGGATCAAGCGGATCTGGAACTTCGCTTGCAATTCCGAGGCTGCGCTCGAAGGCGCGGATTACGACTGCACCATCGGCTTCATCAACACCTGGGCACACGACGTGATCATTCCCCAGGGCGGCGTTCATGACGGCAGCCTGCGCGCCAACTCGCTGCGCTTCCAGAGCGCTCTGGTTCGCCGGTTGTATGTCCTGGGCAAGATGCTCAACCCCAAGTTTTCTACCTACCGGGCCATCGAGCGCAAGCAGTATGCACCGGACCGCCAGGCCAGGGTCGTGGCCGTGAGCAACATGGTGCGCCGGCACATCCAGCAGTTCCACCACGTTCCCCGGCAACTGATCCACGTGGTGCCCAATGCCATCGATCCCAGCCGTGTCAGAGTCGCTCAACCCGGCGCGGTCCGCTGCGCGCTCCGCAATCGGCTCGGGTTGGAACCCTCCGATCTGGTGGGCCTGTTCGTCGGCCATAACTTCGCGCTCAAGGGTTTGAAACCGCTGCTCAAGGCGCTGGGCGCACGAAGCCGCGCCGGGGGCCGGCCGATCCACCTGATGGCCTGCGGAGGCGGCCGGATCGCGGCTTACCGCCGGCTCGCCAGATCGCTCGGGATCAGCAGGACGGTCCATTTCCTCGGCTACCACCCCGACATCCGGGAATGCTATGCCTCGAGCGACTTCTTCGTCATGCCCACTTACTACGACCCCTGCTCGCTGGTGGCGCTGGAAGCCCTGGCGTTTGGCCTGCCGGTCATCACCACGGTCTGCAATGGAGCCAGCGAGCTGATCACCGATGGCCGCGAAGGCTTTCTCATGAGCGCACCCGACGCTCTCGGAGAGCTGACCGCCGCTCTCGGGCATATGACCGATTACGATCGGCGTAAGACCATGTCGATCGAGGCCGCCAGGCTCGGCCGGGCGCTGACCTTCGAGCATCATGTCGAATCCCTGATCAAGGTGTTCCAAGAGGTCGCCGCCTCCAAGAGCCGCCATGGCTCGCACGGCCGGCTCGCGGGGTCCAGGCCGCATGGTCCGGTCTCGATCGTCAGGAAGTCCTCGAACCGCTAGCAAGTTCTCGACGGATTCGGCCCAGGAAGGGAGCGATCGGACATGAAAGCCGTACTTCTGGCGGGTGGCAAGGGAACCAGGCTGCGGCCTTACACTCACGTCTTGCCCAAGCCGCTGATGCCCCTGGGCGAGGCCGACCCGATGCCTATCATCGAGGTCGTGTTGCGTCAGCTCTCGCGGTTCGGCTTTCGCGACGTCACCATCATCACCGGTTACCTGACCGAGCTGATCGAGGCCTTCTGCGGCGATGGCCGCAAGTTCGGGATTCGCCTCCAGTATCGCCGCGAGGAGACGCCGCTCGGCACGGCGGGCGGCCTCACGCTACTCGAACGTCCCGCCGAGCCGGTCCTGGTCATCAATGGAGACATCCTCACAACCTTGAACTACGGCGCGATGTACGAGTTTCATCGCATGCGCGGGGCCGCGGCCACGATCGCGTCTTATCCCCGCGAAGTGAAGATCGACTTTGGCGTCCTTGAGTTTGGCGACGACCCGCACGTCTTGACTGGCTATCGTGAAAAACCGGAGTATGCGTTTCAGGTGAGTATGGGCGTCTATATCCTCGACCCGGTCGCCTGGGACTTCCTGACGCCCGGCGCAGCCCTGCCGATGCCGAGCCTGCTCGAATCGATGCGGGCGCAGGGGCATCCCGTTCACTGCTACCGTCAGCCATGCTACTGGCTGGACATCGGCCGCCACGACGACTACGCCACGGCCAACGAAATCTTCGAGGCGCGGAGGGCACAGTTTCTGGGATCCGACAGGCCGGTCCTCAAGATCGGGGCGCGACCAGTGAGCGTGATCAGCTCCTGTCGAATACACCGACGGCTTCAACACGGGAAATCTGTCTAACCACAGAGAGCACAGAGAACACGGAGATAATAAAGTAATGTCCAGAAAAATGGCTGATTAATTGTCATTATAACTTTCTTCTCTGTGTTCTCTGTGCTCTCTGTGGTTAGATCTCCGGGAGTGAATCGGTCAGGAATGTTGATGGACGACAGCATACTTTATGATCTCCTTGCCTGCCTGCTGGGCTACATGATCGGGGCGATCCCCTTTGGCTATCTGGTTTTCCACGCGGCCAGGGGGATCGACATCCGCACGGTCGGCTCGGGCAATATCGGCGCCACGAATGTGGGCCGAAACCTCGGCTTCCGCTATTTCCTGCTCGTGTTCGCGCTCGACGTTCTCAAGGGCTTTGTACCCACGGCCGGCTTGCCGCCAGGCTTGAAACGATTGGGCATGGCCGCGACCGTTGACTTGCCCGTTTTCATTGCCATTGCCACCGTCCTCGGGCACAATTTCCCGGTCTACCTGGGCTTCAAGGGGGGCAAGGGAGTCGCCACCAGCCTGGGAGCACTGCTGGCTCTCGAGCCGATCGCCTGCGCGGCCGCGGTCGTTGGCTTCTTTGTTCCTTTCTTTGTCTGGCGCTATGTCTCGCTGTCTTCAATCTGCGGAGCACTGGCTTTCGTGGCCGCTCATTTCTCGCTCGTCTCCGAGCCCTGGAACCGGGAGAACCGTGCCATGAGCATCCTGTCGATCGCAATCGCGGTGCTGGTGGTTGCGCGTCATCACAAGAATATCCGCCGGCTACTTGCCGGCACGGAACCGAAGGTCTCGTTGCGGGGCTCGCGTCCGACCGATCCCCCGACATCGCGGCAGGCCGGATGTGTTCATCGCAGTCTCTTGTTCGGTCTGGCCGTTCTCGTCATCGCGATCGTGGGACCCACGCTCTGGCTCGTCCGCCACGCCAGGGCTCCCATCATGGCCACGGCGGGACCGTGGTCTCTGCGTGAAACTCATCGCGAGCTGACCGGCCAGCAGCGTTGCTCGCGGGTCGTCTTCGCCGACCACGGTAAGATGCTCGCGGTCCTCTGCCCACGGTACAACAAGATCCTCCTCTACCGCGTCACGCCCCGAGTTGCGCTTGAGCCGATTTCGGAAAACGCCGTTGAAGGCAGGCCCGTGGCTATCGCGGCGGCCGGCGAGCGAATCGTGGTGCTCGAGCGCCCCGCCAATGACGACAAGCACTTGCAGCCCGGCTGGTGGGAGAGCTTTGGTCTGGACGGCCAAAAAATCGGCCCGCGCATTGCGGCCGGCTATTACCCCGACGACCTGGCGGTAACTCCCGACGGCCGTTTCGTCATCGTGCTCAGCTCAGGCCGGGGCGAAGGAGACAAGAACAAACCACTGCCCGGAATCGAAGTCTTCTCGACCGCCCTCGTGCAGGATGCGGCTCCGTCGATCGGCCAGTTGAGCCTGCAACCCAGCGACGATCCCGATCGGCTCTGGCTCTCCGCGTCCGGAAAATGCGGCATGATCACGCTTCCAAAGACAGAGCAAACCGTGGCGATCGACCTGTCGAGACCCGAGGCGCCGACCGTGGCGGGACGGAGCGAGCTCGCCCATGCCGACGGACCGTATGTCTCCAGCTCCGCCGATCATGACTGGATCATCATGCCGGCCGCGGGAGAGCACGAGGTGGTTGCGATAAAAGGCTTGAACTCCCCTGCCCTTCAAGGACAAGGCACTTGCTCGGCGGACTATCTCGTCTATACTCGTCCGGAGCATTCGATTCTGGAACTCGTCCAGGTAGCTCCCCGATGCACCATCGGCCAGTTCCCTTTGAAGGGCCCTCTCAACCTGGCGGGGACATCTCCCAGCGGCCTGGCGTTCAGTCCCGAGCGAGGCCTGCTAGCCGTGACGACCAAGCCGGGCGCGGTGCACCTGATCTCCATTCAGTCCCGGGTCGCGCTCGAAGCAGACTGGCCCAAGCCCACAAGGGCGGCTATGATCAAGTCGTCGGTTGATGACGATTTCTCACGGCTCGATCACTCCAATCCTCTACCACGATGATCGAATCTCAGCCTCCCTGGCAACCAACAAAGTTCGTGGAGCCCGGGCCTATGTTCTGCTCGGGTTGCGCAACGTCGTTTCCCGGCAAAGCAGGGCTTACGAGCTGCCCGGTTTGCGGCGATCGTCTGGTTGCCAGGGGTTATTGCCCCGTGTGTGAAGATTACCTGCTTCAAGTGGTAGGTTCGAGGTGTCCCAAGCATGACCTTCCGCTCGAGGCCCAGGCACCGCCACGAGCGCAGTTTGAAGGCGCGGACCAGGCCGTCACATGGACCACGGTCGCCCGCTACGCGGATTCCCTGGCCGCTGAAGCCCCGCGCATCCGGCTCGAGGCGGAGGGCATCCCCACGTTCGTGGAGGGCCAGCGGATGGGATCGAAGACGATGTATCACGTGGCCACCGGCGGCGTGAAGCTCAAGGTTCCCGACTCCCTGGCCAGCGACGCCCGTGTCATCCTCAGCCAGACGTGGTCAGTCACGGCGGCAGAGCTTGACCTCGAACAGGAATGGGACGACGACCAGGACGAACCTTCGCTCGACACTCAGACCGAGAATGATCATGAGATCGACATCGAGAAATCTTCTCTGTCACAGAACCTGCTGATTTTCCTCTTCGTCGGTTTGCCCGCTCTACTGATGGTTTATTTGTTGCTGGAATACTCGTCCGCGCAGTAGCTGGCGCGCCCCGAACCAGGCTCCCTACAACCGGCGGAACGGGTCATGCTTCCACCTCGCTTTTGCCCCCGCTGTAAACGCGAAGGTCCCGAAAATCCCGCAATTGATCGTTGCCCGGAGTGTCGGGAAATCCTGCTCGCTCAGGGATACTGCCCGATCTGCGAAATGCGGTTGAAACTCGCCGTCGGCCAGTCATGCCCCAAGCACGAGTTGATTCTCGCGACTGGACCCGAGAACGATGATGCCGATGCGGCTGCCGCTCAATCGAACTGGGTGACCCTCGCGACTTACGGCGACGACACCAGGGCCGAGGCTCACCGTCTTCGCCTCGAAAGCGAAGGCATCCCAACGTTACTGGATAACGGGCGGATGGGGTCCCGATCGATGCTTCAGGTGGCCACCGGGGGCATGCAACTGAAGGTTCCGGAAGTCTATTTTGCCGATGCGCGCGTGATCCTCTCGCAGATCTGGAGCGACCCCACGGCAAACGAACAGGACGAACCGGATGACGAATGGGAAGGCCTGGGGCCTGAACCCTACGAACGGCGCCGGCAGGTGATGAAGAACGTGGCCATTCTCCTCGTCGCCCCGTCGATCCTCGGCTTCGTGCTGGCGATCGTGTTGGGAATGGTGGGTCTTATCGTGCTCCTGAGCCGGCTCCTGGGCTGGTGATCAACGTCGTGTTGGGCCTGGCTGATAGGCCATCCAGAGGGCCTTGAAATAACGCAAGACTCGCTCGGGGTCGGCACTCTCGGGGATCTCGGCGAGCGTGAACCCCTCGTACTTCTGTGCCGCCAGGAGAGCGAAGAGATCGTGCCAGGGGTAAGTCGAGTCGAACAGGTCGCGAAGGTGGACCTCGCGGACCTTGGGTGCGACCAGGGCAAACGACTCCCTGATCGAGCCGTCGATCACGTCGGTCGCATTCGAGTTCCAGCAGGCGTAGACGTTGGGATGGTCGGCGTACGCGAGAATCTTGGCGAAGTTCTTGGGCTCTTGTGTGACGCTGCCGTGGACCTCGACGCGGATCTCAACGCCGAATCCTACGGCGGCGTCGCCAATCTCATGGAGCGACCGGCCGATCTGGCGGAAGGTCTGGTCAAGATCAGCGCCACGAGGAATACCGTTGGGACGGACTTTCACGCCCGGAGAGCCAATATCATGTGCCAGGCGGATATACTCCTTGGTTCCCTCGATGTTCTTTCGAACCACCGCAGGATCGGACGACTGATACTCAAAGGCTGATCCCAATCCGGCAAGCTGCACCGGGGAGTCTTCAAACCGCTTGCGAACCTCCTCACGCTGGCTCTTCGTGAGCTCGACCTCGACTTTGTGGGTATGGCCGGTGCGCAGCTCAACGCCCGCATACCCCAGCTTCTCGAGTCGGGCGAAGATCGTGGGAAGATCCCAGTCCTTGGCGATGTTGTAGGTGACAATGCCCAGTTGCATGGAATCAGTTCCGGAATGAGGGGGGTGAGGCGAGACAGCCGGCCACGCGACATCTCTCTTACCGAGAACGCCGCTGCGATGGCAAGACGCCAGCGATTCGCTTCGATGGGTGGCCAGAGCCTCAGCCGATCAATTCCGAGATGATCTGGCCGTTGGAGCCGATCGTCGCGGGCCGGCCGGCACGGCTGATGAAGGTGGTTTCGGGATCGAGGCCAAGCTGGTGATAAATGGTGACCATGCAGGTCTTGCGGCCGGACGGGACAGTCTCTGGGAACCTCGCCCTTCGAGTTCGAAGCGCCGACAACTCTGCCCCGCCGCGAAACCGCCGCCGGCGGCCAGAACGCTCATGACCTTGCCCCAGTGGTCGCGGCCGGGGACCGGGTCGGAGCCAGGAACGCCTTTCTTGTTCATCCGCGGCGTGCGGCCGAATTCGCCCATCACCAGCACGATCGTCGAATCGAGCAAGCCTCGATCATCGAGGTCTTCGATCAGGCTGCTCACGGCCGCATCGAGCCTGGGCAGAACCGATTTCATGCCCCGCTCGAGGCTCGAATGGTAATCCCAGCCGCCGAATGTCAGCGTCACGAATCGCACCCCCGCCTCGACCAGCCGCCGAGCCAGGAGTGCACTCTGACCCCACTGATGCCGGCCATACCGATCGCGCAGACGCGGGTCTTCCTTGCGGATGTCGAACGCGCTGCGAGCCGCGTCGCCCAGAACCATGCTGAATGCCTGCTGGTCGAACCGGTCCAGATTGTCGAGGGTGCCCGAGCCCTCAAGATGTCTTCGTGCCCGGTCAAACGCCCCCAGAAGGTCGCGGCGGCCTCTCCAGCCGCCGGCGATCAACTCCGGAAGGGAGCCGCAGATTGGGCACCTGATACGAGTCGGAATTGGGATCGCCGTCGGCCACGAACGGATTGTAAGCCGCGCCCAGATAAGCCCCGCCGTGATAGCCCGGCGCGATGCCCACCGAATGCGTGTGAGGCAGACCGACATAAGCGGGCATCCCAGGCTTCCGCGCTCCGGCGAGCCTGGAGATGATCGAGCCGGCTGAGGGGTATTGCGGTGCAAGATTCACGGCGTTCGAGCCCAGATAGCCCGTGAGCATCCAGTGGGCCGCGGCAAAATGATCGCCATTGTCGTGGTGCATCGACCGGATGATCGACATCTTATCCATCAGCCGCGGCATGTCGCGGCAGGAGCTCGGAGATTTGAACGCCGGGAACCCTGGTGCTCATCGGCCTGAACGGACCGCGAAACTCGGCGGGTGCCTCGGGCTTGGGGTCGTAGGTCTCGTGCTGGGGCGGACCCGCCGTCGAGCCAGACCAGAATGACCGAGCGATCCGAAGGCCCCGACCGGCCCGTTTCCGTGGCTCTCGCTCCAGCCCTGAGAAGATCGGCCAGACTGAGGCTCGGCTCCCGCAATCCCCAGCGTGCCCGCCTGCAGAAAACTCCGCCGGTTCATGCCATCACAGCGACGCGGTGAAGGATCAGAAGATGAAACATCGCAGGTTCTCCGGGCGCGGCACCAATCGACAAACACCCAGGCTATCAACAGGGGATGAAGGCCACAAGTCATTTGTTTAATATTTCTTTGAGATGGATTTGAGATTCTCGGCGTGGATGAAATCAGGGGTCTGCTGGGAACAGATGCCGCTCTGAACCGGCTTCCGAAAGGTGTTGCTCGGTCGTTGCGGGCTAGACGCAGGTGTTCGGGAAGCTTACGCTAAACACGTGTCTTTGACATTCGGGACCGGGTAGCTCAGTCGGTAGAGCAACGGACTTCAAACGCAAGATTTGCATTGGAGCCTCGCGCGGGAAGAAGCCGAACCGCGACGAGTGAATGCCGCAGTTTGCTGGGACGCCCTGAGAGCCTCTTCACCACAACGTGGCCGGCAACGGCGAGCGTGAGGGTCGAAAAGCAAGGGGATTGGGTAATCAGCAGGCAAGGGGTCCAGCGGATCATCGGCCCCAGCCTCAGAGACTAGACGCGGCACGCCTGCGATGGCGAAGAGATAGTCCAGACTCTCAACGCGGTGCCCGTGAGTTTCCCTTTCCTTTGGGAAGCCCACTCTCGGGAAACGCGGTCGGTGAAAGCCGATGAGGTAAGTTAATCCGTTGGTCGAGGGTTCGAGTCCCTCCCCGGTCATTCACGAAGCGGTTTGGTTCAGCCAGAAACCGAGGGACGCGCCATTCGTCACGGCCGCTCCAAGTCCCGCCCTACGTCCCCGCTCGGTACCGTTCAGATATGGTGGCGCCGCCGATAAAGACTCAATCATACAGCGCTTTCTGCTCCCCTCCATGAGTACGGATCGCGACCCGATGCCCATACCGATCAGTCGGATCTCGGTATGCAATCTCCTGTCATTCGGCGAACCGGCCGAGCCGTTAGATTTGCGCCCGCTGAACGTTCTGATCGGTATCAACGGTTCGGGCAAGTCCAACCTGATCGAGACGATTGCCTTGCTCGCCAAGATGAATTCGCCGCGCGGAATGTCCGGTTACATCGGTAGCCATGGGGGTATCCTGAACTGGCTCTGGAAAGGATCGGATGCGGTCCCCATCGCAAAACTCGATGTCTCGGGTGAACTCCCGGACAGACGGCATTTCAACCACCAGATCTCTTTTACGCGTGTTGAGCAATCCATCGAGGTGGTAGACGAATCGGTCAAGCACAGATTTCAGGGAAGCAGCTTCCAACCCAGGCCTACGTTCGGTTATGAGAGGGGCATTCCGGTCATCAGGCCCCATATGAGAGCAAGATTTCTCAAGCGTTCAGACGTCAATTTCACTCAATCAATCCTCTGGCAGGACCAGATCGAGGAAATCGCCAATACCTTGAGCCCTCTGTCTCGTCACTACCGCTCATTTAAGATCTACAGGATGAGCCCTATCGATATCGAAGAAGCGAGACAGCCCCAGCGAACAAATGTGTCGAGTGATCACTTGAGCGAAGACTGGACGAACTTGAGTGCTGTGTTGAGCCGTTTGATGCAGGGCAGCGGATTCGAAAAGAAGCTTATCGATAAACTTAGCGCATTCTACCCCGAATTCGAGGAGTCTCAGGGTCAGTCCAGAGGCCGGGTCGCAGCAGATTTACTTCAAAGAGAGTCACCTTCACAGTTTGGTCCCAGCAAGCCGCCTATCCGATGGCACGTTCCGTTGGATGTGCCTGTTAGCCATCCTCTTGCACCCCGACCCTCCGCCGCTTGTCTGCATCGAAGAGCCTGAGATCGGGTTGCACCCCGACATTGTGGTCGAATTGGCCGAACTCCTCCGTGAGGCATCAAAAAGGATGCAACTCATTGTAACGACACACAGTAAGACCCTGGTTGATGGCCTAACCGGCTCCCCGGAAGATGTCATCGTTTGTGAGAAGGAGCAGGGTGCGACAAAGCTACGCAGGCTCGTCGCGGACGAACTGAAAGTCTGGTTGGAAAACTACGCGTTAGGCGAACTCTGGAGGCGCGGCCAGGTCGGGGGGAACCGCTGGTGAGCGTCATAATCTACGTCGAAGGCGGCGGAACTGGGGATCCCTCCCTCACCAGGTGTAGGAGGGCGTTTGGAGAATTCTTCGCCCGATTGCTCCCGAGCAAGGACCGCGTCAGAGTCGTTCCATGGGGTGGGCGAAGTGAGACTTTCAAGGCCTTCGCGTTGGCCCACAAAAGCCCAAGGCCCGGCTATCACGTCATCCTCCTGGTCGATTCCGAAGGCCCAGTCGAAGGCTACGACGTTTCCCCTTGGGACTACCTGGGCCAGAGAGCCGAGGACAAATGGCAGAAGCCCAAAACCGCGGAGGACGACCAAGCCCACCTGATGGTCCAATGCATGGAAGCCTGGTTCATGGCGGACCGCGAAGCCGTCGTCAAATACTTCGACAAGGGTTTGGAAATCGACGACCTGCCGGGCCCCGTTAATGGCGACATCGAACGCATCCCCAGAGCGAAGATCGCTGCCGCCCTGGATAAGGCTGCCAGGAGAGTTCACAAGGCCAGAGGAACCAAGCGGCAGGGATACGACAAGGTCGAAGACGGCTTTTCACTTTTAGAGGCCATCGAACCGAGGAACGTCTGTCAGACCTCGAAACGCGCCGAGCAACTGAGGCTCGCTCTGGAAAGGAAACTCCGAGATCGGCCATAAGCCTCCACATGACAGACTTTGAGGCATTGCAAACGGCCTCACGCCGTGGACGAATCCGATACATTCATGCTTTCGCCTTTGGTGAACGCGGTGAACCGGCACAACTGGGTTCGAGTCCCTCCCCGGTCATTGATCGCTTGCAAAGTAACGGCCGCTGAAAGACGCGTTTTGAACCATCCTTATTTCTTACGCGCTTTACGCAAAGACGAACGTTTCTTGGCTGGTGCCGGCTCGCTGATCACGCTTGAGAGCAGCTCCGCCAGCCGTTTGCCGGCCTCGCAGGGGCAGATTGCCAGTTCGGCCATCTCGGCGAAGCTGAGCTGGGGATCGGGAAAAGGCAGCCGGCCCAAGGCTTGCTCGGCCGTGGCAAGCAGGGTATAGAGTTTGGCCCTGTGCCGCACCTTCACTCCGCATCGCTTGAGCAATTCGAGCTCGCGGTAAAACGTGCGCAGGCCGACCCCGAGCTGCGAGAGGATCGATTCTCGAGCCCGCGGCGCCTCGGCGAGGTATCGTACAAGGCGATGCAGCCTGGACGCGCGTTGCAAGGTGATGTGAACTGAAGGGCGGCGGCGGCTGCCCGGGGGGGTGGTCATCCTGGACGATCCTTCTAAAACCATGTCTTCCTACGAGTTTGCGCCCGACGACTGACCCCATGCCCATACTCGGGAGCAATCGGCCGCAGTCACGAGTGAGCTTGTGCACGACCCGCCGATGACCTGAGATCAGCGGCCTGATTCCTCGTCTCGCCCCGTTCATGATCGCCTGGAGAGATTACTCCTGTTGCGCGGATTGCAACAATTTTAACGAATTTCTCAAGGATTCCGATCCTGCAGTCGATTATCAGACAAGGTATGCCAAATCTCCAGCCTCGTCTGGCATAAGAGTTTGCCCGCAAACTTTCATTGATGCGTGCAATAAAATCTGGCCGGGCTCCTCTTGATGGAGCGGTTGGAGACTGCGTTCGGGTCGAGTTTTGATCGACGTTCGAGGTGTGCGCCGGGACGGTCGGTCGGCCTTGCCTCCTGGAAAAAGGGTGTCTGTTCCATGTCGACACGCAAGTCAACCCCTTCGAGACGGTCCCTTCGACCTCAGGCCGAAAGCCTGGAAACCCGCCAGTTGCTTTCGGCGCTCTCGACCACGCCCTCGGCCACGGTGTCGGGAACGGATACCAAGGGCGACAGGTGGACCCTCACGCTTTACGGGCCAGGAACCATGAACGTGGTGGACCCGAACGGCATTGCCTTCACCAGGGATACCCAGAACACGCCGATGGACATCAACACGATCACTGTCTCGGGATCGGTGACGTCGCAGAGCCGGCTGGTGGGCAAGGTGACATTCGTTCCGACGGGCTCCGACGGGCGGGTGTTTTTCCAGCAGCTTACCATCGCCAATACAGGATCTTACCCATTCCTTGACCCTAACCTGGTGCTCCCCCGGGTTCAGACGGCACAAAACGGCATTGCGGCGGTAGACATGCCGCACTTTTGGCTCGGCAGAACCGACCCTGCGGCACCGACCCAGAACTCGAATTTCCATTCTGCTCCGGGGCAGTTAGGCAGCACGCCGTTCCTGCTAGCGGGAGGAATCAATGCTCCTGAGGGAATCGGTACCCTGCGATTCGGCGGCGTAGACACCACGTTCACTCCAACCGGCGGCACGCCGCTTGACTCGACCAATCAGAACAACGAGTTCGTGATCAACCTTGGGCCTCCGCTCGTAGGCGGCACAAGTATCATCGTCAACAAGGTCATCACGGACGCAAGTTCCTCAACCGCGTCGGGTTCGACGACGCCGACGGTCCACCAGCAGAGCGTCACGTTCCTGGTCAACGGCCGGATTAACCTGTTCCAGGCCAACGAGATCGACGGCAACACCACCACCGGGCTAACGCCAACCCAGTTCTCGCCGCCAACTTCGGCGACCACGAGCCTCTTGCCGGGCGGAACGTATCTCGTCTCGGACGTGGGCGGAGGCGCGACGACAGGCCAGATTGGCGACATCCGCATCGGCGGCAACGTGACGAATTTCACGACCTTCGCACTCGGGACCGATGTTTTTGCATTTCCGTCGTTTGATACGACCGTGGGTCCCCAGATCAGTAACTTCTTCATCGGCGGCGAAACCAACAACGTGATCCTTGTTGCCCCCTCTGGGTCGAGAAACGTCTTCTTCGGCCGCGGCATGGATAACACGTTCATCAACACCGAGTTCATCCAGAACCTTCAGGCCAACCGTGGCGCGATTGGCTCGGCCGTCACGGTGAAACGAAACATTGGAAATCTGATCATCGGTGGTGACGTCGTTAATTCCTTGATCCAGTCGGGGTATGACCAGCAACTCTCCGCTGTTGCCGAGAGCCCGGTTACCGCCTTGCAAGGCCAGACCATTCCCGCCGGCGGGGTCTTCAACGGCCAAGCTCCTCCCACGATCTTGAACCGGGTTGCCAGCCTCACGACCAATCAGGCGACCATCGAGCCCCCTGGCCCATGGTGGTGGTGAAATCCATGGCCGGATCGCGGGCAATGTCACGAACTCGATCGTCTCGGTCTCGGTCGATCCCGATCCGTCCGGGATCAACGACCCCGGCCTGGTCGAGAAGGTCACGTCCCGCCACTTCCCGTTCGGAGCACCCGATAACATCGTCCTTCCCCGCGGCCTCCTGAGCGTGAAGGTCGAGGGGAACATCAACAACAGTGCCATCCAACAAGGTTCCACGGGCAATCCCAACCCACTGGGACTGGAGTTCCCGGTTGTCGATCCGACCGCCCCGCCCACCGCGGCATTCTTCGCCAAGAGAGTACAGGTTCAGCACCACTTGCCGGTCATTCCACCCAACGTGCCTGAGGCGCCCTATCCCTCGCCGGTGAAGTACGGCCGCAGCCAGAGTAGCCTCAAGGGGCTCTTCAAGATCGACAGGTCGGTGAAACTGCCCAGCGGGCCCGCCAGGCACAAGGCCAAGTAGATGGTCGGACGCGAAAAATGTCCGCGGCAAAGGCGAGTGTATAACCGAGCGAATCTCGCGCCATGGCGGCGCCTTCGTCAGCGGGAATCCGGCGTGACCCGCTCGGCGATATCGCGGCGATAGTAACCGCCAGGAAAGCGGACGGCGCGGACGGCCTCATAGGCCCGCTCTCTTGCCTCGTCGAGACTGGAGCCCAGGGCCGTCACGTTCAGCACTCGGCCGCCATCGCTGACCACTCGGGGCTCGCGCCCGGTCCCTGGTTCGGTGCGCAGCGTGGTGCCGGCATGAAAGATCTTCACGTCGTCCCCGTGCTGGGCGGCGTCCAGGTTCTGAATCGGGTGATCGCGCTCGTAATGGCCGGGATAGCCTTCCGCCGCCATGACCACGGTCACCGCGGGTCGTGGGTCCCACTCGAGCGAGATCGAGTCGAGCCGCTCGTCGACGACAGCCTCGATCGCGTCGAGAAAGTCCGACTTCAGACGCATCAAGATGGCTTGCGTTTCCGGGTCGCCGAAACGAACGTTGAACTCCAGGACCTTGGGTCCCTGATTGGTCAGCATGAGCCCGGCGTAGAGGACGCCGCGGAAGGGCCGGCGAGCTCGCTTGAGCGCATGGACCACGGGAACCAAGATCTCGCGCTCGACTTCCTCCATCAAGACCGGTGTGACCCTGGGCGACGGGGAAAAGGCTCCCATGCCCCCGGTGTTCGGGCCCTCGTCGTGGTCGAAGGCCCGCTTGTAATCTTGACTGGGCTCGAGCGGAACGATGGTCCGGCCATCGGTGAGCGCCAGCACGCTGGCCTCGTGGCCGTCGAGCCGCTCCTCGATGATCAGCCTGTCGCCGGCCTGGCCGTAGATCCGCCTGATCATGATCTGGTCGATGGCTTCCAGCGCCTGGCGTAAATTGTCGCAGACATACACGCCCTTGCCGGCGGCCAGGCCGTCGGCCTTCAAAACCAGGCCCAGCGGCCGGCCCAGCACGAAATCACGCGCATCGGCCACCGTGCTGAAGACCCGGCGACGGCCGCGCTCTTCGATCTCGACCTGAACACCCGGACTGAGCATCTCACGCGGGTCGAGGATCCGGTCGATCGCCTCCAGAGTCTCGGCGGCCGTCCGGCAGTGCAGCGTGTGCCGGATGGTCGATCTCCCCCGCGACCGCACGATCAGGGCGACCTCGCGCGACAGGATGTAGTGCTCGGCGTCCGGCGCCGAGCGAAACACCCGGTAATCGGCCGTCGGTATGCCGGCCTGCCTCATCAGGTCCTTGGCGAACACCTTCGATCCCTCCAGCTCCGCCGCGTCCTTGCGCGGCCCGAAGATGCGCAGACCTTCGCGCTGAAAAACGTCAACGATCCCCTTGGCCAGCGGCTCCTCGGGCCCAACCACGGTCAGGCCGATGCCTTCCTTGCGAGCAAACTGCACCAGACCCCGCTGGTCGCCGGGCTCGATCGCCACGTTCTGGACGTCGAGGGCCGTACCCGCGTTGCCGGGCGCAGAAAACCGCCGTCGCGCGGGGCGACTGCTTGAGCTTCCAGCACAGGGCGTGCTCGCGCCCTCCTCTGCCAATCACCAGAATTTTCAAACGGAAGACTCCCGGTGAACCCGATCCGACGAACACCGTTTCATTGTAGAACTCGCGAGGCCATCCGAACAGCAGACAGTTCCTCATTCCTGGCCGAGATCCCACCGTCGTGGCCTCCCAAGCCGTGCCAGCGTATGATAATGTTACACTTCGTCGCCAGTGCACTGGCGACGAACCTTGGCAGTCGAGGAATGTGTCGGAAACCGATATGCGTCCGTCACATGGTTCACGAGGTTATCCAGGTAGGGAGCTCGAGCGTGAAGAACATCGCCGTGGTTGGGGCCAGCGGAGCCGTGGGAGACCGGATGATCCGCCTTCTGGAAGAACGGGCCTTTCCGGTCGCCGCCATCAAGTTTCTGGCGTCCGAGCGAAGCGCCGGCAACTCGGTGACGTTCCGCGGCGAATTTCATCGCATCGAGCCGATTTCCGAACGCGCAGTTTCAAGACGTCGATATCGTGCTCTCGAGCACTCCGGGCAGCGTCTCCCGGCAGTGGAGCCCGCTGGCCGCGGCCGCCGGGGCAGTGGTCGTCGACAACTCCAGCGCCTTTCGCATGGAGCCAGACGTGCCGCTTGTCGTGCCCGAGGTCAATCCCCACGACATCGCCTGGAACAAAGGCATCATCGCCAACCCGAACTGCTCGACCATCCAGATGGTCGTCGCTCTCAAGCCCCTGCACGACGCCGCCCGCGTGCGCCGGGTTGTCGTCAGCACGTATCAGTCGGTCTCCGGCGCGGGCATGAAGGGAATCTACGAGCTCGAGACCCAGGCGGTGGCCGCTGCCAATAAGGCCGACATTCCCTCTCCCTCAAAGTTCGCCCATCCGATCATCGGCAATTGCATCCCTCACATCGACGAGTTCCTGCCCAGCGGCTACACGAAGGAAGAGATGAAGATGGTGGCGGAAACCCGCAAGATCATGGGAGACCCCGAGATCGACGTCAGCCCCACCTGCGTGCGCGTGCCCGTCCCTTTTTGCCATAGCGAATCGATCCTGGTCGAGACCGAGCGGCCCATCACGGTCGAGGAAGCACGCGCCCTCTGGTCCAGGGCACCCGGTGTGACCCTGATCGACGATCCCATGAACAACAAGTACCCTCTGGCCGCCCAGGCCGCCGGACGCGACGACGTCTTCGTCGGCAGGGTTCGCCAGGACCTGAGCCGCCCCAACGTCCTGCTCTTCTGGTGCGTCAGCGACAACCTCCGCAAAGGCGCGGCCACCAACGCCGTCCAGATCGCCGAAGAGCTGCTCAAGCTGGAACCGGCCCGGACCTGAAAGGGTGAGTGCGTTCGCGTCGAGCTTCGTTGGGTCTGGCAACGGACTTCGAGAGGAAGAGAGGATGCGTTTCCGGAAAAATTCACTGGCCAGACCTTCGCGGCCGACGGCATAATCATCATGGGGTACTGCTAGTTCGGCGGAGATCCCTCGGTTCGGCTTGCAGGCTGGGAAGCGGGGTGAGAGATGAGAAGCACGACGCGAGTGTGTGCCTTGGCCTTGGTCGGACTTCTGGCTCTGGCCAACCAGGGTTTCGAGAACCCGGTTCGTGGGCAGGCGGTCGGCTTTCAGCCCGTCGTAGGGTCCTTTCCCAGCGGAACGACGCTGAACGTCACGCCAGCGGTGACGGCCGATCGACGGTACGTTCGCATGAGCGTCAACCCATTCTTCAACGACCTGCTTGGTTTTGACACATTCCCAGTGCCGGCCGCGGTGACTGGGGGTGCCGGAATGAATGGAGCGCTCGGCGGGGGCGGCGGCATTGGCGGAGGCGGTGCGGGAGGCGCGGGAGGCGGCGGGTTCCGAGCAGCCGGACTTGGACCATTGATGCCGCGAGCGGCCGGAGGTGGAGGCGGGCCGGCAGGCGGCACCGCTGGCTTCGCCAGCGACCCGTTCGCCCAGGCGCTCGATCAGTCAAACGCAACGCGTTCCGCAAGTCCTTCGGCATCACCCCAACGCGAAGCCGGCGCTCGACCCAGCGCTCGGGCCGCTCGTCCCAAGGCCGGAGCGTCGCAAGCGCACGCACGAGGCGCGGCGGTGGCCCGCAAGTCGGCCAAGAAAAAAGTGAGATACGCGAACACGAGCGATCCCGCGGCCGACGCGGCCGCTCTGGATTCCGGCGCCGGGTTCTTTCCGTTCGGTCCTTGATTCAACCTGGCTCCTCCGCTTCGGGCCGGTGCCTGGCGGGGTTCGGCGCGGTCTCCCGACCCCGCCGTCTGCTGGACCGCGCCAGGTGGCAAGGTCGGGAGACCTTTCCACAACCTCGCCGTTGGTCATGGGGATTCCGGGAAGTCATCCCCAACCTGTTTCTGGGAGCCGGTTCGCGGTCTCGGGCTGATCGAGCCCTCAAAGCGGCTTGGTGTGAGGCTGATCAAAGCGTTTCACGATCGTGACCTCGTTGCCGCGCTCGTTGTAACGAAACTCATCGACGAGGCCGCGAGCAAGCATGATCCCGAAACCACCTTCGCGGAGCCCAAGCTCATTGCGCAATTCAATGTGGCCGATGGGATCCTCGTCCGACGCGGCGTGTGGTATGTTGCCGGGGTTAAATCCGGGCCCTTGGTCCTGGATGATGAGCGTGATGGACGTGGGGTCGATGCGGTAGGTGATCCGCAACACGAGGTCGGCGTTCTTGCGATGGCCCCACTCGATGGCGTTGCCGCCCATCTCCATGACCGTCTGCTTCAAATCCTTGATCTGCCGGTCGGTCAGGGGGGTATGAGCAAACAGATCCGACAGCAGGTCGTTTGCCTGCTGCAGGTAAGTCAGCTCGCTGCGGATATCAAAATTGATCTCCCCGTGCGTTCCCTTTTTCAGGTGCTCTTCATGCCACTTGATGGCCTTGTCCATGACGGCATAAAGCTCATCGGGCGTGAACGGCTTGTGCAGGTACCCGTTGGCTCCCACGCGCACGCCCGCAGCTCGATGATGAGCGTCTTGCAAGGCGGTGACCATGACGATGGGAATCAGGTTCGTTTCGCGGTTCCTCTTCAAGCGATCGCAGATCATGAACCCATCAATGTCGGGCAGCATGAGATCGAGCAGGATCAGCTCGGGTCGGTTCTCCTCGACGGCCGCCTCGACCTGCGCACCTGCGTAGAGCTGGATCGGCACGAAATCGCGAGCCCGCACGAGACTGGCCAGAATGTCGTTGGTGTCGCGCTCATCGTCGACGATCAAAACGGTGCGCGGCATGGGCAAAGCTCGAAGGGACTACGGAAGATCGACCGTTTCCTGTCTTTCACCACGATTGAAGACGTGGTTTTTTCCATTGTCACGCGCCAGCCCAGGCATGGCAAGAGTTTGAAACGGACGATGATCATCTTTCGACCGACGGACCGACCCCAGCGAATCAACCTTGACGGCCTGATAGATCTCTTGCGAGAGACCCGGCCCCAAAGCCAGAATAATTCATGAGCTGGCCCATCAGCCCGAGACACCCAGGGTGTTTCCAATCCCAATCCGATGCTGGTGCCGGACACTTCCCATGAACTCACTTTGCCGGACTGCGAAGATATGAATGTCATCAAGATCATCGATGCCTTTGGATATCTCATCTACGGCGCGCTCGCTTTTCTCGCGGTCTGGGGCGTCTACAACGGCATTCTCCTATATCGGATGCTAAACAAGAAGACACTGCGCGACCCGGAACCATTGCTCTCGCAGGTGAGAGAACTCTGCCAGGCACGCAAGTTCGATGCGGCGATCAGCGTTTGCCAGAGCCCCGCCTACTGGCACAAGGCGCTCGCGCAGCTCATCGCGGTGGCCCTCCGGAATCGCGACAAAGGGCTGGTCAAGGTCAAGCAGTCACTGGTCACCGAGTTTCATTCCGAGGTGATTGCGGGTATGGAAAACCGGCTCGCCTCGATCTCCACCATCGTCCGCATGGGTCCTCTGCTGGGACTCCTGGGAACGGTCGCGAGCATGATCGCCGCTTTCAACCGCATCGGCGGCGCCGAGCAGGTCAACCCTCGCGCCCTGGCCTCCGACATCAGCCTGGCGCTCTGGGCTACCGGCGCGGGGCTCTTGATCGCCAACCCGATGATGTTGATCGGCAATGACGTCCATGCTCGCTTGCGCCGACTCCGCGATCGAACCGAGGGCATGCTTCAGGACGTGCTCGAAATCCTTGAACACATCGAAGGCCAGAGTCATGCTCCCATCAACCGGGCCCCTCGTGCTGAGGCTGGCTCTCCCCGCGCCGGGGCGTCGCGGTGACGATGCATCTGTTCAACACGAGTTGACATCTCTGCACCGCGAATCGCCGGCAGAGTGTTCACCCACCCCCTATGAAACCGGTTAACCAACATGCTGCTCCGCCGTGAAGCTTCCGACGAACGCGACGAGCACATCGACATGACGCCGATGGTGGATGTCGTGTTCCAGCTCATGACCTTCATGCTCTTTTCCGTGCAGATGACCGGCGGCGAGAAAGTTCGACGTGCCTCCCGCCCGACACGGAACAGGGGTTCCAGAGACGTCGGCCACGTTTCTGACCCTGCTCAAACCCACGGTCCCAGGCGCCGAAACGAAGCTGATACTGGGGCATGGCGAAGGGGCCACGATCACCCTTGAGCAGGCCCGCAAGGCCGTGGCTGATGGAGTCAGGCAAGATCGCCGCAAAGTCATTCTCCAGGCCGATGGCGACGTCCCTCACGGAGAAGTTCTCAAGGTCGCGTCCGCGATCACGGAGGTTGAAGGGGCCACGGTCCATATTGGCGTTCAGGAGCCACAGGGTGGAAAATGACACTTTCGGTTCACTTTGACTGGTCATGGTTGCGCCGAGCGTGTTCGATTTCGACGACGACAAAGTAAAGGCCGGGTAAGTGGCCATGTGGGACGTTTTTCATGCCGATCGCCTGGAACTCGAGCGCGGTCTGAGTGCTGACGCCGTTCGCGCCGCCTTGTCGCGCGGCGAGCTGCGCGACGACGACCTCGCCCGGCCCGCGGGAACCGCGGTCCCCTGGGCCCGCCTGGCCGATCTCCCCGAATTGCTGTCCCCCGCCGCAGGTCCGTCCCCACCATCCCCGGCGTCAGGCGACAATCAGGCGCCTCGGCAGGCGTTGGAACCGGAGTTCGTTCCGCGGCTCGATCAGAGTCTGCGTGACTTCGAGGACGTTCAAGCGGACCTTGAGGAGATCGTTCCGCCCCCGAGACAGCATCACCCAACGGAACTCCCCGAGCCCGCGTCCACTTCCGACGTCGCCTTCCCCGTGTTCGACCTCGAACCGGAGCCGAGCCAGCCGGCCGAGCCGGAAAAGAACGCCCCTGCCCCGCCGCCCGCGTGGGCCTGGGACGATGATGACGACGACGATGACGACGATGGTCTCGAAGATGACGATGATGCCATCGTCACAGATCAAGACGACATGGAGATTCTCGCCGACGAGAGCGAGCTTGACGATCTTCAAACCGAGCCCGGCGCCCAGATTCAGGCAAGATCAGCCGTGCCGGGCGGGGCGTCCAGTGATCCCGGCGAGAGTCTGTCCCACCAGGCCGAGCAAAGTCCCCGGGCCGCCGACTCCGATCGATGGGAACGCACGGAAGAGGATCTCGACCTGGATCGCGAGACCAGACAGCCGATCGAGTCACGTGGCCCTGCCAGTCGTCCGCTCGCGCGATCGCGATCAAGGCGTGATGCCCGGTGAGGATGACGATGACGAAGCGTTTTCACTTTCACGCTCCGCGACGCAAAGAATCGAGGAGCTCGACCTCGCCCCGATGGTCAACGTTGCGTTCCAGCTCGTGCTCTTCTTCATGGTGACCGCGACCACCGTGTTGTACAAAACGCTCGAGCTCCCCAAGCCATCGGCCGAGACGCCGGCCAGCACCGTCGCCCAGGGCCGGTCGCGATCTCTCGATGAGCTCAAGGAAGATTTCATCCTCGTCGAGATCGACGATCGAGGTGCCATGAAACTTGACCGAGAGCCGATCGAGCCGGTCAGGGAGACTCTGGTCGAGCAGTTGCGGCAAGCTCGAGAGAAAACCGGCCGCAAGTCGATGCTCCTCTCGGCCGACTATGCCACCGCGCATCGCAATGCGGTTCTCGCCTACGACGCGGCCTATGAGATCGGGCTCTTGATCGCCATTGCCAAGCCGCAAAACCCGCAAGGTCCGGCGCCAACCCTGCGAGGCGCGGCTCCGGCTCCCAAGGCCACCGCCCCGGCTGCTCCCGCCGCGCCTCTGTGAACGACAGTCTCGAACCTCCACGTCGAGCCCTTTCTACGGCGCACGAATTCCCCGATCATGCCGGTGCGTACGAATGGCGTCCGTTCCGCGTGGCCGTGGCGGTCTCGGCACCACGCAACCGGCCGCCGAGAACTCCGTTGGCGCCATCGATTGCCGCCCTGGCGCCATCTCGGATTCCCGACGTAATCGGCCTGCCGATCGGAGCGAACATCATGCCCAGCAGGTGGACCGGGAAGGCCGCGCCAAAGCTTAAACCGTACACCGTACTGTAGCCGGCCCGCGACAGGGCACCATCCCACCCGTGTGTCGCGGGGATCCTGCCGGAATCCGGGGCTGGTTTGATCGTATGCACCTTGCCGTTGTCGCGCAGCCAGCGCTCCTGGAAGAGATGCCGGGCGGTCACATCGGTCCTGTGCGCCACCGACAGGTTGAGCAGACCGCCTGTCACGGCGCCGAATACGGGTATGTCCTCGAAGGCTTCAATCTGGGTCAGCAGCGACGCTGTCTCTTCGACAACGATATCTTGCTGGATCTCCTCCAGGAGCAAGTCCTCAATTTCCCGCAGCCGCTCCATCAACTGCGTTCGTGAGTGCCTTGTTTCCGCGAGCGCCACGGCCAGGGCGCCTAGAACCCAGGCCTTGTCACTTGGCTGATCCAGCGGGTAGCCGTAGCAATGGCCGGTTTTGATGATCGTTCGTAGGCATAAACTGAAGAGCAAGGGAACGTCCAGGAGCGCGGTCCACACGCCGCCGGCTCCCGTGAGCGCGCCCTCGACGGCCGCGAGAGACTTGCGCGATTGTGCCAACTCGGCGCGAGAGTCCATCGCAGACCTCGAGTGGTTTATGCTTCAGCTCGGTGATGTCCTGAACGCCGGCCTGGGTCTTGAGGTCACTCTGGAAGGCGGCAAGCTCCGACGCCTTGTAGGCCGCCTCGATCGCTCCCAGCGCGATCTGATCGGGAATGATGAACTCGACAACCTTGGCGAGCGGCTGCGCGGCTCTTCGGAATAATTCACCAAAGGGATTCGGGAATTCAGACTTCCACGCGGCGATCTTCTCAACCTGTCGCGCCTCATAATCCGTCAGCTTCTTCTCCTTCTCCTTCTTCTCCAATCTGGTGCCCATTGATTCAAGGCCTTTCTGAAAAAGGAGGCCGTACGAGACCTGCGTGCTCGGCCGGACCCGAAGTCAACCGGCCAACATCGAGTACATGAATCGTGGACAGGCAAATCCGGTGCCGTGGAGGCCAAGCCGTATGCTGGAGAGTCAGGGGCGCAGCCTGCAATGGCGCGCCGGGTTCTCCCGATTCAGGAACCGTGTCGGCTCTGTCCTCGCCACGCCCTCCGTGACGGATGGTATGCTCGCGATGGGCGTTTGTGTCACGTACGATTCTCATGCCCTTGTCGATGAGGGTGCCGAAAACCGTTTACGGGCCCGAGCCCGCAACGCCGCCCTTGCCGAGGAAACCGCGAGGCGACAGAATAGTGGCGAGATGTGTCGAAGTATTCGGAACCGCGGGGAAGTCGTTATGACTCAAGCGACGATCGCTCCTCCCGACATCAAGACCCTGGCCGACCTGCGGCGGCGGCTGGGTGGAATCTCGCTGGAGCGGATCTGGTTCCACCCCGCGCCTGGCACCGCGACGGAGAAGGATGTCATCACGGCCGAAGAACGAGAGAACCGCCTCTGCGAGCTGGTCGACGGCACCCTGGTGGAGAAAGCGATGGGGTTCGAGGAGTCGCGAGTGGCCATCCGAGCTCTCACATCTGGTCAAGCTCTTATCTCGATCAGCATGACCTGGGAATCTGCGTTGGAGCCGACGGCATGATGCGGATCGCGCCCGGCCTGGTGCGGATTCCCGATCTGTCGTTCATCACCTGGGACAGACTCCCGGGCCGTGAAAGCCCCCGAGACCCGATACCCGACCTGGCGCCAGACCTCGCCGTCGAAGTGCTCAGCGAGGGGAACACCAAGCCGGAGATGGCCCGCAAGGTGCGAGAATACTTCGAAGCCGGCGTTATCCTGGTCTGGCTGATCGATCCCAGGAAACGCACTGCGCGCGTCTTTTCGACCGTCGAAAAGTCGACTCTGGTCCGTGCGGACCAGGCACTCGATGGCGGTGCGGTCTTGCCAGGCTTCGTCGTCCGCCTCTCGGACTTGCTCGACCGCGGCCGGCGGCCTCGCCGGGGCTGATTCTAGCGGCGTCCTCGCTTCTGTCCCCAGCCGCGTTCCTGTTTCCATCTCCCGTAGGGTAGGTCGAGTTCTGGCGCGCCAGGACGAGGTCCACCAGCCTGCTGCGCCGCCTCGATGCACATATCGGGCCTGGCTTGGGAGTCTCGACCACGCCCTTGAGGGTGGCGAGCTCTCTCTCGACTCAGCTTTTCCCGCGTGAGCCGGCCGGGCCGGCGCGGCCGCGGCGGAGGTTGAGGGCGGTGTTGATCAGGCCGACGTGAGAGAAGGCTTGCGGGAAATTGCCGAGGAGCGTCCGGCTTGTGGGATCATAGGCCTCGGAGAGCAGACCGACGTCGTTGCGGATGGAGAGCAGTCGTTCGATACGTCCGGCGCGCGTCGTCGTGGCGGCCGATCAAGGACAGGCAGTCGGCCAGCCAGAACGTGCAGAGCAGGAACACTCCCTCGCCCGGAGGAAGGCCGTCAACCGCTGGGTCGGGCTTGTAGCGGTGGACGAATCCCTCGGTGGTGAGTTGCTTCTCGACCGCCTCGATCGTGCCTCGAACCCGCGGGTCGGTCGGCGGCAGGAAGCCGACCAGCGGAATCATGAGCAAGCTGGCGTCAAGCTTGCTTGAGCCGTACGACTGCACGAAAGAGCCTAGATCCGGGCTATAGCCTTCACGGCAAATCTGCGCATGAATCTCGTCGCGCAAGGAGGTCCAGCGATCGATCGGACCCCGGACCCCAAGGTGCTTCACGGCCTTGACGGCCCGATCAAAGGCGACCCAGGCCATGACCTTCGAGTGCGTGAACTGGCGCCGCGGCCCACGCACTTCCCAGATGCCTTCATCGGGCTCTTGCCAGCTTGATTCGAGGAACTCCAGCAGGGCCCGCGCGACACGCCGGCTGTCGTCCATGACACTGAGCCCATCGCGGAGACCCTGGTGGAGAGCGTCGAGGATCTCGCCGTAGACATCGAGCTGAAACTGCTCCACCGCACGGTTGCCCTGGCGCACGGGTCTTGCATTCTCGTAGCCAGGCAGCCAGGGGAGCTCCAACTCCGTGAGCCGGCGCTCACCGGCCAGCCCGTACATGATCTGGATCTTCGAAGGTTCTCCGGCCACGGCGCTGAGCAGCCACTCGCGCCAGGCGCGGGCCTCATCAAGATAACCAGCGTGCATGAGAGCCATGAGCGTGAACGTGGCGTCGCGCAGCCAGCAATAGCGGTAATCCCAGTTCCGCACGCCGCCCGGCTGCTCGGGCAGCGAAGTCGTCGCCGCGGCAACGACGCCGCCTGTTGGCGCGTAGGTAAGTGCCTTGAGCGTGATGAGCGATCGCGCCACGGCCTCTGTCCATTCGCCCTCGTCCGGACAACGGCTGGACCAGTCTTGCCACCACCGCGTGGTCTCATCGAGTGCACGCGGGACGTCGCAGGCAGGCGGCTCGGGGCGATAGGCAAGGTGCCAGACCATGTCGAAAACCCTGCGCTGGCCTTCGGCCACCTCGAAGTCGGCGACGGTTCGATAGTCGACTCCCTGCAGCTCGACGTCGGTGTGCAAGCGAATCCGATCGGGACCGGCGATGGCCGAGATACCAGGTTCGGCACGTCGCACCCAGGGGATGATCGAACCGTAATCAAAGCGAATAGCCAGCTCCATCCCCATGGTCACGCGACCGCGGCGGCCCTCGACGATGCGAACGACGTGGTGTGCATCTTCCAGTTGGGGCATGAAGTCGATGACGGCCACCTCGCCGTCGTCGGACTCAAAAACTGTTTCGAGCACGAGCGTTCCCGGCCGGTACCGCCGCTGGACCTGCCGCACGCGGCCGGCGGGCGCGAGCAGCCATCGACCGTGCTCCGGGGTGCCGAGCAAGGCGGCGAAGCAAGCGCCTGAGTCAAATCGCGGCAAGCAGAGCCAATCGATCGAGCCGTTACGGGCTACCAGGGCCGCCGTCCGGCAGTTTCCGATCAAGGCATAGTCACCAATTGGCGACGGCATGTGCAGGCCCCGTGATCTTCAACTAGTGCGAGTTGCCGGATGCCTGTGCAGGCTCCATCAGGGCGTCGAGGGCGGGAGTCTCAGGCGCCATGACCACGAGCTCTCGCAGGATCACCATGACCGGCAGCGCCGTGACCATGCCCAGCGGCCCCCACAGGAAGCCGAAGAAGAGTATGGCCACCAGGACGGTCACCGGATCAAAGCGGACCGCTCGGCCGTAGATCATGGGCGCGATCACATAGCCCTCGAGCGTCAGCCAGGTAAGAATCACTCCCAGCATCACCAGCGGTTGCCACCAGCTTCCGCTGCCCGTCGTCATGGCCACGAGCGTCAGGAGCGTGCCGCCCACCATCGGCCCGAAATAGGGCACGAACTCCAGTAGGCCGAACACGACCCCCCAGAGAAACGGCTGCGGAACGCCGAGCAGCCAGGCCGTCGTCCCCGTGACCAGAGCGCCACAGATCGAGACCATCGACACGAACACGGAAAAAGTGCTGATGTCCGACCTGATCCGGTGGACGTTGTCGCGACGGGGTCGCATGCCCAGCGAAAACAGTACGCGCATCAGCCTGCCGACCAATTCCGCTCGTGTACTCAACATATAAAACAGAAAAGACAACACAATGATCGCAGAACCCACCAGCCCGACGAGCCCGCCCAGGCCGCTGATCAGCCAGCCGCTTAACAAGCGGAGATTGCTTCTCAGGAAGCGCGCCCAGAACGCCACGGGATCGGCGGGCGTCTTGCCGTTATCATCCGCGCCGGTTCCGGCCTCGCTACTGTCGCTGGGTGCGGTATTCCCGCTCCGGGCGGTCCTGGAGGTGGCTTGCTGAGACTCAGACTTGATCGCGCCCAGAGACGTGAGCAGGCGTTCGCCCCCGACGGCGCTTGTCGTGGTGGAGAGCATCCGGCTCAGCCGATCGAGATAGCGGTCAGACTGCTGAAGTATGCTGCCGGCCTGATACGCCAGCAGACATGCCGTGGCGATCAGGACCCCTGCCACCAAGCCCAGGCAGGCGAGGCTTGAAATCATCCGTCCCAGGCCGAGCCGTTCCAGCCGGTCGGCCAGCGGCGAAAGGGCGATCGTCAGAGAGAGCGCCACGACGAACGGCACCAGGATCGGTGCCAGTAACCAAGCCGCTCCCGCGATCAGTAGCCCCGCGATCCAGCGCAAGATCAGTGTCTGAGAATCCAGCGACTCTTCGAGCTCGCACTCATCCGCGGTGGAGTTCGTACGTTCGGTCAACATCCGGTTCCTCCCTGCCCGGGTGGTGCTCCAGACCGCGGGCGACCCTGGGCTGGTGGCCGCCCCGCGTCAAGGCAGAGAACGGCCGAGCCCCGACTCTGATAGCCGTGCAAACAGCGCGAAGGAGACCCGCTCACGTGGGCCGGCGGAGCCGTGAACCGACCACCCCGGTCGGCTTCGCGCCACGAGCAAAATCCTTCGCAATTTCCGCGCCGGAGCCACGGCAAATGGCGTGATTTCTCTGCCCCCACCGGCAATGAGTGGCACCGACTTTGAAATTCCGTCAGGCAGACCCGCAGTCAGTCGCCGTAACCGTGCGGGTGGGCCCTATGCCAGCGCCAGGCGGTCTCGACGATCGGGGTAATCATCGTGTATCTCGGCTCCCAGCCCAGCTCACGCCGGGCCATGCCGGCATCAGCAACCAGGGCCGGGGGATCACCGGCTCGCGACCCGACAACGCGGGCGGGGATGGGATGACCCGTGACGCTCCGACAGGCGTCGATCACTTCGCTGACGCTTGACCCGCGTCCGGTCCCAAGATTGATCTTCAGCTCCGTGCCGGCTGCCAGTCGATCGAGTGCCGCCAGGTGGGCCGCGGCCAGGTCATCGACGTGTATGTAATCGCGAATACAGGTTCCATCCGGCGTCGGATGGCCGTCGCCGAAAACCATCACGTGGTCGCGCTGCCCCAGGGCAACCTGGAGAATCAGGGGAATCAAGTGAGTTTCGGGATCGTGATCTTCACCCAGGTCGCCTTCAGCCGAAGCGCCTGCCGCGTTGAAGTAGCGCAGTGCGGCGTAACCCCAGCCATAAGCGTGGGCATAGTCGGCCAGCGCGCGTTCGATCACCAGCTTTGTAAAACCATAGGGGTTGATCGGCTGTTGCGGCTGGCTCTCACTGATGGGAACTCGCTCAGGCTCGCCATACGTCGCGCAGGTGCTCGAAAAAACGATTCGCGCCACGCCCGCCGCGCGCATGGCCTCCATCAGCGACAAAGTGCCGACGACGTTGTTGTGATAGTATTTCGCCGGATCAGTCACCGATTCACCCACGTAGGCGAAAGCGGCGAAATGCATGACCGCGTCGATCCGCTTCTCACGCAACACGGCCTCGACCTTGCCGCGATCGAGCAGGTCGCCCTCGATTAGCCGGCCCGGCGGCACCGCCGCTCGGTGGCCGAAGATCAGGTTGTCATAGACCCAGATCTCGTGGCCCTGATGGGCCAGAAGTTTCGACGCGTGAGAACCAACGTATCCTGCCCCTCCGGTAACCAGCACGTTCATCATGTATCCCTCACGGCTTAACCTTGATATTCTTCCCCGGCACCGAATCGCCGCACACACGCCGCCGATCTGCCGCTTGGCTTCCGACACCAGATCGGCCGTGGCACCGACGGCTTCCCACCGGGCCAGGCCATTCTCGCTTTGCGAGATGCGCTGGCAAACCTGCAGCCAGTCGCTGGCCAGCCGGGTTCGCTCGTTGACGTCAAAGGGCAGCCCGTTGCGCATCAACGTCGCTTCCAGGTCCATGCCATTCTTCATCCGGTCGAGGGAGCGAGCCCCCTGCCCCTCGAAATGCTCGCGGACGGCAGCGAGCGCCTCGGCACGGGCCTGGTCGGTCGGGAACTTGTAGCCCCACTCCCGCTCACGCGCTGTGGTGGCCTGCACGTCGATCAGGCGGTCGAACCGAGCAGGATCTTCATGCCACGCCCTGGCGACGAGGAGAGCAATGTAGAGCGTATTCTCGGTGCAGTAGCGTCCCTCGCCGCCGACGTCGAACGCTTCGTAGTAATGGGCAGATTCTTCCACGGCGGCGAAACGCGCCGGGTCGCCGTAAAGGCTTTCCTTGATTTGCGAATGGCCGTTGCGAATGACGTCAACCGTCACGCCCGTCCGGGCCATCTCGATGATCGCCAGGGGGTTCGACTTGAGGTCGGCGAAGACGCCGAGGCCCTCGCCGGCGAACCGGCGGCGGATCAATGGCAGGATCGCCGCGTACACGAAGCTGGACGACAGGTAGGTTCCATCGCCCCGGTAAATGTCGATGCGATCACCGTCGCCATCGAAGAACATGCCGACCTGGAAGTCCCCCGATCTGAGCGCATCGAGCCCGGGTCGAATCACCGATTGCTTGACGGGGTTGGGGTCGCCCAGCGGGAACGATCCGTCCGCCGCGTAGTGCAGCGGTTCCAGCACGGCCCCCGCGCGATCGAAGGCCAGCATCATCTCTCGTCCCGCCGCGCCGAAGAGGTAATCATGGAAGACGCGGGTGCCGCCCAGATCGCCGGGGCGAAGGTCCGCCAGCTTCAGGCTGTAGGCGACGTAGTCCTCGATCAACTCCTCTGCTCGAAGAGCACCCCGCCGGGGGCTGGCCACGTGCGCCCCGGCAACGTAGAGCTCCTTGATCCGATCGAGCCCCCCCTCCGGGCCAATCGCCTGGGCGATCGGGCGGACGCCGGGACCGAGGATTTTCTGACCCGAGTCTCCGGCGGGATTATGCGAGGCACCCACCATCACGGCCGCGTACGCCGGATGCCGCATGGCCGCGTAGTAGAAATAAGACGTCGAGCAGACGCCGGGAAGATAAATCACGTCCAGCCCGGCGGCGCGAGGGCCTCGATCGTGATCGTCAAGTACTGCGGACCCGTTCGCCGGGCGTCGTGCGCCACCACGACACCAGGCGCCCCCAGCACATCGCGAAAATAACACGCCTCCGCCCGCGCCAGCCGCTCTGCCAGCTCCGCGGTCAGGAGCGACGAGGGCGTGCGGATGTCATAGGCGCGGAACATCGAGAGATTCAATGAGTCGTCGATCACCGGGTCCACGTCAGTCAACTCTCCACATTAAAATTTAATCATACGTACACGTCTGCGCACCCCGAAGCCAGACGCTCCAATCGACGAGCCTGAGAAGACGTACGGTTCTCGGCCTGTCTGCTCGTGATAACGCTGGGCGATCTCGGTAACGGCCTGAGCCGCGTCTGCCCTGCCCAGGATGGCGACCGTTCCGCCACTACCGCCGCCGGTGATCTTGGCCCCGAACAGACCAGCCGCCTTTCCGGCCTGGCGCACCAGCTCCACCAGCAAGTCGGTACCGTCGGAACCGAGCCCGCAGGCAGCAATAGCTGGCGTGCGAGGCAAACATGAGCTCGCCCATCTCCTCCAGCGCGGCCTGGTCAACGCGGCCCGAAAGGATCTCCGCGAACCGCCGCACCCGCGCGTGCTCGCGAATGGGATGCGCCGTCGGCTGGCGGACCGCGTAGGTTCGCGCCGGGTCAACCCGCGTGATCCTGTCGGTTGTGCCGCCATACTGTCTCAAGAACTCTTCACCACGCATCGTCTCCGGCAGGCGGGAGGCGAAGTCGCGATCGAACTCCTCGGGCGTGATGTTGGCGAGATAACCGGACCAGCGCGGATCATCGATCTGTACGACGCCGTCTTTGGTACGATCAGTGACACGCAAACCAGCTTCCTGGGCGATGATCCGATAGCCCATGAAGGCTCCCGTTCGCACCGACGTATAATCGCTGCCCGAAACCGCATGGCGGATGCCCGAATCAATCCCCCAGAAGCCGATGGAGGGGGGCAGCTCGATGAACCCCTTGACCTCGGCCGGCTGGCAATGGAGCGCCAGGAGCGCATCGGCCCGTCCCAGCGCCGAGGTCATCTGGTCCATGATTCCACAAGGCGCTCCAACCACGAGGTTCTCCGCCATCTGGCAAAGCCTAGCGAGCTCAGAACCCTTGAGGACTGAGCCAACCATGCGAACAATGGCCTGCATCGTCGCGACTTCGAGCGCCGCCGACGAGCTCACGCCCTTGCCTTCGGGCACGCGGGATTCGACCAGGATGCGAAGACCGCACCCGAGCTGAAGATCTAGCTCTCGTTCGAGCACGACCAGAACGCCGACCACGTAGGCCGCCCAGTGGAGAGCCGGATCGCGAGAGAACCAGATCCTCGCCTGGTCGTAGTCGCCTTCGAGCAGTTGCTGCGTGTTTTGCGCGTCGAGAATGAGAACGCGTGGTTCGTGATCGTCCTCGGGCGCCAGGCTGACGATCTTCAGGCCGGGCTCGCGAACGCCCTGCACGGCCACGAAGGTGGCCTCGCGGATTGGCCACTGCAACACGAGAGAGCCGGAATAGTCGGCGATGCCCCCCATCACGTCGAGCCGGCCGGGAGCGCGCGCCACGACGATCGGCGAGCCGGTCTCGAACAAAGGCTTGCCATCAACGAGACAGGAACGTTGATATTCATGAATCCTTGGGACGAACTGCTCGACGTCGGCCCAAGCCGGTCGAAACCCCTTCTGGTCCGGCCTGACGCTCTCCGATTCAGACATGGTGCGAGCTCTCCCCGGTCTGCGACTTGTAATGGACCGACGAGACGGCGCGAAGCTCGGCGGCCTTCTCCTCGGGCGACGTGTCACTCAAGAAGCTGCCTCCGCCGATCTCCGGCCCGGCCAGGTACTTCAGCAGATTCGGCTTGCGCAAGGGCGGATGAAACTCGATGTGGAAGTGGAAACCCTCGTGGGCGCGGCCGTCGGTCGGCGCCTGGTGAAGGGCCATCACATAGGGAAACGTCATCGTCCAGAGATTGTCGAAACGAACGAGGACTTCGTGCAGCACCGCCGCCAGATCGCGCAGCTCCGGGCCGGAAAGCTCGGCCAGGCTCGCGCACGCTCGGCGCGGCACGACGAACGTCTCGTAGGCGTACCGCGCGAAATAAGGGATGAATGCCACAGCCGAGTCGTTCTGACTGAGGATGCGCCGGCCGTCAGACTCTTCGGAGGCAATGATGTCTTCCATCAACACCCTGCGATGCTCGTCCCAGTACCGTTTCGAAACGACAGCCTCATTGGCGATGGTCTTGAAGACGAAGTTGGTGGCATAGATCTGGCAGTGCGGATGCGGATTCGAGACGCCAACGACTTCGCCCTTGTTTTCAAACATCAGCACATGATTGACCTCAGGCCGCGCACCGAGGTCGCGGTACTGCTCCTGCCAGGTCGAGAGTAGAGCGACAACCTGGTCGAGCTCCAGCTCGGCGAGCGTCATGTCGTGCCGCGGCGTGTAACAGACAACCCGGGCAATTCCCTCGGCCCTTGCATTGCGGTAAATCCCAGGCGCGGGCTCAAGGTTCCGCGGCGCGTTGGGCCCGACGCAGGGCATGTCGTTATCGAACACGAAGACGCCCGAATACTCGGGATTCTTCACGCCGCTGACCCGGGTGTTGCCCGGGCAGAGGGGACAATCCGCCACGTATTCCGGGATCCTGCGGGCCTGGCCGTCCACCGTCTCGCCCACCCAGGGCCGGTCGTTGCGGTGAGCCGCCACGATCACCCACTCTTCCCGCAGCGGATGCCAGCGCTGTTCCCACGTCATGATGCTTTTCGGCCTCGCTCAACAGGACTGAAGATTGTTCTTTGCTTCACAGTACGAGGCTAGGAAGTCTTTCGCCAGAGTGCAATCGCGCAAAAGAATGTCAAAATTGCGCAACGTGGACTGGCTCGTGGGCGCCGCTTTCGTGAAGATATCCCCAGGGGTATTTCAGTCTTGGCTCGAACTCCGAAAGTCGCCCTGCTGATCGAGACGTCACGCGGGTACGGCCGCGCCCTGCTGCGCGGAATCGTCCGCTATGCCCGGCTGCACGGGCCGTGGGGGTTCTATGTAACGCCCGGTGACTTCGAGCAGGTACTGCCTCGGATGCGATCGTGGGGAGGTACAGGAATCATCGCGCGAATCGAGACGACCGAGGTGGCTCGGGCGATCCTCGAGTCCGGGCTTGCCGACGATCGCGCTTGACCTCTCCGCCCACCAGTTGCGTCCCGATCACCCGCTTTCACGGCTCAGCGAGGTAGCTTCCGACTCATACGGTGCAGCGCGGCTGGCCGCGGAGCATTTGCTCGAGCGAGGCCTTCGCCACTACGCCTACGTCGGCGTGCACGGGCGCGTCTGGTCGGAGCGCCGTCAGGAAGGATTCTGCGAAAGGGTTCGTGAGGCGGGTTTCGAGGCTCAAGTTTACGCCCCTCCCCGCGCCGTGCGCGATCGCGTCTGGGAACGCGAGCAGCCGGTCCTGGCGCGCTGGCTCAGCAACTTGCCCCGGCCGATCGGTCTTCTGGCCTGCAACGATGAACGCGGGCGAGAGGTGCTCGAAGCCTGCCGGGTCGGGGGACTGCAAGTGCCGGAGGAAATCGCCGTGGTGGGCGTCGATAACGATGAGCTGCTCTGCGAGCTTGCCGATCCGCCGCTTTCCAGTGTCGCCCTTAACGCGGAAGCCGGCGGCTATCGCGCCGCGGCCTTGCTCGACCGGATGATGCGCGCCCGGCTGCGTGGCAGAGCCACACGCACAAAACCACAACGGCTGCTGGTCGAGCCGCTCCGCGTCGTGACCCGGCGGTCCACCGACATCGTTGCTCAGGGCGATCCCGAGATCGCCGCCGCGCTTCGCTTCTTGCACGATCATGCCGGCGAGCTGATCGGAGTTGGCGACGTGGTCAAGCGGCTCTTGATCTCGCGGCGAGCCTCGAGATTCGCTTTCGCAAGGCCGTCGGCCGGACCGATTCGCGAGGAGCTGGAACGAATCCGCCTGGAGCGGGCCAAGCGGCTCTTGCTGGAAACCGATCACCCCATCCCCCGGGTTGCCGAGGCGGCCGGATTCGCCAGCCCCAGCTACCTGGCGCAGGTCTTCCGCAAAAGCGTTGGCCAGACGCCGGCCCGGTACCGCAGGCAAGGGCGACACGCCGGGTGCACTCGAAACTTGAAAATCATTCTCTTGATTAAATTCAGCTCCATATAAGTGGCGTGGCCTGGCGACCGGAAGATCCGCTGCGTGGCGGGCCGAAAGTCCTTGTCCTCGGCCTTGAAGATGTTGGGCACGAAGGTCTGAGGATTGCGATCGATCAGGGGAAACCAGGTGCTCTGGATCTGCACCATGATCTTGTGCCCTTTCTTGAAGCAGTGGTCGTTCCAGTGCAGGTCGATCGTATATTCCTCGACGCGGTCGGGCTGGATCGGCTCGGGGTTCTCGAAGCTCTTGCGGAACCGGCCGCGGAAGACATCGTTGGCGATCATGAGCTGATAACCCGGCATGCTTGGGATCGTCTTCGGGATAGACGTCGATCAGCTTGACGATCCAGTCGCTGTCGGTGCCGGTCGTCGAGGCGAACAGGTGGGCGACGATCGGGCCGGTCACCGTCACGTCCTCGGCCAAGCGGCTCGGTCTCGTAGCTCAGGACGTCGGGGCGAAGGTGGACGAACCTCTGGTCCTGAACCAGCCAGAGCGGTCCAGTCGGGGCCGGCGTACGTCGGCGATGATGGGCCGAGGACGGTAGGGGACGGGATGGGCGGGGTCCGAGAGATAGGCATCGAAGCCGGGGTCGTTCTCATCGGCGGGAGGCGGCTCGAACGCCAGCCGGCCGTCCTTGCGGGCATAAAGCCGCTGGGGCGCGGCCTCCCTCGGCGGCCAGCGGTCGTACGATTGCCAGGTGTTCGATCCCGTGCGAAAGGTCGATGGCCTCCGGGAACGACTTGGCGTCCTCGATCCTTGAGATGGGCGGCGAACCAGGGCGCCTGGATCTTGGCGCGGAAGTGCTTGCCCGTGGCCGAGCCGAACTCCACCGGGCCCAGCTTGTCACCCTCGCCGCTGCGACCAGCCGCCGTGGTTCCACGGACCCGACGACCAGGAAGTTGCTCCGCTCTCGGGTCGCTCTTCTCGAAGGTCTCGTAGACCTTGAGCGGGCCGTAGAAATCTTCCTGGTCCCACCAGCCGGCGACGTTGAGCGTGGGAACCTTGGGACGGCCCAGGTAGGGTGCGACCGCCTGCCTGCGCCAGAACTCGTCGTAGCTGGGGTGCTCGACGAAGTCGTTCCAGGTCGGGATCTTGCCCTTGAGATAGCGGGTGTTGGCGTTGGACAGCGGGCCCAGGCGCAGATACCACTCGAAGGTGTCGCGGCGGTCGAACGTGAACGGAGCAGTTCTCCTTCGAGGTCTCCATGAGCGCGGCGTACTCGAAGCCATAGCTCAGCCGGAACGCGCCGTTGTGGTGGAAGTCGTCGCCCAGGAACATGTCGGCCGGCGGCGCCTGGGGCGAGGCGGCCTTGAGCGCGGGGTGCGGCTCGAGCAAGGCCATGACCGTGAGCCAGCCGGGATAGGAGATGCCCAGCATGCCCACCCGGCCGTTGTTGTCCTTCACGTTCTTGACCAGCCAGTCGATCGTGTCGAAGGCGTCGGTCCCCTCGTCGATGGCCTTGGGGTCCGCCGGTCTCGCGGGGCGGCGGATCATGACGAACGTCCCCTCCGACTTGTACCTGCCGCGGATGTCCTGGAAGGCGAAGATGTAGCCGTCGTCGGCCAGGTCCTTGAGATACTCGCCCAGCGCGCGGGCGCCCCGGCGATCGACGCCGTAGGGCGTCCGCATGAGCATGATCGGCAAGCGGCCCGTCTTGCTTCTTGGGCCTGTAGACCAGCGGTGTGCAGCTTCACGCCGTCGCGCATCGGGACCATGACCTCGGTCTTCTCGTAGCCGGCGACGTCGGCCCGGGCAAACTCCGCCAGGCAAACCACGATCATCGCCGTGGCGACGGCTATGCGACACAAGCCAGGGATACGCGTTCCTATCATTGAACTTGCTCCCATCGATTGAGAAGAAGGTTGATTCGTTGTTGGCGACGGATAAGCGGTACTATCTTGCGGGATCGAATCGATGAAAGCAAATGTTGCTCGCACGGTCGATTTGTATCGCAATTGTGACATACGTTAATACAACTTTCACGGAACCCCAGAGCGGCTGCCCGCGAGATGTCGGAGTTGCCCGCTTTCCATGCAGGGAACAGAGCGTACGGCTGGATTCAAACACACGTCCTTGAATCCCCTGCCTCGCTATAAGTCAAGTTTCCTCCACAGTTTTGCGACTCTCAGCGATCCGCAATTCGTCGCTTGTTTGCGTTTTGGTACACCATTCGCGGTGATCATGGGTGTCCTTCGAGGGCCGCGAGATCAAGCAAATGTTCGGCTCCAGCAAGGCATTCGCCTTTCGCGGACTTTCGAGGTTTCGACCGTTTCTGAAATCGGAAGGCTTGGATCGTGATGCTTGGATACTTGATTGACATGGATGGCGTGATCTACCGGGGCGGCCATCTCATCCCCGGCGCGGATCGGTTCGTGAACGAGTTGCGTGAAGCCAATGTCCCATTCCTCTTCCTGACCAACAACAGCCAGCGCACCCGGCGCGACGTCGCCACACGTTTGCAGCGGCTGGGCATTGACGTGACCGAACACCACATTTTCACCTGCGCCATGGCGACGGCGCGGTTTCTGTCGGAGCAGAAGCCGCATGGGAACGGCATTCGTGATCGGCGAGGGGGGCCTCCTGACCGCCCTCCACGAAAACGGCTATGCCATCGTCGATAAGGAGCCTGATTACGTCGTCGTCGGTGAGGGCCGGACCGTCAGCTTCGAGATGCTCGAGACGGCGCTGGGAATGATCATGGGCGGGGCCAAGCTGGTCGCCACCAACCTCGATCCCAACTGCCCCACTCGGACGGCGTCCGCCCAGGCTGCGGCGCGACCGTCGCCATGCTCGAGACCGCCAGCGGGGTCAAGGCGTTCAGCGTGGGCAAACCCAGCCCGGTCATGCTTCGAGCCGCGCGCAAGGAGCTGGCGCTGCCCACCGACCAGACGGTCGTCATCGGCGACACGATGGACACCGACATCCTGGGCGGCGTGCAACTTCATTACAAGACGATCCTCGTCCTCAGCGGCAGCACTCGCCGCGAAGATCTGGCAAGGTACGCTTATCGGCCCGACAAGATCGTCCAGTCGATCGCCGATCTCGATCCCGTAGAACTTGAGCGCGAGTTCGGAACGGGTTCGAGCCCGAGCGCGAGTTCGTCGATCACGGCGTTCCACCCCAGCCACCGTTCATCAGGCCGTAAAGCAGTCATGACGCGGGCCTGATCACCAAACACCCGTTCCGGAACCGGGAAGAATCGAGCCGCCATCCCTCAGCGATGGGTATCACCCAGGCTGATGGAGCGGCTCGTTTTTTGGTCATTTAAAGCCGCACGCGTAACCCCAGGCGCGCACCAGTCCTGTCGCAGCGCAAACGAAAAGCGCCATGACCAGCGAACCGCCCACGATTACTGAGGGGTCGTGAGACGCTTTGTAGCCAAGCACCGCGCTACGGGCTCCGGTCAGGGAAACCAGATCGATCACGATCGGGTGCAGGAAGTAGGCGATCAGCGGGTTTGCGCCCGCGGGACGGACGATGATCGACCAAGTGCGCCACCCGGCCAAGTCCATGAGCAGATAGAGCAAGATCCAGAGCCCGCTAGCCAGGCACCGCGCACCAGAGGCACCATGTCGGCGTTGCGGCTATCTTATTGATGCCCTCGAAAGTATCAGTGACCAGGCCCGCCAGGAACAGGCCGATCATGAAGATCGTGGCCCACGAGATCCTGGCCGGAGGGGTTGAAATGTCGCTGTCGCGGCCGAGGATCGTGCCCAGCAGGCAGCCGGCCATGGTAATCGCGGCAAGAGAGCCGACCGCGTCTCCCAGCCCCACGTAGGCACCCGCCGAAGCGATCCACTTCGATAGCAATTCAAGCACCGGCAGCGCGATGCCGAGCCAGGGTTTATGATCATGATCCATCCGGGCGAACAGCCCCCCCTGCCTCATCGCGAGGTGCAGCAGAATCAAGATCGCCAGTGAACCCATCAGCCATTCTCGCCTCTTGCCGAGCCGAGCACCGTCAGCGAAACCGTCAGGTACGCCCAGCCGATCAGCCCCAGGATTCCCCACCAGCCCGGTACGCAGCCACGCCAGTCGGCCACGGTCCCCCAGAACGGAATCTCGGCGGGTCCTGGTCGCGCCGGAAGATCGCCAGCAGGACACAGAGGCCCACACCCCCTGCGATCTTCAGAAAGATGAACACGTTTCGCTTCCAGCCGGGCTCGCGTGGAACGACGCACCAGGCCAGGATCACGGCGGTGGCGGCGAGCAGGCTCCAGAGCGCCGAGCGGCGCCCTCTTCACTGTTGAGCACGATCACGCCCATGAGCAAAAGCCCGGCAGAGCGGGTGAGGATGTGGACGAGCTCGAGTCCATGTCGATAATCCGGCCGCGCGGCTTCGTTCCAGCGCCAGCGGAATCGAGACCCCGACGATGAACAAGAAGAAAGGAAAGACGATGTCGGCCAGGGTCATCCCGTCGGCGCGGGGAGGCCGGATGTGGTGCATCCAGGATGGTGCGCCACGGCCCAGGTCATTCACGAAGATCATCAGAAAGATCGTCAGCCCCCGGAGCGTATCCACCGAGGTGACGCGCGCTCCCGTTTCCGTTCCTTCTCCAGTTCCAGGCATGATCATGAGTCAGGCTTTCCGTTCGGGTCGCTTTTGGCGATCTCGCCAAGGAATTTGAGCAGCTCCGCATGAAACGCCGCGGGATCGGTCATGTACGGGGCGTGGCTGCCACCCGCGATGATCACCTTTCGCCCGCGCTTGACGGAACGAACCAGGAGATCGGCCTGGCTCTGTGGAATAAGCGTGTCATTCTCGCCCCAGACCGCCAGGACCGGTGCTTTGATTCGTGGCAACGCTTGTTCGTACTTGAGGATGCCGACGGGCGCCACGGCCACGAACCCGGCGATTCGCTCGGGATGCTCGGTCGCCAAAGGGAGGGAATAGGATCCGCTCATCGAGGGAGAAACGACGACGGGGCGTTCGAGCTTCAGCAGGTCGAGCACGCTCTTGAGCCAGCCCCTGGCCAGGCCCTGCGATGGCGCCGACTGGCCGAAACCCGGCAGGTCGAGGGCGTAAACGAGATATCCCGCGTCGGCCAGGGCCTTGATCGTACCGATCTTCTTCCACGTCTCCGAAGTGAACGAGGCCCCGTGGAGCAGAACGAGGGGCTGCCCGGTTTGCCGGCCCTCGATGAGGTAATGGACCTTGGCCCCCTCCACGTCGAGCCAGCGCGACTCAATGGTCATCATGGGCGATACTCCAACGGCAAGATCTTGGTTCGAGGCGGCGAAGCTTGACCCATCGCAGATAGTGTCAGCGTGCCAGCGGCGTCAGGCTCGATGATCGAGGCGGCCGGTACGGCAAGCTCAGGCTTGAACCCGCGCAGGTTTTCGCCGGTGATCTTGAGCGCGACCGCATAGTCGCAGGGCTTCTGATCAGGAAGGTCGATCGTCAGGCCGTCGCCGCCCTGCGTCCACTTGAGAGGACCTTGATGTCCCAGCAATTCGATCGCCGCGATCTTGCCAGTGACCCCCGGAACTCTGGCCAGCGAGCGGATCAACAGCTTCTTCTCCGTCGGCCAGCCCAGGGCGAACGCATACAAGGTGTGATCGCCCTTGCTGGTGAACCGGATGTCCTTCGCGGTGTAGGCGAAGTCTTCCTTGAAATGGCCCCCCCTGGCGCGGACAGGGCCTTCGCCGTGCACCAGCCAGGGCCGCGTTTCGTAGATGGCCTCGCCGTTGATGGCAATCCATTCGGCCATCTCGGCGAGCACTTTTTCGGCCTCCGGATCAAGGCTGCCATCGGGGCGCTGGACGACGTTGATGAGCAGGTTGCCGTTCTTGCTGACGATGTCGACCAGCATGTGGATGACCCAATCGGCACCGCGGTATTTCCAGGTGCGGTTGTAGAACCAGTCGCCGATCGAGGTGTCGGTCTGCCAGGGATAAGGGCGGATGCCGGGCATGACGCCGCGCTCGAGGTCTTCGACCCAGCCGCCTTCAGACTTCTGCTTGCAGGTGTAGACGGCGTCGGTCTTGCCGCTGTTTCGGCTGGCGCTGGCGTTATAGAGATGGGCGATCATGCTCAGGCCGGTCTCGTTGCCGAAGGGCACGCCGCCGTCGGTGTAGAGCAGGTCGGGCTGGTACTGGTCGACCAGGTCTCTGATGCGACTGAACCAGACGCGATGCCAGCGCGGGATCTTTGCTGTACCAGCCCTTGTCATCGGCCGCGGCCGGCCAGTGATACAGGTCCTCGTACTTCGGATCGGCGCCATCGTAGGGAACGCCGGCGAGAGGGCCTGTTTTGTCCGAGCGATGGCTGTCTTGCCACCAGGTGAAGCTGGCACCCAGATGCTCGGAGACGCCGAATCGCAGGCCCAGCTTCTTCGCGGCCTTCTGCCAGTCGCCGACGACGTCACGGTGCGGTCCCATCTTCACGGCGTTCCATTTGTGGTGAGTGGAGTTCCAGAGGTCGAAGTTGTCATGATGGACGCCCATGCTCACGAAGTAGCGCGCGCCGGCCTTCTTGTACATGGCCATCAAGCGATCGGGGTCCCATTTCTCGGCCTTCCAGAGCGGGATGATATCCTTGTGACCCAGCTTCGTGGGATGACCGTAATGCTCGAGGTGATCCTTGTATTGCGGATGTCCCTGGACGTAGAGATGCCGGGCGTACCAGTCGCCGAACATGGGCACGGCCTGCGGCCCCCAGTGAGCCCAGATGCCCAATTTCGAGTCACGAAACCAGTCCGGATACTGATACTGCTTGAGCGACTCAAGACTGGGCTGGAACGGACCCTGGGCGATTGCCGGTCGATCGGAGTCTTGTGGCGGAGCCGCGAGCGCTCGGGTGGCCATGTGACCGCAGAGCCCGACAACCAGTACCGCCCCGGTCAGGAGACGGCGTGACTCGCTGCGCTGTCTGCTTTCGTCGGAATACGTCATGCGGAATCTCCGTGGTAATCCGGCAATCGCGCTGCCAATGAACACGAGCTTCAATCTTCGAGCACGATGCACACTTTCCCCGTCCGGCCTCCGGCCGCCAGCTCATACGCTTTCCCGGCCTCGGAGAGGGCCAGCCTGTGAGTGCAGGTGCGGTCCGGGTGCAGACCCCAGCGATCGAGGCGTTCGACCAGTTCTTCCATATGCCGAAGCGACGTGACCCACGAGCCAAAGAGGGTGATCTGCTTGTGAATCAGCTCTTTGGAAACCTCGAAGCTCACCGTCCCCCCCTCGCCCACGTAGGCGCAGCGGCCCCAGTCACGCGTGCCCTGAAGGGCCAGCAAGCGTGCCGCCGCGGCGCCCGAGCAATCGATGCTCACCTCGCAGCCGCGCCCGCCGGTTCGCGCCAGGATCTGGCCCAGCGCATTGTCGTCGGCCTTGATGGCGGCATCAACCAGGCCCAGATCGCTGGCCAGCGTCAGCCGCTCGTCCGAGAGGTCGGTGCCGATGATGTGGCTTGCACCCAGGGCGCGCCCCAGCATGGCCGCCGCCAGGCCGACGGGGCCCAAGCCGGTGATGAGCAGGCGGTCCTGCCCGCTCACCTGCATCCGCCGCAGGGCCTCGTAGGCCGTGCCGAAGCCGCAGGCGCAGAGCGCGCCGTCGATGTAGGAGAGCGAATCGGGCAGGCGGATGCACGTGTTTTCCTCGGCAAGCAGGTAAGGAGCGTGTCCGCCGTCACGCTGCCAGCCGTACGCTGCGCGAAATCCGCTGCGGCAGCTTATCATATATCCGTGCTGGCACTCGTCGCAAAGACCGCATCCCGAAATATGATAGATCACCACCCGGTCGCCCGCCTGGAACTGCTTGCAACCCGGCCCCACCTTGACGATCTGACCGCACGGCTCGTGGCCGGCGATCACCCCCTGGTATCCCTCCGGCCCTTTTCCCAGATGTTCGCGATAGATGGCCCGGATGTCGCTGCCGCAAATCGACGATGCCTTCATCCGCACCAATACCTGCCCGTGGCCAGGCTCGGGGATGGGAGACTCCCGGAACTCGACAGTGCTGTTGCCCGGCAAGATCACGCCGAGCATGGTCGCGGTCGCTGTGCTCATGTGCTGGTCTGTCCGTCTTTCTTTTCCAGTCAGGTCAAGTCACGTCAAGGAGGGGTGATCTCGCCGCCCACGTCCCACAGGTCTTCCCAGCTTTGATTGTCTTTCCAGAGAAAAACCTGGCCCTTGATCAAGCCGGCAGTTCTTGTCGATCGCCGCAATCTCCCGCATCTCATCTTCTGACAGCGGCTCGCCGACGACAGCCTTCAGGCTGCTCAGATATTGAGCTCGCTTGACCGAAAAGGGAATAGGCACCTGCCCGCGCTGAACGGCCCACTTCACGCAGACAACGCCCGGATGAACCCCCAGCCGGCCGGCAATCCGGACGATGACCGGGTCCAGGGTATCGACGGTATCAGACTCTGTCTTGTCACGGTCGGGCCGGTTGGGCGAGCCGATGGGACTGTAACCGATCGGCACGATCCCGTGGTCGCGCACGTACGAGAAGAGATCGGGCTGCTGAAAGTGGGGATGCAGCTCCATCTCGTTGCAGGCCGGCTTGATCCGAGCGTCCTGGAGCACCCGCGCAAGCTTGGGGATCGTCATGTTCGACGTGCCGATATGTCGCGCCAGGCCGCGATCCACAAGCTTCTCCATCTGCCGCCACGTCTTCATGTAGTCTTCGTGGATGTAGGGCCTGGCGTCGGGACTTCGCGACGCCACATCACATCCCGGCGGGTGATAGTTGGGGAACGGCCAGTGAACGAGATAAAGATCGAGGTAATCAAGCTGTAAGTGAGCAAGCGATTGCTCGCAGGCGGGAATGACGTCGGCTTCGGCGTGCTTGTCATTCCAGAGCTTCGAGGTGACCCACAGGTCTTCGCGCCTGAGCCTCCCCTCATGATCGTCTGGAGCGAATGGCCGATGAACTGCTCATTCTGATAAACTGCCGCACAGTCGAAATGGCGATAGCCAACGGAGGCGGCTTCCAGCACGGCATCGGCAACCTGCTCGCCGGAGAACCGGTCGGACCCGAACGTCCCCAGCCCGATCGCCGGAATCTCGGCCCCGGTGTGAAGCGTTCGCCTGGGAACCGTCCGCGGGTCAACCCCATCGGGGGCTATTTTGAACGAGGCCGTCTGTTGGTGCGTCGCTCCAATCACGCTCATTCTTCTCCTGATTCGTTTAACCGTGATTCCTGCCGATTCTACCTTGGAAGTCACGAGCATGGGGACACCCTTCTGCTGGATAACCTCGTCTTCACCCTGGTACACTTGTCTGGGAAAGCCCGAGGCCTTGCGGAGCCGCAAACCCGTATGACCGAGATCATCAAAGTCAACCTGGCCAGCCCCAAGTTCAAGGCGAACCCGTATCCGTTCTATGCTCGCCTGCGCCAGGAGGCCCCAGTTTGCCCCGTGATGCTCAAGAACGGCCTCAAGGTCTGGCTGGTAACCCGCTACGACGATGTTGCGGCGGTCTTGAAAGATGAGAGATTCATCAAGGACAAGACAAAAGTCCTGAACCGCGAGCAGGCCGCGAGACAGCCGTGGGTACCGAGAATACTCCAACCGCTCGCGCGCAATATGCTCGACGTCAACGCGCCTGATCATCCCAGGCTCCGCGGACTGGTGCACCACGCGTTCACTCCGCGGCTGGTCGAGGGCATGCGCCAGCGAGTGCAGAGCCTGACTCATGAACTCCTGGACATGGTGGCAAGCAAGGGCCGCATGGACGTGATTCGCGACTACGCCTTGCCTCTACCCACGACCATCATCGCCGAGATGCTCGGTGTTCCCGCGCGGGATCGGCACAAGTTCCACCGCTGGACGAGTGCCATCGTCTCATCCGATCCCTACGGCTGGGGAATGATCATGATCCTTCCCCGATTGATGGCGCTGCTGAGATACATCAGGAAGTCGGTCAAGATTCGGAGAGCCAACCCCAAGGATGACCTCTTGAGCGCACTCGTGATGGCCGAGGACGCCGGAGAGACGCTGAGCGAGGATGAGCTGCTGGCCATGGTCTCGCTGCTCCTCATCGCCGGTCATGAGACGACCGTCAACCTGATCGGAAACGGCACGCTGGCCCTCCTGGAACATCCCGACCAGATGGAAAAGCTGCGAGCCGATCCGGCGCTCGTCAAGCCGGCGATCGAAGAGTTGCTCCGGTATGATAGCCCGCTGGAAACAGCCACCGAGCGATTTCGCGCGAGGACGTCTCGATCGCCGGGGTCACAATCCCGCGCGGTGAGACGGTCTTCGCCATGATCGCATCGGCCAACCGTGACCCAGCGCAGTTCGAGCGGCCTGATGCACTGGAGCTCGCCCGCGAGCCGAACCGGCACCTGTCATTCGGGCAAGGAGTCCATTATTGCCTCGGTGCGCCGCTGGCCCGCCTGGAAGGTCAGATTGCCATCAATACCCTGCTCAGCCGGATCTCGGATCTGCGACTGGCTGTCCCGTCGCAGGCTCTTCGCTGGCGGCGCGGGCTGGTACTCCGGGGCCTGGAAGCGCTCCCGGTTGCCTTCACGAAGAGGCGCCCCATCGGAGTTCTCTTGATGTCACTACATCCTTGACATCAGGATCACCTCGAACGCCTCGTAGCAGGCCGCCACGGCCAGCACGATGGCCACCAGCACGTTCGCCTTGAGGTTGAGAACCACCGCGCTCGCCGAAGCGGCTCATGAGGCGTGTCCGCCGTGGTGAAGGTGCCTCCTGGTGGAAGTCCGGAAGCTCGCCAAGCTCGGCTGGCTTGTCTTGGGCTTCGCCAAGCTCCAATGGCTTGCCAGCTGACTCGAACGGAAGAGATAGACAGGAATGAGCAGGGCGAAGAAGGTGGCCAGAATATAGCCCTCGCCCTCGAGCAAAAGCGTGCCGGTGTGAGGGAGCATCGCCCGCGTGAGCGAGACCAGCGACGGCCCCAGCAAGACGCCCCAGAGCGTTGCGCGAAAGATCGCCAGCAAGGCCCCAGAGCCGGGGATGATCATCGACGGCAAGGTGATCATCACGAACGAGCCGAGAGGAAAGTTGATCGCGAAGGTAACCAGGGCCGCGTAAAACATGTTGCCGGTGCCATAAGCCTTGCCGGCCAATGCGAGTGGGCCTTTTCCAGACTTGCTGAGCTCGCCCTTCACCGCCGAGATCAACATGGTGTGCAGCTCGGGCGAGGCTTGAATCAGGATCGCTCCCAGCACATAAAGACCAAAGTACGCCAGGTGAACACCCCACAGCATCCGCGGTCGCCGCGCCATCTCCAGGAGCGGTGCCGCCAGCACGCCCGAGCGAACTCGCCCCGCCAGCCGGCGATACAGGCCGATCAGCAATCCCGTTCCGCCCAGGAGGAAAAGAGCCTGACCTCCCAGGTACACGAGAAATGGCTTCCGCTGCGTTCGGAGGTTGGGAACAAGCACGGTGAACGCATTTGACGGATAGGCTTCAGCAATCTGGGCGTGGGTTTTCGGATCGCCGAACTCGCGGGCGCCGAGCCGGATGACCGCCGCGCGTCTGACCGAGACGTCTCCTGTGGGAAAGATGACTTCGAGACTCGGATCCGCCGGCACAAGGTAGCTGTCAGCGAACAGTGCGATGCTGGGCTTCAGAACTCCGACCACGGAGAGCGTCCGCCCTGCAACGCTGAGGCGATCGCCCTCGCGCGCCTGAGAGCCGGCGAGCACTTCGTCGCGGCCAGGGTTTGGCAGCCGGCCTTCCTCCAGCCACCCGGCCAGAAGCTCCATGTCGGCCAAGGGAAACTCGATCAAGCCAGGTCGAAGACGAGCCGCGAGGCTAGTCGCTTTGCCGGCTCCCGCAAGCTCGGCACCCCTTAGCATCGCCTCGGTCGCAGGGCTTGCAGGGAGAAAACGCATACGGGTCGATAGTGTCGTCAACTCGTGATTTTTCGAGGGCCTGTCGTCGCCAACGCACAGGAATCCATAAGCCCAGGGCGCTTCGGGATCGATCTGCATCCAGCGGTCGTAGGAGTAGAACATCAAGCCCAGCCCCGACGCCGCCACAATCATCCAGGTCAAGGCTTTCATCGAGCTGCTCCTCGTGCCGGAAAATCAAACCTCTGACAACTGTAACCCCTCGCGAGGCCGACGGTCAACGGGTACGCTTCAGGTGAAACATCGAGCGTCGATCCGGCGCCGTGCCGACAGGAAAACATGACATGAATATTCTCTATCTCGCGAGTTTTACCCGAAGTTCACACCTGACGAGTTCATCGACCTGCTGGTGCGCTCGACGCTGGCCGAGCGCCGGCCGGTTCACGAGCCCGATACGATCCGGGGCATGCTCGAACATGCCGGCGTGATCATCACCGCCCGGCTCGACGGCCGCCTGGTGGGCGTCTCGCGCGCGGTCACCGACTTCTGTTACTGCACTTACCTGTCCGACCTCGCCGTCGACCGGCAGTATCAACGTCAGGGGATCGGCCGGGAACTGATCCGGCAGACTCACGAGGCCGCGGGCCTGAAAACGACGCTCATCCTCCTGGCCGCCCCGCTGGCCCGAACCTACTATCCTCACATCGGCATGCAGTCTCACGATTCTTGCTGGATCATCCCGCGCTCCACATCATAGACCGTTTCCTTCCGGACTGACAACAAATCAATATAGGCCACCTTGACAAGCTGATCCTCGGCGATGCCTAACCGCCTCATCAGCTCGTGAGCAATGGCGATGCCTTCCCGTTGTTCTTGATCAGGGCGAAGCACCACTTCGAGCTCCACGAAGTCGCCCAGGCCGTCGACTCGGTCCAGGTGAATGCGGGTCTGGCCCACGCGATAAAGCCATCGCACTTTCTTGACGATTCCCGCAACTGGTAAGATCTCGCGAGAGGATCGACTCTCAAGGCGCTGGGATCACTGGTGGGGGCGATCCGATAGTGAGACGCCTTCGGCTCCGCCTTATCGGCGCGATGATAGTGGATCAGCTCACCGCACTGGTCATTGAAGATCCGCAGCTTGAGCCGCCCATTCGGCGACGAGAAGAAGTGATCCTCCTGATTCAAGACCTCGGCTCGACAGTCGCTCAACGATTCGACGGCTTCTCGGAAGCGGTCAAAATTCGCGATCCGCGCCTTGATCTCGATGTTCGTGGCTTCCGGGCCATCTGAATTCGCGGAGGGACGAGGCCGACCAGGCGCGGGCGGCTCTTCCCCCTGAGCGCGGGTCCAGGGATGTTCACGATCGGACCGCCAGGCGAACCAGCCTTCCGGAAGATCGGCCAGCTCCGCAAGGCTGGGATCAAAATCAACCATCTCACCCAGAGATACGACGGCCCCATCTTCCTCGAAGACATGCTCGCCGTCGAGGAACTGCCAGGCGCCGTCCTCCGCGTCATGGGTCACGAGCAAGATGCTCGACTGGCCGCGCAGGATGCGATCGAGGGTGATGACCTCGGTCTCTTCTGGATCGGCGAAATTCCAGGTGGAATCCATGAATCAGGTCTCTCGTCACCGTTTGTGAATTCGGGTTTTGGGGTATCCATCGAAACGGTCTTCCAGTATCACCGAGCCGAACAGAGCACCCAAGACGGAACCCAGCAGATGACGACCAAAGAGGAGAACCACAACCGATCGACCAAGCTTCCGGCCAAGCGGTCCGGCTGGCCGATGGTGGTGCTCAAGAGCGCGGTGCTGATCGGCCTGCTCATCGGCCTGCTGGTTCTGCTGCGCCGCGTTCCTTTGTCGCCGCTGATCGCCGCGATCGAGGGCTTCGTCCGGGGCCTTGGCATCTGGGGGCCGATGGTGTTCGGCCTGGTTTACGTGGCGGCCGTTGTGGCGCTCGTGCCGGCCTCGGCGCTGACGCTCGCGGCCGGGGCGCTCTTCGGGCTCGTCGTGGGGACCGTAACGGTTTCGCTGGCCGCGACGACGGGCGCGGCTCTGTCGTTTCTGATCGCCCGCTACCTGGCTCGCGATGCCGTGGCACGCAAGCTCGGCGGCGATCCCCGGTTCGCGGCGCTCGATCGAGCGATTGCGCGCAGCGGCTGGGTCATCGTCGCCTTGATGCGGCTTTCACCGGCGGTCCCGTTCACGCTCCAGAACTATCTCTACGGTCTCACGGGCATCTCGTTCTGGACGTGCGTGCTGACGAGCTGGGTTGCCATGCTGCCCGGAACTCTGATGTACGTCTACCTTGGCCACATTGGCAGAGCAGGTCTCGACGCTGCCGCCGGAGCCGGTGGACCCGCACGCACGCCAGGCGAATGGGCACTCCTCTTCGTCGGCCTCCTTGCCACGGTTGCCGTGGCTGTCTTCGTGGGTTTACTCGCACGCCGGGCGATGCTGCCTCAATCGGCATCGTCCCAAAGCCCTGTTTGACAGCTTGAGTGCGACACGATGGTATCGCAGGAACTGTGACGCTCTTCCATTAAAGGAGGTGACGACACCTGCTGTTCTGCCAGCAGTCCCCTACCGAGGCGTGCGCCGCCGGCAACGGCGGGGTGCGAAGCCCTCGGGACAACGTATCCTCATCCCTCAGGATGGCGACCGGAGCGCCGAGCCGAGATCGCGACTGCCAGCACCGCGGCGGTCGGGGACCAGGGGCGCGTGGTATGGCCAACCCAGGTGAACCGCTGCAAACGTCGTCAACAAAGACAAGCCAAAGGTGCTGATAGGCTTGGACCAAAACGGTAAGTGGCCAGGTCCGGATGCTTCAAGCTCATCCGGCGCGGATGAAGTGCCACCGGCGTCGAGGCGGGGCCTAACCCACGAGGATTCTTGCGATGCAACGTGGTAAGCCCGTCGTCCTCCCGCGAGGGTAGGCCAGCCGCAAGGCGAGCCAACGGGGCGGCGGGTAAAGGACGGGGGAGGAAGCGAACGCCAGCCCGTAATGGGTCGGATAGGGGTTGCGAGATCACCCCGCGCGAAAGCGAGCCGAATTCCCCCGGGTGTTGGCGGATGGGAACCGACAGCCAACCGACTCGGGAGGCAAAGCAGATAGGACGCGGGCGGCAACGCCCGTGGTGCGGCCCCCGCCGATCTTCGGTCGTCGGCTCTGTCGAAGTACCGTCCAGGTTGACCCCAAGGCCAATGGGGCGACCGCGCTCCGTAAGTGGTGTCGTGGGCCGGTGGAACCGCGCCCGGTCGTGCCACGCAGGGGCGTTGTTCAATGCTTGAGCCGTATGCGTTGAAAGGTGCATGTACGGTTCTGAGGGGAGGGGGTGAGGGCGACCTCACCTCCTTACCCGACCACTTTCCGCGGCAAAGCGCCGACATTCCGCCGCCCCGACGCTGGAAAAGGTGGGGCAAAGTCGCTCGGCAGCGTCTCCAGCGTGCCACGTCGCCCCGGCTCCCATTCGGGGGGCACTGGCCCGCATTTCATGCCCTTTCTTCTTCCCTTGCCCAACGTGGCATTTGTCGCGAGAATACGGTAGATGCTCTTTAAGGCGATGAGGGAGGTCGAATCATGTCCCGGGCGACGCTTGAAGAACGTGTGGCGGCACTAGAGAGGCAGGTTGGCGACTTGCTCGCGAATGCCGCCGGGTCCGCGCGAGTGAAGGACTGGCGACGTACGCGCGGGGCGTTTACCGGAGATGAGCTCATGAAGCAGGTGTTCGAAGAGGGCCGCAAGATTCGTGAAGCGGAAAGGAAGCGTGCACAGCCCAAGAGCCGGAAAAAGCCACAAGGCCAACCGTGATCCCACATCCAACCTGCGCGACTTTGCTTTAGTCCCCGAACTACGCTATGAGAACTGGTTGCGATAGCAACGCGCCGTGACGTAAAGGATGATACCGAGGCGAGAATCCAGCCTCGGTCATCGGACGGGATGGCCATGCCTGCGATGGGAACGACACGCAAAGGCCCCGCTCCGCCGGAGACGTGGGAAGGGGCCGCACCTCAATCTCCTTGAAACGAGCCTGCATCCCCTTACCTCCCCTCAACAGGGTGCCCCAGATCGGCAAGAATCCGCAAGAGGCCGGCGGACATGGCGCATGCTAATGCTGGAGGAGTGTCGACTCCGGCTCGTTGGCAATTCGGACTCGGATGGAATGGGCGGCCCGCATGGCCGCCGCCGAGGCGACGGGGTTGCGCCGATGCCGATCAGCAAACCGGACGTGCCGGTTGTGAGCGATCCCGCCGCCGCGGCGCATGGGGTGGTTGGCGCAAACGTTTGAATGTGTCGAATCTGCCGACGATACCGTCAATCAATCTGATCGAAGATCGCTCTCCCCACCCTGCTCCCAGGCAGTGCGAGCGGAGCGACTGAGAAAAAAGCAAAGAACGAAGCAGATTGAGAACTGATCGTAAGTCCTCCGTGTCGCCGAGGCATCCATCGACACCCGGCCAAAGTCCGCGCTCAAGAGCCGCCATCATGGCGCATCTTGATCTAGCAGCAGGTCCAGGTGAGCCGCGCCCGCCGCTCCGGGATGGGTCAGGTTCTCTGAACATCCCGCACACCGTGGGCTCCATCGCCTGGATGAGGGATGAAGGCGGAAGGATGAAGGATGAAGGAAAGGCGGAAGGCTCACAACAGACAGTGGCTCGCGAACACCACGCCAACCCAAGAACCGCCCGGTCCGACGAGTGTACAAACGCTCGAATTTGGCTGGAAAACCGCCATTTCTCGCCACTTTTGGGGACTCTCGGCGCTCCTTCCAAGTGGCAATCCTCGCTCAGCATGTCGTTGCAGCAACAGGAGATAGGACCTGAGGCTTGCCCGCCCAGGCGGCCCAGGAACCTCGTGGCGGCGGCGTCCGAAAACCGCCATATCGAATTCCGCTTATGATTCACAATCTGAGCCCGGAATTGCCTAGCCGATTCCGAGTAGAGTGCACCATGGAAAAAGAAGTCCGCCGTCTTAAGAAAATCAATCTCGCCCTGGCGATCGCGCGGGGCCAGTCGATCGACGCGTGGGCCAAAAAAGGATCCAGCCACCGTCAAAAACTCGGACCCGCGAGGTGTGTGAGCCATGCATCATCGAAATTCCGAGAACACCAGGCCGGGCTCGGCTGAGCCTTGGCCGGGCTCGTGCCCTCGACGATAGCATCCGCACGTGCGAATCAAATTCCGCTTCCCAGAATCGGTCTGGGTGTTATGCTAAGCGCCACAATGGCCCTCTGGCCATTCATACACTCATGGAGGAGTAAAAGATGAAGTCAATCGCCCGCATGGCGGCTCTTCTTACGACGGTGTTGTTGGCATCGGGATGCACGGGCAGCATGCGTCACGACCGGCAAATGAAAGATCAGGTGCGTCTGCCCACAGCGCCCACATTGGAGGCGAGCCCGACAAATCCGACGAGCCCGACAAGTCCCTACATGGGCGTCCCTGGCGGCGCGGGCGGTCAGTCTTCCTTGCCCCTTTCCTCATCCGCGTCTCAGCGGCCGATCGGGCCGAACTGAGCGCGGGATGGGGTGGCCGGCCTCGTCCGTGGCAGCGGCCGGCTCGATCGGTCCCGGACCGATCGAGTTCGCCGAGCCTTGCTGGCGGAAGCTCTTGCGCTCTGATAGCCTGTCTCTTGAAGGTCGACGGATTCCCCGCCCGGGGCAGGCTCGGATCATCGGGCTGTGCGTTCCCGTGTCCGGTCGATATCAGGAGGGAAGGCTGGCTCATGCCTCAGACGCTCACCTTGCTGCGCCAGGGCCATCCCCTTGCGGACCCGCGGCGCCAGCTTCAGATTCTTGAGGCTGATGGCCGAGGTGGATCTTTCCTCCGAACCCTGGCCCATCACGGGCAAGGTCCGCCACGATCCGAACGAATCTCCGTCCTGCAAATCAATGTCGGCAAGGTTTGCAACCAGACGTGCCACCACTGTCACGTCGACGCCGGTCCCGACCGGCGCGAGATCATGAGCCGGGAGACGATAGCCGCCTGCCTGGAGTTCGTGGCGAAAGCGGGAATAACCACAGTGGATATCACCGGCGGAGCGCCCGAGCTCAACGCGCATTTCCGCTGGCTGGTCGCCGAGGCGCGCGGCGGGCGCGCGGGTCATCGATCGCTGCAACCTGACTGTCCTGCTGACGCCCGGTCAGCAAGACCTGCCCGAGTTCCTCGCCGGGCACGAGGTTGAGATCGTGGCCTCGCTTCCCTGTTACCTCGCCAAGAACACCGACGCCCAGCGCGGCGACGGCGTGCACGAGCGCTCGATCGAGGCCCTGCGCAGGCTCAACCAGGCGGGCTATGGCAAGGCAGGCACAGGCCTGGTGCTGACCCTTGTCTTCAATCCGGTCGGTCCCAAGCTTCCTCCGCCCCAGGCGGCGCTCGAGGCCGTCTATCGACGCGAGCTCAAGGCACGCTACGATGTCGAATTCACCCGCCTCTTCACGATCACCAACATGCCGATCAGCCGGTTCCTTGACGACCTGATTCGAAGCGGCGAGTACGACCGGTACATGGAAACTCTGATCGGCGCTTTCAATCCCGCCGCCGTGGCGGGCCTGATGTGCCGCACCACGCTTTCCGTTGGCTGGGACGGCCGGCTGTTCGATTGCGATTTCAACCAGATGCTCGAGCTGCCGCTCGCACCCGGAATGCCTCGGGAAATCGGCAAGCTTGGCGCCGGAAGACGTGGAGCGATTGCAACGCCGGCCGATCACGACGCATGAGCATTGCCACGGCTGCACGGCGGGCTCGGGCTCGGGCTGCCAGGGGGCGATCACGGCGTAGGAACAGGATCGCGGGATCAGGAATCCGCTTCTCCGGGCTCGGCAGCCGGGACGGGAACGGGAACCGGAAGAGCCGCGGCAAGGCTTGATCGAGCGACGAGGTCGCCGGCCGCGTGCAGGACGCAGCCCACCACGACGGCGGCGATGGCGTTGGCGGCAAGCACGGTGACGGCCGTGCACAAGAACGCGGCCGCGTCGACCCGGCGCATCCGAGGCAGCCTGCGCCAGGTGCTCCACTCCAGCAGGCTGAAGCCCACATACGCGGTGACGCCAGCCAGGGCCGCCAGGGGGACCACGGCGATCAAGCCGGCGCCGAACTGGATGAGCCCGAGCAGAACCAGACCGTGCAGGAAATTGGACAGGCGGGTCGAACCTCCGCAGCGCACGTTGGCCACGCTGCGGGCCGGGATGCCCACGCTCATCGGCGCACCGAAGGCCCCCGCGCAGAGGTTGGCGATGCCATAAGCGCCGAGCTCGGCGTCGGCATCGGCGGGTCGCAGCCCGCGGTGCCTCCCCTGAAAGTGCTCCACCACGCGCGAGGTGATCAGGATGTTGACCGCCGTCACGATGGCGAGGCCAAGGGCAGCCGGCAAGATGTCGATCAAGTCGGCCGGCCTCCAGGTGAAGCCAGCAACCGGCGGCAATTCTAAAGAGACGGTGCCCACGGTTCGTTCGCGCCAGCCCAGGACGAGAGCCGCGACGAGGGAGAGCGCGACCCCAACAAGCGCCGCGGGCGAACGCGGCCAGCGCCGTGCCAGCACGGCGGCGGTTCCGATCACGATGGCCCCGAGCACCAGAGGTTGTCCCCTGCTGGAACCGATCTGGCCGAGCACCTGCAAGAACTGGGCGAGCGGCTGATCCGACCCTCCAGAAGCCGGCGCGGGCAGGCCCAGGAGCGAGCGGAGCTGGAGCACGATCATCATCGCGCCCACCCCGCACGAGAAGCCCGAGACGACCGAATGAGGAACCTTGGCCACGTATCGGCCCAGGCGGAGAACCGAGAAGATCATCAGGAAGACCGCCGCGGCAAGGCAGACCTTGGCCGCGCCGGCGACGCCGTCGAGACGGACGGCACCGGCGATGAACGGCACGGTGGCGCTGGCCGTGCCGCCGATCAATACGGGGTTCCGCCCCAGCAGCGCCGTGATCGGCGCGGTCAGGATCGACGTGAACAGCCCGTAAGACGGCGGCAGGCCCATCAGGTGCGCCATTGCCAGGCCGTAGGGCAGAGCGATCAAGGCGGCGATGGTGCCTCCCGACGACGTCTCCGGCCAGCCCGCGCCAGCCATACAGAGCCGCGCGACTGCCGCACGCTTCTCCGGTCACGCATTCATCACTCGCTCGAACGCCGCCCGGAACTTGGCCATCTCTTCGCGCGTGCCGATCGTCACGCGCACGTGGTTGGGCATCGACGGCCAGGTCCGGCCGATGGCAACCTTTTCCTTGAGCATGGCCTGGCCGAAAGCCCGGCCCGGCCGATGCACATCGACCATGATCATGTTCGCTTCCGACGGCATCACCGCATGGCCCTTCTTCTCGAGCCACGCGACCGTCTCTTCGCGGATGTCGGCGATGATCTTGCGCCGCTTGGGAACAAGGTCCTTGACTTTCAGGCTGGCGATGGCACCGACCATGCCCGTGACCGGCAGAGCGCCAGCCGCGTAGACCTTGATCTTGTCGAGCAAGTCGGGCCGGGCCATGGCCGCCCCCGCGCGCAGTCCCGCCATGCCGTAGAGCTTGGAAAACGTGCGCAGGATGATCACGTCTTTATTCGGCCGCGACCATCGGCGTACCCGGCTCGGCCGTGCTCGAAAGGTGAATATACGCCTCGTCCAGGAGCACGACCGCCCCCTTGGGCTTGTTGTTGACCAGGTATTCCACGTCTTCCTTGCGAGTCACCGAGCCGGTCGGGTTGTTGGGATTGCAGAGGTAGATCAACCCTGCTTCGGGATCGGCCGCGGCCATGGCCTGCACGTCGTGCGAGGCGTCCTTGCGGAGCGGCACCTTGACGGTCTTGGCGCCGAGGAAATGGGCGGCACGTTCGCCGGCCTCGTAGCCGGGGTCGGCGACGACGAAGCTCCGCCCGGGCCCGGTGAAAGCCAGCACGGCCCGGTGCAACGGGTCGCTCGAGCCGGCGAACGGCAAGACGTACTCGCGGGGCAGGCCCTCGATTTCCGCCATGAGGGCGACGAAGTCGAACGTCTTGTCGTAGCCGTAGCGGCCGCCCTGCTGGACGATCTGGTGGATGGCCTCGGCCGCCTCGGGGCAGGGTCCCATCGGGTTTTCGTTGGCGTTGATCCGCACCGCGTCGGCGGGCATCCTCGGCATGGCGGAGAGCCCCTGCGCGAGCGCTGCCTCGTTGTAGAAGGGGAGCGCCGCTCCCGCGGTCATGAAAGCCGCCAGGCGGGTGAAATCGCGACGACTGAAACCGCGGCTCATGAACTCACGACGTTGCTCACGACTGAACAGGTCCTTCATCGCGTCTCCCTTCCAGAAGCTAGGTTTGGTGTGTTTCGGGTTGGTCGAATTCGTACGATGCCCAGTACGCGTGGTGTCTGCGCCGCGGAGCATGAATGATCGAGGCAAGGCGTCTCGGTGAGAGAGAGCCGCGAGAATCTCGCCTCATCACGTGAAATTCAGTCTGCCCGAAGCCGAACGGTTGTGACGATTTACTCCGAGCCGTCCCGCTACAAAAGGAACATTATAGGAATGTTGACCGAATCAGTAAACCATGGCAGCAAGGATTTGTGAACCCCTTCCCACGGGTAGGAAGCGCGATCAGCATTTCGCCGTCTTGCGCTTCTTGCCGACCGCCTCGCGCTGCTGTGCCTTGCGGATGTAATCGACAGCCGAGGGAACCTTGCACGAAGTCTCGCCCATGTCAACGGTCACCTTGCCGATCTTGAGCGCGGTTTCGATCGCGTATTCCGTCAGCGCCCTAACATAAGTGCCCACCGCGATCACAAAGCCGTTCATGACATAGGGAACGCGGCCGGGCTGACCGTGGATTGTCTTGGCGACGCGATCCAGCAGACGCTTCAGCTCGGGCAGATCGAGCTCCGCGTCATCCTTGATCGCCACCAGGCTGCTCAGTGTCGCCCAGCCGGCCGCGGCGATGTTCTCCTTGGGCGATTCGATCCACTCGAGGGCAAGCTCGCGGCCGTGACGGCTCTCGGCGGCCACCCAGGGGACCGTGTATTCCGTGATCATCGACCAGTGGGCCCCATTGGCCCACCGCTGGAGGTCCTTGGTGGTCATCTTGGCGTCGTCGGCGATCAGGCCGGCCAGATACATCGCCTCGGAAATGCCGGTGTCATACAGTTCGAGGGCCAGCTTGTAATCCTTCTTGATCCGCTTCTGGATCTTCTTCAAGTCCTCAACCTTGACTCCGAAAAAAGGCTCCCTGGCGCCGTGCTTCTCAAGCGTTCTTTTCGTGGCGACATTGCCCAGCGATTTCAACTCGTCGATGATCGCTTGCACGCTCATGGTGTCCTCGCAGTTATGTTAACGGAATAATCGTCATCGCGGCTCCGCGATCCGGACGTATGTGATGAAGTCGGTACTCGGCGCCGCTCCTCCGGCGGCGCCGATGACTCTGGCAATCTGGCCCCGGTGATAGGGCCCGTGGATCACCACGTGGGTCAGGATGTCAACAAGTGGGTTGGAGAATTCTTCGCCCTTGGTGTTGCGATAGACGACGACTTCATTGAGCTTGGGCTCGCTCAATCGACTCAACAATGCCTCGTACCCCTCGGCGTTCGCGCCCGCGAGCCTCTCGCAACCCGCCAGGTCCAGTTCGGGCCAGACAGCGACGCTGGCTTGCCTGCGTTCAATCCGCGACAGCCAGATCTCCTCGGCGGCCAGCACGTGCCCAAAGAGACGAACCCCTTCACTCTGGGCCTCCGGGCAATCGTGCAGCGCCTTCAGAACCACCTGGTCGGCCCACGCCATCGAGCGTAACATCCGTTCGAGATGCGACTTCATACCTCGCTCCCCACATCATCGGCTCGGGTAAATTCAAGTCCTCTCCGTGTTTCCAACAGGTCAATCCAGTCCTCGATACCCACGTTGGCCCGAGCGGACACCTCGAGCACCACGGCCCCCGGACGGGCGTCGTCAAGATTACGTCGTGCCGTGGCCCGGTCGAACCCGACGGCGTCGGCCAGGTCGACTTTGGAGATCACGGTCACGTCGGCGGTGTTGATCAGGGTCGGGTACTTGAGCGGCTTATCCTCGCCCTCCGTAACCGGAAAGAGCAGAACGCGAAGATGTTCGCCCAGATCAAACGAGGCCGGGCAGACCAGGTTGCCGACGTTTTCGATGAACAGATAATCAAGCTCGGCCAGGTTCCATCCTTCAAGGGCGGTGCGGACCATCTGCGCCTCGAGGTGGCAGACTGTGCCGGTGATGATCTGGCGGGCCTCCGCGCCGCTGGCCGAGAGGCGGCGGGCATCGTTGTCGGTGGCCAGATCGCCCACGATCGCCGCGACTCGCCGGCCGCGCTCCTTGAGGAGCTTCAGCGTCCGCGCCAGCAGTTCGGTCTTGCCGGCCCCGGGACCCGAGACGACGTTGACCACGAAGACTCCCGCCCGTATGAACTCGCCGCGGAGATCTCGGGCGAGCTGGTCGTTAGCCTTCAGCAGCCCCTGGCGCACCTCAAGGATCCGGGGAGGCAGGCTCGCGGTCGAGATTGCTATCGAATTCACGGGTTGGCTCGTCATGGTCGATCAATTCCATGGAGATGAGCTCGAGCTCGCGGCCGTGCACCAGCTCGGGAGTGGGCGTGTCGCAGACCGGGCAGCGAAAGCGGAAATCACCCTCGAGGGTGCGATTCTCCAGGCATCGCGGGCAAAAAACCACCACGGGCTGAGATTCGATCACCAGCCGGGAACCGGCCAGCGGCGTGCCCTCCACACAGAGCCCATAACAGAAATCGAGGGCCTCGGGCACAACGCCGGCAAGAGCGCCAATGCGCACACGCAGACTCCCCACGCGGGCGGGAGCGGGCTCGCACCCGGCCAGTGCTTCGCAGGCGACCTCCACCAGACCCTGGGCGATCGACAGCTCATGCATCTTGAGAGGGCCAGGATGAGACCATAGACTCATGCGGGGCAAAAACCTGAACCTGACCGCCCGCGGGGAGAACTGGCCGTGGCGGTTCGTCCCTGGCCACTTTAGATCACTCTAACGACCGCCATGGATCGGAAGCAAGGAGACGAAGCGACGAGGTGGAAGGATCCCAGCGGGACGGGTGAGCCAGGCCAACCCTCGGCTGTCGCTTCCCGGCCGAGGGGCGGCTGGAACACACTTCTCCCTTGTCCCAAGCCTCTACTCTCTGCGCTCCACGACCACACGAAGCCTCACGCCTCCTCGATGACCTTGTAGCCCAGGCTTGCGGCGAGGGCCTGGACAGGCTGCCTGAGGTCGCCGAAGTAGGTGACCCTGTGCCAGCTCCACTGATCCCAGAAGGTCAGGAGCTTGTCGATGTCTCCCTTCACCTCGACGGCGAGCTTGGTGCGGCAGGCCCGGTCCTCTTCGATGTTGGCCACCGACTTGCCCTGGTGCAGGAGAATCTCCTTCCGCGTCGGGTCGAACTGGATCGTCGTTGTCATCCGGCCCAGAGGCAGCAGCGAGCGCATCGAGGCTCCCTTGCGGTCCTCGGAGTGACTGCGAATCTGGTACGGATTGGCCGCTCCGTCAGGTCCGTCAACCTTGGTCGTCGCCACGCAATGGGCGTAGATAATCTGGTTCTTGGACGTGTCGATGACCGGGTCGGAGATGTATCCGGGGCGGCCGACGAGGTAGCTCATCGCCAGCATGGTCAGGGTCGACTTCATGTCGGCCTCGCAGGCGCCGACGAAGCCGTCGTTGTTCAACTGGCTGAAGCCGAGACACGGGTAGGCGGCCATGTGCCCGCCGTAGAAGCCGCCCAGGCAGTTGACCGTGATGGCGCGGGCATGGTGCTGCTTCATCAGGTCACGCATCCCCACGTACATCGCGGCGCTGCGCTGGATCTCATCAGCGGGGGGCTCGACCACTGCTGCCGCCTCGTGAATCCACCGGTGGGCATACTCGGAGACCTGCGCCGGATCGGCTTTCCTGTAGGCCTGATCGAGCTGCTTGAAGTCAATCGGCACGACCTTGGTGCCCAGCGTCCGGGTGATGACCGGCTCGATCGGCTGCATGGGCCGGCCAACGAGCAGGATGGTCGATTCGCGGAGTTTCTTCACGGCTTCAGGGGCATGGAACTTGGGGGGCGCATCGATCGGCCCGAGCGTCTCGTCGCCCACGGGCTTGTACGTCTTGCGTACCGCGGCCATGCAATCGGCTGCGAATCGCCTTGCTGTCCCCTCATCCTGGATCCTGGCGAAGTAGCGGGCCGCGGTGAGCACGTCGTCAAACCGCGTCGAGGAAACCCCCGCCACGTTCTTCCCCGCACGCCGCGCGGCGGCGAACGCGACCAGGAACTCGCCCGATCCGGAGTACAGATCGTCAACGAAGAGCGTCGGCTTGCCGACTTCGGCGATGGTCTGCGGGGCATTTGTCCAGATCCCGACCATATAGACGAGATAGCCGGTGATGCCCTTGCCCTTGTCTTCGGAGATCAGGCGCCGAGCCGCATCGGCGTCGTGGACGGCCACCGGCAAGAACTCGACCTCGGGGCAGCCGCTCACCAGCCTCCTGGTGAGCTCCCGCTTGCGCGTCTCGTAGTCATAGCTGATGTAGGGCCAGGTTGGCTGACCCGGTGGCACGTGGGTGAAGACCAGACGCACTCGTGGCTTGTTCTCGGACACGCCATCCGGCTTTCCCAAAGCCGGTGCACCCCCGACGCCAACCGCGCAGCCGCTCGCCAGTGCGCAACCGGCACAGCGGCCGAAGAACCCGCGGCGATCGAGGCCGCAAGTCTCATCCTGCACAACGCTCAAACCTTGGTCGATGGACATGGTTGACCCTCTCCAATCTCTGAGGAAGAGACCGGCGCATGAAAAAACCCCGCCCGGGCAACGCACGTTGCACGGTGGGGCCATCGTGACCAGGTCCGCTTGCCCGCCTTGAGCAAGCGGCTAACTTCAAGTGTCAACGCTGCTAAGCTCGCCGTCAAGCACCTGCTCACCTTGAAGAAGGAGGGCGCGGTTTCGTTCAGTCACTAGCAATCTCGCCAATGCCGCAAGCCACGCTTGAGATGCGTTCTGGTTTAGCGGTTGTCGAGCTGAGAAGAGCCAGGACACGGGGCATTGCCAGATCGCAAAGCCAGCGTCCCGGAAGCTCGTCGTAAGAGCGTCGGAGCTCGTCGAAGACAAGAACCAACAACTCGAGATCGCCCCGCAGGCTGATGCCGAGCGTCTGGTTCTTGGCGGTTGTCCATTCACACCTGGGTTCCGGGCCCAAGACCGTCTCCAACAAGGGCGAGGCCCACACCCCTTGATGCTCGTTGCCCGGCACGTAGACGGGCTGCTCAAGGGCGATCCGTCGATCCAGGACGTACCCCGTGAAGTACTGGATCGAGAACGCCGTCAGGGGATAGTGCACCAGGTGCTCCCAGTCGCCGATCCGGACCGATTCAGAGAGGAGCAGACCCTGGGACCGGAACGCTTTCTCCGTCAGCTCCAGGCAGTAGAGTGCCGAATCGTCCGGATGGAACTCGTAGTCGAACGGAATCTGCCGCTCGAAGGCCTTGCGGCAGAACGCGATCACGCCCGGGATGTGGCGGCGGTGCTCGGCCTTGAGCCGCTTCACGCCCATCGATCCGACACAGTCGAGCATCCAGACCTCGAACGGCTGGCGCTGGACGCCGGGGGAGGAGCAGTCATAGACCACCGGCGAGCCATCCTCGATCGCCACGATCCCGGTATGCGAGAACGCACTTCCCGTCGCCTTGGCGATGAAGAAGCTGAGCGGAAACAGGCCGCGCAGGGCACGAGCGTCGCCCATCCGGAAGACGATGTCTCCCTCGCGCAGGACGCTCCGCCCCTGGTCTCGCCAGCGGATCATGGCCGGGCTCACGGGCAGCGGTGGGAGCTGCCCAGTGCCCCGGGCTCGGGTTGCGGCCGGGCCCCAGAAATTGCCGCTCCAGTCGGGCGGTTTCATCCAGTCGGTCGGTTCCGCGGCCGAATGTTCCGTAGTTGACAGCGCAATCATCCAGGCGATGACGTAGAACACGGAGAGTCTCCAGGTGCATGTCAGGGTGTCTGGGCCAAGGCGTCCAGTACCCTCCCCGGGCCTTTTTCTTGACCCGGGGAAACCTCCGTGCACGGAAATGGCTCTGAGCTGGGTGACCGTAGTGGCGTCAAGCCGCGCGGAGACCCACCGGTGGTTCGTGGCAAGCAGAGGATTTCGGCACAGGATTGCTGGACCGTGGCGGAGGGTTCCGCTGTGGAGATCCCGCTCGAACTTCAAACTCACCGCGAATGACTCGACCAGAAACATGGTCGCATGTGCAGAATCCGTCACGCCGTCGTTCAGAACTGGCTACACATCGCTCACGGATCAGACCCTGGGGTCGCCGTGACATCTTCGCCTGGCGGTTTCTCCCCAATAAGTCATTCCAAGTGTCATTCTACCACACAATTTACTCAGAAGGCTAGCCGTTTGGTTTTTCGTCGGACTGAATCGAGCCCAGCGGGCAACTACGTTCGTTCGGGCAGGACGGCCCCAAGGTCCATGGCGACCTGAGAGCGGTCCGGGGCGAAGAGTAGACGTTTGATGTTCTCGGTGCCCATGCGCGGCATGTGGAAATAGCCCTGGAAGGCGTTGAGCGCCAGCAGGCCGTTGTTCAGCCAGTCGGTGAGCCACTCGGCGGCGGCGCGCGGGTCCTCTTGCCGCTGGCCGGCGCCGACGCGGAGCACCGTCTCGAGGTTGCGCTCCTCGTGTGCCCCCAGCGGTGGAGACATGATCATGGGAATCCCGAGCGCCGGATAAAAGCATAGCTCGCTGGGCTTCGTCCAGAGGACGTCCGTCTCGTGCAACAACTGGTTGAACTTGGCGAAGTACTCGTCCTTTGTGGGCGCCAACAGCAGGTGGATGCTTCGCCCGAGTTCCGCATCGAGCCTCAGTTCGCCGATGGTCCGGCGAAAGTATTGCTCCACCTCGGGACGCACCCCAGCGACCAGGTTGAGCCGCATCCGCCCCTCGCGCAGGGCGCCGGACAGACCCCGCAGAATGTCGCGCGCCAGCTCGGCCTCGCCCCGCGCCTCCCACGGCGAACGTGATCGAGAGCGGCCTCCCGTCGGCCGCGGGCGGGGGGCCCAGTTCGGCATCGATCATGCGGCCGTAGCCATGCCGGAAGGTGCCCCGCGCATCGAGAACGGAAATGCGGCGGCGCAACTCCTCCGCGGCGGTGGCCACGTTCTCGAGGGGCAGCGGAAAGCCGGTCAAGTGGATGCGTTCCGGGGGAACCCCGTACTGCATCAGGCGCTGGCGGGTGAGCGGGGTCGGCGCGAGATAGTTGATGCGACCCTTGGCCGGCACCTTCGCCGCCCAGATACGGTTCACGTCAGAGTCGGTGACGACACAGAAGACATCCTTCCGCCCCAGGCGATCGGCGGCCAGCGCGACGGCGAAGAAGGTCGTGAGGAGCGGCAAATCTTCTCGTGTGCGGGTGTGCTCGACAACGCTGCTGCCGAATCCCTTGAACATCAGCCGGTCCAGCCGCATCGATCCGAGGGTCGGCTTGGACAGGTCGCGGAAGGGGTAGTGAGGGCTGATGGCCTGGAAGCGATCGTAGGTGCGCCAAAGCCACGGGCCGATCACCGGCACTTTGTTCACCCGCGAGACGCCCTCGTACAAGCCCTGTAGCGTTGTCCATCGCCTTCGCTCGGCCGGGTCAACCATCGCGCCGGTGTTGGCGGTGATGACCCCCTCATAGGCGATGTCCCTGAAGGGGTACGCCGCACGCTGGTGCCCGTAGCCCATGTCCACCGCCACCACCCAAGCCTGATCCATAGGACCTCCTCCACCCGGCCGTAAAGCGGTCGGGAAATCACGCCGGTGCGGACGCATTCGTGTCGGAAGTTAGCTTGAATAGTTGAGGATCGAGCCGATTCAATAGCCGATGGATCTTCGGGACCTGTTCGAGCGCGGCCGCCTCGCCGATCGCGGCGAGTTCCTTCGCCCTCATGAACTCCGCAGAGTCAACGCCCGTCACGTCCGGCTCGATGACCACGTCCGCCGGCTGAACACCAAAGGCGTTCAGGTTGTGGTTTTGAACCAGCAGGCTGCGTAAAATCGTCGGCCCGATGCCCGGCTTGTTCCTGGACAGAATGGGTTGCCCAGGTTTGATGTCGCAGAAACGCGTCTCCAGCTTCGCCGTCACGCTGATGGCGATGACGAAATTGCAGCCCATCGACACCAGCACATCCGCGGGGATGTTGTTGACCAGCCCGCCGTCGATCAGCGCCTGGCCGTTGCGGACGATCGGCACGGAGAGCACGGGCAAGTTGATGCTCTCGAGGATCGCATGGACGGCATCGCCGCGTTCGCGAACTACCGAGTTGCCGCTCACCAGGTCGACCGTGACGGAGAGACAGGGGACGGCAAGTTGTTCGAGTCTCCAGTCGTGCAGGTACTTGCGAAGCATCGGGTCGAATTTCCCTCGACGGTACTTGTAGATGAGGTACCAGTAGTTGCCCTGCGGCAGGCGGCGAAAAATCCATGAGGGGCGAAGGTCCGTGGCGAATTGATTTGCGTTGTAGTCGGGATCCAGGCCGGCGGAGTACATGATCCCGGTCATGGCGCCGGCGCTGGTGCCAGCGATCATGTCGACGACGATGCCGCTGTTCTCAAGGGCCTTGAGCACGCCGAGGTGCGACATGCCTCGGGCGGCCCCGCCGCCGAGGGCCACGCCCACACGCACGCCACGAAGGTCGTGTACCAGCCGCTCCAGCCCGTTGGCCAGCGACCGGCCCATCGGCAGTTTTGGCGGGGTTTCGTGGATTTTGAAATCGCGGGAAGCAAGCTCGGAGAGGTTCGGAACGGTGGAGACCACGGGACTGTCGCCCTCAAGCAACCAGGCGACACTGATCTTATCGCGCCAGCCCCGGGCCGACACGTCGATCGCCTGCAATCGGCGAACTGCGGTATCTGCCGCACTTGCCGGGAAGAAATAGACGGCGCGGTCGACGAGTTCCATCAACTGCGCCGTTCGTTCCGGCGTCAGGAAGGTGTGGACGTCGAAAATGATTCGATTCGCGTCCTGCCAGCGAGCGGCCTGCTCCCGTATTTCCTCTGATGTCAGATCTCGGCCATCTTCTCGTAGCGACCGAAACCGCACGTTTGGCGACACCAGCCGCTGGTCGGAATCGCTCAACACGGCGAGTTGCTCACCGACCTCGCTCAGTCGCTGGATGAGCCGTTCGGCCGTCGGGCGCGTCGCGGGTGAATCATGAATCAGAGCCAGCATCATCACCGACCGCTTGGGAGCGGCGCCGAGGAATAATTTTCGCAGGCTCCCCGCGTAAGTCTTTAACCACAGACGGCGCAGTTCTGGCCTGGCGAACGTCAGCTCGAGCGCCTCTTCGTAGTCCAGCCTGAGGATCGTCGTGGGCTCCAGCGCGACGACGCGGATCGGCACTGGTTCGCTTAGCGCGCCAACCATCAGCCCGAACTGTTCGCCGCGCTCGATCATGCGGAACAGCGACTCAGTACCGCGTGTGCTGACCCGGACGGCCTTGAGCCGCCCGCGCAGGACGAAGCCCACCGTGGTGAGCACGACGTCCGCCTCGTGGACAACGCTTCCGGCTGGATATTGGGCGACCCGTGCGAGTCGCACGACCTCCTCGAGGGTATCATCGGACACACCCTGAAAGTACTCGTGCACTTTCAGTAGCGCAATGACCTCATCGTTCATGGCGGCGCCTTTCGAGTTCGCGTCGGATATGATCCCCGAATTCCGCCGCCGGGGCTGTGTTCGCAATGTCGTTAAGGTAGGCGAGCTGGCGGAGTTCCTCGAAGGGAAGAGTCCGGTCCAATCGACCGGCCTGATAGAGGGCCCGATCCAGACGGCCGTTGGCAATCACACGCCAGTCCCAGCGTACCTTTCTGCTCGGTAGCTTGTAGAAAGACGTCGTGCAATTCGTGAACATTGCGTGGTACCAGCGCGGACTCTCGTACAATTGATTGATCGCATTCGCGTAATCGAGAAACAAACTCGTTAGCTCCTCAACGCTGGAATTCATCCGGTAGAGGTACGCCCATTGACCTTGGCTATGCTTCGTGCGCCGGAGAATGACGTCGCGTTCGTCCGCGGCGACGAAGATCAGCTCATTTTGTCGATACAGACTGCGTAAGACCGAGTATTTCTGCCCCTTCGCGAGTCGAGCCTCGATCGAAATGCAGATGCGGCCATCCGCTCCAAAGTCGAAGATCAGGGCAGGGTGACACGTCAACCCATTTCCCCAGTCGAAGAAAATGATGTCCACACCCTTGATATTCGACAGATGATACGTGCGGGCTTCATACCGCGGCGTGAAATCGTGCAGCGAACGATATTCAAGGTTGCGGACGTTTTCGATCGTCACCGCATCTCCGGCGCTGACAGTCCGCGGCAGCACGTCCGCGCTAGGGTCCCAGTCGCGGTCGTGGCTCGGTTTCTGTCGGTACCACCAAGCGAGAAATAGCGACTCCGCCCCGAGCAAGGCAACGATCGGCTGCCAGAGCGGCCGCCAGACCGCGAACATCGCGATCACGCCAATGGCCCAGGCCAGCACGACCCCAGAGCCCCAGCTGGCTTCGCCACACACGTCGTAGTAGATCGCGCCGGCCATCCAGACGGCAACCAGGGCACACGCCAGCAGCAATGCTGCCGTGATGATTCCCAGTATGAGGCCCATAGACGTTTTCTCTTTCGATTGAACTAAGAGTGATCTTCAGGCCGGCGTTCCGGCACCGTCCACGCGGTCGGTGAGGGCCCTCCCGGCGAGTTCACTGGCCCCGGCTCCGGACCGCGTCAGGCAGGACAGGAGGCTGAGCATCGGGGCGTCGAGTAGCCGCACCCGCGTGGCCTCCACGATCCGCACGGAGCCGCTCGTGGGCGTGGGCGCATCGGGCAGGAAAACCGTGCAGAACCCCTGGGGCAGGCATCGATCAGCAGGGCAAAGGCCCAGCCGTCGTCCGTCTCCACGAGTGCGGGTTCCGGCCGCGCGTCAGCTTCGAAGCCCGGGAAGTTGCCCACGGCCCCTCGCACCAGGAGATACCCCGGGACCCGGTAGAGCACGGCCCGTTCGAGCTGGTCGCTGAGCATCCGGCCCGGCCGCGTGCCGACGAACAGGCCCGCGACCAGGAAGACCAGGAAGATTGCGATGATCGAGAGCAAGTCCTCGGCCAGGATCCCGAACACCCGGTCGTGCGGCAAGAGCCGCGCCACCGGCTGGGCGATGCGGCGGAGCACCTGATATCCCTCGCGCGCCAGCACGGCGACGAGCACGATGGGCACCAGGAACAGCGTGCCCCGCACGAGCGTGACCCACAGAAACAAGCCGAAGTATTTCATGGTCGAGTGATCCTCCGGGTGAACCACAACCCCTTGTCCGGGGCGACCGATCATGGTCCGGTGTTTCGGGGCATCGCACAAGAGATAGCCGGACTCGGCCTGAGGCAAGGGCAGAGCCTCCTCGCGGCCGGCGGCTGTTTTGGATCTCGTCAACACCGCCTCCGGCAAACAGCACATCCGCGATCGCGACGTCTTCCGCATCGTTGCACTGCCCGAGCATCGAAGGTACGGTGAGCCTGATCCGCTCTACCGCTCGGCCATCGGCGGACCTCTGTACCAACGGAGTCAATGGTCATGATCGTTCACGCGGGATTCGCTCTAGCTCTCATGTTCTCGGCCGGTCTGTTTCCGGCCATCGCGCAGGAACAGACCGCCAGGGCACCGGCGGTATCTTCGTCGCCTGGCGTTCAAGCGGCCTCGCTGCCAGAGACCAGCGCGGACGAGAAGGCCCTCGGCGAACTGCTGGGCCGCTTCATCAAGGCCTACAACGGCAGGGATGCGAAGGCCCTCGGCGAACTCTTCTCGCCCGGGGCCGAGATCGAGGATGAGGACCGCGTCGTGACGCGAGGGAAAGACGCCATCGTCGCCCGGTTCGAGGGCATCTTCAAGGAGAGCCAGGGCGCCACTCTGGATGTGGCGACCGATTCCCTCCGTTTCCTGGGACCGGATATTGCCATCGAGGAGGGGACGGCGTCGATAACCGCCGGTGCCGGGACACTTCCCCGGACCAACCGGTACAGCGCGATCTATACCCGGCTAGGAGGGCGGTGGCTCCACGCAAGGATCCGAGACGAGCCGTCGGAGGAAGATTCCCCGCACGAGCAACTGGAGCAACTGACCTGGATGCTGGGCGAGTGGGTGAACGAGAGCGACGACGGGATCGTCAAGACCCACTGCAAATGGTCCGATAATGGCAATTTCCTACTCCGGGAGTTTGACGTCAAGGTTGAGGGCCGCATCGCCCTGAGCGGCACTCAGCGCATCGGCTGGGACGCACAGCGGAAACAGTTGCGCATGTGGGTCTTTGATGACCGGGGCGGCTTCGCCGAGGGGTTGGTGTCGCGTGACGGCGAACGCTGGGTCACCAGGTCGTCGGGAGTCCGCTCGGACGGACAATCGGTCTCGGTCACGACCGCGATCATGCCGCTCGGCAAGGACCGGATCCTCTGGCAAACTCTGGATCGAACGGTCGGCGGCGAGGCCGTGCCTGGCACCGATCAGTTTTATCTGGTCCGCCCCGCTCCTCCGCCCGGCAAGTGAGGCCGCAAGATCGGCCATCATCCGCTCATCCGAAACATCGGTGTGATACTCAGGAGGAGATCGATGACACCTCGAAACGGTAGAGGACTCCTGATCATCGTCCTGGTGCTGACCTTGGGAATTTCGCCAGCCCTTGCTCAGCGCGGAGGACGCGGTGGCGGCGGAGGACGCGGTGGAGGAGGTGGCGCCCGTGGCGGCGGCGGCGGGATGCCGCGGCGGCGGCGGCGGCGGGATGCCGCGCGGCGGCGGCGGTGGGGGCTTCTCTCGTAGCCCAGCGGTAAGCAGCCCCAGACCGGCTCAGCGGCCCGCGATGGGAGGCGGAGCGGGCGGACGCCCTTCGACGCTTCCCAGCCGGCCTTCGGGTGGCGGCCGACCGGGAGCAGGCCTCGGCGCCGGACGCCCTTCAACCCTTCCTTCGGGTCCTGGTGGGGGCAATCGCCCCCAAGTCGGCGGTCAGCCCGGCATCGGCAATCGACCCGGTGTGGGCGGTCTGCCCGGTATCGGCAATCGACCGGGCGTGGGCGGTCAGCCTGGTATCGGCAATCGACCGGGTGTGGGCGGTCAGCCTGGTATCGGCAATCGACCGGGCGTAGGAGGGCAGCCGGGGATCGGTAATCGCCCCGGCATCGATAACCGGCCAGGCATCGGCAACCGCCCCGGCATCGATAACCGGCCAGGCATCGGCAACCAACCCGGCATTGATAACCGACCGGGGATCGGGAATCGACCGGGCATCGATAACCGACCCGGTATCGATAACCGACCCGGTATCGATAACCGACCCGGCATCGGCAATCGCCCTGGAATCGACAACCGGCCGGGCATCGACAATCGGCCGATCACCGGTAGCGGCAACACAATCAATCGGGGCGACGTCAACGTCGGGGGGATCCGCCAGAACAACGTGGCCGGGATCGGCGTCGATCCGGGCTACGGGGTTCGTCCGCCCGCATACAACGGCTGGCGTGGCTCATACTGGGGCCACCACCAGGGTTGGGCCAACGGGTACTGGCATGGCTACCACGACAACGCCAATTGGGGATGGGGCTCGTTCGCCCTGGGCGCCGCGACGGGGGTAACGGCTTGGGCCCTCGGCTCGTCATTCTACAACTGGGGCTATGCCAGCTATGCGAACCCCTACTACGCCGAGCAGGCTGTAGCTCAGCCGATCGTGATCGAGCAAATCATCGCTGGAGGTGAGCCGCAGACGGTGACCGTGCCCGCCTACACCTATGACTACAGTCAACCCATTGACACGCAGTCGGCCCCGCCCCCCGAAGAGGTCGCCAGCCCTGCCCTCACGAAGTTTGACTCGGCGCGGGCTGCCTTCGGCACCGGTGACTATGCCGGCGCACTCACTCTTACCGACGAGGCCCTGAAGGTCCTTCCTAACGACGCCACGCTCCACGAGTTCCGGGCCCTGGTCCTCTTCGCGGTAGGCAAGTACGACCTTGCCGCAGGGCCACTTTACGCCGTGCTTTCGGTTGGACCTGGCTGGGACTGGACCACCATGGCCGGTCTCTACCCGGACATCGAGATCTACACGACCCACTCCGCAAGCTAGAGGCGTACGTCACCGCGAATCCGAAGTCCACGGCCGGCCGGTTCGTCCTGGCTTACCACTACCTGACTCAGGCCCATACGGATGCGGCCGTGACTCAGCTCAAGGAGGTTGTTGCCTTGGCCCCTCAGGACACACTTTGTGCTCAGCTCGTCAAGCAGTTTTCGCCGCCCGCAACGGCACCAGACACCCAGGCGGCAGCGGCCGCTCCGCCACCCTCGACGACGCCCGCCAAGCAGGGGAATCTGACCGGAGACTGGACCGCCCACCCAGCCGGCGACACGACGATCGATCTGCGCATTGGGGAAGACGAGACTTTTACCTGGAAAGTGACCGCCCGGGGCAAGCCCAAGCAAATCACGGGGAAATGGTCTCTCGCCAACAACATGCTCACGCTGGCTCAGGAAGGGGATGGAGGAGCACTGGTCGGCCGCGTCACGTGGCAAGCCGACGACAAGTGGATCTTTCGTGTGATCGGGACGGGGCCCGAGGATCAAGGGTTACTCTTCACCCACTGAAAAAGCGGCGCATCAGGATCTGAGCGGGCACCGGCCGGATGAGATCAGGATGCCCGCTACCGGATTTCCATCATCCCATGTGCTAGACTCGTTGTGCAAACACCACTTCCCTTGCAGCCATCAGGAGCACGACCATGAGCAGCACAAGCCTTCCTGGAACTCCGTTACGGAATGTGATCCGTCATGAACTGGAGGCGATCCGAGGCAAATGGATCTGGCTGGTGGTGCTGGGAATTGCCCTGATCGTACTCGGGACCATCCTCCTCGGCTCCCCGGTGATTGCCACCCTGGCAACCGTGACCGCGATCGGCGTCTTGATCCTTATCGGCGGAGTTATGGAGGTCGTCGGCGCGTTCTGGTGCCAGGAGTGGAGCGGGTTCTTCCTTGCCCTGCTTTCGGGCATCCTGGGCGTCGTGGTCGGCCTGATGCTGCTGGCTAACCCGATTCAGGGAGGAATCACGCTGACGATTCTGCTGGCGAGTTTTCTCTTCGTGGGCGGTATCTTCAAGGCCGTCGCGGCCCTGGCTCACCGGTTCGGCGGTTGGGGCTGGCTGCTGCTCAGCGGCGTGATCGACGTCGTCCTCGGCGTCATGATCTGGCGGGAGCTCCCCATGTCGGGGCTGACGATCATCGGCGTGCTCGTGGGCATCAGTCTCATCTTTCGAGGGGTGTCGTGGCTCATGGTCGGCTTCGCGCTCAAGCGGATTCCCGTATCGGTTGCATGACCTTCCATGTATTCAAAATGCCAGGAGGGTTGCCCGGCGACGCAGAGCTAGCCTGTCGTCGGCTAGTTCCCAAGCGCGGTGACCTGGCGGGCAGTGGCTCGCGTCAGGCAATGGCGTGCGCGCCGACTCCGCGTCTTGTGGCGGCCCTTCACCTGAGTGATGAGTTCAATCAGGACCGGGCACTGTCGTACCTTGGCTCGGGTACGAAAGGCTTCGCGGTTTAAGGGGGTTGGCACCTGGGACCGCATCCCTGGGTCCACGCCGATTCGGTGGACCGGATTGAGTGGCCGGGTCGCCACCGGAGTGACGCCCGACCGAACTGGTTGAAGTTCGACTCTCCTCATCTGCCGGCCGCGGCCCCCTTCAGTTGACCGCCGCCGGCATCACCCCGAGTGAGCCCGTAGGACCAGGCGGGGCACTCCCGCAGGGTTATCGGAGAACCAGTGGACGGTCAGCGCCCCCGGCCCAATCCGCCGAAGCCCAGGCCGGGCCGCACCCCCAGGCCGGACGCCGGCCCACCGAGGCCGCCTGGGTTGTAGCCGGGCCGACCGAAGTCGTACCCGGAGCCTGGCTGACCGTACCCGTACCCGCCGGTAGACCCGCCGTCGTAGTAACCCCCGCCAGCCATGCCGTAGCCGCCACCACCACCGTAGTAGCCCTGTGGGCTCGCGTAGCCGCCACCGTAGTAGCCCGTCTGGCTCCCGTAGCCACACCCCGATTGGTAGTAGCAGGTGGGCTGGCAAGACCGGCGCCTGTGGCACGCCTGCGACGAGGTCGTCCACAACACAACCAGCATCGAGGCGATCAACAGACTTCCCTTCAACGTTCGCGTCATGATGTATCTCCCACGGAACTGCGTGCGCTCGCGCAGAAATCACACTCTCCCTGTGCAACGCGACGGCGCGTAGATCCCGCGGGCATCAACCTAATCTACCCTACCCTCAAAGTCTAGGCAGTCGCTACAAGCGTCATTATTTGTGGCATCAAGCATGCTCCTGCTTGTCATGATTGTGAGGACCCGGTGCCAGCACAAAAAGCCCCGGAGGACAGGACCAGTCCCCGGGGCTCGACTCTTCGGCTCGCGCCGGATTCCGCCTCGGCTCACCAGGCTTTCATGAACCAGAAGATCATGCCGATGTCGCCGACTCGCTGGTTGGTCAACGGTATGGGTAGACCGGCCAGGAAATACCAGTCGTTTCCCAGGTGGGTTCGCATGCCGGGGGTCAAGGTCACGCTCGTCAGATCACTCTTGCCGAGGGGGGTGTTCACGACCGTGGAAACGTAGCAGGTCAAGTCGCCGAACAGCGGCACGTCATGATCCGTGAATGTGTTACCGATGGCGAGCTGGCTGATCAGGTTATCCCCACTGCCGTTCATCGGGATGGCGAGACCAAGCCCGCCCCGGATCACCCAACCGCCCGCGAAGTTGTTCCAGACGCCGAAGGCGGGGACCAGGGTGGTTGTATTCCCCGCAAGGGGCTGGTTGCCGGTCGGGGTCACCACGGCCAATTCCGTTGTGAGCGAGAAGTCCTTCGTCTCGTGCACCAAGAAGCGGGGCGTGAACGAGACATCGCCGAAGCCCGAGTGGCTCTTCGTCACCGTCGCGGCCGGATTGTTTGGGTTCAGGATCGGCAAGCCGCTCGTGGCATTGTTCCGGACGATGAAGGGGACGTTGATGATCAGCTCCATGCGACGGTTGAGCGGCGCCAGGAGCGTGTAGGAACCGAGGTAGGCATTGCCCTTGGGGGCGCTGTTGAACGCCTGGGCGAACGTGAAGAACCACAGCCGGTACAGGTTGCCGTCCATGGCATTGATCCAGCCTTGCCGGGGTGCGCCGCCCGAACCATTAGGTGATGGCACCCAGGCCTCGTCCCAGCCTTCACTGAAGAACGTCGAGAGCGGCAGCGGCCGCCAGGTGTTTGGATCGGGCTTACCGAAGAGCGACTCGGTGATCGTGTCGAAGATCCCCGTCACGACCCGAGGTGCCGTCGGCGCGACGCCGTAGGCGGGGTAGTACGTGGGAGCGGTCATCGGCGCGGGCGTCACCTCCGGCGCCGTCGCGCTATCGACAACCTCGGCGAACCTCGCGGCTGGCGTTCCGGCCGCGGGTAACGGTGGTAACGGGTTTTGCGCCGGGCGGCGACCCGCGAATGTTAAGGAGACGGCGAGTGCGGCCGCGAACCGGCCGCCTCGCGGGCGGAGAGTCTGGCATCCTGCCATTGGCCTGCTCCCAGAGTGTGGGGTATCGGAAATCCCGCCGTTCCACGCGGGTGATCGTAGTCGGCCAACGCCCGGCATCCATGACCGCGGCGTCGGAGCGTCCGGTGTGTTGCCTATTTCTTCGGCCGGAGGCCAGATTCCGAGTTCGTCCAAATTGTTGCAATGTAACGGAATTGCGGTGCATGGACTTGAATCCGGCGCTGACGAATGGGCAGAGTTTTCCGGACTTGAGATTTGAAAGGGGACTGCGGGAACACGCGATTCGCCAGGGGCCAGTCGTCGAACTTTTTGGAGAATCGCTGAAATCGCCGGAACGGAAGCGATCAAACGAGTTATATTGAATCAGTGCACGTCCACTTCTTGATCTTCCTCTCCATGATCTCGGCGAGAGCCAGAGCAGGCACCGATGACGGCTGAACACCTACGCTTGGACGAGGCTCGGGACAAGGCAGTGCCCTGGAAGCAGTGGGGGCCGTACCTCAGCGAGCGCCAGTGGGGCACTGTGCGTGAGGACTATAGCGAAAGCGGCGACGCCTGGAACTACTTCAGCCACGACCAGGCCCGCTCCCGCGCCTATCGCTGGGGGGAAGACGGAATCGCCGGCATCTCCGATCACAAGCAACGGCTTTGCTTCGCCCTGGCGTTGTGGAACGGCAAGGACCCGATTCTCAAGGAACGCCTCTTCGGGTTGACCAACAGCGAAGGCAATCACGGCGAGGATGTCAAGGAATACTACTTCTACCTGGACAGCACGCCGACCCACTCGTACATGAAGTATCTGTACAAGTACCCCCAGTCGGCATTTCCCTATGAGGATCTGGTCGAGACGAACCGGCGCCGGGGTAAACAGGAGCTCGAGTACGAGCTCCTCGATACGGGCGTCTTCGATCAGGATCGCTACTTCGACGTGTTCGTCGAGTATGCCAAGGAATCACCCCGAGATCTCCTCATCAGGATCAGCATCCACAACCGCGGTCCTGATCCGTCCAGGCTCCACGTCCTGCCAACCCTCTGGTTCCGCAACTCATGGTCCTGGTCGTCGGGAGCCGAACGGCCCTGCGCTCCGCCAGCTTGAGGGAAGTGCGACCTGCCCGGCCATCGCCGCGGAACATCCCAAGCTGGGCCTTTTCTACCTGTATTGTGATGGAGATGTCCCGCTCCTTTTCACCGAGAACGAGACCAACACCCAGCGACTTTTCGGAGTCCCCAACCGGACTCCGTATGTCAAGGATGGCATCAACAACTATGTCGTGCTGGGCGAACAAGACGCCGTGAATCACGGGGGGACAGGGACAAAAGCCTCCGCTCACTATCAACTCGAGATCCAACCAGGCGGGCACCAGGTCATCAACTTGCGACTCACGGAGACCGGACCGGAGGATTCCCTGCGAGTCTACGGCCCGCATGGTCCCTTTGGCGGCCACTATGAGGAAATGTTTCGCAGCTCGCAAGCAGGAGGCCGATGAGTTCTACGAGGCCATCACGCCCCCCGCACTCAACCGTGATGCAGGCGGACGTCATGCGTCAGGCGCTGGCGGGGATGCTCTGGTCGAAGCAGTATCTACCACTACGACGTTGACAAGTGGCTCGAGGAGCGCGGGGCCGACCCGTTCAAGCCGACTCGAAAGGCCGCGCCGCGGAACGAACACTGGCATCACATGTTCAACGGAGACGTGATCTCCATGCCGGACAAGTGGGAGTATCCCTGGTACGCGGCCTGGGACCTCGCCTTCCACGTGCTGCCCCTGACCCTCGTGGACCCGGATTTCGGCAAGCAGCAGCTCCAGCTCATGCTCCGCGAGCACTACATGCACCCCAACGGCCAGATTCCGGCCTACGAGTGGAATTTTGGCGACGTCAATCCGCCGGTCCATGCCTGGGCCACGATCTTCACCTACCGCCTGGAGAAGGCCCAATCTGGTCAGGGAGACAAGGAATGGCTCAAGAGCTGCTTCCAGAAGCTGCTCCTGAACTTCACCTGGTGGGTCAACCGCAAGGATCGCTCGGGGCAAAACGTCTTCGAGGGGGGGTTCCTGGGCCTGGACAACATCGGGGTCTTCGATCGCAGCGCGCCCCTGCCAACCGGCGGCTATCTCGAGCAGGCCGACGGCACCGCCTGGATGGCCCTCTTCTGCCAGAACATGCTCGAAATCGCCGCGGAACTGGCTTTGACTGATCAAGATTACGTGGACATGGCCCTCAAGTTCTGCCAGCACTTCCTGTGGATCGCCTCGGCGATGGCGCATGCGGGCGACGACACGGGGATGTGGGATGAGGAGGACGGCTTCTTCTACGACGTGCTCCGGCTGCCCAGCGGGGAAGCCCGGCGGCTCAAGGTGAGGTCCATGGTCGGGCTGCTCCCGCTCTGCGCGGCGACCACGTTCGAAGGCGAGCTGCTTGCCAAGGAGCCCGAGATCGTGCACCGGTTCGTGCGGTTCCTGACCGCTCGGCCCGAACTCTACGCGGCCATTCATGATCCAAGCAAACCCGGTATTGCGGGCCGTCACCTGGCATCCGTCCTGGACGAGGCCAAGCTCCGCCGCGTCCTGGCGAAGATGCTCGATGAGAACGAGTTTCTCAGCCCCTTCGGCATCCGCTCGCTGTCGCGCTACCACGCCGATCATCCCTATGTCGTCCAGGCCGGCGGGCAGGAATACCGCGTGTCCTACCTTCCCGCCGAGTCCGACACCGGCATGTTCGGCGGCAACTCGAACTGGCGCGGGCCGATCTGGATGCCGGTCAATGCCCTGATCATCCGGGCGCTGCTTCAGTACTATCTGTACTACGGCGACGACTTCACCGTCGAATGCCCCACGGGCTCCGGCAGGCGAATGACCCTCTATCAGGTGGCCGAGGAGATCGCCCGGCGGCTCTCGAATATCTTCGTGAAGAACGCCGATGGCCGCCGCCCGGTTTTCGGAGGAACCCGGAAGTTCCAGGAGGACCCGCACTGGCGGGATTACCTCTTGTTCTACGAGTATTTCCACGGCGACAACGGGGCGGGCCTCGGCGCCAGCCATCAAACCGGCTGGACGGGAGTCATCGCGCGGACCATGCACCTCTTCGCGACCTTGAAGCCGGAGAGTCTCCTCACGGGAGGAAAGAAGGCCGTCTTTGCGCGGAGGGTCGAGGAAACAGCACAGGCCTGACCAGTCGGCGGGTGCCAGCCGAATACGCCCAAGATGTGCAACCTGTGGGCTGAAGCGGTCTACGACCCTTCACACGCCGCTTCGGGTGTTTAGCCCGGGCCCGTTATTCGACGATCGCGGGAGCTCCATCATGAACAGACTTGGACTCGCCCTCTCCGGCGGCGGCTTCCGGGCGGTTCTCTATCACCTGGGCCTGGTCCGCTTTCTCCGCGACGCGGGGATCCTGCCTCGGGTGACCCACATCTCCGCCGTGTCCGGCGGCAGTATCATCGGCTGCCCACCTGGTGCTCAACTGGGACCGCTACAACGGCTCACCCAACGAGTTCGAGGCGGCGGCTTCCGAGTTAATCTCTTTCGTGCGTCTCGATGTCCGCAATCGGATTGCCCGTCGCTTTCCCTTGTGCCTCCCCGTGAGTCTGGGCGCGCCGGCTGCTGGGACTTTCGAATCGCAAACTGACGCCGGCGGGGCTACTGGAATACCACTACGAGAAGTATCTCTACGGAGACACCAGTCTATTCGAGCTGCCGCACGGCCGGAACTGCACATGCTCGCCACCAACCTGAGCGAGGGATGCCTCTGTTCCTTCAACCGGAACGGCCTGTTGATGATGCACCGGCAACCAGGGCACACCGTTCGCATCGAACGAATCCACGTCGGGCTGGCCACCGTGCCGATGGCCGTCACCGCCTCGTCGGCCTTCCCCGGGTTCTTCCCGCCGGTCGAGCTCACCGGCGCGGACGTCGGCGCCAACGGCGGCGAGTTCGGCCGGCAGTCGTACACCGACGGTGGCGTATTCGACAACCTCGGCGTCCGGATGTTCCGCTGCCTGGAACGGCCGCTCCTGGCGGAGACTCCCCTGTCCTGCGACGACTTCGTCGATTTTCAAGCCGTCGTCGAGACACTGTCGCGCGGCAGGCAAGTCCAGCGAGGAAACGCCGTTTCGCCGGCTCGGTCAGATCATGGTGGCTGCTTGCAGCCGACCGGACCTGTTGTCGCTGACCAGCGTGGAGCGGTCGGGCGGGGCAGGCCTCCAGCCTATCAGCGGGCCAGGGCAGGTTGAAAGCCAGACTCCATTGCCGTCGTCCAAGCCAGAGGTCGGCAATGGCGACGGTCAGGAGATCGTGCTGCCCATTCTCTGGGACGTTTTGCGTCACTCCCAGTTACAACGCGAGCCGCTCTTCGCCGGGCTGAAACCCGAGGACCCCGAGGCGGAAGCGCTCGTCCATGCCAGCCGTTCTGGAGGCCGCGTACTGGACGCCAGCGATCAGGCCTGGCTGAACCGACACCTGCTCGAAGCCGCATTCCGGCAGGCCACGGGCCATCCTTGCTTCCGCAGACTCGACAGCGCGCTGGACGGCATCCTCGTCAGCGATGTGGGAAAGCGATTCGAGGTCCACGGCAGCCACCGCGCCGGCGGGCTGATCCGGACTGCCCTACGGTCGACCGACATCGTCATGGATCGGGTCTGGCAGCTCGAGACAGAGACGTTCCAGGACTCGCCCAGCTTCGTCTTCGCCCCGATTACCGAGGTGGTCGAGCCGGCCGAAGACCCCACGGCGTTGCACCGGAGATCCAGCGGCAGGCGGTCAACATCCGCACGGACTTCGATCGCTTTTCGCCCTGGAAATCAGCAGCCTGGTGCGACACGGATACTGTGTTGGCCGCAAGGCATGCCGGTCGCACCCCGACCTGTTTGGAACTGAGTTGCCACTCGGTCCTCCCTGGGATCCAGGCGCCGGGCCACGCGCCACGGCCGCCTCCCGCCGCGGTGGCTCTGCCCGGTCGGGGACCCTCGGCGGAGCCAGTTGAGGCCACGGTCGAAGCGCGGGCGCTGCAAGACTCGGCCCTGCGGCGGATCTGGAGTACCCTGCTTGACCGCCGGGACTGGACTTCCTACGTCTACGTGCCGCTCCTGGTGCCACTCCTCGTCCTGACTGCCTTACTTCGTGGTCAAGTCCCACCAGCGGTCACAGCGGATCAACCATCTGGTCGAGTCACTCTCCCAGGGGAGCCGGGACCTCGGGCAGATGAGCCGACTGCTTGACGGCAGGCAGGAGCCCTGGATCGGCGAGCCGGCGGAGGAAGTTCGCCGCTTCGACGAGTCGGATATCAAGGGTTTCGGGATTCTCCAGGACTCGCGCATCTTTGACTTGCGTGGCTGGAAGCCAGTCAAGCCTGCGGAGAGCGATCCCAGTTCCTTGGCCTTTGGCTACCGGAGGTTGAAGGTTTTCAAACAGCCTGAGCAGGCCGGAGACAATTTATTTCACGTCTACCTCCTTGGGACCAGTCCCAAAACGGCAGTCCGGTTCCCAACGCAGCAACTCCAGCCGAAGTTGACCATGAGTCGCGTGGAGGACGCGACCGGCGGTCAGAAAGAATATCGCTGCGCGCAAGCTATGATTTCCAGCATGTACCGGCCGGGGAGTTCGTCGATCTCATCGTCGAATACCACGCTCCTGGACAGCATCTGCAACGTGGCGGCAACGGGACCGCAATGGTTTTTCCCATCCATGCGGACACCGCGGAGCTGACCGCATGGATCATGATGCCCGAAGGGAAAGAGTACCAGAGCTTTGGCATCATCCGGTACGAGACGGGAAAGCCCGAGAAGGTGGAAGCCGTGAAAGTCGTCACGGAATACCTGGCGGAGGAATTCACGATCATCGCCTTCAAGTTGTTGTCTCTCAAGTCCGGGTACACCTACGAGGTGAGCTGGACTTATCGGTAAGCACCCGGTTCTTCCGAGGGGGTTGTTTTTTTCTCCGTTGCTTCCGGATGCCCGGATGGCACCAACATGATGAAAATGCCGGCCCTCATCACCCTGCTCAACGTGACAGCACTGGTCGCGATCATGCTGTCAATGGGCATGAAGGTGACGCTCGAATCACTGCTGACCTCGGCCCGTCAGACACGTCTTGTCCTGCTCGGTCTGCTTGCCAACTATGTGCTTGTGCCGACAGTTACGATGGGCTTGCTTCTTCTTCTTCACACGAGCCCGACGGTCTCCGTGGGATTCCTGGTCCTCGCCGTTTGCCCTGGAGCTCCCTTTGGTCCGTCAATCACAGCGATCGCCAGAGGCAATGTCCCCGCGGCAACCGCCTTGATGTTGATCCTGGCTGGTCTATCTGCTTTTCTCTCGCCTTCATTGCTGGGCGTACTGTTGAGCAGGATCGCGCCAGGGAGCGATCTTCAGATCAACTCCATTGCTCTGGTAGGGACGCTGTTGATCACGCAAATGCTCCCTTTGGCGTTGGGCATCGCCATCCACCACGCAGCCCCCGTCCTGGCCTCCTGGACGATCAAGCCGGTCAGCGTCCTGGCAAATGTGCTCATGGTTGCTCTGATTGGGCTGATCGTGGCCACGCAGTACGAGAACCTCGCGGCGATCCGGCTCAGGGGTTGGATGGCGATGAGCCTGCTCCTGCTGGCTAGCATTTGCATCGGCTGGTTCTGTGGGGGCTCCGAGACACCGACCCGGAAAGCCATGGCCGTGACCACGGCAACCCGCAACGCCGCGGTGGCTCTCGCCATTGTCACGAGCAACTTCGCGGGCACGCCGGCAGTTACCGCCGTGGTTGCGTATGCCCTCATCTCGACCGTCGGAGCGCTCGCCTGTGCCTTGCTCCTCAGCAAACTCGGGCCATTCGAACCGAGAAACGCCCATGCGGAGCTGTAGCGTTCGGCAATTTGGATCACCTCGGTTCGGCAAGGGAATCTGAATCATGACTGGGCAAGGGACACTGGTGAATTGGCTCCGGGCTTACCGAGTCCGACATTACGTGCGGAATTCCATCTGGATCCTGCCCGTCCTGGGAATGATCGGGGCAATCGGCTGCGTCCGGCTTCTGTACCGAGTTGACAAGGCGATCGGCTGGGAATCGTCCTTTCAATCGGAATCCGCGCGAGCGCTGTTCAGTACACTGGCCTCGTCGGTGTTCACGCTCGTCGTATTCGTTTCCTCGGCCCTCCTGGTTGCGGTCCAGCTCGTCAGCAGCCAGTTGACACCACGTATCATTGCCATCGTCTTCAAGGATCCGGTTACGAAATACGCGCTGACGGTGTTTGTTTTCACGTTCACGCTCTCACTTGCCCTTCTTGTCCGGATCAGCGGCTCCGTGCCCGAGATCACGGGAAGAGTGGCCGCCTACAGCTTCATGGCCAGCCTCGCGGTCTTTCTCTTCCTGATCGATCATCTGGGCAAGGCCCTACGACCGAGCGGAGTCTTGCGATCCGTGGCCACACTGGGACGAGAGGTGATCGAGAGCGTCTACCCACGACAAGAGATGGTCTCGGACGCCACGGCGGATGACACCAGCATCGCCCTCAGCGAGAAACCTCGTTACACGGTTTCGAACCCGAGAGACGGCGTGGTCCTCGCCTTTGATCTTGCGGGCCTACTCAGCCTGGCCGAGCGGACTGATAGCCTGATCGAGATGGTTCCCCAGGTTGGCGATTTCGTGGCGACGGGAGATCCCTTGTTCCGGGTCTACCAGGAAGGTACGAGTCTGCCGGTGGATGCCTTGCTCCAGTCAGTGTGTGTCGGCGACGAACGCACAACGGAGCAGGACCCGACCTTCGTCTTTCGGATTCTCGTGGACATCGCCTCGAAGGGGCTTTCACCAGCGATCAATGATCCCACCACCGCGGTTCTTGCCATCGACCAGGTTCACCATCTGTTGCGCACCGTGGGCAAACGGCACCTGGACGAAGGACGGGTACGCGATTCCTCGGGCCGGCTTCGGCTCGTATATCGGACTCCGGACTGGGAGGATTTCGTCCAGCTCGCGGTCACGGAAATCCGCCACTTCGGCGGCCAGAGCATTCAGGTGGCCAGGCGATTGCGGGCCATGCTGGAGAACCTTATCCAGACACTTCCCGAAAACCGCGCCTCCCTGCTGCGTCAGGAGCTGGCTCTCTTGCATCGATCGGCAGAGCGATTCTTTAATGAGCCCGAGGACCGAGCCCTCGCCGATGTCAGTGATTTCCAGGGCGTCGGCGGCAGCCATGCCCATCCCAAGGCGGAGACGCGAGTCAACGAGAGAAGGCAACGATGAGCAGCCGCGTGGTAAACTCAAGCTCGAACGATGACCGGGAGATCGACCAGATTGCTGGGTCCCTTCCGTTCATGGTGTCACCACGGCGATTCGTGAAGTCGTCACCATGGACATCTCGGCATTTAGCTCGTAGAGGAGCTTGAGATGAAACATCGCGAAGACGGTCAAAGAGAAAGCTCGGCCGCAGAGCAGAAAAAGCTCAAAGGCAAGGACTACGAGCGCGAACTCGAGAAGCTCCACGTAGAACTCGTGAAGTTACAGGAGTGGGTGCGGCACAAGGGCCTGAAGGCTTGCATCGTGTTCGAGGGGCGGGATGGGGCCGGCAAGGGGGGGACGATCAAGGCCATTACCGAACGCGTCAGCCCGCGAGTGTTTCGGGTCATGGCCTTGCCCGCACCCACTGAGCGTGAGCAATCCCAGATGTACATCCAGCGCTATCTACCGCTTCTGCCAGCAGCCGGTGAGATCGTGATCTTCGATCGAAGCTGGTACAACCGGGCGGGCGTTGAACGCGTGATGGGCTTCTGTACCGAAGAGCAAGTCGCGCATTTCCTGCGAATGACGCCTCTGGTCGAAAAGGCGATGGTGGATTCGGGAATCATCCTGCTGAAGTACTGGCTGGAAGTGAGCCAGGAGGAACAAACCCGCCGACTTGAAGCGCGAATCGACGACGGCCGCAAGATCTGGAAGCTCTCGCCGATGGACCTCAAGTCATACAGCCGCTGGTACGACTACTCGCGATCGCGGGACGAGATGTTCGCGGCAACCGATACGTCCTGGGCCCCTTGGTTTGTTGTGCGATCTGACGACAAGAAACGGGCGCGGTTGAACGTGATAACCCACCTGTTGAGTCAGATTGCTTACGAAAAAATCCCGCGTGACGAGGTGAAGCTGCCGAAGCGGCAGAAGAAAGGAGATTACCAGGAGTCGAACCATCCCTTCAGATTCGTTCCTGAAGTCTATTGAGAGCACTGAGTCACGTCAGCGTTGCGGCGTGCTCTCAGCGGTCTCCTGTGTCGACATCGGCTCGATCCCGCAGATCCGAAACGCCTCGCGAACAGCCTCGCTTCGTGATGCCCCTCTTCTGTCCAGCCCTCCTCGTAGTGCACGACATCCAGGCCGTGCACCAGGCCCGGCAGTTCGCCGTCCTCCAGCAGGTGGTGCAAACCCGGCCGTTCGTGCCGCAACAGGTTTGACCTCGTGGGGTGAACGACGACCAGAACGCCTCCCGGCCAGCTCGTCCGGGATCACCGCGAACAGCGGCCGCCAGAGGAATCGGACACAAACGATCAGATCCCAGGGACCAGGCGGAAACGGGTCCTGCTCGAGGTCAATTTTCAGGGTCCGCAGCCTCAACCCCTCGAACTCGGCATTCCTCTCCGCCAGCGCAAGACCCACCGGGGAGATATCGGCCACCGTCACCTCCAACCCTCGCCGGGCCAGCCAGACGGCATTGGCCCCGGCGCCACCCGCAATGTCGAGCGCCCGGCCGCGGATCGGCAGCATCCCCTCCATCGCCACAAGAAAGGGCGATGGCTCCTGCGATCCAGCTTTCCGCTCGCGATACGCTTTATCCCAGCGAACCTGGTCATCGAGTGACATGGACGAGCCTCAGCTGCCGAGTCCTTGCGTGAGGACTCAATGACTCAATGAAAGAGGGGGACAATAAGGTCCCAGCTCGGTACGGTGCCACCAGTCGCCCGAACCCCATCGCGTGAACTCGTAAAGGAACAACGTGCTCGCACATATTTCGGAGGTTTGTCGGGAAACGGGTTTTCGCGGAGCAAGGCCAGCACTTCCGGAGAACCTTCCAGGAGACGCTCTTCGAAACCGCAGAAACCACGGCTGCGACCGGCAGTCTCGCCGCAGCGCGGCGAACCACATCTGCCAGTCGAGCCGGGGCAAATGGAAAGGGGCGAACCGGGGCCGCCGATCGGGCTCGCAGGGCTTGTACCGAAAGAGGTACGGCCGCCAGGTCACGAAGTCGTCGCTTCCCTCGACCATGATCTCCGTCCGGCGCGTGGTCATCACCGCGAACAACCCGTACGAGTTGGCGACCCGCAGGGGCGCCAGCGCGTTTTGCAGCACCGCCACTTCGCCGGGAATCGGTGCCGCGGGCGACAGCGTTTCGATCACGAGCCCGCCCGTCGCGATCAGAAGCAGCGATCCGATGAACCCGACGATCATCCGGCGAGGCAACGACCAGCGAGCGGTTTCGGGGCCATTCGAACTCGACCGTGCCAGATCGACGGAGCCAGGCGAGGCCGCGATGCGAGCGTCAGCCAGTGCCAGTCTCGATCGTCGAGCAGCGACAGGCAGAGGACCACCGAGAGGACGTTGAAGAAGCCATAATTGCCGGTCGCCGCGATCAATCCCTGAAGGAGCACCAGGCTGACGAACCCGGCCAGCCGCAAGGGCCTCGGCCCGAAGATGAAGAACGGGGCGACGAGCTCCACGTAGAACATGAAAGCCACCGACAGCTTGTGAAAAGCGGCGGGAAGCTGGTGGGAATACCAGCTTGTCCAGGCCGGCAGCGGCTGCGTCTGGTAGTGGTGCTCGAGTGCCCGCCAGGCCCACCACGTGGGGTCGCCGCTGGCCAGCTTCACCACGCCGGAAAGGAACATCAACCGAAACACAAGCCAGCGCACCAGCCAGACGGCGAACGGCCAGGGCTCGTCGCGGGCCGATCTCAGCCACCTGCTCCAGGGAGCAAGGAGGATCGCCAGCAGCCCGGCCTCGAGCAAGAGAGAATCCCACTGGTATCCCAGGAACTCCTGGCCGGCCACCGTGAGCGACAGATAGAACAGCCAGAGGAGACAGAACAAGGGACCGGGCATCAGTCCGATCATGACGGCCGCGGCCAGAACCACACCGCCCCAGCACAGGAAGTGCAGCATCGAATCCGACGCATCGAGCCAGAGCAAGGTCGGCAGGTACCAGAACCGCATCGGGCTTGCGCCAGGACCTTGCCTGGCTTGATCCATCAGCTCGGCGGCGGGCAGGATGCCGCGCGAGCCGAGCAGGCCATCGACTTGCACGGCCAGAGACCAGAAGGCTGACAGGTAGACGAAGCCCAATCCTCGCAGCAGCGCCGACGCGAGTCTGCGTGTACCCAGGCCGTCTGCGTTCTGCTTCTCGCCTGACATCCCGCCTCGTCCCGCCTGGTCTGGCATCCCCGACTCTCCCTCAGGCCAGCCCCAGTGTCGTCGAGCACCTCGATGACCCGCTCGTGCAGCCGGCCGTTGGTGGCGATCACGCCGCGGTTGGCGATCAGCTCGCGGCCGTGGTGGAACTCGAGCGGCCGGCCCGTGATATCGGTCACGGTTCCGCCGGCCTCCTCGACGATCAACGCACCGGCGGCATGGTCCCAGATCTTCTCACGGTAATCGGCCCGCGTGGGCATGCCGGAGATAGATTTCCGCCTCGCCCCGCGCGACCACCGCATACTTCGCCTGGCTGTCCATCCGGACCGGCGGCGCCGACGATGCCCAGCCGCCGCGATCGCAGCCGCATCGCCATGCGCACTATGACCCGATTCGACCGACTCGCAGAACCGGGCGGCGGCCGGATCATCGTTCTCGCTGACCCTGATGGGACCGAGATCGGAGTCGTCGTCTCTCGCTCCTGATCCATCGGCACGGCAAAGGCCCCTTGCCCCGCACGGCGGAGAAGATGACCCCGTGCGCGCGTTGTCCGCACCAGGGCGGCTCGTCATGTTCAGGTTCGGGCACGCCAGGCCGGCGACCACGACCTGGCCATCGACGACAAGCGCCAGCGCGACGGCGTATTGCTCGCCTCGGAGGAATCCCTTCGTCCCATCGATCGGATCGACGGTCCAGAACCGGTCGCGATACTGGCTCGTCGCCCCCCGGTCGATCCAGCGGCAGACGTCGTCGCGGCAAAGGATCGCTTCCCGGCTCGATCGCCCGCACATGTCGACCACCTGGTCGAGAATCGTCGCGTTTTCCGCCTGCCGCAACTCGGCCGAGTCTTCCTCGGCGATGATCGGATCGATCGGGAAATGCCTCCGCCGAGTGCCCGGCAAATGAGTGCCTGGCTGCCGAAGTCGGCCACGGTCACCGGGCTCTTGTCTTTCTTGTCAAGGATCTCCGGACGGATCCGTGAGCCCGACCGCGCGGCAAAGCCGTGCCGCCCTGCGAACGGCGCGGATGGCTTCGGTTTGTTCACGGTTGTATGGATCGCTCAAAGCTGGTTCGATCCTCTCGGTATTGGGTCGGCAACACTGCCTGAATTCCATCGAGTCAGGCCAGCAAGCTAACGCTACAATAGCATCAATCCGTGGCGGTTTCGAGAGATTGATGACGGGTTATCAGTTGCACCGGACCGAATCCAACGAGCGCGACTGTGATCGATCCTTGGCCGCACGGAACGTATTCCGATCTGTTCGACTGTTGTCCCCGAGTGCTCCCAGGGATCGCCATGCCTTCCGAGAATTCATCATGAGCGAATATCAATACTACGAATTTCGGACCGTTGACCGGCCACTGAGCGAGAAGGAGATGGAAGAGCTCCGGGAGCTTTCCACGCGTGCGGAGATCACGCCAACAAGCTTCACCAACGAGTACAACTACGGCGACTTCCGGGGAAGTCCCGAGAAGCTCATGGACAGGTATTTCGACGCGTTCGTCTACGTCGCCAACTGGGGGACGCACCGGCTGATGTTCCGGATCCCGCGGAAGTTCCTCGATGTGGAGGCCGCCTCGGCGTATTGCGACGACGAGGCCCTCACGCTGGACGCCAAGAAAGATCACGTCGTGCTTGAATTCCTTTCGGACGACGAAGGAGGCGGTGAGTGGGAGGAGGGCGAGGGATACATGCCCTCTTTGATCTCGGTCCGCGCTGAGCTGATGCGGGGCGACTACCGGGCCCTCTACATCGGGTGGCTGTCCTCGATTCAGTACCGCGACCCGGACGATGAGGAAGAAGGCGAGGCGAACGAGCACGAGCCACCTGTTCCCCCCGGCATGGCCAAGCTGTCAGCACCTCTGCGGGCACTGGCCGACTTCTTGAGAATTGACGATGAGCTCATCGAGGTCGCCGCAAAGGGGAGGCGCGGGTGAGGCGCCTGCGGAGCCTTCACGCGAGGAGTTGGCCCGCTGGATCAAGAAGCTCTCCACCACCGTCAAAGACGACTCCCTGCTCCGCTTCCTGTCCGAGGAGGGTGACCTGATCCTGCGTGCCGAGCTCCTGCGGCAGTTCCGGGAGGCGACGCTACCGGGAACCAAGACCAAGCCGGCCGCCGGGCGTCGCACGGTCGCGGAGCTCCTCACGGCGCGTGACGCCGAAATCGAGGAGAAGAGGCAAGCAGCCGCCGAGCGAGAGGCGAAGGCGAAGGCGAAGCGGCAAAAGGAGCAGGCCGAGGCTCGGAGCAAGTATCTCGATGAGCTGGCCGCCAAGGAAACCGACACCTGGCGCGAAATCGAGGCGCTGATCGCTACCAAGCAGCCCAAGAGCTACGACCGAGCCGTTGCGCTCTTGGCAGACCTGCGTGATCTCGCCAAGCGAAAGGAAACGCAGTCGGCCTTTGAGGCCCGCCTCCGCGAGCTCCGCGAATGCCACCGCGCGAAACCGAGCTTGCAGGGGAAACTGGATCAGATGAAGCTGTAGGGTCGTCCGTGACCAGACTCCCCTCATCGGCAGGAGAGCCGGCGTCCCTTCTGTACGATCAAGATAAGACCCAACCCCGCGAGAAACACGAAGAACGAGCTAGGCTCCGGTACCACGGTAAGGGGGGTTGGGAGGAGGAGGCGGCAGGAGGCGGTGGCGGCAGGAGGAGGAGGGTTCGGCTCCAGAGGTGCCGGCGGGATCAAAGGAGGCGGCGGTTCATCCGCTTCTCTCGATCGAACTCCCCCGTCCAGGAATCGGGAGAGGCAAGGATGCCAGTGCGCGAACCGTGCGGGATGGGATTGCCAGCGGTTGACCCATGAATCGAAAAACGATCGATCGGTGATCAGTTTGCCATAAAAAGGGCGGCGATGGTCAAATGCCGTTGGATTCAGCGTTCGTTGAGCCACCAGTTTCAAGTAGAGTTTTACATCACGTAAGGCCTGTTTCTCATTGGCAAGGGAAGAGCCTTTCACTTCATGCAAGATTAGCTCAGCCCGAGCAGGCCCCACGGTCCAGATCACACCAAGAAAGGCGATCACTTTGAAAGAACATGTTTTGAACATTGTCATCGATGGAGCACGCCATCGTTCCCCCTGATTCAGGAGCAGCCCGTCTCCCGGCCTACAACTTCGAGGCCGTCCTGGCCCGGTCATCTGGATCTTATCCTGCCTCCACGCACTACGCCTGATTCCGCCGACTCGCCCTGTGAGGGCCAGTGCGTACACCACCCTCCATCACCATCAGGGCGGACGAAGATCGCATCCTCCTCGCGCTAGAAGAGGCTGGGGCTAGATCAGATTTCCGGGTGCCAGTTCTTGGGCTTCTCCGTGCTTCATCGAGTGTACGTCAGGTGAGAAGCCGTCAGGAGACATGTTCAAGAAAACCATCAATCTGTCCTTATTAATCATCGAAGCACGTCATTTCCGGCGATTATTGCGATGTCGGTCCCGAGCTTTCGAGGCTGGCTTCTCTCGTCCGGCCACTCTCGTACCAGGCTCTGGACGTGGTTGGACGGTGAGGTGACAATGGCCGGTCGCCGCTGGATCAGATCCCGAGATCCTGGTGACTGCCGTAAAGCCATCGTAAAGACACGGCCGCAAACGAAATCGTCACGAGCTATCCCGGTCATGAGAGGCAGGAACCTGGATGAAACCGACCAAGATGCGCATCCTCCTGGAGGCCCTCGGGATTGGAATCGTGCTCGGCCTCTCTGCCGCCCAGCCCTGGGCGTTTGCCTCCAGCCCAGGTCACGCCGATAAAGACAAGCCCGCCGGCCTTCAGATCCGCGTCCACTTCGACCCGGCCCAGAGCAAGACGCCGCTGGACGGCCGGGTTCTGGTCATGCTTTCGAAGGACCCCGCGGAGGAGCCCCGGCTGCAGATCAGCGACAGCCCGAAAACCCAGCAGATCTTTGGCGTGGACGTCGAGGGATGGAAGCCGGGAGAAGACGCTGTCGTCGGCGCCAGCACGCTGGGCTATCCGGTCGAATCGCTGGCGCAAGTTCCCGCCGGCAAATATCGAATCCAGGCGCTCTTGCACAAGTACGAGACTTTTCACCGGGCCGACGGGCACACGGTGAAGCTGCCCATGGACCGGGGTGAGGGAATGCAGTGGAACAAGGCGCCGGGGAACCTTTACAGCAGGCCGAGTGAGGTCACCTTCGATCCCAAGAACGATCAGCCACTGTCGATCACGCTTGATCAGGTGATTCCCCCCATCACTCCCTCTGCCACCACCAGATACATCAAGCACGAGACGATCCAGAGCGAGCGGCTCACCAAATTCTGGGGCCGGCCCATGCACCTGGGAGCGCACGTGCTGCTGCCCGAGGGATTTGACAGTCATCCCGAGGCGCGTTACCCCTTGGTCATTTTCCACGGCCACCATCCCCAGACGATCTCGGGTTTTCGCGAAGAGCCCCCCGACCCGAATCTCAAGCCCGAGTACAGTGAACGGTTTCATTTGCCCGCTTACAACCGGGTTCAGCAGGAGCTTGCCCACCAGTTCTACAAGGACTGGACTGGTCCCAATTACCCCCGGATGGTGATCATCGAGATCCAGCATGCGAATCCCTATTACGACGACTCGTACGCCGTGAATTCGGAGAATCTCGGGCCCTACGGCGATGCGATCACCTATGAGCTGATCCCCTACATCGAAAAGAAATATCGCTGCCTGGGCGGCGGCTGGGCCCGGTTCCTGTACGGCGGCTCGACGGGCGGCTGGGAGGCGCTCGCGGCACAGGTTTTCTACCCCACCGAGTACAACGGCTGCTGGGCCGCCTGCCCCGACCCGATCGACTTCCGCGCCTATACCGTGGTGAACATCTACGAGGACAAGAACGCCTATTACCTGGACGGACCCTGGCGCAGGATCAAGCGGCCGGGTACGCGCAATTATCTCGGCCATATCAGCACCATGCTCGAAGACACCAACCGCCTGGAGCTGGTGCTGGGCACCAAGAGCCGATCGGGCCAGCAGTGGGATATCTGGGAAGCGGTGTTCTCGCCTGTCGGGCCTGACGGCTACCCGAAACGAATCTGGGACAAGAAGACCGGGGCGATCGATCCCGAAGTCGCCAGGTACTGGCGCGAACACTATGACCTGCACCACATTCTCGAGCGCGATTGGCCCAAGATCGGCAAGCAGCTCGAGGGCAAAATCAACCTCTACGTCGGGGACATGGATAATTTTTACCTCAACAACGCCGTCTACCTGATGGAAGAATTCCTCGAGAAAACCAGAGATCCTTACTACGGCGGCGAGGTGAAATATGGCGACCGGGCCGAGCACTGCTGGAACGGCGACCCCAAGCAGCCTAACGCCGTTTCCCGGCTCCGGTACCACCAGATGTATGCCCCCAAGATCGTGGACCGGCTTCTCAAGACGGCCGCGCCGGGCGCCGACGTGACGAGCTGGCGGTATTGAGAAAAGTGGCGAGTGGCGAGTGGCGAGGATGGCGAGAGGAGATGCACGATGACCGCGCGATGCTTCATGTCGATTGCCCTGGGCCTTTCCGCGATGAATCTTACGCTGATGGCCGCCGAGCCGGCTGGCGGGACCGACGAGGTCCCCGTCGGCGCCGCGGTCGTGGATGTGACGCCGTCGTATCCGATCCGGCTGATGGGATATGGCAGCCGCAAGACCGAGTCGGAGGGGGTGGCCAGCCCGCTCAAAGTCCGGGCGCTGGCGATCGGTGGCGATGCCCGAGAAGGAAGGAGAAGGCCCCGCGGTGCTCATCACCGTCGACAACTGTGCGGTAGGGGCGTTCATGACCGATGAGGTGGCCAGACGTCTGCAAGGCGAAAACCGGGCTTCGCCGTGACCGGCTGGTCACCTGCGCGACGCATACGCACTGCGGGCCGGCCCTGGCCAGTGGGCTCGACTTCATCTTCGGCGCGCCGATACCGGCCGACCAGAAGGAGCGGATCGAACGATACACCAAGGAACTGATCGACGCGATGGAAAGAGCCGCACTCCAGGCGCTCGCCGCTCGCGCACCAGGCAGGCTAGCGTGGGGCCAGGGGACGGTCGCCTTCGCCGCGAACCGGCGGGTGCTCAGCAAGGGAAAGTGGGTGAACTTCGGCGTCAATCCGAGCGGACCGGTCGATCACAGCCTGCCCGTGCTGCGCGTGACCGATCCTGCCGGCAAGGTTCGCGTGGTGCTCGCTGGCTATGCCTGCCACTGCACCACCCTGGGCGGCGAGTTCAACAAGATCTGCGCCGAGTGGGCGGGATTCGCCTGCGACGACATCGAGCGAATGTACCCCGGAGCCACCGCGCTGGTGATCATTGGCTGCGGAGCCGACGCCAACCCGGAGCCCAGACGGAATCTCGACGACGCCAGGAACCACGCCACGGCCCTATCGCGTGAAGCCAACCGCGTGCTCGGCACGTCGCTTACCCCCCTGCCCGGCCGGCTCGTCACTCGGTATCGGCAGATCGAGCTGCCTCTTGGTCCCCGCCCTGGCCGCGACGTTCTCGAAAAGCGATCCAAGCTTCCCGGCGCCGAGGGCTTCTTCGCGCGGACGCTCGTCGAAAAGTTGGACCGCGGCGAAACGCTTCCAGCCTCGGTCTCTTACCCCGTGCAGACCTGGTGCTTTGGCAACGACCTGGCGATGGTGTTTCTCGGTGGCGAAGTTGTTGTCAACTACGCGATGCGCTGAAGTGGGAGACCGACGCCCATCGGCTCTGGGTCACGGCCTACAGCAACGACGTGCCGTGTTACATCGCGTCGAAGCGGGTGCTCGCCGAGGGAGGCTACGAGGCCGATCTCTCCATGGTCTTTTACGGCCGCCCCGCGCGGCTCGCCCCTGAAGCCGAAGACCTGATCGTTCAGACGGTGCACGACCTGCTGCCCGATTCGTTCGATCGGCCTCGGAAGCCGTGAGTTCGAATTCTTGATCGAGGCAATCCGATGACGGCATCACGGGAGCTCGAGATCGCCGAGGAGGCCGCTCGCGTCGGCGGGGCGATCGCCTCGCGGTTTTTTCGCGAGGAGTTCGCCGTCTACACCAAGTCTTCGGCCGCTGGCAAGGTCGAGTACAACCTCGTCTCCGAGGCCGATCTGGAGGCCGAGACGGCCATTGTCGCCGTCATCCGGAAGGCGTTCCCGGATCATGCCGTCCTCGGTGAAGAGCTGCATGGCGGCGATGGCGTGTCCGAGTCGGTCCTCAAGAGTAAGCACCTCTGGATCGTCGATCCGATCGACGGCACAAACAACTTCGTTCATCGCATTCCGCATTTCGGTGTGTCGGTCGCCTACTATCATGACGGCCAGCCCGCCTGCGGCGTGATGGGCAACCCGAGCCGCGATGACTGGTTCATCGCCGCGCGCGGCCAGGGCGCTTTTCACAATGGCCAGCGTGCGCAAGTTATCGACAACTCACGCCTCGAAGAAGCCCTCATCGGCTTCGGCTACTATTACGATCGAGGCGCCATGATGGAGGCGACACTGGCTGCCGTGGGCGATCTCTTGCGCAGGAATATTCACGGCGTGAGGCGCATGGGCGCGGCGACTCTCGACCTGGCATACGTCGGCCTGGGATGCTTCGGCGCCTTCTTCGAGTACGAGCTTGCCCCCTGGGATTTCGCCGCCGGCCGCCTCTTCGTGGAAGAGGCCGGCGGCAAGGTGACCACCGGACGCGGCGAGCCTGTTCCCCTGGCAAAAACGAGCATCCTGGCCAGCAACGGCCTGCTTCACGAGGCGGTTCTGGAGCTCATTGCCGCCCATCATCCCGCGCTCCCGACCTGAGACTTTCGCCAACTCTCTGGTCCAGACTAACCAGTGCTCTCAGGGCGGTCATCGGCAAGGAGATGTGTCCGGATGGGACCTCAGGCTCGCGGATATTGATGCGGATCAGCTTGCCCCGCTGGCGACGCGCGGCATCCTGGCAAGCATGTCGCACCGTGGGGATCGCCGTTCCCGCTCCACACTCGATGATCACGAGCCGGGCTCCATCGATGGAGGTCAGCCAGGAGCTTAACCTCCGCTGCTGTGCGTCGGAACGCGACGGATCCCAGCCCCAGTCGCCGAACATGAGGACATTCGGCCGGGCCAGGCCGCCGCATTTGGGGCAGCCTGGCAAAGGCGCAACCGCGCGCATCGTGTCAGCATCGATGGTTAGCGAGCAGTCATCGGCCGGAAAGATCCCCGCGCCGCAGTCATCGAGGCACTGCATCGCCCCGATGGTGCCGTGAACCTCATAGACCTGATCGGGTGAAAAGCCGGCGCGCTGGAAATGGCCATCAACGTTGGAGGTGTAAACAAACCCGCCTCGCGGCATCGGCGCATCCAGCGACGGAGGATGGCGAACCCGCCGTGCGGCTCGGTCTGGCGATAGAGCATGAGCCTGTGTCCGTAGAAGCCCCAGGCAAGCGCCGGGTCGCAGAGAAACCAGCGCGGGTTGGCCAGTGTGACGAAATCGAGGCCGAGCTTCGCATACGGGGGATACGCCTGCCAGAATCCTTGCCCGCCCCGGAAATCGGGCAGGCCGCTGTCGACGCCCATGCCGGCCCCTGCCCCGATCAAGATTGCCTCGGCATATAGGATCGCTTGCGCCGCCCGCTCCAGCTCGTCAGCACGAGATACTTGGTCGCTCATCGAACAGCCGGACGAATCTCGGCCCCAAGGACCTGTCTCTGCGTTCCGAATTCGTGGATTTTCCGCCCGTCTCATTGTCTGTACGATGCCTCTTCGAGGCAAGCACGACGAGCGGAACCGAGAGAGCCAAAGATGAACGTGGGCCATTACCGCCTGTTAACCCAGATGGGAGCCGGACGCGATGGGGTTTCCTATCGAGCTGAAACCGACGCGGGGGGGAGATTGTGCGAGGTTCATCACCTGAGTACGGCTCGCTCGGATCCCGAACGCTTCTCTCGCCTGGTCTCCCGAGCTCGCCTGGCTGCGCGGCTGCAGCATCCCGCGGCCACTCGAGTCCTGGAACTTTCGGTCGATCAAGATCCCCCTTTCGTGGTCCTGGAATGGACGGGCGAACGGAGCCTGGCGTCGCTCATCGGCCAGGGGAAGGTTTTCCACGAATCGGAAGCCCTGGCCCTGGTCGGTTCCCTCGCCGGAGCCCTCAGCGAGGCGCATCGGCTGGGGCTGGTCCACGGCCGGCTCACTCCCCATCATGTCCGGCTCGACGAATCCCTTCGGCCCAAGATCGAGTTCATCGGAGCCGAGGTTCACACGGATGCTGAGGACGATCAGGCCGGAGCACTCGACGCCTCAAGTCGCGCTCCCGAAACCAAGGCAGGCAAGACTCTCGATCGGCCCGCCGATGTCTACGGCCTGGGAATGCTCCTCGCCTGCCTGTTGAAGGCGCCAGACCCTCTCGGCACGACGCGAGCAGTGGGCAGCGCCGCATCAAACTTGAGCGCCTCTGATTGAAGACCTCACCGCGGCCGACCCGGACGATCGCCCCTTGGCTCCCCAGGCCGAAGCGCGGCTGGCGGCTCTCCTGGCACCCGCTCAGACCACCGGCGAATGGAAAGCCAGTGAGCCACCGACGACCATCCTCCAGTCGTCAAGCCAGGCTCACACCCTTCTGTTTTCGAATCAGTCTGCCGCGCTTTCACCGACGGCGCATCCGGAGATGCTGGGCCGGTTCCGGCTGCTGGAGCTCCTGGGCGAGGGAGGTCAGGGCTCGGTCTATCGAGCCCAGGATACGGCCAATGACTCGATCGTCGCCCTCAAGGTCCTGCGCACCGAACGCGCCGGCCGGCCCGAGGTCTTGAGGAGATTCCGCAAGGAGGCGCGCCTGCTGGCCGAGGCCAACAACCCCTTCGTCGTCAACCTGCTCGAATTCAATGATGAAGATAGCGTTCCTTACCTTGTGCTCGAGTTCGTGGCCGGGAAAAACGTCGAAGACCTGATCAAGGCTCAGACGCGGCTCGCTGAGCCCGCCGCGCTCGAGATCATGGCGGGCGTGGCTCGCGCACTGGCAGGCCCCCACGAGCGAGGGATTGTCCATCGCGACGTCAAACCGGCCAACATCTTGCTGCTCGACCCTCGCCCCATGGACGGTATCTCGCATGCCGAGACCATCGAGATGCCAGACGCCCTCCAGGCGGAGGGAGCAGCCACGTTCGAAGAAGCCGGCGCGAGAGCTTTGTTCCGCGTCAAGCTTTCCGACTTCGGTCTGGCCCGGCACGTTGTGAACACCCAGTCGCTGGCGATGACCGAGGCGGGGTCGCTGCTGGGTACTCCTCACTACATGGCCCCCGAGCAATGGACCGGGCTCGCGACCGACCCCCGCACCGATGTTTACGCAATGGGCGCCACGCTGTTTCAGATGCTGGCAGGCCGGCCACCGTTCGCGGCCCAGACGCGCGACGAATTGCTTGCGCAGCACTGCAACGAGCCGGTCCCTTCGCTGCGTCAATTCAACCCAGCGGTAAGCGAGGGGGTGATCCGGGTCGTGGAGAAGGCGCTCGCCAAAGCACCCGAGGACCGCTACGTCGACGCCGGCGCGATGCTTCGCGACCTGGATGCGCTCTTGCACGGCACGCCCACGGAGCTCGTCGTCCACCCTCGTCTGCCGGCATTCCGTCCGGCCGACCTCATTGCGTTTGACTGGACCTGGGACCTCGAGGCCTCGCCCCGGCAGCTCTGGCCGCACGTGTCCAACACCGAACGGGTCAACCGCGCCCTCGGCTTGCCCGCGCCCGAATTCACAACGCGCGTGGACGCCACCGGCGGCGTGGAGCGATACGCCGCGTTTCGAAAGGTCGTCCCATTCTCCTGGCGGGAGCATCCCTTCGAATGGGTTGAAGGCCAGCGGTTTGGCGTCCTGCGCGAGTTTCAGCAAGGCGTCTTCGTGTGGTTCATGAGCCTGGTTGAGCTACAGCCCCGCGGTGGCGGAGGAACCCGGTTAATTCAACATATCCGGCTCGTACCGCGTGGCTTGGGGGGACGTCTCATGGCGCACCTGCAACTGGCCCGCGGCGGCCGACGGTCGCTGGAGAACGTCTATCGTCGCATTGACGCCGTTGTGACCGGCAGGCTAGGCCGGCCGGAAACGACCGATCTCTTTGAGCAGGCCGCAAAGATCGCGGACCCCGCCCGCGTTCGACTCGAGCAGGCGCAGCGACCGTCTGATAAGCCTTCACGACGATCTTCCGACCGTGGACCGTCTGGTTGATTTCGTGGCCGAAGCACCTGACCCCGAAGTGGCGCGCATCCGGCCCTTGGCCCTGGCCCAGCGCTGGGGTGTCGATGCCGACTCACTCGTCACTGCCTGCCTCCATGGAGCCAGAGCGGGATTGCTCGTCCTGCTCTGGGACCTGCTCTGCCCGATCTGCCGGATCTCGAGCGAGATCAAGGATACGCTGCGCGCCATTCGCGACCATGGCCATTGCCCGGCCTGCAACCTTGATTATCCACTCGATTTCGCCAGCTCGGTCGAGCTCGTCTTCCGCGTCCATCCCGAGATTCGCACTGTCAACCTGGGCAACTACTGCATCGGTGGACCAGCCCATTTTCCACACGTGCTGGCCCAGGTGCGCGTCGCCGCCGGCGAACGAATCGAGCTGGCGCTCGAGCTGCCCGAAGGCTCCTACCGGCTGCGCGGGCCGCAACTGCCGTGGTCGGCTGATTTCCAGGTGCAGCCGGACGCAGCAGTTCGCCTCTGGGAAATCAGCCTCGCCGCCGGCCCTGCCGCGGATCACCCGCGAACGCTTCGAGCCGGTCATCAGGTGCTCACGTTCTTCAACGAGCTCGAGCGAGAGCTTGTCGTGCGCATCGAGCGCACCGCCCTTCGCACTGACGCCCTGACCGCCTCTCGGGCCGGGTCGCTGGCACTCTTTCGCGAGCTTTTCCCCGGCGAAGTTCTCTCTCCCGGCCAGCTTGCGACCGTCTCGACCGTCACACTCCTGGTCGCCGAGCTCAACCCCTTTCAGGCCGACGCTCTCTATCAGGACCTGGACGATTCACGGGCGTTCAACGTCATGCAAGAGCTATTTCGCCTGCTGGGCGAAGCCGTCCGCGCATCCAGCGGCGCCGTGGTGAAAACCGTGGGCGATGGTCTGCTTGCGGCATTCCCAGATCCCGCCTCGGCGGTCCGATCGGGTCTTGAGGTTCAAGAACACCTTCGAAGCGACCTCACGCGCGACCTGCGCCTCCGAGTCGCCATCCACCGCGGCACGGCCCTGGCCGCCAACATCAACGACCACTTCGACTATTTCGGCAGCACCGCACGCCAAGTCATGAAGCTCACCGCTCACGTCGAGCGCGGGCGAACTGGCACTGTCCCCCGCCGTCGCGTCCGACCCCGAAGTCGCCGCACTCCTCGCGGCCCGAGGCATCAATCCGGAGGTGATGGACGTGGAGCAGGCCGGCATGCCGTACGTGATCCGGGTGCGGCTCAAGACCAACCACACTTCTGTTTGACATCGTAAGTGCCACTAATCCTCCGGCATCATCCTTGGAAGCTCACGATCGAACAGGTCTCCGTTTCTCACTGGCTCGACGACATGATTCTGCCGAGTTGAGATGCCGTGCACGAGATCGGCCACTCCCTCGACAATACATCCGATCGCAAAACCGATAAACACACCGAACGATGCCGCGGACAAAAGAAGGGCGAGGAAAAAGACTAAGGAATCGGCTCCGACATATCCTAGATAACACAAGCGTATGTAAGGAAGCGTAACGAAACCAGAATAGGAAACCAGGCCTCCCAGAGTGCCTCCGGTGACTCCCTCACCTCCCCGGGCGCGCTCGATCACCACGCCAAAGAGCGGACCGGCCGCCATCAGGTAAAGCGGCCATAACATTTCCCAGAACGCGAAGACGAGGGCGAACAGACCAACGATGACGAGCATGCCTCGCAGGGAGTAGCTCATGCGCCGTCTATCGGGACGCCTGGCGCGGTTTTTCATGGCTTGGACTTCTGAGGCTCTTTGAAGCGATCCTCGACCGCTCGGACCACGAAATGAAACGCCCTGGGTTTGACGAGCGTTCGCTGCAGCTCTTCAATGTGACGATTGATGTCGGCGTCAGATTCATGAAGCCGATCGCGCTCAGGATGCGCCGGCAGGTAATAGTCGAGGAAGCGACGACTGCTGGCAAGCTGGCTGCGGGCCTCGGTCATCTCTTTCAAGATCCATGCCTGGGCGTCCCATGGCCCGCCAGGCTCCCATCCGTCGGCGGTCGCCGATGAGAGGTTCAAGCCTTGAAAAAGCTGCTCGGCGGTGAACTGTCCCAGCGGCCGGTTGTCTGCTGTGATTTCATATCGGCCCTTGGGAAGGTTCTTCACCGTGAGCATGTACCGGTTCAGCTCCTCGGGGACAGGCACGTAGCGAAACTGGAGGGCGCCGAAGAGGCCGAAGTTGATGGGGAGGCCGTCGTCCAGGCGGTCGAATTCGAGGCGGCTGGCGTTTCCTGAAAGGTTCGACACGCGACACCCTGAGGAGGCCATGACTTGTGGACCAGAGCCATCGATCGAAACTGCGGACACGTCGGCCGGCGCGCCCAGGCCCTTGAGGATGGCAAAGGCCATCGCGAGCTGGCCAAGGTCGTTCAGATGGATGCCATCAGCAGCGTGCAGCGACTGCTTGTCCTGGGGCTTCGCCGTGGCGTTGGCCTTCAAGACCGTGCGCTGGATCGTGCGCATGGTTCGCTGGACGTCGATCGCGTGCTCGTCCAGCGAGCGGGCGATGGCCATCCCCTCGTCGCACATGGCTTGCAAGAAGCCGTGCTCGCTCCGGTCGGGGTCTTCGGCGGTGAGCGCCGCCGAGCATATGAAGACACGCACACTTTTAGCCTTGCACTGTTCGACGATTCCCCGGATCGACTCGAGGTAGACCTTTTTGTGTTCTGCGTCGGCCCGCGCTCCCCAGCCGATGTCGTTGACCCCATAGGCGACGATGAGGACGCTTGCCTTCTGGGCGAAAACATCTCGCTCCAGCCGCTTCAGGCCCCCGGCCGCGGTGTCGCCTCCCCAGCCGGCGTTGTGAAAGCGTACCCTGAGGCCGGGGAAGCGAAGTAACGTGTAGTTCTCGATGATCTTGCCGTAGGTCCGCGCGGCCGTGATGCTGTCGCCCAGGAAGACCACGGTGTCTCCATCACGCAGGGCGAAATCAGCCAGCGCAGGACGATCTGCGAAAAGCCCTGACAAGAAGCCTGTCAGAACTGCCACCAGCGCTGGCCCTCCACGAGGCAAAATAGCCGCCATCTCCGGTCTCCCTTGGCCATCCACCCGAAGCACGCAAACGAAACGACTTCCCAACACACATCGTGCCCACTATCCTAACTCTTATCCGTAGCGTGGCGTACCCGCCGCTTCCAACCCTCTGGCAGATCCCACCCGCCTAGATCGCAGACAAGAACCACGGATCACCTCATGCACAAGACATTGCCTTCATCACACCAGGCTATTCTGCTTGCTCACGCGTGGCTGGTGTTATCGCTCCTGGCCTTGCCCGCCGCATGGGCCGACGACGTGAGCCCCGCAGCGCACGGCAAACCCTACAACCCCATCATCGCGGCAGCGTCGGACCAGGCCGAGAAGGCCATCCGCACATTTCGCGTTCCCGCGGGCCTGAAGATCGAGCTCTTCGCCGCCGAGCCGCTGCTGGCCAATCCGGTCGCGTTTTGCATCGACGAAAAAGGCCGTTTTTATGTCGCCGAAACCTTTCGCCATGGCGCTGGGGTGACTGACACGCGAGGGCACATGAACTGGCTGGATGACGATCTGGCAAGTCGGACTGTCGCCGATCGTGTGGCAATGTACAAGAAATTCTTTGGCGCGGGATTCGAGTCTTACAAGGTCGAGCATGAGCGGGTGCGGCAAGTGGTCGACCGTAACGGCGACGGCAAGGCTGACGCCGCGACGGTTTACGCCGACGGGTTCAACGACCCAGCCGCGGGCATCGGCGCCGGGCTTTTGGCTCGCAAGGGCGAAGTCTGGTACACCTGCATCCCCTGGCTCTGGAAGCTGCGCGACGCCAAGGGACAAGGAACGGCGACGGAGCGAACGCTCTTGCACGAGGGGTACGGGGTTCATGTCGGGTTCCTGGGCCACGACCTGCACGGCCTGCGCATGGGACCCGACGGCAGGCTTTATTTCAGTATTGGCGACCGCGGATTCAACGTGACGACGCGGGAAGGCCGCAAGCTCGCCGTGCAAGACACCGGTTCCGTCTTGCGGTGCAATCCCGATGGGACCGATCTCGAGGTCTTCGCGACCGGCCTGCGCAACCCCCAGGAGCTGGCCTTCGACGAGTACGGCAATCTGTTCACGGGCGACAACAACTCTGACAGTGGAGACAAGGCCCGCTGGGTTTACCTGGTCGAAGGGGGAGACAGCGGCTGGCGGATCGGCTACCAGTTCATGGAAGACCCGTACAGCCGGGGTCCGTGGAACGAGGAGAAGCTGTGGGACCCCGCCCAGGCCTCGAAGGCCGCCTACCTCGTGCCGCCGGTCGCCAACCTGGCCGATGGACCATCGGGCCTGACCTATAACCCCGGCGTCAGCTTGCTGCCCGATCGTTACAAGAACCATTTCTTCCTCGTCGATTTTCGCGGTTCCGGCGGCCAGAGCGGCATCCGCAGCTTCGCCGTCAAACCGAAGGGAGCGTCGTTCGAGCTGGTCGATGCGCATCAGTTCGTCTGGAACACGCTGGCCACCGACACCGACTTCGGTCCCGACGGCGCTCTCTACTATTCCGACTGGGTCGAGGGCTGGGAAAAGCCCAACAAAGGGCGGATCTATCGCGTGCTCGACCCGGCGCGGAGGAACGACCGCGCGGTCCAGGAGGTCAAGCGGCTGCTCGCTGAAGGGATGGAAAAGCACTCGATTCAGGATCTCGCCACGCTGCTGGCTCATGCCGACATGAGGGTCCGTCAGGAGGCCCAGTTCGAGCTGGCGCGCCGGGCCACGGCAGGGGCAAGTCAATCGCATGACGAAACTCCGGCCGAGCTTCCCGAGGCGATTCTGGGCCGGGTCGCCGCGAATGGCAGTAACACGCTGGCCCGCATTCACGCGATCTGGGGCCTGGAGCAAATCGCGCGAGTGAGCGGTAAGAGAGGTGCCTCGTGCCTCTGGCCCGCCCTGGAGCCGCTTCTTGCCGACCATGATCCCGAGGTCCGCTCGCAGACGGCGAAAGTGCTTGGCGAATCGCGCGAGTTCGGAGCGCTCGACAAGCTGATTGGGCTGCTCAAAGACCAATCGCCGCGCGTCCGGTTTTTCGCCGCACTGGCTTTGGGCAAGCTGGCACGCCACGAGGCGGTCGCGCCACTGTTGGATCTGCTGCGAGACAACGCCGACAAGGACCCATACCTTCGTCACGCGGCTGTGATGGGGCTGGTGGGCGTGAACGACAAGCCCGCGCTTCAACACGCGGCCACCGATTCCTCCTCGTCCGTTCGAATGGGCGTCTTGCTGGCGATGAGACGGTTAGCCGATCCCGCGGTCGCCGACTTTCTGAACGACCGGGAATCTAGCTTCGTGCTCGAGGCCGCTCGAGCGATTAACGACGTGCCGATCGCCGCGGCGATACCGAAACTCGCGGCGGTCAGGCTCACCAGCCAGAGTCCTGCGCCCTTGCTGCGACGGGTGGCGAACGCCAACTTCCGGCTGGGCGGAGGCGAAAACGCGCGGGTGCTGGCCGAGCTCGCGGGACGGTCCGACCTCGGCACGTCGATTCGCACCCAGGCACTCGCGATGCTGGGCGAGTGGGCCAGCCCCTCGGGGCGAGACAAGGTGATGGGCCTCTGGCGGCCGATCGCGCCCCGATCCGCTCGGCCCGCGACCCAAGCGTTGCAGCCCAAACTCAAGGCGCTGTTCGAAGCGACTTCAGGGACGATCCGCCAGGCCGCCATTCGCGCGGCGAGCTCCCTCGAAATGAAAGAGGCCGGCCCACAGCTCGTTTCAATCGTGCTCGACAAAAGCTCCTTCGATGGAACCCGTGCAGAGGCTTTGAAAGGCCTCGCCAGAATTCACGCTCCGGAGCGGCTCGAGCTCGCGCGCAAGGCTCTCGAATCGGATGGCTCCCGGTCACACGTCGAGGCGCTCCGCATCTTGGTGGAGGCTGATGCCGTGGCCGCCCGTGAAGCTGTCGACAACCTCCTCGAAAAGGGGACGCCCTTCGAGCGGAAGGGGACGTTCTCGATCCTGGCGGATAGTCCCGACTCCTCAGCCGACCAAGCTCTTCTCCCATGGCTCGATCGCCTGATCGCCGGCCAGGTTCCACCCGAGATTCAGCTTGACCTCATCGAAGCCGCCGCGCACCGATCGTCTCATGAGGTCCATGCCAAGCTCGAGAAATACGAGTCTTCGAAGCCCAGGAACGACCCATTGGCTCCCTATCGCGAGACGCTGGTGGGCGGCAACGCCGGCCGCGGGCGGCAAGTCTTCCTTTCCAAGGCTGAGGTCTCGTGTCTGCGTTGCCACAAATACCCCGCGTTCGGCGGCCGCTCCGTGGGCGGCGAGGTTGGCCCCGACTTGACGGGCGTGGGTAGTCGGCAAACGCGTGAGTACTTGCTCCAATCGATCGTGAGCCCCGACCAGCAGATCGCCCAGGGTTTCGAATCGGTTGTCCTGGCCACCACCGACGGTAAGGTGGTCACCGGCGTTCTCAAGGGAGAAGACGGCAAGGAAATCCGCGTGATGACGGCCGAGGGCGAGACCATCACCGTGCCCAAGGATGAAGTGGAAGACCGCAAGCGCGGCCCGTCGGCCATGCCGGCGGACCTGGTTACAAAGCTGACCAAGACCGAGATTCGAGACTTGATCGAGTTTCTGGCGCGGCTGAAAAGCAGGTAATCGAAGAAGTTGACCACGAATCGAACGAATTGAACGAATCATGCAGAAAGGCACGCATGAATCGACTGCTCAAGAATTGAACGCCTATTAAGTTCTCTCATTCGTTCGATTCGTATAATTCGTGGTTGAACTCTTCTGAATTCGATTGAAAACATAAGATCCGCGTGAAAGCCACGCGGAGGAGCGATCAAATGGAGATGATTTACAAGGAAGAGACTTACGCGGTGATCGGGGCTTGCTTTGAAGTGTACAACGACAAGGGCTGTGGTTTCTTGGAAGCTGTTTATCAGGAATGTTTGGAGCTCGAGCTTGGGATGCGAGGAATTCCATTCGATCCCAGGTCGGAGATCAAGCTTGCTTACAAAGGTCAACCACTCAAAAAAACGTATCACCCTGACTTCACCTGCTTCGACAAGATGATCATCGAGGTCAAGGCAGTGTCTGACCTCACCGACGAACATCGCGCCCAGATTCACAACTACCTCAAGGCAACTGGTTTTCGTTTGGGACTGCTCGTCAACTTCGGAGCTCACGGCAAATTGCAATACGAGCGCATCGTGCGATGACCCCGCTGTCGTTTCTTTCATTCGTCAAATTGGTCAGATTCGTGGTTACTCTCTTCCAGGTTGCTCGCAAGCCTCAGTCATCCGGATCGACTCGCCATGATAAAGGTTCTAACAGTGGTGCTTGCCCTGATACCCGTCGGACCGACAGACACGGTGGCCGCTCTTGCCGAGGATGACGGCCAGCCGCAAGCCCTCGCATCAGCGCAACGGGAAATGCCGATCGAACATCGTTATCTGCATCTTCCAGTCCGCACAGGCGCGGCCAAGAAGCGAATGAAGCTCGTGGTCGACGGCCGGGTCCTCCGCGAGTTCGAGATCGAACTGGCAGAGAAAGAGCCTGAATTCTGGGTGTTCGCCGACCTGGAGGGCTCTCGTGGCAAGACACTGCGCATCGAGGTCGAACACGCCAGGAGCGGATTCCCGCGCACTGGACGCGATCATCCAGGCTGATGATGTCCCGGATTCCAAGCATGTCTATCACGAGGTCAACCGCCCTCAATTCCATTTCACCTCCCGGCGCGGCTGGCTCAACGACCCCAACGGACTGGTCTGGCAGGCGGGCACATACCACCTTTTCTACCAGCACAACCCCTATGGCTGGAGCTGGGGCAACATGCACTGGGGCCATGCCGAGAGCACCGACCTGGTGCACTGGCAAGAGCGTCCCACCGCGCTTTATCCCCGTCAGTTCGGCGACTGGTGCTTCTCGGGCAGCGCGGTCGTTGATGCCCACAACTCGGGAGGCTTCCAGAGTGGCAGCCAGCCGCCAATCGTCGTGGCTTTCACCAGCACGGGCCGGGGCGAGTGCATTGCCTTCAGCAACGACCACGGGAAGACCTGGCAAGAATACCAGGGCAATCCGGTGGTCAAGCACGCGGGACGAGATCCCAAGCTCGTCTGGCACGAACCCTCCAGGCGCTGGGTCATGGCCGTGTATGACGAGGCCGACGGGAGACAGGGCATCGCCTTTTATCATTCGCCGGATCTGAAGCACTGGACTTTCGGCAGCAAGATCGACGGCTTCTTCGAATGTCCCGACCTGTTCGAGCTACCCGTCGATGGAGATAGCGGCAAAAAGCGCTGGGTGCTGCACGCCGCCGACGGCAAGTACGTGCTGGGTGACTTCGACGGCCGGGCATTCCGCAGCACCTCGGGCAAAGACAAGAGGCAGCTCTGGTACGGCAACTTCTACGCCGCGCAGTCGTTCAGCAACACTCCCGATCACCGACGGATCCAGATTGGCTGGGCGAATGGCGTCACGTTTCCGGGCATGCCCTTCAATCAGCAGATGGCGCTGCCCGTCGAGCTGACCTTGCGAACCGCCGCAGATGGCCCCCGCCTGTTCGCCCAGCCGGTGCAGGAATTAAGCTCGCTGCGCGGCAAGAAACACGAATGGGCCGACCTGACGCTGACTCCCGGCGACAACCCGCTTGGCGATTTGAAGGGCGATCTGTTCGAGATTTCCGTCGATTTCTCACCCGGCAGGGCGCAAGCCTTCGAACTCGACCTGCGCGGGACATCTTTGCTATACGACGTCTTGAAGCAAGAGCTGATCTGCAAGGGCGTGAAGGCGCCTCTGAAACCCGAAAACAGCCGACTACGACTTCACGTTTACCTTGATCGTGGCTCGATCGAAGTCTTCGGCAACGACGGCCGAGTGGCGATGTCGATCGGAGCGATTCCCCACGACGACCGTAGATCGATTGGTATTTCCAGCCGTGGTGGCGCGATCAAGGTTGGCTCCCTGGTGGTGCATGAGCTGAAATCGGCCTGGGACCGGCCTTGAAGCAGCTTTGCCCTATCGTTTGCCGGGTCGGCGACCCCTGGATCGCGCCTCGTGGCCGTGCGAGAATCCGCTCCATGGCGTAGGTCGTGCTCCGCCTTTCCGTCGAGGGCCACGTGATGAGCTTGCCGATCAAGAACGTGGAACAGTCTTTCGCTCTGGCGAAGGAGCGATATGCGGCCCTGGGGGTCGATGTCGACCGGCGCTCGAGCGGCTGGCGAAGGTTCCGATCTCGCTGCACTGCTGGCAGGGGGACGATGTCGGCGGGTTCGAGAATACCGGCGAGGCGATCGGCGGCGGCCTGGCGGTCACCGGCAATTATCCCGGCAAGGCCCGCACGCCCGACGAGCTGCGCGCCGACCTGGACCAGGCGCTGTCGCTGATGCCCGGCACGCACCGGCTGAACCTCCACGCCAGCTATGCCGAGACCGGCGGCCGAAAGAGTCGAGCGCGACGCGCTCGAGCCCGAGCACTTCCAGCAACTGGATCGACTGGGCGAAGGCCAAGGCGGATGGGCATGGACTTCAACCCCACGTACTTCGCCCACCCCTGGCGGCCGAGCGGGCATGACGCTGGCCCATCCCGACGCCGGCGATCCGGCAGTTCTGGATCGACCACGGCATCGTCTGCCGGCGGATCGGCGCGGCGATCGGCAAGGCGCCTGGGTACTCCCTGCGTGACCAACGTCTGGATTCCCGACGGCTGCAAGGATACGCCCGATCGACCGCAAGGGGCCGCGCGAGCGGCTGGCCGAGTCGCTCGACGCGATCTTCGCCGAGCCGATCGACCCGAGGTACAACCGCGACGCCGTCGAGGGCAAGCTGTTCGGGCTCGGCTCCGAGAGCTACGTCGTCGGCTCGCACGAGTTCTACCTCGGCTATGCCGTCTCGCGCCAGAAGCTGCTCTGCCTCGACGCCGGCCATTATCACCCGACCGAGGTCGTCTCCGACAAGATCTCGGCCGTGCTCTGAGCTACCTCGACGAGATCCTGCTGCACGTCAGCCGCGGCGTGCGCTGGGACAGCGACCACGTGGTGATCCTCAGCGACGAGCTCGAGGCGATCGCCCAGGAGCTGGTCCGCGGCGACTACCTGGGCCGGGTGCACATCGGCCTCGACTTCTTCGACGCCAGCATCAACCGGGTGGCGGCCTGGGTGATCGGCACCGGTGCATGCTCAAGGCGCTGTTGCTCGCTTTGCTCGAGCCGACGCAACCTTGCGCCAGCTCGAGGCCGAGCGGCGACTACGACCGCCCGGCTGGCGCTGCTCGAAGAGCTGAAGACGCTGCCCTTCGGCGCGGTCTGGGACCATTACTGCCTGCACGCACGACGTTCCCGCCGGCCGAGACTGGCTGGCGGAGGTCAAGGCCTACGAGCGCGACGTTCTGCTCGAAACGCGGCTGAGCCAGATCGATCGAGCCGGGAGAGATCGTGCGCTCTGTGACCACGTTACTCAAGCTGACCGGCGATCAGCAAGGCGTTCTGCCGGCGTGCAGGCCCTCAAGGGGGTCTCGTTCGACCTGCGCGCCGGCGAAGTGCACGCGCTGGTCGGCGAGAACGGCGCGGGCAAGTCGACGCTGATCAAGGTGATCACCGGCGCCCACGCGCCCGACGACGGGAACGATCGAGGTCCACGGGCAGCCGGTCGACGACCTCGACCCGGTCACGCGCGCGAGACGCTGGGGATCGCGGCGATCTACCAGCAGCCGGCACTCTTTCCCGGACCTGACGGTGGCCGAGAACATCGCGATCGGGCTCGAGCCGGGCGGAGGCTGGCGGCGGGTCCGCTGGAGAGCAGCGGCGCGACCGGGCGCAGGCGGCTTGCTCGAGCGGATCGGCGCGGCGATCGACCCCGAGACGCGAGGTCCGACGGCTGTCGATGCCCGAGCAGCAGCTCGTCGAGATCGCCCGCGCCCTCGGGGCCGAGGCCCGCATCCTGATCATGGACGAGCCCACCGCCTCGCTCAGCGACAAGGAGGTCGAGCGCCTGTTCCGGGTGATCCGCGAGCTGAAGGCCCACGGCGTCGGGATCATCTACATCTCGCACCGGCTCGAAGAGCTGCCCCAGATCGCCGACCGCGTGACGGCCCTGCGCGACGGCGTCCTGGTCGGCACCCGGCCGATGGCCGAGGTCACCCGCGGCCGAGCTGATCCGGATGATGGTCGGCCGCGAGCTGTCGGCCGTCTTTCCCAAGACGAGTCGTCGAGCCGGGCGAGATCGTGCTCGAAGTTCGCGGCCTGGGCTGCCGGGCGTCGGGCGTCCACGACGTCAACCTGCAGCGTGCGGGCCGGCGAGATCCTCGGCCTGGCCGGCCTGGTCGGCGCCGGGCGAACCGAGCTGGCGCGGCGTTCTCTTCGGCCTGACGCCGGCCGACCGGGCGAGATCCTGCTGCGCGGCCGCCCGGTGGCGATCGACTCGCCCGCGCAGGCCGTCGCGCTGGGCATCGCCTACGTTCCCGAAGATCGCCGCCGGCACGGCGTCATCCTCGAGATGTCGTCGGCCGCCAACACCACGCTGGCGACGCTCGCGGCCATCGTCACGGTTCGGCCTGCTCGACTTTCGGCCGCGAGCGCGCCGATCGCCGCGCGGTTTCGTCCGCCAGCTCGGGATCAAGACCGCCTCGCTCGAGACGCCCGGTGGGCAACCTCTCGGGCGGCAACCAGCAGAAAGTGGCGCTGGCGCGCTGGCTGGCGGCCGAGCCCGAGCGTGCTCATCCTCGACGAGCCGACCCAGGGCGTGGACGTCGGCGCCAAGGCCGAGATCCACCGGCTGATGAGCGAGCTGGCCGGCCGCGGGCTGGCGATCCTGATGATCTCGTCCGAGCTGCCCGAGATCCTCGGCATGAGCGACCGGATCGCCGTGATGCACGGCGGAACGATCGCCGGCGACGCTCGACCGCGCGGAGGCGACCCAGGAGGCGATCCTCGAGCTGGCGCTGGGCCACGTCGCGCGGCCGCGCGAAGGAAGCGCGGTGGCCTCATGATCGGCCGCTATCGGCGCGAGCTGTCGGTGGCCGCGGCTTACGCCCTGCTGCTCCTGGTCCTGGCGGTGGCGGCCCCGCGGTTCTTTCGGCCCGACCAGCTTCGCGCGTTTGTCGTCAGCAACGCCTCGGTGCTGGTGGCCGCGGTGGGGATGACGCTGGTGATCCTCTGCCGCCAGATCGACATCTCGATCGGCTCGCAGTTCAGCATCTGCGGCGTGGTCGCCGGGCTGCTGGCCAGGGCGGGCTTGCCGATCCCGCTGGTCGCGCTGGGGACGCTCGCTGGCCGGCGGCGGCATGGGCGCGATCAACGGCGCCCTGGTCGCCGGGTCTGGGCTTGCCGTCGATCGTGGTGACCCTGGCCACGCTGGTGATCTGGCGCGAGTCGCTGCGCTACGCTGCGCGAGGGCGAATTCGTCCGCAACCTGCCGCCTGGCGTTCCAGTGGTTCGGCGCGGGCCAGGCGGCAGGCCAGTGGCTGGTGGTGGCGATCGCGCTCTGCGGTCTTCGCTGAGCTTCGCCTGGGGCCTGCGGCAACCTGGCGGCCGGACGGGCGGTCTACGCCACGGGCTCCGACCCCGAGGCGGCGCGGCTGGCGGGCATCCGGCCTCGCCGCGTCGTCTTCGGCGTCTTCGTGATCATGGGCGCCCTGGCCGGCCTGGCCGCTCTGCTGAACGCCGTCCGGTTTGCCGACGTCGACCCCAACGCGGGCACTGGCCTGGAGCTCCAGGTCATCGCCGCCGTGGTGGTCGGCGGCGTGGCGATCTCCGGAGGCCGCGGCACGCTGGTCGGCACCTTGATCGGCGTTGCCTTGCTCGGCTCGATCGGCCCGGCGCTCGGTCTTCCTGCGACACGAAGCCCCAGTGGGAGAAGGCGATCCAGGGACTGATCATCCTGCTGGCGGTCGCCTCCGACGCCCTCTACCGGGAAGGGACAATGAGATGTCGGCGCAGGCCGCTTCCAGCACGGTGTCGACGCCCGGCTCGCTCGAACGAGCCTCGCGCATCGAGCCCGCGCAGGCGAATCCTGGTCGTGATCCTGGCTGTCGAGATCGCCGTCTTCTCGGTGATCGGCACCAATTTCCTGACGCGTGGCAACGCGCTTCGAGGTCCTGCGGCTGAGCGTCGAGATCGGCCTGCTGGCCGTCGCACTGACGCCGGTGATCATCAGCGGCGGCATCGACCTGTCGGTCGGCTCGCTGATGGGCCTCTCGGCCGTCGTCTTCGGCAAGCTCTGGCGCGATGCCGGGCCTGCCGATCGGCGCCGCGGCGGCGCTGACGCTCGGCCTCGGGCGCCCTGGCGGGCAGCCTGAACGGGCTCCTGATCACGCGGGGCCGAATTCCCGCCCTTGATCGTGACCCTCGGCTCGTTCTCGCTCTTCCGCGGGCTGGCCGAGGGGCTGACCGGCGGCGTCGACAACTACACCCACTTCCCCGGCGTCGTTCCTGTTCCTGGGCCAGGGCTATCTCCTGGGCGAGATCCCCACGCAGTTGCCGATCTTCGTCGCTGGTGGCCGTCGCGTTCTGGGTCTTGCTGCACCGGACGACCATCGGCCGCGGCCTGGTGGCGATCGGCTTCTCGCCCGAGGGAGCCCGCTACGCCGGGCTGCCGGTCGGGCCGGCTCGTCGGCCTGGCCTACCTGCTCTCGGGGCTGGTCGTCCAGCCTGGCGGCGGTCATTTATGTGGCCCACCTGGGCCAGGCCAAGGCCGACGCCGGCACCGGCTACGAGCTGCGGCGATCACGGCGGTGGTGCTGGGCGGGACGTCGATCTTCGGCGGCCGGGGCAGCATCCCCGGCACTCTGCTGGGCCTGCTTCGCCATCGCCGTGCTGCAGAACGGCCTGCGGCTGGCCGACCTGCCCGCCGAGCTGGCCGGCGTCTTGACCGGAACGCTTGCTCCTGGTGGCGATCGGACTGGACCGTCGCTACCGGCCACGACTGCGGCGCGCGTCGCATCCATTCGTGAGGAGGTGATGACCGTGAAGAACTCGCAGGTGGCCGTGATCTGCGCGCGTGATCCTGGCGGCGGCGCTGATCGATCGCGGCCAGCAACATTTACCTGGTCCAGTCGCTCCGCCAGGAGCGTTCCGGCCGGCCGGCTCTAGCTCGCGAGATCGGCTCACCAGCCAGGCCGATCGCGGCACCTGGACCCGGACAAGGCCGCGATCACCGTGGCCATGATGCCCAAGAGCAAGGGCAACGCCTACTTCATCGCCTGCCGCAAGGGGGCCGAGGAGGCCGCCAGGGAGCTGGGCGTCAAGCTGATCTGGGACGGGCCGACCGACCCCGACCCGGCCAAGCAGAACGAGGTGATCGACACCTGGATCACGCGCGGGGTCGACGTCATCGCCGTGGCCGTCGAGAACCGCGAGGGGATCTCCTCGGTGCTGCGCAAGGCGCGCGAGCGCAGGGATCAAGGTCATCACCTGGGACGCCGACGCCGAGCCCGACGCGCGCGACTTCTTCGTCAACCAGGCGACGCCCGAAGGGATCGGCCAGACCCTGATGGACAACGCCGCGCGGATCCTGGGCGGCAAGGGCGAGTTCGCCATCATCACCGCCTCGCTCACCGCCGCCAACATGATCGAGTGGCAGAAACACATCGAGGCCCGCCGCGCCGAGAAATACCCCGCAGATCAAGATGGCCGCCCTGCGGCCCTGCGACGACCTCCAGAAGAAAGCCTTCGACGAGGCCAACACGATCCTGAACGCCGACCCCGACGTCAAGCTGATCATGGCCATCTGCTCGCCCGCCGTCCCGGCGCCGCCGAGGCCGTCAAGCAGTCGGGCCGGACCGACGTCAAGGTGATCGGCCTGGGCCTTCCCAATGACAACAAGCGTTATGTTCACGAAGGCATCACCGACTGCGTCGTCCTCTGGAACACCATGGACCTGGGCTACCTGACGGTCTACGCCGCGACGCGCTCTGGACGAAGGGACCCTCAAGCCCGGCGACACCGCGATCAAGGCCGGCCGGCTCGGCACAGATCGAGATCCAGGGCGACAACATCCTGCTGGGCAAGCCGTTCATCTTCACCAAGGAGAACATCGACCAGTTTGATTTCTGAGTCGCGGGCCGTGCCAGTGACATTGGCCAAGCGACCAGAGGAGCCGCGATGACCATGCGAAACTTGCTCACCATCCTGCTCTTGCATTGCCCTCGTTCAGGCGATTGAGAGCGGCTTGCTTCAGCACGCTGGGCTCGGCGCATGGCCGCCACCCTGGAGTCCGGCTTGACGGCCGCCGGGCTGAGGTGCGAATACCGCAATGACCCGCTGGGGATCGATGCCTCGCAACCCAGGCTGAGCTGGATCGTCACCTCGACCGGGCGAGGCCAGAAGCAGACGGCCTATCAGGTTCTGGTCGCCGGCGACGAGGCGACGCTCAGCCACGACCAGGGCGACCTCTGGGACAGCGGCCAGGTCGAGAGTGATGAGACCACCTGCATCACTCTACGAGGGAAAGCCGCTGGCATCGCACCAGCGGTGCTACTGGAAGGTCGAAGGTCTGGGACAAGGACGGCAAGCCCTCGGCCTGGAGCACCCCGGCGCTCTGGTCGATGGGACTGCTGGACCCGTCCGACTGGAAAGGCCAGTGGATCGGCTTTGACCAGCCCCGCGATGCCCTGTCGGCCCCTGCCCCCACCGCTGACGCGAAAAGGCCAAACCCACCAGGCTGATCCTGCCCCCGCCCATCTATCTGCGAACCAGTTCCAGGTCGAAAAGCCCGTCCGCCGCGCGACGGTGTATGCCACCGCGCTGGGGATCTTCGACCTTCATCTCAACGGCCAGCGCGTCAGCGACGATTACTTCAATCCCGGCTGGACCGACTACACCCGGCGCGTCTATTACCGCGCCTACGACGTGACCAGCCGCGTGCGCCCGGGCGCCAACGCCCTGGGAGCGATCCTGGCCGACGGCTGGTACAGCGGCTACGTCGGCTTCGGCAAGATGCGCGACCATTACGGCAAACACCCGCGGCTCCGGGCCATGCTGCACCTCGAGTACACCGACGGAACGACCGACGACATCGCCACCGGCCCCGAGCTGGAAAGCCGCCACCGGCCCCATCCTCGAGGCCGACTTCCTGATGGGCGAAACCTACGACGCCCGGCTGGCCATGCTCGGCTGGGACACGCCCGGATTCGACGATGGCAACTGGCAACCCGTGGTCCTTGGGCGCCGAGATGAACCCGCTGATCCAGGGCCATCCCGGCCCGCCGGTTCGGCGTTTCGCCGAGCTCGAAGCCGCAAGTGCGATCACCGAGCCGAAACCGGGCGTCTATCGTGCTCGACATGGGCCAGAACCTCGCCGGCGTGCCCAGGCTGAAGGTCAAGGGCAAGCCGGGCCAGAAGATCACCCTGCGTTTCGCCGAGCGGCTCAACCCCGATGGCACGGTCTACACCACCAACCTCCGCGAGGCTCGCTGCGTCGACACCTACATCTGCGCAGGTGGAGACGAGGAAACCTGGTCGCCCCGGTTCACCTTCCACGGCTTTCAGTACGTCGAGCTCACCGGGCTCGAGGCCCCAAAGCGATGACACGATCACGGCCATCGCCCTCAGCAGCGATACACCCGTCGTCGGCCGCTTCGATTGTTCCGATCCCATGCTCAACAAGCTGCACAGCAACATCTACTGGACGCAGCGAGCCAATTTCATCGACATCCCCACCGACTGCCCCCAGCGCGACGAGCGGCTGGGCTGGACCGGCGACGCCCAGGTCTACGTTCGCACGGCCACGCTCAACTGCGACGTGCAGGCGTTCTTCACCAAGTGGCTCGTCGACCTGACCGATGGCCAGCGGGCTGACGGCCAGTTTCCCATGGTGGCGCCCGGTCAAGGTGGCCGGCAACGACGGCGGGCCCGCCTGGGCCGATGCCGGAGTGATCTGCCCCTGGACCATCTATCAGGTTTACGGCGACCGCAGGCTGCTGGAACGGCAGTATCCCTCGATGGTCAAGTTCGTCGAGTTTTGCCGCAAGCGCAGCACGCCCGAGCTGCTTCCACCGGCCCAGTTCCACTGCTTCGGAGACTGGCTCACCATCGGCGCCGACACGCCCAAGGACGTCATCTACACGGCCTACTTCGCGCTCAGCACCAGGCTCACGGCGCAGGCCGCCGAAGTTCTGGGCAAGCGCGAAGACGCTGCCAAGCTCACAGCGCTTTACAGACAGATCAAGGCGGCCTTCAACAAGGCCTACGTCGGCGGCGACGGCCGGATCAAGGGGAACACCCAGGCCGTCTACGTGCTGGCCCTGGCAGTCGACCTGGTCGACGGCGAAGAAGGCGAAGCAGGCCGCGACATACCTGGTCGAGGACATCGAGAAAAAGGGCGGCCACCTCTCGACCGGCTTCATCGGCACGAAGGACCTGATGCTCGTGCTCTCGAAAATCGGCCGCCATGACGTGGCCTATCGCCTGCTGTTCAACACCACGTTTCCCTCCTGGGGATTCTCGATCAAGCAGGGCGCCACCAGCATCTGGGAACGCTGGGACGGCTGGACGCCCGAGAAAGGGTTCCAAGACCCGGGAATGAACTCGTTCGCCCATTATTCCTTCGGCGCGGTCTATCAGTGGATGGTCGAAAACATCGGCGGGATCAGGAGTGAGGTCCCGTCCTACAAGCATATTACCATAGCACCTGTCCTTGGCGGCCCCCTGACGCACGCGCGAAACCTCGTACCAGAGCATCCGCGGCGAGATCGCCACAGCCTGGACCTACCGGGACGGGACGTTTACTCTCAATGTGACGATTCCCGCCAACACCACCGCGACCGTCGTGCTCCCGACGCCAGACGCGAATGGCATCACGGAAAGCGGTCATCCCCTTTCCCAGGCGGAAGGAGTGAAAATCGAGCGTGCCCTTGCCAATCGAACTGTCCTGGAGATCGGCTCGGGCCGCTATTCATTCGTGACGAAAACCAAGTAACATCACTGGATGAATCACTTTCTGAAGGACTTTTGATCATGCGAAAGCGTTTACCTTGGGTCCTGGCCCTGAGCCTTGTCTCCGTCCTCTCCGGCGCTTCACTCGCCTGGGCCGGGGCGGCTCCGACCAAGCCTGAGAGCGTGTCCGAAGGCTTCGTCACCCTCTTCAACGGCAAGGACCTCTCCGGCTGCCACGGCCTGGAAACCATGGACCCACGCAAGTTCGCGGCGATGAGCGCCGAAGAGAAGGACAAGGTGCTTGCCAAGGGCGCCGAGGATATGAAAAAACACTGGCGCGTCGATAGCGGCGAGATCGTCAACGACGGCCAGGGAGCGTATCTGACCACCGATAAGGACTACGGCGACGTCGAGTTTTTCATTGATTTCAAGATCGGCCCCAAGGGAGACAGCGGAGTCTATCTGCGGGGCACTCCCCAGATCCAGATCTGGGACTTTACCGAACCGCGCTATGCCAGGATGGGGGCCAACAAGGGCTCTGGCGGGCTCTGGAACAACAGCCCGGGCAACCCCGGCAAGGACCCGCTCGTGCTCGCCGACAAGCCGATCGGCCAGTGGAACACCTTCCACGTCATCCAGGTTGGATCGCGGACCACGATTTACCTGAACGACAAGCTCGTGGTCGACCACGCGATCCTGGAGAACTATTGGGACAAGGACCGCAGCCTGCCGATCCCCGCCAAGGGCCCGATCCAGCTCCAGACGCACGACCACGAGACACGTTGGCGGAACGTCAAGGTGCGCGAGATTCCCGCCGATGAGGCCAACGCCATCCTGGCCAGGCACTCGGCCGCTGGATTCACGCCGATCTTCAGCGGCGCCGGCCTCGACGGCTGGGCCGGCCCGATCAACAACTATCAGGTCAAGGACGGCGTCCTCATGTGCAAGCCCGACAAGGGGGGCACGATCTACTACAACAAGGAGATCTCCGACTTCACCGCCCGCCTCGAGTTCCGCCTTCCTCCCGGGGGTAACAATGGCCTGGCGATCCGCTACCCCGGCAAGGGCGACACGGCTTACGCCGGCATGTGCGAGCTCCAGATCCTTGACGACTCCACCAGGAAGTACGGCAAGCTCGACCCGCGGCAATACCACGGCTCTGCCTATGGCATGGTTCCCTCGAAGGTTGGCTATCTGCGTCCGACCGGCCAGTGGAATTTCCAGGAAGTGACCGTCAAGGGCTCCAAGATCAAGGTTGAGCTCAACGGCACCGTGATCCTTGACACCGACCTCAGCACGGTCAAGGAATTCATGGCCGGATCCGCGCATCCCGGCAAGGATCGCACCTCCGGCTTCTTCGGCCTGGCCGGCCACAACGACCCCGTCGAGTTTCGTAACATCGCGATCAAGCCGCTGAATTGAATAAGATCCGACGAATCCTGGAGTCGATCGCCGAACGCCGTCATACTGAGATGATCCTCTCGTGGAGAATCATCTCATGGCAATTGTCGAATCCGAGCGGAACCTGCTTTTCGGCATGCTGGCGTTTCAGAACGGGCTGGTCAACCAGCCCGACCTCATCGCCGCGTTTCAGTGCTGGTCGAAGGAACGGTCGCGGCCGATGGCCCGGATCATGGTCGAGCGGGACGCTCAATGAAGATGATCGGATGATCCTCGAGGGGCTGGTTCGACGCCATGTTCAGAAGCATAAGGGAGATTGCGCCGGCCATCACGGCGCGAGGCAAGAGCCAGACTCGCACGATTCTCTTCCCCTGTTTTCGATCGACGGCTCCAACGATCCACTCGATGCGGCCGACCTCACCATCGGCGCTGCCGACAGCGCGGACCACGGCGAGTCGGAGTCGCTGAACTGGAGCTTCAACCTTGGCCAGACGACGTCGGAAGGGGGCCGCTTCCGTCTCTTACGGCACCATGCTCGGGGCGGCATCGGAATTGTTTCCGTCGCCCTCGATTCCGAGCTGCACCGCGAGGTGGCACTCAAGCAGATCCAGCCCCAGCACGCCGACGACCCCACCTGCCGCGCACGGTTCCTGATCGAGGCCGAGGTGACCGGCCGGCTGGAACACCCCGGTGTTGTACCGGTGTACGGCCTGGGCACCAGCGAAAAAGGACGACCGTTTTATGCCATGCGGTTCGTCCGCGGTCAGCGGCCTCGTGGTAAGCCACCACGAGATTGGTTCGATCCACCGCGGAAGCGGCCATTCGGCCGAGGCCCTGTCTTCGTATGAGCGGGCGCGGGACATCAGCCAGAAGCTCGCCGACGCACAGCCGGAGGACACCAGGTTTCAGAGCGACCTGGCCCAAAGCTACAACGACATCGGCTACGTCCAGCAAGAGACGGGGCGACTTGCCGAAGCCCTTGCCTCGTTTGAACGGGCGCGGGCCATCTTGCAGAGGCTGGCCGACGCCAACCCCACGGTGACCCTCTTTCAGAACCGGCTGGCGATGAGCTATGCGTACGTGGGCCAGGCGCGGCAGCGGAGCGGCCGGCCCGCAGAGGCGGCGATCGAGTTCCGCCGCGCCGTGGACATCATGGAGCGGCTCTCGGTCCACCAGCCCGACGGTTACAACCTCTACAACCTCGCCTGCTTCCGGTCGCTGCTCTCAGGCGTCGGCGCAGCCGGGCTCGGGATTGACCGATAACGACGTCAACCGCCTGGGCCAGATGGCCGTGCAATCCCTCCGCCAGGCCGTCGCCGCCGGCCTGGAGGACGTGGCCTTCATGCGCCGAGACACCGACTTCGATCCCCTGCGCTCGCGTGCGGACTTCCAGTTGCTGCTCATGGATCTGGCGTTTCCGGATGAGCCGATTGCGCGGTGAAGGAATTGTGAGACAACTCATTACCTGCCTTACTCACCTTGCGGCAAAATTGAGCAATGACCCCTGGCGTGCCACTGAATCTCTGAATCTGTCGGTATCACTTTCCCTGTTGCGAGGACTCATTTAGAATGGATCATTGTGCTCTATGCACGCGCGGAGGGAGATGCCATGCAAAAGGAAATCACGCTTGTCGATCGTGGCCGAGGCCTCCAGCTCTCCACCAGCCGGATTACGGTTCACGACTTGGTTCCGTACTTCCAGGCCGGGTGCTCCCACGACGAGATCCTCCGCTGGCTCCCCAGTCTGACTTACGAGGAGATCTCGATCATCGAGCGGTACTACCGGCAACACCAGGACGAGCTTGACGAGTACGAGAGCCGCATCCAGGCCTATCGCGCGGAACAGATTCGGTCGCAACGGCATCGATTCCCAGAGCGGGAAGGAAGTCACCATGAGCGCTTGGCCAGCTACAACAACTCCTGAGGCAACGACGCCAGGAGACCAACGGTGAAGGGACTCGTGGCTGACGCGAATATCCAAGGACAGGTCGAGTATCTCGTGCAGCGCATGCAGGCGGATGCCTGGGCCGAGTTCTGGCAGGCCCTCGGCCTGGTTCTGCATCGCTTTGAGGACATCGGTCTCTCGGGGTCCTCAACAGACTTAGAGGTTTGGAATGTCTGTCAGGCCGAGCAACTCATCCTGATCACCGACAATCGTAATCTCGATTCCGAGGATTCGCTGGAGGCGACCATTCGGCGAAACACTTCCCCTGAGTCCCTGCCTGTTTTCACGATCGCCGACATGAACCAGTTCCGAATGAACAGCTCCTACGTGGAGCGCGTGGTCGAGGTACTGTACGACTACCTCCTGAGGATAGACGACGTTCGCGGTGCGGGGAGGCTTTACATCCCTTGATGTGGCATCACGGGTGAAAACGAGATGCGTCACAGTTTCCCCGTCCCTGGGGTTTCCCGACAAGCTGTTTGCGAACTGAGGACCTGTGTGGCAAAACAATCATCACATCGTTCTCACGATCGGAATAGCGGCAAGGGCTCGAAGGCGCCGCCCAGGGCTTCCTTCGATCGGCAGGCCGAGCCAGCCCTCCAGGACGGTGGCATAGACGCGGCGGAAGTCCACCGTCATCTTCAGGTCGCCGTCGACCAGGTCAGTCAGGCTCGGGTAGGCCCCGTGCAGCCCCGGCCGGACCTACGGGCCGGCCAGGAAGACCGGCCCGGCGGTGCCGTGGTCGGTCCCCATCGAGCCGTTCTCGGCGACGCGGCGGCCGAACTCGCTGAAGACCAGCACGAGGACGCGGTCGGCCAGCCGCGACGCCGCCAGGTCGTCGAGGAACGCCCTGAGCGACGCCGAGAGGTCCTCCAGCAACGGGGCGTGGCGCGGGAGCTGGTGGCCGTGGGTGTCGTAACCCCCCTGCTCGAGGTAATAGACGCGCGTGCCCAGCCCGGCCTTGATCAGCCGCGCCGTCAGGCCGCAGCCGACGGGCCAGCTCGGACTCGGGATAGGACGCATGGCCCGCCGCGGGCCTCCGGCGACGGCCTCCAGGCGGTCCGCCGTGGTGTAGGCGTCCAGCAGGCTGCGGCGCAGGAACTGCCCGAGGTCGTCCCCGGCGTTGGAGGAGCCGACCGGCTTGGCCCCGGTCTCCTTGTCGCTCAGGGCATAGTCGTCGAGCCGGTCGAGCGCGGCGCTGACGGACCGCCGGCCGCGGATGGCCGGCGGCGGCGAGTCGGGCCCGATCAGCATCGCGGCCGGGGCGCCGTCGCGGGTCGGCGGGCCGCTCGTCGAGGCCGCGGCCGATCCAGCCCAGCCCGGTGTGATCCCGCTCGTCGAGCCGGGCCGATTGCCAGATCGCCATGCTGCGGAAGTGCGAGCGGCTCGGGTTGGGATACCCGACGCCCGGAACGATCGCCAGCCGGCCCGATTCCAGCAGCTTGCCCGCGTCGCGCATCGCCGGGTGCAGGCCGACCTCGCCGTTGACCTTGATCAGCCGCTTCTCGGGCAGCCGGATCGCCTTGCGGTGCCTGGCGTACCCGTCGTCCTTGAACGGGACGACCGTGTTGATGCCGTCGTTGCCGCCGTCGAGCTGCACGACGACCAGGATGCGGCCATCCTTCTCGGGGCCGGCGGCGTGCGCCGTGCGCGCCAGGAAGCCGGGCAGCGTCGGCGCCAGGGCGATCAGCGACGAATCCCGCAGGCCGCGGGCGAGGAAGCCTCGGCGTGTGATCACGGTCTCACCTCCTGAGAAATGGGATCAAATCCGCTGCGCCTCGGGTGAGGCCAGCAGTCGGACCAGGGCCTGCCGGGCCGGCCCCGGCGCATCGAGCGGGACCTCGGGGCCATCGGCACCGAGCAGCAGTCGCGCGAAGAACGACGGGTTTCGCCCCTCGGCCATGGCGGTCGGCCAGCGCGATCGGGTCGAACGGGCGTGCTCAGGCCGACCGGCGCGCCGCTCGACCAGCGCCGCGGCGAAGTTGGCCCGGCCGATGGCCGATCGGGTCGTGATCCAGGCGCGGCCGCCGGGCCAGCCGCCGACATTGGGCGGATAGAACAGGTCCTGGCCCAGCCGCCCGCACCAGTCGGCCAGCACCGGCGTGCTCGGCGACGGGTCGAACATCTCGAGGGCCCGCACCGCGCCCACCACGTACTCGATCGGGCTCGACGACGCGATTGCCCAGGTTGGCGGCGTCGAAGAAGAGCCGCGAGCGGAGCACCGTCGCGACGCCCCAGCCGATGTCGAGGTCGTGGTCGCGCAGGCCCTCGGCCAGCGCATCGAGTCGCGGCCGTCGTCGACCGCCCCCTCGCCGAAGAACTCGTGGCAGAGCCGCCAGGCCAGCCGGCGGGACGTCGCGGGATGGTCGAGGAGCAGCGCCGCCAGTCCGTCGGTGTCGAACGCCGCCGTGCGGCCGAGGATGGTCTTGGTGCCCGGGTCGTGCCGCGACGGGAATGAGCCGGACCTCATCACCCACGAACCGCCAGCCGGTCAGGGCGCGGGCCGCCTGCTTGACGTCGTCCTCGGAATAGGGACCGATACCGAGCGTGAAGAGCTCCATCAGCTCGCGGGCGAGGTTCTCGTTGGGATGGCCCTTGGTGTTATCCGGGGCGTCGAGCCAGATGAGCAAGGCCGGGTCGCGGAGCATCGCGTGCAGGAGCCGGCCGAACGGGGCGCGGCAGAGCGAGCGCAGGGTCTCGTTCTGCCGGCGCATCAGGCCAGGTCGTTGACCTTGAGGTTGCTGGTGGCGAAGTGGCTCGTGCCACATCAGGGTCAGGCGCTCGGTCAGCGGGTCCGGGCCGAAGAGCATGCGGTAGACCCACCAGCCCTTGAGGCGATTGGGCTCGGGCGCGGCCAGCGCCAGGTCGGCCAGGCGGTCGGCGAACGCGGCGAAATCCGCGGGGACGCCGCAGGATCGGGACTTCCCTTCCAGCAGCCGGTTGATCGACGCCTCGGGGCCGTCGTTCAGGTCGCGCTGCGAGCTCGTCCCAGGTGGCGGCGAAGCCGGCCCGGCGGTGCAGGTGGACGACCCGGCGGAGGTCCCAGGGTGCGTCGTCGTCGGGGACATAAAGGGCCCAGGGGTCGCTCGAGGCCCGCGTCGATGATCGGGATCGCATTGGCGGTCTCCACTTTGGACCGGTTATTCCGCCCCTACCTTGACCTTCACCGTCGCCCAGGTTGCGGATCTCGCCGGGCTGGACGGTGATGTCACGCAAAGCATTGCCAGTCTCCAGCCGATGGGTCGGGACGCGTCATTGCTGTGGGCGTAGATGGACGATTTCAAGCCCGGCTTGAGGCCGTCGATCTCGAACCGACCGTCGGCGTCGGAGGTGAAGGTCTCTCCGTCGGGCCAGAGACCTTGCCGACCGGACCCGAAGCGATCTGGCGGTCAGGATAATGAGGTTGGACGGAGAGCGTGGCACCCGCCAGCGGCAGGCCGTCCTCGTCGACCAGACGGCCCTTGATCGAGCCGGCGCGATCGAGTCGGACCACCAGCGGCGCAGTCTGTCTTGAGGTCCTGCTCCTTGATGACGACCGAGCCGACCAGCCGGCGCTCCTTGTGGGCGAAGATCAACTGCCGGGGATGGCCGGCTCCAGGCCGAGCACCTCGAAGGTATCGTCGGCGAGCGTCTTCACTTCCCCCCAGGCGTCGCTGAGGCCGTAGCACTGCGCCCCGGCGACCGGCTTGCCGTCGGGATCGACCAGTCGGCCCTTGCGCGAATCACCGCGCGTCAGCTCGAGGTCAACGATTGAACGACTCGGCGTCGGCCGGGACACTCGATGATCTGGTAGGCATGGTATGCATCCAGCGGATGATCATGGTCTTCGCCGTCCCCGAGGCCGCCGATCCCTTTGCCCTTGTCGGCCTTCCTCAGGTAGGCGCGGGTGTAAGGAACATCCTTCGCCGCGGACGTTGGCATAGAGCATCCCCTCGCCGGGCGGGACGGTGATCCGGAAGGTCGGGTCGACCAGGTCGCTGTGACTCAGATCGGCGTCTCCGTCGTTCCGATTGGTCGGCAGCTTCATGTGGCTGACATGCTTGGCCCGGACCGGCCGGCCGGTCGCCGGGTCGATCAAGGCGGCCGGTGACGATCACGCCCTGGGGCAGCGTCGAGCGTCGTCTCGATCGGCTTGAGCCCCTCGGTATCGGTGACGGTGATCTCGGACGCCAAGGAAGGGATCGACGCCCGGCCTCGGCACGGCGCGTGATCTGATACGAACTCGGCCTTGGGCAGGCCGACGAGGCGGAAGCGGCCCTGGGCGTCGGTCAGGGCCGAGACCTCGGTCCAGGTCGCTCGTTCGGCGCCCAGGACCTGAACTCCCGCCACGGGCCGGCCCGTCGCCTTCGAGCCGGACGACGCCGGTGATCGGCTTGGTCGGGCCGGCGACGTGCTCGAACGTCGCGCCGACGAGCGGAGGGGCAGGCGGGCGGCCGACTTCCGTCATCGACGATCGCGTTGGCCTCGGCCGGAGGCTTCGGCCGGCGTCTGGGATGTCGCTGGGCCATCGCGTAGAGATACACCTTCTCCAGCGTCGGGCCGCGGAACTCGAGGCCAGACGATCCGGTCGCGCCCGACCCCTCTGACCTCGAACCGGCCGTCGGCGTCGGTCGTCCAGGTGCCCTGCCCGCCCAGCCAGGTCGGGCCGTCGTACTGCGAGATCGATCTGCTCATAGTCGATCTCGCCCGAGGCAGAGCTCGCGTCGTTGTCCGCTCCTGGGTCTCGCAGCTCGACGAATCTCCCGAGCCGGACGGTCACGCCGGCGACCGGCCGGCCCTGCGGATCGACCACCCGGCCGCGGATCGGCACGTCGTCGCGGACCAGCCGCAGAGGCTGTCCTCATCCCCCTTGAGCAGCGACCCGGCGTCGACCCACGCCGGCCCATACCCCGGCGCCACGGCCGCGATCTCGGCCTCGTGCCAGGCCGGCTAGTCGCTGTAGGGGAAGTCGCTCGCCGCCTTGTCGAGGTCGAAGCGGAACCGGCCGTCGGCGTCGCTCGCCGCGACCCGGCCCGACTGGCCTCCGGGACCGGGTTGACCGTCGCGGTGGCCATGGCGTCGAAGCTGTAGTGATGCACGTAGATCTCGGCCCCGGCCACCGGCTTGCCGTCGGGGTCGAGCACGCGGCCGCGGACCGGGAAGGTGCCGACGGCATCGAGCGGGTCGGCTTCGGGTTCGGCTGGGTCGCGGCCGGCGGGGTCCGCCGTCGGGTGACGGCGAGCCGGCGCCGGCTGCGGGGGCTCATCTCCCCGCGAGATGAGGGCGGCCGAGGCCGCCCACGCCATCAGGCCGGCACCCAGCAGAGCGGCCGCGACGCGATCGTCAGCTTCTGAAGCAACATGGCCTTGAGCACCTCCCGAGTGAGAGACTGGGCCGCCACCGAGACCGCCCCGGTGGCGACGCGTGTGATCGACGGATGTCCAGCGCCGCGCGGACGGTCGCCGCTTGCCAGGCCGGCGGGCACGGCGGCCCGGGCCTCGCGGAGGAACACGGCTCCGAGCATGGCGTCGTCGGCTGCCATGGCCGCGGCGGCCCAGGCGGCCCTTGAGCCGCTCGCGGGCCTCGGCGAGGCGGCGGCGGAGCGTCCGCTCGCTCCAGTGCAACTGCGCCGGCGGCCTGCGGCCTGGGGCATGCCCTCGAGGTCGCAGAGGACGACGGCAGCCGGTACTTCTCGGGCAGCCGGGCGATCTCCTCGTGCAGGGCCGGCAGCAGGTCGTCCGAGACTCTCGGGCCGGACGACGCGGACGCGGCAGTCATCTGTCCGGCCTCCCGTTCGCGGGCACGTCGCCGGGCCGCGGCGATGTTGGCCTGGACCGCGACGCGATGCGCCACCTGGTACAGCCAGCCGCCCAGGGCCTGACGCGGCCCCGGATCGTGCCGGCCTTCTTGACCAGGATGAGGAAGGTGGCCTGGAAGGCGTCCTCGGCGTCGTTCGGATCGCGGAGGATGCCGCGGCAGACCGACAGCACCATCGGCCCGTGCCGCGCCACCAGGGCCTCGAACGAACTCGCATCGCGCCGACTGAGGAAGCGGTCGAGGAGGTGCGCGTCGGAAAGCCCGGTGACCACCCCATCGGCGAACAGGCGGTTGATCTGCCGCAAGGCGGCGCCCAGCGTCTCGATGGCCATGCCTCGGTTACCTCCTCAAGCCCACGCTTCACGAGAATAAGTGTCGAGGAAGACCCGACCGGCCACCTTTCTTTGCAACGATCCCGAAAGCACCATCCAGGGAGAAATCCGAGTGCGATTTCGCGTGATCTTCGCGGCAGATCGCTATGGATTCGATAAGACCTTGGCTTTCACGTCGCCCAGGTCACGGACCTCGCCCGGTTTCAGGGCGGGCTTCCGGAGGGCATTCGCCGCCATCGAGTAGGTCCCCACGATTCGGGACTGCGATCGTAACCTCGGTCTCCACGCCCGGCACGAACGCCTCGACCCGGAAGCGACCCTGGGCGTCGGCGGTGACCGTCTCACCGAAGGAACATCCGAAGCCCGGGGGCCGGTCCGGGTCGGACATCCGACACTGAGCGTGGCCCCCGCCCACGGCAGGCCATCGTCGTCGAGGAGCCGTCCCGCGATCGCGCCGCGGGGACGAGCTTGACCTCCAGCGGCGCGGTGGATTTCAGGTCTTCGTCCTTGAGCACGGCCGCCCCGACGAGCTTGCGGGCCTTGTGCGTGAAGACCAGCAGCCGTGGATGGCCCGGCTCCAGACCCCCGACCTCGAAGGTATCGGCGTCGAGCGCCCGGGAGCGCCCGGTCCCCGACCAGTCGCAGGCGCTGAGGCCGTAAGCCTCGGCGCCGACGACGGGCAGCCCGTCCGGGCCGATGAGCCGGCCCGTGCGGCTCGGGCCGCGGGTCAGCTCGAGGTCCACAGCCAGCGGTCCCGAGCCGGCCGGGACGTCGATGAATCGATAGGTGTGATGACCGACGAATTTGTGTAAATATAACCTGTCCTCGAGCGTATTGTTTCTCCGGTCCGCTGCCTTCAGGTGGGCGGCGACGTACGGGTCAACCGTCCCTTCGACGGCTGCGGCGCCGGCGATCATCCCGCGGCCGGGCGGGACCGTCAGCCCGAACGCCGCCGTCGGCCAGCCGGGAGAAACCGCAGGGCGTCTCCGCTGGCCACGTTATCCGGCGCCTTGGTGTATTCGACATCCCCTGGTGGGACCACCCGGCCCGTCGCCTTGTCGATCAACCGACCGATCACGATCACCCCCGGAGGCACCTCGACCGCCGCCTCGAGCGGCTTGAGACCCTCCGTGTCATTGATGATCTCCCAGCGGCGGAGGAACGCGTCGATCCCTTGCCTCGGGTTGACCTCGATCTGGTAGAATTCCGCCTTCGGCACCCCATCGAGGCGGAAGCGGCCCGCGGCGTCGGTCCGGGCGGTGACGGCGGTATGCGTCCCCGGGTCGACGCCCCGGACGATGGCGCCTTCGACCGGCTTGCCGGACCCCTTCAGGCGGACGACGCCGACGATCGGCTTGGTCGGGCCGGCGATGTAGTCGAAGGTCGCGCCGACGAGCTGCGTACCCTGAGGGTAGTAGCCAAGGAACGCGGCTTCGCGGCCCTCCCTGGCTCCTGCGCAGGCTGGGAAGCGGCCGGGCCTTGGGCGGCGCCTTCGCGGGGCGGGCCATCACGTCGAGCGTGCCGTCCGCCACGCCGCCGCCGTGGAATTCCAGCCGGGCGATGCGGTCGCGCCCGATCCCCTGGACCTCGAACCGGCCGTCGGCGCCGGTGGTCCAGGCGTTCCGGCCCCCGGGCCAGAGGGGCGCGGGATCCGCTTGCCAGGTCGGGGTCGCCGAGCCGAGCGAGTCTCCGTACCGGCGCGCGATCTGAGACATGTTTCTTCATCCACCGCGCCCGAGGCCAGCATGGCGTCGAGGTCGACCCCGTCGTTGACCTCCCAGATCGCTCGGATCCGCACGACCACCCCGGCGACGGGCCGGCCTTGCGAATCCAGGACACGCCCGCGGACGGGCACGTCGTCCCGGACCAGCCGCAGCGCCATCTCGCCCCGCTTGACCATGTCGCCGGCCTCGACCCAGGCCGGTGCGAATCCCGGTGCGGCGACCGCGATCTGGGCCTTGTGCCAACCGGTCACGCCCCTCCAGTACGAGCCATCGCTCGCACCCTTGTCCAGCTCGAAATGGAACCGGCCGTCCGCATCCGTCGACGCCACACGCCCCTTCTGCCGCGCGGCCATCGGGTCGTTGCTCGCTCCAGCGACGTTCGGCATAGGGACGCACGTAGACCCCGGCGCCGGCCACCGGCTTGCCGTCGGGGTCGAGCACCCGGCCGCGAGCCGGGAATGTGCCGGCCGTGTCGGCGGAGCCCGGTTTGGGCTGCGGGACGGCGGTCATCGGCCGTTGGCCGGGCGGCGGATACCGGCTGCGCAATTGCCCTCTTCGGGGCCTCCTGCCCGAGCGAGACCAGGGCGGCCGATGCCCCCCAGCCGATCAGGCCGGCCGCCAGCAGGGCGGCCGATGCCGATGTGAGCTTTCGGAGCAACATGATCTTGAACACCTCCTGAGCCAGTTGCTGGGCCGCCGCCGAGACGGCCCCGACGGCGATCGGTGTGATTCACTGTGGCGACCGCGGCACGGACGGTCGCTTCTCGCCAGGCCGCCGGCACGGCGGCCCGCGCCTGGCGCAGCAGCACCGCGCCCAGGGCCGCGCCGTCGGGTGCCAGGCCGCGTCGGGCCAGTCGGCGCCTCGAGCCGAGCACGCCCCTCGGCCAGCCGGTGGTGGAGCGTCCGTTCGCTCCAGTGCAATTGCTCGGCGGCCTGCGCCTGGGTCATGCCCTCCAGGTCGCAGTGGACGACCGCGAGGCGGTACTTCTCGGGCAGCCGGGCGATCTCTTCGTGCAACGCCGGCAGCAGATCATCCGAGGCTGTCGGCCCGTTCGTCGAAGTCGCGACAGCCATCTGACCCACCTGCCTTTCGAGCCTGCGCCGCCGGGCCGCGGCGGTATTGGCCTGGATCGCGACACGATGCGCGACCTGGTGCAGCCAGCCCCCCAAGGCGTCTCGTCCCCGGATCGTGCCGCCCTTCTTGACCAGGACCAAGAAGGTCGCCTGGAAGGCGTCCTCCGCATCGTGCGGGTCGCGCAAGATCGCTCGGCAGACGCTCAGGACCATCGGCCCGTGCCGCCCCACAAGCACTTCGAAGGCCCCGGCGTCTCCCCGGGTGAGGAACCGCTCCAGGAGCTGCGCGTCGGAGAGCCCCGCGGCCACGCCGTTCGGCGAACAAGCCTTTGATCTGCCGCAGGGCAGCGCCCAGTGTCTCGATGGCCATGTCTCGAAGTCCCCTCGTCCGGGTGCTCTCTATCTATCAATGAGAGTCCGTCCTGAACCGTCCCGCAAATTTTCTTTTCATAATGAAAGGACTCGCGGCCTTCTTGACAGCAGCCGTGCGGCTCCGACACTAGGAAGTGGAGAATCTCGGTCGAGCCTATCTGAAGGAGGAGCCTATGCGAGTCCGCTTCGCACAGGGCATCTCCGCCGTGGTGGTCTCCATCGTCATGGTGGGGACCGGCCTCGCGGGAGATGCCGTCCAGTCCGGCCTGAAGCCGGGCGAGTCCGTCAACCCGTTCAATGTCGATGACATCACGGGGCCGAACAAGGGCAAGACCCTCTGCTATCGTTGAAGGTACGGCTCCGCTCCGGTGGTCTGCGTCTTCGCCCGCAAGACCTCCGAGCCCTTGGCCAGTTTGGTCAAGCAGATTGACGAGAAGATTGGCGAAAACGGCAAGCTCAAGAGCTTCGTCGTCCTCACGCCCAAGAAGGGTGAGGCCCCCGCCGACGACCTGAAGAAGCTGGCGACAACGGCCGGCATCAAGCATGTCCCCCTGACCATAGGCGAGAGCCCCGATGGTCCCCCTGATTACGAGGTCGCCCGGGACGCGGACATCACGGTCCTGATGTGGTCCCGCCACAAGGTGAAGGTCAACCACGCCTTCAAGGGCGAGCTGACCGAGGAGAATATTCGCACCATCGTGGGCGATATCCCCAAGGTCCTGGGCCAATAGGTTTCCCGTGCCCTCGTAGCGGGGGCGACCCATTGCACCGCCACCGGCTCAACCGACCCTCCACGCGACCCGAGCTCGGTGCTCGGGTCGTGCTCTTTCAACTGCGACAACGGAACATGACCAGCTCCGATCCCCACCCCAGGCCACTCGGAACTCCCGCACCTCTCGACGTTCGTCGAGGCTGCGGAGCAAGGGAGCTTCACGGCTGCTGCCGCCGCCTCGGGCATCACTCAAGCGGCCGTCAGCCAGCGAATCGCCGCTCTCGAAAAAGAGCTCCGGGTCTCGCTCTTCAACCGCCGGGCCGGAAGGATTGCCCTCACCGAAGCCGGTGAGCGGCTCTATGAGTTCGCTCGTCAAATCCTCAATCTCCACGAAGAGGCTCGAAGAGACCTCGGCGGCTTTCATCCGTCCATCTCGGGCGACCTACCGATTGCGGCAAGCTCGGTCCCCGGAGAATGCTTCCTCCCGGCCCTGCTGTCCGCCTTCCACGTGGCGTATCCCCAGGTCCATGTGCGGGCCACGGTCAGCGATAGCGGCTCGGTCATCAAGGATGTCGAGAGGGGCAGAGCATCGATTGGACTCATCGGGCAGAAGGCCGAGAAACCGGCCCTCGAGACTCGCCCGATTGGCCGGGATTCTCTCGTGCTCCTCGTCCCCTCGGGGCATCCCTGGGCGACTCGCCGAAGCGTCTCGCTCGACGCCCTCGTGCGGGGAACCGCTCATCGTCCGCGAGTCGGGTTCCGGCTCCCGCTGTGCCTTGGAGAAGAGCCTCGAGCGGGCCAGTAGGTCGCTCGCCGAGTTGAACGTCTCGCTCGAACTCGGGAGCAACGTCGCCATCAAGGATGCCGTGAAACGCGGACTCGGAGTCGCGTTCCTCTCGCGGTTCTGCGTCAGAGGGAGCTGGGCTCCAAAGAGCTGCGAGCGGTCGCTGTCCGGGGCCTCTGCCTCACGCGGCATTTCTATCTCGTCTACCACCGGCATCGGCCGCTGTCGCAGGCGGCGAGCGTCTTTCTGCACTTCATCGAATCGCATCCCATCAGTCAGCACCGGGCCAAGCGGCCATAAGGCTGGCTTATGGCCTTCGCATCACATATCAGAAAAGCCCGAGTTGCCGATTCTTCGAGGCCGCTGCACCATCGGCCTCATGTTCGACGCACGGCGGAAACAGCATTGGGAAGCGGTCTATCAGACCAAGGGCGAGACCAACGTGAGCTGGTATCAGGACGAGCCCCGGCTCTCGCTCGAGCTCATCAGGGCCTTCGCTCCGACCGAGGGCGGACGAATCATCGACGTGGGCGGTGGGGCTTCTGTGCTCGTCGATCGGCTCCTGGAACTCCCCTTCGAGCGAAATCGCGGTTCTCGACATCTCCGAGACCGCCTTGGGCAAAGCAATGGTCTCGGCTGGGCGAGCGTGGCGAACGGGTCCGCTGGATCGTCGCCGATGTCACCGACGCCCCGGACCTCGGCACCTTCGACGTCTGGCACGACCGGGCCGTCTTCCACTTCCTGACCGAGGCGGCCGACCGACGGAAGTACGTCGAGCTGGCCCGGAGAACCATCCCGATGGGAGGCCATCTCATCATCGCGAGCTTCGCCGATGATGGGCCCAAGCGGTGCAGCGACCTTGATGTCTGCCGCTACAACGCCGAGACGATGGGGGCCGAGCTCGGCGAGGGCTTCTCGCTCGTGAGGGATGCCAGAGAGACGCACACCACGCCCTGGGGCTCCTCACAGGCGTTCTTCTACGGGGTCTTCAGGCGACAATGAGCCGGGTTCTTGCGCTGGCTTATGGCATGGCGAGCTACCTCGCCTTTCTCGCCGCGTTCCTGTACGCGGTCGGCTTCGTCGGGAACCTTCCTGTCCCGAAGTCGATTGATGCGGGGTCGGTGAGCTCGCTCCCGGCCGCGGCCCTCGTCGATATCCTTGATCAAGTCTGGCCGCGCGGAGCTCCGTGACTCCGCTGAGCCCCGAATTCGGCGGGCACCTCTGCGGTCGTGAGTATTCGTCGCACTCGATGGGCGTCCGAACTGGCGCTGTTCATCGGACGACAGGCAAGCAACCCCGTGGGTGACGGAGCGATGTTGGACGATGATCGCGGTGCGAGATTCAACGGTGGCCGACCGCGAAAACCGTTTACCGGGCTTGCCGCGCGAAGCCGCTGTCACCGCGAAGACGCTCTTGCTTACTCACGTCTCGATCATGGAGATGAACCTTTCCTTCCAGTAAGATGGATCGGAGGCGATGAGCGCGAGAAGCCGGCGCGCGATGGGGCTGGGCGTTTTCTGGCCCTGCTCCCACGAGCGAATTGTTGACACCGAGGTCCCGAGCAGGCCCGCGAAGACAGGCTGGCTGACGCCCAATGACTCGCGCGTGTTCCTCACGTCATCGGGCTCGAACTGAGGCGGAGGAGTGACGGCGACAAGTTTGCGAACCGTGTATTTCTTTTCCAAAGGGATGCGAGCGCGAAGCGTGTCACGAAAATCGGCAAGAGCGCCCAGCACCTCGCGATCAACGTCGTTCAAGTCCTGCTGCCGTGCGGTATTCCGGAATTTGTCGCGCGCCGCTTGAGGAACGGACGATTTGCTCAGACTACCATGCTTTGGGCCACCGACATGCTGGTCGGAATCCTCTCTTGCGCCATGTCTACCTCTCTCGTGTTCTCTCAAGGGATCTGGACTCTTCCTCGTTAGCGATCTGAGCCAGCTCCGCCTCGATCTCGCGCAGCAGTATGGCAACAAGGTTACGGGCGGCATTCGAGAGGTTGGCCTGGTCACCCTTGGAAAACAAGGTGACGAGAACGATTTTCCCGTACGCGGGAAAGGCCGCAAAGAGAACCCGATAACCGCCGCTCTTTCCACGGTCCAGCTCATGAGAGGAGAATCAGGCTTTCCGCGCCGGCGGTCCCACGCTGAACAGGCCACACCTCCGGATCGCTCAAGATCGAGTTCAACATGATCGTGCGATCGTCCTCCGTTAGCCGGTAATGGCCCCACTTCTGGGAGAAAGGCGGGAGCTCGATGACTTCAGGCATCCTGATGCCGGCCCTGGCCGCGGTTGCTTCCCGATCCCTGTTCTTTCTCTTCCTTCTCGCCATCACCGCCATTCGCTCGCCCGTGATCGCCCGCGGATTCCTTCCCCCGGAGTATGATACTCAGTGTGACGCTTTGTCAAACTCAGATTGCAGGACTGATGTCGGTGCGCGGAGGCAATGAGGTGGTCGCTGGGCGGGATGGCTTCTCGGGGACATGATGGCTTCGCGCGGGGTCCCGGGGACAAGCCCGGTTTCCTGTTTTCCTTCGGGGACTCGAAAACCCAGTTGAGAACGAGGGGTTCCGAAACGGGTAACCAAGTCCGGCCGCGCGGAACTCCGCGACTCCGCTGAGCCTCGAACACGCTGGGCCCCTCCGTGACGGTTGTAGGTGTTCGTCGCACTCGAGCGCCCGGTGGGCGGGCCGAACCAGCGCTGTTCGATTGAACGGCATGCCACCGGCTCCGCGGTTGATGGAGCAATGTTGGACCATGATAGCGGTGCGAGATACATCGGTGGCCGACCGCGAAAGCCGTTTACCGGGCCTGGCCCCGCAGGTCGTTTCGTCGCAGCTATAGAGAAGTGGATTTTCGGGGATCAAGACGTCACGCCACCAGAGCGGTAAAGAAAACGGTCGGATACTGTTGGCGAATTCCCCTCAACGGCTGCTCGACCAGAGCTTGGACGAGATAGGGGTATCAGGAAGCTATTATCACGGGCTTCCGAGCTTCCGGTCGAATTCGCCACCAGTGTCATTGTTGGGTTTGGGCCAATGCGATCGGCGGTCGGATTCAACGACTCAGAACGGCGACGGCCAGCCGCTGGCCGTCCAGGTGCTGATGCCCAACCGGAGATGCAAGATCACCTGGCCCAGCACGATCAAGGTCGGCAGGGTGGCGAGGCAGACCACCGTCAAGCCCAGGGTGAGCCAGGCGAAACGGACCAGTCGTCCGGGCGAACAGCCCACCAGATCGAACGGCGGGATCCTCAACGCGGGCGGCCGGAGTGCCAGCTCGCTCAGGAACAAAGCCAGGCCGACCATCGTCAGGATCCAGAAGAGCCGTCCCGGATCGAGCCAGGCCTGAACGCTGGCCTCGAGCGGAGCCGGGAACATGCCCCAGAACCACACGCCGGCCTGGTCGATTCCATCCAGCAGCTGAGCAAACATCGGGGGTAGCGCGGGATCAATCGCCATGGACGAGGGGAGGCATTTCAGCGCGGAGGCGACAACGATTCCCATCAATCCCAGCGGGAGCACGATCGAGAGCCGCCGCAACCATCGCGGCTTCTCCCAGGCCGGACGCGGCACGACCGTCCGAGCCGCCAGGCCCGCCGCGAAGGTCCCGAACCCGATGAACATGATCACGATGGCCTCCGGATCCAGAACCCCGCGAAACCCATCGCGCCAGTGGGGACTCATCGTCGGTATCGCCACGAGCGCCATGCCGATCCCCGCCGCACCAGCGGCCGCGAGCGAGAGCAGCCGGACGAACCAGCCTCCCCGGGTCGTCGCCCAGGGCACGGACCGCCCGGCCCGTTGAAAGTCGCGCGCGACGATCAGCGCGAGCCCGACGATCGTCAGCGTCGCCGGGACGGCCTCCATCCCCGCGAGAAGCAACCGCGCCGACAGACTGGTCGAAGTGATCCGTCCGAGCGGTCGCATGGCGTTGTTCACCCAATCGAGTACGTTCAGGATGTACAGTGGACCGAGAGCATGGGTGGCCGGCACGGCGACGAACAGCACACCGGCGAGCGCGGCCAGTGGGACAAACAACCAGTAAGGTCGCGGACGCCGCGGCTCGGGTCGCGCCAGGCCTACCCCGGCCCCCAACGTCGATAACAAGTAGTCCGTCATCTGGCGTGGATGTTCCTTTCCAGTAAGGCTTTCTGGTCTTCCTTCATCGTGAGGAAAATCGGGGCCCCGGGAGGTCGGTGGGCCTTACGACGTGGCCATTCACGACTCGCCTTGGGACTGCGCTGACGGCGCGTCTCGACGCGGCACGTTTCCAGCCGGCGGCGGTAAGTGGTCGTCCGACGGTGAGGGTGCGCGCTGCCGGCGATCTCCTGGCGGATTTCGATCAGCACCTTCCGTGGGCTCACGGCCAGTTCTCCGATCGTGCCCTCTGGTCGGAGTGCCAGGTCGGCGTGTGCCAGCAGGATCTGCAGAGCCAGCAAAGATCCCTCCAGTTCACGATGAATGAGCCGGACCGTGCGGCTGGCAAGTTTGACTTTCTTGAGCGTCCGTTTATAAGTTCTGAAGAGGCCCTCGTTGCGCCATCTCCAGCGATAGAATTTGGCCGCCGTTTTCGCCGGGAGCCGTTGCGGACTGAGGACGTTGGTCAAGAGCCAGACATCGTGTTTGGTCTGCCCCTTGGCCTGGACACGAATCAGCCGACACATGAGCGGTGGCTGCTGCTGCTTCTGGATGGTTTCCGGCCAGTAGTAGACCAGGCCTTCTTGCCATTGCTCGATGGGAGTTTCATCCAGCGCGTACAGGCGAACCTTCGACGACATCCGCAGCAGAAACGACTGCTTGTGCTCGAGGATCGCGCGGGCCAGTTCATAGCCCATATAGGCCGCATCGGCCACGACCAGGGCCTCCGCAGGCAGGAGGGATAACATCTGTCGCAAGTGCAGCCGTTCGTCAGCGGTTCCCTTGCCAATCCGCCAGGACCACAGCAGCCCTGATCCGAGGTGAACGAAGGCCGTAACCCAGGCGGTCGGGGCCGATGCCTCGCTGCTTCCTTTGCCCATGCGGGCTTCCAGTTCGGCCGACCGCGGGCACTCGATGCGCGACCCGTCGCAGCCCATCGGCACAAAGCCGCCGATCATAAGGCGCTCGGCATAACGACGTCGGATTTCGTCGCGGACGCCCTGAGCCAGCGCCCAGAGCTGCCGCACGGGCAAGCGAGTCAATGCCTTTTGAAACCCGACCAGCGTCTCACCGGGACGTTTGCGGCCTTCGTAGCACGCCACGTAAAACCCGCGTGCCGCCACGAACCGCTCGGACTCTGCGTCGCCAGCAGCCCAGGTCATCGCCAGGAGAACCAGTACCAGAGGCTGCAAGTCCCATCGCGGCTTAGAGCGCCGATCGGCGACACATTGTCGGGCTTGCTTCCAAACCCGCGGCGTGAGAAACTGTCGCACGAACTCGATCAACGACGCGGGTTGCTGCAATCTCTGCAGCTTCCTTGCTGCTTTCATCGCCGTTCTTCCTTGAAGGGTGTGGGTGGTACCCACCCATCATCGCGAAGAACGGCGTTTCTTGCGCTACAACCCTCACGAAAAGATCAATCGTAAGTACACACCCCGCCAATCCTTATCTTCAGATCGACCCTCAGCCCGTTATCGACGTTGCCCGGCCCCCATGCCCACCACTATGCCGAACATGGCCAGGATCGCGAGATGGGGATCAGCTTCTCCCTCACGTCGTAACCACTCGCCCCAACCCCCCCCACAAACGAGGACCTGCCGGTCGCGACATCGATCCGCATGCGGGTCGCGACATCGATCCGCAGGATCTCCGACTCCTGAAGGACGAAGCAGATCAGCAACACAACGGCCAGGGCCCGCCAGGCCATCGACGCCAGGCAGCCCGCCATCGTGACGCCCCCACCCCGTGGCCGTCGGCGGGCCAGTCCGAGGATCGAGCGCACCAGGACCAGCGCGAGGATGACCGCCACAACCTCCACCCCAACGCCCGACACCCGCGCCGACTCGACCCAGATGTCTCTCGCCTCTCGGACGACCCCGGCCGCCAACCCGGCCGCCAGGACCAGAAGGCTGAGGTCCGTCAGGCTTACCTGCCAGCGGCCAACCCTCTTGCCCGACCCTTCCGCTCGGATCGCGATCGACTTCGATTCGACCTCCGCAATGGACGTCCCGCAAACCTACGACAAATGTAGCAAGCTGCGACGAATCGAGCAATGGCCACCCCCTGCTTTGCCATTTTTCGCGAAGCGGGACCGCGAAAAGGACATACAACGCAGGGACGGTTCATGTCACTCGGCGCCAGTTCCCTCACAACCCTCAGCAGGCCCGGACATTCCTGCGGGGATGGAGGGTACGACGTGTCTCAACTTGCACCATACTTGGAGTTGAGGGCCTGCCCGTTCGCGGGGAGGGTCCGCGCGGTCTTTCTCAATTCGAGTGCATGCAATCTGATGGCCGGTCGCGACGGCCAGGGGATCAAACTCCGTCGTCCGGTCGCGCGTGCGGGATCTTCTGATCCAATCGATCCCGCTGATTCTTCGGCTCGTCGCGGCTGGTGCTCGGGCAGATTCAGGGCGGATCGCACGTCAGGAGATGCTAAATCTGGTAAAACGAAGCCCCCGTGGTACGCGGCGGGAGTGTTGGGTGGGAAGTTCCGGCGTTACCGTGACGAGACTCCGACCTCGATCACCTGCGCACGCACACCGACTCCCGGTCACTCCTGATGAATTTGGCATTTCCGGATGAGCCGTTCGCGGCGGTAAGACCGGAATCCGGAAGACCGTCGCTCATTCCCGAAATCAACGTGATAATTTGTCTAGTATTGAATTGTTTGACAATTTCGGCGTGAATCGCTTTTGAGTGCTGAATGACGGCGCAGTCCTTGGTATAATCGAAGGTAGCCGGGTCTTGCGGAGTTGACGTGGCTTGTGCGATGTCTCCTTGACGTCGAGTCGCAACTCAGCCGTGCGTCCGCCAAGATCCTGCCCGACACGTTACCCCCTACCAGCCTCCCGATCCCGAGGTGGATTCTATAGAACCACCGCCGAACTGAGCCACGTTCGTGTTCCTGGTCAGCTCCGGCCCCAGCCGGGAGATCACACCCAAGACCAGGCACGGCCGAGGCCCACACCTAATCAGATAGCCCTGGAGCACACCGCGATGTCTCTGCCAAGAATCACCACGGCAAGCCGCTGGATCGGAATTTTCCTGACCCTGTCGATCATGTCGGTCGCCACCAGCGCGGCGGACGAGAGCAAGAAGAAGCAAGCGGCGGCGGGGCCGGCGGTGAAGGTTAGCTATGACAAGCAGATCCGGCCGATTCTCCAGGCCCATTGCCAGGGCTGCCACCAGCCCGCCAAGGCTGGTGGGGCCTATGTGATGACAGCATTCGATCGGATGCTCAAGGGGGGAGAATCGGGTATTGCGGCGATCGTGCCGGGCAAGCCGGCTGGATAGCCATCTGATCGAGCTGATCACGCCCCAGGGCGGCAAGGCCGAGATGCCGCAGAACAAGCCGGCCCTGGCCGACTCCGAGATCGCGCTTCTCACGCAGTGGATCGCCCAGGGCGCAAGCGATGATTCGCCCAAGAATCTGGGCAAGAAATACGACATGGAGCACCCGCCCGAGTACAGCCGGCTGCCCGTGATCCCGTCGCTGGCGTTTTCGCCCGACGGCTCGATCCTGGCCGTGGCCGGGTTTCATGAGGTCTTGCTCTGGAAGGCTGATGGAAGCGAACTGGTCGGCCGGTTGGTCGGACTCTCCGAGCGGGTTGAGTCGCTGGCTTTCTCTCCCGACGGCAAGAAGCTGGCCGTTACCGGCGGCCGCCCGTCGCGGTTGGGCGAGGTGCAGGTTTGGGATGTGGCCAAGCGAAAGCTCGTGCTCTCGGTGCCCACCACGTTCGACACGGTGTATGGAGTGAGCTGGTCGCCCGACGGGACCAAGATCGCCTTCGGCTGCACCGATAACACCGTCCGCGCCATCAATGCCAAGACGGGCGAGCAGGTACTCTTCATGGGCTCGCACAGCGACTGGGCCCTGAACACGGTCTTCTCGGCCGATGGCTCGCATCTGATCTCGGTGGGCCGCGACATGTCGGCCAAGCTCACCGAGGTGGCCACTCAGCGGTTCGTCGACAACATCACGTCGATCACTCCCGGAGCGCTCAAGGGAGGGCTGGCCGCGGTCGCCCGCCACCCCAAGCGTGATGAGGTCGTAGTGGGCGGCTCGGACGGCCAGCCCAAGCTGTACCGCGTGCATCGGCAGACGGTGCGCGTGATCGGCGACGACTCCAACTTGATTCGCGAGTTTCCCGCGCTGCCGGGCCGCGTTTACAGTGTTGCCGTCAGCGCCGACGGCAAGCGGATCGCCGCGGGCAGCAGCCTTGACGGCTCCTCGGGCGAGGTCGGCGTCTATACGTACGAATTCGACACAGCCTATCCCGACAATCTGAAGGCCATCCAGCAGAAGGTCGTCACGGCTCGCTCTGCCGCGGAAAACGCCGCGGTCGATGCCTATCACAAGGCCGGCGTGAAGCGAGTCGCCAGCGTCAAGATGCCCCAGGGAGGCGTTTACGCGGTCGCCTTCCAGCCCGATGGAAAGGTCCTGGCCGCGGCCGGCGGCGATGGGCTTGTCCGCTTGATCGACCCCGAGAAAGGCACCATCGTCAAGGAATTCGCCCCGGTCGCGGTCAAAACGACTTCGGTGGCTAAGAGCCGCCGGTGACCAGTGTCAGTCCGAAGCAGGAAGAGGCCGTGGAAACCGAGACGCTGCCCAAGGGGTCGGCGCTGGCGTCGCTTGAAGTACAACCCCGAGAGATCCGGCTGACCAACAGATTCGCCTACGTTCAACTGCTGGTGACCGGCAAGCTCGCCACGGGCGAGACGATTGACGCGACCCGGATGGTCGAGCCCAAGCTCTCGGCGGACATCGCACTCGTGTCTCGCTCGGGCCTGATCCGGCCCAAGGTCGATGGCAAGGCAACTCTGTCTCTCAGCCTCGCCGGCAAGGCCGTCGATGTTTCCGTGACGGTACTCGGCCTGGAGACTCCAGTACGCGTTGACTTCATCCACGACGTCAACCCGATTCTCTCTCGCCTGGGCTGCAACGCGGGGACGTGCCACGGCTCGGCGCAGGGTAAGAGCGGGTTCAAGCTTTCACTCCGCGGTTATGACCCACTGTTCGACGTCCGGGCGCTCGTTGATGACGAAGCCGCGCGGCATGTCAACCTGGCCTCGCCCGATGACAGCATGATGCTGGGCAAGCCCACAGGCGCCTTGCCCCACGTGGGCGGAGCGCTCATGCAGCCGGGCGAACCCTATTACGAAGTGTTGCGCTCGTGGATCGCCGACGGCGCCAAGCTTGATACCTCGACCCCGCGCGTGAGCAAGATCGAGGTCTCTCCGGCCAACCCGATCGTGCCCTTGATCGGCGGCCGCCAGCAGCTTCGGGTCATGGCGACGTATGCAAACGGTGAGGTGCGCGACGTCACGCGCGAGGCCTTCCTGGAAACGGGCAACATGGAGGTCGCCACGGCCAACAAGGCGGGATTGATGACGGCCCTGCGCCGCGGTGAGGCACCCATCCTGGCTCGGTTCGAGGGCGCGTACGCCTCGACCACGCTCACGGTCATGGGCGATCGGGGCGGGTTCGCCTGGTCTCAGCCGCCGGCCTACGGACGTATCGATGAGCTGGTCGCCGCCAAGTGGAAGCGAATGAAGATTCTGCCGTCGGGTCTCTGCTCGGACGCGGATTTCATCCGTCGCGTCTCGCTCGACCTGACCGGCCTGCCGCCGACCGCCGAGGACGTGACCGCGTTTCTGGCCGACAAGCGCGAGTCGCGCGCCAAGCGCGAGGCGCTCGTCGATCGGCTGATCGGCTCACCGGAATACGTCGAATTCTGGACCAACAAATGGGCCGACTTGCTTCAGGTCAATCGGAAGTTCCTTGACGTCGAAGGCGCGCTTGGGCTCCGCAAGTGGATTCGCGGCCAGGTGGCGGCCAACACGCCTTACGACGTCTTCGTGCGGACGATCCTCACGGCCAGCGGGTCGAACAAGGAGAACCCCCCTGCCGCCTACTTCAAGATTCTGCGCGAGCCGGCCGCCACCATGGAGAACTCGACGCAGTTGTTCCTGGCCGTCCGGTTCAACTGCAACAAGTGTCATGATCATCCCTTCGAGCGCTGGACCCAGGACCAGTACTACCAGACGGCGGCGTTCTTCGCCCAGGTGGGCCTCAAGGCCGACCCGGCCAGCGGCGGTCGGATGGTGGGCGGCACTGAGGTCGAGGCTGCCAAGCCGCTTTATGAAATGGTTGCCGACACCGGTTCAGGCGAGGTCATCCACGATCGGACCAAGCAGGTTGCCGCACCCAAGCTGCCATTCCAGGTCGCTTACCAGAAGCCGGCCGCGGGCGCTCCGCGGCGGATCGAGCTCGCCGCCTGGTTGACCTCGAAAGACAACCCCTATTTCGCCCGCAGCTATGTCAACCGGCTCTGGGGCTACCTTTTCGGCGTGGGCATCATCGAACCGCTTGACGACATCCGCGCAGGCAACCCGCCGACGAACCCCGAGCTGCTCGACCACCTGACCGCGGAGTTCGTGAAGAGCGGCTTCAACATCCGTCAGATCGTGCGCATGATCTGCACCTCGCGAACCTATCAACTCGCGGTCGAGACCAACAAGTGGAACGAGGACGATAAGGTCAATTACTCGCACGCGATCGCGCGCCGGCTGCCGGCCGAGGTGCTGCTCGACGCGGTCTATCGCGTGACCGGCTCGGCCTCGAAGTTCCCTGGCGTGGCGCCGGGCACTCGCGCGGCGGCCTTGCCCGATTCCGGCGTCGAATTGCCCAGCGGCTTCTTGACCACTTTCGGACGCCCGGCGCAGAGAGCGCCTGCGAATGCGAACGGACCAGCGGCTTGCAGCTTGGCCCGGTCATGGCCCTGGTGAGCGGACCCACGCTGGCCGACTCGATCGCCGACCCCAACAACGAGCTCTCCAAGCTTGTCACACGGGAGAACGATGACGCCAAATTGATCAGCGCCCTCTTCCTGCGGGTGCTCAACCGACCGGCAACGCCCGAAGAGATCGCGATGTGCCGCGGTGATTTGCAGTCCGTGGACGAAGATCACCGCAAGCTGGCCGAGGCCTTGGGCCGGCGCGAGGTGGAGTTTGCTCTCAAACGCCCGCAACTCGAGCGAGACCGGCTGGCCGCGATCGCCACGGCTTCCGCCGCCCTGGCCGCGTACGAGAAGGAACTCGCACCCAGGCTCGCCCAGCAAGAAAAGGAGCGAGCCGCGACCACCGCCAAGCTCGAGGCCGACCTCAAGGCCTACGAGTCGACCGTTCTCCCCAAGAAAGTGGCCGAATGGGAAAAGGGCAAGTCGCCCGCCGTCCGCTGGATGACCCTGGAGCCAACCTCGCTCAAGGCCAGCGGCGGAGCGACGCTCACGCATCAGCCGGACGGCTCGATCCTGGCCGGGGGCAAGAATGCCCGTCAGTCAATCTACACGATCACGGCCCCCACCGACCTGACCGGCATCACGGGCGTTCGGCTCGAGGTCTTGCCCCACGACGGCCTGCCCAGCCGGGGCCCCGGCGCGCGCACCGACGGTAATTTCGTGCTCACCGAGATCGAGGTCCTCGCGGCTCCGAAGGCCGATCCCAAGCAGGCCAAACCGGTCAAGCTCCAGACGCCTCTGGCCGACTTCAGCCAGCAAGGTTACGGCGTTAGCGAGGCCATCGACGGCGACCTGACCAACCAGGGCGCCGGCTGGGCCGTTTCACCGACCACGGGCGTGACGCACTGGGCCAGCTTTGAGACCAACGAGCCGATCGGCAAGCCGGGCGGTACGCTGATCACGATCAAGCTGCACCATCGCTTCAACGCGCCCACGTTCACCCTTGGCCGGTTCCGCCTCGCGATCACGAGCGTGCCTAAGCCCGTTGGCCTGGGAATCCCCGACGAGTTCCGCGCCATCGTGGCGACGGTGCCCGAGCTGCGCACCCAGGCCCAGAAGGACGCCCTGCTCGCGTACGTGCGGAAGATGGACGGCGACTGGCGGAGCAAGGTGGCCGCCATTGCCGCCAGCAAAGCCCCCCTGCCCGTCGACGACAAGCTCGCCTCGCTAAAGCGCCAGCTCGAGTCGGCCAAGCGGCCGGTGCCGCTTGACCCGACTCTCGAACAGTTGCGGCACGACCTGGAAATGAGCATCCAGCAAGCCGCCACCCGCCGGTTGACCGTGGCCCAGGATATCGCCTGGGCCTTGATCAATAGCCCGGCGTTCTTGTTTAATCATTGATGAGAGGAAAGAGGAAACTGTTTGAATGGCGACTCCTTCCTCGAGCAAAGCTCGATTGTTCTATCGGTGTGCGATCGAGAGGTATGAAGATGCTCAAATACTTCTAAAAAGCGAGCGTACGACGGGAGCCGTTTATCTTGCTGGCTACGGCATCGAGTGCATCTTGAAAGCGCTGATCCTTTCTGTTGTCAGGCCGGATGAGTCACATTCTGTTCTCAACTCCTTTCGGGGACAGCGAGGTCACAGCTATGATGGCTTAAAGAGCTTTATCAGAAGAACGGAGGGTCTCATTTTCCGCCGCAAGTGAAACAACAATTCACCTTGGCAGCCCAGTCCTGGTCGCCAGATTATAGGTATAAGCCGGGCAGCATGACGCTGGGAGAGGCCGAGGATTTCATGGCTGCGGTCGCGGCGATTATTGAGTGGGCTAGAGGGAGGCTCTGAAATGCCGATCAACGTCATCCGTGGCAAGTCAGACCCGGTCATCGACGAAATAAAGGGGGTTCTGAGTTCCTACGAGAAGGACCATCCCGGAGCGAAGATCGATCTGTACCGACAGAACACAGCTTCTGTCAGGGTCCGAATTATCGATCTCAGACTTTAGCGGAATGAGCAAGAGGGAGCGTAATGACCTGATCTGGAAGTATCTCCAGCCTGCCTCTGAAGACTCTCAGAGTGATATCAGCATGCTGGTGCTGCTAACTCCCGACGAAGTGAACAAGTCGTGTGGCGAACCTGGAATTCGAGGATCCTGTTCCGTCTACTGCTTTGAGATCCAAGCGTACTCGTTTTCGATTTCGTTCAAGAGTGTACCAGACACAAGAGGTTCTAGCCGTCCTCATCAATCCACCAACCCCCTAACCAGGAGCCTCCCGATGATCATCGTCCCCGGACAAGCTGGGAAAGACCTTTGCGATCCGCAGCTCGGGATGACCCGGCGCGACATTCTTCGCGTGGGCGGCTCGGGCCTCCTGGGGCTGAGCCTGGGCTCGATGCTCGAGCTCCAGGCGGTCTCGGCCCGCGCTGCCGATATCAAGCCCAGCGCGGGAGGCGCGCCCGGGCTGGGGGAAGGCCAAGAGCATCATCATGGTCTATCTCCAGGGAGGGCCCAGCCATCTCGACCTCTGGGACCCCAAGGAGAACGTGCCCGACAACGTCCGCAGCGCCTTCAAGAAAATCTCCACCAAGGTGCCCGGCATCGACGTCATGGAGACCTTGCCCAGGCTCTCCAAGATCACGGATAAGTTCACGTTCATCCGCTCGATGAGCTATACCCCCAACGGACTCTTCAACCACACCGCGGCCATCTACCAGATGATGACCGGCTACACGACCGACAAGGTCAGCCCGTCCGGCCAGCTCGAGCCCCCCAGCCCCAAAGACTTCCCCAACTTCGGGTCGCAGATCGTCAGGCTGCGCCCTCAGACCGTGCCCATGCTGCCGTTCGTGATGCTGCCTCGCCCGCTTCAGGAGAGCAACGTCGTCGGCAAGGGGGGAACGGCGGGGTTCCTCGGCAAGGCGTTTGATCCCTATACGCTCTTCCCCGACGGCGACGACATGGACATGACCAAGCTCGACCGCATCAAGGTCGACGACCTCCAGCTCCGGCCCGAGGTCTTCGCCCTGCGGCTCCAGCGCCGGGCCAAGCTGCGCGACGCCCTGAGCGCGGGCATGAAGTCGATCGACCAGGCTGTCTCTGATTACAAGCTCAACGAGTATTACGATCGGGCCCTGAGCCTTGTCGTGTCGGGCCGGGCTCGTGACGCGTTCAACCTGCAGGCGGAATCCGACAAGACGCGCGACCTTTACGGCCGCACGACGTTCGGCCAGAGCTGTCTTCTGGCCCGGCGCCTGGTCGAGGCCGGAACCAAGGTGGTCGAGGTGATCTGGCCCAAAGTGGCCAACTCCGACAATCACTCGTGGGACCACCACGTTGATTTGACCAACCGGATGCGCGACCGGTCCGGCCCCATGCTGGACCAGGGTCTCTCGGGCCTGCTCACCGACCTGGACGATCGCGGGCTGCTCAAAGAAACGCTGGTGGTCGCGGTCGGCGAGTTCGGCCGCAGCCCGCAGAAGGGCGTCAGCACCTCCGGCAACGGCAATAGCGCCGATGGTCGCGATCACTGGCCGTACTGCTACACGGCGGTCCTTGCAGGCGCGGGCATCAGGCGGGGGCACATTCACGGGCAGTCCGACAAGACCGGCTCTGCGCCGCTATCCGATCCCGTTCACCCCGGCGAGCTGCTCGCCACCATCTACCATGGGTTTGGCATCGACCCGGCAACCCTGGTTTACAACCATCTCAACCAGCCGCGCGAACTGGTCAAGGCAGACGCCGTGACCCGGTTGTTTGGCTGAGGCGGAGGGCGGAGCCGGATTGGCGAACAGGACGGGCCGAAGTGCCATGCGACGGATCTTCGCTTCTTCACAGCGATCGTTGTCTGCCCATTGGCTTTGAGAGTTCAGGCTCAAGAGCAGGCGAGTCGTGAGTTCGCCAAGCACCAGGGAACGTGGCTCGCCAGCTCTTTTCGCCGCGATGGCCAGGAGACGTCTCAGGAGATTGTGCGGACGATCACGCGAACGGTGGTCAAGGATCACGTCGTCTGGAAACGCAATGGCAAGAGCTTCGCGGGAACGGCCATGGTGCTCGACCCCAGCCAGAGCCCCAAGTCGATCGACGTGATTGCCGACGGCGGACCGACTCGAGGCAAGCGAGTGCTGGGCATTTATCGCCTCGACAACGATCGTCTCACGATCTGCATGGCCGACGCCGACCAGCCCCGGCCCAAAGATTTCACGGCCGAGAAAGGCTCTCGTCAAACGCTCATGATGTTCACGCGAGAGAAGCCTCGAGCGAAGGAGTGACACTCCGCGGGAGGCTCTGGAGATAACTCCGCCGGCACCCGGGATCACGACTTCGGATAGACACGCGAGATCAAGTCGGTATCGCCCTTCGTCAGATCGCGGTTCCAATCGGTGACGAAATCAGTGCCGTCGGCGAACTTCGCCAGACCCGCCTGGAAGGGATACATCATGATCGACTGGGGGTCGAAGGGGGTCTGGTCGATGATGTTGCGATTATACGGGTTGATCACCTGGGCCTCGATCATGGGCCAGTCCCAGCCTGTCAATTTGTGGTAATAATCGTAGACAGCCTGCTGGTTCCAGAAGATCGGGCGGTCGGGACGCATGTGCTCGTGAATCAGCCCTAGTGCGTGGCCGAACTCGTGCACGATGACTCTCTGGAACTCCAGGTCGGTGTTGTTGGCGTCGTCGGGGTCGAAGACAAGGTACATCGAGGGCCGGCCGGTTCGCGAGAACCTCCGGGAATCGGTGCCGAGGTAGCTGCTGTAAGTGCCATAATCAGCTAGCGGGGTCGGCTCGAAAGAAATACTCACGTCGTTCGTGAAGCCTTCGACGAACTCGAAAGTGACGTCGGCGTACTGGCTCCACATCGGCGCGAGCCTCTTCACCTGGTCGCGCAGCTTCTGTCCCCAAGCGTCTTTGCCGTCGGTAAAGCCAACCATGATCGTTCGGCTCTCCCAGCGGACGTCGGCCATGGCGGCTCGTGTGCCAGGCTTGAGGTTGGGGTCGACCTTGGGCGGCCCGTAATGGGCGGGGCCGCCATTTGGTGTGTTGGCGCAAACGGAAATTCGTTTCGGGGAGTCCGATGCCATCGGCGTGGCTCCTTGCTCTGGCTGGTAGGCGACCGTCGTTCCGACCCCGGAACATCCGGGATCACTCTCGAACAACGGTGAACTCGACCTCGACCGTGGTCCAATCTTCCAGGGTGAGCGCTCGGGTCGGCGTCACCTCTCGCACGCCTTCCTGTCGCATCCACGAAGAGTCAATCGGTTGAGTTGCGACCATGAACTTCAGCGTCTCTTGCCCTTGCGGCCCATCGAAGCCTTCGGGGAATTTCTGAAGGAACATCTGCTGCCCCTCGCGCTTGCCAAACTCGAAAGGCAGCAAGGACTCGAGTATCTCGGCAGCACCCTGGGCCGGCGGATAAACCAGGCCGACCTTGTAACTGATGCCAAAATCGACCACGTTCAGATAAAGATGATCCGGATGCGAGTGGCAGACCCGAAACGCGAGCTGGTCGCCGACTTTGAACACGATTCGCCCGTCGCCGTCGGGCAGAGCGTCATGCCAGTCGCCTCCCCGCGATTTTCGCAGCAGCGTCACTTGCACCTTGCCGCTCAGCGCGCTCTTGGGATTGCGGATCGCCAGCAGGAAGAAGTAGCGGGCAATTCTTTCGAGGTTCTCGGCGACGGCTGCCACCGCGGCCGCCGGTTTCGGTGGCGCCAGCAGCCGGTCTCCGCCGCCGACGATGGCCCAGGTCGGGGCCTTCACCTCCTTGAGCTGCTGCACGGGATCGCCTGGCCTGGCGGAATCCCGCGGCGGCAGCAGAATGGCTTGCACAAGGGCCGTCACGCCATCGCCGGGTTTCACCACGCGGAGAGTCTTCGACTTTGCGAGTCGATCGGCAAGCTGGCGATGCGCTTCTTCCAGCCCCGCCGGAGCAGGAGCGAGGCTGACGGTAAGCGACGCGTCACCAAAACCAGGATCGAGCTCGAAAGCGCGGCAACCCGCGGCAATCGCGCCCGGCGCGCTTTCCGCGACGACGCGGGCATCGCTCGTCAAACCTCCAACCGCGGTCATCTCCACGAGGCCGACCCTTGCTTCCCGCTCCCCTCGCTGCTTGGTCCCCGGCGGATAGATCTCGTAGCTCGCGCCAGCGCGCACCGCATGGGCAAGGCCGCCATCAAGCGTGGCGAGTTCATCCGCTCGAGCCGTCACCTCGAGAAAATGCGCGGGGGCAAGATCAACCAGTCCGAAGACGACCCGGTCGCCGTTTCCCTCGAGCTGCGGAGTCTGGTCCGGATACATCAAGCCCACGCGGCGGCGGGCCGGGTCGAACACGTCGCGGTAGGTCGTGCCCGGCCCCGCGGCCATCAACTCCTGGTGCAGAAAGTAGGTCAAGCAGCCGTGAACTTCATCGGCCGAGCCCGCCTGGGGCGGGTATTCACTCGCGGTCTGCTCATCGCGGCAGGCGGCGATCATGACATAACGGCTGCCGACGGGAGCCCAGGCGCTGGGGCCGATCGCGTCGTGCACCGCTTTGAGTGCTGGCCCACTCGGACCTGGGGATTGGCGACTCGGGCAGTTGGCTCGGAGGCCGATCGTCACGCGGGACCGAGCGAGTGGCGCCGCCGAAGGCGGCACGGGTCAGCGAGCCCGAGTTGCAGCAATCGAACCAGAGGGTGATGTTACCGGTTTTCTGGCCCAGGTCTCGCAGCCATAAATAGATCTCGTCGTCGCTGATGTCGCGGTTCTTGTGCGGCATCCGGCCGCTGTCGTAGGGGATGATCGTTTCATCATAAAAGTCGGGCTCGTCGCCCTCGCGATCGCTCATCTGCGAGCCGTGGCCGCTGTAATAAAAGAGCACAACGTCGTCGGGTTCGAGTGTCATCGATAAGCTTTTTCATCGCCTCCAGAATACCATCGCGCGTGGCTTGTTCGTTGGTCAAGACGGTCATGCAAGCGTCGTCGAAACCGAAGCGGTCGCGGAGCGTGGCGCGCAGAAGTGCCACGTCGTTCAAACAACCCCTGAGCTGCCGTTCGGGCGGGAAGTTGGGGTATTCGTTGATCCCCACGAGAATTGTGCGCTTGCCTTGGTGCCCAACTGGACCGTCTGCCATGGATGGCTCCTTCAACCCGCGCTGGGATAGGGTTTTCGGCCGCCTTGATCTGGATGTTGACGAACCCTGGATCTTCCCTTGGCAATTCAGGCCGCGCAACGATTGGGGGAGATGTGAAATCGCCTCACGACCAGGCCACAGGTACCCTACAGGGGCCGTTATGGAGCGTCAACAAGTATTTCTTGCTTTTCTTGGCGGCCAGTCTCCAGGGCGCTGACAGCTCCCAAACGGGCAAGTATGATGATGAAATCTGGCTGTCTCGTCCGCGAAGAGGAAGTCCACATCGGTTCGCCTGACGAGCCCATGATCAACCACACGTCCCGAGACAGGCTGTAGAAACTCCGATGAAATGGATCACGCTTCGCATCCGCGACAAGGTGAAGGAATCGGCCGAGATCTACCCCGTCGAGGTCGAGATCGATGGTAAGGTGAGGAAAGGTAAGATTCCCGTCGCCGACGTTGAAAACCAAAAAGACCTTGTGCAAGATCCCGGCGCTGGGGCGGACGTGAACTGGGCAGGTTTGACCCCGCTGGGAATGAGCCGCAGCCGAACAAGGAATTTGCCCTGTGGCTGCACAAGCTTGTCTTCAGCGGTGATCTGGACGCGACCTGGAAGAGAGAAATCCTGCCGTTCGTGAAGACGGGTGTCCGCCTCGTCGTCGATGTCGATCCTCCAGAGCTGCTCCGGTTCCGCTGGGAACAGATGGGCTCCAGCCCCGTCTACCCGGCCTTTCTGCCCAAGTGCTCGCTTTTCCGTGGCAGAATCTGCGCCGATGCGCCGGTTGCCGTGCGTGACGGTCCAATCAAGATTCTTGTCGTTGTCGGGTCTCGGCCGCCAGTGGATGGAGAGGATCCCGTGGAGGCCGAGGCAGAGGTTCGGCAGCTCGAGGAGGCATTCGCGGACCGGGTGAACGAGGTCGAGCTGAAAGTGCTCTGGCGACCCTCGAGAGACCGCCTCACGCCCCAGGGCAGCAAGCTCTCCGAACTCTACGATAGCTTCAAGCCCCACATTTTCCACTTCATTGGCCATGGCAAGATCGACAAGATGAGCCAGGAGCCCTGTCTGTACCTGTATAACGAGACCTACGACAGGGAAGACCCCTGGACGCTCACGAGGATCTCCGGTGACCTTGGTAATCACAAGCCCGCGCTTGTCTTCCTCAATGCCTGCCACTCCGTGGATACCGTGGGCCGCGTGGAAGGCACCCAGGCTGTCTGGTCGATATCCGATACGTTCATCAACCTGATCGGCGCGGGCGGTTTTGGGAATGCACGCCGCGGTGAGGGGCGACACGGCCGGAAGGTTCGCCGTCACCCTCTACCAGTCGATCCTCAGGGGTGAAGATCTTGACCTGGCCCTCACGGCTGCGCGGATCAGTATCGACCAGTTCAAAGACCACGATACGTCGCGCGGCTGGGACTGGGCGCTGCCTTACCTCCGCGTGACCGTGCCGCCTGATCAGGTGCTGGGCATGGCGCCGGTGTTCGACACTTTCAGGCAGCAGGCCGAGCGCGTCAAGGAATTCGCGAGAAATCGTCTGTTCGTCGATCGCGAGCAAGATCGAAGAAACTTCCTCAACCTTCTTCAACACGACCCGGGCCGAACATCGAATCTCTTGCTCGTCAAGGTGCGCCGCAAAGTAGGCAAGACCCAGTTCATTCGCTGTTGCCTCCAGCACGCCGCCACCCGTGGCCGTCTCATCAAGTACGTCCAGCTCGGCGGCGACGGGTCAAAGAAAGCTGACGTCCTCTCCCTGGTGCGACTGATCTGTGAGGGGGATCCTCAGAGTCTCATCGAAAAACCATTGCCGAAGCGCGCCATGCTTCGTTTTTATCAAGTTCTTAATGCGCTGCTGGACGGCAAGGACGCAACCAAGCCTCAGGTGATCGCTCTCTACCCGCCAAAGCCTCTGTGGTACCTCAATAAGCAGGCAAGGCAGATTCCCGAGAATCGATTCATTGAAGACCCGTTCAAGCTGCTCCTGGAGGAGTTTCTCAAAGCACTGAAGGCAGTCCCGAGCAAGGCTCGCCGCTGTCTTGCCAGACAGGTTGTGTCGAAGAATGGTCCGGCCGCGGTTGGATCGATCGCCGACGAAAGGCCTTTCCTGATCGTGATTGACCCGCTCACCACCAGTAACGTGCTGGTTGAAAGCTTCCAGCAAAAACTGATCCCGCACCTGATCGAACCGATGGCGCGGGGAATCCAGGCGAATCTGGTCCTGGTTCTCGGCGTGGACGATGGAGCGTTCAAGAGTCTGGGCTTCGAGAGCGCGAAGATCACTCTCGACTCGATGAGTCTCGACAAATTCGCTCCCGAACAGATCGACAGCCTGACCGACCAATACTTCGAAAGGCTGGTCGCCATCGACAGGTATCGGTCGATGAAGCTTGACCATGGCGAATGGCAGAGTAGCGTCTGCCAATTTCGCAAGAGGTATCTCGGCAAGAATTGGAGCCCAGTGGCTTTCTGGGTGCTGGTAAATTCCACGTACTTCGTAGACTCACCGGAGCAAGAGCCGTGAGCGATGCGCTCGATCGTGCTCTCGACCTTCTCGATCAGGGCAAAGACTTCGCTCGGATCGCCGCCGAGATGATGCCGCCAGGCCAGCGCGAAGTCCTTCGGCGCTGTGCCTGCGTCCGCGCCTTCGATCGCGAACTGTTCGAAGCCGTCATCCGACTAGTCCCTAGCGAACTCGGAAACGACTCTCACTTCGAGCGCGTCATCGCGAGCCCGCTGGTTCAACCAGTCCCGAGAACCAAGGCGAGCTACTGTGTCGCCGAGGACGCACGCTCCTGGCTGCTGGGTTCCTGGGATCAGGAAGGCGATCGCAAAGGATTGATTTCGCTCAGGAGGCGGCTGCTGCATTGGTACGAGGAAGAAGCCAAAGACCCGATAGCAGCACTCTACCAGCAGGCTCGCCTTGATCCGGTATCCGCCTGGGTAGACATCAATCGTCTCTTCCATGAGGCTCTTGCTCGCTTCGACATTCCCCAGTGTGATGAATTGCTTGGCCTCTACCCGGATACCACAAAGCTGCCGAAGGAGATTCGCGACCTGCTGGAATCTCGAAGGGCGACCCTGAGCGCTCGTATTCTCTGGGACGAGGAGTACTATCGTACCGCCGGTTACCTCGAGCGCACCCAGCTCACGGCCGACCTGAAACGGCTGATGGAAACGGACGATCCGCGCACCTGGGTCTACCAGGTTCACGCTGCCGGCGGCACCGGCAAAACCATGTTCGTGCGCTGGGCCATCGCGCGCTGGTGCTTGCCCAGAGGCATTCCCTGCGCACGGATCGATTTCGACTTCGCCAACCCCTCGGAGCTGGCCAGCCAGCCGGGGAGCCTGGTGCTCCAGATCGCCCGGCAATGGAACAAGCAGCTTCCCCAGACGCCGCTCGATCCCCTTATCGGCCGGCTCTCCACCTCAGGCGCCGAATCCGGTGAGCCGCTGGAACAGCTCGCGAGCGCCTTGACTCTACCCGGAAAGACAAATGCCCTGATTATCCTTGACACACTCGAAGAAGTGCTCATTCCGCACCGGCCACAGCTCATCGACATCCTCGCACACCTGAGCAAGCTGCACGCGTATCCGGCCGGCGGCCGGATCCGGCTGCTGCTCTCCGGTCGATACGACTTAAGGAAGAGGCTCGGAGAGGCCGAGGCCGCGCTTCTGGGACCGGCTCCCATTCACCGCAAGATCTTCCGATTCAAGGACCGCGAGGCCCGTCGTTACCTCGTCGAGATGCGCGGCCTGGACGACGACGAGAAATTGCGGGCCGCGGTTGACCGCTCACGTGGCAACCCGCTAAAACTCTGGCTCTTCGCCGAGATCATCAAGGGCGAGCCTGAATTGACCGCCGACGGCATTCGCGCGAACGTGTCGGTCGAGGTGGAATACCTGATCCGCCGCGTCGTGCTGCGGATCGGCCAAATTCAGAAAGACCCGGCAACGGGCGAGATTCCCGATCTGTACAAGGGCTTGCGCTGGGTACTGCGCTATGGCGTCGTTCCCAGGCGGCTCACACTCGAATTCCTGCTGGCCGATCCGATTCGCCGCCGGCTCCAAAAGGAGATGGCCGGCAAGGAACCCGAGGACGACACTCAGCGCGCGGCATCGAGCGTCTGAGTGTGGCCCAGGAGGCCTTTCCTCGTTCAACGTCGCCGCCGGACATCAAGACCCTGTGGGACGAGCTGAAGAAATATGTGAGCGGCTCATCATGGGTTCGCCTGGCCACCGAGAGCGCCGAGCCGGAGACGCTCGTTTTCACTCCCGACGTGCTCAAACCGATGCGCGACTTGCTTCTGAAACAGGAGCCCGCGCTGTTTTTCGCACTGCATTCCGAGGCCCTCGACTATTTTCAGGCCAGGGCCAACCAGGCGCAGCACGGCTCAATGCAACGCGCGCATTTGATCCTCGAGATGGTCTACCACGATTTCCAGCGTCAGGGCGAGGACGCAGGTTCGAACTGGCGTACGCTTCTCCTGGCAGAGGAGTTTCGCGACCAGCCATCGTACCGCAAACTGCTGGCCGCGGAGGTCGTGGGGCGGTCCATATCGAGGATGACGACCCGCCGCGACCGATCGTTCGCAACGACGGGAAGCGGATGATCGGCCCGCAAGACCTTGCATTCGCCTACTTTCATGCTGCCCGAGCAGCGGCCGATATCGCCGTTGCGGGTGCGTCTGATCCCGCTCGCGAATGGACAGATGCCCTGAGCACATTCCGACGATACGAAAAAGCGGCCGCCGAGCTGGCCGACCCGGCCGATCGTCCCGAGTCGGTGGACGTCAGAATCCTGGGGGCCGTGATTCAGGCCAATGTACCTGGCGGCGACCGAAGCGCAGCCCTGGCGGAAGCTGCGCGATCGAGACCGAGCACGAGCACGTTCCCGTCGAAGTCTTCCGCGAAGAGTCGAGATTGCTCGAGCAGGAGAAAGCTGCCGACGCGGAGCGAGTGTACAAGAAATGGCTGCCAGCGATTATGCGGCATTTGAGGTCTTTTTCTTCGCTGTAGTCCCTTGAGTCCCCATTCGGAGTGTCGCTTTCGATCCCAGGTAGGATTGATACACCTCGCTCCAGACCCCGCTCAAGTGGATCACCCGAAGGTCGACGATCCACTGGCCACTCTCCACTTTCCACGTCATCCCCGACTGCTTCAGCCGCTGGGTGAACACCGTCTTGCACGCCGCCTCCGTCACCCCGCTGCCGATCGGCAGGTGGTCCCGGCGATAGCCCCGGTAATCCAACCAGCGCATTCGCTTCCGCAAGTAGGCGTAGGCGCTGCGGTATTGTTCCCGCTTCGCCGCCGACGCGATGATCCGCCGCCGGCGCAGGGCCGCCGCCGAGTGCAACACCCGGTAGATCCCCCGCGGCTTCTCCTTCAACCACCGGCGCATCTTCCGCGCCCAGCTCGCTCCCGCCCGCGCGTCGGAGAACAACGCCTCGGACAGCTTCGTGATGTATTCGCAGGCGTGATAATAATCGATCACCCAGTGCCACTTCAGTCGCCGGCCGGGATGATGGGGGTCGCTCATCCGCCGGAGCACCCGGCGGTAATACCGGGTCTGGTGGTTCCCCCCATCGGTGATGTAGGCCAACCGCGGCGATGGCCCGGCCCAGCCCCGCAGCACCGCCTCGATCAAGGCCGTCAATTGCCGCGACAAGGTCCCCTGGCCCGGCTCGGGCATCCTCCCGAGGTAGACCGTCCCCAACCGCTGTCCCCTCCGGTCGTAGACCGACACCGTCGCCGTGGCCCCTTCGCGGTAACACGCCTGGCCACGGATCGGCAACATCAGCCCGTCGCGCCCCACGGCCAGCACCGGCTTGCGGTCGCCCGAGGACCGGTCCGCCTGCTCCAGCCAGGCGAGCAGCCGGTCCGCCTGGGCGTCGTGGCGGTGAGCTTCCATCCCCGCGGCCACGCCGGCGATCACCGCCCGCAAGGTCGTCAGCCGACCACCGCACCGCATGATCGTGGCGCAACGTCGCCAGGACCGCGTCCTGGGGGGACGTCACCGCCGCCCGGGCCGCCCGTTCGGCCAGGGCCGGCGTGGCCCGGCCGGACTCCAGCCCCAAGCGGATCTCCAGCGGGAAGATCGACGGCTCGACGCCGTGGACGTCCTGGTAGAGCATCCGCCACAGGGTGATCGTGCCGAAGAGGGTGGCCACCGAGCGATTGGGGGTCTTGGAGCGGCGGCGATACCAGGTCCCGCCCGACTCGATCTGGCCGGGCAGGTCCTTGCGGTCGTGCGGCTCGAGGTGGTTGAAGGTCCATTCGACGATGATCCGACCGAGTTCGCGGAGCGACTCCTGCAAGCGGGTCTCGAAGCGATGGCAGTCCCGGGGCGTGGGATCGGCCCGGCGGAACGAGACGATGAGGCGACCGAGTTCGGTGATCACCGGGACCAGGCGGGCGGTCAGCGGGAGCAAGGAGGTGGCGAAGTGCGTTGCCAGCAGGAGTCGGGAGCACGTAGCATGGTCCATCGAGGCGGCCTTTCCTGTTGTGGGGACAGAGCTTGTCAGACACTGTCACTTCACAGGAAAGGCCCCTCAACATTCAAGCGACCCTCTTCCCGAGGTGGCCGACTCAAGCCGGGTCATGGGCGAAAACCAGAGGAAAAGGGCTGAAACCCGTGGCACCGGCGCGATTGCACCCAGGAAGCCGCCACGATGCCCTCGGCGCTTGCGGTCGAAATTCGTGAGAAGCTGGCCATGCGCCAGGTCGCTTCCGACCATCTGGCCGACGCGCTCGCGACGTGCGATGAAGCGATCGGTGCGGCACGGTCGCTTGGCCCCGAGTCAGACCCGCTCAGGACCCGGCTTGATCTGTTCCGAAAGGCGATCCTGCTTGGATGTGGGCGACCGCAGGACGTCGTCGACACTGCGCTGACCGTAGTGGATCCGGCCCCGACCGACACAAGCCTCCCAGCGGTCCACACCGCGGCAAGCTGGTTCTTGCGGGCTGGCGCTCGGCTGGCGGAGCTTGATCCCCACCACGCGCTCCGCATTCACCGCGAAGCGCGCGACATGCGCCGGAAAGTGGTAAGGGCAGTCACGGCTCACCTCGATCTCCTACCCGAAAAACCGGCTGAGCTCCAGCAAAGGGCGCTGATCGCGGCCGCGGTCATGGACTACCGCCGGGCCCTCGATGCGCTTTCCACGGCAAATGCGGAGTGGTTGAAATTTAACAGGCCAGACTATCTTGATCATGCGAATCACTCCCTGGCGGAATCGGCCTCGCTGACGCTCCACGAACTCGGCGACTTGACCGGCACCGCGTCTCTTCTGGGACAATCTCGACCGACCACCGAGGACACTCCGGCCAGGTCGGAACCCCTGCTGAAAATCGCCCTCCTGAACGCCGAGGTTGTGGGACGGCTGGGAGATCTGTCCAGGGCCCAGGGACTTGTCGATGAGCTGCTGGCCGCGTGCGGCGACTCGCCTCCCAGGTTTCGCGTCCAGGCGGCTCTCACGGGCCTTGCCCTCGGCGGCGAACCCCCGCCTGTCCGGTATTTCGAGGCCTTGGCCTTAGCTTTAGCCCAGATCACCCCGGGCACCGCCCGCCTTGTCTTGCTCGAGCCGCTGGAGCGCGTGGATCTCCTCGGCGAGCTGCCCGCCCGCCTCGTGGACCGATTCCTGGCCCTGATTCCCGACCTTTCCGATCCGTCGCTCGCCCCGCGCGACCGGGCCGTTCTGAGCCTGCGGCGAGTGGAAGTCCTGCGCGTTGTGGGACGGAATGGTGATGCGTTGGCTGTGCTGACCGCGGCACGCGAATCCCTTCTCGGTCCGACGAATCACGAAGGCTCCGAAAGGATGACTCGATTCCCACTTGCCGGGTTACTCCGTGCCGAAGACCGGCTCGGCCAGCAAGCGGAGGCTTGCCAGCGGGCTATCGAACAATTGCCCGCTTTCGCCGCCGAGTTCTCCCGCGACCAGGAACGGGTTCTCGTCGCCACGGCCTGGGTCGATCAAGCGGAGCGGGCCTTCGTTGCCTGTAACGACCCCGCGCTCGACGAGGCCATCGCCGAGGCAAGACGGCGCGTCGAGCAAGTGGATGATCCCGGGGATGACGTGGCTCAGAGTCCGTCTGTATCGTTTGCGGGCGGATGTCGCCGGCCGCCGCGGGTTCTTCGACGATCAGGCGCGGCACCAGCAGAGCGCCCGCGGATTTGAAGAAATTCTAGGCATTGCAGTGAGATCGGCGACGGCTTCGGAAGGCGACAAGGAAGTGGAAGAACACGAGGTCTCGGGACAATGCGCTCTCAAGGGTTCCGCCGGAGCAACCGCGTCGCCACTCCCCTTGTTGCCAATCCATCCGGCTTACTCGATGGCCCTCGACTGGAAAGCCGGCGAAGGACTGTCAGTGACCACCCGCCCGCCGGCAGGTCAGGATCAAACGTTCCCCCTCGGCTTCTTGTTCCTGAACCAGCTCGGGCTAGGGCAGAACCCATCGCCTCCCGATGGCGTCGCCTCCGTGCCGATGTGGCCCGTCGCGACGTTTCACGAGCGATGGGAGAGACTCGCTGACCAGATGGCGACGCTCTTTCTCACCTCCGGCCTGCTCGCGGAAATCGACAGCCGGCAAGCGCCCCAGGCGATCGACGTTCGCCTCGATATCGACTCGTCGATGCTCAGCCAGTTCCCCTGGGAATTTGTCCGCCGTCCCGAAGGAGAGCACTCTTTTCTTTCGGCGGTGCCGGGAGTGCGTCACGTGTACCGGTCGGTAGAGCTGCCCGGGGGTGATCCATCGACAATCCGCTGGGTGCAGTCGGTGATCCGGCTCCAGTTTGACCGCGGCATTGAGGTCGATGGAGCTGACAGTCCGCGGCTGCGTAATGCGATCCAGTCATTTCAGGCCGCGCAGGGACTGGAAGTCACCGGACTGGCCGACGCCAAGACGCGCTGGGCTCTCGACCGCTCACGGCGCGCGGCGATCGGGGCAAGAGACACGATCGGTCCTGCTGATCACGTCGGACCCGACGGCTTCTTCGTTCCACGTGACACCTGGCGGCAGCCGGATTCAACTCGCCTACCAGCAATGCGGCTACGATGTCATCGTCGTGTCGAGCCAGGGCCCAGACCTTTCTACTGTGGGCAGCCAGATCGAGAACAAGACGCTCTGCTTCATTCACCTGGGCGCTCCGTTGAGCGTCATGACTTCGCTGGGCATCGTCTTCGCCCTGGCTCCCGCGGGTCAACCGGCATCTGGCCAAGACAACCTGACGCCCAAGCGGCTCGATGAGTTCCTGAAATCGCTTCCCGAATCCGAACTCAAGCCGGTGATCGTACTCGACCCGCCACAGCCGCCGTCTCCGTTCGAGGCCGTGCTTCAGCTCTTCATGAGAAACGCCTTCGCGGCCGAGCTTTTCCGGCTGGGCAGCGCCACCTGTCGTGCTGGCGACTGGACTGGCCGAGCTGGGGACACCCGAGCACGTACTCGTGGACCTCATCCGGGCCGCCAGCGAGGGGCACTCGCTCGGCGAGGTGCTGGCGATGATTCGCCGCCATGTCCTCCAGGTGGACCAGCCGAGAATTAGCGACCTCCTCTGGCCCATCGGAACGGCCCTGTTCGCCCACGACCCCGATACGCGGGCGCCCGGAGCCGAGCCAATCGACCGGGCGGCCACCGCGCCCGTGAAACGCGAATACGTCTCGCGCAACGTCTATGCGCTCCTGGTCGGCATTGACAAGTATCCTGCTTCGGAACCCTCGCTCGGGGGATGCGTCAACGACATCAAGGAGTTCGAGAGCTACTTGATGGATCGAGTCGGCAAAGCACAAGGAGTTGGCCTGAGCGTACACACTCTGTTGAACGAACAAGCGACTCGACAGGCCGTTATCGACCGCTTTCGCAATCACCTGGGCAAGGCAGCCAAGGGTGACGTCGCGATTTTTTACTTCAGCGGCAGAGGATCGCTCGAACAGACTCCGCCGGAGTTCTGGCACCTCGAACCCAGCTCGACTTGACACGACGCTGGTCTGCCACGACAGCCGGCAGCCAGGAAGCTGGGACCTGGCCGACAAGGAGCTCGCCAAACTGATCGATGAGGTGTCGGCCAGGGAGCCGCATCTCGTACTCTTTGTTGATTCCTGTTACTCGGGCTCCGGGACGCGGGATGGCACGATCTCCCCGCGTCGTATGCCATTCGATGACCGGGCCAGGCCCATCGAGTCGTTCCTCGTGTCCCCGGATGAGCTTGAACCCGTCGCGACCGGCAAAAGCTCATCCGGATGGCAACTCAAGAACCGCAAGAGCCGCTATGTCATGTTCACTGCCTGCCGTGACGAGCAGGAAGCCAGGGAATATGTTCTCGATAATGTCTACCGCGGAGCTTTCTCATTCTTTCTGAGCGAGACCCTCAAGAGCGCGACGGGCGTCCCGACCTATCGAGAAGTGTTCACCCAGGTGCACGCGCTGGTTTCTTCACTCGCTTTGGACCAGACGCCTCAGGTCATTTGCACGCGCGCGGATGATCTTGACGTCCATTTTCTCGACGGCACGATCCAGCCCGTCCCTGTCGGGTCTGTAGTGCGTTCACCCGATTCGGCACCAACGCTCGCCGTCGTGCTGGAAGGCGATACGTTACAGCGTTTGAAGCACGAGGACCGCTGGACTCAGACCGCCCGCCTGAGTAACCCTGCGAGCTCGATTCAACCAGGTGACGTGGAGATGGCATTCCTGGTCAACAGCAAGGCTGTGCCGGCGCCGATCCTCCTCGATTACCAGTCCATCGAGGGTCGGCAGATTGCCCCTACTTTTCAGATCTGCCTGACCAACAAGAGCCGCGTCACGCTCTACTGTGCAATTCTTGAATTGACCCCGCGCTTTGAAATCAATGCCGGCTGGTTCCAAGGAGGATGCACCAAGATCGAGCCGGGCTCGACGGTGTGGGCTCACGGTGGCGACCTCTTGAAAGCAACCGTTCCTGACGATCTCTGGCAACAGGGAGTGATCGAGTACGAATACTTGCTCAAGCTCATCGTCTGCACCCGGGAATTCGATGCGCGACGGCTCGAGCTGCCGCCTCTCGATCTGCCTCGGCAATCGAGAGGGCCGGCGCGCGATCCCGGCCTCTCCGGCAGGCTGAATCAAGGGCAGCGCAACCCGCAGACTGGTGACGTGGCGGGCGTGCAGACTGGAACGATCGACGACTGGAGAACATCCGAAGTCGCTTTTACGACAATCCGCCGCCAGCCGGCCTTTGCCGTCCCCGGAGTAGGCTCGTCGATCGAGCTTATCCGCGGCGTCACGCTTCAAGGACACCCCGGCCTCACGGCCCGCGTGCGGCTCTCAACCGAGCCGCTGGCCCTGCGCGAGCTCGCCGGTGTGCGGCTTCCGCGCCTCCTGACCGAAGACCCAAGCGTCTGCGTGCCGCTCATCCTCGCAAGCCCGCCGGGCAATTTTCCGGGCTTGAGCGTCCTCGAGTTCGTGGGCGTCAATGACCCCTCGGTCGTCACGCAAGAACAACCCCTTCGGCTGACCGTACCGTGGGCGCTTCGAGGCGAACGAGTTCGTGGTCGCCGTTGCCTACGACGGTGAGTCCTTCCTGCCCGCCGGACAGGTCGAAGCCCGGCGGGCTGACGAGACCGTGATCCGAATCGACAGATTGCCGGCCTCCGCAGTCGACGGCCGATCGGCGCAGGGTGCCATCCCGGTATTCTTCGAGAAAGTCATCAGCCGGAAGCTGGAGGAGGAATTTCCCCTGCCGCTTCTTGCCGCCGCTGAAGTGGGTCCTGGCGGCACCATGACACGCTTCGGCGATGCGGCCGAGGTACGCAGGCGCGTCGCCAGGGCAAATAACATCCTGCTGTTCGTCCCCGGCATCGTGGGCGATTCTCAGAGCATGGTTTCGAGCGTTCGACTCGCGAAGTTGCCCGATGGCCAACCGCTCATCAACCACTACGACCTTGTGCTGATTTTCGAATATGACCCTCTGAACACGAAGATCGATGATGCCGCCCGCGCCCTCAAACAACAAATGGAGGCCACGGGGCTGGGGCCGGGTCATCGCAAGAGGATCGACATCGTCGCGCACTCGACGGGAGGATTGCTGGCGCACTGGTACATCGAACGCGAAGATGAGAATCGGGCCGTCCGGAAACTCATCATGCTCGGAACGCCCAACGGAGGATGGCCCTGGCCACGGTTCGACGACTGGGCAACCGTGGTGCTGAGCCTGGGATTGAATCAGTTCACCACGATCGCCTGGCCGGCGTCGGCGATCGGCAGCCTGGCGGCCTTGATCGAGCACGGGACCGTTGTGCCAGAGGAGATCAGGCGTTTCGGCCGGATCATCGAGGGGTTGCAAAGCGCCAAAGACCCCGAAATCCCGTATACCCTGCTGGTCGGAACCGCATCGGTGAATCGTCCAACCAGCATCTCCGCAGCTTCCGCGTGGGGACACGCGATCGACCGCTTGATCAGTCGGATCGTCTCGGAAGAGTTCCTTCTCAATCGGGTTAGCCCGATCGTACTTGAGGTACCGAGCGACATCGCCCTCACGGCGACAAGAATGAAAGCTCTTCCCTCTGGAAGGAAACAACCCTGTACGATCCGCACCGTCGCATGCGATCACCTCAGCTATTTCACCAGCGAGGCTGGCCTCAAGGCGCTGGCCGAGCGCTGGCCCCTTGAGAAACGCCTTCCTTTTCTCCAGGGGAAATCGCTCGATCGCATAGCGAAGCATCGTCCGGGGCATGACATAGGCATGCCTGTGCAGGAAGCCTTCGAGGAGCGGCTCGTTTCTTTTGCCGACCTCGCGGAGCATCCAGCCGGTTGCCTTGTGGATCAAGTCGGCGCGATCGCCCAGCAGGCGCTCCGCGATCCGCAAGGTATCAGCGAAGTCACCCTGGCGGATGAAATATCCGGTTGCGATGATGCTGATGCGCCGCTCCCAGATCATTTTCGACGCCGCCAGCCGGTCAAGCGGCTTGCGGCTCCTGTCCACCAGGTAGCTGCCCACGATCTCCCGCGCCGAGCAGTCGACCAGGTCCCAGTTGTTCACGAACCGGGTATGATCCAGGTAAAGATGATAGATTCGCTTCTTGACCGCGCCGTCGCCTTTGAGCGTTTGCCGCACCAGGATCAATAGTGCCAGCAGGCGATCCTCGTGAACTTCCGATTGCAAGAGCACGAGAACCTCGTCGATGCGCCAGCGCCTGGTATTCCTTCGCCAGCGCGTGCATCACCGGCGCACGGAGGCCCAGAAAGATGTCGCCTTCGCCATACTCGCCGGGACCAGTCTTGAAATACCGGGCCGCGAACGCGGCGGCTTCGGGATTGCCGAGACTTCGCAAGCGGGACTGAATCTCGGAAGCGATCATCGCGGTATCCGCTGGGTTTTGATCATCTCGAAAGAAGCTTGCCTGGAGGCTGAAGGCCTGTGGCACCGAGCAACCATGCTCTTCGATCTGGAGAAAACCGGCAACCTCATCGAGGCCGGCTTCTGGATCGTTTTCGGACTCGGTCTCGCGATCGCGGGACTGAGACGCGGTCGGGCCATCGCAGCACTCGGACTACTTTCGGGCACGATTCTTTGCTTGTTCGGAGTCTCCGACCTGGTCGAGTCGTCTACGGGCGCCTGGTGGCGTCCCTGGTGGCTGTTCCTCTGGAAAGGAACTTGCCTCTCCGGCATGGTGCTCTGTGCCTTGAAGTATCGCCGAATCTCGGTGCCTGAACCGTCCCTTGAGGTCATGAAGCAGGGTAAGGCCGGCTCAGTTGGAACGCATGATACGCACCCCGATTCGGGTTGCCCCGTAGATGATGGAGCTCAATCTCCCGTCCCACGATGATCTGGCTCGATGAGACAGTACCACGATCCGGCCCCGTGATGACGATCCTATCGCTCCGGCAGATTGACTGGGCCGAGGTAACAAACTGCGCCGGGTCGAGATGGTCGCGGACAAATCTGATCCGCGGGTCATTCGCATCGTCAAGATCGAGATTCGTGATGGCGTGGATTCCCTGATCGATGGTTCCCACGAAAACCCGCTTCGCGCCCGGCGCGTGGACAATGAAGCCCGACTTCGGGCTGGCGATCAGGAAGTTGGTGCCTCCATATCCGCCCTGGGAGAGTGCGTTCGCGGCATGGCGCGCGGCTTTCGCGGGGTCATCGAAGCCCAGCAGGGCCACGGCCAGCAGCCCGCGCGAGTGAATCTGGTCTTCCCAGCGCAGCTCGCCGTCGTTCCGGTTGGTCACCGCGACGACCAGACCGGTCTCGTTCACGCCCAGCCAGGTACCCATCTCGGGAAAGGTTCCCTCAGGCCCGTGATCCGCCCCGGCCAGCAGACATCGAAAGGCTCCACTCCGGCAGCAAACCGCCGACGTGGTCGGACGGCGAAACGACTCCTCCCGATTGGCGCCGAGCATGACCGGGGATTTGTGATCGACCTGGTAATCCGAGGAAAACAAGGCACACAATGGCAGCCCTAGCTCCTTCGACGAATTGATTCGCGCAAGTGGAGAGCTCAATGGGTCCTCGCATTGGCCGAAAACCCGACGGGCTCATGAACGGCGGCGTTGCTATCTAAGAACGGATACCATTCGTAAGCCTGCGGGTCGTCCGACTCGTCATCGACCTCGAATGCACCCACGTACTTGGGATGCGACGACTCACGTGGAGAACGGAGAACCCGGCCCTGACAACTGGCTCTGGGGGGTAGCCTCTTACAAATTCCGTCGAGCGAAGAATCCAGATACGGAGGGCGGCGGTACCCCGATTCTCGACTTGCCACGTCGCTCGGCCTTTCGATCGCTGGAGAGCTGTCCCCATACTGACGATCGGGTTGCGAACAAACACGACCGGTCGCCTGGGTCTGAGTAGCATCACGGCGATTGTCAACGCCACTGCCGCGAAGGCAACCGAGATCATCAGCGTTCGGAGCCTGACCTGGATGCGAGATTCCCGCATCGTCACTTCCGCCAGGGGTCAAGTGCTGGCCGTAGTCGACCGCTTCGATTCACTTCCAATCCGTGGGGTCACGCCTGATCGATCACTTTGTGCTGGATCGAAAACTTGCGGCCACGGGGCGAGTTGAACTCGAAGATCCCCAGGCCGAGGTTCGCGGCCAGGCGGATGTGCTGGGGCTGGCGGATGTCGAAGCCTTCCTTGCCCAGAGGATCCAGGCCCGACTTGCCCGAGGCCGCGACCGGGGGCAGTCCCTTCTCCTTACGCTTGGCGTCGATGTAGCGCCAGAGCACGTGGTCCATGGCCACCGGGTCGGTCGCGAACAGGAGGGCGTTGTTCTCCCAGGTCCACTCAGGTTTCGAGGCCCCGGGCCCCCCTTGATACACGCCCTTGATCCCGTCCATGATGTGCAAGACGCACTTCTTGCGGATGATCGGGTGGGCGACAACCTGGGGAATGAACTGGTTGCAGACGTTGGTATCCGGCGTGCTGTGCGACCGGCAGACGTTGTTGACCGAGCCATGGCTCATGTTCTTGAGCGCACCCGGTCACGCCGGCCGAGCCGTGGTCCTTGAGCACGGGCAAGAGGACGATCTTGTTCACCCTGCGCGTGAGCAGGAGGCCAAGGTGCGACCGCCGGGTTCGATCGTCCTTCGGGTCCTCGCCGTAGCCCACGAGCTCCATGACCATGAACTCGTCAGGATCGTAGCCGGTCAGGCGGTCAAGGTTGTCGGTCGGGCGGTCGTCGACGCCCTTGATGTCGGTCTGATGAGCGTTGTATCCCACGCCCAGCCCGCACCAATCGATACCGTCGGGAACGGCCTTGTGCATGTTGGCGCCGATGAACTCATCGCGATAGCGCTCGTAGACGACGATGTCTTTGGTCTTGACCCCGGCGGCCTTGAGCCCTTCGATGACCTCGAGCATCAGCTCGCTCGACGAGTTGGCCAGGGGGTTGCCCACCGGATTCATCTTCACGCCCACGACGTCGCCGGGCTCGAAGAACCCGCGCCAGGCCGAGACGGCGTCATCGGCGCCGGTGAGATCTTTCATGCCGCGATCGACAGCTTGCTTGATCGCCTCGCGGTTCTTGACGTCGTTCTTGATCATCCGGGGATTGCGGACCTCGACGACGCGTCCCGGGTAAGGCCCCGGAACACCCCATTTCTCATTGGGCTCGGCTTTGCCGCTCGCGGCTTTGGGCTCCTGGGCCGAAACGTAGGACACGGGCATACCCGCTACCGCCGGGATCGCCGCCGCCGCACTCAAGAACTGCCGGCGGCCCACGCCGCCACAAGGATAGCCGTCTGACATGATCGGGGCTCCTGAAGCGAGGACTATGAGATTCTCATCTCGAATATCGCACGCGGGAGGAGGCGGATCAAACTTATTTGTCCGGGGCGTCGGTCGGATTCAACCTTCCATCGAGCGCGTGCCGCCCTCCGACCGTGGTCCAGAGCGGGACCGTCTTGTCACCGTAGCGAACCACGGCGCTCTGGCCGAGCTTCGATTGGATCATCGCCGATGTCAGCTTGCCGTCTTTCCAGGCGATATCGATCTCGAAGCCGCCGCGTGCGCGCAGCCCTTTCACCGACCCCGTCGCCCAGGCCCTGGGCAGCGCGGGAAGCAGATGAATCTCGCCCTCCGCGGCGTGGCTTTGCACGAGCATCTCGGCAACGCCGGCCGGAAAGGCGAAGTTTCCGTCCATCTGGAAGGGTGGGTGGCTGCCGAACAGGTTGGGATAAACGCCGCCGGGCTGGAGCCTGAGCGTTTGTTTGATCAACGCCAAGGCGTGGTCGCCTTCGCCCATTCGCGCCCAGAGGCTGATCTTCCAGCCAGTCGACCAGCCCGTGCCCGCGTCGCCCCGGACCTCCAGCGACTTGCGCCGCCGCCAGCAAGTCGGGAGTGGCGCGGGTGATCTGGTTGCCCGGGTAGACCGCCCAGAGATGCGACACGTGCCGGTGATGCACCTCCGCCTCGTCGAACGGCCGGAACCATTCCTGCAACCGGCCGTCGGGACCAACCTGAAGGGGATAAAGCCTGCGCAAGGCCGCTTCCAGCCGTACGCGGAAGGGCTCGTCAAGCTGCAAGATGCTCGACGCGGAGATGGAATGGGTGAACAGATCATGAATCAATTCCAGGTCCATCGTGCTGGCCATGCTGACGGCCGCATGTTTGCCATCGGGCATCACGAAGACGTTTTCCGGCGACGTCGAGGGCGCGGTGACAAGTCGGCCCTTGCCATCGTCTATCAAGAAGTCGAGGCAGAACTCGGCTGCTCCTTTCATGAGCGGGTAGGCGGTATCTCGCAGGAAAGTCTTGTCGCCGCCGAACTCGTAGTGCTGCCACAGGTGCTGGCATAGCCACGGGCCAGACATCGGCCAGAGTGCCCAGGTCGGGTCACCATGGCCAAAGTCTCCCACCGGGGCCGATTGGCGCCAGAGGTCGGTGTTATGGTGGGCCACCCAGCCGCCGCAGCCATAGTTAACACGGGCCGTCTTGCGACCGTTCGTCGCCAGGCCGCGGATCAGTTCGAAAAGAGGCTCATGACACTCGGCCAGGTTGGTTACTTCGGCAGGCCAGAGATTCATCTCGGTGTTGATGTTGATCGTCCAGTTGCTGCTCCAGGGCGCCCGTACCTCGTCATTCCAGAGCCCCTGAAGGTTGGGCGGCTGCGACCCGGGCCGGGAGCTGGCGATCAGCAGGTAGCGGCCGTACTGGAAATGGAGCACCACGAGACCCGGGTCGTCGGCCCCAAAACGTTTGACGCGCTGGTCTGTCGGCAGCGTACGCGCCTCGGCGCTCGATGGTCCGAGATCGAGCGCAACCCGGCGGAACATTCGCTGATGGTCTTCAATATGATCACGCAAGAGTGATTCGTACGACTTGCCAGCGGCAGAGGCGAGATGACCCGCGGCGATGGGCGCTGGATCTACGCCCTGGCGGCCGGGTGATTTGTCGAAGCCATGGAAACTGGTGGCGGCTGAAATCAGGAGCGTTGCGCTGGTGGCTCCGTCAACCCGGATGGAATCATCCTTGACGGAGACCTTCCCATCTTCGGCGTTCGCGCGAAGGTGGCACTCGAAGGTCATCCCCTCACCTTGCTCATCGCTGGCGTACACGATCGGGTTGGGCCGGCGGTAATAGTTGGGATCAACGTTCGAGGGGGCTTTGCCCGTCAGGACGAGCACGCCGTCTCTGGCCCGGGTTCGGAAATGAAGCTTGCTGCCCAGCTTGGCACTGAATGACAGGTGGCGTGGCCGGCTGGCAGTCAAGCGGAGCACCATGACCTGGTCGGGATGCGAGACGAAGATCTCGCGGGTGTATCGGACGCCACCCATGGTGTACTCGACGCTGGCCACGCCGCGGTCCAGGTCGAGCATCCGGCGATAGTCGCTCACCGAGAGTGAGCTGCCACTCTCTGGCAGATCAAACGCAAGCCGCAGATCGCCCATCGGCAGGTACGATTGGGTGTACGGCCCCATCATCCTCTTGCCCAGTTTCTGCGCCTGGGCGAACTCGCCTTTCAGGATCAGGGCTCGAATTTCTGGCAGTGTCTTGTGGGCGTCGGGGTTGTCGCAATCTTTCGGCCCTCCCGACCAGAGCGTGTCTTCGTTGAGCGCGATCCGCTCCTTCAAGACGCCACCGTACACCATTCCCCCGAGCTTTCCGTTGCCCACCGGCAAGGCTTCGAGCCATTGCACGGCTGGCCGCGCATACCAGAGAGCCAGGGACTGCGTGGGCGGCTCTATCGGGCCGGCGAACGAGACCTCTTGCGCATGAACGGTGACCGGTAGAACCACCAACAGGGCCGAAATCATGTTCCTGAGGCCCGAATCTAAGCGCACATGGCCATGACCATCCAGCCCTCCGACGTCGTGAAACTGGGAATCTCTACGGCACCATTGAGCGGTGTTTGCGCGGGTGCTCATCGATAACGCGGAAATGCTTACAAACCGAGCGTAACTCTCGCCTCACGCCACCTGTGCATCCACGCTCGCGAGCGTTCTTTCCTGCGATTTCCGTCCCTGATCCAATCTAACAGCCCGACAACGCGTTAAGTCAATTGAAAGGAATCATCAGAACGTTGACAGATCCCAATCCGGTCTTTTTTTTGCGAATTCAGCTTCTGGTATCAGTCTTGCTCTAGGCGTATAATGCTAATGGCACTTCAACAATTTCTGTCTCCATTCCCCACGGAGGCGACCATGAGCCCAAGCGGCGTCGCAAGATTTACGGTGTCCGTCGTGAGACTCGTCGACCTCGAGGCTGGACGCGCTGGTTCCAGGAAGGTCTCTTCGAGACTGAAGCGGCCGGCGGCATCCGCCTGCGCACGGTGCTGTGGGGTCAAAAGTAGGCTGCGAGTTGCCAGTGATCAGTTGCCAGTTGCCAGTAAATCCATGACATGCACGTGTTCGTGACAGTCACCAAGATCGGCACGGTTTGACTGGCAACTGAGAACTGGCAACTGACAACTACGAGATTATCTGCCGCGCGACCTGCCCGCTCACATCGGTGAGCCGAAAATCTCGGCCGCTGTAGCGGTAGGTAAGACGTTCGTGATCCAGCCCCATCAGGTGCAGGATCGTGGCGTGCAGGTCGTGAACGTGCATGCGGTTTTCGATCGCACGGAAGCCGAATTCATCAGTTGCTCCGTGAACATATCCCGCCTTTGACTCCGCCACCGGCCAGCCACATCGTGAACCCCAGGCTGTGGTGGTCACGCCCCTTGGCACCTTCCGAGCTGGGAGTACGGCCGAACTCGCCGCCCCAGATCACCAGCGTGTCTTCAAGCATGCCGCGTGCTTTCAGGTCTTTGAGCAGGGCGGCGATCGGCTGATCGCTCTTGCGCGCGTGGTCGCGGTGGAGCGTGATGTCCTTGTGATCGTCCCAGGGCTGGTCGTTGCCGTAATAGACCTGCACAACCCGCACGCCCCGCTCGACCAGCCGCCGCGCGATCAAGCAAGCGTTCGCGAACGGACCTTCACCGTAGGCGGTTCGCGTCGCGGGCGTTTCCGGAGCCAGGTCGAAAGCCTCGCGGGCCTCAAACTGCATGCGATAGGCCATCTCCAGCGAGGCGATTCGTGTTTCAAGAGCCTCGTCGCGGCCGCGCGCCTCCAGATGCTCTCGATTGAGCGCCTGAAGCAGGTCAAGCTGGTCACGCTGGGCGGCGCGGGCAGGTGGCGGCTGCGGACGTCGCGGATGATCTTGGCCGGGTCGATCGAGGCGTTGTTGATGTGGGTTCCCTGGTAGATGCCAGGCAGGAAGCTGTTACTCCAGAGCTGGGGACCGACGACCGGCTTGCCCGGACAAAGCACGAAGAAGCCGGGCAGGTTCTGGTTCTCAGTGCCCAGGCCGAAGGTCAGCCAGGAGCCGAGACAGGGCCGGATCGGCTGCATGTTTCCCGAGTTCATCATGAGCAGCGAAGGCTCATGGTTGGGATTGTCGGTGTACAGCGAACGGATGACGCACAGGTCGTCGATGCAGCCGGCCAGGTGCGGAAACAGCTCCGAGACCTCGATGCCGCTCTGGCCGTGGGGGCGCGCCTTGAAGGGGGATGCCAGGAGGCCCCCGCGATTGGGCCGCTGGGTATCGACCGCGATCGCCTTGGGCCGCTGGCCGGCATACTTGGCGAGCATGGGCTTGGGATCGAAGGTGTCAACGTGCGACGGGCCGCCGTTCATGAACAGGAAGATGACCCGCTTCGCCCGGGCCGGGAAATGCGGCGGCCGCGACGCCAGCGGGTTCGAAGGTACGAGCGCCTCCGACGGGCTCTGGCTCTGCGCTTGCGCCGGGGCCGGCGCCTGAGAGCCCCCGCTTCCGCCAGCACGCTCGTCAGTCCCAGGGTTCCGAACCCACCGCCGATGCGACATAGCATTTCACGGCGCGAGAAGGGCCGCGGAGAGAAGTCGGACTGTGGGGAGTGACGTTCTTGACTCATGACCGGTGACCTCGGGCGGTGGGCAGTGGGCTGCGGGCGGTGCGAGGGAAACAGCGGGCGGAGACGGTTGCGTCAGTTTCAGTCAATCGACATACGCAAACTCGTTAGCGGCGAGCAAGGCCTGGGCGTATTGTTCCCAGCGAGTGAGGTTTGCTTCAAGGGGCCGGGATTCCCGTCCCGTGCCGGTGGCTTGGGATTTTGACGATTTCCAGCCGCTCGACGAATCAAGGCCGTCTCGCTCGCTATCCGCACTGAGAAAACTCAGGCCCAGCTCGACCTCGCGCACGGTTGGGGCACGGCCGTAGAGCCACAGGTAGGCCTGGCGGATGTGCGCGGCGCGTCTTCCCCGGGCTTGAATTCGTTCCCAGCCGGTTCACGAGCGCTCGAGACGTCTGAACGATGAACTCGCTGTTGAGGACGAAAAGTTGCTGGAGCGGCACCGTGGTCTCGACCCGTCCGCCGCTGGTGATGTTGGGGTCGGGGAAGTCGAAGAGGCGAAGCAGCGGGGCCAAGTCGTGGCGGCTGATCGCCGCATAGTAGGTGCGGCGATCGATTCTCGGTCGCGTCGAGACTGACCGAGGGGCCGCCGAGCGCCCGATCGAGCCGGCCGGCGACGGCCAGCATGGCGTCGCGCCAGGCTTCGACCTCGAGGCGGCGGCGGTTCATTCGCCACAGCAGGGTGTTGGCCGGGTCTAGCTCGTACGCCCGGGCGTCGAACCGGCTGCTCTGCTGGTAGGTGGCCGAGAGCAAGATCTCGCGATGCAGCGCCTTCAGCGAAGAGCCCGTGGCGACAAACCGGGCGGCCAGCCAGTCGAGCAGCTCCGGGTGGGTGGGGCGTTCTCCCAGGGCACCGAAATTGCTGGCTGTTGCCACCAGACCCGCGGCCGAAGTGGTGCTGCCAGACCCGGTTGACCAGCACGCGTGAGGTCAACGGGTTGGCCGGACTGGTGATCGCCTGGGCCAGCTCCAGCCGGCCGCTGCCGCTGGAGAAAGGCGCGGATTCACCCCCCAGAACAGCCAGAAATCTCCGAGCGGCAACGGCACCCGGTGTGTCCGGGTTGCCCCGAATCAAGACCTTCATGGTCCGGGGCTCGGGCGCATCAGCAAGCGTGTGCACCACCGGATACTTGGGCGGCACACTCTTCTTCCGCTGCTGAAGCTCGGCCCGCAGCGCGGCCAGCTTCTTGCGTGAATCGGCCGGCAGCGCTTTCTCGATCTGGTTGCGGGGCACCTTCAGCTTGAGCCGTTCGGCCTCGGTTTTCAGGTAGGCATTGATCTCCTGCGTCTTCTTCTGGACGGCCGCCTGGGCCTTGTCATAAGCCTCGACTTGCTCTTTGGTGCACAGGGAACTTCCTGGTATTCGGTGCTGGCGAAGACGCCCGCAAGCGCGTAATAGTCCGTGGTCGGGATCGGGTCGAACTTGTGATCGTGGCAGCGGGCGCAGGCCACCGTCAGCCCGAGCACGCCGCGGGTCAGCGTGTCGATCCGGTCGGCGTACTGATCGAACTTCTTGGCATCGCCGTAGTAGACCGGCCCAAGGGCAAAGAATCCCAGGGCCGCCAATCGCTCCAATCGGCCGGGACCGTTGATCAGGTCGCCGGCGATCTGCTCGACCAGGAACTGGTTGTAAGGCATGTCGCGATTGAGCGCCTGGGTCAGCCAGTCGCGATAGCGGAAGCCGCAAGGGTAGAGCCGGGGCTGAAAGGAGTGAGCCTGGTCCTCGCCGTAGCGCGCGATGTCAAGCCAGTGCCGGCCCCACCGCTCGCCGTAATGGGGCGAAGCCAGCAGCCGGTCGACCACTTTCGCGAACGCATCCGGGCTCTTGTCATTCGTGAAGGCCTCGATCTCCTCGGGCGTAGGCGGCAGCCCGATCAGGTCGAAGGTCACGCGCCGCAGCAGTGCCTGCTTGTCAGCCGGCGCGGCGGGCTTCAGGTTGCTGGCTTCGAGTTTCGCCAGGATGAACCGATCGAGCGCCGAACGCGGCCACGACTCGTCACGAACGGCGGGCGGTTCAGGCTGCCGCACCGGCCGGAACGACCAGAACTCTCGGTCCTTGGCGGTGATCGATGAGCCGGTGGAATTCGACGCCGACGCCGCCTGGCGCTTCACATCTGGCCGGTGCTCAGGCCAGGGCGCGCCCCGCTTGACCCAGTCGGTCAGCGCGGCGATCTCGGCCTTCGAAAGCTTTCCCCTGGGCGGCATCTGCACCGCTCCGTCGTAGCCGATCGCCTCGACCAGCGGGCTCTCCTCCGGCTTGCCGGTCGTCACCGCCGGCCCGGTATCGCCCCCCTTGAGAATCGGCCTGCCGCGAATCCAGCCTCAGCCCCGATTTCTGCTTATCGGGCCCATGGCACTCCCAGCAATGCGCCGCCAGCAAGGGTCGAACCTTGGTCTCGAAGAAGTCGGCCGCGGCCGAGTCGACGCCGGGCGCCGCGTCCTCCGCCTTGGCTGCCGAGTGCTGAATGCCGCTCCAGACCGAGGCAGAGACAGAAACCCAGGATGCACGTGCTGCGAAGATCAAACCCGTGGCGCATCCGAACTCTCATCGCAAGAGACCCGCTCGGCAAAAAGGTTTTACTAAGATTAAACAATCGGCCCGACGAGGGCAAGATGTCAAGGGTTTACGCGGTGCGACGGCTGGATTTCCTGCGTGAGGAAGATGGAGACGCGGCCAGAGGGCGGACGGGCGTTTCGGTTCGTAATCGCAGCGCCCTGGCGCTTACGTGGAGCGAGAGACTGGCATGTCGCGAAGTCGATTGACGGCACCTTCCTTGTGGGAGGCGCATCACCGGTTTCGTTGTGCGTTCTAGAACCCGTACCATGTCTGTGAGGGCGTGGGTTCAAACCGGCGCAGCCCCCAACATCGGGCGTGAGCCCGTCCCCCAGCGAAGCAGCGACTCAAGAGTCGTCACTTCTTGCCCGGTGAGCCGATCTCTTAGCAATGATCTTCTGAGAGACTGAAGTGAGGCTCGCGCTATTCAAGAGTCGCCCCAGACGGTACGTCGTCTCCGGAATCCATCGAAATCGATATGATACACGCTTCTCTGTCGAACCGTTGCTTGAGGATCCTTTCTGGCCTAAGTTGCGCAGGAAAGAATTAGTTTTGGCCCAAATTCGGGGCGCGGACGTCGAAAAAACCCGCAAAAATCGTAGTGAAAATGCTCGAAAACCGATGTAGTGAAAACCTATTTTAGAAATTCTGTCTTGATTTGATGGCCTCTCCCGCCTCATCATCTGTGGGCGGGGAGGCCGCTATGTTCCTGCGACGCTATCGGCGAACCAAGAACGGCAAGACGCACATCTACTACGCTCTCGTCGAAAGCGTTCGCACCGAGGCCGGTCCGCGACAACGCGTCGTCGCCCACCTCGGGGAGCTCAACCACGAGCAAGAACGCCGCTGGCAACGCACCGTCCGGTTCCACAACCAGCAGGGCGAAGATCGGCAACTCCGTCTCTTCCCCGACGACCACCAGGTTTCCTCGCCCGACGACCCTGACGTCGTCCGGATCAACCTGAAATCCGTGGGATGGGCCAATCCGCGCCAATTCGGCGACGTCTGGCTGGCACTGTGGCTCTGGCAATACCTCAAGCTCGACGAGATTCTCGACCGGCATGTTCCCCAAGGCAAAGAAACGATCCGCCCCGCCGACATCGTGGCCATCGAGGTGATCAACCGCTTGTGCTCACCTTGCTCGGAATTCGCGCTGGCAGAGCACTGGTATGCGTCAACCGGCCTCGAGGACCTTCTGGGTATTCCCGATAGCGCAGTCACCAAGGATCGCCTCTATCGAACCCTCGATCAACTTCTCAAAGCTCAAACGGCGATCGAACGCGATCTCGAGAAACAATTGGGCACGTTGTTTCGACTCGACTACAGCCTGGTGCTCTACGACCTCACGAGTACTTACTTCGAAGGGTTGGCAGTCGAAAACGAGCTGGCTCAGCGAGGATACTCCCGCGATCACCGCAGCGACTGCAAGCAGATCGTCGTGGCCTTGGTCGTGACCAAAGACGGCTTCCCGCTGGCACACCGCACGTTCGCTGGCAACACCCAGGACTTGAAGACCGTTCAAACCATCGTCGGCGAGATCGAAACGCAATTCGGCACGTCCCAGCGCATCTGGGTCATGGACCGCGGCATGATCAGCGACGAATCGTTGAAGTTCCTCGGTGAATCGAACCGCCGCTACCTGCTGGCCACCAAGCGAGGCGAGTTAGCCGGGTTCCAAGCTGATTTGGGAAAGACTGGCTGGAACCCACTCCCCAAGAATCCCCAAGTGCAGGTCAAGCTTTTCGAGCGGGAGTCGGTCCATTACCTGCTGGCGCGGAGTCGGCCGCGGCGGAGGAAGGAACGGGCGATCCGCCGCCGCCAGCGTCGCGGCCTGGCGACCGATCTCAAGAAGCTCAGTGCTCTGGTCGATGCGGGAAAGCTCAAGAAACGGGACAAGATCCTTGAGCGAGTCGGGCGATTGAAGGAAGCGCTATCCGAAGGCCCGCGGCTTCGTCCAAATCAACGTGACAGCGACGAAACAGCCCCGGCTGGAATGGACTTGGGACCAGGCGAAGTACCGGCAAGCTTTGGCCACGGATGGGGCCTACTTGTTACGAAGCAACCAACCTGGCTGGACGGCCGCCGAATTCTGGGAAACGTATATTCAACTCACGATCGTTGAACGCGCCTTCCGAGTCCTCAAGAGCGAGCTCTTCTTGCGGCCGATCTGGCACCATTACAGCGGGCGTACGCGAGCTCATGTTTTCGTCTGCGTTCTGGCGTACGCGCTCTGGAAGACCCTGGACCACCTCGCCAAGCGGGCCGGGCTGATGACCGAGATCCGAAAGCCCGATCTGCGCCGTCCCCGATCGTCTCCCAAGGCCAGACGGATGACGCCGCAGGCGATTCTCCGCGAACTGCGGGAAGATCAAGATCGGCGACATCTTGATGAGCACGTCGGACGGGCGGCAACTGGCCCTGCGTCGCGTCGCTCGACCTGGCCCGGACCAAGCGCGGATCCTGGATGCCTTGAAGCTGGTGTTGCCGGAGCGGCTCGCTACCCCGGACCGCATTTTGTAGTGAAGACCTGGCGGGCTTTGCGGCCTGCACCTATGGAAATTTCCGAGGGTTTTCGGTGCCTGCATCCATGCAACTGCGGCAACTTAGGCTGGAATCGCCGATCGGATACCACAGTGGTCTGTGATAGGCGGCCGCGTCCTGAGATAATGGCTCATGAACCAGCGGGACCTGACTGGCAAGCGGGGGGAGTTCATTGCCTCGGAGCGGCTGCTCGATTTTTGCGGCAATGCCCTTCCGTACTTTGATCCGCATCTCCTGGGGGAGAAGTTTCCAACATACGACCTGTTGGTGGAGTTGACTGGTGGCAGCGGAAGCAAGCCTTATTTCCTCGCGCAGGTGAAATCGACTCGTTCGGGCGGCAACAAAGGAATGACCGACCTCAAGGTCCAGTTAAAGGCCAAAGACGTGAGGGCGATGCTCGTCTGTCCCATACCGACCTACCTGATCGGAGTCGATGAGAGGGCGGAGTTGGCATACATCGTGTCGATCCATGGCAGAATCGTAGGCGGGATTTCTTCGATCCCAATGTTGTATCCCCTCGATCGTGGGAACCTGAGGATCTTGCGTGACGAAGTGCGAGCCTATTGGAAAACGCTCGCCACCTCGTCGAAGTCGAAGACGTCTGCGTTCGTCCTCTGAGGCGCTAGCGATGGCACAGAAGACTACGCAACTTCGGTTCATCGCGGAGCGCGTCCGCGCTCTGGCGGTCGTCTATCTGACGCGGCGCGGGGATTTGATCGTCACCGACGAGGAGGGCGACGTCGGCGTCGATCTGTGGGTGACTCTGAACCTCGAGGACAAGGAAGGCCATCGGAAATTCGGGGTCGAGTTAAGGGGCGTCTGGAAGGCGGGCACCGCCGATCATGCCAATAAGCATCTCTATTCGAGCATGCAGAAAATGCTTCGGTATGGTCCGTTCCCTTTCCCCGTGGTGGTCTTTTTCTTCACGATGGAGAATAACAAAGGCTGGTACACTTGGGCTTCGGAGCCGGTTGTTTCGTCTAATGGGCAATTCGGGCTCGTCCAGCACGCTGAGGCTTCCTGCCGTCCGCTCGACTCTGGGGCGATCGACGAGATCGTTGAAACGGTCGATCGGTGGTATGATGCGTTCTTCGCCAGGGTGACTCGAGACACCCCCGGGAAGAAGCGGAACGGGCAGTCTTTCTGACCACCGACGACGTTATTGACCATGCCAGAGGGACATAGCGAACATCGACAATTATCAATGCCGAAAACCGTGGTCGTACAATTGTCGATAGTCGCTATGTCCCCGTTTTCCTGTCCATTTCAGCACAGACGACCAAAGGCACATGCAACGCATGGCATTCGGCTATTGGACTTTCGCGGTCCGGCGGGTCCCTCGTTCATGCTCTTGGACTCGGCTCTTGATTGCCGGATCGGGATCACCGGCCTGTGACAGCCGATAGGTTGTTTCGAGGTGGAGCCAGAGGCTCAGCCGATGTCCCAAAAGCCGCTCCCACAGCAACTGCGGTCTCGGGAGTGATTTCCTTCTTGGCGTTGACGATTGCCTTGACGGTCTGAAGCGGTCGCCCGATGAAGCGGGCTAAGTCGCCCTGCGTCCATCCCCTCGCTTCGAGCTCTTCACGGATGAAGTCACCGGGCGGGAACACCTGGGCAAGAGACTTCTTACGAGACATGGGAAAGCCCTTTCTCTGGGGCCAAAGGGACATGCAATGCGTGCCCAGTCTTTCTCGAGAGCACGGCAAGCTCCGGCGCGACACAGGTTACCGCCCAGAAGGATGTGGCCCCGGGTATCGACGATCACGCCTCCTTCGTGGCGGCGCGTCGGTCGAGCCGCCCGAGCTCACCGTAGAGCATGATGCCCACACACGGGACGTAGATCGCCGCGACGACAGCGAGTACGTCTCGTGCGATCTGGTCAACCATGCTCGACTGGAAGATGTTGCCCTGCACGGCGAAATACAGGATCAGGCAGGCGACTGCCATGTTGAGGCCGATGTTGATGCGACGAGTGAGACGGCGCCATCGGCCCTGGATCGCGACGAACGAGATCAGGGCCAGGAGGCCGACCATCAATCCGATGTAGCAGGGAAGGCGCAACCGCTGGAAGTCCGCCGTGTAGGCCGCCCAGGAAGTATCGAACCGGCCGCCCGAGATGTGGTCGAGCACCCAGGTTGGTGCGCCGTACAGGACGACGAAGAACGTGGCGATCGGGACGACCACCGCCGTTCCGACGCGATTCGTCCGGTCACGGTCGCGGGGTTTCCAAAGTACTGCCCTGGGCCAGCGCCGGCGGATCCAGTTCTTCGCCCCGAAGGCCACGACAAGGAGGCCCAGCCAGGAGAGTATGCCGATCTTGACCAGGTTGTCGGCGGTCCCGGGTTGGGAGGGCCGAAGCCTGCTGAACGCGCTGAGCAGAACCAGCGCGCCTGCGCCGATGAACGCCGCTCTCATAAAGCTTGTGGAGTCGGCGGGGTCGATGATGGCCCAGGGCGGCTGATAGCGGGCCGCGACCTCGTTCGGGTGGCCATAGCCACGCACCAGCGACAACGCCAGGGAGTCATCGGGCGGGCGTCCCGACTCCCGGGCCCGGGCATGCAACTCCTCGTTCAGGAGCGACCGTAGCTCGGCCGCCACATCGTCCCGTTGGCGCCTCGGCAGGAGCCGCACGGTGTCGTCGATGTACGTTTCGATCACTTCGGCTCGCGTTCATCGCTTCGTGTCCTACTTTTTCTTGGCGATCAGGCGGTTCACCGTTTTGACGAGCTCCGACCAGCTCGCGCTGAGGTCTTGGCAGTGCCGAGCCCCGTCGGGGCTCAGCGTGTAGTAACGGCGGGGAGGCCCGTCTTCGATGCGCCATTCGCTCACGAGCAGGCCCATCGACTCGAGGCGACGGAGAAGGGGATAAAGCGTGCCTTCCTCGATCGAGCATGCCTTCACTGGCGAGAGCTTGCCGCAGCGAGTATCCATACTGGGCTGTCCGAAGCTGTGAAAGCACCGCGAGCACCAGCACACCGCGACGCAGGTCAGCGTCGAGTTTCCCGTTCGACACTTCGCGCGATTCCCCTTCTGCCATCACTTGAATCCCTGTCCATGAATTTACCGTACGCTGCATAGTACATAGCCCGACACAGTAAGTCAAGGGGCGGTTGACGTGTCCATCACATGCTGCTGAATTCGTAGGCGCCTCGGTATGCCGTGAGCGCCAGGAATGAACTCAGGGCAGAATCTCAGGTCAGCGCGGGGCGTGCCCAGCCCCGAAGGCCCAGAGGACGGCGGCTGCGAACTCTTCCCGCCACATGACAATGTCGTGACCGGCGACGCGGGACGAGAAAACCGCCGAAAGACCTTGCGCTTTGAGCGAATCGGCCAGCCTGGACGTGAACCGATGGAAGTGAGGCTCCCACGTGCCTGCGGCCAGGTAAATCCGGACTGAGCGAACGAGCGAGCCCTCACCGGGGACTCCGCCGTTCGGGTTGCCTGGGACGGAGAAGCCGAAGGCATTGCCGAAGACATCCGGATGCCTCAGCACCATTTCGACCGCAAACCGGCCGCCGTTGGAAGATCCGCACACCGCGCGGTCCCGCGGGCGCGACGCCGAAACGCCGCTCGGCCCAGGCGGGAACCTCCCTGACGAAGAATGACTCGTGGCTGGCGAATCGCCTCTCGTTCAAACCGGGGAAATACTCCTGAGCGCAGGTCCTTTTCCGGATCATAGGCCTTCGCGTCCACAAGGTCCTTGAGGTAACCGCCGCTGTGGACTCCAACGAGGATGATGTGGGGAACTTGACCGGTGGTGATCAGCGGCTCCAGGGTCCGGGCGAATTCTCTCACGGACTCGCCGTCGGCCGCGTAGATCACGGGGCTCGGCCGCGAGCGGTCGTGGCCCGGGGGGATGTAAGTGGTCAGCTTGCGTCGGGTGCCGAGCGCCTCGCTCGCCACTTCGGCGACGTCAAGTGTGCCCTTGAGCACGTCAGAGACTATCGGGGCCGGTGGGGCGTGCGGCCCTCGCCAGGTCCGTTGCGCGCTCAACGCCCCCCCAATCTTCCGTCCGGCGCGGCTCGAGGCCAGCCGGTAGGAAAAGACGGCCCGGTCAAATCCTGGCCGCTGGAGCTTGATCGTCCAGTCATCGCCCTCCGGGAGCCTTGTCAGGGCATGCGACTCTGGCTCGCCCCCCAGCGTGAGCTCGACCCGATCCGCCTCCGCGTGAAAGATGAAGGTCGCCACATCGCCGTCGATTGTGACGATTGGATCGTCAGCCCGCTGTCGCGCCTGGGAGGGCGCGTCGGCCCCGTGTGCCAGTGCCGACATTCCAGACCACAACAGCGCCTGTGCGATGATTCGCAGACCGGAGGATTGGTGTCTCATCTTTGGACCCTCCCGGGCTGATCAGTTGCTCGCCATACGATACAACCTCCAACTTTGGCGGTAAACCCGATGGTCAATGCTGGGGTACCGGTCGCGCCGAGCTCTCACCGGGGCTCTTCGCGACGCTCAGCCCGTCCATCAGCAACTGCCACACGTCATCGTACGCCGCGTCGATGGCCGGGGCGACCCACTCGGCGGCGTGGGCCGGGTGGTGGAACCGGGACGTGGCGACAAGCACCGCCCGGCCGGCGGCTACGGGGTCGACGGTGCGGAACGTGCCTTCTTTCACGCCGGAGCGGATGACCGTCGCGACCAGCCCCACCAACTCGTCGATGTGGGCGGTGACGACGGACTGGGCGTCGGCCGCCAGCGTCCGATAGGCGGCGAACAGCTCCGGGTCGTCGGAGGCCCGGCGGCGCTTCACGGCGATCAGGGCGTCGACCAGCCGGCGTAACCGCTGCGGGGCCGGGCCGGGCCGGGCGGCGATGGTCCGCAGCGGGGCCATGGTCGCCTCCACCCACCGGCCGACGACCAGATCCCGCAGCTCGGCCTTGGTCGCCACGTGCCGGTAGACGGCCGCGTGGCTCACTCCCAGCGCCCGGGCCACGTCCACCACGGTTGCCTTGGTCGGGCCGAAGCGGCGGATGACGTCCTCGGCCGTGGCCAGGATCCGATCGCGCGTGAGCGGGGCGTCAGCGGGAGACATGGGTTCCTCTCGAAACGCCGGCTCGCTCTCCCTGTACTTCGTCCGGGAGAGGGGCCAGAGAGCCTGACGTTATCAGTGTTTGACCGCCACCGCCGCGGCGGCGATCCCGTCCAGCTCCGCCAGGATTTCCGGCGAGAGCGCCAACTGACCGGCCGCGAGGTTCTCGTGGAGGTGGGCGACCGACGACGTGCCGGGGATCAAAAGGACGTTGGGCGAGCGGTGCAGCAGCCACGCCAGCGCGACCTGCATCGGCGTGGCTCCGACTCGGTCCGCGACGGACGACAGGGTTGACGACTGAAGCGGCGAGAACCCGCCGAGCGGGAAGAACGGCACGTACGCAATGCCCTGTCGAGCCAGGGCGGCGATCAGAGCGTCGTCGTGGCGGTGGGCCAGGTTGTAGTGGTTCTGCACGCACACGACGTCCGTGATTTGCTGGGCCTCGGCCACCTGGGCGGCTGTGACGTTGCTCAGGCCGATGTGGCGGATCAGCCCCTTGCGCTTGAGGTCGGCCAGCACGGTCACCTGCTCGGCGATGGACCCCTCCTCGGGGCCGAGGCCCGCCCCCATCACGCGGTAGTTGACGATGTCGAGCACGTCCAGCCCCAGGTTGCGGAGGTTGTCGTGAACGCCTGCGGTCAGCTCTTGGGGCGTGATGGCCGGCTGCCACGACTTGTCAGGCGGGCGGCGGCCCCCGAGCTTGGTGACGATCACCAGCCCCGCGGGGTATGGGTGCAGGGCCTGCCGGATGATCTGGTTGGTGACGTGCGGGCCGTAGTAGTCAGACGTGTCGATATGGTTCACGCCGGCCGCGACGGCCTCGCGCAGGACGGCGACAGCACCGTCCGGGTCTCTGGGCGGTCCCCACACCTCGGGCCCGGCCAGTTGCATCGCGCCGTAGCCTATCCGCTTCACCGTCAATGACGTGCCGGGGAATGTGAACCGGCCGCCGAGCGTGGCTTCACTCATTGTGTTCCTCCCTTCCAGGACTGACTCCATTACTGACACGGGCAACCGTACGCGCCTCGGTTACAGAAGTCAAACATTGAAACTTGTAATGTGGGACGACCGCAGGGGAATCTGGGCTGTGGAAGACTCCGTATCCTGGTGTTAGAGTGATCACTTATCCGGATTGTGCCGGGCGAAGCGGCCAGGCAAGCTTGAACGATGATCCGGCGCGTATCAACTTCGCAGCGGGAAGACGCGAACTTGGAATGGACAAGCGATCAAGTCTTGAAACTTGCTCCTGATGCGAGCGCAGCTCGATCCGGAAGAGATCTTGCCAGCGTCCGGCGCTGGGCGGCACTCGGCTGCAATGAAGAGGCGTGCTGGGGTGAATGCCAGGGCAGCGGTTCCTCACCCTATCAGACACAAATTGACCTCAGGGGGCCCGCGTTTCGTTGCTCGTGTCCGAGCCGTAAGTTTCCGTGTAAGCATGGGCTCGCATTGTTCTTGCTGTATGCCGAGAATCAGATCGCGTTTGCTGCCTGCGAACCTCCAGCGTGGGTGCTCGAATGGCAGGCTGCCCGGGCGAAAAAAGAAGAACAAAGAGCGAATAAGGCCGAGACCGCTCGTGAGGGAGAACCTGCCGCGCCGGTGGATTCAGCCGCCCAGGCAAAGCGGCTCGCCCAGCGCGAGGCGAAAGTGAGTGCTGGACTGGAAGAGCTGAAACGGTGGCTGCTTGATCTGGTCCGGCAGGGGCTGGCCTCAGCCCAGGCGAGGCCCTACAGCTTCTGGGAGTCCGTCGCGGCCCGGATGGTCGACGCCCAGGCGCCCGGTCTAGCCCGCGCCGTAAGCGACCTCGCCGGCATCCCCGCGTCGGGTGAGGGCTGGCCCGATCGGCTGCTGGAACGGTTGGGCCGCCTGCTACTGCTGGTCGAGGGCTATTCGCGGATCAGCGATCTCCCCGAGCCGACCCAGGCCGATCTCCGCTCACTGGTCGGCTGGACGCAGGATCAAAAAGAGCTGGCCGGTCGGCCTGGAGTGCGCGATCGCTGGCATGTCCTGGGCCGGCGGGTCGAGATCGAAGACCGGCTCAAGGTTCAGCGCAACTGGCTCTGGGGTCAGACCACCGGGCGGGCGGCCCTGGTGCTCAGCTTCGCCGCGGGCAACCAGCCGCTCGATGTCAGCCTGGTGCCGGGAACCGGCATCGATGCGGAGCTCGTTTTCTTCCCCTCCTCATGGCCGCTTCGTGCACTCGTGAAAGAGCGTCACGCGTTCAACCGATACCATCGTGGGCACGATGGGAGAACCGTCTCTCCAAGAAGCGATGAAAGGCTATGGCAACGTGCTGGCCTGCAATCCCTGGATCGAACGGGTGCCTCTCTCGCTGGAAAGCGTCACTCCCTTGTACCGGGATGGCCGCTGGCTCATCCGCGACGCCGAGGGCTGCCAGATACGGCTCTCACCGCGCCTCAATCAAGGTTGGTGGCTCATGGCGTGCTCGGGGGGGAACCCGATCGGTCTTTTCGGAGAATTCGACGGCGACTCGCTTCGTCCCTTGAGCCTGTGGAACGATCGGGGCTTTCGTTCGCTTCCTGAAGCGGAGGGTTTGTAAGCGGAACATGGCAACGAATCACTCGGCTCAGACGATCTGGCAGGAGCTGGTTGCCGCCGCACTCGTGGGCCAAGAGCGGGGTGCCTCTCCAATTCCGAACGCGAGCGGCAAGCTCGGTGCTGTGCTGGCTGCGCTGGCAACAACAAAACCTGATCCGGACCATGTGCTCCTTGCCGCGGCCGGAGTCGTGTCGTTGTATCGTCGAGCCGGGGCAAGACCCGTGATCGACAGCAGCTTCTCCGCCCGAACCTTGTCCGGCCGATGAGCGGACCGCCTGCGGCGAGCGGTCCAGCGGCCACCTGGCACGGATGCTGGCGGGCCAGTTTCGCGAGGTTCTGCCCGAGTGGCTCGCAGCCATGGCTCGGGCCGGCCGGCGGGCTCGAGAGGAGGACCTCGTGGCGCTTCTGGAACAGGGTCGGAACCATCGTGGCCTGCGCGCGGCAATCGCTCTTGTGCTCGGCAGCCGCGGTCGCTGGCTGGCGGCACAGAACCCCGACTGGAGCTACGTGACGGGCGGGCAAAACACGGACTGTGACTGGCAAACAGCAAGCCGCGAGTGGCGACTCGAAAAGCTCAAACGCTGCCGTGCTAGCGATCCCATGCGAGCGCGGGAACTCGTCGCTTCGACCTGGAATCAGGAGACACCCGCCGACCGGGCTCTTTTCCTCGAGAGTTTCGCAGCAGGCCTCAGCACCGACGACGAGCCATTCCTCGAATCGGCCCTCGATGACAAGCACGCCGGGGTCCGGCGTGCCGCGGCCGAGCTTCTCTCTCGACTCGCCGAATCGGGACTCTGCCAGCGGATGATCGCGCGCATCGGGCCGCTCGTGCAGTTCTCCGAGCACAGGGGCAAACTCCAGATCAACGTGACCCTTCCCGACCAGTACACCAAGGACATGGCCCGCGACGGTGTCGAGAAGAAGGTCGAGGGCATGGGCGAAAAGAATGCCTGGCTTCACCAGCTTCTTGCCTGCGTCCCACCGACCAACTGGTGCCAGGCCACGGGACGATCGGCGGCGGAACTGATCGCAGCCGCCGAACGCTCGGAATGGAAGCCGACCCTGATGTCGGCCTGGACCGCGGCTGCCCGGAGACACAGTGACATCGATTGGATCGAAGCAATCCTGACTTGCAACGAATGGCGAAATTCCCCGAACACAAGAATCCTGGAGCAAGTCTTCTCGTGTCTTCCGCGGGCAAGGCAGGAAAAGTTGTTGGTCCAGCTCCTTTGGGCCGCTCCAGGGCCATTGCCGAATCCCGCCGAATTTCTCCAGCGCATCGATCCTCCCTGGGGGCTGGAACTTTCCCATGCGGTGATCGAGTTCGTCAAACGGGAAACGAAATCACGCGCCGGCCAGCTCAATGGTCTGACCTGGACGATTCTCAGGTTGGCGGCAGGTCGCATGCCACCGTCCTGCGCGGAAGAAGTCACGGAGAAGCTTCAGCCCCGGTCTGAGAGTTCGCCGCCAATCCTCATTCAAGCAGTCAACGAATCGCTCGAACTTCTCCAATTCCGCCACGAAATGCTTTCGGAGTTCATGCCATGACCAAGACGGCCATCCTGCGCGAACACGCGGAGCAGCAGTTCGCCGACGAGCTTGCCGCGCTCGCGAAAGTCGACGATCGCACGCGGCCGCCAAGCTGGCGGCTGTCTCCCTGGGCGGTCGCCACCTACATCCTGGGCGGAACCTTGGCCGACGGCTTCGAGGTCTCGCCCAAGTACATCGGCAACCGCCGGCTGATCGAGATCGCGATCGCCACCCTGGCCACCGATCGAGCCCTGCTGCTTTTGGGTGTGCCGGGCACGGCCAAGAGCTGGGTCTCGGAGCATCTCGCCGCGGCAATCTCGGGTGATTCGACGCTCCTGATCCAGGGTACGGCTGGCACCAGCGAGGAATCGGTACGGTACGGCTGGAACTACGCACGGTTGCTCGCCGACGGGCCATCACTGCAAGCCTTGGTGCCCAGCCCTCTCATGGTTGCGATGCGCGCGGGCAAGATCGCGCGAGTCGAAGAGCTGACCCGCATGCCGGCCGAGGTTCAGGATACCCTGATCACCATCCTCTCCGAGAAAACACTGCCGATCCCCGAGCTCGGTGAGGAGGTCCAGGCCCAGAAGGGCTTCAATGTGATCGCGACCGCGAATAATCGCGATCGAGGCGTCAACGAACTCTCAAGCGCACTCAAGCGACGGTTCAACACCGTGGTGCTCCCCGTCCCAGAAACGGCCGACGAGGAGATCGATATCGTCCATCGCAGGGTCGAAAGCCTGGGCCGCGCACTCGAGCTGCCGGTCGAGCTGGCCGGCCTCGCCGAAATACGCCGCGTGGTCACGGTCTTTCGCGAGCTGCGTGATGGCAAGACGGAAGACGGCAAGACGAAGCTCAAAGCGCCGAGCGGCACGATGAGCACGGCCGAGGCCATCTCGGTGATGGGACAGGGGCTGGCGCTGGCGGCCCACTTCGGCGACGGACTGCTTCGCGCCGACGACATTGCCGCCGGCCTGGTCGGCGTCGTGGTCAAAGACCCCGTCCAGGATCGGATCGTCTGGCAGGAGTACATGGAGACCGTCGTCAAGGAACGCGACGGCTGGAAAGACATGTATCGAGCTTGCAGGGAGCTCACGTGAAAGCTTGGGAAGTTGCCAGTTGCCAGTTGCCAGAAAAAGAACGGAAAGGCTTCAGCGGTGGCTCGTTCAAAAGCGAAGACGACCGAGGGCGGGCAGGCCGTGAAGGATGGTCCGCTCGTACGGATCTTGGGCGTGCGTCATCACGGGCCAGGCTCGGCGCGCAGCGTGGTACGAGCGCTCGAGGAAATGCAGCCCGACGCGGTTCTGATCGAAGGTCCACCAGACGCCAACGACCTGATTCCCCTGGCGGCCCATGCCGAGATCCAGCCTCCGGTCGCGATCCTTGTCTACTTACATGACAAACCCCAGCATGCGGCCTTTTATCCTTTCGCCGAATTCTCCCCCGAATGGCAAGCGATGCGGTTCGGCCTGGCTCATCACCTGCCCGTGCGGTTCATTGATCTTCCCCAGGCGAATCAGCTCGGTGGGCCAGAGCTCCGAGACCGAGATCGCCGGTGAGCCTCATGTTGACGGGCCGGCAGAGCAGCCAGCAGACGTTTCCTCATCTCTGAGTGCCGCTGATCAGGAAGACGAGGAGACTTCGCTCATCCTGGCTCCGGCGGAGCGCATTCGCCGCGACCCGCTCAAGTGGCTGGCCGAGGCCGCTGGTTACGACGATGGCGAACGCTGGTGGGAGCACCTGGTCGAGCACCGGCGCCATGAGGATGAAAAAGGTCAGGGAAATGTAAGTGGAAACGATGAAGATGTGTTTGCCGCTATTTCCGAAGCGATGAGCACTCTGCGTGAGAGCCTACCCGAGGCCGAGAGGCCCGAGGTTCGCGAGGCCCAGCGTGAGGCGTTCATGCGGCAGTCGATCCGGGCGGCCCTACGCGAGGGCTTCCAGCGGATCGCCGTGGTCTGCGGCGCCTGGCACGCGCCGGCGCTGGAACCGGCCACGATGCCGCCAGCCAAGGACGATGCCGCACGGCTCAAGCTCTTGCCCAAGATAAAGGTGCAAGCCGCCTGGGTGCCCTGGACCCATGGCCGTCTGTGTCGAGACAGCGGTTATGGCGCGGGGATCGACTCGCCAGGGTGGTATCATCATCTCTGGACGGCTCGCGACCGGGTCGTCAGCCGCTGGGTCACGCGTGTCGCACGGTTGCTCCGCGAGCAGGATCTTGATGCCTCCTCGGCGCACATCATCGAGGCGGTTCGACTGGCCGAAGCCCTTGCGTCAATTCACGGCCGCGGCCTTCCCGACCTTTCGGAGCTCAATGACGCCGTGGCGGCCGTCTTCTGCTTCGGCGATGCCCTGCCGATGCGCTTGATCCACGATAAGCTGATCGTCGGCGAGACGCTCGGCCATGTGCCCACAGACATCCCGACCGTACCGCTCCAGCAAGACCTGACGCGGCACCAGAAGCGGCTCAAGCTCGAGCCCAGAGCATCGAGGGAGAGCAAGACGCTCGACCTCCGAAAAGCTACTGACCTGGAACGCAGCCACTTGCTTCATCGATTGAGACTGCTGGGAATCTCGTGGGGAGAGCTGTCCGAGGCACGAGGCAAGGGTACGTTCAAGGAGGTCTGGCAGCTTCACTGGCAGCCCGAGTTCGCCGTCGCGGTGATCGAGGCCGCCGCCTGGGGCAACACGGTCGAGAGCGCCGCGAGCGCCCGGGCCCGCGACCTGGCCGACCGCAGTACGACTCTGCCCGTTCTGACAAAACTGCTCGACGACGCCATCCTGGCCGAGCTTGCCGAGACCGTGCGGCACATCATGGAGCGGGTCCGCGCAGAGGCGGCCCTGGCCAGCGATGTCGCCCACCTGATGGATGCCCTGCCGCCGCTTGCCGGGGTTGTCCGCTACGGCAACGTCCGCCAGACTGATACCGCGATGGTCGCCGACGTGATCAGCGGCCTGGTCGTCCGGATCGCGATCGGGTTGCCCACCGCGTGCTTCTCTCTCAACGACGAGGCCGCTGGTGCGATGTTCCAGAGGATTCTCCGCGTCGATTCCGCGATCAGCCTGATCCAGAACCCAGAGCATCAAGCCACCTGGCACGGAGCGTTAGCCAGGATGCTTGATCAGACGGGACTGCATGGGCTGGTGGCCGGGCGTTGTGCGAGGATCTTGCTCGATGCCGGGGTAATCGATGGCGCGGAGGCCGCGCGGCGGTTGAACCTGTCGCTATCCCGCGCCGCCGAACCCGCACAGGCCGCGGCCTGGGTCGAGGGCCTGCTGAGAGGCAACGGCCTGCTCTTGCTGCACAACCATGTTCTCTGGGACGTGCTCGATCGCTGGATCGCGACGATTCACGCCGACACGTTTCCTCTGGTACTCCCCCTGCTCCGCCGGACGTTCTCGACGTTCTCCGCGGCGGAACGCCGTCAGATGGGCCAGCGGGCCGAGAGCGGGCAAGACCGTTCCAGGGAGCAAAAGCGGGATGAAACCGACCTTGATCTTGAACTCGCCGATGCGATCTTGCCCCTGTTGTCGCGGTTGCTTGGCATCACCGATCCGCTTGCTTCGTGAAGAAAGCGTGCGCCCCCAATGAGCCTGAAACCAATTGCCGCGACCGACGAGCGACTCCGCCGCTGGCGTTTGATCCTGGGGGGCGGCGCGGCCGACGGCACCGGCTGCGCCTCGAGCGCCGGCGACATGGCGATCGACGGGGCACTGGGAATGCTTTATGACGGCGCTGGAGCGGCCGACGAGCCCGATCGTTCGCGCACCAAGGATCGGAAGGGCGGCCTGGGAGGCTCTGCGCCGCGGGTCGCACGGTGGCTGGGCGACATCCGCGAGTACTTTCCGACCTCCGTCGTACAGGTGATGCAAAGAGACGCACTCGAACGGCTTGGCCTGCGTGAGATGCTCATGCAGCCCGAGCTGCTGGCCTCGATGGAACCCGATGTTCACCTTGTTGCCGACATCCTTTCCTTGAGTCGAGTCATGCCCGGCAAGACGAGGGAGACGGCCCGGCTGGTGGTCCGAAAGGTTGTCGACGACTTGCTGCGAAAGCTTGCCGAGCCCTTGCGTCAGGCCGTGACCGGCAGCCTGAACAGGGCGACGAGAACGCGCCGGCCGCGGCTCAACGAGATCGACTGGAATCGCACGATCCGGGCCAACCTCAAGCATTACCAGCCCGAGCATCGGACGATCATCCCCGAGTCTCGTATCGGGTTCGGCCGCAAGCGCTCGGCGCTTCGCGAGATCGTTCTGTGTATCGATCAGAGCGGATCGATGGCGACCTCGGTCGTCTATGCCGGCATCTTCGCGGCGGTGCTCGCCTCGCTGCCCTCGGTGCGGACCCGTGTCGTCGTCTTCGACACATCGGTGGTCGACCTGACAGAAATGCTCGATGATCCCGTCGAACTCCTCTTCGGTACCCAGCTCGGCGGCGGGACCGACATCAACCGTGCCCTGGGCTACTGCCAGTCGCTCGTTCGACAACCCACGGAAACGATCCTGGTGCTGGTCAGCGACCTGTACGAAGGAGGCGACCGCGCTGAAATGATCAGGCGGGTGGGCGCGATCGTCTCCTCGGGCGTCCAGATGATCGCACTTCTGGCCCTCAATGATGACGGTGCGCCAGGCTTTGATCATGGCATCGCGAGCCAGCTCGCGGGTTTCGCGATCCCCTCGTTCGCGTGCACTCCGGACCAGTTTCCCGACCTGATGGCCGCGGCGATCGGCCGCCACGACCTGCAGCAATGGGCCGCGGCGAGGGGCATCGTGACGGCACGCACGGCAGACACAAAGCCGTGACGAGACATCGGGTATGCGGAAACCAGGCGTTTCGAGACAATAATCCAGGCGATGGCTCGAAGACGTGTTGTCATCCGGACCATCTTGCGAAACCGGAGAGAGACGCGTAACCCGAAGTGACTCTGATCACAGACCTGCACGAGGACCCACGATGTCACTGGATGTGCAGCCCAAGCTCGCCCACGAGCAGGGGCAAGAGAAGGAACTCGGCCTCGAGGCGACGATGCTCGATTCCGAGCCCGTGGCGATGATGGAACCGCAAGCCGGCCTGGAGCCGGCAAGCCCGTCCCAACATTGTGCGGAGCCGGTGACGGCCACGGAGCGGCTCGCTTCGGTTGATGCGCTCCGCGGATTCGCGTTGCTGGGCATCCTGGCGATGAACATTGTCGGGTTCGCCTGGCCGTGGCCTGCTTATGGCAACCCGCTTCGGGGCGGCGGATTCGAGGGGTTCGACCGGGCCGTCTGGTTCTTCAATCATCTGGTCTTCGAAGGCAAGATGATGACGATCTTTTCCATGCTCTTCGGCGCGGGGCTCGTGCTGATGAGCGACCGGGCCATGATGCGCGGGGCCTCGCTGCGCGGGGTTTATTATCGCCGGGTGCTCTGGCTGCTCTGCTTCGGGGCAGTGCATGCCTACCTGATCTGGGACGGCGACATCCTGTTCCTCTATGCCGAGTGCGGCTTGCTGCTCTACCTGTTCCGCAACAAGACCGCCAAGACGCTCGTCATCCTGGGCGTCACGCTCATGCTGCTGCTCATGCCCCTGGTGATCGGGTTCGTCGCGGCGTGCGATGGTATGAAAGCGGTCTCAGCCCGGGTTGACGCGCAGATCAAGGCCGGTGAGACACCCACCAAGGTCGACAGGTGGATTCACGATTTCTGGACCGAGAATCTCCAGAAGGAGTTCGAGCCGAACCCCGAGCAGGAAGCCAAGGACTGGAACAAGGAGCTGGAGGTTTTTCGAGGCGGCTACCTCGGGATCGTCAAGTACCGCGCTCCCAAGCTGTTCATCGGCCAGACGATAGGCTTCTTGCTCGGTGGCTTCTTCTTCGCCGCCAGCCGGATGCTCCTTGGCATGGGGCTCATGAAGCTAGGCGTCTTCTCCGGCGAGCGATCGCGGCGATTTTATCTGTGGATGGCCGGCCTGGGTTATGGCATCGGGCTGCCGCTCATGGTCTTCGACGGCGTGCAGATGATCCGCCATGAGTTCAATAATCAATATATCATGCGGGGCGGGCTTTTTTATAATGTTTACGGCAGCCTCGTGGTGGCGCTCGGTCACGTCGGGCTCTTGATGCTGATCGTCCAGAGCGGGGCCCTCTCCTGGCTGACCCGGCGGCTGGCGGCCGTGGGCCGGATGGCCCTGTCCAACTACCTGACGCATTCGATCGTCTGCACCACGCTCTTCTATGGTTACGGCTTCGGCCTCTTCGGCACGATCAACCGCGCCGGGCTGGCCGCCATCGTCGTGGCCATCTGGGTCTTCCAGCTCTGGATCAGCCCCATCTGGCTGCGCCACTTCCGCTTCGGCCCGGCCGAGTGGCTCTGGCGGTCGCTGACGTACTGGAAGCGCCAGCCGATGCGGCGGGGTGAGCCGGTGCTCGCGGCCGCCGCCGTGTGAGAGCGCGGCGAGGCCCTCTTGCGAAAAACCAGAGCCTGTCTCTCCAGCGCCCGGGCTCCCGGTGCAGATGGGCGACGGCGACGAGAACGAACCAGAGGGATCGGGTGACGGAGCACCCTCCTACAGATTCCCGCGGCGACCGGCTCTGTCTTGTGCTGCGAAGCCGCGCAGCTCGGCTCGCTTTCTCCGTGAATTACTCAGGTGAACTGCTCGAAAACATCCTCCGCTGTGATCGACTTCATCCGGCCGGCCTGAAAGTCGGCGAGTCGCTCCTCGGCCTCCTTGCTCCAGTTTTCGTCGATCCGGGGGTCGGGATGATCGAGGCTCGACAGGAGAGCTTCGGCGAGCGTAGCCCGCTCCAGTGCAGGCAAAACAAGGGCATGCTGCAGGATGTGGTTGACGTCCAATGACATTTGTGAGATTCCTATGCCGCTACTCAATCGGCCAGGAGTGTTCGGCCAGCATCACAAGGCATTGTATCTTATCTTCCAGGACTGGCAAACCCAAGACGAATAGCGATCGAATCGATGGAGTGATCCGTCCACACAAAGCCTGAGATGCAACCGCCCCAGAACGACATGCCGAATAATTGTGCTCGCCAGTCACGGAGCACAGCCACGGCTTGTTCATCGCTACCATGCGGATGGTAAGATCATGACTGGCAGACTGCGCCGGAGGCCGCTCGTTCCCGGGCAGGTCAATTCTCCCGCTCCGCCGGAGCGGGATTGACGTGCCGGTCCTACGACTTCTCTGCCGCTCTCTGTTTCGACAGGTCAGGAGTTGCCATGCCCGTGCTCGAGCGCGAGGAATACATCGAGCAGGCGTATTTCTTTCACGCCTTCCGGGAGCGCCTGGTTCGACGGCTTGCCCGCGCAAGAGATCCTGCGCGGGTCAGTGAAGAATTGCTCTCGACCACCAAGCTGCCGCTGGCCGTCTCGTTCCTGTACACCGAGATCAAGGGGTCTGGCCTGATGGCGCCGGCGATGACGCGGATCGGCCATTATTTCACGGCTTTCCAGACGCATGTGATCGGCCAGGCCGAGATCACCATGAGCCGGTTCTCGATGGAACAAGCGCTCCTGGTCCTCGAGCGCGAGGCCAAGTACAAGGCCGACGGCCCGTCGCTTGCGGGCCTGTTCATCTTCCAGTTCGAGTCGCTCTCGCGCAACCGGCTGGGCTATACCAAGGGCCTGGCCGCCATGGCTCAAGACCCTTTCTACCCCGAGGACTGGAAAGACTATATCCTGACCCTCCAGACCCGGCTCGGCGACGTTGATTTCGCCGACCTGATCTTCGTTCGCTCGATCTACTTCGTGAACGAGCGACGGAAGCTCAACCCCGAATTCGTGCCCAAGTATCCCGTTCTCTTCGGTGAACGCGAAGGGAAGATCGCCCGTGCCAACCGCGGCCGGGACCCGATGTTGTTCTTCTCCGCCCTTCAGCGTCAGCTTGGATACCCGGAAGTCCCACGCCTCCGCCGGCCCGACGAGCTCGAGGCCCGCGTTCTCTTGCTCGAGCAGAAGATCGCCCAGCTCGAAAACCGGCTCAAGGCCGCCGAAAGCGACCTCAACCAGGACGTCGATCTGTCGGCCGTCATGGTCAAGCCCGAAGATACCGCGGGCGTGCCGTCTGGCTGGGGTAAGAAAGCGAGCGGATAGTTACCAGTTGCCGGTTGCCAGTTGCCAGTGAAGAAGAGCGGCGTTTGAGGCAAGAGCCTTGATTACCAATCAGAGGAGGAATGCCATGACTGAAAAAGTCGCCCGAAACATCACGCTTGGACGCCTCATTCTGCCTTGCCTCCTCACTCTGTTCACTGGCAACTGGCAACTGGCAACTGGCAACTCTCCCTCCACTGGCAACTCCGAATTCGATCGCCACGTCATCGACGCCAACATGCCCGGCGGATACCAGGTCGAGGTCGCCGACGTGAATGGAGACAAGAGGCCCGACATTGTGGCCCTGGGCGGATCAACATGCGCCTGGTACGAGAACCCGACGTGGAAGAAGCGGATCGTGACCTCGGGCAAGCAAACACCCGGCATCATCAGCACCGCCACGGCCGACCTTGACGGTGACGGCAAGGCCGAGATCGCCATCGCCTTTGATTTTGCAATGAACGAGCCCGCCCGGGGCAAGCTCGTGCTGGCCGTTCAGGGGCCGCGAGCCGATGATCCCTGGAAGCTCATACCCATCGCCGATGTCGGCAGTATCCATCGCCTGCGCTGGGGCGACATTGATGGAGACACGAAGCTTGACCTGGTGGTGGCGCCCATCTTTGGCCGCGGAGCCCGACCGCCGGCTTATGACGACAAGGCGCTCGTGGTGGCCTTCCAGCCTGATGCAGACGCAGACCCCAAGAAAGGCCCCTGGCGCCGGCAGCCGGTGATCGAGCAGCCGGTGATCCACGCGATCGAGGTGCGGCCCCTGCCGGCCACGAGCGGCCGGTCGGCCGTGCTGACCGCCAGCAACGAGGGTGTGAGCCTGATCGGCGAGGGGGTCGTCACCGATGGTGCCTCATTCACACTGACGACGCGCAAGCTCGTTCCCGGCGCGGACGGCAAACCGCCCAAGCGGGGATGTAGTGAGATTCACCTTGGAAGGTTTCACGACGGCCGCCAGTTCCTGACAACGATCGAGCCCTGGCATGGCACCGAGGTCGTGGTTTGGCCGGAGGAGAAGGCCGAGTCGATGAAGTTCGGCACGCGCACGGTCTTGGATTCAACCCTGGCCGACGGCCACGCCCTCTGGGTGGCCGATGTCGATGGCGACGGCGACGACGAGATCTTCGCCGGCCACCGAGGCAAGGATCATCGCGTCTCGATGTACGATTTCGACCGCGCGGCGAAAGCGTGGAACCGCACCGTGCTCGATCGCGAGATCGCCGCCCAGGACCTGCGCGGCGGCGACCTCGATGGCGACGGCACGCCCGACATCGTGGCCATCGGCGGCTCGACCCATAACGTCGTCTGGTACAAGCCAAGACGGCCGTGATCGAGTTCGCAAAACGCGATGCCCTCGACTTTTCGATCACGCGGAGAGCCCGGAAGTCAACACGACCTTTGTCCGCGGTTTCTGTCCACTAGCTGGCTTCCAGAGCGCCTCAAAGGTGAGCACCTTCCTTCGGCAACATACACGATGGCGACCGAAAAGCAGCACATTCTTGACCTGATAAGACGCCTGGCGGCTGAAGATGGCGGCAAACCTCCTGGCTCCCAACGCTTTGAGTCGCGTACCGGGATCGGCAAGTCCCAGTGGTATCCGAAGCTGTGGCTCAGATGGGGCGACGCGACTCGGGAAGCTGGATTTCGAACGTAATTCGATGGCCCGGTCGTTCGGTCATGAATTCCTTATCAAGAAATACATCGAACTCATTCGCGAGCTAGGCAGATTCCCAATCGAAGGTGAGTTGAGGCACAAGCGTCGGGTGGACAGGTCGTTCCCGAATCATGACGCATTCAACGCCCTCGGAGGCAAGGCGGAGCTGCGCTGCCCGAATTCTGGAATACTGCAAGTCGAATGGTGGGCATGAAGACGTCGTACCGATGTGCCAAGCGATTGCGGCCGCACCTGCGACGGAGCTTGATCGGGTCGTGTCAGGACCTGGAGGCGTTGGTTACGTCTACCTCATCAAGCATGGCGCCCGTCGAGAGTATAAGATTGGTCGAACGTATAATCCACTACGACGCGAGGGGGAAATCGCAATTCAGCTTCCGGAAAAGGTCCAACCTCTCCACGTAATCGAAACCGACGATCCAGCGGGGATAGAGCGTTACTGGCACGTCCGATTCGCGGATAAACGGAAAGAAGGCGAATGGTTCGCGCTGACGGCTGAAGACGTTCGTGCTTTCCGACGGTGGAAGCGGATATGCTGAATCCTGCCGAGCCGGGGTCTGCACATGTGTTTCCGGCAATCCACCGATCCTGCTAGACTACGTCATGGATCCTACTCGCGGAGACCTACCGATATGAGCTCAACCACTATCAGCACGGGAGAAAACGAGGTGACTATCCTGGCTCGCGTTTTTGATGATGAGCAGGGATTGCTTCCTCGCGACTTGGCCCGCTTGCTCCTCGTTGTGAACTTCAGCGAACGGGACAAAGCTCGAATGCACGACCTGGCAGTGCGTAACCAGGACGACGCCCTTTCCGCCGCTGAAAAGGAAGAGTTGTTCGCGTTCGCCAAGGCGGGGACGTTGCTTTCCATCCTGCAATCAAAGGCCCGGCGGACGTTGAAGGTCAAACCAATAAAACACACGCGTTCCTGAAGATGCTGATCAACGAGGCGTTGATCCGGTTGGTGTGGCAACGCGCGGGAAACTGCTGCGAATACTGCCTGATCAGCCAGGAGTACGACCGGACTCCGTTCGAGATCGACCATATCATTTCCAGAAAACATCACGGCCCGACGACTGCTGGAAATCTATGCCTGAGTTGTTTCTATTGTAATTCGTTTAAGGGTTCTGACATTGCCAGTTTGGACCAGGTTACCCGCAAGCTGACTGCGCTCTTCAACCCGCGTCGGCACAAGTGGTCCCGTCATTTCCAATGGGCAGGGACGTGCCTCGTGGGACGAACGGCAATCGGCCGCGTCACGATCGACGTGCTCAAGATCAATGATCCCTTCCGCGTCGAACTGAGGGAGGAGCTATTAAAGGAAGGAGTTTTTCATCCAGAATTATTGTAAAAACTGAGATTGAAAGCCGGCTCCCGTGCATAGAACTATTAACGATCATCGCTTGCCAGGGAGCCACCTTCTTCATGAAGCACGGATGCAAAGTGAGAGCTTGTGAGGATCTGACCCGCGTGTTTCAGGAGGGAACCCTGACGGGGGCGTCGGATCGTGAGCTCCTGGAACGGTACGTGGAACGGGGAGACGCAGCGGCCTTCGGGGTGCTGATGCGGCGCCATGGACCGCTCGTCTTCAATATCAGCCGCAAGCTGCTGCGCAATTCCCAGGATGTTGAGGACGCGTTTCAGGCAACCTTTCTCGTCCTCATTCGCAAGGCACGTTGCCTCCGCCTCGGCGAATCGCTCGGCCCGTGGATCTCCACCGTGGCCTATCGTGTCGCGTCTCGAGCGCGGGCCGTGCGGACGAAGAAGAACAAATTCGAGCGGAGCAGCGTGGAGTTTTCCGAACCGTGTGCTCCGAGAGACCCCGACCACGAGGACGTCGCGCGGATCGTCCACGAGGAAATCATGCACCTGCCCGAGCGGCTGCGTGCGCCGGTGATCTCTTGCTATGTGGAAGGCCTGACTCACGAACGGGCGGCGGCGCGTCTTCGTTGCCCGGTAGGTACCATCCGGAGCCGCCTGGCCCGCGGACGCACTCTTCTCAAGCACCGCCTGCTCCGCCGCGGCGTGAGCGTATCGGTTCCGGTCCTGGGAATGGCCGCTGCCAATTCGATGGCGGCAACCATACCCCCGCGTTTGTTGCGATCAACCGTCGAGCTGGCAATGAGCACTTTCGCTCAGAAGGCTCGAAGCGGTCTTGCGTCGGCATCAGTTATCAATCTCGTGGAAGGAGTCTTGAACATGATGAATCTCAGGAAGTTGGTGCTCGCTGTTCCTGGAGTGATCCTGATGGGAGCGGTTGTGACGACGGGCTACGTTTTGGCGTTTCAGCAGCCTGCATCAGTCGTCGGCACCGTTCAAGGAAACGTGGAAGCGGAGAGTCGTCGCGAGCCAGCGACAACTGCGGCCAATCCCGATCGAGCCAGCAAGGAAGTTTTCACCAAGCCCTATTACGTTGGCGACATCCTCTTGGTGGGCCAGCCGGTTGACAAACGACGGGGCATCGATATGACACCGCTGATCAACTTCATCACCTCCACGATCGCCCCAGGCACCTGGCGCATCGTCGATACCTCGGGGAAGGAAATCACTGGCCTAACAGATTCAAGACAGAAAGAAGCGACAGGGGAAAGCAACAAGACAAGGACGGGACAGATCATTCCTTTCTTTATGAGTATTAGCCTCATCATTCGTCACGACGCAGAGGTTCACGAGCAGGTCGCGAACCTGTTGCGTGGGTTCCGCACCGTCGTCTTCGGGCACCCCGAAGAAGAGGACAAGAATCCCGGGTCCCAGATTGGCGTAGCGTTGTCGAACCACCACACTCCGCAGACCCCAGTTGAAAAATCACCCGACCCGACCGGAGCCGTTACTCCTGCAAGCACCAGTGCCGACCGCTTCGTTCAGAAGAACCCACCTACCATCGGAAGACGGACCAAACAACCGGCCGGAATGGGATCGAGTGAACGAATTAGAAAACTCTTGAAGGAGATTGACCGAGAGGTGGAGCAACTCGCCGGAAAGCCGTGAGGAAGAGTCAATCTCTCACCGGGATTGGAAATTAACGACATGCAACCGCCGGCAGTCTGTCCATTCAGACGTACTCAACGCGACCGGCAATCTCCTCCGGCTCGTACACCTCCCAGATCAGAACCAGGCCGTCGACGATCTCCGAGATACTGCGGGCGTCTTTCTCGCAGTAAGCGATCCCCGCAAGCTCAATACCACGCCCATGGATACGAAGGAAGTCCCTGTCTTGACTAAAAATGACGCGGCCGGAGGCGAGAGCGTAAGCGGCCTGCTCCTCATCCGTGGCACCAAGTAAGCCTGCCTCCGGGGTCGTCGTCACATCAACGCGGTGGCGGCGAAGCCCCCGGGCGATGGCCCTGGTGCAATTCTCATCCAGGTGGAAGCGGATCGTCCGGGGCATGGGCCTTCCGTGCCTCAAGTATTTCCAGGAGCTTCGAGGGCTGCTTTGCTCTCTCTTCCTCGTACCAAGCCCGATCGGCAGCGATCTCGGCGTTGATCGTTTCCCGGTGATCGTGGTAGTAGGCAAGCGCCGCGTGGACGTCGGCGAGCGTTAGATGGGGGAATTCGGAGACGATCTTTTCCGGGCTCATGCCTTGCCGTTCGTGCATGACGACCAGGTGTTTGACCTGGATGCGAGAGCCGGCAATACGTGGCTTGCCGCCACACGTGTCAGGCGTGCTGACAATGTGCTCGCGGATGACGGGCAGAATGTCGGTCGCTTCTGCCAGTGGTGCGCTGGTGCTCGGGGTTGTTGTTGGTTCCATAAGATGGATCTTACCGGAAATCGAGGCGCCAGACCATCCTTCGTGCCGCGCTCAGTTGAACCAGATCGCGAAGCCGATAAACTCGCCCCGGAAGATGCGCTGGAGTCGCCGCCAGACTTCGGGCGTGGTGAGTTCGCCGGCCTCCAGGTAAGGAGCCGCCGCCGTGCCCTGGACCCACAGCACAAGGTCGAACTCGCGCGGTTCGAGGAAGACCCGGCGCAGGTTAATGCCCCGGCCCCCGGCATCTCGCCAGAAGGGGATGAGCTTGCGGCCCGCGAGAATCTCGTCGGCCTCGTCAAGGAAGGTGGTCGTCCAGCCCTTGACCATCTCTTCGGTGACCGTAACGCCAGGGATGACGCCCGTCTGCTTGGGGTTGGGAATCCACTCGTGGTCGTTATCGTCCTCAGCCAGGTAAAACTTCCACGACTCGCGGCTGAGGGCGAGCATCGTTTTCAGGTGATCCAGTACCGCGCTCATCCGCTCCGGCTCCGAGACCGGTAGGCGAAGCAGGTGGATGACCGCGATCATGTCGGCGAACTCGCCGATGTCAACGTGACCCTCGCCCGCGGCCTGCCCGCCCCGCAGGAAGGCGAAGGGCGTCTCGGGCCGGGCGAAGAACAGATGCGACGTGTGGTCGAACAGCTCCTTGCCATCGTGGGCCAGGTAGAATTCGCCGAAGGCCATCAGCAGGTGACAGTAGCCGCGAAGCCAGGCAACGTCGCCGCGGTCGAAGGTGATGAGCAGCTTCTGAACTTGCTCGGGCGTGACCTGTGCCTGTCGGTTGAGCCGTGCGTAGATCTTCCAGAGGACCTCATCGTCGGAGGCCCTGCCGTCGCCGTCGAAGTCGAGGCGGACCTGGCCGAAGTGAAGCGGCAGCTTGACGCCCGGCTCATCGACCGCCGCAAGCGTCGCCTCTGCCTTGCGGAGGTCGTCGTTCCACTGCTGGAAGATCATGCGAAGGTCGGCATAACGGATCGGCTTCGGCTCATTGTTCTGGGGAACCGGCAGGCGCACAAATGGGATGTTGCCCCCTGACGGGTCGGGCCGCAATCCAAAACGATGGAACGACTGCACCATCCTCTCGACGGCCTGCAAGAACTGGATCGTGCCCAGCCCGAACCGCGCCTGGGCATCCTTGGGGTTGGTCTTCAGGACGGCGACAAGGGCGGTTTCGCCCGCGGCGAGCCTGCCTTGCACGAGGTACTGCTCGGCCAGGGGCGGACCCTCGGCCGCGGCACGAAGCGGTGCCGTCAGGCATAGGGCGAAGATCAGAGTGAAGGCGTGCGTGGTTCGCATGGCAGCTACCTTGTAAGCGAAAGTGCGGGCCGGCTCGGTCTTCCAGGCGTTCCTGGATAAGTACCCGCCGAATCGGACGACGGAATCCGATCACTTGAATGATGACCGATTCCGACCGAGACTCGCCCCTCGTCGAATCGTGGTTCGAGCCGCGAGAAATCACCGCGGCGAAGGGCCTGAACCGCTTCTCGGAAGAGTGTGGGGTCCGTATCGTTAGGCGTTATCATGGAGTGCCTCGCCGTCAATCGTGCGGTTTGACGTCTCAGAATAGTGTAACAGCAAAGCAAGGGGAGGGCCGCGCGTTCGCCGCGATCTTCCACTGGATCGGCGACCGCCCAAAAGCCAATCGCCCTGGAGAGAGAGCAAGACCATGATGGAAGAACAACGACAGGACGGTGGCTCCTTATCGCTCCGGCTCACCCGGCGCACGTTTCTGGCAGCCGGATCAACCGCGTTCATGGCTCGAGCGCTCGGAGCTGCTCGCGACGATGGGGTGACCCTGCGCTTCCTGAAGCAATGGGGCAAGAAGGGAAAGGAGCCGGGCCAGTTCGACGCTCCGATTGGCCTGGCGATCAACAACAAAGACGAGATCCTGGTCAGCGAGTTCCGCAACAACCGCGTGCAGCGATTCTCCACCGACGGGAAGTCGATCAGCAGCTTCGCGGTCGAGGCCATGCCCGGCGGGATCGCCGTGGACCGCGTGGGCAACGTCTATGTCGCGCCGATGATGAGTCACAAGGTCTGCGTGTATTCGCCTGCCGGTCGGCTCTTGCGCGAGTGGGGCAGGCACGGCAAGGGCGATGGCGAATTCGACCAACCGGGCGGTATCGCCATTGCGCCCGACGGCACCGTGTACGTCGCAGACCAGGTTAACCGGCGCGTGCAGCGATTCAGCCCCGAGGGGAAGTTCCTGCTCAAGTGGGGCGAGTACGGCACCCGGCCCGGGCAGTTCGACGGTAAGGAGAAGCTGCCCAACCGCACCGGCGGCCCGAACTTCGTGGCCGTGGACAGGGCAGGTTGCGTCTACACCACCGAAGCCGCGCTTGGCCGCATCCAGAAGTTCACGCCCGAGGGCAAGATCATCTCCTGGTTCGGCGACAACGGCACGGAACCGGGTGGCTTCGGCGGACGGCCCAAGAACCTGCCGGGACCCATCGCCATTTGCGTGGAGGCGGGAGGCCGGATCTGGGTCAGCTCGACGAACCACCGCGTACAGGCATTCTCCCCCAAGGGTAACTTCCTTGGCGGCGCAGTCGCGCTCGAACCGGGGGATGCGCCGGGCAGGTTCCACACGCCGCACGGCCTGGTCTTCGACAGTCAGGGACACCTCTACGTCGCCGACTCTCAGAATCACCGCATCCAGAAGTTCGCCGTGTAAGCGGTACGCGTCAAACCGGGAAGTTACTTCCGTTCGGCTCCCTTGCGACCCAGAATCCGATCGAGTGCATCGGAAGTCTGGTAAATGAGCGCCTCCGGGTAGTGCTGAAACGGGTGAAAGTATTCAAATGTGACGTAGCCCGAGTAGCCAACCGCCTCGAGCGCCTGCATGACGGCGGGCCAGTTGGTGGTGCCATCCAGGAGAGTTCGGAACGAGTCGAGTGTATGATCGGTGCCTTTCTTTGAGAACTCCTTGAAGTGCACGTTCCGGATGCGCTTGCCCAGGATTGGAATCCAGTGCTCCGGGAACTGGAAAAGCATGATATTGCCCGTATCAAAATGCACGCCGATCTGCTTCGAGCCGAAACTGTCAACGAAGTTGTTCATCTCGGCAGGGGTGGTCAGATAACCGTTGAAAAAGATGTTCTCGATGTTAAGCGATACACCGGCCTTTTCCGCGAGCGGCAACAGCTTGCCTATCGCCTCGCGGGCACGGTGATCGCAAACGTCGATGGGAATCGGGTCTCGCTCCGGGATCCAGGGGATGTAGGTCGAGCCGGCGATGGTCAGAAGGTTCTCCGTTCCCAGCTCATGAGCCGCTTCGATCATCAGTTGGGCCAGCTCCATGCCCCGCGCCCGCTTCGAGGGATCGTTGTCGGTCAGTGAAAACGGCCAGTACAAGAATGAACAAAGACCGCTGATCGCGATACCGGTGTCGTCCGCCATCTTGCGAATCGCGCGGAACCTGGCGGCACTCGATTTCGGCGAGAGGTCGTTGTCGAGATCGTAATTGAGCTCGATCCCGTCGAAGCCCGCGTCCTTGGCCAGCCTCAAGCAATCACTCAGAGTCATCCTGCTCGGATAAGGAAAGGCCCAGAGGTTGATCGATTTCTTCATCGCGAACGTCTTGGTCGATGCGCCCAGCGGCCCCGGTTCTGGACTCGGCTGCCTGGTCGCGCCACCAGCCGTTGCCAGGGGCCCAGAAAGGATCGCACCCGCGGCGAGCGAAGATCGGAGCACGGTCCGACGATTGAGCCCGGAGTTGTCTGGTTCGCGTCCGGGTTCGGGAAGTGACGTCATGATCGGTTTCTCCTGGTTCTGAGGAATCCTTGATCATGATCCCCCGATCCAGGCGATCGATTCAAGAGTGCAATCTGCGGTGAGCCAGCTACAAAAAAGCCAGAGCCTTGCCGCCTGTGAATTCGTAGTTCGTAGGGTGGGTCGAGTCCCGCGCGCCGGGACGAGTCCCACCATCCTGCCGACGTCACTGAGTGCGAAACTCCTCCCGCACGCGCTCGTAGCACAGGCGATCCTGGTCCTTGAGGCTGCGCAGGGCGGCAACGAGCTGATCGATCGTCCCCTTCGTGACCGGCTGATTCGCGCTCTTGAAGGCGTCGATCTCCTCGGCCAGGCGCGTGAAGCTCTTCACGGCCTCTTGCTGCTCGGGGGCCCACCGGCCGGTGTCCATGTGCTCGCAGACCGCCTGGAGCGCCTCGACGACCCGGCCAAGCTGCTTGCCGTAGCTGCCGACCTCGGTGACGATGCGTTTCTCCAGGTCGGGGTTCTCGGACTGCATCTCGTTGATGTTGATGAAGCCAAGCTGGGTCGACACCGTGCGGAACCACGAGGTAACCGGGTGGTAATCCTGCGCGACGTCTCCCGAGAATGGCCATGCCCAGAAAATGCTTGGAGATTCGGCGGCCATGTCAATGTCTCCCGTGGGGGCGAGACGGGCCTTCGCTGTTGACCTGCGTCGGGCGCAGGCTCATAAGAGAGCGCGAAGACAGCTCCGTCTCGCTCACACATTCCAGCATCGCGCGCCCCACCCTGACGATCAAGCATGTGCTGTTCTGACTCCGGTTCTACCATCGACGGGGCTCGAATCTCGCCCCGCAGGGGCGCTGGTCCATAGCCAGGGGCGCCCGCCCCTGGTATTACGGTTGCGTAATAAGCGTAAGGTCCCTCCGCGGCTGTCCAATTGATTCCCGAGCTCGGAACCCCAGCATGAGAAACCGCAACACCGCATTTGCAACCACACTGGTACTCTTGCTCGGACCTGTGATCGCCGTCGGGCAGGAGTGGCCCAGGGAGCCGATCCCCGCCCGGCGGATCCGCGACGAGATCCAGGCCCATCATTCCGGGATCGCCGTCTGGTGGACGGGGCACAACGGCTGGCTCATCAAATCGGGCGATCGTCTCGATCGGCACCGACCTGACCACCGAGGATGAGGGTCGGCTCTACCAGTCGCCCATCTCGGCCGACGAGCTGGCGCCTTTGCTCGATATCTCATTCATCACGCACCGGCACGGCGACCATTTCAATCGTAAGACTTCGCGCATCCTTGCCGACAAAGGCAAGTGCCTCTTCGTCATGCCCGCCACCTGCGAGGGTGACGCGCGGAAGCTCGGAATCCCGGCGAACCGGATCAAGGTCGCCACTCCGCGCCAGCCGTTCGAGCTCGACGGGCTGAAGGTCTCCCCCGTGCGGGCGATCCATGGCAACGAGAAGTCCGCCGTGTACTTCGAGGCAAACCTTGAAGACTGCGGCTATCTGATCGAGCTGGAAGGCAAGACCTTCTTCCAACCGGGCGACTCGGTCTTGCTGGAAGACCACTTGTTTCTGAAGCACGTTGATGTGCTGTTTTTCTCACCCACCGAGCACAACATGCACGTCACCCCCTCGGTCATCCTGATCAACGAGCTCGAGCCCCGCTACATCCTCCCTCAGCACCGCGATACGTACCGCGTGACGCCCCAGAACCGTTTCTGGACCAGCGGCTACCCGTACGAGGTGAAGCTCCGGCTCTCGAAGCCGCTACAGCAGCGCTTCCATATCCTGAAACAAGGTGAGAAGCTCACCATCAACTGACGGGCTCTGATCGCCCGCTTGAGAGTCAAAGCGCGATGAGTTGATCAGGAGCGATTCATGTCCGCCGTGCGCCCGATCTACCTCTGGGTTGAGGCCCTCCAGCCCGAGTCCAGTACCATCGTGCTCGATGTCTTCGAGATCGACGAGCGGTTCAGCTTCGAGTGCGGCGAATCACCCGACGCCTGGTACGGATGGCGGGACGGCGAGAGAGTGAGCCTGGCCCGCGACGACGTCCGCCGCGTGCACGTAATCAATCCCTGAATGAATGCAGGCCCAAAAGAAGGCGCCCGTTATTCGAGGGCGAGATGATCCCTACCTCCTTGTCGCGAAAACAGCAACGGAAAAGAAACGAGACTCTTGCTCCCAAGATCTCACTGGTGGGAGCGAACTACGAGCGCGGCGTGTGTATCAAAATACATTGCCGAGGAAATTGACCATGGCCACGCAAGCCAATCAACCAGTCACGTTGATCCCCGCTCAGCCAACCACGCTGCTGGTCGGTGACCGTCGAATCCAGGTCGATGACTGGCCGCTGGCTCACATTGTTAACGAGAAACGGTCCGTGGAGGTGGTCGGTTCGACGATCTGCTTGTGATCGAGCCAAAGCGGCGGTCTACGGCGGGTCAAATCGTCGGCGTCGCAGTGATGGTTCTTGGCGCATCGGCGTTTCCCAGCTTGGTTATCGGCCTGTGCGACCTTCCGATCTGGATGGCGCTCCTCGATAAGGCTGTGCCTCGCGTGAATCTCGCGAGCCTTTCCGACTGGCAATGGACCCGCGAAACCGGCCACCGGATCGCAGACTTCCTGGGCGTGCCAGCGATCGACAAACTCTACCATGGTGGGTAGGCGTGTCGAGGCGGTGATCAAAACTCTCATTTTGAAGGCCCAGGCCCCTGTTTGAGACGATCATTCATCTTCTTGGCCTGCTCGATGAAATAGGGGCGTTTAGGATTGGCGAACTGAGTGGCTAATGCGACTGCTCTCTCTGATGCCTGTGCAGCATCCTTCCACTGTCCGGCTTTCGCGTAACCGTCGGCCAAGCTGTCATAGGCATTGGCGGAGTTCGGATTGGCCTCGACATTTCGTTTGAACAATCCGATCGCATCCTGAGTTTTTCCCTCGGAGAGGGCGGCATACCCAAGATCGTTGATCACATCCTCTGGAATGGCGAGAGGCCAACCGACTTTCTTCGACACGTCCTTGAAATGCTTCTCGGCATAGGGGAATCCCTTGGGAAGCAGGTCATTATGAAATCGGTACCCGTGATAGAGTTGGCGAAGCGCATCGATCAGCGCGAGCAAGGCCATACCGGAGTGCGTTTCGTCCGGGAATTCCTTGCTGGACCAGCGAAATCCCTGCGGGGATTTGGTCTTGAGCGTCTGAACGAATCTCTCATAGTCCTCCAAGGGACGGCCTGTGTCATCGGACCGGGCGACATAAAGGAACGCCTCCAACTTGCGCGTTGATTCGAAGGCTTTCTCCAGCGATCGTTGCGGCCAGTTGTGGTCCCAGTCGAGGCTTGGACTCAGCGCAAAATACGCGCGAAAAAGCGACGGTTCAGTGGCCAGGCAATACAAAGCAAACAGCCCACCTGCAGAGGGCCCGGAGAGCACTCGGAACCCGTCTGTACGGTAGGTCCGCTCGATGGTCGGAATGAACTCGGTGGACAAGAAGCGTTTGAAATTGCGGAGCACCCCCTCCGCCGACCCATACTTCGGGCCAGTCCGTCGGTGAGAAGTCCCTTACCCTTACGGTGCTATCAAGTCCCACCACGACCATTTCTGGGATTTCTCGATGAGCGGCGAGATAGTCGACAGAAGCGGCGGTGTGGAGGAATTGTGACTCGCCATCGAGCACGTAAAGGACCGGATACCGGCGATCCTTCGCCCATACGTAGCTGTCCGGCAGGTAGACCCGGTAGTTCCGCTCTTCGTTTAGGACAGCGGAACGGATGCCGTGCGTTTGACCAATGACGACCTGAGCATCCGCACCCGTAGTCGAAAAATAAGCCACCAGCAGAGATAGGCTGAAATTACAAAAATTCATTTTCATCTCAATCTTTGAGCAATCGAGGGATGAGAGCGCCTGATGACTAAGCTCTGCGGACCGGCCCGCCTAGCGTGACCTGGATGATACCAGAAAGCGCCGCGGGCCGGGTCCGCTGCAGCACGACCTTAAGAATGATCGTCGCTCGAAGGTTGCGGTTCGACCCCGCCGCCAACCTGGCGATAATCTACCGGTGGCGGGTAGTCGTTGCAATCGCTCGCGGGGGTCGCATAGCTCGCGGGACGGCTTCGCAAGGTCAAGTCCGGCTTCCGGTTTTTCGTGGGCACCGATGAAAGCCCACTCGACCCGAGCGGTCCCCAAACCGTTAACCGGATCTCACCCTGCGAAGCTAGCCAGGCTCGTTGAGCGGGTGGCTCGAAGTTCAGCTTTGCAGGCTTGAAGACACCGAAGTCAAGGTTCCGGACTCGGACTCGTTCGCGGCTTCGGCCTCCAGTTCGTGAAGGGCCTCCGGGGCAAAGTCCGCTCCGTTCGGCCAGACAACCGTGCCGCAGATGGGGTCCAAGGTCATTCGGGCGAAATAAGTCGGGTCTCGGAGCGGCTCGAAGATCGGTCCTTCGAGAAGTGGACGGACGTTGACTTGCTTGGTGGTTCCATCGTCGAAAGTCAGCCGTAACGAATGCGGGCCACTGACCCGCGCCTCACGGATGTGAAGGATCATAACCCGTCCTCTCCTCGGCTCACTCCAGCCCCTCGATCGCTGGCAGGGGCTGCCCTGCTCGCGCCAATTCCCACGTGTGCTGCAATTCTACTCCAGCCCCTGCCATCTCCGAAAGACAACCAGGTGCACGAGATCAGGAGACGGCGGGCGCCTACGAGCCACGCTGAGATGGCCTGAATACGCCTGCGCAACCCGCTCAACCCGCACAGTCACTCATCTCTCGAAAAAAAGATCGCCCATCGCTCAAGATTGCGGCAGAACGAGCCTCAACTTGTTTGATGCTAACGGAAACGGGATCTTCGCGCGCAATTCGCGCTCCGTCCCTGCATCACCATTCTTCAAGGCCGCACCATGGCAAGCCAGGCACAGATCGACGCCAACCGACGAAATTCACAACGCTCCACGGGGCCCAAGACCGAGGCCGGCAAGGCCCGCGCCAAGCTCAATGCGCTCAAGGATCGCTCCCATGCCAGAACCGTGAGGCGGGTCCTGCCGCAGGAAAACGCCGTCGAGCTCGACGAGCGCATCAGGCAGTGGATCAATGACCTCAAACCGCGCAACGACGCGGAACGCGAGCTTGTCATTCACGCGGCGGAGTTGGCGTGGACGCTCGACCGGGCCAAGCGGTGCGAGAACGCTCGGCTGGCGAACCGCGTGCTCAAGGCGCAGGTCAAGGCCAATGAACGGCAGGTGAAAGAGGTCGGTGAGCTGGGCCGCAGGCTCCTGTACAATGTCGGGGCAAGAGCCTTGCCCAAGTCCGGGCGGCCCTGGGAAGACAACCCGGCCGCGTTCTTGAAAGGGCTCGAACAGAGCGCCGAGGGATGCCGCTGGCTGCTCGATCACTGGCTCGGGCTGCGCGTCCTGTTGGACCGCGGCTCGGCATGGACTTACGCCGACATGTTCAGCCTGGTCCGGCTCTTGGGCAAGTACCCCATCGAGGCGATCAACGACCCGAAGCTGAACGCCATCTTCCTGGCCTGGGACGCGATGGCGCCAGGCCGGGCCGAGCGGTTCTGGAAGCAGTGCAAGGAGTGCAAGCCGTCGGACGATCCGGGCTTCAGCGGCTTTAGCCACTGGCGTGAGATTGCCGATCGGCCGGCCGACGCGGCCGCGGCCATCAAGTTCTTCGAGACGCTCATGGACGAGCAAGTGGCCCGGCTGGAGGAGCTGCTGGAATTGCACGAGGAGATCGCCGGTGACGATGCGGCTGAGCTGGCCGACCGGGTGTCGTGCGACACCAGCGCCGCGGGCGAGCGGCTGCGCCGAGAGCAGACGGCGAGAGGCCGCGAGCTGCGGCAGACGCTCGAGCTCTTGATGAAGATGCAGAAGGGCGAGAAGCACGGTCAGGCGGACGGCGACGATGGTAACGGGAATGACGGCGAGAAGCCTGTGGCGGAGAAGCTGGCCGTCACGCTTCCCGCGTCGAGCGAAAATCAGCGCGAGGGTGGGTCGGCGGAGCCAATGGCCAAGAAGCGCGCCAAAGACAAATACCGTTCGACGGCGGCGCTGGAGATGGTGATGTCGGGGCGGCTGGACGAGCAGGGCCTCGAGAAGTTCTTCGCAGACCCGCCTGCCGCGCTGATCGTGATCAAGGGTTTGCAGAAACTCGCGGAGCGGAAGGCTGCTGCCCGGCCGCGCCCCGTTACAAGCCCATCGAGCCGTTGAGAAAGCGGCCTCGAGCGAAAAAGGCGTAAAAAACACGGAAATCGAAGCCAATGGCAATGAGACGCAAGCTGAGAAAGGACCAGAAGATAAGATACAGGGCGACGATTCCCGCGGCGAGAATCGAAGCCAAATGGGAAAGCCGTCCCGTCAAGCTTGTGGTTGGCTCATTGAAAATCCTGAGAAGATTGATCCCGCGGGTGGCCGGCCTCAATCCTGAGCGATACTCTGTAACACTGGCAACCAGACGGCCAGACGGCTGCCGCTCTATGAATGAATGATCAACCAAGGATTCCCCCATGGCGCGACGAGAAAACCACGGCTCCTGGAAGACGATCTTTATCTGCCTCTGCGCGGCTCTGCTGATCCAGGCGGGACCTGGAAATGGGTCGGTGAACGCGCAGACCGAGCCGAAGCGCGAGGTCGTTTGGCCCGGCATCACGAGCGCGGGGACGGTGCTCTTGCCCAACGGCTGGTCGCTCAAGCCGGCCGGGCGGCAAATGCCGCTGGGTGACTTGCCAGTCCAGATCGCCTTGCATCCGACCGAGCCGATTCTGGCGATCGCGCATGCGGGCTACGGCGAGCACGAGGTGGTCACCGTCCTGGCCGAGAGCTGGCAAGATCATCGGCCGGGTTGCCTTGCCGGAGACGTTCGGCGGCCTGGCCTGGTCGAAGGATGGGAAGCAGCTCTTCGCCGGGGGCGGATATGACGACGTGATCTATCGTTTCGACCATGCTGGCGGCTTGCTGTCGAACAAGGTTGAGACCTCCTATCCGCGTCAAGGGAGCGCACGCCAGGTGCCGGCCGGCCTCGCTCTTTCGAGTGACGGCAAGACCCTCTGGGCCGCCAATGTCGAAGGGCACTCGGTCGCCCGCATCGACACGTCGGAACGAGCAGTCCGCGCAAGTCTGAAGCTCGAAGCGGATTGTTACCCCTACGGCCTGGCGCTCGACGAATCGCGGAATCGCCTGTATGTCAGCCTCTGGAACCGGGCCGCGGTGGCTGTGATCGACACCAGGGAAATGAAGCTGGCCGGAACCATCCCCACGCAGGAGCACCCCAACGAACTGCTACTGGCGAAGGGCGGCAAGATCCTCTATGTCGCCAACGCCAACCGCAACACCGTCACGGTCATCGACACGTCGGCCGGCAAGGCGGTCGAGACGATCAACACGGCCATCGACCCCAGGGCGCCGGCGGGCTCGACGCCAAGCTCGCTGGCGCTCACGCCGGATGAGTCGATGCTGCTGGTGGCCAACGCGAATACCAACAACCTGGCCGTGATCAACGTCAAGGAGCCGGGTGCCAGCACGCCGCTCGGGTTCATACCCACCGGCTGGTATCCCACGTCGGTTCGGGTCTCGCGTGACGGCCAGACAATTTACGTGACGAACGGCAAGGGCCAGAGCTCCAAGGCCAATCGCGAAGGTCCCAACCCGGCCGTTCCGGGCGGCTCGGGCCGCATGCGGCGAGTACATCGGCGGGCTCTTCCAGGGAACGCTGTCAATCATCCCCATGCCGAGCGCCGCGCATCGGGGTCTATTCGCGCACGGTTTACGAGTGCAGCCCAATCCGTCGGGGTGAGCCGATGGCCGTCACCGGTACCAGGGTTGCCGAAGACCAGCCCATCCCCGGCCGCGTGGGCGATGCATCGCCGATCAAGTACGTGGTGTACATCCTCAAGGAGAACCGCACCTACGACCAGGTTTTCGGTGACATGCCCGAAGGCAATGGAGACGCGCACCTGTGCCTCTTCCCCGAGTCGGTGACGCCCAACCACCACGCCCTCGCGCGCGAGTTCGTGCTGCTGGATAACTTCTACGTTGACGGCGAGGTGAGCGCCGATGGGCACGAATGGTCGATGGGCGCGTATGCCTCCGACTACGTCGAGCGCACCTGGCCGCTCTCTTACCGGGGCGACCGCCGCGTGCCGTATCCCTCGGAAGGCAAGCTTGAGATCGCCCGGCCCGCGGCCGGCTACCTCTGGGACCGCGCGGCCGAGAAGGGTGTCACCTATCGCAGCTACGGCGAGTTCATCGAAAACGGCAAGGCGCCCGACGAGCCCGGATCGACCAAGGTCAAGGCCTTGCAAGGCCACTTCGACCCTCTCTTCCGCACGTTTGACATGGATTATCCCGACGTCAAGCGCGCCGAGCGGTTCCTCCACGAGCTGGCCGGGTTCGAGAAAGCCGGCGACATGCCGCGCCTGGTGATCATGCGCCTGCCCAACGACCACACCTCCGGCACCAAGCCCGGCTCGCCCACCGTCTTCGCCGCGGTTGGCGACAACGACCTGGCGCTGGGCCAGGTTGTCGAGGGCCTGAGCAAGAGCCGCTTCTGGAACGAGATGGCCATCTTCGTGGTCGAGGACGATGCCCAGAACGGCCCGGACCATGTCGATGCCCATCGCAGCGTGGCCCTGGTGATCAGCCCGTTCGTGAAGCGGCACACGGTCGATTCCACCATGTACAGCACCAGCTCGATGCTGCGGACCATGGAGCTGATCCTCGGCCTGGAGCCGATGAGCCAGTTCGACGCCTCGGCCCGGCCGATGTTCCACTCGTTCACGCGGCGGGCCGATCTCGCTCCTTATGTGCACCGCCCGGCCCGCGTCGACCTCAACGCCAAGAACAGCCCGAGCGCACCCTACGCCGAGCTTTCTCAGCGGCTCGAACCTCGAGATCGAAGACCGCGCCGACGACCTGCTGTTCAATGAGATCATCTGGAAGGCGGCCAGGGGGATCAACTCGCCGATGCCGCCGCCGGTGCGGGCGGCGTTTGTGGTGCCGAGACGGTGAAGAGCATGTGCGAATCGATGGTGATCGCCTTTTCTTTTGGACGTCCCGGCGTTTTTCCATCGTACTTGCAGTAAAATAGTATTAGTCACGCTAAGGGGGGCAATATCATAAGTTTCGGCTAGCCGATCGGCGTCTTGGAGGATACGGAGGCGATCACGTGATCGACGTTGAGGCCGAATACGATCGGTATTGGAGGTCGGTCGGGGGGCAGCGAGGGTGCGGCGGACCGTGTCGCTCTATGAATCGTTCCCGCGGATGCTGGAGCATCAAGTGAGGAAAAGCAATCCTGCTCTGAGCGACCGGGAAGTCATGATCGAAGCCGCCCGAAGGATGTATCTCTCCGACAAGGCTGCGCAAAGGTTGCTAGATCAAATGGAGAATGACTCGTGTTCGACGAGCACTTCCAAGCATGTCTTGAACGAATCTGCTCCATCCTCGATGAGCTAGGCTGAAGACCGTTGAAATGGCCGTAACCCAATGAGCGGTGGGTCGTTGTTTCACCCTCTCCCCTTGCGGGAGAGGGGAGGGAGAGGGGTGATCGCTCCCCCGCGATGAGGCGATTGGTCGAGTCCTGCCCCCCTCACCCCGGCCCTCTCCCGCAAGGGGAGAGGGAGCCAGTAATGACTGCGGTGCAGCCACTCACTACGATTTCAACGGTGTTGGGGCTAGGCCTTCCTCATCATGGGGCGACCAAACAAGGTATCCGAGGATCAACAATTGAGACGTGGCTGTGAATTCAACAAGAACTGATCAAACCGCCGTTCTCTTGATCGCCCACGGCAGCCGGCACGAATCGGCGAATGACGACCTCCGAGAGCTGGCCGGGCGGCTGGCCGCGGCCGGCACGTATCCGATTGTCGAGCCTTGCTTCTCTGGAGCTGGCCGAACCCGATATCGCCGCGGGGGGAAGTCGTTGCGTGGCCCGGGGCGCCAATCGCGTGCTCATGATTCCTTACTTCCTCTCCGCCGGAGTTCACCTGCTGCGCGACCTGACCGCGGCGCGCGACGAACTGAGCCGAAGTTATCCTCAGGTCGAGTTTCGGCTCGGACCGCCGCTGGGGCCGCACCCGCTGCTCGATCAACTGGTGGCTGCCCGGGCCCGAGACCTGGAATCAGGCCAGGTGAAACCAGTTCTCGGTTTCAACGGATGAGATGCAAAGACGTTACGCGCGTCTGACCGATTCCGAATGAGAGGCCGGCCGGTTGGTTTTTTCCAAGAATTTCGCCTCGCCGATCACCATTGACACAATTCCGCCGAAGGGCTAGCGTGCGAAATCCGATCTTCTCCGAAGAGGGAGATGCCTCGGTTAAAACCCTCATGTGCATTTCGCACGCGTGCGCGAGTTCGCGCACTTGCCAGAGGCGTCAAAGGAGTGTTCGCCGATGAGCGTCCCGCATGATCCCGTCAGTGTTCCCGCCCTCAATCTCAGGGCCCAGTACCAATCGATCCGCGATGAGATCGAGCCCGTCGTCCGCCAGGTGCTGGAAAGCCAGATGTTCGTGCTCGGGCCGGAAGTGGCCGCGCTCGAGGCAGAGGTGGCCGCTTATTGCGCCGCGGCGCACGCGGTGGGCTGCGCGTCGGGCACCGATGCCCTCTTGCTGCCGCTGCTGGCCCTTGATATCGGCCCAGGTGATGAAGTGATCACTTCTCCATACACATTCTTTGCCACCGCCGGCTCGATCTGGCGGACAGGCGCGAGGCCGGTGTTCGTGGATATCGAGCCCGACACTTACAACATTGACTCTCCGCGCATCGAGTCGGCCATCACCCCGCGAACCAAGGCGATCATGCCCGTGCATCTTTACGGCCAGACCGCCGACATGGGTCCGATCCAGGAGATCGCCCGGCGCCATGGCCTGGCGGTCATTGAAGACGCCGCCCAGGCCATCGGGGCCGCTTACCAGGGGAGGCGGGCCGGCACCCTGGGCGACGTGGCGGCCTTCAGTTTTTACCCGTCCAAGAACCTGGGCGGCTTTGGTGACGGCGGCATGATGACGACCGACGATCCCCAGCTCGCCCGCCGGATGGCCCGGCTGCGCGTGCACGGCATGGAGCCGAAGTATCATCATCACGAGGTCGGCTTCAATTCCCGGCTCGACGCCTTCCAGGCGGCCGTGCTTCGGGTCAAGCTGCGCCACCTCGACGCCTGGACCAGCCTGCGCAGAGAGGCCGCAGACCGCTATCAGGGCCTGTTCGCCTCGCACGGGTTGCGCGAGCTTGTTGGGCTGCCGATCGAACGGCCCGGCAACTTCCACGTGTATAACCAGTACGTCATCCGCGTGCCCGGCCTGCTCAGGGACTCGCTACGCGACTACCTGACGACAAAGAAGATCGGCACCGAGATCTACTATCCGATCCCGCTTCACCTCCAGGTCTGCTTCGCCTCGCTGGGGCATAAGCCGGGTGATTTCCCGCACTCGGAGGCGGCCGCTCGGCAGACGCTTGCCTTGCCGATCTATCCCGAGCTGACCGACGAGGAACAGCGCTACGTCGTCGGCTCGATCCACCGGTTCATCGAGGAGCACGCTTATCCTTCGCTGGCTTCCGACAGGGCTGCCTGAGCCAAGGCAATCGCGTCGCGATCAAGCCAGGATGCCCTGGACCGGGTTGTGCTCTTCCACGCCGGTGAGCCGCATGTCGAGGCCCTGGAACTTGTAGGTCAAGCGGCGGTGATCGATGCCCAGGCAGTGGAGGATGGTGGCGTTGAGGTCGTGGATGTGTACGGGGTTCTCGACGACGTTGTAGCTGAAATCGTCGGTCTCGCCGTACACGAGCCCCTTCTTGATACCGCCGCCCGCAAACCAGACGGGGAAGCACTTGGGATGGTGGTCGCGGCCGTAGTTGTCCTTGGTCAGCTTGCCCTGGCAGTAGATGGTGCGGCCAAACTCGCCGCCCCAGATCACCAGGGTGTCGTCGAGCAGCCCGCGCTGTTTCAGGTCGGTGATGAGCGCGTAGGTCGCCTGGTCAACGTCCTTGCACTGCGCGGGCAGGTCGCCGGCCATGTTGCCGTGCTGGTCCCAGCCGCGGTGGAAGATCTGCACGAACCGCACGTCGCGCTCGGCAAGCCGGCGTGCCAGGAGGGCGCAGCGGGCGAAGCTGCCGGGTGTGTGCACGTCGGGGCCGTACATGTCGAGAATATGTTTCGGCTCGTTCGAGATGTCGATCAGCTCGGGGACCGAGGTCTGCATGCGGAAGGCCATCTCGTACTGGGCGATCCGGGCCTGGGTCTCGGGGTCGGCGATCGACTCGTACTCCCGGTGGTTCAGCCGGTTGATGGCGTCAAGCGCGCGGCGGCGGGTGGCAGAGTCAACGCCCGCGGGATTGGACAGGAAGAGTACCGGATCACCCTTGGCGCGGAGGGCCACGCCTTGATACTTGCTGGGTAAGAAACCCGCCGACCAGAGCCGGTTGTACAGGGCCTGGGCCGCCGCCTTGCTCGTCCAGGTCGCGGTCATCACCACGAACGCCGGCAGGTTCTGGTTCATCGTGCCCAGCCCGTAGCTGAGCCATGAGCCCAGGCTCGCCCGGCCGGGAAGCTGATGGCCCGTGCAGATATAAGTCACCGCCGGGTCATGGTTGATCGCCTCGGTCCAGACGGTCTTGATCAGCGAGATCTCATCGACGATCTTCGATGTCCAGGGCAAGAGCTCGCTGACCCACATGCCCGACTTGCCGTGGCGGGCGAACTTGTATTTCGAGGGTGCGACCGGAAACCGAGACTGGCCGCTGGTCATCGTGGTCAGGCGCTGGCCCTTGCGGATCGAGTCGGGAAGGTCCTTGTCGAACATGGCGCCCATCTTGGGCTTGTAGTCCAGGAGGTCCATCTGCGATGGGCCGCCGTTCATGTGCAGGTAGATCGCCCGCTTGGCCTTGGGTGCGAAATGGGGCAAGCCGGCAAGGCCCCCGGCCGGCATCGCAATCTTGGGTTTGACCTGGTCGGCTATTCCTGCGGCCAGGCCCGTCTCCGACAGCAGGCTGGCCAGAGCGGCCGACCCCAGGCCGATACCCGCCGTACGTCCAAAGAAGTGCCGGCGCGTCATCATGTCGATCTGTTCGTGAAGCGGGTTCATGGCAGGGCGCTCCGGGGATCAATCAACCCTTGGTCAGCACTTCGTCGAGGTTCAAGATCACGTTGCCAATCATCGTCCAGGCGGCGAGCTCGCTGGGGGGGTACTTCGGGTCTGGCCGGGCCTCGCCGGTCTTGAGCAGCTCGTCCGCCGCGGTGGTCGATCGAACGTAGTGGGCCAGAAAGTCTTGATACGTCGCGGTCAGCTCGGCCAGGTCTTTGGGATCGGGGGGACGGGCGGTCGCCAGCCGGAACATGTAGATCAAGCGTTCGTCGGTGGTGGGGCCGGCTTCGCGGAGGGTTCGCTCGGCCAGTGTTCGCGATGCCTCGACGAACTGGGGTTCGTTCAAGAGCATGAGGGCCTGAAGCGGTGTGTTGGTGCGCTCGCGGCGCACGGTGCACGACTCACGCGAGGGGGCGTCGAATGTGGTCATCTGAGGGGGCGCGGAGGTTCGTTTCCAGAACGTGTAGAGGCCGCGGCGATGGACCTTCTCGGCGCCGCTGTCGGCCTTGAAGTGGGCGGTGTTGCTGTCGGTATAGGCGACCGCCTCCCACAGGCCAGAGGGCTGCGGCGGCTTGACGCTCGGTCCGCCGACCTTTTCTACCAGGAGGCCGCTGAGATAAAGAGCCTGGTCGCGCAGCGTCTCGGCGTCGAGCCGGTACCGAGGCCCGCGAGAGAGCAAGCGATTGGCCGGGTCTTTGGCCAGGCTCCGCGGAGTGACGCGGGAGCTTTGCCGGTAGGTCGCCGACATCACCAGGCGCTTCATGAACCGCTTCACGTCCCAGCCGTCCTCGCGGAATTGTACAGCCAGCCAGTCGAGCAGCTCGGGGTGACTGGGGGGCTCTCCCTGCGAGCCGAAATCCTCAGCCGTCTTGACGATTCCCGTGCCGAAGACTTGAAGCCAGAGCCGGTTGGCAGCCACCCGCGCCGTCAGTGGATGGTCGGGCGCGATCAGCCACCGGGCCAGCCCCAGCCGATTCACCGGCGCACCTGGAGGAAGCGGAGACAAGAAGGCAGGAGTGGCGCGGCCGACCTTGTCGCGACGCTGGTCATATTCGCCCCGGTTGAGGATGAACGCAGGTTTCGGGTCGCCGCCCTTCTCGTGGAAAACCAGGGTCGTGGGGATCTTCTGTTCAACCTGCTTACGCTCTTTTTCGACCTGGGCGAGCTGCGCGTGCAGCGGCTCGAACACGGCACGGCTTTTGGAGTCACTACCATGCTCGACGTACTGCTCCAGCAACTGCTGTGTTTGCGCCTTGGTTCGCCTGGCACGTTCCATCTTGAGAATGGCCTTGATGCTTTCCGGAAGCCCCGCGCCGCCATCAGCCTTTCGGGCCCGAATCCAGGCTGTCAGCGAGCTGTAAGCCTGGCCTTCTTGCGGAGTCCAGGTCTCGATCCCGGCTCGATCCCAGTAAGCCGTCCCGTCTTGCTGAGTGAACGCCCAGCCGTCGATTGGCGTGCCCGGTTTCAGACCCAACCTCCTGGCGTCGATCTCGAGTCGCACCCACTTGCCGGTCACCGGCAGATCGCCTGCCCGCAACCGTTCGGGTGTGCCATCCTTGCCCCATGGAATCAGGTTCTCACCCCAGTAGGCCCGATGCGACCAGGCCCCGCCGGTGTGCCACTGAAGCATGATTTCCTTGGGCGGGTCGAGCGGGTCGAGGTAGACGTAGGCGAACAGATGATCTCCCTCGCCCAGCTTGAGCTTGCGAGCCGCGTTATCGAAGAAACGTTGTTTGAGCCCCTTGGCGTTGATATGCAACGATGTCTGGCCGCTGTGCACGGGATGGTCTGGCCGGGCGACGAACTGCCACGGGCCATCGCCCTGGGGCAAAGCGCCGGGCGGCAAGGCGTCATCGATCCAGACGAAGTCCCCGCGCTCGACGAACTCACCTTGACCGGCGTCGGCCTTGGCGTCGTAGGCGGCCGCGGCTCGGGCGACCGCGGCAGCAATGGTTTGCCGCAGCGCGGCGATCTTCTTGTCGGCCAGGTCGAGCGCGGCTTTCTGATCGGGCGAGGGCACCCTGGCAATAGGCGCCCACTGGGCGACGTTGCCGTCGAGAGCGGGACCGTCAATGTTATTGAAGAAGGCGAAAAGCTGGTAATAGTCCTTGGTGCGAACCGGGTCGTACTTGTGGTCGTGACAGGCGGCGCAGCCGATGGTCAGTCCCAGGAAGACGGTGCCGTTGGTATCGACCTGGTCGACCACGTTGCGGACGTAAACTTCTTCCTCGATCGACCCTCCCTCGCTGGTCGAGACGTGGCACCGGTTGTAGCCGGTGGCGATAAGCTGGTCGAGGCTGGGGTTCGGCAAGAGGTCGCCGGCGAGCTGTTCGACGACGAACTGATCGAAGGGCTTGTTGTCGCGGAACGCCTTGATCACCCAGTCGCGATAGGGCCAGATCTCGCGGTAATTGTCGAGGTGCAGGCCGTGGGTATCGCCATAGCGGGCGGCGTCGAGCCAGAACCGGGCCATGTGTTCGCCATAGCGGGGCGAATCGAGCAGGCGGTCAACCACTTTCTCATAAGCATCGCCCGAGCGATCGGCGAGGAAGGCGTCAACCTCGCTGGGCGTCGGGGGCAAGCCCGTGAGGTCGAGATAGACGCGGCGGATGAGAGTCGTCGGCGCGGCCTCGGCCGCTGGTTCAAGCCCTTCGGCTTCGAGCCGGGCGAGAATGAAGCGGTCAACCGGGTTCCGCGCCCAGGCCGTGTTTTTGACAGGCGGCAGGTCCGTCTTGCGGGGCGCCTCGAACGCCCAGTGCGTGGTCCAGGCCGCCCCTTCGTCAACCCACCGGCGAAGCAGGTCAACCTGCTGGGACGTGAGCTTCTTCCCCGACTTTTTGGGAGGCATCATCATTTCCGGATCGTCGGACTCGAGCCGGAAGATCAGGTCGCTCTCGTCCGGCTTGCCGGCCACGATCGCGACGCCACCCGACTTGAGCTTGGCGAACGCCCCGTCCTTCGTATCCAACCGCAGGCCGGCCTTGCGGGTCTTGTCGTCGGGTCCATGGCACGCGAAACAATTGTCCGAGAGTATGGAACGAACCTCACGCGCAAAGTTGACCGGACGGCTTTTTGTCTTCGCGTCCTCGAGGCTGAGACCAGGGCCGTCAGCTCCCCTGGCCGCGGGAGTACTGGCCCAAGAGCTGCCAATGACAGCGATCAAGAGACCGGTCGGGAAGGCCGCCGTGACACGTGAACAGCAGGCCATGAGATCTCTCCTGATATTGCTGACGCGGCGGCTCGATGAACCGGGAATCACGGTCCGAAAAGGAGATCGAGATCCAAAACGGAAAACGCGATGGGTTCCGGTCGGGAGCGGCTCGCGAGCAGGTCGGGTGTGATCAGTGCCGAGGCAAGCCATGGCGCTCGCCTGAAAGCGGTGGTGCTACGTGGTCAGGGGATCATTCTCGGACGTCCACCGTCCGCCGGCAGCAGTTGCCAGCCCGATCCGGGCTCACACCGCCAGTCCGTTTCCCCTCATCCTTACTATACGAACCAATCCCTCGGTTTGAAAACCCCCCTTTGTCCACGGGATTCGGCAGGGCGTAGCAATCCTCCGAGCAGGGCGCCGATCAGGTTGGCGACCGCGCACTATCCTTTCGATGCGGAGCCATCCCAAGCAAAGGAGTCGATCGGTATTTCAGGTACTTCACCGACAAAGATGTTGTTCAGTGACCGTCTGTCCCGTGATCGGACACCAGTGCTTCTGGCCTGGGTGGCCTTGGGGATCGCGGTCTGGCTGGTCTTTGGACCGTTCTATCTGCAGGCTCTCCGCCCTTCGCCCAATCGGGTCACGGATTACTTCCAGGACTGGAGCTCCGCACGTAACCTTGTCACCGGTTGACCGGTGTATAGCGAGCATGCGACCAGCCTTCCCCTCTACCTGGGCCTGACGGTCGTCAACCCCGACCCGCGGATCGCCCGCAATGCCCATCCGCCAACTTCGGTCCTGCTGGCCTTGCCGCTTGCGAGAGTACCCTATCCCGATGCAGTGCTTGCCTGGAACCTGGTGTCGCTGGCTGCTTTCGCCCTCAGCCTTGTGATCGTGTCCTACGCACTCAGGCTCTCCGCGCCTGTGATCCTGGCGATCCTGGCGATTCTGCCTCTCTGCCACCCACTCTTTGCCCATTTTTATCATTGCCAGCTCACGTTGTTCCTGGTTTTGCTGGTCACCGGGATCTGGTCGCTGGATCGTTCGGATCATCCGATTGGAGCCGGCGTGCTACTGGGAACGGCGGCGGCCATCAAGTTGTTCCCGGCGTATCTGGCCGTCTATTACCTTGCGCGGAGGCAGTACCGGGTCGTTTTGACCGCGCTCCTTACTTTCCTGGGCTGGAGCGGCCTGACCGTGCTGGTCCTGGGCTGGCAACCGTACGATGACTACATCCACCGCGTCGTGCCGGGGCTGGGTTTCTTCCAAGGCTATGGCTTTAACCTGTCGCTTGCTGGGCTCTGGCACAAACTGTTCAATCCGGTCGGCGACGGGGGGCCGGTGCAGCCGCTCTGGGCTGCTCCTGGCCTGGCGCGCGGGGTACACTCCTATCAGACGTCGCCATCACGATCGTGGTGGTTTTTCTTGCCTGGAGGGCGCGGCAACCGACCCAGCGGGACATAGCCTTCGGTGTAGCGGTCACGGCAATGCTCTTGACCACGCCAATGGCCTGGGACATCTCACTACCGCTCCTGCTGGTTCCGATCATGCTGCTAGTCGGCGGCGCCAACGGAGGTCAGTCCCTGACCACGACCGTGTTCCTGGGGGCCGTTCTCATCATCTTCTGGCTGCCCCAGCACTTGCTGATCGACCTTGTGGGACGACCGAAGGTAGCGGCCTCTCCGGCGTTCATGCTGGGCATGCCCTCGGCCAAGTTCTACGGGATCATCGGCCTCTTGGGTCTACTCCTCCACCAATCACGTCGAGTGTCGGAGGTCCGACCGTCAGCGTGATCGTTTCTGTTCTTTGCCTGGCTTGCTCTGTTCCTCGTTGATTCGCGAATCACAAGGCCGATGCCGAGTAAGGAAGGGGTGCCCGGCGGTCCCGGCATGCCGGGATTCGGGTTTCCCCTTCCTCCTCTAAAATTCCGTACGGCGGGTTTTCCCCAGTACGGCTTCAAATGGACCGTCAATGGCGACCTTCGGCGACATCCCAAGGCTTAAGTGCCGTCCACATGCGCCCCATGACACCGTCTTATACGCCACCGCAGTTCTTGCTCCCAGAAGTACGCGATCCCCGAAGGGATTTCCCCGTTGTAGAACCGTTAGGTTCAATGTGGCACGACTCCCAGCAGCGCCAACACGTCCATCCAGAGGCCCTTGGCTCGCCATCGGGTTTTGTTGTCCCGGCGGGTTATCGCTTACTACGGCCTCATCCGCCCCTCTGGACTCCTCTCCGCCGCTTATGGATTCGCGGCGGAGGCTGCTGCACCCAAGGTTATCGGCTTGGGGTGGGAATCCAGAGGTTCCCCAATTTACTCCGCTGGACTGTGCTCGCGTGCCGCCTCCCATACCCCGGTGGCCCCGAAGAGTGCACATGACTGTTGCTTCTTCTTCGGTATTAGCCTTCACCCCAATGTCACGGGTTCGACAACCACATTGATCATTTCGAGGCTGCAGAGTTCGTTCCGAGCTCAAACTCGTGCTCCTACTACGGCCCGCGAGCTGGCTAGCCCTCCTTACGAGGACGTTTACATTCGAGCTTGCGCTGGCCGGGTCGCCCCGAGCCAACGTCGAATATGACTACGTGGGTAAACAGTCAACTCCCACGACCGGACTTTCACCGGCAAGTCCAACGGCATTATGGGCTGCAGGACGATTGGTTGATCCTTACTCGTCGCGGGGAATGTGGAACTCTCTGGCCTCACGCCACTCGCGATTCACGATCGCGGCGTCGGCGCGAGAACAATGAACCAGCTTTCGGAGGTGGACTTGGGTTGGCAACGGCCGACCACATGGGTCGCGTGGCCAGGGCGGCCAGATAGAGCGCGATCACAATGAGGAGAAGTGCCCGAATGCCAGTCACAAACGTCACAGACTGCATCAATGCGCCGACCAGTGCTCCGATCAGGTTGGCCCCCAAAGCCTGATTCTTGTGGGCGACTCGCGAGAAGGACTGGATGAAGATGATCCCGCTGAAGAGCATGGGCAGGCTCGTCAGGCCGCCCACGATCAAGGCCTTGGTCACGTAGGGCAAGAACGCGAATTGCGACAGGTCGAGGACGAAAATCAAGCCGCAGGCCCCGCAAAGTCCCAGGTAAATCGGCCATGATGGAATCGAAGACCAGCGTGCGAAGACAAGATTGGCCAGAAGGACCATCGCCAGAATTCCGGATATGATCACCGCATTCACCAACCAAGTGTTGCCCAGCACAACCGCGGCTTTGCTGATATTTTGAACTTCCAGGAGCATGAACGCCGCGCCCAGAAAGAAGAAATGCCAGTGCGTACGGCCCCAGACGGCTGTCACTTCGCGAGCTCCCGTCTGGGCGATCCCACGGATCATGAGTACCGTCAGCAGCCCAGTCAGCAGGAAGTAAAGCATCGGGATGCGGGGACGATCGAGATAGATGTACGGCCAATCGTCGGTGGCAATCGGAGTGGTTCCGCTGAGCGTCACGGGTCCCTCCGCTTGCCATTTCTGAATCTGGGCCGACAGCGCAGGATTGCCCGCCACCTGGCGTCGCGATGGCCGCTTGATCGCCGGCGACAAAAATCTGCGCCCCCCGGCCGTACCGCGTGGGCGGAACCAGAAAATGGAGCGGTTTGGCTCCGAACACGTCGCGAAGCACGCTACCCATCCGGTCGGCCACGTAGATCCTCTCGGCCCAGAAGCTCAAGACCATGATCCCGCCATCGGCCAGTAACGACCGCGCGTGGGTCAGGCTTTCCTTGGTATAGACGTAATGATCGAGGCGGGCGTTCGTCATTGCCGTCGTCGTATGCGAGTCTAGCAAGCCAAAGACGATCACATCGAACCGGTCGTGAGACGTGGCGAAAAACGCCCGTGCATCATCGTTGACAAGTTTCACACGGGGTGAATCATAGGGCTTCTCCGGATGATATCGCTTGCCCAGTTCAATAATCACCGGGTCGATTTCAACGGCCGTGATCCGCTCGACGCCATGCCGCAACGCCCCGGCCGCATCATTACCCGTGCCCGCACCTACCAGCAAAGCCGTGCGGGGCTGGGAATGAAACAGAAACGGCAGGTCGTACTGGCTTAGCCCCTGCAACTCCACCGAATACCGCTCGGGGTCGGCCGCCACGTGCCGTTCGTTCAGGTTGATCATCTCCTGGTAGCCAATGTTGTTGACTTTGACCTCGTAATCACCGATGCCGGGCCCCTCTGCGCGTGTGCCACTCTTGAACAGAACGAGTTTCTGGTAGGGAGACCAGCGAAGCTCGATCGCGTCGGGGTCTCGCCCCGCAAACCACGCCAGCAGAACCAACCCCGCGGCCAGCGCCAGGTTGATTATCCGCTGACGATCGGTTTCAACTGCCAGAATCAACCCGACCAGCAAGGCCGCGGCGCAGGCGAACCAAAACACGGGAGGCAACCCCAGCGCGCTCAACAGCACGAACAACCAGATCCCCACCAGGCTTCCCGCCACATTCACGGAGTAAGCCCAAATCGTCCGAGGGTGATCTTCCAGCAACCGTCCAAGCAATCGGCCCAGAGGGACGAACATGTCCCAGATCAGAATCATCAGGATGAGCGTCAAAGCCAGCCCTGCGACCACAGAAATCGTGGTGTGCGTCAGGCTGTTGCTTAGAGCGTTCCGCCAGACCAAGAAATCACCCAGCACGCTCAGCAGACTGGTGATACTCGCCAGGCAATCATGGCTGGCGGGAATCGCCATCAGAAGCAGAGAGAGCGCACAGGGGCAGCAGCAGTTCGCGGAGCTTGACGGCCTTCCGGCACGTCAAGCAGCCCAGGCCAAGGCCCATGAAGCAAACGACGAGCACAGTGTTTTGCAGGTACGCGAAGATCCGGATCTCGGTGCCAATCCAACGGATGAGCATCAGTTCCAGAAACAGGCCCAAGACGCTCACCAGGAAGAGCACCCAGGTGGCATGCGCCGGGTTGACAGCGGCTTCCTCGGTCTCGGGCAATGATGTCCAAACCCGACCCAGCAAAGGCTTTGCTTCGGGTACGCTGGTGTGTGCCACGACGATACGTCCTCCACGGTGGATGCTCTGGTGCCCAAAATCCCGGCGCATTGGTGATCGCCGGCAAGGTCAGCGCGCTTTATCGCCCTTTGGCAGTCTAGGTCACGATCGGTTGGCTGGGTTGAAAACGGCGCAGTTGGGTGGGCATGCAAATCGCCGCCGGATTCGAGGGCCGCATCGCCCCATGGCATTGAACGTTCACTTCTTGATCTCATTCAACCGATCGAAAAAGCCACGAATCCTGGCCCTGGCCTGCTCAAGCCGCGGGCTCGGCTCGGGCTTGTAAATGGGACGACGGGCCTTCTGATCCCGCGGGTGCCCGGATCGTTTGTACTTGAGCAACTGGCCGCTGGTCGAATCATCGAGATGATCTGACACCGCGAACTCGGTCCATGTACCGGCGTCAGTCGGCCTGCGGTAACGCGCCGCGTCATCAGGGCCGGACGCGTCGAGCCAGGGGCCAAACCAATAGCGTTTCACCCTCGCCCTGCATGCCGTGCAGCGGTAATAACGGCGGTGCCTGGCCAGTTGTCGCAGCGCCCAGCGCGAGCATACCGGGCAAGGCGCTCCGAAGAGTTGCTCGATCACATAATGAAGAAGAACCAGGATTGCGGGCAGCGCTGCCAAACACGCCAGGAACGGTTCTTGAGCCTCCGCCATTCGGGGCAGTGCCAGCAGGAGAGCGGCGCCGGCGATGACGATCATGAACTGGCGGATCGTGAAACGCAGGGTGTGGGCCGCTTGCATCTGCGGACTCCTACGCGCCGATGCGCGTGAACGTCGATTCACTCAAACACCACCGTGCGATTTCCATCCACGAGCACCCGGTCTTCCAGGTGCCAGCGCACGGCCTGGGCCAGCACGCGGCGCTCAACTTCGCGGCCGATGCGAACCAGGTCGGCGACGTTGTTTCCATGAGAAACGCGGGCGACGTCCTGGTTGATGATCGGCCCCGCATCGAGCTCGGCCGTGACGTAATGGGCAGTGGCCCCGATGATCTTCACGCCTCGGGCGTACGCCTGATGGTACGGGCTTGCCCCCACGAAAGCGGGGAGGAACGAGTGGTGAATGTTGATGATTGGCTGCTGATACGAGCCGAGAAACTGGGGCGAGAGAATCTGCATGTAGCGGGCGAGCACCACCAGGTCAATCTCGTGCTCACGCAAGAGCGCCTCGATTTTGGCCTCTTGCTCGGCCTTGGTTTCCCTGGTTGCCGGCAGGTGGAAAAAGGGAATGCCATGGGCCTGCACTTTGGGGGCCAGGTCGGGGTGATTGGAGATCACCAGGGGGATCACCGCGGCCAGCTCGCCCGCCTCCCACCGCCAGAGCATGTCAATCAAGCAGTGGTCTTGCTTCGAGACCATGATGGCCATGCGCTTGGGGCGATCGGTGAAGCCGATTCGCCATGTCATGCCATGCTGGCGCGCCAGGGGGGCGAACGCGCCGTCGAACTCATCTCGGTCCAGCCCAAAATCCTGACCTTCGATTTCCATCCTTATGAAGAAAGTACCATTCTTTTCATCGCTCACGTGCTGGTCGGCACTGAGGATGTTTCCATTGTGCAGTGCGATGAAGCTCGAGACGGCGGCGATCAGGCCCCGGTGGTCGGGACAATGGATCAAGAGGCGGAGGTTGTAGCTCATGGCCGGTTCCCTATCTGCTCGGTGCCGAGACCGGTGCTTGACCCGCGGCCACGAAGAGGGCCGCCCAGCCGGCCAGCATCAGTACTCCGCCCAAGGGGGTAATGGCGCCCAGCCACTTCAGACCGGTCGTGGCCAGGATGTAAAGGCTGCCCGAAAACAGAACTGACCCCAGCAAGAAACACCAGCCGGCGACGGCCAGGGCCGTGCCCGAACGGCCATGAAGAGCCAGCAAGCCCACGGCCAGAAGCGCGAACGCGCAGTACATCTGGTAGTGGGCGGCAGTCTGGAAATTCGCGGTTTGTTCCAGTGATTCAAGGCGTTCTTTCAGACCATGCGCCCCGAAGGCCCCGATCGCGACTGCGAGAAAGCCCCATGCGGCCCCAAGCTGGAGCCAGATCGCTTCTTTCATGGCTTCAACTCCACAAGAGGCGCTGGTCGCGAATAGCGAACATGGTTGGTTCATGTCGCCACGCCGGCGCCGGCCGCCACCGCCTCATGCTTCAGGACGATCGACCGGGCCTCGGCGGCCAGGAAAAGCGAGCCGGTCACGCAAACAAGAGCCGAGGGCGGGGTGAGCCGGCGGGCAAGCTCGAGGGCTTCGCTTGGCTCATGGGCGATTCGCGCGGCGCGGCCATCGATGTCGGCGATCGCGTGGGCGACGTCTTCGGGGGGGACCGCGCGAGGATTATGAACATATCGGGTGACAATCACGATGTCGAAAAGCGGCAGTAGCGCGCGGAGCTGGCCGTGCAGGTCCTTGTCTCGAGTGGTGCCGAAGATCAGGGTTCTGGAAGTCGAGGGGAACGACGTACGGAGCGTCTCAGCCAGCGCCTGGGCCGAGGCGACGTTGTGGGCGCCATCGATCACCAGGAGCGGAGATTCACCCAGCACCTCGACCCGCGCCGGCCAGTGGAGCCCGGAGAAACCGCGCACCACCGCATCGCGGCTGACTTCCAGCGCGGGCTCGAGCTCGGCAAGGAGATCGAGCCCCGCCAGGGCGACAGCCGCGTTGTGCGCCTGGTGGGCCCCGAGCAGGGGCACCTCCAGCGTACCCCAATCGGTTCGCCAGGTGCGGGTCCTGACGTGACCGGCTGTTGGTCGGGCCACGGGCTGTCGCGGCGCGATCGCCTCGAAGTGAAAATCGGTGCCCAGCTCGCGCAGGGGACATCGCCTCTGGGCGGCCACGCGGCGGATCGCCTGCCTCGGTTCGTCCTCGAGCACGCCGCTGACCGCGGGGCGAGACCGTTTGAGGATTCCGGCTTTCTCGGTGGCGATGGTGCCCAGTGTATTGCCCAGTTGCCGCGTGTGATCGAAGGCGATGCTGGTGATGATCGACAGTACCGGGTGAACCACGTTGGTCGAGTCGAGCCGCCCGCCCATGCCCACTTCGAGCACGACCGCGTCAGTCCGCCGCCGGGCGAAATAGAGCAAGCCCATGGCCGTGGTGATCTCGAAGAAAGTCGAGCCGCGATTGCGGAGATTCCGGTCATCCATTTCGAGTCGTTCGACCGCCGCGCGAACCTCATCGACAAGCTCGACCAGCTCTGCCGGCGATACCGCTCGGCCGTCGATACAGTACCGCTCCTCCAGCCGGTGCAAGTGCGGCGAGCAGAAAAGGCCGGTGCGAACGCCCGCGGCACAGAGGGCCGCGGCCATCATGGCGGCCGTAGAGCCCTTGCCCTTGGTCCCGGCGATGTGGACCACGCGCAAGGCCAGATGCGGGTCTCCCAACTGCCGCAAGCAGGCTTCGCATCCGCCCCAGCCGCAACTCGGTGGGCACCTTGGGCATGCCCACCCATTCATAATTCAAGCGGCTGTAGAGGTATTCGAGGCGGTCGTGATAATTGTCGAGCATGGCGGTTGGGTCTGGTTCGACTCCCCTGGGAGCAAGCCTTTTGCCGCAGCGAATCCCCGGCCGGCGCAGAGGTACGAGCTGCCCGGCGATCGGCATCGTCAACTGTGATTAAGAGCCTCGGGCGATGTCCAGGACAAGCTCAAGAGAAAGTCGATCCGGCTGCTCAGCTCCGCGAGTGACAGGTCCTTGGTCCAGTAATCCGACACCCCAAGGGCGAAGCCTTCCAGACGCGTGTCGGCGTCGCCCTGGTGAGAAAGAACCACGACCTTGAGACCAACCGCCTCGGACGTTCCGCGGAGCTGCTCGAGAACCTCCAGCCCGTTCAAAATCGGCATCCAGATATCAAGCAATAGTAAATCGGGCCGGCAAGCGCGCACCTGCGCGACCGCTTCGGCCCCGTCGGCCGCCTCCCAGACGCGGTGCCCCGCCCGGCGCAGCCACTCGGCGTAGAGTGCTCGCAGGTTGGGGTCGTCCTCGGCCAGTACGATGATCGCTTCCACGCTCTTGCCTCGTCCTCCAGGACGCCCCGATCCACGCTCGTTGCCGAGGCCGGAATCGCTCGTGAGCAACCCGTTTCCCTCCCCCGGAAGCCAACCTTCAGCATAATCTGGCCCCCATAAGTTGGCCATGCCAGTCGGGCCCGGAAAACCAGGCGTCGAGCCGGGCGAGATCCTGGGCCTGAACGAACAGAACAGTGTTGTCGGACGCGGAGCGACGAGAGTCCAGGGACAACCGGCCTGACTCGGCTATTCGACGGTCTGGGAGCGGTCCTGAGCTCTCAGAACGGCGTTCGGATGAGTGCGCTCGAATGGGACTGTTACAGTGCGTGCCCTGGGAATCTCGAGTCCTGGGAATCTCGTCATGATCTTGATCGGCACGGGCGCTGAAGCCGATCAGGGCTGATGAACCGAGGCGCAATGCATATCATGACGGCTCCCGGCCTGGATCTCCAGCGCTCGCCACTTGGGTAAACCCTACGAGTCGGCTCCGTACCGCTCGGCCAGGGCGTACTTTTCCTTGACGCCGATCAGGTCGTTGAACTCGGCAAACGTCATCAGCCGGCCTGCTTCCTCCAGGGTGGTGCCGCTCTCCCTGAGCGTGCGGTACACCGCCTCGATCGCGCGGGCGGCGGCGAACAGGCCCGCAAGCGGGTAGAGGATCAGTTGGAAGCCCAGGGCGGCCAGCTCCTGCTGGGGAAGGACCGGCGTCCGGCCCCCCTCGATCATGTTGGCCACGTTGGGAGCCGGCGAGCGGCGGCCGATCGGCTTCCAGGTCCTGCCGCGAGGCCGGGGCCTCGACGAAGCTGGCATCCGCACCGGCCTGCACGGGCCGCCTCCACGCGCCGATGGCCTCGTCGAGGCCGACGACCGCGAGGGCGTCCGTGCGGGCGACGATGAAGAAGTCGCGGTCCTCGCGGGCTTCGACCGCCGCCCGGATCTTCTGGACGTAGTCTTCGCGCTCGATCACCCGCTTGCCTCGCATGTGCCCGCACTTCTTCGGCCAGACCTGGTCCTCCAGGAAGCAGCCGGCGGCCCCGGCGGCGATCAGCTCGTGGACGGTTCGGTGGACGTTCAGCGGGTTGCCGTAGCCGGTGTCGGCATCGACGATGATGGGGAATCGACACGCTCATGCAGATCCGTCGCGCCCGGTCGATCATCTCGGTCTGGGTGAGCAGGCCCATGTCCGGCTCGCCAATGGCGGTGGCCGCCACCGAGTAACCGGAGACAAACGCCATCGGGAAGCCGGCCCGGCTGGCGATCTTCGCCGACAGGGTGTCGAAAACGCCGGGGAAGGCGAGGGCGCCGACCTCGTTCAGAATGCGGTGGACTCGGGTCTGGCCCATGACAACCTCCCGGGAATGCGGTCTTCGGGAACTCTCTGCCTCATGGGCAGCTTGTAGCGAATCACGCCCCGATGATCAATGACGTAGTACATCGGATTGCCGGGATTGTTCCACTCGACGGCAGGCGATTCTCGACTGACAAACGATGGCCAGTTCAGTTTCTCCCTGCCCATCACCTCCTTGAGGTTTTTCGCCTCGGCCTGGTTGGTGTTCACGCCAATCAGCGCAAACGGCTTCTGTCCCTTTTGATTCGCACGCGCGACCACGACACGAGGCGATCACCGCATGATCGCGGACTACAGGCCTCATCTGTCGTGCTCGGGAATTGAGTATGGTGTCCCAGAAACTAGGCGGCGATCCGCTCGTACGACCGGGCGAAACACGTGGACCCTACCCGCACGACCGACGCGTCCGTCTTGATCGACGAGATCGGTGGCAAACGCGGACGCGAGATCCAGATGGGCGTTCGCAAGCGCGCCCACGACGTCCGCCGTGTCCGGAACTACTGGGCGCACGAATCGGACGAGGACCCCGGCCCGATGACCGTTGACGAGGCCCGAGCCCAGCCTCAAGCCTTAGCCAGCCCTGATTTGGCGTTGACCATTTGGGCGGGAAGCTCTAGAGTCTCGGCCGATTCGTCAGGGAACTTGAGGAAAATCATCAAAAATCCAAAGGAATGGGAGACGCCACGTGATGATCGCTACGCAGCGCGGCCGCAAGACCCTGGGATGGGCACTGGGATCGACTTTGGCCGTCATGCTTGCAACCGAACCGGCGCTCGCCCAGCAGAGGACACGGTCTCTGTTCGGTGGGGGCAAGACCGCGGCGCCGAAGGCAACTGACAATGATGCCGCCGCGCCGGCCACGGCGCAGCCGGCCCGGCTCGACCAGATGACGCATCAGCCCTTCACGCCGACGGCGGTTCCCGTCAATCCCACCGACCCGATAGCGATCATCAACAACCAGGTGATCACTCGCCAGCAGCTCGCCGACGAGTGCGTGGCTCGCAAGGGCAAGGAGATCCTTGATACCCTGATCAACCGAACGCTCATCCATCAGGCACTGAAGGATCGCCATCAAGAAGTCACACCGGCCGAGATCGACCAGGAGATCGACAAGGTGGCGCACCGCTTCGGCATCGGGCGCGAGGCCTGGCTGCGAACACTCGACAAGGAGCGGGGAATCAGTCCCGTGCAGTATGCCCGCGATATCATCTATCCCGCGCTCGCCTTGCGCAAGCTTTCCACGGGACGGGTGAGCGTGACGCCCAAAGACATTCAAGACGCCTTCGAGTCACAGTACAGCGACCGGTTGCGGTGTCGGATGATCATGGTTGACAAGCTCGCCAAGGCCCAGGATATCTGGGAACGACTCAAGAAAAACCCAGCCGGCTTCGAAAAGATCGCGCAGGAGGAATCAATGGACACGAGCAGCCGTTCGCTGGGCGGCCAGCTCGCCGAACCGCTCACGAGGCATGCGTACCCTCAAAACATCTCCGATACCGCGTTCCGCGAGCTCGTCGATGGCGACCCGGCCGACAAGGATCCTACCCACAAGCCCAAGAACGGCGACTTCACCGCGGTTATTCAGGCGGCCGAGTCGGTCTATATCATCCTCCGCCGCGACGCAGTGATCCCGGCCACCGAGGGAGTCTCCCTCAAGGACGAGCGAATCAGGAAACAAACGTATGAGATGATTTACGAAGTCAAGCTCAAGGAAGTGATGGGCATGGTCTTCCAGGAGCTGGTGAAATCGGCCGCCATCGAGAACAAGCTCGTCGGCAGCGTGAAGCTGGCCAACGAGGAACAGGATGCCGATTACAACAGTCTTGACCGCAAGAACGTCAAGCTGATGAAGACGCCAGGCGGAGACACCGGCACCGTGGATGAAAGCGCCATGCGAGCCGGCACCGGTGGAGTGCCCGGGGCATCGAGGGTCAAGATCCCAACGCCGGCCGCGGCTTCTCCCGAAGCGATCCAGCAGTTCAACAGCCTTCAGCAGCGGCCGCTCAAGACCAGGGCTCAATCGGCCAACCCGGCACCGGCTGCCTCGGCTGACCAGCCGCAGCCATGAGCACGTGTCTCGTCGAGCCAGGCAGGTGAGAGATCCGATTCACAAGCCTGAAGCGCGAGCGAAGGGTTCCCTGAAGAAAGAGCCTTCGCTCGCGGTTCAGGCTTGTGAATTCCCGCCGAGCCAGGCCTACCCCATTCCTTTCTCGATACGGTTCTGGCCTCATGTCAACGACCGTTCCACGCACTGGCTTGCCGGTTCGGCTGGGGATCGTGCTCGCACTCTGCTGCGTCGCCCTGGCGGCTGTACCCGGTTGCGGTACCGTGAAGACGAGCGGGACCGTCCGCACGGGGACCGAGCAATTGCTTCTGACCAACGCCTGGGATTCAGCCCTGGCTCGGGTCGACTTTCGGCCTCTTACCGGCGTTCCCGTCTACATCGACACGACCAACGTCTCGGCCGTCGATCAGGGTTGGGTGGTCTCGAGCCTGCGTCAGGCGCTCTTGACCCAAGGAGCGCTCTTGCGCCAAGCCCGAGCAGGCCCAGTGGATTGTCGAGGCCCGCGTGGGCGCTTACGGAACCGACGCCTATAACGCGATGGTGGGCATTCCCCAGACCACGGTTCCCCCCACTCTTACAGGAGTGCCCAGCGGCACGATTCCCGAAGTCGCCCTGTTCAAGAAGAGCCATCAAGAGGGGGTCGCCAAGCTGGCCCTCTTCGCCTACGACCGGGCCAGCGGCCAGCTTGTCTGGTCATCGGGAACGATTCTGGCCACATCCAGCGCGCGTGACCTCTACGTCGGCGGTGTCGGTCCGATCCAGGGCGGCACAATTCGCGGCGGCACAAAGTTCATCGGCACCAAGATCCCCATGCCCTCCGACGCCCTCGGCTCGAGCACAAGCGCGGCCGAGAAAGACAAGGACCGCGGCGCGATTCCCTTCACCGCGGCCCCGCTTGGCACGTCTGCCGCGGCCAGCGACTCTGAATCGTTCAGGCCGTGAAATCCTGGGATGCGATGCGATGCGATGCGACTGGCCGTGACCCGTGGGCCGCGCAGCCGGCCCAGCCTCGTCACCTGTCACCTTGCGCCTCTGGACAAGGGCGAGAACATGGTCGATAGTGATTGTTCCGCATCGGAGGCTTCCGAGAGCTGCCGAGTTCGCCCACCAGGTATCGTGATTGGAGTGCCCGATTCATGCCCCCGTCCGCATCGATCGACCTGCGCGATAGCATTCGCGACATTCCTGATTTCCCCAAGCCGGGCGTCATGTTCAAAGACATCACGCCCCTCTTGAGCAACCCCCAGGCGTTTCGCTCGGCGATCGATCAGCTCGAGGAGCACTTCCGGGGTCGTGGCATCGACGTCATCGCCGCCGCCGAGGCTCGGGGGTTCATCTTCGGCGCTCCCCTGGCCATGCAGATGAGCGCCGGTTTCGTGCCGATCCGCAAGCCGGGCAAGCTGCCCTATGCCACGATCGCGCAGGAGTATCAACTCGAGTATGGCAACGACCGGCTCGAAGTCCACACCGACGCCCTCTCCGCCGGCCATCGCGTACTCTTGCTCGACGACGTGCTCGCCACCGGCGGCACCATGCGCGCCTGCCGAGACCTGGTCCTGTCAACCGGCGCCGACCTCGTCGCCTGCGCCTTCATCATCGAGCTCTCCTTCCTCGGCGGCCGGCCCAGGCTCGAGCCGACTGAAGTCTTCAGCCTGATCACGTACTGAAATCGAATCGAATCGAAGAGTTTCACGCAAAGACGCAAAGGAAGAACGCAAAGACGCAAAGAAGAAAGATCAATAAGAATTTGAATGATGTAACACCAACCTAGGCGAGCCTCCGAGGTAACGAATCCTCACTCTCATGATATTCTTTGCGTCTTTGCGTCTTCTCTTTGCGTCTTTGCGTGAAACTCCGGTTGTCTTGCGTCTTTGCGTGAAACGTCTTCTGCCTTGCTTTGCGTGAAACTCGCCTGACCGGAGCTGAAGAGTTGAACGACGCCTGGATCGCCGACCGGATGAAGCACATCGACGCCTCGGGCATTCGCAAGGCGTTCGACATGGCCAAGGCCATGAAAGACCCGATCAACCTGTCGATCGGACTGCCTGATTTCGACGTAGCGAATCCCGTAAAGGAGGCCGCGATCGAGGCGATTCGCTCGGGCAAGAACCAGTACACCGTCACCCAGGGAATTCCCGAGCTGAGGAACAAGCTTCAGGCCGCGGTCGATGCCGAGTTCGGGCATGCTGATCGCCAGGTGCTTATTACCTCGGGTACGGCTGGTGGTCTGCTGCTGGCACTCGCCTGTGTTGTCAATCCGGGCGACGAGGTCATCATCTTCGACCCTTATTTCGTGATGTACAGGCACCAGGTCACGCTCGCCGCGGGAACCTCGGTGCTGATCGACACTTATCCCGACTTCCGGATCAAGCCCGACGTGGTGGCCGCCGCGATGACGCCGCGGACAAAATGCGTGATCGTCAATTCACCGGCCAATCCCAGCGGCGTGGTCGCCACCGAGGATGAGATGCGGCAACTGGCGCTCTTGTGCAAGGAGCGCAACGTACTCTTGATCAGCGATGAAGTGTACCGATCTTTCTGCTACGATGCCCCGTTCGCCTCGCCCGCATCGTGGAATGAAGACGTGCTGGTGGCCGATGGCTTCAGCAAGGCCCACGGCATGACCGGCTGGCGGCTGGGTTTCGCCCACGGCCCCTCGCGCCTGATCCAGGAGATGGCCAAGCTCCAGCAGTTCACTTTCGTGTGTGCGCCCAGCCCGCTCCAGTACGCCGCGGCCGTGGCCCTCGACCAGGATTTGTCGGCGCAGGTTGAAGCCTACCGCCGCAAGCGCGATATGGTCGTAGCCGCGCTCGGCGATGAATTCGAGTTACCCTTCCCCGCCGGTGCCTTCTACGCCTTCCCCCGCGCTCCGTGGGGCACGGCCAGCGAGTTCGTGGCCGAGGCGATCCGCCGCAACCTTCTCATCATCCCCGGCAACGTCTTCAGCCGCCGCGATACTCACTTCCGCATCTCCTACGCCGTCGACGACGCGACCCTCGCGCGCGGACTCGACGTCCTTCGCGATCTGGTCAAAACGCCCGTTCCCGTGAAAGCGGCCCACTGATCCTGTGCATGCATGTCGAACCCCGCCAAGAAAGCGGGTGAGCGACCGTTCTATGATCGTATGTCCAGATCGTCGTCAGGCAAACTCGTATCACCAGGGATTTGGGAAATCCGGGAAGATTGCGTGTAAGGTCACAGTTGGCTTCTGGGTATCCTGGTAAGACCTGTCACGTTTTCCAGCCAAACTCCCCTAAATAACCTGGGAAACCGCACCCATGGCAATCTGCCCTTGCGCCGAGAAATTGCTCCGGCTTCTGGAAGAGCGCCTCGAAACGGACGACCAAGCCTGCATTGTGGCGCATGTAGAAACGTGTGAACAGTGTCAGAGTCACCTGGAGGAACTGACGCGGGGCCCGGTTGCAGACGATACGCACACGGACGGACAACCGACAGCCGGCGACAAACCTGTCCCCGGGACGGACGAATTGACTGCAGATTACCGGGTGACGGTGGACCACCAGATAAATTTTGAGAATCGACATCGCCCGATAGCGATGGTTAATCCTGATCCGGAAGAAACCAGCGAAAACGACTCCGATGACGAACCCGCCCAACCAAGCACAACGATCATTCCACCCTACGATACACCCCAGACCCACTCGGAAAAGGTTCAACGCGGCGGGCCGAGGATTCCGGGCTATGACCTGCTCGAGAAGCTGGGCGAAGGTGGCATGGGCGTTGTGTACAAGGCCCGGCATCGCGACTTGAACCGGATCGTCGCTCTCAAGATGATTCGCGGCGGCGAGCAAGCTCGACCCGACCACTTCGTCCGTTTCCGCATCGAGGCCGAGGCCGTCGCCAGTCTCCGCCATCCCAACATCATCCAGATATATGACATCGGCCAGGTTGACGACCTGCCGTTCGTGGCACTCGAGCTACTCGATGGGGGAAGCCTCAATGACCACCTGGCCGGTACGCCACGGCCCGGACGAGATGCAGCCAGGTTGATGGTGACTCTGTCCCGGGCCATTCACGCCGCTCACCAGGCAGGAATCGTTCATCGCGACCTGAAACCGCCCAACGTCTTGTTCACCGCCGACGGAGTGCCCAAGATCACTGACTTTGGTCTGGCCAAGCGACTGGAGTCGGACAGCAACCAGACTGAAAGCGGCCAGATCATGGGCTCGCCCAGCTACATGGCCCCGGAGCAGGCGCGGGGGCATACCAAAGAGTCGGCCCTGCCGCCGATGTTTACGCGCTGGGAGCGATCTTTTACGAGATGCTCACCGGGCGCCCGCCTTTCAAGGGCGAGACCCCGATGGAGACGGTGCGGCAGGTTGTTGACGATGATCCCGTGCCCCCGTCGCGGCTGGTGCCGCGCGTGGGATACGACCCGGAAACCATCTGCCTGAAGTGCCTGAACAAGGAGCCGCACAAGCGGTATGACTCTGCCGCCGACCTGGCCGACGACCTGGAATGCTACCTGAAGGGAGAGCCGATCAAAGCCCGGCCGACGCCGTTCTGGGAGCGTGGATTCAAGTGGGGCGCCGCCGGCCGCTGATTGCGGCTGCAATTGCCCTCCTACTGATCGTGGGCCTGGTTTATACCGATTCCCAGATTCGGTTCAACGCGAAGCGTGAAGCAGACAAGCTCCTCGAGGAGCGTCGCGTCGCCGCGGAACACACCGAATCGTTCCAGTCGCTGCTTGTCGCTCGGGACTTTCTGACCAAGGATAACTGGACCGATGCCGAGCGGGAGCTGACCAAGGTCCAGACCCGGCTCGCCGATGAGAAAGCAGAGGTACTGGTTGACCTGGCCCACCAAACCGAGGAGCTGCTCAAACAGAGCCGGCAAATCCGAGCCCAGGAAGAGACCCGGAACTCGGACAGGAGCCGGTATCAGCGGTTCGTCCGGCTCCTGAAAGAGGCACAGTTTCGCGAGATCCAGTTTACCGGGTTGAACCAGCCCGCACATCGTGAAACGAAGCGCAAGTCGGCCATGGCGGCACTGGCCGTGTTTGCAGCGCCGGGTTCGGGAGATCTCTGGCGCTGGCGCCTTTGCCGGCAACTCTGACCGGGAAACAGCGAGACGAGATCAGAGAGGGTTGCTTCGAATTGCTCCTGATCCAGGCCGACTCAGTGGAGCAGGCCGACCAGGGTCTGCGATTCCTCGACCGGGCGGCCGAATTGGGTCCCGTCACCCAGGCCTACCACCTGCGGCGGGCCGCCTGTTTCGTTCGTCAGGGCGACCAGAAGGGGGCCGAGCAGGAGCGACTCGCGGCCAAGGCCGTGCCGGCGGCCACGGCATTCGATTACGTCCTGATCGGGAAAGAGAGTTACCTGCGGGGCGACATGGTCGTCGCACTCCAGAACTTCGACCAGGCATTGCAACACGAGCCCGACCATTTCTGGGCCCGTTACCTGTCGGCCATGTGCAACTTGCAGCTCCTGCGGCCTTCCACCGCCAAGTCTGAGCTGACCGCCTGCCTGCAGAACGAACGTGGCTTCGCCTGGCTTTACGGCTACCGCGCCTTCGCGTCCTATCAGATGGCCGTGCTCGCGCGCTCGAACGCGGAGAATGCGAAATCCCAGGCAGAAGCGTTGCGTACCGAGGCGCGGCTTCACCTTGCCGCCGCCGAGAAAGATTATCGCACGGCAATGGAGATCCTGGACCAAACGCCGAATGACGAACTGCGCTACGTATTCCTGGTTAACCGTAGCCTGCTCTGGCTCGAACGCCGCGAATGGGACATGTCGGTGGCCGACCTGGAGGCGGCGATCCGGCTTGACGGGCAGTCATACCGAGCCTTCGAGATACTCGCCGGGGTCCGCTGGCGGCAGGACAAGCTCGACGACGCGATTGCGCAGTTCAGCCAGGCCATCGCCCGGAAACCTGACATGGCGGCCCTCTATCGCGGTCGTGCCGATGTGGAACGATCGCGAAAGGACGCGACCCCGGCGCAGCGTGCCCGGGCCTTGCGCGACCTCGAGCAGGCGATCGGGCTCGAGCCGCCGGGCAGCCTGGTTGTGGCCCGCGATCACACGAATCGCGGTCGTCTGCTGTTCGTCGATCAGCATGATGAGCAAGCCCTTGAAGCATGCGACACTGCCTTGAAGGTCGTTCCCGATTACACCGAGGCCCTCGACCTGCGGATCGATGTGCTTCGGAAGTTGAACCGTCTGAGCGACCTCATCAGCTCGTGCGACGCCCTTCTAGCCAATGGCAAGCCGTCGGTCAAGCTGTACCAGTTGCGTGGGTTTGCCAAGCAGAGCATCAAGGACTACGCGGGAGCAATTGCCGATTTCGCCCAGGCGCTCGACTCTTCAACCGGGGTCGGCCTCGATCCTGGTCCGGCGGGGCCGGTTGTACCTGATCACCGATGCACCCCGGCCGGCGCTCCGCGACTTCGACGAGGCGATCGGTCTCGAATCGTCGGACGCCGAAGCCTACAACGGCCGGGGCCTGGCCCTCGTGGCCCTCGGCCGCCATCAGGAAGCCGTGGCCGATGCGGCCAAGGCCCTCCGGATGGGCGAACCAACTCCAGCTAGAATCTACGACGCCGCCCGGATCCACGCCAAAGCGGCCATCGCCGCGACCAATGATGTTCGCAAGCGAGGTCAGGACGCCGTCATCGTTGTGACCCGCTATCAGGACCAGGCCATCGAGTTGATCCGGGAGGCGCTCAAGCGACTCCCGGCCGCCGCAGCGCACCTCGTTCTTGCGCGATGTCGTTCAGAACGACCCGGCCCTGAGCACCCTGCGGCGACGCCTGCGCTCGTTGCAGGGCGGGTAATACACGCCGATTGATCGTTCAAATCTGGAATAATTAGTGAATTTGACCCGCCCTATGAGAAACAACGAGCCGGGATCGTTCGCGATGATCATCCATCGAATACACACCAGTGCCGAGGGTCCGCTTGCGACCGGGACTCGTAGGCCTCGCCGATATCGAAAGACCGAAAGCCGCGTCGCATCATACGCACGCCTGCGGCCGCGGCTCGAACCCATGGAGGACCGGACGCTCCTGTCCACCTTCATGGTGAGCAACACTGCCGACAGCGGCCCCGGCTCGCTCCGGCAGGCCATCCTCGACTCCAACGCCGCGACCGGAGCAGACGAACACGATCGACTTCGCCATCCCCGGGCCGGGCGTACAGACGATCGCACCGGCCTCGCCACTGCCGGCGATCACCGACCCCGTGCTGATCGACGGCACGTCGCAACCGGGCTACGCCGGCACGCCGCTGATTGCGATCGATCCCTCATCATCCGGGATGGCCGACGGCCTGACCATCGCCGGCTCGGATGTCACGGTCCGCGGCCTGGCTGAGCGGCGGCTTCGCCCTGGCGACGGCGAGCCTCCCGGGCGACTTGACGCTCCAGTCCGGCCCCTTCCGGGCGGACGACCGCGGCGACACGGGCCGGGTCGAGACCTACCGGATCGACACCAGCGGCGAGGGCCGCCTGTTGGCGCAGGTTCACTCCCAGGGCCTCACGACCCGGCTGTCCCTGCTCGACGCGCAAGGCCGAGGTGCTCGTCCAGAGCGACGGCCTCTCGCCCACCAGGCCGGATGGCCGGATCGACCAGCACCTCCCGGCAGGGACTTACTTCCTCGAGGTCGTGACGCACGGTAGGCGCTGGAGACTGGCCCTGACGGCCACGCTCACGCCCGCGTCCCGCGCCCTTTCAGGCGATCCCTATCGGTCACCAATGCAGTGGGATAAGCTCCGCTGGTCGTCGGCGACTTCAACGGCGACGGGATCGCCGACCTGGCCGAGGTGAACGGCATCCACCTGGGGCTCGGGGATGGGACATTTCGCGAGCCTTCGGTCGGCCTGGGATTATCCGACGCCTACTCCTCCAATATCCCGTGCATGGCCAGCGGCGACTTCAACGGCGACGGCAAGCTCGACCTGGCGGCCACCACCTCGGCCAGGAGTGACATCGGCGTGCTGCTGGGCAACGGTGACGGCAGCTTCCAGGCCCCGACGTACTACGCGGTCGGTACCATGCAGAAGGCACCTATACACACCGGCGAGTATCCTGGTGGCGGGTGACTTCAACGGCGACGGCCGCCTCGACCTGGCCGTCGCCAACTCAGACCGGCCTCCGAGAACCGGGCACCGTGGCGGTGCTGCTGGGCAACGGCGACGGCACCTTCCAGCCCCCGGCCGCATTACGCGGTGGGATCGGACCCGTGGGCCGTGGTGGCCGGCGACTTCAACGGCGACGGCCGGCTCGACCTGGCCACCGCGAACTATGGATCGACACGATGTCTCCGTGCTGCTTGGGCAACGGCGACGGCACCTTCCAGGCCCAGAAGGCCTACGCGGTGGGATCGGCTCCGCGGGACCTGGTGGCGGGTGATTTCAACGGCGACGGCCAGCTCGACCTGGCCGTCGCTGGTTACACCGACCTCGGCCGCTACGAAGTCACCGTGTTGCTGGGCAACGGCGACGGCACGTTCCAGCCCCAAGCAACCGTTGGCGGCGGGGCGACTCGGCGCCCTCGTCGCGGGCGATTTCAACGGCGACGGCCGAGCTCGACCTGGCCATCGCCAGCAATGCTCCACGGCGTCTCCGTGCTGCTGGGCAACGGCGACGGCACGTTCCAAGCCCTGAAGGCATTCGCGTCAGGCAGTTCGCCGGTCGTATCGCTTGCGGCGGGCGATTTCAACGGCGACGGCCGGCTCGACCTGGCCACAGCCCGCCAGACTTTTTCGGCACGATCTCCGTGTTGCTGAACAACGGCGACGGCACCGTTCCCGAGACCGAGCCACGGGACCTTCGCGACGGGAGCTGGGCCTACCACACTGGCGAGCGGGTGACTTCAATGGCGACGGCCGGCTCGACCTCGCCACCGCGAACTATGGCACCGACGACATCTCCGTGCTCCTGGGCAACGGCGACGGCACCTTCCAGGCCGCAGAAGACAGTTCGCGGCGGGATTGGTTCCCTGGGGCTCTGGTGGCGGGCGACTTCAACGGCGACGGCCGGCTCGACCTGGCCGCGGCGGGCTGGGACAACTTGACGGCGTTACCGGTGATGTCTCGTGCTGCTGGGCAACGGCGACGGCACGTTCCAGCCCGCGAAGTTATACGCAGCGGGACTCGGGGCCAACCGACTGGTGGCGGGTGATTTCAACGGCGACGGCCGGCTCGACCTGGCCGTCGTCGACCGGGGATCGCCAGCGAGTCATCGGTCCTGCTGGGCAACGGCGACGGCACGTTCCAGCCGCCGAAGCTGTACGCGGTGGACAGCCGTCCTTTCATCTATGCTCTGGCGACGGGCGATTTCAACGGCGACGGCCAGCTCGACCTGGCCGTCGATCGAGGACTGGCGGCCGACGGTGTCTCGTGCTGCTGGGCAACGGCGACGGCACGTTCCAGACCGCGAAGACATACGCGGCGGAATCGATGCCGGTCGGCCTTGTCGACAGGCGATTTCAACGGCGACGGCCGGCTCGACCTGGCCGTGACCGGCAGCGACTCTGCCAGCGCCGACGCAGTCTCGGTGCTGCTGGGCAACGGCGACGGCACGTTCCAGCCCCCGAAGGCAGTCCGGCGGGAGACGGCACTCGGTGCTGGTGGCGGGTGATTTCAACGGCGACGGCAAGCTCGACCTGGCCAGCCACGATCCGGCAACCGACCTCCGTGCTGCTGGGCAACGGCGACGGCACGTTCCAGGCCCCGGCAACGATCGCGGCGGGAGTCGTCGGACGGGCCTCTGGTGGCGGGCGATTTCAACGGTGACGGCCGGCTCGACCTGGCCGTCGCCAGCACGGTCTCCGACGACCGTCTCGGTGCTGCTGGGCAACGGCGACGGCACGTTTGCCGACCCCGGCCAGCTCGCCACCACCCCTCATGCCACGCCCCTGGTGGCCGACGTCAACGGCGACGGCACCGACGATGTGCTGGTGGTCGACGGGGCCGGGGACATCCTCTATCGCCAGGGCATCCCGGGACATCCCGGCACCTTCGATCCCCCCGTCACGATCAACCCCGGCTTCCCCTCGCGCGATATCGCCTGGGTCCCGAACACCGATCAAGGCCCCGTGCTCGCCAGCGTCGACGCCCGCGACGACGCCGTCTCGCTCTACGCCTGGCGCGACGGCGGCTTCGTCCGGCTCGGATCGCTGGCCACCGGCCGCCTGCCGGCGCAGATCATCGCGGCCGATCTCAACGGCGACGGCTGGACCGACCTGGTCGTCCGCAACGCCGGCGACGGCACGCTCTCGGTCTTCTTCGGCACCGAGTTCATCGGAGCCAGTTCATCGGTCCCATCAATCCCCCGTTCGTTCCTCCGAGCTTCCTGCCACCCGTGACCTTGTCCGTCGGCCTGGGCGTCTCCGACGTCCAGGCGGTCGACACCACCGGGAAGCGGCACGCTCGATCTCGTGGTCACCAACAAGCTGACCGGCCAGGTGAGCATCTTGCGGAACCTCGGGGACGGGACCTTCGCGCCGCCCGAGCCCTATCGCGCCGGGACCGGGTTGTCCGGCGATCGACACCAGCTCCGGTTCGCCCGTGGTCACCAGCCTGGAAGCGACGGCGGGCGTGGCCGCCGGGCCGCTCACGCCCAGGCGGCCCGACCGAGCCTGGTCACGATCAACCCCGGCTCGAACACGCTCGGGCTGCTCGCCGGCCTGGGCCAAGGCCGGTTCGCCAATCCCGTCGCCCTCCAGACCCAGGCCCCGGCCCAGGTGGTCCGCCTGGCCGACTTCAATCACGACGGCATCCCCGACCTGGCCCTCCTCACTCGCCTAGGGCTTGAGCATCTATCTCGGCAACGGCAAGGGCGGCTTCTCGCCGCCGGTCACCTACGACGCCGGCCCCGAGCCGACGGGTCTGACCATCGCCGACATCAACCACGACGGCAACCCCGACCTGCTCGTCGGCAACCCCTACGGCGACGTCCTGGTGCTGCTGGGCCAGGGCGACGGCACGTTCCAGCCCTATCACAAGGCCGACCAGGCCGTCGCGCTGGCCGTGGCCGACCTCACCGGCGACGGCTCGCCAGGACGTCATCTACGCCAACCAGGGGCTCGATCGCGTGGTCGTCGATTACGGCGCCGGCCAGAGGCCACGTGCTGGGCGATCGCTCCACCGGCCTGCTCGCCCCCGGCGCCGTCAAGCTGGCCGACCTGAACGGCGACGGCATCCCCGACCTGGTCGTCGCCAACAGCGGCAGCAACAACGTGCTGGTCTACCCCGGCCTGGGCAACGGCCAGTTCGGGCCGGCCCTCAACGGCGGCCACGGCTTCTTCACCGGCACCAACCCGGTCGGGATCACCGTGGCCGACGTCAACGGCGACGGCCGGCCCGACCTGGTGGTCGCCAACAAGGGCTCCAACGACGTCTCGATCCTGCTCAACCAGCCGCAAGGCAGCAGCCTCACCTTCACCCCGGGCCCGCGGCTGAAGGCCGGCGCCGGGCCGGTCTCCACGGTCGTCCAGGACGTCAACGGCGACGGCAAGCCCGACGTCCTGGTCAGCAACAGCCTGTCGAACAACGTCATGCTCCTGCCCGGCGTCGGCGGCGGCTTCTTCAACGACACCAGCCCCACGACCTTCGCCGTCGGCACCAACCCGGGCCCGATCTTCGTCGGCAACTTCGACGGCCAGCCCGACCTGGTCACCGTCAACGCCGGCTCCAACAGCCTGACGCTGATCTCCGACTTCACCGGGCCGGATCCCGTCATCACCACGATCTCCTCCGGCGGCCTGGACCCGGTGACGGCCTTCGCGTTCAGCTCCGGCAGCGGCTTCGACGACCTGGTGGTCGGCCAACAACGGCGACGGCACCCTGGCCCTGTTCGAGGGGGGCGCCGACGGCCTGAGCCTGATCTCCACCGCGACCGACCCGACCTGCCCAGCCCCACGGCCCTGGCCTTCGCGGCATGACCGGCGGCCAGGTCCAGTTCTACGCCGCCACCGAGGGCCGCGAGGCCGCCGCGCTGGTGGCCCTGAGCCTGAGCGGTGCAGACCGCCGTCCCGTACCCCGGGCCGGTGGAGCCGCCGCACCAGCCTCGCGCAACTGGTCCCGCTCCAGGAGTCGTCGCTGGCGCTGGTCGGCACGCTGCTGATCCTGACGATCGACTCGCCCACCACCGAGGTCGACGTCACACCGGCCGAGACCGAGGCGACAACGGCCGTCGCATTCTCGCCCGGCACGGCCGTCTCCGTGGGCCAGGGCCTGCTCTCGCAGGGCCAAGGGGACGACACCGGGGGCGAGCGGTGACGAGGAGCCCGACAAGCCCGAGGAGCCACCCGCCGATCAGAGTCCGGCTCAGCCGATGTCCTGGGAGCGGTTCATCCTCCGCACCGACGAAGCCCTCGAGCAGCTCGACCGCGAGCTCCGGGACCTTGCTCCGAGCAGCGATAGGCCGGCATGCGGAGCAAGAATCCGGATCGCCCATGAACGACGGGCCGATGGGCATGCGATCGTCGCCAGATCGGGATCCCAGACGATCGGGGTGCAAGTGCAGAACAGCGAACCGCGGACCGATCGGCGTGCGCAGATCATCGACGCGGCGACTGGAATCGCCTTGCGGTAGGGTGGGTGCAACCCACCGTATTGTCAATCATATCAAAATCAACATGGTGGGTTGCACCCACCCTACGCCGGAGCAGCGCATCGAAGTCTCGACGTCGATGGCCCTCGCCACGATGGCTGGCGGCTGGGTCTACGCCGGCTCGGCCCACCGGAGAATCAAGTCTCGACGGCGAAGGGCGGCTGCAGACAGAGGGCGGAACGATCGATGGCACTCGAGGAGCATCCATCCCAGTTCATACGGTGGGTGCAATCCCACTGACTGATGATATTGCCTTGGTGGATTGCACCCATCCTACTATTCGTCATCGCCGGGTCATGATAGATTGAAACCCGGCGACGGCGTGCGGTCACATCGCGTTTCGGCATCGTGCCCGATCGCGAGCTTGACGCCGCGCCTGGTCCACTATCCGGGCGCGTCGATGTCTGATCAATCCCGAACGTTGATACCTCGATCACGCTTGATGATGCGGGTTCAGCAGAATCCCGCCGATCCCCAGGCCTGGGAGCAATTCGTCCGGCGTTATCAACCATGATCTGCGCGTGGTGCCTGAAGTGGGGGTCACAACCCTCCGACGCCGACGACGTCGCGCAGGAGGTCTTGCTCAAACTCCTGACCGCCATGAAGAAGTTCCAGTACGATCCCGCCCGCAGCTTCCGCGGCCTGGCTCAAGACGGTGACCCAGAACGCCTGGAACGATTTCGTCGCATCCCGTCGATTCAAGTCGGACCGAGAATCACGATCGGTTCGAAGCGATCGCCGATTCGCATGACGCGCTGGCCGACCTCGAGAAGCAGATGGAAGATGCCTTCGAGCGCGAGCTGCTCGAGCTGGCGATGCGGCGGGTCGAGAAGCGCGTCAAGCCGACCACCTGGCAAGCCTTTCGGCTCACGGCCATCGAGAATCGGCCCGGTGCCGAAGCCGCGAAAGACTCCAGATGCAGGTTGCCCACGTCTTCGTCGCCAAGCACCGAGTGCAGAAGATGCTCGAAGAAGAGGTGCAGGCACTGAAGAAACATCGTTTTTGAAATCCGGAGATCGGTATCATTCGTCCGGGCCGGCGTCACTGGTTCGGCCAGGCGATCACCGTCGGGCCGTTCGGAGAGCGAGGCGTGCCGACGGGTTTCGAGCGTGACCTTGAGGGCCGTCGGAGGCACTTTCAGGTGCGGTCCTTCCGCGATCAGCAGGTCGCTGCCGTCGTCGTTCGGGTGCACGGTTCCCAGGTGGACCCAGCGGCCGCTGAACTCGCCCCAGGCCTGGTAGGCTCGACCGGCGGGCGCGGGCGCGAAGTGCGAGAACGTCAACACCGCCAGGGGGACGCCGGGCCGGCCGCGGTAGTTGCCGTGCGTTTCCGTTTCCACGGGGGGGCCGGATGTCGCGGCCATCCGCCGCGGTACGATGTCGCTGGACGTCACCAGCCGGAGGGCTTCGTAGTGAAGCCGTGATCGCTCGCGGAGGTGCACGACGGTGATGAGGCCGATGACGAGCAGGCCCGCCGCGAACAGCGGGGAGAGGTGGGTGCGAAGCGTCTGAAGTCCGGCGCGGATGCGGCTCTTGGTGGTCCCGAGCGGAAGCTCCAGGAAGTCGGCGATCTGCTCGTGCGTGAGGTCTTCCAGGAAGGCCAGGCTCAAGGCCTGTCGCTGGGGCGGCGGCAGCGCCGCGACGGCCTGGCGAACGATCGCGCGGCGGTGCTCGCGCCAGGCCTCCTCGGGCGGGCCGGGACCGGGCTCGGGAACGCTCCCCACGCGCAGGCCCTCCGGGTCCGGCACGACCTGGATCCGCCGCCCGCGCCGACGCAGCTCGTTGAGCACGCGGAGGTGGGCGATCCGCAGTACCCAGGCGCGGAAGGTGCCGCGCGCCGGGTCGAAGGTACCGGCCTTGCGCCAGACCGCCACGAAGACGTCCTGAACGATCTCCTCGGCGGCGGCGCCGCCGATCGTCTGGGCTGCCACGTTGTAGATCAGCGACGCGTAACGGCCGTGGAGCGGGCCGAGCGCGTCCTGCTGGCCGGCGGCGAGCTGGCTCATCAGCTCCTCGTCGCTGAGATTCGGGTCCGAGTGCGATGTGTCGGCCGCGCTCATCGTCGTCATCTCCCGAACTCGCACTCGCCTCGTCCCGTCGGTGCTGCTCACTTCAGTCTACCTCCTCGCGGAAGGCGCTGTGGCAGTTGATACAGGTCTTCTGAAGCTTCTGATAGGACTGCTTCGCCCGGGGCTGGGATGACTCTGAATCGGCGATGACCCTGGCGAACTCTTCCGACGCCCGCAGGAAATCGTCCACTGTCCGGGTCCAATCTTGCTGTGACTTCTTCCGCTCACGGGCTGGCCCCGTGAGCGTGCGGGCCTCCTTGCCAAGCTGGACCAGCGACGCGGCATCCGCGGCCAGCGTCTTGCGGCCGGCCGCTTCGGGCGAGAAGGTGGTCCGGAGCCGCTTGCCGATGGCCCTGTTCCTGGTGTTGACTTGCTCCATGATCTTCAGGATCGCTGAGTCGTCGCCGCCCCTGGCCGCGGGCGCGGCGCAGCGCCCGGCCAGAAAGACGGCGACGAGCCCGGCCAGGGCCGGCATCCGTCGGCACTTCGTTTTCATCACAGCATCCCTCCTCGTATCGTCTTCATCGCAATGGCAAGGCCGCTCACTGCAGCGACGAGTCGACAACGGCGAGCGGTCCCTGGCTCGCCACGTAGTTCACGCTCGTCAGGCCGAGCATCGTGCGCAACTTCTCGGCGGGCACGTTCTTGAGCGGGCCCGGGGCGGGTGCCTGACCGGGCGCCGGCTGGGGGAAGCCGGTCGAACGCGCGGTGTGGAAGGTCATGTTCCCTTCGACCTTCTGTGCGATCTGGTGGATATGGCCGTTCAGCACGGTGACCGAGCCGAACCGCTTGAGGTAGCTGAGCGCCTGCTGGCCGTCCTGCGTGCCCCAGCCCCACTGCGGGTAGACCGCCCAGAGCGGGACGTGGCCGAACACCACCACGGGCGTGCTGTCGGCAAGGCCCGACACGTCGGCCTTGAGCCAGGCGAGCTGCTCGTTGCCGAGGATTCCCAGGCCCTTGTCGGTGCCCTGGCTGGCGACGTTGACCAGGCCGATGAAGTGGACGCCATGGTGGTCGAAGCTGTACCAGCCCTCGCCCTTGGTCCCCTCGCCGAATCGCTTGAGGTATTCCGAGCCGTCGCCGATGACGTCGTGCTCGCCTGGCACGTAGAAGATCTTGTCGACCTTGACCTCCTTGAGGATCTCGGAGACGGTGTCGAACTCCTTGGGGGTCGCGAGGTGGGTGAGGTCGCCGGTGTGGATCAGGAAGTCGGGTCGTTGCGGCAAGGCGTTGATCTGGGCCACGGCCGCCTGGAGCGTGGCGGTCACGCTCTTCTTGTACGGGTCCTTGCCGAACCCGATGTGGCTGTCGCTGATCTGGACAAACGAGAAGCTGCCCGCCCCGGCCCGCCCGGCGCCCTGGCCGAAGGCCCGCGACGAAAGGACCCGCCGCCTGCTGTCCACAGCAGCCCGGTGCCTGCCCACGCCATGCACTTGAGGAACCCGCGGCGGTCCACGCCGTCTTGATCGTGATCGCGGACGTCTTGTTCTTCCACGAAAGAGACTCCTTTGCGGAAACTGGTGGCGCGGATCGAACCCGGCCGTGCCTCCGGGATGACGATTTGGACACGTCTCACGCACGCGGCTGAGACGAGCGCTCGGTCAATGCTTCCCCGAGGGATGCGCAGCACGATGAGCGTGTACGTGGCCCGGGAGCGGCTGCAAGAAGTGCTGGTCAACGAAATGGGCCACCGACTGGCCCAGCGCATGGCCTGCCGTGACATCAAAACGGAAATGAATTCCGCCCCAGACCACACTATTCTCCGCCTCCGTCGCCGCTGCCGAAAAACTGGTGAACGAGTGCGTCACGCCCTTCAAATCCTCGGACGTCAGACTGAAGCCGATGTTGTCGGTGCCGAAGGAATGGGCGAGTACCGTTGCGGCCGCGCCGCTGGCGGCTCCATGCCCGGAGACGTACGAAGGGTTCGGCGGCGTACCCAGGAGCGGCAGCCAGTTGGGATCGGCGACGGTGTCGGGATTGCCGTTCTGCCCCGCGAGCCGAATCGCCGTGACCGGGCGCCACCGGTTGTACGCATACTTGGCATCGAAGTGGCCGATGATGGCGTCGGCCAGCGAGACGTTCAACTGAGCGAAGAGACGGGCGTTCTGGTCCAGAGTGTTCCCCTGCGACGCGGCTGCGTTTGCCGCGATCTCATTCCAGTAGCCGGGAACCTGGGGGGTGCCCGCCTTGCCCTCCCAGAACCTGGCGACTTCGGTCTCTTGGGGCGTGCGGACGGTGCTGTCCACGCGCCCGAAGTCTTTGAGCTCATTGAATGCGGCCGCGTACTGCTGGCTGTTGAGCGCCGGGGGCGGCGGCGGCCGAAACTGCGAGCCGCTGTGCAGGGCAAAGGGCTTGACGTCGGGCCATTGCGGCGTCTGGGCCGGCGCGAAGGCGGGCGGAGCCGGCCGCCAATCGCCCGGGGCGGTTCCGGGTGTGTAATTCACCACGGCGTTTGCACCGTCGGTGACCCGCGAGATCAAGGTTCGCTCGGCGACGAAGCGCCCCACGGCAATGCCCTCGGTCTTGGCCCGGCCGTCGGGAATGTCTGCCAGCGACGCCTGATACGTCGCCTGGAAGAGCGCCGTGTCGGTCGGGAAGAGGGCAGACGCGGTAAAGAGCCCAGCGGCGGCGGCGGCTGCCACGGCTGACGCACCGGCCGGTGCATGCGCGTGCACGAGAAAGGGCCTGGAGGTATGGTCAATGGCGGTCACCGCGTCATAGATCGCGGTTTGCACGATGGCCAGATCGCGCGTCACGAAACCGATCGATGGCTTGTCGTTTCGTATGGCGGCCAGGACAGCCTGGTTCCACTGAATCACTACGTCGGCAGATAGCAGGCAGCGCTCATCGAGCGACTCTGCCGCTGGCCGGTAGGCCCGGATCTGACGTCCTCTGTCCCGAGGTGCCTGGTACTGCCGGGTGCGTGAGCCCGACCAAATTTGCAGCAACACGAGATGAACCTTTCGCTCAAGTTGTGGCCCCGCTCGTCATGAGGACGCCCCCATGGGAACGACGGGCACCTCCCCGCCAATGGGAATACACCGGAATCCCAGCGCCGGATTGGCCCCGGGCGGAAATTCCGGAGGAGATGGCCACAAAGCCATCGGGTCGAATTCCTGCTCGTCGGCAGACTTGCGGAGCTTGTCCCGGGCGTAGGCGTGAAGCCTCAAGTAGAGAAGATGCTCGGAAAGGAGGTGGGCAATCGGAAAGGCGCGAGCTGACCCCTCGAAAAATGGGGATCTCGTCTTCCCGATCCCCATCTACGATTGTCGTGGGCGTTCGCGAGCTTCGGCCAATTGAGCAACAAAGGCCGCGTGCTGAGGCGTAGCCAGGCCCTCACCCAAGACATCGATCAGACGATGCCGATCTTCGGAGTATAGCGCCTGAGGGTCGAGCCAGAGGCCGGGGAAGACCTCCGAGCGATAGACACCATCCGGCCCGGCTGGCCATTCCTCAAATTGCTCGCCGCGGCGGATGAACCAGTGAATTCGGTTCGGCTCCAACTCGACGACCACGTACTCCCGCACCCCGGCCCGTTCGTAGTCAAGCTTCTTCACGCCCAGGTCGTAGGCGCGGCTGGAGCGGGCAATCTCGACGACCAACTCGGGGGCGCCAGTGATGTAGCCTTCCGCATTGACGGAACTTTGGCCTCCCAGCTCGGCGGGAATCCTCAGTTGGGTATCAGGCTGGGACTCCCCTTTACGATCAAGCTTGACTGTTGCATTGTTTGGACTGCGGACTCCCGGTGTGTGACATTTGTAATGGAAGAGCCAGCCCGAGACATCGTTATCGATCTCACCATGGTCGTCACGAAGTGGCGAAGGCATGTAAACCACTCCTCCGACCAGCTCGGCGCGAGTCTCCGGCGGCATCGCCTCGTAGCGTTCGTGGAACGTGGGCTGGTCGAGCTGCTGGAGGGCCACCAGAGGCGGCAAGGTCCTGGCTTTGGGTCGCTCGACGGTGCTCATCGGCAGGTCCTCGTTGAGTTGTCACCGTTAACCGATGCCCCGCAGTCCGCCGCCGCGAACCAGGCGGCGCTCACGCTCTCTTCTTCCGCTCTGACTTGGCCGGCGTGAGGGGAACGGGAGGCGTGTCGAAGAGGCTCTTCTCCTTGCGGACCACCTCGGCGGTGACCATGAACTTGCCCTTCTCCTTGGCGGTGCGGTCGGGGAGCTCGAACATGATGTCGAGCATGATTTCCTCGACGATCGACCGCAGGCCGCGGGCGCCGGTGTCTTTGGCCTTGGCCATCTTGGCGATCTCGAGCAGGGCGTCCGGGGTGAACTCGACGTCGGCCCCTTCCATGTCGAAGAACCGGCGGTACTGCTTGACCAGGGCGTTGCGCGGCTCGGTCATGATCTGCACCAGGGCATCGACGTCCAGAGGCGAAAGCGGGCAGATGACCGGCAGGCGGCCGATGAACTCGGGAATCAGGCCGAACTCGAGAAGGTCGTCGGAGGTGACCTTGCCCAGCAGCTCGCCAAGCTCCGTATGCTGCTCGGCCTGAGACTGGCTGCCGAAGCCGATGGTCTTCCGCCCCACGCGGCGGGCGATGATGTGCTCGAGCCCGACGAACGTTCCGCCGCAGATGAACAGGACGTTGCTCGTATCCATCTGGATGTATTGCTGCTCGGGGTGCTTGCGGCCGCCCTGCGGCGGCACGTTGGCGACCGTGCCCTCGAGCATCTTGAGCAAGGCCTGCTGCACGCCCTCGCCCGACACGTCGCGGGTGATCGAGACGTTGTGGGTCGTCTTGCCGATCTTGTCGATCTCGTCGATATAGACGATGCCGCGCTGGGCGGCCTCGAGATCGAAATCGGCGGCGTGCAAGAGCTTGAGCAAGATGTTCTCGACGTCCTCGCCCACGTATCCAGCCTCGGTGAGCGTGGTGGCGTCGCCGATCGCGAAGGGGACGTTGAGAATCCGCGCCAGGGTGCGCGCCAGGAGCGTCTTGCCGCAGCCGGTCGGGCCGATCAAGAGGATGTTTGACTTATCGAGCTCGACTTCCTGCTCGGGCTCTTCGCCATGCACCAACCGCTTGTAATGGTTGTGCATGGCGACGGCGAGAACCTTCTTGGCCCGGTCCTGGCCAATCACGTAGGCGTCAAGCTGCTCTTTGATCTCGCGCGGGGTCGGAATATCGGTGAACAGGGTCTTGGGAACCCCGCGCCGGCGTCGCTCCTGGTCGAGGATTGACTGGCAGAGCTCGATGCATTCGCCGCAGATATAAACATCTCCGGGACCTTCCACCAGGGGGCCGACATCGCGGAAGCTCTTGCGGCAGAATGAACAATAGGCGTTTTTCTTGGCGCCGCCGGACGTTCCCGAGGTCACGCCGCCCCCGCCGTTCCGCTTTCCACCACCCCCCGAGCCACCCCCCGTGATGTCCTTACCCGATGGCATACAAAACCCTTTCATCCCCAGAGATGGGATCACGTCGCCCCAAGGCGGATCGGGACGAGACCATAAACCCGCGCCGTCGCCTTTGAAGATCCGCGCCAGACGGCGCGATCAGGACAGCCACGGAGCTTCGCATGTCAGAAAGAAAAAGAGGAACGCTCAGCGCCAGCACTGGAAATTTGGTCGAAGCGAGCGATCGCATGCCCAGAGGGCCAGGAATCAACGACGGCAAAACACGGAGTCGCCCAGCACAACCGACCATGGACACGAGACGATTTCATGCACAATTCATTCTAGAGCACCCTGAAAATCCTAGCAAGGCCGCTCGCGTGAGCCTGCCGCCGTTACGTTCGTGCCTTCATGCACAAGACTCCGGCTTGGCGGCAAGTTTCCCGTGCTTGCGTATCCGTCTCTGGCCTGGCGTGATGAGCGTGAAAATGCCCGGCTGCGTTTCGCACCGACTCACGACCATTCCAGTCGCCCTGGATCCCGGTTGATCCAGTCCAAGAGCCGCCGAGCCGCGGAGCCGAAGGGGAGTCCGGCGTCGGCAAGCCTTGAGGGTGCGACCCAGCGGGCGTCTGAGAAACCGGGGCCCGGCTTGAGCTCGCCGGATGATCCGCTGGCCAAGTGAGCACGCAACTCGACCCGATGCTTGGTGACCGAGTACGTGAGCCTTTTCACCTCCGGCCCGATCCGCGCGGATTCCGGTGAGGCGCTCGACGCCGTGGGCAAGGCTGACGGGCGCTCCCCACGAGCGTTTCGCCGGGATCCGCGCCTGCCAGATGGATGGTCGGAAATTCCCAGAAACCGGCCCAGAGCCCTTTCGCTTCCCTGCGCACGAAAAGCAGGCGGCCTTCGCGGACCACCAGGGCACAGGCCTCGGCCACGGCCAGCGGGGGAGGTTTGGCGGTAACCACTGGCAAGTGATCTTGAAGCCCCTGCCGGCGGGCCAAACACGATGTTGCAACCGGGCAGAGCAGACAACTCGGTGACCGCGGTGTACAGATCAGAGCTCCAAGATCCATGAGCGCCTGGTTGAATGCGCCAGCGTCATGGGCGGGAACCAAACGTTCGGCGGCTTTCCACAGTCGAGCCTGGCTCGACGAGGTTTTGAGGTCCTCCTGCCAGGCGAGCAACCGCGCCAGCACTCGTTGGGAGTTCGCCTCGACGATCGGTTCCGGCAGATCGAACGCAAACGACAGAATTGCGCCGGCGATGTAGCGTCCCACTCCCGGCAGCTCCCGAACCAGATCGCGATCGCGGGGCATCACACCGGCATGTCTCTCAACAATCATCCGCGCAGCGGCCTGGAGCTGCCTGGCGCGACGGTAGTATCCCAGGCCTTCCCAGGCTTTCAAGACATCGGCCTCATCGGCCTCTGCCAGAGCTTTCAAGTCCGGGAATCTGGCCAGAAAACGCTCGAAATACGGGATGACCGCAGTGACCGTGGTCTGAACCAGCATCATCTCCGATACCAGGATCCGATACGGATCGTGCACCAATCGCCAGGGCAGTTCGCGACCCGCCGCCTCATACCAGGCAAGAAGGCGACCGCGAATCGCATCCACCCAGGATTGATCGAGGTCGGCTCCGGAATCTCGACGGGGGTTTTTCAAGATTCATCGATCTCAAGGATTGTGCCGATTCTGAGGTTACGCGACCGACGCTCGAGCCGCGCCTGGCTTCCTGAATTTCCAAGAAAATCCCGTGAAAGGGACGAAACAGCCCAACATGCGACATGATGAGATAAGGAAACGAAGAATGTACGACAACAACCGGAGCAAGTCTACCAGATTGCCTATTTTCTCCAATTGACTATTGTCATTCGGGAGACATATTGAATTAACGGGAATAAACTGGCCTTCTTTGGCCGTTAAGGGATGCGTATCCCGTTTGTGGGATATCGAAACTACACCTACGAAGAGCAACTCCGAAGTCCTGGCAGGTTCCGAAGGAGCAAGTTCATGGTTGATCCAGCAGGCGAACCCGACCGGCGCAAAGGGTATGATCGTGCCGATTTCGAGCTGCGGTCGAGTGAGGGCTCCGTCCCTTTTGCGCACGGGCATGCCGCCAACGAGTCAGCATTCCCTCAGAGCCCCAACAGATCAATTTTTGTGAATGCCGAACGGCTTGTCCAGGTCTTGTCCAGTCGAGAGCGGCAGATTGCCGAACTGAGCGTCTCGCGAAGGAACATGGAACGGGCCTGCGCTTACCTGGCGAGGCCGGCTTGCAATCAGGCACTCGGCTTCGCCGCATTGGAAGTCGCCGTGAAGGCGCACGCGAGAAGTCTCGAACGACTGCGGGCCAGTCGGAGCGAGGCACGAAAGATAGTACACCGAGTCGATGCCAACCTCGGCCCCGGGCGCAACCGTGCCATTTGATCACGGTCGCGAACCACAATCTCGGTGCCTGCTTCAAGTTCGGTACACCCGTCGGCAGTCCTTTTGCGGAGTCGCCGGGCAAAGGCCGCCTTCTTCCGGGCTCACCCGATGATTGACCTCACTAACGCCAAGATGGACCCAGCCTACACCTTTGATATCGCCAGCGAGACGAGGTGGTCCGTGGACGATGCATCCGCGCGCAACAAGCGCCTGAGCCAGAGAACCAAGACTTCCTTCCCAGCGCGATGCGATCCCGTGGATCTTGCCGCGCAGGGCCGGCAGTCGCCACATTGTGAGAATGCGGGCGACCGGCGCTATCCCGCGACGTGCAACCCCAACCGCGCCAGGCAACCCCTCACGGTAGAACAACAAGAGCTTGCGACGCACAATCTTTCACTGGCCCGCGCTGGCCCGCCGCATGAGATACGCATGGCCAGGGGCCCAGGATGAGTTTGAATCGGCGGCTCTGCTTGCCCTGGTTGAGGCGGCTCAAGCGTTTGACCCCGCACGCGGAGTGAAATTCACCACCTTCGCGCACCATCGCATCTCGGGTGCCCTGCGCGACCTGAAACGCGAGCTCTATTCTCGTGGCGGCCGAGGTGACGTCGCGTCCCGCGCGCCGGGACTGGGTTCCATGATTTCCAAGGCTTGGGGATCGATCCCGAGGCCCATGGCCACCTGATCGGCGCCGAGGCCGACGAGCCGGTCGGTACGGAGATCGAAAACCTCGACACGATCGAAAACTGGATCAGGCAGCTTCCCCGCCCTCATTCCTTGGCCTTCCGACATATCTATCTCGACGGCAAAACCAAGGAAGAGACCGCAAGACTCGTGGGTTGCTCAAAAGCCTACTTGACTCGCTTGCACCAGGAGGCGATCACCTGGCTGCATGAGGCCTACGTGATCGAACTTAATGACTGAGTGGTGAACATGAGTACTCATCACGGCCATTCCGGCGCGCCGGGAGCGATCACCGCGTGGCCTGACGACCTTACGAGTTCACTTCGTCTCCAGAAAGGACGCCACCGCACCCTTCATCTCGCGGTCGAGCCGCTCGGCGAGCTTCGTGTCCAGGACGCTGCTGTGGTCGCGACCGGGGATGATGTCGACCACCGCGTCGCTCTTGAGCTTGGCGAGAGAGTCCTTGAGAAGCTGGGCGGCGCCTTCCAGATAAAAAGTATCCATGCCACCGGTGATCACATGGATCTTACCAGCGAGCCTGGGGCCAAGCGCGGGCCAGTTCTGCTCGACAATCAGCCGGATGTCGTACGCCTCCCAGGCCTTGGCCACGTGGGGATCGACCGCCCCGGTGGCTCGGTTCCAGAGCTTCCTGGGCGTGCCATCAGTTGCCAGCGGGCTGAACACAGCCTCGAAAGAGGCAAGCTGGCCTCCAGGCCCCACGACTTCTTCCAGCTTCGAGAAGGAATCGTAGAAGATGACGGCCCGACTCCCCATCCGGGCGATGGGTCTGCGCTCACCCTTGGCATCACGGTACATGTTCTCGCCCGGGGCGTAGATGTCGATCCGCTGGAAGTCGCGGAAGTCGACCGGATCGGGGCTGGTCGACCAGGTGCCGCCGAAGAAGTCGGGGTAGGTCACCTGGAGCCACAGGCTGGTCCAGCCGCCCGAGGAATGGCCATTGAGCAGCCGGGCGCGCGGGTCGGACACCATGGGATACGTCTTTTCCAGGTAGGGAATGAACTCCTCGATGAGTGCCTTGCCTCGCGGGCCGTTGGTGGCGCTGTCGGCGAAGACGTGGTGTCCGGTGCCGCAATCGGGGTCGAGCACCACACGAATCAGGTCTTTGCCGAAGCCCATGCGACCGCCCGCCACGAACATCGCGGCCCCATGATGATCGCCGCCGAACCCGGGGATAATGTAGACCGTCGGCAGCTTGCGATCGGCCTTTGCCGCGGGCAAGATCACCGCCGCGCGATGCTTGATCGGCCGGTGGTGAAACGCCGACAAGAGCGGGCTTTCGAGCTCGGCAAGCTTGATCCGATCAGTCTCACGGAATGCGCGAGGTGGAACGAGCTTGTTGACCTCGAGCTTGATCGTGGCCGTTTCCTTGGGGTCGAGCTTGGCGTGAACCACAGGCCCATAGGCATTGCCCTCGCCCGTGCCGATACTGTGCGTATCGGGATTCAGCCGTACCACGGCTTGAAAGCTGTACTCGCCGGCCTCGAGCGAATCGGCCGGGCCGGGATAACCCAGGGCCGTGGAATCGATCACGACCGGCTGACCCTCTTTCCAGTCCTTGACGTCACGCGCGAAGAAAGGCTGGGGCCGAAACCAGTTGGGGCCGAAGCGGGGCTCGGCTCGCGAATTGCCCTGGCTCGTCATCACGTACACCCGGGCCGAGATCGGTTGTTTCTTCAGAAAGGAAGGGAAGGCCACCTCGAAAGCCAGCTTCCCGGCGGTCGAGCTTTTCGTGGCCGCGGCTTGTGACTTGGAGTCTGATCTGGTCTGGGCCGGGGGCTGAACCTGGGCCCGGGCCGGGGCCAGCGTTAGCAAAAGACACTCGGCCGGCCAGGCGGCCAGGGCGCAGAGGAAGAGAAGACGCCGACTCCAACGAGCCAAATGAGAGCCGCTGGTCGCCGGACGGAAGCCGTTCATCAAGGTTTGAAGCATGGAAATTTCTCGATCCAAAGGAGTCTTCGTCGGCTGGGGTAAGGGGTCTAGGAGGCAGGCGATCATCGTCCTGGATGAGCTTACGGCCGGTCGATCAATCGGGGTACCGGTAACATCGGATAATCTTCCAGCAAGCTTGCCACCGTAATCTGGGGCACCGGCGCGAAATGACGCGCGGCCAGGCGGGGAGAGCCCATCACACATTCCTTTTCAAGCACATAATACGTGTTGTATTGATCGATCATCTGGTTGATCGGGTCCAGGTTGAGCGCCTCGAGGAACCCTCCCCAGCGCTTGTTGAACCGTTCCAGGCTGGCGATCAGGTCACGGGCGACGGTTTTCCGCTGTCGGGGCGGAGCCGGCCGGACCGCCCACAGAGGCTCTTCCGAGTGAGCCATGCCCCATAGCGAATGCACGGGAGAACACCAGATTTCCGGCCAGTCGTGCCAGCCCGTGGCGACTTTCGCCCACTGACGAAGCCGCAGCCGGACCATCTCCAGCAGCTCTTCCCTCTGAAGCCGGCAGCGGGCATGGAGCCGCTTCAGCGAATACTCCACGTCTTGCCCTCGCCGCGCAAAGGCCGGCAGATCAAAGAGCCCCATGAGCTCCTTGATCTCGGAGTTGACGCTGAAGGTTTGAGCAGAATCGTCGGTCTCATCCACGCTCGCTTTCTCCTCAGTGGATCAGGGATCGGGGGCTCAAGAATTCCAGATGCAGGGATGACAAATGGCAGATTCAGATGGTTGACATAACTGGCAACCGGCAATTCATTTCCCCCGCTTCGGTGGCTCGGGAAGCGTGACCAGAGTGTTCAGGCTTCGGCGATAGTGCCAGAGCTGGCGCCGAGTGCCGAGCTCCTTGGTGCGCGCGGTCCAGGCGGAGGCGACTTCTTGGAGGGCCGCTTCGGGGGCTTTGCCGGCGAGGACGGCGGACCTGGCCTTGGAGAGGTCGGCCAGGTAGGCATCGGCTTCGGGAATGCGAAGGCCGGGGACGACCCGCTCGGCCAGGAGCGTGCGGCTGACGGCGTCGGACCATTGCCGGGAATCGACGTCGGGTGCGGAGGTTGGGTCGAGCAGGCCGTGGCTCATCTGCGACGTTCGCACGGGCAACATGGCGAACGATCGCTCGGCACCCAACTGGTTGGAATTCTCGGGGTTGGCAAGGTAACAGGCCAGGTCGATCGCCGCGTCGCGCTTGGCACCGGAGAGGCCGCGTTTGACGCCGACCAGCCAGCCTCCGCCGGAGGGCAGGTAACTGGGTGCGTTGCGGGATGACGGCGTTTCCCAGCGCTTGCGAGTCGGCTCGTACACCCGTTCTGATCCTGGCAAAGGCGCGACGCCGACGGGCTGCCCGTGCGACCAATCGGTCGCGCGTTCGGCCCGGTCAATCAGGAGGGCGACCTTGCCCGAACGAAAGGCCGCGCGCGCGGCGGGGGCGTCGAGCTTGGCGATGCCGGCAGGACCAAGGTTCTTCCAGGCACTGAGGTCGCGAAGAGCCTCGACGAAGGGCGGCGAGTCGATCCGGGGAGTCATCGAGTCGCTGTCGAAGAGGAAGGAATACTGGTCGCGATGCTGGCCCAGGCTGGCCGCTCGGGCCAGGAACATCGCGTTGCCGAGACCCTCGGAATCGTCACCCAGAACCGCCGCGATCCCATGATCGGCGGTGCCGTCACCGTTCCAGTCCCTTCCCTGAAAAAACCTCGCAAGAGCGTCGAGCTGAACCCAGGTTGCGGGAGGCTCGAGCTTGATCCCGGCGGTGCCGGCGGCGGCGAGGTTCGCCGGCCGGGTGAATGCGTCGCGGCGATAGACCAGAACCAGGGCCGTCCCACCCAGGGGCAAGCCCAGCCGATCGGAGCCGTACTTGCTCACCTGGTCGCGATAAACGGGCGCGAGGTCGTTGTACTGAAAGACGTCGGTCGGAGGCTCCCCGGATGTCTCGGCGCCGGCCGGCTTCTCGGCATCGGAGGCGTCTTCCCTCGGTTGGGCAGGCAGAACCGCCTGGTTGGGGATGACGTCCAGCACATCCGCGTCAACCAGCTTTCCCATCTCCTGCCCCGGAAAGATCAGGAGATCGACGTCGGACAGGTTCTCCAGCGAGCGAATCGGCTCTTCTCGGAGCGAGATCTCGCCGCCGCGTGAAGCAACCCACTCGCCGCGCTGAGGTAGAAGGCCAGCGAGGATGGCGGCATCGCCAAGAGCCGCCACCCCCAGCTTCACCCCGGCGAAAGAAGGGTTGGCTGGCGCGGCCGAAGAAGGTCCTCGGTTGAAGCAACCGGGTACCGAGCCAAGACTTGCCAGCAACACCAGCGTGCAGACAAGCTCTGCCTGGAGACGCCTCTTCCACCACACCGTTCGCCTCATTCCAAGCTCCAGGCCTTGTAATTCGTTCCGGCTCGCGGCCGCTCTTCTGGCCCGAGCGAAGACGACTCTCGTCTATTCATCGTAATAGACCACGGCGCAGTCGGTCAAATCGACGGGTCGCTCATGCCGAAGGACGCTCCCCTCGTCCTTCTGGTTTTCAGCGCCGGCGTTCGAAACGAAGCAGGGCAAGGCACCCGCGAAGATGCCTTGCCCTGCCGATTGACCCATGGGTGGGAACGATCGTCCGGTTCGATTGGCTGCTCAGCGATCGATCCCTAGCCGGTACATCAGCTCCTCGAACTCGTCGCGATGCTCGTCGTCGGTGGAATGCAGATGCTCGGCCTCGGAGATGAACTTCAGCGTATCATCGCGACGCAGGCCGTGCTGAAGCAGAACTTCCTCGAACGGCTCAAGATCGTGGGCGTAGACGAACAGCAGCTTGTGCTCGTCGAATTGCACTTCCATCGGCCCGCTCGGGTTGAGCGCGGCCAGACCGGTGCAGCCATCGTTGAGCAAGAGAGACTCGTAGTCGTAGAGCGTGCTCTTGAGGATGACAGTATCCATGTGTTCACGATACATATCGGCGTGCGAGCCCGGCTCGGATTCATGGCTTGATTCCATGACGACATCGACCACTTCGCCCAAGGGATCGAGCAAGTCGACAAAGACATCGAACAGGCGCTCGGCGGAAACTGAGGCGGCGAGCACAGGCATCTTGTTGCCTGACTCGGGATCGCAATAGACGTCGCGCCGGTATCCTTCGCGGGGGATCACTTCGAGCCCGATCGAGGGCCGGACTGCGTCGGTAAGGAGAAAATTCCCGTAGCGGCCGACGCGGAGGTGGGCGTCAAGTTGTTCCTGGCTCAGGTCGTCGAAGGTCGTGCGAGGCATCCGGGTGGGATTGTTGCGAAGCACACGTTCAAGGAAGCGTTGAATGAAACTCATGGAAAGGGCTCCCCTCCTAAAACCGCATCGTACGATTGGGACTGTTTCGATGAAGGTCCTCGGCCACCGCGTCAAGCAGTCTCGGGGCTCGTCCCCCGAGTTAAACCATCCCAGTCATCCGCTTGACACCGCGCCCAAGGGAGCCGAAACCCACCCCGGGGACGGTCGCCTTTCCGTTGGCAACGCTTCACTGCCGCTCAATTATATATACCATGCTTGGCACCCGTATCCCGCCTATGTTGCCGTTCTTACTGAGGTGAAATCAAGGTAAAGATCGTCGTGCCCTGATCATCCCGTCTAATCCTCCCTGACCCTGACCAGATCCCTCATTTTTTCAGCCACTCGACACCATAAGCAACTTGGATACCAATCCCACATTTTCGTCGAGAGGAAGTGCTGTCGGACCCGTTACCGCAAAAACTTGAGTCAAGTTTTGGAAAATATGGACTCTGGCCGCAAGAAGTCAACCGTACAACCGCGACGACTTCATTTTGTAAACCTTGACCGGTTGGACACAAGCCCTCCGATCTGAAAAGCGACTGCGCAGTGACGTGGGAAAACCACTTCACGCTTGGGCGGGGGCGTATTGAGGACAGAAGCATGGTTCAGCATGGCTCTTGAGCCCGAATGATCGCCCGAAAAGCCTCGTCTGGCCTCGCCGGCGAATTGGCTGGGACGTCGCTCCCGCGTAGGGGGTCGTGATATACTGCCAAGAACTCCGCAGCGGGGCGGGTCGCACGCGCTGGTACAGGCAGGTCATCAAGACGCGGAAAGGTGGTCGCGAATGGCGATTGATCGAGTGGACGCCTATCTTCAAGAACATCGGGCCGACTTTGAAGAACAGCTCAAGGACCTGATCCGGATTCCCAGCATCAGCGCACAGCCCGATCACGACGCCGACACTCGACGAGCGGCCGAATTCGTCAGGGACGACCTGGCGGCGATGGGGCTCAAAGCCGAACTGATCCCGACCAAGCGGCACCCTATCGTCTATGCCGAGTGGCTCGGCGCGCCTGGCAAACCGACCGTCTTGATTTACGGCCATTACGATGTGCAGCCTGCCGAGCCGCTGGAACCCTGGCTCTCGCCGCCCTTCGAGCCAACGATTCGCGACGGCAACCTCTACGCCCGCGGCGCCACCGACGACAAGGGCCAGATGTTCACCCATCTGAAGGCGGCCGAGGCCTGGCTAAAAACCACCGGCGCGTTCCCCGTCAACGTCAAGTTCCTGATCGAGGGTGAGGAAGAGATCGGCGGGATCAACCTGGAGACCTACGTGGCCGAGAACACCGGCCGGCTGGCCTGTGACTACGCCGTGATCTCCGACACCAGCCAGTTCGCCCCGGCATGCCCGCCATCACCTACGGCCTGAAAGGGCTGGCCTACTTCGAGCTCCACGTGCAAGGGGCCAATCGCGACCTGCACTCGGGCACCTACGGCGGCGCGGTGGCCAACCCGCTCAATGCCCTGGCGACCCTTCTTGCCGGCCTGAAGGGGCCAGACGGGAAAATCCAGATCGCCGGGTTTTACGACGCCGTCAAGCCGCTGGAAGAATGGGAGCGTGCCGCATTCGCCGAGCTTCCCTTCTCGGAAGCCGCCTTCCAGGCCGACCTGGGCGTCAGCCGCCTTGACCGGAGAGGCAGGCTACACCACGCTAGAGCGAAAGTGGGCTCGCCCGACCTGCGACGTCCACGGCCTCTTCGGCGGTTACTCCGGGCCCGGACCCAAGACCGTCCTCCCCTGCAAGGGGGGCGCCAAGCTCAGCTTCCGCCTCGTTCCCGACCAGGATCCCAAGACCATCGACCGCCTCTTCCGCGAGCACGTCCGCAAGTTCACCCCGCCCGGAGTGACAGTCGAAGTCATCACCCAGCATGGAGCACCGGCCGTGCTGGTGAACGTGGACACGCCCGGATTCCGCGCCGCGGTCAGGGCCATCGAGGCGGGGTTCGGCACCAAGCCGGTCTTCATGCGCGAGGGAGGTTCGATCCCGGTCGTGGGGCTGCTCAAGGAGCATCTGAAGGTGGACACCCTGCTCCTGGGCTGGGGTCAGAACGACGATAACCTGCACGGTCCCAACGAGAAGTTCTGCCTCGCCGACTTCCATCGGGGCATCAAGGCCGGCGCGCATTTGCTGGAGGAGCTGGCCAGAGAACCAGGACACGGGAAAGTGTTCGACAACGGCTTAGAAACTGTTTCAAAAATAGCCCACCGCCTCGAAAACCCTGGGGAAACATGCACGTCGCCCGATTTTTGAAACAGTCTCTTAGCGGAAATCTAAGGAAAGGATCGTGACACAATGAAGCACCTCTTCAATGTCGTGATTGAACGTGATGAAGAAGGTTACTACGTTGCGTCAGTGCCCTCGCTTCCCGGCTGTCATACTCAGGTGCGCTCCCTTGATCAGCTCATGGAGCGGATCAAAGAGGCAATCGAACTTTACCTTGATGTGGAGAATGAGCATTCGGAACTGGCTGCCACCGACTTCATAGGTATCCAGCAAGTCATGGTCGACCGATGAGCAAGTTGCCCGCGGTGACCGGCCGGGAACTCATCACGGCCCTTGGAAAAGTCGGATTCCAGGTCGTCCGCATCAGGTCGAGTCATCATTTTCTCCGTCATCCGGACGGACGCACGACAATTGTCCCTGTGCATGCTGGCGATACGATCGGCCCAGGACTCATGGCCAAAATACTTCGCGACTGTCAGATGACCAGGGATGAGCTTGCCGCTGTGTTATGAGGATCGAATCCCTGCGAGGAAGGCAAGCGAAGAAAAGATCAATTGAAGGACCAAAAATGCTCGATCTCAAATACGTAATCACCCACACCGAGGCGGTGAAAGAGAACTGCCGCAACCGGAACGTTCCGGCCGACGTGCTGGACGATATCGATCGCGCCGTGGCGCTCGAGGGCGAGCGCAAGATACTGCTGTCCGCGGTCGAGGAGATTCGCCGCCGGCAGAACGAGGTGGCTCAGGCCACGGGGAAAGAGAAAGACCCCGCGAAGCGAGCCGAGCTGATCGATGAGGGCAAGACGCTCAAGGTGCAGGTCGGTGATCGGGAAGAGCAGCTCCGGGTGATGGACGACGAGATCAGGCAGCGGCTCAGAAGAGTTCCCAACCTGACCCACCCCGACGCACCGATCGGGCGCACCGAGGAAGACAGCCGCGAGCTCCGCAAGGTCGGCACCCCCCGCACCTTCGACTTCCCGCCAAGGACCACGTCGAGCTTGGCAAGGCGCTCGACCTGATCGACTTCGAGACCGGCGGCAAAGTGTCACGGGACCGGCTTTTACTTCCTCAAGAACGACGCGGTGCTGCTCGACCTGGCCCTCCAGCAGTTCGCGGTCCGGAAGCTGGTCGAGGCCGGCTTCACGCCCATCATCACGCCCGACCTGGCCCGCAACTCGATCCTGGAGGGCATCGGCTTCACGCCGCGGGGAGAGGAGACCCAGGTCTATTCGATCGAGGACAGCGACCTGAGCCTGGTCGGCACCGCCGAGATCACCCTGGGGGGGATGCACGCCGACGAGGTGCTCGACGAAGCCCGGCCTGCCGCTCAAGTACGTCGGGCTCTCGCACTGCTTCCGCACCGAGGCCGGCGCGGCCGGCCGGGCCAGCCGCGGGCTCTACCGCGTCCACCAGTTCACCAAGGTCGAGATGTTCGCGTTCACCACGCCGGAAGCCTCGGGCGCGATCCACGCCGAGATGCTGGCGATCGAGGAGGAGATCTTCCAGGCGCTGGGCATTCCCTATCGCGTGCTCGACATCTGCTCCGGCGACCTGGGCGGGCCGGCCTACCGCAAGTTCGACCTCGAAGCCTGGATGCCCGGCCGGGGCGAGCACGGCGAGTACGGCGAGGTGACCAGCACCTCCGACTGCACCGATTACCAGTCGCGGCGGCTCAATATCCGCTATCGGCCCGCCGGCCAGAAAGGGACGCGGTTCGTCCACACGCTCAACGGCACGGCCGTCGCGCTTCAGCCGGGCCCTGATCGTGGTCCTGGAGAACTATCAGCGCGCCGACGGCCGGATCGACGTTCCCGAGGTCCTGCGCCCCTACGTCGGCAAGGACGTGATCGGACGTTCCCTGAACGTTGCCGCGGCCGGATCTCAAGTTTCCACAAACAAAGGCACCCCGAGCCCCGTAATGCGAGAGGGCGGAGTCCTGCCGCCGACCGTAATCCCGGCGTCGTCGGGACGATGCCGACTCGCGCGGCAGCCGGTGACCGGGTGCCGGGTTTCTGGGTTCGACCGATCATGACGGTTCCGAGACGGAGGCAGGCTCGTGCGAAACCCGCTCCTGGTGCCCGACCTGCGCGAGCTGATCCAGAGCGGGGAAGTCGCCGCCCTGCGCGACTTCTTCGGCGACCAGCACCCGGCGCGGATCGCCGAGCTGATCGAGGACCTCGAGGCCGAGGACGGCGATGCGCTCTTCCAGATCCTGCCCCCGCGCGACCGCGCCGAGGTCCTGAGCTACCTCGACACCGAGCGCCAGGACCGGCATCGTCGAGGCGATGCCGCCCCAGCGAGGCGGCCGAGCTGCTCCACCTGATGTCGCACGACGAGCGCGCCGACCTGGTCAACCGGCTCGACGAGGACGTCGTCGACCCGGTGCTTCCCCACCTGGCCCAGGCCGAGCGCGAGGACATCCGCCGCCTGGCCAGCTACGAGCCGGGCACCGCCGGCGCGGTCATGACGACCGACTACGTCACGCTTGCCGCCCCACATCACCGTCCGCGAGGCCCTCGAGCGCCTCCGCCACGAGGCGCCCGACCGCGAGACGATCTATTACTGCTACGTCGTCGATCACAACCGCCGGCTGATCGGCTTCGTCTCGCTCAAGAAGCTGATCCTGTCGCGCCGGTCGGCGGTGATCGAAGACATCATGCAGCGCGACGTCATCTTCGGCCGGGTCGACGAGGACCAGGAAGCGGTCGCCCGCCAGATCGACAAGTACGACCTGCTCGCCATCCCGATCGTCGATGCCACCGACATGCTCGTCGGCATCATCACCCACGACGACGCCATGGACATCCTCCGCCAGGAGCAGACCGAGGACATCCTGGCCTTCGGCGGCGTCTCCAGCGACGCCGAGGCCGACGAGGAGACCTACTGGCAGGGCCGGATCGTCGAGTCGGTCCGCCGCCGGATCGGCTGGCTGCTGTTGCTCTTCCTGGCCGGCACGATCACCCGGTACGTGATCACGTCGTTCAACTGGGTCGACTCCACGTTCCCGACCATCGAGTTCGACGCGTTCATCCCGCTCCTGATCGGCACCGGCGGCAACGCCGGCAGCCAGACCGTCGGCACGATCATCCGCGGCCTGGCCCTGGGCGAGATCCAGCGCGGAGATGCTCCCGGGTGCTCGTCCGCGAGTTGCTCACCGGCCTCCTGCTGGGAACGCTGCTGGGCGCGCTCGGCTTCGTCTTCACCTGGCAGCTCCTGGGACACTCAGCCGATCTTCGCCGCGGTCATCGGCCTGGCGATCCTGGGCATCTGCATGTGGGCCAACGGCGTCGGCGCGCTCGTCCCGCTCGCTGGCCAAGCGGCTCGGCATCGACCCCGCCGTCGTCTCCGCCCCCTTGATCAGCACGCTGGTCGACGCCACGGGGCTGGTGATCTTCTACACGGTCGCGATTCTGCTTTTGATCAAGCTGGCGCGGTAACACCAGAAAATGATACCGGACATGGTGGTGGCTCGGAATCGAACAATGTCACGCCAGGGGGACGCTGCTACATCAAGGTACCGCCGACAGTGACTTGATGAACGGGAAGCTCGGCTGAAGGGCCCTGACGAGCCTATCATCTCGAAGCCGCCGTGCCTTGTCCGAGTCGGCTTCGATCAGGACCCACGTCAGCGCGACATTACTGTCAAGCACGTATCTCATGCTTCGTCGCGCGCTTCGCGAATCAGATCAACGGCGATGTTCAGCACCCCGTGTTTCCGCCGGATCTCCTGCGTGATCTCCTCCGTCTCGGCCTGCACCCGCGCCGCGAACTCCGGGTCTTTCTTGCCCGTAATGATGAGCTGGATCGCGTAATCCAGATCCGTCAGGGCTGCTGGAGGATTGTCAACACTCGCCATGGTGGCCCTCCGGATACTCGAAATTCAGACCCAGAACGCCATTCTGTACTCGACTACGCATTTCCATTCCGCCATCGGCAATCACGAATTGGCGTAGATCTGCCCGTGGAACCGAGAGGTCGCCCAGCGCGGGCGGCGGCGGAACCAGAGCAGCTCGACGGCGTGGGCGTGGTAGGTCAGGCCCAGCATCCGCATCACCACCATCGCTTCGTAGAGCACGAAGACCCAGAATGCCCAGAGGGCCACGGCTTCCATCCACATCTTCGGCATGCGGTAGAGTAAGCCCCATACGCCCAGGCCAGCCAGCACAAGCGCGATGCTGGCCACCAGGCAGGGTATGGCATAGTCCCAGCCGATCCGAAAAATCGCGGCCAGAACGGTTACCGGGTTGGCCGCGACGAGCGAATCGTGCATGAGCGACGCGGCAAGTGCCATCTGTGCGAAGCCGGTGCCTACCAGGATAAGGTCGAGGAAGACGATCCCGTCGAGCCAATCAATCTGGCCGCAGTAGACCCAGTAGACCAGCACAGGAAAGCCGCCCAGGGCCACTCCAAAGAGGATCGCCCAGATCCAGCGCCCGAGCCCTTCCGAGATATCTTGAGGCTGCCACTCCGGCCAGCGCGGATGGTCGTTCTCACCCGACGAGCTGGCGACCAAGACATGACCGAGGAAGAGCAGCACGTACCCCAGGGTCATGAAGAAGCTGAACAGCAGAGGGATGAACACGGGCAAGACCAAGAGGCCGAGTGCCCAGTCGCTCTTGGTCATGGGCTCGAGCACGGCGATGAAATCAAAGACCGGCAGCGAGAGCAACCAGAGCGCCGGGGGAAAAAAAACGAGCAAGCCGATGCCGGGCCCATCGGAAAGCGGGTACCGAAGACATTCAAGGAGCCCCGGCATCACCCGTGGATGCCGCCACCGACGCGACGCATACGACGGCTCGCCAGCGGACCGTGAGACCACGCGAACCGCCTCGGAAGCCTCGGGGTCATACCACCGCTTCGCTCTCGCCATCGCCTGATCGATCCGACGTTCCGTGCCCTGACGCTCGATACGACGACTGAATTCTACGGTGCAGCGCGATCGAAAGACAGTGATCGGATAGGACGAGTCTGGCCAGAAACCCAAATGCAAGAATTCCTGGCTGACCTGGCTGCAAGGGTGCCCACTGCTGCCGGTTCAACCTTCGGTGCACGAAGCGTCTCAAGGAACGAGATGATTGATTTCTGCTCGCGCGGCGAAAGGGCCTTGAATCGAGCCGTCACATCGACGGCTTCTCCCGCGTGGGTTTCGATGGCCTTTTCGAGCGTTTCGGCGCGGCCGTCATGCAGGTAAGGGGCGGAATCGGCCACTCCCCACAGGGGTGCGGTTCTCCATTCGACGGGCGTTGGCTGGTCGCTGGCGACGAACTTGTCGTTGGGAACGCTTGGAGCGGGAATGATCGCGCCGTAATAGCCGGTGCTTGACTCAAGCTCGACGCCCATGTCGTGCAGCAGCATATCGGAATAGAGCCCAGCGACCGACCCCAGCGACTCGCTATGACAATCGGCGCAGCCGATGCTCTCGAAAAGGGCTTTGCCCGCTTTCACCTCGGCCGCCATGCTGGGATCGTGAGGGACAATGGCCGCAGGTGCCGGCAGGCTGCGGATGAAGTCGGTCATCAGGGTGCACTGGCTGTCGGTAAGGTCGGTGCCCTTGCCCTGGTAGGAGGGCTTGCCGAGCGGGGTTGCCTGCGGGCGGCCTGGGTTGGAGAGCCCCAGTTCGTTGGCGCATGCGGCCTTGACGAAATCTTCGAGCGTGGCGAATTCGAGCTTCCAGCCGAACCGGCCCACGCGACCGTCGGCCAGACGCGCAATCTTGCCGCGGATTCTCGAGTCCCTGGCACCGTTCAGACCGACCAGCCGTGCGGCCGTCGAATGCTCTCGCGCGTGGGCGATGATCGCCTCTTCCGAGATCGTGTCGATCAGGCCGTCGCCGAACAAAGCGGGGGTGTTCCGCTGCGTCACCACCACGCCGCTGGGCCTGGCCTTCGTGCGATCGGTGAGCGTCGAGAGAGGCATCGATGGGCTTGCAGGCAAACTTGCATGAACGAGGTTGAGTGTCTCTTGAAAGGCGGGCGCGATGGCTTTCTGATGCACGACGCCCGATTGTGGCAACCCCCTGGGGTGAGGCTCAACCAGGCCGTAAACGGTCACATTCCTGGAAACGGGACCGCCGCCGCCGGGCCCCGCTTGCATGTGGCATTCCACACACGACGAGGCGTTGAACACAGGCCCCAGGCCATCGCCGCCAGTGAGCGAATCGTTCGCGGTGAAGCGATGCATGAAGAGCTCACGCCCCGCCTTCACCGCGTTGCGATCGACGGCTTTAGGCCCCGGCCGCACGAAGGGCTGCACCACCTTCCAGACCGGGACCAAGACCAGCGCCAGGGCAATAAAATGCACGGGACGAAGCCGCCTTGAGGCTGCCATCGCAAGAACTCCATCTCTGGCTTTTGGTGATACTTCTGCGGGGTGGGGTGGATACTTCGACTTACTTAGCTTTTCTCTTCGCTCCCGTGCCCGTCATCTCATCAAGCACGGCCTGAACTTCTTTGGCCTGGCCTGGGTCGAGCGGGTGCGATTTGAGCAGGTGGAGAACCAGCAAACCCGGCTCTCCTTGATACAGCTTGTCTACCAGGCTAGATAGCCGGCGCTGGCGAACTTCCTGGGAGGAAATCGCCGGTTTGTAAACAAATGCCAGATCACTACGGTCGCTGGTGACGAGCCCTTTGGATTCCAGGCGGTCCAGCAGCGTGGCCACCGTGGCATAAGACCACTCACGGCCAGCGGCTCGCAGGGTTTCCAGGGCCTCGCGAACCGTGGACTGGCCGCGCTCCCAGAGGACTTTCAAAACATCAAGCTCAGAATCAGGAATCGTCGGAGGACGTTTGGCCATTGGAAGTCATCTCGACAGTATGGGTCAAACTCACCCCTGCTCGCACCAAGGCGAAGACCGCCCTTGTTTGCGAGGATGGGACACGAACTGACCATGACATCAAGTAGTTAGCTATCCTAAGACATTTGTCTCACGAGGTCAATCCCCTGAGCGGAAGATCCTCGCCACGCGCCACGGCAGGGCGGGATCGAACTGATTGTGTGTTTTTTCATGATTCGCCAAGCCGCATGCTGAAAAGACGCCTGAGGGTTTTATAATAGATTGGCCGGGACGAACTACCTGGCGGTTCGTTCGGCCTCAAACGGCGCTGGAGTCCGAACCTTGCACAGGCTTGGACCATCCATTCAATCTTTTCAGGGACACACCATGATCCGTCGGATTCGACTCACATTACTGTTGATCGGCCCTCTGGCCTTCGTGGCGTGGGGATGCAGCGGCGAGCAAGTGGAGTCGGGGGCCAATGCCACGGCCAGCGGTCTCGACAAGGCCGGAGGCGCGATCGAGAACGCCGGCAAGAGTGCTGGCGCGAAGCTCAAGGACACCGGTGCGGGAACGAAGCTTGAGGGTGCCGCAGCCACGACCGGCAAGGTGCTCGAGCAGGGAGGCGAGAAGACTCGCGAGGTGCTCGACAAGGCCGGAGAGAAAATCAAGGAAGCCGGCCCCGCAATGGGAAAGGCCGTTGACAAAGCCGGCGAAAAGCTCAAGGACATCAAGGACAAGGCCGGCGAAAAACTCAAGGACATCAAGGACAAGCCGGCCGGCCAAGCAATCAAGGAAAGGCTGTTAGTCGAACAGAAAGCCGGCGAGAAGATCAAGGAGCTGAAAGACAAAGCCGTTGACGCGATCAAGAAAGAGACCGGCAAACAGTGAGCTGGCTGCGGGCGTGATCTGATCAAGGTGTTGGGATCACGCGAACGGATCGAGCGGTCGATATCCAAAAACACATTTCGGGGCCGGCGTCGCGGCTGGCCCCGAGTTTCTCATCGCGCCTTGGGGCAGCATCCTGGCCCGATTTCACCAGGAATGGCGTCCTTGATCGCCGTTCCAGGGCCTCCATGATCATCCTCAGCACTTGACGGACCCTGGGTCGAAGTCCGAAGATGATTTCCGTAGGACTTGCGCTCTGGATCGGCCAGGGGTCCCAACTCCGGTTCGCACATCTCCTTCCAGGTCCGACAGCCGGCCTTGGACCAAACTTCCAAGAGCCAGAAGGGGATGTAAACGGTTGATTCTCCGAATTTCATCGGGGATAAGCTGGCGATTCGGAACAAGTGGGCAGGAACGATCAAGGCCACACCATCATCAACACGGGCCACGGAGACGGGCGATGGGCCGAGCCGGTGCTGGCACCACGCATCACTTGCAATGTCCTGACTGCGCGACGGATCTGGAACCGGAGCTCAATGGCTCAAGTGGTGTGCTGAGATTCTTTTGCCCCGGCTGTGGCGGCCGTTTTCGTGCCGCGCACATCAGCCCCAGCCCGGTGAACCCGTCCTCTGAAGCAGCGCATTCGCCGCCGCCAGTTCCAAACAACGTCACTGTCGGCCCGATCAAGCTGCGGTGGCGGGCCATGATTCTTGTGATTCTCGAGCGCCTCTACTGGTCTGTCACTTTCACCGGCTCGGTCGTCCTTTTTCTGCTGGGCGGTTTCGTTCCCGTTCTGGGCGGCTGGCTCCGCAACGAGATCGACGGCTGGGCCGAGGTGGTTTCGGCCCTTGGAGGCGTGTGGTTTCACGTCGAGTCGCGTGATCCGGACTCTGACCTTGGCCCCGTGCTGGCCCGCGTCGACGCCCCGCTCTTGTTCACGTCGATCGACAAGGTGTCGCGCCGGCTCGGAGTCAGGCCGCCGGGCCAGGTCCGCTTGACCTATCTGCCGTGCTGCGGCGTGGTCGCCTGGCGCCGGTCGCAGGCCCTGATCATCGGCCTTCCTCTTTTGCGGGTGCTGACCCAGGGAGAGCTGCGGGCTGTTCTGGCGCATGAGATGGCACACCTGGCGCGCGGCGATGCCACCCGCGCCGCGCGCTCGGCCCGGTTCGTTCAGGGGCTGGAGCTGGCGGTCGAGAAGGCGGGAGACCGAGCATGGGGTCCGCTTGGCGCCTGGGCCCGGTTGTGCCTGCGTGAAGCGTCCTGGCTGATCGAACCGGTCGCCCGCAGCCAGGAGGCCCGGGCCGACCGGTTCTCGGCGATCATCGCGGGCGGCGGCGCGGCCGCGTCGGCCCTTGTCAAGGTGGCCCTCGTTCAACCTTTGTTTCGCGAGGTCCTCGAAAACTACGACCCGAACCACCCGGAATTCCCCAACCTCTATGCCTTTTTCCGGGCCTTCTGGTATCGTCTTCCGCCCGAATCGCATTCCGCCATGCGGATGCACGTTCTGACCAAACCGCACGGCACGCACGACCCCGCTCACCCCCCCCTGCCCGACCGGCTGTCCTTGCTCCAGTCTTACCCCGACCTGGCCTGCGTCAACGGCGACGGCTCTCCAGCCACCACCTTGCTCGGCGACCTCGAAATCTTCGAGCAAATGCTGCACAACCGCCTCTTCGGTCTTCCGCCCGTCGAACCGACCATCTTCCACCGCGCGGGCTCGTGACAGATCGTGCCGGCAGCTCGGAGAGGTGCTTCACTTCGCGCCGCTGGGTTTGAGATACTTGTCGAAGAAGACGAACATTTCGGTCTTGGTGCGGTCCATCTCGGCTCCTGACCAGCCGTGCGACGCGCCGACCAGGAGCTCGACGCGGCCGGGCACTCCCGCAGCGGTCATCGCGTCGGCCAGCTTGATGGCCTGGGTTGGCGGCACGAGTGGGTCTTTGGTTCCCTGGAAGGTCAAGACCGGCGCGTCATCCTTGGATACGTAGGTGAGAGGAGACGCCTTGGCGGCAAGCTGCGGCTTTGCCTGCGGCGTGGCCCCCAGAAAATCTCGCACCAGGGGCTTGGAGGCATCGGGAATATCGCTCGCCGCAAGGTCGGTCGGACCGAAGAAGTTCACCACGGCCTTCACCCGGCTGTCGGGCGCGCCGCCGAGCTGCCGCTCTCGCCCTCGAGCCCATCGGCCGGACCGGTCAGCCCCAGCATGAGCGAGAGATGACCTCCCGCGGAGAATCCAACCGCCCCCAGCCGTTCGGGATCGATCTGGTACTCCTTGGCGTGAGTTTTGACCCAGCGCACGGCGGCTTTCACATCCTCGACCTGGGCGGGAAACGTCTCCTTGGGGCAGAACCTGTACTGGGGCGAGATCGCCACGTACCCCTTACGCGCAAAATCAGGCATGATGAACTGACAATCTCGCTTGTTACCCGCGCGCCAGGCGCCTCCATGGATCACCATCACCGCCGGCATCGCGCCCTTTTTCTCCTTCGGCGCCATGATATCCAGCTTGAGCTCGGACCCATTGACCTTGGTGTAAGGGATGTCGGTTGTCGTGACAAAGGCGGGCTCGCTCTGGGCTTTCAACTCATGGCTCGCCGGCGTCAGCCAGGCCGAGGACGTGAAAGCGAATGTCCATAACACAATGTACGAAATTGGGGACAAGCGCGTGAGCATGATGTTTTGCCTCGGAGTGGTAGCCTGGGCAGACTGTTAGAATCGCCGACGTCGACGTCCATGCAGCGGTCGATCTTATCATCAATAGGCGTCGGCGCTGATAACTTCCTTGCCGTCGCGCGTGATCAGGGCGTACCACGTGTTCTTATTCAGCGATGACCGAAGGGGATGCACCGAGCCGTCGCAGAAGACGAAATGGGTCTGGCCGGCGTGAAACGAGCCGGTGAAGACCATGCGCAGGAATGGTTCGTCGGTAAGGAAGTGCGGCGAGGGCGCCACATCGAACTCGCTGCCCGCGTAGCCGCCCACGTTCCACCCCTGGCTGTCGCGTTTTTCGCCCACCAGGATCGTGTTGGACATGCCGTCGCGAATATCCTGGGCCCGAATATTGGCGGTGAATCCCTTGGTAGGAGTGCTCAGCCGCACGGTCAGCATGACGCCACGGTAATTCGTCTTGGTCGTCGTGAAATCAGACCCCAGCGTGTTTTGTGATCCCCCCCAGTTCGCGGCGTAATGCGTGCGAGCGAACCTCGAGCCAGCGGGATAGGTTGTGCCGTCAGCCCGCTGAACGAGGTTCGACGCGACTGGATCGTTTGGCAGGGGGTTTTCGGGGCAAAGCAGCGTCGAGATCTGGATGCTCACGACGGTGGTGTTCGCCGCGTCGTAGTTCTCGACCTGAAAGTTATAGGCGCTGAAGAGTGGGCGCTGCTCGAGCTCGGGCAGGATCATCGCAATAAAGCTCTGGTTGATTCCGTGGCCTGTGCCAGCGACGGCGCTCATGGGCAGCACGTTGCGGGCCGTCAGGTAGCTCGTGAGTGCGATCCCGATCTGCTTCAAATTATTCTGGCATTGCATCCGCCGCGCCACGGATCGGGCCGACTGAACGGCCGGCACCAAGAGCGCCGTCAGGACGCCGATGATCGCGATGACCACCAGCAGCTCGATCAAGGTAAAGGCCCGACGCATCATTCCCTCCCGGGCCAAAAACCGCGCCCTGCGTGGTTTTCAGAAAAAACGACCAAGTATTTTCAAGTGCCGATTTTCCTGATTCTAAGCACGATGAGCCACCTAAAACCAGAGATCCTTGTCCACGACGTTCAGAAGTGCCTCACCGCGTGCGAAGCGCGACACATTCTCAACCAAAGTGGCCTGGTGGCGCGCCGCGATCACCGGCGAGTAGCCGGCCGTGTGGGGCGTAAGAATCACGTTCGGGAAATCCCACAGGGGATGTTCAGCCGGCAGTGGCTCAACCTCGTAAACATCAAGTGCCGCCCCAGCCAGCCGGCCGTCGCGCAAGGCCTGAACCAGGTCGGCGAGTACTACGATTGCCCCTCTACCTACGTTGATCAGGAAGCTGGTGTGACGGAGAAAACTCAACATCCTGGCATCGAAGAGCTGTGCCGTCTCGGGCGTGTGGGGCGCGGCAATCACCGCGAAATCGCTCCACGCCAGAAGCTCGGGCAGCCGGTCCATCGCGTCTACTCGTTCTACGCCGCTCGGTGGTTGGACCCGATCGGGAAAGCGATCGACTCCGCGGACCGTCATCCCAAAACTCATGGCCCGCCGCGCCACATCGCAGCCGATCGACCCCATGCCAATGATGCCCATCGTGGCTTGGGGCAAATAGATCGTCGCCAGGTCCATGGCACCCACGGTTCCCGGCCCTACCGCGTTGTTCACTCGCGCCGCTTCACCACCGATCGGCTCGTACCGGTGTTCGACCTGCCGCCGGATGTACGTGTGCAAGTTCCGCGCGAAGCAAATCACGTAGCCCATCACCTGGTCGGCGATCACGTCGCCGAAGAGCCCCCGCATATTGGTCAGCACACAAGGGTGCGCCGTCAGCTCCGGAAACATGTAATGCTCCAGGCTGACCGTGAACGCCTGCACCCACTTCAACCGATCAGCGCGAGAGAGCATCTGCGGAGTGATTTTGCCCAGCAAAGCGTCGGCTCTCGTCATCGCTTCTTCGGCCTTCGCCGCATTGTCTGCGTTCACCCACTGCGCCTCCGGCGCCGCGGCACGCAGTGCTTCCCATCGCTCGGGCTCAACGGCGGGATGGATCACAAGCTTCATGGTGGCGGCCCTGGCAAATGGACGAAGGGAGAGAAGAGTTTCACACTTTGTCGCATCGCTTTCGTAGAGTGGGTGCAACAAGAATACGAGAGACAAAGAGCGAGGGAAAGAGCGATCGTGCCAAAGCCCGAGACTGCAACGGCGACCCTTGCATAGAATTGGACGGTTGATGATGGGCTGCACAGGGTCAACAGGCGAGGAGTGAAGCACCGTGGGGGTTCTCGATCTATTGGTCGCGCTGGTGTGCGCCGTGTTGATCCAGCACGCGCAGGAAAAGGAAAGGCAAGCAGGCGCGCTTGAGGCCGAGCTCCGCGACGAGAGCCCGGCGGCGCTCGCGCATGACGCTCGACGGCTGGGTGACGCCCGCCGCGGTGCGGTGGTTTTTTACCAGCCTGCACTCACCTGCGCGAAGTGCCACGTCAGCGAGAGCGGCACGCCAGCGCTGGGGCCTGAGCTGACGTCGGTGGGGAAAGACGTCGCGGATGTGCAATTCGTCGAGTCGATCCTCGACCCTTCGAAGACCATCAAGCAAGGATTTGAGACCGTCACCATCAGCACCGATGACGGCCGCACCGTGACCGGGCTGCTCGGCCAGGACCGTGCGGACGCCGTAGTGATCCGCGACCCCGGACAGGATGGCAAGCCGATCACGATCGAAAAAGCGCGGATCGAAGAACGAAAAAATGGCGGCGTCTCGATCATGCCCGCGGGCCTGGTGAGCAACCTGGAGTCGCGGCAGCAGTTCCTCGACCTGGTTCGCTACTTGATGGAGATCGCCGAAAAGGGACCCGACCGGGCCCGCGAGCTCAAGCCCGACCCATCACTCCTCACGTCTACCCCATTGCCCGCATCGGAACGCGATATCGATCACGCCGGCCTCATCGGCACGTTCGGCCAGTCAAGTTTCAAGCGCGGTGAGGCGATTTACAACCGCGTCTGCATCAACTGCCACGGCACGAAGGATAAGCCAGGCTCCCTGCCGACGTCGCTGCGGTTTGCGTCGGGTACATTCAAGAACGGCGCCGATCCGCTCTCCATGTATCGTACGCTCACCCTGGGGTTCGGCCAGATGACCGCCCAAACGTGGATGGTGCCCAGGCAGAAGTACGACGTGATTCACTACATCCGAGAGGCGTATCTCAAGCCCTTCAATCCCGGCCAATACGCGAGCGTGGACCGGACGTACCTGTCGCGGCTGCCCAGAGGAAAGAGCCTGGGCCCGGAACCTGTCGAGATCGAGCCCTGGGTCACCATGGATTACGGGCCAAGCTTGATGGCGACCTATGAAGTCAGCGGCGGCGATCGCTCCAACATCGTTGCCAAGGGAATTGCCATCCGGCTCGATCCTGGGCCCGGTGGAATCTCTCGCGGCCGGGCCTGGGCAGTCTACGATCAAGACACGCTCCGGTTCGCGGCCGCATGGACCGGACAGGGCTTCATCGACTGGAACGGCATCAACTTCAACGGCCAGCATCAAGTTCATCCCCGGCTTGCTGGCAAGGTGGAATTTGCCAACCCCAACGAGCCCGGCTGGGCCAACCCGGAGACCGGCAACTTTGAAGACCTGCGGCTACGCGGGCGCGATGGCCGTCAAGCCGGTCCGCAACCGCGCCGGCTGGTGCATTACAGGGGCTTGTACCAGCACGGTGGCCGGATGGTCCTCTCCTATACCGTCGGTCGGGCCGAGATCCTGGAAGCTGCGGGACTCGAGGGCAGCCCGGCGCTCAAGGATCAGCCGATATTCACACGAACGCTGAACATCGGCCGGTCGCCGGACGGCCTGAAGATGATCGTCGCGCCGGTGGGAACTGCTGTGTCCTTGGTCACGGCCGCCGGTGGTGGAAAGGGCCAGGTGCGCCTGATTGATCATGGCGGCTCGGTCGTGCTCTCGGTTCCCGCCGCGGCTACGCCCGTGAATCTCAAGCTGCTCATGAAGCGCGGAGACTCATCCAGTCTGGAGGAGTTTTCCGACCAGTCGCCGCCGCCGGAATCGCTCGTGCTTTTGACGAAGGGAGGTCCGTCGCGCTGGCCCGAACGGCTGACGGCTCGGGCCGAAATCGGTCGCGCGAGTGGGCCCTTCGCGGTTGACATTCTGACCGTCCCCGAAGCCAATCCCTGGCTCAGCCAGCTTCGGCTCTCGGGCTTCGATTTCCTGCCTGAAGGCCGCCGCGCCGCGATCTGCACCTGGGACGGCGACGTCTGGATTGTCGAAGGGATTGACCGCCCCGAAAAGGGACTCACCTGGAGAAGGATGGCGTCTGGCCTTTTCCAGCCGCTAGGGCTCAAAGTCGTGGAGGGAAACATTTACGTCTGCTGCCGCGACCAGATTGTCCGGCTTCATGATCTTGACGGAGATGGCGAAACAGACTTTTATGAGAACATCAACAACGACCACCAGGTGACCGAGCACTTTCACGAATTCGCCATGGACCTGCAGACCGACGCCGACGGGAATTTCTATTACGCCAAGGCGGCTCGCCACGGCCTGCCTGCCCTTGTGCCGCATCACGGCACGCTGCTGAAGGTGAAGAACGATGGAAGCCGCACCGAGATCCTGGCCACCGGGTTTCGCGCTCCCAACGGAATTTGCTTGAATCCCGACGGCACGTTTTTCCTCTCCGATCAAGAGGGGTTCTGGACGCCCAAGAACCGGATCAACCACGTCAGACGCGGGGGTTTTTACGGCAATATGTGGGGATACACCGATGTGACCGACCCTGCCGATTCGGCCATGGAGCAGCCCGTCTGCTGGCTGACCAACGCGTTTGACCGCTCACCGGCCCAGCTACTCTGGGTAGACAGCAAGGACGCTGCCTGGAAACCGCTCGCCGGCTCGCTGCTTTGTCTCTCTTATGGTTACGGCAAGGTTTTCGTGGTGCCGCACGAGATCGTCGCAGGCCAGATGCAAGGTGGAGAGGCTGCCCTGCCGATCCCTCGTTTTCCCACCGGCGTGATGCGGGGGCGCTTCCATCCTGGAAACGGTCATCTCTACATCTGCGGACTCTTCGCCTGGGCGGGCGACCAGATCCAGCCCGGCGGCTTCTACCGCATTCGCCCCACGGGCAAGCCGATGTTCTTGCCCGTCGGTCTGAGTGCGCGCAAGGAAGGCATGGCCATCGCATTCACCGACCCGCTCGATCCCAAGACCGCGACAGATCCAACCCGCTATCGAGTCAAAACCTGGACGATCAAGCGGACCGTCAACTACGGCTCGGATCACTTCGGCGAGCGCATGATGAAGGTCGCCGCCGCTCGTCTCTCGGCCGATCGCCGCACCGTCATGCTCGACATGCCTCACATCGCACCGACGCGGTGCATGGAGATCACCTATCGAATCAAGAGCACGACCGGTGAGCCGGTAGAGGGAGCCATCAACAACACGATCCACCAGCTTGCAACCGGCGAGAAGAGCCCTGCCCAAGTCCCGTCAGCGTCTGTGACGACCTTTCCCGCCGAGCAGGCAAGGGACGGTGGGCCGCTCTCCGGTCAGCCCTGACCATGAGCATTTACGGGCTTTCGTCGACTCAGGGTTCTCCTTCCACGAGGATTTTTTCGAGCGTCTCTCGGTGCTTCGGAAGTGAAGCTGGCTTCTGTTCGCTTGTGATCAGGTTCTTCTCCTCGAACGGATCGTTCAAGCGATCATAAAGTTCTTCCCGGCCGTCGCTGTTGCGAATATAAACCTCTCTCTCCGTCGTGAGCGCTTTGACCGAGCCCAGGGAGGCGGGGACCCAGGGAAGCGGGGGGATCGTGGTCTGGTGCTCGACCTGAGAAAGAACGGGCTCGGTCAGCGAGTCGGCATCATGCGTTCCCGGCTGGAAGAACCGCGCCAGTGATCGGCCAGGGAACGGGGGCTCAGAGCCATCAGCCAGCCCGAGCAGATCAATGATGGTGGCGGGTAGCTCGCGGAGACTGACCGGCTCGGCGACGACGCGGCGATCCGGCGCTGCCCGCGGCGGGAAGACCAGGAGCGGCACGTGCAGCTCGCGGCGGTAAAGACTGAGTCCGTGCCCGGTGAACCCGCGCTCTTGAAGGTGCTCGCCATGGTCGGAGGTCACGACGACGAGCGTGTTTTCAAGGAGCCCCCGGCGCCTCAGCTCGTCGAAGAGGCGGCCGATCTGGTCGTCGAGATAGGCGATGCTGCTGTCGTATCCATCAACCAGGATGTCGATTGCCTGCCGTTGGCATCGCGCTCGCTCCTCGGCCGCGATCCCCGAGGACTCCTTCTCCTGGCTGAGATCACGTGCCCGCTTGAGCATATTCACCTGTTCCGGTCGTGGCAATGCACACAAACCGAACCGCTTGATCGCCTCCTCGGGCGGCACGAAGGGAGCGTGTGCGTCGTAGTAGTTCAGGAACAGGAAGAATGGGCGCCCGGATGGGCGCTGGGCGAGCCAGTGGAGGGCATCCTGGTTCATCGTGGCCGCGGTCTTCCGGGAACCTTTCTCGCTCGGCGCGAAGTCCGTCGAGTAACCCATCATCCCGAGCAAACACTTACCCAGACTGGTGCAGCGGACGGCCTCGAAGAGTGAGATGGTCTGGTTCTCGTGAAAGTCTTCATAGCGGGCGAAGCCGCGATCGAGCCCATAGCGGGCATTGCAGTAATAGGTGTTGGCGACGAAGCCGGCTGTCGCATAGCCATGCCGCGCGAGGAATTCGGCCAGGGTTGGAAACGAGTCGTCGAGCCCGCGATCCCAGTCAACTGACAGGCGATGAGGCAACTGGCCGGTGAACATGCTCGCATGGGAAGGAAGCGTCCACGACGCCGCCGGTCGGGCCGTGTCAAATCGAACGCCGTCGCGCGCCAGCTCTTCCAGTCTCGGACTCGTCGGCCGCGAGTATCCATACAGGCTCATGCTGTCTGCCCTGAGGTCATCCAGGACGATGAACAGCACATTGGGCGCGGCCGGCGAGCCCTGCGGCAACCGGTCGAGCGCCCGGCGCTCGGCGGAATCGACGTACGCGGACACCAGACCCGCCACGAGCAAAAGGCCCGCCGCCATGGCCGGCAACGTGGCGCGAAAGATGTGCCGAATCCGCGGGAAGCCCTTCTTCAGCCAGGGCGTGGCCCACGCGATGATTCCCCCGGCCATTGCGAGCCTGGCAATGGTGCGTAGTCCTTCCACACTCTGAAGGGCACTGAGCGCGAGCAGCCCCGTCGTGATGGCGCAAACCAGCCCCAGCACGCGAGCCGGACGACTCCTTCCCACCCAGGCGAACAGCAGTCCGCAAACGCCGAAGAGCAACGCATCGGCTGTCGGGATCATCCACACGAAATGCCGGCTGGTCCTGAGCGAGGCCAGGGAGATCCGGTCTGTCAAACCTCGCTGGGCGAGCACCAAGGCCAGCTCCAGAAGGCCGGCGATGATGCCGAACCATAGCATCATGAGGAACAGGTCGATCGGGCTGGGATTCGAGGGTGAATTTACTGCATCCCGCCGCTCTTCTCGCCGGAGAAGTCTCTTCCGCACCAGCCGCCGGGCGCGTTGAATCTGCACGAAGTGCGCCATACCACGCGTCTCCTTGGGAGCGGAATCTCCTCGCGATCCAGAAGGCTAAGACCGCTTACTGGCTTTCCTTGACCGTGTGATCTCGCGACTGCTCCGCGATGACGTCGCTGGCGGCCATTGCTTGATCCGCCACTTCCGTTCGCGCTGTGTGCGGACCCCGGTAGTAGTGCGCCGCGGGCACTGCGCCGCGGCGAGGCCATTGCCAGACCATCCGGCAGAAATGAATGATGTGACGCAGGAAAAACCGGCCGAACATCATGCCGCAGCCAACGACGGTGGCGACGAACGAGGTCATGGGTAAGACGGTCTCAGGGCCGAAGTAAGCGATGAGAAGACAGGGCACGTGCATTGAATTCACCTTTCAATCAGCCAGAAGAAGAAGAGATGATATGAACGTACCATCGTACGTATGACGATCGGCTGAATCGAGCAGCAGCGTGTCACCAGGTGAGGAGAGGTTGGATCACGCATCAGGACCAGGCGGCTCGATCCTGGACAAGCCCCAAATGAGCGCCGGAGAGGACGCGGATACGCCTGGGCCAAGCCTGAAAGTCATCAAGCTGCGCCGAAGGTAACACGAAGGGTGAGTCTCAACACACGATTCGACAAAGCGAGCACGAAAGGTCTCTGCCAGAAACGGCCGGGCCGGCTGGGCGCCCCAACCAGCGGCCACCTCTTTCATCAATTAGTGCACACAAATAAGATTGAACTTGTGATATCGCTCGAAGCTGGATTGATAAACCTCGAGTGACACCAAGCTCGGGCCAGAGCGGCTGCCAGATGTTGTCGGCAGGTTCATCATCAGAGGGCTCTCCCTGATCCGATGCTACAGCGCAAGGCAAAGGAGATCGAGGAGAACTCATTGTCACCTGGCTCGACGTGTCTACGTCATCGTCATCATCGGCGAAGAAGCTCATCAGGACGATCACCGGACTCGGCGGACGGTAATGTGCTATCAGCGTCAGGTCGAGCGCATCAGGGGTGAGCGCCTGGACGGTCAGGGCGCTTAGAAGCACCTGGAACACGGCTCTGCGAATTGTGCAGGTCTTGTCCATGACCGCACTCGTCCATCCGATGACGATTGAAGGCTTCAGCAACCGTTCCCAAGAATAAGCACGCAGGAACCTACCGCTTCCATGATAACTCAATACCGAGTTTACAGTTCTGGTCAACCCTACTGTGACACCAGGCGCGGATTAATGATCAAATCGACAGTATTATGAACCGAAATTCGCTGACTCAGAGCTTATTATCGGAACAATGCGTCAACTCGCATGAGAGCGTTCCCGGAAACTCTCCACTTCCGAATGTAGGTCTACTCCGCGAATATAGAGAGCATCATCGGCCTGTCCTGCCATCGAGGGAGCTTCAATCATGCGTTACCTGTCTCTGTACCTGATTTCCATGGCTTGCCTGCTTGGCCTGGTCGCTCCGCTTGGTGCCGCCGAGCCGTCTCTCGTGCTGGATGTATGGCCAGGGAAGGCGCCTGGAGAAGATGGATTCGATTGGCCCTGAGAGATTTCAGGACCAGAAACCCGGCGAAAAAGCGGTGAAGCGGCTGACGAATGTGACTCATCCCACGCTCAGCGTGTTCCGGCCGGCCCGAGACAGAGACACCGGCGCAGCGGTCGTGATCTGTCCCGGGGGCGGCTATTCGATCCTGGCCTGGGACCTGGAAGGAGAAGAGGTGGCCGCCTGGCTCAATTCGATCGGCGTGACCGGGATCGTGCTCAAGTATCGCGTGCCCCGAAGGAAGGGCCAGCAGGGCAACGTGCCGCAGCTTCAGGACGCCCAACGCGCTTTGAGCCTGGTGCGGAGCAAGGCCGATGAGTGGGCGCTGAACGCCAACCGCATCGGCATGCTCGGGTTCTCGGCGGGCGGCCACCTGGCCGCGTCGCTTGCGACACACTTCGACGAGCGAGCCTACTCGCCCGTTGACGAGATCGACAAGATAAGCTGTCGCCCCGACTTCGCCGTGCTTGTCTATCCAGGCGGGATGGACAAGAAAAACGACCCCACCAACCCGATCGCTCATGTCTCCTCGACCACTCCTCCCATGTTTCTGGCCCACGCCGGTGACGACGCGGTCAGCCCCAGAAACAGCGTGGAAATGTATCTGCGCTCTTGAACGCCAAGGTTCCCGCAGAGTTGCATGTCTACGCCTCGGGAGGCCACGGGTTCGGACTTCGGGCCGCCGAACATCCCTGCACCACCTGGCCGAAACGATGCGAGGAATGGCTGCGCAACCAGAAAATCCTCACCCGGATTGCCGTGCGGCCGTGATCGACCAACGTTGAGTCTCGAACCGAGCGACGTTACTTCGTGAACGTCAACCCGGGAGCTTTGTCTCCAGCGCCGGCTGGTGTGAACACGAACTTGCCGGCCGCCTCATCGCTCACTTTCCCAACCAGTGGCGGGCCTTCAGCCTGAAGGAGCGCCAGCGTTGAATCTTTGAAACCAGCCTGGCCTGTCAGCGTCTCCTTCTGGCCCTTGCTGTCAACCTGCCAGGTGAACTTGCCGTCGGCTTGGATCGTGAGGGAGATAGACAAATCGGGCGTCGGTTGCGCCTTCCAGGTTCCGACCAGATTCGCTGGCGGTGGGGGCGGCGTTTCCGGCTGTTCCTGGGCAGGATTGGGGGCGGTAGGTATCGGCTGATCATTCGTTGGCGCGGCCGCCACCTGGGTCTGGGCCTGAGTCTCGGGCTGCGACTGTGCTTCGGAAGCCTTTCTCAGCACCTTGACGAACGACGCCGAGAGGGATTCGTTGGGCTGAATCTGGGTGACCTTCTCGAATTGCGCGGCGGCCGCGTCATTGTGTCCCTCGACGAGGTAATGATAGCCCAGCAGGAACTGCGGCGAGGCCGAGCCCGGATTGCTCTGGGCGTAAGCTTCCAGGGCGCGAAGTTGATTTGTGTAGGTCTCGACGTCGGGGTAGAGCCCGGCCAGCGTGGACCAGTTCCAGCCAGGCCCCGCCGACAGGACCGCGTAAGCCACGGCCGCCGCCTCGTCGTAGCGCTTGAGAGCAAAGAGGACCAAGGCCCGAAATTCGTGCACGATAGGCGCATTGGGAGTCTGCTTCAAAACCTGATCGGCCAGATCGAGGGCCCGCTGATAATCGCCCGCCTTGAACGAGTCTCTCGCGGTCGAAAACACCTGCTCGGTCGTCTCGGCGGCCGCGGGATCGGGTGGCGCGCTGGTCACGTTGATCGGTTGCGAGTAGTCGTAAACGATCGTGGTCTGGGCTGGCTGGGCCGCGATCACGGTCTGGTAGTAGGGATTGGTGTAACCGCTGTAGAGCATGGTGCTGGCCACGGGTGCCAGGCCCCAGGCGCCGTAAGTGCTCATACCCCAGGTGGGAAAGTAATCATAGATTCCCATGCTGGAATACCCATAGGCGGGATAGCCGTAGGCATAACCGGGCGACCGAAATCCTGAGCCGAGCGCACCCAGTCCGAAGGAAGTCAGTGCCCCGGTGCCAAAGCCGGCCCAGAAGCCGCTGCCGCCCCAACCGCCCCGGTACCAGTTACCGTAGTAAGGAGAGGCCCAGCCTCGCCCGTATCTGCCTCCATAGTAGTTGTTGATAACGGGTCCGCGGTTGTAACCCGAACCGTATCCGCCACCGCCAAACCAGGCACCACCGCCGTAGTTGTTGTTGATCCTGTTGCCGCCGCGATAGCTGTTGTTGATATTACTGACGTTCGTGATGTTGTTGACGTTTTTGTTGATGGTATTGCCGCCGAAATTGGGGCGGTTGACGATGTTCTGGTTATTGCCGATCTGGCCAATGTTTCCCGACCCGATATTGCCGCTGCCGATGCCAGGTCGATTGCCACCGGGCCGATTGCCTCCGCCTCCAGGCAAGCCGCCGCCGCCACCGGGCCGATTGCCTCCACCACCAGGTAAGCCGCCACCGCCGGGCCGGTTGCCACCGCCTCCAGGCAAGCCGCCACCACCGGGCCGATTGCCTCCGCCTCCAGGCAAGCCGCCACCGCCACCGGGCCGATTGCCACCTGGGAGAGGTGCGGGCAAGGGAGTAGGCCGATTGCCACCGCCACCGGGCACACCACCACCACCCGGCCTGTTACCCCCTGCTCCAGGCAACCCGCCACCACCGGGCCGGTTGCCACCACCACCAGGTAAGCCGCCACCGCCGGGCCGGTTGCCACCGCCTCCAGGCAATCCACCGCCGCCACCACCGGGCCGATTGCCACCGCCTCCAGGCAAGCCGCCGCCACCGCCGGGCCGATTGCCACCACCAGGTAAGCCGCCACCGCCGGGCCGGTTGCCACCGGCAGGGCGGGTGATTGTTCCCGGATTGGGACGGTTCATGGCCGGGCCAGCTTGTGCCACGGCGGGCCGGTTCGCCGGCATGGCAGGCCGGGTCATGCCGCCAGGTCGCGCCATGCCGCCACCACCGCCGCCGGACCGTGCCATACCGCCACCGCCGCCGGGCCGTGCCATGCCGCCACCGCCGCCTGCGGGTCTGGCTGCGCCTCCACGGCCGCGCTGCGCCTGCGGCCCTTTCCGTGACACAGAGCAAGCCCAGTAACGCCAGCAGGAGAGTGAGGTATCGCGAAGCAGTCATGAGGTATTCTCGCGCAATGGGTCAGGGCCGTGCGGAACAGGGCTGAGACGATGTTGAAACCTGCGCCGGCCCACTTACTTGGGGCTCGCGGCCGCCGCGGGCCTTGGTGTGCCCGAAGGTGAGGGAGCAGCCGCTCCAGGTTGAGGAGGCCTGCGAACCATCACGAGATCAACGATGTCGGGAGCAGCCTGACCGCCGATGATCCGGTCGATCGAGCTCGACTTGACAGAGTCTTTATTGAGAATCGTGTGAATCTGCGTTGCCGACGAAGGCCGCCCGTCGCGAAGCACGCCCTGGGCCTTCAACACCCACTTGTTCGGCTCCGTATGCGTCCAGAGCGCTTCGCCGTGCCCTCCCTCGGAATCGAATACCCATGACTTGATCTGGCCCGTCTGCGGGTCCCAGCCGATGAACTGCGTGCCCGACGACGCCTTCTCACCCTGGATCTCGACGGCGTAGGTGCGAACCAGGTAGCTCTGGTTGTCGGCCCAGCGAACGCTTGCCGTCACCTTGTTGTTTTCGCTCTCGTCAACCCAGTCGCCTACCATCCATTCCAGCTCTCGGAGCCGCTCGTAAGGACTGATATCCGCCGCCGGCGCCTCGAACTCGCGAATCTCGGCGGTCCGCCACGTGCCGTCGCGGCGAACCAGAAGGGCGCTGAAGCGATTGAACTCCGCGGCGTCCGCGGCCGTGGACGCCAGCCGAGATTCGCCCTCGACCCGGGCCACATCCGGCGTCAGAAATCGCACTTCCCTCACGCGGGACTCGAGTCTCAGGCCGGGTGTTTCCTGAAATGACGCGGCGTACATCGAGGCGACGGCGGCCTTCCCTCGCGTTTCGGTTCCCTGAGAGTCCACCAGGACCACGTCGTCGGTGAAAAAGTCGTTCAAGCCCTTTGCGTCGGCCGTGCCGTAAACCTTGGTGAACGCCGCGATCGCGTCGACGATCGGCTTGACCTCGGCACGATCTATCGAGGCTTCTTGCAACGGTCCGCCCGGCTGCGTGGATGCTGCTGGTGCATTGGCAGCCTGCCGAGCGCCGCCGCCCGCCCGCTGTCGCGGCAAGCCGCCAGCCAGGGCCAGACCGGCCCCGAAGGCCACGATCGAGCCGATCAAGGCAGGAGTTCTTTTCATGGTGTTGCGTCTCATTTCAAAATCGATGATCATGCGGCCGAAAACGGGGTCGGCAAAAGCCGACCCCGAGTGACGATCTTCCGGCAACTGACAATGAGCAACGACTCGCGACTCACGCCTTCCGCGCCACGTTGAGCCACGTGTGCACGTGTGGAGAACCGCGGAAGAACCAGGAGAAGGCAGGTCCGTCCAGCCGCCAGATGTCCCATACACCGTCGCCGCCCAGGTCTCCCTCCTTGGCGTAGGTGAGGCGAAGTTTATCAACACCTCCGGCAGTTTCGAGGCACTGGCGAACTTCGGCGGCGTCACAGACGCGGAAGGGTCGGAGCATCATCTCCAAAAGCTGGCTGACCATCTGCTTCTGCTGGCTGTCGAGATCGGCGACGGCCACGCCCGTGGCCGGTAGCTTGGCTCCCTTGAGCTTGATCGTCCGCGCGTCGTCGGTCCACGACTTGTCCACAAGCGCCTGGGCTTGTTGCTTGCCGTCCAGGCTTTGGTAGATCTTGTTGGCCTGGTCACCCTGGTACCACCAGACATTGTTGGTGTGCTTGGCATCTTCGGTGTCGTGACCGTCAGCGGCGTGTCCGTAAAAAATGGGGCCGCCGAACGCCGCGCCCTCGACGCTGTTCCCATCAACGCGAAGCGTCACGTGACGGCCGGTCAAGACCCATTCCGAAGGCTTGTCGGTCCCCGGCTCACCGAAGACGGCCACATGGTAGGCCTCGAAACCGCCCGCGTCGTCGTCCATCTGCTTCATGAACCGGCCGTAGCCGTCTTCGCTGCACAGGTTCTTCATGATCTCGGTGCAGAGGGCCTGCTGCTCGTTGGTCATGTCGGTGATGCCGGGCTTGACGATCGCCCAGTTATTCTTCACCACGGACCTTAGCGGGTGGTCAAATGGGAAGCAGATGAGCGAGCGTTGCTCCTTGGACAGAGTCTTGTAGAACCGCGCCACGGCGGTTTCCGCGAGGTCGGAAGCCGACGGCCCAACCTTGGCTGGTCCATCAAGAGCAACAGCGTGCGCGGTCCGTCCGATCAAGGGAACCGACGCCGCCAGGACCCCCGCGCCCAAGGTCCTGACAAACTCGCGCCGTGAAAACGCCGAGCAGCACTCCAACTCGTGGATCCTCTGATCGCGCATCTCTGCCATGGGTGCCATCTCCTTCGCTGGTTCCTTGCCTTACCTGGTCTGGGACGTCCCGCGCACGACCCTGGCAAACCTCGACTGCGTGGATTGGGTACCGAACGGAGTGGAATGAGAGCACGGCCGCCAGAACGCGAGACCCAACTTGCTTATCCAACAAAGCTCAAACTAATCGGCGGCCGGGCTTCACGTCAACAGGCGAGCCCTTATTCGCGGCGCGGCGCGGCGGATTTCGGCGGCATGGAAAGGAGCCGGAAAACGAAAAGGGACAGAATTCTTCTGTCCCTTGTTCGTCCCACCGATCCGTACCCAGCGGGTGACTAACTTTTCGGTTCTTGATGCGTCCACGCGATCAGAACAGCTTGGGGAGATACTGCGGAGTGACGCTCAAGGTTTGCTGTCCCTGCGCGGCTGCCGGCAGGTCCGCGATGGGCAGCATCCCCACGACGGTCTGCGTGACGGCATCGGTGGCGGTAATTTGCATGCCAGCGCTTTCAAGCGCCGAAACCATGGCGTTGAAATCACCCGTGCCATTGCCATGGACCTGGACGCCCACGCTCGTGCCCTGGATCTGGATCAGGTTTGAAAGCGACGAGGAAAACGTGCCCGTGCCTCCGCTGTTTACAAACTGAAGATACTGCTGGTAGATCGTGTTCAAGTTATTGTCCGCGTTCGCGGGCAGGCTTGCCGGTAGGGTTGACGACGGCGAGCTCGACGACGTGGTGACCGTGGGGTCCGGAGGCGCCGTGATTGTGATCGGCGGTGCGGTTGTGGTCGGTGCCGGGGGCGCGACCGAAACTGGCGATGTCGGCATGATCGCTGATCGTGTTGCATGGGCTCTGGTCATGCTGCCGAGTAAGGCCGATGCCGGCCTGGCCGCAGCGTGGGACGAAGTCGGTGTCGCCGGCATCGTCGAGCCGACGACCCGGCCAGTTGACACAGGAACCACGGCCTTCGTTGCGGCACTGGCAAACCGACCGTGATGGCTGGCCATCGCAGCCGCCCGAGCGGCGCTTGTGTGCATGGCACTCGAGTGGGCATGAGCCGCAGCCCGGGAGTGGACCGCGAAATGATGAGAAGCGACAGCCGCATGGCCTGCCGCGGCGATTCCGAGGTGAGCAGGAGCAATTCGTTCGTCGAGCGTCTCAAGTTGCAGCGCTGGCTTGAGGGCGGTGCGTCGATGAGCGTTCATGGTGGTCATTCTCCGTCTCTGGATTACATGCAGTGGTGTAGGATTGTGTCACGCAACGCAAGATTCCAGGCGAAACGAAAGTCAACCTCTGGTACCAGCGATGCCCTGGCACCATCTTGCCGTTATGTTGGTGTAGTCATTGCTAAACGTGTGCCGCTGCTTCGACAATCAGCAGGCTTTCTCGGTCGGACCAGCCGGGCGATCCAGGCAAGTCGTGAAGCATCCAATTGAGGGACCATGAGAATGAGCACCTTTGTACTGACGGATGTAACGCATGACGTGTGGGTCGAAAACTTCTCGATCGACACCCCGACCTTGGGCCTGCCCGCGGGCTGCGGCAGCACTGTCACCAAGCGACGGCTGCGCGGCGGCCGGCGCGAGGGGGTGGATCTCATCGAGGTGCGGAACGGTCCGCTGTCGTTTTCGATCATTCCCACGCGGGGCATGGGCCTATGGAAAGGGCTGTACCACGGCTGCCGCCTGGGCTGGGATTCACCCGTGGCCGACGGACCGGTCCATCCGGCCTTCGTGAACCTTGCAAGCAACGGCGGCCTGGGCTGGCTTGACGGATTCGACGAGCTGCTGGCGCGCTGTGGACTGGCGAATAACGGCGCACCCTTCGAGATCAAGACCAGGCACGCTGACGGCACGGAAAGTAATACCACGTTCGGCCTGCATGGCAAGATCCAGAGCATCCCGGCCTCGTATGTGGCCGTGCACGTGAGCGATCAGCCCCCGTATGAGGTCATCGTCGAGGGCCAAGTCGAGGAATCACATCTCTTTGGGCCCCAGATCAAGATGATCTCACGGATATCGACCACAGCCGGCTCGAGTCAGTTTACCGTGCGCGACGAGTTTGTGAACCGGAAAGACCAGCCCGTGGAGATGCAGGTCCTCTACCACTGGAACTTCGGGCCGCCGTTCCTGGAGGAAGGCTCGCGCTTCGTCGCCCCGCTCAAGACCGTCACCCCGCGTGACCGTCGCGCCGTGGAGGGCTTGGCCCGGCATGACGTTTACGATTCGCCTGAGCCCGGCTCATCCGAGCAGGTGTATTTCTACGAATTGCATGCTCGCGAGGCCGATTTGGGAGCGACCCTGGCCATGCTTTGCAGCCCAGATGCAGATAAGGCGGTCGTGCTGAGGTACCACCAGAAGCAGCTTCCTTGCTTCACCCTCTGGAAGAACACCGCCGGCCGTCGCGACGGCTACGTCACGGGCCTTGAGCCTGCCACCAACTATCCCAACCCGCGCCCGTTTGAAAAAGCGCGGGGACGCGTGGTGACCCTTCCGGTCGATGGTCGGTTGGTGGTGGAAATGACTCTCGAAGTCCTCGATAGCGCAGAGGCTGTGGCGGCCGTCTCGTCCGAAGTCAATTGCTTGCAATCCCAGGCCGCTCCGGTCGTCAACCCCGGGCCAAGAGAGCCGTACGCGGCCGAGGCGTGATTCTCGAGATTGCGATCTCCCAGCGAGTTGCGGCTTGATCGGCCGGGACGTGTGATCGATCTGGTTCAGCGCCACGAGGATGCGCCGGCCGCCGCGGCGAAAGGAGACGCTCGACGCGCCCGGGGATTCGCGGTAGCGGCTGGCGTGAAAGACGTGGAATCGGCTGGCGGAACGTTACTTGCCATCTTCGAGACGGCTTTGAGCTCGATCTTGCGGACCCATTCACGCGTGACGCCCAGGCGCTGGCCGATTTCCTTGAGCGTCCGCGGCTGCTCGCCCCCCAAGCCGTAGCGGAGCGAAAGGACAAGGCGCTCACGGTCGTCGAGCCAGTCCATCCTGCGCAAGATTTCGGCTCGCTCGTCAGTGACCTCATACGAGTTTTCCACGGCTTCGGTCGCGTCGGCCGATTCCTCGGGAGACCAGGTGCCATTGCCGTCGCCGAGCCCGCTCTCAAGCTTGAGCTGACGTGCGCGGTGGGCTTTGGCAACCAGCCCCTTCTGGGTATCGGAAAGACCCATGTACTCGGCCACTTCATCGAAGCTGGGCGGGCCGCCCTGCTGGCGGCATAAGAGCCGCTCGGCCCGGCGCCATTTGGTCAAGAGGCTGTACATGTGCGCTGGTAGCCGAATCGTCGCCGTGGTGTTGATCAGGGCATGGCGAATGGCCTGCTTGATCCAGTAGCTGGCGTAGGTGCTGAATCGGGTGCCGAACCTGGGGTCGTACTCTTCCGCCGCGCGAATCAAGCCCACATTGCCCTCGCCAACGAGGTCGTCAAGCACCAGGCCTCGACCCACGTAGTCACGGGCGATCTTGACCACAAGGCGCAGGTTGGACTTGATCATACGGCCCCGGGCGTCGCGGTCGCCGCGGGCGATCGCATCGGCAAGCTCACGCTCCTCCGCGGCCGTCAGGAGTGTGATCTGGTTGATATCCTGATAGTAAGATCGGGGCTCGTGCGGGGTCGCGCATTTCCTCCGCCTGGGTGCGGTACATCGAGATTCTCCGGGCTCACATCGCCATCACATGGGTCTGATCGTCGAGGCAGCATCTACCTCAAAAAATCCCTCTGGCGCTTGGAGTCAGCCGCAACCTCGTGTGCCATGCATGGATTGAGCTCTTCACGGCGGCATCGCCGAACGAACGTCTACGGCCGGCTCCGACCTTCCCTGCTTGGAAGCAAGCGTGTTTTTAAGGCAGTTGCAATTCCGGACCAATACCGGCAGCTTTTTTCGTTTCAGAAGAAACTTGCAAGACTGACGTAAATGACAGGTTGGGATGATTGTGCCAGGTGAGTCGCGCGGTAATGCAATGCTCGGACGGTTCATTCCTCCTTACAAAAACCGCGAAATGGACTTTTTCTTCGTGATTTTCCGGTTTCCGGCTATAATTGTGGCCGGTAATTGTGTTTAATTAGCCAGTAGACCTTGGGAACGACGACGGTCCAGGGTGTTCCGCATGATCTCGATTTCCGGGTATCGGCTCCCGGTTGGATGCTCGCTGATGCGCAATGAGACGGATATCTCCGATCTGATCGCGCGAGCCAAGGACGGCGATGAAATAGCGATCCGCGATTTCCTGTCTCAGTTCGAGCAGGAGGTGCGGATCATGGTGCGCGGCCGTTTACCCAGGACGATGCGCTCACAGTTCGACTCGATGGACTTCGTGCAGACGGTCTGGCAGAGCTTCTTCAGCAACTTGCGGGCTAAGCCGAGGGAGTTCGACAACGTTCGCCACCTGCGCGGGTTTCTGGCGGGCCTTGCCCGCAATAAGGTGTACCAGGAGCACCGAAGGCTGAGCCGGACGGCGAAATACGCCATTGAGCGCGAAGAGCCGCTCTACCTGAAACGAGGAAATAAGGAAATCGACCGGGGCTTGGTGTCGCCCGAGCCATCGCCCAGCGAGACCTTTCAGGCCACCGACCGATTGGCGCAATTGACGGCTGGGTGCAATCCACGGGACGTCGAGATCATCACGCTCAGACACCAGGGGTTGACATTCGAGGAGATCGCCGCGCAGGGTTGGGTTAAGCGAGCGCAGCGTGCGTCGGGTCATTGACGATGCTCGAGTCCGGATGGAGGCGCGAGGATGGCAATGATTCCCTCGGTCCGGCCCAAGCCTTCGGTATCGCCAACGGTCTTGCGATATGGCGAATCATCGGCCTCCTCGCGGTCGCTGGAGTTCCAGAACGCCCTCGATGATTTCACCGCGCGATGGCAACGAGGCGAACCGGAAAGCTCGGAAGATTACCTGGCTCGGCTCGGCCCCGTAGCCCCCAGATTCGCCGTCGAGCTGATTTACCGCGAATACTGCCTTGCCGAGCTTGCCGGCACGGAACCGGACCCGGCGGCCTTCCTGGCCCGGTTTCCCGGGTACCAGTCGATCCTCGAGCGTCTCCTGGCCTTGCACCGTCATTGCGAGCCGTCGCAGCTTCGGCAGTGGTCCGAGCCGGCGATGGAGACAGACCCCCTCCCCGAGGTCGCCGACGAGATTGGTCCCTACGTCCTGAAGAGAGAGTTGGGGCGGGGCAGCTTCGCGCGGGTTTTTCTGGCCGAACAATCCGACCTGGCGAACCGTCATGTGGTGGTGAAGGTGTCAACGAGGCCGACTCGCGAGCCGTGGCTCCTGGCCAGGGCGCGGCACGCCAACATCGTGGAGATTTTGTCGCACGCCAGCGTCAACGATGGAGCGTTTCAGCTCATCTGCATGCCCTTCCTTGGTGGTGCCACGCTCTCCGCCGTCCTGGCCAGGCGCCGCAGTGTCGGTCAATCGCGAAGCAGCCGGGGTGGTCTCCTTGAAGACCTTGACGCCGTGGCGGCTCCTGAGTACCGGGACGCAGGCGCGGCCCGGCCGGCCCGCGAGCTCTTGAGGTCGCTCTCCGATGTGCACGCCATGGCCTGGATTACGGCCCGCCTGGCCGAAGCGCTCGATCATGCGTTCAGCCGCGACGTGGCGCACGGCGATGTCAAGCCGTCCAACATCCTGCTCACCGCGGACGGCACGCCGATGCTGCTGGATTTCAACCTGGCTCAAGACTGGGCCATGAGCGACGCGGGCCGGCCGGTCGTCGATCCAGGGGGAACACTCGCCTACATGGCGCCTGAGCGGCTGCAAGCCATCGCATCGAATTCCGGCGCGGCTGCCGCCTGGCCAGCCGATCCCCACCGCGTGGATCTCTATGCGCTGGGGATGGTCCTCCTCGAGGCCCTCACGCTCCAGGCTCCGCCGCCCATCGCCGCCGACAATGGCGCAGCTGGTGCGCATGGAAACGGAGCTGCGCGATCTTGCGACGGCCTTCGCGGCGTTCCGCCAGCGAGGGGCCCCAGAGGTCATTCTGACCGCGCAGGCGCGCCGCGCAAGGCCTATTCCTCCGGCCTTGCGCGCGATTCTCCAGCGCTGCCTGGCGGGCCAGCCGGAAGACCGGTATCGCCGGGCGTCGGAGCTGGCCGAAGACCTGGACCGCTGGAGGACCGACCGGCCCCTGGCGTACGCGAGCGAGCCGTTCTGGACGCATACCGTGCCGCGGTCGATGCGGAAGAAGAAGCGGGTACTGGCCACCGCGGCACTGGCCCTCATGGTCACCATCTTGACTACCTTCGTGGTCGTGGTGAAGTCGAGATCGACACGGCAAAGCATCGCCCTGGATAAGCTGGCCCGGAAGTGGGACGACGCCGACTCGCGAGCGTTGCATTTTCAGCGCCCCGGTCTGATCCGGCCCCAGAACCCTGATGATCCCCAGGCACTCGCGGCCGCTGTCTCGGCCCTCAAGGATTACGACGTCTTCGGTGACGCGAACTGGAAGCAACGAGACGCGATCCAGACCCTGCCCGTCCAGGACCGCGAAGATGTCGAGCTCTGGCTCATGGAACAGGCCTTGCGGTACTGCCGCGCCCTCGAACAGCGTGCCAGCTCACCCGGTGATTGGCTCCTGGCATTGACCATCGTCGATCACGTGAACCACCATCCCAACACGAAGGTGTTCGATGCGCTGCACCGGCACTTGATCGATAAGTTGGGCCCGAGCGGATTGCTTCCAGGCCGGCCCCAAGACCTGCGCACCGCCTCGCCGGATCAGGAGGGTGAGTCGAGCAAAACGCCGCGGCGCGGTCCTGCACTGCCCTGGCTGGAGAATTTTCTCGTCGGCGTCGCGTCGGAGCTCGATGATCAGGCCGGTGTCTGGCGGCCTGAAGCGGAACCGTTCCAGACCTCGAACGGTCACATGGGCCGAGTCGACCATTCGGCCTCTCGAAACGCCCTCGATCAATACCGGCAAGTGCTGGCCTTGCGCCCCGATTCGTTCTGGGCTCACTACCGCGCGGCGGTCGTCTGCTTCCGGCTCGAGCTCTGGCCCGAGGCGGCGGTTCACCTTGATCGCTGTCAGCAGAGGCGGCCGTATAACCCCATGATCCCCGCACTCTTGGCCTCGTGCCTGTGCGAGCTGGGGCGTCACGACGATGCACTGCGCCAGTGCGACCGGGCCTTGAAGCTGGCCCCCGACCACGCTGAGTACTTCCGGTCTCGCGCTTTCATTCGCGCGGCCAGCGGCCAGGTCGAAGGACTGGAAGGCGATCTGGAACAGTTCGAGCTCCTCAACCGACTGCTGTCGCGAACGATCATTCGCGTCCCGCTGGCGCAAGGTCCCAGCGACATCCGAGCGACAGCCGCAAGCCATTCGCACGGCGGTCTGGAGCGCGGCGACGACCGGTCACTGGCGGCTCATCCCATCGATCCCCTGGTGGGTCCCCAGGACATCAACCCAGACGATCTGGACACTCGGGCGGCCCTCGCCGCGGCCATTTACAAGGCAGGTGGACTGGCCACCGCGGCCACCGAGCTCGACAAGATTCTCATGCTCGATCCCAACCAGCTTCGAGCCCGCATCGCCCACATGACTCAAGAGCTTGAACTCGACCACTTCAGCGCGGCTCGGGACGATCTCGACGTCGTGATGTCGCATGGTGAGCTGCGCGAGTATCTTTGCTCGGGGTCCAAGAATTCAACAACCTTGGTCCTTGCCGCCCAGCAGTTCGCCACTCGTGGTTTGACCGAGGAGGCCATACGAATCGCCGACAAGCTGATTTACTCGGGCTTCGAGCTGGGCCTATCCCGGGGGCGATTCCACTACACGCGCGCCGTTGTGATGAGCGTTGCCGCACGTACCGATCCCGCGAACCTGCCGGGCGTCGCATGGCAACTGATGTACGCGTTCCATGCCCACTCACGGTTCAAGGAATGGTACCAGCAAGACAAGTTATTCGACCCCGTGCGAGTCCAGATCGACGCGATGCTTGAGACCTTACCAGACCTGCCGTCGCGATTTTGACTTGGCTTACCCTCGACCGGCCTCTGCGCGTTTGCCACCGGTATCGAGGGAGATGGCATCGTCCCAAAGCCCTGTTTGACAGCTTGAGTGCGACACGATGGTATCGCAGGAACTGTGACGCTCTTCCATTAAAGGAGGTGACGACACCTGCTGTTCTGCCAGCAGTCCCCTACCGAGGCGTGCGCCGCCGGCAACGGCGGGGTGCGAAGCCCTCGGGACAACGTATCCTCATCCCTCAGGATGGCGACCGGAGCGCGAGCCGAGATCGCGACTGCCAGCACCGCGGCGGTCGGGGACCAGGGGCGCGTGGTATGGCCAACCCAGGTGAACCGCTGCAAACGTCGTCAACAAAGACAAGCCAAAGGTGCTGATAGGCTTGGACCAAAACGGTAAGTGGCCAGGTCCGGATGCTTCAAGCTCATCCGGCGCAGATGAAGTGCCACCGGCGTCGAGGCGGGGCCTAACCCACGAGGATTCTTGCGATGCAACGTGGTAAGCCCGTCGTCCTCCCGCGAGGGTAGGCCAGCCGCAAGGCGAGCCGATGGGGCGGCGGGTAAAGGACGGGGGAGGAAGCGAAGGCCGGCCTGTAATGGGTCGGATAGGGGTTGCGAGATCACCCCGCGCGAAAGCGAGCCGAATTCCCCCGGGTGTTGGCGGATGGGAACCGACAGCCAACCGACTCGGGAGGCAAAGCAGATAGGACGCGGGCGGCAACGCCCGTGGTGCGGCCCCCGCCGATCTTCGGTCGTCGGCTCTGTCGAAGTACCGTCCAGGTTGGCCCCAAGGCCAATGGGGCGACCGCGCTCCGTAAGGGGTGTCGTGGGCCGGTGGAACCGCGCCCGATCGTGCCACGCAGGGGCGTTGTCCGATGCTTGAGCCGGATGCACTGAAAGGTGCACGTCCGGTTCTGAGGGGAGGGGGTGAGGGCGACCTCACCTCCTTACCCGACCACTACGCGCGGCAAAGCGCCGACATTCCGCCGCCCCGACGCTGGAAAAGGTGGGACAAAGTCGCTCATCAGCGTCTCGAGCGTGTCACGTCGCCCCGGCTCCCGTTCGGGGGGCATTGGCGCGCATTGCACGCCCTTTCTTCTTTGTGACCTGGCCGTCAGTCTCCGGTCAGACGACAAAGCGCCAGTGATTCGACAGGACGCAATAGGAGAGCATGGGCATGGGATCGCGCCGGAGGGCTTCGATCACGTCGTGTTCGAACGCCTTGAAGTCGGCGTCCCTCGCAAGAGGTGCATCCTGCCCACCGATCGGTTCAGGGCATGGTACACCTGCCCATCTTGTGCTTTTCTAGCTGCGTCCCCGTTCCCGCCCTCATTACATCACGCGTGACGTGCAGGGGCAAGGGACCGGCAGGAGTATTCTGATTCGACCTGCGGAATCACGAGGCCGGGTCCATCGACAAGTACCTGAAGGCCGTCCGCCGGCTGATCCCCAGCGCCGCCGCGATCTCCTGCACCGTGAGGCCGCGACAGCGGAGTTCTCGAGCACGGCGCGGCAGGGCCTTGGTCGTGCCCGGCCGCCGGCCGCGATACACACCCAGGCTCGTTCGCCACCGCGACCCCCGCCGCCTGACGCTCCTGGCGGTACTCCGATTCGATCTCCCTAACTCTGCCGTGAAGATCGAACGGGATGGCCGCCGCGACGTCCAGAAGCTTACGCCGCTGGGCAAGCTCGACGAGCCTGCCAGCCTCATTACTGATACACTAACCCCACCCAGGAAAACCACGACCACCGTAACCGTAATTAATTCCGTTCGCCCTGTCTTCTTCGAGCTTCTTTTTACTCGACTGAAGTTGGCCTAACAATTGGTTCGAGGAATTGCGACTTGCCTCGAGTTCGGTTATGAGCTTCTGGATTTTTGCCGGATTGATTGCAGAGATATCTCCTGTCTGAACCTCGGTCTTGATCTTCTGAAGCTCTCTTATCATTTGACCTGTGGTTCCGGAGTAGGCCTCGATCTCATTTATGCTTTTGTTCAGTGGGATATTACCGCGTTTGACGAGGTGAAGTGTCCGTAGAATCCGTACCCGTAGTTATACTGAAGTTGAGCCAGCAAGGCCTGCGATTTGGCCAATTGCGCGGTTTGTTGCTCACGCTCCCTTTCAATTTGGTTGAGGGTGAGTCGCATTGCGTTTAGTTCGTTCGTCTTTCTCTGGTTGAGCGCGACAGCACCCGGAAGAACCAAGGCGAAACTGAACAACCAGCCACTAAGAATCAAAAACAATATGGCTTTCAGACGTCGTACCCGTCGCCAGGTGGGCTCTAGCTTGGTGATGTGAAATTTTACTGGCTCTGTGCCTGCTCGAGAGATCGAAGGAAGCAGATCTCGCAGACTTCTTCCTCCAGAGATTTGCCGTTTAGTGGACTCCGCCTCCTTGAGATCATTATTCTTATGGTAGAGACTGTCTATTGCATATGTGTATGCACCTCGTATGTCGATTCCATTTGCGGAGAGTCTCATATAAAACACTCGGGTAAACTCGGTACACTCTGCGTCGGTAACCCTCCGAGTCGTCGCAATTCCCCAATCGGCAGTGTCGCGTAAATCAGTAAAAACGCCGAGACTGCTGCACGAATTAAGGATGACAGCTTTTAGCACTTTGCCTTCGAGCAGAATCGCGCCAAACATACGAGGCGGAATCGACTGGGGTTTACCATTCGTTGAACTGACGAACATAAGTGAATTGGCGTCGCTATGTCCACAAAAATGAACAATGTCGGGCTGAAACGTACGAATTTTTTCGGTGAGTTTATCGAGTGACAAGTCGGGCAGATAATCGATATGCCATACTAACGAGTCGAGATGGCTCAGAACCGCCTCAAGCTCGGATATGATATCGAGGTCCCGAAATGGATTGGCCGAACAGAAGAGCAGGTTCATTCCGATGCCTTTCTGCTTCTGGGCTAGCCGGATTACTAGGATGAGCTTACCAGGCCAGTTTGGAGTTACAAGGTTCCAACGACCTCTTCGGGAGTGCCGACGTTCGCGATGGTGCCGTAGCCGCTGATGATCTGGAATACACTGTTTGGCATGGATTGATCGCCAACGGGACATGCAACGCACGCATTTTCAACGGCGAACGTCACCAACGCCGAAGCGAGTGCGCTGTTTGAAAAATAAAATCGATCGTAAGTCGTCCATGCGCTGGGATATCCGTCAACAGCCGGCTTCAGGCCTCGATCAGAGCCCTCGACATGGCCACATATTGATTAGCAGAAGGTCAGGTGGGCCCGCGCCCCTGGCTCCGGGATCGGTAAGAGTACCTGAACATCTAGCACACCGCGGGCTCCATCGCCCTGAGTTCCCAACGCGCCTGCCGCGCCCGATTCTGGAACAGAGCTCGCCAAGGTCCACGACCATGAAACCCAATCGTAAACCGCCTGTCGCGAGGGTCGGTTGTCAGCCAACTCAGCTTGCTCCCTGCAGAAGCTCACAACAGACAATGGCGCGAGGTCCAGCCCAAAAACCGCCAGGTCAGGCTAGTGTACAGATGCTGGAATTTCGCTGTAAAAGTCTCATTTAGTCTCACTTTTGCGGACCCTCGGCGTGCCTTCCAGGCGGCCATCCTCACGCGGCATGTCGTTGCAGCAACAGGAGATAGGGCCTGAGGCTCGTAAAGCTTCGCCGAACTCGTTTGTTCAGTGTGCACTCTGTCCAGTTTCGCCGAAGCCCCGATCAGTCACTCCTTTTGATAGTGGTCGGAATGCCACTTCTTTTCAATTCGACTCATTTTGGGTAGAGCCAGTTGGCTATGGACGGCCAACTGACTGAAGTCTGTTGCCCCGAGCATTCCTCCACCGAGTGGGTGACCCTGCTGGAGGATTTGCGCCAAGACGTGGCCGCGTTGCGCGACCGGGTCGATCACTTGGAGCGCGAGAACCTCGGGTTGCGTCAGCAGGCCGGCTATTGGCAGAGTCGCCATCGTGATGCCGTGCGCCGCATCGGACAGTTGGAACAACAAGTCGAACAGCTCCAAGGTGAGAAACGCCAACTCCAGGCCGACCTCTTCGGGCGACGCTCCGAGACCACGTCGCTGAAGGATCGGTCCAATCACCTGGACGACCCCCAGGACGACACGCGGGGGCCCGGACGAAAGCGAGGCCAGCAAGCGGGCAATCCCGGACCGAAGCGGCGGGATTATTCCTCTCTTCCGGTCCGTGAGGTATTCGTCGAACTGCCCCACGAGCAATGTGTCTGCCCCGACTGCGGTCAACCGTTACGCCTCCGCAGTGACACCGAAGACTCCGAACAAATCGAGATCGACGTGTCGTGCCCATCGCCGCGTGATTCACCGGCGACGCTATGAGCGGACCTGCGCCTGCCAGGGCAACCGCACCCTCACCGCTGCACCTCTTCCCAAGCTGATTCCCAAAGGCCTGTACGGCACTTCGATCTGGGTCGAGATTCTCCTGGACAAGTATTCCAGCTATCGGCCCACCGAACGCTTCCTGGCTTCCTGGCGGCTGGGGGACCTGGACTTGGCGGCGGGTACCGTGAACGACGGCTTGCAACGGCTGGAGATCCTGCTGCGGCCGATCTACGAGGCGATCAAGGAGCGGAATCCTGCACGGTGATTTGCATCTGGCCGATGAGACGCGATGGCGGGTGTTCGTCGTCCAGGAAGGCAAGCAGGGCTACGGCTGGTGGTTGTGGGTCTTGTCGGGGCCGGACACGGTCGTCTATGTGCTGGATGCCAGTCGCAGTCACGCCGTCCCCGAGGGGCACTATCGGGCCGAGTCGCGTGGGGTGCTGGTGGTCGATCGCTATGCGGCCTACAAGGCGATGATCTGGGTCAAGGATGGGGTGATCGTCCTGGCTTTTTGCTGGTCTCACGTGAGGCGCGACTTCGTCCGAGTGGGCAAGGGCTGGCCGGAGTTGAAGACGTGGGCCTTGGAATGGCTGCGGCGGATTCGCGTGCTCTACCAACTTAACCACCGCCGGTTGGCGGCAGCGGTGGGCTCGGCGGAGTTTGGGGAGGCGGACGGTTGCCTGCGCCAGGCCGTGGCCGAGATGAAGACGCAGAGGGAGACGGAACTGGCTCGGGCGGATCTGGCGACGCCGTGCCGGAAGGTCCTGGAGAGCTTGGCAGCGCATTGGGAGGGGCTGACGCTGTTCGTGGACGACCCGCGGATCCCGATGGACAACAATACCTCGGAGCGACGTGCACGGGGCCCGGCGGTGGCGCGGAAGAACTTCTACGGCTCGGGTTCGCTCTGGAGTGGCCAGTTGGCGGCGGCGGCGTTCTCGATCTTCGCCACGTTGGCGTTGTGGAAGCTCAACCCCCGGAAGTGGCTGACGTGGTACTTCGAGCACTGCGCGGCGGCCGGGGGCAAGGTTCCCGGCGACATCCAACGGTTCCTACCGTGGAATCTGAGCCAGGAGAAGAAGAACGAGCTGGGGGGACCCGGTCCGACGGAAGGGGACGACACTTCGTAGCTCCAGAGGGCATTGCACCTCGACGTCGGCAGTTCAACAATCAAGAGACAGAAGAGCCAGTTCCCTTCGCGGGGATGCCCGCATCGGTCGTGCTGCGCCCTGCACTGAACGAACGGGATCGGCGGTCATTTACGATGAGGGCTCGGCACCGCGGGCCAGGCGGCGCAGAAACCGCGTGGGACAGGGTGCCGATGGCCGAAAAGTCCGGAGGGGAGGACACGGCAATTTCCGCTGATCTTCCGGATATCAAGAAGGCGGCCAATGGGATCGTCACGCTCGCCAAAGAGGCCGAGTCGGAATCGGTTCAGCTCCGGGCGTGGCGGGCCATCCTGGCCGACCAGATGGCCGTCTCCAAGTTCTCGGACCTGGAGTACCGCATGGTGGAGATCGAGGAGCAGCTCGAGTGAGCGAACTGGACACACGGATCAGGCGGCGCTAAAGCAAAGCGGCCCGGGGACGGGCCTTGCCCACGCGCTGGAACTTTCCGGCCGATGGAGTGTCCCGCGTTGCATGCCCTTGCCTCTGGTACCTGGCCCCGCGTCAAGACGCGCCTGGCATAACCTTGTCAAGCTTCAGGCTCAAGAACCCCAAAAACAGGTCTTTGGGGACGATGCCAGGAAGATTCAACTCTGAGCCTGTGCCGAGACCTGGTTTTCAAGGGCGGGTCTGCTGTTTGCCGCTCTTCCACTGAGCGATTCCGCAGCTCGAGCAGCCGCCGGAATGAGCCGAGCTGCCGCACCCCCCGGATGAGGGCTGCGTGCGGTCGAATTGCTGGTGTGTGAGTGATCGGACGCGTCTTCGGCACCTGTTCCGCACTTGCCGCCCGAGCAATCGCAATCACCGCAACCTCCGCCGCGTTTGGTTGCTGGGGCGGAATCTTCGCTGTCCGATTCCATGCCGAGATCCGAGCCGACCGGCTCGAAGATGATGTCAAAATCGCAAGAGCGGCGGATCTGCGCGCGCAGGAGTGCGAGGTCGAGATCACGAGGGCCGAGGTAATGAACGACCGTGGTCTTCTGATCGAGCAGCGGCTCAACGTCGATGACCTCCAGTGGCCAGCTTTGCTCGCCGCAAATTCGCTGGCAGACCTGATATCGCTCGGAGCGCAGTTGCGCCGAGCGGCGAGCGTCTTCCAGGTCTTGAGCACTGGCGGGCCGCAATAAACCGAGCCCTCCCGACCGCACGCCGCCGGCCTCCGCACGCTCGGCATCGCGGCCGCTGGCAGCCGAAGCCGAAGGCGGAACACCCACGGGAACCAACACTTCGCCGACTTCCTCGCCCCGGTCAGTACGGATCACGACCGCCTGCCCGCGATCGAGCACGAAATCCATTGCCGGATCGTGGGCGAACTTGCCCACGTGACCCATCAGTCCGTAACGAATAAGGTATCCCGTCTCTTGTTCCATCACCGTGCCTTCCGTCCCGCCTTGGTTGCCCACCGAACCTCCTCGATGAGGAACGGTCCCCGACAACCTCTATCTGAATCGAAGCACTCACTTCAAGCAAGTCGTCGGAGTGATCACGAGAACCGGTTCGACCAGCAGAATGCACCAACGAACGCACATGCAATCATCGTGCACGAAATCAGCGTCGGTCGTGTTCACCGAAACTCTGATGATACCTATAATTCTGGCTGGGAAGGAAATCGCGGTCGAAGTCGTCATGGCCAGGTGATCACCTCCGACCACGCTTCACGCCCGACGGCGCGGTCAATCGCCACGGTCGTAGTGGAACAGAGACTGAAATGACGAACCAACCTCGTTGCACGCTCCACGTGCGTGGACTTGACTGCCCGAGCGAGGCTCAGGCCCTTCGAGCCGCGCTGCAAGACGCTCCGGGAGTCACGAGCCTGGGCTTCGATCTGATAAATGGATTGATGACCGTTGATTACAACGCCGAGCAAACTGATCCCCAGAAGCTTGCTTCGTCTTGTGGGCGAGCGAGCGGGCATGGAGGCAGGATTGGTGGGGCAGACCACAGACCGAGGCGCACGTTCGTCTTGGTGGTCGCGGCATGGCCACCTGGCGTCGACTGTGGGGTCGGGAGCCGCGTTGGGTCTCGGGCTGCTCTTTTCGTGGTTGGGAACGGCGGCGGGCCTGGCACCGACAACCAGCGAGCGGCTGGCTCGCGGCTGTTACGCACTGGCTGTGGGCTTCGGCGGAGCCTGGCTTTACCCCCGTGCCTTGCGGAGCCTGAGAGCAGTTCAGGCTGGACATCGACGTCCTCATGGGGCTGGCGATTCTGGGGGCGATTGGTCTGGGGCAATGGGACGAGGCGGCGACGGTGGCGTTCCTTTTTGGTCTGGCCGAGTCGCTCGAATCGCTGAGTCTCGATCGCGCCCGCCGCGCCATCCGCGAGCTTCTGGAGATCGCGCCTCAATTCGCCGAGCGGATCGCGCCGGACGGTACGGTCCAGAGGTGCCCGCGAGTGAGATCCGCGCGGGAGATCGGGTTCTCGTCCGGGCCGGAGACACCATTCCGGTCGACGGCGAGGTGATCAAGGGGCGGTCCAGCGTCGATCAAAAAACCATCACGGGTGAGTCGGTGCCCGTGGACTGTGGTCCCGGCGATCGAGTTTACGCCGGGACCGTGAACGGTGAGGGGACCTTCGAGGTCGAGGCGGCCGGGCCGGTCAGCAGCGCCTTGATCTCGCGGATCGTGGCCCAGGTGCGCGCGGCCCAGTCTGGCCGGGCGGTCATCGAACGGCGAATCTCTCGGTTCGCGGCCTTTTACACGCCGGCCGTGGTCGTTCTGTCGGTCCTGGTCATGATCGTGCCGCCTCTCTTCGCCTGGGCGGTTTCCGGGGGATCCGCCCCGAGCTGGCCGCTCTGGCACGACTGGTTTTACAAGGGTTTGGTCGTGCTCGTGATCGCCTGCCCGTGCCGCGCTGGTGATCGCGACGCCCGTGGCCGTGGTCAGCGGTCTGGCCGCCGCGGCGCGGGGTGGTGTTTTGATCAAAGGGGGCGAATTTCTGGAAGAGATCGGCCGGCTTCGCGCCCTGGCATTCGACAAGACCGGAACCTTGACGCTCGGCCAGCCCGACGTCGTTGAGATCGTCTGTGCTCCCGGCCGGGACGATCAGAACCAGGTCTTGCGGATCGCGGCGGCTCTGGGCGATCGAGGTGGTCATGTTCTGGGCAAGGCGATCGCTCGCCACGCCCGCGACCTGAGAATCGATGTGCCGGTAGCCGACGATTACCGCGCCATCCCCGGCAAGGGGGCGCTGGGCCGGGTCGGATCTGAGGAATATCACCTGGGCAGCCACCGATACATTGACGAGACAGGCCTTTGCCAGCCTGCGTTCCACGCAGAGCTTGGCAAGGCCGAGACGGCCGCCGGCACGTCGGTGGCGCTCACGGCGCAGTCGGGCCCCCTGGGCTGGATCAGGCTGGCGGATCAGCCCCGGCCCGAGGCGGCCCAGGTGCTGGCCGAGCTGCACGAACTGGGCCTGCGAACGATCATGCTTACCGGCGACAATGCGCGCACCGCCGCCGCCATGGCCCAGGAGCTGGGAATCGGAGAGCAGCGCGCGGGCTTGCTTCCCACCGAGAAGGTCTCGGCGATTTCTGATTTCTCGTCGCGACACGGCCCGACCGGCATGGTGGGCGACGGCGTCAACGACGCCCCGGCCCTGGCCGCCGCGCGCGTGAGCATCGCCCTGGGCGGCATCTCCAGCGGTGCCGCGCTGGAAACCGCCGACATCGTGCTCATGGCTGACGACCTTCGCCGCCTGCCCTGGCTGATCCGCCTCAGCCGCGCCACCCTGGCGCGAATTCGCCAGAACATCATCCTGGCAATCCTCACCAAGGCCCTCGTGCTGATCCTGGCACTCTTCGGTCTGGCCAACCTCTGGATGGCGATCGCCGCCGACGTTGGCACCAGCCTCATCGTCGTCGCCAACGCCCTGCGGCTGCTGAGGCAATCGCGGGATTGAGACCCGGACAGTCTTTGCCTCTTGCTACCGCTGAAGCCGTGCTTCGTTCTTTTTTTCGTGTTGGGCACGGTTTTTCCACGAGAGAAACGCGCATACTGTATCTAGCGGCAAGCAACCGGCGTGACGCTCCAGGAGTCTGCATGGATTTCTTCAACCCCCGCGAGCCTGTCAATACCTGGAGCCATGGCCTCTGGCTCGCTTTTGCCTTGCCCGGTATTTTCCTGCTCTGGCGGCGTGGCCAGGGAGACCGCGGCAAGCAGTGGAGTCTTCTGGTCTACGGCCTGGGCCTGGTTGCGTGCTCGGCAGCCAGCACGCTTTATCATGGCGTTCGAACGTCGAGTGACCGGATCAGGATGTTCGCGCTGATTGACTATACGGGCATTTACATTCTCATCGCGGGAAGCTACACCGCCATCGTCTGGAACGTGCTCCGCGGTTCCTGGAGACGGGGCATCCTGATCGCGGTCTGGCTCTTCGCGGCTGTGGGCACGACACTTCGCCTGCTTTCCGCCACATCGCCCGATTGGCTAAGCACGATGCTGTACCTGGCCATGGGATGGGGCGCAGTCTTGTGCTACTTCGAGGTCGCTCGATGGCTCACACACCGGAGCCTCTTACCGATCGTGGTCGGAGGCGTGCTCTATAGTCTGGGCGCCATCATCAACTTGCTGCACCAGCCTGTTCTATGGCCGGGAGTCTTCCAGGCCCACGAACTCTTTCACATCTTCGTGGTCGCGGGCAGCTTGTCACATTATTGGTTCATGCTCACGGTGATCGCTCCGTACTCCGGTCGTGCCGAATCGCCTTGCAGCGGCTGCCTCGTAGATGATCCAATCGAGCCGGCATCATCCGGCTGGTCTCGAGCCCGGGGCTGGCTTGGTCGACACAAGGCTGGAATCGTCGTGATACAACCCGAGAGAACGCGACCCGGCGGGCTCGCGCGAGAGATGGCCTGCGCCTGCCTCATCGCGGCCGTGGCGATCCTGGCCGTCACCGTGCACGGAGACTTCACAGCGCCACCCCGATACGATGGCGCGGGTTATACCGTTCTGGCCCGCTCCTTGGGTGAAGGAAGTGGATACCGCGCAATCGATCATCCCGACCGGCCCCTTCACGCTCATTTTCCTCCTGGTTATCCCGTTTTTCTTGCCTTGGTCAGCGGAACGACAGGCTACTCTGCCGTTGCGGCCCATGTCGCCTCCTGCGTCTGCACCGTGGGTGCCACGCTGGCGGCGTGGTGGTGGTTTCGGCGGCTTTATGGCCGGCATGTGGCCCTGGTACTGGGGCTGGCACTCGCGGTGAACTGGGCCTGGGCGCGAACCGGATCGGCCATCCAGTCCGAGCCGCTTTATGAGATGCTCGGGCAGTTCACCATTCTGGCCGCCGCCCTATCGGTCTCGAAGGGTGGGTTCGGCCGGGCCATCGTTCTGGGCGGACTGATGGCCGCCTGTCTGCTCACTCGTCATGTCGCGATCGCTCTCGTGCTGGCCGTGCTGCTGGATCTACTCATTCGCCGGCGCTGGTCGAGCGCCATAACGGCCGCGGCGATTACGGTTCTTCTCGTCGCTCCCTGGGTTGGCTGGCTCTTGTTCGTGGGGGGCGAACATCGGACCCAGGCGAGCCTGGTTTTGCAGGCAGGCTCTGACGCCCTGGCCCAGGCGGCTGCCCAGAGTCTCTTCTACATTCAGCGCCTCCCTGATCAGATCACCGGGCCCTTGGTCGAGATCGCCACGATTGTCCCTCGCTCTCACCAGGTCGTCGCGGCGGCCAACCTGTGGGCCTTGCTTGCGACCGGCGTGATGGTGATCGGCTGGCTTGGCGCCGTGCGCCGGCCGCGCCGGCGGTTGGCTGGACTCGTTCCCATGCTGACCATTGGGCTGCTGCTCTTCTGGCCCTACACGGAGGCGGGACGGTTCCTCGTGCCCCTGATTCCCTGCCTCTTGATCGGGGCACTTGAGGGCCTGACTTGCCTGGCTCGCCGGGGAGCGCCGCTCGTCGGAATCAAGGTCTCGGCCAGGCGGATCGCACGAATCGCGGCCGTGCTGATCTTGATCGCTTCGTTGCCCTATTCGACTTACTCCGCCATCATGGGCCGGTCGCGTGCCAGGGATGCCGGGAGTCGCCATCTTGACATGGCCTGCTCATGGTTGAGAGAGCACGGCAAGCGGCCTGGACCTGTCTTGACGCGGCATCCCGGCGAGGTCTACTTGCAGACGGGACGACAGGCGCTGGAAGCCTCGACCTCGGAGCGGCCGGGAGACGCAGACGCTTCACCCGACGCGATCGACGGGCTCATCGGCCGGTATAACGTTGCTTATCTGTTGATCGACCAGGAGCGCTATGCCCACGCGCCACCCAGTCCGCTGAACCGATTTGCCCTGGAACGGCCAGAGCGAGTTCGGAAGGTCTGGGGCCATGAAAGCGGGTCAGCGAGTGTGGCCATTTATGAGGTGTTACCCCACGGCACGGGAGAGCGAGGCTCACCGTAGCGATCAACGCCCTGAGGCACGCGGTCCTTCGAATCGAAGCTTGCCGTAATCTTCGTAGCGATGGAAATTCGGTTTGGTGAGCGGCGCCGAGCTCATCAGGATCGGCTCGGTTCCCTTGGGACCGTAGTCGTAGCGGCAGATCGCGAAGAGCCACGAGTCGCCGGGCTTGGGTTTGCCGCCGGTAAGGGCGAAGGCCGTCCAGGGGATGCGGCCTTCGACGGTCCAGCCCTTGTCGCGGTCGCCGGGGTGGTCGAGCGTGCCGTCAACCACGACGGCCGCCTTGTTGCCCAGCAGGGGTCCTTTGCTGAGTGGGTCGGGGTATTCACCGCGTTTGGGGAAGGCCATCTCGAAGATCACGCCACGGGGATTGGCCTGGAATTCGTAGTATTCGGGCTTCTCGGCGCTGGGCTTGAAGAACATCTCGAAGACGTCGCCGTTCCAGAGCGTGTCGTTGCGCTGGGTGCCGAACGATTTGACCTCGGCGTCGGTGAGCGTCCCGGCGTAGTAGAGGGCGTCATCGTCCCAGACCAGGTAGGCGCGAGTTCCCGTCCGCGGGGTCTTGATCCAGTACGTGGCAAACTGCTCGATGGCCGCGGCGTCCTTCCAGCAAGCGTCGTCGAGCTTGCCATCGAGCTTGGGCGGAACGGCCGCCCAGCGGCAGACCGCCTGCTGGGTGGCCATGTTGGACTTGACCGCCTCGGACTGACTTCCGGCCACGGTCGATTTTTGCCCCTGGGGCTCCGGGGCGGCCCGCAGCGCACCGCGTGAGATCGCCAGAGCCGCGATCGAACAGAACGCGAGAACCAAAGACCGGGCGACGAGCTGCCGTTGATTCATGTCGAAAGCCCCGCGTGAGGGAGAGGAGAAGCCCAGCGGCGGCCGGCAACGGGCTCGGCCTCGTTTCTGCTTTCCGAGGATAGAGCCGTTCGCCGGGTCAGTGCAAGCCGCTCGTCTCCGATCACGCCGTGATTCTCTGTTCCGGACTCGCCGGCGATCGTCGTCGGTCTCTCGTCAGGGAGTCCTTTCCTCTGCCTTGGGAGCGTTGTCCGCTCCTGCCGGCACAGTAACAGCCGAGGGGAGCGCTGATGGGGCATGGGTGGCGTTGAGCCTTCGTTCCAGTTCGTGCAACCGCCGCTCCACATCGGCCAGACGTCGCTCCATGGTGAGCAGACGATCGCTCGACTCGAACCGGGCGACCGTCGTCGCAGCCGGCGCGGGGGTGGCAATTGGTGAGAAGTTAGAGGGGCTGGTCGTTGAGGGGGTGAATCTGGATGTCGAGACCGCCGCGGCCGGCGTCGGCATGAGATGGGGTGCCGCACTTATGGAATAGGAAGAAGTTGTCGCATGCCGGGCTCCGCCCAGCGCCTCGAGAATCCGGTCGAGCTTCTGCTCCACGGCGTGGAGCCGGTCGGGATCGGACGAGCTTATCCGGCTCCAATCGTATAGTATCCGCTCGGTTGCAGCAGGCGCGGGCGTCGGCGTCGGGTCCTGGGCCAGCACGGCTCCGGTGACAATCGCCCCGACGGTCATGACCCCCAGCGCGATTCCTTTGAGTTTCGCGAACAGCATGGCTTTGAGTACCTCTTCGGTCAGGGAATGAACCGGCGCTGAAACCAGCCCGGCCAGTGAAGAACCTGCCGCGGCGTGGACCGCGGCCCGTGTGGTAGACTCGGCTAATGTGAGAGAAACGGCGGCGGCCTGGGATTCGTACGACAGGGCCGTCGTCAGAGACGCGGTTGTGACGAACAAGCCCGCGCCGGACCAAGCGGTCACGAAGCATCGCCTTGGCCCGAGCCAGCCGGCTCGAAAGTGTTCCCTCGGGAATGCCCAGCCGGCAAGAAGCCTCGTGACGCGAAAGCCCCTCAAGCTCGCAGAGCAGGACGACCAGCCGGAACGGTTCCGGCAGTCGGGCGAGCTCCGTATCGAGGATCGACCGCAGCTCGCTTGTGGAATCGTCGCCCTCGGGGTCAACGTGATCGGCCACGGTGACGCGCTCCTCCCGTGCCCTCCGCCGTGCCGCGCGGCCGCGTGCGTCCTTGGCGGTGCGGAGGGCCACTCCGTAGAGCCAGCTCGCCAGCGTCTCGCGGCGCCTGATGGTGGCCGCCTTACGAGCCAGGACCAGAAACGTTGCCTGGAAGGCATCTTCCGCGTCGTGGGCGTGGCTCAAGAGCCGCCGGCAAACTCCCATGACCATCGAGCCATGCCGCTCAACCAGCATGGCGAACGCCTCTTCGGCGGCCTCATCGCGGCGGGCGACGAACCGGTCAAGCAACTGGCCGTCGCTCAGGTCGCCCGCAACGCCAAAGCGAAAGAGCGTTCGCAAGTCTTTGAGGGCTTCCTTTGACGACCCGCCGGGCATGAGTCCATCCCCCAAGCCGCGTTAACATCCGCAGTATAGTGGCGGCCCACCCGCGAGCGCGTCCATCTTTTTGGAAAGTTCGTCTGACCACGAAGACTGGTCGCTCATCCAGCGGCCACCCGAAGCGCCTCACGCGCGGTTTCGACCGTATGATCGATGTCGGCCTCGGAATGAGCCGCGGAGACAAAGGCGGCCTCGAACTGGCTGCACGGCAGATACACGCCGCGGGCGAGCATCTCCCAGAAGAACCGGGCGAAAAGCTTGGTGTCGCTCTGCTTGGCTTCTTCATAGTTATGGACCGGGCCGTCGTGGAAGAAAAGAGTGAGCATGCTGCCCACGCGCTGGACGACATGGGGAACCTTGGCGTCGGTCGCTGCCCGTTCCAGACCTTCGGCCAGGCGGGCCGAAAGCCTCTCAAGCCGCTCATAAGGTGGCTCATCGCGGAGCAGCCGGAGCGTGGCCAGCCCGGCGGCCATGGCCAGCGGGTTGCCGGACAGCGTGCCGGCCTGGTAGATCGGGCCGGCCGGCGAGACATGGCTCATGATGCTGTCCGAAGCCCCATAGGCCGCGGCCGGCAGGCCGCCACCAATGATCTTGCCCAGAGCCGTCAGATCAGGACTGACACCATAGAGCGCCTGGGCTCCCCCATAGCCCACGCGGAATCCGGTCATGACCTCATCGAAGATGAGCATCGCGCCATGCTTCTCGGTCAGCTCGCAAAGGGTTTCAAGGTATCCAGGCCGGGGTGGAACGAGCCCCATGTTGCCGGCGATCGGTTCCAGCAGCACGGCGGCCACCTGTCCTCGGTGATGATCCAGAAGGTCGGCCACGGCCGAGGCATCGTTGAATGGGCAGAGGAGCGTGTCCTGAGTGGCTCCGGGGGTCACGCCCGGGCTGTTGGGGGTTCCCAGCGTGGTCGCGGCCGAGCCCGCCTGGACCAGCAGGGCGTCGATATGGCCGTGATAATGTCCGGTCATCTTGATGATCTTGTCTCGGCCCGTGACCCCACGCGCCACTCGCACGGCCGACATCGCGGCCTCGGTTCCCGACGACACGAACCGAACCATCTCGATCGAGGGAACCGCCGCCGCCACCTCTTCGGCGATCTCGATCTCCCGCACCGTCGGCGCGCCGAAGCTCGAGCCCGGCTCGAGCGCATCCACGACCGCCGCTTTGACCTGGGGATGGCCGTGACCAAGGATCATCGGCCCCCACGAACCGATGTAGTCAATATATTGGTGACCATCGATGTCATAGAGATACGCCCCCCCTGCCCTGGCCATGAACGGCGGCTCGCCGCCGACCGCGCCAAACGCACGAGCCGGGCTATTCACTCCGCCGGGGATCACCCGACTTGCGCGGACAAAGGCTTCGTGGCTCTGGGAAAGCTGGAAACGGGGTTTCGAGGTGGCGGGTGTGGTCGGGTTCATGGTGCGTCTCGTCTCTGGTCTATCGTGCTCGCGGCCCGCGATTCCTGGCGTCCGACCAGAGATTCTACCCCGTTTCCCATCTGGAAACCGCGCTAACGGCCTGGCTGCGCTCCCGGATTAGCGGCCTGCTGAGGCTTTGCCTGCATCCCGCCAGGCATCCCCCCTCCCATCGTCCGGATCGATCGGTAGTGCTTCGTCACTTCATCGATCGCCTTCAGCCGCTCGTTCAAGCTGGTCGAGCTCTGATGTGGTGAGCTCGCCTCGTCTGGCACGCTCGACTTCGAGGTCCAGCGGAGAAGACATGGGGAACGATTCCTCCATCACCATGAAGCTCATGCCAGTTCCGCCGCCTCATGTCGGGCGGCCGCATCGTCACCATCCCGTCCCTGATCCCGTAGCCCATGCCGAGCTGTTCCGCGATGAGCTTCAGAGACCGCCGCAGGGGTACGCCCACCAGGTCGATCGTGATGGGAGTCTTCATGAGCTTCTCTGCAGTACTTCTCATCCAGGTTGATCACCGCCCGGATTCCACCGGATCGACGTAGATCGGGATCGGCTCGCCGTTCGGGTCCGGCCGTGGCCTGCTGGATGTACCTGAGCACGTCTCCGAGCGGGGTCGGATTCGCGGAAGCTCATCGGGACCGGCTCTTCGAGCCTGGCCAGGAGTGCCTGCGACCGCGGGTCCGTGCCGGGCCGACCGGCAGGACCCGCGCCGGGTTGCGTGCCGGGCCCTGAGCCAGGTTGCCCGCCGTAACCCGAGCCAGTGATCCTGGGCTCCTTACCGGCCTTGACCTGCGCCAGCCAGAACTCCGCCTCCAGGCGGTTATATTCCGCGAAATCTGTGATCTCTCCACGTGCCTTCTTCTGGGCCTCGAGCTCCTTCATGAACTTAAGAAAGTCTTCATGAGCCGCGATCCGGTCAGCCTTCTCCTGACCGAGCTCAAGACGGGCTTCCAGGACCGTGAGAGCCCGTGACCGCATGAACTCGAGCGACAATACAGCATTGCCTTTGAGGTACTCCTTCCGTAGCCCTTCTAGCAATTTCTCAGCGGCCTGCAGTCGGGCCTTGGCCAGGGAGTCGACAGTCGGGCTCTGTTCCGGGCTGTTTGCGGCTTTCCCCTTTTCAAGCTCCGCCTTGAACTCCTCCTTGGTCATGAATCGCTTGACTGAGGCAGGTTCGTTGATCCCCTTCTCCCCTGGCGCCAGTTTCCGTTGTGGGGCGAAGACGCCCTCGTCGGGAGCGGCCTTCGGCGTCTGGAACGCCAGCACGCCCGCGCTCGTCGCCACGATGCCCGAGGCGGTCAAAATGACCGCGGCAAGTTTCAGTGCGTTCATACTCATGCTCCTCAGTGTATCATTCAGAAGCGCGGCAACCGTGGCCGAGACGATCCCGGCTGATACGGCCCGTCCCGCCGCGAGATGAGTCGCGGCATCGATCGTGGAATTCATCAGATCAGCCGGAAGCGCAGTGGCTGGCTCCGGAGCGAGCGTGGCGGCCAGAACCCCGACGGACGGCGATAAGCCGCGACGCAGGAGGCGCGAACGCAGCTTCTGCCGTGCTCGCGACAGACGGCTCTTGACGGTGCCCACCGGACACCTGAGACTCGCGGCCGCCTGCTCGAGAGACTGGCCCTCCAGGTCGCAAAGCACCACGGGAGATCGAAACTTGTCCGTGAGCCGGCCCACTTCCTCATCCAGAATCTCTCGAAGCTCGGTCGATTCTTCCCAGCCCAGGTGATCCGAGTCCCGAGCCATTTCCACCGCCCCGACGATCTCGCGAGCCCGTCGTCGCCGGGCGTTGGTTCGCAGCCGCACCGCGACCCGCGTGCCACGCCGTAAAGCCAAGTGCCCAGAACCTGCCGGTCGCGAATCGTTCCGGCCTTCCGGAGCAAGATGAGAAACGTCGCCTGGAACGCATCCTCCACATCATGCGGATCGCCCAGCAGCCTGCGGCAGACCCCGAGCACCATCGGCCCATGACGCATCACGATCGCCTCAAACGCGGACTGATCGCCTCGTGCCAGAAACCGCTCCAGAAGCTGCGCCTCGCTCAGCCCCGTCATGGTTCCATCCATCAAGAGCCGCTGAAGCGAAGCCGGAACCGAAGTGCGATGTTCGCCGATCATGGTCAAGCTCTCCCCTGGCGCTTCCGACCCTGTTAGTGCACGGGACGGGGACTTTGTTCCATTTTTCTGATTCGTGCGCCGATGTCCAAGGATCGCGACCACTGGCGTGAGCCCGGGCACCGCCCGAAGAGTGGTCGCAAACGGGCAGAAGCTCCCAACTTCGACCGTAAGGTCAATCCGAAAGAACAGCCTCGGTTCTCGACAGTCCAGCTTGTGAAGAAGGCATGAAGGTTGGCTTTCCATCTTGGGCCAATTCTGTCCGCGATAGGTGTAAGTTGTCAAATAAAGCGTTCTTATGTGAGACTGCTTGCCCGTGTTGACCTTGGCCGACCCTCGGCGAATCCAAAGTGAGCGAGCCTACGCCGAACGGACCGCCGAACTGGTCCTGGAGTATCTGTTGCGGATCGATGAAGCCCGCGGCGTGGGCCGGCTCTACGTGCCCTGTTCGGCACCCGAGTCTCGGTCATTGGCGACGGTCTTGACGAGGGATGCCTCGGCCCTCGCCCCCCGGCATCGGTAGGAAGGCCCTGCGGCTTGTAGCAAGGGGAAAGAACGGTCCTGATCGCGACGTAGAGATGTTATTCCTGGGCCAGTAGCTCTTCCCAGGTCGAAACCTCAAGCATGCGCTCCAGCAGAAGCTCGATTCGTTCCAGGTCGGTGATGGCTTCGATCGCCACCACGACTGAATGATCAGGCGGACCGAATCGTCTCGTTCCAAGCTTCTTCAAGAGCTTAGTTGCCTCTCTCATCTCGCCTCTCATCTCGCCTCTCATCTCGCCTTGGGCGAATCCCTCCTCGAGAATTGCTTGATAGGACGACGATTCTTTCATGGCCCGAATTCCTTGAAACAGAGGCTTGGTGAAGTTTTGAGGGTAGATTAATCCCATCAGAAGGAAAGCGGCGACCCAAAGCTCGGCGGCTTCGGCTCGCGACGCTTCGCTGTCGATCCGTTGCTCCATGCGACGAATCAGTTCAGGAAGCTCAGCCGGCAGAGACGTTGGCGATCGGAGCAAGGGGCAAGGTCGCCAATCCTCCCGCCAGGATCTCCTCGACCGATCGCTCCCAGATCCTCACCACATTGTACCGAAACTCATGGTAGAGCGAGCCATCAGGCAGCCGATGCTGAAGAAGCCCCGACATGGCAGGACCGTCGGCTTCCGGGCGCAAGAGCAAGGCGACGCTTTGCACCGGAAGAGCTTCGCGATAGTGAATGAGGATATTGTAGCGCTGAAGGCGAACGGGAAGGGTCAGAGTCGCTGCCAGACTGGAACTCGACATGGACGATCCACGGCGCGGGGCTTTCCACCAGGAATACCGAATCCGCCTCGGTCGTGATTGTGGAGAGATCCACGTTGAGCACGCGAACTGTATCCAGCCTGCGGCCCAGTAGGAGTTCGAGCCAGGCCTTTGGGTCTTTCTCCAGCAGCTCCTTGGTCGTTGCGTCGAACGGCTTGGACATCGGCGATTCTCCGAATCGAGGCGTCCATGCGGAATCGGCCGCTCATCCGCGCCGCGATGTCCGATCAACCCTGCTTGAGCCACCGCGCCACGTCGGGGGCGTGGTAGGTCAGGATCATGTCGGCGCCGGCGCGCTTGATGCCGGTGAGGGTTTCCAGCACGATCCGGCGCTCGTCGATCCAGCCGTTGGCGGCGGCGGCCTTGACCATGGCGTATTCGCCCGAGACGTTGTAGGCGGCCACGGGAACGCCGAAGGTGTCCTTGACGCGGCGGATGATGTCGAGATAGGCCAGGGCGGGCTTGACCATGACGATGTCGGCGCCCTTCGGCCAGGTCGAGGGCCACCTCGCGGAGGGCCTCGTCGCGCGTTGGCCGGGTCCATCTGGTAGCCGCGGCGGTCGCCGAAGCTGGGGGCGCTTTCGGCCGCGTCGCGGAACGGGCCGTAGTAGCCGCTGGCGAACTTGGCGGCGTAGGACATGATCGGCAGGTGTGTGAAGCCGGCGTCGTCGAGGCCGCGGCGGATCGCCTGGACCATGCCGTCCATCATGCCGGAGGGGCGATCATGTCGGCGCCGGCGCGGGCGTGGCTGACGGCCTGCTCGGCCAGGAGCGGAAGCGTGGCGTCGTTGTCGACGTCGATGCGGCCGCCGATCTCGGCGAGCGGGCCGCAATGGCCGTGGTCGGTGTATTCGCAGAAGCAGAGGTCGGTGATCACCAGGAGGCGGGCGCGGCCTGCTTGGCGAGGCGGATGGCCTGCTGGACGATCCCGTCGTCGCGCGCGGCGGCCGAGCCGCGGGCGTCTTTGTGCTCGGGATGCCGAAGAGGATGATCGCCCGGGATGCCCAGCTCGGCGACCTCGGCGACCGCCTCGCCCAGCCGGTCGAGCGAGAGCTGGTACTGGCCGGGCATCGACGGGATCTCGCGCCGGAGGTTCTTGCCGTGATAGACGAACAGCGGGTAGATCAGGTCGTCGACGCAGAGCGGGTTTCGCGAACCAGGTCGCGAAGCCGAGGATGGCCGCGGAGGCGGCGGGGCCGATGAAGCGGATAACCGGCGGCGGGCTGGAAGGTCATGGCACAATCCCCAGGTGTCGAGCAGGTCGTTGATCGGGTCGAGGCGGCACGACGCCCTCGGCGTACAGCCGGACGGCTCTACGCCCGCGGCACGGGCATGGCGCATGACTCGCGTGACGTCAATGGCCGCGCTTGTGGGTCGGGCGCGGCGGCGGGAACAGCCGGACCTCGTTGCCGTTGGCGTCGAAGCACTCGATTTGCAGGTGTTCGGCCGGCAGCGTTCTCCTCGAAGCCGATCTGGATCGTCATGTTGCACTCGGACTCCAGCCGGGCGATCTCCTTGCGCTTGCGGTTGCTCAGGTAGGTGGCCACGCTCGGGATGGACCGAGATCGCGATCCGGCGGATCTCTTCGCGGTGCGTGGCCAGGGCCAGCAGCCGCATGACGTCGATGGCCATGCTCTCGGCGGTCTTGACGACGCCGGCGCCGCCGCAGTGCGGGCAGTCTTCGTAGATCGACCGCTTGAGGCTGGGGCGGATGCGCTGGCGGGTCATCTCGATCAGGCCGAAGGCGCTCATGCGCAGGACCTTGGTCCGGGCCCGGTCGCGCTTGATGGCCTCGCGCAGGGCCCGCTCGACGCCGCGGCGGTGCCGCTCCTCGCGCATGTCGATGAAGTCGTTGACGATCACGCCGCCCAGGTCGCGGAGCCGGAGCTGGCGGGCGATCTCCTTGGCCGCCCGCAGGTTCATCTCGTAGGCGGTGCGCTCGGCGTCGTCCTCGACCCGGAAATTGCCCGAGTTGACGTCGATGGCGACCAGGGCTTCGGTCTGGTCGATCACGATCGAGCCGCCTTCGGGCAAGCGGCACGTGCCGGCGCTGGATCTTGGCGATCTCGTCCTCGATGCCGTACTTGTGGAAGAGCGGCACCTTCTCATCGTAGAGCTTGAGGCGATTGACGAACCGCGGCATGACGACCTTGAGGAAGTCCTGGGCGCGCTCGAAGGCCGCGGGCTCGTCGATCCAGATCGTGTCGATCTCGGAGTTGAAGATATCGCGGATGGTCCGGATGATCATGTCCGATTCTTGATAGATCGGCGTCGGGCGCCTTGGACTTCTTGATCCGGCGGAGGATGACCTTCCAGAGCCGCAGCAGGTAGGCCAGGTCGCGGGCCAGCTCGCGCTTGGTGCGTTCGAGGCCGGCGGTGCGGACGATGAAGCCCAGGCCCTTGGGGGGGTTGAGCTCGTTCATGATCTCGCGGAGCTTGCGGCGCTGGCCTTCGTCGACGATCTTGCGCGAGACGCCGACGCGGTTGAGCCCGGGCATCAGCACGAGGTAGCGGCCGGGGATGCTGATGTAGGTCGAGAGGGTCGGCCCCTTGGTGCCGATGCTCTCCTTGATGACCTGGACGAGCACCTCGTCGCCGCGGCGGAAGATCTCCTGGATCGGCGGCTTGACGAGCCCGCGCCCGCGCGGCGAGCGGCCTGGCCGCGGGCGGTCGTCGCCGCGGCGGGGCCGTGCTTCGGCGGGTCCGCGCAGGCCCATCTCGCGCTCGAGCTCCTCGATTTCCTCGATCTCCTTGCGGATCTCCTGCTCGAGCTCGGGGTCGATCTCTTCCTCGACCGCCCTGACCGCTTCGGTGCGATAGCCGGTATCCAGGGCATCGTCATCAAGGTCGATGTCGGCCTCGTCGATCGACGTCAACCTCGTCCATGTCGAGCTCGTCGATGTCACCGCCTCTCAATTCGGCCGCGGCGCCGGCCGCGAGGAAATGAAGGGGTCGAACTCGCTCTCGGGTTCAAGGTCGTCGTAGTCGGCATGCGGACTCGTCCGCGGCCGACTCCGGGCTCTCCACGTCGGGCTGATCGCGCTCGCGGTCCTTGCGCCGTCGGCTCGCCGCCGCCTGCGGCTGCTTACCCTCCTTGGCATCGGCCCTCGAGACGGCGCCGCTCCCGGGAGACTCTTCGTCGGCCGCCAGAAACTCGGGGAGATTCAATGTCCGGCTCGGTCGGGGTCGATCGGTCGGTCGGACCATCCGTAAGTCTGCGGCGGCACCTCGCGCCAAACCCGGCGTCAGCCGGCGCGGAGTCGTTCGCGGCGGGGCACGTAGCCGGGTTCGCCGGCCCGGTTGTGAGGCCGGCCGCGTTCACGAGGAAACTCCTGGGGCTCGGCACCGCGGCCGCGATCGGGCTCAAGAGGCCGCTCCGGCTCGGGCAAACGATGGCGCTCGACATCCCGATCCCTGTCGGCCGGGGCGCGGCCAGGGCGGTCGGCAACGTGGCCTGGAGGCGAAGGGGCAAACGAGGCAGGCGGCCGGGGCCGCTCCGGCTGGGCCGGCGGCTCACCGCCGCGAGACCGGATCGCGGCCCGGCCAGCGCGGCGAGGCGGCCCTTCGGACCGCGTTCCCTCGTCCGCGGGTTCAAATCCTGGGCGAACGGGGGCAGCTCCGGCTCGCGCAGGGGTTCAATCGGTTCGGGAACTCTTCGTCCAGACCCGGCAGAGCGCGCGACTGCGCAGGCGGCTGCGCCGGCCGACCTCGCGATCGTCTCGACCGCGGGCCCCGACCGGCGGGCGGTTCGCCCTCCAGCCCTTCGCCGAAGGAAGGTTCTCGACGCGTCTCTGGTTCGGGAATCTCCGGTGCATCGGGCGCGGACCGGGGCGCGGTCGTTCCGTGAGTCGGGTTCGGGCGGGAAGGACGCGGAGGAAGGAGTTTTCATGCGCTGGGTGCGGCTGGGGGGCAGGTCAGCCTCGAATGGCTCCAGCGGCCTGGACGGCAGCCAGCCGATCTCCTCGGGCTCGTCCTGCCGCGATTCGCGCTCTCGCGACCGTTCTCGGCCGCGAGACGGCTCGTCGTGCCGGTCTCGCTCATACTCCCAGTCGCGGTCCAGGGGCTGGGACCAGGAACAGGCTCGGGTTCGTGAGGCTCGGGCACGGGTTGCTGAGTGTCTGGAGGCGGAGGCTCGGGCACGGGCTCGAAGGCGGCCGGCTCAGGCCGCGCCGGGGGAGGCAAGGGTGGAAGGTCTTTTTCGTTGACCAAGCCTTCGCCAAACCGCCGGGGCATTTCGGATCGGTCGCGCTGGCCGCGGATCGAAAGATCCGGCCGTTCGCGATCCCGATCCCGATCCCGGTCTCGTTCCCTACCGCGGTAGCGATCCTCGGCCCTGGGCGGAGCAGGAAAACCAGGGGGTGACGGATCGCTCTGCGGCTCGGGCCTGGGCCTCCTGCGATCGTCAGGTCCGCGATCGCGGTCACGATCACGATCTCGGCGCGGATCACGGGGTCTGGAACCGGGACTCGGGCCGGCGCCTGGTCCCGCGGCCGGGTCGGATTCGTCGGCGTAGGGCGGTGACGGATTGCGGCTGTAGTACTGGGGCTCGACGTCCGAGACATGGAGGAAACCGTTGCGGCCGACCGAAAAGTTGACGAACGCGGCCTGGATCGCCGGCTCGAGGTTGACGACCTTCCCCTTGTAGATATTGCCCGTGTAACTTTCGTGACTGGTGCGTTCGACGTACAGCTCTTCGAGGACGCCGTTTTCAACAATCGCGATGCGGCATTCCTCGGGTTGAAGAACGTTGATCAGCATTTCTTTTTTCATGCGGTATCTTTCCGGGACTAACGCGGTTTTTCGGTGTTCTTGTTCGGTCGGGTAGCCGACGAATCCAGTGAGTGCAGGCTTGGGTCTCGGGGGGTCGATCGGCAGTTCCCAGGAAGGCATCTCGCCGATCGGCCTGAGATCAGGGCCCAGGATGGGCTCCTGTCCGCGGAGAACTCCAACTCCGCCATCTGGGCACTCGGCACGGTTCTCTCATCAGGCAAGCTCCACGTGCGTCCGGGCCAGGACTGCGCCCTGATCCAGGAGGTCGCGAAGCCCAAGGCTTTCCAGCAGCTCTTCGGGGCGGATCGAGCGGTCCGGACAGATTTTGAGGCGTGCCCTGAGAACCCCAAGATCGGTCACTTCGGCATCGATCACCAAGGGCCGGACGTCGATCGAGACTTCGCGGTCGCGATCACGATCGGGCCGCCGGCGCGTGGCCGTCCAGCTCGTGCTGGCCAGAAGCCGCGAAAGCGCGGCCCGAGCGGCCTCGTGCGCGCTCCGGGGCAGCCGCAGGGCATACTCGACGGCCACCGGCCTGGGCGGCGGGGCGCCCGCGGGCAGTGCCTGGGCGTCAAGCCAGTCGAAACCCGCCGGCGCCACTTCCGCCAGCCGACGCAGCAGGCTGGCCGGCTCGCATGGTTCGGAGAGCTCGATGTCGACGACCTCGCTCCAGGCTTCGATTCCCAGCCCCAGGCGCCAGGGCGAAAACAATCTTCGGCCGGGGCGTGAAGCCCTGGGTCATCGCCAGGCGGAATGCTCGCGCGGCGTGTCATCCGCTCAAGGCATCGCATGATGTCATGATGACTCACAAGGCGGAGATTCCCGCGCTTGGCGAATCGGCAACGCAGCTTCGTGGCAGTGGTCATATCATGTCTTGAGAACGGTCGCTGCCTCGACGAGCCGGAACGGCCGCGCGTGCGATTCTTGTCTCGGTGTTTCCTGGCGTCAGGGAACGAGGCAGGAGGTTAGCGGCCAGGGCCAGGTCGACCAGGATGAGCACGGCGGCATCCGGTCGGTCGACCGGGCCTGGGTCCGGAGCATTCGGTCGCCAGCAGAATCGCGCGGCGGATCGGCTCGAGTTCCAAGGATCGTTGAAGTAGAGGTTCGTGTGCGTCACTCCGGCGTACACAGGCGCCGGGGCGAACACGGGGCGTTTCGTGGATGCAGGTTTGGGACCGGAAGGCATCAGCCAGAAGACTGCCGGTTGCATGGTTTTCCGGCCGCCGCGATGGACTCATAAGCCGGTGACTCCACAGGCAGGGGCCGGCGTGTCAGGCAGCGCCTGGCGAAGGGCCGATTCAAGCAGTGCGGAGACAGCCTGAGCCGATTCGAGAGTCAGAGCCTGGGCGGCGAGCGCCTGAGCGGTTTCGATACGAATGCCGCGAATCACGCGCCTTATCTCGGGTAGCTGGTGCGGCGGCATGCTCAGTTGTCGCACGCCCAAGCCCAGGAGAAGCATGGTATAAAGCGGCTCGGCGCCCATCGCTCCGCACACGGCCACTTCGATCCCCTGCTTGCGTGCCGCATCGAGCACAAAGGCGATCAGGCGGAGCACGGACGGGTCGGCGGCCGAGTACAGTTCGGCGACGGTTTCGTTGGTCCGGTCCACCGCCAGCGTGTACTGGATCAGGTCATTGGTTCCAATCGAGAAGAAATCCACCTCCTTCGCCAGGTGGTCGGCCAAGAGCGCGGCGGCTGGGACCTCGATCATGATGCCGACCGGCAAGTTTTCACGAATCGCGTGTCCCTCCGCCGCGAGCTCGGCAGCCACGTCGCTCAGAATGGCACGGGCCGCGCGGGAGCTCGGACAAGGTGGACACGAGGGGAAAGAGAATTCGAACATCCCCAGCGCGCTGGCACGGACGATGGCCCGAAGCTGGGTCCGGAAAAGACCGGCATCGCGCAGCGACAGCCGCAGGCTGCGCAGGCCGAGCACGGGATTGGCCTCGTGATACGCGCCGCCGCGGTAGGCCGGCAGCTTGTCGGCGCCCAGGTCAAGCGTCCGGATCACGATCGGGCGGCCCCGCAACGAGCGGATCACGGCGGCATAGGCTTCGAACTGCTCGTCCTCGCTCGGCGGCGTCTGAGCATTCAAGAAAAGGAACTCGGTCCGGAACAGCCCCACGCCCACGGCCCCAAGGTTCAGGCAGGCCGCAATCTCGCCGGTGAACTCGATGTTGCCCCACAGCTCCACCGGCGTGGAATCGAGGGTTTCCGCCGGCAGATCGGCCTGTTTCGAGAGGACCTGGAACCGGGCGGATCGTTCAACGGCCGCCGATCGATATCGAGCCTGGGTCGGAGGGTCGGGGTCAAGGATGAGGAGACCCAGATCGCCGTCGATGATGGCCATCCGGCACTGGCGCGCCAGGTCGAGGAACTTGCCCACGCCCACCACGGCGGGGATCTCGAGAGCGGCGGCGACGATGGCGGTGTGGCTGGCGCGGCCGCCGGCCTCGGTGGCGAATCCCAGCGCCCGGCGCTGGTCCAGGCCGGCCGCCTCGCTCGGCGAGAGGTCATGGGCCAGGATCAAGGCGGGCGCGGCCAGCTCGTCGAGAACCGACTTGGGGCGCTGGCCGATCAACTGGCCGAGGATTCGCGTCTCGATGTCGCGCACGTCGGCGGCGCGCGCCGCCAGGTGGGAGTCGGTAAGCCGTTCCAGGCGGACGGCGTGAGCCTCGAGCACCTCGATCAGCGCGTGCTCCGCGGCGATTTGATCCCGTCTGACCAGCGCCTGAGTATCGGCTCGCAGGGTCGGGTCGGCGATCATGCGGCCATGAGCCGCCAGGATGTCGGCATACTGGGGTCCAAGCCGGAGACGAGCTTCCTGCTCGGCCTGGGCGGCCTCGCTTACGGCGGCGTTCAGGCCATCGTCAAGGCGGGCAAGCTCGGCGGCGACCGCACCCGCGTCGATCCTGCGGGGCGGTAGTCGCACGCCGCGTGAGTCGAGCACGAGCACCGGCCCGATCGCGATGCCCGGGCTGACGGCGATGCCGCGCAAAACCTGCATCGGGGCCGTGGCCGTGGCGAGGTCGTTGTTCGGGTTCGGGTTTGAGGACGCCGAGAGCGGCATGCCAGAATTCCTGTGTTCATCGCGAGAAAGTCGCCGCCGGGCGCGTCGCGGTTGCACAAGATCGCCGCGAGGACTGCTCCGGCGAGGCTCTTCCCTTGTAAGCCATGCGATCCCGCGGGTTCATCGGGCAGGCTCCGTGTCGGCCTGGCCCTGGGTGGCTTCGCCGTTTTCGTTCTCGTAAAACTGGGCCGAGACAAGATCTGCCAGCGCTTCCACGGCCGCCTCGGCGTCGGGCCCTCGGGCCTCCAGGTCCAGACTCGTGCCGCACTCGGCGACCAAGGTCATCAGATCGAGGATGCTCTTGCCGTTGAACTGGTTGCCGTTGCGATACACCCGGACGTCGGCCTGATAGCGCAGCGCGAGCTTGACGAACTTTTCGGCGGGACGCAAGTGAAGTCCAAGACTATTGGTGATCTCGACTTGTCGGCGGGCGACTGTCGTATCGTGGCTCATCAGCGGCTCGATCGGCCTGGGCCGAGAACAAGCGACCAGCGGCATGGTCCGGGATTTCGATCGGGCAGACCGGCGGTCGCGAATCTTTGCATGGGATCGGCAAATCTCTCGATCGCGTGGGCCGAGCACGTGCTCGGCACGACGGAGAGGCGATTAGCAGCATGGTCGTCGCTCGGGACGGAACCCGCCGAAAGGGGCCGGGAAACCTGGAACCCACGGCCGGTAGGGCAGGAAACATCCAGAGCGGGATGACACGTCCTCGCAGGCCCGGAACGGAATGGAACGATCCAGGGCCGTCGACACACTCGCGTCACGGCGAATTCTGGTCGGCTTCTTCAAGCACGTCGACCACGGCCTGCCTCGTGCTGGCCTGCCGCAGAAAACGCACGAAACGCTCGTCTTTCAGATGGCGCGAAATATTCTCCAGGGCTCTGAGATGGTCGCCGGGCTGGTTCTGGGGAGAAACCAGGAGAAAGAAGATATTGACCGGCTCGCCGTCAAGAGCCGCGAAATCGACCCCCCGGCGCGACAAGGCCACCGTGCCGATCAATCGCGTGAGCGTTTGATGACGCGTGTGGGGCACAGCCACGCCCATGCCGATTCCGGTCGAGCCTAATTCCTCCCGACCCAGGATTGCCCGGATCACACTCTCCACTTCGCCGTCGGCAAGCTGACCGGCCTTATGGAGGCTGCCGACCATCTCCCGAATCGCCTCCTCCTTGCTGGTCGCTTGCAAATCGACAACGATCGAATCGCGAATCACGAAGTCCGATAGCTTCATTACAATCGCCCCTCCATCGACGGGCCGCCAGGCGAGCGGTCCTGGACCTGGCGCCGAAACCGCTTCGCTCAGGCGGGCTAGAGCGCCGGGGGGACGGCGGACAACCAAACCGCGGCGTTACGTGTGGTGGCGACCACAGGGAAATGCGCTTTCACAGGGCCTATGCCGAACTAAACCTTTTTGAGATCGGTTCACGTCGTCTCGGGAGGCTGGGATTGGTCGGAAGACCGCGCAGAACCTCCTCCATGAGACACGTCGCCTTTGTGGTGCTGAACCTTCTCCTTGTAACGTCGAAGCTGGTTCTCAATCTTGTGAACACATTGATCCATCGCCGACTCAGGAGTGGGACCCACTTCTCGAGCCACGAAATCATGCTTGTGCTCTGCCGAAACCAAGATCTCCACGTCCCAGGCTTGCTTGCCCTGATCGACGGCAACCTCGATCGCCATCAGCCGACCAAAGTACTTGAGCAACTTTTCCGCTTTATCGTGTAAGTATTGGTGTTGCTCGGGGCTCAAAGCACCATGACGCGTCGAGATCTCGATTTGCACTCACTGGCTCCTTGCTTCGTCTCCTTGCCAACCTCATCAATCTGAGTGCCGGCGATACACAAAAATTACCCCCAATTGGTGTATTTGGTCAAGACTACACCGACAAGATCGCGCCAGGGGCAAGGGACGGCATGATGCCAGACACTCACTTCCGACCGCCAGACACAGCACTATCGACGGCCTCCCAGGTCGCGTATCGTGAGCAAGTCTCGACCATGTGAGGACAGGTGACCGATCGTGCTGATGCCCTCTTCCGCCCGCCTTGTTTGGCGGCATGGAGCCGGAGAAAAAACCGCCGTGTGGATGCAAAACTATGATCCGCTGGGAAGCTGGCCTATCTCGACCGCGGCGGCATACCAGCGTAAGCGGGCCGGGACGACACGGCCAGGGTCTTCGTCACCTTCACCGGGGCTCGGATCGGTCGCGAAGGTTCGGCGTCTAGCCATTCCCGTACAGGGCATCGAGGCGCCGTGGGCCATCGCGAGCCCTGCCGGGAAGTCCAGCCTGCCTCCGACGACCTCGATGTAGCTCGCCGATTCGCCCGTGGCCGCCCTGGCCAGCGCGGCGTCGAGCTCGCCGAGCGTGGTGACTTTCGCCGTGAACCAGCCCCGACAGCCCAGGGCGGAGGGCAGGGCGTGATAGTTCCAGGGGGCGAGGTCGTTGTAGACCCAGTCCGGGTTCGCCTCGAGCGCCCGCTCGACCATGTAGCCCTCGTTGTTGAGGACGAAGATGACCGGCTTCAGCGCCGTTCCGCGCCATGGTCCCCACGTCGGCGGCGGTCATCTGGTGCGAGCCCTCCCCGGTGAAGAGCACGGTCCGCCGCGACGGGTCGGCCAGCGCGATCCCCAGCGTGGCCCCGGTGGCCCACCCGATCGAGCCCCAGAGGGGCTGACAATGCACCTCCGCGCCCTCGGGGAGCGGCAGGGGAATCATCCCGGAACTCATGCTGCCGCTCTCGAGGACGATCCGGTCCAGGGGCTTCAGGAACTCCCGAAAGCGGGGATACATATTCACCGCGGTGATCGGGTCGTCCGGCTTTCCGCCGGGCCTGACCGGCACCCTCCTCGGCGGTGCCGAGTATCCGAACGTTCTTCTTGACCGCCCCGGCCAGTCCGTCGAAGACGTCGGCCATCCGGACGGGGTCATAGAACCGGTCCGCGACCCGGACGTGATCCACCCCGATGGTGACGAGCTTCGCGGGGTCGATGCGGCTCGTGTAGGCGGCCGTGTTGATCTCGTTGAAGCTGACGCCGCCGGCGTCGATGACAACGTCCGCACCCTCGACCGCCTCGAGGACGGCGGGGGACGAGGCGGCCCCCGCATAGATCCCGGCGAACTGGGGATGGGCCTCGGACAGGACCCCCTTGTCCATCGCCATCGCGGCGAACGGGCAGCCCAGCGCCTCGATCAACGCCCGGAGCTTGTCCTGGAGCTTGAACCGCGAGACGGTGTAGGCGGGGAGGACGGCCAGCGACCGGGCGGCCTCGATCCGCTCGGCGATCGCCGCGACGGCCTTGGCCAGGTCGGGGCCGCTGGCGGGCTTCGGGTACGGGGCCGGCGCCGGACCGTTGACCGGCGTGACGGCATAGTCGGCGGCGACGAGGATGTAGGCGGGCCGGCTCTCCGCCCGCGCCGTGGCGATCAGCCGCTCCATCTCGTGGGCGCAGTTGTCGGGGGTGATCACCGCCGAGGCGCACGCCGCCTGCGCCGAGATGTTCGCGAAGTTCTGGAACTCCCCGTCGCCGAGCGTGTGGTGGATGATCTGGCGGGCCCGCTGCTTGCGCATCGCCGGCATGCCGACGAGGTGGAAGACGCACGACCGCTCGGCCCTGGCCCCCATCACGCCGTTGAGCGCGGACAGCTCGCCGACGGCGTACGTCGTCAAGAGCATCGAACAGCCCCGCACGCGGGCGTAGCCGTCGGCCGCGTACGCCGCGTCGAGCTCGTTGGAGCATCCGATCCAGCGGATCGCCTCGCTCCGCGCGACCGCGTCGCAGAGCTTGAACGCGAAGTCCCCCGCGACGCCGAAGCAGTCGGTGATCCCCTCGCGTGCGAGCCGCCCGACGATGTAATCCGCGACGGTCGGACGTTCATTCATCGGATACTCCATGACACCGCCTTCCAGTGTGATGATCGCCTCTGCCGCTCCCGTACTTCCCGCTCATTGTTCTAAGCGTAGCGGGGGTGCATCCAGCCGCAGTAGAATTGGGCCAGGTGTAACTGATCTTGAATGGAGGGGTTGCGCCATGAGGGAAGAGCGCACCACCGCGGTGGTCCAGCGCTACCTCGACGAGTTGGGCGGAGATTCGCCCGCCGAGCCGATCGTCCGGGCGTTGCTCGACCGCTCCGTCCGACGACTGCACTTGCTCTGCGCCACCTTGCTGCACCGGAGTTATCCGCGGCTGACGCAGCCGCCGTTGAACGTGCAGGCCGACGAACTGCTCGGCGCCGTGACGGAACGGCTGCTCAAGGCGCTGCGCGAAGCCCGCCCCCGGACCGTGCGCCAGCTCTTCGCGCTGGCCAACCAGCACATGCGGTGGGAGCTCAATGACCTGGCCCGACGCTTAGATAATCAGCCCGCTGCCGTCGAGCTGAACGAGGGGATCGTGGCGGCGCCGGCGAGCAGCGCCTCAGGCCTCACGCCGGACGGCCTCCGGATGCTCCGCGCGATCGGCGAACTGCCCGAAGACGAGCGGGAAGTCTTCGACCTCGTGCGGATTCAGGGAATGACGCAGGTCGAGGCTGCCCAGTTGCTCGGTGTCTCGACAGTGACGGTCAAGCGGAGGTTGACCCGCGGCCTGCGGCTTCTGGAGGAGCAACTGGCCGACCTCCGCCCGGAGGAAGAAACGCCCGACTCGATCTAGATGCATGCCGGCGTGAGAAAGTTTTTCGGTGTCGCAGGCCCGGCACGCAGCCGCCGCGAAAGGGCCAGAGATGCCTGCCGAATCGCTGGTCGACCAATTGCTTGAAGAGATCTCCGTGTTCGGGCGCACACCCGAAGAGGTGTGCACTGACCACCCCGAGCTACTGACGGAGGTCCGCCGCCGCTGGCGGCGGATGTGCGCCATCGAGGAGGAGCTCGATGCGCTCTTCCCGGTCGCCGGAATCCGGCCGAGGCGCCGATACCTCAGCGCCCCGGCATGCGGGCGCCGACTTGCCGCAAATCCCGGGCTATGACGTGGAGGCGTTGCTCGGCCGCGGGGGCATGGGCGTCGTCTACAAGGCCCGGCACCGCCGCCTCAACCGCCTCGGTCGCCCTCAAGATGCTCATCGCCGGCGCCTACGCCGGGCCCGCACGAGCGTGCGCGGTTCCAGCGCGAAGCGGAGGCGGTGGCGAGCCTGCGCCACGCGAACATCGTGCAGGTCTATGATGTGGGCGACCACGAAGGTTGCCCGTATTTCACGATGGAGCTCCTCGAAGGGGGCAGCCTGGCGCAGGCCCTGGCGGGCACGCCGCAGCCGGCCCGCCAGGCGGCCGCGCTCCTGATCGCGCTGGCCGAGGCCGTGCAGGTGGCGCACCAGGCCGGGATCGTGCACCGCGACCTGAAGCCGGCCAACATCCTGCTCACGGCCGAGGGCACGCCCAAGGTCGCCGATTTCGGGCTGGCGCGGCACTTTGAGGGAGAGGCGGCTCTGACATTGAGCGGCGCTCGGATCGGGACTCCGAGCTACATGGCCCCCGAGCAGGTGATCGGGAAGGCGGGAACGATCGGGCCGGCCGCGGACATCTATGCCCTCGGTGCCCTGCTCTATGAGATGCTCACCGGCCGGCCGCCGTTTCGAGGAGAGACGGCGGCCGAAACGGAGCGGCAGGTGATCCATGACGAGCCGGTCTCCCCCTCGCGATTGAACACGAAAGTGCCGCGCGACCTGGAGACGATCTGCCTGAAGTGCCTGTCCAAGGAGCCGCAACGTCGCTACGCCAGCGCCGCGGCACTGGCCGATGATCTGAGACGGTTCGGCGGAGGGCCGGCCGATCCAGGCCCGGCCCGTGGGCTGGGGAGAGCGTTCCTGGCGCTGGTGCCGGCGCAACCCGACGCTTGCGGCGCTGTTGGTCACGGCGCTGGCCCTGGTCGGGCTGGCCGTGGGCGGCGGGTTCTGGATGGAACGGCAGCAGGCCGAGCGGCGCGAGGAGACGGCGCGACGGGAGGGGCGGCAGTCGGAGGCCGCGGAGGCCGTGCTGGAGCAGGCTGCGGCCTTGCAGAAGCAGGGCCGGTGGCCGGAGGCGCGGGCGGTGCTGGAGGAGGCCCCGAGACTGCTGGACACCCCGGCCCTGGCGGGTCTCCGCGAACGCCTGCGCCAGGCGATCGCCGACGCACGCATGGTGACCAAATTGGAGGAGACCCGGCTCAGCCTGCTGGAAGGCAGAGCGACCGTGGGCATCGACAATATGCCGACGCCTTTCGGGAGTACGGGATTGCCCTGCCGGCACCGGAGCCGGAGAGGCGGCGGCGCAGATCCGCAAGTCGGCCATCCGCGAGACGCTGCTGGCGTTCCTCCACGACTGGCTGTTCTTCTGGGTACCGGATGCGGACAAGGAAAGTTGCGGGCCGTGCTGGACCGGGCGGATGATGATGACTGGCGGCGACGCCTGCGGGACACGCTGCATGGGGCCTACGATCCTGGCGAGCGGCACTCCCTGTTACGGGCCCCGGAGGCTCCCGACCAGCCGCCGCTGATCCTCGGCGGGCTGGCCTACAAGATCCTGACCCGCGGCACCGAAGGGGAGGAAGCGCGGGCCCTCGTGCGCGCGGCCCAGCAGCGCCACCCCGAGGATTTCTGGATCAATCTCCACCTGGGTTACATCCTGCTGGCGGAACGCCCCGACGAAGCCGTCGGCTACTTTCGGGCGGCAGTGGCCAGCCGTCCCGAGAGCAGTCAGGCGCAGATCATGGTGGGCCGGGCACTGCACGACGCCGGCGACGCGGATGGGGCCATCGCTGTCTTCCGGAAGGCCATCCCGCTCACGTCCAATCTCGCCGTCGCGAGGGACCTGGCCAGGGCGCTGGCCCCAAGGGGCGGGCTGGAAGAGGCCCGTGCCCTCTGGGCAAAAGCAGTTGGAAGCGTCTCCCTCGGCTTACGACCCCTGGGACGGCTACGCCCCGCTTTGCGCATTCCTCGGCAACGAGGAAGCGTACCGCTGGGCCCGCAAGGCCCTCCTCGAACGCCCCAGAGACAGCACCGACCACTGGGCCATGGCCGAGCGCGACGCCCTGGCGTGCCTGCTCCGGCCAACGGCCGAGGAGGAACTCCGTCGCGCGGTCGCGCTCGTGGACCGGGCCGTGGCAACGGGACCAAAGTTCTTTCCTGGCACGGCGTGGCACGCAGTTCGTGAAGGGACTGGCGAAGTATCGCCAGGGCCGACCGCAAGAAGCCGTGCCATTGCTCGAAGAGTCGGCGGCACTCCTCCCCAACCGCGCCGGTCCGCGGTTGGCGCTGGCCATGGCCCAGTTCCGATCCGGCTGCCCGGCGGAAGCACGCAAGACACTGGCGGCCGCCGTCCGGGCCTACAACTGGATGGAGTCTCAGGCGGACCACCCCACGGCGTGGGTCAGCCATGTGCTTCGCCGCGAGGCCGAGGCCCTGATCCTGCCGGACCTGCCGGCGTTCCTTCGGGGAGAGTATGAGCCGCAGGACAACGACGAGCGCCTCGCGCTGGTGGGGACCTGTCAGTCCCAGGGCCGCTACCATACCGCGGCGCGGTTATACGCCGCGGCCTTCACGGCCGATCCGGACCTGGCCGACAACTTGACCACGGAGTGCCGTTACCGGTCAACGGAAGAGGAACCCTTCTACGAGCGAGTCGAGTCCGTTAACACGGAAGCCCGTTACCTCGCGGCCCGCTGCGCCGCCCTGGCCGGGTGCGGGCTGGGGAGGGATGGGGCCGGGCTCAGCCGGGCCGAGCGGGCGCGCTGGCGCAAGCAGGCGCGCGCGTGGTTGCGGGCCGACCTGGCCCTGTGGGGGAAGACGCTGGACAGCGGTTCCGAGCAGGACCTCGGTCTGGCCAGGAGGATGTTGACGCACTGGCAGGTCGAACCCGACCTGGCCGGGATCCGTGACCTGAAGGCGCTGGATGAGGCGTCCGCGGAGGAGCGCAACGATTGCTTCGCGCTGTGGGATGAAGTCGGTGCTGTGCTCCGGCGAATCGCGGTGCAGGAGCGGGCCATCGTGCTTGACCCGAAACGCGCGGATCCCCGACGGGCCGTGCCAACCGAGCTGCTGCGGCAGGGACGGCTCGAAGAGGCGCGGGTCGCCTGGCAGACCGCTCTCGAGGGCAATCCGCTGGATCACAATGCCTGGTTCGGGTATGCCGAGTTGTGCCTGTTCCTCGGCCGGGAGGACGAGTACCGCCGCGCCCGGCGGGACTTGCTCGCGAGGTTTTTCATCACCAACAATCCGTACTTCGCGGAACGCACCGGCCGGGCTTGTCTGCTCCTGCCCGCGACGGGGGACGAGCTGCGCCAGGCCGTCGCCCTCGCCCGGCGCGCCGCGGCGTCCGACCCATCGGTTCACGCAGGGGCCTATCCCTGGTTCCTGTTCGCCCGGGGCCTGGCGGAATACCGTGAGGGGAAGTTTGACCAGGCCATCTCCACGATGCGTGGCGACGCGTCCCGCCTGGACGGACCCATCGACCCGCCTCGTCCTCGCCATGGCGTTGCACCAGAACGGACAGTTGGCGGAAGCCCGGAAAACGCTCGCGGCGGCGATCCTGTCTTACGACTGGAGGGCGACTCAGGCGCGCGACCACGATGCCTGGATCTGCCATGTGCTCCGTCGCGAGGCCGAGGGCCTGGTCCTCCCGAACCTGCCGGCCTTCCGGCGCGGAGAGTACCGACCGCAGGACAATGACGAGCGCCTGGCCCTGCTGGCGGGCCAGCTCGCGAGTTGTGAGTTCGAGGGCCTCCAGGCGCTGCCGCCCGACTCTACTCCGACGCCTTCGCCGCGGAGCCCAAGCTGGCCGAAGACGTACTGGCGGCCACCCGCTACCATGCCGCCTGCGCGGCCGCGTTGGCGGGCTGCGGCCAAGGCAAGGACGCGGACCAATTGAACGACGAGGAACGTGCCCTCCTGCGCCGGCAAGCCCTCGACTGGCTCCGCCAGGACCTCACCTGGTGTGGCCAGCGGCTCGACGACGGCAATGCGCAGATCAACGCCCGGATCCGGCAGGGGCTGCAATTTTGGTGCGGCGATCCTGACCTGGCCGGCGTCCGCGCCAAGGACGCCCTCGCCAGGCTGCCGGACGAGGAACGTGAGCAGTGGGAGCGCCTCTGGTCCGACGTGGACGCGCTGCTCCGGCGCGTGCGCGTGCCCGAATGAGTCCTTGCCGCACGGCTTTCGCGACTCGCGTGGTCTCAAAGACGAGCTTAGGGGGCGGGGAAGTAGCAATACTTCCCTGCTACCCGCCAGATGAGAGGCACACGAGCAGGCGGCCGTGGTTCGCGGGCGTTGGGTGGGGAATTCCGGCACTCGGATGAGCTGCGTGACTTTTTCGACCGTTCAGCAGCGAATTCAAGACCCCGCTCCTGTCCGACACCCTCGAAAGCCTGAGGGGCTGACAATTTGGGAGACTCGGCTTGATCTGCCACCATCCGCTCCGGCCGACCCGCGTCTTGCGCCGGCCAAGATCGCACCAAGGACAAAGGCCCGCATGATGGCAGACGCCCGCTTCCGACCGCCACACACAGCACTATCGACAAGCCATCCGGTCGCTTATCTTGGGCGGGGCTCGACCACGTGAATCACGTGATCGATTGCGCAGACGCCCTCCTTCATCCGCTTCGTTTGGCCTATCGAGCCGGAGAGAACCCGCCGTGTGGATGCAAAACTATGATCCGCTGGGAAGCTGGCCGCTCTCGACCGCGGCGGCCGCCCTACCGATCCTTGTTCTCCTTGGGCTCCTGGCCTCAGGCCGCGTGTCGGCGGGACGTTCGGCGCTCGCGGGGATGGTCACGGCCTGCCTGGTGGCCTTTTTCATCTTCGGCATGCCGGCGCGAATGGTTGTGGCCAGCGCGGCGGTGGGGATGGTCTTCGCGGCGTTTCGGATCGTCTGGCTGATCCTGGCGGCGGTCTTCCTGTACGACCTCGCGGTAAGCACTGGTCAGTTCGAGGTCATGAAAGCCTCGGTGGCCAGGCTGTCGGCCGACCGCAGACTACAAGCGGTCCTTGTGGCGTTTTCGTTCGGGGCCTTCATCGAGGGAGCCGCCGGTTTCGGTGCGCCGGTGGCCATCTCGGCGGCCTTCCTGGTGGGGCTCGGATTTCGTCCCTTTCAAGCCGCTCTGCTGTGCCTGATCGCCAACACGGCCCCCGTCGCCTGGGGAGGAATCGGCACGCCCCTGCGAACCTTGAGCGCGGTCACCGAGCTTGATGTCGAGGCGCTGAGCGCCACGTCCGGCCGCATCCTCCCCCTGCTCTCATTGATCATTCCGTTCTGGCTGGTGAGGACCATGACAGGTTGGCGGAACACCCTGGCGGTCTGGGTGCCGCTCCTGGTCATCGGAGGCACGTTCGCCGCTGTCCAGTTCATCTGGTCGAACTTCGTCGGCTTCGAGCTCGTCGATATCGTCGCTTCCGTGTCGAGCATGGGCGCCGGCGTTTTGATCCTGCACTACTGGAAGCCCAGGCAGGTTTGGCGGTTCGACCACGAGAACGATCCTGGGAATGGCGGCGGGCAGCCAGAGCCGCCATGGTCGTATCTGGACAGCTCGCAACTTCACACCCACCTGACGCCTCGGCAAGTCGCCCGCGCCTGGATGCCGTTCGTGCTCTTGACGATCACGGTGCTCATCTGGGGAATTCCGGCAAGCAAGGCGCTGGGCACCCCCGCAGTCAAAGACTGGCTTGATGGTCGGCTCTCCTGGAAGCCGAAAATCGCGTGGCTGCATCAGCAAATCGCCAGGGGAGAGGCTGTCACCGGGCATGAGGTCGCTCTGACCCAGGACCTCGAAAAGGCCGAGATGGATGTGGTCCCGCTCTCCTCGACGGGAACGGCGGTCTTTCTGGCCGCCGTTGTGAGCGGCAGCATCCTGGGCGTCCCTTTGACCACCCAGGCACGGCTCTTGACCGGGACGGTCAGGCGCATGGGCCCTGCGATCTTCGCCATTTTGTGTATGCTCGCCCTCGGCTTCGTCACCAAGTATTCCGGTATGGACGCGGTGCTGGGACTGGCCTTCACGCGAACGGGGCGGGGACTGTACCCGATCTTCGGCACGCTTCTGGGCTGGTTGGGAGTGGCGCTTACCGGGTCGGACACGTCGAGCAACGTGCTTTTCGGCAATCTTCAGAAGGTCACCGCGCTCAAGCTCAAGCTCAATCCGATCCTGATGGCCGCGGCGAATTCCACGGGTGGCGTGATGGGGAAGATGATCGACGCCCAGTCCATCGTCGTGGCCGCCGCCGCCACTGGGGAGGGCGGCCGCGAGGGCGACCTCCTGCGCCGATCATCTGGCACAGCATCGCCCTGGCCTTGATCGTGGGTGCGATCGTCTGGGCTTATGCCCACGTCTTTCCCGGGGTGGTTGTTTCTCCTGCCTCTCCGGTCCTTTGATCGGGCAGGAAGGCGTACCGGCGAGCCCGAATTTGGTTGCGTGCGGATGGCACCCGGAGGAATGAAAGAATTCCTCCGGGTGCCACGCGGCTCAGCGTGAAAGAACCGTGCGGTGAGGCCTTGGGGTTGAAAGAGGAAACCTGGCCTGACCGCTCAACTCTTACTCCGGCCATGCGTGAAGTGTTCTTCCATCGAGGAGTCGGCTCCTTGACCCGCGTCCGGGGCTTCCGACTGGCGCGATTGCCAGGCCTCGGGCGCTTCTTTTCCCGTCAGTGCTCCTTCCAGGGGTTCGGAATCGCGACCGATGTGCATGGAAAGGGGAGAGAGTTGCGATTCGCGGCCCTCCTGCTGGCCACAATCTGACGGAACCTGCTTGGAACGATGACGTGTCTTCAATCTCGACTTGGTTCGAGTTGCGGTCAACATGGAACACCTCCCGCGCGACGCGGGAAAAACCTGGGAGGAACCAGATCGATGGCTGAACCATGGGCGGATCAGCAAGATCAAGTCCATCCCGCGGCCGGCCTTTCCTTGTAGCCGACCGCGCAGCCCGGCCAACATGACCGGGCGCAGGGCACCTTGCCCAAGAGGAACAGTCAACACAACCGGCATGCGGCCGGTGCGCACCTTCCTCCCTGGCAAAACAGCCCTATACTTAATAATAACCGCTGAACGGGGCCTCCGCCACGCTTTTTGGCACAAGGTTTCCAGTGATTCTCGCGGCTTTAACGACTGCGGACTTGCGAAAGCCGCCGAAATCGAGCACGTGCCGACACGAAATTCAGCCGCGACCAAGGATCCTTGCGATGTTGATTGGCATCTTGTCCGACACCCACGACCAAGCTGAGCGGACCAAGGTGGCCGTCGCGACCCTTGCGAGCGCGGGGGCCGAAGCGCTCTTCCATTGCGGTGATATCACCACGGCGGATGTCGTGTACGAATGCGGACTTCTGCCGGCCTATTTCGTTTTTGGAAACTGTGATTTCGATCTGGACAGCCTCCGCCAGGCGATCCGCCAGATCGGCGGTCACTGCTGGGAGCGAGGGGATTTGATCGCGCTGGCAGGCCGCCAGATCGCCATGACCCACGGCGATTCCGACAAGGAACTCCGCCGCCTGATCGATCGTCGGCCCGACTACTTATTCACAGGCCATACCCATCGACTGAACGATGTTACACAAGGTTCGACACGGTGGATCAACCCCGGCGCGCTTCATCGGGCACAACATTGGACGGTCGGCTTGTTGGATCTTGCAAGCAACCAATTAAGAGTGTTGCCAATCGTCAACAAATTGATGCAACATTGATGAAATTAGCACGAATTCTCTGGTGAGTTCCGGCGGATTGCGTTAAAGTTCGCGTAGCAACTCCGGAAGATCCAGCACGCTCAGAGCAACCACATCGAATCTGCGTCTTGGTGCTGGATCGGGATGAACGGAACGGCACCAGAGAGCCCTCGGGAACGAGGGAGGGGATCATGCGTCTTTGCCTGGTTGAAGACTTCGCCGTGGCTGGACTTGAGCCACTGGCCCTGACTCGTCCGGTCCATGAGCTTTGGCTTGGCTGCTGCACGCTGGGCGACAAGATTGCCCAGGCGTTTGGGATTGGGCCGGGTCCACAGCGGCGGGGGGCAGTGATCCGCTCGCACCTGGTTTCCGTGCAGCGCCAGCGTGATCCGCACATGGTCGTCAACGATCGCGACTGGCTGGCGCGAGGGCCCGTGGTGGTTGCCAACGGCCGCTGGGTGCCCCCTTCGGGCTTCGAGCCCCCTGATCATCATGGCCCCTGGCTGGGGTTATGCGATGGGCAGCCCGCATGCGCCCTGGTTGGGCCGGAAGACGCCGTGAGCCTCGACCCGCACGGCATCAACTCATGGTTCGACAAGATCGCCGCGAAGTCAGCGGGCGTCGAGCTGGGCGGCGAGTGGATCAACCGGCCCTGGGACCTGGTCTCGAAGAATGGGGTCCACATCGAGCGAGACTTCGCCGAAAGCCGGCAGAACAGCGTGAGCAACCGGCAGCTCGCCACGCTTGCCCTGGTTGGGCCATCGAATCGCCTGCGGTTGCACGAGACCGCTCGGATCGATCCGTACACCGTCTTCGACACGACGAACGGCCCGATCGTGGTCGGGCCTAACGTCTGGGTGCAGCCGTTCACCCGTGTGGAAGGGCCCTGTTACATCGGGGCCGAAACTCAACTTTTCCGGGCCAACATCCGGGGCGCGGTGTCGATCGGCCCCAACTGCCGGATCGGCGGCGAGGTCGAGGCCACCATCGTCCAAGGTTATTCCAACAAGTACCACGAAGGCTTCCTGGGCCACGCCTACATCGGCGAGTGGGTCAACCTGGGTGCGATCACGTCCAACAGCGACCTGCGCAACGACTACGGCGAGGTCTTCGTTCCCCTCCAGGGAGACCCGGTGGCGACCGGCCAGGCCAAGGTGGGCTGTTTCATCGGCGACCACACACGCACCGGCATGGGGTCGATGCTCAACACGGGGACGGCCATCGGCGTGATGTGCAACGTGCTGCCCGCGGGTTTGCTCTTGCCCAAGCACGTGCCATCCTTCACCGCCGTTCTCTACGGCCGGGTGGCGCCGGGTTCTCGCTCGACGAAATGTTCGCCACCGCCCGGATCGTCATGAGCCGGCGCGGCAAAGTCTTCAATGAGGTTGAGGAACAGCTTTATCGCGGGCTTTACGAGCAGACGCGCCTTGAACGCCAGCGCGCCTTCCAGCGCTCCCACGACCACCGCGCCGACCTCTGGCCGGTCGCGCAGGCGGCACGGTCCTGAAGCCGGTCGCCGATTTGAAGCACCCATGCGAACCTGGTGGACCAAAAAGTCGTCCTAGGTTGGCATAGCGTGCGCTCATCGACTGAGTCGAAAAAGCAATACCCTTGCCGCCTTCGGTAGGATGAGAAGTTGGCGGCTGGGCAAAAGAGTTGCTTCACGATCGGCTCACGAAGTTGGATCAAACCGAACCGGAACAGAAGCGGCTCATGAACACCATCTTCAAGGAGACGGCAAGCTCGCGCAGAGATCATTCCAGTCGCCCGGGCCGCAGGGAAGACGCGTGGAGAAAACCAGAGGATCGAGGCAAGTCGAGCCCCGGTGGCGCGATTCCCGGCCGATCTCACCAGCCCGATTTTCGCGGCTATGTCTACCTCGCGCTCATGATCCTTTTCGGCTCGACCACCTCGCCCTTCGCCAAGGTGGCCGTGAGCGAGTTGCCCATCGGCGTTCTGCCGCTCTTGCGGTTCGGCTTTGCCGGTTTGTGCTTGATTCCTTTTCTCTCCGACCGTGGTGCGCTTCGGCGCTTGTTCCGTGATGATCCGTTCAGGCTGTTGCTGGTTGCGGCATTGTGCGTGCCCATCAATCAAAGCTTCTTCTTGAATGCGGCGCGGCTGGGGCCAAATTCGCACGTCGGGCTTTTCTATGCGGTCTGTCCCTTGGTCGTGTGGGTCTTGGCCTGGCTCTTGGGCCACGAGAAGCTCGACCTTGGGCGGCTCTGGGGGGTGCTCGCCAGCATCGCCGGCGTTCTTGTGATCGGCCTGGGTAACGTCTGGAGCGGAAGCAGCAGCTCGCCCGGCGACGCACGCAACGTCATGATGGCCGATTTCCTGCTTGTTGGCGCTGTCGCCTCGTGGGGCGCCTACCTGACGCTGAGCAAGCCCCTCATTTCCCGCCATGGAGCCATTCCCGTCCTCGCGGGCACGTTCCTGGTGGGTTTCTTGATCGAAGTCCCAATCGCCTTGATCACCCTGCCGGGCTGGCTGCCGATGATTCGCGAGGCCTCGCGCAGCGCCTGGATCTGCCTCGGAATCCTGGCACTTTTAATCACCCCTCTCAACCTGGCCTTGCAAAACCTTTCTCTCCGCCGGCTCGACGCCAGCCAGGTGGCCACCTTCAGCAACGCCGCGCCAATCTTGACAGTGCTCTGGGGCGTCTGGTTTTTCCACGAATCGCTCACCCCGGCCCTGATCGTGGGAGGCCTCATGACGCTGGGAGGAGTCTTCTGGACCGCTCGTCCCCGCGCCCGGCGGGCAACCCCACGGCTGGCGGAATCGTGAAGACGAATTCTCGCATCGACGCCGGGGGTTCAAAGTCTCTCTTCATAATCGTAACCCCAGCTCTCCTTTTGGATTGACTGTCCCTGCGCCTTCTTCAGGGTCTTGACAGAGCCATTCGAGCCAAAGCGAGCGGATGGCGGTTCGTAGTTGAGAATGAGTAGTTCGTTGATGCTTCTATCGCTGGAATTGAGGTTGATCTCTCTGCGTGCTTCAACAGGTTCCATGCGGTATCCGTGGAACAACGCCCGAACAAAAGGCGTGTCGCTATTGCTGACCGCCCAGCGAATCCCTCTCTCATCCAACTCCCGGCACACGCTGGCAAGCCGGATGTGATCGTTCTCCCGAAACTTGAACTTCGTGTATCGATCGAAGTCCGAATACCCGCCCTGTTTGTAATAAGGTGGATCTAGGTAGACGAAATCTTCCGCAGTGACATCCGCCAAACATAGTTCAAAGTCTGTATATCTGATCTCCACGTGTTTCAGATTCTGTGCGACCGTCGCCAAGTTCTCAGGGTCGTAGTAGCGACGGTCATACGCTCCATAGGGCACGTTGAACTGACCCTTCTGGTTCACCCGGAACAGTCCACGAAAACATGTCTTGTTCAGATAGATGAGGTGGGCGGCTTTTTGGAAGATATCAAGAGTCGTAGGACTGACAGCCCGTATGCGGTCATATTCATCTTTCGTATTGACCATGCCGTTGAGAAGCTTCGCAATCCGCTCGTGATCGGTGCGGATGGCAACGTAGGTATCGAGAAGCCACTCATTCAAATCCCCGATGATTGCCCTCTCTGGATGAAGGGTCAAAAGTACACTTCCACCTCCGATGAAGGGCTCATAGTAAGCACCGATTTTGGTCGGGAAATAAGTGATCAGACGGTCGGCAAGGCCTTGCTTGCCACCCGCCCACTTCAAGACCGGCTTGGCGTCGAATGTAAAGTTCATCCAGCTATGATACTTCTAGGCTGTAGACTGTCAAGTAGCATCCGGCTACATCTGTTCAGATGGCCGAGAAAGACCCGATATGCCAGGCGTTCGGTCGGTCTGTGCGTCGGTACAGGCACTCGCTAGGAATCTCCCAAGAAGAGTTAGCGGACAGAGCGAACATCCACAGGACTTATATCGGCGGAATTGAGCGTGGAGAACGCAACCCTACCCTGACGATGATCCAGCGGATAGCATCCGCACTCGGCATATCACCAGACAAACTGCTTGAGGTCAAGGAAGAGAGCACTCCATGAAAGTGGACAAGAAATGGCGCAAGCTTGGATGGAGACATGCGCTATGGGACTATGTTCGCTTTTACAGTGTCGTCAGAGGGCAACGGAAGGATCTCCGTGAACAGTGGATAGACAACATGAAAGGCGGCAAGTTCGAGATCGTGCCAGGTCAAGATATCTCCATCGGTCTTGCAGATTCTCGACTCTTCTTTGAATACCTGGATTATCGTGAGGAGCAATTCAGCGTAGCGTTCGATCGCCTTCGCACCGAGGAAGAAGCCCTGTCCTTTTGCGAAGAGATGAAAGTCAAGGTATCTAAAAATGTAACTCAATTAGCGGGCTACTACCAGTCATCGAAGGCACTGATTGCAGCCGTCACATCGGTAGCAACGATCGTGTGTGGGAACAAGGGCACTCAACTCGTTCCATCGCCACAGAGACGATGTGCTTGGCTTGTTGGGAACAATCTTCACGTTACCGCACGGAACCTGGACGGTGCCATCCCGACACTAGCCAATCCATCAATAGTTTGGGAGATAAAAGAATACTGGGGTAAAACGAGCGGCGGAAGCAAGATGAGCGATGCTCTCTACGAATGCAACTTGGTGGGCAGGGAGTTGAAGGAATACGAGGAATGCACCAAGGGGTCAATCACCCACGTCGTCTTTCTTGACGGACGTGAGCAATGGGACAAGCGCAAGAGTGACCTACGAAGGTTTCTCGACATTTTCCATCAGGGTCTCATAGACCACTTGTTTGTGGGCAAGGACGTGGAAACTGATTGGGAGAAGACTCTCAATTCGCTCTTGTAATCAGCCGCCCCGTTTTTACACCACATTCCCCACAGTTATTTTACACTTTTTTCCTACGTCGGAAATTGCGGTAGGATAACACTTTACGTCAACGAAAAGCGGTGGAAATTTCCGCACACGTCGCCTGGAAAGGCGTCCTCGGCATCGTGGTGGTCGCCGAGCACCGCGCGACAGACTTGCAACACCATCCGGCCATGCCTCGACACCAATACGGCGAAGGCGGCCTCGACCACCTCGTCGTGCTCGCCGCGCCGGGCCGCGAAGCGTGCTACCAACTCGTGGTCGCTCAGCGCGGCCGGAGTCCCCGCGTCGAACAAGGCGGGTAGGTACTTCGGCACGATGTAGGAAGGTCCGCTCGCCACGGCTCGTTTCCCTCAAAACGCCTCACTTCTTCTCTTCTACCCAGATAGTGTCTCCAGAGGAGGCCACCAATCGTTTTTTCTGAAAGATGGCATCGTCGATCGAGTCGCGAGCACCTGCCTGTTCCCGGCCTTGTTGCGCGACGTGATGGTACGTTATGCTCGGCACCTCGTTTGGAGCCCGGCTTGAAACGGAGCGAGCCGGTTCGCCACCCGCTTCATTCACCGGCCGTGAGGATCGCGTCATCGTGCCCAGTAGGAATTCGAAACCCGGACGTCAGGTTGAAGCTCTTGCGTTCTACGTCACCAGTCATGGGTTTGGCCACCTGAACCGCACGGTCGCCGTGATCAACCGGGTGCCGGCAGACTTGCCGGTGATCATCCGGTCGCATCCCAACCTGTTTGCTCACTGGCGAGAACGCCTGACCCGACCCGCCGAATTGACCGCTCACGTCTCCGACGCCGGCGCGATCAACCCTCCTGGAGACAGCACCGCAACCGATGGCCCGGCGACGCTGGAACTGGCAACCCGGGTGCATGCCGAGGCGATGACTCGCCTTGACGACGAAGCCCAGCGGCTGCGCGACGATCGCATTGCCGTCTTGCTTTGCGATGCACCGCCGATTCCCCTGCTGGCGGCTCGGATCGCCGGCATCCCGGGCTGTCTGCTGGCGAATTTCACCTGGGCCGACATCTACGCACCCTACGCGCGAGCCGCCGGCGGCGACGCCAACCGGCTGGTCGCGGAGCTTCGCCAGGCCTATCGCCAGGCGACCATCGTCTTCCGTGCCGAGCCCGCCATGCGGATGTCGTGGCTGCCAGGCCAGGTCAACGTGGGAATGGTCGCTAACCCCGGCCGTGACCGCCGAGCCGAGCTGCGCCGGGTGCTAGGGTTGGCGGGAACCGAGAAGCTCGTCTATTTCTACGTCGGCCGCTATGGTCAGAACGACCTGCACTGGGCGAACCTCGAAAAGTACGCCGGCCAGGGCGTCCATTTCGTCGGTTATTATCCCCCGCCGGTCGAGGTCGGCCCGCTCAAGAACGTCCACGTGGTGCCATCGGCCGACTGGCCCGGCAGCGACCTGATCGCCTCGACCGACGCACTGGTGGCCAAAGCCGGCTACGGCACGGCCTGTGAGGCGATGGCTCGAGGCACGCCGATGGTGTACCCACCCCGCCGGGGCTTCTCCGAGTTCCGCGCTCTGGACCGCTCCCTCCGCGCCTGGGGCGGCGGCATCCCCGTCTCCTCACGCGACTTCCAGTCTCTGCGGCTCGATCGAGCCCTCGATCGTGCCTTCAATCTCGCCCCGCTTTCCCCGCCATTTCCCATCGATGGCGCCACTCGCGTTGCACGGCACCTTGTCCAGCTCTGCCAGCCGGCCCAAGCCAGTCGCCGTGAGAAATCGGCGGGTTGAACCGAAGCGAATAAAGGCCCGCGATCGACGCCGATTTCTCAGCCGCCGCCCGGCGAGGAACTGCTCGTGGTTTTCGTGTCGACGACAATGCGGAAAATCGCTGATCCGCCTTCCCACAGCCCGCCGTTTTCGGTCGCGGCGCCGTGGATGTTGGGGCGAGAGTGATCGTAATGCGGACCTCCGCGTGTCTTGTGGAGCCGGCTGGAGCCATCTCGATGAACTTCCTTATCGATCGCGGCGGGTCCTTTCGGGTCTACCTGCTTCACCCGCACATTGTCTGCCTTGTAGTCATGCGTGACGTGCCAGCCGCCGCAGAGCATGTCATAGAGGCCCCACGCGTTGGGCTTTCGGCTCCGGACCGGGGTGGTGTTGGGCTTGCTGCCCGTCTCGCTGCGCTGGTCGTTGTATTTCTCGGTGAAGCAGGGGTTGGACGTGCCGACGCGGGCGGCGTACTCCCACTCGGCATCGGTTGGCAGACGCACCGTGACGCCGTTTATTTGCGATAGAATCTGGCAGAATCGCTGGATGTCGGCGAGAGCTGTTCGCTCGACCGGAAACGTCGCGCCCTTGCTGAGCGAGGGGTTCGTGTTCGCCCATCACGGCCTCATAGATCTCCTGAGTGATGGGAATTTCCGACATGTAGAAAGGCCTGGTCAGGACGACCTCGTGAGGGTATTCGTCCTGATAGCGCCGTTGATAAAAAGGCGACCCCGCCAGGAAGCGGCCGGCAGGCAACAGGATGCACTTGAGCGTCAGCTTCTCATTGATCTTGAGCGCAAGCGGCTCCCTGGCCGGCGAGGAGAAAGGCTGATCCGGGGCGAGCATCCTGGCCGGGTAGCTTCACCTTGGCCGGTTCATGCCCGGGTGACGGTGATCCAGTTCTTGCCGTCCTTCCGTGCGACCGTCCCGGTCAGCGCCAGCAGCCGAGAGCCTGCTTCTACCTCCTTGTGTACCTTTTCAGCGATCGGGCCTGGGACGATGAAGAACTTCAGGTGCTGGGTGAACTCGTCTTGAATCCGGAGCGCGTCATCAACATCGAGGCCCCGATCCGGGTAACGGCTCATGATGCTGCGGACCTGCCCAGCGATCTCGGGCGTGCCCTCGAGCGCAAACATGACGGGCGTGTGATCACCGTCCTTGGGGTCCCAGTTCCAGGGCTTCGTTGCCGTCGCCCGGTTGCACAGCACGTTGCCCTTGATGGTCACGACGGCCGCCGGCACGCGTTTGTCGTCTTGAGCCTTTGTGCCGGCCACGACCGCCAGGAGTACCAGGATCATTCCCGCCGGAATGCTGATCCATCGCCGCGGAGGCATGCTCAAGCCCTTTCCTGCTGGAAGCGGCTCTCTTCAGAAGATCATTCCGCGTGATCGTATCACGAGCAAATTCGGAGGTCACGCGGTTCGTCACAGTGAAGAGTCCTCGGCGGCTGCACGTCGATCGGCCTTGGCCGTAGTGAGGCCCAGCGTCAGCTCGGCTCGATCATGCGAGGCGAGGCGTGAGCGGGGTTCGCTTCCCGGATGGTTACGGTCTTGAAACCTTGCGCCGCGAACATCGCCGTAGGTCATTTCGATCCGGTGAAGACTCGGTCAACCATTGGCTCTCGACCAAAGCCCTCCAGAACCAAGAAAAGCATCTATCAGTGACGAGGGCATTAATCGACCTTGAGGGCGAAGGCGTTCTACCGGAAGTGGGATTTCGAGGAACTTCCCGGCTCGCCCTACCGGCTGTTCGTGAGCACGAAGCAACTCGAAGCCATGATGCAAGGACCGTAGGTCTGCGGTCGCGGAGGCTTCGCTGTCACTCGGTCCCCCGGTCTCCCTCGAACCTCAAACTGCGGACTTCGGGCGGTTGCTTAGCTCGGGTTGCGGGGATCATGGAGCCTTCTTGCTCGGTCTCCAGCAGCTCATCCACCCGGACGAACTGGTAGCCCTTGCCGGCGAGGTCGTCCAGCAACTCGCCGAAACGGGTGTGAAACTTGTCGGTGCGCTTCGGGCCGGCACCGATGTGCAACAACAGCAGGAAGCCGTTCAGCCCGTGCGGGATCCTGCCGCTCGCGGCGGATGATGCTCTCGAAGATCGCACGCGACGAGACGAAGTTCGTCGCCGCGTCCTCGGTATAGTCGGCATTCGAGCGCGTTCCCGGGGTGAAGTTGACGAGCTGAAGGCCAAGCTCGGCGGTCCACGCGGCGATGTCGCGCATTGCAGTGTTCGTACGGCGGGCAGGAAATAGCGCGGCCGGTCCTACTCCGACGCGGGCGAGCTTCTTCCAGGTTGGCGCGCAGGTCGGCGGCGAAAGTCCTCCCTCGACACAAGGGTCTTCTTGCTCTTGATCCCACGTGCAATAGAGCAGGTGTTTATCGGAATGCGGACCGAGAAAGTGGCCTTCGTCCACGATTCGCCGGACGAGGGGTTGAACGCGGGGTTTGCATCAGAAAGTCGCCCGTCAGGAAGAAGGAAGCCCGGGCGCGATGCTTCGCCAGCTCGTCGAGGATCGTCTGCGCCGCCCTCGGCGAACTCGTGTCCCGTGAAGACCAGGGCCAGGCGACGGCCTTCCCTCGGGCCGCGCACGACGGCGCCTTCGGTCATCTCGCGGCCGGCTGTGCGCGGGGGCTGGGGCGGCGTGATCGTCTGCGGATCGGCGTTCGAACCAACGTCCAGGCGAGCCAGACGAGGCAAGCCGCGCGAGCCAGCCCGCTCAGGCGGGCCGTTCGGAGGCGTGAATACGCGGCGTCCACGCTGCCAGCGATCCAGGGAGTGCCACCCTCACACGCCCGCGATCCGTCTCTTGTACTCGCGGAGGGCGGCGTCGAGCCGCAGGTGCGCCGTCGTGTCTCCCGGCACATTGTGCGACGGGTGGATCGAGAGCTTGACCCCGCGCTCCACCAGGTCTTCCGCCACCGTCGTGATGATCATCCAGACCAGGGTCACGAACGCCATCGTGGAGATGGGCCCGATCTTGTCCTGGTGGTTCTTGATCGGCACCGAGGCGTCCACGGCGTCCGTGCAGTTATCCACGACCACATCGGCGATCTCGAAGAGCTTCTTCCCCGACGAGTGGCGGCTGGCCTTGGTCCGGAACCCCTGCTCCGACCCGCAGACCACCACCTTCATCCCGATCGCCTTCGCCCGCAGCGCCACGTCGATGTTCACCGCGTTGATCCCCGAGTGCGAGAAGATCCACATGGTGTCGCGCGGGTCGAAGTCGTATCCTTCCATGATCCTGTCGCCGTATCCTTCCACTCCCTCCAGAAAGACGAACTGGCGAACGCCCATCTCGCCCACGATGCGCGTGAAGAAGGTCAGTGGCAGCTCCACCATCGGGTGGAAGCCGACGAAGCCGCCGATTCGTGGGTACATCTCCTCCACCGGGATCGTCGCGTGCCCGCAGCCGAAGGTGTGGACCCAGCGATCCGCCGCGATCGAGTCCGCCATGATCGCCGCCGCCCGCCGGATGTTCTCCATCTGGGTCGCTTCGATCCGGTCCATGACCCCGCGTGCCTGACTCAGCCATTCCAGCGCCAGCATGATCGACTCCTCAATTCCGGGAGAGATCGGTTTCGGTGGCGGTCGCGATCGTCCGCATCCGCCGCCGCAGGAGCAGGAAGAGCCCACCTTGTGCCAGCAACCCGATGGGCACCACCAGGAGAGACGCCCGCAGGCCTTGGCGGTCTCCCAGCACGCCCGTCAGATAAGGCAGCGAGCTTCCCCCGACGCAGCGCCATCACGAAGACCGCGCTGAACGCCGTGCCCGGTCAGGTCGCTGGTAGAGCCCACCGAGAAACCCTAGCAGGATCGGGAATCCCGCCGCAAGGCCGAACCCCGAGCAGGAAGAGCCCCGCCCCTGCCGCCGCCGGGCTCTGCCCGGCCAGGAGCAGCCCCGCTCCCGCCAGGGCGACTGCCAGGAACCCCGGGAACACGGCCGCCGCCGGCCGGAACCGCAGCAGTTGAGTCAGCACGAGCCGGGCGGCCACCATCCCGACCCAGAACAGTGACAGCACCAGGATGGACCGCTCCTCGCTCAGCCCCAGCACCTCGCGCACGATACTGGCGCTCCATCCCCCGAGCGTGATCTCCATTCCGCTCTGGAAGAACAGCAGGAGGCCCACGAGCCAGAGCGTGGCGTCGCCCAGCAGCGCCCCGACGCGCCGCAGCGGGAACCCCTGCGGCTGCTTCGGCGGCGGGAACCTCACCACCAGGAAGTCAACCAGCGGCGCGACGACCAGGAGCGCCAGCCCCCCACGATCGCCGTGTACGTCGCCCATTCCAGCAGAGAGCCCCAGCACGAGCGGGACGCCGAATGCGCCGATCCCGAAGAACACGCCCAGAAGCGCCAGCCCCGAGTCGCGTCCCTCCGGCGTGATGTCGGCCACGAGCGCGTTGGTCGCGCCGTTAAGCAGGCCGCCGCCGCAACCGAACATCAGCATCGCCGGCGTCAGCAGGCTCGGCCTCGGCGCCACGCGATGGCCGCCAGGCCCAGCCCCACCCCCAGCGCCCCGGCGACGAGCACGGGCCGGTATCCGAATCGGTCCACCACCGGCCCGAAGACCAGCGACCCCGCCAGGATTCCCAGGCTCATCAGGGCCATGAGCGATCCCGCGTCGGCTTCGTCCAGCCCGTACCGGGTGATCAAGGGCGGCAGCACCGAGCCCAGGGTCGTCAGCGTCACCCCGAACAGCAGCATCCCCAGGCAGGCCGAGGCGAACACCGCGCGATGACCCGTCATTCCGGCACCCCCTGCCGCGCCGCCCGCAGCGCCAGTTCGCCCGTTCCGAGCAGGCACGCCTCCGGCCCCAGCGCGCTGACGCACACGGCCACCTTCGTGAAACTGACCGGCTGCGCCCATTGCCGCGCCTCCGCGACGATCCGATCGAGCTGCCCTGCCGCCGGCCCGAACAGCCCGCCGCCCAGCACGACCATCTCGGGGTCGAACAGGCTCACCAGGTTCGCGACCGCCATCCCCCAGCATTCCACCGCGTTGGCCACCACCCGCGCCGCCAGGCCGTCACCCGCCGCGAATGCCTTGAAGACCTCGTGGGCCGTGATCTGCTCCGGCGCGAGCGCACGCAAGGCCCCCTGGTAACCCGGCTCGGCCTCGAGCAGTTCCCGCGCCACTCGCGCGATACCCGCCCCGGATGCGTGCGACTCGAACCCTCCGCAACGGCGGTAGGCCGCCTGGTAAGGACGGTCGAGCCCCATCCAGCCGATCGCACCCGCGATGTCGTGCGCACCCCTCAGGATCGACCCGTCCACCAGAATACCGGCGCCGATCCCCGTGCCCACCGCCAGGAAGATCGCATGCCGGCAACCCCGCGCGACCCCGCGAGACACCTCTGCCAGGATCGAAGAGGCCCGGTCGCTTTCCACCACCACCTGGCACGAGTCTCCGACCTCGGCACGGAGCACGTCGCGCAGCGGATACCGCTCCCAACCGGCGATGTTCGGTGCCCAGACCGTTCCATCCTCGTGATGCGCGATCCCCGGCACCGACACGCCGACCGCCTCTACCTCCATGGCCCGCGCCGCCGCCGCGCTTCGCAAGCGCCGACATCCGCTCGACGATCAGCCGCCCGACCTCGTCTCCCTCGCGGCCCTCGAGCAGTGTCACGGCGCGTTCGAGGACGGTGCCGTCACGGTCGAACAACGCCCCGGCCAGTTTCGTCGCCCCCAGATCCAGGCCAATCACGGCCATGCGCACCTCGCAATCGCGGTGAGCAGGCTCGCCTCACGAGCACCCCATGCTGTTGCCGCAGTTGAAGCAGCGGTAGCAGGTGCCGCAGCGGACGGTGAGCGCACCGCAGTTGTCGCAGGCGGGGGCGTCGCTCTGGAAGTGGGCGAACTGGCGATCTTGCTCGCTCAGGCCGTCCTGGAGCTGGGTTTCCGTGGCCTCCGGCTCGGGGACGATCCGCGTTTGAGCGCTCGCGCCCATCACGGCCTCGGCGTGCTCGAGGTCGGCGATGGTGGCCGAGCGATGGCCGTTGACCTTGAGCACCGGCGACGGCCGGCGCGACGGCAAGTTCGTCCCCGCCGGGGCGCTTGCGGCGCATTGGCCTCGCGGTAGCCGGGAATGAACTCCATGCCCAGCCAGCGGAAGATGTAATCGGCAACGCTCTTGGCGATCGGGATGTCGGGGTTCTTGGTGAACCCGGCCGGCTCGAATCGGCTGTGCGCGAACTTGTTGACGAACACTTCCAGGGGCACGCCGTATTGCAGGCCGATCGAGATCGAGGTGCCCAGCACGTCCATCAGGCCGCCGATCGTCGAGCCCTCCTTGGCCATGGTGATGAACAGCTCGCCGGGCCGGCCATCGGGATAGAAGCCGACGTTGATGTAACCTTCATGGCCCTGGACGTCAAATTTGTGGGTGAGGCTGCGGCGCGTGTGGGGCAGCCGCTCTCGCCTTGGCTGGTAGACGATCTGAGGCGCCGGGGCTGGCGCGGCGACGGCCGGCGCAGCCGCAGAGCGGCGCGGCGGCGATCCTGGCGGCCTCGGCGTCCTTGGCCGACTCGCTCGATTCGGACTTGGTGGAAACCGGCTGAGATCCCTTCGAGCCGTCGCGATAGATCGCCAGCGCCTTGAGGCCAAGCCTCCAGCCTTCGAGATAGGCGCCGCGAATGTCTTCGACCGTGGCTTCAGCGGGCACGTTGCACGTCTTGGAGATGGCGCCCGGAGAGAAACGGCTGCACGGCGGCCATCATCTTGAGGTGGCCGCGGAAATGGATGCTCCGGCCCCCTTGCGGCGGTGCGAAGGCGCAGTCGAAGACCGGCAGGTGATGGTCGCTCAGTCCCGGCGCCCCTCGATGGTATCGTGCGCGTCGATGTAGTCGAGGATTCCCCGCACGGTCGGCTCGTCGTAGCCGAGCTTCTGCAGCGCCATGGGAACGGTGCGATTGACGATCTTGAGCATGCCGCCGCCGGCCAGTTGCTTGTATTTCACCAGCGCGATGTCGGGCTCGATGCCCGTGGTGTCGCAATCCATCATGAAGGCGATGGTGCCGGTCGGCGCCAGCACCGTGACCTGGCTGTTGCGGTAGCCGTGCTTCCGGCCCTGCTCCAGGCATTCCGCCCAGACCGCGGCGGCGGCCGCTTTGAGGTCGGCGGGCGCGGCGCCGTCGATCGCCAGGGCGGCGGCCTGGTGCATCTCCATGACCTTGAGCATCGGCTCGCGATTGAGCGCGAAGCCCTCGAACGCGCCGACATGGGCCGCGTGCTCGGCGCTGCTCAGGTAGCACTGGCCGTGCATGATCGCCGTGATCGACGCGGCCAGGGCCCGGCCGGCGTCCGAGTCGTAAGGCAGGCCGGCGGCCATGAGCAGGCTGCCCAGGTTGGCGTAGCCCAGACCCAGCGGCCGGAACCGGTGGCTGTTGAGCGCGATCTTCTCGGTGGGATAGCTGGCGTGATCGACCAGGATCTCCTGGGCCGTGATGAAGATTCGCACCGCCGCCCGGAACCGCTGGACGTCGAACCCGCCGTCCTCACGGCAAAACTTCATCAGGTTGAGCGAAGACAGGTTGCAGGCCGAATCATCAATGAACATATACTCGCTGCAAGGGTTCGATGAATTGATGGGCGCGGTGTTGGGGCAGGTATGCCAGCGCTGGATGGTGTCTTCGTACTGAACGCCAGGATCGCCGCAGAGCCAGGTGCCCAGGGCGATCTTGTCGAGCAGGGTGCGGGCCTTGTAGGTATTCATGGGGCGGCCGGTGGTGACGGCGCGGGTGGTCCACTCCTGGTCGTTTTCGCCGGCGCGCAGGAACGCATCGCTGCACCGCACCGACAGGTTGGCGTTCTGGAACATCACCGAGCTGTAGGCTTCGCCGTTGAAGTTGGCCTCGTAGCCCTGGCGGATCAGTGCCTGGGCTTTGGCTTCCTCGTTGGTCTTGCACTCGATGAATTCGAGGATGTCGGGGTGCCAGCACTTGAGGGTTTGCATCTTGGCGGCGCGACGGGTCTTGCCGCCCGACTTGACGACGCTGGCGATCGCGTCGTACACCCGCATGAAGCTGACCGGTCCCGAGGGTTTGCCCCCGCCGGAGAGCTTCTCTCGGCTGGACCGGAGGGTTGAAAGATCGGTGCCCGTGCCCGAGCCGAACTTGAAGAGCATGGCCTCGCTGTGAGCCAGCTTCATGATGGCGTCCATGTCGTCGGAGACGCTCTGGATGAAGCATGCCGAGGCCTGGGGCGTCTGGTAGGCGCTCGTGGCCCGGACGATCGCGCGGGTTTCCTCGTCCCACCGCCAGTTGTTGGCCGGCCCGGAAATCCCGTAGCGATGATAGAGCCCCACATTGAACCAGACCGGCGAGTTGAACGCCCCGTACTGGTTCAGGCACAAGGCCGTTAGCTCGTCATAGAACCGTTCGGCGTCGTCTGCGGTCGCGAAATAGCCGTCGTCGCGGCCCCAGTCGGCGATGGTCCTCGTCACCCGGTCGATGAGCTGCCGCGCCGAGTACTCGCGCTTCCCCTCCGCGGGAGAGCCGTTGCCGCTGGCCACGTCACCGTAAAAGTACTTGCTGGCTACCACGTTGGTGGCAAGCTGGCTCCAGTTGCGGGGAATCTCGCAATCGGTCTGCTGGAAGATCATCCGGCCGCGCTCGTCCTTGATCTCGGCCGAGCGAAAATCCCAGTCGATCTGGTCGAACGGGCTCTGCCCCTCGGTGCTGAAAACGCGGGGAACTTCCATTCCCGATCGTTTTCGCATCCGCTCCTTGGAGCCCTCCGGCTCGGTCCCCACCTGTCCCGCGGCGGTCACCAATCCTGCCCGTTCGCCTACTGTTGCCATCTGCTGCTCTCCAAAGTAAGACAACACCCTGGGCTCCAACCCACCACGCGACTCACCCATGATGTAGCCGATATCTGGCCAAAAGTCCAGAGATGTATTTCTGAGAAGTACAGATCGGCATTCTGAGCCGATCTCATCACAGTGCAGATGACTTTTCTATCGTCTGCCTGGTGCTATCTCAAGCCCGTGTAGTTGATGAGCTTCATTGGAGTTTGAATTGCGGTTAGCAAATGCGATGCCGATCGAAAGTTGCTTTCGCCACGCTCTCTTCGCCGTCTTAAGTTTACCGCACGACGGCGTATGGCAAACCCCCCGCTCCCGTTTTTCCATAGCCGAGTTTTATGAGCATGCCAATCATTCGACCAGTTCGCCGGCATCTCGCGACCCCCGATCTCGCTTCGATCGTTGACCTCCGTCGTGTCCGTTTGTGCTCCCCATCATGGTAAGCGTCTACCACCTGAATGCAACAAAAAAACCACCCAGCGGCCGCATTATTCGGCAAGATTGAGCGGTTTATGCGTTTAATCAGACAGGCTGCGGGCTCGAATCTGGCTACCGAGATGCAACCAGGCTCGTGATTTGCACCGTAGTATAGGGCTGCCGGTGGCCCCTTCTTCGGCGTACGTTCTTGCGGCGTCGAAATTTCTGAATGATGATCTTTTTTGTTCGGAACTGGTTGACGATCTTCCCCACGACCTGGGCACCTTCGACTTCAGGCACCCCGATCGTCGGGCCATCCGAGCCGCCGGCGATCAACAAGACCTTGGAGAAAATGACTTCGTCTCCCGCTTTTCCTTCGCGATGGTCAACCCGCACGTGGTCCCCTTCGCTCACTCTGAACTGGTGGCTGCCGTCTTCGATGATCGCATACATCCTTCTCAACTCCTCGCCAGGCCCGACATTGCACAAGCCGGCGCCACAAGCAACATTCCGATCGCCATCCGACCTGAAACACGCAGGGACGAACGAGCAGCATGGCTGTTGTCCCGAGTGGGTGGGAAAAGAAAGATTGTAGTGAGCCGGGCCGGAAAAGAAAAGAGCCTTCCAGCGACTTCAATCCGATCCCGCCGCGGAGGCCGACGCAGCCGATGTCCTGGTCGGGGCCGTGCGCGAGTGCGGCCGGGCTCACGCCGTAAGTGTCAAAGCGTTCGTCATTTAGAGAAGCCAATCCCGATCTTGATTGCCCTTGACGCCGCTACGGATCTGAAGTATCAACCTTTTCGCATATCGCTTTCACGTGAGGTCCGCGTTCGGCCCGAGATCATGCTGGGGCCACAGCACCGATTTCCTTTCGCGCTCGCCGGGAGTTTTACGTTGGCGCTTCTGGTCTCGGTCAAACAGGTGGCTGAAGCGATCGTTCTGGCGACGATGCTGGACGCGGGTTTCTTCACCCCTCCAGCGCAGGCCGCGACTCCGCCCCGAGTGATTCGCGCATCATACGACGAGCCCGGACCGTCATCTCGGGGGCAAGGACGGACGAGCGGATCACCTTCATCCTGGCCGGCCGAAGTCGCCTCTGAGCTCGACCGAATCGACGCCATGCATCGCGCGATCATCACCGGGCAGCCGATCGAAGAATGGCGGTTCGAGACGGTTCGCGCGAGCTATCAGGGTCTGCTCAAGCGCGGCGGTGATCGAGCCGACCTGGAAGAAGCGATACGGACCCGGCTGGCCCGTCTGACTCAGCATGAGCAAGCCGCCCGGGCCTGCGCGTGCGATCGAGTCGATCCTGGCCCGCAGCCATCGCCGCGATCGCGAGGTGGTCGCGGTGCGCCAGCGCCTGGCCCAGCAAGCGCGGAGCCGCGCCCGGGCTTACGACGCGGTGGGATTCGTCCAACCGTCGGCACGCAAGGTCGATGGTCACAAGGTATTCACCTTGATCGGCCGTGACGGCACGGCCATCGCCTACCTCGACATTCCCCCCGGCCTTAACCCCGAACCCTTGCTCGCCCGCCGCGTGGGCGTCCGAGGCCAAGCCCACTGGAGCGAAGACCTGGGCACCCGCCTGATTACCGTTCGCGACATGGAGAGCATCGAGCCCAAGAGGTAGGCCAGATTCGAGGCGAACTCAGCTCTTCCAGCCGGGTCGCCTTTCAATGGCGGGGATGGACATAATGATGCGCAGCAGAAAGGCTGTTTCGCTTATTGCGATTATGTCATGCTTGTGGTAGGCTCGTTAGAGTTCGAAGCATTTTAGGAAGGAGGCACCAGGCAATGGCCCAATTAGCAAACGGTAACGAGGTGGTGGCACCGTCCAAGGCCGATGCGGCGCTGGCAAGGGAGCTGGGCCGGAAGCTTGCGGAGCACAAGGGAAGCGAGATTCGCCTGGAGCTCATAACCGGCACCTCAACCGAGGAATTAATACTGCCCCGCTCAGCGTTGCGTCTCTTGTTGCGAGCCTTAAGCGAGATGGGGCAGGGCAACGCTGTAACTCTTACGCCCGTGCAGGCGGAACTCACCAGCCAGCAAGCCGCCGACCTGCTAAACGTCTCCCGGCCGCATCTGGTGAAGCTCTTGGACGAGGGCACTATCCCGAGCCGGAAAGTCGGCACTCACCGGCGGGTGCGACTGGAAGATGTGCTCGCTTACAAGCGGGAGTTTCAGGCCAAGCGTCAAGCGGCGCTTTCGGAACTTGCGGCGTTAAGCCAAGATCTGGACTTGGGCTACTAACCCGTGGTTCCGATCGTCATCTATGATGCCTGTGTCCTCTACTCTGCGCCGCTCCGGGACCTGCTCATGCAACTCGCCCTCACGGACGCGTTCAAGGCCCGCTGGACTGACGAAATCCACGACGAGTGGACAAGAAGCGTCCTTGCCGACCGCCCCGATCTCCCGGCGGAAAGACTTGCTCGGTGCCGGAGCCTCATGGACCAGCACGTTCCCGACTGCCTGGTCACCGGGTACGAGGACCTTATCCCGACCCTGACTCTCCCCGACCCGAACGATAGGCATGTGCTCGCGGCAGCAATTCATGGCGGGGCGACCCTGATCGTTACGTTCAACCTAAGTGACTTCCCGACCTCGGTACTCGAGCGCTTCCACCTTGAGGCTATCAACCCCGATGAATTTATCGCGCGGCTTTGGAATGAACACCCGGCAACCATCATCGAGGCGGCGAGGCTTCATCGGGCGAGTTTACAGAGACCCCCGAAGAGCGTAACGGAATACCTAGCGACGCTCGAAAAGTGCGGCCTCTTCGAGACAGTGGTTCGGCTTAAGCTGCACGAGGACAAGATCTAGTGGCCGTGACGAACCAAGAAAAATCCCTTCGGTATGTCCCTTCCTGGATTTTCACTTGGCCCACCGACTTCAGGACCAGCGATGTCGCTCTCCGATTATCTCTTCGGCCGCAGGCTGGCGACGTTTGAAGAAGGCGAGCAGCGCGTGGGGGTACTCTCGGGCATTCCGATGCTCGGGCTCGACGCCCTGGCTTCGGCGGCTTACGGCCCCGAAGCGGCCCTGACGCTGCTCATCCCCCTGGGTATCAGCGGCGTGGCCTACATCGGGCCGATCAGCACGCTGATCATCGCCTTGCTCTTGATCGTCTATTTTTCTTATCGCCAGACGATCGCGGCGTATCCCCACGGGGGTGGTTCCTACACCGTGGCCAAGGAAAACCTGGGTACGACCGCCGGCTTGCTGGCCGCGGCGGCACTCATGCTCGACTATGTGCTGACCGTGGCGGTCGGCATCTCGGCTGGGGTTGGTGCGTTGGTATCGGCCTTGCCCCCCTTTCAGCCGTATACGCTCTGGCTCTGCCTGGCAATCCTGGCCATGATCACGGTGGTCAATCTGCGGGGCGTCAAAGAATCGGGCGTCGCGTTCATCGTGCCGACGTATCTGTTTATCGTCACGCTCCTGGCTGTGATTGTCATTGGCGTGGGCAAGACGCTGCTCTCGGGCGGCCGGCCGACGCCCGTCGAAGCGCCGGCCGTACAGCCGCCGGCGGCGATGGCGGCAAGCTTTTGGCTGCTGATGCGGGCGTTCGCCAGCGGCTGCACGGCGATGACGGGCGTTGAGGCTGTCAGCAACGGCGTGACCGCGTTCAAGGAGCCAACGGTTCTCAATGCGCGAAGGACGCTCACGGCCATCGTCGTGGTCCTGGCCGTGCTGCTGGCCGGAATCGCCTACCTGTGCCGAGCCTATGGCATCGGCGCGACCGAGCCCGGCCAGACTGGCTACCAGAGCATCCTGTCTCAACTCGTGGCCGCGGTCGCCGGCCGGGGAATCTTTTATTACGTCACGATCGGCTCGGTCCTCAGTGTTCTGGCATTATCGGCCAATACGGGATTCGCCGATTTCCCGCGCCTTTGCAGGGTGATTGCGCAAGACGGTTTTCTGCCGCGCGGTTTCGCTCACCGCGGACGCCGCCTGGTGTATTCCCAAGGCATCATGGTCCTGGCTGGCTTGTCGGCGGGACTTTTGATCGGGTTTGGTGGCATCACCGATCGACTCATTCCCCTGTTCGCCGTAGGGGCTTTTCTGGCGTTCACGCTCTCACAGGCCGGGATGGTCGAGCACTGGCGGCGCAGCGCCCTTGAGCACACGGGAACGTCGATGGCGATCAATGCCGCCGGAGCGATTTGCACGGCAGTGACGCTTGTGGTCGTGCTGATCTCCAAGTTCGTCGAAGGCGCCTGGGTGATGATGTTCCTGATCCCAGGGCTGCTGGCCCTCTTTTACAGCGTGCACAGGCACTATCAGACCGTCGTGCGCCGGGTGGCCAGCAAAGAGCCGGTGGATGTGGAAAACCTCAAGCCGCCACTGGTTCTGCTGCCAGTTCTCGGCTGGAGCGCGATCACCCGCAGAGCGATGCGGTTCGCGATGGAGTGTCGCCAGAGGTTTTCGCGCTCCACATCGCGGGTGACGAGAACGCGATGGCGGCACTTGAGGACGGTTGGAAAACGCTGGTCGTCGAACCGGCCCTGGCGGCGCACCGGCCCGCGCCCAAGCTGATCGTCATTTATTCCCCCTATCGACGACTCTACTCGCCGCTCAAGGAAGTGGTCACCGACCTCAAGCACGCCCATCCCGACCGCGATATCGCTGTGATCATTCCCGAGCTCATCGGCAATCGGTGGTACCACTTTATCCTGCACAACCAGACCGGCGTCCTGATCGAGGCTTACTTGCGGCTCAGCGGCTTTCGCCGGGTCGTTGTGATCAACGTCCCGTGGTACATCGCGGAATGAGAAGGGCCCGCGTGGCAAGGGCGTGAGACCTTGCCACAAGAAAGGCAAGGGCGGGACGGCTTGCCACGGCGGTGCCGTGATCGGGCGGGACGGTTCAGGACCGCGTCGTTTTTCTTTGGGATCGCTTTTCCCGGCGAGGTTTCGTTTCCACGGCCTCTTTGTTTCCGGTGGCCTCCGCCACCGCGGACTGTCGCGCGGCCTCCGGGCTGAGGCCGGGCGAATCAGAAAGGGCTGCGATCAACCCGGCTGAATCGTCGGGTTCGACCGTCTTCGATGGAGGCGGGGCCTCTGCCTTGAAGGGTGCGGCTGGCGGTGGGGTCTTCATCGCCTCGGGGTCGAAGAAGCGAAGGTACGGGTTGCCGTAATGCTGATAGGCCCCCCAGGTCTGCACGCCGTGGGGCTGTCCGGCGATCCTGAGGCGGGCCTGGCGCATCGCCGCGTGCATGGGCATGGGGGCCAGCGGCGTGAACTTGGGGCCTGGCCCGGCATGGGGCCGCAGGCCCAGCAAACAGAAGTAGACCCACTGGGCGAACTCCAGGGCCGCCGTGTCGTCGACCGGCCATGCGGTGCAGACGAAGTTGGAGACGCCGCGGAGGAAGAACGACTCGGCGAAGCTGGGCGCCAGTCCTGGCGAATACGGGCTTGCGCCGCCCGAGAGAACACCCGACTCGCAGGCATTGGAAAAGACGAACCTTGGCACCCGGTCAACCCTGTTGAGCTCGTACGCCGAGATCCGCTGGTCGCGACCGAATACCCAACCCGACATCTGGGGGTTCTTGTCATCGTAAATGCAGTGGCCCGCGAAGTGGAGAACATCGTAGTGGCGGAGCATCAGGTGTTCGAGCACCTCCGTCCGCGAGGCCTGTTCAGGACCGATGAGCCGGCTCACCTCGACGCGGTTCTCGCACAGATCTTCATAAACAGCGTTGAAAGCCTCAAAGGCGTCGGCGACCTCGTGTCCCTCGCGCTCGGCGCCGGGAAGCGGCGCATCGGCCGCGGGGTTGGCGACGACCAGGACTCGCAGCACTCTGCGCGGCGGCGGCGGCGGTTCCGGCGGCGGCGCGAAGGTGGTACGAAGCTGTCGCGTGAAGCCCCGGCTGGTACCCAGAAAGTAATCGGTGTATTCGAACTTCCGATCAAACGGGTCGTCGCTCTCCTCGCTCTCGCCGTGGCCCTCGGCCCGCGTGCTCTCGGAAGCGGATGGCTCGAATTGGGCCACCATCTCCCAGTGGATCTTGGCCGTTTCCCGGTCCAGCATCATGACCACGGGCGCCGCGGATTTCAGCGCCTCGCGCAGGTCGTCGGGCACGAGGAGCCGTTGCAGGAACTGCCCTTTGGTCAGTTGCCGATCGGGATCGCTCTCGGCGGCAAGCCGGGCGTTAGCCTGCTGAACAAGCACCGGGTCAAGCGGCACGGCCCGTTCGGGAACAGAGGCCTCGCTGGTGAGCGCCTCCGAAGTGATAAGAAGAGCCTTCCAGGCCGAGCGTCACGCGAGTGGGCGAAGGCTCCGGGTCTCGCTCCGCATTTCTGCCCTGGCGGCGGCGGCGCAGCTCTTCAGCCAGCTCTTGCTCATCTCGCTCGAAACCTCTCTCCATATAACGGTCAAGCCGATCCACCGTGAACGGCTCGAACTCGATTTCCAGCCGGCGGCGATCTTCGAGCTGGCGAATCTCGCCGAGAATCGCTTCGTGGGCTGCTTCCATCAGCCGCGGGTCCTGAAGCAGGATCGTCAGCCGCTGGATGTGGCGGATCTCGCTCTCGATGGCCCCGGTGACGGCGTTCTTGAGACCTCGAATCCAGGCCCTGATGGCGTCGGCCAGAGGAACCGTGGAGTATCGTGTGCCCACCGAGGCGATCGCCAGGTGGCGCTTGCCCAGCCGCCCCACCGACCAGATGAGCTCGCGCGCCAGCACCGTGAGCTCGGGCCAGCCAAACCGGCCTGGTACGCCCATCCCCGCGATGGCGATGATCCGGTTGCCCCTGTGATCGCGCGGGTCGGGCAAGAAGAAGGGCTGGCCGAGCTCACCCTTGAGAATGCCTCGCTCGGAGTACTGGGTGAGCACCAGGTCGGATTCCTTGATCGGCTGCTCGGGAGCCAGGTCCAGGATGGCCCGCGAGATGGCCGCGTCAAGCTCGCGCTCGCTGCCGGAAGGTTTGACGCCCAGGTAATGCCCGACCGCGATCGCGTCGACGGGCAAATTGGACCGGCGGGTTCGATAAAACTCGCAGTCCAGGGTGGCGATATGATCGTTGACAAGCGCGAGCTCGACCCGGGGGTGCTTCATCATGATCGAGGCCGAGGGTGCTCGCCGGACGATGACCTGGCGGGGACTGAGCAGGTCGCGCATGAGCGATTCCTCGAGATGCCGCTCGGACGGATCGCGGATCCCTCGTCGCCGGCAAGCCGAACCTGGCGAGCCAGCTCTTCCGATCGTCGCACTTCCTGCTCGTGGGCCCGCGCCAGTAGCTGGGCCATGCGAACATCATCGAACGGCCCAGGATCAGCGCCCAGCCGCTCGGTGCGTGCCGTGCGCCAGCAGGCTCGTCGACCGCCGCCAGGACTTCATGGTTAGTGACCAGACCGGCATGCTCCTCGGCAACGAAATAGTTGGCGGCTCCGTCCAGTCGCGCCATGCTCGAGCGTGACCACTCCATCGCCGCGACCGGTGGCCGAATACGCATCGAGATGGTCGAGCCTCGTCATGTTCTGGGTGATATCAATGATGCCGCCGTAGGTGGCCTGCCCGTATCCCAGGATGAGGTGGACCCTTTCCAGTCCGATCGGCGTGCGCAGGCTCTCATGGAACTTGAGCGCCGCCGTCAAGTGGCGCTGGGGCACTTCCACATCGACGGAGGCCAGGTCGCTGAAGATTCGGCCCTGGTAGAATCGATCCGCCTCCGGGAACAAATCGGGTGCGGGTAACAGTTGATAGAGGCCAGGAAACGAGAGAACCACCTTGAGTAGCTCGTCGTGGTCTTGCGGGTTCCTGAGCAAGCCCAGCTTGGTTACGAAGCTGGCGACTCCGGCCAGGGCCTGAACCGTGAGAATCGACCCGTGATTCGGCGTGCCCAGCATGACCAGACGGCCGCCGCGCTGGCAGGATGCGCCGGGGTTCTTATCGCACATACTCGCCCATCGCTCTGGGTGCCTGGCGATGAACGCCCGCGCAACCAGCCCCCCCGACCCATGGGCTACCAGGTGAACGGGCTGGCCGTTAAACCGGCTTTTGCCCAGCCAGGCGTCCAGTTGATCGGCGCTGGCATTCAGGTCCTTCCGCCAGTCGTACGCGAACGCTTGAACGTTCCAGCGTGCCGCCAGCGCGAGCAAGAGCTCTCCGTAATTGCGCTTGAAGACGCCGGAGGCCTTCAGCTCCTCTCCGTCCGGATCGGAACATGCGTCATCGCTGATCCGCAAGCGGTCGAAGCCGCCGCTGGCCAATCGCTGCACGTTCAGCCAGATCGGCTCTTGACCACCGCCGGGGCTAAAAGCCGTCAACTCGCTGCCCATGAAGCCGGGGATGACCACCACGTTGCCCTTGGGCTGAGCCGCCTGGGCCCGGGCCACGGTCGCCTGGGCCAGCCGGTGCATTCGTTCAAACCGTTCCGGCCCCAGGTGAACCCGCAGAGCGGCGGCCTCCTCGGGCGTCGGCTGCCGCAGGAGGTTGGCCAGCTTCAGAGCATCGGACCGTTCCAGATCGGCCAGGAATCTCGACAGGTTCATGGTAGACCTAAGCTTTTTCTAACCGCGGCTGTTGCGACATGGGCTTTATCAGGATACTTCAGATTCCGCGAAATCAACCCTTTCCGCCAGTGAAAAAAGGCCCAAAGACGACGAACCAAGCTGACACGATCGTCAGGGATGGACTGAGTGGAGGATCTGGACTTCCGTCGGCCGAGTTCCTGATAGGCTTTTCATAAAACTGGCGTCCTGGCGCGCCACCCCCTAAGAAATCACGGCCGTCACTACGTCATACTGGGAGTAATGTCCCATTCGTCCCGTCGAGCGGTCACACATCGCCCACAACCGCGCGAGGCCAGCGATACCATGAGAATCCTCCACATCATTCCGCCGTTGCTTGTCTTGGTTCTCCTCGGGTGCGGCAGCGCCAGAGAGAACGCGAAATTCGCCGAGGCAGGTGTCTCAGTTCAGATCGGCCGCGCGAGTCCCGAAGTCCGCGGATCGTTACTTCGGCGTGACCGACGGTAGCTCAAGTACGGCCCTGCAAGCGCCCGGCGACGAGGAATGGCGGGCATGATGAGGGGGCCATGATGGGGGGGGCATGATGCAGGCCGGAGGCGGCGCGCAGGCCGATAAGTCCGCTGTCCCGGCCGGGGTGCCCGCAATCTCCCGAAAGATCATCTACGACGCCCAGGTCGATCTCGTGGTCGAGGATGTCAACCCGATCGCCAAGAAACTGACGAGTCTGGTTCAGGAGGCCCGCGGCTATGTCGCCGACGAGAACACGGTCGGCTCTCCCGGCTCTCAGCGGTCGATGCGGTGGAAGATTCGCGTGCCCGTGGATCAGTTCGAGTCCTTCGTGCAAAATGTCGTCGCGCTCGGCGAGCTCGAGCGCACCACGCGGACGTCGCAAGACGTGACCGAGCAATTCTACGACATCGAGGCCCGCATCAAGAACAAGAAGGCCGAGGAGAAGACGCTCACCAAGATCCTGGAAGAGAGAACCGGCAAGCTCGAAGACGTGCTCAAGGTCGAGGTCGAGCTGAGCCGGGTGCGCGGCGAGATCGAGCAGCTCGAAGGCAGGATCAGGGTGCTGGAAAACCTTTCGTCCCTGGCCACGCTCACGCTCAATGTCCGCGAGCGCCAGAAGTTCGAGCCGCCAGCCCCAGTCGCCGCTGACTTCCCGACCCAGATCGCGCGACCTGGGACAGCTCGGTGCACAGCCTGGTTAACCTGGGCAAGGGCGTCGTTCTGTGGGCGGTTGACTGGGCGGTCTGGGTTCCGATCCTGATCGTCGGCGGAATCGTGGCCTGGCTCATCCTCCGGTGGCTGATCCGGGTCTTCATCCGGAATCTCCCCCGGCTGATCGCCTTGGCGCGGACGCCGATCACGCCGCCACGCGCCACTCCGGGCAGCCAGTAACACCAAAAAAAGGCCGCGCCCACGACAGTTGCGTGCAGCGCACCGCATGAATTACTTGATTCTCGTGAGCGTCCTCTCCGCATCGCCAACCCGGAACACAACCCCCGTAACGTTGCCCTGATCGTCTCTCTTGAAGGTGAAGCGGGCGTCGGTGCGCGGCATCACGAAGACGGTGGCGGAAATGGGCTCGACGAGCAGGGGCTTGGGGCGATGTGGCAGCGTGAGCAGCAAGTGCCCTTCTTCTCTCGTCAGCTTGATCCGGAGCGCATTGGCTTCTGGACCCGCGGAATACTGGCCCGCCAGGGAATCAAGCATACCCGCGGGAAGGCTGATGATCTCCGCGGCTCTCGAGGTCCCGGGACGAGGGCGCGGGACGATCGGGCAGGTTGCGCAGCCAGATGTTTCGGAAGCGGACGGGATGGCTGTGGTCCTGTAGCTGGATCGGGCCGCGGTTGACGCCCGGCTCGTACGGCATTGGCTCCAGCCAGTTGGTCGGGCCCCATGGTTCTTCATTGTTCTGAACAACGATGCCGTTGTGAATGAGCGTGATGCGGGCCGGTTGCAGGAGCTGGCCGCTCTTGTCAAAGCGCGGCCGGCGAAAGGCGATGTCGTAGGTCTGCCACTCTCCGGGCGGGCGTGAGGCGTTGAACAGGGGGGGAAATTGCCCGTAAATCGCCCCGGCCTGGCCGTCGGCGTAGGTATCGGCCTTGTAAGAGTCGAGAACCTGCACCTCGAACTGGCCCATCAGAAAGATGCCGCTGTTGCCGCGGTCCTGTCCGACCCCATGCGGCGGGTTGGGCGCCGCCCACTCGACATGCAGTTGAACATCCCCAAACTTGTCCTTGGTTTGAATCGGTCCGGTGCCGGGCACGGCTTCGAGAACCCCCTCTTTCACACGCCACCCAGGCGGGCGGCCCTCCGGAGTCTGCCAGGTGCCCATGTGGGTTCCATCAAAGAGCACGACGGCATCCTTGGGTGCGGCATTGGAGACCGAGCCGCCCGCTGGCTCGACGACCGGCGGTTTGGGCCGGTGGTTGTCGTGCTGCCTCCAGCCGCTCGGGGTCGTTAGCCTGCCAATGATATCGCTGGCCAGGCAGGTGGTAATCCCAGCCACCATGATCAAACAGAGAGGGGCAAAGCGGACCGATGTCGCGGGCATGAGAGTCGCGTCCCTGGGGGTTGTTGGCGGAAGCCTTCGCAGTCCCGCCGTCGGAAGGATCTTGCCGGCAAAGCCTGAGAAGCGGTAGTTCCGGCGGATCGTCTCAGTATAAACGGCGATCGGGGAGGATTCGATCACCACGGGGTTGATGTCTGTCAGGCAGATAGCGATCGCCGCATCGATGCTCTATAATCATGCGTGAGGGCAGAGTCAGGAATCATTCGAGGAGGGCAGTCGTGGCGTCGCTCAAGGAGTTTCTCACGGAAAAGGCCGAGAACACTGCGCACCCAATCGCCCGAAACAGCAAAAAAGCGTGACGAATGGGTTGCGGCGGTCAATCGGCTGTGCAATCAGATTAAAGATTGGCTCGCCCAAGCGGACCCAAAGAAGATCCTAGCCGTGGAAGATCGTTTCTATGAGATCCGCGAGGAGGGCATCGGCACCTACAAAGTCTCCGGCGTATCGATTTCAGTAGGCCCGAGGCATGTAGACGTTCAGCCGATTGCAAGGAATGTCGTCGGGCCACTATCCACCACCGGCGTCATTTACGTGCCCCGTGCATACGGGCGAGTGGACTTGAGCAACGGACTCGAGAAATTCATGGTGTTCCGAGTCGAGAAGGAGCCCGAAGATCGCTGGAGTATTATTGGGCAAGACCGGCCGCTGATGGAGCTCTTCGATCAATCGACGTTTGAGGCCGCCCTCCAGAGTCTGCTCGAATGATTACTCTTGACGATGCCTGGTGCTGGTACGAAACGACACAAACTCACATGCAAATCTTCGGGCGACTTGGCTTCAAGCACTGGGACGCCCTGCCCTGGGATGGTCAACTTGGCAGCGACGATAAACTAAGGAACCTCGACTCCAACACGATTGTCGAGGGAGCTAAGTTTTGCTTGACGCACCTTGACGATTTCGCGGTCTTGGTGCTCTTCTCCGTCTTCGAGTCCGTCGTCCGAGATCGGATTCTCTCCGAGATCCAGGATGAAAAAGTACGGCTGAGCCATACCATGCTCGTGCGGATCGTCGATGACGCCCTTCAGGATATTGAGCATGGAAGCTTTTCACGACTGCTCGACGTCTTCAAAGGCCGTGGCAAGGAACTCGACGGTCTGGTTGAAGAGGTTAATCAGGTGCGACGATACCGCAACTGGGTCGCACACGGGCGGAGAACCGCACGACCGGACGCCGTGGATCCGAAAGCGGCTTTCGATCGGTTAAGACGATTCCTTCAAGAACTGGTGAGGCTCAGGGCCCAGCCTTGAGCCTCGCTCTGACGCTTTATCTTCACCCTCCCGGCGCTTCCTGCCCTGGGGGAGCGGCGAACTTCACGTCGCCCGGCTCAGTCTTCTCGGCGGGAACTGTGGCGGGGGTCGCCTCCGGCTGCGAGTGCGGCTCCTGATCGGACTCGGGTGGGAATTCGTAGTTCAAGATCGTGTCCACGAGCAACGTGCCGAACGGGGGAAGGTTGCCCCCTTCGATGCCCGCTTGCTTCTTGAGAATCTCGAGCAGCTCTTCCTTGCCCCGCTGCGTGGTTAACATCGTGCGGAGCTCGTCCTCGCGCTGTTGACGGTTCATGGTCGGTGTCCCCGCAAGTGGTTTGCCGGTCATCGGTGCGTGACGCAACCCGATCGAGGTTGGACGGGAAGTTTAGCCTGCAATTTTCGGGCCGGGAACTGACCGGCCGGGGATGCCTCGAAGATTCAAGGCAGACCAGATCGCTACGAGAATAGCCAACGGACCACGGTGATGAAGCCGATGAGTACCAATGTCAGGAGCAGCACAAGGATGGCCGCGATGGGCAAGACGTAACGCCAGGGCGTTCCGCGCCGGGCTGGTTCCAGCGCGAATGTCCCTGGGAAGCCAGGCCTCTCCACGAGATCCCTCACTGACTGCGGCCGATACGGCTCCAGCAGCTTGATGTTCCTGGTGTTCGCCTTGAAACGCGACGTCGAAGAGGTCGCCAAGGAGAGGAATGGAGCCAAGGGCGACGTCGAGCGCGACGTTGCCCATCATCCGCGCCGCGACTGACCGCGGCACACGATAGTGCCGCAGCGCGATCAGCACGAGCGCGGCCTGGACGATACCCGTGAGCACGTCGCCGCCTACCGGCAAGAGTCCGAGCAGGGCGTCGAGCCCGACCGTGATCTTCGTGCCCGGGATCGTGAACGCCCGGTCCATCAGCCAGGCGAGCCGCTCCAGGTTGCGGGCCACGGACGGATCTCGGTCGTCGGCGTCGCCGATGGGCCTCGCCTGCTGCATGACTTCAGGTTTCATCAGGCGCGAATTGATCATCATCAAGGACCGTTTCCGGAGGCGAAGGCGGCGGCGCCTCGGGGACGACCTGTCCCCCCGGCGGGTCGTCCTCGCGGACATTGGGAGCGTCGGGGCCAAACGGGTTTGGCTCGTCCTGATCGGGGCCGGCGCCCGGGGTGCCGGGCCGATCCCCTGGCCGGGGTTTTTGTGACGGTTGAGGCGCTGCCGGGTTGGACATGACCGGGCTCCTGTGGTGGTTTCACGATGATCTTCCCGATGTGCAAAGCATGTGCCGGAATCGGCTTCGTCGCTCGATTCCGGGACGTCCTTTCGTGCATGATCGCTCAGGGCTGGGACTCGAGCGCGAAGTACATTTCGAAGGGTCGGCTGGGGGGTGGTCCGGGCGTACATGAGGCCCAGAAAGAGGCCGGGGGCGACCTGGCGGATCTCATCGCGGTACTGCGCGTAAACGCGCGACGTCCGGCTGTAGTCAAGTACCAGGGCCGGGCGCCGTCGAGCCAGCTCTGGTCTTGAAAAACCTGGGCCCGGATCATCGGCAGACCGAAGAAGCGGTTCACGGCTAACGCTTCGGCCGGCTCGAACACCTTGCCCTGCCAGATCAGGCGCGTGCCTCGCGCCAGGGCCGCGTTGCGCCTGGTTCCCGGCGCCAGCAGGCGCGGTGCCGCGCACGCGGCCGGGCGGTATCCCCACGGATGTTCCCTGGCGATAGAGCGCGTCGAGCTCCGGACCGCTCATCTGGATCAGCCGTTGGGCGCTGAGGGCCGAAATCTGTGCCTGGGCCCGGGCAGCCGTGCCGGAGGTCGAGTGCAGAAGAAAGGCGGTCATGAGCAGAGTGGATAAAAACTGGGTGGAATTGCCGAGTTTGCCGCGCGGCGTGGTCATGGCGTGCCCTCGTCGGTTCGCGAACGCGTGGAGAAACGTATCCCCCGTCATCGGCCGCGGGCTTCCTGAGTCTTGAGGGAATCTCCCGCCGTTCACCACTGGAGATCACTTCACCGCGCGGCCGATTGGACCCAGCAAGGAACCGATCCAGTAGCCCAGCGAGGGAAATGCGGTCAGCACGAAACCGACGACGGGCACGGCGTAGGGAAGCAGATTGGCGATGAATGTTTGATCGAGCTTGAAGGAATTGGGCGCGGTGCGGGCCACCCTGCTCACGAACGGGTTGCGCTCGATCTGGATCAAGACCACGAGCGTCGCCAAGACTCCGCCGAGGATGAACGCCCAGATCACGATCGTGAGAAGCTGAAGGGGATGAAAGGGATACCAGGCCACCGCCAACAAGAGCAGGAGCGGCCCGTAGATCAGTTGCGCTGATATGCATTGCAGGGGCCCGGCGAACTGGCTGACAAGGTAGACGATCCTCAGGGCCAGGAGGTCTTCAGCCGCCGCCAGCCAGTGGGTCGTGGCTGGGTCCAGGCCCATCAGGGCATTGGTATCAGCCTGCTCGGAGTCTGGCGCCGCGGGGACTGGTGGTGGAGTGGGGGCGCCGCTGATCGAAGCGCCATAAGCCGCCTCGACCGACCGTCGCGGCCACGCCAGCTCAAGGACCGGGCGAACACACGCGTCCGACGCGATCTCGAACCGCTCCAGCTCCGACCCTGAAGCCTGGCCGGCCGCCATCACGCGGACGGCCTCTTGAACGGCAGGCGCGGCTTCTCCCAGGGCCTCGCCCCCGTCGATCAACAAGCGGCATTGCTGAAGGGGGAGTTCGAGATCGATATCGTCTCGGATCGACGCTCTCAGGAACCGGCCAATCTTGGCGGCCACGAGCGGAGGGAGCCGATCAAACGCGCCGGCCATGGGTAAGAGCGAGATCTGGCGGAAGAGTTGAAGGAGCGATTTCCAGAGCCAGATGTATCGTATTTGCGAGTACAAGAGCAGCAGCAAATAGCACGTCACCCCCGCCACGATCAGGAGGTCGAATGGCTTGCCCTCGGGCGTGGGAATGAACCTGGGCCAGACGACGCCCCAGACAAAGACCAGTAGACCGGCCACCGCCGAGAGCACCACGCCGGCCAGCGGCAAGTTCTTCGAGACCAGGATCGTGATCGGATATTCGAGCAGATCGACACACAGGCGGAACCGAGCATTCAGCCCGGGGATCACTCGCCGCCACGGAAAATGAGACGGTAGCGCGGTTCCTCGGAGCGAGATCAGGTCGGCTTCCCGGCGTAGCAGCGAGTAGGAATGGATCCGCTTGAGCTCGAGGTAGGTCCACCATAAAATGGCCGCGCCCAGGCAGGAGACCGGCACGATCGGCGAGATGCCCCCCAGCAGGTGAGCGCTGCGGTCAAGGGCCAGCCAGTCGTTCGGGAGCTCGGGCCGCATCATGGCGAACCGGTAAGTCCGTACGACGATGCAGACGATGCCCGCCATGACGGCGGCCAAGCTCAGGAAACGGTACACCAGGCTCTCTGCGGTCAGCCAGCGATCAGCATGCGTCTGGCTTGACGGCTCGTCGGCCTTGGTCGGGGCGCTTTCGCCGTGTTTCCGGAACACCTCGCGGAGACAGAGCAAGAGCGGCAGCAGAAACCAGACCATCGTGGCGATTCCCAGGCCCGCCATGAGGTAAACGTCGCCGCTGACCACGAGCACGGCATCGCGCTCGCCGTCGGGTGAAACCACCGGCGGCAGCACGACGTCGAGCGGACTGACAAGGAAGCTGTACGGCACGGCCAGGGCGACGACCAGCATCACCGTCAGGAAGAGATTCTTGCGGGGGCGGTCAGAACTCCTGACCACAAAGCGATTGAGCACCGGATCGAACCAGCTCGACCGGCTTGCCAAACCGTAATCCTTGCCAAGATTGGTGTAGAGGATCACACCCACGAGCAGGAACGCCAGGAACGTGGAAGCGCAGAAGGCCAGCTTCCAGAACAGGGGGAAGTCGTATTCAAAGTGCAGCTTGCGGCCCCCGTCCTCGTGGGGGTCGAGGCTGACGACGGGTGGGATGAGCGCTTCGGCTTTGGCGCGCAGCCGCCATCTCGCACCGCGACAGCGACAAGACCTTGATCGGCCAGACGGTGAACTGGCCCACCTGGTTGATCCAGATCTGCGGCCGCCGGTTGACGGAATCAAAAAACGTGGCCACGAACGGCTTGCCATAGACCAGGAAGTCTTCCGCCAGGCTCGCGTTGACCACGAGCTGATGGTCGTGGTTGGGGTCGGTCACGCCATTGAGCAGCACCAGCGCCGCATTGTACCGGCCCGCGTCGAACTCGTTGGCGAACAGCTTGCGCTCGATGGCTCCCTGGAACGGATACGACCAGACCTGGGCGCGGGCATCGAGCGGGTACGAGGAAACAATCACCGTACCTCGAAAATCGAGGGAGAATTGTGGGTCCGTGTAGCGGAGATCGTTGCCCACCAGGATGATCTGAACGTCCGGTGCGTTCTCGCGGATGAGGCGTGTCAGGTAAATCACATCGAGAATGTCGGTGGCGACAATGCCCACGTAGCGAATGTCTTCGTGGGCGATGGTGGCCAGGATGTTCGACAGGATCAGGTTGTCGGTCGCGATGGTCATCTTGGGGGAAAGGGCGGGCAGGTGGTCGCTTTGCCGGCCCGACGGGGGATCAAACGGAATCGTCACCTTGGTCGTCGCCGTACCACTGGCGGAGTTCGATTCCGCGGCTCGCACCTGGGCGATCTGGGAGGGAAATGGAATGGAGATGATCTTGCTGCGACCGAGCGCTCGTGCCGCTGGTGCCGTAGGTATTGCCGACAGCCGCGCCATATCCCGACCCGGTTTCCATCAGGAGAGCGATCTTGCCATGGGGAAGCACTCGCGGCGAGGGATCGACAGCGCCGGTGGGGTTGGCCAGGTAGTGAAAGAGCTCGCCGAGCAAGATGTCGTCGGGGATCACGGTCGCGGCGTAGGTCACCTGGGCGGGCAAGGCGTTACTCTCGAACGACGGCTTGTCGATGGCGGTCGCCGCGCCCGAGCAGACCCAGACGTGAGCATCTCGCCGCTTGGGGTCAAGCGCTGTCCAGGTTCGGAGCACGCGCGCCAGCGAGTCTGCCGTACCCGAGAAGGTGGGGCCCAGGATGCGGATCGCCGGCTCGCGCGTCGGTGTCGCCCGCGTTGCGCTCGACATCGAGCGTCCAGGCGATGTTCAGGCTGGTCGTGAGCGCTTCCTGGTGAATCCCCGCGGTTGGAGTTTCCCCGACCAGAAGCAGCAGCAAGAGTTCCTGGGGCGGCGGCAGGCTGACCGGGCCTGGGCCCCTGTCGGTCGATCCGGAAGAGGATCGTGCCCGGCTGCCTCTCATGGCGCGAGTCGTTCGGGGAACCCTTCGGGCGCGGAACCGGGCGATGAGCCGGTCGAGCCGGAATCGACCCAGGGAAAGCGAAACCGGTCGAGCGAGTAACCTTCCGACTCGATGGCCCGCTGGATGGCCTCGGTGGCCATGTCGAAGTCGTAGCCCAGGCGCGAGTCTTTGGGGTCGGAGATCGCAACGATCAGAGTTGTGAGGCGGTAGCCGTCCAGGCTCGCGGCAAGCTGCTCCAGCGAGCTGGGCGGCGTGCTCAGGTTGAGAAATCGCTGGAGCGGCTCCAGTGCATCGATCGCATCGGCAGTGCCGGTCTTGGTCGGTGGGCGGGAAGCGGTTGCGGTCGCGGCCGTGACGGCGCCAGGCGTTCGCGGCGCGTCCTGCGCGGAGGATTCGCGCCGGGACGGGACGAAAGGTTCAGCATTCCCAGGGTCGTCGCCAGGATCAGGACCATGGCAATCACGGGCGCCTGACCGCGCGAGGTCAGCATCGCCGTGAGATCCTTGGGATCAGAATCGGCCATCGTGGCGAGCCCCTTCCGCTCCCGTTCGCCTGGTTATTTCTTCTTCTTCAGGTCGAATGCAAACGACTTGCCAAAGTCGGTCTTGAACTCCTTGGGCCGTCCCGAATCGCCGTCGCTGAAACAGATCTTGAGGGTGCCGTCACTGGTGAATTTATAAATCCCCTGTGCCTTGTACCCCTTGGCGTTGGGCGAATCATCGAGAACGTCGAAATCGATGTGCTTCTCCGGCTCGCCCTTGGGATTGAGCTTGATCGTCATCTCATAGCCCCGATTCGGCGTCTTGAGCGACACATGGTCGGCCTTGAATTTCCAGACGCTCTCGCCGCCCTGTTCGTCCTTCGAGGTCCATTCGCCCTGCATGGTCTTCAGATCGCCTTCGATCTTGACTTCCTTATCCTGCGCCCGGACCAGTGCCGAAAATGCGATGCCCGCGCACAAGGCGATTCCCAGCGCCCGCAGCCGGCCCGCCATCGCGATCCGAAGTGGTTTCGACATCTTGGTCTGGCTCCCTGAACCGAGAATGAAACAGCGAGCCGGCGTGATCACCGGCTCTCGCCCCACAAGCGGTTTAGCCTAGCAGGAGCGGCCACCGGAGTCGAGACGGCAAGCATTGCGCCGGATCAACCACCGCGATCACATCCTTGGCTCGCCTTTCGTGTGCCGGTAGAATTCGCTAAGAAGGAGCCTCCCATGCCGCTGCGCGATCATTTTCGTCCGCCGGTCGAGAACGATCACTCGTGGGATGAGCTCCACGGCATGTGGCCCGCGGTGATCGTCCAGCAACTCTTTCCCATCTTGCCGGAAGGATATGTCGCCGCGCCGCGCGTACACTTGGGCGCGGCATTCGAGATCGACGTGTCAACCTACGAACGAGACGAGCCAGCCCGCCAGGAGAGGCCGGTCGATGGAAACGGTGGTGTGGCCGTCGCGGCGTGGTCGCCTCCGAAACCGACCCTCACGCTGGAAACCGAACTCCCCGACCAGGATGAGTACGAAGTGCGGGTCTACGATGCGCGCCATGGCCGGCGGCTGGTCGCGGCGATCGAGATCATCAGCCCTTCCAACAAGGACCGTCCCGAGAGCCGGCGGGCTTTTGTCGCCAAGGTTGCCGCGCTCCTTCAGCGCGACGTCTGCGTGTCTCTCGTGGATATCGTGACGGTTCGCCAATTCAATCTCTATGCCGACCTGCTGGAGCTGATCGGGCATACCGACCCGATGCTCGGCTCCGACCCACCCGCGCTCTACGCGGTCACCGCCCGCGGCCGCAAGCGCGATTGGCAAGCGGCCGTTGCTGGATACCTGGTTCTACCCGATGGTGCTCGGCCAACCGCTGCCCACGCTGCCGATCTGGCTGGACGTCGATCTGGGCGTGTTCCTCAACCTGGAAGCCAGCTACGAAGAGGCGTGCCGCGTGCTGCGGATCGAACGCTGATAAGCCCTCTGTGCCATGGTATTTGGCGCGCAGTTCGGATATTTTCGTGGTTCACCCGCCAGAAAACGTCGTCTCCTCTGGATAGGGCGCTTCGGCTGGGCCAGAATGCCGTTCAGGTTCCGAGGCCGGCGAAACGCACCGGAAGGAGTGACCCGTGTCCACCCCCAACGACCCCACGATGTCTGCCGACTCGCTCGACGCGGTGATTGCGTCTTATGTGCAGGCTGTGGAATCCGGCCAGGTGCCGAACCGGCAAGAACTGCTCGAGGCCCATCCCGAGCTTGCCGATGCGCTCGGTGCCTTCTTCGCCGATCTCGACCGCATGGACCGGATCGCCTCGCCCTTGCGCCTGGCCGACGGCCCGGACGCCACCAGCGCGGTTGAGGGGAACGGCCAATCCCCGCCTCTGACCATCCGCTACTTCGGCGATTACGAGCTGCTCGAGGAGATTGCCCACGGCGGCATGGGGATCGTCTACAAGGCGAGGCAGGCGTCTCTGAACCGCATTGTCGCACTCAAGATGGTGCTGGCTGGCTCGTTCGCGTCGAGCCGCGAGGTCCAGCGGTTCCGCGCCGAGGCCGAGGCGGCGGCGAACCTCGACCATCCTCACATCGTGCCGATCTACGAGGTCGGCGAGCACGAAGGCCAGCAATACTTCTCGATGAAGTTCGTCGAGGGCACCTCGCTGGCCAGGCACCCCCGCGCCGATGCCCGCACCGAGGTCGCTGCCTTGATCGATGTGGCCCGCGCCGTGCACCACGCCCACCAGCACGGCGTGTTGCACCGCGATTTGAAGCCATCGAACGTGCTGGTCGATCCCCAGGGCACGCGGTTCGTCACGGATTTCGGCCTGGCCAAGCGGCTGATCGGATGTGGGCGGCTCGCTGACGGAGACCGGCCAATTATTGGGCACCCCGCGCGTACATGTCTCCCGAGCAAGCCGCCGGCCGCAAAGACCTGACCGTCGCCGCCGACGTCTACAGCCTGGGCGTGATCCTCTACGAGCGGCTGACCGGCCAGACTCCCTTCCCCGGCGAGAACGTCCTGACCCTCCTCCGCCAGGTCCGCGAGTCCGAGCCCCCTCGCCCCTCGACGATCCGTCCCGGCCTCGATCGCGACCTCGAGACCGTGGTCCTCAAGTGCCTGGACAAGGAGCCCTCCCGCCGCTACCCCTCCGCCGACGCCCTCGCCGACGACCTGGCCAACTGGCTCGCCGGCCGCCCGATCACCGCCCGTCCCGTGGGCCAAGCCGAGCGTTTCTGGCGCTGGTGCAAGCGGAACCCGGCGGTCAGCGGTCTGACGGCGGCTGTGGCGGCGTCGCTGCTCGTCGGCATCATCGTCTCGACCCACTTCGCGGTGCAGTCCTCGCGCCGGGCCCGCGCCGAAAACCAGGAGCGACAGCGCGCGGAAAACGCCGAGCAAAACATGAAGGTTATGCTCGCCCGTGGTCTTTCCAAGCCGCTCGATCCCGAAGGCGACGGCAAGGGGATTCTGTCCGTCCCCGAGGCTGAATCGCTCTGGGAGCTTGCCACCCTCGGCGACCTGGACATTAGTTTCCTCTTCCTGGAAGAGGCCACAAGCAACCCGATCTCGCTGCGCCAGCTACGCGCTAGGTCCGAGCCGGCTTTAATCGCTGCGGTGGGCCTTGACGAAACGAGGCGAGGTCGTGCCGTTGGGCTTCTGGAGCAAAGACTGCGCGACCCGAAGCGTTCTCCGATCGACAAAGTGGATGTGGCCTTCATCGCCCTCGAGTTGGCCGAGAGTCCAGGGCCGCCCACCGACACGTGCGCCAGGGCCATCCTTGATGGGCTGGCCTCGAACCCTCCCGACGCGGTTCGGAGAGGGTGGTTTGTCTCGTATCTGCCAACTGGCGGGATGATGGGGTTGGGAATGGCCGCGCCATCGGGAATGAACCGAATGGCGTCGCGAATGGCGCCGAATTACTCGGCCAGCGTGATCAAGGCGGCTGCGGCACGCGAGTCGGATTGGAGAATGCGCGCTCAACTTGCGACGGGCCTCGTCTCCGTGACAAGTGAGATGGAACCCGACATGGCGGCGAAGGTGCTGTCCGACTCTATGTCCCTCGCGAAAGATCCTTACGAGAGAACAGAAGAATTCGGAGGGGGAGTTGGGAGGATGGGTGAAAAAGACCGAACAATACTGGTGGAAGGCCTGGTTTCTGCGGCAATGCGAATGAAGGCTACCGATGCCGCGCGAGTACTGCATGAAGCCTTTGTTAGAGAGCCCGACGACGCAGCGAGGGGCCGAATCGGCAGCATCTGGCATCCGTAGCATCTTCGGCTGATCTAGAAGTCTTGAGACGAGTTCTGACCGACGCACTCGCTCGTGCGAGTTTCACGAGGGAAACCAACCCGTATCTCGGGTCATCTCGAGAAACGACTATTGCAGAGGGCCTGGTTGCGATCGCGATGCGAATGGAGCCCACTCGGGCGGCGCAGATGCTCTCGGGGCTACTCGCATCATCGACCGAGCCCTCAAGAGATACCGCATTTGCCGATGGTCTTGCGACACTGACGGCCCGGCTAGAATCGGGCGAAGCGACTCGCGTTTTGATCCAGTCTCTCGAAGTGGAAAAGGACTCAAACGCGCGAGCGCGCTTGGCGGATGGACTGGTGGCCGCAGCCGTGCGAATGAAACCGACGGAAGCGAGCCAGTTCTATGGCTATTTTTCTCAGAAGCTTGCCCTGGAAATCGCGAAAGGGTCAAACAACCCGGACCGATCGAGCGTCGCCAGCCTTCTCATCTCCCTCGCGAAAAAGGCGAATCCAGGGGTTTCGAAAAAAGCCATGGAACCCGCTGTCCGGTGCCTTACAAGCTGTTTCGAGAAGGAGAATGATGCCAGCACCCAAGGCGATCTCGCTTGGTGGACGGGACCTCTGACGGATCGCCTCGAGATGGTCGAGTCGGAGCGCATCTGTCTGCCTGTCGCCGAAAACCTGTCCGCAGCGCTGGCCAAACAAGCTGGAAACTTCGACGAGCGAGGCTTCTCCCTGGTGAAAGGCTTGGGTGCCATGATGATTCGTCTGCCGCCGGATCGGGCCGCCAAGGCCGTCCGCCTACTCGCCACGGTGGCCGAAGCGACGAAAGGGGACATGGGCTCGCGAACGGTCGATTTCTACTATCTCATAGGCGGCCTGGACCCACCCGATGCCGCACGGGTAGCGCGGGTTCTTGTGGTGGCTTTGGACCAGGAGAAAGACTCCAAGATTCGCTGGTGGCTGGCGGCGGGCCTCTGCTGTGTCGCGGAGCGCATGGACCCGAATGACGCCATGCAGATTTGCGAGCCGGCTGCTGTGGATATGGCATCCGCCGTAGCGACGACGAAGAGGTCCGGTAACCTTAATTACAACCAGTACATCGTCAATGGCTTCAAGACCACCATGTCCAGAATAGATCAGGTTCATGCGGGGCGGGCGGCTGCCGTGCTCTCTGACGCAGTCGAGCGAGAGACCGATGCCCAAGCCTTGGATAACTTGGCCACCGCCCTCTCGTCAGTAGTGGACAGGCTGGAACCGGCCCAGGCCGCTCGGATTTGCAGCCAGGCCCTTCGTGTGCTGACCTCTGCCCTTGTGAATGAGACGAATATCAATCGCAGCACAAGCCTTGCGAGTGCTGTCTCAACCATTGCGCGCCATCTGGAGCCGATTCAGGCCGCACGAACTCTCGTTGCTGCCTTGGAGCGGGCGAAGGTCGCCGAAGTCTGCTACAGGTTGGCGGTTGACCTATCGATGATCGCTGGTCGAATGAACAAGGCTCAGGCGGCTCAGACGAGCGGTCAGGCTGCCCGGCAGCTTACCGCCAGATTGGAACGCGAAGAGGACCTCAACTCTCTTCATCGGTTGGCACAGGCACTGATTGCTGTGGCCAGTCGGATGGAACCAATCGAATCCAAACGTGTTTGCAGCAGTGTCGTCCGCCAGGCTCTGAGAGCGCAATTCGGAGCGCCGCTGGATCCCGACGACCGTAACAAGCTTAGTGGAATCGTATCGATGCTGCTGTCGCAACAGGATGGCGAAACTGTTCAGGCTTGCATCCGAGGGTTCACCTCGCTCATCTTCGCGGAGGCGGACGTTAACAATTTGGGGATTGTAGGTATGATGAATGGGCTTACGATCGATGATTCGTTGGCGACTCTGGTCTCGGAAGTCAGCCCGGCGAAGATCGCCTGCCGTGAGCCGATCGTGGCTATCTCGTCCGTTCAACGATCGGCGTGTTTTTCCGTGCCATCAGCAATCGTCGCGGCAGTGTGCCTCGCCGCACAGCCCTTCGCCTGCCGCCTGACCACGCAAGAGCTGGTCGAGCTGCTCAAGATGCCGACGTGTTTTGGGCCCGCGCGGCGGGTGGTGCTCGACCACCTGGGCAACCGGTATGGACATGGAGTTCAAGAACCGCTGGGCGTTCGTACGATACGCTCGGGAGCACAACCTCGGACTCGATTTCACGACACCGCCCAAGCGACCCGATCCCAAGGAATCGGTCGAACGGATGATTCAGGCTCTGGATGAGTCGGATGCAATGTCGAAAGGGCTCAGTATCCCTCCTCGTCGTCCTCCGCGACAATCTCCTGAGAAGCGATGCCTTTCCAGGCCTCCAGTGCCGATCGCAGGCGCCCGGAGGCTCTGAGGCGATCAGCGACGGAGCCTTCGACGGCCTTTAGATCGGGGAAGGCCAAGAGGAGACGATGGATGTCGGCGAGATCCGTAAATCGTTTGGCAGTTCCGGATCTGCTCACCATGCCCCACAACTTTCTGGCCGATCAGGTCCGCGGGAGGAATAACCTGGATGCCCTCGACCACCTGCTGATGCGGAGGAAGCGAATCCACGACCCTCACATCCACGAGATGACGGTTTTGAGGCTTCCGAACCTGGTACAAGCGGTGGCCAATCCCATTCGCCACGACTCGAATGCGGATCGCGATCTGGAAACGTTGCGAGAGATAACCGCGCAATTCCTCGGCCAGCTCGGCGGCTCTCGGCGAGAGGATATCGACGTCCTGGGTCATTCGCGGTTCATCGACATAGGCATTCACCGCGTGGGCGCCAAAAGCACGGCGTCGGTGCGACCGCGCAGGAACTCCAGCACGGCGTCGTGGATCGTCGCCAGCGGCAAGGGCTCGCGCATGATGAACTCGCGAAATGTCAGCGATCCGTCCCCGAACATCGATCACCTCCCAAGGTGTCAGACTACCGATCCCACTCGCGTAAGACAATCCGCAGCGAATTCGCTGATGCATCTCGACGCGGCCAACTCGTTACCGCTCGACGTTGACTCGGCGGGACCGGGGCGCGATCATCACCCCAGCAAGCTTAACTAGATCGCCTGCGCTCGAATCGGGAATCGATGGGAAGATTCTTGGTTCATCGGCCGAAAAACGTCGTCTTCTTCTGGAAGAGGGAGATCGCTGACTGACCATGACCCGAGACGCGTCGGCAATCTTGGAGCCGTTTCGCAAGTACCTGACGGTGCTGGCGGAGCTGCACCTTGACCGCGGGCTGCGCGGCAAGCTTGACCCTTCCGACGTGGTGCAGCAGACGATGCTGCGGGCGTATTCGGCACTGGCGGAGGTGCGCGATCCTCAGCCCGAGGTTCTGGCCGCGTGGCTGAGGCGCATCCTGGCACGGACGCTGGCCGACGCGGTGAAGCACTATGAGCGGGATAAGCGCGACGTCGGGCTGGAGCGATCGCTGGAAGCCGATCTCGATCGCTCGGCTTCGGGGTTCGCCGCCTGGCTGGCCGCCGACCAGACTTCGCCCAGCGGCCGGGCCGAGCGGAACGAGGAGCTGCTGCGGATGGTCGAGGCCCTGGCCGAGCTGCCCGAATTGATGCGCGAGGTGGTCGTGCTCAAACACTGCCAGGGCTGGACGCTCCCCCAGATCGCCGAGCGGCTGGGCCGCAGTGTCCCATCCGTCGCCTCGCTGTTGCGAAGAGGGCTCGAAGAGCTGCGAAACCGGTTGAAGACCAGGGAGTGACCCGTGACCACGCCGAACGATCTCACGGTGACTACCACTCGACCTGGATTCCGGGGTACTGGCGGATCAGGGAATCGGGCGTAAGGAGAACGAGGTTGTTGGCGAGAGCCTGGCAAATAAGCATACGATCAAAGGGGTCTTTGTGGATCAGAGGGAGAGTGACCACCTGCAGAGCCTCGGCCTCGGTCAGTGGTAGGGGATCAATTCCATGGAGCGTACGCTGGGACGGGACGAACTGGTCGGGGGAGACCTGGAGCGAGACCCGGCCCAGGCCGTGCACCACGGCAATCTCCCAGGCGGAAACGGCGCTCAGGAAAAGCCGGTTGGTCGGGTCCTGCACCAACACTGCGGCCCGTGAAGAGAGCTGGGCAGGGTCTAGCACAATCCAGAGGAAAGTGCACGTATCCAGCAGGAGATTCACGATTCCGCGCCGTAGAAAGAGCCCTGGACGTCGTCGGGAAGCGGCTCAAAGAAGCTGGGATGGATCTCGCCAAGGCCTCGTCCCAGCCCGAGCGGTCGGACAAACTTTCGCGGGCTTGTCACGGGTCGCAACTCGGCGATCGGCTCGTCATCGCGGGTTACGACGATCGTCTCTCCCCGAGCGACCCACTCAAGGTAACGCGGCAGTTCGGCCTGAATCTGGTGGATATCAACCTGGACCATGAAACATCAGCTCCACTTAATCCGAACCCATCTCGCGGCGGACCAGGACCTTTGCCTGCTCGTTGGCCTCGTTGAAGACATCCTGCACGTGCTGCCATTCGCCGGGTTCGTACTCGGCGGGCCCCAGGCTCTGCAATTCGCGGTACCAAGCTTCCAGTTCCTCAGACGAGGCGACGTCGGCATCCTCCACGATGACGTGGCGGCTCTCGCTCCACTCCGCGGGCAGAGGCTCAAGAGGACGGATCTGTCTGTTTTGAACGATCGCGCGAATCATGAGTTCACCCATCTTGGTCGCCCTGTTCCTGTTTATTCGCCGTTCGCGACCGGATCTGCCGCATCGTCCTCCTTGTCCTTCTCGACGTCAACCCAGAACTCGGCGACAGTCGTGGCGAACTCGGGTAGGACGAGGCTGGCGATGATTTGATCGTCTTGAAAGACGGCCTCGTTCCAGGTATCGCCGCGACGAGTCAGAACGGTGACCTGCCGTTTCAAGGGGTCAACGATCCAGTGTTCCTGGAGACCGTAGGCGAGGTACTCCTCACGCTTGGTCACGTAATCGCGTTCGATGCTGCCGCGCGAGATGACTTCGGCGGCCAGTGCCGGGATTCTTCGACCCCGCCAATCCTTGGGGGCGCCGCGGAGGACGACGCCCAGGTCCGGATTCCGACCGGAGATCATCTGGGGAATCACCAGTTGGAGCTCGGCGCCGCCTCCGAATCGGAGGATGACACCCGGATAGGTGCGGTGGTACCGTGCGATCGCAAGATAGAGATTGGTGACCACCTGAAAATGCGGGTCGTTCGGAACCTGGGTCACTTCGAGCACTCCTCTCGCGAGCTCGTAGCGGTATCCTTCCTCGACCTCGGCCTCGAGGAACTCATCGAGAGTCATCCTGCGGCCGCGATCGGCAAGCCCGATGCGAAGCGGAATGGCAATGGCGGCCATGAGCGTCTCGTCCCTTCGATCGATGGAATCCGCAGCCTCGTTCTGCACCCGTCTCGTTCCCGACAGCCTGGATCAGATCGACCCGGTAGGTTTCGCCACGTCCTTCAAGGCGATTCTATCGTGATGGTGGATGGACGGCCAGCGGAGCGTCGGAAGCGATGCAATGCGAGCAGCCCGGGCTGTCACTGGCCCGCCTCGGCGCGAAGCATTGCGCCGTCACAGAATTCCGCAGTCTCGTAAGCCGTTCCTTTACTGAGACATCCGTCGGTACCTCGTCTTCGCACGCGAACGGGAGCCGGCTTTATCAGGTATAATTAGACTAGGAATCAGAAGGAATCGGTGAACTCCGGGTGCAGTGTCATCTCGGTTGTCCTCGGACCGCTGATGGAGGGAGCAGAGGTGAGCGACGATGGGGATTGCAGACCACGAGTTATCCCGCGCGCCGGAATTGATGTCGCGTTTCCCCACGCCGTTTACAGTCGAGTAGCGGAGGGGCGGTGTAACCCGCCGCCTCCGCCCTCTTCAAACCGGACATGAAGATTTCCCTCATCCGGCTTGCCCGGACCCGCTCGCTCCGAGGCATGCACTGGTGTCCCAGCTTGGCCGCAGAGCTAGAGCTCAGCTCAGGCAGGAGGTGTGATTCCGTAATCGGGTTTCCCCAAGCGGTCCTCCTTCCCTCTTCCGGCCCATGAGTCCGGCAGGGGCCCTTCGCTCCACGGGAATTACCCCGCTTCCTCGCTACTATGGCCCCCTCCGACTCCCGACTCGGCCGACAGGCAGTTATGGTTTCCCGTCCGTCGTTGATCCGTATTCCGGATCACCAAGCCGGGTCTCTCAGGTTCCCGTGTTGATCTGTCAACGCCTGCTGTCCCGTATCACCCCGGAGGACCCGCCCGTTGCATCTGCTCGTTACTTCCCGGGCGGCATCGGGCTTCACCACACTAGAAAGGCTGGCCATCCCCATTGTAGTATTTCGAGGCCGAAAGGGTTCGCTTGCGCTACGGCTGACGTCTTCGCGTTCCCGGGCTCCGACGACGAGGTCGCCCCAGTCGCCGCCGAGTCGGCTTCATGGTGAACGAGCAATTTCCATGGTCAGTACCTTTCAACTGACAAGATCAACCGAGCTTCGCCTGACGCACCTACTGTACAAATGCTGGAATTACGTTGAAAAAGTCTCATTTTGTCCCACTTTTTGGACCGCCCGGCGCGGCTCCGAGGCGGCACGGCGAGCTCGGCAGGGCGTTGCAGCATCATGAGATCGGACATGACCCGTGCTCGGCCCGGCCATCTCAAAACCGAGTGGGACGGGTGCACCGAAAATCCCATATCAACGTCCGCTGATTGTTCACTATTTCAGGTTGCTCACCATGGTATCCGACACGCGCGTTGGCGTGACGTCGCCGCACCCGATTCCAGCGCGTCAAGTCGCATGTTCGTGCGTCGATCTCTCTGGTACCGGTCAATCGTCCTTCTTGAACCATGCCCGCTTCGGCCCGCACGTGCCGCCGTTGTTGCTTGACGGTCGAGTTGGTCTAATCCTTTCCAGGCGCCGTCCTGGAGGATTCATAATTCCGCCGCGCGGTGATGAAACGACCCACAGCCCGGAACAGCCCAAGCTCAAGCGAGACTCATGAAGTTGACCACAGACGCAATTAGCCAGGCGCCGCACGGACACGAGGGGTGCGCAGACCTCGTTCCGGACCATGACACCGGGCAGGGAGCTAGATTCAAACAGGAACTCACGCCGGTCATAGTTTGCATCGTCTTCGGGCTGGTGATGGCGCTTCTGCCTGCCCTCGTTCAGCGGTTCAAGCTTGGCTCCGCGATCTGGATCGGCAACGGTGATGAGCTCTTCTATCTTGCCGTTGGCAGCCAAGCCTATTTCAACCACCCCTTGTACCTGTCCGACCCGGTTCTGGTCTCGGGGGGAGTCAGCCTGTTCCGGCAGCTTCCCCTTTTGCCCGGTGTCTGGTTGGCATGGCTGCTGGGCATGGGGCCGCTGTGGATCGATGTCTGCTGGCGGATCCTGGCTGGTGTGAGCCTGGGCGCGGCCTGGTACTTCCTCATCCGCCAGTTCGTCGCCAGGCCGTGGGTCGCGACATGCCTTGTGCTGGTCTTGCTAGCCGACATCGGCATGCTCTCGGCGGTGCTCTTCTTCCGCCAGATGGAGGCGACGACGGCCCTGCTCAGGCAGAGCCCCAACCTGATGGGCGGCGACTTTCTGCACTCGGAGTGGCGGGTGGCGACGCCCGCCCCCACGATGGCGTTCTTCCTGCTCAACCTCGCCCTGGTGACTCGCGCCCGGCAAATGCCCACGCGGCGGTCGCTCTTGCTCTCGGGCCTGAGCTTCGGGCTGCTGTTCCACGTCTACCCTTATTTCTGGACCGCCGCGACCGCGGCACTTGCCCTGGCCTTCCTGATCGATCATGGGCATCGCCGGGTTTACTTCTGGACCGGCGTGATCGGCGTTCTCATCGGTAGTTATCGTCTCTTTTATGATATGATGCTCAAGCGAACAACTGCGCCCGACTGGCTGGTCCGGTCCGACAAGTTCGTTCATGTTGCCCCGTTCACCGATCTCAAGCCGCCCATTGTGGCGAGCCTGGTACTGGTGATTGGCCTGGCCTGGATCTGGACCAGGCGCCGCGACCTGATCTATGTCTGGGCGATGGGTGTCGCGGGGGTGGTTCTGTTCAAGCAGCACGTGCTGACCGGTCTGAATATCGAGAATTATCACTGGCTTTATGTTTGGGCCCCTTGCGGTTCGCTCTTGCTGCTTGTGCTGACGGTCGAGCTGCTGCCGCGAAGGCGGCCTTACGCTCAGCTTGCGCTCGGGGGTCTCGTGACCCTATGCCTGGCGGATGCCGCTCTGGGGTTGGCTCTTCGGGCCGCTGAGTCTTTGCAGGCGAAGGCAGCGCTCGAGCTGGTCACGGCCTGTCACGAGTACCAGCTTCAAAGAATCGATTCCGGCGTGGACCGATTCGCGCCCAACAGTATGGCCGCCGGGGATCTCATGTTCACGAATTTCGCGTCGATCCTCGAAAACCAGCGGCCCCTGGACAATTACTGGGTCTTCCTGAGCCCTCAGGTCACCGACGCGGAATGGGACGAAAGGGTCGCGCTGAATGATTACTTGCTGGGTCGCGACCGAACCGCCTTTGAAGCCGCGCAGCGCGCCGCGTTTCAGTTGAGAGCCGGGGGGGGTGGATGGGGGCCGTGGACTCGTGACGCGGACGACGGCAACCGGCGGATCGCGAGCCGGCTAGCGGCCTTTGACGGCGTGGTGAATGACCCTGAGTCCGCCCTCAAGCGCTATGGCGTTCGCTATGTCGGGCTCAGAGGCAGAACGCCCCCGGCCTTACCTGGCCACGGGAAAATGGACGTGCCTCCAGGAGGGCCCCGTCTGGCAAGTCTGGGAACGGCTGAACGAACCCGCACCATGAGATGAAGAATGGAACATCATCGGACTCGCGAAGCCCGATGACGAGGCCGAGTCAAAACGACCTTGAAAGGCGTGCTCGGGTGGTTTGCGTAGGCTCAGGCGTATGGAGAGCCCATGGATCAACGAATTGCGCGATCCGGCGCCCAGTCGGGTTGACAGGTCCGAAGACTCTCGGTTAAATCGCGGGTGTCATGGGGCAGGAGACCCAGAACACGAGGCCCACCGGTGATCGGCCGGAGCCCGGGTCGAAGGAGCGACAGGCCGCTGGTGCCCTTCTTCCCGAGGTCGTGTTTCCCGGTTCTGTTCTGGTATCCGCCGTGAGACGAACAAGAAGCCAGGACGTTCTATGGAATTTGCAAGCGCATCAAGGATGGCGCGGCCGCGGCGGGGAACGCACCGGTTCAAGGAAGAACCGGTCCCCGCACAACCCGGCGGCCCTTGGCGTCTCGCGTTCGACGCCACTGCCATCCCCGGCGCTTGAAGAGGCGATCATGTCGTCCGGCCTTACGCTCAACAGATTTAACTCTGTTCACTTTCGCAATCGAGACTGAGCAGCACGGATCGGCTTGCCACTACGCGCAGGGATAGAGAACAGCCCAGGAGGGGCCGTTTCATGGGGCCAGAACGCGGGACTCCGGTGACATCCAGGCGCGCACCGCACCGCCTTTATGTGCCGTCGGTCCACGCCGCGCCGGCAAACCTGCCGCAGACCCGCCGCGCCTGGGGCCTCTATCCGGATGAGCCGGAAACCTGCCGCCGAGAGCTCCTGCCGTTCGTGCGCACCATGGTGCAGCTCGGTCTCTTGCTGGTCGTCTTCAAGAAATACCAGATCGAGGGGCGAGCGTTTCTGGCCGTGGTGACCCTGGCGTTCTGGGCCCTGCCGGTTCATTACCTGGCTCCGTACTCGTGGAAAAAGCCCCTGTTCGTGGCCGTGTCGATCGGCGGCATGTTCTGGGTGTTCGGCGCCGCCGTGACCGCGATCGTGCTGGGACTGGCGGCCGTGCTGATCGGCGTCTGCTTCCTGCCCCTCTCCTGGACCAGCCGCACAGCCTGGATGGCTCTTCTCTGCCTGGTGCTGGCGCTGGCTCGCAGCCAGCCCACGCTGGAGATGATTCCCTCGACCGTCTGGCCCGTCCTGGCGACGATCTTCATGTTCCGCATGATGATTTATTTGTATGAAGTGAAACATGCTCGGGCCCCCGAGTCGTTGATTGACACGGTGAGTTATTTCTTCTTGTTGCCGAACTTCAGCTTCATGCACTTTCCGGTGGTTGATTACCGCACGCTCCAGCGCGGTTTCTTCGCCGACGACGTGCATGCCATCCAGCGGCGGGGCCTGGAGATGATGCTGCGGGGCACCTATCAGCTCCTTTGCTACCGTCTGATCTATCACGAGCTCTTGATCCCGGCCGCCGACGTTCATGACCCGTGGACCCTGGCCGGATACCTCACGTGCAACTACCTGCTCTATCTCAGAGTCTCGGGGCAGTTCCATATTGCTTGCGGAATGCTCCATCTCTTCGGTTATCAGCTTCCCGAAACCCATCATCGCTACTTGCTGGCAACGGGATTCACTGATTACTGGCGGCGGATCAACATCTACTGGAAAGATTTCATGGTCCGGCTCTTCTTCAATCCGGTGGTCTTCCGGCTCAAGCGATGGCCCCAGCCCCTGGCGCTGGGGGTGGCCACGCTCACGGTCTTCCTGGCTACCTGGATGCTGCACGCTTACCAGTCGTTCTGGCTCCGCGGGGCCTGGGGTTTATCGGTTCCCGACGCGATGTTCTGGGGGGCGCTCGGGGGCCTGGTCCTCGTGTGCGTTCAGCTCGACGCGCGCAGGAGCCTGAGCCGGAACCGCCAGAGCGGCCGAAAGATTGCCGGCACCCATGGGACAATCGCCGGGTCTCGGGGAAGCATTCTGGCGGCGGTTCTGGTCCGCGGCCTGAAGACGGCGGGCACCTTCGCCACGATCGCCTTGCTCTGGTCGCTCTGGTCGAGCCCCAGCTTGACCGTCTGGCTGGGGCTCTTGCACCGTGGCCTGTGGGGTATGTGATACAGCGAGGAGCCAGTGGCGATGGTGACGACCCAATCGACCTCAGTGGCATCAGCCCGGATCAACATGCTCAAGAGCGTGGCGCTATTGCTCGTGGTCCTACTGCCCTTGCCGCAGGGCTGGACCAGAGTTCGCTCGGTGATCGCTTCGGCCCGTTCTCCGGAACTCAACCGGGCCGAACGCGACGTGCAGGCCGCTGGGTACTACGAGGGACTGATCGGCGGCGGCGACGGACCCGAGGGAGCACGTGGCGAACTGGCGCTGCGGCTGATGGGCAAGCCCAACGGCTGGGTCCGGTTCAACGATGCCAACGTGTCGCGCCTGCTGCCGGGCGATTTCCTTCAGTTTGAGCTCTTGCCGGGTGTTCGGCGAACGCTCTTTGGCCAGCCGTTCGTCACCAATTCGTACGGCATGCACAGCGCGGAGGTTTCGATGCAAAAACCGCCGCGCACGTTCCGCATCGCCGTGCTGGGGGCCTCTATGGATATGGGCTGGGGCGTGGCCTATCAGGAGACCTACACCCACCGGCTGGAGCAGTGGCTCAACCAGCACTCCGGCCGCCAGGGTATCGATTCCGACCGGCGGTTCGAAGTGCTCAACTTCGCCGTTGCCGCCTACAGCCCGCTGCAACGGCTGGAAACGTTTCGCCGCAAGGTTCTGGCCTTTGAGCCCGACCTGGTGATCTACTCGGCGACCATGCTGGATCTTCGCCTGATGGAGATCCATCTTTGCGATGCGCTGCGGACCAGGTCCGACTTGACCTACGACTTCGTCAGGAAAACTCTCGACCAGGCGGGAGTCGGCCCCGAGGAACTACGGCTTGATGGCGAGGAAAAGCTCGTTTTCAAAGAGCAGCTCAAGACCAAGCTGCGCCTCTCACTACTGGGAGCTTTATGACGAGACGCTCGGTGTGCTGGCCTCGGACTGCCGGGCCGCCGGCATCCCTGCGATCGTCGTGATCATTCCCCGAGTGGGAAAGGCCGATGCGCCCTCGGAACGCGCGGAGCCTGTGGCCCGCTTGAAGGCGATCGCCGGTCATCACGCTCTGCCCGTTCATGATCTGAGCGGCACGTTCGACCGGCTCGATCCGGCGAGCCTGGAGATCGCCGCGTGGGACGACCATCCCAACGCCCTGGGACACCGCCGGCTGTTCCTGGCCCTGGCCCGCAACCTGGTCAAGGATGAGCCGACTTATCGCTTGCTGTTCCCCGATTCAAATCCCAGGGTATCTGACTCTGAGGCGGCAGCCGAAACGACGACCAGAGGCTCGGGATCTCCGCCAAGCTCTTCCTATTCCTTTTTCCCGGCTGGTGGGAACTGAGCCGGACAGGTACAGGTACGACGCCCATGGATGGACGCCATCTCAGTCAACTCCTGGACGCGGCGGCCGCGGCGCGGCCCGATCACACGGCCGTGGAAGACGAGCACGGTCGGATGCTGTCGTTCGCCGCGCTCGCGCATCGCGCCGATCGACTGGCCACCCGGCTGGCGCGGTGGGGAGCCGGCCGCGGCGACCGGGTGGGGCACTGGCTTCCCAAGAGCCTCGAAGCCGTCGCGGCGATCCAGGGCATCCTCCGCTCCGGGGCCGCTTATGTGCCGGTTGATCCGACCGGTCCGGCCTTGCGGGCCGCGGCCATCTTCGCCGCCAGCGGCGTCAAGGCCATCGTCGTCGCCGCGGGTCTGGCACCGGCCCTGCGCCAGGCATGGACCGGGCCCGGCCCCCTGCCCCGTCTCATCGTGGTCGAGGAGATCGAGCAGCCGGACGGGCCATCAGGCTCGCCGTCAGGGAAGACCGTGCCGGTCTGCGCCGGCGATGCGCTCTGGACCGAGATCATCGCCGACGATGCACCTTCTCCCTTGCCACCTGCTCGCGACGAGGACGACCTGGCCTACGTCCTTTTCACTTCCGGCTCGACTGGCGAGCCGAAAGGCGTCATGCTCTCGCACGCCAACGCGTTCACGTTCCTGGACTGGTGCCAGAGCACTCTTGGACCGTGGCACGACGACGATCGCTTTTCTTCCCATGCCCCGCTCCACTTCGACCTGTCGGTCTTCGACCTCTTCGTCTCTTGCCGCAACGCCGCCACACTCGTGCTGATCGGCGAGACCCTGGCCCGAGAGCCTGCGCAGCTTGGCGGTTTTCTGACACGGCGGTCGATCAGCGTCTGGTACTCGGCGCCCTCGATCCTGGCCCTGCTGACACGGCACGGCGGTCTCGACCGGCCAGGCTTCCCGGTGCCTCGGCTCGTCCTCTTCGCCGGCGAGGTCTTCCCCATCAATCCCCTGCGTAAGCTGCGTCAGCTCTGGCCCAAGGCCCGTCTCTGGAACCTCTACGGCCCGACCGAGACCAACGTTTGCACGGCCTATCCGGTTCCCGAGACGATCGACGACGGCCGCACGACCCCCTATCCGATCGGCATGGCGTGCTCTCCCCTGCGGGCGCGCGTCGTCGATGAAGAAGGACATGAACTGGCCGCCGGCGCGGTGGGCGAATTGGTGATCGCGGGGCCCGGCGTGATGCGCGGCTACTTCGGCCGGCCAGAGCTGACCGCCAGTGCCTTCTTCACCGACTCCCAGGGATGCCGTTGGTATCGCACCGGCGACCTGGTGCGCGATGACGGCAGCGGATGCTACGAGTTTCACGGCCGCCGCGACCGCATGGTGAAGAAGCGCGGTTACCGCATCGAGCTGGGAGAAATCGAGTCGGCTCTCTATCGTCATGATGGAGTCGAGCGCGCCGCCGTTGTGGCCCGGTCCGACGAATCGGGCGTATCGATCTCCGCCTTCGTCGCGCTCAAGCCCGCGCAGAAGCGGTCGATCATCGCCATGAAGCGGCATTGCACCGTGTATCTGCCGAATTACATGGTTCCGGACACGATCACATTCGTGAAGACACTGCCAGCGACCTCGACCGACAAGGTGGACTACCAGCAGCTCAAGTCGATGGCTGTAGCCGTGACGCGAGGCTCAGAGACGTGACCAGGTTCATCCGCGAGGCATTGCGCTGGAAGTTCGTGTTTTATGAGCTCTTGCTGCCCGCGCTGCGGCGGCTGGGGCCTTCGGGCTACGATGCCTCCCTCTGCGCGCTGGGCCGGGCCTGGGCCATGATCTGGCCCACAAGAAAAGCCAGGCTGGTGCGCGCCTTGAGGCACGCGCAAGAAGTGCTGGATCTTGACGGACCGATCGAGACCCAGTGGCCGGCCCTGGCGGCGAACTCGGCACGCTTCATGGCTCGAGACTATGCGCTCGACGTTGCGTCCGACGCGGCGGTTTTCGGCCGGTTCCGCGTCCACGGTGAGGGGCATTTGCGCTCCGCGCTCTCGCTGGGCCGCGGTGCGATCCTCGTGGGCAGCCACATGGGCGCTCACATTGCCGGCCTGCACTGGCTCTTTCGGAGCGATTTGCCCGTACGCGCGCTGATCCAGCGTCCGCGGCACGTCTCCCGCGAGCTGGCTAGCCGGTTCGACGCGGCGCGAGGACGGCACTCCCAGGCCGATGTCTTCCTCCGCCGTAATCTGTCCGCGAGCGCCAGGGTCGAACGGTTGATCCGGGCCCGCGCAGGCCTTGCGTGACGGCCTGGCGATCTACCTGAGCGGAGACATCCCCTGGCGCGGCCCCAACACGCAACCCGGGTGTTTGCTCGGCCAGCCGCAGCGGTTCCTTTCCATCTGGACCGAGCTGGCTGTCCTGACCCGCGCCCCGGTCTTTCATGTCTTCTGCACCCATCTACCCGAAGGCAAGTTCGCACTTGAGTTCGAGGCCGTCGGGCAGATTCGGCACGGTGAGGAAGGCGACGCCCTGGCCGATTATCTCAAAGCGCTCGAGGCACGAATCGCCACCTTCCCCACCCAGGCGGTGGCCCACTTGCTCTGGCCGTGCTTCAACCCCATGACAGAGGGCTGCGCGATCCCTACCGAATCCGATCTCGGCCTTCCTGGTCGTGCCAGCCATCGCCATCTCGTGCCCACGATTCCCGCGTCTGAAACGGACCACTCAGCGAGGCGGAGTGCGAAGCTCGACGAGGCGGGATAACGGCCGGGGATGAGCCTGGGAAAGCGCCTCGCCGATCCGCGTCCGTAAGGCCCAGAAATCCTGAGGGCGAAGCCGGGCGTAGTCGATCCGGCCGGCGTCCTCTGCGCCTCCTGTCTCGGTCGCCTGGCGGGAGCCGGCCAGGGGAAGCGCTTCTCGAACCTGCTGGCCAATCGCCCACCGCGGCAGGCCGCGCTGGCGCGCCCAGAGCGTCAGGTACTCGACGTCCTGCTGGCCGCGGCGATAGGCCTTCAGGCGGACCGAGGGGATCACGCCGAGCTTCGTCCGGGGCAGCGGGTAGAAGAGCGCCAGCTCGTCGCCTTCTCGCCACGATTCGGCAGTGCCGATCGTCTGCCAGGGCAGGACGCCGTCGGCCCCCAGCGACCAGGCGTCCAGGCACCAGCCCACGGGCTGGAGGTTCGAGCCCTGACCGGGTTCGTGCCGCCGTATTCGACCACGATCTCGCCGAAGGCTCCGCTTGCGGTCGAAGACCAGCCGGGGATACTGCCGCATGGCCGAGCCGACCACATGATAGTCGAGCAGGCCGTCGAGCGCGTCGCGCCGCCACTGCGGGCCGCGAGATGTCGGCGCGGAAGACCAGGCGCGGGAAGGAATCCGAACTCGACGTGGCAGATGCCACTGGACCGGCGCCGCCGTTCTCGGGCCTGGTTGATCGCCTTCGTGGAAGGCCCGCGCGAAGTAGCGCAAGGCCCAGTAATCCTGGAAGCTGGCCGGCTCGTCGAGCAGCCAGGGAGACGACCCGCGCGACCAGCCGTTCCTTGAAGTTGTTCTTGTTGTTCAGGAAGCCGTGGAAGAGCGTGTCGTTCCAGCCCTCTGTCGCGGAAGTGCTCGGCGATCTGCCGCGAGGCCGAGACGAAGGCCCGGCGGTACGACTCCGGGAAGGCCTGGTCGGCCCAGTAGCCGCCGTTGTAGTTTCCCTCCATCGGGCTGGGCCAGTTCTCGTGCAAGGGGAGATAGAAGCACTCGACCGGCACCCCCTTGCGCGGCAGGTCGGCGAACGCCGAGCCGTCGAGCAGCGGGCCGAACCGGCGGTCCCAGGCGGTCCAGTCGAGCCGCTCTGCCGTCCCAGCGCGGGCGCGCAGCCGTCCTGGATGCGGCCGTTCTGGTTGTACGGCAGCCGGTTGAGCACCGTCCGGTGCCGATGGGCAAGCGGTAATAGTCCCGCTCGTTCTCCGGCAGGCCGTAGCAGTTCATCTCGGGCAGGAAGCTGAGGTGGTCGGGCAGCGTGAAGTCCCAGACCGTCAGGCTGACCGGCAGCCGCAGGCGATCGGCGCCCGCGCTGCAGCGTCAAGCGTGCCGCGATGCGTTCCCGCCGGGGCGTCGTGGGGCACGTAGAGCTCGACGTGCAGGCTCTGGCTCTGGCTCGGAGTTGCGGGTGACAATGGGACAGGCAGATCCCAGCGGCACGATCGGGTCGGGCATGGCGCCCGCCGGCGTCGTGCACCAGATGATAGCGGCCGAACGCGACCTGGCAACCTTCGCGGCCGGCCCGCTCGAACGCCAGCTCAGACCGCAGGCTCACCTCGTGCTTGTCCTCTGATCAACACCTGGAAGGCCACGAACTCGTTGCGGGCCGCGTGCAGCGTGATCCAGGCCGGCTTCGTCCGCGTTCCAGAGGTGGTTGGACTGCAGGTAGTCTGTCGGGCTGCGGCGGGATGAATGCCCCGGTGACTGGGTGGACCTTGTCCAGCTCGTCGATCACGGCGACCTCGGCGGTGCCCAGGCGGGGCAGCGTCGCCCTGGCCGGAGCGCGGGCGATCGCGATCCCTGGGGCCCGGCCCGGCAACGGCTCGGCCGGCTTGGTCTGAGAGCCGGATGCTTGCCGCCTGCTTCCGGCCCGACGTTCCCGGCCCCGTCGACGGCCCTGATCGAAACCGGAACGGGCCGAGCGCCAGGCTTGCGCAGCCCCAGGTCGCGCAGGTGCATCTCGAAACTCGCGAACCAGGCGCAGCCGGCCAGGGGAATCAGCTCGCCGGGACAGGACGGCCATCGAGCGTGGCGAAGAACCCGAGCGTGCCGGCCGGACCGGCGTCGCGGGGCGTGACCCACGAGACGATCGCCTCGCCCGCGGGCAGGTCGCGGGTTTCCGTTTCCACCTCGATGTCGCCGGGCGCGGCGGGCGGCTGACGGTCGGCATCACCCAGCACGACGCCCAGGTAAGGGCGCTCGCCCGGTTCTGATCGCGGCTGTAGACGAACCGGTTGGGGAAGAGTCGGAAGGTGAACCGCTCGCCCTCGCGGGTCCACTCCGAGCCGGTGTCGTCGAAGACGAGGAACCCATGAGACAGCCCCGCCGCGCGGGCGGCGACGACGGCCGGGCCTGACCGCGATGTGCTGCCAGCCGTCGGAGTCTGGCGGCGTCGCGTCGGCCATGCCCCAGCTCGTGCCGCCGTTGCCGAGGATCACGTGGCAAAGGTCGCCACGGCCGAGACCGACCAGGCCAGGTCGGGATGCCGGCGATGGCGAAACGTCGCGCCGCCCGGCTCGCGGGCATAGCCTGTGCCCGTTGCCCTCGAACCACTCGGCGCCGATGCCGCTGACGGTCACCCGCCGCAACGGCTCGTCACCGGCCAGCTTGAGGTGCAAGGTTGCCGACTTGATCACCCGGCCCGCGCAATGGCGCCGGATCAACGTCGATCAGCGACATCTCCTGGATGCTTTTGAGCTTCAGCCGCGACGCCCCGCCGTTGTTGCCGTCGGCCTCCGAGCCCACCGCGGAGACCCAGGTGTCGCGGGCGATGTCCAGGCGGACGTCCTGAGCGCCACCGGAGGCCCTGGCGCGAAGATGATGTTCAACAAGCACGCCGTGAGAACCAGAGCTCGCCGCATCGGTGAATTTGCCTCCGTCGCCGTGGTCGATCATAACCAGGCGGGCGCAAGCAGAAACAGGGCAGAACCAACCACCTGGGCTGTCCGCCTTGCGAAGCGGGGGTTGACAGGGCACAATCCAATCAACCGCCCTGGCTGTCCGCCTTGCGAAGGAGACTGACCTGGCCCGAACACCTTATTCGGAAACCGCGCGAACATCACCCATCACCGGAGAAGTCCGATGCTCCTCAGCGAGAAGATCACTCACGCGTTCAACGAACAGGTCGGGCACGAGCTCGGTAATTCGAAACCAGTATCTCTCCATCGCCAATTATTTCGAATCAGAGGCTCTGTTCGGCCTGGCGAAGATCTACTACACACAGGCCGAGGAAGAGCGTGAGCACGCGATGAAGTTTATCAAGTTCCTGCTCGACGCCGGAGGCAGGGTCGCGATCCCGGCCATACCCGCCCCGCAGAGCGAATTCGAATCGGCGGTCGAAGCCGCACAGCTCGCGCTCGACTCGGAGCTGAACACGACCCGCCAGATCTACGACCTCGTGCATCTGGCCACCGAGGAGAAGAATTACATCGCCTTGAACATGCTCCAGTGGTTCGTCAGCGAGCAGCTCGAAGAGGTGTCGAGCGCCCAGACCCGCCTCTCGGTGATCCGCCGGGCCGGAGCCAGCGTGCTCATGGTCGAGGCCTATCTGGCACACGACGGGAAATGAGCGTGCAGGTCGATATCCTTCATGGCCTGGGTAGAAGCTCGGCCACGCCGATCCGGCCCAGCACCCGACCCTCGATGACGAGATCAACGGATTCGGTTTCACGCAGGATCTGGTGGACAGTGTAGACGCCATCCACCGGCGACGAGAAGACTTCGAGCTGGCGGTCTGGGATGTTGATGATCCAGTAGAACGGGATTTCAGCGGCCCCGTAGGTTGCCGCCAGCAAGCGATCTTTTTCCAAGCTTGAATCGGAGACTTCAACGACCAGTGCGATATCCTCGGCGTTTGGGTGTCGCTGCTCGTAATCCCTGATGGTGCCCCTCGCGACCGCGACGTCGGGCTCGGGCTCGCTCGCCCGCGCGGGTAAGCGGATCGGCTTGTCGCCGCGCCGTACCAGCCGGTACCCATGAGCAACTGGTGCAGGATGTTCTCGCACAGGTCCGATGACGTTGCATGCGGGGGTTTGTGCGTCATTTTCTTGACCAGAAGCCCTTCGATAAGCTCGAGTCGATCTTCCTTGGTGAACACTCCCGAGTTGACCATTGCCTCATACTGTTCGATCGACATCCGATAGGGCACAAGGCCCCCAAAGTTCTCGATGATGTTCGGTGGCTGTGTGGCCGTGCTCATGATTCTCCTCCCCGCCGCTTCGGCCCCGGCCCGTAGACGGCGTTGGCACCGAGGGCTTCCTCGATGCGGAGGAGCTGGTTGTACTTGGCGATGCGGTCGGAGCGGCTGGCCGAGCCGGTCTTGATCTGGCCGGCAGTTGGTGGCCACGGCGATGTCGGCGATGGTGGCGTCTTCGGTCTCGCCCGAGCGGTGGCTGATCACCGCGGTGTAGCCGGCGCGGTGGGCCATCTCGACGGCCTCGAGGGTCTCGGTCAGGGTGCCGATCTGGTTGACCTTGATCAGGATGCTGTTGGTGCAGCCCTCGGCGATGCCCTTCGCCAGGCGCTCGGTGTTGGTGACGAAGAAGTCGTCGCCGACGATCTGGACCTTGTCGCCCAGGGCCTTGGTGATCGCGGCGTAGCCGGCCCAGTCGTCCTGGTCGAGCGGGTCTTCGATCGAGATGATCGGGTACTTGTCGACCCAGGAGGCGAAGAGGTCGATCATCTGCTGGCTGCTGAAGACCTTGTCGGGGGCCGACTTCCAGAACTTGTAGCCCTTCTTGCCGCCCTCGTCGAAGAGCTCGGAGCTGGCGCAGTCGAGCGCGATGGCGATGTCCTTGTCGCGGCCGGCCGTGTAGCCGGCCTTGTCGACGGCGTCGAGGATGAACTTGATCGCCTCCTCGTTGTCGAGGTTGGGGGCGAAGCCCGCCTTCGTCGCCGACGTTGGTGTTGTGGCCGGCCTTCTTGAGGACGCTCTTGAGGCTGATGGAAGACCTCGGCGACCATGCGGATGCCTTCGGCGAACGTCTTGGCGCCGACGGGCATGACCATGAATTCCTGGAAGTCGATCTTGTTGTCGGCGTGCTTGCCGCCGTTGATGATGTTGGCCATGGGAACGGGCAGGACGCGGGCGTTGGCGCCGCCGAGGTAGCGGTAGAGCGGCAGGCCGTGGCGCGGCGGCGGCGGCCTTGGCGGCGGCCAGGCTGACGCCCAGGATGGCGTTGGCGCCGAGCTTGCCCTTGTTCGGCGTGCCGTCGGCGGCGATCATGGCGCGGTCGAGGCCCGACCTGGTCGGCGGCGTCGCGGCCGACGGCGACCTTGGCCAGCGCGCCGTTGACGTTGGCGACGGCCTTGGTGACGCCCTTGCCGCAGGTAGCGCTTCTTGTCGCCGTCGCGAAGCTCGACCGCCTCGTAGATGCCGGTGCTGGCGCCCGAGGGGACCGCCGCGCGGCCGAGCGTGCCGTCGGCCAGGATCACATCGACCTCGACGGTCGGGTTGCCGCGGCTGTCCAGGATCTCGCGCCCGCGAACCTGGGCGATCGGAGCAAGTGGCTGGCTCATGGTTCTCGTCAAACTCCATGGTTCGAGGATCTAGCAATCTGGCCCTTGGTGCTATTCCTCCACCCTACCAGAAGAGTAAGCCTCGGGAAAATCAAATGCGGGCGGCCCCGCCCCTCCGGTGCGATGGGCATCAGGGGGTCAGGGTGTCTCCTTATGAAAAGGCGGAGACCGCCACGCGGTGCGGCTTCCCGGCAGCCAGTTCTCGAGGGCGCTGGCCGCGCGTGGGGGAGAATCCCCGATGAGACGCGGCTGCCTCGAACTGCAAAGCGCCCGGAGCGAAGCCCGGCGACCGGCGCTTTCGCCGGCTTGGGCCTCGTTCCGGACGCTCGACTTTGATGGGACGTTTCAAGCTTGCGGCTTCCCCAAGATTTCTGGGAGTACGAGGCTCCCGTATCGTTGGCCGAGCACTGGGCCATAAGGATATCGGCCCCGCACCGGGATGGCTTGATCATGGTCGACGATTCAACAAAGGCCCTCCGGTCAGGACCTCAGCAGGGGCACAACATAATTCCTGAGAAGAATTGGTGAATCCGGCCCCACGTGACCCCCAAGGATAACCGCTCGCCGCCATCCGTGGCGCCCATCGAACCTGGCGGAGCTTGTTGTACTAGCGCGCCTGACCCGTGTGTCCAGTTCGCTCACTGAGCTGCTCCTCGATCTCCACCATGCGGTACTCCAGGTCCGAGAACTTGGAGAAGGCCATCTGGTCGGCCAGAATGGCCCGCCACGCCCTGAGCTGAACCGACTCCGACTCGGCCTCTTTGGCGAGCGTGACGATCCCATTGGCCGCCTTTTGAGATCCTGAAGACCAGCGGAAATTGCCGTGGGACTTTTCGGGCACCCTGTCCCACGCGGTTCCTGGGCCGCCTGGGCGAGCAAGCCTCAGGCCCTATCTCATGCTGCTGCAATGACATGCGGAGTGAGCATGGCCGCCTGGAAGGCACGCCGAGGGTCCCCAAAAGTGAGACTAAATGAGACTTTTACAGCGAAATTCCAGCATCTGTACACTAGCCTGACCTGGCGGTTTTTGGGTTGGTGCTCGCGAGACATTGTCTGTTGTGAGCTTGTGCAGGGATCAGGGTGAGTTGACTGACAACCGACCCCCGCGACCGGCGGTTTACCATGGGGTTTCATGGCCGTGGACCTTGGCGAACTCTGTTCCAGAATTGGGCGCGGCAGGCGCGTTGCGAGCTCAGGGCGATGGAGCCCGCGGTGTGCGGGATGTTCGCGTATCCTGACCCATCCCGGAGCGGAGGACGCGGCCCACCTGTACCTTCTGCTACATCAATATGCGCCATGATGGCGGCTCTTGAGCGCGGACTTTGGCCGGGTATCTTGGGATGTCTCAGCACATGGACGACTTACGATCAATTTTATTTCTCAAACGGCGCAGTGAATTTAGGGTCCATATCGCGGCCATCAGCCCGGACGCCACAGACTCCGCGGAGACCTGGGACGAGGTCTTCAGGGGCATCGGTGCGGCCAGGCCCCAGCGGCCTCTGTTCGGCGAGCAGGATTGAGATGGCACGTATCATCGTGAGGCGCGAAGACTTCGTGGCGTTGGCCTCCGAAATCGAGCATCCGGAGCGGATTCAGCAGCCATCAGCGCACGACGACGTCTCCGGCCCGGACCCGGGCCTCCACGTTCCCACGGGTCACGGCGAGCACGTCGATAAGGGCCGTGCGGATGGCGTGAGGCACGTGGGCGGAGAAATCGTGCTGCATCCTGTTCACGATGCGGTCGATCGATTCTCCCAGGCCATCCACCTGCCCGAAGGGGATCATCACGACGACGTCATCAATCACTTCGCTGCGAAGCTGGATAACGTCGCGGTACCGGGCAAACAGGATGAAGCCCTGCCGCATGTGGTCGGCGACAAAGTTATACTGGCGATGCAAGAAAACAACAGGATGAGCCGACAGTCCCGCGGCCCCCGATAAGAGGGATCGATCTTCCAGGCAAGCGGGGACCTCGGGTCGGTAAGCTCGCGTGCGCATCACGACGTTCCTCTCGTGCGGGTCGTGGAAGTGATCGTATCAGCGGGCTCCTGTTGAGCACGTCATCGGGACCCACCGGAGCTTGAAAAGGTTATTCTGGGCAAGACCGGGGAGCCGTTGCTATACAACCTTTCGACTCAGCTTGGCCTTCATCGACTCCTGGACGCAGTAACCCTCGTGTGGCGATCCTTTTCCGGCCAGCAGCAAGGCTTCAGGGTCGAGTCCAGTGTTTCTCATGGATATCGGATTTCTCCGTGGAATTCCATGGAGAATTGCTATCTCTTGCGCCGTGACCGAAGCGATATGACGCGTTGTCAGGATCGTAGAGTGCGTCAACAGGACGCACCGATATTGGCGGAGGGCGGGTGCGCGTCGAGGCAATCCGGTGCGTCATCGAGGACTCGACGCACCCTACGAATTCGGCGGATTCCCGAGATCACCACACGGGTGGCTTCGCGGTGACAGGTGGCTAACCCGGAATGCAGAGACGCTTGCTCTTCACCACGAAACGACCAACCTGTTTTTGCATTTGACGCTCTTCAGCCTGTGGGCGGCATCTGCCCAGGCTTTGGCCTCGGTGGTGCCACGGCCAAGCACGCGAGCGTCCACGTCGGGTCCGGCGTAGATGAACCAGCTACCACGTTGAAACAGTGCGGTGCGCCGGAAGCTCAGCGGCTCTTCCGCGGCCTGGGCTTCAGGGTATCGCACGGAGACCATCTCTCGGCTGTTCATGAAAGCATCTCCCGAACGGGGATCATTGACGGATAAGTCGGAGATGCGGTACCACGAGGTGTGAAAGACAATTCCCAGCGCAATGCGTGCCAGACGAGAGCAATTCGCTATCCCGCAATGGACAGCTTGGGCGGCTTATACCGTCAATGCCGCCTGTCCCCCTCGTGAGCTATTACATCCGTCTGATCCCGGGAGCGTCCGGGATCGCGAAAGTACCGCACCCAGCGAGCACGAGCGGCTTCGCGGGGTCAGTGGCTTCGCGGTCGCCAAGCTTTGTTTTCTGTTTTCGTTCGACCCGATCCGCGTGGGACTTCGTCACACAGAAAGGTTAAGAAGACCCGCCCTCAAGCTAAATAAACAAGAAACCAAGTCTGTCACCGCGAAGCCGCCCTGTCACCAAGGTCGTCCGGTCCGGTCCTCAGCAGGGGCACAACATAATTCCTGAGAAAAATCGGCGAATCCGGTCCCATGTGTCCTCCGAGATAACCGGTTCTCGCCATCCGGGGCGCCCAGCGCATCTGGCGGAGCTTGGCGTACTGGCGCTCCCGCTCAACGTCGTTGCCGGCTCCGTCGCTGTCGGCCGCGGGCAACGATGAGGACGCGTCGGGCAAGGTAAACCCTGTCATCCCCGCGCTGGCGGTTCGCACCCGGTCTGCCGTGCCGAAGACGCGGGTGCCCGCTCCCAGCACGATCACGTCCCACGGCGACCAGAACACGACCATCTCCTTGCTAACGGCCCTCAGCGCCGCGGTCAGGTCATAGCGGGGCGACAACGCGGGCGACAGCAAGACCGCCCGGCACACGGAGTTTTCTTCAAGCTGTTCCAGGGCTTTGACCACCACCCCCGAGCCCCCTGACTTGGCGACGAGAAAGACCGGATCGTCCGGTTGCCGGGCGCGAAACTGCCGCACGGCGTCGGCCAGGAGAGCGGCCTTGGCGTCGCGGTTGGACACGTTCGTCAAGTCGGCGAACCAGCGTCCAAACCCGTGCCCCCAGGGAAAGACATGAAACGCGTAGTGCAGGCCCTCGGCGCCGAGCACATACCGCAACGCCGTGCCGCAGAGGTCCAGCCCGCCCACGCCGTCGGCGACCAGCACCAGGCCGCGGGGACGATCTTCGCCCTGCGGGTCGTCGTCGATTGGGCCGCCAGGTATGCCAGGTTTCAGAAACGGCGGCGCATCGTCCAGCGGCCGGCCGTACATGAAGCGGTAAAGCGGTTCGACCAGGAGCCTGGAAAACACCGGCATGGAAGGAACCCGTTTCTTGGTGTTCAAGAACTCCGGGATGGAACCGGAGGCAGCGAGTCACGCGCCTTTGGCCAGCGCCGGTTTTTCCTTATCCTTATCCTTGTCCTTGTCTCTGTCTTTGTCCTTTTCCCGGTCTCGATCCTTGTCTTTGTCTCTGTCCTTTTCCCGTTCACGCTCTGCGCGAAGACTGGGCGGGGCGGGCTCGGTCTCCGCGTCTTGCCATTTCATGGCGCGGGCGTGGCGCATGGGAGCGATGCGGAGGATGATCTCACCGTCTTGAAACAGGCGGACGGTGCCGTTGGACTGGCTGACGACGACGGCCAGGGCCTTGGTGACGGCGGTGATGGCGGCGGCGGCCCAGTGGCGCGTGCCCAGGCCCTTGGGAAGAGTGAGCCCCATCGTGGGGGCGTCGATCAGCCGGCAGGCCGCTTCGACCGTGCCGTCGCGCGCCACGACGAAGGCTCCGTCCATCTGGGCGATCTCCTTGATCGCCTCACGCACGCGAGGATCGCGGACATTGCGTTCCTTGCGGCGATAGCCCTTGAACGGGTCGAACCCCAGGGGGCGCGTGCGCGCCAGCACGTTGCGCATCGCCCACGATGATCAGGCTGCCCACGGCCTTTCCTTCGCGCCCCTCGCGGCCAATCTCGACCGCCGTATCAACCACGGCCTTGAGGGTCTCGAAGGGGACGTAGGTTTCCAGGGCTCGCAAGTCACGCGCGGTCAGGCGCTCGAGATGCTCGCCCAGCCGGACCACGGTCAGCGAGTCAAGTGCTTCGGCCTCGAAGCCCGAGTACACCACAACGACGCGCACCCCGGCCTTGAGCTGGTCGTTGGCGACCGCCTCGATCAGAGCCAGGGTGATGCGTTCGGCGATCGCCGCCTCCGAGGGTTCGACCTCGATCGGCTCCAGGCCCGCCTTGCGAATCGCTTCCATCTGGCGGGGCGACGAGCTGGCGACGAAGACCGAAACACCCCCTGCGCAAACGGGCCGCACCAGCTCCCACTCCAGGGGGCCCTCAGGCATGATCACCACGCCAGAGGCCCCCAACCGCTGCGCCGCCTCACAGGCGAGCGACAGAATCGGCAAGGGAGCGGTCGCCTTGGAGACGAGGTTAGGCGTCACGGCGTGCGGCCTCGATGAGATTAGACGGTGATTCTCGAAACGAAATCGACCCGGCCAATCCGGCCGATCTCCGCCGGATTATTTCTTCTTCGCCTCCTCTTTCTTCGTTTCGGCCGGCTTGGTCTCTTCTTTCTTCGTTTCGGCCGGCTTGGTCTCTTCTTTCTTGGGTGCGGGCGCTGGCCCCTTGGCCTTGCGCACCTCGTCAATGTACTTGTTGAGCATCGCGGCGCGGGCGTCATACCACGCCTTCAGGCCCCCGCTCGGGTTGATGATGCGCAGCTCCGTCATGGGGTTGATGGTCGAGAATTCTGACTTGCTGTAACCCGTGAAAAACGCGCAGAAGACCTCCGGCGTGACCGCCCAGTACGTCTTCTTGGCGGCCGGGTTCTTGAGCGTGCGCGCATCGATCGCGTAGCCCTTGATCAGGATGTCCAGGACCGGTGGCGGGTCGATCGAGGTTTCGACCAGGCCGGCGTCCTGCGCGGCCACGATGGCCTCGGCCACCGCGCGGCGGGCCTTTTCAAGCTTCTCTTCGACCTCTTTGGGGATCGTCGGAGGTGGGGCTTCCACGGCCTTCTCAGGCTCTTTCTTGGCTTCTTCCTTCTTGGCCTCTTCCTTCTTGGCCTCTTCCTTCTTGGCTTCTTCCTTCTTGGCCTCATCCTTCTTGGTTGCTTCTTGCTTCGCGGGCGCTTTCTTGACTTCCTGAGCCAGCAAACGATCCGTCTGAATCATGCCCAAAGAGAGCACCAGGCCCAGCAACCACGCGAGCGAAATCACTCGTCGAACCACTAGCGAATCTCCTTTCCTGATCGTGACCCGGGTTCCGCCCCCGAACTCGCGGGGTGCTAGTCAAACCGGCCGATACCATGAAATTTGCTTCAGTCCGCAGAACGTCCGCGCCTCCGGACGTTCTGAAACGTCGTATTTGGCCGAGTTTAACGGCCATGCCGCTGGCATGCTAGGGACATCGCCTCAATGTCGGCCTGATTGACCGGATCAGACACCTTCTCGTTCCGCAGAGACGGGTGAGCGCCAAACCAGTTTGCCCATACTTCCTGTCTTAGGAAGGATTGCGGTAAACTTTTTCGGAAAAAGTGGGCATGGTTCAAAGAAACGATTTGGCGGGTCATTGCGCGGCACGGAGGCAGCAAGAAAAAATCTGCGAGGGAGTTCGACGCGCCTCCGAAGTGCGATTCTGGCAACTTGAGAGAGCAGGCCGGTAGCGTTACCTTGTGAACAGTGAATTAACCAGACTCGGTCGAGTGCACTCCATCATCCTCGCAACGAGAATAGACTCTCGGTGGGCATCCGAGGTCAAGTTCGAGGCTGATATCGAGGACTACAGACATGGCCAAGCCACGTGTTTACTTTGACATCAGCATCGATGGCGTGCCCTCGGGGCGCATCTCCATGGAGTTGTATGACGATGTCGTGCCTCAGACCGCCGAGAACTTTCGTGCCTTGTGCACCCACGAAAAAGGCTTCGGCTACAAGGGTTCCACATTCCACCGCGTCATCCCCCAGTTCATGCTCCAGGGCGGGGATTTCACGAATCACAACGGAACGGGCGGCAAGTCCATCTATGGAGCCAAGTTCAAAGACGAGAATTTCACGCTCAAACATGACAAACCATTCCTTCTGTCCATGGCGAACGCGGGCCCGAACACCAACGGCTCCCAGTTCTTCATCACGACCGTGATCACGAGCTGGCTGGATGGCAAGCATGTGGTCTTCGGCGAGGTAGTCGATGGCTCAGACGTGGTCAAGAAGATCGAGAGCCTGGGCACCCAAAGCGGCCGGCCCTCGGCGAAGATCGTCATCGAGGACTGCGGCCAGGTCTGAACTGATCGGCGGTGGAGTAAGGTTCTACCTGCACTGAAGTGCGGTAGCTTTCCGGCTGATCTCGGCCGCAGTCTCGCCGTCGCCGGGATCTCACGTCAGCCGCGGCGCGTTCCGGGGCCAAGTGCTCACCGCAAGGGGCGACACATACCGGTTGTGGGGCAAATGCCCGAAAGTCGGGTTATGCCGAAGGAGTTCTTTGCCGAAAAGATAGGTGGTGGCTTCGCGGAAACGGATCGCGGCCTGGTGGCCGGGCCTTTCCAGGACGCGCGGTGATCAGGGAGGGTCGAGATGGGGCGCACAAGGTCAAGCAGGCCGGGGAACCCGATGCGTCGAGCCCGTCCGGTGCTGGAAGGGTTAGAAGAGCGCTGGGTCATGAGCACGGCCGCAGGCGGACTTCCGGTCGCCGCCGAGACTAGCCCCGCCGGGGGATTGTTCTTGTCGAATTTCCACAAGTTCGTGTACACGACGCCCCAGGGAACGCACGTTCTCTTGCAGATCGTGGGCCGGGGAAGCCTGGAGGGAACCACCGTTGATTCCAGCGGGCGCTGCACCTTCTGTTCAGCCAGACCAACTCCTTCACCAAGATCATGAGCGACGTGCACGGCGGTACCGGTCAGGCGGCGCTGGCAAGCATCTACAGCCGAGATCTCTTCGAGCACGGCGCGGCCAACAGCCAGAGCGGCATCGGCGCGACCTTGATCGGTACGATCAACCTGCCCAAGTTCAATCTGCTGGCCGGAGGAACCGTCAACGTCACTTCGGGCATCAACAACCTGGCCCTCAACTCGGTCGGGCCCGACACGCAGATTCAGCTCCGCGAGATTCCCGCAAGCCAGGAGCCCACGACGACCACCTCGACCACCTCGACCACGGGCACGACCACCACCACGAGCCCGAACTTGACCTCGGGCGCGGGCTCAGTCACGGCAAGCGGCGTCAGTAACAATTATATTACCAATGCATTCTTGGTGCAGACCCTGGCCGGGTCGGACGGAGAATTCCTGTCGGCGGGGAACCTCATCTTGACATCGACCGGCGGTAATCCCGGCCCTCCGCCGGCGCCCCCGGGCGTGGTGATCAAGATCAACCAGATCCACGGTTCATTGGCGGCGGCCGGCGGCCAGCCGGTTGATCCTCAGACCGACGCCAGGATCTTCGGCTATGATCCCGTGACTGGCCAGGTGCTTCGCTTCAGCCTCGACCTCAACCAGAGCACCGGCGCGGTTGACCCGGCCTTCAAGCCCATCCAGGTCGAGCCACCCGGCTCGACGGCGCCGGTTGCCGTGTCGGTGGGCCGCGACGGGACCGGACCTCGCGCACGGCTGGTTCTGCTGGTGAGCGCGAACTCGCGGATCTCGGTTTACGACGCGAGCTACGGAACTCCGCTGGGTTCGTTCGCGATCTCGCCGGGCATCAATGCCCTGGGCTCAACCGATACCCTCACGGTCGCGGGCAATACGACAGTGCCCAATCCGCTGCAGTCAGGAACCAATCAGCTTCAGATGATCGATGTTGCCGCGAGCCTGAGTAACGGCGTGGCCACGCGGCCTGCGGACAATCTGAGCAACTACACGCCGCCCGGCGGCTTCACAATGCTGCCCGGCCTCTCGGGCCTGCCCGCCTCGAACCGGGTGTACGACTTGACGGCGGCACTCTTCAATTCGTTCACGCCCACGCAGTTCAATCTCGGCCTCTTGACAGTGGAAACCTCGCAAGGGACGCCGACCTCGACCGGAGGACTCTTGCTGACCCACCAGTTCAGCACGATCAGCGAGAAAGCGTTTACCCAGAATGGGACTTTCGTGCCCATACCGAATCCGACCGATCCCGGCCTGGGCACGTCGATGGGCAGCATTGATCGCAGCCTGGCTGTCAACACGGCCGGTACCAAGCCGAACACCATTCAGCTTTACGGCCAGGTCTCCTTGACCAGGCGCGGCACGATCACGCTCAACTACCCCGACCAGCTTACCGATTTGAGCGAGAGCTTCCGCCCCGACCTAGCCGGCACGGCCATCATTGATGTTCAAGGCAACATCCAGTCGTTCCGCGGCCTCTCCGCCAATGGCCTGGTCTTGAACGACACCGGCAATCTCAACCTTGTCAAGACCGGCCTCCTCACCAACTCGACCATCATCGGCCAGCCGGTCGGCCATATTCAGACGCCTTTGAACAACCGGTCGAACGTGCTCATCCTTTCTTCGGCGCGAGTGGTTCATGATCGCAACGGCGTGCGACGATCATTCCCAACCTCCAGGAGATCGGCCCGCTCTCCCAGCCCAACGACAGCCCCAATCCCTGAGCAACGCCGCACTTCTGCCGGGGGTTGATCGCCTGTAGGATGGAGCCTTGGATGATCGCCGGGCTGTCGCGGCGATCGCAGCCGCCATCCTGGGTGGGCCGGCATCATGAGCATATGCGTGGGCATTGGGTTCTGCCTGGCGCTGGTGTGTCAGAACGGTGAAGGACATGATTTTCGGAATGAGGTCGCACCCGTACTTGAGAAGCGGTGCGTCCATTGCCACGGCGCGGCATCGTCCAAGGGGAACCTTTCACTCACGACGGCGCAGGGGGTGTTCAAGGGGGGCGACGGCGGCCCGGCTGTGGTGGCGGGCAAGCCCGAGGAGAGCCCGCTCCTGGAGATGATCTCCGGCGACCCGCCCGAGATGCCCAAGAAAGGCGCGCCGCTGTCCAGGCAAGAGGTGGCCCAGATTCGCGCCTGGATCGAACAGGGCGCTCACTGGCCGGCGGGTCTGGTGCTCAAGGACCGCCGGCTCGATGGCCAACGCTGGTGGTCGTTCGAGCCCTTGAAACGGCCCACCGTGCCCGCGGTGAAGGTGAAGACGCCGGGCTGGGCGCGCACGCCGATCGACGTGTTCATCCAGGCGAAGCTGGAGCAGGAGGGACTCACGCCCAGCCCGGAGGCCGATCGGAGAACCCTGATCCGCCGGCTCAGCTTCGACCTGATCGGCCTGCCACCGACTCCCGGGGAGATCGAGTCGTTCGTGAGCGACGAGCACCCCGACGCTTATGAGCATCTGGTCGATCGCTTGCTCGGTTCGCCCCACTACGGCGAGCGGTGGGGTAGACACTGGCTGGACGTCGTGCACTATGGCGATACCCACGGCTACGATAAGGACAAGCGGCGCGACCATGCCTGGCCCTATCGCGATTACGTGATCCAGAGTTTCAATGGTGACCTTCCCTACAGCCAGTTCATCCGCGAGCAGGTTGCCGGCGATGTGCTTGAGCCCGGCGACCCTCGGGGAGTGATCGCCACGGGGTTCATCGCCGCCGGCCCCTGGGATTTCGTGGGCCACGCCGAGCTCCGCGAGGGAACCGTCGACAAGCTCAAGGCCCAGCTCATCGACCGCGACGACATGCTTTCCAATACCATGTCCACGTTCGTCAGCCTGACCGTCCACTGCGCACGCTGCCACGACCACAAGTTCGACCCGATCGCGCAGAAGGACTATTACGGTTTGCAAGCCGTCTTCGCCGGGCTCGACCGGGGCGACCGGCCCCTTGGCGTTGCCCTTGGCCCGGCGCGGCCGTCCGGTCGTTTCTTGGCGGTTGGGGCTTCTCACGTCTACGGCGTGATACCCCGCGCCGCGCGGCCGATCCGCCTGCTGCGGCGCGGCGATGTCGAGCAGCCTGGCGACGTCGTTCGACCAGGAGCGCTCACTTGCCTGGCCGGCGCCGGCATGCCGTCGGAGTTCGCGCTCGATGCCTCCGCCAGCGAAGGAAGCCGCCGCGCCGCCCTGGCCGGGTGGCTGGCCAGTCCGGCCAACGTTCTTACCTGGCGGTCGATCGTCAATCGCGTCTGGCACTATCATTTCGGCCGGGGCATCGTCGATACGCCCAGCGATTTCGGCCGCAACGGCTCGCTACCAAGTCATCCCGAATTGCTCGACTGGCTGGCCGCCCGGCTGCTGGAGAACGGCCAGTCGCTCAAGGCCCTGCACCGGCTGATCGTCACCAGCGCGGTCTACCGTCAAAGGTCGGCGAACAACCCGGCCGCCGCCAAGGTCGATGCCGACAACCGTCTTCTCTGGCGGCAGAATCGCCGCAAGCTCGAAGCCGAAACGGTGCGCGACAGCGTGCTGGCGGCCAGCGGAACACTGGTGAGAACCATGGGCGGGCCGGGCTTCGACCTCTTCCGGTTCAAGGACGATCATAGCCCGGTTTACGACCACACCGACCCCGCCAAGATTGACAATCCCCACGTGCGCAGGCGCACCGTTTACCGGTTCACGGTGCGGAGCGTGCCGAACCCGTTCCTGGAAGCTCTCGATTGCGCCGACCCGAACCTGAACACGCCGGTCCGCAGCCAGACCCTGACGGCCCTGCAGGCGCTGGCGCTTTTCAACGACCTGTTCATGGTGCGGCAGTCGCAAGAATTGGCCCGCCGCGTCGAACAACAAGAAAGCGACCCGGCCCGGCGGATCGACGCGGCCTGTCTGCGTGCCCTGGGCCGCTTGCCCACACCCGCCGAGCGCACCGCCCTGGCCGCCCACGCCGCCCGCCACGGCCTGGCGCAAGCCTGCCGGGTCTTGTTCAATACGAACGAGTTTATCTTTGTTGATTAAAGAAGCACGGCGACGTGACAGGGAGAGCCATTTCATGAAGGTCATGCATCTCGGTTGGGGCCGGCTGCTCGTGGCCGCGCATGTTCCTCGTTCCCTTGCTCAATGTCTCGGCTCGGGCGCAGACGCGGCAGCTCGCCGCCTGGCCCGGAGCAGCTCGCCTCGAAGGTCGAGGAATACATGGCCGCGCGGGTGCAGCGCGACCACTTCAGCGGGTCGATCTTGATCGCCCGCGACGGCAAGGTGCTCTATAGCCAGGGCTACGGCATGGCCAACCTGGAGCACGACGTGCCCAACACCCCCCAGACCAAGTTTCGCCTGGGCTCGATCACCAAGCAGTTCACGGCCATGGCTATCCTGCATCCTGCAAGAGCGAGGCAAGCTCAACGTCCACGACAAGGTCAAGCAGCACTTTCCCGAAGCCCCCAAGGCGTGGGACGAGATCACCATCGAGCACTTGCTCACCCACACCTCGGGCATCCCCAATTACACCGACGAACCTCGACTTCCTGCGCACGCTGCCGGTTCGGGTGACGCTCAAGGAGCTGATCGCCAAGTTCAAGGACCGGCCGCTCGACTTCAAGCCGGGCGCGAAGTTCAAGTACAGCAACTCGGGCTATGTCATGCTCGGCCAGATCATCGAGACCGCCTCGGGCAAGAACTATCCGTCGTTCATGAAAGAGGCGATCTTCGGCCCGCTGGACATGAAAGACACGGGCTACGACAACGCCACGGCCATCATCAAGCACCGCGCCAGCGGCTACACCCGCCGCCTGGGAATCGTGCTGACCAATTGCGACTATATCGACATGTCGATCCCCCACGCCGCGGGGGCCCTCTACTCGACCGTGCTGGACCTGCTCAAGTGGGACCAGGCCCTCTACAGCGATAAGCTGGTGCCCAGGAAGTCGCTTGAAGCGATGTTCACGCCGCACAAGGACAACTACGGTTACGGCTGGATCATCGACAAGAAATTTGGAGCGACCCGGTACTCGCACGGCGGCGGTATCATGGGGTTTGTCACCACCATCGAGCGCTACCCGGACGAGAAGCTGCTGGTCGTCGCGCTGAGCAATCTGGAAAACGCACCCGTCTTCTGCCATCGGCACCGATCTGGCGGCGATGGCCAAGGGAGAGAAGTACACGATGCCGGGCGCGGCCGATTCCAAGAAGGTGGCGGGGAAGGCCGCGTCCAAGGCTAAAGCGGGATCTCAGCCATGAATTCTCACGTGCCACCAGCCGGGTCCGGGTATTTCCCCAACCGCCGCCGGTTTCTCTGGAACGTGGGGGGCGGCCTGGGGGGCCTGGCACTGGCGCACCTGCTGGGCCAGGAAGGGCTGCTGGCCGACGTGGCGAAGCCGCACGCTGACGACAACGGCGGGCTGCACCACCGGGCCAGGGCCAGGCGGGTCGTGCAGCTCTTCATGTCGGGCGCGGCCAGCCAGTGCGACACGTTCGACTACAAGCCCGCTCCTGATCAAGAAGAACGGCGAGAAGTTCGATCCCGGCGGCAAGGTCGAGCTGTTCCAGAGCGAGCCGGGCGCCGTGATGGAAAGCCCCTGGAAATGGCGGCAGTACGGCCAGTGCGGCCAGTGGATGAGCGACCTGGTGCCCCACCTGGCCGGCTGCGTCGACGACATCGCGTTCTTGCCGGCGATGGTCGCCAAGTCGAACGTCCACGGCCCGGCGACGTTCATGCAGAACACCGGCTTCGTGCTCCCGGGCTTCCCGAGCTTCGGCGGCTGGGTCTCGTACGGCCTGGGCAGCCTGAACCAGAACCTGCCCACGTTCGTCGTCCTGCCCGACTCGCGCGGGTTCGCCCCCAACGGGCCGGCCAACTGGGCCGCGGGCTTCCTGCCCGCCGCGCATCAGGGAACGATGGTCCGCCCGGGCGCCAGGAACCCGATCTTCGACCTGTTCCCGCCCGAGGAGCCCGGGCTCACCGCCGAGGCCCAGCGCGACGGCCTCGCACTGCTCAATCGGCTCAACCGCGACCACGAGGCCGACCGCGCCCGGCGACTCGCGGCTCGAAGCCCGGATCGCCTCGTACGAGCTGGCCGCCCGGCTGCAACTCAGCGCCCCGGAAGTGCTCGACCTCGTCGAGCGAGACCGCCGGCGACCGAGCGCTCTACGGCCTCGATGAGCCGGTCACCGAGGACTTCGGCCGCAACTGCCTGATCGCCCGCCGGCTGCTGGAGCGCGGCGTTCGGTTCGTCCAGGTCTGGAGCGGCGCCGACAACGGCTTCCCGCGCCGCAACTGGGACTCGCACGAAGACATCGCCCGCGACCACGGCGACATGGGCAAGAGCATGGACCAGCCCGCCGCCGCCCTGATCAAGGACCTGAAGAACCGCGGCCTGCTCGACGACACGATCGTCATCTGGACGACCGAGTTCGGCCGGATGCCGTGCAGCCAGGGCTCGAAGGGCCGCGACCACAACCCGTTCACCTTCACCTCCTGGCTGGCCGGCGGCGGCATCAAGGGGGGCGTCACCTACGGCGCCAGCGACGAGTGGTCGTACAAGGCCGTCGACAACCCCACGTACTGCTACGACCTGCACGCCACCGTCCTGCACCTGCTGGGCATCGACCACACCCGGCTTGACCTTCCGCCACAACGGCATCGACCGCCGGCTGACCGACGTGCATGGGCATGTGATCAAGGAGATATTAGCTTGATGATTCTTCTCACGGCTCGCTGTCGTTTCACCGAACAGGACTCGATCCATGCCTGACATGAACGACCCTGACGTGCTTGAGCCGATCACTCGCAACTGTCAGATCATTGTTTCCGCCTTGATCATGGGTGTGACGATTTTTCTGCTGATCACCCTGTTTCTGGTTCCAACAGCGATCAACCCTGGTCCGGCACCGGCGGCGGGTGGACCCGGAGCGCCCAACATGCCGCAACTGGCTGGACCGGGGGTGCCGCTGCTGACCTATCTCGCAGTGGGGATGGGCGTCGCGGGGCTGGTCCTCTCATTGATCATCCCCATCGTGATCGTTACCAGCGCGCGGCGCAAGATTGCCAAGGGAACCTGGACGCCAATGAGCGACCCCTCGCGATCCGGCAAGATCTATCCCGCCGGTGATACCGGCAAGCTGGCCGTCGTCTATCAGACCCAGCTCATCATCGGCTCGGCGCTGTGCGAGGGCATGGCCTTCTTCGCGACCATCGCCTACATGCTGGAACGAAGCCCGCTCGCTCTGAGCATGGCCCTCTTCCTGATCGCCAGCCTGGCCGTTCGCATGCCCACCCGCAATTACGTCAACGCCTGGATCGATCAACAGCAGAGCATGCTTCAAACCGAGCGTCAGGCCGACTTCTGACAAGTTCCGAGCATTTCTCCACGTGTCTCACTTTCCGGAAGAAAGCAGCAGCCATGCGATTGATGATCGTCCCAGCTATCCTGGCAGTGTGCTGGCCCGTCGCGGTTGCCGGCCAGAGCGCAGCCGAGACAGCTCCCGCCTCGAAGTCCGACGCGGCGGGCTCCGGCGCACAGGTTCACAAGATCCTCTCGAATACGTGCGTTCGCTGTCATAACGCCGACCAGAAGAAGGGCGGCCTGGATCTCTCGCGGCGAGCCTCGGCGCTCAAGGGCGGCGAGGACGGCGCGGCGATCGTGCCGGGCAAGCCCGAAGAGAGCCCTTTCTTCGAGAAGGTTGCTGCCGGCGAGATGCCCCCCAAGCACCCGCTTACCGCGCCTGAAATCAAGGCGGTTGAATCGTGGATCGCGGCAGGTGCGCCTTACCAGGTCGAGCCGGTGACGCCGCCCCGCGCGGGGCCCGATTGGTGGTCGCTGCAGCCGGTTCGCACCGTGGCCGTGCCCACGATCTCGGGGGCGGAAGCGAGCCTGGTCCGCACGCCGATCGACGCCTTCATCCTGGCCAGGCTGAAGGAGAAGGGGCTCAGTCAGGCCCCGGAGGCCGACCGTAGGGCGCTGATTCGCCGCGTCAGCTTCGACCTGCTGGGCCTGCCGCCGGCCCCCGAGGAGGTCCGTGCCTTCGTGAACGACCCCGACCCGCATGCTTACGAAAGACTCGTCGATCGCCTGCTGGGCTCTCCTCATTACGGTGAACGATGGGGACGGCACTGGCTCGACGTGGTCCGGTTCGGCGAGAGCGAGGGCTACGAGACCAACATGCCGCGCTTCAGTGCCTGGCCCTATCGCGACTACGTGATCCGGGCGTTCAACCAGGACACGCCGTTTCCCCGCTTCGTCGCCGAGCAGCTTGCCGGCGACGCCTTGGCCGAGGCCGTGGCCGAAGCCGAGGCGGCTGGACAGGCCTCTCGTCACCGTCAGTCCGACTGGCTCACGCAGGCGGCGACCGGGTTTCTGGTCGGCGGTACGCACGACATCGTGGGCAACCAGACCGTTGAAGGCATGCGGCAGCAGCGGGTTGACGACCTCGACGACATGATCACGGCGACGGCCACCGCATTCCTCGGTCTGACCGTCAACTGCGCCCGCTGCCACGACCACAAGTTTGATCCGATCACCCAGCGCGACTATTACGGCTTGCAGGCGATCTTCGCGGGCGTCAACCATGCCGCGCGCCAGGTGCCCGCGCCAGACGCACAGGCCCGAGCGGCCGAGGCGGATTCGGTCACCGCCGAGCTGGCCCGCGTCGAGATGCAGCTCGACGCGTTCGAGCCCCTGGCAGCTCTCGATCGCGACACGCCACACCGCCCCATGGTCAACCCCAGGCGCAACGTGGAGCGGTTCGCTCCGATCCAGGCGCGCAGGATTCGCCTGACAATCCTGGCCACGACCGACCAGACCGAACCCTGCATCGACGAGCTGGAAGTCTTCACCGCGGCAGAGACTCCGCGCAACGTGGCGCTGGGCTCGTCTGGCGGGAAGGCATGGGCCTCGTCGGAGTATCCGGGCTCGTCGATTCACAGGATCGCTCATCTGAACGATGGCCAGGTGGGCAACAGCCGAAGCTGGATCTCCCGGACGCCGGGCAAGGGAACGATCACGATCGAATGGCCCCGAGCCGAGACCATCGACCGCGTGGTCTGGGGCCGCGATCGTGAGGAAAAGTACCGCGACCGGCTGGCGGCCAACTATTACGTGGAGGCCGCCGTCGAGCCAGGCGAGTGGCGAGTGGTGGCTTCATCGCTTGACCGTGCCCCCTTCCGTGCCGACGCCAAGCCGGCCGACGACGAGCACGCCGTGCTGACCTCTGAGCTGGCCGCGCAGCGAGCCGAGCTGCGGGCGCGGCAGGCGGCCTTGCGCGCCCGACTGGGTCAGCTTGGGACGACGATGCCCATCTACGCCGGCACGTTCTCGCAACCTGGCCCGACCCACGTCTTGCGCCGGGGCGATGCGATGCAGCCGGGCGACCAGGTGTGCCCATCGGCTGTCGGCGCGGTCGGCAAGCCGCTCGTGCTGCCGGCCGACGCGCCCGAGCGCGATCGCCGGCTTGCCCTGGCTCGGTGGATCGGCAGCCCGGCCAATCCGCTGCCGGCACGGGTGATGGTTAACCGGGTCTGGCATTATCATTTCGGCCAGGGGATCGTTGCCACGCCCAGCGATTTCGGCTTTAACGGCGGCCCTCCCTCGCACCCGGAGCTGCTCGACTGGCTGGCCTCGCGATACATGGCCGGCGGCTGGCGACTCAAACCGCTGCACCGGCTGATCCTGCTCTCGGCCACGTATCGCCAGTCGAGCCGGCTCGATGCGCGGGCGCTGGCCATCGACAAGCAGAATCGCCTGCTCTGGCGCATGACTCCGCGGCGCCTGGAGACCGAATCGATCCGCGACGCGATCCTCGCCTGCAGCGGCCAGCTCGATCCGACGATGGGCGGCCCCGGCTACAACATCTGGGAGAAGAATACGAATTACGTGGCCGTCTACTCACCTCGCGGCGAGCTCGGCGCCGACGTCTTTCGCCGGATGGTCTATCAGTTCAAGCCCAGGAGCCAGCAAGACCCGACCTTCGGCGCGTTCGACTGCCCGGACGCCGCCCTCGTGGCACCCCGGCGCAACGTCTCCACCACGGCCCTCCAGGCCCTCAACCTTCTGAACAGCCCGTTCATCATCCAGCAAGCGGCCTTCTTCGCCCAGCGGCTCTCGGCCGACGCCGGCCCCGACCCATGCCGCCAGGCCGACCGGGCGTTTGAGCTCGCCTTTGGACGCATGCCCACCTCCACCGAACGCCAGGCCGCCGCCGCTCTCATCCGCTCCCACGGCGCCCCGGCCCTCTGCCGGGCGCTGTATAATGCCAATGAGTTCGTGTTCGTGCCGTGAGTTGGGCAAGCAACGAGAGGAGGCAAGACATGGAGACCGCAACTGTGGGCAAAGTCGTCGTACCTGCGAGAATTGAGAACCTGTTTGATCAGAGAGCTGCGGAGGAGGGTCGAATCTCCGTGCGATCGAGGTTCGTCACATCGAGGTACCCAATGCTCGAATCGACACCGGAGCAACCTTTATTTCCATGCCCAAGTCATTGATTGACCAACTGGGTCTCAAGCAAGTCGAGGTCAAGACAGCCAAAACGGTCAGCGGGTTTCGTCAACTTCGGCGTGTATGAACCGGTCAAGCTGAGGGTACAGGGTCGAGATTGCGAGGTCAGAGTAACCGAAGTGGCAGAATCCTGTCCCGTGCTGATTGGCTTCATCCCTCTGGAAATGATGGATTTCGTCGTGGATCCGAAGAACCAGCGTCTGATCGGCAACCCCGACCACGGGGGAGAGTGGATGATCGATATGTATTGACAGAAAAAAGGACGCAAAGGACAGGAGATGCAATATGGAGACCGCAACCGTGGGAAAGGTGTTCGTTAAAGCCACGATAGAAAACAGCTACGATCTGGAGAGCGTGAACCGCGGTCTGCTTGCCAATGACCAGGTGCGACGGCTTGAGGTGGACGATGCGCGTGTGGACACGGGGGCCACGTATCTTGCTTTGACCAAGAAGCAGATCGAAGATCTTGGGCTGACGAAGCTCCGAACCGCCCATGCAAGAACCGCCGCCGGCATGGCGTCGTTCGGCATCTACGGACCAGTTAAGCTTACCGTCCAGGGTCGCGACTGCATCGTCGAGGTTTCCGAAGTTGCGGACGGATGCCCCGTTTTGATCGGATACTTTCCATTGGAACTGCTCGATTTCGTGGTTGATGTCAAAGGTCAGCGCCTCATCGGCAATCCCGACCACGGCGGAGAGTGGATCATTGATATGTTTTATCAGGAATTTGGCGAGTAACCTCACCTGGAGTTTCAATCCATGCCCCGCGGACTGGAATTTTTCATCCTGCCATCTTTCCTGATCTTCCTCGCTCCGGCCAGCGCCCAGACGATGGCCGTTCCCGAGAGCATCCACGCCGAGGGGGTGCCGCCGATACCCGCGGCGCTGAGTGCCGCGCTGAATCGGTACCAGAATATCCGCTTGGCGAGCTTTCAAGATTGGGACGACAGCAAGAACAGCCGGGCAATGTACATCACGACCCGGTTCGCCGACACGCCCCAGGTACATCATGTCGCCTCGCCCGGGTCGGCTCGCAAGCAGCTCACATTTTCTCCCGAGCGTGTGCTTGGCGTGCTCACGCGCCCCAAGCACAACCAATTACTCTTCAGCATGGACGAAGGAGGCGCGGAGAACTATCAGCTTTTTCTCATGGACCGAACCGGCGGCGAGCCGCGGCGGATCACCGACGGCAAGAGCCGCAACACCAGCCCGGCCTGGTCTCCCTCGGGCGAGCTTCTGGCCTGGAGCAGCAATGCCCGCAACGGCCGTGACATGGATCTCTACGTCGCCTCGCCCATTGATCCCCACTTCCAGCGGCGGCTCAAGGAAGTCTCGGGCCAGTGGACAGTCGCCGACTGGTCGCCCGACGAGACGAAGGTGGTCGCGCTGGAGTATCTGTCGAATGTCGAATCCTATGTGCATGTCATTGACATCGCGACCGGGCAGACCACGACCATCACGCCCCGGCGCATCGACACGAGCGCCGAGCCCGTCGCCGCCAGCGACCCGAAATGGGCCAAGGACGGCAAGTCCATCTATTACATCACCGACAAGGGGAGCGACTTTCGCCGCTTGGTCCGGCATGACGTGAGCTCGGGAGCGGAGAAGGTGCTGACCGCTTCCATCGCCTCTGACATCGAGGAATACGACCTGAGCGACGATGGCCAGATCATCGCCGCGATCGCCAATCAAGAGGGGCTTGATCACCTGCGTATGTTTCAAGGCGCGACGCGGGTGCGAATCCCGATAGCGTCCGCCTCTTCGCGGTCGGATCTCCGGTCTCAAGTTCTGTCCCGGATCTCAGGAGCTGGGCTTTACCTATAGCTCCGCGCAAGAAGCGTCTGATGCTTACTCGAAGGATCTCGAATTTGTCGGCACCCCACTGACGCGTTGGACCTGGAGCGAGACCGGCGGACTGGACTCCTCGGTCTTCCCCGAGCCGAAAACGGTTCGCTATCGGACGTTCGACGGCCGGCAGATTCCCGCGCTGATTTACCGCCCCTCGCCGAGCCGCTTTCCTGGCCCCAGGCCAGTGCTGATCGATATTCACGGCGGGCCCGAAGGCCAGGCTCGCCCAGGCTTCCTGGGCCGGCTCAATTACTTGACCAGTGAGCTGGGGATCACGCTGATCTTCCCCAACGTCCGCGGCTCGACGGGTTACGGCAAAGCCTACATGAAGCTTGACGACGGCATGCTGCGCGAGGGCGCCGTGAAGGACATCGGCGCCCTGCTCGACTGGATCGCACAGCAGCCCGATCTCGACAAGAGTCGCGTCGGCGTGATCGGCGGTTCCTACGGCGGCTTCATGTCGCTGGCCGTCCAGACCGCGTATAACGATCGCATCAAGGCGGGCATCGACATCGTGGGGATCTCGAATTTCGTCAGCTTCCTGAAGAACACCCAGTCCTATCGTCGCGACCTCCGCCGCGCCGAGTACGGTGACGAGCGCGACCCCAAGATGCGCGAGTTCCTGGAGCGGATCTCGCCCCTCTCCAGCGTGAGCAAGATCCACACGCCAATCCTCATCGTTCAAGGCCAGAACGACCCCAGGGTTCCTCTATCCGAAGCCCAGCAGATCCTCGCCGCGGTCCGAAACGAATGGCGTCCCCGTCTGGTACGTCGTGGGCAAGAACGAAGGCCACGGCTTCGCCAAGAAGGCCAATCAAGATTATCTCCAGGCCGTGGAGGTGCTCTTCCTCCGCCGATATCTGCTGGGCGAGAGCGGCTGAACTCAAGTAGAGAACCTTGCTGATCGAATATGGGGATCGGACGATGCGACTTCCCAAAGTGCGTTTCACATTGCGGAGCGTTCGGATACTTGCGGCGCTCGTCGTGAGTTTGGCGGCCGGTTTGCTGCTCTTGTTAATGAACTCCGCCCCGAATCATTCTTCTCCACCACCACGGCCGAACAAGAGCTACATCATCATGGAAGGAGTGGACATCAACTCGAATGGGCCGGGGCAATTGGTGCCGGCTGTACCGCCGAGTGAGCGCCGGGAGCTCTTGCCCCCCGAGTTCCAGAACGGGCAGCGGCCGTAATTGCACACGATTGTTATCCGGACATGGGTTTGGGTTCGGTGGTCACGGCTTTAGCTTGGCACTCACCCGCGCCGGGGCCGCCAGCCTCGGGTCGCCTCGCTCTTCGAGCCCTACGCAGAACGTCTCGGGGTTGGGTCGGGCCTTGATGACCTGTCGGCGGCCGCCATCGGGCTCGATGGTCACCGGGCGAGCGAGGTTCACCAGCGGCGCGTCGAGCCAGAGCGCGACCTCGTCCTGATGCTCGGCCTTGAGCGTGATCGTGTTGTCGCGCACCGACGCCTCGATCCGGCCCGATGGATCGGGGTGCGGGGCCTCGAGCCAGTAGAAGTGCTTGAGGACGTCGTCGGACATCGCCCAGACGAGCCGGTCCGGCCGCGGGTGCGCGCGCCCGACTTGAGCATCTCGCCGACCATGTCGCGGTCGGGCACCGAATGGCCGACGCCCGGCAGGATCGACACCCCGCCGGGGTATCCGCCGTATCGGGCCTTCCAGCCTTCGAGGTCCTTGATGAAGGCCCGGCAGCGATCGGCGCGGCCATAGGCGGTGTCCTTGTCGCCGACCATGACGGTGAACCGCACGTCGCGGAGGTTCTCGCCGCGCGTCTCGCCGTCGGTCGGCGGCGGCGGCCGAGGCATGAACGGCGGCGAACCGGTCGGGCATCTTCGGGCCGATCACGAACGCGCCGTAGCCGCCGTGCGAGGCGCCGAGGATGTAGACCCGGTCCGGGTCCACGTCGCCGAACAGGACGAACTGCCGGATCAGCCGCTCGACCAGCGGGCAGATCGCGTCATCGTAGAAGCCGTTCCACTCGTCGTTGGGCGCGCGCAGCGCCAGGTAGACGTAGCCGCCCGCCTCGGGATGCTCCTTGTAGTATCGTTTGAACATCGATTGCCATTGCTGGTCGTTGACGTGCTTGGGCGCGCCGCCGCCGCCGTGCATCGCGATGACCAGGGCCCAGCCCGTCAGCCGGCTTCTGGCCGACATGCCGCCAGAGGTAGGGGCTCTTGCGGTCCTTGGTCGCGACCGTCTTCGCCTCGAACTCGCGCCGCAGCGGCTCGTGGGCCGGCGATGCCTTGTAGGCCGCCCAGGCGGGCTCGCGCATCGATTCGTCCCAGGGCAGCTCGGACAGGAGCTTCCGGGCCGTGGCTCGCTTCGACTCGTCGGTCGCAGAAGCGGTCGGCGAAGATCCGGGCCAGCTCCGCCCGCGTCTCCGCCGGCGCCGGCCGGTCGAGGTCGAGGCGTACCACCGTGTCCCCCGCGACGGTCGCGGCCCGGACCGCCGCGCGATCGGCGTGCCGAGCGACGATCAGGAGCGAGCCGCCCGGCGGTGCCTCGCAGGTCAGGTGGCGATTGACGTCGGCCGCCGGGCCGAGACTTGACCCCAGCGAGCGGCGATGCGCCCGTCGCGCGGTCGAGCGTCGTGACCTCGGCCTCGACACGCTGGCCCTGCCTGACGGACCTCGACCATGAGCCGCGGTCGAGCCGGCATCGCGGTCGCGGTCAGAGACTGGCCGCCGATGTATCGGTCGGTGACGTCCTCGGCGGGTACGCGGGCCGGACTTCGCTCCAGACCATCGGGAAGGACAGGCCGGTGGGCGCGTAGGTGACCGCGTAGATCGCGCTCCTGGGGCTTCCCTTGATCGCCTTGGCGGCGTCGCCGACGAACCAGGCGTGATCGAGGCCCTTCTCGTCGGGCTCGGCGGCGCCGACGAAGTGCCAGCCGTCATCCCAGATCTCGACCCAGGTGTGGTTGCCGCCGCGGCCCGGCCACGACGCGATCCCGGCCATCCGCGCCGGCACCCCGACGGAGCGGCAGGCCTCCACCAGCATGATCGACAGGCCGGTGCACGTCGCCATCCCCTGCTTGATCGACTCTCGCGAGCTCTGGTCGGGTCGGAGCCGACGCGTGTTGTACACGACCTTGTAGTCGCGGAAGAGCGCCTTGTTCAGGGCGAGGGCCGCTTCGCCCGGCCGCTTGAGTTTCTGGACCAGCGGCAGGTAGCGATCGTGAAACTCGGCCCGCATCGATTCGCGCGGTTCGGTCGTGCTGACGTGTGGCAGGACGGCGTCGAGGAAGATGGCCTCGGGCAGGCCCGGCCCCCACGGGACCTCGGCACGTGCCTGGTAGGCCAGCGCGACGTTCGCGGCCAGCGCCTCCGGAGACATCGCCTCCAGGTCGCGGCTCGGTAGATGTTTCACCAGGTAGGCCAGTCCGGCACGGTGCTCGGGCGGGCACGATTCGAGCAAGCTCACCCATTTCGACTTGCGCCGGGGCACGATCGAGCGACGACTCGACCTGGGCGTCCCACCATGCGGCTTGCTGCAAGGAATCACATGAGGCCAAAGCGATGCCGATCCAGGTCAAGAACGCGGTCATGAGTCCTCCGAGAATCTCGCTGATTCCCTGTGGTGACATACCTTTTATTCCGACTCGCCTGGCCGTTCCCGGCCCCCGTCAGCTTCCGTGAGCACGCGTTCGATGCGAACCCGTGCCTCCGGAGAAAGCGCGTCTTGCTCGGCTCCGGCTTGCTCAAGTCTCGCGTTCTGGCGCTGGACCGCCAAGCGCAGGAACAGGAGCTGGCGGCGGAACCGCCGGCATGAGCGGCAGACGAGCAGGTGGCCACGCACGGCGAGCAGCTCCGGCACGCTCAGGGGCTCGTCGAGCTCTCGCGACGTCAGGCTCGACGCTCCTTCACATTTAAGCGTCAAGATCTGGAGCAATCGTTCCGGCAAGGTCATAACGTCCTCGGCGCGTCTTCGGACCGTGAACCGAACCACCGTTCTTCCAGGCAATCGCGAAGCAGCAGGCGTGCTCGGTGCAGCCTGACCCGGAGGTTGCCGGGGCTAAGGCCAAGAAGCTCACAGAGGCGCTCGGAATCAACCTCTTCAAGCTCGCGAAGCACGAAGGCCTGGGCCAGCGACCGCGGCAGCCCGCCCAGACACCCATCAAGAACACTCCAGAATTCGTTGCGTTCCAGCGCCTGCTCGGGGCTTTTCCATGGTGAAGGCGCGTATGCCCACAGACCGCTCGCGGTGAAGAATCGCTTCATGGCTTCGTCGATGTCAGCGTCGGCTTCGGACTCGGTCACGCCCGCGGTCAGTTCTCTCCCTTCCTGGCCCCGCCGGTAGTGATCGACGATCTTGTGCCTCAAGATCGAGAAAAGCCAGGTGCGCACGGAAGACCGCTGCTGGAACCGATCGCGCAGACTGGAGCGCGGCCAGGAAGGTCTCTTGGACGAGGTCCTCGGCCGGCTCGCGCCCTCCGACTCTCGCCGCGGCATAGCGATAAAGGGCATCACCGTATCGCTCTAGCCAGGCCGACGCGTCACTCGTCGATTCGAACGGTTTGTGAGAATCGGTTGCCCTGGCACCTTCGGCCGGCATGTGCGCTTGCCTCCCTTTCACGGCTTCATCTTGATGCTTGCGCTCAAGGTGTTGCAAGCCCCTCCGACGCGCAATGGCACCATTTTGGGAGCATTCTGTAACGCGAGCCTTCCCTGGACGACTCATGGTGAGACGGCGGTCAATGGGCCGCTGACACGGGTGAAAGGAAGATCCGGCTCCATCTGGGAATCAGGAGTGAGCACTGATGCGCATGGTCCTCTCGCGAACGTACTTACGGGTAATCGTTCTGGCCTGGCCGCTGGTTGCGGCCACTTCAGCCTCCGGCGGCGAAATTCAGATCTCGGTCACGAATAACCAGCCCACGGGCGGCTTCGCCCTCTCGACGGTCTGGGTTGGCCTGCACGATGGCACGTTCTCAACCTTCAGCTCCGGCGCCACGGCCTCGCCGGCTCTTGAAGCCGTGGCCGAACTGGGCGACTCCACCATGCTCCAGGCCGCCTTCACCGGCCACGGCGTACAGACGACCGTGGGCGCGACCCCGAACCTGCCTGGAACCACGGCCTCAACCGTTCTGAACGTCTTGAACCCTGGCGCCAGCCAGTTTCTCAGCTTTGCCGCGATGGTGGTTCCCTCTAATGATTTCTTCATGGGAAACGCCGATCCCAAGGCCTTCCAGATCTTCGATTCGGCCGGCAACTTCCTGGGTCCCAAGACGATCCAGATCTTCGGCGCCAACGTCTGGGACGCCGGCACCGAGGTTGACAATATCAAATCCGGCGCCGCGTTCGTCGTGGGTGATAACGCCACCGACCACGTGGCCGAGAACGGCACGGTCTCAACTGTGTTCGGCGGCAATACCGACCTGACGTCTTACCTGAACAGCATCCTCGGCGTGGTCACCCCCGCCGGCTACGACATCTCCCACGTCATCTCATCCGGCGACCTCGTGGCGACGATCTCGATCAGCGCCGTGCCCGAGCCATCGGCCATGATTCTGCTGGGAATGGGAATCGCGGGCGTGTTGCTCTCCGCCCGGCGATTTCGGGCCCAGGACCGATCCTGACGTGCTTGTGTAAAAAGAAAAGCGCATTCCACCGATCCCAGTTCTTATTGCCTTCTTTTTGGGATCGGTTAGGTGGCCGCGAACGGGGACAAGACAACCCGGTCGCGGCTGCCTGCGCGCCTGGCTGGTAAGACAAGAAGCAACATTTGGATCAACGCACGGTCATGCGACTTGAGGCGCTGGGAGGAAAGACGAGGACACGCAATGCGACAACCTCCTTTGTACGTATCTTTACGCGGGTTAGCCGTCCCGTATACTTGAGTTCATAGGGCTTGGCACAGTGTCGATATGGTAGGATCACAGTCCGCTCGAAAGGGGCGAAGCGATGGCGGTTATGACGGGGCTGTGATGGCAAAGCCAAAGACTCGCCAGGGCCGGCCGGCGGTTGAAGAGAAGTCGGCCAAGACCCTTGGACGGCCTGAACGAAAGGCGGTGGGAAGTGAGCACCATCATGCAACCGATCACCGTTGACGAATATGAACGGATGATCGATGACGGGACCATTCCCGAAGACAGCCGCGTTGAGCTGATCGAAGGAAAGCTGGTGGAGAAGATGACGAAGCACCCGCCGCACGCATTGGCCACGGGGGCATGCCATGCCGAGATACAAGGCTTGCTGCCGGCCGGATGGCACCGCGGAAGGAAGATCCAGTCCGCATTCCCGGCCGCAATAGTGAGCCAGAGCCCGATGTGTCTGTTGCGCGAGGTACGTTCAAGACCTACGCCAGACGGCACCCGAATGAGGCTGAGATCGCGCTGATCGTGGAAGTCGCGGATACGAGCCTGGTGAAAGACCTGCGCACTGGTAGTGACCTACGGCGCGGCGGGCATCCCCATTTACTGGATCGTCAACCTGGTTCACGACCAGGTCGAAGTCTACTCCGATCCGGATCCAGCCGGTGGGTATCGCTCCCGCGTGGACTATCAACCTGGTCAAGACGTCCCGGTCATCATCGACGGGCGAGAAGTCGGCCGGATCGCGGTGACGGATCTCTTGCCGTGACGCACGCGGCAAAGCAACCGAGCCGGCCTGGTCGAGCAGCTCGGGGCGCTCAAAGGGGTGACCGGTCATTTTCGGTGATTGAGAGAACACGATCAATTTATGAGCAAGCCATGCATGACGCGCCGCCCTTCACCTTATACCGAACTGAAGAGCGACGCGAGGAGCTTCTGCGGCTAGGGCTCTCGCAGCCTATCGTGCGGCTGGCACTGTTCGATCTTCCTCATCCCCTCTTCTCGACGCGATGCGAGGACATCGGTCCTCCCCAACCCGAATCGAGAACACGTCAACCCAGTGGGTCACCGGTGGCTTACCTATGGTGTTTTCAGCGCCACCATCGACTGGTGACCGGGGTCAGGGTCCGCGGGTCGCGGTGGATTCAGATCATGTCACGCCTTCCCTGCCGGAGGCCCCGGCTGGAATTCATTCTGTTTCGACCTGACGCGATTGCTGCCGGACATGTGGTTATGGCCCGCAGCGAGCAAGGGCTGCTCGCAAGTATCTTCTCCGGTCTCATCGCAGACCAACACCTGGATCGGGATATGTTAATTGAGGACTGTGGAGATTTGCCGTTCCCCCAAGAGGAATGGGAGTCCCATTCGAGGAAGGAACTGGAAGCTGCCGCCAAGAGCGTCGGGTTTCGATATCTCAGCGAAATCGAGGCGTTCTGGCGAACGCACGGCGATCGTGACGATTACTATGACTTGCTGTACGCTTACACTCGGTCAATCCTCTGAGTCGGCGCATCGTCTGATCAATTGTTGAGGCTTTCCAATCAGGCTTATGCCCGCCACCTCGTTCCCACGCTCCGCGTGGGAACGAGGAAGTTGTTATGATTGTATCTGAAATGTGCCAGGGTCGTCACCACGAATCATATTTGAGTTTTCAGTTTCGCTCGCTACGTAATCCTCCCAGTTTCTGCACCGTGGGAATCGGCTCGAGTTTGTATTTGATACTGGAAGGGGTGCCGAGCACGCGGATGATGAAGAACTGGCCGCTCGCCTCGCGGATCGCATCGCTGAGGATGGGCAGGTGGAACCGGTCGCGGCCGTAAAGCGGATGGAGTCGCAGGTCGAGGTTGCCCATGGGGTCGCGCTTGCCGCGTCCTTGCAGACTGAAAGCGCTTCCCGTGAACTTGATCGGGTCGATGATGGTCTCACCGTTGACGATCCGAAACTCGATGTCGGCCGTGTCGAACATCGATTTTCCGGACCCGCGTGAAGAATTCAGCAAGGCAAGGTTGATGTTGAGGAGCTTCGCGAACCGGAGCACCACCGGCATCTCGCCCAGAGACCCCTCGGTCACATGAGCGTCTCCCTTGCCTTGAAGTCCGCGAATGTCGGTGCCTAGCCCGCTCAGGTCGATCGAAGCGCTCAGAGTTCCACGATAGGTTTGTCTGCCCGGTTGGGTCTGCGCGTATTCTTGAATCTCCGCGCCCAGAAGCCGAAGCGACGTGTTGTATTTAGGGGTAGCGTCCAGGCTGATCGCGCCGTTGCCCAGCAGCTCGCCCTTGAGCAACTTGCTCTTCAGATCGATCAATCGCGCCACGCCGTTCTTGACCTGGAACGGCGACTCGAGCTGTGTGATCTGCTGACCCAGGAAGCTGACGCTGCCCAGCCTGACAATCCCCTGAACCTCGACTGCCTGGCCGTTGGACCAGCCGCTCACCTCATCGAGCTGGCCCTGGATGTGTTCCAGGGGAATGCCGGCCTTGATACTGTTGTCAATGAAGATGGCCTTGGTCCTATCAAAACGGCACCAGGCAAGCTCGCCGACCGTGCCCGACCAGCCAATTTGCAAGTTGCCCGACGCCGTGAAGGGCCGGCCGTCGTCCAGCCGCAGAGCAAATTGGGCCATCAAGGGAGGCATGATGTTGCGCAGGCCCGAATCAAGCCGGATCTCCTTCACCCAGAGGTCGCTTGCCGATAGCGCGAACCGGCCGCTGTCTTCGACCATGACTTCCCCGCTGGCGAACTGCACCGGGGCGCCATGGAAGAAGAAATTGACGCCGCGCATGAAAACCTTGCCGTTATTGAAATCAAACCGGCCGCGCACGTTTTCCATCCGCAGCTCGATCGTGCCTCCCTGGTCGGCACCATTGCCGGTCGCGGGTATGCGGGGAATCACCAGTCGCACGGTTGACTCTGCACGGGGAAAGATCGCGATGCGATTGATGTCGGGCTTGCCCGGCTCAATCTGGATTGTGGCATCGATGTCGCTGGCCCCGGTCGGGTTGATGATCGCCCAGGTCTTCTGCCAGGCCGCCTGAAGCGACCTGCGCAAGACCTCGTTGAACGGCAGATTTTCGGCCTGGATCCTCAGGTCGATCTTGAGCGGGGGCTCGCCATTAGCCAGATTCGGCCCGTCCATTTTTTGAACCCGGCCGTTGCCCGTGATGATGTCCTGGCCATTTCGCCCCCGCATGTTCTTGAAGATCCAGAGGTCGGGATGAAGCTCGAGCTGTCCGGTCAGGTTGCGAATGGGGTAAGGCAAGTCAACCCAGGTGATCTCGCAGCGCGGGTTGAGATCAAGAACGGCATCGATGATCAAGCGTCCCTCGGGTTTGACTTTCGGTCCCACGAGCGGCTCGCGGAAGACGCTGACCGCGGCCTTCACCGATCCGCTGGGGTGAAACCGGTCGACCACCTTGCGCACCTCGGGCTGGAGCGCGTCCATGAACGCGGCGTCGATCGGCACCGACTCGGCCTCGATTTTCAGGTTCACCACCGCGTCGGAGCCTGGGTTGTCGATCGTGCCGGCCAGGCGGGCGGGCTTCTCGCCGATCAAGCACTTGAGATCAACCAGAAGCCGTTGTTTCTCCAGCGTCAGCTCGCCGCTCAAGTGTTCGAGCCGATAGGGGAAATGGCGATAAACACCCTCCACATCTCGCACCAGCACCGTCGCTCCCACGCCCACCGGCCCGTGCTCATGCTGCCGGACCAGGTGAAGAAAGGCGTCGATATGTCCGCGCGGTTTGAAGACGTCCCAGAGCTCATCGAACTCGGCCGGCGTGTGTTTGCGGAGGCGCTGCTGGTCCAGCTCCAGGTGCAGCAGGTCGAGGCGAAGATCGAACGGGGCCGACGTGGAATGACCCACGGCCATCGCACCCTCGGCGCGAAGGGTTGTGGCGCCGTTGTAGCCCTCGGCGTGCTTGATCGAGATCAGGCCGTCGTGAATGGCGACGATCGCCGACAAGTCATTGACGGGAAACGGCAGCGAGGGACATTCCCAGACACCACCGTGCAGCCGCGCCTGGATGTCGTAATCGAGCCGCTTGCCCGCAGGCTCCGCGGGATGATACGCCAGCCGGTGCAGTTCCATGTCGATCTCGCCCTGATTGAGCGCCATCGCCGCAAAAGGCGCGCGGACCTCGGCGGGAAGCCGGCGGCGCAGGTTCTCTGAAAGTGTGAGGGCCGCGAGCTCGCCCGTCAGCGTGACGTCGCCCGTATACGGGTCAATGGATCCGTCGATCGTCAGGCGATCGAACAGATCGCCTCGGGCCGACCCTTCGAAATGAAACCTGCCCCCTGGCGCCGGCTCAACCCGCAAGTTGACATCGCGCAGAATAGCTCCGCCGTGATCGGCCGATGCGCCGTCAACCACGGGCGCCGTTGGCGGGCCGGCTGCCGGTTCTGCGCCGCTGCACAGCTCGACGGTGCCGTTGCGGATCACGATGGGCGGCGGGTTCTGGATCGCGACGGCCGGCAATGGGTCGGACAGCAGGCCTTGAAAGTTCCACGTGCCGTCCTTGCGCTGGCAGAGCCGCAAGGTCGGATGGGTCACCGTCACCTCGCGGGCTTCATACTTGCCGTGGAACATCTGCCGCGCGTCAATCCGAACGCTCAGCCAGGGAATCGTCGCCGTCACAAAGGGCTGGCCGTCGATCCGTTGCCGCACCAGAAGGTGGCTGACTGTGACTTCACCAGCCATCAGCCGAATGTTTACCCGTCCCATATCGACGAGCGACCGAGGCAAGAATCGCGCGACCTGCGCCTTGATCAGCCTTGCCGCCGTCTCGCTGTCCGTGACGAGCGCGTAGGCGAAATAGCCGGCCACGGCCATGAGGATCGCGCACAAGCACAGCGCCAGCACAATGATTTTCGCTACCCGCTTGAGTAGCCGCATTTCCCGGTCCTCCTTCCGTGGAGACTCTCGGCTCACGTGCCGGCAAGACGATCGCCGGGCCTGGATCGCAGGGCCAGTTGCGAGAGCCCGGCCGCCGCCAGTCCCATGGCGGGCGCTTCGGCGGGAACTCGATACCGCATCGAGCTGGCGAAGATCAGATGCACCGCGCAGAAGTAAAAGAGCGGGCCGGCGAGCAACACCCAGGCCCGCGCGTCACCGCGGTAGTGCCACAGCCCGACAGCCAGTAAGCCCAGGAGCGGAACGGTCACCAAGGCACTCGCCACTCTCACTACCGGCGAGCGAATCCCCTCCGCGTTGGGCCAGGGGCTCCAGTAACGAGCCAGCTTGACAGCGGCCAGTTCGAGGGCACGCCGGGGTTCGGCTCTCACAAACCCCAGCGCACGGCGAGTGAGCTCGGCATCCTGGTCGAGCTCATCGAGCGGCCAGATCTCAGGGTCTTTCAGAAAACTCATGTCGCTGGCGCCGGTGGCACGCGGGTTCAGGCCGTCGTACAGGCTGGCTCCCATCCAGAGAGCCGTCGGCACAAATCGCCCATAAAGACCGGCGTTGCGAATCCACCACGGGGCCATCACGACGGCGAGGCCGAGCACGATCAGGGAGCCATCACGGACAACGCCCGTCGTGCGTTTTCGACCGTGCCACAAGGCGATGAGGCAGTAACCCAGCATGATCGGGACGAACATGGCCCACGACGGCCGCACCAGGATCGCCGCGCCGCTGGCAATGCCGACTGCAAGGGCAATCGGCGGCTCAGCGCCCACGCCAGCACCAGGCTTCTTCCAGAGAACCGCCATCCCCCAGAGCGCCCCAGCATGATCGGCACGAACACTGCCTCCGAGAGGATCAGAACCGACATCACGATCAAGCAAGGATGGAAGCTCACGAGCGCGGCGGCGATCAAGGGAACCGGCCAGCGCAGGCCCTCACGCTCAGCCTGACCGGCGGCTTCATGGTCTTGCTCGCCCGTGACGGCCCGGGTCAACTGATAGACCAGCCAGACGGTGACGACCCCGAGCCCAGCCTGGACCAGCCGGACTCCCATGGGGTGCTCGCTCAGCACCGTGCGACAGAGCGCCAGGAAGAGAGGATAGCCCGGCGTCCGCAGGGCGAAGTGAGGGATGTCTCCCCATTCGACGATCTCGTACAGTGTGCCTTCACGAATCGTGCCGGCAAGGGCCCAGTAGTATTCAGCGTCGGGAAAGATGCAGATTCTCGGCGTGGGCCCACGGTCAACGTACCACTGAACCGCACAGGCTGCCAGCACGCGCGCGGCGAGTGCGGCTTCAAGAACTCGCCAGAGTGAAGGGGCGGGAAAGCGGCCCGGCAGGTCCTCGCGAAGCCAAGCCAATCCCCGCTGAAGCATGGTTTTTGAAGGAGACGGCTTGGGCATGCGCGGCCAGTCGCTCTCGGGACGCGGACGAATTCGATTCATCCAAAGGGTGGCCGAGACGGACACGGGATCGTATGCCAAAGCCAGCAGATGGTCAACCACAACCGAACAACTCGACGGGGGCCGGTCGCGGGGTGTTCGGGTAGGCCCTCGTGGTTTGCATGCATGGCGTTCTTGGGCCGTCGCTGGCGACCCGGTGCCGCTCGGCCCTCGAGACCATCGTCGTGGAAATGCGGTGCCAAAGTGGCGGGCAATCGTCTATTATAAACCCAGAGGAAATCTGGATAGTGAACGACCGGGAGGGCGGCCATGCCTACGTTGACGAGGAGAGAGGCCGTTGAAAGGATCAGCCAGGTGGTCCGAGACATGAGCCTCGACGATCTTTTGGAGTTCCACGACGAACTCTTCCCCGAAGAACCCAAGCTGAAAGCCGACGCGCAACCTGACATCGATCTGATCCGGCGGAGAGCGCTCGACTATCTAGGTCGAGGGATCGAAGTCGAGGAGCTTCTCGATCTCTGGAACGTTGCGATTCCAGAATCGTGGAATGTGACCTACGATGACGAGTCCGACGAGCTTCAGTACTCCGTCGAACCCGAGGCCGTCCGGCAGGCAGACTAGCGAAGGTCCCTCAGTTCGCAGCTCCATGTTTTCGAGGGGCGACCATGCCAGACACGGCACTTGCCCACTTCACGGAAGATGTCTCGCGCAAGGGCCATCGTGGCGCACGCCCAGACACTGCCTGTGAGTACTGCGGCCGAGCACATGCTCCGCAGCGACCTGCTGCGAAGCGCCTGGATGTTCGCGGTCGGGGCACTGGACGCCAACTTCTGCGACGCATACACCGACCTGGTCGCTGCGACGATCATCGCAAAAAGCCGTCATAACGCGATGGCGTTGCCGGATTTCTTCTACAACATCCGTTTCCCTGTGCGCACGATCCTGGAAACACCCGCCGTTAATGTGAACTGGCGGTGGCGCATGGCCGCCCGGAAAATGATGGAGAGGGAAAACGTGCTCAGCTTGGAGGAGGTCAGGAAACTCTTCAACAAGTTCTTTCGCGACCATCACAAATTCTTCGGTGACTTACTCGATGCTTGGATCAGGCACCCGCACGCCAAGAAACGACTGTTCGGAATCACAAGCACTGCTTACGCAGCCTCCAACCCGGCCGGCCAGGACGCCGCAAGGAAGGTTGCCAAGATTCAGTTGGATGAACGATTTGATAGGATCATCCAGCGTCGGCACGACTGCATTCACAACTGTGACCGACCCAAGATGGCTCCCCAGCCTCTGATAAAGGCGGGTACGGTCATCAAAGTCTTAGAGGATGTGGAGTTTCTTGTATGCCGGTGCGACGAACACATCAATAGTGAATTTCGCGAATTCCTCCGGCTCTGCGGATGTCCCGACCTCATCATTAGGCAAGCCGGGTACTGAGCTTGGATCTGTGGCCAGGATTTTGCATGCATGGCGTTCTTGAGCCGTGCAAGGGCAGCCCGGTTCACGCCGGCCATTGGCCATCTGGCGATTCCATGTTAGGATCAGGGACGTCCAGCAAGGCCGCGATCAGCATGGGAGCCTGGCTGACCATCTCGCGAGCACGTTCTCCTCGATTATCTGCCAAAGGGCTAACGCCGTGGCCAGCACGTACGCGGACAGTGATCTGCTATTCGAAGCCCTGGCCCTCCACCTGGGTTTCGTTCCGCGCGGCGCTTTGGCTGAAGCCCGCAAAACGATGATGTCCGGTGGCGAGGTCGCTGCGTCGCTTGCCGAGATTCTGGTTGCCAGCACCGCGCTCACGGCTGACCGCCGCGTGGTGCTGGACATGCTTGTGGATGATCTGCTGACGCGGAATGAGGGCAACTTACGCCGGTGCCTGGACGACCTGAGCGCCTTTGGCCGCTTGCGCCGAGACCTGGACCGGCGGCTTGCGGGACAGGAGAGCCACCACCCGACAGTAGCCTCGATCTCGATCTGCAATCCTCCCCGGTCCCAAGGTGAGGAGGCTGCCCTCAACGGAGACGCGGGCCCCAACCAGGCGGCGGCGGCTTTCGTGGCCGATGACGACGACGTGGAGGAGGGCGCCGAATACGAATGGAGCCTGGGCGCTCCCAGCGCGGTGGGTAACCGGTTCCAGATCTTGCACCTGCACGCTCGCGGAGGCATCGGGGTGGTCTCCGTGGCGTTCGACTCCGAGCTCCAGCGCGAGGTCGCCCTCAAACAGATCAAGACCGAGAGCGCCGACGACTCTGACAGCCGCGCCCGGTTCTTGCTGGAGGCCGAGGTCACCGGCCGGCTCGAGCATCCGGGCGTCGTCCCGGTCTATGGTTTGGGCTTCGACGACCAAGGCCGTCCTTATTACGCCATGCGCTTCGTACGCGGTATCACACTTGAAGAGGCGATCACCAGGTTTCATCAGGCCGACACGACCCGCGGCAGAGACGCAAGAGAGCGCGCCCTGGAACTGCGGCAGTTGCTGGGCCGGTTCATCAGCGTTTGCCACACCATGGCTTATGCCCACAGCCGGGGGGTGCTACACCGCGATCTCAAGCCGGCCAACGTGTTGCTCGGTCCTTACAACGAGACCTTGATCGTCGATTGGGGCCTGGCCAAGGTGCTGGGCGGGAAGAAGAACCCTTCGCGTCGGTTGTAGAGGCAACCGCCGCGGCCGAGGATCAACCGGCGGCGCGTCCCCGGCACATTCTGCCGCCCTTGGGCCAGAGCAGCTCGACCGACACCATCGCCGGCGCGGCGTTCGGCACTCCGGCCTTCATGAGCCCCGAGCAAGCCGAGGGTCAGCTCGACCGGATCGGCCCCGCGAGCGACGTATATGGACTGGGCGCGGTGCTTTACACCTTGCTCTGTGGCCGGCCGCCGTTCGAGTACGCCTGGTGCGAGGTCACCACCTTGCTGGCTCGCGTCAAGAACGGGGAGTTTCCAGCACCGCGACAGGCCAATCACCGGGTGCAAGCCCCTCTCGAAGCCGTCTGTTTGAAGGCGATGCACAAAGAGCCCGAAAAGAGGTATGCCAGCGCTCTTGATCTGGCCCACGAGATTGAGTGCTGGCTGGGCGACGAGCCGGTGGCCGCCTATCGCGAGCCGCGGTGGGCACGCCTCGCGCGGTGGGGCCGGCGGCATCGGCCACTGGTCGCCAGCGCGGCAGTGCTGCTGGTGACGGCGGTGGCCGCGCTGTCGCTGGGGATCTTGCTCCTGGGCCGCGCTCAGCGTGAGACCGAGGCCCAGCGCCGGGCGGCGGTTCGCGAGAAGGAGGTTGCCACGTTCATGTCGGGCGAGGCCACGGCCAAGGCCGAGTCGCTGCGCCGTCGCGACTACATCAGCCGTGTCAACCTGGCGTATCGTGAGTTCCTCGACGACAACGCCGCCCTCGCCGAAGAGATTCTCTATGGCTGCCCCTCGAACCTGCGGAACTGGGAATGGTCCCACGTCCATCGGCTGGGCCATGTCGAGCTCGATACCTTCATCACCGGCGACAAGACCCAGCAATCCGACATCTGGAGCCTGGCCTTCAGCCCCGACGGCCGGCGGCTCGTCTCCGGCTCCGGCCCTTGGTTTCAACCGCACGACGGCCCGACCGGCGGCCTGGTCGTGCGCGACGTGGAGACCGGGCGTGAGGTCTTCGCCCAGCACGGTCTGCGAGGCGCTGTGCAGGCTGTGGCCTACAGCCCTGATGGCAAGCTCATCGCGGCGGCGATCGGCACGACCGACTCCGCGACGGACGCCGTCTTGACCGCTCGTGACGCCGCCACCGGCAAGGTGCGCTGGCGGGCCGAGGAGCACGGCCTCAACATCCTCAGCCTGGCCTACAGCCCCGATGGCCAGACCCTCGCCACTGGCTGCGGCGGCTTCAACAACTATGCCGCCATCGGCTATGTCCGCCTCCGCGACGCGGTCACGGGCAAGGAGAAAGGCCAGATCTCCGGCGGGCCCGGCGGCGTCACGAGTGTGGCCTACAGCCCCGATGGAAAGTTGCTGGCCCTGGCCAACCGGGGCCTGGTTGATGTCTGGGACCTCTCGAAAAACGCGCTGAGCTTTCAACTTCGGGGCCACCTTGACTTCGTTTACGCCGTCACCTTCAGCCCAGACGGCAAGTGGATCGCAACCGGCGGCTGGGACCAGTCGATCCGGCTCTGGGACCGGTCCACCGGCAAGCACGTGCGTACCCTCCTGGGGCATCGCGGGTTCGTGCGCGGCCTGGCGTTCCGGCCTGACAGCAAGCAGCTCATCTCGTGCAGTGAAGACAAAAGCCTGCGGCTCTGGGACGTCGCCTCGGGGCGAGAGCTTGCCGCTTTCCACGGCCACATGGGGTTTGTCCACTGCGTCGCCTTCAGCCCCGATGGAGCGCGGGCCGCTTCGGGCAGCCTGGACTGCACGATCCGGCTCTGGCCGGCGGCAGCGCCTGATCCCCACGTCGTCTTCCGCAACGGCTCGGGCTGGGTGGGCACCATGGCCTTCAGCCTCGACGGGCGCCGGATCGCCACCGCCCACAACGGCAGCATCCGCGTCTGGGTGCCTCAGACCGGCGAGGGACTCTGGTGCACAACCGCCCCCCGCGGCCTGCTCGGCCGCATTGCCCTGGCCTACAGCCCGGACGGCGCAATGCTCGTGGCCAGCGGTCCAGGCGGATCCATCAACCTCTGGAACGCCGAGACCGGGAAGCTGCTGCGCATGCTGGCCCGCACACCGTCGCCGCCCATCAATGCCGCACTCAGTCCTGACGGCTCGCTGCTGGCGGTTGCCTGCGAAGATGGCGCGACGATACTTCTTGACATGAGCACGGGGAGCACCGTCACGACCATCAAGGGACATGCCGCCGGGGTTAACGCCGTGGCCATCAGCTCTGACGGCAAACGGCTGGCCACTGCCAGCGAGGATCAGAAGATCAAGATCTGGGAGATCGCCACGGAAACGCTGCTGCAAACTTTGGGCGGGCATGCCACCGGCGTGAAGGGCGTGGCGTTTGCCCCGGACGGCCGCTCTCTCGCGTCGGTCGGAGGCCAGTACCGGGGAACGCCCGTCTCCGAGGTTTTCGTCTGGGACCTGGCCTCAGGCAGCCTTGTGCACCGCCTCGATGGGCACACCAGCCTTGTGACCGCCGTGGCTTACTTTCCCGATGGCAAACGCCTGGCCACCGCCAGCGACGACCGAACCATCAAGCTCTGGGATCCTGATACAGGCGACGATGTTTTCACGCTCAGGGGGCACACCAGCGGCGTTGTCAGCCTGGCGGTCAGCCGCGACGGCCGGCAGATCGGCTCCGGTGGCATCGACTGCACGGCCCAAATCTGGAGTGCCGAGCCGCCTACGACCCACGTCGATCAAGTTCGCCGACGGGCCGCGGTCGAGCTCGTTCAAACGCTCTTCCGCACCCATGGGCTCAAATCAAACGTCCTTGAGGCCATCCGGACCGACCCCTCGCTCAATGAGCCGAGCCGGGCCGCGGCGCTGGAGATCGCTACCCGCGAGAGTGAAGATGCCCAGTCGTTGTACGAAGCGGCCTGGCTGACGATCCTTCGCCCCACAGGCCAACCCGAGCTCATCCAGCAGGCCCTCGAGCAAATCGAAGCCGCCTGCAAGCTGGTGACCGACGACCCAGACCGTCTACAAGAGTATCAGCACGCCCTCGGCCTGGCCCTCTACCGCGCCGGACGGTCCGAACAGGCCATCGGGACGCTCGACCGCCTGAATAACGTGAAACCGTCGCCCCTGGACCTGGCCGTCCGCGCCATGGCCAACCAACAGCTCGGCCGTTCAGGCGCGGCCCGATCCGCCCTCGATCAACTTCGCACCGTGGTCAGCGCCAGGGGCACCGACGACCAGGAGGCGCGGGGATTCCTCCACGAGGTGGAAAGTCTTATTCGGAAATAGGCGGTCGTCTATTCCGCCGCCGGAGCGGCGGCTTCCCACCGCAGCCCCAGCGTTCGCCTCGTTGCTTCGGTGACCTTTACGCGGTCGCTGATCCTGTGGCCGACAACCCAGACGATGCCCATCTTGTCGCAGAGCAGAAGGGTCTGCGCTCGCGTTTGTCGAGCTACGCGGCGGCCCCGGAAAAAGTCATTCAGAGGTGTGCTCTTGCCGCCCATACCTAGCGGCTGGAAGCGGTCGCCAGGTACCGCGGAGCGAACCGAGAGAGGCGGCACGATGCGGTCGAGATCGATCGTCTCATCACGCGGAGCCTCGGGATCGAGCACGGCGCGAATCAGGCCATCGCCCCAGGCGACCGCCCCCGGCACGTCGAGAGCCAGGCCCTGAGACAGGGCCGGCTCTTGCTCAAGCGAGGCGGTTGTGCTGATGCGTCGCAACACGAACTGGTTGGGAGGGCATCCCGACGCACCGGTCGATGTCAGCTCCACGCCTGCTCCGATCGCCAGGCGGTTGATGCGCTGGCTGCGCGCAGGGTCGCCAACCGGCGCCATCGCCGCGCCGACATGCCGGCCTCTGGCCAGCCTGCCTCGCGCCAGACCCTGCGCAAGACCTCGGCTCGAAGAAAAACAGGGAGAACGAGCAGCCAATCGCGACGGATTTCAACCTGCTGATGGTTCGCCGACCAGGTTACGGAGTGCGCCATCTCGCGCAAGCGACGATCCATGGCCCGTTCGGAGTCTGCCGCCACGTTTCCAAGCCTGACGACCGCCTCGGCGATGCGAGGGTTGTATTCCCGTGCCAGACGAGGCAAGAGGTCATGCCTGATCCGGGCACGAGTGCGCAGTCAGATCGGCATTGCTGGCGTCTTCCCGGTACGGTTGATCCAGAGCGCCAAGGCTCTCGCGAATCGATTGACGCGAGACCGGAAGGAGCGGGCGAACCAGGGCCACGGGCGGGTCCCAGCTCAGGACGCGCCGCCTGGGAATGCCCGACAATCCGCGTAGCCCGGTTCCGCGCACGATCCGGTGCAAGATCGTTTCTGCCTGGTCGTCAAGCGTGTGCCCCACCGTCACGACCGACGCACCCCGCTTACTGGCTATTTCGCACAACCAAGTGTAACGGGCGCTACGGGCATCGGCCTCGAAATGGCCGGTCCGCGTCGGCTGCCACTGGCCGAGGTCGCATGGCAAGCCAAGCTCGCCGGCAAGTGCCTCGACAAACGCCGCATCGGCCCGCGAAGCTTCCCCCTGACCCCATGATCGAGGTGTGCCACCGAGAGCGCAAGGCCAAGCTCCGGGCCCAGCGCATGCAGCACGCGAAGCAAGCCCACGCTGTCACTCCCACCCGAAACGGCCACGACCCACGTTCTGCCCAGGCCCGCATCGCACCACCGCTGCACCCGCCGGCGCACCTGCCCCAGCCATGCGGGAGGCCACGTTGTGCCAGGATTCTCATCGCGTGTCATGGGCTAATCTATTATAATATGACGTGATATTTTCTACGAACACGGGCCTTTCAAGCTCGCGTGAGCCCCGTTCCGGATTATCGTCTGCCCGCCCGGAAAACTCCAGGAAGCCAGCAAACTGAGCGGGAAACTCACTGGCCGGTTTCGTAGAATCGGATCATGAATCCACAACTCATTGCGCTGGTCTTGTGCCCCCGATGCCGCGGAGCACTTGAAGTTAAAGACGATGCTCCCACGTCGCTCTGCTGTGCGTCGTGTGGCGCGGAGTTCCCCATCGTTGACGGAGTTCCCAGGCTGGCCGGAGACACGTACGCCGCCAGCTTCGGCCGGCAGTGGAACCGCTACGACGTGGCCCGACACGAGGAAGACGAGGCGACTTTCCGGGTCAAGACGGGTGTCGCGCCCGCCGAGCTGGCCGGCAAGCTTGTGCTCGACGCCGGCTGCGGAGGAGGGCGTTATTCGCGGTTGCTGGGCAGCCATGGCGCAACGGTCATTGGCGTTGACCTGAGCGCGGCGGTCGAGAAGGCACGATCCCTCTGCGCCGATCTTCCCGAAGTCCAGATCATCCAGGCCGATCTCCTGGACCTTCCCCTGGCCGATGCCGCGTTCGACATGGTGTACTCGATCGGCGTTCTGCACCACACGCCGAACCCGCGCCTGGGCGTTCAGCCAGATCGCCAGCAAGGTGAAGCCTGGTGGAAGGCTCGCCGTCTGGCTTTATCGCAAGAACACATCGCCGCAGGAATGGCTCAACACGGGGTTGAGGGCTCTCACCACGCGGCTGCCGGCGCGCGTGCTCGAACCGATCGTGCGCCGGGCTGGGCGTCCTGGGCAGCGTTCCGCTGCTCAACCGAACGCTCAACAAGGTTGGCAACTTTTCCAGCCACCCCGACTGGATACTCCGCGTCTGCGATAACTTTGACTGGTACGCCCCACGCTACCAGTCGCACCACACCGTGGACGAGTTGAAATCCTGGTTCGCCGAGGAGGGTTTTGACGACATCACCGAGCTTCGCCCCGCCAAGTCTGGCCAGTTCTATAGTTGGGCTTATGAACACGACCTGCTGATTGGTAGCGGCGTCAACGTCACGGGCAAACGACGCGGCGATTGACGAGGGCCGGTCATGCTGCCTCGTTCGATCATTCGATAGCCTCGCCCTCCCGGAAAACGCATTCTGTTAGCGGTTTTCAGACGCATTGCGTACGCCCAGCCGGCCACCCACCATCCTTCTGGGTGCGTGGCGAGGCAGGGTCCACCCCCCCAACCCCCCCTTGCGAAGGGGGGGTTGGGGGGGTGGCGGGACGTTAGCAATGCATTTGAAAACCGCGATAGTTCATTGTGCCGATGGCCAGAGATGGTAGCCCGTCAGCGTGGTGCGAATGCGGTACAGGCTCTTGCCGGCCGTGACGTACAGGGTCTTGCGGTCGGCCCCGCCGAATTCGACGTTGGTGGGGGATTCTGGAGTGGGGATGGTTGCCTGGACCTTTCCCTCCGGAGAAATGACGTAGACGCCACCCTTTGCGCCCGAGCCGGCTGCGGCGACGATCAGGCCGTCGGTCGTGACGGTCATGCCGTCGATGCCTCGATTGTCGCCGAAGTCGAGGATCACCCGTGGATGGGAAACGCCCCCTTCGGAGTCGAGGTCAAGCGCGATCAGTGCCCGGCGGCGGCCGTTGTCGGCGACATAGAGCGTCTTGCCGTCGGGGCTAACCGCCAGCCCATTGGGCTTCCGTGCCGTCGTTTCCAGCCGGGTCACCTTGCCATCGGGGTCGATGCGGAAGACGGACTCGAAATCGAGTTCTCGGGGTTCCGAGCCGACATAGCGCGGGTCAGAGAAGTAAACCCTCCCCTGGCGATCGACGGCCACATCGTTGGGGCTGTTGAATCGCTTGCCTTCATAGCGGTCGGCCAGCGTGCGAACCGTGCCGTCGGGCTCGGTGATCGAGATGCGGCGATTGCCTCCGGCGTTTGCCCCCTCGGCCGCGATCAGCCGTCCCTTGGGGTCGAAGATCAGTCCGTTGGCCCGCCCGCTCGGCTCGCGAAAGACCGTCGACTTGCCGGTCGCCGGGTCAAACTTCATGATCCGGTCGCCGATATCGGAGAACAGGATCGCCCCGTCTCCCGTGAGCGCTCCCCCCTCCGTGAAGGAGCCCTCATCCCAGAGCTTCTCCAGCTTCGCCCCCGGCGCGATAACCCCGGCAGAGCTAGAGCTGTTACTGTCCTGCGTCACGCCGCCCGCCAAGATTGCAGCGACCATCCAGAAGGAGAAGAGATGAGAAGCCATCATGGATCAAGCCCCACGGAAAAGACCCCGGATGCGAAACGACTCCCTAGCATAGCTGTCGCTTTCCCCTGGCACAAAGGTTATCCCTCGCCTTTGGTCAGGGAATTCAGCCCGGACCAGATACCCTCTTGCCGTCGAGGAGCGACGGCCGGTAGGCTGCATGTGATGAGCATCGAAGAACTTCAAACTGCCGTCGCCCAGCTCCCCGCTGAGGAACTCGATCGCTTCTCGCAGTGGTTCGAGGAGTTCCTGGCGGAACAGTGGGACCGCCAGATCGAGGCCGACATCCTGGCGGGACGACTGGATGCCGCTGGTCGCCGCGCCGACGAGGACTTCGAGGCCGGCCGCTGCACTCCGCTGTCCCCGTGAATCACTTCGCCACCCCGGAGTTCTGGTTCCATTATCGCCGCTTGCCGGTGGAGACCCGCGAGCTGGCAGACCGATGCTTTGCGATGCTTGAGGCCGATCCACGCCATCCGTCACTACGACTCAAGAAGGTTGGGGACTTCTGGTCCGCCCGCGTCGGACTGCGCATTCGAGCTCTCGCCAGGGAGCGCCCCGAGGGCTTGGTCTGGTTCTGGATCGGTCCTCATGATCGCTACGAGCAACTCATTGCGCACTGACCGACACCGATCAACGGACACAAACGTCATCCCTCGCCTTCGCCGAAGGCAGACGCCAACCAGCCGGCGGCGTCGATAGAGAGGGTGGACAGCACGACGATCAGGAGCAGAAGCGCCAGCAGCCAGACGAGGGGCAACCTCCCGCGTCCCAGGCCTGGCGCGCTACGTCTCACTTCCAGAAGCCGCTCTCGACCCACCGTGAACACGGAGCGCGTTGCAGGCAGCAGCATGACAACGAGTCGAAACCACGGCAGACCGTCGGAGACGAGGTAGTCGGGCCACTGGTCGAGCCTCACCGTGGCGTGATATCGCCATTGCCAGGCGGCAACCAGGGCCGTGATGACCGCAACAAGTGCATTCCAGCTTATTGCTGTCTTGCGCCCCCAGGGCCGAACGTGGAACAGGCCATGGCCGATGGCCAAGTTCGCCACGATGGCGATCACCGGCACCAGGATGCCAGTCACCGGGAACGACTGGGGAATGCCCTGCGATTGCAAGGTCAACAGTTCGCGAGCCAGCCCGACGCCCGCTCGGATGGCTTGCACCAGGTGTGTCAAGGCGATCAGCCGGATGGCGCCCAGGCGGGCGAGCAGGGCCGCATCAATGTTCTGTCCGTTTGCTTCCACTCGCGGCCGCGTGCCGCGCACTCTCAACCGCCAGCAGATCACCGCGAGCACCACAAGCGTGAGGAGGGCCGGTAAGCCGTAAAGGTTCCACCCGTCGGCGAGTGTCGGGAAATCCCATCCCATGGGTTCGACGTCGGGTGGAGGTGGCATCGCGGCCTTTCGGCCTCATGGCAAGAAGCGAGGTTGCACTCGTTGAGGATTGCCCGGCGTTACGGGTGAAGGAGAAGGCGGCAGCGCGGCGGGCGCTCGGAACAACCTGGGACGAGGGAAGATCATGCCGTCGTCAATTCCCTCTGGCGCTTGCTTGATCATGGCATCATCAATGCCTGGCCCGGCCGGGATGACGAAGGGATCTGGAAAAGGAGGCTGGGGACTTGGAATCGGCAGCACACCGCGCTGGATGGGCAGGAACGGGGCTCGCGTCGTGACGCCCTTGTTCAGCCGTCGTGACCCTTCGGTCACCACGGCCATGCCCACCCCGCTGATCGCCACGACGACCATGAGCTCGGCGATCGATTGGGGCAGCCGGTACCAGCGCCTGCGGTGGGTGCGGCTCTGGCGCCGGCTCCAAATCAGCATCAACTCGGGTTCAGGCGAAGGCTTGGGTTTCATCGAAGCACCCTCCGAGAAAACCAGTGGTTGAAGGGAAACCGATCCACTCACTCCGATTGACGTGCCAGCTTGAAAATTCTTAGGCCAGCACGCCCTGAATCACGCGGCCATGAACATCCGTTAGCCTGCGCCTGGGTGCCGTTGTGGTAATACGTGAGCTTCTCATGGTTCAGGCCCAGCAGGTGAAGGATGGTGGCGTGGAAGTCATGGACATCGACCACGTTCTCGACGCTTGGTAGCCGAAGGGATCGGTGGCGCCGAAGCTGAACCCGCGTTTGACGCCCGCGCCGGCGAGCCAGGCGGTGAATCCCTTGGGGTTGTGATCGCGGCCCTGGGCGCCCTTCTGAAACGTGGGCATGCGGCCGAACTCGGTGGTCCAGACGACGAGCGTATCATCGAGCATGCCCCGAGCTTTGAGGTCGATCAAGAGTGCTGCGCACGGTTGATCGAGGATCGGGCCGTGCCGGTCGTAATCAGACTTGATCCGCCTGTGTCCGTCCCAGTTGAGCGCCCCTTCGCCCATGGCGAACGCCGCCGTTATAGAGGGTGACGAACCGCACTCCTCGTTCCAGCAGGCGGCGCGCCAGCAGGCAGTTGCGGCCGAAGCCGGCGAGGATCGGGTTCGAGTGATCCAGACCATAGAGCGCGCGCGTGGCCGGGCTTTCGCGCGACAGGTCGCCCACTTCCGGAGCGCTCAACTGCATCCGCGCGGCCAGCTCGTACGAGGCGATCCGCGCCGAGAGGTCCGTGTCGCCAGGATGCCGTTTCAAGTGCTCATCGTTAAGCAGTCTGAGAAAATCGCGTCCGGCCTGGTCGTCGCCACGCGAGATCGCCTCGGGCCGGGCCAGGTGGCGGATTGGCTTGTCAGCGTTAAAGGAGGTTCCCTGATAAACGGCCGGCAGGAACCCGCTCATCCAGTTGGCCGGCCCTTGCTGAGGGTCGCCACGCGGGTCGGGGATCGCCACGTAGGCCGGCAGGTCCTGGTTCCCAGTCCCGAGTGCATAGCTGACCCACGCGCCGATGCTGGGAAAGCCTTCGAGCGTGAATCCGGTGCTCATGTACATCTCGCCGGGCCCGTGCGTATTGGTCTTCGACGTCAGCGAATGGATGAAGCAAAGGTCATCGACCCGCTCGGCCAGGTGGGGTAACAAATCGGAGACAAACTTGCCCGACTGTCCCCTGGGCTTGAACGTCCATGGGCTCTTGTTCAGTGCGCCGTTCTCGCCCTGAAACGTGATCAGCGATTTCGCTCCGGGCATCGGCTGACCGTGCCGCTTGATCAGCTCTGGCTTGTAGTCGAACGTGTCGAGATGGCTCACGGCGCCGGTGCAGAAGATGTGCAAGACCTGTTTGGCCCTGGCCGGAAAGTGGGGTGGCCGCGGCGCCAGCGGGCGGCTTTCGACTGCGTCCGGACCGGCCGCCAGCAATCCCTCCTGGGCCATGAGCGCCGCGAGCGCAATCCCGCCCACGCCGGTGGCCATGTGAGACAGAAAGCCACGGCGATCAAGCAGGTGCCGGCCTGCCAGGAGTTCCGAGTCCATGATCACGAACTTCTTTCCGACTCAAGAAGTAGGGTCGGCCTCTACTCTACCAAACAATCTGATCGAAGACTCTCCTCAATCGCTGGCCTCGTTGTGGGTTGACCGTGGCGACATAGGCGATCCGGCCGGCCAGATGGGCGCGAAAGTCTGCAACGCCCGCGCGATTCTGCCCGCTCGGGCCGTGGCGTGCGCAGTTGTGCAGAATGGCCTTGAGTCCGTCGAAATCGGGCCGTGGGACGTTGGGATGGTGATTGAGCACAACTCCCGCGGCCTGCTGGCGGACACCCTGTCGCATCACCCGAGTCTTCCTGTGCTGGACGACGAAGCCTTCTTCGAGTGTGATGGCCGCCACGTGATCGCCAAACCGCCGCACGACTCGGGCGAACGGCTCGTCTCCCGAAAAAATGAGGTCGTCGGCATAGCGTGAGTACCTCGCCCCCGCGGCACGGGCCAGACCATCGAGCCGGGCGTCGAGCCGGTAAGCGCAGAGGTTAGCGAGGGCGGGCGACGTCGGCGCTCCCTGGGGCAAATGAGGCTGAACGAACAGCCTGCGCGATCGCCAGCCTTCCGGGCTCTCGTCCGGCATGGCCCGATGCACTTCCCGCATGACTTCTCGCGGAACGGTATTGGTACACAGGCCAGCCAGCAGTCGGGCCACTCCCTCCGGGTAGCCGGCGGTGAGGAAGGTGGCCACGACGCGCGCGGCCGTGATCGAGGGAAAGAAGTCCCGTAGGTCCATCTTGAGCACGACACTCTGGCCGGCGTGGGGCGCGACGAAGGTCGCGACCGATCGGCCGGCACGGAAGCCGTGGGCAGCCTCGTGGGGTGGAATGTGGGCCAGCACCAGGTCGAGCAGCCGGCGCTGAGTTTGCTTTAGCCTTGGCTTGGGACATTCGATGAGCCGCAGCGATCCCGATGCCTTGACCATCCAGCGATAGCGGTAGTGGCGGAGCGGCTCAGGCCGGGCCGCTCGCTCACGCGCCTGGCAATCGGCCAGCCACTCGAGCCGCGCCAGGTCGAGCCCTAGAAACTCAGCCAGTGCGCCGGGCGTGGCGATGACCGGCACCGGCCACGAACCTGGTGGACCTGCCGCGGGAGCCATCTGGGGCGCCGCCCACCTGTTGACTTTGCCAAGTCTGAGCAAGATCGCCTGACCCTGGCAGCCGCGCCAGAACCCGTCATCATGGCAAAGGTATTCGACCAGCCGAGCACGGCGAGGGCGAGGGCTTTCGGGAAAGGCCGCCAGCACGCGGCGAGCCAGCGGCCGAAGCCACCGCCTGCGCCGGTCCAGAGCCTGTCCGCCCCGTTCCACCAGTTGATCAAGCTCCCACGGACCCGACAGAAACGCCTCTGCGAGCGTCCGGGCGATCAAACGCATTCTGTTGGAATTGAGGCGCGACAGCGGCGGTTGGCTCCAACCGATCTCGTCCGGCGTGAGAGGTGCTACGCTGAAAGCGTAGTCGTTCTCACGCGCTGAAATGGATGCGTAACCGAACTCCCACGGGGTAACCCCGCAGAGGTGAAGCGGCCATCAATCGAGAGACAGCCCTCCCACCTGCTTGGAACCCAACCGCCGCGGTCTGGATCTGGGCCGAACCATGCTCTCGCGGGCAAGGTACGTTTGTCACTCTTAACCCATCGACGATCACCCGTCAACGGGGTGACGGTGCCGAACGATTTATCCCACGATGGATCGTTTCAGAAGCGGGTGCTCCCAGCTCATCAGAACCGTATCAACCACAGTCGTATGAAGCGCGATCGAGACCGCACCCGCAGGCGCTTGGGCCCAAGGCGGCGCGGGAAGACTTGCGGCCTTCTGTGGACTGACTGGCAACTTGTTCTTCCTGGCGACCTTCCGGATGACGACGAGCTCTGGGCGTGCGCACGTGCACGACAGGGCTTGAAGGAGAAATGCCCCAGGTGTTGTAGGCTCGCACGCTATAGTAATAAAGCTTGTTCGCCCCAACCGATGCATCCGTGAAGCTGTTGGTTCCCGCATCGACGGCGCCCACGGCGACCCACTTCTTGCCATTGGTGGATCGCGCGATCCTATAACCCTGGGTATTACTGGACGTCGGCTGCCATGTGAGGACAACCCGATTGGACGATGGCGCCTTCACGCTCAGGCTCGTCACCGCCGTGGGGGGGACGGGGTCCGGCGGAGTGACGGGCGGCGTGACCGGTGGATTGAACGGCGGGAACACGGGAGGAACGATCGTGCCCGTGCCCGTTCCAGCGTCGGACCATGGAACGATCGTGCCGTTCACGGCGTAGTGACCGACGTTGCCATGGCCGCCGCTGCTGGCGACCAGAAGCCAGTATGACCCGGCGGCAGGCAAGGTTGCCGTGATACTGGCCGAGAAGTCAGTGGCGGATGGGCCGGCCGACGCGAGGATGGTCGAACCGTTTGCGCCCAGAAGCTCAACCATGGGCGCCAGGTTGTTCACGTCGGCGGGCACGGTCACGGTGAAGCTGACCGTCCCCGCGCCCGAGCTGAACCCGTAGTAATCCACATCCGAAGTCGTGATGATCAGACCCGAAGCACTCACGGTGGCATCTGACTGAGCCAGTGGGGTGACCGTGCCGGCGTCGGTGTCGGGCCGATAGCCAAAGCCGTTGATTGGTCCGGAGAGAATGGCCATGTCGTCCTGCATCGTCGTCGATGAGACCGAGGATTGTCCGTACCACCACAGGCTGCGCCTGGCAGCATAGCTGTCGCCCATGAGCGGGGCCATGCCGTCGCCGGGGCCTGTCGAGTACTCGACGGTCTTCGTCGTGCCCGAGTAGGTGCTTTGATGTTGTAGACCGAAGCCGTGGCCCGACTCGTGGGTGGCGGCGTCTCCCGTGTACCTGGCATTGCCATCGGCCAGGTTGGCCGAGAAGACGTACGCGATGTTAGGTACTGCGGTCTGGGTGAAGTCGCCAACGTAGGTGTAGCCGCCGTACGACCCTCCCGTCCAGCCTCCGGTGCCCCCGATCACCACCTTCTCGGTCGCGCCGTGCGCCATGTTGACCGGCGGCACGGTCGTGACGCTCAGGTTGAACGGCGCATAATCTTCGGCGACATAGCTCCAGACCTTCTGGATCGCCGCCAGCTCTCCGTCGCTGAAGGTGGTGGGGTCTCCGTCCTGGTCGAAGGCGGGAGTGCTGATGTTCTTAAACTGGCCATAAGTGCTTTCATAATCACCCGTAAAGTCGAGGTAGAGCGAGGCTGGCGCGCCCGGCAGACTGCTGAGCGCGGGAACGGCGCTCAGAGGGTGTTTGACGCCGAGGATGGGGTCTGTGCCGTTGAGAAGGAGGCGTTCTTCGAGAGCGACAACTTGCAGAAAATGCGGGCACGGAGGACGAGGACGGTGCCCGTTTCCTTGATGGCCGATGAACCAGGACCTGAGGAATCGTGGCGGCACGAGTGGACCTCCCTGCGGGATGTACGTCGCGCTTTCCCCGCGCCGGACGTGTCCGGTCGGCGCTTCCATCTGAAGCCTAGGCCAGGGTTCGCGCGCCGGAGTCACACGCGGTGAAATGGCAACGCGGCGCGCGAGTGATCTGATCAGGTCCTCGGCCCACGATCGCCGGTGGGGAAGGCGCCCCAGCCCAGCTTGTCGCGCAGGGTACGGTAGAAGCTGTGGCCGGGAAGGCGGATCATCGGGAAGTGCGTCTTGCCACGGCGAATCACCACGCGGTCATCGGCGTGCAGGGGAACTTGCACCTGGCCGTCGATCACCAGAACCGTCGCGGTTCCCTCGCCCCGTGGAACCATCTCGAAGGTCTTGTGGGCACTCTCGACGAGCGGACGTTGCGTGAGCGTATGTGCGCAGAGCGGGGTGACGACGAACATGTGGACGTTGGGCGGCAGAATCGGCCCGCCCGCGGAGAGGCTGTGGGCGGTTGAGCCGACGGGGGTCGCGATGATCAGGCCGTCGCCTCGGTAGGTCATCACGCTTTCACCATCGATGGAAAGGCCGATCTCGATCAGGTGAAAAAACGGCGCGGCGCGGATCACGGCATCGTTCAGGCCGCGGAAAACGCTGGTGCCGCCGCTGTGGGGAATCAGCATGCACGAGAGCGTCATCAAGTTTTCGATCGTGAATCGCCGCTCGGCCAGGTCGGGCAGACGGTCGAAGAAGGCGGCGGGCGTGAGGTCGGCAAGGAACCCGAGCCGGCCGGCGTTGACGCCCAGCACCGGCGTGGGATGGTCATCCATCCGCCGGGCCGTGTGCAGCACGGTGCCGTCGCCACCAAGCACGACGGCGATGTCGGCCGAGAGGTCCGTGAGGTCGGAATCGGCCGAGAGATCGACTCCCGCCACCACCACGCCGGGCTCGGAGTCAATGGCCGCCGCCAGCCGTTCCGCCTCAGCGCGGACCTCCTCCCGCGTGCCATTGCCCAGGAGCATCAGCCTGAGTGCAGGGCGCGGCTTGGGCTCGGGCAGGTCGTGCAGTGCGGCAGCATGCTCCATTGGCCTGGGTCTCCGTTTCCTCCTGCTTTGCTGGCGGCCCCCTGGTTTTCCGGCCTGGCCGGAGGGGAGGAACCCACCTCGCAAAGAAGTCTACCACGGAGCCCCCTGCGCAGGGGAGTACTGCGGTGCACGCCCAGCCCCTCCAGAAAGCTGCACGTCCTCTGAAGGGGAGGGTGGTCTTTGGCAGAGGCCTTCGCGTGTACGCAACCCGCGCGGAAAGCCCGCTAACGCTTAAAGCTGTTTCGACGGAGCCGCCTGGCTCGTCGGGGCGGCCTGGCCTGAAGGCGCCGCCTGGCTTGATGGAGCCGCCTGGCTGGACGGAGCGGCGGCCGTCACGTACGTGCAGGGGACCATCCGGGTTACCTTCCTGTAGCAGGTCACCGGCACGGTCTCGCACACCCGGTGCGGAATCTGCTTGGTCACAACCTTGGGAACGCAGACCCAAGTCGTGCAGGGCACTTTCTGCGTGACAACTTCCTGGACCATGCGGCACTTGGTGATCCGCTGCACGTCATTGACCACTTCCTGCACGTAGCGCGTCCGGTGGACCGGAACCTGTCGCGTCTGGGTTTCGGGAACCATCGTGGTCACTGTCACGTTCTGGACGACTGGCACAGGCGTGTATGTCGTCTGGGCCACGGTTACGCAACCGCACGGGGTCTTGTGGCAGATACCGCATTTCTGCTTCACGGGCACATTCACCAGTTGCGTCGAAGGCTGCATGCAATAGGTTGTCACTTGCTGGGTTGACTGCACGGGCCTACAAACCGTGTAGGTCTGAGTCACGTAATCAGTCTCGTGGATCGGCTTGCACACCACGCGCTGACGGGGCACTTCGATCGTGTCGTAAACGGGCTTGCAGACCACCCGCTGACGCTCCACGTAATTGGTGATGGGCTGCCGCACCATCACCGTCTTCTCAACCGTCTCGTACTCCACCCGCATTCGCGTCTTCATCACCGTGTACGGAACCATCTCCGTCACGCACTGATAGGCAGGCTGAGGCGCAACCATCACGCACGGATTACGCCTGCACACATGGCAAGCGGAAGCTGTCTGCGTGCTGAGAGCAACCGCCAGAACCCCTACCAAACCTCCCATCAACCGAACTCGCATCGTTGTAAACCTCCAAAGTTGCCGGATCGTTCCCCCTCGTCCGCCGTGATGCTAGAGAATTTCATGCCGCAAGGGGGATTCGCTTTGATTCTACAACATGGGCAACATCAGCAAAATAGAAAACATGTAGCGGTTACTGTTTTTTGGTGGGCGCGTGACGCGCGTAGCGCGTCGGGTGGGCACCGCCCACCGATCAGATCTTCAGGAAGAGCTTCCGCCGGTACATCCAGAAGAGGATCAGCCAGAGGACGAAGAGGACGGCGGCGCCCTGGACGAACGGAGTGTAGGCGGTGCCGAACGACTTGAAGAGGTCACGGCCGAGGTGGGTTTTCAGGTTGTCGGCAATGAAGTCATCGGCCAGGTGGGCCAGGACATACGCGGCGATCGAATTCATGCCGATCACTTGCAGGGGGAACGACCAGGCGCAGGCCCAAGCCGTCAATGATCGCATAGAAGGCGGCCAGGAACAGGAAGCAGAGGCCGCCGGAGAAGAGCACCCAGCTCGGCGTCCAGATGCGCTTGACCACCGGGCAGACTCCCAGCTCACCCAGTTCGTAGCCCAGCGCCGTGAAGACGACGCCGGCCACGGTCAGCCAGATGATCTTGTACCAGGCGGGCCGGTCCTGCCGGAGTACGCCGCCGGCGATCAGGCCCAGGATCATGGTCGCCAGGGTGGGGATGAAGCTGAGCGTCGCGTAACCGCCGCCGTTGAACTTGAACGGCCGCTCGCGGGGCAGCAGGTTGAGGAACCAGACATCAAACGCCCAGGCCGGGTTGCTGTTCTTGTTCCAGTGGGCTGAAAAACCGCTCATCAGGTGAGGCCAGTCGGCGGGCACGCCCACCGAGGGGTAAGTGAAGTCGGAACCCGGCAAGGGATAAACCGCGAACAGGGCCCAGTAACCCACCACGAGCACCACAAAGGCCGCCCACTGCACGCGCACCGACCGTAATCCCAGCAGAAATAGGAACGTGTAGCCCAGCCCGATCTGTGACAGCGTGTCTTCAAACGTGAAGTTGGTCTGCCTGCGCCCCATCGAGCGGAGAAAAACGCCAAGGAAGACCAGCACCACCGACCGCCAGAGCGTGTGCGCCGTGAGCCAGCCCATGGACTGCCCCCGAGCCCGCCGGCTGGCGATCGAGAACACGAGCGCGACGCCGACCAGGAAGGAGAACGACGGCTGGATCATGTCGTGCAGCACGCAGCCGATCCATTCCACGTGCGACTGGTGCTGGCAAAGCAGCTTCCAGACCGGTCGATCGGGCGCGGACTCGGGCAGGGCCGAGGCCACTGCGCAAAACCGCAGCACCTCGGCCATCATGAGAAACATCACCAGCCCGCGATAGGCATCAATCGAGGCCAGCCGCCGCGACGAGGGATCGGGTGCTTTCTCAGGGACCGGCGAGGATGAGTATGAGGGCGAGGGCGAGAGTTCGGGTTCGGAGCTCATCGGAATGCCTCGAATAGCGGTCAAGGTGCGAGAGACCACTATTCTGGGCATTCCTGGTCGTGATGGCCAGCATGTAGGGTGGCCGGCGCTCGCGGATGACGGCGAGTTCGGCGTGCCATGGTTAGCCCCCCCTCGCGAAAGAGGCGGGTTCGTCTTGCCTGGCCCACCCCCCCGAACCCCCCCTTTGTAAGGGGGGGAAAGGGAGGTGCTACCGCATCGCCACGCACTCAGGGCGATTGGACGATCACCCGGGCAATCTCCTGACGCTCGCGCACCATGTCACCAGGCTGGGCCGGCACCGGCTCGGTGCCTTCGCCAGGTCGGGGCGGATGCTGTGCAATGACCAGCCGACCGTCGCTCGGGGCCTTCAGCTTGCAATTCTCGATTTGGCGGCGGGTCCGTTCCACCTGGCTTTGCCGCAGCTCCTGAAATCTCCTTCGCGGCCTGCTCTTGCGATCGGGCCTTGTCGATTTCGCTGGACAACCGCTTGACCGCGAGGGGCTTGGTGTACTGTTCCAGGTTGTTGAGCTTGCTCTGGGCTAGCTCGAAGTCGTACTTGGCCTTCTGTAACGCCAGCTCGATGGCGACTTTTTGAGCCTTGGTCACCATTCCCTTCTCGAAACCACGCGTCGTGTGTTCGAGCTGATCGGAGGTGCTGGTCAGGTTTGACTCGGCACGCTTGATCTCGCCCTGGATGGCGCCCTTCTCCAGGAGGTACGAAGACTCCTTGTACTGCTTGGAGGCCATGATGGCGAGATCGTGAGCCAGGTGAGCCGCCTGGTATTCGTTTTCGGCACGCTTGGCGGCGATGGTCTGCTCGACCAGCCGGTCTTTCAGGTCGGCCGAATCGAGTCGCACACGACGTCGCCCTGCTTCACGAGCGAGCGGTCAGGCAGGAGCGAGAGGATCATGCCCCCCTTCTCCACCTGGCAGATGACCGCCTGGCCTTTGTCTTTGCCGTCGTCAGCCGGCAAGAAAACGACCGCGAACACGACCATGAGATGGGACATGACTTGCGCTTGCATCGGTCTCTCCTCCCGTTGTCCTGCAAGGAAAACCGTGTCGGCTCCGGGGTAACGCTCTGAGAGGAAGAGGCGTTCTTTACTCGCTCTTGGGCCGACGTTCCCCCCGATCAGGCGGATTCTTGAGTCGAGGTTTTGTGCCAGTGCCAAAACCTCGTTTGGTGTACCCCCCTGGGGTTTTGGCACAAGAAAGCCACCAACGTGAGGGCCTCACTGAATCTCACGCAGCGAGGTCCACCGGTTTGGTGCTGGTGGGCCTCGTCCCGGGGTGCTGCCGGGACTCGACCTACCCTACGAACTGAGCGGGCTGGAGTCAGGCTAAAAAGCCTGACCTGCGTGCTTGGTGCTCCGCACTCCGCGCTCGGCACCGTCCTGGGGCACGGGAAGGCCCGCGGCGCGGGCCATCTCGACGGCGGAGCGAACGATGCCCTCGACGTCCAGGCCGACCTCCGCGAGTTGCTCGTCGCGCTCGGCGTGGAGAACGAACTGGTCGGGCAGACCCAGGCGGCGGAGGTGGGCCGTGGAAAGGCCGGCGTCGCTGGCCGCTTCCAGCACGGCTGAGCCGAAGCCGCCCATCAGGCAGCCCTCCTCGACCGTCAGGACGAACGCGGCCTCCTCGATCGCCTTGAAGATCGTGATCCGATCGAGCGGTTTCACGAAGCGGGCATTGATCACGCCCACCCGCAGCCCGTAACGCTCACGCAGCCGGTCGGCGGCTAAACTGCAAATGCTGAGCATCGCGCCGCAGGCCACGATCATGCCGTCGCTTTCCCATTCGATGATCTCGGCCTGGCCAAGCTCGATGGGCTGAGGCACGCGGCGGACAACCTCGACATTCGCCCTGGGGTAGCGAATGGCCACTGGCGAGGAATGTCCCAGCGCGAAGTCGAGCATGGGTGCGATGTCGAGCTGATCGCCGGGCGCCATGACGACCATGTTGGGGAAGACTCGTAACGACGCCATGTCGAAGCTGCCGTGGTGGGTGGGACCGTCCGCGCCCACGAGGCCGGCGCGGTCGAGGCAGAAGACGACCGGCAAGTCCTGGAGCGCGACCTCCTGGAAGATCTGGTCGTAAGACCGCTGCAGGAACGTGCTGTAGATATCGACCACCGGACGGGCCCCCGTCTTGGCCATGCCGGCGGCCAGGGCCACGGCGTGGCTCTCGCAGATGCCCACGTCGAAGAACTGCTTGGGAAAAGAGTCGCGCACCTTCTGTAGCTTGTTGCCCTCGCACATGGCGGCCGTGACGATCACCACGCTGGGATCTTTGCCGCAGGCCTTGTACAGGGCCGAGCTGACGGCATCGGTGTACGTTTGCACTGATGAAGACTTGCTGAGAGGAATGATGCCGTCTTCAGCCTTCTTGAACGGCGCCGGGGCATGGAACTTCACCGGGTCTTTCATGGCCGGCTCGAAGCCGTGTCCCTTGTTGGTCAGGACGTGCAGCAGGATCGGCCCGTCCATCGCCTTCACCTTTTCGAGATACGTGCGCAGGCTCTTCAGGTCGTGGCCGTCGATCGGACCGAGGTACGTGAACCCCAGCTCTTCAAACAGCATTCCATGGTGAAGTGAGGCCTTGATGGCGTCTTTGAACTGCTGGAACCAGCGCTCGGCGTGCTCGCCGACCAGGGGGATGCTGGGCAAGAGCGCTTTCATGCGCTTGTTGAAGTCATGATAGGTGGATGACATGCGCGCGCGGTCGAGATAATCGGCCAGGCCGCCGACCCTGGGGCAGATCGACATCTTGTTGTCGTTGAGGATCACGAGCAGCTTGGTCTTCAGTCCGCTGGCATGATTGAAGGCCTCGAAGACGATGCCCGAAGGGAGAGCGCCGTCGCCGATGACGGCCACCGAGTGGCGATCCGGCCGGCCCATGATCTCGTCGCCAAGCTTGAGGCCCAGAGCCGTGGACGGAGCGCAGCCGGCGTGCCCGGTCATGAACAGGTCGAAGTCGCTCTCGGCCGGGTTGGGGTAGCCCATGAGGCCGCCCCTGGTCCGGATGGTGTGGAGCTCGGCCGCCCGCCCGGTGATCAGCTTGTGCGGATAGATCTGATGGCCCGTGTCCCAGATCAGGCGGTCCTGGGAGAAATCGTAGGTCAGGTGCAGGGCCAGGCAGAGCTCGACGACACCAAGGTTGCTGGCGAAGTGAGCCGACCGCCGGCCAACCACACCCAGAAGCTCGGTGCGCATCTCGGCGGCGAGCTGATCGAGCTCCTTGTCGGTAAGTGCCTTGAGATCGGCCGGTCCGGCGATCCTCGCCAGCAGCGAATCCGCATCAATCATCAACGATCCCTTTCCAAAAGGGCCAGCGCCAGCTCGCGCAGGCGGTGGCCGAGAAGGCCCAGCGGAGCGATTGCCGCCACGGCCTCGTCGGCAAGCTGCCGGGCCCGGCGGCGGCTGCCGTCAAGGCCCAGAAACCTGGGGTACGTCCATTTGCCCTGCCCGGTGTCCTTGCCCACTCGCTTGCCCAGCTTGGTCTCGTCACCCTGCACATCGAGCAGGTCATCGACGATTTGAAAGGCCAGGCCCACGGCGCGCCCGTAGTGGTCCAGGGCGTTCCGGTGCGCTTTCGGCGCCAGCGCGACCAGCGCCCCCATCCGTAGCGGGGCGCGGAGCAGGGCTCCGGTCTTCCGCCGGTGGATCGCTTCAAGCTCGGCCAGCGCCAGCGACCCTTTACTACCGCAACACGGGTCAAGCGCATGCTGCTCGGCCTGGAGATCGGCCATCTGCCCGCCGACCATCCCCGCGGGCCCCGCCGCTTCGGCCAGGACCCGCACGCACTGTAGCGCCGCGGAGGCCGGCTCGACGTCGCGCGCGGTCAGCTCAAATGCCAAGGTGAGCAAGGCGTCTCCCGCCAGGATGGCCGTGGCCTCGTCAAACGCCTTGTGGCAGGTGGCCCGGCCGCGCCGCAGATCGTCGTTGTCCATCGCGGGCAGGTCGTCGTGGATCAACGAGTAAGTGTGCACAAATTCCAGCGCGCAGGCCGCGGGCAGCGCAGCCTCCGGATCACCGCCGCACGCCTCGGCCGCCATCAGGCAAAGGACCGGCCGCAGCCGCTTGCCACCCCCAAGCACGCTGTAACGCATCGCCGCGGCCAACCGTGCCGGACATGGCGATTCGCCGTCGGTCCCGATTTCCGGCAAGTACCGCGCCAGCGCCTCGTCCACGCGCCGTCGCGACCGATCAAGGTATTCACGCAACGAAACTTCGATAGTAACTTCAGAACAACTCGTCATGGGACAATTCGTTACGTCGCGTCAACAGGGCACCGAGGCGCAGGCCCGCGCCCTGACTTCCGCACGCCTCAGAGGGCTTCCATCCCGGCTGCCCGGTGCAAAAGCTATTGTTGACAGTCATGCCCCGAATGTCCACATGACACCTTCAAAACTTTGTCATGCAAAGCATGAGGGTAGGCACGCTATCAGTCGCGATGTCGAAGCTACTGAGGGGATGGAGAGTTTAGAGAAAGCTTGCGGGCAGCATGCGATTCACAAAGCCTTTAGATATCAGGTTTTGTGTTCGATGGGAAGAGAGGAGACAAACGAAGAGAAGCGAATGAACCGCAGAGGCGCGGAGAACGCGGAGGAGAGAGAGAATACGGAGAGGTAAGGAGGGAACCACGATGGTGGAACGGCAAGAGGCCAGGATGCAGGGAATCATTCCTTGAGCTTGTGTACCAGACGACGGACACCGTCTTTCAGGACTGGGACGTTGAAATTGATGAGTAGTCCTACCGGCCAGCCGCCGAGTCGGAGATAGGTGAGGAGTTGGGCATCGTGGATCGGAGCGAGGCCATCGACGGCCTTGATTTCCACGACCACGAGGTTCTCAACCACGAGGTCGAGGCGGTAGCCGCAATCCAGTTTGGCTCCCTTGTATTCCAGAGGGAGCGACAGCTCTTTTTGAAGCGCACTTCGCGGAGCGTCAGCTCTTGCGCAGGCAAACCGCATAGGCGGATTCGAGTAGTCCGGGCCCAAGCGGCCCGATGCACCTCAATCGCCGCCCCGATGATCTGGCTCGTGAGATCGTTGACGTTCATTCGAGCACCATCTTTCTTGCCCTCTATTGCATCCCATCTCCTGCCGTATCTCTTTCTTCCTCTCCGCGTCCTCCGCGTCTCCGCGGTTGGATCGTCTTCCTTTCCGTGCGGTTCGAGCCCGGCGAAGGCTCTCGCTCGATGGTGGCCGTGGCGTCGAAGGGTGCGGTGACGGGTTTGCCTTGCTGGTCAACGCCCGCGAGCAAGGCCACGGCCCGGTCGGCCCGCTCCAGCAGGCCGTAGCACTGCGTGAGCAGCCGCACGCCGGTCTCGTACTTCGCCAGCGCCGCGGCCAGGTCCGGCTCACCGCGTTCCAGCGACTCGACAATCTCTTCCAGCCGGCTGACCGCGGCTTCGAAGCGGATCTCGGTTTCCTGTTCCTCGGTCATCGCAGTCTCCGGGTTAACGGCAATACCGATGAAATCATAGTAACCTGCTGTGTCGAAGCGACTTCTGACTCCCTCTCCCCTCGCGGGAGAGGGCTGGGGAGAGGGGGGCAGGGCTCGACCAATTGCCTCGTTCCGCTGGCCTGTTCACCCCTCTCCCTACCCTCTCCCGCAAGGGGAGAGGGTGAAATCACAACTGGCCGGCCATCGGGTTACGATTGTTTCAACGGTATTTTGTCATCTCTTATTGTCATCCGTCATCCGTCAACTTTCGCTCCTCCTGGTGAACAACCCGGCTGGTGATCTGTCCCGCACTGAGACGGGTGAGAACCAAGTCGCCGGGATGGACGTCATCGCTGGAGCGGACGAGCGTCTTGCCGTCGGCCAGGAAGGTGAGGCTATAGCCGCGAGCCAGCACCGAGATGGGGCTAAGAGCTTCGAGCGAGGCGGCCAGACGCGCCAGGGTGTGGCGTCGATCGTCCAGGTTTTTCCGCATGGCGCAATTCGCGCGGTCGGCAAGCTGGTCGAGCTGCAAGCCGGGCTTCGGCGAGCCGGGTCTGGCTCACTCGATGGATCCGCTCGGCCAGCCGGTCGAGGTGCATGGCGACCTCGCGACTATCGGGCACGGCCAGTTCACCGGCCTCGCTGGGGGTGAGGGCGCGCTGGTCGGCGGCCAGGTCGGCAAGCGTGATATCGATCTCGTGGCCGACGGCCGAGATGACCGGCAGGCGTGAGCCGGCCACGGCCCGCGCCACGATCTCTTCGTTGAACGCCCAGAGGTCTTCGACCGACCCGCCGCCCCGCGCGATGATGATCACGTCGGCATCCTTGACGAGGTTGGCCAGCGCGATCGCGGCGGCGATCTCAGCCCCGGCGCCAGCTCCTTGAACCCTTGTGGGGGCGATCAGGATGTCGGCCGCGGCCCACCGCCGGCCGGTTACCTGGAGCAAGTCGCGCACGGCCGCTCCGGTGGGGCTGGTGACGATCACAATCCGCCGGGGGAATCTCGGCGTCGGCCGCTTCCGCTCAAGATCGAACAATCCTTCGGCCGAAAGCCGGGCGTAAAGCTGCCTGAACGCCAGCTCGAGCGCACCGATCCCCTGGGGCTCGATGTAGCGGGCAACCACCTGGTATTCGCCACGGGGCGGATAGACGGTCAGCCGTCCGAGAATGCGCACCGCCAGGCCGTCGGCAAGGTCGAACGCCAGGCGCTGGGCGTCGCTCTTCCACATCACCCCGCGCAGCGATGCGGTATGGTCCTTGAGGGTGAAATAAACATGCCCCGACTTGGGCCGGGCCAGGTTGGAGAGTTCCCCCTCCACGGCCACCTCGGCGAAATCGGCTTCGAGCGCGTCTTTGATCCGGTCGGTCAGGGACGAGACAGTCTCGAACGGGATTCCCAGACGATCCTCGCCCAGGCGATGAGAAGTGAGGCTTGCCATGCGTCGCGTCTGCCGGGTTCCGGGAACGGATTGAAATTCGCCGAGAGTCCAAGGTCTGCTCAGTTTAGTCGGGGCGGTTGCCGCTGGATAGATGACCTACGGCCAGGCTGGATGGAAGCTGACGTCGCCCGTCCAGATGGCCATGCCAGAAGCCGGGTCTTATCGTAGAATGACATGACGCGATCAGTGGGAGCGCCGAGCAAGGCGAGGCAGGGTATGGAAAACGGATCCTTTTGATGGCCGTGATGGACGACAGCCAGCAGCCGGCTAACAGCACCGGCTCGTCCCTGCGCCGCATCTGGCGGCTGGCCTTGCCGGCCGGGTTGATCGTGCTCCTGTTCGTGGCCTGGGAGGTTGCACCAACCTGGCTGAACTGGCTATGGTCGGAGCTCGGTCGCTCGACCCAACGACAGGTTGTGTCCGTGGTGCTGCATGCCATGCTGGTCCTTTATGGCGTGGCGCTCGTTTCCGTGGTCGTGGGACTGCCCGCTCTGGGCGTGTTCATGGTCCGATCGCGAAAGAGGCAGCCGCGAGCAAAATGGCCGGCCCGGCTGCTCTTGCTCGGCCTATCGACCTTGATCTGCCTGGTGGGTCTTGAGGCCGGGGCGGCACTCAGACTGCGCTGGCTGCACCGCAGCCCCGAGCCGCCGGCCGTGCAGCCTGAGACGGTCAAGACTCCGCTGCGCCTGCCGACGGGTTTTCAGGCTCAGGGATCGGGATCAGGGCCGGGTAGCAAGGCGCTGCGCATCCTGGTTATCGGCGAGTCAAGTGCTCAGGGAGACCCTTATCATCCCTGGATGTCGGTGGGCCAGATCGTCGGCTGGCAGCTCGAGCGCGTCTTCCCGAGCCGGCCGGTTCAGGTCGAGATCTGGGCCGAGGGAGGGGTGTCGCTGGAGTCTGACGCACCAGAAGCTGGCCGAGCTGACCTATCGGCCCGATATGCTCCTCCTGTTCGCCGGCCACAACGAGTTTCAAGCCCGCTACCAGTGGGCTCGGTATCCCCCCTACTATCACGATGTCCACCCGCCCAGGCCGGAAACGTCGCTGGTTGATCTCGTCGTGCGATCGTCTCCGTATTGCCGCCTGATCCTTGAGACCCTCGATCGGCAGCTCATCGACGCCAGGCCCGTGCAGGTGGCCGCGCCGCAAGTCGTGGACGTCCCCGTCTGCACGGAAGAAGAGAAGGCCGCCATCGTCTCCGACTTTCACAGAAGGGCCGAGGCGATCGCCACGTATTGCGAAGTGATCGGCTCCTTGCCCCTCTTCATCATCCCGGCCTCGAACGACGGCGACTATGATCCCAATCGATCGATTCTGCCAGCCGCCACTCCCCGGGCCGAACGCGAGGCGTTCGCGCACGAGTTCGAGCGAGCCAGAGCGATGGAACAGACCGAGCCGGCCCAGGCCCTCTCAGCCTACCGCGCGCTGGTCGATCGGTATCCTGGGTTCGCCGAGACCCACTACCGCCTGGCCCGGCTGCTGGAGAAGTCGGAAGGCTGGGACGAGGCGCGCAAGCACTATGTCCTTGCTCGTGAGCTGGACGCCATGCCCATGCGCTGTCCGGAAGTCTTTCGCCAGGTTTTCCGTGACGTTGCCGCCCGGCACCCCAGGATCGTGCTAGTCGATAGCGCGTCGGTCCTGGGCGCGCTCAGCCCGCATGGGATTCTTGACAATCATTATTACCATGACGCCCAGCACCCGACCTTTCGAGGTTACCTTGCGCTGGCGCAAGATCTCCTCAATCAGCTTCATGACCGGCAGGCACTGGGCTGGCCCCCGGCGGTCCCTGCGCCTATCGTGGACCCCGACGAGTGCGCTTCGCATTTCCAGCTCGACAGGGATCGATGGGCCCAGGTCTGCTACCGGTCGGCATGGTTTTACGGGGCGACCGCCCTCATGCGCCACGATCCCACCGAGCGAAGGCAGCGAAGCGGAGCCTACGAGCGTGCGGAAAAACTCATCCTGGCCGGCACGCCACCCGAGCAGACGGGAGTCACCGGCCTGGGCGTTCATCCGGCCGGGCTGCCGTGATTGATCAGGGTAGGGATGGCCATGAGCGGACGGCAAGCAGAGCGGCTGATCTACCGCGGGCTTCTCTTGATCTTCATCGTGACTGTATTTGGCTTGTCGCTCTGGCCGGCGCGAACCTGGTTCGCCAGCAAGTCTGCCGATCCGCATGCCGACCGCGCAGCCTTGCTGGCGTTTCTTGAGCGAGGGTATCCCCTGGCCGCTCTGGCCCTGGCCGCGCTGACGGGATTGGCCCTGGCCGGCTTTGTGCCGCGGCGACACTCATCGGGCCGGCTCCGGCCGATCCTGGCACGGGGCGCACTGGTGGGAGCGACCACTCTCCTCGGGTTGCTCCTGGCCGAAGGCTCGGCGGCGGCTTATCTCGCCTGGCTTCACCGCGCTCCTCGACTGGCGATGACCGGCGGTGCTCCTTCGCCGGCCGGCTCAAGTGCAGACGCGACCATCGTGGTCGTTGGCGAGTCGAGCGCGGAGGGGGTGCCGTACCGGGACTGGCTATCGGTGGGCAAGATCGTGGTCTGGCAGCTTCGCCGGCTGTTTCCGCAGCGGATGTTTCACGTCGAGGTTCAGGCCCGACCCGGGTGGACGCTGGAGCAGATGCAGCAGAAGCTGGCCGAGCCACGACGCCCGCCGGATGTGGTGATCATTTACGCCGGCCACAATGAATTCGCCTCGCGCGACGGCTGGTCGTCGAACGTGCCTTACTACCGGGACGATCCGGGCCCTTCGCCGATCCTCCGGCTGGCCCAGGCGATCGGCGCCTGTTCGCCGCTTTGCCGGCTGGTGCGCGAAACGCGAGAGCGCGAGCTCGTCGCTGCCCGACCGCCTCAGGAGCGACGGCCCATGGCCGATGTGCCCTCGCACACGGCCGGCCAGTATCGCGCCCGGCTCGACGATTTCCGGCATCGGCTTGAGGCCATGATCACCGATTTGAAGCGAGCCGGCGTGGTGCCGATCCTGGTGGTTCCACCGGGCAACGATGCCGGCTTCGAGCCCAGCCGATCGATCTTGCCGCCCGAGACCCCGCGCGCTGATCGCGACGCGTTCTGCCGGCAGGTGCTCGAAGGCGCGGGCCCTGGAAGCCGCCGACCCGGTGGAGAGCATCAAGCGCTATCGCGCCCTGATCGAGAGCCAGCCGGGCTTCGCCGAGTGCCACTTCCGGCTGGCTCGCTTGCTCGAAGCCAGCGGGTCTGATTCGGATGAGGCCGCCTATCGCGAGTATGTGCTGGCCCGCGACCTCGACGCTCACCCCATGCGCTGTCCAACCCCGTTTCAAGACGTTTATCGTGAACTGGCCGCCCGTCATGATGCGCTCCTGGTCGATGGCCAGGCCGTCTTTCATTGCCGGCATCCCCATGGCCTGCTGAACGATTCCTTGTTCAACGATGGAATGCATCCTTCGCTGGAAGGTCACGTGGCTCTTGCCGAGTCGATCCTGGCCGGGCTCAAGGCCCGACAGGTCTTCGGCTGGCCCTCGTCGCTTTCCGTCCCGCGCATCGATCTTGCCGAGTGCGCCCAGCATTTCGACGTCACCACGGCAACCTGGAAAGAGGTTTGCCGGTTCGCGGCCGGTTTTTACCGGGCGACGTCGGCCATCCGGTTCGATCCCTCCGAGCGCGAAGCCAAGGCGGCGCGATATGAAGAGGCATTGCGTCGGCTCGAAGCGGGGGTCCAGCCAGAATCGCTTGGGCTGCCAGGCCTGGGTCTCCAGCCGGTTGCAGGGACGTCCCGTTGAGCAAGCCAGGCTGAGTGCTCCCTATGCGCAATTGACTGTGTGGTCGTGCGCCAAGGCCGGTGCTGGTCGTTGAGAACGAATGATTTCATTTTCGAGAAAATTGATCATTTTTTTCCACCACTTCATGGAGATTCGGCGTATCATGGTCTTGCTTTTCGGGACGGCGCGAGCGTCTCGGGGGGCCAATTCCGATCCCTCCTGATCACGACCATCCTTATCTCCATGCAGGCCAGGTTTGACATGAAACTGAGTTTGCAATCCGAGGAAGAGGGGCTCCTTCGTCTTCAAAACGAAGGCGAGATCCGGCTGAGCGACCAGCTCCGCGAGCGTAGCTCGGTCGAGGACGTCCTGGGTGCCGATTGTTACTCCAGGAAGATCCTGCTTGACCTGAGCAATACGTCGTACCTTGACTCGGCCGGCGTCGGCTGGCTGGTCAAGTTTCACAAGCTCTGCCAGCAGTTTGGCGGGGTTTTGGTCTTGCACTCGTTGCCGCCGGCCATCATGGCCATCCTGCGGCTCTTGCACATGGAGCGGTTCCTGCATATCGTCGATGACGAGCGCGCGGCCCGCGCCCTGGCAAGGGGAGAAGCCCCATGACCCAAGCAACACAGGCACCGGCACCGGCGCCGGCACACGCGTCCCTATCGCCCGAGGCGCAGACGCAGAAACTCGACGGTCCCAACGTTTATGGGATGGTACCCGAGGCCGCGGTCGCCACGCTCATCGATCACGCGGTGGCGCTGCCGGCCAGCGATCTATACATTGGCGCCAATGAGAACCACGTGGCCGTCTCGGTGCGACACCTGGGAATCGTTCGGCTGCTCACGATCCTCTCGCCCGAGCTGGGCAAGCGGTGCATCAGCTACATCAAGGCGATGGCCGGCATGGACCTGGCCGAGATGCGGCGGCCGCTCGATGGGCGGTGGGTACGCCAGGCCGACGGCGCCAGCCGGGTCGATATCCGGATCAGCTCCATTCCCACCCTGCACGGCGAGGACCTCACGCTTCGCCTGCTCGTCTGCCAGAACGACGCGCAGGGGCTTGACCGTCTGGGCATGAGCCCCAGGAACCTGAGCGACCTGCACTGGATGCTCAGCTCGCCCAGCGGCTTGATTCTCGTCACCGGCCCGACCGGCTCGGGCAAGACGACCACGCTCTACGCCTGCCTGCGCCATCTCAACGACGGCGAGCGCAAGATCAACACGATTGAAGACCCGATCGAGTACGCGGTCAGCGGCTTGCGGCAGTCTCAGGTGAACCTCAAGGCGGACGTCGGCTTTCCCGAGCTCTTGCGGAGCATTCTCCGCCAGACGCCGGACATCATCATGATCGGCGAGATCCGCGACCCCGTGACCGCCGAGACGGCCGTTCACGCCGCCAGCAGCGGCCAGCTCGTGCTGGCGACGCTGCACGCGCCGATCGCCGCCGGGGCCGTGCAGACGATGCTCAGCCTGGGCGTTCATCCTCACTTCCTGTCGAGCTCGCTTCTGGGCGTGGTCGCCCAGCGCCTGGTCCGCGCGCTTTGCCCCCACTGCAAGGAGAGGATCGACCTCGGCGACATCCCGCAGATGTTCGACGAGGTTCGCCCCTGGCTGGCCGATGGCGAGGGACACGCGACTTCATGCCGCCAAGGGCTGCCCGCGGTGCCACCAGACCGGCTACATCAGCCGGACCGGCGTGTTCGAGGTGCTAAGGATCAATCGCGAGCTGCGGCGGCTGATCGCCGAGGGCCAGCCCACCCGCGCCCTGCGGCAAGCCGCCGTCGAAGACGGGCTCGTTGAGCTCAAGAAGTCGGCCATGCTCAAAGTGGCCCGAGGCGAGACCAGCGCCGAGGAGATCCTCCGCGCTATCCCATCGGAATATCTGGACATCGACGAATGATTCCACGATGTGATTTTCTGCTGGCCGACGGCGGTCACCATCATCGCTGTCCTCACCGGCATTGCGCCGACCGGCGCAGCCGCCAGGGCTCAGACCGCATCGCCCGCCGCCACCGTGTCCATCGGGATCGACGCCGGCCAGGCTCGTGCTCAACTGCCTGCCGCCTGGAGGTTCTTCGGCCATGACGAGCCAAACTATACTTATATGAAGGATGGCAAGGAGCTTCTTTCCAAGCTCGCCGGCCTGGGCCGCGAGACCGTGTTCATCCGCACGCACAACCTGCTGACTTCCGGCGACGGCACCCCCGCCCTCAAGTGGGGCTCAACAAACGCCTACACCGAAGACGCCCAGGGCCGGCCCCATTACGACTGGACGATCGTTGACCGCATCTTCGACACCTACATGCAGCGCGGGCTCAAGCCCTACGTCCAGATCGGCTTCATGCCCCAGGCCCTTTCCACCAGGCCAGAGCCCTATCAGCACCACTGGACGCCCAGGGGCGGGGGCCAGCTTGCCACCGGCTGGGCCTATCCGCCCAGGGATTACGCCAGGTGGGGCGAGCTCGTCTATCAGTGGGCCGCTCACTGTGTCGGCGCGGTACGGCCGGGCCGAGGTCGAAGGGTGGTACTGGGAGGTCTGGAACGAGCCCAACATCTTCTACTGGCGAGGGACGCCCGAAGAGTTCAACACGCTTTACGACCACGCCGCCGCCGCCGTCAAACGCGCTTTGCCGACCGCGCGAGTGGGCGGGCCGGAGATCGCCGGCACACGGACCCCCGAGGCGGCCGCGTTCCTGCGCGAACTTCCTCGAACACTGCCTGCGAGGGACGAACGCCGCCACGGGGAAGATCGGCGCTCCCCTCGACTTCATTTCGTTCCATGCCAAGGGATCGCCGCACATCGCGTCGGGGCACGTTCAGATGGGGATCGGCTCACAACTCCAGGACATCGATCGCGGGTTCGAGGTCGTCGCCTCGTTTCCCGAGCTGAAAGGTCGGCCGATCGTGATCGGTGAATCGGACCCCGACGGTTGCGCGGCCTGCCCGGCCACGGTCTTTCCCCAGAACGGATACCGCAACGGCACGCTCTACGCCAGCTACACCGCGGCGTCCTACGCGCGGACGCTCGCGCTGGCGGAGAAGCACGGGGTCAACTTCGAGGGAGCCCTCACCTGGGCGTTCGAGTTCGAGGATCAGCCCTATTTCGCCGGCTTTCGCGTCCTTTCCACCAACGGGATCGACCTGCCGGTGCTCAACCTCTTCCGGATGCTCGGCCTGATGCAAGGGCGCCGCCTGGCCGTGGAAAGCACAGCCGACGCCGGTGTCGAAGCCATCCGCCGTCACGGCGTGCGCGAGCAGCCCGACATCGCGGCCCTGGCCAGCCTCGACGATCGTTTCCTGAGCGTCTTGACCTGGCACTACCACGACGACGACCTGCCCGCCCCCGACGCCGAGGTCGCGCTGGAGCTTCACCGCCTGCCAGTCGAGAACGGCCGCGTTCTGGTGCAGCATTACCGGATCGACGAAACCCACGGCAACGCGTTTGAAACGTGGAAAGCCATGGGCTCTCCTCAGCAACCAACCGCCAGCCAGCTCAGCGCGCTCAAGCAGTCGGCGCAGCTCAAGCTGCTGACTTCACCCGAGTGGCGCCGGACGGAAGCCGGCAAGCTGGAGCTGAAGTTCCCCCTGCCGCGCCAGGCGGTCTCGCTGGTGACCTTGCGGTGGTGAACTGGTTCGGTGTTCAGACGCATTGCAGAGGGCCGACCACGCCCCTTTCACAAGGGGTTGGGGGTAAGTCCGCGCCACGCACTCCGGTCGCGGACTTACCTTAGATTTCTTGGTTAGAGCTCAGGCGTGCGAGAGGCTCCTCGCGTTCTTGGAGATGTTGAAGAGGGCGTTGTCGCCGCCGGTGCCGTCGCCGTTGCCGTCCAGCGAGCCGCCGGCGCTGCTGGAGATGGCACCCAGCAAGGTGATCTGGCCGCCCTTCAAGAATGCCTGCTTCCCGATCAGGGACAGCAACACGGAATGGGTCGACGCGTTATAGGCGACCGAGAAGGCGATCGGCTTGGCCTGGAGCACCTTGACGGTCTTTCGGCCCACGCGCTTCCTCACCTGGACGTTGGTGCCGAGGGTGTAGTTCGCTTGGTTGCCGGTGGTCGCCGGATTCATCGCGGTGTTGAAGGTGATCTGGAAGCCGGTCAGCACCGGCTTGCCAATGGGTTTGCCCTTCTTGTTGCTCTTCTGCGTGAAGAGCACGCTCTGACCGATGGTCACCGCTGGGGCCTGCGTGGTCCCGCCACCACCACCGCCTCCACCGCCACCGCCGCCACCACCACCGCCTCCACCACCACCGCCTACCAGCCCACCACCGCCTCCACCACCACCGCCTCCACCACCACCGCCTCCGGAGCTCGTGACGTTGACTGCGTTCGGGAACGCCGAGGTCAGTCCGTTGCTGGAGACGACTAGCGTGTAGCTGCCGGTATTGTTCAGCGTGAGATTGGAGAACGTCGCCACGCCGTTGACGGCGTTCACGGTGAGCGTACCCCCGAGAGTCGCGCCGCCGGGATTGGTCTGTATGGCGATCGTCACATGGCCGTTGAACGCGGGATCGATCACGTTCGAGGCGGTCTCGGCATAGACGGTCAGGCCGAAGGGCGTGCCGGCGACGACGGAGGCAGGCGGCTGGGCGAACACCACAAGCTGGGTGGCGCCGCCGGTGGTGATGGGCGACACCACGTTGATGGGGCTGGTGGTCGTGGACGTGGTGCCACTGGTCACGTTCAGGGTATAGCCGTTCGCAACCGGGTTCAGGGTCAACCCGGTAAAGGTTGCCACGCCGTTGGTGAGCGGCACGGTGAGCGTTGTGCCGCCCAGGGTCGCACCCGCCGGATGATTGGCCAGCGAGATCGTCGCACTACCGCTGTAAGGCTTGCCCGAGTCGGTGTAGGTGACCGCAACGCTCACGTTGAACGGGGTGTTCACGTTGACCGTGGAGGGCTGTGCGGTCACAGCGACCTGGGTACCGAGGGCGAGCTTGCCAACCGCGCCATCAGTATCCGCGAACCAGAGATTGCCATCCGGCCCACTCATGATTCCAGCCGGATTAGGCGTCGCAACCACGCTCGTGCCGATGGAGAGAGGCGTCGAGAACGCATGGCTCGTGGGGTTGATCGAGCCGATCGCGCCGTTGGCCGAATCGGTGAACCAGACCAAGCCATCAAGGCCCGATGTGATCCGGGATGGGAAGGGGGTCACGCCGCCTGATGGTGTGGTCAGGGCAAACTCGGTGGGCGTGGCGGGCGCCGCTGGATTGAAGAACCCGACGGCTGATGATGAGAAGCCGCCCCCTGATTTCGGCACCGCCTCGGTGAGCCAGATGTTGTTGTCGGGTCCGACCGTGAGTCCGTACGGTTGTTGCACACTCGCGCCGGTCGGAGGAAGCGCCACTTGACTGAACGTCCCCGTCGCGGGGTTGTAGATGCCGATTCCGGACGACGAGAGAACACCCCCCGTGAACGCCGCCTCAGTGAAGTAAAGATTGCCCCCGAATGAGAGGATCTCTGAGTTGAAGCCAGTAATGCCCACCAAACCGGTCGCGCCGGTGGGCAAGGGAATCTCCGTGATCGTATGAGTGTTGTCAGTGGGGTTGATCATCCCGATCGCGTTATTCTGGCGAATCCGTGAACCAGATCACGGACGTTCCCACGTTGTTGGGACCCACCGTGATCCCGAAGGGCCTGGCATTGGCCGGCAGCCCTTGGGCCGTGCCATAGGGGGTGATTGTAAAGCTGGTCGTGTCGAGCTTGCCGATCGCGCCTGTGGGGGAAGAAAAGCCTTGCTCCGTGATCCAGATGTTGTTGTCGGGCCCCGCCGTGATCCCATCAACGACTGGTAGAGACGTAGGTGTTGTCGTGATGGCAGCGGGAGCCGACGGACTGAATTTGCCGACCTTCCCTGATTCGGTGAAATAGAGATTGCCCCCTTGAGCAGTGATCTCCCCACTCACCAGTGACGCGGGATACTCGGTGATGGTGTTGCCCGAGAGCAGGCGTGCGCGACTCAAGGGATTCCAGCGTGAACCGCCGGCCCCTCCGCGGCTTCCGGCCTCCCGCCCGGTCCCCATTGCTCGAAGGAGCCGCCGGTGCCCAATTCAAGTTCAGAAAACGCGGTCGTCTCATAGCTGTGAGTTCCCTGAATTCCGTTTGTCGCCGTCATCGTGATCACGCAGAATACGATGGCATTCCACCGCGAATCAAACCGAGCTCATGGCCCGGTGTGAATTCACAACGTCCGTGCCTTGAGAATGCATTATCGGCAACATCCGCCGGCACACGATACACGATTCCCTCCATGGTTTCAATCACACATTTAACGGATATTGAGCCGGGTCGTGGCTCAGAGGCCGTACAGGTCGCCGTACTTCTGGCGTAGAGACGCGACGAGTGGCCGATGGTCGGGTCTGGCTCCGGTGGCGTGTTCCACCAGGGAGGCCGGGCGAAATTTCTGGCCATGGCGGTGAACCTTCTCGCGTAGCCAGGCGAGAAGGTCACTGAAATCTCCACGGGCGAACGAACCGTCGAGGCCGGCCAGGTCGGAGCGAGCATGGGAGAAAAGCTGCGCGGCGTAAACGTTTCCGAGCGTATAGGTTGGGAAATACCCGAAGAGACCCGCGCTCCAGTGGATGTCTTGCAAGCAACCCTCCGCGTCGTTCTTGGGCCGAACGCCCAGGGCGTCCTGGTACTTCTGGTTCCAGGCGGCGGGCAGATCACCCACCGGCAAGTCACCGCCGAGCAGAGCCTGTTCGAGCTCGAAACGGACGATGATGTGCAGGTTGTAGGTCACCTCGTCGGCCTGGACCCGGATCAGGCTGGGGGAGACATGGTTGACGGCGGCCAGGAACTGATCGAGGGAGACACCGCTCATGGCCTGATGAAAGATCCGCCGGGCTACGGGAAACCAGTACATCCAGAAGGCCCGGCTTCGCCCCACGGCATTCTCCCAGAGCCGCGATTGCGACTCGTGGACGCCCAGAGAGGCCGCCTCACCCATCGGCGTGCCGAAATGCTCGGCCGGCAGTCCCTGTTCATAGAGCCCATGGCCGACCTCGTGCAGGATGCCGAAGAACGCGTCGCCGAAATTGTGCTCGTCGTACCGCGTTGTGAGCCGTGTGTCGCCCGGCCCGATCCCCGAGCAAAACGGGTGGGCCGTGACATCAAGCCGGCCACGCTGAAAATCAAAACCGATCGCCGCGGCCACGGCCTCTCCAAAGACCTTTTGCCGATCGAGCGGATAAGCACGTTTGAGGATGGCGTCTCCCACTGCACCCGACCCGAACCCGAACTTGAACCCGCGTTCGCGTTCGCGTGGGGACTTTGCTCGTCTCTGGACCGCCTGGCGGCGGCCTCGCCGATCGCCTGAACCAGCGGTACAAGCTCTTCGCGGAGCGCCCGGAAGAGAACGGCGAGCTCGGCGGTTCGCGCCCCCGGTTCGTATTCCTCAAGCAGGGGATCATAGAGTCGCGTTTGGGGCACTCTGGGAATCCGAAATCCCGGCTGCCGGGTCTGGAATCCCCGCGAGACATTCCGCCTCCTGCCGCTTGAGCCCAACGATCTTCTCCAGCCAGGGGCGGAAGTGGCCGAAATCGACGTTTCGCCGTGCCTCGACCCATTGCTGCTGGGCCAGCGAGGTCGTCTGCGCCAGCGACTCCACCAGGCCACGCGGGAGCCTGACGCGGCGGTCGTAATCCCTGCGCAGCTCGCGAACGTTGACGGCAGGCGGCGAATCGGGATCGGCCGCCAGGTCCGACCCTTCGACAATCGCTAACCATTCACCGATGTACGGGTCGGTCGCTCGCTCGTGGTGTAAGCCAGCCAGGTGAGCCAGTTGCTCGCCCCGGTGAGCCGCGCCGCCTGGGGGCATGTAAGTCTGTTCGTCCCACCCCAGAAGCGCCGAGCAGGAGGCCAGCACGCCAAGCTCTCGCGCCCGGCGGACCAGTTCTTCATAAGCGGCTTGCGGCTTGTTGGCCATGGCCACCTCCTGAGCCTGCTGCACGGTACCAGGCTGCCAGAAAAAAAGGCAAGTGAGGACCCAAAAGATCCTCGCTTGCCGGAACGTTGCCCGGACAATGTCAGGGACGTCAGCGCATTTGCTGGAGGATCACGTTGGCCGCGATCCGGGGTCCGATTCTGATCAGGCGTGGGCAGTCCGCTTGAAGAAACGGCGGAATGTCAAGAGCCCGCTCAGGCCAATCCCCAGATGCGCCAAGGAGGCGGGCTCGGGAACCTGTCCGGTGGAGTAGGTTTGATCGACGAACGATAGGCTCGCAACACCCGTCGTGCCCCCGGGCGAAGATGTCCTTCTGGACCAAGAGTGCCCGTTGTTGAGGCCAAACACCACAGCATTGTTCACCAGCCCAGGGGGCGGCGGTTCGATGTCGAAGATCGACATCTGCTTGAGGGCGTGGTTGGTAGCGGGATCAATCGGAGTGTCGGTCACCGCCATCGTTCCCGCACCGCCCAGGACAGCGATTACCGTCAAGATGGGCATCCGTGAACGGTCCAAGTGTAGGGAGATGACCGTGTAAGTGATCAAGGATCCGGATGACGTCGCAATGGGAGTAACAAAGCGCCCGTGAACTCAAGGCCAGCACTCGCCGCCAGAAACAGTGTATTTACGTTGATAGCGGCAGCATCAGGCATCGCTCCCGTGCTCGCAATACTTGAAACCACTGAACCAGAAGTCAAGGCCGTGCCCTGGACTTCGCCCACGCTGCCCGGAACGAGCAGGTCGGCCAGCGTGAGACCGCCGGCACGAGCCTGAGGTTGCCGAGGCTGAAAGTCACAAGACCCGCAGCCAAAGTGAGAAAGAAGGAACGTTTCTTGTCATCAACCTCCTGGAGGCAGTGTCCTAGAAGAAATGACACACTGATTTAGTATGGATGGTCTCAAGCCAATTCTTGACCATCGATTCCAGGTAGAGAACCTGCCCGGCGAACCACGAGACATGCCGGGAGCCGGTTTCTCAGAAGAGGCTGGCTCAAAGGCCGTCATGGCACGTGAACGCGACATCAAGCCGCTTCAGGCCGGACGAACCGTCCAGGCCACAAACCCACAAGTCGATTGCCTGCTGACCATGGAATCTTCTTCCTTCGTTGGTCTCCCAGCAATTGCCGGCGCCAGCAACGACTCAACCAGGTTGGTTCTCAAGGACGCTCGGGCTTGCGTCCTGATCATAAGAGACTCGCGAAACCGACGCCCGGTTCGGCATTCCCACGAATCTCAGCACCATCGCTTCCTCCGGTAGACCTCCTACCGGCGATGCGACGGCCGATCAGCGGGGGGCGATTGTGTTAACTTTCTCTCAATCCTGTCAACAAGAGAAGCTCCCCGCGGTTTCAAGGATGCACGGCTCGTTCAGGAGAGTGGGAAGCCACTGGATACCATGCGGGCGTGGTTATGCGTCACACTTTCGTTCATCTACCGCCCAGAGCAACAGATCAAGGACAGATAACCAGATTTCCCATGAACGACACGATTCGGCTCAAAGCTCGATACAGCCGATCGTTGATCGCATTTTTAGCTGATATTAGACAAATCGGCAAACCTAAAAGACCTTTAATCCACAAGAATCAACAGACACCTTCATCCAACACCACAGGCATGTCTGAAAAAAGCCTCATGTTGCGCCGAGTGGAGGTTCTTCGAGAAACGTTGTTGTTCTGCGGTCACATGATAGAGAGTGATAGGCCGGGAGGCTCGGTTGCTGCGTCAGAAGGGTGTTTCTGACCTGGTATCTTCATGGTACCGGGACCTCGCAGGCGTCGGGATCAATCTCCGGGTCGAGGCAGGTGCGCAGGCGGATGCCGTTGTAGTGGGCGATCCGGGCCGAGCCAAGGCGATGCCGGCTCTTCGACAGTCCGGGGATGGCTGCATGCAAGTCCCTGCCGAACGATTGCTCGTCGCCGACCGCGTCGCGACCGTGCTCCTGGCACCACGAGCGCCAGGCTTCGTAAAGAGCGGCCACGGGAACAGTTTCGTTCTGAGCCAGCACGCAACGGTCTTGCAGGAAGGTGAGAATGGGACTGGCCAGTTCGTCCATGGCGGCCACCAGGTCGCGGGCCGAACGGGGCTGGACGAACCGCCCGCGCAGCCGCAGCCGCTCCCAGCCGGCGACCGCCCAGAGCAGGATTCCCGGCAGCTCGCGCCGCAACCGGTCGAAGAGCCCCGTGTCTTCCTGATCGTAGAACGACCGAGTAAACCGAAGGATGATCAGGCGGCTGGCAAGGGCCCCGCTGGCGTCCTTGAGCCGGGGCAGCTCGTTGGAGATGAGCACGAACCGCGTGGGAAGCCGGCCGGTCCATGCCGCCAGGTGCTTGCGATCAATGGTCTGGTCGTCCTCGCCGCTGATCGACAGCAGGCACTCGACGATGGCCGCATTGTCGGGCCGGCTGGACAGCCGGGCGTCGGGAAAGATCGCCACCGGCTTGTCGATCAGGGCCGACAGGCCGAACGGCCGCGCCAGCGTGCTGAGCGTGGGGTTGACCACATTGCTGGCCCCGGTCATCGCCTTGAGCACCCGAGCAATCGTGCCCCGGCCCGAGCGCTTGGGCCCGACCATCATCAAGATCTTCTGCTGCCGGGTGTCGGCTGTCAGAAGATAACCAAACCACTCTTGCAAGCAATCAATGCTCTCTGAGTCGCCTCCCCAGATCAATCTGAGGAACGCCAGCCATTCGACGGGCGGTTCGGCCGCGGGGTCGAAATCGTAATCGAGAGCGAAGGCGTTGAAAAAACGCGGCGAGGGAGGGGCCGTGCAGCAGACCCGCTTGACGAAAGAGGGCAAGTGCACAAGCGCGTTGCGAGCGGGCAGGATCTCGGGCGCCGGCCAAGGCGGAGGGGCGAACGAGTCAATTGCCGACAGGGCGGCAACGGCAACGGCGTTGCCCTCCACCAGCAAGGGGGCGTTTGCGCCGGCGCCGGCAAGCCGGGCGGCCGATTCGGGCAAGCCTTCCACCCAGGCGGGCTGGGCCGGACAAGCGGCCAGACGGACGAGCACCGAACCGGCGATCGCCTGAACCACATCGCCGATCAGCCGGGTGGTCACGGCGATGGGCCGGGGCGGTCGCCGGGTCGCCTCGGCCGCTTTGCTATGGGCAGGCTTCTGGGCGGGTGACAGCCACCGCTCGGATTCGAGCTGGTACAGTCGCTCGAACTCGCCGGGCCAGGAACGCGGCAAGCTGGGCGCGGATCTCGGCCATGGACATCCGCCGATAGGCCGAGCCGTCCCAATCGTGGAACTCCTCGCGCAGAACCTCAGCCCGATTCCTCCCGGATACGCAAACCGCTGGTTCAGGAAGAGGCTGGCCAGGCGATGAGGATTGGCTTCCTGGCCGGGGGGGCAGTAAGGGTGGGGCTCGTTCCCGCCCTTGCCTGCGACTGCGGGAGTGGGCGGCGCCGGGCTGGCGCCGGCTGTCCGGGCCGCCGGACGCTGGGAGGGAGTGTGCCGGTCGGGCCCGACGAGGTATTCTCTGGGGCGAGCATCAGGAGCGGCCGCCGCGCTTTTGAGCTTGTGTTCAAGCTCCGCCGAATTCCACGGAGGCGTGCAGCTCTTGTTCCAGTCGTGCAGCAGGGGGCGGGCCTCGTCGATCGTCAGCCCGAACCCTTTCACGAGCACGCAGGCCGCGTGAAACGTCTGGTCATGACCGCGCTGGCCGGAGACGGCGCCGGGAATTCGGGCGAGATAGGCGGCCGCCCGACGCAGCCGGTCGTCGCTGGACTCTTTGCCTTTGCCTGGTGAAGGGCGATGGGCCGCGGCGCGGGGGCCGGCGTCCGCGGCTGGTGGTGGGTCTGAGTTCGGCGTGCCTTGCCACTTGAGCCATGCGGCCAGATCGACGGGGGGCAAGACGGTCTCGTCCCCTGGAGTCGCGCCGAGGGGGGGTTCGGCGCCAGGGCAGTCGGATTCCATGATTGTTCGCCGTGCGATCCTTTTCCATGGGGTCTTTCTCGCGTCGGCTCATGATGGGCGGCGCGGCGCAGTCGCGCCAGGGCCAACGCCATCGAGCGTGACCAGTCGCCAGGGGCGATCCGGGCGAGGCGAGCCCTTGGCCTTCCTCGTGCCGGGAAGGCCGATCAACCGCGCCGGGTTGAGGGTGGACGTGTCAATCACGACCGCCTGGTCGCTGTAAGCGCGGGCGATGGTGCCGACGGCCTCCGCCACCAGGGCGCGGTGCGGGGGATCGTTGGGGTAATCGGGCAGGCGGACCAAGATCCAGGCACCGTTGCCCGAGCGGCCCCAGAGGGCCGAGGCGCAGAGCGCAGGGTGGTCGCCCAGAATCGCGTCTCGCCGGCAAACCGCGGCGGCGAGCTCGGAATCGGTGCTGCTGATCTCCGGCGGGCGAACCGGATCGATGTCGAGATACAACCACCGCAGGCAGACGATATCAGCGTCTCGCGTGGTGTGCCGCATCCGAGCCAGGTGGTGATCGCTCCGCGCCAGCAGATCGACTCGCACCGGGTTGATCGAAACATAGCCCGAGACACCGCGGAGCCGCCGCGCCTGCGCGGCGAGCCGGGCGGGGTCTTCAAACCAGCCGGCCAGGGTCGAGCCGGCGAAGTTTGAACTCTCCTGGTCGCCGCGGATGATGAGACCGCGGCGGTCGAACGCCGCACGCAGAACACGCAATTCGAGGCAACCGACGCGCCGGGCGCTCAAGATCTCCAGAAACCGCCGCATCATCTCCGAATCGTAGCTCACGGTCAGAGCGGAGGCAGGTTTTACCAGGCCCTGATCGAGGGCCTCTCCGAGACGGACGGTGATGTCCGCGTCTTCCATGGCGCTCTCCTCGATTCGCAATCATCTTCCTGGGCAAGTTCTTATAAACTGGAAGGCGCAAACTCAATTGCATTTCCGCAAGGCCCTTCATCCGGCCTCGGCGAACTGTGCCTGAAGCTCGGCGCGAGCTTGTGCAGCGCTTGCTCCTCGGCCCGGTGAACCCGCTTGACAGTCAGGCCGCAGGCGCGGCTGATTTGAAGATAGGATCGGGGCCGGCCCGGCGATTCACGTGCCTGGGGCGGCGCCGGGCTGGTCGTCGCCATGCAGGCCGAACCGCTGGCGGATCACCCAGGCTTCAAACGGAGGCAGGCGATCAAGGGCGGCGTGCAGCACCTGCAAGTCCTCGACGTGCTCAAGGTCGCGATCGGGCTGGCGCGGGTCGGCGACGATTTCCTCCAGACTGGTTGGATCGCCATCGTCGTCGGTGCCGTAGTAGGACGATCGTTCGATCATCGCGCGATCCAGATTCTTGAGTCGCCCGGGGCCGATGCGCAGCCTGGCGGCCACCTCGTGGGTCTCCCGACCCTGCGGGTGTGGACCCGCAACCTGTGGGTGTGGGCCTGGGGTCGGCTCTCCTGCGCGCCGGGAACGGGCTCGGATCGGTTTCGCAAGTCGCCCAGCGCGCGATGGAACTGGGACTTGAGGAGACTGAGATAATCGGGCAACCGGATCAGCGAACGGTTCTTGATGATCGCGCGGGCAATGAAGTTCCTGATCCAGTACGACGCGTAGGTCGAAAACCGGACGTTGTGGCCCTGGGGATTGAAGATCTCCGCGGCGCGAATGAGCCCTAGGACCCCCTCTTGCACGAGGTCGTCGATCGTCGCCCCGGAGCATTTGTGGCGGTAGGCGATTTTGAGCACCAGCCGGAGGTTCGCCGTGACCAGGGTTTCACGCGCCGCGGCGTCGCCCGCCTGGACGCGCGCGGCCAGCGTGCGCTCCTCATCGAAAGAAAGCAGCCGGTCCGTCTGTCGCAGATTCGGTAAGCCGACCCAATTCCGGCCGGGCGCGGAGTCGTCGCAATCCTCATCTTTATATTTCATGATCATTTCTTCAATAAATTGATGGACACTGTTTCATCAGCGAATAGCCGGCCGCGTCCAGACGACGCGAAGCGGCAGGCCGGCGCGAATCGAGCTGAGCGAGTCAAGGCTCCAGCGGCCCGTGGCCACGGCTTCGATGGCCGAGCGGGCGGTGGCAAAGCTCGGGCTCTCGGGTACGCAGCCGACGTGCGCGGCCGGACGGACGTACCATCTCCGAGCACGGTGACCGGCCCGGAACTGGGGCGTGTAATGGGGCGTGTAGATGATGAGCTGCCGCCCGGTGGGGCGATCGAGCACCCGCAAGGTGCCGTCGGCAAGACGCGGCTGAACGTGTAGCAAGGGGACGGGCGCGGCATGGATCGGCAAATGCGCGAGCATCGCCAGTGCCCGCCGTGACGACAGCGCACGGTAACGAGGTTTCGGCCGGCCCCGGCCGCGCTCGGCGGCCAGTGAATCACGTGGCAAGCCGGTCCAGTCGCCTGATGGACCCGGCGAATCGGGCGCCGGGGGCAAAGGCGGCTGCGGGGGTGCGGTCGTCATCGTCGTCGTCTCCCTGGTGATCAGTTGGCCTTCAGAGCGGTCGGCCCCGCGGTGCCATGGCGGCGGATCCAGAGCACCGGCGACGTTGCCGGTATATCGGGGCTGAAGATCGGCTGGGCATGATCATGCTGGGCGCCGTCGGAGCCGAGCGAGGCTTGGACACGGCCTGCATCGACGGCAACGTCGGTTGCCAATCGCCTCAAGAGCTCGGGGGCGTTGTCGCCCTGGCGGAGGTGTCGCGACAGCACACCCAGCACCCAGCCAGCGTGCGATCCCTGGCCCAGGAGAACTTTGAGCCAGGAGTACGGCCGGGCATCGTCATGGAAGGCAAGCTCGGCGAGCGCCGAGAAGGCGTCACCCGGGCGGTCGCGAGACCCGCGCAAGACTCCAGGGCGACGGTGCTCCACCGCCAGTCCAGGATCGCTCCGTCCAGTTTTGCCCCGATGAGCAGGGCGCCGCGGAGGTCGGCTCCTACCAGCCGGGCGTCCTTCAGGTTGGCATGGCGGAGATCGGCGTCGCGCAGATCAGCGTGGCGCAGGTCAGTGTTCCAGAGACAGGCGTGCTTGAGCACCGCGCCTTCCAGCCGGGCGGCTCGAAGGTCGGCCTTGTGCAGGCTGACGCCCTCCAGCCGGGCGGCTCGAAGGTCGGCACCACGGAAATCGCCCCGCGCCAGAAACGCGCGGGGTACGTCGATTCCCTTGAGGTCGGCATAGACCAGGCGGGTGCCTCGCCTGATCGCGTACTCCAGGGCCTCGCGGTAAGTCTCAGCCTCGACCACGGCGATGGGTGCCGCGCCGTGGCGATGAAAGATCGGATAAAGCGGCATGACTGGGGTTCCAAGTAATGGTCGCTGCGCAAGGCGGCCGATCGGTCGCGGGCGCACCCAGACCATGTGAGTCTGGCTGGCAGCCGAAATCGGCTCAGCCTCGAACCAGTCGAGAACGAAAACAATTCCGGATTCGCGAGCGGAATCGAACGACGAAAACAGCCGCGCCCCGCGCCACAACGGGACGCGGGGCGCTCGCACGACGATCGGTAGACGCAATGAGACCGATCGCGGCTTGAACCGGTTCGCTTCGCCATGACCAGGCGGTCCTACGAGGTCGGTCCCGCGGTCAGAGGAGACCGAGGAGGGCCCGGGAACGGGCCAGGATCGGGCTCGGGGTCGGGCGGGGGAAGGTCATCCCTGTGGGTGCTGGCCGCGACAACGAGGCTACTCGCCATTGCGCTCATGCTGAGCTTTCGCTCGAGCGCGTCAAAATGATCCAGGTTGCTGAAGGAGAACTTGCGGCTCATGGGTGCCTCCTCAATCTGAAATGAAAACCACGGCGGCGGAACGGTAAGGGTCACGACGGAAGTGGCCGGATCAGATCCTCCGGCCCCCTCTGGTCCCGCCCCGACTGCCTCGCTTCCAGCATCGGTGAACGACACAGTTCACCCAGATGATCTGGAATTTGTATTGCGAAGTTGCATAAAAATCCCCATATTTCGCAATTTTGTGCCAGTTTCCTTGCGTTCTCCAAATTAACTATCCCGCAAACTCAGGGTGCACAGCGACTTGCTGCACGTGCAGGAAAGTTCTGGGAAAAGGAAGGCAGGGATCGCGGTGAATTCCCAACAACGGGATGACCACGAAACGGCGATCGTCTTCAGTCCTGATCCGAGCCGAGGTCGGAGCGGAGTATGTGCGCAATGCGTTCGCAGGCGGCGACGTACATCCGGTCGAAGGCGAATTGCACTCGCCCCGAGCAGAGGCCAGGAATGATCCCTGTGTCGGTCTCCTGGGTGCGAATCTGCAAAAGCGGTACGACTGCCTTGAGCCAGAGGCGGTGCTGAAGGTCGGCGTCCAGGCATTCCTGCACGGCATCGGCCGAGCTCGAGTCTTCGCCCTCGACTTCCTCCGCGGGTGGGCAAAGCTCTACCTTGTCATCCCCAGCATCGGATGTCCGGGTTGGTTCGGCCGCGCTGGGTTTGTCGTCGGCATGACGGCTGGGCGATCCGGGTGATTCGGAATTCATGGCCGTTTCCTCCACGAGCGGTTTTTTTGATCACAAGAATAGGGCCGGGCCGATGAGGCGGCATTCGATATCCCGGCCCGCCCTGACCTGGTTATGTCTGCGCCTGGCCGGAGTCCGGCGCGGTGCGGCCCAGGTGCAGGCAATCGAAACAGTCGAGATGATTGACCAGTCCGTCGCGCCCCTTACCCAGGTCGCATCGGGCCAGCCCGGCGCAGCCACAGTTGGCTTCAGGCCGGCGATACGGGCACGCTTTCATTTGCCCGATCAGGCCCAGCGATTCAGCCAGGCTGGGTGCGACAATCGAGCCGTCCAGGGCTGGTTGGTCGTGGCCGGCCTCTCGGGCCAGACGCTGGAGCAGAGACAGATAGTCGGGGTTGTACGCGGCATGGGCCGGATCGATCAGTTCGCAGAAACGCCTGATCGTGCGCCCCTGGCAGACCATCCCCGGCTCGATCGGACAAAGAGCGCAGCGCGACATGGCATGACAGGACAGGACGGCGCGAAGGGCGGGCGCGATCACGCGGAATGCGAACCTGGCGCCTCGGGAGAGGCGGCCCGCTCCCAGTGGTGGGGGCGGATAAGGTTCTTGAAAAACTGTAGTGTAGACCGTGCGTGATAAATGATTCTGTATTTACCACTCATGTAATTGACGTTCCTGAAGCCGCCGACACCTTCGATCCGAGGCACATGATGAAATTCTGGAATGATACCGGCGGCCTGCCCGCCCTGCCCCTTCAAGAGCGGGGCGAACCGGTGGAAGAAGTAGTCTTCGAGCTGGATGCCGGACATCTCGGGGTAGCGGCCCAGGAACAGCCGCTCGTAGCCATCTCGGCTGAAGGAAAGCAGACGCACGTCAACTCGCTGTTTCCGCCACCGAAAGTCGGCGTAGAGATCGTAGGATCTTGGCGCGGTGCGGATCAGCTTGTCGAGGTTGGCTGCGCGGTACCTGCCGGTGATTTTCCACCACTTGTCGTTGCCGCGCAGCTCCGAGAGCAGCCTGGAATGCGTCACGCCGTGATCGAGCAGCTTGAACTCGCCGTATCCCTTGGTGTAATTGGCTGGGTAATCAAGCCCGTAAAACGAGATAAACTCGACTTCTTTCGAGCCCCCCTGCTCTTTCACGAGTGCTTCCAGGGGAGTCAGATCGGCGAGTGAATTATCGATGAACACGATTCGATCGACGAGCCGGCACTGATCGCTGAGATAGTATTTCAAGGCCCAAGCGTAGTCGTTCATGCGGAGGGCGGGGTCGTTTCGGTCCGAGGCGATGACATCGGCCGGCGGCTTGATGGTCGCCGTCATCACGAGTAAATGAGGCTGAACGTCGCGGTGCATGCACGGTGCTCGGAAAATGTCTCGTCGGCGAGCGCATGGGCTGGCACAGTTCTTCAGAAAACTATAGCCGATCGAGCGAGATTGCGGCAAGGCGAGCCGCGTCTCTGGACTGTCCGCCGCGAACCTGGCTAAATAGAAGCACTCCCTCCCGTGGAGCCCCTGAGGCGCAGCCCTCATCCTACCAAGCAAACGCATCGAGCCTCGAAAAAGTGACTGAACCGTTAAAGCCAAACAGCGAACGTCCTCTCGTGGTCTGCGCCACGATTGGTCATGAACCATCGTGGCAGTGGTTCGCTCCGGTCTTCGACCAGGTCCGCTGGGAGTTTTTCGGCGCCCAGCCGCGAGGCTGGCTAGAGCGGCGCATCTCCCGGCCCAGCCTGGCGTCGTGGCGGTCGTGCTGGCATGCGGCCCGGGCCGCCAGGCGCGGGGGGGCGGCGATGTTTTTCTCTCATGATGCGCGAATCACGTTTCGATGCACGCAAGCCATGCGGGTCCAGCAAGCGCGGATGCCGCACGTCGCCTGGGGCTTCAACTTCACCACCCTGCCGCGGGGCCCGCTGCGGCGGTTCATGGCGACGGCGTTCGCGCGGGTTGAGCGATTCATCGTCTACTCGTCGATGGAGAAGGAAGTTTACACCAACTATTTCGGTATCGATCCGCAACGGGTTGACGTGGTGCTCTGGGGGGTTGGCCATCCTCAGGTCGAGCCGCTCGATGCGTCGCTGGAAACCGGAGACTACATCTGCGCGCTGGGGGGCAACGCCCGCGATTACCGCACCTTGTTCGCGGCCATGGCCCGATGGCCCGAGATCCCGCTGGTCGCGGTGCTCCGCCCCGAGAACATCGCGGGGCTCACGGTTCCGGCCAATGTTCGTCTTCACTTCAACATCCCCAGTGCCCGAGCGAACAACATCCTGGCTCATTCGAGATTCATGGTCTTGCCGCTGTCGGCACAGGACGTGCCCTGCGGCCACGTGACGCTGGTGGCCGCGATGCACTTGCGGAAAGCCATGATCATCAGCCGTTCGACAGGAGTCTCCGATTACGTGCAAGACGGCGTCAACGGCCTGTGCGTTCCCGTGGGCGACGCCGACGCCTTGGCCCAGCGCATCGGTGAACTATGGAGCAACCGGCGGCTGGCCTGTGAGCTTGCCGACGCCGGACACGCCTTCGCCCTGCGGAACTGCTCGGAAGATTCGATCAAGAGTCATCTCAGGAAGATCCTGCGGGATTACGGGTTGCCCGCGTAGCAGCGCTTCAAGCCGTCGTGTTTATTCCGTGATCGTGAACTGGGTGTAGCCGTTGTCGCCCAGCACCACACAACTCTGGACAGTGCACGCGTAACGCAAGAAGAACGGTTTGCACGTGTAGCTGGAGAGCACCAGGCTGAAGGGGTTGCGTCCGGGAGACGTGCAGCTCTGTTGCTGACCCTTGGGGCAGTTGCCCGTCAGGAAATAGGTGACGCTGAACTGGATCTGGCCGGCGGGGCAGGAAAGGGCGTAGAGCAACTGATTCGAGCAGGCCGAGTTCCATTGGCCGGGCGGCGAGTAGACCAGCGGGACCGAGCCCGTCCCGCTCAGGATGTTGACCCACGACACGGTGAGATTCTTCTGGGGGATCGGGCACGGAGAGCACGCCGTCGATAGCGACGACGCGCCGGTCTGCGCCACCCATCGGCCCCCCACCGCCTGCGCGACGAGCAAGGTCTCCCGGCTGAGGCGGCGTCGGGCCGAGGACGATCACGGGGATCGTCCGAGATCCGTCAGCCACAAGTGAGGCTGTGGCTCCCTCGGCTTCCGAGCCGTCGAGCTGTACCGGCTCAAGCAGGAAGACCCGCTCGGTCTGGCTGGGCATCGACCCCCCATTGACCACGCGGCCCAGGAACCTGGGCGTTCCTCGCGGTGCTGGAGGACCGGCGATTGCTGCCCGTGGCGCGAGCGTGCGGGTGCTGAAATCGAGGTCGTCGCTCCAGCGCAGCCGGAGCAAGCGGGCGCTATTCTGGCTCATGGTCTGGCTTCGCGTCGGAGGAGGATTTGCAGCCGCGGAGCGGTGAGCCCCTGGCGGTGCGCGCTTCGATCGCGCCGTCACCCGTTGTACTGGAACATCCAACGTCCGCCGCAGGAATGGGCGATGATCTTCGTTCCCACGGGAGGAATCTGTGAGCCCAGGTTGAAGGCATAGACGATCCGCGAACCGAGGGCGGTGAAGCTGGCCGCGGCACCTTCGATCTCCGCGCCATCGGCCCACAGGGGAACGCAGGCGTAATAAGCACCGGCGACCGTGGGATAGGCCGTGACTGTGCTGGTTTGGGCCAGGATGGCGACGGTGCCGTCTTCGGCGACGTTTGCCGCCCGGTCGGCGGCGGCAAGAACTGCAGCTTGCTGCTCGCGAAGAATTCGCGTGTCAATCATGGCTTCATCTCTGGTTCATCGCACACTAACCCGAAGCGTCAGCGAGGGGGTTTGCCGACAGATCCCTTGCTAACGCTTCGGGTTGGTATTGTCTGTGCCAATCGAGCATGGACCGCTTTGTTTCATGCCTTTGCTTCGGGACTGCGGTCGGCCAGTTCCAGGGTGGTCGCCTGGCGTCCGCCGGTGAAATCCCAGGTCAGGCTCACGACGACAGGGTAAACGGGAGCCTCACCCTGGCCGGCGCCGAGATTGGTCTGAAACGAAATGTCGCGCCCGTTGATCCGCGCGATGCGGTCGCCGACGCGGAAGGCGCTCACCAGGCTGGGGATGGTCACGCTGCCGGCCAGAGGCGGGAACTCGTGAGCGGCCCGAAGCTGCTGGGCATGGGCCAAGGCGGCGCTGGGTGTCGTCACGAATGGTGAGCGGGTCTGAGCCCGAGTTGTACAATGAGCCGGCGGCCACGGTATCCAGCGCGAAGTGGTCGCGAGCATCGACCCGCCGCCGCACGGTGAAGACGGTGGGCGAAGCCGGTCTGCGGGAAGTCACCGCGGGAAGCATCAGGTCGTCATCGATCACGGTGGTCAGGCGCAGCGTGAAGCGCTTGTTCGGGGCCGAAGGATTGGACTGGCTGGTGATTCCCCGGAGTGTTCGGCTTGGTTCCTGGGGACTTGGGCCCGAGTAGTCGCCGATCGGCCAGGCTTCGGGGTCTTCAACCGTGACCAGGACGCCAAGCCGGTCTTGCAGCAGCTCCCAGCCTCCGGCGATGGGTTGCCAGGTTCCCGAGCCATTCCAGACGGCAGGGGCCGCTCCGGCGTAATCTCGTGAGAGTGCGAGCTGGGCCTTCAGCGGCTGGCCGCGTGAATCGAGAGAAAGCAGCGTTTGCCCACCGGGCCGAAGCCGCCGGACGTAGGTGAGCTTGCCCTGCTCGTCACTGGGAAAGATCGGGCTCAGGTCCAGGGCCGAGGTCAGCCAGCTCGTTGTGGGCACATCGTAGTGCCCGTCGCCGGCCTCGTCGGCCACGTAATATCGGTACATGCGCCGCACATCGCCGCTGGCCGTGGACAGGTTGGCCCGGAGAAACTGGCTCCGTTTGGCCGCGGTCTCATCGCCGGCCAGCGGGGTAAACCCCGGCGCCAGCACAAGGGAAACCTCAACCCGGCGCTCCTGGGTTTCGACGGTGATCGCGTTCACGATCGAGCGCGAATCGCGCGCCAGATGCAGCATCGAGATGTTGCACCGGGCCGGGTCCAGACTGCTGCCGCTCTCGGGCAGTGCCAGATCGCGGGGCGATTCTTGTTCCCCGCCGTCCTTGCGATAGATCTCCAGTTCATGCCTTGGTTCGCCGCCACCGTCTTCACTCGTGACGAACCTCATGCCGAAGCCGGCGTAACCGAGTTGGAGCAACAGGGCGTCGGGCCAGGCGAGGTTCGTCGCGTCAAAGTCTCGGATGACCACGTCCGAGGCCGTATAGTCGCTGGCGTCATCGGGATTCACAAATCCGGAGCCGCTCACCGGCGCTCGGACCTGAAGCATCGCGTCGAGGTTCGTGAAGTCGGGGTTCTTCACATAGGTCTGGTCATTGTAGACCGCCAGGATGTAGCGCACCAGCTTGCCCAGGGTCCAGTAAGTGCGCGGGTCAGGCTGCCGATCAATGGCCGGGTCGAGAAAAACGGGATAGCTCGTGGAGGCGTTCGACTGGTTAACATCAGCGCCCTGGGGCGTGCAGTTGGGGTTGCCGTTGGGGTTGAACCGGGTGGGCAGGTCGACCGAGATCACCTCGCCATTCTGCGGATCGTCCGCATGGCGCTGGAGCCGGCCGCCGATGGGGCTGTCCCAGGCGCGGATGGCCACGCCCACCGCGGTGAACGAGACCTGTTGCGAGGTTGATCCCAGGCTGACCTCGGGCACCTGGGCAAACCCGTCGAACAAGACGCGATTCTCGCCGCTGGGCGACGTCGCCAGCACCACCAGGCGATCATCGCTTCGCACCACGTAAGGGCCGGCGGCATCCAGGGGCCAGAGCTGTTCGAACTGCGTGGGGTAATCCGGCGAGGTCGCTGAATCGTCAAGCAGATAGCTGAACCGGGCGATTGGCGGCTGGGGACCTTCCCGGTACTGGACGCTCTCGCAGAAAACATTGGGCAAGACGGCATAGCACGTGTCGGCCGGCAAGGTCGGGGCGTAACGAAAAACGCCGACTGGCACCGCGTTGCCCGTCAGTTGCGCCGAGTAGGGGTCGAAGCTGAAGCTGCCAGCCATCGAGCTTTCCTTCCGTCGGAGTACCTTTTTCTCACATCATCCGGTCAGCCCGGTGGAACGCAGGTCGTTGACCAGGGCGTTCAAGACCTGCGCCACGTTCTCGGTGAGCTGGCGGAGGTTCTCGTAGGCGGCCCGCAAGTTGTTGAGGTCGCCTACCTGCGCATAGGGCGTTCCCGTCTGGGCGTTATTCACTCCTGAAAACGCCGTGCTCTCGACGATCGGACTGTACGCGGCCAGGGTCCTGGTCGAGACGGTATAGACCTGGGTGTAGGGGCTCGGCCGGCCGATGGGCGTCGCACCCCAGAAACCCAGCTTCTGGGTCGCCTGAGTGCCGACCTGGGTGCCGGAGGTGGTGCCCAGGGACAGGTTGGCGCCATCGCCCAGCGTACCGCCGGAAAGGGGGAGAAAGGGCAAGGCGTCGGTACCCATCACCGAGCAGACCACGCGATCGTCAGCAAGACCGGTGATCGAGGCCGGGCCCGTCGTCACGGTCGCCAGGGGGACGTGAGAGGTGGCGGGGTAGCCGCTCGTCGAGACCGTCAGCGCTCCCGCGTCGGTCAGGAAGAGCGAGCTGGTCTGGCTCGGCGCAAGCGCCAGCGATGCCGTTCCGGCAAACGTGCCCACCGTGCCGTCCCGCTTTTGATAGTTGCCCGCCGCGACCCGCGCGTTCAGGGTGGCGCTGGGAACTTCCACCGTCGAGACGCAGAGGCCTCCTAAAGGCGCCAGCGCGTCGAGCAAATCGGCGTTGGCATTGATGGGCACATTCCAGTTACGGTCGGCGACCCCGGGTTTTCCCAGTTTCGTGTTGTTGGTGTACAAGGTTGCCATGAGCGGAATATCCTCGCGCCGGTCAGGCGGGGCTAGCCTGCCAGGAAAGAGTCACGGTGCGGTTGGACGGGTTGTAGGTGTACTGAAGACGCGACCCATCAGGGTAGGCGGCCGGTGGACGGGGCGGCGCCGTGATGGCGACCGATGAGATCGAACCGGCGCCCTGGTTGCCCGCGGCATCGCACGAAACCACCGCGAACGACCATAGGCCCGATCTCAGGGCGTCGCTGGTCCACTGATACGACGAGGCGGCGCGTCCGAATCCCCCCTGGCCGAACCCTCCTAGCCCATAGCCGTCGGTCAAGATCCCGCCGGGGTAGGCGGTGATCTGCTTGAGGGCCTGTGTGTAGTCGATCCCGCCCCCTGGTGCCTTCTCTCCATAGACGAGAAAGCCGTCCACGTCGTCATTGCCGGTCGGATCCAGGTAAGACCCGCCTAGCCAGAAGAGCTGCGCCCGGTTGCTGGGCGATGGAGGTAGCTGGGCCGAGAAGTCGGTGGTCGCTTCGCCGGGCCCCACGGCGCCGATGTCGATCTGAACCCGGCTCGTCGGCATGGTCAGAGCAACCCAGCGACTTGTGCCGTGCCAGGCCAGTTGCCGACTCACGTACACCTGGAAGACAGTTCCCGGGGGTGCCGAGGACGTCCATTGAATTTGCAGCGCCGCGCCATCCCAGACCGGCGGCAAGACTTCGGTAATGGTTGATTGATCAAACATGAGGTTTTATAGGGATTATTGTTTAATTCATGTAAGCCCGTGAAAAACTGCCTTGTACGGCATTGCCCAGCCGTTGGCGGTGGCGTAGGGCCCGCGCGAATCAGGGATGAATTCGCCGCGATAGATGACGTTCGGCCATGCTCGACCACGAGGATCGACGAGGGTTCGGGCCACACCGTCGGCATAGCTGTCGAAGACGGCCTCGGAGGCATTCAGATCCTGCATCGTCGGGCCGATGAGAATGCCCTTGATCAGGAACATCCGACCCCGGCCACCGCCGTAAAGCGACTGCGTGCCGGAGACGCCGAAGAACGTGTTGATCTGCTGGGCGTTCGGATGGGCCAGTTGCTGAAACTGCACGGCCGCGCCGAAGATGTTCGAGCCGTCGTAGGTCACCATGGCTGAGGAGACTCCCTTGCCGAAACGGATCAGGCGCCAACCCGCCCCTGGAACGGGCGAGGCGCGGCCAGCGGCGGCGCTTGCGACGCCAGGCGGAGGGCGGCCTGTTCCAGACGCTCGGCGACGGCGGACAGGCGCGCCGCCAGATTACCCAACGACTCGCTCTCCTCAGCGTCTTGCCCGTTCTGTGATTGCCATGGTTGATCGGCGTAGCCGTTTCGTGTTTCCGGCATCGGGCTCGCCGTACCGCGAAGGTCGCCGGCCAGGGTATCGGCCTCACCGCCCATCTCGAATGGACCGGCGCGAGGAATGGAAGGACTGACGGTCGCCGCGAACAGTCCATCCGCGCCGCCATCGGCCCAGGGGAAAAGTGAGCCCGGCGACGACAAAGTATGCCCTTGGCCTTCATCTTGGCCCTGGACCCGATTCTCGTTTTGAAGCCCGGCAAGCAACAGGCTGACTTCCGCCAGCCCGCGGTCAGGGCGATTGGCCGAGGAGAAGGGTTCGAGGCCCTCAGCCCGGGCTGGATCGAGAAGGGATCCTTCCGCGTTGGTGACGTCGGCCCGGTCTCCTTGAATTCCGGTGAATCGCGAGAGATCGGCCTGGGTCCACACGTCGGCGGCCACACTGGCGCCACGGCGGTACGAACCACTCACGAAATCGTCATCAGCCGGAATCTGCATTTGCCTGATATCATTCATCGAGCCGGGGATCGAAGCGCCTTCCCTTCCACTGGAAGTGAACCGGTTCAGATTCTCGATCTCCGAGGTCGTTTGCCATGGCGGCTCGTACAGGCTCGGACCGCTGTGTTCCTGTCCATCAGGATCAAGGTTGGAAACCGCGCGGTGAGGCAACGCCTTCGAAGTCCCGACCGTGTGCGAAAGAGCCTCTTTCTGTGAACCGGCTGGTTCCGCGATGATCGCGGGATCGAGCAGAATGGGCCTGATCTGCTCGGCCCAAGCGGACACGACGGAGCGCGAAACCGAGAGTGGATCGATTGCCTCGCTGGGGCTTTCGGTCTCGGGGTCTCGATGATCAGTGGCCACCCGAGCAAACTCCGGCGCCTTGGTGAGCTGATCTGATTTCAAAACAAGGCCTCGCGAGCGGCCTCTTCAGTCCGGGCGGTATGGCTTTCGAGCCAGGCCGAAGGGGGAAGAGTGCGTCCAAGACAGACAAGCAACTCAGCCACGCCGATGGCGTCCTCCCAGGGCAAGTCCTGGGTGATCCCGTTTGCGATCAGGGTGTAGCGGAGCCATCGGCTGAAGGTTTTGGGGGACGGCCCAGCAAGACCTGGTTAATCTGAGTCCAGCGGTTCTCACAAGCAGGATCGGCCAGGTCGATGGCCAGCAGTCGTCGCAGGTCGCGATCAGCAAGAGTGTAATTACGGCCCAGCAGGTGCGCAGCCATCTCGAACTGGAGGGCCAACCGGGTGGGCGTGTCGTTCACGTCACAGTCGATCAGGCGGTCAACCAGATCGTCATGGTCTGCCCCGTATCCTAGCCCTCCGCCCACCGTAAAGCGTCCGCCGGGGGCACGTACCGGGTACAGCCGTAGCCAGGGGCGGGGAAATGTCCATTCCTGTCCGTCGCCCATCTCGATTCTTGGCCCCTCTGTGAATTCCGGCCGACGCATGGATCGCTCGTCAAGCATGGGAACCGCCTTCGACCAGGAAGCCATGCTCGGACCCGTCGGGACGCGGCTCCCAGTGGTAACGAGATTTGCCTTCCTGAGCATGACCGAGTGGGAATCGAAGCGTATCAAGCGGGCTGGCCGTCACGAAAAGACGCCCTCCGGGCTGGCGACGGATGTAAGCCCTTTCTCCTCTCGGGCGGTTGACCTTCAGAAGCGGCTCGGCGACTTGCAGGATCGAGTCGATCCGGTCGAGTTGCGTGTCGCCCTTCTTCCATGCCTCGGGAAGGATCAGCGCGTCGGGAACTTGGTCCATGGTTGTCTCGGTCGGATTCATCGGCTGCGAATATCCCAAAAGAAATCGATCGGGGAACAGAGCGGGCAATCGGGCAGCGCGGAGGTAATGGTCACGCCCTGGTGAAGCTGAGGGGATTAGTGGTTCCATCGCTGGAATAGGCAACCATTCCCATGGTCGCCGAGCCGAACTGACCGTGTGCGCCGGACGTCTCAACATTCTCGACAACTGCATTGGCCATGACGTAGAGGATGTCTCCGCCGGTCAAGCCCTGGGCGTCCTTATGTGTGGCGCTGAAGGATGCCGTTTTGCCTGGCGCCATGCCCATCAAAGTTGCCGTATCGGCGCTTGTAACCGAGGCCCGCGGTTTGCTCATCAAGTTGACGACGACGGTGGGAAAATGGTCGCCGTCGGCTGCGAAGGTGGCCAGCGAGCCTCCCTGCGAGAAGCTCACCTGCGAGACTCGCGTGATCGAGGTCGAACCGTGGGATACCGCGGTCCAGTTGGCTTGCAATTTCGTTGGCATCTCAGTGTCTCCGAGTGTGGGCCCGTGCCCGTGAGTGCGATCTCATTTATTCCGCCGTATTGAATCCTGTCCAGCCGTTAACCAGATATTGATACTCCAGCACGGCCGTGATTCGCCGTTCCGGGGCTTGCGGTTTTTCCCACGACCAGGATTTGAAACGTGTTTGGCCGATCAGGGTCCCGCCAGCCAGCGATCGGCCATTGAGCACGTTGGCAACGGTATCCAGCAGCAACTCGGCCGTCTCGTCACGGATCTGAGGGTCGTCATGCCGGGCCAGCAACGTGAGGTTCACCCGGCAGGTCATGAGCAGGCCGCCACTGGTGTCGTCCCAATGGTCCGACTGAATAGTCTCGCCCGGCTCGATGGAGACGCAGCGGCTCTCGCTCGAAGCCTCGCCTCGGTCTTCGGGCAGCCCCGTAAGGTACACGCCGTCGAATGCCCCGGTGGCTTCGAGAGCCTCGTGGATCTGGTTGCGGATGTCACGCTCGCGATAAGGCGTCACGATGCTTCCTCGCCTGGAGCCAAAGACGTCTTATTAAAAAAGGATTCATGTGGTTATCTATGAAATCTGGGTGACGGCGGGCACTCACTTGCTATCGTCCACGCTGGCGATAGCTGCACCGCGACCATGGGACGAACATGATCCGCTTCCGCGGCGCTTCCACATCGTGAAACGACACTGCCGAGGCGCCTCCCTGGACAACTCCGCCGGCTGCCGACGTGGAATTGCTCTTGCCCGAATCGACCGAGGAACGTGGGGCGAACCAGCTACCGAACCAGGAACCCAACCATGGTGTGCGGGTCGTCCCAGGCGGCGGCGCTGTGACTGTGTATGTCAGGATGCCCTCGTCAGTCAGGTTGCCGCTGTTGGTTGGCGTCAGAGACACCGTGCCCGCCAGCGTGGGCACGATCGAGAACGTCTGAGTCGTTGAACTGTTGGCCCAGGTCAGCACTATGGGTGCAGTCAATCCGCCACCAGAAGGGGTGACTGTAATGGTCCCTGTGTACGGCCCATTGGGCTGCACGGTGAACAGGTCGCTCGCAACTCCAACCAGGCCGCTGCATTGGCTTGGTGTGGTGAAGATGTAGGCGGTGGCAGACGTGGTGGCGTACGTGACAGGGTTTGGGTTGGTGAGTGAGCCGCTGTTTGTGGGCGTCAGGGTGACAGTGTCCGTGGAAGTCGGCGTGATGGTGAAAGTCTGAGCCGCGGAGCTGCTGCTCCAGGTTAGCACAAAGGGCGTGCTAAGCCCGCCGCCCCTGGGCGTGATCGTGATAGTCCCGGTGTAGGGGCCATTCGGCTGCACGGTGAAATCGCCACTCGCCGTATTGATCAGCCCAATGGCCGGCGTGGGAGCCGTCACCGTGTAAGCGGTCGCTGGCGGCGTCGGTCCGTTGGCCACATCCGCCAGCCAGTCAATGAACGCCTGGCCGCGCACCGACACCGTGTTCATGTCCTGGTTGACGCTCGCGCCCTTATAGTGCGTGGCGGTCGGATTCGCGCGACAGAGAAGATTATTGAGTTTGCCGTCCGAGCCGTCGCCGCGACCGTGGTCTTGGAGGATTCCATGGTACATGCCCCACGCCTGCGGTCCCCAGAACATCGCGAGCGCGTAGACGTGCAGGTGATCAAAGCCCTGCATCTGAAGCCAAGCGTAGAAATCTTGCTCGGCGTTGTACCAGTTGGGGTTCGTAACACAGTCGTGGTTTCGCGGTTCACGGCGTGTGATACTCGTATTGTTGGGCAACACGAACTCAATCCCGCCCTCGTAGCCCAGCAAGATGCAATTACGACCGGTTGACGTGTTATACGCCTTGATGTAGCCCTTGTCAGTCGCAGCGTACGCGTTATACGTATTGGGGTTGTACCAGAGGTCATGAACGAACATGGAGATCGCCTGTTCGTCATCGAGCGTGCTCAGCAACCCATTATTGTAGGCGGTATCTTCGGTGCTCACATAAGGGGCGATGGCAATCGCATCGACCGGCTTGTTCAGCGTGATCGCGTAGTTCAGGTGGCTCTGCGCATCGCTGTTGCCCATCTGGCAATTCAGAATGCCCATGATCTCGCCACCCCGATCGGCGGCGGCGAAAACGGCGCGGAAGATGTCATGGACCTGAAACGCCCTGAAAGCGTAGTGAGCGAGGTTGTAGGGCTTCGAGGGCAGAACAAGCCCACCCATGACCGCCGTGTGGTAATAAAAGCCGCCAAATGCCCAGTTCCATGGCTCATTGTTGTACTCGACGTATACCTTGCGTCCCGACGGAAAATTAGCAAGCACGCGGCGGGCGATCTCGTACACCAGGTCGTCGCAGGCGTCGGGCCAGATGTTGACGTGCAGATTGGCGTTCGGGAATTTGCCGGTGATAACCGCGCATGCCTCGTGCGGCATGGTCGCTGCTGCTGGCCATCGTCGATCCCAGAAATGAGTGGCAGGATCGAGTGTGGTGGACGAGGTGAGGACGCCACCCGAGCCCGTGGCCCCGATGACCATGAAAGCCGTGTTCGGGCCAGTCGCATAGGCTTGCCGTGCAAATCCGCTCAGATTCACCGTCTCGCCGTCGGAGAACGTGAGCGTCGGATATGATCCGTCACACTCCATCGTCGTTCCTGTGAGGACGCCGTGCGGTACGGAGGTTGTCAGTTGCCACGATAGCCCATTAGCAATACTCCCGCTGCTATTGAGGACACGCGTGATCGCTGTCCTGCCGAAAACCGTGACAGTGCCGGCCGAGTGCGCCGCTGGCGTCGTGTTGTTTGAGCCGCGATTGACCACGACCGACGTTCCCGACACCGACACCACCCGCATCACCTCGGAATCGATCTGGAGCTCTAGCCCAGCCATGAGTGGCGCGGTGGCCGCGTCGCTAAAGGTGTAGGTCTCCTTGGTGCCGCTGGGTGGCGTTGTGGTGATGGGACTCGACAGCGTAGCTGCGAAGGTTTCTCCCAGGGCGCCTGGCTTGCCAAGAAACTGTGAGTAGATGTACGGGGTCGCGGTCGTGTTGACCGGCCCGACCTGGCTGTACCCGATCTTCGTTTGAGTGAACGACACGTCGCTCCAACTCTCGTCGGTCAGGCTCCTGAGCGACTCCGGATACGGAAAGCTGAAAGGATTGCCACCGATCGTCGAGTCTTCCCACCTGAGACTGCCAACGTTGGACGGCACTCGGCTCATGTAAACACGGCTGAGTGCGAAGGGGTCAGATCGGTCGAGCACAACGGCGCCGTTCACGATATCGAAATCGCCCGGCCCCACGATCCAAAGGTTGCTGTAATTGATCGTACCACTGATGGACAGGTTGATCGCGAGATCGGCACTTCCCGTTGATGACACGTGTTCGACGTCGAACACGCGGCACATGCCGATGCCCGATGGCGGAGAAGCGCGAAGATCCATGCGCTCGGTAATCGCCGTGGTGGCCGGCGTGGACGTGGTGACCGAGAATTGCGTGGGTGCAGAAGGATTGCCTGCGTCCCACATCACGCACCAGAGTCCTGGCGGACCAGGGTAATTCGTTTGGTCAATGCCGTTGACGCCCGAGTTAGCGTAGATCGCCCACGGTCCGGGCGAGGTGTACTTGCCGCGCCCGCCGTACGTGCGATACTTCCAGTTCTTGAGCGGGTTGTAAAACCCCCAGATCGTCATCGGGCTCTGCGGGTTATTGACGCCGATATCGAGCGTGGGTACGTAGTCGTCGGCACGCACAACCGACTTGCCCGTGAGGTTCGCGATCTGAAGGCTGTCCATGGCCTCGACCGCACCACAGAGCGTGTTTGCCCACGCGGTCGGCGCGGTGAGCGTCACGGTATCGGACGGAGCGATCTGGACGCCCGCCGGCAACGGCCACCACGCGAACGGATGATAGCCGGTGAACCACGGCGTGCCCAGTGCCCCCAGGCTTACACCGTTCTGGCTTATTGTCGGCGTCGTCAGGATCTGGCTGGGCGTAACCCGTGTGCCGTTGACCAGCGAGGTGAAATGCACGACCGCGACCTTGCCGCATGTGTCGATATAGGCGGGAGTGGGCGCGACCTGGGGGGCCCAGACCAGACTCGGCGCATAAACAGCCGAGCCAGCGCCGCCGGCGCTGATGCAGTCTGACCCGTCACCCCCGAAGCGAGCGACCCGCCGCCGCCATAGGCGTTCTTCAGGCCGGCGTCGCCGATCATCGGATTGGCGCCGCTCGTTCCCGCCATTGTCCAGCGACCCCTCCATGTCGCGGCTCGTGCCGATCGTGGTGGGATTGGTGCCGCCCAGCAGGCTGGCGATGTCGTCAGACGTCAGCAGGTAGTTATTCCAGACGTTGTGATCGTCGAGCGTGAAGTTGATCGTGCCGGCGCTGACGCCGAACTGAAGCGCCGACGAATTATTCTGTGTGTTTCCCGTGAAGGTGCCGAACTGCGTGGGGACGCCGCTGATCCATACCTTCTGGTGTCCCGCAACGCCGTCCCACGTCACCGCGATCCCATAACTAACACCGATCGTGAGCGATATGTCCACCTGGGCAAAGGTGCCCACCGAGTTTGTGCAGGCGAACCGTACCGGGATGGTCGTGTTTGTGCCCAGTCCCATGAACTGGTGCCAGAAATCGAATTGGATCTTGGAAAGAAATCCAGTCTGAGAGGCGACGACAGACTTCGACGTGACAAGGATCTTGAACCACTGGCTCGCCGTGGGGACGTTCTGGAATATCTTCGGGCCGACGTCGGTGCGGAAGTACCGAGCGTTGGTGAAGGTGATCGCCATGTCATGATTCCTGATTGATTGCGACAGCTTCGAGCGAGTCCACCAAGGATGGGGGCGTGCCGTCGGCTTTGACTGTCACGGCCACCGTGTTGGATTCTTCGCCTATAACACTGTAGGCTCGCACACCGATCGAGTAGAGAAATCCGTCTGTCAGGCCCGCATGGTCCGTCGTGAAGGCGCCGAACCTGCCGCTGGCCCACGGGACGGTCGTGGCCGGTTCTGAATAGTTGATGGTAGATCCCAATGTAATGTAGACATGAAATCCACTTGGTTGACTGGAGGGATCGCTGGTCGGGCAGATCCACTCCACGCAAACGGCACCGCCGTGTTTCGGGAAGGCCCGTAATCCGACGGGCGGGAAGGGAACCTTGGAGACGTCGTTACCCGCGGCGTCAAGCGAAAGAAGCACGGCGGCATCGACGTTTTGTTCTTCCAGACCCGTGGAGGTATCGAAAGCCCGCACGCCAAGTCTGTACTGGCCGGGAACATTCAGAGAACCGCTCGTCCAACTGAGGCTGGTGGCAGCACCCACAGGTATGGCATAGTTGATGGGATCGCCCAGCCCCTGATTCCCATATACATTATAAATTATAGTTTGAAATTGATATTGTCCCCCGAGGGAAACGCCGCCATGGGCGGCGGTCGTCAGCATGGTCTGCCATCTCGCGGAACTGCCGAGCCCCACTCCGCCGATGCAAATGACCGATGACCAGCGCGTGGACCTGGCGCCACCGCTCAGGGATAGTCCCGCCGTTGCCAGGACTCTGGCACGCGAGAATCCCTGGCCTCGTGCCCCAATCTCAAGACCGCCACTGGCTGATCCCGCGTGGAGGGCCTGGGGCGTGGCCGTGCCGCCATCGACAGACCCGCCCGCGGAGGTCATGGCATAAACGTTGTGCGCACCGACGAGCCCCTGAAGCAACACCTGGGGGCCAAGCAGGCCCTGCGTGATCATGCTGGGCGAAGGCGAGGGGCTCGACCAACCCTGGGTAAGCAGTCCGCCGCCCAATAGCCCTTGGGCCATGATAAAACTCATCACCACCTCTCTTTGGGCGCAGAAGCGCACTCAAGCGTGAACGAACAGATGGCCGTGGCCCCGCCATCGCCGTTGGAAGTCTGCCTGGTGCCAGAGCACCCAGCGAGGCTCACGGCCGCCGCCTCATGTGCGGACAGTCGGCGCCGACACGCTGTCAAGCGAGAAGGTCCGGACGGCTGTGGTGCCATCAGGGGCATAGAGCGTGAGCGTGGTGCCAACGAGCTGCCACTTGCCGAACCCTTGTGCTCGCGCCGCATTGAGCGCGTCGCCCACGGTCTGCGCTGTATTTGACGTCGGCACGGCCTGCGACAGATTGAGGTTCGCGGCCGTCACTGCGGTAACCGTGGGAATCGTGACGCCGCTCTGGGTTGGCTGCAGAAGCACTCGGCCCGTTGCATCGGTCGCCAGCTTGTTGGCCGCGGTAGCCAGAATGAAAGTGCCGGGGTCCTGCCCGTAGGCGTAGCCGCCGATGGTCACGCTCGACGCCACGCCGGCCACCGCCTGGCCAAACGTGCCGCCGGAGGTGTAAGAAGTCCGGGCCGCGCCCCAGACATCCGCGGCGGCGATTCCGGCGCTGATCGCGGTGACCGTCACGCTCGCGGTATTGGGAACACTGGTCGAGATCGTCACACCGTTCCAGTCCTTGGCGTTCACGTTTGGCAAGTTGTTGCTGTCGAGCACGACGTTGGTGCCGGCGAACTGGTAGGTGTTGATCTCAACGAGTGAGTCGATGGTGTACTGGGACGTGGCGTCGGGTGTGACATCCCATGCGCGATGAACGGTAGCGACCTTGGTCGAGCCGTTGTAAGCCGTGACGAACCGTGCCTGCCCTGATGCAGTACCAGCGACGATAGTGACTTGTCTGCCAACGTAGAAGTTGGTCGTAGTCGGCTCGCTCGTGGCCAATGTGATGGAAGTGCTTGTGGCTGTCTGGGCTGTCCCGTTGGAAACCGCCGCCGCACTCCCGAGAACGTAACCAACATCCACAACCGGCACGCCGGTAACGTTGGTGGCCGGAACAGCATTGGATCTCCACTGAATCACGTTCGCGGCAATCGTACTTGAAACAGCGGTCACGGTGGGGATGGTGACTCCGGTCTGTGTGGGCTGAAGGAGAACTCGCCCGCTCGAATCCGTGGACAGCAAATTAGATGGACTGGCCAGGATAACGGCCGCGATCTGCGCGGCGGTCGGAGGCGTCACGGAGAGCGCATAGCCAGTCTTGTCGCTGTTCGTTCCCACCGTCACCGTGCCCGAGGACAAGCTGATCTGGCCCGTTCCGGTCCCGGACTGGACCTGGATTCGGCCGCTTGCGTCCACCGCGACCGAGCGGTTCGCGACCGACCATTCGCCTACCACGATCCCAACGACGCTCGTGCCACCTACCGCCGACGACCCCGAGAGCCGAACCGAGTATTCAGAACCGGCCGTGAATGCCGATGTATCGGCACTCATATCGATGACGACCGTATGCCTGCCTGTTACCGATCCAACGTCCGTCGTGAGTGTGACACCACCAGACGGTGTGACGTCGGACCCGTCCTTGGAGACCGTCACTGCCCCGCTGGACAGCGACGTGGGCACCCCTGAGGAATTGACGGTATTGAACCGGCATCGAACGGTCTTGCTGACCAGAAAATCACCGTAGTATTTGCTCACTGGACAAGCCCCCCTTCTACCAGGGAGCCGCCGCCGCCACCCCCTGTGTCAAGTTGATCGATGAGAAGACCGATAGCCATGCGCTTCGTTGTCGTGGTGCTCCACGAACCACCGGAACGCGAGCACTGATAGACATTGGTGCCGCCTGGCCACGCACCAAGATGGGCAGCGGATGCAACGCCAGCGCCGTAAAGTGTGACAGTTGTGCTTGCGCTTGGATTCGGAGTCATCGCAAGATAACAGGTAGAGCCCGCGGACACTGATTGCGGTGCAAAGAAGCACTGTCTGACTCCAGCGCCGCTACTCGCTTGGATCTCGGGATTGCCGGTGTATGTTGAGAGCACGGTTGTGCCAGAATATAGATTAATCGTGTAGGCATCGGAATTGATGGTCGGATTGCCCATCCACCATGCACCAATTACCCGTGCGTTGAACGGCAGCACAAAGGCATTACCGTATTCGTTGGGTGAACTGCTGTGGCTGTAGGTCTGGTTGGCTGGAACCGTTGACGCCGGTAAGTGGCCGGTGAAAGGCCATGTCGTATCGGTAAGACGAATACCGGCCGCGACGATCTGTTGTATCTTTGACTGCCAGGACGTCGCGAAACGTGAAATGTAAGGTTGGTTGTTCGTTCCCCATTGATTTGGAACCGCGAGGTTCAACGAGCCTTGCGTGCTCGACCAATCAAAGACTATCGCTAGCGGATCGCCGATAGTGACCGGCACGCTTTCACCCAAGGACACAGAATACCAGGTGCTTCCTGCCAGCGTTGCTTGAGTACCAAAACCGTTGTTGGTAGGTCCCAAGATCGTACCGGTAGGGTTGCCATCTGTTGTTCCGCACGCCTGGAGGCTCACTGCGCACTGCTGCTGATGTTGTCAAACCTGCGGTACGGAAGCCAACTGTATCGATCGAACCTGTGACCGGCGCGGCAAAACACGCCGCGAGGATCGTAGTCGTGCTACCGAGCTGGTAATTCGCACTGCTGGAGATCTGGCTGGAATTGCCGTACCAGGACACGGAGAGATTGACGTCCGGATAGGCGATGACTCCACCGACTGATGCAAGTGACATTAGGCAATACTCACTGAAGAAGGATTGAACAAACTGCCGTTATTGGTAGTCGAGATCGTCCACGGCCCGCTGCCGGCTGGCGCGTTGTATCGGAATGTCGTCGCGACGCGTCCTGGTCCCAGGGTGACGGAGGCTGGCGTGAAACTGCCGCCGGCCCCGCCGTCATGCGGCGTGATCGTCACGTTCGAGGAAAGGCAGTAACCGCGCGGCAACGCCACCAGGAAACGATCGGATGTCGCACCTCCTGCCACTGTCTTGCGGTTGGGAAGCGACAAGGTGTACGACGTGGCTTGGGGTCTGACTTCGGTCGCGGTCTTGTACAGGATGATGCCCTGCCCATTCTGGAGCGTCACGCTGGTCACGCCCGAGCCGATGTGGCCGAACTGATCGACGGGATAATAGGTGCCGCCCAGCGGATGGGTTGTCTGGGAGAGCGAATTCCATGAACCCGTCGTGCCACCGGAATCCATTGAGATCGGTTTGTAGAGGACCAGCGCGTTGTCAAAATCACGCTGAAATATCGTGTACTGCAAGGGCGTCGCGTTGGTGGCTTTGGCATTCCACGGAATCGGCGCATGTCGTCTGTCCATTGAAACTGACGGTGAATGTCCCGTTGGAAAGCGTGCTTGACGTTGTGACGACCGAGATCTTCTGCACCTCGTTGACGCCGGTTCCGCCCCCGGTGAGGCGGGTCACCGTGCCGGTCGGCTGCGCGGAGCCGCGTATCAGCGTGATCGTCTGGCCGGCACCATTGGCGGGAGCCAGGATCGCCGGAGATACCGTCATGTGCTGGTTGTCGGTGATCGTCTGGACGATGTAGCCCGTTGGCTGAGGCTGATTGACGAATGTGCCGGTGTTATTGCTGAAGTAAACATATTGGCCGACTGACAACTGAGAAAGAAAGAGCGTGCTGCCATCACCGACGATGGCCGTTGAGCCCGTCGTGGCCGTGACAGTCCCGGAGATTGGCTCCTGGAAAACTCACGGTGATCAGGTCGCCGCCCAGATCCTGGCCCGCCAGGGTGCCCCCGAATGGCATTGCATCGCCAACGCATGGCCGACTGCCGCCCTCGAACCAGCCCTGCATCGTCACCGAGCCGCCAACGCCGCCTATGGTGGACAGGCTGTTGAGCGCGGCTTGCATGTTGATCTGGGTATAGAGTACGTTCGACCCGTTCCTGGAGTTCTGGAAGAATGCGAACGGTGCGCTCTGCCCTCGGAACGAGACGATCGCCGTCCCGTTCAGGGCATAAGCGATATTGACGGTCTGGATCTCTCCCGTGACCAGCGACGATGTTCCTGGCAGGTAGCGATCGCGTGGAAGCTCGTAGCGATGGCCAGATGTTGAGACATCGACAGTCATCAGATTCTGGGCGGCAGCGGCCAGTGCGCCCATGAAGGTGCACGTCAAGTTCGGGCCAACACCCGTCACGGTCATGTTGCCGCCGCCAATGGTCGAAAGCGCGGTCAGGGCGGTCGTGGCATCAACGGTCGGGTCGGTGCCCGTGGCGAAGACCGTTGCCACGGGAAGCAGCGAGCCGGTCGGTTGACCGATATTGACGGCGGCGGCTGGCGACCAGTGGCGATGCCAGGATGAGCCGGGCTCGTAGCCGCCCTCCCAGCAAATCATCATCCCCGGCGTCATGTAGAGATAATAAAACAGAGGTGGCCGTAATGCTGGAGCGGGTCGGAGCAGCATCGACCGGGAGCAGACAGTTGTCGATCGCATATGAGTGGTGGACGGCACGGTCGAGCGCAGTTGATCGCCGCTTGCTGGGCCAGGCGGTTTTTGAAGTCAGTCGCTTTTGGGTTGGAAACCCGGATACCGAATTCCTCGTAGGCATACGGTGCATGCGCGAGAATTCGGTTTGTGCTGGCTAGCGACGCGCCTCCCGCGATGTTCTGCAGATAAGCCTCATAGCCAGCCGATCGCATGGCCTGCATACAGCCTCGGTTGCAGTTGCCTTGCTCCGTGTCTGGCACGCCAAGTCCTTCGGCTGGCACATACCCGCCGATATTGACAGAGCCCTGCACGTTATCGAACATCAGGCCACTTGCGCCAGGCGGATTTGCGGCCGCGACCGTCGCCAGCAAACGTGTGCCGAAATCGGCACCCCAAGCCGCCAGTTGGCTCGATGCCGCGAGGGTTGGATACCTCGTGAGTCCCCCTGGAAGACACACCCGGGACTCCCACAAGAAGCGGGCATCGTAACCCGGTTTCCTGGCCGCGTACTCCGCGTCATTCAAGTACCTGTCGTTGTCCAGATCCGCCGACGCATCAAAGAGAGGCGCATTTCCGTAGCCATCTTGCAGAGTGTAATTTCCCGTCCCGGAAGTCGGCGCAGTGCCAAGGCGCACCGTCGTGCTGAGCGTGATCGCGCCATTGATGCCTGCCGCGACCGAAACAACCTGAGCCACATATAGCCATTGTCCAAGAATGCTGAGGTAAACGGGGCACCAATCGCCAACGGTCACGAATGATGCCGGCGTCGAGCCGTTGGTCGGCGTGAAGACGCTCACGCCATCCCAGTTGCCGGTCGCTGTATATTTGGGATGTCCGCCGTCGGTGTTCCCGGAACCTCCGTAATCGCGTGCCAGGACGCTGGAGGCTACGGGCGCGGTTCCGCTGGAGTTCGTGCACCTGAAGCGCACATACATCAAGTTGTTCGGCGATCCCGACATCTGAGTCTTTTTACCGACAGCGCCGAGCGGGGTGCAGCGCACCCAGTCGGCGGGTGGATCGAACGTGATCTGTCCGCTGGTGGTGAGACCACTCGTGCCGTCGCTCACAAGTGTCAGGGTGTGCCAGGTCGTGGGCGAATACAGGATGCCTGATAGCGACCGGGCGTTACAGTATTCCCACACACCCGCGTAGCCACCCGAGGCCGGAGTCGAGAACACGAAATTGATCTCTCGCCACACCTGGAAGTAGCCGAAATACGCGGCGTTGTTGCTGGTCGTATTTGTGGGAAATGCGACCGAGCTATTCAACTGAGCAACGTATGTCCCGTTCTCCTGGCCGACAAGGATATTGATGAAATTCCGGGGAATCCAGGTCGAATGGGAACCACCATTGACCTTCTGGGTGACGCCAATGGTGTGGTAAAGGATCGACTCGGGATCGAGCGAATTGCGGTCGCAGTAATCTTCATAATCCAGAAGCAAGTCAAGATACGTGTTAGTGAGATTGATGTAGTAGAGCCGGATCGTTTGAGGGTCAGCCGTGGCTTGCGCCGCGTAGAAATTGGGGTTATCGTCGATCATGTCCACATACTGAGCCGTCAGCGTGTTGGCGAACGCATCTTGGATCGCGCTACCGTAGGCTCGCAAGTAGACCTGAATATGCGGCTGATGTTGAGGTAAGACGTACCGTACCGGGGCATTCGACTCGTTGGAGACGGTAATAGTGAGGTCGCCGGAACCGACATTGCCGTTATTGTCGGTGACCGTGGCCGTAACGGTGTAAGTATCGTCTTGCCAGGTTGTGGAATCAGTGATCATAAGAAACGGATTGAGTCCCGTTGCACCCGCCACGACACCACTGCCCACGGCCATGCTAGCGACCGTGTAATTGACGATGGCCACTCCGGGATTGGCCGTTATCGTTGGTGTAAATGTTGCGGAACCGCTGATCGGCGACGATTGACTGCACGCCAGGCTAACTGTAGGCGTGGTCGTGTCCGCTGAACTACCCGTGAGCACATTATCAATGTTGCTTTCGGTTGTGCCGCCAGGATAACGCTCGACGCCGGTAAAGCCCGCACCGGGCCGGAATGTCGTATCGGTGTAGTCGAAGCAATCGATTGGCTGTTGCTGATACGTGCCTGTAGGCGTGACGTAATAACCGTCCGACACTCGCTGGAGCCTGACCGACAGGTTGACATTGCTGCCACTGTTGATCTCGCGGAACGTCGCCAGATACCACTGGTTCGGGTTGATGGCTGCAAGGAGGTTTTGGCTCAGAAGCGTGTAGGTGCCTGCGACACATTTATAGAGTTGTGGCTGCGTGTACTCGCCAAGCCGAAGGTGATAGCCGGTTGGTGACGACGTGTTGAGATTCGTGCCGCGTAGCCAGAGGCCGATCGTTCCCGCTACCGACGACACATAGCCAGTACACGCCAGGACGGATTGCGTGGTCGAAGTGTTGATGTAGGCTCGGAGCACTTCACTACCACTACTTGGCGCGAAGCCAAGGCTTTGAGGCAGAGAGTAACTCCGCGTCGCCGACGCGCCAACCGTACCGGATAAGGAATGATAACCAACCCAACCGCTTGGCAGTGCTCCGATCGACAGCGAATCGAAGTTCTGGACGTTGGCCGGTGTCCCGGCACTCGACGTGTAGGAGATGCTTGCCGGATTGGTCAGGCCGCCATTATTGGTGGTCGAGACTGTGAATACCCCCGCCGTGATCGGCGTGTAGGTGAAGGTTGCCGACCGGGACGCGTTTGTCAGGTTAACCGTGCCCGGCGTGAAACTGCCGCCTGCGCCGCCGTTGCCAGGCGTGATTGTCACGGGCCCCGAGAGCGTGCCTGATCCCAGCGTGACCGTGAAGTTGGACGAGGCGGTGTTGACCGTGCCCGAGGATGGACCCGTGAGCGCGTATGTCGTGACGGCTGCGCCGCCGGAAGTGGTTGCGGTTGCCGTATTGGATGCCGGTGAACTACCGGCCCCGCTAAAGGCACTGACGCGGTAGTAATGGGTCGTGCTGCTCGACAAGCCGGTGTTGGCGTACGACGTGACGTTCGAGCCGACCGTCGTGAGGCTCGACCATGTTGAACCGTCTGGTGAGCGCTCGATCAGAAAACCGGTCTCGTTGCTGGAGTTGTCAGTCCATGACAGATCGATTTCCGACGGCGACGCCGGCAACGCCGCCAGGCCAGATGGCGCAGCAGGAGCGCAGGTTGGTTGGACGAGAATCCGTATCCGCTTTTTGTTGGTGTAGAAATGCAGTGGCATGGAATTACATCACTTGGTTTTGTTGGTTAGATTGGACGGCTCAACGCCTAGCCTGTGCGATTGCCCACTTAATCGACAGTCCCTGTGATCCGAGCGGTTACTCCGATGCCGAGCACATTTTGGGCAGTTGTCACTACATAAACATTCGCGAGTTCAGGGCTGTGCCAGACACCAGACGAGAAGTACCCAGATTGTTGTCTGGAGAGCCATTGACGCCGATCTGATCGGCGTGCGTGTCGGTCTGAAAAACTGGATAGCTCGTGCCGCCGCCTGGTGAAAGGTAAACTTCCGGCATCGACTCTTCCTTTGATAAAGAGATGGACATTTCAGGCGTTCTCGAAGATCGGCTGAAGGCTCAGAGTGTCTCCGCTGGCCAGCGTACGCGCGGTCGCGAACGCCTCGGCGCAGATCAACTTGCCGCTGGTGACGCCGATGATGAAGTAGCCGTAGATGGTGTCGCCGGTCGTGCCGCACGTCCAACTCTGAGGAGCCGAACCGTACTGCGTGTGACCGACAAGAGCCCGTGACGACCACGCCGGTGATCCAGACGGGGCCTGGCTGACGGGCGTGTTCCATGTCGATGCGCTGATCGACCTCGTGAGCGTAACAGGGGCATAGCCCGTGAACGCCGCCTCGTGCGCCTTGTAGGTCGCCGCGGTGTCTGTCTCGCTCGGGCTGATATTGGAGTTGAACAGGCAGAGTTGCCAGTTCTCCAGAGTTCCACCGCCAATCATGTCGGTGAGGAGCTGGATCTCGCCTTCGTGGGGAACGAGCAAGGCCATGGCTGTAATTCCTCGTTGTCAGATAAGAGTTGCGAGTTAGCAGTAGGAACCAAAGCAATTACCGGCGACCGAGCGACTTCGCTGGCAACCAAAACTGTTCATCGAACAATGCGTGTCGAGAACCGGTTGGTCGCATGACAATCGGCGCCGCTGGTGCTCCAGCGAAGCTGGATGCGCGCCAGGACTTCGGAAAGCTCTTGCTTGACCTGAGCGAGCTTGAGCGCGAAATCTCCCTGGTTGCCGCGAGTCTCGGCGGCATACCGCTGTGCCAGCACGCTGAGAACGCAAGCCTGGCGAAGGTCGCGAAGATCGTAGACGTCGGCAGGCGTCCGGCCGCCGATGTTGGGATCGATCGAGTACCGCCGGTTCAGGTCGAAGCTTGCTTCCTCGGTCTGGGGGTCGAGCGTCGCGATCACGAACTCGACGCCCGACAGCCCCGCCGCGGGCGCTGGGGGTTGTCCCTGGTTCAAGCTGGCGCCAAGCCTGCGAAGCGTGATCGAGCCGTTCGAGGCACTGTCTACCGCCAGCAGCTCGCCGCTGCCCTTGAACGCCGTGTTGGGCTTCTTGAGCAAGACGACGTGCTGCGAGGTGACTCCCGCGGCGTCGAAAACAACAGAGGGCGAAGTCAACACCCAGGGCGAACCCGCGGCGAAGACGCCATCGGCGCCATAGGCCAGCTTTTGCCAGTCAGGACAGAGAATCGGAAAGTCTCCGCTGGCACGGACGGCGATGCTCTCATCGGTGGCGTAAACCGTTGCAAGCTGTGCGGGAGGGGGCATGAGGGTTTTCCCGTCGCCGGTAGTGATGGGTGTCGTTGAAGGGTCCACTGGGCGCCCAATCCGAATCCATCCGCAGAACGAATCCTGTGGTCGTTAGGCTGGGCACTTCGAGGAATCTGACGTGTCTTTCTTGCGCTTGCGCTGCACTCCAGCGGCGGAGAGGCCCCCTTGTAGAGTCTCATCCTGTTCTTGCCCTCGATCGCTCACGAGGTTGAATTCGTCGCTCACTTCGAGAACGGCCGCGTCGATCCCCTCAAGGGCGACGGCGAGCGATGCGCGAATCTTGATTACGTGATCCAGCAGCTCACGCTGGCTCTTGGCGTCGAGTCGGGGAAGCTGACCCAGCGAGTCCTGGATCTGCTTGCAGTGCCAGATCTCGCGAGCCCGCCCCAGGTGGTGGAGATCGCGGCCCTGGGCCACACGTTCGATGAAGGGCCAGAGGCCCGGGAAGACGTACATGAGTAGCCAGTGGTCTAAGATCAGTAGTGAGTGAAGAAGGATATACGGCAGGGCGGATGGCTGAAGTCTTCCCTCAGATGGAACACGCCTCACAAGCCTGAAATGTGCTTGCTCTTGGTCGGTTTACGCCCCGATCGCCGGGCCAGTCCGGCCGCAGCCTCGGGCTTTGGGGCTTCCACCTTCTCTTCGGGCAGGTCCTCGAGAAGCGGAACCAGCGCTTTCAATGTTCGTGACGTTCTCGCCGGATGAACCGCCATGCGTGGCTGTGCTCGATTGGACCGCCTGGGTCGCCAGGTGTCGCACGATCCGGGTCAACGCCACGATGGGGTCGGGCTTCTTGCGGGTCTCCGCGGCATCGTGCCGTGGTCCCGGATTCTTGGTCTCGTCGGCCATGAGAGTGTCCTGTGGGTTGGTGGTAAACAGGGAAGAGACATCGGTCACATCATTCGCATGAGAAAGCCAACAGCGATGCAGCCGATGATGACGGCCAGCAAGATCCAGAAAATCTGGACGATGAAGGGCGGAACTTGCACATTGCACTGACGCAGGATCACGTAGAGAATGCCGAGCACCCCCGCAATGATCATGATGGCCTTGACCCAGTAACCCACGTCGAAGGCCAGCGAGGCCTGAGCTAGGATGGAAATCATTTGCATCGATTTACCTTTCTGCTTTGCTTACGCCGCAGCGAATGCCGTGACACCGGTAACCCAGGCGTGATGAGCTTCGTTGTCGAGCTCGATCGCGCCTTCCATGATGATGTCGCCCTCGAAGGCATCGCCGCGGCTGCCGCGCGGCTTGTCGATCATCGGCCGCTTGAGGCGGACGCGGACCTCGGGGTCGGACAGGCAGATGGCCGTGCCCGGACGAAGCAACGGGGCGGGGATGAGAGAGATGCCCGAGAGGAACGGGGCCTCGAAAAGGTCGATCGGGGTGCCGAAGACGTTGCTGCCAGCATTCAGCCGCATCGCCGCGTGGCCCCAGACCGCGAAGCCCGAGAGGAAATCGGTCGAGACCAGGAGGATGGTCGGATTGCCGCCGCCGTTGAAACACGCCTGGAGCGTATCGCGCACCAGATCCGACGGTTTGTAGGCCGCGGCGTTGGTGGGCGAGCTGATAGAGTTGGTTTGGATCAGACTCGAAATGCCTTTCATGAGCGGGCGGCTTGTCGAGGCTGATAGCGGGCACGCCCTTGCCGTAATAACAGGCGCTCTCGAAGTCGTCCATCACGTGCTGCATCGCCAGCATCCGGTCGCGATCGAGCGGGGTGGCAAAACCCGACGCATAGTTGGCATCGGCCTGGAGTGCACCGCCGACCTCGTAGGCGTGCTGCACGGTCTGGCAGTACTGCGTGACTGCCTGGGGAATCCGACTTACGCTCGTGATGTTCAGCTCGGCTCCCGTTCGGCTGTTGCTGACGAGGTAAACGGGTAGGAGGTCGTTATGGTTCGCGGCCGTGGTACCGGCGTAGCCGCGGGTGATCGTCAGGGTGTTGGTTGAGTTGCTAATCGCCGTGACCAGTGCGAACTCTTGCTCGATCTGGATCACGTCGCCCAGGTCGAAGATCGAGGCGTCCGCCACGACCAACGAAGATCGCCGCGACGCGCGAGCTGGCCTCCGTTGTTCATGGGGTTGGAACGGGGCCGGTAGTTGTCGTTGGTCACCAGGAACTGCGGTGAGCCGGTGGGCAGCTTGGGCAACCGCGAGATGAGGGGCGTGCGGTTGACGAACCAGTTGATGGCGACGCCGAAGACGTCATTGGGAATGACCCCGGCGTTGAACGCCGTGAATTGGGTCAGCGGTCCACCTTCGTAAAGAGGCATGGGAGAACTCCTGAGCGGCTAGTGGTCCAGTGGTCAGTTGAAGGAAAGGGGATCACGTGGAGTTGTGATGGTCTGCGCGTACAATGGTCATTGCTGACCACTGAGCCACTGACCACCGAGCCACTACTGCTTCGGGTGCAGGCCGAACGACTGATACTGGGTCTGCCGGTGTCTCCAGTCAGAGACGATCGCGTCGAGGGAACCGGGCTCTTTGGTTGCGGGTTCGCGGGCTGTCGGGTGCCGTCAGTTCCCGACCCACCGCGAGCGGACGGGGCAAAGAAAATGGCGAATTGCGGCGAATCGAGCCGCTCACGCAACACCTCGGTCGCGGGACGTCCACTGACCTTCTCCCGGACCACCAGCGCTCCTGAAGCGTCTCGCGTGGCCTCGAACTCATCCTGAAGGAGTCGGCGGACCATGGCGGCCGTCGCGGCTTTTTTGGTCGGGTGTTTCGCCTACGAAAGCCCTGCCATGAAAGGCCTCGGCGATGGCCATGTTCCTGCGCTCGCCGTGAATCTGCTGTTCCAGGAGCGAGTACTTGCTCAGGGCCTCGGCGTGCTTCTGCTCCCAGGTCTTGCGTTGCTGGGCCAGGGCCTCCTCGATCTGGCCCTTCTCGGCCAGAGCCCGCAGCCGCTCGGCCTCCTTGGCGTCCAGGGTCGACTGTTGAATTCGCTGGAATTCGTCGATTTGCTTTTCCAGCGACCTGAGCCGCTGATACTCGTCAACGGTAAAGAGGGATCGTCGGCGGGATTGGAGTGTGCCTCCGCGGCGCCCACAGGCGGGCGGGCGAAATCGGGATGAGAGCCCGGAGCTTGCTGTGGATATGCCGCCGAACCTTTGTTCGGAGTGGATGAAGTCTGATCGCTCATCATTGAACCTCGAATACTCAGCCTGTAGGGTGGGCAAGCGATGTAGAGCCCGCCGAAAAGCCTCATGAAAGGTGTTTGACGCCGCGCTTGCTCGCGCTACTCGACTTTTTCAGGACTCGTCGCCATGGCCGATGTGAAGCCGAACGGCCCGCTCGCTCAGGTAAGCCTCGATCTCGGCATCGAACCCGGAGTACTGGTTGTCCTCCAGCCCCGGCAGCATCAGTCGCAGCAGTTTCCGCAAGAGCTCGCTCTCGGTTTCCGGAACGATGCCGGCCGACGCGAGAATTCCTGGAACTGGGCGATCGTCTTGGCCAGCTCTTCGGCCGTGAAGAGATCGAACTGGGTTGGATAATGAACCCTGACCGTCTGCACATCGCCACGAAGTTCTGGCCGTCGTCCAGCACCAGAAGGGCCAGCTCTGCGATCTGTTTCTCGGCGCGGCCCAGAGTGCCTGCGATCTTGCTCAAGAGGTCGTTGCCGGCGGCCTGGTCAAGCCGCTTGGAGATTCCGCTCTGGGCCACCGTCACGCCCGTGGCGGAGCCGGCGCCGGCAGGCTTCAGAGAGCAAGGCCGCCCGGTCTGCCGCGTCACGCAAGTCGGCCTTGTTGAGGCGAATGGAATCAGCCCCTTCCTTGGGGAAATGGATCACGTCGAACCCTTCGTAGGTTGCGTTTGCCCCGTTGGAATTCTTCTTCTTGGGCAAAAGCCAGTTAGGTCCGATCGGCACGGTTCCATCGGCCTGTACATAATCTTCGGGACCCTGCAGGAGCGGGTGGGCCTGGGTGGTGTCGGAGAGGATCAGCTCGCTGTCGCGGTTGTAATACTCGCGCTGAAGCTCGGCGATCGACTCATACCGCGGCAAGCCGATGTTGCGGGAGCGGGGGCGCTTGCGATCGAAAATTCGCACGATCGGCACTTTGCCGTAATGGTGCGGGACAGGCCCCTGCTTGATCACGCCTGAGATGTCATAAAGCGTCCACGATTGTGCATTCCAGAACCGCCAGCAGGTGCCGCCGTCGTCTCGTACTTCACGAACCAGGCATTCGACGATAGGAGCCCATGCGGTCGAGCGTCCACCAGAGCAAGTTTTCGGGAAGGATGAACGAGGCAACACAGCGATCAAGGCCCAATCGCACCTCGTCGGCCCGGCTGCGAATTTGTTCTCCACTCGGGAACCGGCGGATGATCGACGATGATGTCAAGCTGACCCAAGACGAGCAAGAGCGGAGCAATGGTGCCGACATCCAGTGGTCAATTGATGTGTTTCTTCCGTCCACGTTCTTCCACCAGGCCAGAAGCCGCTCGGGACCCTCGCGATGGACTTCCCGGCTGTAGATCCGCGCCAGGTGCGCCTCGACGGCCTCGGCCACGAAGGTGGGCACCGGGGTGCGGGCGCGCCTCAGCTCGTAGTCGTCGTCGGTGGCCTGGTTGGCCTGGTCGCTGCCTGCCGGCCGCCCGGTCTGGGCGGCGAAATTGGCGTCGAATGATGAGGGATACTCTCGCTTGTGGCGAATCAGGTTGCGAACCGGAATGCCGTGGATGTCGAAGCCGTAAACGGCCATGCGGTACGCTTCGCCCCCTTCCCACGAATCGAGCAGCCAGCGCCAGCGAAGCTGATGCAGGAGCCATTCGGGATGGGGCATCTCCAGCGAGCCCCATCCGGCAGTTTCAGCCGGGGCATGCCCGCTTGGGTCGCCAGGTAAGCCAGGGCTGCCGAGTTGGGTGCGAGTGGCATGGTTTGTAGTGGTCAGTCCCGTGCGCGCGGGAGTGGTTAGTGGTCAGTGGTTAGCGGCGTCACGCATCGCGTTTGTCCGCGTCGGCGTCGCCGAGGTCGTCTTGATGAAACTCGGGCGCGGCGGGAAGACCCGGCACCGCGGCTTGCGCGGCCTTGGCCCAGTTGTAAAGCTCATGAAGTGCCGTGCTGGTGCGGTTTCTCAGCTTGAGCCGAAGCAGCGAGACCTCATGCTCGCGCTGCTTCTGTCGGTCTGACCAGTAGTCCTTGGTGAAAGCCGAGATCGCCGCGATCAGTCCTGCGCCCCCAAGAGGAACGAGCTGGTTCCCACCGTGGTTTCGGTTGAGATCGTCTCGGCCAGAACGGCCGCGCCGGCGGCGACCAGCCCCCCAGCGAGCGCGAGGGTCCTGCTGGTGATTTCCGGTACTATGCTCATGTGACTGGTCGTCCCGGGATGAGCCTCTTGAGGAAGAACCGGATCGCGAAGCACTCGCGAACCCTTCCCGAGGCCCGAATCAGCTTCAGGGCGCGACTGCGGTGGGCTGGTTCTCGACCTTGGCGACGGCATGCCGCAGGCTGGCCACGCTGGCTCCGCCGAAGACCACCGTCAGGCCCTGGAAAATCTGTGACAGGCCCTCACTGTAGTTCTTGGTCGCAATCATGCCGACGCCGGACGCAACGGCCAGGATGACCGACGAATAAGTCTTGTAGCCGTTGATCAGGTTGAACGCGAGGGAGATGGGATTCATCATGGTGTACCTTAAAGGAAAGCACGACTCAAAATGGGAGCAGGCGCCAGAAACTCTCCGAGAACAGCAGAAATAGGGCCGTAGCCACAATCAGAGCGAGCACGGCCCAATCTTCGGGCGCTCGCCTGGCCGAAATTCGCATGACCGGGTCGCAGTTCGACACGAGAGGGGCACTGAGCCCGGCCGCCTCGCTGGGCGGTCAGGCGGCTGTGTTGTAGCTCCAGTGCTTGGGAAGGGAACGAGTGACGAATTCGGGGGCGATCGAGAGGGCCCAGGAATCTCCTTGAGCCAGAATGGCCTCGACCACGCTCCGATCGGCCCAGAACGAGAAACTCGGTTGATCAAGAGCACGAGGACCGGTCGGAACGTCTGGCCCCCAGCTTTGAACAATGCAGGCGCCAGGGCGGTCAAATCGAAGGCCGGCGATGAACATGCAATGCCCCAGGATTCCCCTCGGGCTTGCAGAAGCCCTGCTCGTCACGCGTGAGGCAGAATCTCTGGTCCGTGCAGATCGTCACGGGGTAGCCGCTTGCCAGTGCGACTTCCAGCTCGTCCCACGTCGATACCAGCGCGGCAGACCCCAACCGAAACGACGTGGCCTGGAGCTTGAGTTCGGCAGGCGCACCCGTGCGGCCCCACATCTCGGCGCGGTCTCCACTGTAGACACCCTCTTGGCCCAGCATTTCACGGCTCACCAGGCCGATGGACGTCATCGCCCTGACCGCCGCGGCTCCATAAGAACCCTCGGCGCCGCTGAGGATGCCGGCAACTTCGCGTGAGGTCGCATAGATGAACTCGGTGTCGATCTCGCGGTACTCCGCCGCGGCCTGACCCGACTTCAGCGGTGAGGATTCCCCGGCCGTAAGCGCCTCCAGGGCAATCTCGACGCACTGCAAGAGGTCGCTGGCATGACCGTGTCCGAAGGAAACACAGTCTCCGATCTGCTGCGCGGGATAGACTGGCTCGTTGCCCAGAACGTCGTACCAGGCCTTGTACAGGAGGTGCGGCGATCGCGATTCTGGGAGCGAGCGGCAGAAGAGCCTGGGCGCTGTGGCCGACAAGGCGGGAAACCGGCTGGCGCAGGCTTGCTGAATCGCGTCAACGCCCAGCCAACCGCCCGGAAAATCCTGCATCGAGACGTCGCTCATGAAGATCTCTTGGAATGAAACGCCGTGAGCGATGTGCTGACATCGCGCATCCGTCCAGGGGACGCAGCGGCAGCTTCGAGGGATCATTTTCGCGGGGTTTCGAGCCCGGCGGCGAACCCCCGCCAGGCCTTGGCCAGGGCCAGACGCTCGGCGAAGGTGTACTGTGATGGGGCTCGGTTCTCGGCAACGATCCTGGCAAACTCGGGCGTGATCATGCGGTCGAAGAGCTGTACGCGGCCGGCGTCCCACAGGGTGCGCACGGTTGTCAAGGCCGCGGGAACCGACTGGCCGCTTTCGAGGCACTTGGCTCCCTCGACCCAGGCCTTGCCGTAGACGCGGCCCAGCTCAGGGAGATAGTTTTGCCCCAAGGGAATGAACCGCCCGTCAAGCCCGACCCAGCCGACGCGCCTGGTCCTGCAAGCGCCCGACGATAACGCCAGGGACACCGCCAGGATGGCGCAGGTGGTGAACAGGAAAGATGTCCGAAGCCGTGACGGTTCGTACCGCCATCGTTGCGAGCGCGAATTGTGCATGAGGCTACCTGGTCGTATCAATGAGGCTTGCGGCTCGCTGCGCTTGCGGCGATTCATCGATTGACTCGAATGGGTGAGAAACCGCAAACCGGGTGTGCCTTGTGTGGCCGGTGCAAGGGCCGCCTCGAAGAAAGAAAGAGACCGCTCATTCGACGGCCGCAGTTGGCTCAGGCGATGCCAGGTGGGCCGCGAAAAGCCGTTTTCGGCGCTCTTTGCGGGTCTCGCGGCCGATCACCGGCAGCGTAGCTTGGCTGCCTTGACCTCGGGGCGAGGATCGTTTCGCGGATCGCGTTTCAGCGCTGGATGGTCGTCCATCCCCGACCGCGAACAGACCATGCAGCAGAAGACCGATCCCGGCCGAATCTCCCCGCGATGCGGGCAGACCGATTGGGGAGTGAACGGTCCGATCGGAAAGAGGGGCACCAACCGCGGCTCATGGGGGGCTTTCCTCGGTGCGTCCCGCGGAATCCCGTATTCGCAATCCATCCCGCCCACGCAAACAACCGTTACGGGATGATACCTCGCGGGCCCGAGCTCGGGCCGCACCATGCTGTATCCGCCGGCAGCTCAAACCCTCGCGGGCGGCGATCGACCGGGTGCTCGTTCCTCGCCTGATGTCATCAAGCCAGGCGTATTCCCGGGCCTCGATCGAGTCCGAAACCGCTGACGCACGCGCCGATGGATTTCCTGTTTCTCGCTTGCACTTTGACACCTGAGTCGACCCCCGCCGCCCGGCCTCGGTCGATTCTGATCTCAATCTGCGCTATTCTTGGATATTTCGTTCTCGCAATGTGTCCGAAATGGACGGGATATACAGCGCAAGTCTTTGTCAGAAAAAAGGTTCTGAAGATTTTGCTTTTTTTCTCGCGGCGCAATCAAACGCGTGCTCAAGCCGTCGAAGATGTGTCAGACTTGATAATGAGGGGTCCGCGTGGCGTGGACCCGGAGGAATTCGTCACCATCGTGCCCGCCCGGCCTGGTCGAGTACCCTCCCTAAGCCAATACCGTTGAAACAGGCGCAAGCCCCAGCCTGATGTTACTGTGAG